>NZ_JBBPAJ010000001.1:0-3894462 GCF_038069745.1 Lysinibacillus sp. FSL M8-0134 | reverse complement strand
ATTTATGAAAAGCCATGGACATATTCCATGGCTTTTTTTGTTATGTGCACTATTCATAAAATGTTATAATAAATAAAGCTATTTCCATACATTTTGACAATTCACTGAACTGTACACAATCGGATTTGATAATGGAGGAATTAAAATGAGACGTATCATTTTTTCTACTATTTCAATCTTATGCTTATTAATAACAATCTTTATGTTTGGGTATGATTCAACGAAATGGTATGGGAGCTTTTTAAAACTTCTCTATGACGTAAATATGTTTATGCCGTTTATATTAGCAGGGATAGGTATGATCAGTGCCATTTTCGGTATTAAAGGTGATTATCGTATGGTTCTTGTTGTCCTTCATTCATTTATACTACTTCTTTTTTTAGGCATTTATATAAAAGCTTTTTAATAGTAATAGGTAAGCATTGCCGAAGGAGATAGATTTTCAAATTTAATAAGAAACGATTCTTAAAGAAGAACTTAATAAAATTTAGGTTCTTCTTTTTTATATAAGGAGACTACTAAGGATTTGAATATGATATAGACACTAAAAATCATTATTAAGTTCATGCATACTTCTATAAGCAACTAAAGGTATAATGGAGTACAAGTAGTAAAGATGCAAAACGTGAAGTGGAAAGGAAGAAGAAGTTGGGAAAAAAACAAATTTGGTATGAAGTACAAGAAAATGAATCCATAGAAGAGTGTTTAGCAAGAATGCGACAAGACGGTTATATGGCCATTGGACGAAAAGAAGAGCCTCTTTTTCATATCGTCAATGGTGAACCAACCTATTTGCGTCAAAAAATTCAATTTAAAGCTATTCCTGCGCAAGATACGGAATGATTATGACTAAAATCCGAACGTTTTTTTTGCACTTATAAAAAATGTTCGCATTTTTGCATTGACGATAAGGTG
This sequence comes from Lysinibacillus sp. FSL M8-0134, assembly GCF_038069745.1. Classification (NCBI taxonomy): domain Bacteria; kingdom Bacillati; phylum Bacillota; class Bacilli; order Caryophanales; family Bacillaceae; genus Lysinibacillus; species Lysinibacillus sp. FSL M8-0134. The sequence goes on along the minus strand of NZ_JBBPAJ010000001.1, from coordinate 3,893,547 downwards.
ATCACTTGTTAAAATGTGATAAGGAAAAACAAATATATCCCACATATATGCTAGAGGATTGGCTCTAGTGTCTCTACCCGGCACCGTAAATGCTGGACTATGCGGGAAAGCACTTTTGGCATATGATGAGAAACTCTATGTGCAGTTTGTACATAGGTATATTCTTGTTCTGATAAGTCCTCAAGTAAGCTGCTTTCACGTGTAGTAGTAGAGAGTAGTTTATTTGGGGATTTTCTTTGTATAAGATAAGAATTGCAGTGCTATTAAAAATAGATGCTAGCACAATAACTGATCATTTTTCTATCGTTTAAAAGGAGCGACAATTTATGAATCCGAAAATCGGTGTCATTATGGGTAGTTCAAGTGACTGGGAAACAATGAAACATGCATGTGATATTTTAGATGAATTACAAGTACCGTACGAAAAAAAGGTTGTATCTGCACATCGTACACCTGATTTAATGTTTGAATATGCAGAGCTTGCTCGTGAGCGAGGAATACAAGTAATTATCGCTGGAGCAGGTGGGGCTGCACATTTACCAGGAATGGTGGCAGCTAAAACAACGTTGCCTGTAATTGGAGTTCCAGTTCAGTCACGTGCACTTAATGGACTTGATTCATTATTATCCATTGTTCAAATGCCTGGTGGTGTACCTGTAGCAACTGTAGCTATTGGCAAAGCAGGAGCAACAAATGCAGGATTACTTGCAGCTCAAATTTTGTCAACAACAGATTCAGAACTTGCCAATAAATTAGATGCTAGACGTGAAGCAACAAAGCAGCAAGTATTAGAAAGCACAGGTGACTTAGTGTGACGAAGATTATTTATCCTGGACAAACGATAGGTATTATAGGTGGTGGCCAACTTGGTCGGATGATGGCACTTGCTGCTAAAGAGTCTGGATTTAAAATTGCTGTTCTTGAACCTGCAATGGACTCACCGTGTGGACAGGTAGCTGATATTCGTATTGTAGCCCCATATGATGATGAAGCTGCTTTAGAAGAGCTTGCAGAAGTAAGTGATGTCATCACGTATGAATTTGAAAATATTGATTATGAAGGCTTAAAGCGTTTATCACAAATGGCTTACGTTCCACAAGGGGCGGAGTTGGTACGCATTACACAAAACCGTGTAACAGAGAAAGACGCTATTGTGAAAGCTGGTTGTCCAGTAGCTCCATATATTGTTGCAAAAACTTATGAAGAATTAGTAGCCAATATTGATTCGATTGGGTATCCTTGTATAGTCAAAACAGCAAGAGGTGGCTATGATGGCAAAGGGCAGCAGCTTTTAAAATCAACTGACGATCTACCTTTAGCGAAAGATTTATTCACGCATTCTCAATGTATTGCAGAAGGCTTTGTTCCTTTCGTTAAGGAAGTATCGGTCATTGTTCAAAGAAATGGCCACGGTGAATCGTATTGTCAGCCAGTTGGAGAGAACATTCATGTTCATCATATTCTACATGAAACAATTGTGCCTGCTCGCATATCAGAAAGTACAGCTCAAGCTGCAGAACGTGAAGCTTTAAAAATTGCAGATTACTTACATTTAGTAGGAACGTTAGCGGTAGAAATGTTTGTGTTAGAAGATGGTGGGATTGTTATTAATGAATTAGCACCGAGACCTCATAATTCTGGTCACTATTCAATAGAGGCATGTAATGTTTCTCAATTCCATCAGCATATTCGAGCTGTCTGTGGTTGGCCATTACGAAAACCAGAACTTTGGGCACCATCTATTATGGTCAATGTATTAGGGCAGCATGTCGTGCCACTTAGTAACTCAATTGCTAAATATCCTGAATGGTCCATCCATCTTTATGGGAAAGCTGAAGCTAAGGTCAACCGTAAGATGGGCCATGTAACGATTATGACAAAAGACATAGAGGAAACACTACAACAAATCGAGAGTTCTGGCATCTGGTCAGAATAGAAGGAGATACGCGATGATTGAACGTTACACAAGACCCGAAATGGGCGCAATTTGGACAGAACAAAATAAATACCAAGCTTGGCTAGAAGTTGAAATTTTAGCTTGTGAGGCTTGGGCTGAAATAGGGGATATCCCAAAAGAGGATGTTGCTAAAATTCGTGAAAATGCTTCATTTGATGTGAACCGTATTTTAGAGATTGAACAAGAAACTCGTCATGATGTTGTTGCCTTTACACGTGCCGTTTCTGAAACACTTGGTGAAGAACGTAAGTGGGTACATTATGGTTTGACTTCTACAGACGTAGTGGACACAGCATTATCTTATTTAATCAAACAAGCAAATGATATTTTACGCAAAGACATTGTGAATTTCATTGATATTATTGCTGCTAAGGCAAAAGAACATAAATATACAGTTATGATGGGACGTACACATGGTGTTCATGCAGAACCAACAACTTTCGGTTTAAAACTTGGTTTATGGTATGAGGAAATGAAGCGTAACCTTGAACGTTTTGAAGCAGCAGCTAAAGTAATTGAAACTGGGAAAATGTCTGGAGCCGTTGGAACATATGCCAACATCGATCCTCGTGTTGAACAATATGTATGCGATAAATTAGGACTTACAGCATCACCGATTTCAACACAGACTTTACAGCGTGATCGCCATGCACAGTATTTAAGTGCCTTAGCTTTAATCGCTACATCTATTGAAAAATTCGCAACAGAAATTCGCGGCTTACAGAAATCAGAAACACGCGAAGTAGAAGAAGCTTTTGCAAAAGGACAAAAAGGGTCATCAGCAATGCCACATAAACGTAATCCAATTGGTTCTGAAAACATGGTTGGTATGTCTCGTTTAATGCGTGGATACATGGTGACAGCGTATGAGAATGTTGCTTTATGGCATGAGCGTGATATTTCTCATTCATCCGCAGAGCGCGTTATTTTACCGGATGCAACAATTACTCTTAACTATATGTTAAATCGCTTCGGTAATATTGTGAAAAACTTAACAGTATTCCCTGAAAATATGAAACGTAATATGGATCGCACATTTGGTCTAATTTATTCTCAACGCATCTTGTTAGCATTGATAGATAAAGGCTTAGTACGTGAAGAAGCCTATGATACAGTACAGCCTTTAGCGATGCAGGCATGGGACGAGCAAGTTCAGTTCCGTACATTAGTCGATGCAAGTGAAAAAATCACATCTTATTTAACTAAGGAAGAGCTGGATGAGTGTTTTGATTACAACTACCACTTACAGCATGTTGATATGATTTTTGAACGATTAGGACTTATCTAATATTTAAACTTTCTAAATGTTAGAGCCCACTAGTAAATGTTTCAGAGTTGGATCGTGGTGACACGATTCAATTCTGGACATTAATACAAGCGTATCTATAATATCAGGGGGAAAAACGACATGACTAAAGGTCAACTTTTGTATGAAGGTAAAGCAAAAAAATTGTACACAACTGAGGAAGAAAATGTGCTTCTTGTTGAGTATAAGGATAGTGCAACAGCATTCAATGGTGAAAAAAAAGAAGAAATAGAAGGCAAGGGCATTTTAAATAATCGCATTACTTCATTAATTTTCGAAAAATTACAAGCAAACGGAATTGCGTCACATTTCGTAAAACAATTATCTGATACGCAACAACTTGTAAAAAAAGTAGAAATTATTCCGATTGAAGTGGTTGTTCGTAATATAGCTGCTGGAAGTTTAGCAAAACGTCTTGGTCTGGAAGAAGGCACAGCTTTAAAAAGACCAATCGTCGAATTTTATTATAAAGATGATGAGTTAGGCGATCCCCTTATTACAACAGAGCATATAGATGTTCTTGACCTTGCGACTTCTACTGAAGTAACTGCTATTTATGATGGGGCACTAGCGGTTAACAAAGTTCTACAGCCAATCTTTGCAGATGTTAATGTGACACTAATTGATTTCAAATTAGAATTTGGCCGTGATACGAATGGCAATGTATTATTAGCTGATGAAATTTCACCGGATACTTGCAGACTTTGGGATGCAACAACAAAGCAAAAGTTAGACAAAGATGTTTTTCGTCGTGACCTTGGTAATTTAACTGAAGTTTATACTATTATACTTTCTAGACTCGGAGGCAAATAACAATGAAAAAAGTAAAAATCTATGTAACATTACGTGAGAGCATTCTTGACCCACAAGGCTCTGCAGTACAAGGTTCTTTAGCTAAAATGGGCTACGGTGAAGTAGCGGATTTACGTATCGGTAAATATCTTGAACTAACAATTAAAGATACAGAACGTGACATTGATACTCTAGTAAAAGAAATGTGTGAAAAGGTTTTAACGAACGTTGTAATTGAAGACTACCGTTACGAAGTCGAGGAGGCTAACTAATCATGAAATTCGCAGTACTCGTATTCCCTGGGTCAAACTGTGACATCGATATGTATCATGCCATTAAAGACGAGCTAGGTGAAGAAGTAGAATATGTATGGCATACAGCAACAGATCTAAGTGGGTTTGATGGCGTTTTAGTACCTGGAGGCTTCTCTTACGGAGATTATCTTCGTTGTGGTGCAATGGCTAATCAATCTAACATTATGGCAGAGGTTAAAAAAGCAGCTGATGCTGGTAAACCAGTTCTAGGTGTATGTAATGGCTTCCAAATCCTAACAGAAGCTGGTTTATTGCCAGGAGCTTTACTGCGCAATAAAAATTTAAAATTTATGTGCCGCACAGTACAGCTAAAAGTTGAAAACAACAATACATTATTTACAAATCAATATGAGCAAGGTCAAATCATTAATATTCCAATCGCACATGGTGAAGGAAATTACTACTGTGATGAGGAAACATTACAATCACTAAAAGATAATAATCAAATTGTATTCACATACTCAGGTGATAATCCAAACGGTTCTTTAGAAGATATCGCAGGGATTATAAATGAACGCGGCAATGTATTAGGGATGATGCCACACCCAGAGCGTGCTGTTGATGCACTGGTGGGCGGAGCTGACGGTCTAGCAGTATTTAAATCAATTGTGAAGCAGTGGAGGGAAAATCATGTCAACAACTAAGTTTGAGCCAACAGCACAGCAAATTAAAGATGAAAAGCTATACGCTGGTATGGGGATGTCAGACGAAGAATTTGCAATGGTAGAAGGTATTTTAGGACGTCTACCTAACTGGACAGAGACAGGTCTTTTCTCAGTAATGTGGTCTGAGCACTGCTCTTACAAAAATTCAAAGCCAGTATTACGTAAATTCCCTACAAAAGGTCCTCAAGTTTTACAAGGACCAGGTGAAGGCGCAGGGATTGTCGATATTGGTGACGAACAAGCAGTAGTATTTAAAATGGAATCTCATAACCATCCATCTGCGATTGAACCTTATCAAGGAGCTGCTACTGGTGTAGGCGGTATTATTCGTGATGTTTTCTCTATGGGTGCACGTCCAATCGCCATGTTAAATTCATTACGCTTTGGTGAATTAAAATCGGCGCGTGGTAAATATCTTTTTGAAGAAGTCGTTGCTGGTATTGCTGGGTATGGTAACTGTATTGGAATTCCAACAGTAGGCGGTGAAATTCAATTTGATCCGTGTTATGAAGGAAATCCACTAGTAAATGCGATGTGTGTCGGTTTAATCGACCATAAGGATATTCAACGTGGTATTGCAGCTGGCGTAGGTAATACAGTTATGTACGTTGGTGCGAAAACAGGTCGTGACGGAATTCATGGTGCAACATTTGCCTCCGAAGAATTAACTGAGGAATCAGAAAACCAACGTCCAGCAGTACAAGTGGGAGATCCATTTATGGAGAAGCTTTTACTTGAAGCTTGTTTAGAGGTTGTCAAATCCGATGCTTTAGTTGGTATTCAAGATATGGGTGCTGCTGGTCTTACTTCTTCTTCAGCAGAAATGGCATCAAAGGCTGGTTCTGGTGTAGAAATGAACTTAGACTTAGTCCCTCAACGTGAGACAGGTATGACAGCTTATGAAATGATGTTATCTGAGTCTCAAGAACGTATGCTACTAGTTGTGAAAAAAGGTCGCGAAGATGAAATTAAAGCGATTTTTGATAAATATGATTTAGATGCTGTTGCAATCGGTCGAGTGACTGATGATAAAATGCTTCGTTTATTACACAACGGAGAAGTTGTAGCTGAAGTACCTGCTGATGCACTTGCAGAAGATGCACCCGTTTATCATAAGCCATCTGCAGAGCCTGCATACTATGCAGAGTTCCAAGCAATTGAAAATACAGAGCCTGTTGTGACAGATTACAAAGAGACATTAAATGCATTATTAAGAGCACCAACAATTGCCTCTAAAGAGTGGGTATATGATCAATATGATTATCAAGTGCGTACATCCACAGTTGTTAAACCGGGATCTGATGCTGCCGTTATTCGTGTACGTGGTACAAATAAAGGTTTAGCAATGACAACAGACTGTAACTCTCGTTATATTTACCTAGATCCAGAAGTGGGCGGTGCTATTGCTGTAGCTGAAGCAGCTCGTAATATCGTGGCAACTGGTGGTACGCCACTTGCCATTACAGACTGCTTGAACTTTGGTAATCCAGAGAAACCAGAAATCTTCTGGCAAATTGAAAAATCTGCTGATGGTATTTCAGCTGCATGTACGGCATTAAATTCCCCAGTTATTGGTGGTAACGTCTCACTTTACAATGAACGTTCAGGCGAAGCGGTTTATCCAACGCCAACAATTGGTATGGTTGGTCTTATTGAAGATTTAGCTCATGTCACTACACAAGAAGTAAAATCTGCAGGAGATATCGTATTTGTGATTGGTGAGACTAAAACCGAGTTTGGTGGGTCAGAGCTTCAAAAACTATTAAATAATGGGGTTATTTCAGGGAAAGCACCTGCCATCGATTTAGATGTAGAAGCAGCACGTCAGCAAGCTTTATTAAAGGCTATTAAAGCTGGTCTTGTACAATCAGCTCATGACGTAGCTGAAGGTGGCCTAGCGGTGGCTATTGCTGAAACAACATTCGGTGCAAACGGTCTTGGTGTTGATGTAACATTATCAGGCTCTGCAACCACTGCATTATTCAGCGAGAGTCAATCTCGTTTTGTTGTAACAGTTAAAGAAGAAAATACAGCTGCATTTGTAGAAATTATGAAAGACGCTCAAAAAATTGGTGTCGTAACAAACGATGCACTAGTTAAAATCAACGGGGACAAAGGTGTGCTTGTAGAAGGTACAGTGGAGGAATTCCGTTCTAATTGGAAAGGAGCAATCCCATGCTTGCTGAACTCAGAGGCTTAAACGAAGAATGTGGGGTGTTTGGTATTTGGGGTAACCCAAATCCAGCACACCTTAGCTATTACGGGCTCCATGCTCTTCAACACCGTGGACAAGAAGGTGCTGGAATTGTCGTTTCAGACGGTCAGCATCTTCGCGCGGTGAAAGGCGAAGGACTAGTTAATGATGTTTTCAACGAAGAAAAATTAAAAGCAGTGGACGGCAAAGCAGCTATTGCTCATGTTCGTTACACGACTGCTGGTGGTGGCGGTATTGAAAATGTCCAGCCATTATTATTCCATTCCTCAACTGGTAGCCTTTCAATTGCCCATAACGGTAACTTGGTCAATGCGACACATTTAAAACAGTATTTAGAGCGACAAGGTAGTATTTTTCATTCAAGCTCTGATACAGAAGTGCTGGCGCATCTTATTAAGAAAAGCTCACATTCACCTTTCCGTGCGAAAGTGAAAAATGCCCTTTCTTTATTAAAGGGAGCGTATTCTTTCTTAATTATGACAAAGGATGAAATGCTTGTTGCACGTGATCCACATGGTTTACGTCCATTATCTCTAGGAAAGCTAGGAGATGGCTGGGTGGTAGCTTCTGAAACTTGTGCATTTGATTTAATTGGTGCAGAATTCGTTCGTTCTGTGGAACCAGGAGAACTAATCATTATTAACGATGAGGGTGTCAAATCAGATCGTTTTGCTGATATGGAAAAGCGTTCTATGTGTGCAATGGAGTATGTCTATTTAGCACGTCCTGACTCTGATATTGACGGTATTAACGTTCACATGGCACGTAAACGTATGGGGAAACAGCTTGCTCGTGAATGTGCGCATATTGAGGCTGATGTTGTAACAGGTGTACCTGATTCAAGTATTTCAGCAGCAATCGGCTTTGCAGAGGAAAGTGGTATCCCTTATGAACTAGGTCTTATTAAAAATCGCTATGTTGGTCGTACGTTTATTCAACCAACACAAGAATTACGTGAACGTGGCGTAAAAATGAAGCTTTCACCAGTTGTTCAAGTCGTAAAGGGTAAACGTGTAGTTATGGTGGACGACTCCATTGTTCGCGGCACAACATCACGTCGTATTGTCAAAATGTTAAAAGATGCTGGTGCAGCAGAGGTCCATGTTGTGATCTCATCTCCGCCGATGACAAACCCTTGTTATTATGGCATTGATACTTCCACACATGAGGAACTGATTGCCTCTAGTCATAATGTAGATGAAATTCGTGAAGCGATCGGTGCAGATTCTTTGACGTTCCTTTCTGTTGAAGGAATGGTAGAGACCATCGCTCGTCCCTATGAAGATGACAACCGTGGACTATGCTTAGCATGTTTTACAGGCAAATATCCAACCGAGATTTTCCCGGATACCATCTTACCACATGAAAAAGAACTGTTACGTTAAGAAAAATATCGCAACGAATTAGTGACCTCTAGAAGGTTGTACAGTGATTCTAGAATAATAATTAGGCGATTCGGATGATAAGGAGGAACTCTGCGTGTCAAAGGCATATGAACAAGCAGGTGTAAATATAGAAGCGGGCTATGAAGCCGTTAAACGAATGAAGTCTCATGTTGAACGTACAAACCGTCTTGGTGTTATGGGAACGTTCGGTGGCTTTGGTGGCATGTTTGACTTGTCAGAACTTCAACTTAAAGAACCTGTTCTTATTTCAGGGACAGATGGTGTTGGAACAAAGCTAAAGCTAGCATTTATGGTAGATAAGCACGATACAATTGGCGTTGACTGTGTAGCCATGTGTGTTAATGATATAGTTGCCCAGGGAGCAGAGCCCTTGTACTTTTTAGATTACGTAGCTCTTGGAAAAGCTGAGCCTGCAAAAATCGAACAGATTGTTAAAGGTGTTGCAGATGGCTGTGTGCAATCTGGTGCGGCATTAATAGGTGGCGAAACCGCTGAAATGCCTGGTCTATATGAAGAGGATGAATATGATCTAGCTGGCTTTGCTGTAGGTGCATGCGAAAAATCTGACATTATTACAGGAGAAAAAATCGTAGAAGGTGATGTCCTAATTGGTATTGCATCAAGCGGTGTACATTCAAACGGTTATTCTTTAGTGCGTAAAATTGTCTTTGCAGATCATCAATACAAGGTTGATGCTGTTGTAGAAGGCTATGAAGATTTAGGACCAATTGGTGAGGCACTTCTCGTACCAACAAAGCTATATGCTAAGCCAGTATTAGCTGCTTTAAAGGCAGCCGATGTACATGGCTGTGCACATGTTACGGGTGGAGGATTCTATGAAAATCTACCACGTATGATGCCTGAAGGATTAGCAACTGAAATCGACCTAGGTTCTTGGCCTGTATTACGTATCTTTGAATTCCTGAAAGATAAAGGTCAGTTAGAAGATAAAGATTTATATAATGTGTTTAATATGGGTATTGGTTTTGTAATAGCTGTACCAGCAGATGAAGCTGATAAAGTCATCACAGCAGTAGAAGCAAATGGCGAAAAAGCATATACAATCGGCCGTGTTATTAAAGGTGAAGGCGTAGTATTTAATGGCTCACATGATGGGAGTCTAGTGTAATGACTGCACCAACAAAAATAGCCGTGTTTGCTTCAGGCAGCGGTAGTAATTTTCAAGCTATTCAAGAAGCTATTGATCGTGGGGAACTGCATGCAAAGGTTGAACTTGTGGTGACAGATAAGCCCGGTGCTTTTGTAGTGACACGTGCTGAAAACTTTGGGATTCCCGTGTTAGCTTTAAACCCAAAGGAATTTTCATCGAAGGCTGCTTACGAGAATGCTATTATTGATGCTTTACAAGAATGCAATGTTAAATGGATTGTACTTGCAGGATATATGCGTTTAATTAGTGACGTATTATTAGCCGCATTTCCACAACGAATAGTTAATATTCATCCTTCTTTATTGCCAGCATTCCCTGGAAAGGACGCCATCGGACAGGCAATGAATCATGGTGTGAAAATCACAGGTGTAACGGTCCATTTTGTAGATGAAGGGATGGATACTGGCCCGATTATCGCTCAGGCTGCAGTACCTGTTATAGAAGGAAATCAGGAGGCAACAGAAGCGGCCATTCACGAGCAAGAGCATCTATTATATACAAAAGCTTTAAAGCAATTATTACAGTAACTAAAGAGGAGTTAGGTCGAGAGCCTTACTCAGCAAATAAGACCTAACTCTATTAATCTATTAAGCAAGTCTATTCGCGCAAAAGCGCGATAAAAATTAGGAGGATATTGTTGTGACAAAACGTGCATTAATCAGTGTTTCCAATAAGGATGGTATTTTAGAATTTGCAAAGGAATTAGTAGCATTAGGTTATGAAATTTTATCAACTGGCGGTACAAAAAAAATGCTACAGGACAATGCAGTAGCTGTAACAGCAGTAGATGAAGTAACGAAATTCCCAGAAATTTTAGATGGCCGTGTTAAAACATTAAATCCAATGATTCACGGTGGTCTATTAGGGAAGTTTGACGATGCATCTCATCAAGCACAAATGAATGAGCATGGAATTGAGCCAATTGAGATTGTATGTGTTAATCTATATCCATTTGTTGAAACAATTTCAAAGCCTAATGTAACATGGGATGATGCAATTGAAAACATTGATATCGGTGGTCCAACAATGTTACGTTCTGCTGCAAAAAACCATCAATATGTAACAGTAATCGTGGACAGCAATGACTATGCAACCGTATTAGAAGAACTAAAAGCTAATGGTGCAACGACAATTGAAACACGTCGAAAACTAGCTGCAAAAGTTTTCCGTCACACAGCCGCTTATGATTCTTATATCTCAAACTACCTGACAGAGGAAGAGTTCCCAGAGAGCTTAACGATGACATATGAATTGAAGCAAAACTTACGCTATGGTGAAAACCCGCACCAAAAAGCTGCATTCTACCAAAAACGCCTTGGCTCTGATTTCTCATTAGCCTATGCAACACAATTACATGGTAAAGAGCTATCCTACAACAACATTCAAGATGGAAATGCAGCATTACAAATTGTAAAAGAATTTGAAAAGCCAGCTGCAGTAGCAGTGAAGCATATGAATCCATGTGGTGTTGGAACAGGTAACACATTAGAGGCAGCATTTGATAAAGCTTATGAAGCAGATCCAACATCTATTTTTGGTGGTATTATCGCATTAAATATGGAAGTGGATGCAGCAACGGCTGAGAAACTAAGTCATATTTTCCTTGAAATTATTATCGCACCAGCTTTCTCACAAGAAGCATTAGACATTTTAACCAAAAAGAAAAATATTCGCTTATTAACTATTCCTTTCGAACAAGCAAAACAAGATCAATTCAATGTAGTATCAGTTGAAGGCGGCCTGCTTGTACAAGAGCCAGATCGCTATGGCTTTGGCAATGCAGATATTAAGGTAGTGACAGATCGTGAGCCAACAGAACAAGAATGGGATGCACTACAACTTGGTTGGTCGGTTGTAAAGCATGTTAAATCAAATGCGATTGTTGTCACAGATTCTCATATGACACTTGGTGTAGGTGCAGGCCAAATGAACCGCGTTGGGGCAGCTAAAATTGCATTTGAGCAAGCAGGAGAAAAAGCAAAAGGTGCAGCACTAGCATCAGATGCATTTTTCCCAATGAGTGATACTGTTGAAGCTGCTGCTGCTGCTGGAATTACAGCGATTATTCAACCAGGTGGCTCAATCAAGGATCAAGATTCTATTGATAAAGCAAATGAATATGGTATTGCAATGGTATTTACAGGTGTACGCCATTTTAAACACTAATTGACTAAACATATAGAAAGCAAAACAGACCGAGATGTTGGTTCATCTCGGTCTTACTCACAAAGAGGAGGATTCTCTAAAATGAATGTATTAGTAATAGGAAGTGGCGGTCGTGAGCATGCAATTGCTAAGCAATTTAGTATATCTCCATCCGTTAACAAAGTATTTGTCGCGCCAGGCAATGATGGCATGCGAGGCGAGGTAGAAGTGGTGTCTATTGATTCAATGGACTTTGCAGGTCTCGCTCAATTTGCTAAGGAAAATGATATTGCTTTAACATTTGTTGGTCCTGAACAGCCGCTTGCTGAGGGGATTGTTGATTTCTTTACAGCTCGTGACTTACGTATTTTTGGCCCTACAAAAGTTGCGGCTCAAATAGAAAGTAGTAAATCCTATGCGAAAGAAATTATGAACAAATACAACATCCCTACTGCAGCCTATGAAACGTTTACTGAAGCAGAAAAGGCAATAGCTTATATTAAAGAACAAGGAGCGCCTATCGTAATAAAAGCAGATGGTTTAGCTGCTGGTAAGGGCGTTGTTGTAGCGATGACAGAGAAAGAAGCTATTGCTGCCGTGCAGGATATGATTGGGAACCAACGATTCGGTGAATCTTCTTCACGTGTTGTCATTGAAGAGTTTTTAGATGGGGAAGAATTCTCCTTTATGTCCTTTGTGCATAAAGGACAAATTTATCCAATGGTTATTGCACAGGATCATAAACGTGCTTATGACGGGGATAAAGGACCAAACACTGGAGGAATGGGTGCTTATTCACCAGTACCACAAATTTCACAAGAGGTAGTTGATATTGCATTTCAAACGATTGTAGAGCCTACTGTTAAAGGAATGGAGGCTGATGGCGCTTCCTTTACAGGTATCTTATATGCAGGGTTGATTTTAACGAAAAATGGCCCTCAGGTAATAGAATTTAATGCACGTTTCGGTGATCCAGAAACACAAGTAGTCTTACCGCGCATGGTTTCAGATTTTGGGGCATTTATGATGGCATTAATGGATGAACAGCCATTTGATCTGCAATGGTCTGAAGAAGCAATGTTAGGTGTTGTCATTGCGGCAGAAGGATACCCTGGTGATGTTGAAAAAGGTAAAGCGTTACCAAATTTAGAGGCACTTTCTACAACACATGCAGTATACCATGCTGGTACAAAACTAGTGGACGGCCGATTTGTTGGTAATGGTGGACGTGTATTACTTATCGGTGCAAAAGCGTCTACATTACAGGAAGCACAGGAAAAAGTATATGCAGGCATAGCCACAGAAAAGTGGGATCACTTTTTCTACCGTAAAGATATTGGCTGGCGTACATTTAAGTAAACGTATTTTTACTAAAATTTAAAGTAATTTTTAATCAACTTTTGAAACCTCTTGTTGATTCAAAACGTAAGAGGTAAGAGCCGTCTCAATAATAGATTGGGACGGCTCCTTTGACTAAGAAGGATTTTGAGCGTTATTGCTACTTGTTGAGGAATTTTGAGTTGAAGTGCTGGTATCAGATTGCTTTGAAGTAGTAGCTTGAGAACCTGAAGAATTACCAGAAATAGCAGAAGAAAAATCCTTCATGAGCTTATCGATTTGTTCAGAAGACATAGAATTTTGCCCGCTGAACATACTTTGCATAGAGGTGTTCATGGCATTTTGCATATTGGAGTTTAAGATTGACTTTGTTGGACAATATTTAAACAATCCCTCTGCCATTTTCATGGCACCTAATGCAATCATCAATCGACCTTTTGTACAATTAGGATTTCTTGAAACTTTCGCGATACCAAATGCTGTCAAACCTGTACCCATGGCAAAACGACAAAATGCATTTTTTTCGCTTAAATTTGCTTGCTGCATCATCAAACTTCCTCCTTTAGTCATTGTGGAAAAAATTAGCGAGGTGCACTTTGCTTTATGAAAGTGCTGTGTTACGATTGAAACAAGATGATTGCATAAAGCATAATTTTTAAGAAAATATGCGATTATGCAGTAGTAGTATGTGATTTCAAGTTGGATTTACACAATGAAAAATTACGTAATTTAGGAAGGAGCGAATAGCATGGATCCAGTATGGAAAATAACAACATTACGTCAGCAATTAGCAGTAATCGATGGGAAAAAGGCACCTGATATCGTGCTGAAAAATGCACGTTATTTGCATAGTATGTTGAAACAATTTACAGTGGGAAACATTTGGATTTTAGGAGATCGCATTGTCTATGCTGGTGATAGAATGCCTCCTTTATTAGAAGGAACAGAAGTCGTGGATTGTACAGGAAAAACAATTGTACCTGGCTATATTGAACCTCATGTTCATCCATTCCAGCTTTACCATCCACAGTCATTTGCAGATTTTTGTGGTCAGCTTGGAACAACGACATTTATTTCGGATAATTTAAGCTTTGTTTTAAATTTAGAAAATAAGAAAGCGTTTTCAATTTTAGATAATTTGAAAAAGCTACCGTTTTCTTTTTATTGGTGGACTCGCTTTGATTCACAAACAGAGCTTGAACAAGAGGAAGAAGTTTTCTCTAATACCTCGATATTAGAGTGGTTAGAGCGAAGTGATGTCCTGCTTGGTGGAGAATTGACGGGCTGGCCAAAGCTACTACATGGCGATGATCAAATGCTTTATCGTATGCAAATGGCAAAGGGTCTAGGTAAAAAGATTGAAGGACATTTTCCTGGTGCTTCAGAAAGAACGTTAGCACGCATGAAATTACTTGGTGCTGATGGTGACCATGAGGCGATGACAGTGGAAGAGGTTGAGCGACGCATTATGCAAGGCTATGCCGTAACATTACGCCATTCTTCAATTCGTCCAGATTTACCCGATCTGCTAAAAGGAATAGTAGAAAAAGAACTTCCTATTTTTGATCATTTAATGATGACAACGGATGGCTCGCCACCTTCATTCCATGAGGATGGTGTAATGGATAAATGCATACAAGCTGCCTTAGATGCGGGGGTATCTCCAATTGATGCCTACCAAATGGCATCTTATAATGTGGCACGCTATTATAATATGTCTAATTTACATGGTTTTATCGCGACAGGACGTTTTGCTTCTATAAATATTTTACAAGATGAATATCATCCTGTTCCAGAAAGTGTCTTATCTAAAGGTGTTTGGCTAAAGCGTGATGGTGAACGTGTGCATAAACTTGCAACAATAGATTATTCAGCTATTCCTGCATTTGATTTAGATTTTTCATTAGATTCACAGGATTTCCAGTTTTCTATGCCGTTTGGAATTGCGCTTGTTAATGATGTCATTACAAAACCTTATAATTCATTGATTACAAGAGAAGGTCAGCTTGCCAATCATGATGAATGTTATTTAATGCTAATAAATCGAGAAGGAAACTGGCATGTTAATACAATGATTAAAGGGTTCGCAACCGATGTCCAAGGCTTTGCATCCTCCTATTCAAACACAGGCGATATTTTATTAATCGGAAAAAATAAAGACGATATGATCAAAGCCTTTGAAGAAATGAAGGCAATGAATGGCGGTATTGTTCTGGTCGAAAAAGGGGAAGTCGTAGCAGATATACCACTAACAATAGGCGGTCTTTTATATGATGGGGATGTACTAACACTAATGGAGAAAGAAAAGGCTTTAAAGCAAGCTTTAGCCGATCGAGGCTATCAACTAGGGGATGCCATTTACACGCTATTATTTTTACAATCTACTCATTTACCATATATTCGCATCACACCAAAAGGAATTTTCGATGTAATGAAGAATAAGTTATTATTGCCTGCTGTTATGCGCTAATTGGTGAAAGTGTTTCAAAACAATTGCAGTTATGTGTAATTGTTTAAAGGAGAGGTATGCTTGTGTTCAAATCGAAGAAAATATTGATTGCTATGGCTTTTAGTGCCTTCGTAATCGGGGGATGTTCGAAGGAAGCGCCAAAGGTTAAAGAAGATGATGAAAATGTAGTGGAGGAAGAAACAGTAGTTGAAGAAACTGTACAACAACCAGAATTCGTGGCACCCCTTACTGGGGAGGCTGTGCAGAAGGAAATTACACAGCGGCCTATTATGGTGACAATCAATAATCATCCAGCAGCACGTCCACAATCTGGTTTAGCTGCTGCAGATATTATTTATGAAATGCTTGCGGAAGGTAATGTGACACGCTTTTTAGCAATCTACCAAAGTGAACTACCGGAAAATATTGGGCCTGTGCGTAGTGCGCGCTCCTATTTTATCGATATGGCAAAGGGATATGATGCCTTTTACGTAGCACATGGCTATAGCCCTGAAGCGAAAACCATGCTTGATAATCGTATAGTAGACAATATTAATGGGATGGCTTATGATGGCATACTTTTTAAACGTTCTAGCGATCGTGTGGCTCCGCACAATTCATATATTACATCAGAAAACATTGTAAAAGGTGCTAAAATGGTAGACGCTTCAATGAATTACAGTGAAAAAGTACTTCAGGGTTTTTATGAACCCAATGAACGTGGTAAAATAGGCATTGAAACAAGTCAAGTTGACATTTACTACGGAAATAATGAAGATTTCCACAACTCGTATGTGTATGATCATCAAAGTAATCACTATGAACGACAATCGGCTGGCGTGGACACAAAAGATATGTTAACGGGCGAAACAATATCATTAGCAAATGTCCTGTTTTTTGAAATGGATCACCAAATAATTGATGATATCGGTCGCCAAGAAATTGATTTAACGTCTGGTGGAAATGCGTACGTATTTCAAAATGGCTATTTGAGGGAAGTTGAATGGTCTAATGTGAATGGAATACCGACCGCTGTAGAGCAATCAGGAGAACCTGTAAAGCTTGTACCAGGAAAGTCTTGGGTTCACTTCGTACCATCTTCACCAGGGTTACAAGCAATGGTGAAAACGCAGCCTTAAAGGGAGGAAAATTGCATGCAAATCGAAAAAATTCGGGGGCATCAAACAGATCAATTATTTAAAGCAGTGTTAGAGCTGAAAGACATCGAGGAATGCTATAAGTTTTTTGATGATTTATGTACGATTAGTGAAATTCAATCGTTGGCACAACGCTTTGAGGTTGCACATTTATTACGTTTAAAGAAAACCTACGAATCCATTAAAAAGGAAACTGGGGCAAGTACAGCTACTATTTCACGTGTGCGTCGTTGCTTCGATTATGGAAATGATACATATGATGAAATGCTAGGTCGTTTGTATCCTGATGAAAAACCATTCCAAGCACCAAAAGAATAGTAGGAAAAAGAGACTGGGTAGAAGTTCTACTCAGTCTTTTTCATTTTTTTGTCGTTCATCATAAGCTATACTTGTAAACGAATAGATAGAAAATGATAGGTGGTAAAATAAATGGATTATTTAGAATGGAGACATGTGTTCAAGCTTGATCCAGCAAAGGACATTTCAGATGAAGACTTAGAAAAAATTTGTGAATCTGGGACAGACGTTATTTTGGTTGGCGGAACAGACAACGTGACATTAGATGGGGTATTAGATTTACTTGTACGTGTGCGTCGCTTTGAAGTCCCTATAGCTCTTGAGATTTCTACCATTGATGCCGTTACACCAGGCTATGACTATTATTTTATCCCAACTGTATTAAATAGTGATGACCCAAAATGGATTAAAAATTTACATCATGAAGCCATTAGAGAATACGGAGATATTATGGTGTGGGATGAATTAGTTGCCGAGGGATATTGCATTTTAAATCCAGATTGTAAAGTAGCAGAAGTAACAGGCGCAAAAACTGATTTAACCATTGATGATGTCGTAGCTTATGCACGGATGGCAGAAAATTTCTTTAAGCTTCCAGTCTTTTATTTAGAATACAGTGGAGTTTATGGGAATCTAGAAGTAGTTAGCACAGTAAAAAATGAGCTAAAGCATACGAAGCTCTTTTATGGTGGAGGAATTACATCTGCAAAGCAGGCAGAGGAAATGGCACAGTTTGCAGATACAGTAGTAGTTGGAAATATTATTTATGAAGATATAAAAGCTGCACTTTCGACTGTTAAGGCTGTGAAAAATACGTTATAATTTTTAGAACAAATGTTTGTAAGGCGGTGCGAAATGGAACAGTTAACAAAAAATTTACTAGCAGGCATGAATCCTGAACAGGAAAGAGCGGTCAAAACAACTGAGGGACCATTGCTGATTATGGCGGGTGCTGGGTCAGGAAAAACACGAGTTTTAACACATCGTATTGCTTACTTAGTCATCGAAAAGGAAGTATATCCTTCAAAAATATTAGCCATTACGTTTACGAATAAAGCGGCACGTGAAATGCGCGAGCGTATAGATAACATTCTTGGTAATGGCACAGGCGATAGTATGTGGGTCTCTACGTTCCACTCAATGTGTGTAAGAATTTTACGTCGTAATATCGATCAGCTAGGTATATCTCGTAATTTCTCCATTTTAGATTCTACCGATCAATTATCAGTGATTAAAAATGTGATGAAGGATGAGAATATTGATCCTAAGCGCTATGAGCCACGTGCCATTTTAAATGCCATTAGTGCAGCGAAGAACGAGTGTATAACAGCAGAGGATTATGCTGGTCAAATGAACGAAAAAAATCCATATGAACAAACTGTTGCACGTGTTTATAAAGGCTATGAAAAAAGATTACGACGCAATCAATCTCTTGATTTTGATGATTTAATTATGACGACAATTACGTTGTTTAATCGTGTACCTGAAGTACTTGAATACTATCAAAATAAATTCCAATACATTCATGTTGATGAATATCAAGATACGAATAAATCACAATATTTACTTGTTCAATTACTTGCTAAAAAGTTTAAAAATATTTGTGTTGTAGGGGATTCTGATCAGTCTATTTATCGTTGGCGTGGTGCAGATATTGGCAATATTCTTTCTTTTGAAAAGGATTATCCTGATGCCAAAGTGATTATGCTTGAGCAAAATTATCGTTCAACTAAACGCATCCTACAGGCAGCGAATGACGTCATTCAAAATAATACAACACGTTACCCAAAAGAACTGCGCACTGAAAACGCAGAAGGTGAAAAAATTGCCTTATATAAAGCTTATAACGAGCAGGAAGAAGCGCAATTTGTTGTACAAACCATTCAACAGTTAATTGAAAAAGAAAATCGTTCATTTGATGATTTTGCTATTCTTTATCGTACAAATGCTCAATCCCGTGTAATGGAGGAAGTACTTGTTAAGTCTAATATGGCCTATCAAATTGTTGGCGGGACAAAGTTCTATGATCGAAAAGAAATTAAAGATTTACTAGCTTATTTGCGTCTTATTGCCAATAATGACGATGATTTATCGTTAGCTCGTATTATTAATGAACCAAAGCGTAGTATTGGCGCTACATCATTTGAGAAGATGGCACGCTATGCGATTGACCAGGATCGTTCGATTTTTGATGCAATGAATGATCTTGTATTTATGGGTCTATCAGGGAAGGCAGCAAACTCAGCAGAGCAATTTTATGCAATGATTAAAGGCTTTACAGACATGCAGGAATATTTGTCTGTCACGGAAATTGTAGAGCAAGTCATTGATAAATCTGGCTATCGTGCAATGCTACAAAATGAAAAAACGATTGAAGCAGAAAGCCGTTTAGAAAATATTGAAGAGTTCTTATCTGTTACGAAGGCTTTTGAAGAGCGTAGTGATGATAAAAGCTTAGTAGCATTTTTAACGGACTTAGCCCTAATTGCTGATATTGATGCGCTCGATAAAGAGGATGCCTCTAAGGGCAATATTATTTTAATGACTATGCACGCTGCTAAAGGTTTAGAGTTCCCGATTGTCTTTATCATTGGCATGGAGGAAAACATCTTCCCTCATTCCCGCTCTCTAGATGATCAGGATGAAATGGAGGAAGAGCGTCGACTTATGTATGTTGGGGTGACACGTGCAGAGGAGCGCCTTTATTTAACATGTGCTCAGAGCCGAACAATTTTTGGCCGTTCAAGCTTTAATAATGCCTCAAGATTTTTAGGCGAAATTTCAGAAGACATTACTGAATCTATTTCGAAGGCAGGTACTAAATCAACTATGCCGTTTGCTACTGGCAATCGTACGACAGGTGGCTATCATCAAAAACGTACACTAGGAGCAATTCAGCAAACGCAGCCTGCTACCGCACGTTTACAAGCAACTGGCGGAGATCAATTTGGCTGGAAGGCTGGAGATAAGGCTATTCATAAAAAATGGGGAACGGGTATGGTTGTTAGTGTAAAAGGTGAAGGTGATAGTACAGAACTTGATATCGCTTTTCCACAACCAATTGGTATTAAGCGATTACTGGCGCAATTTGCCCCAATTGAAAAAGCATAGCGGAGGAACGTAAATGAACGAAATCGAACAGCGAATTGCAGAGTTAAATAAATTATTGCACGAATATGGTCATGCCTATTATGTGTTAGATAAACCTGTCGTAGCTGATAGTGTCTACGATCAATTATTACATGAGCTGATTGCATTAGAAGAAGCAAATCCGTCACTTATTTACCCAGATTCTCCTACGCAGCGTGTTGGTGGAGCGGTGGTAGAGGGCTTTAAAAAAGTAACACATGATTATCCAATGCTTAGTCTTTCCAATGCTTTTAACGAAGCAGATTTACGAGAATTCGATCGTAAAGTTCGTCAGGCGATTGGGGACCATTTTTCTTATGTATGTGAGTTGAAAATAGATGGTCTAGCTATTTCACTTAAGTACGAAAATGGTGTGTTTATACAAGGTGCTACACGAGGAGATGGTGTAGTTGGGGAAGATATTACAGCCAATTTAAAGACAATCCGTGCGATTCCCCTTCGTTTAAAGGAACCAGTTACGATTGAAGTTCGTGGTGAAGCATATATGCCTAAAAAGTCTTTTGAAAAATTAAATGCCCAACGTGCTGACAATGGTGAGGAATTGTTTGCCAATCCTCGTAATGCTGCAGCTGGCTCATTACGCCAGTTAGACCCTAAAATTGCGGCAAGTCGCCAACTATCAACTTTTATCTATGCCATTGGCGGAGACGGAGAAGTATATGGTATCGATGGTCATGCGGAGATGCTTGATTATTTGGAAGGCTTGGGCTTCCCTTCAAATAAAGAGCGCCAACGATGCTCTACTATTGAAGAAGTAATGTCCTTTATAGAACATTGGACAGAAAACCGTCCAAAATTAGCTTACGAGATTGACGGCATTGTTATTAAAGTGGACCGTTATGCTCAGCAAGATGAGCTAGGTTATACAGCAAAGAGTCCACGTTGGGCGATTGCATACAAATTTCCCGCAGAAGAAGTTGTTACAACATTGCTTGATATTGACTTAACAGTGGGACGTACAGGTGTAGTTACGCCAACGGCTATTTTAACACCAGTACAAGTAGCAGGGACAACGGTGCAACGTGCTTCCCTACACAATGAAGATTTAATTAGAGATAAAGATATTCGTTTAGGGGATACAGTCATCATTCGAAAAGCAGGTGATATTATCCCACAGGTGGTAGGGGTGCTAATCGAACAACGACCAGAGGACTCCGTTCCATTTATGATGCCAAAAAATTGCCCTGTTTGTGATAGTGAATTGATTCGTATTGAAGGTGAAGTAGCATTACGCTGTGTAAATCCTGCTTGCTTTGCTCAAATTGCGGAAAGCATAAAATATTTTGTTTCTCGAAATGCCATGAACATTGATGGCCTTGGAGATAAAGTAGTTGAGCAATTATTACGTGCAGATTTAATCCATGATGTTTCTGATTTATATCATCTAACAGTTGAGCAACTTGTTGAATTAGAACGCATGGGTGAAAAATCGGCAACTAATTTAGTGAATGCCATCCAAGCTTCGAAGGAGAATTCTATGGAGCGTTTATTAATCGGTCTTGGAATTCGACATGTTGGTGAAAAAGCAGCAAAAATTGTATCAGAGGAATTTGGTTCAATGGAAGCGGTAATGGCAGCAACAGAGGATCAGCTAGTGGCAATTTATGAGATTGGTGATAAAATGGCGTCTTCGTTAGTGGAATATTTCTCAAATGAAGACGCACGCGCGGTTATTGGACGTCTTGCAGAGGCAGGCGTAAATATGACCTATAAAGGTAAAAAAGTAGAAGTGGCTATTGGGGAAAGTCCTTTTGCAGGGAAAACAATTGTTTTAACTGGTAAACTTGAGCAATTGACACGTAACGAAGCAAAGGCGAAAATAGAAGAGTTAGGTGGTACTGTCACAGGCAGTGTCAGCAAAAAAACAGACCTTGTTATCGCGGGTGCGGACGCAGGCTCTAAGCTGGCAAAGGCTGAGCAATTAGGTATTGAAGTTTGGAATGAAGAAAACTTAATTGAACAACTTGACCTCATCTAATAAAAAACACTGACGACATATCCTCATGAAAGGCATGTGGAATGCTAGATTACATCATGGCGTCCAGTGATTTCGTCGGACAAAATTGATTATTAGTAAAGGAGCACTAAATAATGAAGTCTTTTCGACTCATTCCAGCAATCGTAGCTGCTGCAATGCTAGTCGGCTGTGTGCCTTCTAACAAGGAGGAGACAGAGCTTACACAGGAAACGCAACAGAAAGAAAAAGCTGAAACAACAATTATCCCAAGCATACAAATTGATGAATCCTATTATAAGACACTTATTCCTTATAAAGAGAGTGCAAGTAGAGGTCTAGTTGTATCTAATATTTATACGAAATATGATATGAAGGAAGTTGAAACAGGTTTAATGCGTCTATCTCAAAATGAGTTTGACACTGAAAACTATTACTTCCAAGAAGGTCAATATTTAGCTGAAAGTACAGTGAGCTCTTGGCTTGCTCGAAGTTCGCAAACAGAAGATGGATTAAATCCACCGACAACAGACACAATGACACCTGAAGAGCGAGCACTAAAGGCTCCTGTTTATTTATCCCATATTGTCGAGCAAAATTACTTAACGAAGACAAAGGATAATAAAGTTAAATTAGGTGGAATATCAATCGGTCTTGCGTTAAATTCTATTTATTATTATCAAAAGGAACAATATGGTGAATACTACGAGAAACCAATTTCTGAGTCTACTCTTGTTGAGCAAGGCAAAAAAATGGCCGCGGAAATTGTTTCGCGTTTGCGAACACGTGATGAGTTAAAGGATATTCCGATTGTTGTTGGCTTGTTTAAACAGCAAGCTCGCAATCAGATTATTCCAGGAACCTATTTTAGCTATGGTGTAGCAAAAGCTGGACAGAATAACATTGCTGATTGGGAAGGAATAGATGAAAATTACGTCCTGTTCCCAACAGATGATTCACAGGATGTATACCGTGATATCAACAATAATTTCAAGAATTTTAAACAAGATGTTGATAAATATTTCTCTAACTATACAAGTGTGATCGGGACTGGCTTCTATCGTAATAAGCAAATACAAAATCTTTCGATTGAAATTCCAATCCAATTTTTCGGCAAAGCTGAAATAATAGGCTTTACGCAATATTTGACAGGTATTTTAATCAATCAATTTGATAATATTCATGTTGAAGTGAGCGTTACTTCAGTAAATGGTCCAGAGGCATTGATCATAAAAAAAGCCAATGACAAGGATCCTTTCGTTCATGTTTATGATTAATATAGTCAGCCTCTGTGCTGGCTATATTTTTATGTAGACGGATAAAATGCAGGAGAGGGAACTGGTATATCGTGACAACACTTTGCTATAGTAGTGAAAGTTTCTATATTTTTGGTGAAAGTTGTGATTTTTAATATGAAAAATGTTATGATTATTGGCATGGTTAACTTTATTCAACCCTATTGTTATCAATAAAAACAATGAATTGAACAAGTATTCGGAGGTGTGAAATATGGCTAAATTAACAAAAGAAGAAGTAAAGCACGTGGCAAATTTAGCACGTCTTGCAATAACAGAAGAAGAAGCAGAGAAATTTGCTGAGCAACTTGGAAAAATTACTGAATTTGCGGAGCAGTTAAATGAGCTAGATACAACAAATGTTGAACCAACTACTCACGTTTTACCACTAGTGAATGTAATGCGTGAAGATGTAGCAGTAAAAGGTTTAGACCGCGAAGTAATGATGTTAAACGTAAAAGAACAAGAAGATGGTCAAGTAAAAGTACCAGCTATCATGTAATACTAAAACATAGGAGGATTCCTCATGACGTTATTTGAACGTTCAGCAAAGGAGTTACAAGCTGAAATAAAAGCAGGTAACTTATCAATCGCTGACTTAACGAAAGAAGCATACGAACGTATTGCAAAGCTTGATGGCGATGTACAAGCATTCCTTGCTTCAAACGAAGAAAAAGCAACTGCACAAGCTGCTGAAATGGATAAAGTACCATTTGAAAAGCGTGGACCTTTATTTGGTCTTCCAATCGGTGTGAAAGACAACATTGTAACAGAAGGATTAGAAACAACTTGTGCCTCTAAAATTCTAGAAGGCTTTATGCCAATTTACGATGCAACTGTTGTAAATAAGCTACGCGAAGCTGGAATGATTACAATCGGTAAATTAAACATGGACGAGTTTGCTATGGGTTCTTCTAACGAAAACTCATACTATAAAACAACAAAAAATCCATGGAACTTAAACCACGTACCAGGGGGATCTTCAGGTGCATCTGCAGCAGCAGTAGCAGCAGGGGAAGTTCCATTCTCTCTTGGTTCTGATACAGGTGGTTCAATCCGTCAACCTGCAGCTTACTGTGGTGTTGTAGGAATGAAACCTACATATGGTCGTGTATCTCGTTTTGGTCTAGTAGCATTTGCATCATCTCTAGATCAAATTGGACCAATTACACGCAATGTTGAAGATAATGCGCTATTACTTGAAGCGATTGCAGGTTTAGATCCAAATGATTCTACTTCTGCAAACGTAGAGGTGCCAAATTATGCAGCAGCTCTTACTGGTGATGTAAAAGGTTTACGTATCGCTGTACCAAAAGAATTCCTTGGTGAGGGTGTTGGCGAAGCAGCACGTCAATCAGTGCTTGCTGCATTAGAAGTATTAAAAGGCTTAGGTGCTACAGTAGAAGAAGTATCTCTTCCTCATTCGAAATATGCACTTGCAGCGTACTATATCCTTTCTTCATCTGAAGCGTCTTCTAACTTATCCCGTTTCGATGGTATCCGTTATGGTTTCCGTGCAGAAAACGTTACTAATTTAATGGATCTTTATAAAGAAACACGTGCACAAGGATTTGGTGATGAAGTAAAACGTCGTATTATGCTAGGAACTTACTCATTAAGTGCTGGTACGTATGACGCCTATTATAAAAAAGCACAACAAGCACGTACACTGATCAAAGCAGACTACGACAAAGTATTTGAAGACTTTGACGTAATCATTGGACCAACATCTCCAACACCAGCTTTCAAAATTGGTGAAAACGTTGATGATCCTATGACAATGTATGCCAACGATATTTTAACAATCCCGATGAACTTAGCAGGCGTACCAGCCATTTCTATTCCATGTGGCTTTGAAAATGGCTTACCACTAGGTTTACAAATTATCGGTAAATACTTCGATGAAGCAACTATTTACCGTGTAGCTCATGCTTTTGAACAAGCAACGGAGTTCCATAAAGAAGTTCCACAAATGTGGGAGGGAAAATAACATGAACTTTGAAACAGTCATTGGTTTAGAAGTACACGTTGAGTTGAAAACTAACTCAAAAATCTTCTCACCAGCACCTGCTCACTTCGGTGCTGAACCAAATACAAATACAACAGTAATCGACTTAGGCTATCCTGGTGTCCTACCAGTACTTAATAAAAATGTGGTAGATTTCGCAATGCGTGCAGCTCTTGCACTAAACATGGAAATCGAGCAAGAAACAAAGTTTGACCGTAAAAACTACTTCTATCCAGATAATCCGAAAGCTTATCAAATCTCACAATTTGATAAACCAATCGGTAAAAATGGCTGGATTGATATTGAAGTAGACGGCTATACAAAACGTATTGGTATTACACGTCTTCATATGGAAGAAGATGCTGGTAAACTTTCACATGCTGGTGATCATTCATTAGTTGACTTTAACCGTCAAGGAACACCACTAGTAGAAATCGTTTCAGAGCCAGACATTCGTACACCAAACGAAGCGTATGCTTACCTTGAAAAATTAAAATCAATTATCCAATATACAGAAGTATCTGACTGTAAGATGGAAGAAGGATCACTTCGTTGTGATGCCAACATTTCTATTCGTCCTTATGGTCAAGAAGAGTTTGGAACAAAAACAGAGCTTAAAAACCTCAACTCCTTCAACTATGTTCGTCGTGGTTTAGAGCATGAAGAATTACGCCAAGCAGATGTATTATTATCAGGTGGCGTGATTGAGCAAGAAACACGTCGTTTTGATGAAAAAACAGGTAAAACAATTTTAATGCGTGTTAAAGAGGGAACAGATGATTACCGCTACTTCCCAGAGCCAGACTTAGTTCGTCTTTCTATTGATGACGAATGGTTAGAGCGTGTAAAATCTGAAATTCCTGAGCTTCCAGATGCACGTAAAAAACGTTACGTTGAGGAATTAGGCTTAACACCATATGATGCAGGTGTGCTTGTTATTTCTAAAGAAATCTCAGACTTCTTCGAGGCAATGGTAGCAAATGGTGCAGATGCAAAACTATCTGCCAACTGGCTAATGGGTGATGTTTCTGCTTACTTAAATGCAGAATTAAAAGACTTAAAAGATACTGCATTAACACCAGAAAACCTTGCTGAGATGGTGAAATTAATTTCTGATGGTACAATTTCTTCTAAGATCGGTAAAAAGGTATTTGCTGAATTAGTTGAAAAAGGTGGTTCTGCACAGGAAATTGTAAAAGCTAAAGGGTTAGTTCAAATTTCCGATGAGGGTGCATTACTAGCTATCGTAACAGAGGTTTTAGATAACAATGCTCAATCTATCGAAGACTTCAAAAATGGTAAGGATCGTGCTATTGGCTTCTTAGTTGGTCAAATTATGAAAGCAACAAAAGGCCAAGCCAATCCACCAATGGTTAATAAATTATTACAACAAGAAATTGCCAAACGATAATACTCGTTGTAACATAATAGCCGAGAGAGCTTCTTGCTCCCTCGGCTATTAATTTTAATAAATGTAACAAATTTGAAATTCACGATACTTAATAGTTGTTTAAAAAGAGTATTCATAGCAAAATATAGAATAGATAATAATAAGGGGGACGAGCCAATGAAAACAGAACAACAATATTTCAATGAAGCTATTTCAATACAACAATATATGGACAATATGTCTACACTGAAGGAAGAGAGCTTTCGTATTTATGATGGCTTTGAAGTGCCAACAAATGATGGTTTTATCGAATTGTTAAAGAACAAACAACCAAAAATTTTAACAATCACAGAAGACTGGTGCGGAGATGCAATGTTAAACAATCCAATTATTCGTCGTGTTGCTGAAGCAGCAGGATTAGAGATGCGTACTGTTTTCCGTGATGCAGATACAGAACTTATTGACCGTTATCTAACAAATGGTGGTCGTGCGATCCCAATTTACTTGCTATTAGATGATGC
The DNA here is from genome assembly GCF_038069745.1 of Lysinibacillus sp. FSL M8-0134. Taxonomy (NCBI): domain Bacteria; kingdom Bacillati; phylum Bacillota; class Bacilli; order Caryophanales; family Bacillaceae; genus Lysinibacillus; species Lysinibacillus sp. FSL M8-0134. Next base: position 3,866,017 of record NZ_JBBPAJ010000001.1, on the reverse strand, counting down.
AGGTGAGGTTATTGGTAAATGGGGACCACGTGCACCTGAATTACAAGAACTAGTAGTAACAAAACGTGCGAGCTTACCTGATAAGGAAGATCCAGCATTTGAAGAAGCTCAAAAAGCCTTATATGCAGAAATTCGAGAGGAAAACATTTCGAATCAAACATACTGGACGTATGTCTATGAGGATTTTAAAAAGCAGGTAACAAACGCTTTACAAAAATAACAAAAGCATGGCAACATTTCGACGTATAATTCGTTGAATGAAATAGAATCTTATGAAGCAGGAAGGTATGTTATGAAACGAGCAAGAATCATTTATAATCCTACATCTGGACGCGAAGTGTTTAAGAAACATCTACCAGAGGTGTTGGAAAAACTAGAGGTAGCAGGCTATGAAACATCCTGTCACGCAACAACATGTGAGGGTGATGCAACGCTTGCAGCAAAAAATGCGGTAGAACGCGGTTTTGATATCATCATCGCAGTTGGTGGAGATGGCACATTAAATGAAGTTGTTTCAGGTGTAAGTCCATTTGAAAACCGTCCGAAAGTTGGTCTAATTCCGATGGGCACTACAAATGATTTTGCCCGTGCCGTGCATATTCCTCGAAATATTGATGAGGCAGTAGACATTATTATTCAAGGCGACACATTACCTGTTGATGTGGGTCTATTAAATGGTGAACGCTATTTTATCAATATTGCTGCTGGAGGACGCATTACGGAGCTAACATATGAAGTACCAAGTAAAATGAAAACGATGCTTGGTCAGTTAGCTTATTATTTAAAGGCAGTAGAAATGATCCCTTCAATTAAGGCCTCGCACATGCGCATCGAATATGATGGCGAAGTGTTTGACGGTGATGCCATGATGTTCCTATGTGGATTAACGAATTCAGTTGGAGGCTTTGAAAAACTAGCACCTGATGCAAGCATTAATGATGGATACTTTACATTGCTAGTACTAAAAAAAGTAAGCCTCCCAGAGTTTATTCAACTAGCTGCGATGGCCTTAAGAGGCGAGCACCTGAATGATGATCGCGTCATTTACAAAAAAGCTAGTGTCGTCAAAGTGACAACTGAAAATGAGGTACATCTCAACCTAGATGGCGAATATGGCGGTGACGCACCTGCTACATTTGAAAACCTGAAGCGTCATATTGAAATCTTTGTTCCTCTTGCTGATATTCGAGAAGAAGACCGAATTTAAATATTATAAAGCTCATCCAGTATAGTGTGGATGAGCTTTTTTCATAATGTGTGGCCACCCGCTCAAAAGGAAGCCGGAAGCGCTCATAAAAGTGTGGCACCCGCTCGAACGGAAGCCGGAAGCGCTCAAAAAGGTGTGGCACCCGCTCGAAAGGAAGGCAAAAGCGCTCATAAAAGTGTAGGACCCGCTCGAACTGGAGCTGGAAGCGCTCATAAAAGTGTAGGACCCGCTCAAAAGTAAGTCGGAAGCGCTCATAAAAGTGTGGCACCCGCTCAAAAGGAAGCCGGAAGCGCTCAAAAAGGTGTGGCACCCGCTCGAACGGAAGCCAGAAGCGCTCATAAAAGTGTGGCACCCGCTCGAAAGGAAGGCGGAAGCGCTCATAAAAGTGTGGCACCCGCTCAAAAGGAAGCCGGAAGCGCTCATAAAAGTGCGGCACCCGCTCATAAGGGAGTCGAAAGTGCTCCAAAGTGAAGAGAAGCCGCTCAAAAGGAAGGCAAAAGCGCTCATAAAAGTATAGGACCCGCTCGAACGGAAGCCGGAAGCGCTCATAAAAGTGTAGGACCCGCTCAAAAGTAAGTCGGAAGCGCTCAAAAAGGTGTGGCACCCGCTCGAACGGAAGCCAGAAGCGCTCATAAAAGTGTGGCACCCGCTCAAAAGTAAGTCGAAAGTGCTCCAAAGTGAAGAGAAGCCGATCAAAAGGAAACCAAAAGCGCTCATAAAAGTATAGGACCCGCTCCAAAAGAAAGCTCACCCCAATTAACTTCAATATACAATCAAAAGAAACTTACGAAGCAAGAAAATTCCTGAAAATCAATTCTATCCATTTTCCCTGACTAGAATAAAATCCAATGAAATCCCGGTTTTATCATTTAGAACTGGAATTGTGAATGAATTTAGAAAAATGTTTGGCGAATGTGCGTATATTACTTGAACAAAATTTGAAACCTTAATAATAGGCTGAAATTTCAGGCCGTTATTAAGGTTTTTTTCGTTGTAATAGTGGAAAATGGGGGTATGGATAAGGGAAAGGAAGTGTTGCCTTTGTATAAGTCACAAGAAAAGAAGCTTATATGGCTAAGCTTTGGTGTTGCAATTATTATGCTACTTTCCATTCTTGGAAGAATATTTGGAAGTTAGGGGGGCAATGAGATGATTAATGAATCAGCAGTCTTTTGGAGTCGAGCCTTAACGGAGTTAACATTATCGTTCCATATTATTTATGCAACGATTGGTGTGGGTGTCCCGTTAATGATTATGATTGCACAATGGACTGGGTATAAAAAGAATGATGAGCATTATATCTTAATGGCAAGACGTTGGGCGCGTGGTTTTGTTATTACTGTGGCAGTTGGTGTGGTAACGGGGACTGCCATTGGCTTACAACTTTCTTTATTGTGGCCTAACTTTATGCAGTTAGCTGGTCAAACCATTGCATTACCACTATTTATGGAAACGTTTGCATTTTTCTTTGAGGCAATCTTCTTGGGCATATATTTATATACATGGGACCGCTTTGATAGTCAGAAAAAGCATATGCTGTTGTTAATCCCTGTTGCAGTGGGAGCATCGATGTCAGCTGTATTCATTACAATCGTTAATGCTTTTATGAATGCGCCGAGAGGATTCGATATTGTAGACGGTGAGCTTGTTAATATTCAACCTTTTCTTGCAATGTTTAACCCGGCCATGCCGACAAAGGTGGCACATGTGCTTGTCACAGCGTATATGACATCGGCATTTGTGCTAGCAGCTATTGCAGGATTTAGAATGCTAAAAGGTTCTAAGCATATATACCATAAAAAATCATTACTTTTATTAATGAAAATTGGCTTGATCTTCTCTATAGCAGCAGCTGTCATTGGAGATTTTTCAGGAAAATACTTAGCCGAATATCAACCGGAAAAACTAGCCGCAGCAGAATGGCATTTTGAAACAGAAGGGAAAGCTTCTCTTGTACTATTTGGTGTATTAGAGGGAGAAGAAGTAAAATATGCAATCAAAATTCCGTATGCTTTAAGCATTCTTGCACATTTTAATCCTAATGCAGAGGTAATCGGCTTAGATCAATTTGCGGAAGAGGATCTACCACCACTCTATATTCATTATCTCTTCGATATCATGGTTTCCATCGGTATGTTTATGGTGCTAGTTTCATTACTTTATGTTGTAGGGAAGGCACGGGGATGGCAGTTTATTCATTCACGATGGTATAGATGGATTATTGTAGCGGGAGGACCACTGTCCATCATCGCCATTGAAGCGGGATGGTGGCTTGCAGAAGTGGGACGACAACCATGGATACTTTATGGTTTGATGCGTACACCAGAAGGAGCTACTACGAGTGATCATGTGGATTTAATGATGCTATTATTTGCAGGTGTTTATGCTGTATTAGCTGTAGGAAGTATTGTTGTATTGGTACGAATGTTTAAAAAGAATCCAATCGAACGTGAGATTGAAGATCGTCACTCTGAAAAAGGCGGTGACATTCTATGACGTTAGAGATATTAGGTATTTCAGTATTATGGATTTTTCTATTTGGCTATGTGATTGTCGCATCAATTGATTTTGGTGCTGGCTTCTTTAACGCCTATAGTCTCCTTATTGGTAAAAATCACATTTTAACAGATATTATTAAACGTTATTTATCGCCAGTCTGGGAAGTAACTAATGTCTTTTTAGTATTCTTCTTTGTAGGAATCGTAGGATTTTTCCCGCAAACTGCTTTTTATTACGGAACGATTTTACTTGTACCAGTCAGTATTTCACTTGTGTTATTGGCAATTCGAGGCTCCTACTATGCCTTTGAATCCTATGGAACACGAGGACATATAGGATATACACTGACATATGGTGTGGCAGGTTTATTAATTCCCGCTTCCTTGTCTGTGGTCTTTGCCATTGCGGGTGGAGGCTATGTTGATCTAGTCGAAGGGCAACCTGTGCTAAACTATTGGACTTTATATACAAGTCCATTTGCATGGAGTATCGTAGTGCTAAGTATCGCTGCTGTATTGTATATATCGGCTGTATTTTTAACTTGGTATGCCCATAAAGCAAATGACAAAGAAGCAACGAAACTGATGAGAAAATATGCACTTGTGTGGGCAGCACCGCTTATGATTAGTGCACTTGGCATTATGTATGAAATGAAATCCATCAATCCAGAAAGTTTTAGCCACATGGTTAATTTATGGTGGATGTTTGCGATTTCAGCTGTTTTATTTATCATCACAGTCATACTCATTGCGATGCGTAAAAAATACGGTCTCGCAGTTGGTCTTCTTATTGCTCAATTTGCAGTAGCTTTCTTTGCATATGGTATTGCGCAATATCCATATTTACTGTATCCGTATTTAACAATTTACGATAGCTTCACAAGCACACAAATGGCGATTGCTTTAGTCATCGCATTTATTTTAGGGCTGTGTCTTCTTCTCCCTTCACTTTATTTATTGATGAAATTATTCTTATTCAATAAAAATTATGTGACAGGAAAAGAAGACAATCACGCATAGGAGGAAATCAATTATGCAAAGTTTTTTAATTTTTTATGCGCCTTTTATTGTCGTCATTCTTGGTATCTTGTGTGCTTTTTGGTGGGCACCAAGGGATTATCATATTACTAAAGAGCAAGGAAAGAGTCGCGAGTAGCGGCTCTTTTTTTAAGTGAGCTACAAGAGAAATGATGACGGCAAGTCTTGTTCTTTTTTCATTCGCCAACACATGCTACAATAAGGAGATTGAAATGGAGGATGTACGAATGTCAGCACCCGTGAAAAAAAATGAACGACTTACTGTTTATATAGAAGATTTAACGCATGATGGTAATGGTGTCGCTAAGGTTGAGGGATATCCATTATTTATACAAGGCGCTCTACCAAACGAAACAGCCGAAATCCATGTGATGAAAACCTTAAAAAATTATGGCTTTGCAAAAGTGGTAGAAATTATCGAGCCATCACCAGACCGAGTGGAAGCACCTTGTGCCTATTTCAAACAATGTGGCGGTTGTCAATTACAGCATTTATCCTATGAAGGACAGCTAAAATGGAAAGAAAATATGGTGCGTAATGTGATGCAGCGCATTGGTAAAATTGATGCACCAGTTCTTCCTGTAAAAGGAATGAAAGAGCCTTGGCATTATCGTAATAAAGCGCAAATTCCTTTCTCTGAAAATGAGTCAGGTCAAGCGATTGCAGGATTTTATAAAACAAAAACACATAGCATTGTCGATATGGAACGTTGCTTAATTCAAACAGGAGAAGCAGATGCAATTCTAGCTAGCTTGAAAAAAGAATTAAACGCGATAGGGATTCGTCCTTACAACGAACATACACATGAAGGAATGCTACGTCATGTTGTCATTCGAAAGGCACGAGCAACAGGAGAAGTCATGGTTGTCCTCGTGACCAAAAAGAAAAAGTTTCAAAAAGAGGCAGCCATTACAGTGATTCAAAAGCTTGTTCCGAATGTCACATCAATTATGCAAAATGTAAATAGTGAGAAAACCAATGTGATTTTTGGTGATGACACGATCAACCTTTGGGGCAAGGATGTCATTATAGATACAATTGGCGACGTACGCTTTGAAATTTCAGCTCGCTCCTTCTATCAAGTCAACCCAGAGCAAACAGAGGTCCTCTACAAACAAGCACTGGATTATGCTGACTTGCAGGGTGATGAACGCGTCATTGATGCGTATTGTGGAATTGGTACGATTTCTTTATTCCTTGCACAAAAAGCAAAGGCAGTCATGGGAGTTGAAATTGTCCCACAAGCAATTGAAGATGCCAAACGCAACGCAGTACTCAATGGTTTTACAAATACTTATTTTGAGGCAGGCCCTGCAGAGGAAGTTATTCCGAGATGGTATAAAGAAGGCAAAGAAGCGGATGTGCTTGTTGTGGATCCACCACGCAAAGGCTGCGATGAAGCACTTCTAAAAACAATTTTAGAACAGCGTCCAAAACGGGTAGTTTATGTATCCTGTAACCCAGCCACATTAGCACGCGACCTTCGTATTTTGGAGGATGGTGGCTATCAAACACAGGAAATTCAGCCAGTAGATATGTTCCCGCATTCGACGCACGTTGAGTGTGTTGTCTTGATGTCACGGGTGGAGAAATAGGGTCTATTCAAAGCATTGATAAATAAAGGGTTTTCGAGATTGGGAAACATTCTGCCGGTTGTGCGGAGGATATTCTGAGTCTCGAAAACCCTTGTTTTTATTTATTAAGTAAACATATCGACTGTGGAAATCGGTAGAGGGTTGAGGAGATAGGATGGATAATTTTGTAGGGTGTGGAGATAGGATAGATGTAATAAATAACAAATGTCCTAACTATATGTGTTTGATTTGATAGATGGCATTGAAACAATAATTATTTAATATAAACAGTATGTATCAACGCTAATTCATATCTATTACCATTAAACCATATTTAATATTGCGATTTTATATTAAAAAATTTATATTCATAGGTTTTTATGTTATAATAGATTACTATAATTATTATCACCAGTTTGATATCCGAGGTGAAAGAAATGAATGAGATGAATGAAAAATGGTCAAACCTTGAGGAAATTTCAGAGTATTTAGGTGTTACAAAAGATACAATTCGAAATTGGATAAAAAAAACCGATATCCCTGCTCATAAAATTGGTCGGCAGTGGAAGTTTAAACTTTCAGAAGTTGATGAATGGGTCAAGAGTGGAAAAAGTGCGATAGAATAAGTTTTGGAAGGAAGAGCTTTATGGCAGAAATACGTTTATACAACGGTGATTGTATCGAAACGATGAAGCAACTAGACGATGCATCTGTTGATTTGATAATAACCGATCCCCCATATAATTTAGGGAATTTTATGAAAAATAGAGATACTAATCTTGTGAAAATGAGAGAAAACTTTTTTGGAGCAGCTGGTTGGGATGACCTTGACTTTGATGATTGGCAAAAGTCAATGGACAACTTTTTTATGGAGTCTGCTAGGGTATTAAAAAAAGGTGGTTCTATGATTGTCTTCATGGCAATTATTAAAGTTGAAACGTTGATTAGGCTTGCAGAAAAAAGTGGATTTTATTATAAGACTACAGGTATTTGGCATAAGTTAAATCCAATGCCACGAAATATGAACCTCCATTTTGTCAATTCAACTGAAGCATGGCTATACTTCACATATAAAACACGTACAGGTACATTTAATAATGAAGGGCGTTTAATACATGATTTTATAGAAACCTCAATTACACCGAATGGGGAGAAAAAATATGGCAAGCACCCTACTCAAAAGCCAGAACAATTAATGGAACATTTTGTGGAAATTTTATCTATTGAGGGTGATACTGTCTTGGACCCATTTATGGGAAGCGGAACAACTGGAGTAGCTGCGAAAAGACATAATAGAAACTTTATTGGAATTGAGTTAGATAAAGATTATTTTAATGCTGCATCTAAGCGTATCGAGGAGGTGCCAAATGAAGCCTAAAGTAATCGATTTATTTGCAGGTGTTGGAGGAATGTCTTTGGGATTTGAACAAATGGGATTTGATGTAGTATTTGCAAATGAGTATGATGTCTCAATAGCAGATGCCTATAAAATAAACCATCCTAATACCGATATGTTAGTGGCCGATATAACAACTGTAGATTTTGAAGAAACATTTTCAAGGTATTTTGGGGAAATAGACGTCATTATCGGAGGGCCACCATGTCAAGGATTTTCGCAGAAGGGTCAGAGGAAAACAATTCATGATGAACGTAATTTCCTTTTTAAATCTTTTGTGAGAGTTGTTGAGAAAGTACGACCAAAGTACTTTGTGATGGAAAATGTCCCCAATTTACTTACTGCTGAACGCGGGTATTTTAAGAAGGAACTAGAGAAACTCTTTAATGACATGGGTTACGAATTAAACATGGGAGTGTTGAATGCGTCAGATTATGGAGTGCCACAAAATAGAAGACGTGCGATAATTATTGGTAAGCAAGGAGATGTTGCTCCTTCACTCCCAACACCACAAGAAGGTAAAGTAACAATATGGGATGCAATAAGTGATTTAGCTTACTTGAATTCTGGCGAGGGATCTGAAAAGCAAGAATATAGAAACCCGCCACAAAGTTCTTACCAAGAAACTTTGAGAAAAGAATCAACTATTTTATATAATCACGTTGCAACTAATCATTCTGCTTTAGCTTTAGAAAGGTTGTCATTGATTCCACCAAATAGTGGCAAGGAGGTTCTTCCAGAAGAGCACTTAACAAAATCTATTTATAGTGGTACTTGGACCCGTATGAGAAAAAATGAAGTATCTGTTACCATTACGACACGGTTTGATACACCATCATCAGGAAAGTTTACACATCCTTTTTTGAATCGTGCAATTACTGTTCGTGAAGCGGCTCGCATACAGTCTTTCCCAGACTCCTTTCACTTTGTTGGTACTAAAGGATCTCAAATGAAACAGGTAGGAAATGCTGTTCCGCCTTTATTAGCTAAAGCCATTGCTCAGGTTATTATGAAAGATATAGAAGTCTATAAGGAGGATACTGCATATGCAAAGGCCTGAAAACATGGAAATTTATGAAGATATAGATTTAAAGCTTGGCATTAAGTCATCTTTGCCCAACGTTAAAGCCACACTTGCCCTTTTTATTTTGATTTGGAAGAGTGAAGGACGTCCGGCAGAAGTAAAGTATTCAGTTCAAGATGGTGATTCAATTCGTATTTCGGATGAACTCATGAATAAGCTTATTGCATACTCTTCACCAGTGTATAGTGTTCATGGCGTTTCGGATGATCAATTTCGTCAAACGGTGAATAACAATCAACTACTAAAATCACAAATGGAAGCTCTTATTGTAGCGTTTGAACTGTATTGGAAATTGGGCGAAATTGTTTTTCAGGATAATACTAAGCCTGTTAGTTCTGAGAGAACAGGTGGTGTGAGATATCCAAAAGAGATACATTTTACTTTGAATATGGATATTATTGATGTAGCTATGGCTGTGGCAGAGGAGAAATATAAGGAAGTTTTGCTTAATTGGTTGGGATTGAATGTTGCCACAAGTGAACGAGAAGATAAATTGCTTAAGTCCGTATTAACGGCTTTGTCAGAAACAGCCGTATTTAAACTTGATGATAGTGGTCAAGATGTAATTTTTAATCAAGATAGCATCTATCGTAAACTTTTAGCTACCACCGAACCAGTAGACATTAATGGTGATAAAGAAGCCAAGGGTTCATTACGAGTTCTGAAAACCTCGCTAAATGATGGAACTAATCCATATTTGAACTATTCGCGTGGAACAGTTACTTCTACAAATGATCCGGATCTAAACCTTGCTGATTATCAAAAACGTGTTTCTACATTCTTGTCTCTAAGTACTACAAAAATCGTAGGAATTGATGAGTATGAAGAAGTAGAGAGTGGGGCAGATGCTGCACATGAATCCAATGATGACTATCTTACCGATTCTTCTAATGCTGAATTAATAAAATATAAAACAGGATATCAAACTGATTTCCACCATAATAGAATTATCTTTGGTGCTCCAGGAACAGGTAAAAGTTATACTTTAAATCGAGATAAGGAGACCTTGCTTAAAAATGGTGGCGAGTACGAGCGTGTGACTTTCCATCCCGACTATTCGTATGCTAACTTTGTGGGAACTTACAAGCCTACGATGGTGGATTCAGTAAAAAATCTGATTGGAAGCAAAGATGAGAGGGATGTTTTAACTGTTCTGTTGGATGATAAAACGGCTCAAGAAAAATATGATTTGCTATATGAAAAATTTAAAGATGGCGATTTAACTCGCTTACCACTTTTACTAGGATTATATAGTGATGACAAGTTTAAAACTAAGAAAAAAGATGGCTCTGATGCTAGTGGTGATAATAGCGTTGAACGAAATCATGGTCGTGCGATTAGGCCATATGTAAATCTGATTTCAAATAAACAACCTGCTAGTGAAATTGCATATGAATACGTTCCTGGCCCATTTATGAGGACGTATGTTAAAGCACTTAAAAATGCTCAGTCAGATAGTCCTAAGCCATTTTTATTAATTGTTGAAGAAATCAACAGAGCGAATGTTGCAGCTGTATTTGGTGATATATTTCAGTTATTAGACCGTGATGAGGACAATGTTAGTGAATATGCTATTCAAACATCTGAGGATATTAAAAAATATCTTGCTAAAGAATTAGGAGGTAATCCACAAGAGTATTCTGAAATCAAAATCCCAGATAATATGTTTATATGGGCAACTATGAATAGTGCTGACCAAGGAGTATTCCCTATGGATACTGCATTCAAACGTAGATGGGACTTCACTTATTTAGGTATTGATGATAGCGAAGAAAAAATTGTAGGTAAAACTGTTGAACTAGGTAAAGGTGCAAACAAGAGAATAGTTGAGTGGAATGAATTGCGTAAAGCGATAAATACTGAACTTCTTTCATATAAAGTGAATGAGGATAAGTTGCTTGGCCCATATTTTCTGTCAAAGAAAATTGTTCCTGAAACGGAGCCTATTGACCCGACAAAGTTTATCGCCACATTTAAGAGCAAAGTTATCATGTATTTATTTGATGACGCAGCAAAGCAAAAACGCCAGACTCTTTTTGATGGTTGTAATGATAAGACGACATACTCTTCTATTTGCAAAGAGTTTGAGGAAAAGGGTGTATTTATCTTTGCCAAAAATATCAGCAATAAATTCCCTGCTACTGCACCTACAAATAACCTTACAGGGGACGGTGCAGAATGATATCGAAGTTTGTCCGAGAACAGAAAAGATACAATCAATCTGAATTACAGGACATCTTTCAATGCTCGGAAGAAAAAACGGTAGATATTATTAAGCGTTTGAAAGAGTTTGGTGTTCTAAAGGCTGTTAAAGCAACGGATTCTCAAAAAAATATGTCAGACCTTTTGGAAGAGGATATTGAAGTTGCAGATGTAGAGATTGGTGAGAACGAATACCTTTATGTGTTTACTTTCGTTGGTGTAATAACCGTTTGGGGTTGTGTATTAAAATGCTGTCCTAAATATATCTTAACTAATAATGATCCCTTAACTGAGTTAAAAACAATAATAAAAGTTCTTGAAAAGTATAATGCCAAAGAGCAAATCATTCGTATGTATAATGATAACAGTGAAAGTAGTGCTTTCAACTTGCTTGCTGTTATGATTTTCTTGCTACATGACTACTACGAAAATGGTGCATATACGAATACAAAAGATATAATTGAAACTAATGGTTCGGGTGAAATACTGTGGGACAAGACGATAAATGAGACCTTTACTTATCTCAGTAATAATCGACCATATTACATAGAACTGTTTACACAAAAACGTATAAATGATGATTTTGATTACTTTAAAAGGCTCCATGAATCTATTATAAGTATTTGCTCTAGGGAACTAAAAGATGCAGATTTGTTGGATTTGTTTGATATACTTCCGGTTGAAGTGTCTGATGAAGAACTTGATGACTTTGGAGAAAAAGACTATATACTTTACCGCATACAAAATGAATTGAATTTGCAGTTTAATACAAGAAAGCAGTTATTACTAAAGACGTTATACGCCTATGTTGCACATAGTAGCACACTTGCAGAAATTGATTGTTTCACTATGTTTGGTACAAACAGTTTTAATTTAGTATGGGAAAAGGTGTGTGCGGAAGTACTGGACAATCAATTACAGACTCCACTAGGTTCACTGCCTATTTCGTTATCAGACGGATATAATCCTTATGACCTGCTCATTTCATTAATAGAAAAGCCAAAGTGGAATGGTTATAAGCAAGATGGTTCTGAATTTCAAAAGGCCGCTAGGGAAACCCTCGTCCCAGACCTTGTGTCAATCCATAAGATGAATAACTCACATCAGTTCATTATATTTGATGCTAAGTATTATAATATTCAACTTGAGCATGGAAAAGAACTACGGGGACAACCTGGAATTGGTGATATTACAAAGCAGTACCTATATCAGTTGGCATATAAAAATTTTGTTAATGATCATGGAATTCACGATGTTAAAAATTGCTTTTTGATGCCAACCGAACAACATAGCATTATTAATAAGGGATACGTCAATATAGAAATGTTAGATGCTCTCGGGTTACAGAATATACAAATAAGACAGTTGCCCGCAGAATTGATATACTCGCACTATTTAGCAAATGAAAAAATGGATATAGGCTTACTTCATTTATAAAGGGGATATGGGGGAGTATGGCAGGTAATCGTTCATTTAAAGAATATGTGGCAGAAAGATTCTATAATAAAATGTTTGCTGCCATACAGGATTTCACCGAAGAAAACTACGATGGCTTAGACTTACGGCTATACAGAGTTCAAAACATCGGCGGCATTGAGTTATCAGATATAGAAGTAAAGTTCGTATCTGTTAATGACTTACCGGACATGAAAATAGAATTTGATGTTGCTGTTGAAGCTGAATTCGAAGTCCGTGAATCAAATCATCGTTATGATGAATCAGAAAATTGTCGGCAATGGTTTATGCTGGAATGCTCAGGAGATTTAGATTGCAATTTGGATGACTTTACAATCTCCAATATAACTGAGTATACTAGCAAAAATAAGCAGCCGAAACCTATGTCAGACTCCCTTGTCCCTATCATCCATAAGGAACAACTAGAATCTGTTGCCACAGACTTCCTTAGAAGACATTATCCTGAAGCATTAAAAAACCCAATGGCAGTTGAGCCACAGGTGTTGGCAGAAAAAATGGACCTTACAGTAGAAATGAGAGAGATTACAAAGGATTTCTCTGTTTTTGGGCAGATATACTTTCACGACTGTGATGCGGATTTTTATGATGAAGATAGCGATGAAATGGTACAGACCCGTGTGAGTGGCCGCACAATAATCGTGGACCCTAAAGCTTACTTTCTTCGTAATCTGGGATCAGTCAATAACACTATTGTGCATGAGTGTGTTCATTGGGATCAACATAGAAAAGCATTTGAATTGGAGCGGTTATATAATAGTAGTGCCACACGAATCAAGTGTCAGGTAGTCGGGGGTATAAAAGACAATACAAGAGATGCAACTGACTGGATGGAATGGCAGGCGAATGCCCTCGCTCCAAAGATACAAATGCCACTTGCCATGTTTAAAACCCAAGCGTTCAAATTTATTAAGCAATTCAGTTCAGAACTGGGAACATCTGAACTTATAGATGTAATGGAGCCAGTTATTGACGCCTTAGCAACGTTCTTCAGCGTATCTCGGGCAGCAGCTAAAATCCGAATGATTGATGCTGGATATGAGGAAGCAATCGGAACTTTTACTTATATAGATGGTCGCTACGTCAAGCCGCATAGATTTAAGAAGGGTGCGCTTGAAAGAAATCAGACCTTTTCTATAGGTGCAGAGGATGCTGCTATCCAAAGCATAACCAATCCAGAAATGGCCGCTCTAGTTAGAGACGGAAGTTATATATATGTAGATTCTCACTTTGTGCTAAACCATCCAAAATATTTAACACAGGATATATTCGGACAAACGGTACTTACAGACTACGCACGAACCCATATGGAAGAGTGCTGCTTGGTTTTCGAGTTATCAGTCAAATCCGGGTGTAGGGAAAGATACTATACTGAATGTTTCCTCAACCGTGATAAGACATCAAATATAGATTTTGATATAAAGTATTGTAATGGTTTTGAGTATGCGGCTCCAGAAAAGAAGGCTCAATTACTAGCCGAAACGATAGCTGAAGAAATGCGAATCTATAATGAATTGCCAAATAGCTATACCAGCTCTCTCAAAATAGTACGTGAGTGGAAAAAAGTAACTTATAAAGAATTAGCAGAGAAAATATTGGTCAACGAGCGTACCATAAGACGTATCGTTAATGGTGAGGAACCGGGATCTATTAATTCCATTGTATTGATTTGCCTTGGACTTCATCTACCGCCAAATATTAGCAGTCATATAATTCGCAACTCACCATTTTCATTGAACTTCAATAACAATAGTCATATTTGGTATAACTTTGCATTGACTCACCTATATGCAAAATCGATGGATGAGATTAGAGCATTTTTACAAATACATGGGGCAGAGCCATTCTTGCCGAAGCCATAAGGGGTATTCAAGATGTAGCGAACATTGCATATGGGTCAGGAACATCACCAAACCCAGCAAGCACAGCCTATTGGACGAGTCGAGTTTTCTCCATTGGTGATGCTACTATTCCTTCTGGTGAGAGTCTATTCATATTGGAAAGAGCGGAAAATGCTACGACACCATTGCCCCTTACCTCTACCGCAACATCTACTATCAACGCATTTACTAGGGCAAGCTATTTGAGATATGTTTTGAGCGGTAATGCTACAGGCGGGGGCGGTATTAACAGCGTTCGAGGACCTTTGTACACATTATTGCCAATTGGTAGCGTGGTTATAGGCGGGCAGGGTGGATTGCTTTATCCAACAGCTTATGATTGTCATTTAGTTACCCTTTGCCGCCAATCGGATACAAGTGAAAAAGAACTAGACTTATATATATCAAATGATGAAGTGAACTTTACCAGAATCTCACGTAGCACACCTATAGGTGCTGATAGTTCAAACGCTGGGTTGCATATTCATATTCAAATGCGTCAAAGCCGGGTGCCTTCTGGTTATGGATTGTATATCAGTATGGGAAGTGATGGAACATCGGCGAATGCTTTTTGTGATTTGAAGTTTACCTATCATCTATACCCTGTGGCTCTTGCATCTGACACAAATTCTTGATTAGTGAGGTGACCGTAATGAATCTGCATAAGTTAATACTTACAAATAATGCCTGTTTCAAAGCAGGAAAAACAATATTGCCGAAGGGCATCATGGTTCACTCAACTGGAGCTAACAACCCGTGGCTCAAACGATATGTTGGCCCTGACGATGGCTTGCTAGGAAAGAACCAATATAACAACCATTGGAATCAAGACAAACCTGGAGGCCGTCAAGTATGTGTCCATGCCTTTATTGGTAAATTAGCAGATGGTTCCATTGCAACCTATCAAACATTGCCTTGGAATCACCGAGGTTGGCATGCTGGAGGAACTGCAAACAATTCTCATATTGGATTTGAAATTTGCGAGGACGGTTTGACCGATGCCTCGTATTTTTCTGCTGTTTACAAGGAAGCCTTGGAGCTTTGTGTATATCTTTGCAAACTCTATGGGTTTAGTGAAAAAGATATCATCTGTCACAGCGAAGGTTATAAACGAGGCATTGCCAGTAACCATGGCGATGTGATGCACTGGTTCCCTAAACATGGGAAGAGCATGGACACCTTTCGAGCGGATGTGAAGAAACTATTAAGTGCTGAAAATAAACCAGTAGACTCTGTGAAAAAGAAATATTACCGTGTGCAGATCGGTGCTTATTCTGACAGTGCAAATGCTGAGGCACAGCTTGCTAAAGCTAAAAAGGCAGGCTTTACGGATGCATTTATTAAGTATGATTAACAAATGGGGCGAGTTAAAAATCATCGAGATTCCTAAATAAAATATTTAACTGTTAAATTATCTAGCCTGTAGGGGTTCTTCCCTTGCAGGCTCTTTTTTTATGCTCTGATTCAAATTAAATTTTACAAATCCTCAACTTCGACCTGTTCCCACGGCTATTAGGTAGGAGGTGATTCTTAGTGAATCAGCACGAGGATAAAAAAGTTACTAAGATCTCGGATGAGGTTGTAGACAAAAGCACCACCGTACTTAAGAGAGTATCACAGGAACAGTTACAACGTGAGTTTGATTATATCCAAGCAGAAAAATTGCTGAGAAAGATGCTCGAAAAAGGCTTAATAACTGAAGTGGAATTCAACAAAATAGACGCATTAAACCGCCAAACATTCTACCCCTTTTTAGCTGAGATAATGTCCTGAAACCCTTGATATATAAGGGTTTCAGAGGTAATATGTGACCTACCAAGAAGGAGGTGAGAGGATGAAAAAGATAACGAAAATAGAAGGGAATCTAGCCAACTCTTTTATTAAGCCAAAAACACGAGTAGTTGCCTACTGCCGAGTTTCAACAGATAGTAATGAACAGCTAGTCAGCTTGCAAGCGCAAAAGGCTCATTATGAGACTTATATAAAGGCGAATCCAGAATGGGAATATGCAGGCTTATATTATGACGAGGGAATCAGTGGCACGAAAAAGGAAAACCGCTCTGACCTGCTTAGAATGTTATCAGACTGTGAAACTGGAAGGATTGACTTAATTATTACAAAGTCCATCAGCCGATTTGCGAGAAATACTACAGACTGCTTGGAGATGGTTCGAAAACTGATAGGCCTTGGGGTTCATATCTATTTTGAGAAGGAAAATATCAATACGGGTTCAATGGAAAGCGAGTTGATGCTCTCCATTTTAAGTGGGCTTGCAGAAAGCGAGTCAATTTCCATTTCAGAAAATACGAAGTGGGCCATTCAAAGACGATTTCAAAACGGAACCTTTAAAATTTCCTACCCGCCATATGGTTATCAAAATATTGACGGTCAAATGATAGTAAACCCCAAGCAGGCTGAAGTTGTGAAGTATATTTTTGCAGAGGTATTATCGGGCAAAGGCACACAGAAAGTTGCAAATGATCTTAATCAAAAGGGTATCCCATCAAAAAGAGGTGGTCGTTGGACAGCTACTACGATTAGAGGGATTCTGACCAATGAAAAATATACTGGTGATGTTATTTTACAAAAGACTTATACTGACAGCCATTTTAATAGGCACACCAATTATGGTGAGAAAGATATGTATCTAGTAGAAAACCATCATGAGGCAATTATCAGCCATGAAGATTTTGAAGCTGTAGATGCCGTTCTCAATCAGAGAGCAAAGGAAAAAGGCATCGAAAAGCGCAACAGCAAATATCTAAACCGATATGCTTTCTCTAGCAAAATTATCTGCTCGGAGTGTGGCGGTACTTTTAAAAGACGGGTTCATTCATCTGGTCCAAGAAAATACATTGCTTGGTGCTGCAGTAAGCATATAAGCAATATAACGGAATGTTCTATGCAGTTCATTCGAGATGAAGATATAAAGACTGCATTTGTTACGATGATGAATAAACTCATTTACGGTCAGAAGTTCATATTAAGACCACTTTTGAATGGGTTACGTAACCAGAATAATGTAGCGAGTTTTCGTAGAATTGAAGAGTTGGAAACTAAGATTGAAAACAACATGGAGCAGAGTCAGATGCTGACGGGTTTAATGGCCAAAGGATATCTGGAACCTGCTCTGTTTAATAAAGAAAAGAATTCACTGGTGGCGGAAAGAGAAAATCTTCTTGCTGAAAAAGAGCAACTTATTTATTCAGTCAACGGCAATTTTGCAAAGATAGAGGAAGTTAACCATCTACTTAGGTTTGCAACTAAGTCCAAAATGCTCACAGCCTATGAGGATGAGTTGTTTGAAAATTACGTAGAGAAGATTATTGTATTTTCACGAGAGGAAGTTGGATTTGAATTAAAATGTGGAATCACATTGAAGGAAAGGTTGGTGAATTAGATGGGTCACACACCGTATGGATATAGAATTGAAGATGGAAAGGCTGTTGTAGATGATATAGCAGCAGAAAAAGTAAGAGAATTATTTTCAGGGTACTTGGCAGGACTTTCTTTGAAGGGCGCTGCTAAAGAAGCTGGACTAGACTGCTATCATGCCACTGCAGGAAAGATGTTGCAGAACAAGCACTACCTTGGAGATGAATTCTACCCTCCAATTATTGATGAGGAGTCCTTCGAAAAAGCTAAAGTAGAAAAACGAAAACGAGCAGAAAAGCTCGGAAGGATATGGGAACCTAAAGGTGCACCGAAAACGAATTATCCTGTAACGTTCAAAGCAAACCTCTGTTACAAAAATATGACGACCCATATAAGCAGGCGGAATATGCCTACAGTTTGATAGAAAGTGAGGTGTAACTATTGGCGGTTAGTAAGAATGTAACAGTGATTCCGGCAATTAAAAGGGTTGGAAGTAATAGTAGAAATGAAAGCAAACCTAAAACAAGAGTGGCAGCTTACTGCCGTGTTTCAACGGATAGCGATGAGCAGGCTTCAAGTTATGAAATTCAGATTGAGCATTATACAAATTATATTAAAAAGAATAAGGAGTGGGAATTGGCAGGGATTTTTGCGGATGACGGTATCACAGGTACAAATACCAAGAAGCGTGATGAATTCAACCGCATGATTGAAGAGTGTATGGCAGGAAATATTGACATGATCATCACAAAGTCCATCAGCCGATTTGCCAGAAACACGTTGGACTGCCTTAAATACATCCGTCAGTTAAAGGATAAAAACATCGCTGTATTCTTTGAGAAAGAGAATATCAACACCATGGATTCTAAGGGTGAAGTATTGCTGACTATCATGGCATCCCTTGCCCAACAAGAAAGCCAATCCTTAAGCCAGAACGTTAAGCTAGGTATTCAGTATCGATATCAGCAAGGTGAAGTACAGGTCAACCACAAGCGTTTTCTCGGATATACTAAAGATGAAAACAAGCAACTGGTGATTGACCCAGAGGGTGCAGAGGTTGTTAAAGAATTTACAGAGAGTACCTTGAGGGTGCTAGCCTTTTACAGATAGCAAGAGGACTGGAAGCAGACGATATTCTAACAGCCGCAGGCAAAGCCAAATAGAGACCAGAAACACTGAAAAAGATACTGCAGAATGAAAAATACATTGGTGATGCCCTTCTGCAAAAAACATATACGGTTGATTTCCTTTCTAAAAAGCGAGTCAAGAATAACGGCATCGTTCCCCAGTATTATGTGGAAAATAGTCATGAGCCTATTATTCCACGTGAGCTTTTTATGCAGGTCCAAGAAGAGATGGTTCGAAGAGCGAATCTTCGCGGTGGCAAGGGAGGTAAAAAGCGAGTCTATAGTAGTAAGTATGCTTTATCGAGTATTGTGTATTGCGGACAGTGCGGTGATATTTACCGACGGGTACATTGGAATAATCGAGGATACAAGTCAATTGTTTGGCGGTGCGTCAGCCGATTGGAGGAAAAAGGGTCTGAATGCACTGCCCCTACCATAAACGAGGAAACATTGCAGACATCAGTGGTCAAGGCTATTAACGAACTTTTGTCTAACAAAGAACCCTTCATCCAAGCGCTACAGAAAAACATAGCTACTGTATTTAATGGAGAAAAAGATAATGCCACTGATGACATTGATAGCAAATTGGAAGAATTACAACAACAGCTTCTTGTCCAAGCAAGGTCCAAGAATGACTATGAAGATGTGGCTGATGAAATTTACCGCCTTCGAGAATTAAAGCAAAATGCACTAGTTGAAAATGCAGAGCGAGAAGGAAAAAGGCAACGAATCGCTGAGATGACTGACTTCTTGAATGAACAGTCCTGCGAGCTGGAGGAATATGATGAGCAGTTAGTAAGACGGCTTATTGAGAAAGTTACAATTTACAACAGTGATTTAACTATTGAATTTAAATCAGGAATTGAGAGGCAAATAGAAATGTGAAATATAAATCTACCCAAGCCCGTGTTAATGCATACATGGGCTTATTTGAGTATCAAATTGACCGAAAACTCTTGCAGATATAAAATAAAGCAAAGGATAAAGAGAGGGAAAGTCATGCTATCAATCTCGAGAAAAGATTTATATGAAATGCTATGGACTATTGGTACCACTAAAACAGCTAAAGAGTTAAATGTACCCTATAATAAATTGAAAAATACATGTACTAGCAATGATATTCCATTACCTACAGCATCTTATTGGAGCAGTTTACATATGGGGAATGAGAAGCCAGTCCAACCACCACTACCAAATCCAAATGATAACCGAATAGTTGTCATTGAAACAGCTAAAAAACAAATTGCAAAGGTACCTAAAAAAATAACAGTTGCAGTAAATAAAGAAAAGTCCAGTAGCCCTCCTACAGAAAAGAGAGTCGCTTCACCTACAAAGAAGATTGAAAAGGAAAAACCGTCCTATTTTCCTGACCTAGAATCTGACCAAGAAAAATTAACTAAAATATACAACTCATTAAAGGTTAATAAGATTTTATCCAATAAACCCCATAAAGAAATAGTGGGATACCGTAGAAAAACGCAATCATATAGAGAGGATAAATTAAAAATTAATTCTGCTTCGGGTGAAATCATTCCAGAAGTTTTACCTTTCATTGATAGCTTATTTAAAGCGCTTGAAATGGCTGGAGCAAAAATCGTTAGTAAATATGATGAAACACAAGTATTGTATAAAAAGTATACATTCAGTTTGAAATTTAGACTTCCTTGTAAAAAAGTCACATTATCCCCAGAGGATAAAGACTATTCACGTTACAACACATTTAAATATGAAACAATAGGAAAAATAAATGTTGAAGTAGGTTATAAGTTGTATTGGCGTAAATGGGGCAAGCATGAAAAATTAATAAAACAAACGCAAACTATGACAACTGAAGATTTATTAAGAAAGGTGTTCTTATACATATTTTCGCTTCCGCCAATTATGGATGAAGAAGAAAAGGCGCATATCCTAGAGGAAGAAAAAAGATTGATAGAAGAACGGGAGAGGGAATTACTTAGAGAACGGAGAGAAAAAGAGCGTAAAAAAACTGAGGATTTGTTGATTAACTCGATAACCTATTTTTACTCGAAACTAATAAAGGAATACATTTCTGCCGAGCTGGATGAAACAACAGATGAATATGAATGGGCTATGGATAAGGCTAATTGGATTCAGGATTCTAGTAAACATCCGGATGATTTGTTAACAGAAAAAGACAAAGAAGAATTATTTAACATAAAAACGACGAATAAATACTTTTTATGAAAAAAGATTAAAAGTTAACTATTCAAAGATTTTTGAGTGGTAGTGAAGAACAGTTACTTCTATAAATGTGGAAGAGGTGAATGATTTTCATGATTTTAGGGGAGGAGTGAAGTTTTGTTCTTATCAAAATTTAAACTAAAAGATAGTGAACCTTGCCCGTGCGGGAGCAATAAAAGCTTTCAAGAATGCTGTAAGGGAAAAGAGCTACGGACAATAAAACCTTCTAAAAAACCAGCAGAAGTTCAGATAATGGAAAAAATGAGATCTTCGATGAAGAAGTGTTGTATGCACCCGGATAAAGAAAAATGCAAAGGACCAATCAAAGGAGCCCATGCATTACAGAATAACAAAATCATTTCTTTATTAGCAGGTTCGGAACGTCATGTATATATGTTAAACACAAAAAAGCAACCTCTCCTTATCCCTTTGGATAATGGTGAAGTAGTCACTATAGTGAAATTGAATAGAGAAAGCGCTAAAGATGCAACTACAGAAACTTGCTTCTGTGATTATCATGATAATGTAGCATTTGCAATTATTGAAAAAGGTGCACCGGATTTTGATGAAACAAGTGAAGCAATGAAATTTGTGTATGCATATAAAGCTTTTATTTTCGAATATTATAAGCAGAGAATGGCACTTGATATATTTCAAAATAACTTTAAAGAAAATCCAATGGTTTTTCAATCTCCAGAAATGATAGGTATGTACAGAATGTTGCAACTTAAGATGCAGGAATTTGAACCTGTAAAACAACATTTTGATTCACAAATCCTTGGATATACATTTGAAGGAGTTTCAACTTGTGCAATTAGGATTCCAGAACAAATAAAGTTTGCGGGCTATGCGTATATTGCTCCTGACTATGATATAAATGGTAAAAAAATTAAACATACAATAAAAGGAATTATGCATAGAATCGCAATTACTATTTTTCCAGAGACGACGCAATCATGGTTACTATTAAGTTGTCTTGAATCGGAGAAGCATATTTATGAAAAATTATTTTATCAGCTTGAAACAGCTTCTGTAGATAAACTTAAATTTTATATAAACATGGTTTTACCATTATATTCTGAGAATATGGTGCTTAGTCCTTTATTATGGAAAGCCTGGGATGAAGAAACACAGATGGCTTATACATATTATGCAAACATCCATGGTCCAGAATCAATGGTAATGGGCATTGGTGTTGGATTTGGATTAAAAAATGCTGCAAGAGACAAATCTGGTAAAGGATATGAACAAGCACCGAAAATTAATTTGTTTTTGTGAGGTTTAGTTTTCTTTCAAAGAAATAGATGGAGGTATTTATGGGATATAAGCGTTATGTTAAAGAAAATGTTCGAAGATTACTTTATGCTAAATCTGGAAATGTATGCGCCATGTATGGCTGCAATAATCCTCTTGTTTATACGAATGCAGCGAGTGTGAATGAGATATGTCATATTGAAGCGGTAAATGAGGATGGGGCGAGATATAATCCGCATCTGACAGAAGAGTACGTCAACTCTTATGAAAATCTAATATTACTCTGTCCAACCTGCCATAAAAAAATTGATAATAAACAGAATGAAAGCCTTTATACCGTACATTTTCTTAAGCAAATGAAACAATTTCACGAGCAACAAGTGCAGGAAATCTTGATGAAGAAAGCTGTAATAGAGCCTCCGATATACTTGAAAGGTTACGATGTTAAGAATATTGTAGATTCATTTAATGATCTATATGAAAAAAAGGTGGACAAAAAATATGTGTATAAAGTATTAAATAATATTCTTTCAATGAAAATCGCTATTAGATCTGTTGTATATGGAATAGCTATATTATGTAGAGAGGATGAAACAGAACAGGTCGATGTGCATCGATTAAATGAAATGATTAATTTAGATTTGTACACATACGCGGAAATACTAATGTTATTAGAACAACAAAAAGTAATTAATGAAATAAATTACACAGACCCTTTGGACGGATATGAAACAGCAGATGGTGATTGGCGTTTGGTCCAAAATGATTATTTGTTTAAGACAACCCAAGGTACATGGTATCTAAAGAAAAGAGGAAGACTTTTTACAGTTATATGCGATATGTTTGATAATAGACAAGACTTTTATGATTTTATAGTTAATCGAAATCTTAAAATGCTTGGAAACTTAGAATAGCAATAGATATATTTCCGCAAAAGGACGATTGCTCAAAAATGCCGTGGACTTTTTTGTTTGTGGTTCACGTACAGTATTTTATTTTGGGTATATTCAAAGAACAAGTAATAATTTTTGTTAATGAAAGGGTGAATAATATGTCTGACATAAAAAATGCATATGATCAAATTATGGATTTCATGAGCAATTAAACAGAAAAAACATTGTTGCTACGTGGTATTGCTGACAAGGAAAAGCATCAAGCTCTTCTTAAAGCATTAAATGCTAATGGAAATTTGAAAGGATTGATTAATTTAATTCATACATCAAAAGATGGTATGGAGAATTTCTTCCGTTGGGCGGAACTTTATCAAGTTAAAGTACCGAAGAAATACGGGCAAGCAATGAAATTATCAAATCTTACAATTTTCTTTGATAATCTGACCACTAAAAGTAGTAGTGACAAATACGATGATTATGCTTTCGATTTTATGATTGTATGGCCGATACAAAGTGTAACTAAAAATGAAAAGGAAATTCAGATGCTAAAAGAAATGGCCGAACGTCAAAAAACCAAAAAGATCATATATCTTACAATTAAGGAACCTTGGTATAACCCAGATTCTTTGGAACCTATTGCTGATCGAGTAATAAAACTAGACTGTGAAAATGATGATCCAAAAGAGTATCAGCGAATTTTAGCTTCATATGAAGAAGATATGAAAAGGCGCGATTATTATTAACAAAAGGATAATTTGGTTGATATGTTCCCGTCTACCGATAGCACTAAAAACGCAGTAGATATGTTTCCGAGAACAGACATACTCAAATGACATTCATTCTGTCCTCTCGAGCCATTGTGAAGCGGTGGCGTGGTTGGAGTTAGTATAATTGAAAAGCAGTGGATATAGAAAAAATCTATATCATCTGCTTTTTTGTTTTTTAAAATACCATTTAGGGCAGAATTTCGTTACAATAAACATTGTTGATTTTTATCATAAACATGTACTTATGTTTCATGGTATACATGTAAAATAAAAAAGTTTAGAGCATAGTGAGAGGATTTGGAATTAACATGATAGATAATTTTTGGCGTGATTTACCACGGCCATTTTTTGTACTTGCACCAATGGAAGATGTGACGGACGTTGTTTTTCGTCATGTAGTAAGTAAAGCTGGTCGACCAGATGTCTTTTTCACAGAGTTTACAAATTCCGACAGCTATTGTCATCCTGAAGGACAGAAAAGTGTGCGTGGCCGTTTGCTTTTTACCGAGGATGAACAGCCTATGGTGGCACATATTTGGGGGGATAATCCCGACTATTTCCGTCAAATGAGTATGGGCATGGCTGAGCTAGGTTTTAAAGGTATCGATATTAATATGGGCTGCCCTGTACCGAATGTAGCATCGAGAGGGAAAGGTAGTGGACTAATTCTCCGTCCAGACGTTGCGGCAGAATTAATTCAGGCAGCAAAGGCAGGTGGACTACCTGTTAGTGTGAAAACACGACTTGGCTATAAAGATGTGAATGAGTGGGAGGAGTGGCTCACACATATTTTAAAACAAGATATTGCAAACCTTTCGATTCATTTACGTACAAGAAAGGAAATGAGCCTAGTAGATGCACATTGGGAGCTCATTCCGGAAATCAAAAAGCTACGTGACCGTATTGCACCAAATACGCTACTAACCATCAATGGAGATATCCCTGATCGTCAAACTGGGCTTCAGCTTGCTGAACAATATGGTATTGATGGTGTTATGATTGGACGAGGTATTTTTAAAAATCCGTTTGCCTTTGAAAAAAAACCAAAAGAACATAGCAGTAAAGAATACCTTGACCTGTTAAGACTGCAGCTCGATCTTCAAGATCACTATGCAGAAGTACTACCACGTTCGATCACGGGGCTTCATCGCTTCTTCAAAATTTACGTCAAAGGCTTCCGTGGAGCTAGTGAATTAAGAAGTCAATTGATGAACACGAAATCAACTGATGAAGTACGTGCATTGCTTGATCATTTTGAATCAAACCATATTGAATAATAATGAACGGTAAAGTCTAAGGAGTTTGAAAAATCGTTGCTATTATTAGCAACGGTTTTTTTGTAATCATAAAGAGGGGTTTACCGCTGCAAGAGATGTAGTTTTATGCAAGGCTGTTCAATTACATCTGATAAGTTTTTTATTGAAATTACTAGAAGTGTCCATTCTTTAAAGATTTGGATTTTTTTAGAGGATTTAAAAGAATGCCAGAGAATTGTATATAAGTATTGTTAATGACGTGCTTATAGGAGTTGTATGAAGATGATTGTAACAACTAGACCGTTAAAAATTAAGTATAAAAAGTCGGCAAACCCTTTTCAGGACTTTATGCAGATCAATCCTAACGGTAGTGCCTTTACGAAGGAAGTTATTTTTCAACGTTATATCGGCATACCTGATTCTGTTGATCTTTATAAAGAAGATATTTTAAAAATGGATGAATATTTCGCAAATCAAAGTGTATTTTATTTACGACTACATAGGCTTGAGGTTATTAATAATAAAAAAGATATAGATGGATTGACGGAGCTTTGGGAAAAATTGCAGGCCGCAGTTGATAATATTCCCATACTTTATAAAACACCATTATGCGGTACGTTAACGAATGATCAACTTGAATGGACAAAAAAGCTGAGCTTTAAACAAATCATTCATCTTTATAAGGAACAACAGCCACAGGCTAATGATACGTTACTGAAAAACTTTGCAGTAAAATTTTTATACTGGATGGATTTTTATTTGCCTCAAATTTTTTCTCAGGATAACTGTACATCACAGAAAATTGTTTTTATAGGGGACATTACTCAGCACGAATTATTATTCTTATATTTTTTATCCACATTAGGATGTGATATTTGTTATATGAATCCGAAAGGTGATATTGCCAATTTGCATCCCATTATTGCAGCATCATCCACTTTACATAAATGTCGTGATTGCTATGAACAAGAATTAATAATCCCTAAGATACGGTCGATGAAAAGCATACTCCCGCAACAACCAATGCTTGTCCCAACCCCTAATTACACAGCTATTACAGAAGAATGTAGCTATGAGCAATTAGCCTCCTTTGCGACATCTGTTGTGATGATTAAGACATTCGGGGAGGATGACAATGTTTTATGTTTTGGGTCTGGTGTTGTTCTCCATCAAGATGGTTATATTTTAACGAACCTACATGTTGTGGGTGGTGGAAAATATTATTCTGTAATATATGAAAATGATACCAATGAGTATATTACCCACCAATTTGTGAAATATCATGATATGCATGATTTGGCTATTTTAAAGGTGGAGAGGAAAAGCAAACCTTTACCTGTTAAAGTAGATGGTCAATTAGTTCGTGGGCAGAAAATTGTTGCGATTGGCAGTCCTTTAGGATTATTTAATTCAGTTTCTGATGGAATTGTTTCGGGTTTTAGGGATCTACGAAATATGTCTATGATTCAATTTACAGCTGCAATTTCAAATGGCAGTTCTGGTGGTGCTTTATTGGATATGCATGGGAGGTTAGTCGGTTTGATTACAGCTGGCTTTGATGATGGCCAGAATCTTAACTTGGCTGTGCCTGCACATTTAATTTATCAGTTTGCTCAAAACTTTATAGAGTTACCGAGTTAATTTCAACAATTACTTTTTCATTTGTAAACTCATCGAACCAAGAACGGTATAAATTTATGGGCTAAAATTCCTTTAACTATGATAGAGTATGGTTGTTTAAGGGAGTATTTCTCATGAAGGGGATTCTAATCCTCATTCATGAGAAACTCTAATTCTTTTTATGTAATCAAAAAAGATAACTAGGATTATAAATGTGCATGATTAAACTACGCGCCAATTAAATCCCAAATTAAAGGACGGATGATTACAACCGCGCCTAAAAGAAGTGGTAGTTTTTCTTGAATCGTAATTTTGAAGTTTAACTTTTTGTACATTTTAACCCCTCCTTTAAATTGATAATATAATTATTTCATTAAATGGTATAATTTATATAATACGTTAACTATAATTAACTTTTTTAAGGAGGGATCTTTTATGGAAGTTGGGGAAGTTATCAAAAAAATAAGGATGAATAAAAATATACCTTCGAATAAAGTCTATAAAGATGTATTGAGTCGTCCTGCAGCTGCTAAATTTGAAAAAGGATTGAGTGATACTTCGGTAAAAAAATTCTTATACATATTGGATACTCTTAATATTAGTTTGGAAGAATTTGAAGTTATATATAAAGGAGCTGAAGATAAAGATCTGAAGTATACTAGCAATTATATAAATGCTTATTATGAGGAATCTTTTGATGCTCCTTTTCTATTTTTAACTGTTAAAAATAACGAAGTATATTTTAAATTAATGGAACATATTACTGATTATTTAGAAAAGTATAATATAACAATCCCACAACGTAACAGCTTTGGTTTCCGTAATTTATCACTGGAGACTATTCAAATGAATAAAGTAGATAATGTACTTAAAATTGCTCCCGGAAAAATAAACGGATTGAGACAACAATATCTTTTACAAGCTGTTCAAAGCTTTGATAAAAAAAATATCTGAAGGTATATGTATGATAATTAACAAAAATTTTTCAAACCTATTGTATGGTAGATTTTTAGTGAATATGGGGGATAGTTTATATTATATAACCATCATGTGGTTAATTTACGATTTAACTAAAAATACTCTATTCACAGGGGTTGCTGGAGCTTTATTTATGCTACCAGAAATATTTTCCGTTTTTTACGGCCCAATTATTGATAAATGTAATAAGAAGAAATTTTTAATTATATTTTCATTATTACAGGCATTATTAATGCTAGTAATTTGTATTTTCTTTTTATATGACAAAGGAAATGTTCTATCTGTTATTTTAATTGCAATACCTTTTCTAGCTTTCCTATCTGAATTTACTTATCCACTTGAAAATGTCTTAATTCCTAGATTTGTCGAGAAAAATGAATTAACAAAAGCTAATTCCATAATGTCCATTGCTGCAGATGGTGTAGATTTAGTTTTTAATGCTGTCTCAGGATTATTAATAGCAATTACTACAATTTCAAGCATCCTATTAGGAAATAGTCTTCTGTTCTTATTTGCAGCATTCTTTTTCTATAGACTAACAATAAAAAGAGAGACGCAAAAACATCAAAAAATGAATTTTAAAGAATCTAAAGAAGAATATTACCAAGACTTAAAAGAAGGATTGGCTTTTGTTAAAAGGAAAGATATTTTAGAGTTAATTATCCCTTTCTTAATGTTAAATTTATTGTTAGCAATTTTTAATGTGAATCTACCAGCGATTTCTTCCAGTATTTCTTATTCGGCAGTTTCATACGGTTTACTACTAACTGCTTCTGGATTAGGGAGTGTAGCAGGCGCAAGCATAAGCCAGTATATTTCCAATAAATTTAAAATAGGTACTATTATTATAAGTACTGTTATGCTTTATGGATGTGCTTGGCTTATAGGCATTTTATTAGGTAGCTTTTATATTTATATTTTTGCTTTCCTAGCAAGTATATTTATAGGGATAATTAATGTTGTATTTACAGTATTGTTTCAACAACTTCCGCCTGAAAATTTACTAGGTAGAGTTAATACAACAATCAAAACATTAATCACCATTTTTATGCCATTAGGTGCATTAGTAGGTGGATGGATTCCCATGATTTTTGGTGTGAATAACACAATTCTACTATCTTCTGGGTTAATTATTTTGTTAGGTATTATTTTGCTATTAATGAGCTCGATTAGAAATAAAGAGTTAAATATGTAGTAGTACCTAGTTTTTAAATTTCATTTGATTAATTTCCACTATTCAACCATTGCTTTTTCATTCGAAATCTTATAGAATGTAGAACGGTATAAATGAACGATATAAATTACCTTTAATACGGTCCAGAGAGGCTGAAAAGGGCTACATGATATTTTTAAGCTAATATCTTTGCTTTGGCATGCCCTTTTGTCCTCTGTGACAGAAGGGCTTTATTTTTGTTCACATCCCTCTTTTAAAGGAAGTCCCGTGAGGCTTCAAAAGAGAATGGACAAGACATCTTTAATCCATTCACTCGAACACTAAAAGAGATAGACAACTAGAAAACTTGGAGGTTAGAAAGAATGGATTATCGGAAAAAAACCGTTGTCGCTTCAGTGGCTGGGTTGACTTTAGAAGGAATGGACATTATGTTTATTTCTTTTGCCATGACAATGATTATTGCAGAATTTAATATTGATCTTGCAACAGGTGGATTGATTTCATCTATTACGAATATTGGGATGCTACTCGGTGGAATTATTTTCGGTGTGCTAGCAGATAAATATGGCCGCGTAAAAGTATTTACATATACGGTCATATTATTTGCTATCGGCACAGCCTTAACAGGAGTAGCAACAAGCATTGAACAAGTTTATGTCTATAGATTTATCGCCGGTCTAGGTGCCGGTGGGGAATATGGTATTGGTATGGCGCTTGTAGCGGAAGCTTGGCCAAAAAATAAACAAGGTAGAGCTTCTTCGTATGTAAG
Organism: Lysinibacillus sp. FSL M8-0134; assembly: GCF_038069745.1. Lineage (NCBI taxonomy): Bacteria > Bacillati > Bacillota > Bacilli > Caryophanales > Bacillaceae > Lysinibacillus > Lysinibacillus sp. FSL M8-0134. The sequence goes on along the minus strand of NZ_JBBPAJ010000001.1, from coordinate 3,836,250 downwards.
TGTAGGAGCACAATATGGGGTTATATTAGCAGCATTATTAAGTGCCATCATTTTACCAACTTTAGGATGGAGAGCATTATTCTTCGTTGGGTTATTACCAGTGATCTTCGCCTTTATTGTTCGTAAAAATCTGGAGGAATCACCAGAATGGTTAGCATCGCAGAAAAAAGATAATAACAAGCAAGAGAAGGGAAAACTAGCTCAGTTATTTGCTTCTCCACGCATTACACTAACGACTCTTTCTCTAATTTTAATGGCTACTGTTCAAATCGCAGGCTATAATGGTCTGATGATTTGGTTACCATCGATGCTACAGAAATCGCAAGGTTTATCTGTCTCAAGCTCAGCATTGTGGACAATTAGTACTGCCGTCGGGATGATAATTGGGATGCTGACATTTGGTAGATTTATGGATCGCTTTGGTGCGAAGCGATCGTTTGGTATCTTTTTATTAGCATCTGCTTGTGCAGTGTTCCTTTATTCCTTTGCCACTGGTGCAGCAGCTATATTAATTGGTGGTGCGGTTGTAGGATTCTTCTCTAACGGAATGTTTGCAGGGTATGGTGCATTAATTAGCAGCTTCTATCCAGTACAAATTCGCAGTACAGCAACAAACACGATATTTAACTTTGGTCGAGCTATTGGTGGATTTTCACCAATCTTTGTCGGCTATATTTTACAAAGCTATGATATGACAGTTGTAATGATTTACTTAGCAGCACTATATTGTATTTCCTTTATCGTTATGCTCACGCTTAAAAGCTCCAGCAAGGAAATGCAAACAGCATAATTTTTAAAATCACGAAAGAACGAATTCCACTTCTTCAAATGGGATTCGTTCTTTTCTTATTAGTTTTTAATTAATTATAGTAAACCTTTTGAACGTTTCTCAGCGATTTCTACAAGGCGTTTTGTAATTTCTCCTCCTACGGAACCATTTGCGCGAGAAGATGCTTCTGGCCCTAGCTGAACGCCAAACTCTTGTGCAATTTCGTATTTCATTTGATTGACAGCTTCATGTACACCAGGTACTAGAAGTTTATTTGAACTGCGGTTATTGTTAGCCATTTTTCTCACCTCCTTGAGTTTAGAATGGTTGCTAACGTATTTTTCATACATTTTAAAAGAAGGAAACGCACACGCTAATTGCTAACAACAACAACTTGTGGAAAGCTAGCAATAATCAGCAAACTCTCTGTTATAATAAAGCCTGGCTCATTTCTATAGTAGGAGTAAAAGGAGGACAATATAATGACGAATAATGATATTTTAATTCGCTTACGCTATGCACTAGATATAAAAAATGTTGATATGGTGGAAATTTTTAAATTAGGCGGACTCGACTATTCGAAAGAAGAAGTCTTAAATATGCTCATTAAGATTAATGATGAGGAAGAAGCGCCAGAAGAATACATCAAATGTAATAATAAAATGCTTGAAGCATTTTTAAATGGATTAATTACTTTTAAACGTGGACCACAAAAATCAAAAGATGGTCAGCCTGAAGGACCGCTACCTGTGACAGGCAAAGAAAGTCCAAATAATATGCTTTTAAAGAAAGTAAAAATTGCCTTAGCGTTAACAACAGAGGATATGCTCGAAATTTTATATGATGGTGGAATCAAAGTTACAAAAGGTGAATTAGGCGCTTTATTAAGAAATCCAAGCCATCGCAATTATAAAGAATGTGGCGATTCATTCGTTCGGAATTTTTTAAGAGGCTTAACATATAAGTATAGAGAATAAAGCATAAATGCCTTGTCAATAGAAATCAAAAAGTACCATTTTTTTCTTTAAATTTTGTTGACATTTTGTGACGAAATTGTGTACAATAAAATTATCACAAAATGTTCACAAAAAAGATGAAAAATGTTCACAAACAAAGGGGTGCTTGTATGATTTATTTTGACATCTTATTGGTAGCTATTGCATGTGTTACAATGCCTTTTATTGTTGCAGTAATGTTAGATATTTTTTATGCAGAACGAAAGAAAGTTCGTTTTTCATTACGACGTACTTCAGTTTGGTATATCACTATGTTTGCACTATCCTTTATACCATCTGTTTTACTTGTTACACAAAACGTATAATGTATTCAAACACTTAGGGGTAAGTGAAATGATGAAAAATAGACAGCTACAACGTTAAAAACAGTTGTAGCTGTTTTTCTTTATGAAAAGAAATGGTGAATGAATGCTTCACGTTGCTGTATTTTCAATCAATCAACCATTTGTTAACGAAGGGTAAAATAGTATAAAGTATGTATATTTTACCTGGATAGCATTGACTACTTTTACCTGCTGTGTTAATTTTGGGAGTGGAAATATAGGCAAATTTACTGAAAAGTAGAGACGCAAAGCTACAGGTCTAAGGCAATAATTGCTAGGATGGCTGGGTTGCAAAAGACTGCTAGTTATATCCATCAATTTCTAGTTTATGTTCTTTTATGCCTATTTCTTTTGAAATAGGTTATTTTTTTGCAAAAAAATCATTGTAAGGGGGAAAAAGATCATGAAGTTATTAAAAAATGCCTCATTAAAAAACAAACTTTTACTGACGGTTACAATTGTAGTGTTACTGCTCATCGCCATTATTACTTCGCAAAGTATTAGCGAATTAAATAATCGGATGACTGTCGACTTAGAGCAAGAGTTAAAAAGTGTTGGTTTATTGACAGCTATGAATTTAGATAGTGATGAAGTAAAAGATTTATTGTCTGAAAAAGGGGAAAAGAACGCTAAGTTTACAAAGATCCAAAAACAACTCGATATGATCCAGGAACAACAAGGTATTATGAGTTGGAGCTATATTTGGGACGTTCAAGATGAAGGTGGGGTCAACCCAATCGGTTATACAACCAATTTAAATGAGGTGTATGAAGCCGGTGAAATTTTTACTGATTTAGCGGATGAACATGTTGAAACAGCAAAGAAGGCTATTGAAAATAATAGTACGGAAGTAACTGATATTTTTGAAGATCCTTTTGGCTCTTGGAGAACCGTTTTTAGTCCAATTAAAGATGATAACGGACAACTGATTGCATTATTAGGAATTGATTACTCCGCTGATTATATTAATACGATAATTAAAACAAGTGTTATTAAACAAATTGTTATTGCCATTATCGGAATATTAATTTTATTAGTTTTAGTTTACATAATTATAGACCGTCTTTTAAAACCACTTAAAAAAGTAGTAAATGTTGCAAATCAAGTTGCCAATGGCGAATTAATCGATGTGGATTTAGATACGTCAAAAGATGAAATTGGAAAATTATCTGAGTCCATTCGTACAATGGTTGCTAATTTACAACATATTATTTTAAACATAAGAAATACTTCAAATCATGTTTCTTCAGCAGCCAATCAATTAACGGTACATGCTGGGGAGACGTATAATAGCTCCACAAATATTGCACAAGATATGAAACTAATCACTCAGAATGCTGAAGCTTCTATGACCATGACAGAAGAAACAGCTGCTGCAATGGAAGAGACAGCTACAGGTATCCAGCAAATTGCTGACTCTGCTAACACGGCTGCGGAATCTTCTATTTCTGCTTCGCAAGCCTCTGAACGAGGTAATCAAGTTGTACAGCAAGTTATTGCACAAATGGAATTAATTAATGATTCTGTTGAACAAATAGGGACAACAATTAATGGCTTACATGTCAATACGAAAAAAATAAGTGAAATTGTAAGCTTGATTACTGCTATTGCCGATCAAACAAATCTGTTAGCATTGAATGCCGCTATTGAAGCAGCACGAGCAGGTGAGCATGGTAAAGGCTTTGCTGTTGTAGCCGATGAGGTGAGACGTTTAGCTGAACAATCTTCACAGTCAGCAACAGAAATTTATAATCTAATTAGTTCTATTCAATCTGATTCTAACGCTTCGATAACTGTAATGGAGAAAGGGAAAGCGGATGTTAAAGTGGGTATGGCATTCACGAATGAAGTAGGAGAAATCTTTAAAGAAATTCTTACTTCATCAGAAGAAGTAGCTAGCCAAATACGTGAAATTTCGGCTGCCTCACAACAAATCTCTGCCTCATCAGAGGAAGTAGCGGCATCTGTCAATAATATTAAACAATCGGCAGAGCAGTCAGCAGAATTCTCTTCAAATGTTTCGAAATCTACACAAGAGCAATTATCTACAATGCAGGAAGTAAAGGATGCCTCTTCTTCATTAGGAAAAACAGCTGAAGAGCTACAAGGGCTTGTTGCAAAATTCAAATTGGAGAATGATCAGGATGGAAATTAACTTTACAGGTAAAAATGTATTAATTACTGGCTCAAGTAAAGGAATTGGCAAGGCCATTGCATTAGGCTTTGCTCAACATGGTGCGAATATTTTAATCAATTATATTGGGAATGAGCAAGAGGCAGAAGCTGTACGTGCTGAAGCAGAAAAGTTTGGTGTGAAAGCTTTAACTTTCCATGCCGATGTTTCTAACTCACAAGAAGTACAAGCGATGCATCAATTTATGGACGAGCACTTCGGGGAAATTGATATTCTTGTAAATAACGCCGGATTTGCACAGGGATCTAGCATTACAGATTTAACGGATGAACAGTGGGATAAAATGATTAAAGTTCATTTATATGGTTGCTTCTACAATTGCCGTGAAGCAGCTAAAAGAATGAAGGAACGCAATACAGGGAAAATCATCAATATATCATCCGATATTGGCAGCCTAGGTTGTGAGGAATTTACTCATTACTCAGCGGCAAAAGGCGCTATCAATGCTTTTACAAAGGCATTAGCTAGAGAGTTAGCACCTTCAATACTTGTCAACGCTGTTGCTCCTAGTGGAACATTTACGGACATTCTAAAAGAGTTTGGAGATAACTATGTGGAGGAAGAGTCCGCTAAATATCCATTAAAACGTTTAGCGCAACCTGAAGAGATTGCGAAAAGTGTGCTATTTTTAGCCTCTAATCATGCTGACTTCTATACAGGTCAAATTTTAACGCCTAATGGTGGAGTTGTGATGAACGGATAATGGAAAACTAAGGAGTACGACTATGTTAAACGTTATAATTTTTTGCTTATACTTACTATTTATCTATTACATTGGTTATAAAGGTTATAAGCGTGTCAACACAGCTGAGGATTTAATTGTCGCTGGCTGGAGTATGCCTCTTTCAGTTGTCACGGGGAGTTTAGTTGCTGCCTTACTAGCAGCTCCATTCTTTTTTGCGGCTGTAGGTTCAGGCTATACGAGCGGTGGCTTTGAGGGAACGGCAACAATGGGTGGTCTAGGGACTTGTATGATTCTTGGGTCACTCATTTGGACAAAGCCATTACGACGCTTAAAGGGTTGGACATTAGCAGATTACTATGGATTACGCTATGGCAGTAAAAAGCTAGGTGCGTATACTGGTATCGTAATGGCTATTGCTTTCGGTGTTTTTAATGCAGCTGCATTAACAGTTGGTGGGACGTATATTATTCAGCAACTATTACAAATTGATTTCATTCCGGCAGCGCTTTTATTTGTATCCTTAACTGCTATCTATTCTGTTATTGGGGGTTTATGGGCAGTTGCTTATACAGAAATAGTGCAAGGGGCGCTTGCAGTAGCTGGAATACTAGGTATTACTATTTTTATTTTATTTTACTATCCAGACGTTACCTTCAACCCTGAGTGGTGGAATATCAGTACATTATTTGAAAAGGCAGGAGCCGAGTTTTGGACATTGTATCTTGTTCTAGCACTCGGTGACATCCCTGCAGTTGACTTAGGACAAAGGGTAGCAGCTGCGAAAAGCCCAAGAGTGGCACAGCGCAGTATGATTATTGCAGGTAGTATTGTTATTGCTATTAGCTGGATTCCAGGGATGTTGGGTGAAGCTTTCAAATCCATTTATCCCAATAGTACAAACCCAGAAACATTGATGCTGACTTTCGCACAGGGCTATTTCCCTCCTTTATTAGCAGCTATTTTCTTAACGGCAATGGCAGCTATGGGGATGTCTACTGTAGCGGCATGTTATGTAGCGACTTCGGGTATTGTGACAAAGAATATCTATTTAGATTTTATTAACCGTAATCCAGATCCGAAAAAGCTTTTAAGATTCTCACGCTCTATTATTCTATCAAGTGCATTATTAGGTTTAGTGCTGGCTATAAGCTTCCAAAAAGTAATTGATCTAGCTTATTTAGCATGGGATATTATTTTTGTAACGATTTTCTGGCCAATTGTATTAGGCCCATTTTGGAAACGTGTGAGTACACCTGCAGTTTGGGCAAGTATTTCCGTTGGTTTAATCTATTACATTATTACATCTCTAACATTCGTACCTAGTCTCACAATCCAATCGGATGGTTTCATTGGTTTACTAAATGAATTATGGCAAGCACCTGTATTTTCAGGCGTTGTTATAACAGGTATCACGATAGTAGTGGTGAGCTTACTAGTACCACCGTCACAGCATGTCCTAGAGATGCATAAAATAGAAAAAGATAAAACTTTAGACGACGTAAGCAGTAAAGAAGAATTAATCGGTCGTTAATTGACCCTTACACACGAGAACATTGGCTATTCAAGGTTCTCGTGTTTTTTATTTATGGTAGATAAATATGAGAAATAAGAATGAAAAGATAGAGTCGAGAATAAATTGCTAGTACATCAAACTATTTCTCTAGCGATTATCTTGATAAAGGCGGGATCTGAATGAAAATTATTTTTTTCATTTTATTAGGGATTATCTATCTTTTTCTAGCAAATGCAATAAATATAATCATCATTCAAGAGGTATTTTTTTTAATTGGCTTAGCTTTAGTATGTATAGGTATTGTTCGTTATATAAAAGAACGGTATCTTGCGGCCCAAGCCCTGGCTGCGCTAACAGAGGCTAGTACAGAGGAAATAATGGCTATACCTCATACTCAATACACATTATCTAGTAATGCTTTACATGCATTATTGTTAAATGAACAAACCAATATGCTCATAATCGCACAAAGAGAAGAGTTAGGCGGAGAGCTGACAATTACGGAGATTCCATTTAGCAAAATATATGAAGTAGCTATTATGGAAGATGAAGTGTTTATGCTTAAAACTAAAAATTATTTAATGAGTGGTTCATTATTAGAAGAAGATAATGAGGATGAGGAATTAGCAGAACAAGAGGATGAAGAAGAAGAAGAGGATACGGTAACAAAGCTATCACTAAAGCTAGTAGTTGATCATTTATCAGATCCTATTTTAGAGTATACTTTTATGGATACTGAAGAAGATCCTATTTCAAAAGAAGAGGATGAATATAAAGAAGCAATGGAATTATGTGAGAAGTGGTACCAAAAGATAAGTGTAATTATCAAACGTCACGAACTTGAAAGAGTCCCAATTAGACATTGGCAATGATACAAAAAGCTATCTCGTAAGTTTGAGATAGCTTTTATAGTACTTTATATTTTAAATTGTTGTAGTTGATTATTTAGCTCTTCAGCCATTCCTGCTAGCTGATTTGCGCTTCTAGCAATTTCATCCATAGTAGCAGCAGTTTCCTCTACAGTAGCTGTTGTTTGTTCAACACCAGCGGCTGATTCTTGCGAAATGGAAGCCATATCATCGATAGAGGCATTAATGGTGTCAGAGTTTTGAGCAAGACTGTTTAAATTAGTTGAAATGGTTGTAATATTATCAATCATATCCTCTACAGCACTAGAGATTTGTTCAAATGTTTCATTCGTTTGATCAAGCTGTGTTGTCCCTCTTTTTACTTCCTCATAGCCCATTTGTAAAGCAGAAGTGACATTGCTCGTCTCACCTTGAATGCGGTGGACAATAGTTGATATATCTGTGACAGAGAATTGTACTTGTTCGGCAAGCTTACGGACCTCATCTGCAACGACAGCGAAGCCTTTCCCATGTTCACCTGCTCGTGCTGCCTCAATTGCTGCATTTAATGCGAGTAAATTTGTTTGGTTTGAAATATCGTCTATAACGGAAACTAGCTTTGAAATTTCAGCAGACTGGCTATTTAAACTTTCTACCTTCTTGACGGAATCTAACATAATGTCGTTAATGGCGGCCATTTGCTTTGTAGATTGTACCATTAAGCTTTTGCCAGAAACCGTTAAGTTTTGAACATGACTAGAATGTTCCTTTAATTCAACGCCTTCTTGTGTAGTATCATAAATACTACGCTTAAATACGTTCATTGTTTCTGCTAAATCACCTGTTGTTGATGCTTGTGTTTCTGTGCCTGAAGCAAGCTCCTGCATTGTTATTGTAATTTGTTCAGTCCCTGCTTGTACCTCATTCGATGATTGGGCAAGCTCTTCACTACTTGCTGCTACTGTTTCAGAAACAGTGTAGATCGAGTGAATGGTTTGTTTTAATTTATCGTTCATGTCGTTGGCAGAAGCCATTAACGTTCCGATTTCATCTCTTGTTTTTACTACTAATGGTTCAAGTTGCAAATTACCATCTGCTAATTCTTTCATTCGATTTGCTACTACTGTCACTGGTTTAGAAATGATACTTGCTGTGATAATAGCAATCACAATACCAGCGATAGTTAAGACCAAACTAACAACAATGCCAATTGACCTGTTATTTGAACTGGTTGACACAACATCATTGCCAACGTCCATAATCGCGTCTGCACGTTCATCTGCAAGTTTTTCATACCCATTGCGTATAGTCGTGACGAGGTCATGGGTATCCATTAAATTTTCTAAAGCCAATTCATGATTGCCCTTTTGATAAATATCAAATACCTCTGTATTGACGAGATTGCTCCAATCACGTGCTATTTCTACTAGTTTGGTACGTTCCTCAGATTTTTCATATTTGTCTAGAATAGCATTATTTTCTTCAGCCATTTCCCGATACTCATTAAATGTTTCCTTGTACTTTTCGTCTCCAGTCATCACATAGTTTAAAGCTGCAGACAGACGGACACTCATAGACAACGCTAAATTTTTACTAGCGTTCAAAACTACTAAATCTTCCTTTACTAAACCTTTTGCCTGTTTTTCCATATTTGTATTGGAATTGTAAGTGTAGGTTGTAAAACTAATTACTAATACTAATAAAAGAATAAATGCACTTAAAATACGAGCTTTAAGTGTCTTAAACTGAAAAATGCTCTTCATTTCCCCATCCCTTTACTAACTCATCAAGAGTTTTAATAAAACACAATTATTATTTTATAACTATTTAGGTTGATAAATAAGGCTTTCGGTAGAAATATTTAAAAATAGTTTTTTAGTACAACAGTACACTTATTTTCCTTCTGCTAGTAGTTAAAAATATATAGAGGTCGAGCAACTAATTAATGTATTTATGTAAAATTACCTATATAAATAAAAAAAGCACTTGTAGCAAATTGCTTCAAGTGCACAACATGTATGAATGAAAGAAATAAAACCTACTTTTTTTGATTTTTTGCTTGCCGCTCCCATTGCAGTAAGGAAGGGTATGGATCAAAAGCCCATTCAGTTCTACCATTAAATTTGTAAATACCATAATGGAGATGGGGTGGGAATTTACCTGATGTCCCTTCTTTTCCGTATCCTGAGCTTCCTACATAGCCAAGAACTGTGCCAGGCTTTACAATGGTGCCTACTTCAATATCCTTATGATAGCTCCCAAGGTGGGCATAATAGTGATAGGAGTTATGATTGTCACGAATTCCGATACGCCAGCCACCAAATTGATTCCAACCTTTTACCTCGACAATACCATAGGAGGTAGAAAGTACAGGGGTTCCGTAGCTTGCAAAAATATCGGTTCCCTCATGGATGCGACGTCCACCCCAGCCTCTATTTGCGCCCCAAGTGCCTTTGTAGCTATAATCAGAGCGAATATTAAGTGGGAAGGTATGGGCATCAAGTTCCGTTGTTTTAAAATGTCTGTATAGTGTTGAGATAGTGAAAATTTGATTAACGGCTTCTTCACTTCCGTAATATTCCCATAATGCTAATTTAAAATCCTCATCAGTCGTTCCAAATTTCCCTAAATAACTAGCCATGGAAAAGATGACATCCTCATCATCCTTTGGACTAGCGATTCCGTCATGATTACCATCAAGGCCCATTCCTCCGAAATAGCTAATCGTTTCAGGTGAGGTATCTTCCTTTACAGGATTAAATGCACCTGACCAATATTCATCAGAGAATTGTATAGCCAAATAGCCTTCCCGTTTAGGGATATCTTTACGAACAGACTGTAAATTCCTTTCATACTGATCAATAGCTGCTAAAAAATACCAGGGGATGAGTAATTCATCGAATTGTACATAATAGGTCATACGCTGCTGTAAAATTTCTTCTTCTGTAAGCTCTTCTTTTGCATAAGCTGCAGAAGGATAAAGTAGCATCCCTAAAAGTAAACATGTGAAAAGAAATTTAAAATGGCGATTCAATGATAATGGACCTCCTTTCTAACGTTAGAATAACCGAATTTTTTATCTTCATTCAGTAAGCTTTTATGTATCAAAATCGTCGGTAAATTCCCATTGTTGTAGTTAAAAAAATATAAATAATAAGAAGAAACTTCATCAAAGAAAAAGTAATGGGTATCATCATGTCATTTACTTCATACTATGTTATAAATCAAGCCCTGAATGGAGGGAAGGCTATTAACATTTTAGATAAAGTGAAAAACTATCGCGAAGAAGAAAACAGGCTGAAGTGGGAAGGGACATTTGCAGATTATTTAAACATCCTTAGGGAAAGACCTGAAGTTGCTCAAACAGCCCATTCACGCGTCTACAATATGATAAAAAGTGCTGGTGTAGTGGAACGCGATGGGCAAAAAATGTACAAATTTTTCGGACAAGAAATTTTTGGGCTTGAAACAGCAATTGAAAGACTGGTGGAGGAATATTTCCATCCAGCAGCACGCAGGTTAGATGTTAGAAAACGTATTTTATTATTAATGGGACCTGTAAGTGGTGGTAAATCCACAATAGTTACTTTATTGAAACGCGGATTAGAGCAATACTCACGCACAGATGAGGGTGCGGTTTACGCAATTAAGGGATGTCCGATGCATGAAGATCCACTGCATTTGATTCCACATCATTTACGTAATGACTTTTTTGAAGAGTATGGCATAAGAATTGAAGGAAGTTTATCGCCTTTAAATACGATGCGTCTTGAAAAGGAATACGAAGGGCGTATTGAAAACGTAATGATTGAACGTATTACTTTTTCAGAAGACAAACGTGTTGGTATAGGAACATTTACACCATCAGACCCTAAATCACAAGATATTGCTGATTTAACAGGAAGTATTGATTTTTCTACAATTGGCGAATTTGGCTCAGAGTCTGATCCTCGTGCTTATCGTTTCGATGGTGAGCTGAACAAGGCCAATAGAGGAATGATGGAATTCCAAGAAATGCTGAAGCTTGATGAAAAATTCTTATGGAATTTATTATCCCTAACACAGGAAGGGAATTTTAAAGCGGGTAGATTTGCTTTAATTAGTGCAGATGAGTTAATCGTTGCTCATACGAATGAAACAGAATATCGATCCTTTATTTCTAATAAAAAGAACGAGGCATTACATTCTCGAATTATCGTTATGCCAATTCCATATAACCTTAAAGTAAGTCAGGAAGAGCATATTTATGAAAAGATGATAAAAGAGAGTGATATGTCCCACGTCCATATTGCACCGCATGCTTTAAAGGCTGCAGCAATCTTTTCGGTTCTGACTAGATTAGAAGTACCGAAAAAACAAGGTGTGGATCTAATTAAGAAAATGCGCTTGTACGACGGAGAAAATGTGGAGGGATTTAATTCCGTTGACTTAGAGGAGCTGAAAAAAGAGTTTCCGAACGAAGGCATGAACGGTATTGATCCACGCTATATTATTAACCGTATTTCTTCTGCTATTATTCGCAAAGAAGTACCATCTATAAATGCTTTAGATGTCTTACGAGCTCTAAAGGATGGATTGGATCAGCATGCATCTATTTCTCAAGAGGATCGCGAAAAGTACATGAATTATATTGCGGTTGCTCGTAGAGAGTACGATGAAATTGCTAAAAATGAAGTACAAAAGGCTTTTGTATACTCATATGAAGAATCTGCGAAAACATTAATGAACAACTATCTAGACAATGTAGAGGCATTTTGTAATAAAAATAAGCTTTATGATCCACTGACTGGTGAGGAAATGAACCCTGATGAAAAATTAATGCGCTCGATTGAGGAGCAAATTGGAATATCAGAAAATGCTAAAAAGGCATTCCGTGAGGAGATTCTCATTCGAATTTCAGCCTATGCACGAAAAGGCAAACGTTTTGACTATAATTCTCATGAAAGATTAAGAGAAGCGATACAAAAGAAATTGTTTGCAGATTTGAAGGATGTTGTGAAAATTACAACTTCCTCTAAAATGCCAGATGAATCGCAACTGAAGAAAATAAATGAAGTCGTAGCAAGGCTCGTAGATGAGCATGGCTATAACACCACATCGGCAAACGAGCTGCTACAATATGTAGGTAGTCTACTCAATCGTTAATTGACTTTTACGTTTACAAGTCAGATAGGAGTGTCCCATTTTTAGGGCACTCCTTTTATTATCAAAATAAGGTTTTCATTAGATACACAATTGATTTTACGAAAAAAGTTCAAGAATTTGGCTCACAAGCATAGTATAGAAAAAGCGAATTTGATAGATGGGTGAGGATAAAAATGACTGAACACGAAAATAAACGCTTTGTTATCTCTCAGGAAAATTGGTCCCTCCATCGTAAAGGGCACCAAGACCAGCAACGTCATATGGAAAAAGTGAAAGATGCGATTAAAAATAATTTACCAGATTTAGTTAGTGAAGAAAGTATTGTGATGTCCAATGGTCGCGAGGTTATTAAAATACCGATTCGTTCACTTGATGAATATAAAATTCGTTATAACTATGATAACTCTAAGCATGTAGGGCAAGGACAAGGCGATAGTAATGTTGGAGATGTAGTGGCGCGGGATGGCAGTAAAGCAAATCAGGCGCAAGGTAAAGGGAAAGAAGCGGGTGACAAGCCTGGCCAAGATTATTATGAAGCGGAAGTAAGTATTGAGGAAATTCAAAACATCTTATTTCATGAACTTGAGTTACCCAATCTACAGCAAAAAGAAAAGGCAGATATTAAAACCGAAAAAATTGAGTTTAATGATATTCGCAAAAAGGGGTTAATGGGTAACGTTGATAAAAAACGTACCATTTTAAATGCGTTAAAGCGAAATGCGATGTATGGAAAAGCGGAAATAACACCTATCCATAATGATGATTTACGTTTCAAAACGTGGGATGAGGTTGAAAAACCAGAATCCAAAGCAGTAGTGCTTGCCATGATGGATACAAGTGGCTCGATGGGATCCTTTGAAAAATATTGTGCACGTAGTTTCTTCTTTTGGATGACTAAGTTCTTACGGTCAAAATATGAAACGGTGGAGATTGAATTTATTGCCCATCATACGGAGGCGAAGGTTGTCACAGAAGAGGAGTTTTTCACGAAGGGAGAGAGTGGGGGAACTATTTGTTCTTCAGCTTATAAAAAGGCATTGGAATTGATACAGGATAAATATCATCCATCTCGCTACAATATTTATCCTGTCCATTTTTCAGATGGTGAAAATATTTCGATGGATAATGAAAAATGTTTGAAACTAGTAGGAGAATTAATGGATGTATCCAGCATGTTTGGCTATGGTGAAGTCAATCAGCATAATCGTTTCTCAACACTTATGTATACGTATAAGAAAATTGATGATCCCAAATTTAGATATCATATTTTGAGAAAAAAAGGCGATGTATATGATGCCTTAAAGAGCTTTTTTAAGAAAAATGAAGAATAGTATGATTGTTTGATTAGCATCACGTTCAAAGGAGGGGACGTAAAATGGACACGAAAGAGCTTCATCGAGCAATAGATGAAATTACCGAAATTGCCACTAGCTTTGGCTTAGATTTCTATCCAATGCGTTATGAAATTTGTCCAGCGGATATCATTTATACATTTGGTGCCTACGGTATGCCTACCCGCTTTTCTCATTGGAGCTTTGGAAAACAGTTTCATAAAATGAAGCTTCAATATGATTTAGGACTTAGCCAAATCTATGAGCTCGTCATTAATTCTAATCCATGCTATGCTTTTTTACTTGATACAAATACATTGACCCAAAATAAATTAATTATCGCCCACGTTTTAGCGCACTGTGATTTCTTTAAAAATAATGTCCGTTTTTCCAATACAAGAAGAGATATGGTAGAGAGCATGACCGCAACGGCTGAGCGTATAGCTGGCTATGAACGAGAATATGGCAAAGATGAGGTTGAACAGTTTTTAGATGCAGTTTTAGCGATTCAAGAACATATTGATCCATCTATTTTACGACCGAAGTTATCCTGGAGTGAGGACGATGAGCTTGATGAGGAAAAACCACCAACAAAATCACCATATGATGATTTGTGGAGCATAGAAGAAAAGGAAAAAGTTTATAAACCTATCCGCCGCAGATTAAAGCAATTTCCGCCGCAGCCAGAAAAGGACCTGCTGTTGTTTTTAGAGGAGCATAGTCGTGAGTTGGAAGAATGGCAACGTGATATATTAACGATGATGCGGGAGGAAATGCTTTATTTTTGGCCTCAATTAGAAACGAAAATCATGAATGAGGGATGGGCATCCTTCTGGCACCAACGAATTATGCGGGAGTTAAAGCTAACAACCGCTGAGACCATCGAATATGCAAAATTAAATGCAGGGGTCGTGCAACCCTCCAAAACATCGATAAATCCATATTACCTCGGGATTAAAATATTTGAAGATATTGAAAATCGCTATAATAACCCTACAGAGGAAATGAAGAAGTTAGGTGTACTGCCAAATTCGGGGCGTGAAAAGATTTTTGAGGTAAGAGAGGTAGAATCCGATATTTCCTTTATCCGAAACTACTTAACTAAGGATTTAGCGAAGCGTGAAGATTTATATTTGTTCCAAAAGAAAGGTAATGAGTATCGTATTACTGATAAGGATCATGAGATGGTTCGAGATCAGCTTGTATCGATGCGTGTCAATGGTGGCTTTCCTTATATTGTGGTGAAAAATGGTGATTATTTACGTAATGGTGAGCTTTATTTAGTGCATGGCTACGAAGGAATGGAGCTAGACCCTCATTATTTAGAAAATGTATTGCCATATATTTATCAGCTGTGGGGACGTCCGGTTCATTTAGAGACGTATGTGGATAATAAACCAATGCTTTACTCATTTGATGGTACAAAAAACTATAAACGCAATGTGTAACCAAAAGCTTCTATCTGTTGAACCTGCTCGAACAGATAGAAGTTTTTTAGATCGTTTATTCACCTTCTTCAGTTAATACATCATTTTCCTTTTCATTACTTTCACTATGGTTAGAAGATGAGTGGATATCGCTATCAATGACTAGGCTGTCCCGCACCTTTATGCCTTGCTGCCCACCAGCCTCATCATTATTATTACCAGCTATGCCACTTCTGCCATTACCATCAGCAAATTGAGAATTGACGTTACGGGTGTGACTACCATCACTAGCGTTTTGTCCTCCTTGGTTAGCATTTGTCCCCACATCATGGTTGATTTGTCCTCCACCTTCTGCTCGTTGTGCAAAGTGAAAATCTGTATTTCCTATATTGAATGTCAAATTAATTGTTATATGGTTTTTGGCTGACTTATTAGAGGATTCGTTTTCAGGTTCTTCTGGTCCATAAAATTTCTTTGAATTAAAGCTAGACATCGTTTCTCCTCCTTTCGTTTAATATTACTATTAGGATATTAGTGCTTTGTAAGATCACTTGTACGTGTAGCCATGTTCTATAGAGAAAAGGGTGTTTATATGAAAACTCGTCGAATTTTGCTATCTATACAATAAATTTGTTAAAATAAATAGGATTTGAATATTTAGCGAACTGGAACGGAGAAGCAACATTGAGAACATTTAAAAAGGTTTATATAGAGATAACTAGTGTCTGTAATTTAGCATGCAGTTTTTGTCCACCAACGGCACGTGCAAAAGGTCTTATAAAAGTAGAACAATTTAATAAAATATTAGATGAGATTCGACCGCATACAAAATACATTTATTTGCATGTGAAGGGAGAGCCGCTTTTACATCCAAGAATTGATCAATTATTAGATGCTGCCCATGAAAAGGGTTTTAAAGTCAATATTACAACGAATGGTACGTTGATTAAAAAGAACCATGAAAAAATATTAGGAAAACCAGCATTACGTCAAATTAATTTTTCATTGCATAGCTTTGATGGTCATGAGGGTTCCGAAAACCGCGAAAAGTATTTAGAGGATATTTTGACTTTTGTACGAGCGTCTAGAGAATATAATACAATTATTTCTTATCGTTTATGGAATTTACAAAGGGATCATGTTTCTGATATTGCAGCACGTCGCAACCGTGAGACATTAGAAATTTTAGAAAAAGAATATAATCTTGACTATCGCATCGAGGAAAAAGTAGAGCCGGGTAAAGGGGTCAAAATTGCCCCTCATGTTTATTTGAATCAAGATCATGAATTTAGATGGCCAAGCTTGCTCGAGCATGAGGATGAAGGAAAAGGTTTTTGTCACGCACTTCGTAGTCAAGCAGCAATTCTTGTAGATGGGACCGTTGTGCCTTGCTGCTTAGATGGTGAAGGAGTTATTAATTTAGGAAATGTCCATGAAAAATCCTTCTCTGAAATTGTAGAAGGGGAACGTGCTACTAAAATTGTAGATGGATTTTCACGAAGAGAGGCTGTTGAAGAGCTTTGTAGAAAATGCGGCTATCGACAAAAATTTGGCATGTAACGACTAAAACGTAATAAAGAAACAGCTCCAATGCGTCATTGACCATTGGAGCTGTTTTTTTTCGATTGAGAATCAATTGTATCTAAAAAATCCTTTGTAATACGAACTACATATTTTACCTCGTCTAAATTTCGTTCTCTTAATAATGATCGATGAATGTCTAGCATGAGGTTCTTTTCCTCAATATCAGTAACGCCTGATAATTTTTGAAAATTAAAAAGCTCCTCAGGGGCAATATCTAAAGCCTTCATGATTGTTTCCAATGTACTTAGCGTAATATTTGATTGACCGTGTTCAATATTAGACACTCGCCCTTTACTGAAACCTAACTTACCTGTTCTTTCGGCCACTTCCTCCTGACTTAGCCCTTTGGATAATCTAATAATGCGGAGCTGTTCACCTACTAGCTTTAAGAAATCTGACATATGATTCACCTCTATGTTAAAAGCTAGTGAAAAACAAAGGAGTTGACTATACTATTATAGTGGTATAATAGAGAAAATGTTATATTAAAATGGTACAATCTTTAGAGTAGTAACTTTTATTAGACAAATGACCTAATTGAATTACTAGGTATAATGCGTTAATGAATGTTACAGAAAGGGTATAACTTGAGACAGAGGATTGGAGGGTTCACATGGTGAAACAGGTTTTTTTAGAAGAAGTAGCAAAAATTCAAATTGGCAATAGAATTATGAATGATCAATTTTTTACTAGGGAAGGTACTCCATTTATAACTGAAGAAACGTTACTGAAATTATTGATAGAAGACGATTTTAGTCAAGTGCCTAGGATAGATTATTCGATTAATGAGTTTACCGTTTTACAAGTGCCTGCGAAAAGTATTCTTCTTAATAAAATAAATTTGAAGGAAGCATCCATTTATCGATGTAATAAAGATATATACATTGGACATGGTATCATTGCCATTATCCCGAATGAATCTATTGTTATCAGTGATTATTTATTTCATTTTTTAAAATGGTACCAAGAAAATAAGGAAAAGCGTAATATTTATCGGCTAATGCTTGAATTACCTCCTATAGATATTCAGCTTAAAATAGTTCAACTATTAAATGCTATTCAACATTTAACAATGAATAAAGACTCTTTAGTAATGGCGGTAGAGGAGCTTCCACAGCGTTTCGATCATATTTCAAGCCAAGCAAAGCAGCATTCAAAAGACTTACATCATGGCTTTGAACAGATCCAACATCTTTATAGTGAAATGTTACATAAAATTTTCAATGGTGATTTTTTGAATGACACTCTTCGACAGCTAGGAAACCAATAAAAAATAAGTCGGTGCAAAAGGATGTAAAAATCCTTGCACCGACATGTTAAATTTCGATAATAATCGGTAAAATCATTGGCTTGCGTTTCGTTTGTGCAAACAAATATTGTCCTACAGCCCTTTTAATTTCTCTTCGTAGAACATGTATTTGTTGTCTATTTTCTTCTTGAAGCTCATTGACTATTTCTTTAGTAAGGACATTGACCTTATTTAAGAGCTCCTCGAAATCCTTTGCATAAACAAAACCTCGTGAAATAGTATCTGGTTCGGAAATAAAAGCACCATCTGTTTTATTAAGTGTCAAAACAATGACAAGCATTCCATCTTCTGATAACTGTTTGCGATCTCGTAGAACAATTCCTTCGACTTCTCCTATTCCGATACCGTCAACATACGTATCACCAGCTGGAATTTTACGTGTTTGTCTTGCCTTTGAATTTTCAATATCAACGACATCACCGTTTTTCATAATAAATGTATGTCCCTTTTGAACGCCAACGGCTTCAGCTAATAAACGATGTTGATGTAACATACGGTACTCACCATGAATAGGAATAAAAAATTTAGGCTTCATGAATGTTAACATAAGCTTCAAATCTTCTTGATGTCCATGACCTGAAACATGCATTCCAGTATGACTAGAAGATCCATAAATGACTTTTGCACCTAGTTGAAACAAATTGTCGACAATACGAGAAACACCCTTCTCGTTGCCTGGAATAGGAGAGGCCGCTAGAATAACGGTATCGTCTGGTAGGATTTTTACTTCACGATGGTTGCCATTTGCTAAACGAGCGAGTGCGGCTAGTGGTTCACCTTGGCTACCTGTGCATAGCACTACAACCTCCTCTGGTGGAAGGTATTTAACTTCGCGAGCATCAATCAGCATATCTTCTGGAACATTTAAATAACCGCGTTGAATTGCAACATCAACGACGTTCACCATACTGCGACCTAATAATGCTAACTTCCTATTCGTAGTAATAGCGGCATTAACAATTTGTTGGATACGATTAACGTTGGAAGCAAAAGTTGAGATAATTACTTTACGTTCAGCGTGTAAAAAGGCTTCTTCGATATGATGTCCGACAAGTTGTTCAGAAGGCGTTAAACCTGGCCTTTCTGCATTGGTACTTTCAGAAATAAGAACTAACACTCCGTTCGATCCAATTTCCGCCATTTTGTGAATATCGGCGAACTGATTATTCACAGGTGTTAGATCAAATTTAAAGTCTCCTGTATGGACAACATTTCCTTCGGGTGTGGCTAGAACGATTCCTAAACAATCGGGAATACTGTGATTGGTTCTAAAGAAACTAATATCTATTTGTCCTAGATGTAAAGAAGAGTCAGCGTGAATTTCAATTAAATCGGTTTCTCTTAAAAGTTTATGTTCTTTTAACTTTAATTCAATAAGACCTAAAGTGAATCGAGTTGCATAGACAGGTACATTTATTTTTTTTAGTAGATAAGGTACTCCACCAATATGATCCTCATGTCCATGAGTCACAATTAAAGCTTTAATTTTTTCTTTATTTTCAAGTAAATAAGTAATATCAGGAATAATTAAATCAATACCAAGCAAGGTCTCATCTGGAAACTTTGCCCCACAATCAATAATGATAATGTCATCTGCATACTGCACTACATACATATTTTTTCCGATTTCGTTAATGCCACCAAGGGCGAATATAGATAATAATTGTTTACTTGTAGACAACGTATTCCCTCCTATAGTTTTCACTAAATGCATTAAAAATTTCTTTAGCCATAGGTAGTATAGCTTTTCATATTTCATCCTATACGATATTTACAATGAACGATCTTACTTATATGGATTGCTACTATTTGAATTGCTCGATGAATAGAATGGAGAGATATCCTTACGAACAGCATGTTTCTATTTAAATTTTTTTGTTCCTTAAAAGTTAAACTCAAAATTTAAAATAAAGGGGGTAAATGATTGTCTAATTTTGTGCAACATGCCATTTTCGAACATCGATTTTGGCTAGAAATCATGCAAAACCACGCTCAATTTATTCATGACGCACTTTATCCTTCAGAAAAAGGTGATATTCAAAGAGCTAATCAGTATATCCTACAATTCTCACAGCTACTTACTTATATTCCTTCTCTCGATGATTCAAATGCTGTTTCGTTTTCAGTAACAGTGGATGACAATGTCGAGCAATTGAAGCAATACAAACTTCATCTACTTAGACATCAACTGTCGGGTGATATTGGGATCCATTTAACGCCTACATTTATCAATCACATGATTAATGAATTAGAAGAATACCAAAATGTACTGAGTTACTTGAAAAAAGGTGAGGCTCCACCAATCTTTCACGAGCTACATCATCATTTAGTGTGGCTTTTAGACGCCTCTGGACACGCAGGCATCATCAATGATGATTTAGATGGTGTAGAGAAACGATTAAAGCAGAAGAGTCATGCATTTGCTAAGCATTTTGAAGGATTTTATTTAAAGGCAGTCGAATTAACGGGCTATTTACGTACAAATATGCATTCTTTTCCAGCTTTAAAGCGCTTTAATCAAGATGTAGAAATCGAAATGGCTTTATTTAAGACGTTTTTAAAAGAATTAGAAGAAATGGAGTTAAGTGCAGAGGTATTAGGCACATTTACAGCGCCAATGGCAGACCATATGTGGCGTGAAGAGCAATACTATTTAACAAAGCTTGCACAAGCTAGAAGCGATGGGTAAAAATAATAAACAAGGCTATCTTATTTTGATTCATCAAAAAAGATAGCCCTTTTATTATGGATGGATTATTACTTCCGTACCAATAGGCACAATACTTGCTAACTCTTCAACATCTCGATTATGCAAGCGAATACATCCGTGTGAAACAGCATGCCCAATGGAACTAGGATTATTAGTGCCATGAATTCCGTAGTGTTCTTTAGATAAGCTCATCCACATCGATCCAAAAGGACCACCTGGGTTTGGGGCTTTATTGATGATAATAAAACTGCCTACTGGTGTTTCATGTAACATGCGTCCCACTGCAATAGGGTATTGTTTTTGAAGGATATTGTCTCTATACAAGCGTAGCCAACGATTATTGGTAGATATCTCAATACGGTATGGAATTGTATCAGGATTGGGAAAGCCAGGAATAGCAATTTGTTGACCAACTAAAAGATGATCTGGCTGAATCCCTGGATTAGCAGCAATGATTGATGTGATAGAGGTGCGATAATCTTGAGCAATTTGGGACAGTGTTTCTCCCGCTTTGACTGTATGATTCAATCTTGATTTCCTCCTAAGCATTGGTAATTGTTTTACTATATGCTTGAATGATTTAAGTAATTTTAAGAACGTAAATTTTTTAGCTCTTTGGATAGAATATAGAGTACCATGTATAGCCAAGGAGCATTGAGAATGAAGGAATTTAAGATTACTTATTTTTTTGATGAGATGCATTATGTGAGAAGATTTATTTATATTGAATCTCAGCAAGAAGCAGAGCAATTGGTTAAAAGTGAAAGAGATCAATATATATCCTTTACAGACAGTAGAGGTATCTATCATGAATTGCATACAAGACATGTACGAGTTATTCAAATATCTGAATATCATCGTATTGATAAAAGTACAAAACAGAAAAACACATAATATATCCAGCACTACACACATTATAGGTAAAGGAGTGTGACAAGATGGATATGAATAAAGTACCACATCAAAAGAAAATGTTTATGAATTTAAATAGTAAAGATAAGCCTGATATGGTTGAATCAGATAACATTAGTCTTTTCGATTTGCATGAGGATATGCAAACTGTAGACGCTATTCCAATTGAAGAACTTAATAAGAGAGTGGAAAGAGAAGGCGATGAATTGATTGAAATGCAGCCTGATGAATTATAGGAGGTAGAAGTATATGCATGATGAAAAAGAAGTCCAATTTACCTCTGCGGGTACAAATATTAATGAAGTGAAGCAAAAAAACGCAGAGGCAGGATTATCCTATAATGACGTAAAGGCGCTATTGGCTAAAACCGGAGGACATGGGACGGCTATCTATAGTGATACAGATTTTGAAGAAGTAAGACAAGAAATACACAAGAATCAGCAATAAATGTATGGGGAGGAGTAAGGTATTGAGTGCTCTTCCTTTTTTACTTTACAATGGTGAGTAAAGTAAGGGAGGTGAGCATCTTGTTAACAGGAGAAGAGAGTTGTCCATTATGTGGGGGGGAAAACCATTGTGGTTTAGTAAAAGGTGAAAAAGAATGCTGGTGTATGACAGTCAACTTTCCAGAGAAAGTTTTAAAAGTTGCACAGAAAGAGTCAGATAAATGTATTTGTCAAACATGCTTAGATACATATAAAGAAAAATACAAGCATTGAGAAATGATGCATCCGTAATTATTAAGCAATTGGTACAATTGTCTATCGCACAACAACCTAGCGGGCATACATTACTCTGAAAGGAGTGTGTCTAATGGTTAAACCAATTGAACTTAGTAATGTAACAAAGGCATATTTAGAGGAATATCAACGAATCCTCAAAAAAATGATGCAGGGTATGACCTATGTAACCATTACTTGTAGTATTTCAGAAAATTTTATTAAGCAAATCATTCCTCATCAAGTAGCGGCAATCCAAATGTCAGAAAATGTTTTACGCTACACAACAAATATTCCTGTACAGGATCTCGCATTAGAAATCATTCGAACACATACAGAAATGCTTGAAAGTCTTGAAGCGATACAAAATCGATGTTGTGTCGTACAAAATTCAGAGTACGAATTATACGAGTATATGTGTGCTTACAAAGAAATCACGGAAGCAATGTTTAATTGCATGTGTGCACCACCAGTATCCAATAGTATTAACATTAACTATTTAAGGGAAATGATTGTCCATCATCAGGGAGGTATAAGACTAGCACAAAATGTCCTTAGATTCTGTATTTGCCAAGAATTAATTCCAATTCTAAAGTGCATGATTCAAACGCTTTGTGAGCAACTAGAGGAGATGGAAAAGTTACTGGATAGCTTACAAAATTGCGATTGCGAGTGCTAGGTCAAATTTTAATCTTATACGGTAAAAAACGCTAAAGTCAAATGATGATTTTAGCGTTTTTTCTGCGTAAAAATAGTGTTTATCTAGAAAATGAGAAATTGTCAATAAGGTGGACAAAAAAATAAGAAAGTGTAAAGAATTTTTGGAGAATCTACTTTTGTTTTTTTATTGTTGGTAAAATATATATGTTTTATTTTGTTGAAGGTAATGAGGAAAGATCTATAATTCGTTTTAAAACACTGGGAATTTATATTTACTTTAGATTCGAAAAGGAGTGGGAACTATGTTCAAAAGGAAGAAGATTAGTCAAAACTATGATTATTTCTCAGCAACAAAAAACTCAGACATTGAGGCCAATGAACGTTTTAAAGAAAAACTAGATTTTCTTGCTTTGTCTAGAATAAGAAGGGAGTCTGTAGGCTTTTTACGTAAAATGTATGAGAACAATCGTCAGCATATACTGGATAATTTTTATGATCGTCTACTGGAAATTCCAGAGTTTAACCAGGTCATCAATACGCATTCATCAGTAGAGCGTTTGAAAGGCTTATTTGATTCACATTTTATTAGCTTATTTGACGATGAGTTAGATTTAGATTATGTATTTAAACGACGTAAAATCGCCTACATTCATGCTCGCATTGGTGTACTCCCGAATTGGATGATTTCAGCCTATACGTTGATCAATCAATTAATTATTCCGCTTATTGTAAAAGAACTATCACGAGATCAAGAAAAAATGCTTGATGTTTTATTGTCTTATGATAGCTTAGTAACGATTGACCAACAAATTATTTTGGAGACCTATATTGAAATTCAAGCAGGGTCTGTAGTTAACGGTTTAGGCGAAATCATTACTTATAATACACAGTTAGATACAATAAAGGAATTGATTGAATTTCAAGATATTCAACATCAGGAAATTATTGCGGCAGACCAATTGATGCATGAGTTAGATGAAAGTATTGAAGAAATCGCCACATCTGTTGGTGATATTTCCGAGCAAACAAAGCAGGCGTTTAAAAAATTAAATGAGGATTTGGAATCTTTACAACAAATTTCATCCATTTTGCAAACGACCGATGAGGGGCATAAATCCATGCAGGAGGATATCAAACGTTTAGTAGATCGTGTAAATAGCGTCGCAAAACTAATGGAATTAATTAAGAAAATTGCAGATCAAACTAATCTGTTGGCATTAAATGCATCAATTGAGGCGGCTCGTGCCGGTGAAGCAGGGAAAGGCTTTGCGGTTGTTGCAGAGGAAGTGCGAAAACTTGCAGATGATACAAATACATCTGTTAAATCGATACATACAGATATCCAGGAATTACTTCAAATTACGCAAAATATTAGTTTTTTAACAACACAATTTTCACAAGATTTACATCAAGGTGTTACGGATACCTTACATGTTTCACAAACCCTTGGAGAAATAAACAGAAATTTACAGCAGCAAGGAGCTCGTTTTGAGGAAATAGCTACTACAACCAAGGTACAAGCACAATCCGCTACAATTATTTCTGAACGTAATCATACAATCACAGAGAGTATGCAAAAAAGTAAGGTAATTGTTTTTGATATGGGTTCTGCCATTTATAAGCTAAGTAAAATGATTGATGGATACCGATCAACAACGATTTCTAAAAACTTTATTATTAGCCAAGAGGATATTATTCAATTAGCGATTACAGACCATTTATTATGGCGTTGGAAGATTTATAATTTACTGCTGGGCTTTGAAGCGATGACTGAACAGGACGTAGGTTCACCGGAGGAATCGCGCCTTGGCGAATGGTATTATGGCACAGGCAAAAAGCTGTTAGGTGATGAGCGGGCCTATATAGAGCTTGAACAACCGTTTATTCATATACATGATATAGCTAAAAAAGCAGTCCGTGAATATAATACAGGTAATAAAGTGGAGGCTGAGAAATACCTGGAGGAAATTACGGAAGAATCTTCTGTTGTCATAGAAAAACTACAGGCGTTAAAGGAAATTTTACTAAACAGTAAAAAACAATATATACACTAAAAATTTGAGCAGGCTAGTTAAAACTAGCTTGCTCTTTATGTTTGCTATTCAGTTACGTTTATAGTAGGGGGGACACACATAAATGTCACTGTCCGTTTTTTACTATCATAGAGACACCATTCACGGTGGTCAATAACTGAACCTACGTTAACCCCATATTGTTTCTCTTGTATTGCAATCGGTTGGCCGTAACGAATACGGATAGGTAATTTTTTTTGCTGATGATAGAGTCCCGATTCATGGCTATGACCAAAGAATAACAATGGTTGATGAAAAGGAGGAAATGTAGGTTGCCAGTTGACGTTCCACTTAAATTGATGTCCGTGCATAAGTATCGCACCATCAATCTCCATTGACTCAGGTAAAGCTTTAAAACGTTGGATGCCTGTAACTTGAGTAATGCGTTCTTCTTGATTGCCTCGTATAGACGGGAAGGTTAGTAGTTCTTCAAATTCATTTTCTACTATGGCTGCCTTTTCCAACGACAAGCCAGACATAGTTTGCGCCTTTTTCTTACTAACAGTGCATTCATATAAATCACCTAACCCAATGATGGTTGCTTCCTCTGCTGTTTGTTGTATATGAGCAAGAACAGCTTTAGTATCTTCTATATTAGAATGTAAATCTCCTAAAAGTGCATAAAGCATGTAAATCCGGCCTTTCCTTTAATAATCGTACAAACATCATACACCTATTAGAAATTACTAGAAAAGTAAAACGTCTAAGAATATTTCTTTAATTTGAACGTGAGGAAAATTGCCAAGAAATTCATTGCTTGTTAAAATATAATCATAATTTTCTGAATTTTATTGATTTTGTGTACTGGTGTTAATTTAGCGGTATTCCATGTAAATAGGGAAGACCTGTTAAACGTGTATATGGCAATGAAAGTGTAGGGACATCATGTTATCCCAAAGGTTCCACTCAAATGTATGGGACGGATTGAAGAATTCTAGATGCATGAATGTTGAGGCGAATTAATTTACTCTATCTCGGATTAAAAAATGAACTTTTGGAGGGCTTAAAATGACGACGTGTATGACAGATATTCTTGAAAACTATGCTGTACAGCAACCAAATACGATAGCAACCTTGTATGATGGAAAAAAGCTAAGTTATCGTGAACTTTATCAACGTGTTGATCGATTTGCTGCTTACTTACAGGAGCAAGGTTATGAAAAAGAGGATGTAATTGCATTATATACGCTTAATTCCGATTTGTTTTTAATCGCTTATTTAGGTGTTCAATTAGCAGGCTTTATCGTGATGCCCATTAACACTAAATTAGCGGCACCAGAGGTTGATTATATTTTTAATCACTCACAGGCAAAGGGACTAATCTATGATGAAAGATTAGCAGAAACATTGAAGGATGTTTCCTATTCGTTCCAACATGCTATTGAACTTCAGGAAATGAATAATAGGATTGAACAACAGGATCGTGAAAGAACGATCGTTCCATTGGTGGCGGATGATACAGCCGTTGTTATGTATACCTCTGGTACAACTGGTAAACCAAAAGGTGTCATGCTCACCCATCATAATATTGCGGCTACAGCAGAAATTTGGTCTGCTTCTATGAACATGTCGAGCAAGGATAAGATGTTTATTTGCACACCTTTATTTCATTGTGCTGGCCTGCATGTTTTTGCTATGCCGATGTTTTATCAAGGGGGAACCGTTGTTATTGAAGAAGTATTTTCACCAACTAAAACATTAGCGCAAATTGCAGCAACAGAAGCGACGATTTTCTTCGGAGTTCCATCCATGTACACGATCATTTTAAATACGCCTGGATTTAAGGAACATAGCTTAAACCATTTACGTTTATTATGTTACGGGGCAGCTCCAATGCCTTATGAGCTTGTAAAACAAGTAAAAGAGGCATTTCCAAATGTAAAAGTTCAAAATCTATACGGTCAAACAGAAAATTCACCTGCGGCCACATCCTTACTTGATATGGATGCTTTAACGAAAATCGGCTCCGTTGGTAAGCCATTAGCGCATACAGAGGTCTGTGTAGTTGATAGTGAAGGTAAGTCAGTACCAGCTGGTGAGGTAGGGGAAATTTGTGTAAAAGGGCCACAGGTTATGAAGGGATATTTGCGCAATCCAGAAGAAACAGCTAGAACAATTAGAGATGGGTGGCTTTACTCAGGTGATTTAGGACGGTTTGACGATGAAGGCTATTTGTATATAGTAGATCGGAAAAAGGATATGATCATTCGAGGAGGGGAAAATATTTACCCAATCGAAGTGGAGGAAGTTTTATATCAAATGCCAGAAGTTTTAGAAGCAGCAGTGGTTGGCTTACCACATGAAGTGTATGGTGAGGTGCCGAAAGCATTTGTTGTTTTAAAAGAAGACAAATCCCTTGATGAAAATTCGATACTCTCCTATTGTCAGACTAGACTTGCAAAATATAAAGTCCCTTATGAGATCGAATTTTTAGCTGAGCTACCGCGGAATGCCTCTGGTAAGGTATTAAAGCATACATTACGACCAAAAGAAACGACGATTTAAGTATTATCCATTACGCTTTGGATGCATCACCATAATGGCTTTACATGTGATAGAATTCATGCTCGAATAAGCTTCTATTCTAATAGGAACAACTAGGAAAGTATCGTATAATAGAGTCTACGACAAATTGTATTAATAGAATTGGAGAAGAGATTACTCTTTGAATTAGAATAGGAGCGGAATTTGTCTTGTGGACAGGATATAAGCGCCTTTTACTTATTGGCATTTTGATCATCATGTTGCTGTCTAGCTGCCAGCCATTTTCACAGCAAGATTCACAACAAAAAAACCAATTAACAGTTTTAACAGTAGAATTTAATAGTGGAGCACCTATCCCTAATTTATATTTAACGATCACAGATGTACAAACAGGTGATGTAGTAGAAGAAGCAATTGGTTCTGAAGAAGGGGAAGCAATATTTTCGAAGCTAAAGGCAGGACGAGAATATGCAATTGCTGCAACTACACTAGAAAATAGTGAGGCAAATGTCGGATATACAACAATTGAGAATTTTACGTACGATACAACAAAGCCGTACTATCGATTGCAAACACATTTTTCTAGAGACGAGCAAGAATTAGATGTACCTGTTGTTATGCAAAATCCTGAACTGCCACATGGCTGTGAAATCACATCACTCACAGCCGTGTTAAATTATTTTGGAATGAATGTGACAAAGCTTGAAATGGCAGATCATTATTTACCAAAGCAAGAAATACGTACAGTAGGCGGAAAACGTTTTGGACCAAATCCAAATGTAGCTTTTGCTGGCAATCCTCGTGATAAGGCTCATGGGATGTATGTTTTTGCTGCACCAATTGTCAAAGCGGCAGAGGCAGTCATTGCAGATAAACAGGAAAATTTACGCGTAACGAATATGAGTCAGGCATCACAGGCAGATATTTTAGAGCTAGTCCGTGAGGGAGTTCCTGTTGTGACATGGGTGACACTGGATTTATCAAAGCCTAAACAAAAAGCTGAACGAGGCTGGATTTATGAAGGTGAGTCAACTTCACGGGATGCCTTTATGAATTTACATGCTGTTGTTTTAACAGGACATTTAGGCGATAAAGTAGTTGTAATGGACCCGTTAAAGGGCTACGTAACATACAATGTGGATCAGTTCTTTAATAGCTATCGTGAGTTAGGCAAACAGGCTGTAGCTGTCCATAAATAAGCAAGCTATAAATCTTTAGTATGTTACACTAATAAAAAAAGCAAAAAGTGAGTTGAGTAGAATGGCCATTGAACACGCTTTTTTACCCGTATTGCTTGGGGATGAAATGAATGCTTATGGCATGGCCAGAGCATTTTACGAAGCCTATGGTGTAAAGCCCCTTGCACTAAATCATACAAACATGGAAAAAATTCAGCAAAGTGATTTACTGACTTTTCGTGAGGTACCGAGACTTCATATAGAAGAACGATTTGTTACGGCACTTAAGTCAATTGCCCAGGAATTTATAGATAAAAAATTACTGCTCCTAGCCTGTGACGAATTTTATGTCAAAAAAATTGTAGAGCATAAAGCAGAATTAACAGAGGATTTCATTATTCCTTATGTAGATGCTACACTTGCTCATCAGCTATTAACCCGAGAAAAGATGTATGAGCTTTGTGCACAATATGGTTTTCAATTTCCTGCCATGCATGTATGCACGGTTAATGATTATGAAAACTTCGACATGCCTTTTGAGTATCCAATTGTCATTAAGCCCATGAATATGGAAAAATATGCTGCATGTATTTTTCCTGGTAAGAAAAAAGTATATATTGCATATGATAAGGATGAAAAGGACAGTATATTCCATGCTATTTATAAGGAATCCGCCTATCGTGATGATCTGATGATTCAGCAATATATTCCAGGAGAAGATGCTAATATGCGTGTTGTCAATGCGTATGTTGGACAAGATGGAAAAGCAAAACTTCTTGCTGTGGGCAATCCCATTTTAGAAGAGCATTCTCCAGAAGGAATAGGTCGTTATGTAGCCATCATGACAACTTATAATAAGGAATTGATGGATATCGTGAAGACATTCCTTGAAGCAATACAATTCCAAGGCTTTGCTACATTCGATATGAAATATGATGATCGTGATGGTCAATATAAATTGTTGAGTATAGAATTACATAATGAGCTTTCCAATTATTATGTGACAGCTAGTGGCTATAACTTTATGCAGTATGTAGCGGATGATTTTGTTCGAGGGAGTAAACAATCGTTAACATACGTGGAAAACAAGCATCTTTGGACGATTGTACCAAATGGTGTTCTTTTCAAATATGTTCAAAATGAACAATTAGTAATTGAAGCGAAAAGCTTGATTCGTCAAGGGATGGCTACAGATTCTATTTTTAATTATAAGGATATGAATGCGAAACGATGGTTGAATGTTACGCTTGATAATTTAAGCTTTTATCGCAAATATAAGAAATATTTTAATAACAAAGGTCTGTCTAATATATGAAAAAACAAACTTTAGGTATCATTGGTGGCGTAGGGCCACTTGCAACAATGTTTATTGGTGAAATGATTGTAAGACGTACGAAGGCACAAAAGGATCAGGAGCATTTACATACGATCATAGATAATGATACAAATATCCCTGACCGTACAGCTTTTATTTTAGATAAAACGAAGGATAATCCAGTTCCAGTCATAATTGAGGATGCAAAAAAATTAGCTTCTGTAGGGGCAGATATGATTGCTATTCCATGTAATACAGCCCATACGTTTTATCATGATATTCAAGAGGGTTCACCCATTCCAGTATTGCATATGATTCGTGAAACAGCGAAGCGTGCTGCGGATTTAGGTGCAAAACGTGTTGGTATTTTAGCAACGACAGGTACCTTAACATCTCGTATGTACCAAGAAGCCTTAGAGGAATATGGCATTACACCAGTAGTACCAGATAATGAAATGAGAGCCTATGTTATGACTATCATTTATGATTATGTCAAGGCTGGTAAGGATGTTACGCTGGAGGACTGGCAACCACTAGAAGATGCGATGCTGGCATTAAATTGTGATCGCATTGTGTTAGGCTGTACAGAGCTATCTATTGTTAATCGGGATTTGAAATTAAATGAAATCTATATCGATTCACTAATCGTATTAGCTGAATGTGCCATTTTGGCTTGCGGTTATGAGCTAGTCGATTAGTTGTTGAGTGAATTGAAAAGAATCTGCTTGCTTTTCACGGGTAAGCTACAAGTCTTTAAAGAGTTGTGGACATGCTACTTTTTCCGTGTTAGGTTAGGCAGATTTTTTATGGAAGGAACCGCTGATTTTTGAAACGAATGGTCCATTGCTTCGTACATATAAAGTAGGAAACGGCGGAGTGTGTTAAACTAGTGTCAAGTAGATAGAAGGTGGGAAATAACATGTCAGTCATTAATTTATTAAAAGAAGAAATTCAAGCAAAATGGAACTTTGAAACACCTATGAAAATTCAAGATGAAATGATACCAGCTATGCTTGAAGGTAAAGACATTGTAGCGGAATCGCCAACGGGATCAGGTAAAACATTAGCGTATGTTTTACCACTATTGAATAAAGTAAATGGGGCAAAAAAACAAACACAGGGACTGATCGTAGCTCCTTCACAAGAACTTGCTATGCAGATTGTAGAAGTTATCCGCGAATGGACAGCTGGCACAGATATTACAGTTCAGCAGCTTATTGGTGGTGCCAATTCTGCTCGTCAAATTGAAAAGCTCAAGAAAAAACCAACGATTGTTGTTGGAACTCCTGGCCGTTTAAATGAATTAGCACGAGCAGGAAAATTAAAACTAAAAGAAATAGAAACGATTATTTTGGATGAGTGTGATCAACTGCTTAGTCGCGAATACCGTGTAGTTATCAAATCCTTTATCGAAGGTTCTGCCTATGGCCGACAAGTCGTTGTTGTTTCAGCTACGATTACAGAGGAAATTGAATTAGTAGCAAGTCGTATGATGTTCGAACCAGTTCGTTTTAAAATTAAGCCAGAGGATATGTTAAAGGTCGGCAAAGTTATCCACTCATTTGTGAAGGTAGAAGAACGTGATAAAACTGATTTTCTACGAAGACTATCACATACTGAAGGATTAAGAGCACTTGCTTTCGTCAATAATATCGATCAATTATTAATGAAGGAAACGAAATTACAATATCGCTCTGCGCCAATCGTAACACTTCACTCCGACATGAAAAAGGAAGAACGTAAAAAGGCATTAGATGCATTCCGTAAAGGGGATGCACGTATTTTAATCGCAACAGATATCGCCGCTCGTGGTTTAGATATTGCAGGTTTAACACATGTTATTCATGTTGATGTACCAAGAACAATTGAACAGTACTTACATCGCTCAGGGCGTACTGGTCGTGCAGGAGCAGACGGAGAAGTATTGACGTTATTATCTTATCGTGATGAGAAGACCTATAAAAAATGGACAAGAGAAATTCCAAGCAAGCCTGTGCAAAAAATATGGCATGATGGCAAGCTGATTGAAGGTAATTCTAAAACAATTGGACAAAAGCGAGGGAATTAACATGACATTTGATGAAAAATTACAGGCATATGCAGAGCTTGCGGTAAAAGTGGGTGTCAATATTCAACCAGGTCAATATTTGTTAGTGAATACATCAGTAGAAGCTTTAGATTTTGCTCGTTTAGTTGTAAAAGAGGCTTATAAGGCTGGCGCAGGGCGTGTCCATGTAAACTTTTCGGATGATGAAATGGATCGTGCGTATTTTGAACACGCTTCTGATGAGGAGTTTAATCGTTTCCCTGAATGGGTCGTAAAAATGCGTGATGAACTAATTGAGCGTAAAGGTGCTTTACTATGGATTGATGCTGCTGATCCTGATAAATTGACAGGAATACCTGCAGATAGATTAGCAACACACCAAAAAGTGTCAGGAGCAGCATTGAAAAATTATCGTAATGCAGTCATGAAGGATTTAATTGCTTGGTCTATCGTCGCGGTTCCTTCACCAAAATGGGCAGCGAAGGTATTTCCTCAATTAACGGAAACGGAGCAAGTTCCAGCATTGTGGGAAGCTATCTTTAAAACGGTTCATATTGGGGAAGGGAATGCAGTGGATAATTGGCGAGAGCATGTAGCTAATTTAGAATCACGTGCACAATTGCTAAATCATAAAAAATATGCAAAGCTTCACTATACAGCACCAGGAACAGATTTAACAATTGCCTTAGCGCCACAGCATAAATGGCTAACAGGTGGCAGTCAAACACCAGATGGTAATATTTTTATTGCCAATATGCCGACAGAAGAAGTTTATACACTTCCGATGAAACAAGGTGTAAATGGGTACGTAAGTAATACCAAGCCTTTAGTTTATCAAGGCAATATCATTGATGGCTTTAAATTAACCTTTAAAGAGGGCAAAATTATTAAAGCAGAAGCTGAAGTGGGTCATGATTTACTGCAAGAGCTGATACAAGTAGATGAAGGCTCTAGCTATTTAGGTGAAGTAGCACTTGTCCCTCATGAATCACCAATTTCAGCGTCGGAGATTTTATATTTCAATACGTTATTCGATGAAAATGCTTCAAACCATTTAGCTATCGGTGAAGCCTATCCGACATGCTTAGAAGGTGGAAGAGATTTAGAAAATGGTCAACTTGAGGCACTAGGTGCAAATATTTCTGTGACACATGAGGACTTTATGATTGGTAGTGGAGAAATGGATATTGATGGTATTTTACCGGATGGTACAGTAGAGCCAATTTTCCGCAAGGGTAGCTGGGCCTTTTAATCACTAGTCAAAGTGCAAAGGAGGAGAGTAGATGAAGCGATTGTGGAGCTTCATCGGTGTGACGATATTAGCAATGACATGTTGGGCTTCATCTGCTTATGCTCAAACAGAAAGCTATATAGCTATTGGAGATTCCTTAGCTGCTGGTCAAACACCTTATCAAGAAATTGATGCAGGATATAGTGATTTAATAGCCATGAAGTTAAGTTCAATGGGTCAATTATCATTTTATACAAAAGAACTTGCCTTTCCAGGCTTTACAACGGCCGATGTGCTAGAACGAATCCAATCTGAGGAATCCAAACACTTACTAGAAAATGCGACCCTTATTACAGTGTCAGCAGGGGCCAATGATTTATTACGCCTTGTTAAAGTGAACCCAACTGCTGGCACATTAGCATTTTCACAGCTTCAAACAGATTCCACTTTAAACTTGGCTAGAAAAAATATGATAACCATTTTAGATGAGTTAAATGAACTTGCGCCGAAAGCAAAGATTTTTGTAATGGGCTATTATTTTGCCTATCCATATGTTCATCCTACACAAAAAAAGGGAACGAACGAACAGCTAGTTAAATTAAATACGATTTTACAACAACAGGCAGAGGATGCAGGAGCGGTTTATGTAGATGTTTATGATCGCTTTGGATTGGATGCCATAAACTACTTACCAAATAGTGCAGATGTTCATCCAAACTTTGAAGGCTACCGTCAAATGGCTAATGCATTTTTACAGTCTTATAGTGGTAGTAATGCTTTGACGATCTCTTCATCCGAATTACCCAAGCCCAATCCTCTATCGTTTGAGGAAATTATAAAGCAACAATTATCAGCGAAATCCAAGGAACGGGAAACGACACAACGGCAGTCTACCCGTACAGCTTATGCTATTCAAGGATTTCCTGGCTATAAAGCTTTTATAGAAAACATTTAAATAATCGTTATTAAAGGGCATCTATTTAGATGCTTTTTTATATGAAATCCAATATTGGATAGAACTACTATACTGCTGAATACCACTAGATAGGCAGTAGTCATGCTAAAATATAAAGAAGATTAGGAGGGACTAGAATGAAGATATTTCATACAGCAGATTGGCATTTAGGGAAGCTTGTTCAAGGTGTTTATATGACAGAAGATCAACAATATATTCTGCAACAATTTATACAAGCGATAGATGATGAAAAACCAGATATAATTGTCATCGCAGGTGATCTATATGACCGTTCAATGCCCCCTATTGAGGCAGTCAATTTACTAAATGATGTATTAGCGAAAATAGTATTAGAGAAGCAGATTCCTGTTTTAGCAGTGGCGGGAAATCATGATAGTGCGGGTCGTTTAAATTTTGGGAGTCGATTGATGAGTGATAGTGGTTTATATATCAAGGGGCAATTTACGAAAGATCATGTCCCTATTATTTTGAATGATCAATATGGAGAGGTACATTTTCATCTTGTACCGTATGCTGAGCCCGCCTCAATTCGTCATATTTTTGAAGATGAAACGATTCGTTCTCATCAAGACGCTATGCAGAGAATTATAGATCATATTACTCAGGATATGGATGCGAGTAAGCGTCATATTTTTGTGGGACATGCTTTCGTCACAAAGTATGGTGAGGAAGAAGCCAATACCAGTGATTCAGAGCGTCCGCTTTCTATCGGGGGCTCAGATTGTGTGAATGCAGCTTTATTTAAACCTTTCCACTATACCGCTCTTGGACACTTACATAAGGCACATTTTGTCTTAAATGAAACGATCCGCTATGCAGGCTCTCCGTTAAAATATTCATTATCAGAGCACTTACATGAAAAAGGCTTTTTAATCATTGAATTAGATGAACACGGTAAAAGCATAGTAACCAAAAGAAAGCTCGTACCAAGAAGAAATTTACGAGTAGTAGAAGGTCAATTGGAGGATCTGTTAAAGCTACCACCGAGTGATGATTATGTCTTTGTCAGATTGACGGATACGACAACCGTCTCTTCACCGATGGAACGCATTCGTAGTGTTTTTCCCCATGCGATGCATGTAGAACGTAAGATACTACGACAAGAGTCACCACGTGAGTTACAAGTTGTAGAAACAGAAAAGCTAGAGGATATAGACTTGTTCCGTTCTTTCTTTACGAATATTATCGGCATCCAGCCAGATGAAGATACGGAACGCCTTTTTACCGAGATGTTACAGGAATTATTAGATGAGGAGCGAGAGACAGTAAAATGAAGCCATTAAAGTTAACGATTACTGCATTTGGTCCGTATAAAGATACTGAGGTGATTGATTTCCAAGAGCTTGGAGAACATCGTTTGTTTGCCATTTCCGGAAAAACAGGCGCTGGGAAAACAACCATTTTCGACGCTATTTGTTATGCGCTTTACGGATCAGGTAGTGGTGAGGATCGCCAGGATACGGCTTTACTGAGAAGCGGCTTTGCTCATGATGATGTCTATACAGCTGTAGAGCTCCTATTTGAAATGCATGGCAGAGTTTATCAAATAGTAAGACAGCCAGGTCATATTAAAGAAAAAAATAAAACGATCACAGGTAAGAAAATAGAATTAGCTGAAGTAAGAGAGGGAAAGCTCGATTATAGCATCGTAGAGAAACAACAAACGCTTGAAGTCGATAAAAAATTGTTGGAAATCATAGGTCTCACAAAAGATCAATTTAGCCAAATTGTAATGTTACCTCAAGGTGAATTTCGCAAGTTATTGACCTCTGACTCTACAAATAAGGAAGTTATTTTACGAAAAATCTTTAAAACAGATCGTTTTGGCGTCATGACAAAAAAACTGGATGCCAAACGGAAAGAGGCGGAGAAGGATTTTGAGCGTGCCAAGCAATTAAAGGAACATCTATTAGGTCAAATTGTTGGTGCCTTACCGCAACGTTCATCCTCTTTATTCACCTTGATTGCTGACAATACGGAAAATTTACATCAACTGACACAGGCACTTGAGGAGGAGTTTAGCTACTATAAGAAATGTATAGAGGAAGAACAGCAGCAATATGATGAAGCTTATAGTCTTCATCAAAAGGAGCAGGAATATTATCGACTAGCAAAAACAATAAATGAGCAGTTCGAAGAGCAAGCTAGTCGGCAGCAGAGACTGCAACTATTGTTAAAAGAACAGGATAGATACCGAGCAAAGGAGCAGGAGATTGTTTTAGCAGAACAAGCGGAGCGACTTGTGCCACTTGAACAACAATGTATTGATTTACGTGCTGAACTGAACTTAAAAGAACAAACATTTCAACAGGCTCAATTTAAACTTCAACAAACAAAAGAGCAGCTACAACGGGCACAAGAAAAATATCAGATTGAAGAGGCGAAAGAGCCTGAACGTCAACAGATGTTGCAGCAGGAATTGCAATTACAGACTTTATTGCCTAAATTTGAAGCCTATGAAAACAATGTGCAGCAGCTGCAAATAGCAGAACAATATGTCGAAACAGCAAAACAGGCAGTAGCTGATAATCTTATGTTATTGGAGAAAGAACAAGGGCAGTTACAGCAATTTTCTCAAACGATGGAACAATATGAAAAACAGGTTGAGCCATATGAAAGCTACTTAGAGCAGTTACCGAAACTTCGTGAGCAGGTAGCATTAATAAAACAAGTAGACAAATACAAAGGGGCTGTAGAGTTAGCTAAGCAGGACGTAGCCACTTCTGACATTCACTATCAGGAGAGTAAAAAGGCTCTACAATTATTAGAGCAGCGTTGGTTGACAAGTCAGGCTAGTATTTTGGCTGAACAGTTGAAGGACGGGGAACCTTGCCCTGTATGTGGCAGTTTGACACACCAGAAAACACATAATGAGCAACAGGAAATGATAGAGCTCTCTGAAGTCGAAGTGTTAAGGGCTAAGGCTTCTTTAGATGAGCGTAAGTACCTAGAAAAAGAAGCGCTCTTGTCATCTGCGCAACAGCTTTATCAAGAAACCTGTCAGCAACTAGAAGAGCAGCACATTACACAGCAAGACCATGCACAGCTCATCTCTACATTAAACAACATAGAGCAAGAGATTGCGACATTAAAAATTGTTCATCATCAATTAGCAGATATGCGATTAAAACTTAAGCAGCAACGTGAGAGAATAGAGCAGCTACGAACTAAACAGATGAACTTAGAGCAATATTTAGCTGAGCAGTTGAAAGAAATGACAAGACTGCAAGCAGTTCTTGAAGAACAGCTTAAACATATGCCAAACCATTTACCAACCTTGCAGCAATTACAGCAACAGCTTACAGATATCAGTAAACAAAAAATGGATTTGCAAAAAAGATGGCAAGAGAGTCAAGACGAATTGCATAGAGCGAAGGAAGCAACAAGTAATGCAAAATTGACGATGGAAATAGCCAAACAAACTTTTGAAGAATTACAACTCAAAATGAATGAAAAACGTCAGCAATTCTCAGCAAGCATGCAGGAGATAGGCTTTGACAGCTACGAGGAATATACAGCTGCCAAACGGAGTTTATTGCAAATAGAGACCCTTCGAAAAGCTTGTAGTGACTATGCTTTACAGGTACACACATTGCAAATCCAAATTACTGAAGGGGCTATGTATCTTCAAGGAAAAGAGCAACAAGATTTAGTGTCCATGGAAGCCAAAGTAGAACAACTTCGTATATCTTATGAGGAAGCATTTAAACGTTTACAACAGTTGAGAGGTTTTGCTCAAGCTTGCCAAGGTTTTATTGAAAGAGTAGAAGAAATAGCGAGGGAGCTTCATTTACTTGAGCAAGAAGCGGGAAGAGTAAAGGAGCTCTATGGATTATTAAACGGCCAAAATTCGAAAAAGCTATCTTTTGAGCGCTATATTCAAATTAATTACTTAGACCAAATTACTGAAGCTGCCAATATTCGCCTTTATCATTTATCAAATGGTCAATTTGAGCTCAGACGTTCAGATAGATTGGAAAAGCATGCGAAACAAAGCGGACTAGGTCTTGATGTCTACGATGCTTATACCGATCAACTACGAGATGTCAAAACATTATCGGGAGGCGAAAAATTTAATGCCTCATTAAGCCTTGCCTTAGGAATGGCAGATGTAATTCAAAGCTTCCAAGGTAATATTCATATTGAAACGATGTTTATTGATGAGGGCTTTGGTTCGCTTGATGAGGAATCATTAAATAAAGCAATCGATACATTAATTGATTTACAGGATTCTGGTCGCATGATTGGCGTAATCTCTCATGTGCCTGAATTAAAATCTGCAATGCCAGCGGTTTTACATGTAGAAAAGACATTAAATGGCCATAGTCAGACATACTTTGAAGTGAAATAAGTGAAAGGCGTATTTCCGAAATAGGGAATACGCCTTTGTTTTATTTTTTTCGAGAAGTGGCTGTAGGAGTTGTTCCTTTTTTTGCAGCCATTACTTTTTTGACGATAGGAATAACAATAGGTGCCAATTTTACAGCAGTTTTCACAACGTTTGATACTTTCATTAAAAAACAGCTCCTTTTACAATTATTACTACCTGTTTCGCTTAAAATTGAAACATTAACGGATTACTCGAACAGCCTGAATAATATTCCATATGACAATACCAAGTGAGACAATGGCATAAACGGCAAATGAAACTAACCAAACAACCATCACAGTATTATTACTTGACGTTGGATCTAATCTTAATGTAGAAAAAACAAAGACAATAAAAAATAGGATGCCAAAAACAAAAGGAATTAAATGAGAGACAAGTGCACGAATTGAATGTCTTTTTACATCACTATCTTTCGTTACAAAGTAAACAATTAATGGGACGATAAAAGGGGCGAAGAAAATACTAAGATAACTAAAGGCAGATAAAATTTTTTGGTTCTCCATAGTTGTACCTCCTTTTTTAATATTTACGCATGAAAAACGGCAAAGTTTCAAAAAAATAATGTATGGAAAAGGTTGTAATCATCCAATCCTTTGCGTACAATGGGATTGTTCAAATAAATTCAGATGTAACGACCACAAGGGGAGCTGATGATGTCAGCTGAGACTGGGCACGTAATGCCTTGACTCTTTGAACCTGTAAGTTAACACTTGCGTAGGGATGTGGATAGAAACCGACACTTGTACGATGTCAGGCTCTGTCCTGGCATCGTTTTTTCATTCTTTAGGAATAAAAAAGATGTCTGCATTTCTATTCCTGCTCTTGTATCCTACATCGGAACAAAGGAGAGAATATGTATGGACAAAAAAAGACTATTAATGCTTGTGGAGATTGCGATATTTGCAGCGATTGGCCTTGTGCTCGATCAAGTATCCTTTAAAGTATGGGCACAAGGTGGCTCTGTTAGTCTTGTCATGGTGCCTATTATGTTAATTGCATTTCGTTGGGGCTTAGTTGCTGGGCTAACAACGGGATTACTTGTGGGTGTTATGCAAACCATGTTTGGTGCTTATATTGTGCACTGGCTTCAAGGATTATTGGATTATGGTGTTGCCTTTACAGTTGTAGGATTAGCAGCGGTTGTACGTGGACCTGTGTTGGATGCTGCAAAAAATATGAACAAAACGAAAATGGCACTTTACATTATCGTAGGTACTGTTTTTGCAGGCTTTTTACGATACGCAGCACATACAATTGCTGGAGCTGTATTTTTTGCAGAGTATGCGGGTGATCAAAATGCATGGATCTATTCTATCATTTATAATGGTACATATATGTTGCCAGCAACCATTTTAACGGCAATTGTAGGCGTGCTTTTATTCACAGCCGCTCCACAATTAATGCAAAGAAAAGCATAATAAAAGTTTCCTCAAATGATTTATTGTAAAAGGGTATAAAAGCTTTTCGTTCTATACTACTTGATGATATTCGCTTTCGCACAGAATCATTAGCAAAATTATCAACTTTTTTCAACAACAAGCAAGTCCCTTCACTCATGTGAAGGGACTTTTGGTCATGAATAGCTCGTTTAGCACTTTGCATTGTAGGAAAGCATACAATATTTAAAGCGTTTATCGTTATACGCATAAAAAGTTATGTTATATTAAAGAATAGATATTAGATGAAAGGGACGTTATACATGATTGTAAAAACGCAAGAAGAGATTGAAGCTTTTAAAAAAATTGGACGCATTTGTGCCGAAATTCGTGAAGCCATGAAAGCAGCAACAAAACCAGGTGTTACAACACTTGAGCTAGATGAAATTGCTGGCCGCATGTTTGCAGAGGCTGGTGCTATTTCTGGACCTAAGGGGGAATATGATTTCCCAGGATATACATGTATTAGTGTCAATGAAGAAGTGGCACATGGTATTCCAGGAAAACGTGTTATTCAAGAAGGGGATATTGTGAATATCGATGTTTCTGGGTCATTAAATGGATACTTTGCAGATACTGGCATTTCATTTGTTGTTGGTGAGGGTTATGAGGACAAAGAAAAACTATGCCGAGTTGCTAAAAGTGCTTTTGATCGAGCAATGACAAAGGTTAAAGCTGGGTCTAAATTAAATCAAATAGGTAAAGCGGTTGAACGAGAGGCGAATGCTAATGGTTTAACTGTTATTATGAATTTAACAGGACATGGCTTAGGTCAATCTTTACATGATGAGCCTAATCATATTTTAAATTATTATGATGCATGGGATTCTACGATTATGAAAGAAGGAATGGTGCTTGCTGTTGAGCCATTTATCTCAGCAAAAGCAGAGCATATTGTAGAAGCTGGTGATGGTTGGACATTTGTTACACCTGATAAATCGCTTGTAGCTCAAATTGAACATTCAGTTATTGTCACTAAAGATAAACCAATTATTTTAACTTCCTTAGATGAAGAATAGGATATAATTTAAAATCCTGCTAACCAATTTATTTTTGGTGGGCAGGATTTTTTTTAATAAATAAAATACCAACAAAGAGAACACCACATAAAAATAAGGCGGCAGTTGTTACAAGAAGCTCATCAAAACCATTATGTAAAGCGATTCCTAAATAAGCCCAAATAAAAACACTCGGATACATGGTATCAAAGTGATGAAAGCGGATATGTAGTGCAATAGCTCCACCAAGTGTCAGTAAAATTACTGCCCAAAGAGGAGTGCTAAGACCAAAGCCGTTCCAACCATAAGCCGTTAACGTAAAGCTACTATTCGTAATCAAGATAAATGTCATCCATGCAAAATAAATGGAGAAAGGAATACGACCTGACAACGCTTTGTCGTGAAGAGAGTACGTATTATACAACATAAATAAGTACAAGACCAAAAGCAAGGTGATGCCAAGAGAAACAATAAATAACTCATGATGCCATACATATATCGTTAAGGCTTGCAAAATATTTATGCAACTAAAGAGAGCAGACTGTTTCATAGATGTCTTTTTAATGTTCACCAATAACCAATAGCCAATTAATAAATAAATGACAATCCATATTGCATGACTAATATCAACTGGTGCAAATACTACAGAAAACCGATTAGAAATTTCTAGAGAAGATTGACCGTTTATTTTCATGAAAAAGGATAAAAAGGTTAGGATGAATGAGACAAGATAAGAGATTGTCATCAAGATAAACCGAGGCATGATTTCCTCTCCCTTCGTGTTTAGATTGTATAGGGAAAAGACAAATAAGTATAGTACTGTCACTTTTTTTATTATAACGGAAATTTCCAACAATGTATCGTGTTGTTTTGCTAATAATCACTACAATTTACCATCTCAATAGGCATCTATATTTTTCTTTAGTACAATGGGATTATCTACATAAAAGGAGTGAAGTTTCATTGGCACAAAATTTAAAAAATCTAGACTTATCGATTGAACTAGATAAAAAAATGTATAAAAAGAAATTAAAAGTACTCCAATATGAAATGTTAAATGCCCAACAGTTTTTATTAAAAAACAAAATTGGTTTAATTTTGGTATTTGAAGGAATGGATGCCGCTGGTAAAGGTGGCGCTATTAAACGACTAATTGAACGTCTCGATCCACGAGGTTATGTTGTACACCCTATTTCAGCTCCACAGCCTCATGAATTGCGCTATAACTATTTACAAAGATTCTGGAGAAAGTTACCGCAGCATGGGCAAATCGCTATTTTTGATCGTTCTTGGTATGGTCGTGTATTAGTAGAACGTATCGAAGGATTCGCATCGAAGGATGAATGGTCTCGTGCGTATGAAGAAATCAATAACTTCGAGAAAATTTTAACTGCAGGAGATTACATAATCATTAAGTTTTGGCTTCATGTATCAGATGAAGAACAATTAAAACGCTTTAAAGAACGGGAACAAAACCCTTATAAATCTTGGAAGCTAACAGACGAAGATTGGCGAAATCGTGAAAAAACACCACAGTATATTGAAGCGGCAAATGAAATGTTTGAAAAGACTGATAAAAAGGAT
This sequence comes from Lysinibacillus sp. FSL M8-0134, assembly GCF_038069745.1. NCBI lineage: Bacteria > Bacillati > Bacillota > Bacilli > Caryophanales > Bacillaceae > Lysinibacillus > Lysinibacillus sp. FSL M8-0134. The sequence continues at coordinate 3,793,394 of NZ_JBBPAJ010000001.1, read as the reverse complement.
ACTCCATGGATCTTAGTTGCTGGTGATGATAAAAAGCACGCCCGTGTACAGGTGCTGCAGGAAACCATTGCACATATTGAACGAGAGGCTCTAAAACGTGGTCTCCATTTAACAAATGTATTAGATAATGGCCAACTAGAGGATGCTGATTCGTCCAGTTTAGAAATTGGGGACGAGAAGTAAGAACCAAATCAAAATAATGAATTGTGCTGCTATGAAATAGGACATGAGTTGTTTTAGTTGTAGCAGCATCTTTTCTTACATACAATGAAATAAACTAAATGTTCAACCTTTGAAATGTAGCGAATGAAAACCATTTTTTAAGCTATGTTAAATTCAAAGTAGTGATGTTACCAGAATGATGAATGTACTGATATTTATTGGAAGGCTAGTGTGGAGAAATGGTGCTTAAAATTTGGAATCTATTAAGAAAAAAGGGTGGGAATGTGGTAACGATAAAGGGAGAAAAATGCTACATCCGCACATTCCAAGAAAAAGATGCACGAAGTTTAACGGGTCTCGTAAGCCGAAATAAATACTTTTGGTCTATTTACGAGCCACTACAAAGACCAGAATATTATACAATTGACGCTCAATACAAAAAAATTCAAGAAAGTCTCTATTTGATGGAGTCAAAGCGAGAATATACTTTTGGTATTTTTGAGCATGGTACAAACAATCTAATAGGACATATTGCACTTTATGCTGTAAAACGCTTACCATACTCAAGTGCATTTGTTGGCTATGCGATGGATGAAATTTATGTAGGGAAGGGAATCGTCACAGAGGCCGTAAATATGGTGGTACGATTCGCGTTCGATCAAATAGGCCTACATCGTGTAGAGGCATATGTTTCTACTCAAAATGCACCTTCTATGCGCGTATTAGAGAAAGCAGGGTTTCAACAGGAAGGTCTGTTAAGAAAGCTGTTGTATATAAATGGTCAATGGGTAGATCATTTTATATATGCACGTTTAGAGGATGAATAATTAGAGAGGTGCCTATCTTTCGTTATGGAGAAAGATAGGCACCTTATTAGTTGTAAATCAAAAGGTAATGACTATTGTTTATTACCATCTTCAATTAAATCTAGATGACCTGTATTTGGATCGATAATGAGGCCATGAACAGGTACATCTTTCACCATTAGCGGGTGATTACGAATTGTATCAACACTTTTTTTAACACTTGTCGCTACATCACCAAAACCACGTAAAAACTCTTTTAAGTCAAAACCGGAATATTCTAGCATATTAATTGTTTTTGGATCAATACCTCTTTTAATCATTTCACTTAACATTGCTTCGGGATCAACTGCACTCATACCACAGTCATAATGCCCAACGACATAAACTTCATCTGCTTGTAGGCCATAAACAGCAACCAATAAACTACGCATAACTGCGCCGAAAGGATGGCTAACTAAAGCGCCAGCACTTTTCACAATTTTAACATCGCCATTACGTAAATTCATTGCTTTCGGTAAAAGCTCTACAAGTCGAGTATCCATACAAGATAAAACAACAATACGTTTATCAGGATATTTTGTAGTGATGAATGGTTCATATTTTTTTTCTTCGACAAACACTTTGTTAAACTCTAAAATATCTTGTAACATTGTCATGAAAATTGCTCCCTTCCTTACAAAAAATATTTTAGAGCAAAATTTTAAATATGCAAACTATAAAGACTTTATTCAGATAATTTTTACAATAAAGGAGCAACTTCATACATTTTTAAATTGTAGGCTATAAAAAAACAGCTACCTTTATAGTAGCTGTTTTTTATACATTAGAATTTTTCGTTTGGCTTTGGATCTACAGTTACTGAAGACTTGCTATCTAAACCAACTTGTAGGTAGTGGATGAAGAATGCCATAGAAATTAATAAAACTACTGTAAAGCCAAGAACAGTTGTAATGAACATTATTAGAGCTCCTCTCTACTTAAATGATCTATTAATTACCCTAAAACAATTATACAATAGGTTCCTAGTAAAATCTAAGGATAATTTATGACAACCTTAACATAGTTAGCCTAGAATACTAGTAGTAGGAATGGATTATTTAGAATGCCCAATTTCCATCTCTGAATATAGGTTCTTTTTGACCATCGTTAGTAATTCCGTCTATATTCATTTTGTTCGAACCAATCATAAAATCAACATGAGTCAAGCTTTGGTTAAGTCCATGTGCACTTAATTCCTCAGTAGTCATTTCTTTACCACCCTCTATACAAAATGCATAAGCACTTCCGATGGCTAAATGATTGGAGGCATTCTCATCGAATAATGTATTGTAAAATAACAAATTAGATTGTGAAATAGGTGATGCATGTGGTACTAATGCTATTTCACCAAGGTAATGAGCTCCCTCATCCGTTTCAACTAGAGCAGCTAAAATGTCTTGCCCTTGCTCAGCCTTGATGTCAATGATACGACCATCTTTAAATGTTAATGTAAAATGATCGATAATATTGCCGCCGTAGCTTAATGGCTTAGTGCTTGTTACATAGCCATTAACACCTGTTTTTAACGGTGCAGTAAAAATTTCTTCTGTAGGCATATTGGCCATAAATGCCTGGCCTTGTATGTTGATACTACTCCCACCTGTCCATATGTGATGTGCAGGTAGCTCAATCATGAGGTCAGTGCCTGGAGCAGTATAGTGAAGTGACTTATATTGCTTTGAGTTTAAATAGTCGGCTTTGCTATGTAATTCCTGATCATGAGCATGCCAAGCTTCAACAGACTGTTCAACGTCAATACGTGTCGCTGCAAAGATCGCTTCCCATAAGGCATCGATTTGTTGCTCTTCTGGTAAATTAGGGAAAACCTTTGCTGCCCAAGCCTTAGAAGGTGCAGCAATCACTGACCAGCTAAATTTATCTGCTTGTAGCCATTGATAATAGTTAGCCAATGCTTGACCAGATGCTTTTTGAAAGGCCATGATTCTGTCTCGTTCTATACCTTTTAATAAATCTGGGTTTTGTGAACTAATGCTTAAGAATGCAGCTCCATGATCCGCCAACCATTCACGCTCTTGTACTTTCCAAGGAGGGAAGAAATCAAATGAGTCTTTTGGTGCTCCTTCATAGCGAGCGCGTACAAGTTCGTCATCTGATAAATCGACGAATACTTGCTTTGCACCATTTTTATAAGCAATTTTAGTAATTATTTGTGCTAATTTTAAGTTATCGGTCGAACAGCTTATATAAAGATATTGATCTTTTTGGATATTTACTCCTACTTTTACCGCCAATTCAGCATATTTTATTAATTTTGTGTCGAATGATAATAACAAATTCATATCCCCTTTCGAAATAAGACAGTTTAGTGTAATATTCTTAATTCAATATAATCAAAAATGGTCGAAATGTGAATAAAAAGCATTAATTTCATCGAAAAATAAGTGAAATACATTTATACTACATTTATATATTTAAATTATGGAAAAACAGCCGAAATTAACATTATTAGTAGATTTGGAGGTTCTAGGATGGATAAGTCATCAGTTATAGGGTTGATAATTGCGTTAATAGCGCTGTTAGTAGGGATGGTCATGAAGGGTGTAAGTTTATCTGCATTTTATAACCCAGCAGCCATTCTAATTATCATTTTTGGTACTATTTCCGCAGTAACAATTGCCTTTCCTATGAAGGAGTTAAAGCGTGTACCAAAGCTATTTAAAATTCTTTTTAAAGAAACTAAATTAGCAGATGATATAGAAATTATTAAAATGTTTTCACAATGGGCTGATTTAGCTCGTCGTGAAGGATTATTAGCGCTAGAAAGTAAAGCTTCGGAAATTGAAGACCCATTTTTAAAAAATGGTCTTACATTAGCAATTGATGGTCAAAATGCTGATTACATTCGTGACGTACTTACGGAAGAAGTAGAGGCAATGGAAGAGCGTCATGCTAGTGGTTCTGCTATCTTTACGCAAGCAGGTACATATGCACCTACTCTAGGGGTTCTTGGTGCAGTAGTAGGGTTAATTGCCGCATTGGCAGATATGAACGATATTGAAAAACTTGGACATGCTATTTCGGCAGCCTTCATGGCTACATTACTCGGTATCTTTACTGGTTATGTGTTATGGCACCCATTTGCAAACAAATTAAAGCGTAAGTCTGCTTTAGAAGTAAAACAAAAGAGAATGATGATTGAGGGTATCCTTTCAGTATTAGAAGGGGAGGCTCCACGTGTTATTGAACAGAAATTATCATCATACTTAACGATGGAAGAACGTCGTCAAATTTCTGGTGAAAGCGGGGCGGGTGGCCTTGGCAAAGAAAGCTAAGAAAAAAAAGCATGATGAGCATATTGATGAATCTTGGTTAGTACCATATGCAGATATCTTAACGCTGCTCTTAGCGGTGTTTATTATTTTATTTGCTTCAAGTTCAGTCGACCAAGAAAAGTTAGATAGAATGTCAGCAGTATTTAATCAAGTATTTGAAGGTGGAACAAGCTTTTTAGAGCAACCAGCACCAGTACCAACTCCAAATGCGGACAGCGACCAAACACCACAGCAAAATTCAGCCTATTTAAAAGATCAGCAAGAGCTAGCAGCTATTAAAGATAGTGTGGATAACTTTATTGCCGTCAATGAAATGGAAGAACAATTTGCAACAGAGATGACGGATGAAGGGTTACTTGTGACAATTCGAGATAGTATTTTATTTGATCCTGGTCAAGCAACGATTAAACCAGAATATATTCCAATTGCCAAAGAGCTTGCAGATGTACTAGTGTCTAATCCGCCACGTAACATTGTCATTACGGGTCATACGGATAATGTGCCAGCTGGACCTAATTTCTCATCAAATTTAGAGTTGTCCTTAATGCGTGCATCCAATTTTTACATGGTATTATTGGATAGTAATTCACAATTAAAATCGGAGAACTTTAGTGCGAAGGGTTATGGTGAAAACCGAGCAATTGCACCGAATGATACAGCAGAGGGTCGTGCACAGAATCGTCGTGTTGAGGTGCTCATCCAGCCATTAGTGACTGAGGATGGTTCGGAAGCTAAAAATACACAATAAAAAAAGGCTATTAGCAACAGACAAAATGTCTCTTGCTAATGGCCTTTTTATTGACTTATTTACGTAAAGATCCTAATTCAGCGACAATTGCTTGCATTTCACTTGGGCTAAATGTTTCTCTTTTCATAACCATTTCATATAAATACACTAAATCTTCATAATTTGCTTCATCGAAGTGTTCCGATTTCATCGCATCGACATTCACCATGCGAAGCTTGTCTTTCATTTGATCAACCATATAAACAACGTTTTCTTTAGATGGAACTGATAAATCCATTTTTTACCCTACCTTTCGTTCTCCTCGCACATATCATTTCATTGAATAAAAAAAATGTCAACTCCGTATTTGGGCATTGCTTTAAAAATAGACTGTTATTGGGTAGAATAAGGGCAGTAGACTGTTTATTTATGAAATAATAGGGAATATGCAATTACACAAGCAGGGGGTTTTAATATGGGTCAAAGTAAATTATTAGCATCTATCGTGGCAGGAGCAGCAGTTGGTGCTGCATTAAGTATGCTAGATCGTACAACTCGGGAAAAAACAATTGCCACAACTAAAAAAATGAAGGAAGCCATTTCTTATTATGCAACCAATCGAGAAGAATTACAGGATTTAGTTGAGGAAAAGGTATTAGCTGCGAAGGTACTTTGTGAAAGTGTGTCAGAAAATGTCAACACAATTGCAGAAAAGGTTGATGAATTTAAAGATTTACCTTCTACAATACAGGGAATGATTGAAGACACCAAATCAGCCTTTACTGTACCTCATAAGGAATAAAGGTAGTTTTAGGAGGAATTGTATGGAGAAGAAAAAAGCAACTATGCATAATGCTTTTGGAGTTGTGAAATCGTTCGTCTCTCCTGAAGAGGAAGTGAGTGTGATGACATCCAAAGGCTTTGTCCAAGATTTAATAGGTCGGCTAAAGCGAGTTGAAATATCTGCGCTTGCTGCACAATTGGCTTATTTCTTTTTATTATCGTTCTTCCCCTTACTTATTTTCTTAGTGACGTTATTACCTTATTTAAACTTAAAAACGACACAGGTTTATTCATTTTTAGTGAATGTATTACCAGATGAAGTGTATAAACTGATTGAAAATACGCTGAATGAGATTTTAACAAATAGAAATAGTAGCTTATTGTCGATCGGGGTACTAGGTACAATTTGGTCTGCATCTAAAGGCATTAATGCGCTGATTCGTGCATTAAATAAAGCTTATGATACAGAGGGTAGAGTAGGTATACTAGATAGAGGCTTGTCATTAGTTTTTACAGTCGCTCTCGTTTTTGTTATTGCGATTGCTCTCTTATTGCCTGTATTTGGTCAGCAAATTGGCCATTTCCTATTCTCAATCATTGGAATAGAGGAGCAGTTTGAATCCATTTGGCATAGATTAAGATGGTCCATTCCACCAATACTTATTTTTATCGTTTTAATGGGGATCTACTGGATTGTACCTAATACAAGTCCTCGCTTGAAAATAATGGGCGTTTGGCCAGGAGCGATGTTTGCTACATTCGCTTGGTTAGCAGTCACATATGGTTTCTCTTTTTATATTAATAATTTTGCTAATTATTCTGCTACATATGGTAGTATTGGTGGCGTCATTATTTTAATGCTCTGGCTATATTTTACGGGGATTATCCTTATCTTTGGTGGGATATTAAATGCTACAATGCAGAAAAGGGCACTTCAAAAGGAAATGCTAAAATAAGAAAAAACAGCCTCGCTTCTTGGTACAAGATGATCTGACCCAAAAAAGTTAGACATATTTAGTTAAGCTACTTCTAAGACCTGAGTTCGGTACTCCACCGGGCTTAGGTCTTTTAATTTTGCCTTCATTCGTTTGTGATTGTAATAGTGAATATAGTCATGAAGTTCCTGTTCGAAATGTGCCATGGATTCAAATTCTTGTAGATACAGGAGTTCAGATTTTAATAAGCCAAAGAAATTTTCTATGACTGCGTTATCTAAACAATTGCCCTTACGGGACATACTTTGCGTAATCCCATGTTGTTTTAAGGTTCGTTGATACTTTTTCATTTGATAGTGCCAACCTTGATCCGAATGAAGAACGACTTGATCACCTGATTGAATGCGCTCCAATGCTTGTTCTAGCATATCATGGACGAGGTTATACACTGGACGATTCATTACCGTGTATGCAATAATTTCGCCATTACATAAATCAAGGACTGGTGATAAATAGCGTTTCTCACCAAATAGATGGAACTCTGTCACGTCTGTTACCCATTTCTCGTTCATTTTTTTCGCTGTAAAATCACGTTGTAATATGTTTGGGGCAATTTTTCCGACTTTTCCTTTATACGAACGATATTTCCTCATGCGGACTTCACATTTTATGCCAATGGCATTCATCAAACCGTTAATCGTTTTGGGATCATGAACAATGCCGTATTTTTTAAGTTCTTTAGCAATCCGACGATAGCCATAACGTCCCTTATGTTCATGATAAATGGACTGAATTGCGACTTTCACATCAGCGTATTTATCAGTACGATTCAAACGCTTTTCCCAGTAATAATACGTACTACGTGGAATATCAGCGACTTTGATTAATTCCACCACTTCATAGATTTCCTTTAGTTCGTAAATTACTTGCGCTTTGATTTGGTTGGTAATTTTTCTTTCATTTGAACTAAAGTATTCAACTTTTTTAAGTAGGCATTCTCCATTTCTAATTGTTTAATACGTGCTGTTAACGCCTCAACAGACCCTTCAGCTGGTATTGATTTCGTTGTTCTTTTTGTGTCTTTTTTCATGGATGGACGCCCCTTTTTCTTGGAAACAAGAGCATCATAACCACCAACTTCAAACTTTAATTTCCAACCCCGAATTAAGCCAGAAGATGAAATATTAAAGAGAGCAGCTGTATCAACTGAAGATGTACCTGTCTCGTTCATATAATTTAGTACATTCATTTTATAGTCAGCTGAATAGTTTGTATAGGACTTTAAGAAAGTCTCTACACCATTTTTTTGATATCGGCGAACCCATTCACTTACAACCCTTTTTGTCACTCCGATGTCTTCTGCGATTTCAATCATAGATTCATCTCCATTTAAGTATCTCTGGACTGCTTGAATACGTTGTTCAGCCTTACTTTTGCCATAAAAAAACCCCCGTAAAAGTTAGATTGGTGTCTAACTTTTACGGGGCAGTTCAAAGATGAGCGGGGCTGTTTTATGTTAGCCTAGACATTTTTATTAAGCATGCGTAAACCGTTTAATATTACTAGAATTGTACTACCCTCATGGCCAATTACACCTAAAGGTAAGTCGACTACTTGTAAGAAGTTTGAGGCGATTAATAGGACAATAACTCCAATTGAAAAGAATATATTTTGTTTTATTATTCGCTGCATTTTTCGTGATAGGCGAACAGCATAAGCGATTTTAGATAAGTCATTTTTCATTAGCACGACATCTGCTGTTTCTAGTGCAACGTCTGTGCCTTCACCCATAGCAATCCCTGTAGTTGCAGTAGCAAGCGCAGGAGCATCATTAATACCATCGCCGACCATACCAACAAATTGATGTTGGGTAAGTAATCGTTTCATTTCAGTTACCTTTGTTTCAGGCAGACATTCTGCAACATATTCCGTAACGCCAGCTTCTTGAGCAATCACTTTAGCCGTTTTTTCATTGTCGCCTGTTAGCATTACCACTTGGATACCAAGCTCTTTTAATAAAGTGACAGCTTTCTTAGCTTCGGAGCGTACAGTATCTTTTAATGCTGCTAATGCAACAATTCCATGTTCATCGCGAATGAAAATAACTGTTTTTCCTTCTGCTGCCAGCTTAGTCACTGCGCCGTTTGCAAAATCATTGGCAAGTTGCGCATCCACAAACTCTGGTTTTCCTACTTGATATTCCTTGTTTTGAATTGTTCCTTTCATACCCCAGCCTGGAATATCCTCTATTGTTGCTTGAGGCAAGGCATTAATGCCTTGAGCCTTAGCATACGAGGTAATGGCTTGGGCAAGTGGATGATTGGATTGAGATTCAATCCCTGCAAGAATGGCTAAAGCCTTAGCACGATCTTCACCATCTCGGACAATGAAATCTGTAACTTCGGGTTTACCTTGTGTTAAAGTACCTGTTTTATCAACTGCTAATGCACGTAAAACACTGAGATGTTCTAAATGTAAACCACCTTTAAATAGGACACCATTTTTTGCACCATTAGAGATTGCTGCTAATGTAGCAGGCATGATGGATGCAACAAGTGCACATGGCGAGGCAACTACCAATAACACCATTGCTCGGTAAAATGTTGTTGTCCAGTCCCAACCAAGTAAAAAGTGGGGAAGGAACATCATAATGGCAACAGCTAATAATACAAATTTTACATAAGTCCCTTCAAATTTCTCAATAAATTGCTGAGAGGGTGATTTTTCACTTTGTGCACTTTGAACAAGTTGTATAATTTTTTGGAATAGTGTTTCTGAATTAGCTTTTGTCATTTCCATCGTAATAGCACCATTTAAGTTAACTGTGCCTGCAAATACTTCATCACCTTCGTTTTTTAAAACAGGTAATGGCTCACCGCTAATCGCAGATTCATCAATGGAAGACTGCCCTTTGAAAATAACCCCATCTGCTGGAATGCGTTCTCCAGGTTTAATAAGTAAATGATCACCGATTTGTAACGTTGAGACTGACACCTTCATTGGCTCAAAACCGCCTCGCACTAACCAAGCTTCTTCTGGCTGTAAGTTCATAAGGGCTGATATTTCACGGTGACTTTTATTCATGGCATATGTTTCAAGAGCACCACTTACAGCAAAGATAAAAATAAGAATAGCTCCCTCTATCCAATAGCCTATTGCTGCCGAACCAATGGCGGCTAATACCATTAGTAGTTCCACATTAAGTTTCCGATCTTCAATCGTTTCTTCAATACCTTCTTTGGCCTTTGCAAAACCACCTACACAAAACGCTATTAAATACAGTAGAACTGATGCAGTTGTTTGTCCGCTTGTATCTAAACGCCAAGCAAGTAAAATAAAAATGCCGGCCATAAGAGCAGCGATTAATTCAGCATGCTCCTTAATTTTCTCAATTAAATTTATATTTTCTCGATTAGAGTATTCCATTCATATCCCTCCTGATAATGAAAATCAATATCAAAACCTCTATAAATAAGTGTTTATTCAGTGGTTTTAATTGAAAATAGATTTCAATTACCATCTATTTTATTTAGAATTATTATAACAAAGGAATTTATAAAAATAAAGTAGGAAGTTTGAAGGAGTTTTATGTTGTTCATAAGGCGGTTAGGGGAGTCTGTTTCGAATAAAGAATAAGGCACAGTCTATTCACTAGGAATATTCTGTGCCTTACTAAATTGTGCAGTAAAATAGATCACTGCAACCTTTTATTTAATTAGAAGACTCTTTCAGCATGCAAAGCTAGTTTTTCTAATGATGATTTATCAACATCTGCATGTAATGAGTTACCGTGTGAGTCCATTGTTACAACTGCTGTAAAGTTTTCAACATTTAAGTGCCACATTGCTTCAGGAATACCAAACTCCATTAAATCAACACCGTCAACACCTTTAATGCAGTCTGCGTAGTATTGAGCTGCTCCACCGATAGCGTTCAAGTAAACACCACCATGTTCATTAAGAGCTTTTAATGTTTTTGGTCCCATACCACCTTTACCGATTACAGCACGGATACCAAATTTTTTCATGATATCACCTTGGTATGGTTCCTCACGAATAGATGTCGTTGGACCAGCAGCTTTTACTGTCCAATTACCTTCTTCGTCTTTTGCCATAACAGGTCCACAGTGATAAATAACTTGTCCGTTTAGGTCAACTGGTGCATCGTGGCTCATTAAATGGTGGTGGATAGCGTCACGACCAGTATACATACGACCAGAAATAGAAACGACATCACCAACTTTTAGTGAGCGAATTTGTTCTTCAGTAATTGGTGCAGTAAGCTCTACTACATTTGTTGTTGTATCTTCTGTTGTAGCAGCCACTTCATCTTCTTTGAAGGTAATTTTTTCGCCTTCTTGATAGTGCCATTTAATAATTTCGCCAGTTTGAGGATCAATGTCTACAGCCATGCGGCGGTATGCCCAGCAATTATATGCTACAGATACATAGAAAGAAGCAGGGATACGGTGCATTACGCCGATTTTACATCCTAATAATGTTGCCTCACCACCGAAGCCCATTGTACCGATACCGAATGTATTAGCTGTTTTAACTACATACTCTTCTAATTTTGCAAGATCTGGATTTGGATTTGTATCTTCTACATGACGGAATAATTGTTCTTTTGCTAAATCATAGCCTGAAGAACGATCTCCACCAATACCAACACCAATGAAACCAGCTGAACAGCCTTGCCCTTGAGCTTGGTATACTGAGTGTATAATACATTTACGAATACCGTCTAAGTCACGACCCGCACGACCAAGACCTTCTAGTTCACATGGTAGACTGTATTGTATGTTTTTATTTTCACAGCCGCCACCTTTTAAAATTAACTTAATTGTAATGTAGTCTTTTTCCCATTGTTCAAATTTCATAACTGGTAAACCATCACCAAGGTTATTACCACTGTTTGCACCAGTTAATGAATCCACTGCGTTTGGACGTAATTTTGCATCTGCTGTCGTATCATTGATTGCTTTTTTGATTGCAGCTTTAATTTCTAATTGATTTACGCCAACAGGTGTATAAATTTTGAAAGTTGGAAGTCCTGTATCCTGACAAATTGGTGACACGTTATCTTCTGCCATAATAATATTAGTAGAGATTGTGTCTAAGCTCATTGCTGCACGAGTGCCAGCATTCTCAGCCTCTTTTGCTTTTTTAATAGCACGACGAACATCCTTAGGTAAATTCGTAGATGTTTCAGTAATTAAATCGTAAAGACTTTTCTCCAAAGTTTGTAGATTCATTGGTATTGCCCCCCATAGAAAAATTGATTATTTCCACGTTACATTATACTCTTTTCAACTAATGAAAAAAAGAGTCCTTATCTGAGAGTGTTAAATAAGAGCATATTTTAATAGTATTTTAGTTGAGAGTTGATTTTATAGAACGTTTGTTCTAATATGAAGGAGAATCCACAATTAAGGAGGAACTAGTATGTGTGCTAAAACGTTACTTGAGTTACCCGAGAAAATTGAACAATATAGACCGTTAATAGAGGAAACTATGAAACCTGTTGTATTAGTTGATACGGAAATCAGTACAACAACTTTGTTTCAAAGTAAGTTTGCAGGGGATCCTTATTTTCCATTGTCGATGGAGTACCCCAAAAACATCAATGGACAACCATTGAAACTATTAGCTCAAATTAATTTTGCAGAGGTACCTAACCATTTACCAAATTTCCCCGAGGAAGGAATATTGCAGTTTTATATTGATGGGTATGATGACGTTTTAGGAATGGATTTCGATAATGGACAACATCAAGAAGGTTTTCGGGTTATTTTCCATGAAACAATCACGTATGATGAATCGCAACTTGTCCAGGATTTTTCATTTGTCAATATTGAGGATGAGGAAATGTATTTTCCTGTAGAGCGTGAAATGGCATTATCCTTTGAAAAAGGTTTGGAACCATTGTCGATTGATGATTTTAGAAGTAATGACAAGTATGGCAGCATCTTAACTTCTATAGAGGAGGATGAAATGTTAGAGGATGCATTCTATGATGCTTTAACGGGGGATGGTCATAAAATAGGTGGTTATCCGTTCTTTACACAAGAAGATCCAAGAGCATACGGAGATTATACTGACTCTACAATCTTGCTGTTACAAGTAGATAGTATGGGGGATGATATTCTTTGGGGTGATTGTGGTGTTGGTAACTTCTTCATTACAGAGGAAGAACTAAAGAATAAAGATTTTAGCAAAGTATTATATAACTGGGACTGTCATTAAAAACAAGCGAAAATTAAAGCTTTACTAAAGTAAAAAGACTATAGGCAAACTTTTAAATGTTGAAGTTTGCCAATAGTCTTTAGGCGAGTATACATAGTGCTTGTCTATTTACGATTCATTATTGTTCACGAGCATTAAATTGCTCCATTTTATCTTCTAAATCATCCATCATTTGAATTAAACGATCAATATCTTCTAATTCAGCTGTTTCAGGATCAAGGGCATCTAATACTTCTAAAAACATTTCAAGACGCTCTTTTAAATAAGTTACTTGCTGCTTTTTATCAGTGATTGGATTTGACATTCGTACACCTCATTTCATCCCCTTCATCGTAGCTGATTTTAGCTGAAATTTCAATGTTTAGGTAAACACCTAGGACTAAGCGATTAATTTTAAAAATGAAAAGACAGAATATTTACAATATTGTTGATGTATGTTAAAGTTGTTTTAAGATAAAGTAAAGGAGCTGATTGAAAAAATAATTGCAACACTAACTCGAAAAGGAGGGAGTTTAAACAAGTACTCGGTAATAATCAAAAGCCGAAATTCGTGTTTATACAATTAAATGAGGATAAGTATTAGTTAGGCCTTAGCGTAAAATCACATGTGGTGAGCGCTAAGGCTTTTTGGTATGCTGTTCTTTGGAAGAATGACTTGATATTGGAGGGAAAAATGACGTACTTCTCAGATTACAGCAAAAAAAGATTTACCATTTTAGTATTAATTGTATCCATATCAGGCTTTTCACAAGGGATGCTACTACCGCTTATTTCGATCATATTTGAACGTGATGGGGTATCCTCTGCATTGAATGGCTTGAATGCAACAGGCTTATACATAGGAACATTATTAATTTCACCTTTTATTGAGCAGCCTTTACGGAAATGGGGTTACAAACCGATTATTTTAGTTGGTGGAGCACTTGTTTTTGCGTCTTTACTTGCATTTCCCTTATGGAAGAGTGTGACCTTTTGGTTTGTACTTCGTTTACTAATCGGTGTAGGAGATCATGCTTTACACTATGCGACACAAACATGGATTACAAGTACAGCAGATCCTAAAAGTTTAGGGAAAGGCATGGCCATCTATGGTTTATCATTTAGTATAGGCTTTGCAGTTGGGCCACTCTTAGTCAAGCTGATAGAAATTACAGAAGCTTTACCGTTTATCGTCTCATCCATCATGTGCCTATTCGCATGGTCCTTTGTATTTTTCTTACAAAATGAAAAACCAGAGCGACTAACTGGTGACTTAAAAGCAAGAGGATGGCAACGTTATAAAATGGCCATTGTATTTGGTTGGATTGCCTTTTTAGGACCTTTCGTTTATGGGTTTCTGGAGTCTTCACTAAATGCGTTGTTTCCAGTTTATGCTTTACGCAAAGGCTTTGAAGTCGGTATGATTCCTATTATTTTATCTGTCTTTACATTTGGTGGTATTTTGACTCAAGTTCCACTAGGTGCACTAGGCGATAAAATCGGGAGAAGGAACATCTTGCTGATAGGGTCATTTGGGGGTGCTATCATTTTCGGAATTGCAAGCTTTTTAGAGCATTCCCAAATGGCTGTGGCTGTAGCGTTTTTCTTAACGGGTACGTTAGTTGGCTCGATGTTTTCTTTGGGGATTACATTTATGGCGGATTTAACACCAAAGGAGCTTTTACCTACAGGAAATTTACTGTGCGGTATTGCTCTAAGCATTGGTAGCTTAACAGGACCTTTTTTAGGTGGGGTTTATTTAGAATATGTAAAAAATTATAGCTTCCTTTTACTTGTGGCAATGCTATTGCTTGCAGTTGCAATCGTTTTACTAATTTTTGGACGTCAGAAGCATAAAGAACCATCGATGGCAAAATAAAAAGAGCGGGGCTCATCTTCCCGCTCAAAACAAAAAAACGCCCAGCAAATCCGTGCTGTTATGGCGTTTTTTGCGTAACAAGGATGTTCCGTCCAAGTTACATAGGTTTGGCACCTAAAAAGATATTATACAGACATGTTCTTTTGAAATCAATAAAAAATTAAAGGTATATTTTGGACATTGTTAATATTACCATTTATAATAAAAAAATACACTTGCTTAGACAGGGAGATTTTATCATGACTGAAATGAAAAAATTATCTATTCATCGTGCGTTAACAGAATTAAAAATGTTGAATATAAGAATTGAAGCAGCAACAAATGAGGTTAGCTCGGTATTAGCTAATCGAAAAAGTAATAGTAAGATTAATGGTATAGAAATTGGTGAGTATGAAAAACAAATGCAAGCTTCGTATGATAAAGTGATTGGCTTAATTCACTATCGAAATAAAATAAAAGCACTCGTTGTTCAATCTAATGCCCAAACTAAGGTGAAAGTTGGCAAGGAAGAAATGACAGTTGCAGAGGCAATTGAACGAAAGCAATCTATTCAATTTGAAAAGAATTTGCTCGAAGTTATGCAGCATCAATACCGTTCAGCAATTCATACAGTTGCCAAAGAAAATGATGCATTACCAGCCAAGTTGGAAACTTATTTAATTAACATATTAGGCAATAAAGACAAACAATCTCCAGAGGAAGTCAAATTACATACTGAAACATTTATGAAAAGAAATGAGTATGAATTAATCGATCCACTAAACGTCAAAAAACAAATAGAAACATTGAGTAATCGAATTGAAGAATTTGAATCTGAGGTTGATGCTGTTCTATCAGAGTCGAATGCCACAACATTTATTGAAGTACAAGCTTAACGAGATTTGCATGACCTAGCGAAAATGGAAAACGAAAAGTCGCTCGCGCTTGAAGGCATGTGTGCGAGTAAAAACCTTAAACATGCCTTACCCAATGGAAACTTTCAACTAAACTAAATTGAAAGCTTAAAGAGTAAAGATAAAAGTACAAAGCTTACGTCTTAAAGTTCTTTTGGTAAAAGTTCAAAATTCAACATTTAAAAATCTTTTAAATCCTGGGGAAATGGTTAAGGTATCGACTTTTCTAGACCGTCTATCATCCACCAGGCAGCTTGTGCTGTGCTAAATAAAGAAAAGGACGTCTCAATTTTTTTGAGACGTCCTTTTTGCCATTTATTTATTTTTCAATACAAGCTTTGCCACGCATTCCACCTGAGCTGTCTGAGCGAACATGTCAACAGGCTGAATATACTCAACATGATAAAGGTTCGATAATTGTTGTAAGTCCTTAGCTAAAGTCGAAGGGTTACAAGAGGTATAAACAAAACGTTTAGGTTTAAGCTTAAGCACTGTTCGAATAAACTCAGGAGCAAGTCCTGTACGTGGTGGATCTACAGTAATAACATCTGGTGTAAACCCTTCTTTTCTCCATTTAGCTAGGACATTTTCTGCTGTACCAACTGCATATTTAGTATGCTTAAAGCCATGATTACGTGCATTTTTACGTGCATCTTGAATGCTTTCAGGAATGACATCCATCCCACGGACTTCCTTCGCTTGATCTGCTAGCCAAAGTCCAATTGTTCCGACTCCACAATAAGCATCTACAACTGTTTCTTTACCAGTTAAAGCAGCAGCCTTTTTAATTTCATTATAGAGATGAACAGTTTGCGTTGGGTTTAGCTGGAAAAAGGCGCGTGCTGATAAATCAAAGGCCAATTCACCAAGCTCCTCGTGGATTGTTTCTTTACCATCAAGAACAATCGTTTCATCACCAAAGATTAAAGAAGTTTTCTCACGATTTATATTTTGTGCAATGGATACAATGCTAGGATCAATCTTTTTAATACGTGTTATAAGTTCAGTTAAATGAGGAATTTCTTTACGAGTAGTTACAAGTACTACTTGTGTCTCCCCAGTGCGTATACCAGTACGAACTACAATCGTACGAACTAAACCATCAAGCGTACGACCATCGTAAATAGTTATATTCAATTTTTGTAAAATCTTACGTGTTGCAACAGTAATTTTAGAAGTGACGGGGTGCTGAACAAGGCAATCATTTATATTCAATAGCTTGTTACTTCCTTCTGCAAATAAGCCAGCATATACGCGCTTGCCTTCTTTACGCACTTGGAACTGGCTTTTATTACGATAGTGCCAAGGATTATCCATACCAAGTGTTTTCCGTACCTCTACAGTTTCAGCTAATGGTTTTGCATAACGTTCTAATGCTTGAATAACAATATCACGCTTTTCCACTAGCTGTTTGTCATAAGTCATGTGCTGAAGCTGACAGCCACCACATTCGTTGTAAACTGGACAAGGTGCTTCCTGACGGTATTTTGAAGCTTTTCGGATTGATAATATTTCAGCTTCAGCAAAATTACGCTGTGTTTTTGTTACTTGAGCTGTAATTTCTTCTCCAGGAATTGCCCCTTTCACAAATACTACATTACGTTTGTAAAATCCTACACCCTCACCATTAATACCAAGTCTTTTTATTGTTAATGGGAATTTTTGTCCCACGGTCATCGTTGTTTGCTGCGTCAAACGTTCCACGTCCCTGCTTTATAATGTCATCTCCCCATTATAACGAAGGTACAGGGGATTGCAAAGCAACAGGGAAATCATCATATTCTAATACTAAATCGTCAAGTGATAAAAATGTATAGCCTTGTTTTTTTGCTTCTGCAATAAACATTGGTAAAGCTTCAGCATTGTCCTGTGCTACTGTGTGCATTAATATAACCGCTCCAGGATGCAATTGTTCCATTAGTGCATTATAAGCATAATCCGCACCACGACGTTCATCCTTCATCCAATCCTTAAATGCTACAGACCAGAAAATATGACGATAACCTTCTGCATTTCCCACCTCTAACACTTTTGCATTAAAAATACCTTCGGGTGGACGGGCATAAGTTGTGCGGTCAATTCCAGTTAATTCGCGTAGCTTTCCATCGAACTTTTTCCATTCTGCACGCATTCCATCTGGAGAGAGACGAGCCATATTGGGATGACCATAAGAGTGATTCCCGATTGTATGACCATCTTTTACCATGCGTTTCACTAAATCGCTGGCACTGTCTAAATAATGTCCTGTTAAAAAGAAGGTTGCAGGTACATTTTCCTTTTTCAATGTATCCAAAATACTTTCGGTAAAGCCGTTTTCATAGCCATTATCAAATGTTAAATAGGCAATTTTTTTATCCGGCTTTCCTTTGTAAATAGCTCCATATTTATCAAGTAACTGATCAAGCTGCGCTCCTGCCTCTGCCTGCTCCCCATTTTTAGCGCGCTTAAAGCCCCAATGGTGTTCATCAGAACCGGCAGCAAAATTTGGATTAAAGCTAATTCCTGCGGCAATAATAAAAGTAGCGATTACCGCACCTACAATATGTTGTTTCCACATAAAAAACGCATCCTTTCTTTTTCATTAGGATGCGTAAAAAAGCTAGAAATTATCCACTATTTCCGAGCATTTAATATGTCTTCAAGTGCTTGTGTTAAATCAGGATATTGAAATGTAAAATGATGTTTTTCTAAAACTGTTGGGATGACATGTTGCCCCTCTAAAACAAGTTTACTTTGTTCACCGAGAGCTAAACGTATAGCAAAACCTGGCACAGGCATCCAATGACGTCTACCCATGACCTTTGCAAGTGTTTGTCCAAAATCTTTCATTCTCATAGCATTTGGGGCCGTTACATTAAATGGTCCATGGATACTTTCATTCATTATAGCGAAATAAATGGCACGTGCTACGTCATCGATATGTACCCATGACAGCCATTGTTCACCGGAGCCAATAGTTCCACCTACATGCATTTTATACGGTAATAGCATTGGTGGGAGTGCACCATTGTCTCGTCCTAAAATGACACCAAAACGTGCGAGAGCAACCCGAATCCCAAAACGCTCTGCTCGTTTTGCATGGCGTTCCCAATCATGGACGGTTGTTCCCAAAAAGTCAGTTGCATAAGCCGTAAAATCTTCATCATAGATTGCTTCTGTTGAAGTCGGATAAATACCTACCGCACTAGCATTAACAAATACTTTAGGTTTTTTCGTAAGTATTTCCATTATCCGTATTATTTCAAGTGTCGTAGTCATTCGGCTCCAATAGATAGCCTTTTTTTGTCTTTTCGTCCAGCGCCCATTATTTAAAGAAACACCTGCAAGATTAACAAAAACATCTACACCTTCAAATAACTCTACAGAAGGCTGGTGCGGCTGTAGCCATTGTACATAGTGAACGCCATTATCTATTTTTGATTGATGACGTGTTAAGACAAAAAGGTTATGACCATAGTCTTGCAATAGCTTTATAAGGGCTTTTCCAACAAAGCCAGTACCACCTGCAATAACGATTTTCATAACAACACCTCTTTTCGAATAAAAGCTTACTTGTAAGTTTACCATGTAACCGATTAGTGAACATCTGTAGCGTATGGTTTGAAAACGTATGTGTCAGAGGCGCAAAAAATCTTCGCTAATATATAGTACCCATGCAAGCAGAGATAACTACCTAATTAGAGAGGTGAATACCAGTGTACGTAGGCAAAATACTAAAACCAATTATCAAATCCTTTAAAAAGAAATGCTATAATAACTAGAGTGAGGTGTTTGCTATGCGTATGATTACAAAAATTGCACGTCAAAAAAACAATCCTGAGCGCTATAATATTTATTTAAATGAAGAATATGCTTTTCCGGTTGATGAAGCTATTCTCATTCAATTTGGTTTAACAAAGGGGAAAGTACTGGACGAATTTGAAATCCAGGAAATTGCCTATGAGGATGAAATACGTAAGGCATTTAATAAAGGATTAAATTTTTTATCTTATCAAATGCGAAGTGAGCATGAGGTTAAGAAAAAGCTCCTTGCATTAGAATTTGGAGAAGCAGTGGTGTTAGAGGCAATCCAGAAGTTAAAAACATATGGTTTTATCAATGATGAAAATTACTCAAAGGCATTGCTCGATACAAAAAAGGCTACTATGAAAAAAGGGCCAAGAGCGATTAGACAAGATCTTATCAAAAAAGGCATAGATAAAAACTTACAGGATGAGGTGCTTGCTACATATAGTTTCGAAGAACAATTAAACCTAGCTAGCCAGTTAGCCGATAAAATTGTTCGTTCAGAAAACAAAAAAACACCAACACAAGTAAAGGCAAAAATCCAAGACTATCTGTTAAGAAAAGGTTATGCATTTTCTATTGTTGAAGAGGTGCTTAACCAAATAGAGCTTGGACAAGATGAAGACAACTGGCAACAGCTCCTCGATGTTCAAGGCGAAAAAGTTTGGAAAAAGTACGTATCGAAGTATACTGGTTATGAGCTGAAAATGAAAATTAAACAGGCGCTCTATCAAAAGGGTTTTCCTATAGAGGTAATAGATCGTTTTATAGAAGAGAAGGAGAATGAAGAATGAACGAAAAAAATTATGCTGCTATGTCAGAGCATGAACTACGTGAGGAAATAGCTTTTCTAAAAGAAAAAGCACGTAAGGCCGAGCAGCTAGGAATTATCAATGAGTTTGCTGTTTATGAACGCAAAGCCTTAATGGCAGCTGCTTATTTAGTAGATCTGGATACGATTGTACCAGGAGAAATGTATCGTATTGATGGTTCGGATAATGAATTTTTCCAAGTAGATTATCTAAAGGGACGCTTTGCTTGGGGACACCGTTTAGGTGGAAACAAGTATCAAGAAGCATTACCTGTATCTATACTATCCCCTGTAAAGGTGGGAAAGTAAGTGGAAGATAAAATTGAAAAATTGACAGCTGAGTTGCTGGCAAAAAATCCGCAAATGTCAGTGGGCCGAGCACGTGTTTGGGTTGAACTGTTATGGAGTGACTTTGAATCAACAGCTGCCAAAGCAGGATACGCTTATCGAGGCGCAGATTATACAGAAAATCTAGTACGCCAATTAATTACAAGCTATGGTGATAAACTCCATACCTTTGCAGGACGCAATCCAAAGTACTCTCATTTATTAGATGCTAGTGATGATATGATCCAATAAGAAAACCCTGATCACTATTGGTCAGGGTTTACTGCTTAATTACTTGCACCGATTTGTAGTTTTTTCTGTAACTTATCTTCTGTGAAAATCCAGCCCGTATAGGACGTCATGATTTCATTATTATCATTTAAATGTGCAACGGCCACGAAAGGATAACGATTATCGCTACGGTAACGCAGATCGATTAATCTTACTTCTGTTAAGCCGTTTTCAAGCTCTGAGATTTCCCATCGGTACATGGGGGAAAAGGACACAAATGCTGCTAAGTTAGGGTCTTTCATTGCAGCATGGATAAGCGCAGTTTTTGGTAAAGGCTTAATTTCGAATTTATCGTAAATATTAACTGTCCTTCCATAAGCTCGCCCTACATAGTAATGTGTTTTAGATTTGGCTGCGATTCGCCAATGAAAGAAGCGCATAGTAGGTGCTACAATGACGTATTCTTCGTCCTGTAAGGTATGATGCACAGCTTTTTTTACAGCTTTTTGAACAGCAAATCGTAAAATATAATAAACTACAATGACGACATACATGATGCTAAATGTCCAAACAGGATTTGTACCAAATGCCCATAACACAATACCAAGACAATGTAAGGAAAAAATAATTGGATCAAATGTATTTATAACACCTAACGCTACCCACTTTCTAGAAAATGGTCGTATTGCTTGAGTACCATAGGCGTTAAAAATATCAACAAAGACGTGAAGGGCTACAGCTAAAAATGTCCAAAGCCATAAATGAAACACATTTACGTCTTGCAAAATAAGCGATAAAACAACTGTAATTAAAATGGGCCAAATAGCTACAGCTGGTAGTGAATGTGTAATTCCACGATGATGACGAATATAGATGGCGTTATTACGTAGTTTTAGCACAGTGTCGACATCTGGAGCCTGTGAGCCAATAATTGTACCTGCCATTACTGCAGTAAAAGTCATTGAATGGTTGGCTACTACAGGGTCGGCTAATGCAAGACCGCCAAGGGCTATACCCATAACGAAATGTGTACCTGAATCCAAAAATATCCACTCCTAGTATGCAATAAAATCGAGTACAATGTGCATACATCTTTATTTCAATAATAAAAGGTATATTGAAATTTCTAACATTCAGTCTTGGAATAAAGACAATTTTTGTCGATTATTCCCGAATGTACTTTTCCTAATTGTATACCCTTTTCATCATAAATTAAATCGTAAAAACATCGGAGGTCACTGTGAATTACCCATATGTAACAGAATTTCGACAATCTTTAGTCGAATGGTTTAACGCTGAGAAACGCGACTTACCGTGGAGACATACAACAGACCCTTATAAAATTTGGGTATCGGAAGTGATGCTACAGCAGACACGTGTCGACACAGTTATTCCTTATTACAATCGTTTTATGGAAAGTTTTCCAACATTAGATTTACTCGCGGAAGCACCACAAGACTATTTACTGAAACATTGGGAAGGTCTTGGTTATTATTCCCGTGTACGTAATTTACAAGCAGGTGCTCGTGAAGTTTTAGAAAATTACGGTGGCGTTGTGCCCGATAATCGTCACGAAATATCGAAATTAAAAGGTGTTGGCCCCTATACTGCTGGAGCTATTTTAAGTATTGCCTATAATAAGCCTGAACATGCAGTTGACGGCAATGTTATGCGTGTTTTAAGTAGAGTGCTTGATATACATGATGATATAGCCTTGCCAAAAACGAAGAAAATTTTTGAAGTAGCGGTCGAAGAGCTAATTGATCCTAATCATGCTTCCTCTTTTAACCAAGGTTTAATGGAACTGGGGGCACTCATTTGTACGCCTACCTCTCCAAAATGTTTATTATGTCCAGTAAGAGAGTATTGCACCGCATTTAATGAGGGCGAACCAGAAAAGTTACCTGTCAAATCAAAGAAAATAAAAATGAAGCATCTCACGTACGAAGTCCTTATATGTGAAGATGTTAATGGAAAATTTCTAATGGAACAACGACCTGAGGAAGGATTGCTGGCTAAATTATGGCAATTTCCGATGATTGATACTAGTCAATCATCAATTGAAAACTTTACAAAGGAATACCCATTAGAAGGACAAGCTAAACAGGAGCTGATTTCTTTTAAACATGTCTTTTCACATTTAACATGGCATTTAAATAGCTATTATATGAAATGTGAGACAGCTACAATGGGCAATTGGTTAACGCCGGAGCAGATAGAACGATTACCGATGCCGGTTCCTATGTTAAAAATTTGGGAAGAAGTAAAAAAGCAAATCATAGGGAAATAAATCCTTCTGTAAATCATCAATTCATGAGCATAAATGTCATCACCTCCGTACACAATAATTAGCGTGGAGGTGAATGAATAATGAAAAAGCAAAACAACCAAAATTTCCAACCGAATAAAAACATGCAACGTCAAAGTGAAGAGTTTGGTTTTGAAACGGACGTAAATGAAGTGCAAAAGCAAAATGCAAAAGCAGAGCAAAAGAAAGCTCAATCTTCAGGTCGTTTCTCGAAAACTAACCAAGATTTAGGTGAATAACACTTTGTAATTGCATAATGCATTTACCTCTAAGGGGCTGTCTGAAATCCGAAAAGATGAATAAGACAGCCCCTTTCTTATTGAGGAAAGAAGTGAATATAGGCGTGCCTTTAGAAGTAGAATAGTTGGTGAAAAAACTAAAAAATATCAACAAAGTGGATGTTATAATAAAATTCATTTATAATTGACTAAATTTTATACGAATTCAAAATAGCGTAGTGAAATTTGTGGTTTTCTAACTACACCTTTCGCGTACACATTGCTATAATATACTAGAGACTGCTAGATTTAGGTAGCATAGACGAAAAGGTGGGCTTCAAAATGGCATTACCGGTAGAAGGAGAAACGATACAAATACATAGTTATAAGCACAATGGCCGTATCCACCGTGTTTGGCAAGAAACGATGGTTTTAAAAGGTACGAAGAATATCATGATCGGTGCGAATGAACGGACACTTGTGACAGAATCCGATGGTCGTACATGGCTAACGAGAGAGCCTTCTATTTGTTACTTCCATGCGGAACACTGGTTTAATATCATCTGTATGCTACGGGAAGACGGAGTGTATTATTATTGCAATCTAAGCTCACCATTTGTTTTCGATAATAATGCCATTAAATATATCGACTATGATTTAGACATTAAAGTTTTTCCTGATATGTCTTATACCCTCTTAGACGAGGATGAATATGAGCTTCATCGTAAGGAAATGTCTTATCCTGATGTCATTGATAAAATTTTAAAGCGCAATGTCGATAAATTAATAAGCTGGATTCAACAAAAAAGAGGACCATTTGCACCCGATTTCATCGATGTCTGGACAAATCGTTACAAATTCCAACTTGATATGCAGTCAGATGATTGTTAAAGAAAATCCGAACTATTCTGTGAGACTCTATAGTAGTGACTCCAGATAGTTCGTTTTTTCTATTTAAGACACTCGGTTATCAAGAGGCGTAAATGATTTTTGCCTGTTTTTTTGTTAATTTCAGCACATGTTGTATGTGTCCTCGGAAAATTAGGTGTAATAACAGCGAATATAAAATAGTTCGCTATAAAGTCATCATAACTGTATTTTAATCAAAATATTGCTATAATACTTAGGGCATTCATCATTGAATGTCTGTTTCTTTTTGTAAGGATGTGATAAAAAATTGGGAAGTATCAGGCGGTATATGCGCTTTGTAAAACCATATACATGGGAAATTATTTTAACGATTGTCATTGGTATAGTAAAATTTGCTATTCCTCTATTTATTCCACTGCTCATTAAGATTGTGTTAGACGATATTATTGCAGCAGAAGATTTAACAGATGTAGAAAAAACGAAAGAGCTGTTTTATTGGCTAGGCGGAACGATTATTGTGTTCTTTATTATCCGTCCACCAATTGAGTATTATCGACAATATTTTGCACAACACGTAAGCAATAAGGTTTTGTTTGATATTCGTAAGGAAATCTATGCACATTTACAGCGATTAAGTTTAAGATATTATGCCAATACACGTGCTGGAGATGTGATCTCAAGGGTCATTAATGATGTCGAACAAACGAAAAACTTTGTTATGACAGGTTTAATGAATGTATGGCTGGATCTTGCGACAATTGTTATTGCCATTGTCATCATGCTAACGATGGATGTAAAGCTGACATTAGTGGCGTTAGTTGCCTTTCCATTTTATGCATTGAGTGTTAAATACTTTTTTGGCAAACTGCGAGACTTAACACGTAAACGTTCTCAAGCACTTGCAGGTGTACAAAGCTATTTACATGAACGTGTAGCGGGTATGAGTATTATTAAAAGCTTTACGTTAGAAAAGCATGAACAAAAATTATTTGATACAGCAAATGGGGAATTTTTAGAGAAGGCACTTGATCAAACAAAATGGAATGCAAAATCATTTGCAGTCGTGAATACTATTACCGATGTTGCGCCATTGCTAGTTATAGCCTATGCGGGCTACCAAGTAATAAATGGCTCACTTTCTGTCGGTACGATGGTTGCCTTTATTGCTTATATTGAGCGATTATATGGTCCACTGAGACGACTTGTAAGCTCATCAACCACTTTAACGCAATCAATTGCCTCAATGGATCGGATGTTTGATTTAATAGACGAGCCCTATGAAGTGAAAAATAGGGAACATGCACGTGAACTACCACGTGCAAATGGGAAAGTTCGCTTTCACAATGTATCCTTCCAATATGAAAAAACGGGGTCACCTATTTTAAGTTCAATTGATTTTACGATTAATCCTGGAGAGACTGTTGCCTTTGTTGGCATGAGTGGCGGTGGTAAATCCACGATTATCAGTTTAATTCCTCGTTTTTACGATACAACAAGTGGTCAAGTAACCATTGATGGATACGATGTACGAGATGTCACTTTACATTCGTTGCGTTCACAAATTGGGATCGTCCTGCAAGATAATATACTTTTTAGTGATTCTGTTAAAGAGAATATTTTAATGGGTCGCCCAGATGCAACAGATGAACAGGTCATCGAAGCAGCCAAAGCGGCAAATGCCCATGACTTTATTATGAGTCTGCCAAATGGTTATGACACAAAGGTTGGTGAACGAGGAGTAAAGCTATCGGGAGGACAAAAACAGCGTGTTGCTATTGCACGAGTATTTTTAAAAAATCCACCGATTTTAATTCTGGATGAAGCTACTTCTGCCTTAGATTTAGAAAGTGAAGCATTGATTCAAGAATCCTTAGATCAGCTCGCTCATGAACGGACAACTATTGTCATCGCACACCGACTTTCTACTATTACCCATGCTGATAAAATTTTCGTCATAGATCATGGTCAATTAATCGAAAGCGGTACACATGAGCAGTTAATGGACAAACAAGGGACGTATTATAATTTATTCCAAGTACAGCATTTGGATTAAAATTCGTACAAATTATGAAATTATTTCAAAAAAGTCTTTCATTTATTTATAAATGGAAGGCTATTTTTTTGTGATAAATGTAAAAAATTATCCCTTTATAAGATTTAATTATTAATGAAGGCGATTATTGTAGAAATTCTATGTAATTTGCAGAATATTAATGATTGAAAGAGTTCGGTATTTTAGTTAGAATTATCTGAAAATAAGGAATTTAACGAAAGTTATAGTATTCTATTAATATTATTATACAATTAAGTAAAATATAGGTAGGGTGAGGCGTTACACATGAGGAAAAAGCTACTAGAAATAAAAGGGTTAAAAACAACCTTTTTTACAGATAATGGAGAAATTCCTGCTGTAGACGATATCGATTTTTCTGTCCATGAAGGAGAAATTTTAGGGATTGTAGGGGAATCGGGAAGTGGTAAAAGTGTTACGTCGCTATCCATCATGGGGTTAATTCCATCACCACCAGGAAAAATTACAGGTGGTGAAATATTGCTAGATGGCAAAAACCTTGCGAAATGTACAGATAAACAAATGCAAAAAATACGTGGTAAAGACATAGCAATGATTTTCCAAGAACCGATGACTTCTCTAAACCCTTTATTTACAATCGGTGATCAGCTCAAAGAGGCTATATTAATTCATAATCCTAAGTGGTCAAAAAAGGAAGCGGTTTCAAGAGCAATCGACATTATGAAACTTGTAGGTTTACCACGAGCAGAGGACCTACTAAAAGATTATCCGCATCAGCTATCTGGAGGGATGCGCCAAAGGGTGATGATTGCCATGGCACTGGTTTGTGACCCTCAGGTACTAATTGCAGATGAGCCAACAACTGCATTGGATGTTACCATTCAGGCACAAATTTTACAGCTAATGAAAGACTTAAATAAAAGATTGAATACAGCTGTATTGTTAATTACACATGATTTGGGTGTTGTAGCAGAAACGTGTGAGCGTGTGATTGTTATGTATGCTGGACAAATTGTAGAGGAGGCGCCGATTCAAGAAATTTTTAAGAATCCTAAACATCCATATACACAAGGTCTTATTCAATCAGTGCCTGATATGCGCTATAAAAAGGATAATCTATACTCCATCCCTGGCAGTGTTCCTAAACCTGGAAGTATTCAAGTTGGTTGTCGCTTTGCGGCACGCTGCGAATATGCGATGGAACGCTGTTTACAGGAAACACCACCTTTATTTGAGGCAGCAGAGAACCATAAATCAAGATGTTTTTTACTAGAGGAGCAGGAGGTGGAGCAACGTGTCGAAAGCGTTATTAAAGGTTGATGGTTTAAAGAAATATTTCCCTATTCGAAAGGGTGTCCTTAATTCTCATGCAGGGGATGTAAAGGCGGTAGATGATGTTTCGTTTGAAGTGTTTGAAGGAGAGACATTAGGTATTGTTGGAGAATCTGGCTGTGGCAAATCGACGACGGGTCGCCTATTAATGCGTTTGCTAGAGCCAACTGAAGGTAAAATAGAATTCGCAGGTAAAATGATTTCAGAATTATCTAACAACGAAATGAGGAAGGCACGCAGGGATATCCAAATGATCTTTCAGGATCCTTATGCCTCATTAAATCCGCGCCATAATATCGGCAAAATATTAGAGGAGCCACTTATTGTCCATGGCATCGGTAATGCCAAAGAGCGAAAACAAAAAGTGTTGGAGCTTCTGGAGATTGTTGGGTTAAATGAATATCATATCAAGCGTTATCCGCATCAGTTTAGTGGAGGGCAAAGGCAGCGTATTGGCATTGCTAGAGCATTGATGACGAACCCTCGCTTAATTATTGCGGATGAGCCAGTCTCGGCGCTAGATGTGTCCATTCAGGCACAAGTCTTGAATTTATTGCAAAAGCTGCAAAAAGATTTAAAGCTAACGTATATTTTTATATCACATGATTTAGGGGTTGTACGTCACATTAGCAATCGTGTTGGCGTAATGTACTTAGGTAAATTAGTTGAGTTGACAGCGAGTGAGGACTTGTATGCTGAACCGCTTCATCCATATACACAGGCACTTTTAT
Source organism: Lysinibacillus sp. FSL M8-0134 (assembly GCF_038069745.1). Taxonomy (NCBI): domain Bacteria; kingdom Bacillati; phylum Bacillota; class Bacilli; order Caryophanales; family Bacillaceae; genus Lysinibacillus; species Lysinibacillus sp. FSL M8-0134. The sequence goes on along the minus strand of NZ_JBBPAJ010000001.1, from coordinate 3,765,007 downwards.
CTTCAGTTCCAGTTCCCGATCCTACATTTGAGCGTGAACAGATTATTATTTCTGGAGATATCCCAAGTGCATCAAATCCGCCGAGCGGTTGTACTTTCCATACGAGATGTCCTTTTAAAAAGGAACAATGCTCACAAGTAGTGCCTAAAATGCAAGAAGTAAAACCAGGTCATTATGTTGCTTGCCATCTGTATGAGGCGCTCCAACATTAAATGATATAAAAACGACATAGGGGGAAAATCAATGAAGAAAAAGAAGCTTTGGACCTTGGGTGTAATGCTACTCCTTATTCTCTCGACGATCTTAGCAGCTTGTGGCGGCTCAGATACTAAGGATACGGATAGTAAAGATACATCAACTGGTGGCGATTCAGCTGGCAGTGGTGAACCAAAAATTTTAGTTTATGGTCGTGGTGGAGATTCTGTAGCACTAGACCCTGCTGTTGTCACAGACGGTGAATCCTTTACAGTGACAGCTAATATTTACGAGACGCTTGTAAACTTTGGTGAGAGAGATGTAACAATTAATCCTGGTCTAGCAAAATCTTGGGAGGCATCAGAGGATGGATTGACGTATACTTTCCAGCTCCAAGAAGGTGTTAAATTCCATGATGGTACAGACTTCAATGCCGAGGCAGTTGTTAAAAATATTGAACGTTGGAAATCAAGTACTGATAAATATCCATACTTTAGTACTCAATTTGTCGTTGGTGGCAAGCAAATTATTGACTCAGTAACTGCTGAGGGTGACTATACAGTTGTATTTAAGCTAAGCCAACCACAAGCACCGTTCCTGAAAAATTTAGCCATGTCTCCATTTGCGATTGCTTCTCCAACAGCCTTTGAGGCAGATGAAGAAGGATTATCAACAAATCCTGTAGGAACAGGTCCATTCAAGTTTGTTAGCTGGGTACGAAATGATTCTATCACAATTGAAAAAAATCCAGATTACTATATTGATGGTTATCCAAAACTAGATAAAGTTATTTATCGTTCTATACCTGAAAACTCTGCACGTTTAAATGATTTAATCGCAGGTAATATTGATGTAGCTGATGGCTTAAGTCCATCTGATAAAGGAACAATTGAAGGCGATGCAAATCTACAGTTAATTGAACGTCCATCTATGAACGTTGGATATCTTGGTTTAACAGTAACTCGTCCTCCATTTGATAATGTCAAAGTACGTCAGGCAGTCAACTATGCAATTGATAAACAAGCTTTAGTAGATGCATTTTATGAAGGCTTAGCAGAGCCAGCGAAAAACCCAATGCCACCGGTAATTACAGGCTATAACGATGAGGTAACAGGCTATACGTATGATCCTGAAAAAGCGAAAGCATTACTTGCTGAAGCAGGCTATGATGGTAAGGAAATTGAGCTATGGGCAATGCCAGTTCCACGTCCATACATGCCAGACGGACAAAAAATTGCTGAAGCGATTCAAAAGAATTTAGAAGATGTGGGCATTAAATCTAAAATTGTGTCATATGAATGGGCAACTTATTTAGATAAAGCTGAAAAGGGTGAAGCGGATGCATTCTTACTTGGCTGGACAGGTGATAATGGAGATGCTGATAACTTCCTTTATTCATTATTAGACGGTGATAATATTGGCTCAAATAACTATACATTCTACGACAACCAAGAATTACACAAGTTATTAACAGCTGCGCAAACTGAAATTGATGAAGATAAGCGTAATGAATTGTATAAGCAGGCTCAAGTTATTATTTCTGAGGACGCTCCATGGGTTCCTCTTGCTCACTCAACACCAATTTTAGCTGCTAACAAGAAAGTTACAAATTATATTGCGCATCCAACTGGTTCTGACCGTTTAGATGCAATAGATATTCAATAGTAAACTGCATTCTTAAATAATAAAGAGGTATGTAAAGAATCTGCTTGCTTTTCTGCGGGTAAGCCGTGGAATTCTAGCAGATTCTTTTCTAGTAAAGGAAATCCAATCCTTTACTCTGTATGAAAGATCTCATCTAAACATTAAAGCCGTTTGGTGAAAGCTTAACCTTTCAACAGTATATAGACTTCAAAGTAGATTATGAAAATCATAGAGAGGTGATGAAAATGCTTCACTATATGGGGAGACGATTACTTCAACTAATCCCAGTTTTGCTTGGAATGACTTTTATCGTCTTTATGTTGATACGTGCAATACCTGGAAATCCAGCACAAGTTATTTTAGGACAACAGGCAACAAAAGAGGCGGTCGAGGCATTAAACGCAAGTTTAGGATTAGATAAGCCTTGGTATACACAATATTTTAGTTATTTAGCAGGTATTTTTCAGGGAGATTTAGGGGTGTCTTTACGTACAAAATTACCTGTATCAGAGGAAGTATTTCCGTATCTAGCAGCAACGGCTGAGCTTGCATTTTTTGCTATGATTATTGCTATTGTTATAGGTGTTAATGCTGGCATTATTTCTGCCTGGTTCCAAAATTCTTGGTTCGATTACATTGCTATGGTTGTGGCACTAGTTGGTGTATCTGTACCCGTATTTTGGCTAGGTTTAATGGAGCAGTGGACATTTAGTAGTCAGCTTGGCTGGTTGCCTACTTCAGGTCGAGATGATGTTCGTAATCCTGTAACCGCCATAACCCATTTCTATTTACTAGATACGCTCATGCAAGGACGCTTCGATCAATTCATTGAAGTTTTAAAGAGATTAATATTACCAGGTGTTGCGCTTGCGACGATTCCGATGGCTATTATTGCAAGAATCACAAGGGCATCCATGCTTGAAGTGATGCGTTCAGATTATGTACGCACCGCACGAGCTAAAGGACAAAAAATGTTTATTGTGGTTTATAAGCATGCATTAAAAAATGCTGTTATTCCTGTATTAACGGTAATCGGTTTACAAACAGGATTACTGTTAGGCGGTGCCATTTTAACAGAGACGATTTTTAGTTGGCCAGGCATTGGTCGTTATATTTATGATGCGATTGGCTTCAGGGATTATCCGGTCATTCAATCAGGTATCCTAATCGTTGCATTTATTTTCATCATGATTAACTTAATCGTGGACTTGTTGTATACAGTGATTGATCCACGTATTAAATACAAATAGAAGGGAGTTGCAATGATGACTGGAGCAATTGACATAAAAAAAGAAGCAGCACCTGTTCAAGAAAAGGCAGTAGGTCCATGGCTTGAAGGCTGGCGAAGCTTTAAAAAGAGCAAAGTGTCTTTAGTAGGTGCAGGAATTGTACTATTTTTTATTTTACTTGCTATTTTAGGCCCATATGTGGCGCCACAGGGGATAAATGAACAAGATTTATCAAAACGTTTATTGGCACCATCAAGTGAACATTGGTTTGGTACGGATGATTTTGGGCGGGATATTTTCTCTAGAATCATTCATGGTGCACGAATTTCGTTATGGGTAGGCTTTTTTTCAGTAGTTTTATCCGTAATTGTTGGTAGTTTGCTTGGAATTATTGCAGGTTATTATGGAAAATGGATTGATACAGTTATTTCACGTATTTTTGATATTATGCTAGCTTTCCCTAGTATGCTATTAGCGATTGCTGTCGTGTCAGTGCTTGGACCATCCTTACAAAATGCATTAATTGCTATTGCAATTATTAACATACCTAATTTTGGTCGTTTAATACGCTCAAAAGTGTTGAGTGTCAAGGAAGAGGAGTATATCGTATCAGCAAAAGCAATTGGCATGCGGGATTCAAGAATATTATTTTCACATATTTTGCCGAACTCTATGACACCTATTATTGTACAAGGAACGCTTGCTATTGCGACAGCTATTATTGAAGCGGCAGCGTTAGGTTTCCTTGGACTAGGGGCTCAAGCTCCAGCACCAGAATGGGGAAAAATGCTAGCCGATGCGCGGAAGTATTTATTAAATGCTCCTTGGACGATGATTTTCCCTGGTTTAGCTATTATGCTAACAGTTCTAGGCTTTAACCTAATGGGTGATGGACTACGAGATGCACTTGATCCAAAAATGAAAAGCTAGTTAATACATTACACCTTCTACAAGTTAGAAGGTTTTTTTCAGCTACTTGGCAAACATGAAGAAAGGGGTAAATAGGAACTCTTTTACAGCAAAAACGTTCTAAATTATAGTAGTGGACCAAACGGCTTTTCAAAAATAAGTGAAATTATCTTTCTGGAGCCATTAATTGAATTTTTTGTCATGTTAATTTAGACTTAAAAAGTAGAAAATTTTTATCATAGTAGATTATTGCTTACCATATAATCTTTCAGTTGAAATACATATTTTAGGAGGGTGTTAAAATTGGGGATTAATTTACAAAAAGGGCAACGTGTTGATTTAACAAAAGGAAATGCTGGTTTAAATAAAATTAAAGTAGGCTTAGGCTGGGACCCTGTAGGGCAAGAGAAAAGCGGCGGCTTTTTAGGCGGTTTATTTTCTAGTAGAAATAGCGGTAGTGGACGAAGCGTTGACTGTGATGCATCTGTATTAATGCTGCAAGATGATAAGGTTATTGCGGGAGACGATGTTGTTTATTTTGGAAAATTAACAAGTAAATGCGGCTCTGTTCAACATTCAGGTGATAATTTAACAGGTGACGGCGATGGGGATGATGAGGTAATTACAATTGAGCTATCGTCTGTGCCAACTCAATATAACAAGCTTGTGTTTGTTGTAAACATTTACGATGCAGCAGGGCGTAACCAACACTTTGGTATGATTCAAAATGCATATATTCGTGTGTATGATGACAGGACAGGAAGTGAGCTAATTCGTTATAATTTAACTGATAATTATTCGAATTTAACGACGTTAGTCTGTGGGGAGATTTACCGCCATAATAATGAATGGAAATTTGCTGCAGTTGGTACGGGAACAAATGATTTGAAACTTGGCGACGTTGTTCGAAGATATCAATAAATAAATGACTAAATAGGAGGAATAAAAATATGGGCATTTCACTACAAAAAGGTCAAAAGGTAGATTTAACAAAAACAAATCCAGGATTAACAAATGTTGTGGTAGGATTAGGCTGGGATACAAATAAATATGATGGTGGTCATGATTTTGATTTAGACTCATCTGTATTTTTACTTGCTGATACAGGGAAAGTAGCAGATCAAAATGACTTTATTTTTTACAACAATACAATTGGTGGAAACGGTTCAGTTGAGCATTCAGGTGATAATTTAACGGGTGTCGGTGAAGGTGACGATGAAGTGGTGAAAGTCGCATTAACTCAAGTTCCTGCTCATGTTCAACGTCTAGCATTCACGGTAACTATTCATGATGCGGAATCTCGCAGTCAAAACTTTGGAATGGTATCGAATGCCTATATTCGTATTATAAATGCTGCATCCAATGAAGAAATTATTCGCTATGATTTAGGTGAGGATTTCAGTATTGAAACAGCTATTGTAGTCGGTGAATTATATCGTCATAACGGTGAATGGAAATTTAACGCAATTGGTGCTGGCTATCAGGGTGGCCTAGCTGCTTTATGTAATGACTATGGCTTGAGCGTAAACTAAAATTTCATCTTTGGACAGAAAGGGAGATTTTGAATGGCTATTCAATTAAGTAAAGGGCAACGAATTGATTTAACAAAGCAAGATCCTGGTTTAAACAGCATCGGAATTGGCTTGGGCTGGGACGTTAAGCAATTCGATGGTGGGCAAGACTTTGACCTTGATGCATCTGTATTTTTATTAGATGCATCAGGCAAGTGTCGTAATGAGCAGGACTTTATCTTTTACAATAATTTAGCAAGTGCAGACCAATCTGTTGTTCATACTGGTGATAATCGGACAGGTGAAGGTGATGGGGATGATGAGAAAATCCTTGTGAACCTAAAGCAAGTGTCTCCTCAAATTGAAAAGATTGTGGTGACGGTTACCATTTATGATGCAGAGGGGCGCCATCAAAACTTTGGACAAGTCTTAAATGCCTATGTTCGTTTGACGAATGAAGAGACTGGATCTGAGGTATTACGTTATGATTTAGGCGAAGATTTTAGTATTGAAACAGCTGTAGTTTTTTGTGAGCTGTACCGTCATAACGGTGAGTGGAAATTTGCTGCAGTAGGCTCAGGCTATCAAGGTGGACTAGCAGCATTAATCAACGCATATGGCCTACAGTAAAGAGTAGGGTAGGTATACGCTGAAGGGTCTTGGGTGATGTGAAAAACTGTGAGGTGACCAGTTTTACAGATTCTGTATCTTGAAGCCTTATCGTATTGCACTGAAAATTGCTACTATATTTGGCACCATCTTTCAAATGAAATTTTTCTTTATTAATTGCTGCATTCTTATTGACATTTGTTGCACACAAGATGAATAAGAAAACAGCAGTGTAAACAAGGCACTGTATTGGTCTGTATGGAACAGGCTGATACAGTGCTTTTTTCACAAAAGGCATAGTTATTGGGGAGAGGATACGATGCAACACTTTGCAACAGAAGCAGAGACTATTTTTTATAAGAAGCCACAGCCTTTTACAAAATGGGAATCGCCAGATATTTTGTCATATGCCCTAGGCGCTACTTTATATATGCCTGCTTCCATGCCTACAATTGTGAGTTTGATTCAATCACAAAAATATAAAGAACTCACATCACTCGTTATTGATCTGGAGGATGCCGTAGGGGATATAGAATTAGTAGATTGTGAAGCAAAGTTGATTGAGGATATGAGCGAGTTATACGAGCTCTACCAACAAAAACAACTGCTACTTGAAGATCTTCCATTGCTTTTTATTCGTGTACGTCATGTTGAACAATTTCGTTATTTAACGACTGCTTTAGGAAAAAAGCAAGAAATCCTAACTGGCTATGTTTTCCCGAAATTTACAGCAGCAAAAGGCGCCTGTTATTTTGAAATTCTAGAACAAACAATTTTAGAGAATGATTTAGTTTTATATGGTATGCCGATTTTAGAGAGTCATGAGGTCCTCTATAAGGAATCTCGCATGGAAGCATTATTAGGCATTAAAGAAGTTCTACATCAATACAGAAACCGTGTATTAAATGTACGTATTGGTGCAACTGATTTCTGTGGTATTTACGGTATTCGCCGCCGCATGGACTCTACTATTTATGATATTAGTGTAATTCGAGATTGTATTGCAGATATTGTTAATATCCTTGGTCGCGAGGAAGATGGCTTTGTTATATCTGGGCCAGTGTGGGAGTATTTTAGTAATCAGCGTGTATTAAAGCCTGCATTAAGAGAAACACCATTTAGCGAGAAGGGTGCACTTGATACGAGGAAAGCATTATTAGACGATTGTTTAGATGGATTAATGAAAGAAGTTCTCATGGACAAACAAAATGGTATTGTGGGTAAAACGATTATTCATCCTAGTCATATTCGAGTCGTGCATGCATTATATGCGATTTCCTTTGAAGAATATCTAGATGCGCTAAGTATTATAGAAAATAATGATGGCCGTAAAGGTGTGATGAAAAGCCATCATGCTAATAAAATGAATGAAATCAAACCACATATGAGATGGGCACAGCGAATAGTAAAACAGGCACATGTCTATGGCGTATATCATGAATCCGTTGATTTTGCCTCACTCTTATTAAACTCTGATATAGGTGGTAGTATTTATGCAACAACAAATGAGTAAATTAAGTATTTTACCGGATTATTCAATCGATATTGAAATTACCTCCAATCTGCACCAATTTGAACTAACTGATTTATTTAAAATGGCAGCCCGTATTAATAAGAAAAGGCAATTTTTGTTTGTAAGCACCGTTCTAGGTAAACATTTAGCTGTACGCCCACAAGTCCCTTTACTGACTGGAGCTCTTTTAGCCTTGATGTATCATGAGAATCTTACTGGAGATAAAGCAATGACTTCGGATGCCGTTGTAAAAGCTTTAAAAGATGGGAATAGGTTCGATGAGGTTCAAAATTCCGTTGAGGGCAGCATAGAGTTAGCACAAGAAACATTGTTTATAGGATTTGCTGAGACGGCTACTGCCCTAGGGCATGCAGTATTTAATGCGTTCCATTCAAACGCTATGTACATCCACACAACACGTGAAGTTCTTCCTGATTTAGAGCCATTTGTTACATTTGAGGAAGAACACTCACATGCGACAAGCCATAGAATTTATACGGAAGATCCTGAAGCTTTACTGCAAGCTAAACGCATCGTGTTAATTGATGATGAGATTACTACTGGTAATACGGTCATTAACATTATTCAAACGTTAAGAAAGAAATTTCCGTTAGTTAGGCAATATGCTGTGTTATCTATTTTAGATTGGCGTTCCGAGCAGCAGCAAATGCTCTTTAAAAATTTAGAGGATCAGTGGGATATTTCTATTGAGTTCATCGCAATCATGTGTGGACATTTTAGTTGTTCAGGGACTCCCAGCTTAACAAGCATACAGCCAAGCGTACAAACACAGAGTGCACAGGATATGACATTGTGGCCAATTCAAGTGTCTGCTGATCACAAAACTTTCCAATCAGTTGCAGAGAACGGTTTAGTAAACAAACAACCTTATTTAGTAGCAACAGGAAGATTTATGCTTACTTCAAAACAACATGTTCAACAAAAGGAAATGCTACAAGTAATCGCCCAGCAATTAAAAGGGCTACGTACAGATGGACCAGCACTTGTCATTGGAACAGGTGAGTTTATGTATGTTCCTATGCAAATTGCCTCTTACTTAGGGAACGATGTATATTTTCAATCAACCACGCGCAGTCCAATTTATTGCTCGGATGATGTTGGGTATGTGATTACAGAAAAAATTGCCTTTGAGAGTCCAGAAAATAATGGGGTTCAAAATTATTTATATAATGTTGAAAGTCAGTCCTACACGGAACTTTTTGTTGTGGTGGAACGTATAGCAAGTAAAGAGGTAGTTGCCCGTATGGTAAAGGCACTACAAGAAGTTAGTAGCGCTACAATATATGTGATTTGTATGCATGAATAGGAGGTTGAATGATGATATCGACTTTACAGCCAGATAAAATGGGCAGCTATGCGCCAGAGGACGTTACTTTTTTATTGCGTGATATAGGAAATGTATTTCTTGAAATGGATAATGAGAAACGTGAGCAGCTTATTCAATCAGGCACACATTATTCAGAAATGCTACCAATAGAGAAGCAACCATCCGATACGTATATGAATCTTTTTTATAAAACGTTAGACGCTTATGCAGAAAGAATTGCAATTGCTGTTGGCGTAGTGGCAGAGCAAATAATCGAAAGTAGGGGGTTAGACAATTTAATTCTTGTTAGTTTAGCCCGAGCAGGTACACCTATCGGCATTTTAATCAAACGCTATATATCTATGCGTTATAGGGTGAATGTTCCGCATTACTCCATCTCTATTTTGCGCGGTCGCGGCTTTGATGAAACAGCCATTCGTTTCATTTTGACACAGCATTCTCTCGGCTGTCTTCAATTTATCGATGGTTGGACTGGTAAAGGGGCAATTACCAATGAATTAATTCAATCCTGTCAAAAATTTAATGCGCAATACCAAGGGCAATTGAATGCCAATTTAGCTGTATTGGCCGATCCTGGGCATTGTGCAGCCATTTATGGTACTCGAGAAGACTTTTTAATACCATCTGCTTGTTTAAATTCGACTGTATCGGGATTGGTGAGTAGAACGGTTTTAAATCGACAATTTATGGATGCGAACGACTTTCATGGTGCTAAATACTATAAAGAATTAGAGGATCTAGACGTCTCCAATCTGTACATAGAACGTATTGTCACATGCTTTGAACAGGTGCAGAGTACAATTATGCAACAATTACAAAAGCAGGACGAATCTCCAATTACTTGGGAGGGCATGAAGTCTGTGCAAAATATTCAACGAGATTTTTGTATTGATAATATTCATTTTATCAAACCGGGTGTTGGTGAGACGACAAGAGTTTTGCTGCGACGTTTACCTTGGAAAATTTTAATTAATCCGCGGTACATGGATGAACTGCAACATATTTTATTTCTTGCCCAAGAAAAACATATAGTAATAGAAGAATATTCTAATATGTCCTATGCATGTTGTGGTTTAATAAAAGAAATATAGAGGAGATTAAGATGATACTATTTACATCGGATTTAGATAGAACACTTATTTATTCTAAACATATGATGAAACTGTTTCCACCTGCTACAGAGACATTGGTAGTTGAACACAAAGCTGAGGAAGCAATGAGTATGATGACGCAGGCAACCGCAACACTATTACATCAGGTACATCAACAAACACTCTTTGTACCTGTTACGACTAGGGCGTTACATCAATATAAGAGAATCCATTTTATTAATGATTTGTGTCCTACTTTTGCAATTGCAAGCAATGGGGGTACAATATTAGAAAAGGGTCAGCCATATGAAAAATGGACGAAAATCTTAAGCAGACGTATCGAGGATTCCTCTATTCCTCGTGAGGATATGTTAAAGCATTTTTATACCATTCAATCTGAAACATGGCTACAACGTACTTTGTATATAGATGATCTTTTTTACGTCCATCATGTGGATATTGAAGTTTTACCCCACGATGAATTACAAGCTATAATTCAAGAGTTGGATGCTCATGGTTGGTATGTTCTTCTACAAGGTAAAAAACTGTATTTTATGCCAAAGGTACTGACAAAGGAAGCGGCTATCGAATATATAAAAGAATTCTGTACATACGATGTGCATATAGCAGCGGGTGACTCTATTATGGATTATGGAATGCTGGCAATGGCTGATGTAGCTTTTACACCGAACCACGGAGATTTAAAGGATAAACAGCCAAAAATTCTACAAAATACAACTTACTCGGCTCACAACGGTGAAGCATTTACAAAGGACTTGCTAGAAATGGTCTTGCAAATAGCTTCACACCAAACCGTTGTATAGGTTATTCAAATATTTTTTGTAGTCATAAGGTAGAGTCGTCCTATGACAATTGAAATCCTCAGCATATGCTGAGGATGATTTTGAGGAGGTGCGTTTGTATGCAAACAATCACAATTAAATCAGTGTTGGAGCGTCACCCTGATGATTGGCTACAGGCGTTTCAAGATTCACCAAGGGATCGTGCATTTTATGAGGAAACAGCACAGCAAGTGAGTTTTAGCAGGATTGCGGTTCGTGTATTAGGCGTACCAATCGAAGAAGATGATTATTTTAATTCATTATTTACATTGTCACAAAACCCTCAGATCCATATTTTAAGTGAAGAATTAAATAAGCATATTGAGCAAAAGGATTTTCAGGCTATACAAACCATTTTATCGCAGCATCAACAAACGCCAAAAGGGCTATCAATTAACCGTTTAGTGGCGATGATGTATGGCCATCAGTTAATTCCCAAACATGATGATAGCGTAATGAATCGACATTTACAGCTAGCAACTATTAAAGTTGTGGAGCTCTTTCAAGAACAACAATCACTAGGTCTGCTATCAAATGAATTTCGCCGTTTTTTAATTGATATGGTGAAATGGTTAAAAAATCATTGGATTCAATGGACAAAAACAATGAATCCAACAGATGATTTTCCAAAAGTTGTTTGGTATGGGGACACAACGGTTAGCCAACGTTATTTTTTATTACTTTTAATGGAGCTTGGATGTGATGTATTAATTTTTCATCCAGCTAAAATAGATGAGTTCGCTGAAATTGATCCTACAGAGTCGTTTTCCATCACATACTCATATCCCAACCAAACAACTTTACAGCCATTTCCTGACAAGCTCCGTGATCGCCAGGCAACTGTAGGTTATCGTTCTAGTCAGCATTTCGAGCAATTAATGCATGATCAGCAATCAGGTGTTTATAAGCCTTGGCAGTTTAAGGATTTTATGCCACGGTCATTAACATTACGGATGACATATGATGATATTTTTATTTATGCTAAAGAAAAAGCATTGGTTCGACCACAATTTGAGGTAATTCGCAACGAGGTAGTCATTCCAGTCATCTTTGCAAAAATAAGTGGGGTTTCGAGTAAACGAGAAGAGTATTGGCATTATATGCATCAGTTACTAGCAAGTCCACAAACTGTTTTTGTACAGGACTTCCCTTTTACAACTACGAGCAGGGCCAATTTTCATTTTCACTATAAGCATTGTCTCGTGAATGGTGAACTATCTGTAGAGCGCATTATGCAAAGCGATTGGTGGCAATATGGTGAATTAACATTCGAGCTACAGCATGCAATTGCCCACACAATAAAAACGTCATGTGAACAACCAATGTTAAAACAACAGCCAAATGAAACGTTATATGATTTACAGTTATTTATATTTAAACAACTATCAATGATTCCTCAAGATATCTTACGGTTACTGCAAGGCTTTGATTATTCACAAGAGGTACCAAAAATCGTGTTATTCCAGGCGCCTCAACAGCCAGCATTATCGCGTGAAGATATTGCATTATTAGCATTTTTAAATCGCTTTGGTATGGATATTATCTTATATAATCCAACAGGACAGTTAGACTTAGAAAAGCATTTGCAAGAGGATACTTACGATGTACATCGTTTAGAACATATGCTGTTTGACTTGCACTATGAGGAACCTAAGCAGCAAAAAAAGGCACCCGACAAAATCATCAAAAAGCTCTTTAATCGTTTTTTCTGATGATAGGAAGGAGGCAGGACAAATGTCAAATATCTCGTTATCGCTGGAACAGCTAACACCTGAAACAGCAGCAGCCGTTAAAGAACAATTAAGAGACCATGTAGAGATACAGCAAATTGCCAATCAAATCAATATAAAAAACCAGATAGAGCTAATGTCATTGGGAAAAGAACCAGCGACAAAATTAGCAAAGTTCTCTGATCAACTATTAGATATCGTTACCCGCTCTGCCTCTTTTGAATCAAATACATTATTTAAGCAGCTTGAAACTTTAATGTTGTCATTTGACAAAAAAGATTTTGCTGAGCAAAGAGGGTTTTTTAAAAAGCTCTTTGCACGTAAACCTAAAAATGACGACGATTTATTTGAAAAATACAATGTACTTGGTAGAGATATTGAGAAAATTCATTATCAATTTGTGCTTATGGAAGAAGAATTAGCTAAGGATAATCGAATACTTGCACGATTATATAATGAAGATTTAACGTACTATCTAGAGCTGGAAAAATATATCGTAGCAACAGATATGAAATTACATGAAGTACAAACAACATTGATCCCTATGTATGAAAAACAGGGAGAGGCAGGCAATCAGGTAGCAAAAATGGAGCTGAATCGTTTGCAAGCTATTGCCGAGTTACTCCAGCAGAAAATAGACGAGTTGGAAAAGTCGCGTATGGTGGCCATTTTAACTGCCCCTCAAATTGACATGCTGCGAAATGGTAACAGTGAGTTGATTGAACAAATTAATGGGGCTTTTATTAAAACCATTCCTGTTTTTAAAATGGGTTTGATGAATGCAGTTAATGAAAGACGTCAACAATTACAAAGTCAATCAGCATCTGCCTTTGAAGACCGTATGAAGCAATTTGGGGGAGCCAGCAAGGAAGCGGTTCAATTAAGTACTGCTATGGCTCAACAATCTAGCACAACGCAGAGCCTAGAAGAAATGTGGGATATTATTGTTTCAGGTATTGCAAATTATCAGCATTTACGTGATGAGCAAACCATTAAGCGTCAGCAAGCAGAGCAACAACTGTTAACATTGCGGCATTAATTCACTTCCTCTAAGTAGATTACTACTTGGGGGATTTTTTGTATGTAAATACAACAGATTTCTTTTTCTAGGGGGCGAGGTTTTCAGCGGGTGTTCAAAACCCGCTGAATAAAATAATCTACCACCCTAAAATGCTAACTAGATGAACTCTTCTTCAAATTCTACATTAATTTCATGTCCATGGTAGCTTTGGTAAGACACGATAAGCGTGTCTAGATGCTCTAGATTTTCTTCATAATCTAATATGCGCGATAAAATATAAAGTAAATGATAGCTAGAAAATTCTGTATCGCCCTCTTCGCGAGCAAAGTTAATTTGCTTGATGAAAATTTCCATTAGCTCATTGCGTTGGACATAGTCAATGCTTTTGCTCCACTCTGAATGCTCAGGCTTAAGTTTCCCTGTATATTTTAAGAGTAATTGCTCATGGTAAGTTAGCAAGGAATCAAGTCGCTCTTGAATCATTAAGTGAAATTGTGTAGGTAGCTGAGCTAGTTCATTTTCATGGTTATGCAACCGCTGAAGCAGTTCTAAACTTTTTTTGGAAGTTAAAATCATTTGACGATAGACCACTAGTTTACGTGCTTTCACATACTTTTTATTTTTTAAGTAATTTCGTTCTTCCTTATATAAATCGTACAATGTATCCACTCGTAACATACGACTTTTAAATTTACTTAATGCTGCCTTTGTAGAGGTATGTTCAGAAGCCTGACGTACAGCAAGTCGTGTCCAACGAATAATATCATCCTGTAAAATATAGATTTTGCGGAATAGTTTTACCTCGTATTTTGGTGGTAGGAAAAATAGGTTTACAACAAATGCTGCCAACACCCCAACCAAGATTGTCACAAAGCGTATTAAACCAAACGTTAAAAAGTCATCGCCTTGAAACTCCATAATAGCTACGACTGACACCAATGCCAGCGAAAGTGATTTTTCAAGTTTAAACTTTAACATTAAACCAATAGCAATTATGACAGCTATACCAATGGCTACAACATGATGGCCAAAAAGTAAGCCGAAAATGACGGCAATTGTCGCTCCTATAATATTTGCTTGTACTTGCTCTACAATGGTTTGATAAGAACGATAAATAGAAGGCTGAATCGCAAAAATGGCTGCAATTCCAGCAAAAACAGGTGAAGGTAGTTTTAATAACTCTGCAATAAACAGGGCAAAAACGATAGCAACACCAGTTTTAAATACACGGGCACCTAATTTCATAAAGATGTCCTTTCTGTCTAATATTTTTTTAGTTTCTTTACATTATAGAAGGAAGTGCACATAAAATACATAGATTTGCATGCATGAATAAGAAAAAGGCGACTTAACTCGTAAGTCGCCTTTTTATTGACACATTATGACAATTGAGAAAAAGCATAATCTACAGCTTTAATGGTTTCAAGAATGTCTGCTTCTGTATGCTCAGTTGTTAGGAACCAAGCCTCATATTTAGATGGCGCTAAATTAATACCTTGTTCTAGCATTAATTTAAAGAAGCGCCCAAAGATTTCACCGTCAGAGTTTTCAGCTTGCTCATAGTTTTCTACTTTCACATCTGTAAAGTAAATAGTTAGTGCTCCTTTAAGACGATTTAATGTAATAGTTACACCGTGTTTTTTAGCCGCCGTTAAAATACCATTTTCTAAAATACCACCTAGTCGATCCATCTCATCGTAAATACCTGGTGTTTGTAGCACTTCTAGGCAGGCAATCCCAGCTTGCATTGAGGCAGGATTCCCAGCCATTGTCCCTGCTTGGTAAGCTGGGCCAAGTGGTGCAACTGTATCCATAATTTCTTTACGACCACCATAAGCACCGATGGGTAAACCACCACCAATAACTTTACCAAGTGCAGTCAGATCAGGTGTGAGGCCAAGTAAATTTTGAGCTCCACCATAGTGGAAGCGGAAAGCAGTGATAACCTCGTCGTATATCGTCAATGCTCCTTTTTCTTTTGCGGTAGCATGGACCAATTCAAGGAAGCCTGGGTTTGGTTCTACAATCCCAAAGTTCCCTACGATAGGTTCGATTAAGATAGCCGCAATTTGGTCGCCCCATTTATTCATTGCCTCAGTAAAAGCTTCTGGGTTATTAAACGGTACTGTAATAACCTCCTCTGCTGTAGAAGTCGTCACACCTGCAGAGTCAGGAGTTCCTAATGTTGCAGGACCAGAGCCAGCAGCTACTAATACTAAATCGAAGTGACCATGGTAGCAGCCTGCAAATTTCATGATTTTTGTACGACCAGTATAGGCACGAGCAACACGAATGGTTGTCATAACTGCCTCTGTACCAGAGTTGTTAAATCGTACTTTATCCATAGAAGGAATAGCTTCTTTAAGCATTTTAGCGAATGTAACCTCATATTCAGTTGGGGTTCCGAAAAGTGTTCCGTTTTCTGCTGCATGTGTAATTGCCTTAGCAATATGTGGGTGACCATGTCCTGTCACGATAGGGCCATAAGCGGCTAGATAATCAATATAACGGTTGCCATCTACATCCCAAAAATAAGCACCTTTTCCTCGAGCCATTGCCACAGGAGAACCGCCACCTACTGCTTTATATGAACGAGAAGGGCTGTTTACACCACCAACGATGTGCTGTAACGCCTCTGCGTGTACTGCTTCAGATTTTGCGTGATTCATTGTATTGCCTCCTAACTTTTTATACGTAATCTATTGTAGACCTATCGTTGTAAGAAATCCAAAGAAATTAAGAGATATGACTTGATTTGTTACTTAGAGTAAAATAGAACCTACAAAGGAGGAGATTGTTATGACTTTACTGGAAGGACAAAAGGCGCCAAATTTTTCTCTAATGAACGAAAAGGGGGAAATGGTGCATTTATCTGATTTTAAAGGTCAGAATGTTATTTTATATTTCTACCCAAAGGATATGACACCAGGCTGCACGACAGAAGCATGTGATTTTCGAGATAAGTTTGAGGACTTCAGTCATTTAAATGCTGCTGTTCTTGGAGTAAGTCCAGATGATGCAACTAAACATACGAAATTTATTGATAAGCACGGCTTACCGTTCTCACTATTAGTTGATGAGGATCATGCAGTTGCTGAAGCATACGGTGTTTGGGTTTTAAAGAAAATGTATGGTCGGGAATTTATGGGCATAGAGCGTTCAACGTTTTTAATTGATACGGAGGGTAAGCTTGTAAAAGCTTGGCGCAAAGTACGTGTGAAAAATCATATTGAAGAAGTTTATGCCTATTTAGCAGAACGGGAGGCAGAGAAATGAGAGTTTATTTTACATTTGAACCTAGACCGGATTTACGTGAGCCGTTGCTAACCGATTTTCCACAGCTTGATTTTGTATTTGACAGTGGATTATCAAATGAAGAGCTTCAGCAAGCTGATATTTTAGTTACATATGGTGAAGATTTAACAGAAGAGAATATCCAATATGCAACTAAGTTGAAATGGATTTTCGTTGCTTCAGCAGGTATAGAAAAAATGCCAGCCCGAGCTATTATGGAACGTGGTATTTTAGTTTCCAATGTACGGGGAATTCATAAAACACCAATGGCAGAATCAATGCTAGCCCATATTTTAGCGATTAAACGTGCTTTGCCTTGGATGTATGAGCAACAAAAGAAAAGTGAATGGTCCAAAAAAGCAAAGCAAACCGAGTTACGAGGTAGCACAGCGCTAATTTTAGGGCCAGGTGCTATTGGCTCGGAAGTTGGACGTTTATTGCAGGCTTTTGGAGTAACGACGATTGGCTGCAACCGTTCGGGGAAAGAAGCGGCCTATATGGATAGTATGATTAGCTTTGCCCAATTAAAAGAAGCCTTACCCAATGCAGATATCGTCATTTCTGTGTTACCAAAAACACCAGAAACAACGCATTTATTAAAAGAAGAGCATTTTGTTGCCATGAAAAGCAGTGCTATTTTCATGAATTTTGGTCGAGGGAACTTGGTTGATGAGAAGGTGCTCATTCAAGCAATTGCAACAGAGCAAATTGGCTACGCTGTTTTAGATGTATTTGAAGTAGAACCTTTGTCATCGGATAGTCCATTATGGTCCTTCTCAAATGTTATTGTATCGCCACATATTTCAAGTCATTCTTCTCGTTATGTTGAACGAAGCTTAGAGATCTTTAAGCCAAGTCTGACAAAATGGCTGAAGGGCGATACTGATTTAGAAAATGTTATGGATTTATCAAGGGGATATTAAGGGATAGCCATTGTTAGAAGAAGGATAAAGAGTATGTGATTGTTGACGAAGTAGTGCGAATTGGATACACTAATTATAACAATTATAAATTAATAATACTTATGGAAGAGGTGCATGACGATGTCTGCAACGCATTTACAGGATGCACTGGACACGTTAAAAACAACTGGTGTACGTATTACTCCTCAGCGTCATGCTATTTTGGAATATTTGATTCAATCAATGGCACATCCTACTGCCGATGAAATTTATAAAGCACTTGAGGGCAAGTTTCCTAATATGAGTGTAGCGACTGTCTATAACAACCTGCGCGTATTTCGTGAGGTGGGTCTTGTGAAAGAGCTGACTTATGGAGATGCTTCAAGTCGCTTTGATTTCGTGACAAATGATCATTATCATATGATTTGTGAATGCTGTGGCAAGATTGTCGATTTCCATTATCCTGGACTCGACGAAATTGAGCATTTTGCATCTCAGGTAACTGGCTTTGATGTGCACTCGCATCGTTTAGAGATATACGGCACTTGTCCATCATGTAAAGAAGTAACTGCTAAAGTACAATAAAATCCTAGCTCTTAATGGGCTAGGATTTTTTTGCTTTATGATTATAGGATTGATCGAACTCTTTACCTTCTAGAGAAGGATCAAGTGTTAAAGGCTCATTGCAGTACATGCACATATCTACACGACCTAATACTTTTGTGTGTTTATGACAATTCGGGCATTCAACTTGTACAGCTCTTGTTGACAATAATCCTATCCATGCATATACAACTGTACTTCCGATAATACATAAAACCCCAAGTGTCATAAAAATTAAAACTAGTATCGGGCTATTTTTAAAGAAAATACCTCCATACATAACAATAAAACCGATAAAGATTAGTGCTAATGCGAATGAACGAATTTTATTAATTTTACTTTTATAAGGTTTCATTTTTCATCTTGCCTCCCAATCTAAAATCTACTATAACATATAAGGGCAAAGTATTTTAGCTTTGAGAAGGTTGAAAGAAGGAATACTTTTAGAGTATGTCGAATTTTTAAACGGAACAATGGAATCTACATGAAAAAGGGGGGCTGAACATGGAGCAAGTCTTGCGTCCAATATACCAAGAACGTGCAAGTCAGTCGAACACACTAGGCGTCATTTTAGTGGAAAAGCGTGAGGAAAAAAGTAACGTTACAGATACTTTTGATACAGTATTACTAATTATCGTAAAAGAAGCAGAGCAGCCTGTCTTTTCGAAACATTACCTATATGAAGGAAATAAAGTTGCTCTACATACTGTTACGGAGAAATTAATAAGAAAATGGTTGCTTATTGGTTCTAATAAGAAGGTAGTCGATTGGATTTTCTTTGGAAGAGTTTTATTTGATCGTAATGAATTTTTGCATAAATTAAAAATAGAATTGCAGGAATTCCCTTACAGTGGACGTAAAATTAAAACTGGTATCCAATTTTCAAAGCTGATTCGTCGTTATCTAGAGGGGAAAGAGTACTTTGATAAAGGGAGTTACTTGGATGCTTATAATCATGTGGTTGATTCCCTACATCATTTAGGCCGTCTCTCTATTATAGATAGTGGATTGTACCCTGAAGTAACGGTCTGGGCACAGGTGAAAAAAATCGAGCCAGCCATCTATAAATTATATGAAGAGCTTGTCACAAGTAATGAGCCGATAGAAAAGCGCTTAGAGTTATTATTTTTAGCAAGTGAGTTTTTAATACATTCTCGTACACGTGATGGAGCACAGCATATTTTAGAAGTCATGCAAACAAAAGATATGTGGACTATTCAGGAATTGCATGATCATCATGAGCTCATGAATTACTCAGTAGATTTAGAAGTGTTTGTAGAGTATTTAGTGGATAAAGGCTATATTCAAATAGAACCAATTGCTGCGAAAAGTGATATGATTTTTCACCGTCATTACAAGGTAAATAAAGAAGCTCTAGAAATGGAGCTATGACTGTAGTATGCTTGTAATCGAGGTATTTAAAAATACCTCGATATTTTTTTAGAAAAATAGTTGACGAATAATATCTTAGTATTGTATTATATTAATTGTCGCTAAGACATAACAAAAACTCAATGAAAAACACAGAAAACTTTTTTAAAAAGTAGTTGACATGATTTGAGTGAGATGTTAATATAAAGAAGTCGCTGAAAAACGACTTAAAAATGAACCTTGAAAACTGAACAAGCAAAACGTAATCAATAAAGTTTTAAGTAACTAGCTTCGGCTAGTGAACAAAACAAAATTTTGGACATCAAAATTGATGCCAGCAAAACAATTTGAGCTAATCAAATTTCTTTTATGGAGAGTTTGATCCTGGCTCAGGACGAACGCTGGCGGCGTGCCTAATACATGCAAGTCGAGCGAACAGAGAAGGAGCTTGCTCCTTTGACGTTAGCGGCGGACGGGTGAGTAACACGTGGGCAACCTACCTTATAGTTTGGGATAACTCCGGGAAACCGGGGCTAATACCGAATAATCTGTTCCACCTCATGGTGGAACACTGAAAGACGGTTTCGGCTGTCGCTATAAGATGGGCCCGCGGCGCATTAGCTAGTTGGTGAGGTAACGGCTCACCAAGGCGACGATGCGTAGCCGACCTGAGAGGGTGATCGGCCACACTGGGACTGAGACACGGCCCAGACTCCTACGGGAGGCAGCAGTAGGGAATCTTCCACAATGGGCGAAAGCCTGATGGAGCAACGCCGCGTGAGTGAAGAAGGTTTTCGGATCGTAAAACTCTGTTGTAAGGGAAGAACAAGTACAGTAGTAACTGGCTGTACCTTGACGGTACCTTATTAGAAAGCCACGGCTAACTACGTGCCAGCAGCCGCGGTAATACGTAGGTGGCAAGCGTTGTCCGGAATTATTGGGCGTAAAGCGCGCGCAGGCGGTCCTTTAAGTCTGATGTGAAAGCCCACGGCTCAACCGTGGAGGGTCATTGGAAACTGGGGGACTTGAGTGCAGAAGAGGAAAGTGGAATTCCAAGTGTAGCGGTGAAATGCGTAGAGATTTGGAGGAACACCAGTGGCGAAGGCGACTTTCTGGTCTGTAACTGACGCTGAGGCGCGAAAGCGTGGGGAGCAAACAGGATTAGATACCCTGGTAGTCCACGCCGTAAACGATGAGTGCTAAGTGTTAGGGGGTTTCCGCCCCTTAGTGCTGCAGCTAACGCATTAAGCACTCCGCCTGGGGAGTACGGTCGCAAGACTGAAACTCAAAGGAATTGACGGGGGCCCGCACAAGCGGTGGAGCATGTGGTTTAATTCGAAGCAACGCGAAGAACCTTACCAGGTCTTGACATCCCGTTGACCACTGTAGAGATATAGTTTCCCCTTCGGGGGCAACGGTGACAGGTGGTGCATGGTTGTCGTCAGCTCGTGTCGTGAGATGTTGGGTTAAGTCCCGCAACGAGCGCAACCCTTGATCTTAGTTGCCATCATTTAGTTGGGCACTCTAAGGTGACTGCCGGTGACAAACCGGAGGAAGGTGGGGATGACGTCAAATCATCATGCCCCTTATGACCTGGGCTACACACGTGCTACAATGGACGATACAAACGGTTGCCAACTCGCGAGAGGGAGCTAATCCGATAAAGTCGTTCTCAGTTCGGATTGTAGGCTGCAACTCGCCTACATGAAGCCGGAATCGCTAGTAATCGCGGATCAGCATGCCGCGGTGAATACGTTCCCGGGCCTTGTACACACCGCCCGTCACACCACGAGAGTTTGTAACACCCGAAGTCGGTGAGGTAACCTTTTGGAGCCAGCCGCCGAAGGTGGGATAGATGATTGGGGTGAAGTCGTAACAAGGTAGCCGTATCGGAAGGTGCGGCTGGATCACCTCCTTTCTAAGGATTATTTCGGAATACAAACCTTGGGTTTGTAAGATTACGTTTTGCGTTCAGTTTTGAAGGTTCATTCTTCCGAATGAAATACTTCAAAACTTGTTCTTTGAAAACTGGATAAAACGACATTGAAATTGTAACAAACACATTTATTTTTTAAGTTTTTTATAGGCTTAATAACATTAGTAAGGTTTCAAGACACAAGCAGTTCTAGGAAGCAATCGAGTGAATGAAGGAGCGTACTTCAGTACGTGACTGATTGAACGAGTGAAGCTGACAACGAAATGCGATGTGTATTGAAAGCTGTAGGTTAAGTTATTAAGGGCGCACGGCGAATGCCTTGGCACTAGGAGCCGAAGAAGGACGGCACTAACACCGATATGCTTCGGGGAGCTGTAAGTGAGCTTTGATCCGGAGATTTCCGAATGGGGGAACCCACTACGTTTAATCGCGTAGTATCTTGACGTGAATACATAGCGTCTTGAAGGCAGACCCAGGGAACTGAAACATCTAAGTACCTGGAGGAAGAGAAAGAAAAATCGATTCCCTGAGTAGCGGCGAGCGAAACGGGAAGAGCCCAAACCAAGAGGCTTGCCTCTTGGGGTTGTAGGACACTCTATACGGAGTTACAAAAGAGCGAGTTAGATGAAGCGACTTGGAAAGGTCCGCCAGAGCAGGTAAAAGCCCTGTAGTCGAAAGTTCGTTCTCTCCTGAGTGGATCCTGAGTACGGCGGAACACGTGAAATTCCGTCGGAATCCGGGAGGACCATCTCCCAAGGCTAAATACTACCTAGTGACCGATAGTGAACCAGTACCGTGAGGGAAAGGTGAAAAGCACCCCGGGAGGGGAGTGAAAGAGATCCTGAAACCGTGTGCCTACAAGTAGTTAGAGCCCGTTAATGGGTGATAGCGTGCCTTTTGTAGAATGAACCGGCGAGTTACGATTACGTGCAAGGTTAAGCTTTAGAAGGCGGAGCCGCAGCGAAAGCGAGTCTGAATAGGGCGAAATAGTACGTGGTCGTAGACCCGAAACCAGGTGATCTACCCATGTCCAGGGTGAAGGTAAGGTAACACTTACTGGAGGCCCGAACCCACGCACGTTGAAAAGTGCGGGGATGAGGTGTGGGTAGCGGAGAAATTCCAATCGAACTTGGAGATAGCTGGTTCTCTCCGAAATAGCTTTAGGGCTAGCCTCGTGATGAGAATACTGGAGGTAGAGCACTGTTTGGACTAGGGGGCCATCCCGGTTTACCGAATTCAGACAAACTCCGAATGCCAGATATTTATACACGGGAGTCAGACTGCGAGTGATAAGATCCGTAGTCAAAAGGGAAACAGCCCAGACCACCAGCTAAGGTCCCAAAGTAATCGTTAAGTGGAAAAGGATGTGGCGTTGCACAGACAACCAGGATGTTGGCTTAGAAGCAGCCATCATTTAAAGAGTGCGTAATAGCTCACTGGTCGAGTGACGCTGCGCCGAAAATGTATCGGGGCTAAACGATTCACCGAAGCTGTGGATTGACATCTACGATGTCAGTGGTAGGAGAGCGTTCTAAGTGCGTTGAAGTCAGACCGGAAGGACTGGTGGAGCGCTTAGAAGTGAGAATGCCGGTATGAGTAGCGAAAGACGGGTGAGAATCCCGTCCACCGTATGACTAAGGTTTCCTGAGGAAGGCTCGTCCGCTCAGGGTTAGTCGGGACCTAAGCCGAGGCCGACAGGCGTAGGCGATGGACAACAGGTTGATATTCCTGTACCACCTCCTCACCGTTTGAGAAATGGGGGGACGCAGTAGGATAGGGTAAGCGCGCTGTTGGTTATGCGCGTCCAAGCAGTAAGGCGTGTGTGTAGGCAAATCCGCACACTGTAACGTTGAGCTGTGATGGCGAGTCCGTATGGACGAAGTTCCTGATTTCACACTGCCAAGAAAAGCCTCTATCGAGGTGAGAGGTGCCCGTACCGCAAACCGACACAGGTAGTCGAGGAGAGAATCCTAAGGTGTGCGAGAGAACTCTCGTTAAGGAACTCGGCAAAATGACCCCGTAACTTCGGGAGAAGGGGTGCTCTTGAGCGTGCAAGCGCATGAGAGCCGCAGTGAATAGGCCCAGGCGACTGTTTAGCAAAAACACAGGTCTCTGCAAAACCGTAAGGTGACGTATAGGGGCTGACGCCTGCCCGGTGCTGGAAGGTTAAGAGGAGTGGTTAGCGCAAGCGAAGCTGCGAATTGAAGCCCCAGTAAACGGCGGCCGTAACTATAACGGTCCTAAGGTAGCGAAATTCCTTGTCGGGTAAGTTCCGACCCGCACGAAAGGCGTAACGATCTGGGCACTGTCTCAACGAGAGACTCGGTGAAATTATAGTACCTGTGAAGATGCAGGTTACCCGCGACAGGACGGAAAGACCCCGTGGAGCTTTACTGTAGCCTGATATTGAATTTTGGTACAACTTGTACAGGATAGGTAGGAGCCAGAGATCTCGGAGCGCCAGCTTCGAAGGAGGCGTCGGTGGGATACTACCCTGGTTGTATTGAAATTCTAACCCATGCCCCTTAGCGGGGCAGGAGACAGTGTCAGGCGGACAGTTTGACTGGGGCGGTCGCCTCCTAAAAGGTAACGGAGGCGCCCAAAGGTTCCCTCAGAATGGTTGGAAATCATTCGTAGAGTGTAAAGGCACAAGGGAGCTTGACTGCGAGACCTACAAGTCGAGCAGGGTCGAAAGACGGGCTTAGTGATCCGGTGGTTCCGCATGGAAGGGCCATCGCTCAACGGATAAAAGCTACCCCGGGGATAACAGGCTTATCTCCCCCAAGAGTCCACATCGACGGGGAGGTTTGGCACCTCGATGTCGGCTCATCGCATCCTGGGGCTGTAGTCGGTCCCAAGGGTTGGGCTGTTCGCCCATTAAAGCGGTACGCGAGCTGGGTTCAGAACGTCGTGAGACAGTTCGGTCCCTATCCGTCGTGGGCGTAGGAAATTTGAGAGGAGCTGTCCTTAGTACGAGAGGACCGGGATGGACACACCGCTGGTGTACCAGTTGTCTTGCCAAAGGCATCGCTGGGTAGCTATGTGTGGACGGGATAAGTGCTGAAAGCATCTAAGCATGAAGCCCCCCTCAAGATGAGATTTCCCATTACGCAAGTAAGTAAGATCCCTCAAAGACGATGAGGTAGATAGGTTCGAGGTGGAAGTGTGGTGACACATGGAGCTGACGAATACTAATCGATCGAGGACTTAACCAAATTGTTTGAAGCAGTCAATGCACGTTTATCCAGTTTTGAAAGAATAAAATATTATAATATACTTGTAATTTTGATAAAATATGTTATAATAGGTGTTGTCTTTCAAATAGTCTAGTGATGATGGCAAAGAGGTCACACCCGTTCCCATACCGAACACGGAAGTTAAGCTCTTTAGCGCCGATGGTAGTTGGGGGCTTCCCCCTGTGAGAGTAGGACATCGCTAGGCTATATACTAAAATTATTCCGAAGTAGCTCAGTTGGTAGTAGCACCTGACTGTTAATCAGGTTGTCGCAGGTTCGAGTCCTGCCTTCGGAGCCATTCTTGGAGAGTTGTCCGAGTGGCCGAAGGAGCACGATTGGAAATCGTGTAGGCGGTTAACACTGTCTCAAGGGTTCAAATCCCTTACTCTCCGCCAGCACTTTGATTTATTCCAAACGAAGGCCCCTTGGTCAAGTGGTTAAGACACCGCCCTTTCACGGCGGTAACACGGGTTCGAATCCCGTAGGGGTCACCATTTAAATACCCAGATGGAGGATTAGCTCAGCTGGGAGAGCATCTGCCTTACAAGCAGAGGGTCGGCGGTTCGAGCCCGTCATCCTCCACCATATTTTTCATAACAACATAGTATTATCGCGGGGTGGAGCAGTGGTAGCTCGTCGGGCTCATAACCCGAAGGTCGTTGGTTCAAATCCGGCCCCCGCAACCAAATGGTCCCGTGGTGTAGCGGTTAACATGCCTGCCTGTCACGCAGGAGATCGCCGGTTCGATCCCGGTCGGGACCGCCATTTATTTTTTTAAATATGGGTCAGTAGCTCAGTTGGTAGAGCATTAGATTGAAGCTCTAAGTGTCGGCGGTTCGATTCCGTCCTGACCCACCATATTTTTTTGCCGGTTTAGCTCAGCAGGTAGAGCAACTGACTTGTAATCAGTAGGTCGTGGGTTCGATTCCTATAGCCGGCACCATTTTCCCGGAGGGGTAGCGAAGTGGCTAAACGCGGCGGACTGTAAATCCGCTCCTTAGGGTTCGGCGGTTCGAATCCGTCCCCCTCCACCAGTTTTTTTTACTATAGGGGCATAGTTCAACGGTAGAATAGAGGTCTCCAAAACCTTTGGTGTGGGTTCGATTCCTACTGCCCCTGCCAATTAATTTTATGGCGATTGTGGCGAAGTGGTTAACGCACCGGATTGTGGTTCCGGCATTCGTGGGTTCGATTCCCATCAGTCGCCCCATCAAATATAAAATTAATAAACATCATAATACAATGGCGATTGTGGCGAAGTGGTTAACGCACCGGATTGTGGTTCCGGCATTCGTGGGTTCGATTCCCATCAGTCGCCCCATTGTTGGGGTATAGCCAAGCGGTAAGGCAACGGATTTTGATTCCGTCATGCCTAGGTTCGAATCCTAGTACCCCAGCCATTTTTGCGGAAGTAGTTCAGTGGTAGAACACCACCTTGCCAAGGTGGGGGTCGCGAGTTCGAACCTCGTCTTCCGCTCCAATATGATGGCGGCATAGCCAAGTGGTAAGGCACGGGTCTGCAACACCCTTATCACCGGTTCAAATCCGGTTGCCGCCTCCATATTTTATCTGATAATCGGTTTATCCGATTTTTTTTATCTCCATTATGCCGGTGTGGCGGAATTGGCAGACGCGCACGACTCAAAATCGTGTTCCTTTGGAGTGTCGGTTCGACCCCGACCACCGGTATCATTAAATCGTTGATTTGACGGCGTTTCATGCGTAAGCATGGGGCGCTTTTTTACGTTTTAGACGTATAATGTGCGTCAAATTAGTCGTTAGCATGTTCGCTAGTAGACCGTTTTCCTTAAATACTAAGGAAGGCGGTCTTTTTCTATGTCTAAGCGTAATAACGAATTAGTAGGACGGGAACTCGATCTCGTGAGTCGTTCGGTATCAATGCAGGTGACGACGTTCGATGAAGCGTTAGCGGTATTTATAAAGGATGCGAAACGACGTGGCTTGCGCGAGTTTACGATTACTTACTATCAACGCGAATTAAATCACTTCCGTACGTTCTTAGTTAGCGTAAACCATTCGCTATTTATCCACGACGTACAGCGGAAGCACCTAGAGGAGTTAGTCGAGAATATGCAAGTACGCGGTCTACGGACAACAACGATAAACTCTAAGCTACGCGCAATTCGAGCGTTCTTTCATTGGTTACTCGAAAATAAATACTTGGCCGTCAATGACCTGGCAAAGTTTCCGTTAGTTCGTGATCGTAAGAATAGCGTTGAAACATTCACCGTTAAACAGTTACATGCATTGTTCAATGCAACGGACAAGCGTACATTCACAGGTCAGCGAGACTATACGTTTATGATGCTACTGCTCGAAACTGGCATTCGTTTAAATGAAGCTTGCGGTATTTTAGTAGAAGATGTGAAGCTGTCGGAAGGGCTCGTGTTTATTCGTAATACGAAAAATCATTATCATCGCTATGTACCGATACAAGCAAAGATGAAAGAGCAGCTTCGTAGATATATGCAATTAAGAGGGACATGCGAAACAGATGCGTTATTTGTCACTTTAGAAGGTACAGGAATGAAACGTAATTCTCTGCAGAAGATAGTCGCTCAATACGGTAATAAAGCAGGCATAAAGGGCGTCAGATGCTCGCCTCATACAATGCGTCATACATTCGCTAAGCTATCCGTTATGAATGGCGCTGGCATATTCGAATTACAAAAGATACTCGGCCATTCAACAATGGAGATGGTAAAAACTTATGTAAATCTATTTTCAACGGAGGTCCACGACAAACATCGTGAGTTTAGTCCGTTAAATAATCTTTAGACAAAAAGAAAAAGCCGAGTGCGCGAACACTCGACCTTAACTGAATATGACTACCGTTAGAACGATAGCATAAACACCAATGTAACGCTATTGTACAGCCTTTTCGAAAAAATTACAACGTCTAGGCTTATTTAGTGTGCCTATTTTCGGTAGTTCAACGTGGAAACCTAGTAACACGCTAAACTTGACCGGTTTGTACGATAGCCGACGCAATAATTATCGTTAGGACACGCTATAAGCGTCGCCGTATGTACGCTTGTGTCTGAATGCCGCTGACGGGCATTGTACGGTCAGGAGTGGAAGGACTGGCGCTTTACGGAGCGCGTAGGACGGACCATACAAAGCACTCTACGACAAATCGTAGTTTAGCTTACCTCGCGGGGGCAGTAGTAGCGAGTAGGTCCGTTGAGTAGAAATACTCGCGAATACATACGGCGATACAATACGGATACCATAGTTATACTGATCCATGTAAATTGCATTCGTCTGTCTTACATGACTGATAACTACGTCTATTTTTTCGTACTATCAGCGTGTAGGCAGACGAACTGCGTCCAAGCCGTTGTCCATGTTGCCGGCTCCATGATGGTGGTAAGCCTAAAATACTGTCAAGCGTAAAACTATTAAAATATCAAAATAAATACATAGAGCGTAAATAAAATTACTTATTTCCACTTGTCGATAAAATCGTGAAGCGTGTCGTTGAAAGAAACCGCGCTATCTTTTATTTCTGCGTAGATATATGAAACTAATGCGAGCCACGATACCGATTCATCGTAAGGACTATTCGTATTTATAAAACTAATAATCTTCTTTAACTCTACCATCCTATTGAAATTAAGAGTTTCGGATAAATGCTGTTGGAAGTAACTATTAACAAAGTCACTGTGACGAATACTAGCGTCAAGTAGTAAAGAGCAGGCCCGCGAAGGTGTTACATCGAGTGCGAATGCGAGTGTTACGAGGTTTTCATAATCTGGTTGTTTTAGTCGAGTGCTGATCCTTTCTGTCCTGGTTCCTGGCTTAAGTCGTTGCACCGACGGCTTATTAATATCGCCCATAAAAAGTGTGTTGTGGAATCTTACATTACGTTTGAAATTTTCGGAGAGGTGAGTGATGACCTTCCGTGAATCTAGTCCAAATAAACAAATTGTTTCTACGATGTTCTTAACGGGCGTATCGATAACATAGCTAATACGATAAATTGTGTCTTTTAATTCAATTGGAACAGTTGGCCTCACATCTCGTTTTTTATCCGCACGGACCTTTCTTGCACTTCCCTTTTGCACTTTCTCGCCTCCCAAATGCGAAATAAATCTAAGACACTGTTATCCTGTCGTTACACCACTATCGTACGTCGGGGAGGTGGCTCTTATGATTAAAATTTTAGAAGCCTGGTGATACTGCTTGTACATAAGTATTTTTTGGAGGTGTCTCGATGAGTAAATCGAAAAAAGAAATGGCTGCAGAATTGGCCGGTAAAATCATCAATCATGCAAACGAAGCCGGTATTCCATTACAGAAAAAGAAATCAAATAAAAAGCAAAGTAAATAAAAAGAGCGCCTAGTTTATACTAGAGCGCTTTTCTTATGCTAATTTTTCGGTTTAAAATCAATGATTAGCTCCATATTTAGTTCTTCTGCAATTTTTTCTAGGTCAGATACAGTATAAGTCTCATTTTTCATTTTCTTAGATAAGTTTGATTGAGTAGTCCCTATCTTTTCTGCTAATTGTGTTGCAGTCATTTCATTTTCTACAAGAAGTAATTTAATTTTCTTTGTGATATTCATTTTATAAACCATCCTTTTATGTATTATAAATCAAATATATCATAATTTATGAATTTAGTTCATATTTTATGTTGACTTAGTCATAATATTCATTTATTATGAATTTGAGGAATAAATAATGACTGAACAGGAGGTAATATCATGTTTACACAAATGCAAATCGTAGAAATCGAACCAAACTATAGCTACGTTGTTGAAAGAACACAGATTATTGAAGGGGTATACTTAGAGGTTTTTAAGCAGCCGGGATATGCGGATGACGCAGTTCTTTATATTGGAGATAACGAGGTATTATTCGCCTGGGATGAAACTGTTGCTAAACTGTTCTCAGAACTGGACACATGTGAGCCAATTGAACTCTTATCCTTTTTAGCGCAAGCACCAAAATTGTTAGCTTAATACGTAATTTACTACGGTATCGGACGCTGATACAGGAATTTAATACGGAGGATAATACGGAATTTGGCCGGAACTGAAAACGTTTGGGGGAGTTAATATGTGCGAGTACCATTCAAAATTTAACGGATTATTGTCGGAATTAAATAACCAGCGAGGCCTATTAACTAAGGAGTTGTCTCGCCTAGATAAGT
The DNA here is from genome assembly GCF_038069745.1 of Lysinibacillus sp. FSL M8-0134. Lineage (NCBI taxonomy): Bacteria > Bacillati > Bacillota > Bacilli > Caryophanales > Bacillaceae > Lysinibacillus > Lysinibacillus sp. FSL M8-0134. The sequence continues at coordinate 3,734,843 of NZ_JBBPAJ010000001.1, read as the reverse complement.
ATATTAGTAGTATGTATCACGACTTAGAGGGAATCGACCCAACGGAAGAATTTTCGTTAAGTTTTGTAACGCAATTACAAGACACGCTTAAAAAACGTCGAGTAGTGAAGGACGAAATGGCCAGGTTGGACGCTGTTTTAAATCCACTACGAAATGTAGCAGGAGATATTGAAACGTCAGTAAACATCCGTAAGAAAGTCAGCAAACGTTGGAAAAGAGATTTTAAGATGACGTTAACATTGGAGGAAGTATTATCGGAGGGTTGAATTCCGGTTGTGGCTAGATGCGAGGTGAATGACGTGTCTAGCCTTTGTATTCCCTTGTTGTTCCCATCGATTTAGGCGTCTTAGCACCGTAGTAAATGTATTTATCATACGAAGGCTTAAACGCCTTATAACGCACAATCGTAAAGGAGAACATCGATACACTGGCGGTAGCAACTTTATTTTACGATATAGTTCGTGGGTATTTAGACTTATTTTGTTATTATATAAAAAGATTGTCCCAATTCAACTCTTGTAACTCCACTAAGTAGAGTAAGGAGGCTAAGTCATGCAAGTAATTGATTATCGTTCAACTAAATTCATTATGATACCGCACTTTGAAATTTATTTTCGTAAAAGTGTGCGGATCAGTAAATTTTTCTATATTAGATAAGTAGAAGGATAGTTGTTGCATTGTCACAAAATCGACATAAAAAGGCTTGCTGAAAGTGCGCCAAACGGAAATTTTTTGTATATAAGTCAGTAGGAATAAATTTTTCTGAAAAGTTGTACCAAAATCTATCGTTTTAGTGTGCAGTATATAGTAGAACGAAAATTTCATTGAAAGTGATATCAAAATTAAGTTTTACATGGGAATAAGAAGTAGAGAGAACTTTTTATCATAATCATGTCCGAAACTCAATATTCGTTCGGGTATACAAAGTAGGAGGTAAATTTTTATCGGAAGTGTTAACGAAATTAATTTTTACTCGCAAATATATAGTAGGAGATTCAATTTCAACAAAAGTGATATCAAATCGGATGTTTTAGTGTGCTATATATAATAGCTAAGTTTTTTATGAAAAGTGTTAACGAAATTAATTTTTACCGTGCAGTATATAGTAGGAATTATTTTTTAAATTTTGTCCCAAAAAGAATCATTTTACTGGGTGTATATAGTAGGAGGCAATTCCGTCGATCAACCGGCGTTCACATATAACAAAACAAAATCAAACAATAGGGAGAGATTGATATGGTAGAAACAAAACAACGAGTGTTAGCAGTATTAAAAGGGATTAAGGAGTCGGCACCATTCCAAGCGGTTTTAAACACAACCAAGACACGTGACAATGTTTTCGGCGTTACTCTAAAAACTGAAACTTTTTTAGACTGCTCTCTATTAAGAGATACAGAGGTTACGAATTATACTCTTGAAATTTTTTCTGCATTCCATCAGGACAATATAATCTTTGAAGCACGCTATTGTAATATACAAGATGGTTTTGTGGTAGGAAATACATTAAATGCGTTGCGTGACAACGAGGTGGTTGAGCTGGCGACTAAAGCAATGCTCAACTATGCGGGGACTCCTATTAATGGTGAGTACGGGACATTGTTTAACGCTGATTGGTATTTAGTGGCTGCAGGCGATTCATTCATTAATACAAAGGAATTACAAGCCGGTGATAAGTTATTGACTGCAGAGGAATTTCAAGCGAATTATGATGCTATGACACTAGATGAACAATGTGAACTTGACTTATACTCGCTACGCTTCGTGCTTGCCGAAGGTGTTTATGTTTGGATAGATGGGGCGGATAGATTCTTTAGAGTTGCGAAAGGTTGCGATCGTATTACACCACGAATCGATAACGTTGTAGAGTTTCCAAGTTAAATTGTTGAATTATCGAAGGACTCATTTACATGACTTTTATTATAAAAACCAAAAAAGGGAGAGATTTTATTATGACAAAAACAATCGAGGTAACTAAATCAGTTGAGCAAAAAGCTTTAGAGGTATTAACGGCAATTAAAGGACTGTCCGTATATAAAACAACTGGATTTGAAAATCAAATTTATGATGAAAAAAGTAATGGGTTATTCGCAGCTAATCTATATAAAGCATCGGATGTAGAGCAGGCCGACCTAATTTTTTATGTAATCACTATTGTCGAAGGGCTCGGTGGAGATCAATTATTTTCAGGAATGTTGTTTGACAATCATGTTCTCATTAACAACGAAGAAATGACGTATTCGGATTTAATCGCTAAAGCAGACGCAGCTATGCGTAAATTCATGGGTCAATAATCGTATGTCTGCCCGTCTGATTGGCGGGCTATCATCTTATAATCGGAGGGATTGTAATGTCTAATAAACAGGCGAATTTTAACGAAACCATTGAGGAAGCGATTCAAACTTATAAAGCGATTAATTCAGAAACTTTAGATGCCCACGAGAAAGTAGAGCATATCGACCGCCATTTAGAATTAGAGGAGCGCAGAAAAGAATTGCGAGAGAAGTTGTAGAAACAGGGAGGCAAGCACATAGGGAGATTATATGTAATAAAGGAGACGATATTATGACGGAAACTCAAAAACAACAAAGACCATTGCCTTACGAATGGGGTGTCGGATGGGTAGCTGTACAAAACGAAGCGCTAACGATTTATACATTACATCCTAAATTTAAAGGTAATACGTTTTTAGTCTACTTGTACTTACTAAAAAACTACAATCATCGTGAGGGACGTAGTTTCCCATCTTATGCGAATATGTCGCGAACGCTTGGAATACATGAGGATACCATCGGTAGGTGTATTGAAACGCTTGGAAAGCTCGGTATGGTAAACGTTCATCGTTTAGGTGGCCCACAGCGTTACAGTTTTTATTATACGTTTAATCCATTGTTGACCGATGAAGAAGAATTCGTGAGACGTTTTCCGGAGGCTCAGGCTAAATTGGAGAAGCGTAAAGAGGCACAGAGAAAAGCAGATGAGGAAAAGAGACGAGCCGAAGAAGCAGAAATAATTGAATGGATATAAGTTGACACCCGTATTTTTCGCTAATGACACCCGTACTTTTCTCTAGCGGCTAAGATTATTTAGGATGTATAAAGACTTAATTCTATAAAGACGTAATATATAAAGACTTAATAATTAACGAGTCTTTATGCTAACGCATAAATCCTCTATTGTATTTTCTAACGAAAATCCAATGACTATCATTATTGTAATAACAATATATCGATATAAAAGAATATCGGTAATAACAAGTAAATAAGAGATAACGATAATACTCGGATATATCTATCGAAATATGTGAACATATTAGCGGAGATATAAAAAGAAAGGGGGCAGCCAATGACGAAAGCAGTCGCAGCTAAAATGAGAGCCAGTAAAACTACGTTCGCACTAATCGAATATGCAAAAGCTGACGGAATCACTATAACGTATGAAAACGTCTATCCAGGCTCGATATATACGCATAAAATTCTCAAGGCGTACCACTACGTCAAGACTAGCCAAGATATGCCGAAATCTAAAAATCCGTCAATCCTTGAGCGGTTTGCAAATGTAGATGACGTACCACTAAAAACTGCGAAGGTTACGACGCTAGAAGGGATGGCAAGGGAGTTCGCTAAATTATCGGAGTATCTGGATCGTCAGAGTATCAAAGCGAATCCACCAGTTACCGATAAAGCATATGTTGAGCGTTCGGATTTTACTATTACCGATTTATATAACGATTTGATGTCGAGGATTGAATGGTCATTGTTCCGATATATGGCGTTGCTTCACACGTTTGGACTCGACGCGCTGCCTTATTATACTACCGTACTGGATTACTCGTATTACGTCCAACAGCGTAAGAAGTTTCGGAGATGTAAGTATATGTTTTGTCTGAACATGTTCGCTATTGAAGGCGATAATTTACGCGATAGTAAGTCAAAGCGAGTAGATAGCCGATTCTGTTGTGATACATGTCGCAAAGCCTCGCATGAATCGAAAAAACGCTTTAAACGTACAGGCTCGTATTTGCCGATTGAATATTATGCACCTATTTACGGTGAGTCGGTGGATGATCGATATAGACTTCATGAGGAAACGCAGCCGTCCTATAAGGTGGAAACGGAAATAATGAAGAAGAAGCCTATGTTCAAAGTAAAACTGAAAAATGAAAGTTATAAGCATGGAGAAATGGTCAAATATAAAACGTTGGCAGAAGCTAAACAAGCCCAAATAATTGCTGAAAAAGTTGATAAAATAGCCGTTTATCGTCAGATTATCCGTCGGACGAACCCCTATATTAGTGAAGGGCGATAGCCCGCATTTATTTTTAGGTATTATGTGAGCAAACGATATTAAAAGGAGGAAAACGATATGACGGGGGAACAGTTAAAGAAATTGCGCGAGACTTTAGTTATGACACAAAAGGAGTTTGCTGAGATGGTAGGTGTAGGTTGTAGCACGATATCTAATATAGAGAGTGGCGCGCGTACAATGAGTTTGTTGACACGTGCAAAGATCATTCAAAAAATACAATCTGACGAAGCTTCTTCTATTTTTGTTGGTAGATATTAAATTTAAGCATAATTATCAACAATATCATAATACCACAAATAACATTGAAAGTAAAGCGTTTTGTGATGGTGATTAACGTCATCATTGCACAACTGAATAAAAAACTAACAAATAAAGGGGAAATGAAAATTATGACAATCCAAAAATTAAGCGAGCTATTTGAACAAGGTTACGAAATTAGATCGAAATTCGCCACAACAATCGCTACTCAAGTAAGAGAAGGAATGAATGATCCACTGGCCAAGATTAGAAATGACCAACATCTTACGCCTCAAGGTAAAAAGGCAAAGGAAGCAGAATTTAAGCGCGAAGCAGCTCGAGAAGTGTTTGAGGTTGTAGCAAAAGAAAAGGCCACATATGCGAAGGTTGCTGCAGAAGCTACGGCGCTTGCTAAAAAGATGAAAACGGAAGCTATTAAGCCTCCAGCTAACACGGTTGATGTTAAGTTATTCGAGCAAGAACTCGCTGCGTTACAGACGTCCATCATGCTTAGTACAAACGTGGATACAGCAATTAAAACAATTGACGCTTTTCAATCAAAATATGATGAACCTTACTACGCTGCAGAACTGCAAAAAGCGTTCCCTGCGTTTATCCAGATGGTAACTGCTATCGATGATAGTCCAAAGCATAAACAAGCATTAGCACGCGTTTATACTAGCATCCAGGCAAAGGCTACTACGCCAGAAGTGGAGAAGGCTGACAGTATCCTATCGTACTTTAGTGATGGTGAGGACATTAAGTTGTTCCGTGAGGGATCACCTCAGCACGACACTGTTAAGACGTATATTGGTGCCATCGCAAATCACATTAATTCACCAGAAAAGGCCATTGGTATTCTCGACGGCACAGTACAAACTTTTGCAGGCATGGAGGGAACAAATGTAATTGAATAACAATTGGGGCGGACTTAGTTCCGCCTTTTCTTATTTCCATAAAAACAACGAGGAGGACACAAGGGATGGAATTAACGGCCGAACAACAACTAGCAATCATAAAAGACGCAAGCTTACTCGCAATGAACTCGTTGCCACCTAACTTTTTCAGAGAAAACGGTGGTCACAAAGATAGGATGCGAGAACTTGAATCATTAAAATTCCAACTTAATGGAGTAGTTGACGCTGAACTAACTAAGTTATCGAGCGATGTTAAAGTATCAATTGAATTGGTAGTTAAATATTTAAGGACCAATAAAGAGAAATTTAGAAAACAAGCTCTTAGACAAAGTGACGATGTTTTTGCGGAGATCATAAAAGTCTCCAAGCGTATTGGGGGCGTCTGATATGGCCGTTAATTTGACAGCTGTGTTTCGCGTCAGAGATCAGGGGACTAGTCGTCTGCGCCGCATCACGCAATTGATGGAGCGCATGAACCGTACGAGCCGTACTACTAGCGAAAGTATGTCGAGAGCGCAATCGGCAACTAATCGTCTTGGAGGCGCCGTATCTTCAACGTCAAATCGTATGAACGGCTTTTCTGCAAGTATTAGCCGACTTCACGTAGGTTCTAACGGACTCAGTGCGTCGTTACGTGGGATGCAATCCGCATTAATAGGGCTAGCAGGCGCATACGTAGGAGCGAACGGTGCTGCTAAATTGCTAAATTTGACGATTGGAGCCGCAGCAAACTACGAACAAAATGCGATGGCTATTAGTGGAATGTTTGGCGATGATAAGCAAGCTAAAAAGTATCTTCAAATGGTAGAAAAGGCGGCAATTGCTAGTCCTGTTTTAAATAGTACGGATATGATGACAAACTCAAAAGCATTCATAGGAATCAGTAAGAACCTTGATGAGTTAAAACAAGTTTGGGGACTAGTTGAACGTATACAAGCACTTTCTGGCGTAGACACTCAACAGGCGGCTTTCTCAACAAAAGAGCTTATGCAAGGTGACTACGTTTCAATGTACGAGGCAGTCGGACTAGATAAAAAGGAATTGCAAAAAATCACTAAAATGGACGGCATGTCTGCTAAGATGGCCGGTTTGGATAAATTATTAACCAAAATGGGCGTTACAGATGAAATGGTTAATAAGATGGGAAATACGACAAAAGGATTGTGGTCACAACTTGAGGAAAAGTCACAGACGTTCTTTAAAAACATAGGAATGGAAAGCAATACGAAACTAGCGGACTTTCTAAGGCGACTAAATAAGATGTTTGATGGTCTTGATACGACTTCTATCAGCAATAAATTGGGTAGTATGCTCGGCAAAGCGACTGACAGAGCAATAGCACTCTATGACTTATTCGTGAAGTTTCGTAAACCAATCGCTTATGCTGCAGGCGCATTCGCAACGTTTGTTGGTGCTTTGGCTGTAGTTGGAACAATTTCCGCGTTGGCAAATCCTATAGCGCTAATAGCGATGGGGATATCATCTGCAGCCGTTGGATTTAAGGCTCTTTACGACAACAGTGAAACGTTTAGAGGAATCATTGACGGTATAGTCGGCAAGGTTAAAACACTTATGTCCGCATTCAAGACGGGCGGAACGGGCGGCTTAATTAACGCACTATTCCCACCAGATATTGCAGCAAGAGTTAATTCGGCAGTAGACGGAATCAAGACGAAGATTTCCGGATTATTGACTGCGTTCAAAGAAGGCGGAGTTAGAGGCGTACTTGAAACGTTAATATCGCCAGAAGCCATTGACGCAATAATGGCGCGCTTTGCTACGTTGAAAGAACAATTTATCAGCGTCTTTTCTAGCATCGCAGGCTATGTGCTACCGGTCATCCAAGCGTTTTGGACTGCAGCACAACCGATACTTGGCGCTTTGTGGAACGCCTTAAAAATCGTAGCTGACGTTGCAATGCTCGCTTGGAATAATATCCTTGCACCGGCGATCACATTCGTTATGAAAGCATTCACTATGCTGTGGGAAGTCGTTGGTCCGATTATGGAGCTTATGGGTTCAGTAATTGGCGCAGCATTCGCGGTATTGCGTTTAGTGTGGGATACAATTGTCGGCCCGTTTGTTGCGTTTCTTGCGGGAACATTTACACAAGTATTTGGAGCAGCTACAGAAATTGTAAAGGCGTTAACTCCAGTATTTAAAACAGTAGGTAGCTGGATTAGTACAGCAGCAGGCTATTTAAAGACTTTCGCAGATATTCTCGGCAAGATTAAAATGCCAGACTGGATCGGTAAAATCGGTTCGGGTGCCGTTAGTTGGGCGAAGAAGTTGATACCAGGCGGTGGCAACAGTAAACCGGATGGCTCGCACTATCACGGTTTAGACAACGTTAGGTATGACGGATACAGAGCCGTTTTGCATCGTGGTGAGGCCGTGCTTAATCGCCAGGATGCCGAGGCATATCGTAACGGCCAAGCTGGTGGAGGTTCTAGTATGCCTGCAATTAACATTGCGAAGATGGAAGTTCGTAAGGAATCGGACATTCAAGACATTGCTTATAGGTTAGCGAAATTAATCGAGGAACATAGATTTCAAGTTGGTAGGTAATCGTATTTAAATTAACGAAGGCAGGCGCTCAATTGCGCTTGTCTTTTATATTTCTAAGGGGGATTAGCATGGAGAAAAATAACTTAAAGACTATTCAACAACACACGATTTTAGCTGCCTTTACAACGGCATTAGGCTTCGCAGACAGAGAAACGATTGCGGCCTTACAAGAGGATTTAATGGCACTAAATCAGATGGTAGAAACGCCAGAAACGACTACAGCACGCAATTTAGTCTCATCAGCGATTATGTTCCATGTAACAGGTGACGCAGAACATCTTCGTGTTGCAGCCGATGCTCGCGATGAGGTCGCTGATTTATTGATTGCAGGAGGTACTAACTAATGAATATGAGCGAACGTAAAGCACGATTAAAACAGTTACGACGCGCAATCAATGCGTTGGCTAAGAAAGCAGGCAAAGGAAGATTAACAAGCCAGGAACAATTACAACTCGTAGCGATGGATCGCGAAAGTGAGCGCCTAGAATCGATCATTAAAGGTGAGCATGATGTAGCGCACTTTGCGTACGAATACTTTTCGGACGAACGCAATTCAGGCAATGATGCCGGAAATATTATCCGTAATTTCAGCGATGATCGACCGCATGAAACGATAGAAGAAACTGCAGCTATTCATAGCGATATGTATGACGTTTGTGATGCGATTACTAAGCGTAAAGATAAGCGATTCGTTATTGCAGCGCCACGTGGTCATGCAAAAAGTTCGATAGTTAGTACGATCAAAGCACTTCATTCACTAGCATACGGACACGATAATTACATCCTTATAATTTCCGAGACAGACACGCTTGCCAAGCGATTGGTAGCGTCTATTGCAAACCAATTGAAGCATAACGAAAAATTACGTGAGGACTTCGGAGAGTTGCTTCATAAGCAGTCTAATAAGAATGAGCGAGATAACGAGGATACGTTTATTACTACGAATAAGCAATTAGTAGAGGCATCGTCAGCAGGGAAGTCACTGCGCGGTAAAACCTTTAACGGTCAGCGTCCTTCGCTATGTATCTGCGATGATTTATCTTCGTTGAACAATGAAGCCACGGAGGAACAACGCCAGAAGTTAATTCACTGGTGGAACTCAACCGTTGAGCCTTTACCTTCGGCGGACGGCGTTATCGTATTCGTAGGAACAAAAGTTACAGCAACCGGCCTATTGTCGCATCTACTGGAACGTCGCGACTATAAGCGACTATTTCATGCTGCAGTCATCAATGAGCCGGATAATCCTCATTTATGGAGCGACTATTTGCACATGTACTCAGGCGAAGCAACAGACGCTGAACTAGACGAATACTACGAGAAACATCAGGACGAACTAGAATCGGGCATAGAACTAGCGTGGTCTAATCGCTGGACATACCGTGAGCTAATGCATGTTAAGGCGTCCATCGGCAGTCGTGCCTTTGCTTCGGAGTATATGAATCAATCATTCGCGAGCGATGAGCAACATTTCAGCCCAGAGGAATATGCTTACGGGCGTAGAGTTTTCGATGGACAATATCACCTGGACGCAATCGAATACAACGATAAATACTACTATTTAAAAAATATGGATGTTGTGGCGTGTTGGGATCCTGCTCTAGCAAGCAATAAACGATCAGCACTTAATGCGTTTGTGACGCTAGGGCGCGACAAAGACTCGGGGCTAGTATTTGTAATCGACGTGTATGCATCGCGACAAGTGCCATCGGAGTTTATTATGGAAATCTTACCACGATTAGCGGAATACAAACCGCACAAGGTTGTCGTAGAGGGCATCGGAGCATACCGCGCATATGCCGAACAGTTAGCTGATGCAATGCGCCACAACTCAATCTATCATACTCGGATGGAAACGCTGAAAACTCACGGCACTAAGTCGAAGGCAAGTCGCATCGAATCGTTAGAGGTACCACTTGCAAACCATTCGCTTATCCTTAATCGCGATCATAAAGAAGTATATCGGGAGTTGCAAGAGTATCCGAATGGAGTTGTCGATGTTTTAGATGCTATTGAAATGGCGTTCAGTACGGCCAAAAAGAAAAGAGCGCAGATTATACCAAAACCTGATTGGATGTATGGTCCGCCAACTTCACCGACTGATCGTGACCGTACAGGGCGAGCGATTGGACGCCGTCAAATAGGACGAGGATTTTAATAAGAAACGGGAGGAAATAACGATATGACAAACGAAATCAAAGCAATCGAGGAACAATATGAGCCTGCAGAGGTATTGGAGAGCGAGGCTTTCATGCAACCGACTTTACCGGACGCTGAAAACTACGACTTAAAGCCGCATCAAATCAAAGCAGCACAAGCAGTTATGATTAACGATATGACATTTAAGAAACGGGGCAGCAAGCGCAAACCTTATAAGCAAATCGCCGCTGAATTAGGGATTGACGAGGATACGCTTATTCGCTATCGAGCTATGCCGGAGTTTCAACGTTATGTAAGGGATAGCGTACAGATGAGCGCCGGCTCTGCTATTCCAATGGCAATCACACGTTTGCAACAGTTAGCAGACGGCAGTATTACGGGAACGCCGTCAATCAGAGCTATCGAGATGTTACTCGAAATGGCTGGCGTTTATAGTAAGTCGTCGAAGCTTGAAGTTAGCAGTCAACAACCGATGATACAAGCGCAAGTTACAGATGATGACATCGCTCGTATTATCGCTAAGGCAGACGCAGACGATACAAACGAATAGAACGACCATGACCGAGTGTATGAGCGCAATAGATCGCTTGTATGCTCGGTCTTTTTTTGTGTGCAAGTATCGGACTAGTGCGGATATTCGGTAGTAAATCGGTGGTCATAGCGATATGATTGTGTACATATCCGAATACATCAGGCAGAGGGTTCGGGCGGACGAAGCGTTCTAAAATCGGGGGTCAAATCAATGCGAATCAACGTTATCTTTTATGCATTCGTAATCAATCATACTGTTACAGTTACATAACGTAACCATGCGTAGATGCTGCGTTTGAACGTTGTGTATAAAATAATGCATAAACGTTACTTTCGGTGAAGTAAAGAAACGTTGATTTATCAATGTTTTATATGTTGTTCTAGTTTACATAATTATAATTTTGGGAAGTTGAAATGAATAAATATTCTATTGATATACATTTTGTCGAAGTTACGTTAATTGAATATAGAAACCTCCCAACGGCCACCGATCATATCCCGCCTCTCTACGTCATACACAAAATAAATTTCATTTTTAAAGACGGTAGTCAATGTAATCTGCGTAATTCAGCGCTGTCAGATACATCGAGAATCGTTTGGACGGGTAGTTGTGCGTGTAGAATCGTCTGAATGGAGTTTGATAAATGGTCGTTTACATATAGTTAATGTTATTATATTGATGAAATATAATGAAGAGGTATAGCGATGTATAATTTAACTATAGTTTCAGAAGTAACTAATAACAAGGAAGCGAAAATAATTAAACATGTTAATTACATAAGAAGGCGTTATCCGAACTTTGGATTATATAGTGGGGTACACTTAATGCTAACTAGTGATGAGCTAGGACAATATGCTGTATTTGCGAGTGATGTTAAGCGTTTAGGTAGTATGAAATTGGCGTTAGAAAATCTAGTATTAACGCGTACTAATACGGTAGACTTGCTTAAAATAATCAATAGCGCTAGTTCGGACTTGGCTGATTTAGCGACGAATGAGCAGAAATATTTTGACTTTCCGTTAGGCTTAAAGTAGACTAGCGATAATAGGAAAACGGTCGTTTACGCATTATTCGATTAAATGTCCGCTCAAATTAACGTTTAGCATGTCGGAGTATCTAACGCACTTTTTTCACGACTCAAAATCGTGTTCCTTTGGAGTGTCGGTTCGACCCCGACCACCGGTATCATCACGTATATTTACGTTTAGTTTAGCTCACAAACCCTGTAATCTCAAGGTTTGTGAGCTTTTTGGCATTTTTGGGGTTACGATAGGAAACGATAAGAATCGAAATCATTTTAAACACCAGCAAGATCACCTGTTAGGGATTTTTATCGAAAGAGAAATTGAACATTTAAGGGAGGCATTCCATCCGGTAAATGAGGTTATTGGAAAATCAATTCATTTTATTTCCTTATTTATTAAATTATTTAAATTATATTGGAAATTATTAATACTATAGTTTATTATTAGAATATAAGGTTGAATTTACACATAGTGTTAAAGATTTTCTCTTCAACCGCACATTCAGATTTTCCATCAATTGTTTTTCATTAACATTGGACATATCACTATAAAGTATTTACATGAAGGAAGTGTTTGTAGTGATTTTGTTTATTTAAAGCATTTTAAAGGAGGTATCATAATTTTAATACAGGTTGTTAAGTTGAAAGTGAGACTGTGTAAAACTGTAAATGATAACTTTAGTTATAGAATAATGAAATACAGGAAATTATACGTATCACTCTTCAATCCTATTTTAAATTTAAGTTTAAATAAAAAAGGAGGAAATAGTATGAAGAGATTTAGTTTGTTTAAGTTATTAGTTACTGTGATTCTGGTTATCTGTGTATCAATGTCCGGTTTTCAGGGAAATGCTTTTGCAGCAAGTGCAAACAGCCCAGAAAAAACTGTCACTGTTTATGGTTGGTCATATACATATTATTCTGGAGTTCATAATGATTCAAAAGGTACTTGGGCTCGAGGGGTGGTAAATATGCAAAGTTATCTTCCAGTAGGCTATGTTGGAATTAACGCAAAATTATATGATAATACAGGAAGGCTTATGACATCTAGCAATTGGGTATATAATAATACTTCTGGGAACATTGGAACTATGGCTGTAGATACAATAAAAATTGTTTCAAGTGGATCTGGAACTTACTATGCTAAATCTGAAATGCAATTTTATAATGGAAATGGATACAATTCCTATACAAGTAATGCAACACCATATCTTCAACGTTCTTTAGTTAATATTATTCCAAACAAATCATATGAAGTTAATGAAAATAATTTAACTTATGGATCAAATTTTTATGCAAAGTCAATAGAAGATAGTCCAGATTTAATACTAGCAGTTGGAAAAAATGGGGTTGAAGGATATGTTTACTCCAAGGATATTAATTTAGAATTAAACACACTAGGTGAGGTATTAGCTTACATTAATGCAGGGCAACCGAATAATACTGTACCGGTTTATGCTAAAGATGGGATTACAATTATAGATACTTTTGAATTAATAGCTGAATAAATTATAATCGTATCTTCAAGATAGCGTACTATGATTTCATTATTGGTTTAGCAAGAAGTTTTTCAAACGCAATCGGAACAGAAGATAGCTATGAACTTTTCAAAGACTTTGGAGAAGTCGTCCATGAGTATTATATATGATGTGCCTTGTACGAAGAGTCAGTAACAAATACCAGTACAGTACAAATTGGTAGTTTAAACGCCAGTATGGTATATCTTATAAGTATCTAGACCTTTTTAAAAAACTAATATTTAAGGAAGTTCTACATTGAATAATAGTATTCAATGTAGAACTTTTTTATAGTATTAGAAGACTTTTTCAGAGGTCAGAGGACTACGATGGAAAAATAATCCTTGTTGTCTGGTGGGGAGTTTTGGTTATATATACATTGGTTAAAATTGAATTGTCTTTTCTTCATATCTTTTTTTTATAGGGGGAAAATTAAATTTCAAATCAATATTAAGCTCGAATAACAGCACCAAAATGGGAATAGTGTTTCTAAATTTTAACCTTATAATTTTCGAGAACACCTTCTGAATCGAATACCTTCAAGAATCTTTATCAAATTTTTTAAAAACTATATTATTTGATTTTGGTATATTTGGTAGTATATAACACTTAAATTTAGTTAACGGGTAGAACCCGCTTCAGATAACCATTTTCCATGGTCATGTAATGATATTTTAAAGCGAGTTCTTTTTATGTTAAAGCCACTACTGAGAAAGTAGAAGTGACCAGCGATTTTGCACCATTTGTATATTGGTAACTTCATATAATAGGAGGGTGATAACTTGTTGCTTTATTATCATTAACGTAGCAGGTTACTTGGAGCAGGTAAATTAAGACTTCAACTTCTTTTTTGAAGTCTTTTTTGTCTTTATGCGACAATAATAACTTATAACTTGTGGCTATGCTTGATAACAGTAGGTAAAATGGAGAAGAGGAGAACAATCAAGTGACAAGTTCAATCTGTGATAGTTATCTTGTTTTTTAATGTTTTCTTCCGTAATTGGCTATGCCAAATAATTCTCTAATTATAAAGGAACTTTCCTATTCAAAACTTGTTACTATGGGGGGTTAATTTAATTGCAGGAAAATATCATTTTAACTGATATTTTATAGAAATATAGAAATAGTAATGTGGAAGTATAGAATCTAGCATCAAAGCTGAGGTGTTGAAAATTTTGAAACCCATACAACTAAACGAAATACCAAAAGAGATCGTCGAGTATGTCGGAGCAGTTATTAATATTCATTTTCCTAGACAGGGACATACATCGGATGTAGGAATTCTTAATTCTAAAAGAGGGACATTCGTTTTAAAAAGAGCAAAAGGAATGCCATTCTGTGCTTGGTTATCGAAAGAAGCATGGGTACTTAAAAATCTAGCAGCATCTGCTTTACCTACTCCGAGGCTATATTATTTTATCGAACAACCATTACAAAATCAGTCATGGGCTTTAATGGCATATTTAGAAGGCGACACCGTTAGAAGCGCTCTAGAAAAAGAGGGTAATACAGAAAATAGACATGAAATACTATTTAACTTTGGAAAGACGCTATCTGCCATTCATTCAACTCCATGTCCAGAGGAGTTAATAAAGGACACAGTATGGATAGACGATATGCTAGAACAAGCTGAGTTTAATATGAAAAATTATAAAGTAGATGGCACAGCTGAATTGTTAAGTAGGTTGAAGAGACACAAACCAAAGATAACTCAGCAAACCTTTATTCATGGTGATTTCACAATTGATAATGTACTTGTACATAATCGGAGGATTTCGGGAATAATTGATTGGAGCGCTGGAGCATGGGGTGACCCACGATATGATGTTGCTTTAGCAGTTCGTCCTAAGCCATGGGCATTTGAAACAGAAATAGATAAACAAATTTTTTATGAAGGGTATGGCGTAAAGTTAATAGACGAAAGTGAATACAACTATTTTAAAAATGGATTATATGAATTTTTTTAAAAAATTAATAAACCTTCAACCACTCTAAAGGATAAAAATATCTTTGAGTGGTTTTTTGTTTTCTATGTCTTTTTTATATTAGTTCATTCTCCGTTCATTTAACAATTTTAAGATATGGGTATCAACGAAATGGAGGGGTTAAGGATGAATCTTGCCTGGAAGGAAATAAAGAAGAATAAAGTACGGTTTTTAATTTTGGGCTCCATTATTTTTCTAGTAAGCTTTTTAACATTTATTATTTCAGGTTTGGCAAATGGCCTGTCACAAGATAATGCAGCATTAATTAAAGATTTACCAAAGGGACATTTTTACATGGCTGAGGATGCAGAGGGTACGTTTAATCTTTCGAGAATCGATAGCAATCTTCAGCAGGAGGTAATGGGTAAAGAGAAAGAGGCAGTGGCTTTTTCGATTCAAATGGGCTTTTTAAATGATAAGGACGATAAACAGCAGAGTGTTGCTTTTGTTTCATCTACGGAATCCACACTGTTTAAAAATGTACATCAAGGTGAGGTTATTTTAGATAGCTCGTTGCAGGAAAAAGGGATTCAGATTGGTGACGTATTGACGAATAATCAATACAGTGGAGAATTTATTGTCAAAGGGTTTGTAGAGCAAAAGAAATTTAGTCATTCGCCTGTCGCTTATATTAGTAAAGAGGCCTACCAGGAAATGTACCGAGTAAAAGATATGCAGCTAATTTTTGTACCAAACAGCGGAGCAGAGGACATTAATGAGCTTCAGGCATATAGCAATAAAGAATTTCTCAATACTATTCCTAGCTATAATGCGGAACAGTTGTCCTTAAACATGATCATTTGGTTTTTAGTTGTGATTAGCGGCATGCTATTCGCTATTTTCTTCTATATGATGAATGTACAAAAAATTGGTTTGTACGGCATTTTAAAAGCAATTGGTTTAAAAACAAGTAGGTTGTTCAAAATGATTTGGACTCAAATGGTTATTATTACAGCTCTATCACTTGTGGTATCAGTCAGTCTTAGCCAGGTTTTCAATGTAGTTGCTCCCAAAGGAATGCCTTTCACCTTAACATTTGGTACAACAACACAATTATCCATGGTGTTCCTCATCATTGGTTTTATCGGAGCGACATTGTCAGGGCTACAAATTAAAAAAATTGAACCGTTACAAGCTATACAACAAGGGGAGGCTTAATCATGACGTTATTTACAATCGATGCAGTAAGAAAAACGTTTAAAAATGGCGAAGTCGAAGAAGAAATTTTGAAAGGCATTAATCTTTCATTAAAAGAGGGAGAAATTACGGCATTGGTTGGTGCCTCTGGTTCAGGGAAAAGTACATTGTTAACGATAGCAGCTGGATTGCAGAAAGCAACTGAAGGGCAAGTACTCTTTGAGGAACAAAATCTTACAAAGATGAGCACTGAACAGATACGAAAGTTGCGTGCTAGTAAATTTGGCTTTGTCTTTCAATTCGCGCATCTCGTACCCTTTCTTACAGTGGAGGAGCAGCTGCTATTAATGCTAGATGTAGCTGAATCTCCATTAAAGAGTCATGAACAGCAGTATGAAGTGAATCGCTTATTACAATTGGTGGGAATGGCTCATCGTAAAAAAGCTTATCCTTCTTCATTATCAGGTGGGGAAAAACAGCGTGTTGCAATTGCACGTGCGATCATCCATCAACCTAAAGTATTATTTGCTGATGAGCCAACAGCTAGCTTAGATTCCCAGCGTTCTCAAGAAATTATGTTTTTACTCAGAGAATTAACCAAAACATTAAAGATTACAACGTTGATGGTGACGCATGATGAAGAAATGTTAGCTTATACAGACCGTATTGTTAAAATGAACGATGGTATTGTATTAAAAACTATACAGTAAGTTTTTAGGCTCTCACTAATTGATAAAACTAAATATTAATGTCATTTTTTAATTAAATAAAGAGGAAATCTTATCTAGTTTATTGAACTAATCATTATGCTTCAATATGTAGAGGAGGATCTATATGGGAAGAGTGGTCGGTTTTGAATTAAATAGTCAAGATCCAGAGAAAGCAGCTGCGTTTTATAATAAGGTGTTTGGCTGGGAGGTGGCACCCCCCTTTTGGGATTATAGAGAAGTTACGACAGGGAACGAAGAGATAAAAGGGATTGATGGTGGAATAGGTAAAGGACCAAGCGATTTTCCACATGGTACTCGTATTCAAATTGAAGTAGATGCCATTGATGAAGTGATTGAACAGGCAAAAAACAATGGTGCTTCTATTTTGCGAGATAAAATGGAATTTGATAATTTTTTTCTTGCCTATTTGGTTGATCCGACTGGAATAGGCATAGGATTAATTCAATATAAATAAAAAAAGCCTCTTAAAGAAGAGGCTTTTTTAATTTTTAAGAAGTAGTTTTTAGGGTAAAGAATCGATGGAGGAGGAATGACATGAAAAACCTATTGAAAATAGTATGTTTAATCCTGATAACTATTGGCATGTTACCTAAGGAAGCAAAGGCGGCTAGTTTTATAGATATAGCTGATGATACATTGATGACAGAAATTGATTATTTGGTGGAGCAGGATATTATAAAAGGCTACTCCAAAACCTTATTCAAACCGAATGAAAATGTTACAAAAGCACAGGTAGCTGTAATGTTAACTCGTGCTTTGGGTTTAAATACAATTAATGTAGAAAATCCAAACTTTCAGGATGTAACGACAGCGCATAAGTATTATAAAGAAATAGCTGCAGTAGAAAATAAGGGTATTTTTGATTCAGCTGATAAATTTAATCCAGATTCAATGATTACCAGGGGACAAATGGCTATTGTGCTGCAACGGGCTTTCCAATTAAAAGGCACCGATTCCTATTATTTTTCAGATGTAACGGAACAGACACCAGGGTATAAGGAAATTTTAGCACTGGCTCATAATCATTTAGTAAGGGGCTATGAGGATGGGTCATTTCAGCCAAATAAACCTGTTACACGAGCCCATTTCTCAGCGTTTTTGGCACGAGCGATGACCCTGGCTAGACCTAACCTATTAAAAGATCCTACTTTTGTTTATACGTATGCCTATTATTCTTTAAATGATCATAAACGTTATACGTTAAACTACCAGTATCATCATCATGACGGTAAAAATGATGTATGGACGGTTCAAAATTTAAGTTCAGCTCAAACATTTCCTAATGAGCTGTTGTATGGTCATGATCGTATATATGGTCAGGCTATTGCTGATAAGGCTAACACACATTACGACTTATATTTGGAACTACCTCTTAGAATAGGTGTCATGTTACATGAAGATGATCCTGGAGTTTCGTCTGGTGTACGAGTGACAGTTAAAACAACTAACGGTACTGTTCAGGCGGGTGATGTGCAATATTCAGGTGTGATAATACTTGAAGAAAAATCAATTTATAGTGATGTAGTAAAAACTTATTATTTTGTCGATGAGATTGGTTTAGTCAAAGAGCTACACAATGATATTGTCGTTTACGAGTTACTTAATCGTACAATGAAATAAACAGAAAGCAAGCCTCCTTTTTAAAGTGGGCTTGCTTTAAGCATGTAAAGTTATATGAAAAAACCGCTGAAGTGCTTGTAGCCATTCCTTATCATTCTGTGTTGTATAGGTTGTTAAGGAGGATCCTTCATAGATTCTAAATTCGTTGTTCATCATAGTATGACGTCCATGAGCCGTTCGAATCATAGCAATTTTATTTTTTTGCTTAGAGAGTCTGGGAGCAAACATAGCATCATTTGCATCGTCACGAAAACTATAGAGCAAACGCCAGTTTTGTTTTGCTTGCTCGAAAAGCATCCAACCATTTATTTCATCCCGTTCTACTTTATATAACTCACGGCCTTCACGGTGTTGATGTCCTGCAATTAAAGGTACAGGCTTACAGGGGGCTAAAGCACCTACACCCACATCTGATATATAGGATTGTCCAGCGTCATTTACTAATAAAAGCTGATGCATGGGAATCTCTTCTACAGGAGTGTTTTCTGCCACGTTGCGCCAAAATTGAGCATAGCGATTGGTTACGGAAAAGCCAAGCTCCCGTAAGAGCCAACTAAATAAAATATTGAGTTCAAAGCAATTTCCGCCACGCCGATTAATAATTATTTTTTGAAATAAATCAGGAATAGCGAAGGAGATACCACGGTTCAAGGCCACATCTAAATTTTCATAGGGAATGGTCAACAGATGCTTAGTTTGGAGCTTTCCAAGTAATTGGATGGTTGGCTCCAAAGATCCTTGAAATTGAATTTGCTGTAAATATAGCTGAATCTGTGAATTCATAAAATCGCCTCACTTCCATACTAATAACATAACCGAAACAGCCTAAGATTACACGCATAATATTAACAAGGAAATGATAGAAAAATAGTTATATAACTAGTAAAATTAATATATTAGCTACTATAAAGTGAAATATTTTACATTTTAGTTAATAATAATGAAGGTAAGGTAGGTATGGTAAGCATAATGAAATGGATAGAAGTGAATACATATGAGGAAATGAGCGAAGTTGCCGCGAATATTTTCTCCAAACAAATACAAGAGAAGCCTGATAGCATTTTAGGATTAGCAACAGGCGGTTCACCTGTAGGCATGTATAAGGAATTAGTGAAACGACATCAAGCAGATCGTTTATCATTTAAGAATATTCAAACGTTTAACTTGGATGAATATGTCGGTCTTGAACAAACTAGTCCTGCAAGCTACTGGACATTTATGCATGAGAATTTATTTAATTTTGTGGATATACAGCCGGAGAATATTCATTTGCCAAATGGTAAGACAGCAGATTTAACTGCTGAGTGTGTAGCTTATGATGAGCGAATTAAAGAAGCAGGGGGAATAGATTTACAGCTTTTAGGAATCGGGGTAAATGGACATATAGGTTTTAATGAGCCTGGTACTCCGTTTGATTCTATGACCAATATTGTAGAATTAACTGAGTCTACAAGAACAGAAAATGCTATTTATTTTAATGATCCTTCTGAAGTACCAACACATGCAATTACAATGGGGATTCAATCCATTATGAAGGCCAAAGAAATTGTCCTTATTGCCTTTGGGGAAAAGAAACTTGATGCTATTGAAAAATTAAAAAGTGGTCATGTGACGGAAGAATTCCCTGCAAGTCAATTATTAAACCATCCAAATGTTACAATTATCTTTGGTGGAACAAAATAAACATAATAAGCAAGGACTTCTTATGATTGAGGTCTTTGCTTTTTGTTTTTTTCTGGAAAATACACTACTAACGACTTAGCTTAAAGTAGATAACACTGGTTTCTGAGCGCCTTCGCACTACTTTGGAGCGGATCGCACCCGTTTTTGAGCGTTTTCCCCTTAGCTAAGAGCGATTCTCTTCTCTTATTGAGCGTCTTCATTCCATCTAGGAGCGGATTTCATGCTACTATGAGCGGGTTCACCTAATCTTGGAGCAAACCTCGTGCATCAATAGAGCAGAAGATATCATTACCTTTCAGGAGACTATTCAATGCTTGCAGAGTATTGGTATGCTAGAATTAGGAAAACAGAGGAGGGATTGTGTTGAAAAGTACCGTACCACATTTAGAAAAGGGAGATCTAGTTGGTGTTGTTGCCCTTTCAAGTGTTGTAGAACCTGAAAAGCTAGGGGAAGCATTAGCATTTTTAGATGAATTGGGTCTTCGCTATATTATCGGTGATACGATCCATGCCAAACATGATTATTTGGCTGGGGATGATGAGACGAGATTAAGTGACCTGCATGAAATGGTGAAAAATCCGGAGGTCAAAGCAATCTTTTGTGCAAAGGGGGGCTACGGCTCTGCACGAATAGCTGAAAAAATTGATTATGCTTTATTAGAAGAAAATCCTAAAATATTTTGGGGGTTTTCAGATCTTACATATTTACATTGTGCGATAAATGAGTATGCTCATCTAGTGACATTTCACGGACCAATGTTGATGTCAGCTAGTAAGATAGATGATTTATCGAAGAAAATGTTCTTACAATTATTTTCTCCGATCGAAATTCAGTATACAGAGGCGATCTCTCCCTTAACAACGATTGCTGGTGGTGTGGCACGAGGTGAAATGATCGGAGGTAATCTCAATCGTCTTGTCAGCACATTAGGAACTAAATTTGAAGTGCAAACAGAGGGCCGTATTTTATTAATAGAGGAAACGGGGGAAACGATCTCAGGAATTGATTCGATGCTTCAGCAATTAAAACAAGCAAGAAAGTTAGAACAGCTCGCAGGTGTTGTCATTGGCTCATTTACACAGACAAAATCTGATGAAACGGCATTACATCTATTAATGAAGGAATATTTTGGGGATTTAGGCATTCCAGTTGTGGCTGGCTTTAAGATTGGACATGAAACAACGAATATTGCCATCCCGTTCGGAGTAGATGCTATTTTAGATGCGCAGGAAAAGGTGTTGCGGATTTTACCTGGCGTGCATGAATGAGAGGGGGATGAAGATGGCTATTGAAAAAGTACTCTATGAGGCTGCAATAGCATTAGCAGAAAAAAGATACCCCTCTGGATGGGGAGGAGCTGCAGCGTTATATACCGAAAATGGACAGATTTTAACAAGTGTTGCACCAGAGGTAATCAATGCAGCTACTGAACTATGTATGGAAACAGGTGCTATACTAGAGGCACATAAATTTAATGTAAAGGTTACGCATTCGATTTGTGTAGCTCGAGAAAATGAAAAATTAGAGTTTGTAGTGCTTACACCATGTGGGGTTTGCCAGGAAAGACTTTTTTATTGGGGAGAGAATGTCAAAGCAGCCATTACCAACCCAGATGGTGAATTACTATTTAAATCATTGAAAGAAATACAGCCCTATCATTGGTATAGAGCATATCAATAATACAAAAAAGACATTACAAAAAATGTAATGTCTTTTTTTGCTTTCTTAATAAGGCTCAGCATCATGACCTTTATTTATTGCATCTTGAGGCGCTTGATTGCCATCAATATTGCCAAGTGGCTTAGAAGTAGAGGAATGTTCTCTGGCCTTTTGTAATCCTTCTTTTAGTAAGCGTCCATATTCTTCATCCGCTTCTTCCGCAAGAGCTATCATGGCGTTTTGAATATCTTCATGACAGACAGCTAAGTCACGAATTAAATTTTCAAGAAGCTCATCACGTTCCCATTGCTCAAAGTTACGGTAGGTTTCACCTGCTTGCTTCGTATTACTTTGACGATCAATCGATTCTCGAACAAGATTTCCTTCTACATAAGGTGTATATTCCTTGCCTGTCTGTGTGGCTTCCTTTAAACCATTCAACATGGATGGTTCATAATTAATATGTGGATTTTGACCAGGTGCCAAATCACGCTTATACATCATTTGCCCACCATGTTGATTGGTTGCAACCCGTTTTTTAGGTGCGTTAATCGGTAATTGCAAATAGTTGGCTCCTACACGATGACGCTGTGTATCGGAATAAGAGAAAGTACGACCTTGCAACATTTTATCATCCGAAAAATCTAAGCCATCGACAAGTACCCCTGTGCCGAAAGTAGCTTGTTCCACCTCTGCAAAATAATCTTCAGGATTTTTATTTAACACCATTTTGCCGACCGGATACCATGGGAATTGATCGTTTGGCCAAAGCTTTGTATCATCCAATGGATCAAAATCAAGCTCAGGATGTGGGCCGTCCTCCATAATTTGCACATGTAGCTCCCATTCAGGATATTCCCCACGTTCAATCGCGTCATACAAATCCTGTGTGGCATGATTGAAATTCTTCTTTTGAATTTCTTCTGCTTCCTTTTGTGTTAAATTTTTAATACCTTGAAGCGGTTCCCAATGGTATTTAACGAGTACTGCTTTCCCCTCATTATTAACCCACTTATACGTATTAACGCCAGAGCCTTGCATCATCCGATAGTTAGCTGGAATGCCCCAAGGGGAGTACACAAAAGTGACCATATGGAATGTTTCTGGCGAGCTCGCACAAAAATCAAAGAAACGTTCAACATTCTGTATATTCGTAATAGGATCAGGCTTAAAAGCATGAATCATGTCTGGAAATTTAATGGCATCGCGAATGAAGAAAATCTTTAAATTATTGCCTACCAAATCCCAGTTTCCATCCTCTGTATAAAACTTAACCGCAAAGCCTCGAGGGTCACGTAATGTTTCGGGGGAGTGTCCACCATGTATAACGGTTGAGAAACGTACAAAGACAGGCGTTTTCTTCCCTTTTTCCTGAAAGACTTTGGCACGTGTATATTTAGAAATCGGATCGTCACCAACAACACCATACGTTTCAAAATAGCCATGTGCCCCTGCACCACGAGCATGGACAACTCGCTCTGGAACTCTTTCACGGTCAAAGTGACTCAGTTTCTCTAGAAAATCATAATTTTCAAGAGTTGCTGGACCACGATTACCGATTGTTCTTAGGTTTTGGTTGTTTGTAATCGGATGACCCTGTCGATTTGTCAGTGTTGTATCTTGCTCATGGGTTGAATCATTTTGCTTTGTCATAGTATGACCCCTTTCCTATAGATACTTCCATTTTGTCCTTGAATGGGGCAAACTAGACATTAAAATCTAAGCCTATTGTGTGAGCCAATAAAAAAGCTCTCCTTACATAAATGTAGGAGAGCTTCGGATGGCGTTTTCAAACGGAATCAAGTTGTTTTGAGTATGGCTTTTGCCTATGGTTGGTCATTAGTCATCGGTCATACAGTAACAGGTCACTTGGAATTGGTTTAAACTAAGTTAGCAGAAAAAGCTAATTTGAAAACAGCACATCCAACCTCGGTTTGGAGTCTCACCGCCCCGAGTCTAGAAATAACGAGAGTCATCAAAATTAATTTGTATACTATAATTTTTCGAATTAATAAGATTGGATAATTTATGTGCATCTTTTTCAAGTTTAATCGCACGTTCTCGATAGTCGTCGGGTTCATACATGGCGATTTCGTATAACAACGCATTTTCACCATAGCCAAATCGGACACTTTCTTTTTCACGCATGCTGAATTCTTTACAAAGTTCAGCCTCGGCACGGAGCTGTGTTGCTAGTTCAATGGCTTCCACCAGAGCTAGTTTTTGCCCTTTAAAATCTACTGAGTTTTGGATATTCGCTTCATATACTAAACGATCTAATGTGCGTGCATCTAAACGAACCTGTGCTAATTCAGCTTCAATTAGCGGCATCGCACGATAACTTGTTTTAGGAGCTTGTCCTTTTTCTACTGTTACAAAAGCACTGCGATGTAATTCACTCACAAGTTCTTGAGTTTTCTTTCCTAATATACTTTTTAATTTAACAGCTTCTGCAAGGTTAATCACGAAAACACGTCCTTTTTATAGTGTTGTAGATGGTGCATCGTTAGACAAGAGAGCGATTTGATAGTCACCGCCATGAATTTGATTAAACATTTTTCCTGCTGACATAAGAAGGTCGTTTGCAGCTTCATTTGTTAAGGATGGTCGAAGATAAAATAGCTGTAACGCCTCAGTTGTTTCTTCTGTAACAGCTGTACGTGTAGAATCTACGAAAGGTGAACCAAATGCACCTACCTCATCACGACTGTAGAGAATATTTTTTAATGTATTAAAACGACCATTTAAACCTTCGTAGCTAACTTCTTCATGACCTAAAGTAATTTCTACAAACTCTTTGATTTTCGAGACATCATATAGACCAATTGGCATTTCGTATTGGAGAGAGAAAAAATTATTCAAATCAACACCTGAATGAAGAGGTGTTAAATAATTTTGTTTACTAATTCGGCGCATTAAGCTTTCTGCTGAGTGACGATAACGGTTTGGATCAGCACCGAGTTTTTTCCATAGCTTTCGCCATTCAGCAATACCCTCTAGCTGAGTAACAGGATGATCCTGCAATTCTAAATAAAGGTTTTCCTGATACAATTGCATTCTACCTTTAATCATTTGAGGGGATTCTGCAACGACAATTTTGGTATAATGAATAATGCCGATTTTTAGCTCGGGATGTTGTGCTAATAGAGATTGGTTAATGGAAATTTCCAAAGAACTTCACCTACTTTATCTATTTCTACTATTGTACCATGTAAGGAGTTGGAAATAAAATGAACTTAGATGACCTACAACGTGACTTTGTGGCATATGCCATGTCCATTGGCGTTGATAAAATAGGTTTTACCACAGCAGCTCCCTTTACAGAACTTAAAAACAGACTGCGTCGTCAGCAGGAGCTAGGCTATCAGTCTGGCTTTGAAGAAAGTGATATTGAAAAACGTACCGAACCCCTTCAATTATTGAATGAAGCAGAGAGCATTGTCGCAATAGCAGTTGCCTATCCATCACGTATGGAAAATGCACCTACTGGTAAAAGAGGGGCAAGGCGAGGAATTTTCTGCCGTGCTTCATGGGGTGTCGATTATCATACAGCATTACGTGAACGTTTAAAGCTATTATCTAATTGGCTTGAGGAACGTGTGGAGGGTGTACGTATCGAATCAATGGTTGATACGGGTGCTCTTGTAGATCGTGCAGTAGCAGAACGTGCAGGCATTGGCTGGAGCGGTAAAAACTGCTCGATTATAACGCCAGAGTTTGGCTCTTATGTATATTTGGGTGAGCTCATCACAAACATTCCGTTTGCACCTGATAAGCCAATGGAGGATGAATGTGGAGATTGCCGTTTGTGCTTGGATGTATGTCCAACGGGCGCATTAATCGAAGGAGGACAATTAAATGCCCAGCGCTGCATCGCCTTTCTAACCCAGACAAAGGGAACATTGCCAGATGAGTTTCGTAGTCATATCGGTAATCGTTTATATGGCTGTGATACATGCCAAACAGTTTGCCCAAAAAATAAAGGGAAAATCAATTGGATACATGAAGAATTCAAACCAGATCCAGAACTTGCTAAGCCACTACTGACACCGCTCTTAACCATTTCAAATCGAGAGTTTAAGACAAAGTTTGGCCACGTATCAGGTTCCTGGCGGGGCAAAAAGCCCATTCAACGCAATGCCATTTTGGCACTTGCTCATTTTAAAGAAGAAGCCGCCATACCGGATTTAATCGGCCTACTAAAAAACGATGATCGTCCAGTCATCCGGGGCACCGCAGCATGGGCTTTAGGAAAGATAGGTGGAGAACAGGCCAAAGTCGCCTTAGAAGAAGCGGATCTTATAGAGCAGGACGAAAATGTGCTTGCTGAAATTAACAAAGGATTGCAGTTTTTTCAGTAATGAGGTCGATTTTCTCTACTAAATTATAGAGGGGGTCACTTTAGAGGAGTAGCAACCGCTCCAGGTGGGTGTGGCGGTTCCAAATGCAGTGATAACCGCTCAAGTGGATGAGAAAGTGCTCCAAAAGAGAATAGTACCGCTCAAAGTGGGAAGGAAGTCGCTCCAAAAAAGGCTGGAACCGCTCAAAACAGAGGTGAGGTCGCTCCAAAAGAGATGGCAACCGCTCAAAGAGTGATGGAAGTGGCTCCAAAAAAGGTGGTAACCGCTCCGAAAGTGAGTGAAGTCGCTCCAAAAGAGGCGGCAACCGCTCCAAAAGTGAGTGAAGTCGCTCGAAAAGAGATGGCAACCGCTCCAAAAGCGGGTAAAATTGCTCCAAAAGAGCCGAGCCCCGCTCAAAGCAAAGGGGAAGTCGCTCCTATGCAGGCAAAACCGCTCCAAAAGTGAGAGTTGCCCTCTAAATGAGTTTCGCAGTCCTCTTAAACCGATTTAAAGAAATTCTTAATAAGGAAGTGTACCGTTATGCCATTGCATATCGTTTTGTATCAACCAGAAATACCAGCCAATACAGGGAACATTGCTCGCACCTGTGCAGGCACTCATACATCATTACATTTAATTCGTCCACTTGGCTTTTCGACGGATGATAAAATGCTTAAACGTGCGGGCTTAGATTATTGGCATAGTGTTAATGTGGTCTATCATGACTCACTTGATGATTTTATAGAATACTCTAAAAATGGAGATGTATATTTAATCGAAACATATAGTGAAGAGCCATTTACGACACATGATTTTAGTGATCAAAACCGAGATATTTACTTTATGTTCGGAAAAGAAACAACAGGTTTGCCAAAGGACTTTGCTTATGAACGTCGAGATATGTGTTTACGTATTCCGCAAAGTGAGCATGTCCGTTCTCTTAATTTATCTAATACGGCTGCTATTGTAATTTATGAGGCATTACGTCAACAAGGATATCCAGGATTACATTAAAAAAGCAATTCTCTATATAGGGCTGCCCATGAATAGGCAACTTATATGTGAGAATTGCTTTTTACATATGATTAAAATTTCAATAATACAACATTCCCTGAAGGGTCTTCAGTTTGGAACCCACCGTCAATATCTATGACAGGTGCACCCATTGCACGTAAGTTTGCTTTCATAGAAGATGCTTGTTCTTCATTGTCTAAACGTAGCGAGAATGTCTTTAGGCCCACTTGATTTTCGCCAAGCTTTGGAGCATTTTCAGAATGCCAAGTATTTAAACCGATATGATGGTGATATCGACCTGTAGAAATAAATAATGCTTGTGTGCCATAGCGTGAGACAATATCGTAACCTAAGCCCTTTGTATAAAATTGCTCAGTCTCTGCTAAGTTGGAGACAGATAAATGAATATGTCCCATTACTGTTCCTTCTGGAAGACCACTCCAGTTTCCATTGCCCTCTTCTAAGATTGATTGAATATTTAATGGCTCCGTTACCATATGCACTTGATCGACATACCATGTCCATTCACTTTCAGGTCGATCCACATAAACCTCAATGCCATTATGGTCAGGATCATTTAAATAAAGTGCTTCACTCACAGCGTGGTCGGAAGCTCCAAGATATACGCCTTTTTCATGAAAATGAGTAATAATATTTGCTAAATCACGACGGGTTGGTAATAGTAGAGCAAAGTGATAAAGGCCAGTAGTCATACGTTGCTTTTCTTCTACTGTTTCAGGTTGAACAATTGTCAATAAAGCTGTACGTCCATCTGCTGTTAACGTAGCTTTATGTGATTCTTGGTGTAAAACTTTGAAGCCAATGACATCTTGATAATATGTTAAAGAGCGTTGTAGATCACTTACTTTTAATTCAACATTTGTGACATAAGTATTCGGTTTTTCATGAAAATGCATGTGGATACCTCCGGTTAGTTATCTTTTTTTATCTAGTTACTTTATGTAAGTTAGTTTATTTTAAAAATAAAGGAAAGTCAAGTAATTATATTGTTCCATAAAAAAAGAAAATCACTAAGCATTTTTCTATGCTTAGTGATTTTCTTGAGGTTTTATTTATCAGCTTTGTAGTCGCCTTCGTAACCAGCAGTGAAAATAGCAGATAAGAAAGCAATTGTTACACCAAGAATTAATAATAATTTCATGGAAGTACCCTCCTCATGTTTATAAAGACATCTCTTTTTAGTATAGCCTATCTATTATAAAAATGAAACGACATAGCTGAATAAAATATGTCAGAAATGGTTCAAACATATCGATATAGGGAAAACTATAAATGAGGTGATCATTATGGAAAAAAAGGTGCCAAACATTGAAAATGGTACGATGGCAAGAGATATGAAGGAATTAAAAGATTTAGGAAAGCAGATGGAGCATTTACGAGACGGTCTGGAGTTGGCAGAGGATGAGCGTATTGCTGATCCTATACAATTGGAAGATGTTGAATTAAAGAAAGAGTAGTGTTATGAAACCTTCTTTATTTTTCTTAAATCCAATATTGTATAATGGTACTAGGAAAAGAAAGGGGTTGTAGTTCTTGCATTTACAATCAACAAAAACATTATCTAATGGTGTAGAAATGCCTCGCTTCGGCTTAGGGGTTTATAAAATGACAGAACGTGAAGAGACATTACAGGCCATCGACAAAGCATTAAAATTTGGTTATCGAGCGATTGATACAGCATCATTGTATGGTAATGAAGTAGAAGTAGGAGAAGCCATTCGTCATTCAGGTATTCGACGTGAAGATATTTTTGTGACGACTAAAGTATGGAATAATGACCAAGGATATGACGCAACATTACGTGCTTTTGAGGTTTCACTCAAGAAATTAAATATGGATTACTTAGATTTATATTTAACACATTGGGCTGTCCCAGAAACATTTGAAGAAACATATCGCGCGATTGAACGCCTATATGACGAAAAACTAATTCGTGCAACGGGTGTATCAAATCATCATGAGCACCATTTAGAGAAAATATTGGCTAAGGCAAATACCGCTCCGATGGTTAATCAGGTGGAGGTACATCCTTATTTACAGCAACAAGCATTAAGTGCATTTTGCAGTGAACACCAAATTGCGGTTACTGCTTGGTCACCGCTAGGTCGTGGAGGCGTACTTACTGATTCTACCATTGTTGAAATAGGGAAAGAAATCGGTAAAACGCCTGCTCAGGTAGTGCTACGTTGGCATTTACAAAATGATACACTTGTTATACCTAAATCAGTGACTCCGAGCCGAATTGAGGAAAATGCAGAGATTTTTGACTTTGCATTAACACAGGAACAAATGGAGAAGATGGCAACATTAAATCGCAATCAGCGATTTGGGCAAGATCCTGATCATTTTAAATTTGATTTCTAATAAGTAAAAATCCCGCTCTCAGAGGAGAGAAGCGGGATTTTTTTGATTATTGCTCGTCCTTAACGATAATTCGTTGATTTAAAAATGGATGTTCAAATTCTAATTGAATGGCATGGAGCTCATAGTCACCGCTTGCCGTTTCTCGTGCGCCGTACATTGTATCGCCGATAATCGGATGGCCGATATAGGCTAAATGAACACGTATTTGATGTGTACGTCCAGTTTCAAGAATCAGATGGACAACACAGGAATTTTTGTAGCGAGCCACAACTTCATAGTGAGTTACAGCATGCTGACCAGTTTTGGACACAACACGTCTTGTAGCATGATGTCGGTCTTTGCCAATTGGCTCAGAAATAGTTCCAGTGGAAGACCTTAAATTTCCTTGGACTTCTGCAGCATACGTACGAATAATAGATTTTTCCTCAATCATCCGATCAAAAATAGATTTTGCTAAAGGATGCTTTGCTACAAGCAGTAACCCTTGTGTTCCTTTATCGAGACGATGGACATGCTCTGCATAAATGCCACCATGTTCTTTTATGTGTGCCATAACATGGTTCATACAAGTATGCGTATCACGTTCATCATTAGGGTGTGTTGCCATACCTTTTGGCTTCGATACGATTAAACAATGGTCATCTTCATAGACAACGTCAATAGCACAAACAGGTGTTGGTTTGTAGCTAGATGTTGGAATAGGAAACGTAATTTTGATTATCGTTCCTGTCTGTAAAGGTGTATTCCATTGAATAAGCTCATCATTTGCTAATGTGATTGCTTTAGCCATACGTAATTCATGGACTAGCTTTTTCCCAAGCCTCCACTGATTACGCAATAGCTCTTCAATAGTTAAGTTATCTTCATTCATTTCATAAAGAAACATAGATTGTATCCTCCGATGAAAAGACCGTATTCCAATGGTAGAACACGGTCTTTCGATTATTTTGCAGCTTTAGCAGCCTTTATTATATAAAAGCTTGCCCCTGCGATTAAAATAAATGCAGTTAATGCTAGAAACGGAATAGTAATAAATCCTAACCAGTTAATATATTGTCCTGTACAAGAAACCGCGCCACAGGAAGGAGCATTATCAGCTAAAAAGCTAAGCTTTTGAATGCCGTAATGGTATAGTGAAATACAGCCTCCGATGACAGAAAAAACGGCCGTTGTGACAGCGATGCGAGCATTTTTTTGAATAAATGCTACAGTTGTCATAATGACAATTGGGTACATAAAAATACGTTGAATCCAACATAATTTACAAGGCTCATAGTGACGAATTTCGGAAAAGTATAATGAACCTAATGTCGCTACTGCAGAAACAATCCAAATAAATAATAAGCCATTTTCCTCTTTTTTAGACATTTCCAATCTTCCCTTCATAAAACCATGTACTTGTACGATTATAGATGTTCTAGTTTTATATGTAAATCAACTTACGCAAAATAAGGTATGCCTTTAATTTCAGTCTAAAGTATGAATGACGGAAGCAGACGACTCTAACTCCTTAATGGTATCATTAGTAGTAGTAATGCTAAAGAAGAGGTGTTTTCGTGAGGGAGAATGAGCATTCCAATATCGGTATTTTAAAAGAAATTGCTGAACTATTAAATGAAGAAACTGAAATTGTCACAATGCTAAAAGGTGCACTCATCAAATTTTTAAATGGCACCAAATTTGAAACAGGTTGGATTTTTTTTATTGATGCAAAGGGGCGCTCTGAGCTTGTTGTCCATGAAAATTTACCAGAAGCATTGGAATATAAAAATTGTCATTATTTAAATAAGGGTGGCTGTTGGTGTGTCTCCCGTTATCGCAATGAGGAACTGAAAAAAGCTTCAAATATTATCGAGTGTCAACGTATTGAAAGTGCTATCGCAGCAAATGTTGGAGACCATGAAGGGATTACACATCATGCCACAGTACCCCTGCAATCTGGACAAGAACGTTTTGGGGTGTTAAATGTTGCATCGAAGGACACTGTACGTTTTTCAGAGGAAGATCTTGCCTTACTAGAATCGGTGGCATTTCAGATGGGGTCGGCGATTAAACGAATTTTATTAACAAAACAAGAGCAAGAAATGGCCCTTGTGAAGGAACGGAACCGTCTAGCGCGTGATTTACATGATTCTGTCAATCAACTTCTATTCTCCGTAACATTAACAGCGAGAGCTGGTATTGAAATGACAGAGGACCATGAGGTGAAAGAAACCTTTAAAGAGATTCAGCACTTAACACAAGATGCCCTAACAGAGATGCGTGCGTTGATTTGGCAATTGCGCCCTAAGGGATTAGAAAATGGTTTACTTGAAGCCATAAAGGTATATGCTGAAATGCTAGGATTAAAATTACATGTTACGGTGTCAGGTGTACTACAATTCCCCTCACGTATTGAAGAAACATTATTTCGAGTAGCTCAAGAAGCATTAAATAATGTGCGTCGCCATGCTGGTGTGCTAGAAGCAGCATTATATATTACTGTGACACCTACAGATATTTTATTGGTTATTCGTGATGAGGGACGGGGATTTGTAATCGACAATAATATAAAGTTGCTGTCAATGGGCTTACAATCTATAAAAGATCGTGCTAAATCAGTGGGTGGCACCGCTGACTGGGTAAGTGAAATAGGCAAAGGTACGGAGCTGCTAATCCGCTTACCATATTAAGGGGGAGAGGACATGATACGAGTATTAATTGCAGACGATCATCATGTGGTACGTCGTGGACTTTTGTTTTTCTTAAAGACACAAAAAGATATTGAGGTTGTCGGAGAGGCGAAAAATGGACTTGAAGCTGTATCATTAGCAGAAAGTATCCAACCAGATATTATCTTAATGGATTTAGTCATGCCAGAAATGGATGGCATTCAGGCAACTAAACGCATCAAAGCCAAATATCCACAAATAGAAATTTTAATGCTCACTAGCTTTTCTGATCGAGATCATGTTGTTCCAGCAATGGAGGCGGGAGCAGCTGGCTATCAGTTAAAAGATATTGAGCCAGATGAATTAGTATTATCCATTCGACGTATAATGCGTGGCGAAAATACATTGCATCCAGATGCAACCACAACGCTTGAAATGGACCGACAAGAATCACAAAATGCACCACATTTATTAAATCCGTTAACACCTCGCGAGCAAGATGTGCTAGCAGAGCTTACAAAAGGAAAGAGTAATCGAGAAATAGCATCCTCACTTTTTGTTACTGAAAAAACGGTTAAAACGCATATTTCAAATATCTTTACAAAGCTACAAGTGCAAGACCGTACACAGGCTGCGCTCTATGCAGTGAAGCATGGCCTAACAGAGGGTAGTGGCACTTAAAGACGTACAGCAAATATAAGTTGATAATTAAACGGCGAGTACCTACAAATTAGTAGTACTCGCCGTTTTTAAAACTATTTATTGTAAACAATTAATTTTTTGGATATTTCTAGTAAGGAAGGGCTTGGTGTTAGTGCTAAATCTTCCTTTAGTTTTTGCTTATATGCTTGGAATATTTTGTGTGCCTGTTCATGAAGTCCTGCCTGTATTAACGTATACAAATAGTGCTCAAGTTTTTGTTCATTGTATGGATCATAATCTAATAAAGCGTGTAAAAATTCAATTGCTTTTTCAGTATCTGAAAAAATCGTTAGTTGAAACCCTTTTTCTAGTAACTCTATGTATGATTTCGTTAATCTATCTTTGTAGGCAGTTGACCATTCATAATCATCGAAAACAAATAGGCCATTTTTATAAATAGAAAGACACTGATGAATCAATGAAATAGAGGGAAATTCCAAACGTGAAAATTCTTCATGAAGTTTTTGAAAATCATATAAATCACACACAATATTTGGTTTTTCAAAAACATAGTATTTGTTTGAAAAAACAATACAGTTGTCATAGCCTATTGTATTTAACGTTTTTCTTAAATAAGAAAGAGCTGTATGAAGATTTGATTTGGCACGTACATAATCTAAATCTGGCCATAGAATATCAATTAAATTATCTCGATGTATCGGTATGTTTGGGTGCAAAATAAAATAAGCAAATAATTCCTTCGTCTTTTCAGTTTTAAATGCCACTAAGCTATTATTGCTATAGACAGCAAATTGATCAAAGCATTGTACGTTTAAGACTGTTTGTGTTGCTTGTTGTAGCATTTGCTGTATAGAAAATTCATGCTCAATACGGGCTATCGATTTTTCTAAACGAGTATGACTAATAGGCTTTAATAAATAATCGAGACCTCCGATTTCATAGGCTTGTAAAGCAAATTCATGATAGGAGGTAATAAAAATAACGCTGACTTGTGGACGTTCTGTTTTAATAATATCTGCTACTTCAAGTCCAGATAATTCTTGGAGTTTTATCTCTAAAAACATGACGTCAAACTCTATGTTTGGCAACTCATTAAGAAATTTTTCTACACTTGTAAAGGTTTGAATAACCTGTATTTGTTGAAAGGCGTGTAGTTTATTTTGGAAGTAGTGTAAAGCTAAAGGTTCATTGTCTATAAAAATTTGCTAATAGAAAAAAGCAATCTTAGGGGTAAATCTATCACAGGCGAGAGTAGTAGATCCTGTGGTGTGTTGAGATTCCCTTCATAGAAAGTACCCGCCGTTCATTATATAGAAGTTAGAAGTTTTTTATGTTGTGTAAGAGAATTGAAATAATTGTTTAGGCGTTTAAATTTTGAAACTATTCTTATAAAAAAATAAAACAATATTGTATTGAGAAATAAAGCTGTCGTGTAGCCAGATGCATTGTTATCTTATATTGTAAAAATAGTATAATCATTGTAATTGTTAATTAGGCGTTATTATAGTACATTTGTCTTAAATAAAACTCAAAAAGTACTTAAAAAATACTTAAAAGGATAGTTTGTTAGTAACTAAGATGTAATAGAGTATAGGAACTATGGGATATATCTGAAAGGAGATTTTGCATGAAATTAGAGCGTCTATTAACCATGACGATGATTTTAATTAATCGTAAAAAGGTTAAAGCTCAAGAACTAGCAGAGCTATTTAATGTGTCAGTGCGTACGATTTATCGAGATATTGAAACACTTAGCTGTGCAGGTGTACCTGTTATTAGTCAACAAGGTGTTAATGGAGGTATTAGTTTAATTGAAGGCTATCGTGTCGATAAACAAGTTTTGACAAAAGATGAGCTTACTTCACTTTCCATCGCTATTAAAAGTGCCTTGACTACCTATGAGGATTCACATGCTGAAGCAGTTCTTGAGAAATTAACAAGTATTGCGGATAGCCAAGTAAAACAATCGATTGATCACCTATTTGTAGATCTTAGTCCATGGGGACCAAACACTGTTTTTAAAGAGCTTGTTACAACGTTAAAGAAAGCAATAGCAAGTAAGCATTGTGTAAGTTTCAGCTATTCCACTACATATGGTCAACAAACAAATCGAGTAGTTGAACCG
This sequence comes from Lysinibacillus sp. FSL M8-0134, assembly GCF_038069745.1. NCBI lineage: Bacteria > Bacillati > Bacillota > Bacilli > Caryophanales > Bacillaceae > Lysinibacillus > Lysinibacillus sp. FSL M8-0134. The sequence goes on along the minus strand of NZ_JBBPAJ010000001.1, from coordinate 3,699,589 downwards.
CATACGTTAGTTCAAAAAGGAAAGACATGGTATTTATATGGCTATTGCGTCTTAAGAAGGGATTTTCGTTTGTTTAAACTGGCGAGAATGAAAAATATAATTCAAGAGGATTCCACATTTGAGCGTAAGAAAGTTAATTTAAGTGAACTCCCTTGGGGTAAAGAATGGCATCAACCTCAAAACTTAGTCAATTTAGTTATTTCTTTTGATAAAAAGATCACGACATTGGTGGAAGAATCGTTTGGTGCAGAGCATATTGATCATGAGCAGTCCATGATTCATATCTCGATACCCGAAGATGAATGGCTTTATGGCTTTTTACTTAGTTTTGGCCATCGTATAAAAATTATAGAACCATTGTATATAAGAGATATTATTCAAAAACGAGCACAAGAAATTGTTTATTTATATAAAAATGAAAACAATTGATGACAGACAGTTGTCAGGTTTCCTTTGCTATAGTTAGGACAACTAAAGCGAAAGGTGGAGTAAACATGCAGAGCTATTGTCAAAGCTGTGGAATGCCATTAATAGAAGAGGCATTATTAGGAACTGAAAAAGGTGGTCACAAAAGTCAGGAGTATTGTGCTTATTGTTATGAGGAAGGCAAATTTACACAACCTCAATTAACCGTAGAAGGGATGATTGACCTTTGTGTGCAGCATCTAAAGGAAGAGGGTATGCCTGAAAATGAAGCACGTAGTATGCTTAATTCTTTTTTACCTAGCTTAAAAAGATGGAGAAAAGGCGAATGGAAGGACCCGAAAATGGTGGAAAGGGATTCATTTCAAATCGTAGGAATATCAGCCCAAACAAGCAATGCAAAAGAAATAACGTCACAAGCTAAAATCCCGCAATTATGGAATGATTTTTATCAGCAAAATATTATAGAGCAAATAGCTAATCAAAAAAATGCAAACATCTATGGTTTATATTCGGATTACGAGACGGATGTAAATGGGGAATACTTCATTACACTAGGAGTACAAATGTTAAATAGTCTTGATGGTGACATACCAGCTGGTTTAACTGTTAAAACCGTACCAGCAGCTAAATATTTAGTTTTTACATCAAATCAAGGAGCGTTACCAGACGTTGTCATACAAACATGGCAAGACATTTGGGCATGGTTTGCCAACTCTGGCGTAGAACGAACGTATACAGGAGATTTTGAATTGTATGATGAACGTTGTGCGAATCCACAGGAAGCACAGGTAGAAATCTATATAGCGGTAAAATAAAAACAAGTCTCTTACCAATCAATTGGTAGGAGACTTGTCCTCGTTTTGTGGGAGAATCATTTCGATATGCGGCTCGATATGCACGAGAACCTGGCAAAAACGATTTTCACGTAAAATGGTACGTTCTATTTCCTCGGTAATACGATGGCTTTCAAAAACATTGAGGTAAGGGTCAACTGTTACGGTTATATCGATAAAGTACATATTACCATGTGCTCGACCTTTAAAATCCAAGAGCTCGATTACACCATCAACATTACGTATTAAGACTGATAAAGTCTCGACCTCATCAATGTCAAATGCATCAGTAAGACTTTGCACAGCTTCCCAAAAGATTTCGACTGCAGTTTTAATAATTAAAAAGGCTACGACTAGGGCTGTAAGAGAATCGATAATAGGGAAGCCAAATATAGCTCCGAAAATACCGATTGCTGTTCCAATACTGACAAGTGCATCTGAGCGATTGTCAAAGGCCGCAGCTTTAACAGCAGCACTTTTAATTCTTTTAGATAGTGCTAAATTATAGCGATAAACAACATACATAGCTACAGCACTTCCTATTGCTACATAAGCTGTTAAGAGGGATGGGGTTGTACCAGTGGGTTCCCATAAACTTTGTAAAGAATTGATTAGTACCTGAAGACCCACAACGAGCATAATGAATGATGCTACCAAAGAGGCAACTGTTTCAGCACGTAAATGTCCATATTGATGATTGGAATCAGGCGGTCTTTGAGCAATACGTAAGCCAATTAATACCGCGATAGACGCGATAATATCTGTCGTATTATTTAAGCCATCTGCTTTTAATGCCTCCGACGTACCAATATAGCCAATCGTTAGCTTAATGGAGCTTAAAATTAGATATGTACCGATGGATAACCAGGCACCTTTTTCCCCTTGACGTAAATTTGTATAGAGCTCCATTTTGTTTCCTCCTCGCAAAACTTTCGGACATTAGAAAACGACCCCCTTTTGAAAAGGGAGTCGTTTTCATCTATTTCTTACGGAATTCCTCCCACCTATAAGGTGTGAAGGAACAACCATATTTATAGCCTTGAATAAACAAGCGTGCTTTTAATAGTACCACGACAAGTTCAATAAGGCAATTCAATTTTAGTCAGTGACAGCGTCTAATTCATTTGATAAATCACTTTCAGGTAATTTCAGAACTTCTAAGTATAAAATATGGTGTCCATCTAATTCCTTTGCGATAAATTCAAAACCTTGCTCCTGAATACTGTCTCCTTCGACTGCATCAAAACGCTTTGTCATGAACCAACCGCCAATAGTATCAATATCATCATCTTCTATGTCAGTACCTAGCATATCATTCACATTTTCAAGAAGCATCTTGGCATCTAAAATAAAGTGATTTTCTGCAATTTCTTGTACTTCTGGGATCTCATCTTCATCGAATTCATCTTGAATATCGCCGACAATTTCCTCAATAATATCTTCAATCGTTACTAAACCAGATGTTCCGCCATATTCATCCATTAAAATGGCCATATGAATACGTTCTCGTTGAATTTTTAGTAATAAATCGTTAATTTGCGTTGTTTCCATTACTCGAATAATAGGCTGCATATAGTCAATAACTGGTTTATCACCATTCTTTGAGTCTTTAATGTAAGCGGTTAATAAATGCTTCATGTTGACTAAGCCGATAATATGGTCTTTATCTCCATCAAGAATTGGATAACGAGTATATTGCTCAACACCCATTAAATCAAATACTTCTTTAATTGTTAGCTCTTTATCAATGCCAACAATTTCAGTTCGAGGAACCATAATTTCTTTTGCAAGACGATCTGAAAACTCAAAAATACTGTTAACATATTCATATTCTGAGTTATTAATTTCCCCACCTTTTAAACTATCCGACAAAATCATGCGCAGCTCTTCTTCTGTATGAGCTACTTCAGATTCTGACATCATTTTTAAGCCGAAAAGACCAGTTAATCCGCGGGCAGATCCGTTTAATAACTTAATGATTGGATATGTTATATTGTGGAATAAAATTAATGGGCCAGAAAAGTTTAATGTGACAAATTCTGCTTTTTGGATGGCTAATGTTTTTGGCGCCAATTCCCCAATAACAACATGCATAAACGTTACGATAGAGAATGCAAGTATGAATGAAAGGATAGATGTAATACTACCATTCAAATTTAGAAATTCAAACACTGGGTGCAAAATAATTTCGAATGTAGGTTCACCTAACCAACCTAAACCGAGTGCAGTGATGGTGATACCTAGCTGACACGCAGATAAGTATTCATCTAAATCTGAAACAACACGTTTAGCATTTTTCGCTTTTTTATGCCCTTCAGCGAGCAATTGATCAATGCGGGTAGATCTCACTTTTACGATTGCAAATTCAGTTGCAACGAAAAATCCTGTCATTATAATTAGTAGGGCGAATGCCGCCAACCTAATGGTTATCTCCAATATGTCTCCGTCCAAATAATTCCTTTGTTCCCGCCCGAATGAGGGAAGTAAACAAAGTGTACACCTCCTATGATTTAAAAAATTGTTGGATGTTTTAATCATAAATTATTTAAAAGAAAAACACAAATATTGACAACAACTTTTTCGCTTGTTTTTCAAGTGGCTTTTCGAAAAAAGTCACTAGATTCAAATACCAAAAGATTGTAATTGCCAATACTATATGCTAATTTAAAAAAGAGCAAAGGATAGTTTGTTTAGGGAAAGAAGCATTTTGCATCTCATATAATACGACACGTCAAAAATCTCAAGAGTGCTTTAGCTTGCGGATTTTTTTAAATGAATTATTTTTTATAGCTAAAGAGAGAGTCTCATTTTTGAGACTCTCTCTTTTCTACGTACTTAAAAATGCTTTCTGGTTTATTCTTGTTGGAAGCGTAATTTTAAACATGCCTTTTCAACATCATGAATGGTTTCCTTTACAGGTATTTCTTCAGTAAAAGGTGCTATGGATACAGGCGCTTTTTCCGTAATGCCCTGTTGTGTGAGGATATAGTTTTTACCATTATACGTTAAATATAAAGTTTTGATTGATTTCTTACCGAAAGTACTAGCAGAAGAATCAAAAAAGCCCTTTAATTGACTACAATATTCATTATAAAAGTCGCTTTTAAAGCCAGAAAGAGCTTCAAATTTTTTACTGTTAATAGCACCAGCTTCATCGGCTAGTTCGAATATTTTGGTGGAAAATTCTGAAAATAATTCTTTTACTTTTGTACGAATTAACGCTTTGGAATTATAGCTGTTTAGATCATCTGAAAGTGCGACTTTACTCATTAAAATGGCCCCCTGCATAAAAAACATTTACTATTAAATTAATACCCTAAATGTATAAGAAAAATATACAAATTTCAACATGAATCAACATAATTAGCTTAAAGGGCGTGCTATTTATAGTAAATATAGGTATTTTTATGCGGGGGTATCATGAAAAAATGACTATTTTTGTTACTCGTATACGTGGAAAAGCATAAGCTCATGAATCATTTTTTTAACATCTTCCTCATTTGGAGGAATGGATCCTATCCATTGAATTGTGCCGTCCTTTAAATACTCAGCTGCATATCGTTCTCGCAGATAAAAAAACGAAATGGACCATCCTGGAAGTTGAGTATTTTCAAATAAAGGTTTAAAACTGAAATGCTGAATCATCATTTAACCCCATTTCTGTACTATGTAGTTCATATTATTCAAGGATAACGGTATTTTTGCAACTATTCGCTTTTCATAGATAGTAATAGAATAAGTTTGATATTCTAAAGAGGGTATTTCTTTCGTTGAAAAACATTGCTCTGCTATAATGAGTGCAGAAGGCGACAAATTACGCCAATCATGAATACAATTGAAATGAGAGGATACTAATGGACAATTTTCTAGTGACATTACTTTTTATGGCAATTATTGGGGCTGCTATTGGGGGCGTAACAAATCATTTGGCCATTAAAATGCTTTTTCGCCCACATAATGCGATATATATTAAAAATTGGCGTGTACCATTTACACCAGGACTTATTCCAAAAAGACGTGATGAATTGGCGAAGCAGCTTGGCCTTACAGTCGTGAATTATTTATTAACGCCTGAAACATTTAGAAAGAAATTTTTCTCAAAGGATATCCAGGACAAAGTAGAACATTTTGTGCAAACAAAGGTTGAAGAAACAATCTTTACAAACGATAAAACAATTCAAGATTGGCTAAACTTAGCGGACTTTTCACACATGCCCAGTACCATTGAGCAGAAGGTTGAAGCGATTGTTGAGGGACAATTTGCGTCAGTAAAGAATACACTATCAACAAAATCAATTCGTACACTGTTGTCTGAAGATATTCAAAATACAATTGATGCAAAAATTCCTGTAGCCGTACATCATATTTTGGAAAAGGGTGAGGATTATTTTTTATCACCTGAAGGCGAAATGACGATTAAGGCAATGATTGATGACTTCTTATCATCCAAGGGGTCTCTTGGTGGTATGATCAACATGTTTTTAGGTGATTCCTCCTCACTAGTTGGAAAAGTTCAACGTGAGCTTGTGAAGTTTCTACAAGCACCAGGAACTTCAACTTTACTAACGAAAATATTTACACAGGAATGGGAAAAATTAAAAGATCGACCAGCAATGGACTTTTTACAAGATATTCAATTTGAGCCGATTTTATCGAAATTACAAGTGTATGTAAAAGAGCAATTAGCTATTTCTGAACGTTTAAATCAACCGATTTCTTATTACTGGCCTGAAGGAAATGAGTGGGCCAAATATACGGTAATTCCACAAGTTATTGACAAAGCTTTTGTGAAAGCAGAGGAAAAACTTGAGGATGTATTAAAACGTTTAAATCTACAAGAAGTTGTTCGAGAACAGGTAGATTCCTTCCCGGTAGCAAAATTAGAGGAGCTTGTATTAGGTATTTCAAAACGTGAGTTTAAAATGATTACCGTATTAGGTGCAGTTCTTGGTGGATTGATTGGGATTGTGCAAGGGTTAATTGTTTACTTTATTTAAAAAGGAGATTGTATAAATGATTAATATTTATAATGACATTAATGCGCTTGAGGCAACATTCCGTAAAACTTCTGAGTTTGAAGCTTTAAAGGCTGCTGTTGAAGTTGTAAAAAATGATGAAGAGGCATTAAATGTCTTTAAAAACTTCCGTAAAATCCAAATCGATTTACAGAAAAAACAACTAGCTGGTGGGGATATTTTGGAAGATGAGCTTGTCTATGCACAAAAGGCGGCACAGCTCGCACAGCAAAATGAAAAAATATCAACTATGCTTGAAGCTGAAATGAAGTTAAGCAAGGTGATCGAAGAAGTGAATCGTATTTTAATAAAACCGATCCAAGGCTTATATGAGGGGATTCAATAAGATAATAGCAATTTAAAAAGGAATAATTGTCCTAAGAATTGCACATATAACAAGTAAGTAAAAGAACGTGTATCCGCAAGTGGTCGGTACACGTTTTTACTTTATGTTTCAATCTAAGCGTATTGGAGGTTAATATTATGCATGTACTTATTGAATGGACCTATAAAACACCTAAAGGAGCAACAACTGTTTTACGTTCTGAAGAAATGCCAGCCGCTCAAGCTTTATTACTTGCAGAGGATATGGAGAAAACGGGAAGAGTTAAGTCCCTTCATTGTATTGATCGACAAAATACAAATTGGACATTAAAAGAACTAAAAGCATATTTAAAGGAAATAGATACAGAGCCTCATAATATTACAGTCTATTTTGATGGAGGCTTTGACAGGGGGACAAGGCAGGCAGGGCTAGGGTGTGCCATATATTATGAACAAAACGGTAAGCCTTATCGTTTAAGAAGAAATGCCTTTTCATCAGAGCTTAAATCAAATAATGAAGCAGAATATGCAGCGCTCTATTTAGGCTTAGTGGAGCTAGAATTATTACATGTTCACCATATACCTGTACGCTTTATAGGAGATTCGCAGGTGGTCATCAATCAGTTAAGTGGCGAATGGCCAGCATTAGAAAAGGAATTAGCAAGTTGGGCAGATAAAATTGATGCTAAGTTAGAGCAGCTTAGCATCCAAGCGGAATACCAGCTTATTTCGCGTAAGGACAATTCAGAAGCGGACCGCCTAGCTACCCAAGCATTAAATGGTATCGATATTACTGGTTTGAGTGAGATTGTTAAAGAATAACGAACAAGTGGTGGCAGTGATGACTGTCACCACTTGTTTATAAATCTCGATCTTCAATGAAACTTTTTCCATGTTAAAACTACTACTCCAATGAATCCAAACAATAAGGAGAGAGATTTTATGAACATGAAAAAATTTGCACCTGTAGCCATGACTGCATTATTAGTTGGAAGTGCCGTTGTGCCAGTAGCATCAGCAAATGAACATACAACGACAGCGGAAGTTCCACAAATCCAAATAGATCCAGTACATATTTTCAATAATACTCGCGGTACTGTTGATGATATTCGTGTTGGAGAAAACATTACATATTACACAGTCAAAGATGGCGAGCAAACAAATGTACTAGAAATTACTAAAGATACGCTTGTATTTGATAATACTGGAAAAAAAGTAGCGCTTCAAAAAGGTGATAAAGTGATCGCTTATACATTTGCTAATAAGCCTCAAAAATATATTTATCCACCGCAATTTAATCCTGAGGTTGTTATTGTTGAATCTGAAAAAGTGGGCTTTGTTGAAGTGGATTATTTCTTTGAAGATTTAACTAATACGTATGATATTCTAAAATTAAATATGGGGAAAGAGACAGAGCTACTCAATGTAGAAGGTGAAAAGGTAGACGTTAAAGATTTAGCAGAGCAGCATCTAGTTGTTTTCTATACGGCATCTACTAAAAGTATTCCAGCCCAAACAACACCATCTAAAGTGATTGTTCTTAATGATAATTCAGCAAATACGACAAATCCAGTAAATGAAGAAATTGAGAGCATCATCGCATTAGATTCTTATGATTTAGCTGGAACAAAAATGGTGCCATTACGTGTCATTGCTGAAAAGCTAGGATATAAAGTGGAATCTACAAGTAAAGGGGCTATTCTTTCAAAAGGAAATATGTCTTACACACTAACTCGTGGAGACAAAACATTTGGTTATAACAAAGCATTGCGTACATTAACAGTAGCACCAACACTAAAAAACACAAAGACATATGTACCTGTTGAATTTGTTGAAGATTATTTAAAATAAAAGAAATAGTAGTATGCCAGGATTTCCTGGCATACTATTTTTTAATTTACCTGTCATTCAGCAATTCTCAAGGCATATGGACTTATTCGAGGACAAGTAGGTTGGATACCTTTTGGCAAATTGTTGAAGACATTCCTTAAAGGATACTGTCTTCATAAAGGTTTTAGCTAATGTCATTTCATCTGAATACAGCACAAATTGCTGGAAGTGTTGTTGAATAAAATCTCTTACTTTTTCGTAGTGCTTGTTGATAGAAATTGCACCATATATTTCTTGCTGGTCAATAATGTAGATAAAATCACACAGAGCTTTATGTGTACCGTATTTAAATAAGACAGTCACATATAATGTTTTTTCATCACAACGATCTAAATCAAACCGGTGGAATATTACTTCTATTTGATGAATAAAGCTCGAAATGGCTGTACGGTTGCTATTTTTTAAAATAAACACTATCAACACCACCTTTTGTAAAAATTATAATGACAAATAAATAGATTGTCTATTTTAAACTGAATATTCTGTTATTTCTAAGTTTCTCATTGTAACTTTGCTTAAAGTCATAGAAATTTGTTAAACTTAAATCTGCAATATATCAGGAATAAGAAAAGAAGAGAGCGAAAGTAAATGAAAATTATTCACATAGATCAAAAATATCCTGAAGATTGGATTCGCGTACTAAATCATATAGCGAATTTATTTTTTGAGGATTCAAAGCTGAAGGTTGATTCAAATGGAGCAGATATGTCCGCTTCATTTGATTATCTAACTGATGACAATTTTTCCATATCCACAAAAGCAGTTCTGAATGTAGATGGAAAGCAATATAAAAATGAATACAGCATACAATACGAATCAGCTGCAACTGGTCGTGAGCTAAATATTCGCATTAAACGTGCATTGTCACACGTGTTTTTAGATGTTCTGGAGCAATATACTGGGATGCATCAACAGTGGGGGATTTTAACAGGTGTGCGCCCAACTAAGCTATATCATAAATTTAGAAAAGAAGGCAAAACGGAGCAAGAAATTGCCGATCTTCTTATTCGTGATTTTCGTTTATCAGAAGACAAGGTGGCACTTTTAAAGGAAATTGTAGAACGACAATTAGTAACCATTCCTGATATTGATGAAATTGGTCAGGAAATCAGTGTCTATATCGGTATTCCATTTTGTCCAACGAAATGTGCCTATTGTACATTCCCAGCCTACGCCATTGGTAGCAACCGTAAGCAAGGTCGTGTGACTACCTTTTTAGACGGCTTACACATTGAATTGCGTGAAATGGGTAAATGGCTGAAGGACAATAATATGAAAATTACCTCTATCTATTGGGGGGGCGGTACACCAACTTCAATTGAGGCAGATGAAATGGATGCCTTATATCAAACGATGTATGAATCATTTCCAAATCCAGAAACAATTCGTGAGGTTACAGTTGAAGCGGGAAGACCAGATACGATTACACCTGAAAAATTAGCAGTACTTAAAAAATGGGGCATTGATCGTATTAGTGTTAATCCACAATCTTATACAGATGAAACATTAAAAGCAATTGGTCGTCATCATACGGTGCAAGAAACGATTGATAAGTTTTGGCTTGCAAGAGAATCGGGAATGAATAATATTAATATGGATCTAATTATTGGGTTACCGAATGAGGGAATTGAGGAATTCCAGCATTCATTAGAGGAATCTGCTAAAATGCAGCCAGAGTCGTTAACGGTTCATACATTATCATTCAAACGTGCGTCCGAGATGACTCGTAATAAGGATAAATATAAAGTAGCAGATCGTGATACGGTGGCTGAAATGATGGAAATGGCACAGGTTTGGACAAAGGAAAATAACTATGTTCCTTACTATTTATATCGTCAAAAAAATATTTTAGGTAATTTAGAAAATGTCGGCTATAGTAAAGTTGGTGAAGAAAGTATCTATAATATTGTCATTATGGAAGAAGTACAAACGATTTTAGGAATAGGCTGTGGAGCCTCTTCTAAATTTGTTCATCCTAAGACGGGAAAAATCACACAATTCCATAATCCGAAAGATCCAGCAGCCTATATTATGACCTTTGAAGATGCGATTGGGAAAAAACTAGAGTTTTTAGATGAATTATATAATGGATAAAATAAAGGCAATCTGAGTTGTTCAGATTGCCTTTATTGTTTGAAGCTTTTGTAATGTACAGGCCATTTTTAGAATAACGGCATCCTCAAAATAGGTTGGATCATAGCCTGTTATTTCTCTTATTTTATTTAAGCGGTAAGTAAGTGTATGACGATGAATGTTTAATTGTTGTGCACAAAGCTTCAGCTGTAAATTACAGTCAAAAAATGATTGTAATGTATCTAGCTGTTTAGCATCTAAGTTTTTAAGAATGCGATGTTGAAAGGCTTGTACTTCATCTGATTCTCGAGGCTTAAAAAGGGAAAATAACTCGACGTCCTCAAAAAAGGTTAATTCATTTTGGATTGTAGCAAATTCAAGCGCAGTTCTAGCGCCTTGGTAGCTATAAGGAAGCTGTGATAGATGTTGGACAACAGGACCAACTCCTATGTGAAGCGAAGGTAGCTTCTGTTTTTGCTTGCGTAGTGCTTTAATAATGGGGCGACAACTCTGTTCTCCATAATTTGACAGTAAGATATAATATTCCTGTAATTGGCTATGTCCCGCAAGAATAGGCTGTTTGTAAAATAAATCCTCAAAAAAGAAAGGGATTGTATTTTCGGCGTATGACGTTTCATTTAAGCTTACTAAAATCACTTGAAAGGGTGCTAGTAGTGAAAAGGGGAGTTTCTGAATTCGTTCATTTAATGCAGCATCGAGCTTACTGCCGTGAACGAGCGCTTCAAATATGTAATCATTATTTTTCCGTTGCCATTCGCTTTTTGATTCAACAATTGCTTGATGTGTCATGATTTCTGTTGTTAGTTGCACAAGATTGGCAATATCAAGCATGTCATCTGATTCTCCTGTTATGCCAATAACACCCACCACTTCATCCTGATACATAATAGGCATATTAATGCCTGGTTTCGTATTTGGATACAGCTCTATATTTTCTTCATTAATAATCAATGTCTTTTTTGTTTGTGCCACATAAAGTGCACCTTCATGAATTTTTTCCACCCTCATTTTATCGCCAGAGGCTAAAATGACTCCACTTGGGCTAATGACATTTATATTGTGACGTAAGCGTAACATCGTTTGGTGTACGATTTCTTCTGCTAATTTTTTCGTCAACATGTTTATACACCTCGCATAAAAAAACTCTGTTATAGGACAGATAAATTGTACACCTATTATAATGTTTTCTGAATTTATTGTCATTATAATAAATTGTAAGCGCTTAACTAAGAAAAAATTTAAATATCAAGGGACGACAAAAGTGGAGGTAGAGCATGAAAGTCATAATTAGTCCAGATTCCTATAAGGGTACGCTGTCAGCTGTGGAAGTGGCAAAATCAATGCAAAGAGGGATCTTGGATGCGGATCAATCGATTGAAACAATGATATTACCAGTTGCAGATGGTGGAGAGGGCACACTGCAATCGCTTATCACCTCTACTGAGGGTCAATATTTTTCAGTAAATGTATTAGATCCATTGGGAAGAGCTATCCAGGCTCAATATGGAGTATTAGGAGATCAAGAGACGTGTGTGATAGAGATGGCTCAAGCATCTGGGATTATGCTGTTACAAGACAATGAGAAAAATCCTAATCTAGCTACATCATATGGAACGGGTCAATTAATTAAAGCTGCGCTCGATCAAGGCTTTAGAAAGTTTATTATCGGCATTGGAGGAAGTGCTACAAATGATGCGGGGATTGGCATGCTGAAGGCATTAGGAGTGCGATTATTAGCAACGGATGGTTCAGAGCTTGAGAATGGCGTGTTAAATTTAGAGAAATTAGCTACTATTGATATTCGACAGATGGATGCTAGATTAGCAGATGCCACATTTACGATCGCTTGTGATGTTGATAATCCGCTCATAGGTGAACGTGGGGCAACAGCCATTTTCGGTCCTCAAAAAGGTGTCAAAAAACATCAAATAGTACATTTTGATAATTGTTTAAAACATTTTGCAGATATTGTAGAAAAACAATTTTCCATTCGACTCCATGATTATAAAGGTGCGGGAGCTGCAGGGGGAATGGGAGGAGCTTTAATCGCATTTTTAAAAGGAACGTTTCATGCGGGAATTGAAATTGTTTTGGGTGCTGTCAAGTTACAGGGCCATTTAGCAGATGCGCAATTAGTGATTACGGGGGAAGGAAAATCCGATCTCCAAACATTACATGGTAAGGCTCCATTAGGGGTGGCGAAAGCTGCTAAGCAAGCAAACGTAGAGGCAATATTATTGTCTGGTGGGATTGATGTAAAGGCAAAGGGGACATTGCAAAAGTATTTTTCAGTTGTGGAGTCATTAGTAGATCAAGAGGTCACTGTTCAGCAGGCCATGCAAGAACCTGCTCACTTTATTCGCTTAAAAATAAAGAAAATCATCGAGTGTTACATACAAAAGGGGGATGACTAGATGTTGTTCATCATTATTTTAATAGGGGTATTGTTTGTAGTATTGGGGACGGCTAAATTAAAGCTTCACCCGTTTTTAGCGCTATTAATTAGTGCCTTCTTCGTTGGGATTGCTTCAGGAATGCCATTATTAACAGTAGTTGAAAGCATAAATACTGGATTTGGTGGCTTGATGACAAGTATTGGACTAGTCATTATCGCTGGAACGATTATCGGCTTAATATTAGAAAAATCAGGGGCTGCCTATCGAATGGCAGAAGTGGTACTACGAATTGTAGGTCCAAAGCGTCCGCAATTAGCGATGTCTTTAATCGGTTACATTGTGTCCATTCCAGTATTTTGTGATTCTGGCTTTATTATTTTATCCAGCTTGCAGAAGTCTTTAGCAAAGCGAGCAAATGTAACCATTGCTTCAATGGCAGTAGCTTTAGCGACAGGCTTATTTGCGACACATGTATTAGTACCTCCAACTCCTGGTCCTATTGCAGCTGCAGGGAATATTGGTGCAGCAGATTATTTAGGTACAGTTATTGTTATTGGTTTATTAGTAGCGATACCAGCGACATTTGTAGGCTATCTATGGTCGGTAAAAGTAGCGACAAAAATTCGAGTACCTGAGGATGAGGTAGAGGCATTGGATTATGAGGAAGTTATTAAATCCTTTGGCAAAATGCCATCAACTTTTAAAGCATTTTTACCAATCGTTCTGCCAATTGTCTTGATTGGTCTAGGTTCGATCGCAGCATTAGTGGGTGATACAGAGTCGACATTCAATACAGTTTTTAAATTTTTAGGCTCCCCTACAGTAGCTTTATTTTTAGGGGTAGCAGCGGCATTTTTATTACTTCCTGAAATCAATGAAACGACATTAACTGGTTGGATTGGTGAGAGTTTAAAAGAAGCGGCTCCTATTTTACTGATTACAGGTGCTGGCGGTTCATTTGGGACCGTTATTAAGAATGCTGGAGTCGGAGAACTTCTACAGGAAATGGATTTAGGAGTGTTTGCATCAGGTACTTTATTCCTTCTGGTACCGTTTATTGTAGCAGCAGCATTAAAAACAGCTCAAGGCTCTTCCACAACAGCCCTTGTGATCACATCTACTTTAGTAGCACCAATGCTTGTGACACTTGGAATTGAAGGGGCGGTACCTTTAGCATTAGTGGTAATGGCAATTGGTGCTGGCGCAATGACAGTTAGCCATGTCAATGATAGCTTCTTCTGGGTAATTACACAGTATAGCGGTATGGAAGTCACACAAGCCTACAAAGCACAAACGGCTGCAACCTTATTACAAGGTCTAGTGACAATAATTATTACGATGATATTATGGTGGATATTCGTTTAAAAAAAGGAGAGCGGCCCATGGCTAGCTCTCTTTTTGTATAATGAAAAAATAGAAAGGAAGTTAGTAGATGAAAAAAATAATAGTATTGCTCCTTTGTATTTTTTTATTAGCAGGCTGTACGGAAGCAATCCAGACAGAAAAAATCCCTGTAACGGCTGGCCATGATATGCGCGTTCATTTTATTGATGTAGGTCAAGGGGATTCTATATTAATAGAGTCACCAAATGGTAAAACAATGCTTGTAGATGGAGGTGTAAAAGGAGCTGGCCCGCAAGTAGTTTCTTATTTAAGGGAAATTGGGGTGAGTAAGCTCGATATAGTAGTGGCGACACATCCTGATGCTGATCATATTGGTGGGCTCATTCCTGTATTAAACTCATTGACAATTGAGCAATTTTACGATTCAGGAAAAGTACATACATCTCAAACATTTGAAGAAATGTTGACGCTGATTGATGAAAAAAATATTCCTTATGATGTACCGACGCCAGGTGACAATATTAAGTTTGATGAGGATGTCACTGTGAAAGTTTTAAATGCAAATGAGCAGGCATCAGATAATAATGATGCTTCGATTGTGTTAAAAATAGTTTATGGCAATGTCTCCTTTTTATTAACAGGTGATGCTGGAATAGCGTTAGAAAAAGAAATGATGCAATATGATGTGTCAGCAACAGTTTTAAAAGCCGGTCACCATGGATCGAATACTAGTAGTTCAGAGGATTTCATTCGTGCTGTAAAGCCAGAGGTCACGATATTAAGTTATGGGAAAGATAATAAATATGGACATCCACATGCGGAAGTGGTAGATCGATTGAAGGAGATTGGTAGTAAAATCTATGCCACGGCTGATATAGGAACGATTACTGTGACAACAGATGGGGTAAACTATGCGGTGAATGGGAAGGAAACCTCTGTGGCGAATACTGAAAAAACATCTGAAGTAGTTCCGCTGACGCCCGCTATTGAAATCACGAGCAAGGATTTAGTTGGTGAAATTGTAGGTATAAAAAATAATGGACAGCAAGCAGTTTCGTTAAAAGATTGGCAGCTTATCTCTATTGAAGGTAATCAAGTTTTTAATTTTCCTAATCTATCATTGCAGCCAGGAAAAACGATTTATATTACAAGCGGAGCCAATGCGCGAGAAGGGCAAAATTATTTAAAATGGACAACGAAGCAGATTTGGTTAAACGAAGGAGATGCTGCTCAATTACGTAATGAGAAAGGGGAACTGCTAAGTGAGTTCGACTAAATACACGTTAGACCGTATTGAAGATGGATATGCTATTTTCTTAAAGTTTCCAGATGAAGAGGAACAACTAATTATTATACAATCAGCCATAAACGAGCCTGTGCAAGTAGGAGATCGTGTGGAGATTGAAGAAAAAGACGGACATTACCATATAGAAATTTTAAAGGAAGAAACTGATCAAAAAAAAGCGGATATTCAACGCCTTATGAACCGTTTACGTAATAAACAAAAATAATGGATGACAAGCTGTGAGAAATTGACGCACAGCTTGTTTTAATGAAAGGAATTATGCATAATTTGTTATCCTAAATATTTTGAAAATATGCTAAAATAGTAGTATTAACCGGGAGCTAGGAGCGGACAAAATGTCGATAAGTACAATTATTTTTGATTTAGATGATACACTGCTATGGGATAAAAAATCAGTCAAAACAGCCTTTGAAAAAACTTGTAATTATGCAGCAACAGTACATAATGTGAATCCTGTTAAACTAGAGGAGGCTGTTCGTCGAGAGGCACGCGCCCTGTATGAGGGGTATGAAACATATGATTATACAGTCTTAATAGGTATTAACCCGTTCGAAGGTCTTTGGGGGACGTTTGATGATACGACAGATTCTTTCCAAAAGATGAAAGAAATTGTTCCTGGCTATCGTGCAGAAGCTTGGACAAAAGGGTTAGCTGCTCTTAATATTGATGATGCGCAGTTCGGAGCTGAGCTAGGAGAGCGCTTTGTGGCTGAGCGTAAAGTATCACCATTTTTATATGAAGATACATTTGCTGTATTAGATCAACTAAAAGGAAAGTATCAGCTTGTATTACTCACAAATGGAGCACCAAGTCTACAAAACCTGAAGCTAGAAATCACACCTGAAATTGCCCCGTATTTTGATCATATTATTATTTCGGGAGACTTTGGCAAGGGTAAGCCTGATGCATCTATTTTTGAATTTGTTATGGAGAAAGCAAGTATTACAGCAGATGAGGCAATCATGGTTGGCGATAATCTTAATACTGATATTTTAGGTTCTTCCCGTGTCGGAATGCGCAATGTATGGATTAATCGTGAAAACAATATTGCCAATGGAGCTGTCACACCAACCTATGAAGTAGACTCTTTGACAGCATTGTTAGAACTTATAAATAAGCTATAATGAAAAAATGTACTGTCCCTTGTGGTCAGTACATTTTTTATTTTTCGATCCATCTATTAAAAATAGACATTCAGTGCAAGGTATAAACTTGTAAAAGCTATAGCTAAACAAAGCTGAACAAAAGCGCTAGCAATCAAGAAACCATGAGGTTCACCAGCTTTTTTGCGATAAAGGATTTGCATGATTGAGTATAGTAAGAAAGAGCTATAAATAATTGTTGCATGAATAGTATGTTGGACAAGATAAATACTAAATAAAATACCTCCAAACAATAAAAGCATAATTAAATTGGCAATAGCATGCTCAACTGTCGCAGCAAAAAAGCGACGCTCGGTATGAGGCATTCTTTTTTTAGCAATCCATAATATGAAATGCGTAAGAAAGATAAATATATTACCAATGATCAATTTGGTTGACCGCTTGTCATCATAAAAATATATAAGTGAGTCCATTGATTCTTCGATTAAAAAGGCTTGCTGAGTTTCAACATTGAAGAGAATATCATTATTGAGTACCTTCCATTTCTCTTGAGAACCATCTGTATACAGTATGAATAAATCATAAGGTGTAAAGTAATCATTGCTTTCCCATTGTCCACTAGTAATCGAAATAGGGGAAGCCTCCTTCATTTTTTCTTGTAACTGAGTTAGTCGTTTGTTATCTAGGTAGCATTGTTGCGGTACATAAAGGCAAGTACCCTTTGGTAGAAAACTCTCTGTATTTTTATTGTCCTTTACATAAATTCGATCGATCATTTTAGTAGAGTCTGTTGATCTAGGAGCAGTAGTAGGCTCTTGAATAAAGGATAAAAGTAATATAGAGAGAACTACTACAAATAACAATGCCACAGATGGAATCCTCCACATAGTCGTAGACGATTTTTTTCTCGTTGAGGAAGGGGCTGTTATTTGACGCAATAAATATTGTTCTTGCTGATCGGTTAATTTCAAATCATGTAAATGCTGCCATCCCTTTTTATAATTCTTCATCCATCTCACCTCCAAGCTGTTTTTTTAATGCAACGAGTGCTCGTTTTAATGTATTTTTTACCTTTCCTTCGTTCCAACCGAGTACTTCACAGGTCTCTTCGATTGATAGACCTTCAATTTTCCGTAGAATAATGACATCACGATATGTAATTTTTAGTTTACTAATGGCAAGATACAGAATCTTGGCATCTTCTTGTTGCATTAACCATTCATGTGGGGAGGGCGAGGATTGTTTTTCATGCTGTTGTAAAAAAGGGACAAATTGTATAAGCCTCTTCCGTCGAAAATGGTCGTAGGCAAAGTTACGAGCAGTGGAACGAAGCCAAGCGAGTTGTGCTCCTTCTTTAATTGATTGTTGATAGTTAAAATAACGAACAAAGGTCTCCTGTGTAAAATCCTCTGCTAATGTTTCGTCATTCAGTAAGTAATATAAGTATTTAAAAATGGTTTGATTATGTAAGTGAAATATTTTTTCTACTTTCATTCCATACACCCCCTTTCCTTTAAAGACGATTAAGGTACTAAAAAGTATCATTTTTCCAAAAAGAAAAAGCAGAGAGTAGAAACTCCCTGCTTACGTTAGTCATTACTATAGGGTAATGGCTTTTACCTCATCAATATTTTCGAGTTGAGACACGAATACTAAATCTTCTTCTGTTACTACATTATCAATCGTAAGCATCATAACTGCTGTCCCACCAACTTGCGCACGACCAACTTGCATTGTGGCAATGTTGATATCTTTTTCTGCAAGCTTTGTTGCTACACGGCCAATGGCACCTGGTTTATCAGTGTTCTTAATGTAAAGCAGGTGACCTTGAGGAATAACGTCCACAACATAGTCTTCCACCTTAACAATACGTGCACCTAAACCATTTAATAACGTACCAGCTACTGTATGTGTTTCATTGGCTGTAATAATTTCAATCGTAATTAAACTTGTAAAGCCTTTTGCCGTTGTTGTTTTGTGCTCATTAATTTTCATGCCAATACGTTCAGACAAGTAACGAGCATTCACATCATTTACATGATTACCGTGGTTTTTAGATAATAAACCTTTTAATGCGTTTGAAGTTAATGGACGAACATCATAGTTTGCTACTTCACCAGCATAAGATAAGTTGATTTCTTTTACAGGCTCTGTTGTTACCTGTGATAAAAAAGAACCAAGTTTTTCTGCTAGCTCAAAGAAAGGTTCCACTTGTGCAAGAAGTTCTTTCGGAATAGATGGCATATTCACTGGATTTGTTACAGTACCTGTTTTATAGAACTTAATGATGTCATTTGATACATCAACTGCTACAGATTCTTGTGCTTCAATAGTAGATGCACCTAAGTGAGGCGTTGCGATAACTTGCGGTAACGTCAGTAGTTTATGATCTGTTGCAGGTTCAGAGACAAATACATCAAGGGCTGCACCAGCAACTTTACCTGCTACAATCGCATCATATAAATCGTCTTCATTAATGATACCGCCACGTGCACAGTTAATAATACGTACGCCATCTTTCATGATTGCGAATTTTTCTTTATTAATAAGATTACGTGTTTCAGGAAGAAGAGGAGTGTGTACTGTGATGAAATCTGCTGCTGCGCAAATTTCTTCAACTGTCGCTTTTGTTACACCTAACTCTTTTGCTCGTTCATCTGTAAGGAAAGGATCATATGCCATAACATTCATACGTTGACCCTTTGCACGATAAGCTACTTCAACACCAATACGTCCAAATCCTACAACACCTAAAGTTTTATTTTTTAGCTCTACCCCGACATAAGATTTACGATCCCATTTTCCATTTTTCAAAGTATTAAAAGCTTGTGGAATATGACGAGCAAGTGATGTCATCATCGCAATCGTGTGCTCAGCAGCAGAGTTCGTGTTACCATCTGGTGCATTGACAACGATAATCCCATGTTCAGTTGCAGCAGCAAGGTCAATATTATCAACACCCACACCAGCACGACCGATCAATTTTAAGTTTTTAGCTGCTTCAATCACCTCACGTGTCACAGTTGTTTGAGAACGCACAAGTAACACATCTACATCGGCAATTTTTGCGATTAATTCTTCTGGTGCTAGACCAGTGTCCACGATAATGTTTAAATCTAAGTCTTGTTCCTGACGTAGTGGGAAAATACCATCTTCACTTAGTGGATCAGCGATAAATACGTTAATTGTTTTTGTTGCAGTAGTCATTATAATTAGCTCCTTTTTAATAAAAATGATTGTGGTCTTACCAATGAGAGTCTGGAAGTTGTAAAATTCGAACATCTTACAGCATGCAAACAATCTCCTTTCTACTAGATCGAGAACAAAATAAAAAGCCTTCCACGCCTTACAAACACAGTTATTGTGTTGTAAGGGGCGAAAGGCTGAATAAACATTGGTTCGCGGTACCACCCTTAATTACTACTAGAAAAAATTATTCTTGCAGTCTTAGCTATATGCGTAACGTGCATGTGACGGATAAGCTTACTTAGGGTTGTTCGGCCTATCTATTCGGGAGTGGAACTATTATCGTAGAAATCACTGATTTACACCAACCATCAGCTCTCTTGGGATTTTCTTACGACTAGTGTGTCTCCGTCGTTATATTTTGTGCGATTAAATTTGTTAACATCATAATCCCTATTGTTCACCTTTGTCAACGATATTTCTAAAATACTTTAAAAATATTGACTTCAAAAGTCTGAATAATAACCAAACACGAACAATCTTTTTATTAAACTATTATATTGTATGTCTTTTTGGAGGATACAATGAAAGCGCTAACGATATTTGAAAAGTCCGATAATACTAGGCTTCTATGTAGTTTGAGAAGAAAAAATTATATGGGAATTAACTGGAATAAATTAGCTGTTTCATACAAGTCCATGGTAGTTTCAAGTGTAGAAAGCGAACATTTTTCTCTGTCACAATTTAGACAAAAAATGTTTTTTTAGAAGGTAAACAGCCTGTTAGGGAAGAATGTTAGTTAAGGATGATTTGATTTGGGGGTGTAGTAATGAAATACGATGTTGCAATAATTGGTGCTGGACTTGCAGGGCTAGTTGCAGCTTGTGAGTTAATCGACGCAAAGAAAAAAGTTGTATTAGTTGATCAGGAGCCTGAAAATTCAATGGGGGGACAGGCATATTGGTCATTTGGTGGGATTTTTTTAGTGAACTCTCCTGAGCAAAGAAGGCTCGGAATTAAAGATAGTAAGGAGCTTGCATGGCAAGATTGGCAAGGGACAGCTGGCTTTGATCGATTAGAGGATGAGGATTCCTGGGCATATAAATGGGCTAAAGCTTATGTTGATTTTGCGGCGGGTGAAAAATATGATTGGTTAAAATCAAAGGGCATCAAATTTTTCCCTGTTGTTGGCTGGGCAGAACGAGGTGGTTCTCTTGCGGGGGGACATGGTAATTCAGTACCAAGGTTTCATATTGTATGGGGAACTGGTCCAGGCATTGTTAAGCCATTTGTTGATAAAGTAAAACAGGGGATCAAAGAAGGATATATTGATTTTAAACCAAGACATCGTGTAGATGAATTTTTGCAAAAAAACGGAAAAATTACTGGCATTAGTGGGACTGTACTAGCGGAAACTTTTATCAATAGAGGTGAAAAAAGCTCAAGACTAGGAATTGGAGAATTTAACTACGAAGCAGATGCTGTAATTGTGGCAAGTGGGGGGATTGGGGCTAATTTTGATTTAGTAAGAAAAAATTGGCCAGCACGATTGGGGACCCCACCTAAAAATATGGTTTGCGGTGTGCCAGCTTATGTTGATGGGAGAATGCTAGAAATCACTGAGCATGTAGGGGGTCGCATTGTGAATCGGGACCGAATGTGGCATTACACAGAGGGGTTAAAAAATTGGGATCCTATTTGGCCCAATCATGGAATACGAATTTTGCCGGGGCCTTCCTCCTTATGGTTTGACGCAGAGGGTAATCGATTTCATGCACCAAATTTCCCAGGATTCGATACGCTTAGCACATTAGAGGCTATTCAAAAAACAGGCTATGATTACTCGTGGTTCATTTTAACTGAAAAAATTATTGAGAAGGAATTTGCACTATCTGGCTCAGAACAAAATCCAGATTTAACAAACAAAAGCATTGGAGATGTTTTGAAACGAATCATGCCAGGTCCACCTGCTCCAATCCAAGCCTTTAAAAATCATGGTGAGGATTTTGTGATTGCTCATGATTTAAAAGAGCTTGTTGATGGTATGAATAAGCTGGCAGGAAATGAGCTACTAGATTTCATGAAAATTAAAGAGCAGATCTTGGCAAGAGACCGAGAAATGGACAATAAGTTTACGAAGGATTTACAGGTTAATGCCATTCATGGAGCAAGGAATTATATTGGCGATAAATTGGTGCGTGTTGCCAAACCACATAAAATGTTAGATCCTAAAAATTGGCCATTAATTGCTGTACGATTAAACATCTTAACACGAAAAACTTTAGGTGGCTTACAAACAAATCTGAATGGTGCGGTGTTAGGAATGGATGGTCAGCCAATACCTGGTTTATATGCAGCTGGTGAAGTAAGTGGTTTTGGTGGCGGTGGTGTTCATGGCTACCGTGCTTTGGAAGGCACATTTGTTGGAGGCTGTCTATTTAGTGGACGGCAGGTCGGGCGTTATTTAGCTCAAGAAAAATAAAATATGATGTAAGTAGCAGAAATAAAAGTTTTGCAAAGCAGGATTGATTTCCGTTCCGCCAGCGTACTTTCCAGGGGACGTCCAATGAGCCACTTTACTCACTACGTTCGTTCTAGAGTAGTAAGCAAATTCATTTCTCTGAAAACTCAAAATAAACACTATTGTGGGATGGAAAGCCTTTCTCGCCTAAAATGCTAATTGATTTGTCTGATTTTTTAACAACATAAAAGAGCATCGTCATAACGAACGATGCTCTTTTAGTTAGTCTGATAGAATCGGTGTCTCCAAGGGTTTCCATTCACTTTTACAAAAGGACCCATACCGTTTATATCAAGCATACTTACTTTGATTTTTGAGCCTCTGCTATTTTAGCAATTTGCTCTTCAACCTGTTCTTTCGACCAACCATGTTCTTCAACGAAGAAGTTACGTGGTGCACGACGACATTCGTCTGAGCAGCTACGCATATAAAATGCCTCATGCTTTTCCTCGCAAAGCATTAATTTATGACATTCAGGGTTTGCGCAGTTTGTATAACGTTCAGAAGGTTCACCTGTGAAATAATCCTTCCCAACGACGACATGTTCCACTTGATTAATAGGTACACTTCGACGACGGTCAAAAACAAACATTTGACCATCCCATAACTGGCCTTTTACTTCTGGATCTTTTGCATACGTGGCGATACCACCGTGTAATTGACCAACACTTTTACCATAGCCCTCGCGTTTTAGCCAGCCAGAGAATTTTTCACAGCGGATACCACCTGTACAGTAAGTTAAAATCTTTTTATCTGCAAAATCTTCTTTATGAGCTTCCATCCAAGCTGGCAAGTCACGGAAATTTTCAATATCAGGTCGAACTGCTCCTCTGAAATGACCTAAATCATATTCGTAGTCATTACGTGCATCGATGATTACGGTGTTATCTTCTTGCATTTGTTCCATAAATTCTTTAGGAGATAAATAATCACCAGTGATTTCTAATGGGTTGATATCATCCTCTAAACCTAAATGAACAATTTCTCGTCGCGGGCGTACATGCATTTTTTTAAAGGTATGCCCTTCAGCTTCATCAATTTTCCACATAATATCACTAAAACGAGCATCTGTCTTCATATGGTTCATGTAAGCTTCTGTTTGCTCAATGGTCCCTGAAACCGTTCCGTTAATACCTTCATTTCCTACTAAAATACGACCAAGAAGTCCAATTTCTTTACATAATGCTAAATGTTCTTCTGCAAAGGCTACTGGGTCTTCAATCGTAATATATTTATAATAAAGTAATACACGATAGTCTTTTTGTGTCAAAATACGTAACCACCTTTATAACAATGTTCGTCATTTAATATAGCACAACAACAGTAATTTTGCTTAGAGTAGGAGGAGTTTTCTAAAAAAACTCGAATAGTACATAGTGAATGACTATTCATATTGGGGGGAAGAGAGATGGAATTTTCAACGATTACTTTAGAAAAATTAGAACGTCGAGCAACGTTAACATTGAATCGTCCACAGGCAATGAATGCTATGGATGGTGACATGATGCGTGAACTTGCAGAATGCTTTGAAGCTCTACAACAAGAAAAAGATATACAGGTACTTGTTATTCGTGGAGAAGGAAAGGTCTTTTCTGCGGGTGGCGATATTAAGGCAATGCTCGATGAAAACAAACCACTAAATATAGATGAGGCAATGGTTTATCTAACACGTATTGTGAGGGCCTATTATCAGCTACCGATGATTGTTATTGCGGCAGTTCATGGTGCTTCGGCAGGCCTAGGATTTAGTTTGACACTTGGTGCAGATATTGTTGTAGCCTGTGAAAATAGTAAACTAGCTATGAACTTCATAGGAATAGGACTGATTCCAGATGGAGGTGGTCACTTCTTTATGAAAGAACGTGTGGGGACTGTAAAAGCGAAACAAATGATATGGGAAGGGAAGGTATTAACTGCAAAAGAAGCATTGGATGCAGGATTAATTGATTATATTGCACCTGATGGTACAGTATCTGCAATGGCTGACCAGCTTGTAGGTAAAATGCTTGCTTCACCTATCTCTTCGATGATTACAACGAAAAAAATTCTCCATGCTCAAAATTTATCACAGCTAGAAAATGTTCTAGCATTGGAAGCAGAAGGACAATCTGCTATGCGTAAAACAACAGATCATATAGAGGGTATTCATGCATTTGTAGAGAAAAGAACACCGGTATTTGTAGGGAAATAAATAGTAAAAAGGCGCGTAGCAGCATTGTCTACGTGCCTTTTACTCGCTATTAAACATGGAATAATATTAATTTACCTGAAGAGTTTACAAGTCGATGAGTTTTGTCGGCAACACCTTTTTCCTCAATTTGTTGTTGTCCATTTAGTTTAGCAGCCTCATCATTTTCAAATGTCCATGTTTCATCAAACAATGTTTCCCCTGTTTTTTCAAAAGCTGTAAAACGATAATTCTCCATGCAAACCCCACCCTTTTACTAAAATATATTTCTATTATACATAGAAGATTTATAAACTTCACGGTAAAACTAGTGATTTTTTTGATAAATTACGAAAATTGTGGAAAAAGTAAGGCGGTCAAGTATTTTCCTTCATACCATTTTTCATAAAAGATGAAGTATGATAAAATAGAACAAATATTCGGTTTTGATAAGTGAACTCGTACTACTTTGATTAGTACCAAGTTAAGAATTATCTACTATTTGAGGTGATTGGATGACAGCAATTCGTTTTTTCCATATGGCAGATTTACATTTAGATAGTCCATTTAAGGGTTTATTTGGTTTATCTGAACACATTTTAAAGAACATTCGGTCAAGTACTTTTGATGCATTCGACAAAATTATTCAAAAAGCAATTCAAGAGAAGCCTGACTTTTTGCTAATTGTTGGAGATATTTATGATGGTGAAAATCGTAGTTTGCAAGCGCAACGTAGATTTCAAGATGCAATGGAAAAGCTCTTCCAACATAATATCCCAGTGATTGTGAGCTATGGAAATCATGATCACTTAAATGGTACTTGGACACGCTTTTCTTTGCCAAGTAATGTCTATGAATTACCAGCTGAAACGAGTGTTGTTCAATTAAAAATTCGGGATCAGCAAGTCAATATATATGGTTTCAGTTATAATGAACGCCACTTGAGGGAATCGGTTATCGAAAGCTATCCCATTGCACAAAATCAACAAACCATTCATATTGGTATGCTACACGGAAGTGAGGCAAGTAATACGACTCATGATGTGTATGCTCCCTTTACTAAGCAACAATTGCTAGAGAAAAACTACCATTATTGGGCTTTAGGCCATATTCATAAACGACAGCTTTTACATCAAAATCCTCCAATTGTTTATCCAGGCAATATACAAAGTCGCCATCGTAAAGAGCAAGGTTTGAAAGGTTATTATGATGTAACTTTATCCCGAACTTCGGCTGAACTAGATTTTATTCCAACTTCAACTGTAGTTTATAGTACAGTTGAAGTGGATTGTAAAAATGTAATCCATGCTAATGAATTACTCAAAAGATGTGCAGAAGCAATTACAGTCAATAGAACAAAGTATGGTGCATCAGTTATAGAGCTTCATTTGCAAAATATTGATGAACAAACAGAAGCATTATTTGAGCATGCCACAGTAGATGCATGGTTAGAGACCGTTCGGGAAGCTGAAGAAGGCATTGAGCCAATGTGTTGGGTACAAAAATTGGTGTTGCAGAAGACTAGGAAATTTTATGAACATACTGCAACAACTCAATCAGTTGTCAGCTTAATGGAACAATGGGATAGTAATGAATGGAAGGATATACTTAAAGATTTATACCAATATGCTGGGGGCGCAAGGCTGATAGAGCCACTTACAGACAAGGATATAGAGAATTTAACGAATAGCGCACAGGCATTATTGGCAGAAGAAATTCAAAGGGCGTGATCACATGCTGACAATACAAAAAATCCAAATTTATGGCTTTGGTAAGCATGAAAATATGACCATTTCGTTAAGCGATGGTGTTACCATTTTTTATGGATTAAATGAAGCGGGAAAAACAACAATTCAGCAATTTATTCTACAAATGCTTTTTGGTTTCCCCACGAGGCAGCAGACACAGCGCAAATATGAACCAAAAGCTTCGACAAAGTATGGTGGTCAGCTGATACTCAAGCATCCGATTTATGGCCAATGTACCATTGAACGTGTGAAAGGGAGGGCAACGGGCGATGTTACTGTCTTTTTAGAGGATGGTACAACTGGACAAGAGGAACTGTTAGCAAAACTATTATATGGCTATTCAAGAGCCAGCTTTGAGTCTATTTTTTCATTTTCATTACATGAGCTACAAGGGATTGAGAAAATGTCAGAGGAGGAACTAACACATTTGCTACTAGCCTCTGGTACGACAGGTATTCAACATTTATCGACCCTTGAGAAGAAAATGGATAAAGAGGCAAATGAATTATTTAGGAAAACCGGTAAAGTGCCAGTAATTAATCAAAAAATAGAGCATTTAAAGCAGCTTGAACGAACGATTAAACAGGAACAAGGGAAAATTCAAACCTTTGAAGATAAATTAAAGCAGCTACAACTCCTAGAGCAAAATTTAGAGCGGCTTTATGAGACACAAAAAATGCAACAACAACAGTGGCAACAGCTAACTATACAAAAACAAGCACTACCTCTAATGAAGCAGCAACAGGCTTTGCAACAAACTTTAGCCAACTATCAAGATATACAATTTCCACCAGAAGGTATTAGACGATATGAACAGTTAAAAGATCGACTAATGCATGAAAACCAACAGCTGTTGCAATTAAAAGAGCAATTTCAAACGTTACAAGATAAAGTACTAGCATCAGTGAACGAGCAAACGGTTAATGAGATGGCTCGCCTTATACAAAAAGAGGCAACCTGGCATCAATTGCTGGTGAAGGTGCAAAATTTACAAGATGATCTCTTTATGCTTGAACAAGAAATGGAAGCACAGTTTCGTTTATTAGGCGTTCAAGAAAAAGAGGAACAGGAAAATCTTCTTGGGGAGACTGTTTCACTTCAGCAGGAACAGCAGTTTCAATTTCAATTAAGTAAGCTGCAGGATGCAGAGGAGGAGCTTAAGTTTCATTTACGATCCCTTGAACAAATACATCTAGAAATAGATGCAATTGCTAAACAAAAGCAACGGATTGTACAGGAATCATTAACAAGTGAAGAAGAACATATTTTAGCACAGTGGCCCCAGCAAAAACGAAGGCTTGAGCAATTACGTGCTGCTAAGTCACTACGAAATAAGCAAACACAACCTTTGTATTTTATCTGGCTTATACTACTAATTGGTTTATTGTCATTTGCTTATGGAGTGTTTGAAAAGAATGTGGTTGTGATCATTGTCGGAGCATTTTTGTCATTGCTTAGCATTTTGTATATGAGACATAGTAAACAAGCAGAGGAGCCTATAAATAAAGAGCAAAGTTATCTCCTACGAGAGTTAGAACAAGAAGAAATGACAGTACAAGCTGTGCTATTAAAGAAGCAACGATATGAGGATCGTTGGTTACATGTCAATGAACAGCAAAAAGAAAAAGAACAGCAATACGTTCAACTTGAATATAAAATTCAACAAGCAGAGTTAGAGAGTGAAGAGGCCACACAGGCACTTCAGCTTTTTTTAAAGCGTTATCGATTACAAGGATCAATAGCCAGAACTTTAATGCCTGAGTTATTTATGCGAATTCGTGGCGTTCAAGAGCTTGCAGCAAAAAGGAATAGTACACTGAGCCTTCTACAAGAAGCTCAGATGGAAAAGAACAGTATTTATGAACAGCTCCAACAGGTCTTAGATGGAGCCTACAATGAACATGAAATATATATGTATTTACGAACAGCCTACCTGGAAGCACAAAAGCATCAACAACAAGTACAACAAACGAAGGACCAGTTAGCCAGCCTTAAAATAAAACTAGAGGGTGGCCAATCTAGAATTGACCAATATACATCTGAAATAGCTCTGTTATTTAGTGAGGCACAAGTGCAAAACGAGCAAGCTTATTATGAAATATATGAACAGTTTGAGCAACAAAGAAAAATCATAGCAGAATTGCAAACGGTTCAAGCACAATTGGCTTCACTCAACCTGCCACAGCAAGAAAATCTGATGGAGGATTCTATTATAGAAGCTCTACATGCTTTGGAACTGGAGCAAAGCTCGTTACAGCAAGAGATAGACAAATGTCTTGAACACCGTGCT
The DNA here is from genome assembly GCF_038069745.1 of Lysinibacillus sp. FSL M8-0134. Classification (NCBI taxonomy): domain Bacteria; kingdom Bacillati; phylum Bacillota; class Bacilli; order Caryophanales; family Bacillaceae; genus Lysinibacillus; species Lysinibacillus sp. FSL M8-0134. Next base: position 3,670,946 of record NZ_JBBPAJ010000001.1, on the reverse strand, counting down.
TCATTGCTTATTGAAAAAGAGCAGCTATTAAATGATGAAAAGTATGGGCAATTACTTCAACAGTTTGAGCAGGAGAAAACAGAATTACAGCAGCTGATTGAGCAATGGGCAACTAAAAAGGCTGTAGCTACTGCCATTCATGAAGCATTATTCCGCCTTCGAGAAGAAAAATTACCTCATGTTCTTTCGAAGGTGAATGCGATATTCAGTTTACTGACAGGTGGACGATATGAGAGAATTTCGATTCATGATGAAGGCTATTTTGTTGCACAAGATGTTGCAGGAATACGTTACCAAATGATTGAATTGTCACAGGCGACAAAAGAGCAAGCCTATATTGCATTACGTATGGCCCTTGCAAAAACACTGATGGACTCTGCCCCATTTCCAATCATTATGGACGATCCATTTGTCCATTTTGATCGAAACCGTACAGACAAAATGGTACAATTGATGAAAGAAGTAGGATATGAACGTCAAATTTTATATTTTACTTGTCATGACGCAATGCTCGAACATTGGCATAAAGAGCAAATTGTCGATATCGGAGCACTAGCAAATGAAAGGGGAGTGGCGTCAACATGAAAGGGATTACGACGCTTCAAGTTGGAGAAGCAGTAGATCAATTTTTATTGATAAAACAAGCGACAAAAGGTGTTACAACCGTTGGAAAGCCATTTATGTCGCTATTATTACAAGATAAAAGTGGGGATATTGAGGCAAAATTATGGGACACGAATGAGGATCATGAAAAAATGTATCATGCTGAAGCGATTGTGCGTGTTGGCGGAGAGATTCATGACTATAGAGGAAAAAATCAATTACGTATTAAATCGATACGTGTTGCAAAGCCAGAGGAAGGAATCGCAATTCATGATTTAGTTCCCTCCTCAGCAACGCCCAAAGAACAACTATATGAAGAATTGACACAATTTTTCTTTGATATTAAAAATCCAAATATCTCACGTATTACGAGAGCAGCTATTAAAAAGCATCAGGATGCTATTTTAGTCTTCCCAGCAGCAACGAAAAACCATCATGACTATGCATCTGGTTTATTAGATCATATGGTATCTATGCTAAAACTAGGTAAAGCGATTGTCGATTTATATCCAACGCTTAATCGCGATTTATTATATGCAGGAATTATTTTGCATGACATAGGCAAGGTTGTAGAGTTATCTGGTCCAGTTGCCACGATGTATACAGTTGAAGGTAATTTATTAGGACACATTACGATTATGGTGAATGAAATTGCTAAAATTGCTAGTGAACTTGAAATTGATGGGGAAGAAGTCATGCTATTACAACATATGGTTCTGTCTCATCATGGAAAAGAAGAGTGGGGTAGCCCGAAAAAACCTATGCTCCAAGAAGCGGAAATCTTGCACTATATTGATAACATAGATGCAAAAATGAATATGCTCACAAGGGCATTAGGGAAAACAGCTCCAGGGGAATTTACAGAGCGACTCTTCCCGCTGGATAACCGCTCGTTCTATAAACCAACTATATAGAAAAAGTAAATTCATATAGATAGTAGTTCAAAAACGGTCTTCAGGCATAAAGAATAATGCAAAAAGAAAGGGAGCATCTGAAAAATCAGATGCTCCTTTTCGCTGAGGATACTGTCATTATTAGATGAACTAATATTTATCCAGACTATTTAGATTCCTTGTCAGTATCTTCTGCTTTGTCTTCAGAATCTTTAGCAGCATTATCTTCTGCTTTTTTAGCTGCTTCTTCAGCCGCTTTGGCTTGTTCTTCACTTGTTGTTGTAAAGAATTTAAGTGATTCTTTTAAATCTTTATCTGATGTTTTCACATCTGCATCTTTTGCCATTTTTGCAACGATGTCTTTTAAAATCGTTTGCGCTTCACCAGTTTGGTTTAGCTTGTTTATCATTGTTGAACGGATGTTGTCTTCTTCATCTTTAAATTCACCAACACCTTTTACGTCACGCTTGTCCGTAATTTCAATAACATGATATCCAAAGCTTGATTTTACTGGCTCGCTTAATGTATTTAATTCAAGAGCGTAAGCAGCATCGTTAAATTCATCAACCATTGAACCAACAGAGAACCATCCAAGCTCTCCACCGTTTTTCGCAGAACCTGTATCTGTAGAATATTCTTTCGCTACATCAGCAAATTTAGCACCGCCTTTAATTTTTGCAATGACTTCTTTCGCTGTTTTCTCATCTGCTACTAAAATATGACGACCATTTAGTTCTGTTTTCATTTGTTCGTAGTATTTTTTCACATCTTCTTCTTTAATTGCTTGATCTTTTAAAGCTTTTTCTTGAAGAAGCTGAACACGTAAAGAATCTTTAAAGCCTTGTTCTGTTAAACCACTTTCAGCAAGTGCTTGTGTAAAGCCATCACCAAATTGTGATGCTGTAGTGTCGTAAGCTTCTTTAATTTCTTTATCTGTTACCTCATATTTGTCAGCTAAAACTTTTTCAGTCACAAGTTGTTGCATTACATATGAGCCTGTTAAAGCTTTTGCCTTTTCATTAAAATCAGCTACTGATATATCGCCCACTTTAGAAGTAACGATTGCTTTGCTATCTCCGCCGCTACAAGCACCAAGAGCTAATACAGAAGCAGCTAAAGTTAAAGATAAAACTGTTTTTTTCATAGTGGATATTCTCTCCTAACATGGTTTCGTCCATTTTTTACTATAACATAAACGTTTTAAAAACAAAATGGTTCCCCCTTGAGTATTGCCTATATTTCAAATTTTGAAGCGCATAGGATATAGAAAAGAAAGGGGGTGAAGTTATGGGCAACGGAGGATACGGTGGCGGTGGCTACGGCTCAGGCTTTGCTTTATTAGTTGTGTTATTTATTTTATTAATTATTGTTGGCGCAGCGTACCTATACTAATTAATAAAACAGTGAAAAGCTAAGAGCTCAACTCTTAGCTTTTCTTAACAATGGTAGACATTCGCGCCGCAAGCTTAGTTCTACCAAATTTATTGGTTAGAAAAAGTTGTTGCATGGGGGGCTCAACTTATTTTGAGTGTGCGGACGAACGCGGATGTCTTTCAATTTATTTTGTCAATGTTTTGAACCGATATGGATGCCTTTACGCCGAGGCGTAAAGGATACTTCCATTAAACTGCATATAAAATTTCCACATAAAATGAGACAAGTAAAATGGTAATTAGTATATTTATAGTTCGGAATATTTTTGGTTGGTTTTCTTCGGGAATTTCACGTCGCATGCATAAAGCATATGTCATGCGATTAATTTGAAATAAATAGAATACCGAGAATAGAACTACAATCATTAATAGCAAGTCTATTCCTCCCCTCTTTCAATAGTAATAGCATAACAAAGAACGCCAATAAAAAACAAGTACAAGCATTTTAGTGAACAGTTGGTGGAACTAAAATTTCATAGCCTTTAGGTGTTTCTTCTATTTGGGAATTTTTAGGTGAATTTAGCAAGTATTTCACGTAAAGGATATCAATCAAACATAAACTACAGTGATAAGCTAACAGCAATGTTCCGTAGTGTGTATAGGCTGGTAATAGCCAAGTTCCTACTATAATACTTGTGTTTAGAACGATAAAAGGCGTAAGTAATGCTAAGATGTAACGATTTTTAGATAAAGGTTCACGAATTCGCATATGCAAAACAGGAATTATATAAAATTGGGTACGTACACGTAATTTTAAATGCTGGCGCAAATCATATAGTGCAAGAAAGTGCAAAAATTTATGAACTGGATAAAGAGTGAGTACAGCAATTACAAAAAGCCAGAATAACCGATCTGTGTAATGCTCTTCGTTAAATAAATTAAACATTACATATGAAACAGAAAAGACCAATAGAAAAGTAATAACACCCATTATAATAATACGCGTCGTACCATAATGATGTTCTAGGTTTAAAATTTTCCAACAATGCATGGTTTTGTATCAACTCCAAAATAGGAAGTGTCCTATTTAATGTAAATTGAATTATGTTAGAATGCAAGAAAAAGGAGGTACTTCAGAAATATTTCTGAAATACCTCCTTTCACATGATTTACATTCGAATGAGCAGGAATACTAAATGCGTTCATCCAGAAAAAATTACGAGTAGTTTGAAGCTTCGTCCTATCCCTTTACAGGTGTTCTTTCTTCTAGCGTGTCAAAGGAATCACGGAAATGTTGGAAGGAGCGTTCGAAAATATCGATGAAATCCTCGCCATAAATATTGCGAATAACAGCCATTACATCTAAAAAATCTGGGAAACGGCCATATAAATCTTTTAAAGCAAGGGATCCCTCCAGTACGGAATGATACGTATTATGGTAGTTCTTATTCATCTCTACAATAAGCTCTGTACCAGCTTCAGTAAGCTCAACATACGTATTTCGTTTATCGTCATCACGCTTCGAAAACTTAAGGAAGCCACGCTCTTCTAATTTTTTGGAGAAGTTAAATGCTGTAGAAACATGCATCACTCCGAATTTTGCTACATCAGAAATGGAAGCCCCTTTTAAATGATAAGAAATCCATAAAATATGGTGTTCATTAATATTTAAATCATAGGGTTTAATCCATTGTTGCCAATCCTTTTCAACCGCTTTCCATAGCGCCTTTGATAATTGTGCGATTCTTTGACTATAAAGCATCGCTTCTTTTTGTGTGTATAATTCCTCTGACAAAGCCATCACCTACTGCTTTCTTTCACATTTTTAAAAATATTATAGCAGTAAAGAAAAAAAGTTTAAAGTTAGAAAAATTAAAAAATTGAAAAGTGGTTAAAAAATAATATTATAGCAATAATTTTTGGTAAAAAAATAGATTTTTAACTGCTTTGAAAGGACTTTAGTCGCTAACTTTTTCTTGCGGTTTTTTCTTGTTTTCGGTGATTTGTGCAATGTTTTTCTCGATTTCGCTAATCGAATTCTGTAAAGCATCTAATTCTTGTTGTAAATTATTTTTCGTTGGTTCGATTTCTTCAGTAAAAGTTGTGATTGTTTGCTTTAAATCATTTATTATTTGTGGGATATTATTTTTCACTTCATTTGTTAAAGTATTGACAGAGTGCTTAACAGTCCCTACTTGTTGTTTTACATCAAGGAGCATACCTTTTGTTTGGTCAAGATTTTGTTTAAGAGTAGCACGTACTTGTTGCCCTGATTGTGGTGTTGAGAAAAGCACAGCGATTGTCCCACCAATAATCCCTGTTGTTAGTCCAAGTAAAAATGGTTTTGCTTTCATATTGTTTACCTCATTTCTAGTCATGTTTATCTACTATTAAACCATGAAATGCCCGAATACAAAAAGAAAAAAGAAACTAAACGAGTGATTTACTATCACGGTTTAGTTTCTTTTGATTATTTAAAGTGAGTATTTATGAAATTTGAGAAATAGCTGTATTGAATTTAGAGCGCTTTACTAATTTTGCGATAATTGGATAAATGACAGCAAAAGCAACGACGTTAAATGCAACAGCTGGCAGGACAACGCCAATAAATAGCATTGTAAAGGTTGCACCGACATTTGCATTGAATACAAAAAGCGCGACGCTTAAAAAGACAGTTCCTGATAGAATGGTACCTAAACCAACTAAAACAGCAGAAACAGCGAAATAACTTGCCAGTTTTTTTAGAATCAATAAACAGGCTAAAAATACAAAGCCTGTAACAGCTTTATCGATAATATTCGGGACAAGACCTGCTGGGAATGTTGTAAATAAACCTGAAAGTACACCCGTTGAAAGTGATAGTAAGAACGTTTCTTTCACAGTTGGGAACAATAATATTCCAATAAACATCATTGTTAACATGAAATCAGGTTTCATACCATTTACCATTCCTGGTGTAACCACATAAAGGGCTGCACCGACACCAACTAATAGTGCCATTAAAACTAAATTCTTCGTATTCATTTGAATCTCTCCTCAGCTAAGCTAATCTATTTGTCACCTAACGTGTCCTCCTGACCGTTAGCGAAACTTATTTGTGATTGTACGCTAAAATGTTTCTATTTGCAATACAATATTCTGAATCTTTTTGTGTTAAAAATTCCAATCCTTTACAGATTCGCTTTAATACTTTCTGCTACTTCAGCTAACTGCTCTGCTGAATATTTTTGCGTTTGCCAAATTAGGCCAAGCCCTTCTTTTTCGTCGTAACGCGGAATAAAATGTAAGTGGTAGTGGAAAACAGTCTGTCCAGCTGCAGCGCCATTATTATTAATCGTATTCAAACCAATCGGCTGAAATGCTGCTTTAATAGCATTGGCGATTTTTGGTGCAACGGCATATAGATTACTTGCCACTTCCTCTGGCATTTCAAATAGATCTTGGCAGTGATGCTTTGGTATTAATAGTGTGTGGCCTTTAGCAACAGGTGAAATATCTGTAAAGGCATAGACATGGTCATCCTCGTAGATTTTTGTACTTGGAATGGATCCATCGATAATTTTGCAGAATAGGCAATCGCTCATGAGAATTTCCCCCTTAACATATGTGTAAATACATTCTATCATACTCAAACCTGTATCATTTGCTAATTTTTGATAAAATATAAAACAAGAAGAGGAGTGAGGATATGTCAGTATTAGAGGTACAGCATGTGACGGGTGGATATACTAGAAAACCTGTTATTAAAGATTTATCTTTTACTATTGGAAAAGGGGAATTAGTTGGCTTAATCGGTTTAAATGGAGCTGGTAAAAGTACAACAATTAAACATATTATAGGAACAATGTTACCAAAGGAAGGGGACATTCGACTAAACGGGGTAACATTAAAGGAAGATACGGACAAGTATCGAACAGCCTTTTCCTATATTCCCGAAACCCCTGTGCTATATGATGAGCTTACATTAAGAGAGCATTTAGAGTTAACAGCGATGGCATATGGTATTGATAAGGCAACCCTTGATGCTCGTTCAGAGGTGCTATTAAAAGAATTTCGAATGGAGAAAAGATTAAATTGGTTCCCTTCGCATTTTTCAAAGGGAATGCGTCAAAAAGTCATGATTATGTGTGCCTTTTTAGTGAATCCAAGTCTTTATATTATTGATGAGCCTTTTGTGGGCTTAGATCCCCTAGGTATTCAATCATTATTAGACCAGATGGATGAAAAGAAAAAAGAAGGTGCTTCTATACTAATGTCTACACACATACTATCGACAGCTGAAAAGCATTGTGATCGAATTATTTTATTGCACGAAGGAAGAGTTCGAGCGCAGGGAACAATGGCTGATTTACGCAAATCGTTTGCAATGCCGAATGCGACATTGGACGATCTCTATATTGCCATGACAAAGGAGCGGGACCATGAAGAACTTGCGTGATGTATGGTCCTCTCGCTTCATGCATTATATAGGAGAAGTACAAAAATATATGCAATTTATATTTACAGGGCATATTGCGATTGTACTTGTTTTTCTTATTGGAGCAGGGGGCTATCAATATAGTGAATGGCTGAAAGTTGTACAAACAGACTTTCCAGCAGAAATCATCATTGCTCTAATCGTAGGGATTTTATTGGCCTTTAGCCGCCCTACTACGCTCTTGAGAGAGCCAGACCAAGTATACCTATTGCCTTTAGAATCAAAAATATCACAGTATTTTAATAAGGCATTGGCTTGGACTTATTGGTCTCAAGTGTGGATAGTAGCGATTGTCTATATTGTTTGTATTCCATTATTAAAAGCAGTAACGGAATTAACAACGATCGACATATGGACAGTATTTTTACTTGTCATTGTTTTGAAATATATAAGTGTTCAAGGAGAATTCAACTATCGTTATAGTGAACGAGGCAATATGGTCTGGGTGGACAGGCTTATTCGAGCTATCGTATTTGCAGCTGCAATCTATTTGGGACTCCATGCTCAGCTCCTATTAGCAGTAGTCGTTGCAGTTATCAGCGTTATTTATATCATTGTCTTTAGAAAAAAATCGACCGGTGAACCTGTGCCTTATGAACATTTTGTAAAGCTTGAACAGAATCGTATGATGAGCTTTTACCGTTTTGCTAATTATTTTACAGACGTACCCCATTTACATGGAAGCATCCGTCGCCGTAGTTGGATGGACTGGCTCTATAAATTTGTACCATACGGTAAGGGCAATGCTCAAAAGTATCTGGTATTTCGTACCTTTGTTCGAACAGATGACCATTTCTATTTATGGCTTCGTCTTACAGCTATTTCAGCAATCATTGCTGCATTTGTAGACATTCCTGTCGTTACATGGATTGCTGCTGGTGCACTGAGCTTTGCGACAACCATTCAGTTAAAGCAAGCATTACTATCAAGCGGTGAATTTCGAATGGATATGCTCTATCCATTACCCGATAATGCCCGTCCATTAGCTGTGAAGCAGGTTGTGCGTTTAGCAATGATTACACAAGCTATTATTGTGGGCTTATGTGCCATGACACAACCAATGTTTTATATTACTGTCATCGTTGTTTTGGTTATTAGTGAATTGACATCGAAGGTTTCTAAGTAGAATAGAATACTATTGATAAATTAAAAAGCTCATTCACCCAATGCTATTGTTGGATAAATGAGCTTTTAATTATTTAGGCTTATTGTGAATCTTCTTCCTTCGGTATTGCGCTATAGGTTGTTACATAAGAAGCTGCTGAAAAGATGTTCTGCTGGCGTACTCCAGTTGAATCATCTTTTTTAGCATGGGCATTTTCAAAGGCTTTAGAACTCTTCCATGCTTCAAATGAATGTGGCCCATTCCATTGTGTCATGACAATGTAAGTATCACTCTTGATGGGTCTTAATAAACGGAAGGCAACAAAGCCCGGCTCCTCCTCAATGGCTCGCGAACGCTCTAAAAAGCGGTGTTCGAATACAGGACGTCCCTCGTCTGTCACAGGAATATTATTAAAAACAAAGAAGCCTCGTTCCTCTAGGTCATTTACTGAATCCAAAACTTCGAATTTACGAGGCGTTGCAAACACTGTTTTTCCTTCTGTTTCATGTATCAAGACAGAGTTTCCGTCTCCGTGGATTAAGATCATATGCTCATTTGGATACTTATTTTTTACCTGTTCTAAAAAATCCCCAGTACCAGAAGTTAAATAAATATACATCAATTTATCCTCCTTATGAATCTTATTAATTATAGCGTGATTATACCCTTTTAAGCAGAAGTCTAACGCTTTGACCAAAAAGAATCTGCCGAGAAAGAACAATTTTATGACATTTCACTAGGAAAACTATACAATAACAGAGGAAGCGTTTACTATTGGAAACGGATATCAATAATAAAGGAATAAAAAAGACATTTTTAACTTGATTCACCAAATATTTTTTGTACCGAAAGTGAAACAACAGGTATAAAGGAGAAAAATGATTTTTTGAGGGGAAGGAATTTCATGACAACTTTTAATGATACACTTCTGCGAGCTGCACGTGGAGAAAGGACAGCACACACGCCAGTATGGTATATGCGTCAGGCAGGACGTTCACAGCCAGAATACCGCGCTATAAAAGAAAAATATTCCTTAGAGGAAATTACACATCAACCTGAGCTATGTGCGTATGTCACTCGTCTACCTGTAGAAAATTACAATGTCGATGCTGCTATTTTATACAAAGATATTGTCACACCTCTTCCTGGCATTGGGATAGATGTAAAAATCAAAGCAGGCGTTGGTCCTGTTATTTCAAATCCTATTCGTTCAGTTGCGGATGTAGAAAAATTAGGTGAATTTAATGCTAAAGAGCATACACCATTTGTATTAGAAACGATTAAGTTGCTGACAGAAGAGCAATTAAATGTTCCTTTAATCGGTTTTGCTGGCGCACCATTTACACTTGCAAGCTACATGATTGAAGGCGGTCCGTCAAAAAACTATAATAAGACAAAATCATTTATGGTATCAGAACCTCAAGCATGGTTTGCATTAATGGATAAACTAGCTGATATGATTATTGCAGATGTAACTGCTCAAATTAAAGCAGGTGCAAAAGCAATACAAGTCTTCGATTCTTGGGTTGGTGCATTAAATGTTGAAGATTACCGTGTGTTTATAAAACCAATTATGACGCGAATTTTTGCAGAGTTGCAAAAAGAAAATGTGCCATTAATTCAATTTGGTGTCGGTGCTAGCCATTTAGCAAAAGAATGGAATGATTTACCGATTGATGTTGTTGGCTTAGACTGGCGTTTACCTATTAAAGAGGCACGTGCAAATGGCATTACAAAACCTGTTCAAGGTAACTTAGACCCATCTCTATTACTTGCGGATTGGTCTGTTATTGAAAAAAGAGCCAAAGATATTATTGACCAAGGCTTAGAAATGCCAGGACATATTTTTAACCTGGGGCATGGAGTTTTCCCAGAAGTAGATCCAGATGTATTAAAACGTCTGACTACACTTATTCATGAGTATAGTGCACAGCAAATTCAAGCACGTTCCTAATAACAAACAAATTAAATGTGAAAATCCCTTTTCTATGGATGAATGATTTTATCATAGAAAGGGAGCTGTCCAATATGAAAGACTGGGCAGCTTCTTTTTATCACATAATGTATAAAATATAAAACAATTTTTGAGGTGAATGGGTAATGAAAGAAGTTAAAGGCTTATTGGTAATGGCATACGGAACACCTTATAAAGAAGAAGATATCGAACCTTACTATACACATATTCGTCATGGCCGCAAACCTTCTGAAGAGCATTTAGAAGATCTTCGTAGCCGCTATGAAGCAATTGGTGGTTTATCACCATTAGCAGCAGCAACACAGGCACAAGCTGAAGCTTTATGTGCACGGTTAAATGAAGTACAGGATACAGTGGAATATAAATTGTTTATTGGTTTAAAGCATATTCATCCATTTATTGAAGATGCAGTTGAGCAAATGGTGGCAGAGGGCATCAAAGAAGCGGTTTCTATTGTTTTAGCTCCTCATTTCTCTACGTTCTCTATTAAATCCTATAACGGTCGTGCTGTAGAGGCGGCAGGTGATCGTTTAACGATTACTTCTGTAGAGTCTTGGTACGATGAGCCAAAATTCATCGAGTATTGGAAACAACAAGTGAATGCTACGTTTGAGGCTATGTCTGAGGAAGAACGTGAAAAAGCATGTTTAATCGTGTCAGCACATTCACTTCCTGAAAAGATTAAAGATTTAGGAGATCCTTATGAGGATCAATTAATCGAAACAGCTCGACTTATTCAAGAAGCAACAGGTTTAAAAAATGTTGAGGTGGGCTGGCAATCAGCAGGGCAAACACCAGAACCTTGGATTGGTCCAGATGTCCAAGACTTAACTCGTGAACTATTTGAAGAAAAAGGTTACCGTTCATTTGTTTATACACCAGTAGGTTTTGTAACGGAGCATTTAGAAGTATTATATGATAATGATTTTGAGTGTAAAGTTGTTTGTGATGAACTTGACGCAAAATACTATCGCCCAGCGATGCCAAATACACACCCATTATTTATCGATGCGATGGTAGATGCAATTCATAAAAAATTAAGCTAAGCGAAAAGAAAGTGATGATGTTGGTGACTCAGAAAAGACGAAAGGTAGTTGTCATAGGCGCTGGCATTACAGGCCTTACAGCTGCGTTCTATATGCAAAAAGAAGCAAGCGCAAAAGAATTGCCATTAGATATCGTACTTGTCGAGTCGTCATTACGTCTTGGCGGAAAAATTCAAACATTGAGAAAAGATGGTTTTATTATTGAGCGCGGGCCAGAATCTTTTTTTGATCGTGAAAACTATGTTAGTGCTTTAGCAAAGGATCTCGGTATCGAGCAGAAAATACAAACGAGTAATGCAGGACCGACTTATGTTGCAGTAGGTAGCCAGTTATACCCTATTCCTAGTCAACTTTTATCTGGAGAAACGCCTCATATCTCGTCATTCATAACATCAGGGTTATTTTCACTTAGCGGAAAAGTGCGTGCTGCGGGGGATTTTTTCATTCCCCGTTCAGCACAAGATGACGATCAACCGTTAGGTGCCTTTTTTAGAAGAAGATTTGGTGCAGAGATCGTGGAAAACTTAGTAGAACCTTTACTGGCAGGTACATTTGCAGGTGATATCGAGCAATTAAGTATGAGCTCCACTTTCCCGCAGCTTTACAGTTTAGAGCAAAAATATCGTAGCTTACTAATCGGCATGAAAAAGGCAGGAACAAATTTCTTAAGCAATCATTTGATTGATGAAAATAAAGGGATTTTTCAGACCTTTAGTAATGGCCTTGAAACACTGATTGAAAGTATAGAAGAATCACTACTTCCAGGGACAGTTATGAAGGGTGTGAAAGTGGAGGAAATTGAACATGGCAAGGACGGAACCGTTCAAGTGATGTTAAACAATTTTTCCAATATAAAAGCAGATGCTGTTATTATCGCTACACCATTTAATGTGGCAGAAAAAATGTTTAGTAAGCATAGTCTGTTAAATGAATTAGGGACGATGAAGGCAGCAACCATTGCAACTGTCACAATGGCCTTTAAAAAGGAACAGCTTGGCGATTTGGATGCACTTTCTTTTTATGTCTCTCGAAATAGTGATTTTTCAATTACTTCTTGTACTTGGATGAACCGAAAATGGCCAGGTACCTCTCCAGACGATTATGTATTATTACGTAGCTATATTGGGCGTGTTGGAGACGAAGCCATTGTAGCATTATCTGATACTGAAATAGAAAAAACTGTACTTCAGGATTTAAATAAAACCATTGGGGTAAATGGCGAACCAATGATGACAGTAGTGACTCGTTGGAAAAATGCAATGCCACAATATACAGTAGGACATGAAGCCAAGGTCCAGCGAATAAAACAGGAATTGTATGAACATTTTCCAACTGTAAAACTTGCAGGAAGCTCATTTGAAGGAATATCTATACCAGAATGTGTGCAGCAAGGGAAACATATTGCAGAAGATGTGGTAAGGGAAATGTTTAAATAAGTAAAAAATAGTACAAACATCGAGTAGAATGTTTGTACTATTTTTCATTCTTTTGTGAACGTCAATGAAATAATATGTAGTAGTATCCAACATTGCAAAAAGAAATAGCAAGCTAGATTTTAGACAAGTTTGCTATTCCCTTTGAAAATGTAATTGTAGGAATATAGGGGCTCCAAAGTGAACCTGCCTCAGGACAAGCGATGACATGACCATATAATACCAGCAGAGTTAGTTCCACCTAACGTAAGGTCATTTGTTAAACCGTCGGCTGCATAGTATAAATCAATCGTATCTCCTGCGTTTAAATTCACTTCACCCGTTAAAGTTACAGTACCATCTCCAAGTATTGTTCGTATATTTAATGTTACTAAGCCCAAATTTAATTTTAGATTTAGTATTGGGAATAGTCCGCTTATTAAATTTGTTGTGTTTCTGCGTATTACAAAAGAGGGATTTGCTGACCCTATCCCTACTGAAAGGGCAGTAGTTGTAGAGTAGTTTATCGTTGCTTCGAAAGAATATCTACCTGTAGTTGGAACAGTGAATACCCCAGATGTTGGATTAAAAGCAGGCGTTGTAAAGTAAGGTGATGCTACACTCCATTTATCTATAATATAGGATCCATTAACATCTAAATTATTTTTAAATGCAGAGAATCCTTCCTTAAATGCAGGCCCAGTAGCACCAGTAGCACCAGTAGGACCAGTGACACCAGTAGGTCCGATATCCCCAGTAGCGCCAGTAACACCAGTAGGCCCGGTAGCACCCGTAGCACCAGTGACACCAGTAGGTCCGATATCCCCAGTAGCGCCAGTAACACCAGTAGGCCCTGTAGCACCCGTAGCGCCAGTGACACCAGTAGGTCCGATATCCCCCGTAGCGCCAGTAACACCAGTAGGCCCGGTAGCACCCGCAGCGCCAGTAGCACCGGTAGGACCTGTAATCGTGTCAGTAGATTTTACAGGCCAAATTGGACTAATAGGACTATTTATACAACAACAAGGAAATGTATTGCACTTACTACAAATTCTGTCGAGAAAATTTCCAAAATGCATTATTTCACCTCCTCTTTTAAATATCGTATTCTGAAAAATGATAGAAGAGGTAGACACATAACTATTTATTACTTGCAAATATAGGGTTATACATAGAAATTAAATTTTATTTTTAATATCCTGTATGCCAATCAATTGTACTGTAATCAATAATGAAAAAGTTTCTTTTAGACAGAAAAGGAAGATGTCAGAAGTCTTCATATCCATTAGTTAAAATACTTTCGAAATACCTTTTATTGTGTAAAATTTTAGGGTCATTCGGAATGAAGGAGCTAGCTAATTCATTGTGTGCATTTGCTAATTCGTATTGTTGCAAACGGTCATAAAGCACACAAAGCTGTAAGTGGGGGAGCCAAGTAGTATAGCTTTTATTTTGAAAAGGAGCGTTTGGTTTTTGTTTAATGACAAGTGCTTGTTCGTACCAAAAAATGGCTTCGTCATTTCTATTTTGCTCCATGAAATGATAACCTAATCGGCAGCAAGCTTCAGGGCGAGGTACATCATATTCAAAGCTTCGTAAAATAGCACTGAAGTTGTTTTCAGTATCGTTTAAATGAGAAAAGCAATCTGCTAATTTGAAACAAGCTCGAATATTATCTTCCACCCAGCCTAATTTTGAGGTTAAAAATAATTCGTAATAATGAATGGCTTCTTCATAATAACCATGATCTAGTAATTCATTGGCAAAATAAAATGTATCTCGTGGTGATAATGTTTCTCCAGATTCGACTAGTTGCTTATAAATCTCAATATTACGTGTATGATCATGCGTTAATGGTAAGTGACTTACGGCGACATCACTATCAAACAGCATACCACCCACTTCTAAATATTCATGCACTGCTCCAATCCACTGAAATTTCTTATCTCTTCTTACAAGGCGATATCTTCTTATTAAGGCGTCTACATTACCTTCATGATCAAAACTTAAATGATAATTCATTGAAATAGCATCAATATCAGAAGTCAGTGATTCTTTTAGCGCCTTAAATTTTTCTCGATCTTCCTCTAATAAAACATCGTCCGCATCTAGCCAGAGAATATATTCCTTTGTTGCTTGCTGAAAGGAAAAGTTCCGTGCAGCTGCAAAATGATGAATCCATTTAAAGTCAAAAATTCGATCTGTAAATTGTGCAACGACTTGTTTCGTGCTATCTGTTGAGCCTGTATCAACGATATTAATTTCATCTACTAAATCTTTAACGGATTCAAGACATCTACCAATAACATCTTCTTCATTTTTTACAATCATACATAAGCTGATGGAAATCATGTTATACCTCCTTACCATTATCTTAGTACTATATGTAACAAAGAAAAAATTGGTTAGATGATTGAACGGAGGGAATCGACGCAAAAAATGTGAAATGTATTTTTATGGTTTGTCATAAATTCACCTTCCAAGTTTCACCCGAATTTCACAATTGTGAAGTATAGTAGAGGGGCAGAGGTGATAAAGTTGAAAAAATGGGCATTCTTCATTTTTTCGTTACTACAAATAATATGGTTAGCGGGTTGCGCTGAAAAATCATATGAACCCATTGAGAGAGATCGGAATTTTATAGCTTCATTAAACATACAAGAACCATCATTAGATTTTATTGATGAGGATGGGAATGTTTTTGCAACATGGTTATTTGATAAAGCTTATTCGGGGGCAATACTATTAGGAAATGATCAAATATTATTGTATGGACACCAATTAAATAATATTGACGTCTATACAATATCAACCGGAGAAAAGCTCTATTCAAAAAAAGTAGAGATAGGTACAACAAATGTATACTATGATGACAACATCCAACAATTTTTTATAACAAATAGTAAAACCAATACAGTGACAAGCTTTGATCGAGAAGGAAATGAGCTTGGTTCACAGCAGCTTGGCAATTATCCTATGTCTATGGCATCGTATAAAGATAAACTGTATGTTATAAATTTTAAAGATACAAAATTATCGGTGTTAAATATGAAGGATTTGTCCATTGAACAGGAATGGCCCATTCAAAAATCCTCACATGGAATAGCCATTCTTGAAGAAACACATGAGCTGTGGATTGGTGGACATGGAGAAGGCAGTAAGCCAAATAGTTCTGTTAAAAAATATGATTTATCTACTGGCCAACAGCATGGAGAGATTGACATGCCTCTGATGCCTGTAGGATTAAAAAAGACAAAAGATGCTGTCCTTGTTGTTAGTCATGGTCATAATGAGTTATATGTTGCTAGTTTTGATGGCCAGATCAAATGGCATCAAGAGGTTGGCGCAAATCCATTTGTAGTAAACCAGTTTAAAAACTATATTGTTGTCGCTGGCTATGATGATCATACATTGTACTTTATAAAGGACGGCCAGAAGGAAAAAACAGTTGATGTAGGAAAAGGTGCTTTTCAGCTGTTAGTAAGGGAGGAACAATGATGACAACTGTATTAATAGTCGATGATGAGCAGGATATGCGTAAATTAATAGAAATGATGCTCAATAACTCCGATATTGAGACATTTACAGCCGCAAATGGTACAGAGGCATATGATGTGATCGTACGAGAAAAAATTGATTTAGTATTGCTCGATGTCATGATGCCCCATGAGGATGGCTTTGTTGTTTGTCAAAGTATTCGTGCGATGTCCAATGTACCGATTATTTTTCTAACAGCACGTGATGCCAATGAGGATAAGGTAAAAGGCCTTACACTTGGTGGAGATGACTATATAGTTAAGCCATTTACACATGATGAACTTGTAGCAAGGATTTATGCTGTTTTAAGAAGAAGTGGGGCGAATATTACAGAGCTACAGCAAAAGTACGTAATTTTTGGTCCTATTAAAATAGACGAGATTGCACGTAAAGTATCTGTTGATGGTAAGAGTATTCCACTTACTTTAAAGGAATTTGAATTATTGCATTTATTTATGAAAAATCCGGGCAATGCCTATACAAGAGAGCAATTATTAGAACGTATTTGGGATATTGATTATGTAGGTGGAACGCGCACCGTTGATACCCATATCAAAACTTTACGAATAAAGCTTGGAAAGGATGCGGCTGCGCATATTCAAACCGTTTGGGGAGTGGGCTACCGCTTTGATCCTGGCGAATGAAAAAGATTGCTACTCGCATTTGGTTGTTGATTTTCGCATTTCTCATCATTACCGTTGTCTTTATGTACGTTCTCACAAATTTTTTGTATCAACGTTTATATGTCCAAGATACTGAAGAGACAATGGTGGAAGTTGGCTTGAAGCTACAGACAATGTATAACAATGGCAAGGTTACGGATGAATTTATTGCAGATATTGAACAATTTAACGATTATTCAAATTTAAATATATTTGCAGTAAGAAATCCTCGGGAGTTAAGTGCCTGTGTTCCGTTTGATATAGATTATGAGACACTGATTGGACCAGAAGAAAGACAGAAATTATTATCAGGAAAATACGTGCAAAAAATTGGCTATGAGCCCAGGTTTGATCGACAACTAATTTCAGTAGTGATACCACTCGTTGATCAAAATCGATTAGAGGGTATTATTTATATTTACTTCCCGCTAGCTAAAATTAGTGAGTTAGCTAATAGTGGAGTTATTCTCCTGTTCATTAGTGCCTTTATATTTTTAGTGGTAGCTAGCTATTTGATTTATAAAGGTATTCGACATATTATGCGACCATTAAACGATTTACAACGTGCAGTAGAACAGATGTCCCACGGGAATTATGAGACACGTGTACCTGTCAATTCACGGGATGAAATCGGTAAATTATCTAGTACCTTTAATAAAATGGCAGAGTCGATTCAGCTAGAGGATGAAGCCCAAAAAACATTTCTGGCAACAGTTTCGCATGAATTACGGACACCAATAAGCTATGTTAAAGGCTATAGTGAAGCTATGCAAAATGGCATTATTACAGAAAGCCAAAAAGAAGAAACTATTCAGTTGATTGTCCGTGAGGCGAATCGAATGGAGAGGTTAACAAACGAATTACTTCAACTAGCAAGAACAGAAAATGAACAAACCGACATTGCTTTATATCCTATTCCGCTTGGTGAGACTTTAAGGGAAGTTCAAAAAATACTAACACATCAAGCAGATAAAAAGAACATAACATTACATGTGGATGTAGATGATGCGCTAATTATTGAAGCTGATGAAGTAAAGCTAAAGCAAATTTTTATTAACATTATTGAAAATGCGATTAATTACTCACATGAAAATTCTATTGTGGAAATTGTTGCTGTTGAAAAGACGGGGAGTGCACTCATTACCATTAAGGATTATGGTATCGGTATCCCGTCCGAGGATTTAGCACATGTCACAGAGCGATTTTATCGAGTTAACAAAGCAAGGAGTCGTGCAGACGGTGGTAGTGGATTAGGATTATCCATTGTTGAACAGCTACTAAAGCAGTTACAGGGATCGTTAGAAATTGAAAGTGTTGTAGAAAAAGGCACAACTGTTAAGATACAGTTGCCATTAATGGAGGATTAAAAGATGAAAAGATGGTTATTCGCACTAATTGCAGTACCTACATTATTAGTAGGATGTGGAGAAAAAAAAGAGGCTTTACCAGAACCAGAAGTGCCGCAAATTCCAGATGTAGAAATTTTAACACCAAAAGAAGTATCGCTTAATGAAACAATTGAGCTGGCAGCACATGTAGAACAAGGTGGGCAAAATGTTGATGATGCTGTGGTAGAGTTTGAGGTTTGGGAATCAGGGAAACGTGATGAAGGACAAATGATTAATGGGAAATTAGAAAAAGATGGTGTTTATAAAGCATCGACAACATTTGATCATGACGGTGTTTACTATATGTATGCACATACTACAGCAAACGGTGTTCATAATATGCCAAAGCAACAAATTATTGCTGGAAGCCCTGATATGACACAGGTTTTACCAGAGGATGAAAAATCCAATAACAGCATGGATAATAACATGATGAATCATAGTAATAATTCGTCAGATAATACAGAACATGATGACGAAAAAAAAGATGAAAAAAATCATCATTAAATGCTTGCTTTTTTTATAAAATAGGAATATGATAATGACCAGATGACCGAAATGGTTTTCTGGTCATTTTTATGAAGTGTACGTTAGATGTACATAACCCAACAAGAAAGGATGTTACTAATGGATCGTAGGCAGGAAATTATTGAAGCAGCTGCAAAGTCTTTTACATTGTTTGGCTACAAGGCTACGACGATGGAGCAAGTGGCGAAAATTGCCAATGTCGGTAAAGGTACGATTTATACATTCTTTGCAAATAAAGAAATTTTATTTCAAGAGATTGCAATGTCACTTGTACGTGAAATGAAGGCGGAAGCGGATGCAGTGTTGGATGCATCAGCAAGCTTTATGGATAATGCGCATAATGCTTTAATGAAAATGCTACAGTTCCGTGAAAAACATCTTTTATTTGCAAAGCTTATCGAAGAAGAAAAAGAATTACGAACACCAGCTGTTAAACAGGTGCTACTACAGATAGAGACAGAAATTTTATCGTATGTTGCAGAGTTAATACAAAGACGTATTAATAAAGGTGAAATTAGAGAATGTGACGCAGAGCTTGTTAGTTACTTATTGTTAAAGGCATATCTTGCTTTTGTTGTCGATTGGCATGAGTTACACGGTGATGTGATTCCTGAAGAGAAGATTCTTAATCTTTTTAAGGAAACCATTTTTCGAGGCTTAATTGTAAATTGATTCGATTATTAACAGATAAAGAAATATTGAATCCAGTAAGTTTTTGCAAAATTGTTGAGGTTGATTATTTTTTTTGAATGAAAATGACCAAATGACGTTTTCGGTCAAATAGTTTAGGAGTGAGGATATTATATGATTAAAGCTGAATGGCTGAAGATCTTTAAAACGAGAAAAATGCTTGTCTCAATCATTGCTGTGCTCTTTATCCCAGTAATGTATGCGGGTATGTTTTTATGGGCGTTTTGGGATCCTTATGCAGGGCTGCCTAATCTACCAGTAGCTGTTGTAAATGAAGATACTGGTGCTGAGATGGATGGCGTTAAATTAGATTTAGGGAACACCTTAGTCGATAAGTTGATGGATAGCGAACAATTTAACTTTATAGAAGTTTCAAAGGATGAGGCTGAAAAAGGTTTAAATGGTCGTGATTATTATATGATTCTAGAAATTCCAACAAATTTCTCTGAACATGCTACAACGCTATTAGATGACAAACCATCAAAATTAGTGATGAATTACATTCCAAACGAGGGACTAAACTTCCTTGGTGCTCAAATTGGTGAAACAGCCATGGATCGTGTACGGGCAGAAGTAAATGCACAAGTATCAGCGACTTATGCTGAAAAATTATTTGACTCTATTGCAACACTTGGAGATGGCTTTACAGAGGCGGCAGATGGCTCCCATAAGCTAGATGAGGGTGCACAAAAAGTAGCAAATGGTGCAAAAGATTTAAAAGGGTACTTAGAGCAATTGGCATCAAGTACAGTTGAATTATCTAATGGTACAGATAAACTAACAAAAGGTGCTGGAGATGCTGCAAAAGGTGCGAATGATTTATCTAGTGGTTTAGTCAAACTACAAGATGGTACTGTTCAATTACAACAAGGTGCACAGCAAGCAGCAAATGGTGCTTCTAGTCTAGAACAAGGGTTATCGCAATACACACAAGGTGTTGCAAAAGTTGGTGCAGGTTTAAACACTTTAAACGACAAACAACAACAAATTAGTGCAGGGGCAGCATCTATTGCTGAAAATGCAGGTGCCTTAAACGGTGCAGCAAATCAACTTACAGCTGGTTCTGCAAAAGTTGAAGAAGGTATTACAGCTCTAGCAAATCAATTACAAGGTATGATGGCTTCAATGCCTGAAGAGCAAGCAGCTGTATTAAAACAAACATTAACAGAACTACAAGCAGGAAGTGCTAGTGTGCATAATGGTTTATCATCATTATCTGCTGGAACAGAAAAACTTCAAGCGGGTGCTAATCAAGTAAGCTCTGGTGCAAGTCAAATTGCAGCAGGTCAAGCAGAAGTATTAGCAGGGGCTAATGCATTAACAGCGAAAAGCAGTGCTTTAATGGAAGGTGCCAAAGGCTTACAAGCAGGTAATGCGACATTAGCGGCAAAATTAGGTGAATTACACGCAGGTGTGAATACAGCTGTAACAGGTTCAAAAACGTTAGCATCAGGATTAAATGAATTAGCGAGTGGTACAACAACATTAAATCAAGGTACTTCTACACTTGCGTCAAAATCTGGTGAGCTAGCACAGGGTTCAGCAACACTTGCAGATGGTTCTACTGAATTAGCAGATGGTACATCTACTTTATCTGGCAAATTAGGTGAAGCAAGTGAAAAAGCAAATGAAGTAAAAGCAAATCAAGACACTTATGATATGGTAGGTAGTCCAGTTGAAGTTGAAAAAGAATCTGTTAACCATGTTCCTAACTATGGTACAGGTTTCGCACCATACTTCATTTCTCTTGGCTTATTCGTAGGAGCATTATTAATTTCGATTGTGTTCCCACTTGTTGAACCAGCAATTCGCCCAAAAAATGGAGCAACTTGGTTTACAAGTAAAGTAACTGTATTAGCAGTTGTAGGTTTAATACAAACATTGTTAACGGTAGTTATTGTTAAATGGGGTCTAGGACTTGAAGTGAATAACATGGGCTACTTTATCGTAACAGCATTATTAACTAGCTATGTATTCTTAGCTTTAATTCAAATGCTAGTTTCAATTTTTGGTGACCCTGGACGTTTCATGGCAATTGTCGTGTTAATTTTACAATTAACAACAAGTGCAGGTACGTTCCCACTAGAATTAATCCCATCACCATTACAAGTATTTAACAAGCTATTACCGATGACATATACGGTTCAAGCATTTAAATCAAGCATTTCTACTGGCGATACATCATTCTTAATGCAAAACTATGGTGTTCTAGCTGGATTCTTAGTAGCATTCTTAGCAATCACTTTCGGTTACTTCATGCTACTTCACAATAAACGTTACTCTAAAGTAGCAGAAGAAAACTAATTCATAAAGCACTCACCAAAGTTGGTGAGTGCTTTTTGTTCATGTTAAAGGATTGTCAATGAATCTTATCGACAACATAAAACACCAGCTGATATGAGCGTATCAGCTGGTGTTTTGTAAGTGTAAGAGATTTAATTAAGGGTTCATCAAAATATGATGAAGGGTGTCAATATTGCTACGTGTGGGGCACGTATATGACAATTACAGAATAGGCAAATGCTTATAGGTGGTTACATTTTTCACAAGTGTTGCTGTAGCATTCGCTTTGTTCTTCCATCTTTTCACCGCACTCAGTACATTGCTTTGCAGGTAAATTCTTGAAAAATTCAACTACGTTTTCTAACATTGTGGACTCCTCCTTTAAGTTCATCTGTACTATTACTGTTTCTATATTTTCTAGTGTATTATAACAGATGCGTTTCGTCAACACAAAATGCCTAATTTACGTTAAAATTAAAATGGATATTTTGTGAAGGAGGAAACGTAAACTATGATTTTCGTTGATAATAAAGGGATCCATGATCCACGTATTAATCTTGCTATTGAGGAGTATTTGTTAAAAACAATGGACGTTGAGAAAGAGCCTGTGCTTCTTTTTTACATCAATCAACCGTCCATCATCATCGGGAAAAACCAAAATACAATTGAGGAAATCAATACAGACTATGTAGAGGACAATGGCATTATTGTAGTGCGCCGTTTATCAGGGGGAGGAGCTGTTTATCATGATTTAGGGAATCTTAACTTCAGCTTTATTACAAATGATGATGGCAATAGTTTTATGAATTATAAAAAATTCACACAGCCAGTGGTAGATGCTCTAGCAAAAATGGGTGTCAATGCAGAGCTTTCAGGACGCAATGACATTCTTGCAGAGGGGCGTAAAGTTTCTGGAAATGCTCAGTTTTCTACAAGAGGGCGTATGTTCAGCCACGGCACATTGATGTTCGATACAGAAATTGATGCGGTTGTCTCTGCATTAAAAGTCAAAAAGGATAAGATTGAATCGAAAGGTATTAAATCTATACGTTCCCGAGTAGCAAACATTTCAGAGTTTTTAAAGGAGAACATGACGATAGAAGAGTTTCGCCTTGAGATTTTGAAATCCATTTTCGGTGGAGAAGAAAATATTCGTTATTATGAGTTAACAGAGGAAGATTGGGCAAATATTCACAAGCTATCAGCAGAGCGTTATCAAACATGGGAATGGAACTTTGGGAAATCACCGCGCTTTAACATTCAAAAAACACATCGTTTCCCAACAGGTGGTATTGACATCCGCCTAGAAGTGAACCATGGAGTAATTGAAGAAGCACATATTTTTGGTGATTTCTTTGGTGTAGGTGATATGGCTGATATAGAGCAGCGCCTAATTGGGACAAACTATGATCGAGCGGCCATTGCTAATGTATTAGCAGACATTGATATTCCTACATATTTTGGTGGAATTTCAACTGAGGACTTTTTACAATTAATTTATTAAGGAAAATTCGGTTTCGTGTACTATTTTAGCCTAAAGGTTCGCTGACAATTATGTCGTCGAACCTTTTTTTGATACAATATAGAAAGAAAGGAGTGTTGATATGGAAAAGCATCGAATATTCATAGTCGAAGATGATATTAAAATTGCATCGTTACTAGCGGAAACGCTTAGAAAATATCAATACGAAGTTGCAACAATTCAAGAATTTGATCATCTTATTGAAGAATTTACAGCATTTAATCCACATATGGTGCTGCTTGATATAAATTTACCAGCCTATGATGGCTACTATTGGTGTCGTCAGCTACGCCAGCATACAACGTGCCCAATTATTTTTATTTCTGCTCGCTCAGGAGAAATGGACCAAATTTTCGCACTTGAAAATGGGGGAGACGATTTCATTACAAAGCCGTTCAACTATGAGATTGTTTTAGCTAAAATTCGCAGTCATCTACGCCGTACATATGGTGAGTATGCAGCAAGGCAAGAGGAGCGGACAATTAAGCAAGGACAGCTTGTACTTCATTTAGAAAGAATGGAGCTACATAAAAATGATTTAGAAATTCCACTTCAGAAAAAAGAATGTATCATTCTAGAATTACTGATGGGGAATGCGCCAAAAGTCGTGACACGTGAGCAACTTTTAGAGGAGCTGTGGGACGATCAGGCATTTGTTGATGAGAACACATTGAATGTTAATATGACCCGAGTACGTAAAAAATTAACCGATTATAACATATCGTCAACTATTGAAACCGTACGTGGCGCTGGTTATCGATTTATATTAAGTGCGGGTGAACTGTAGTGGGCTGGAAATTATTTTTACGTGATTATGCTTCATTTATAGTGTTCCAGCTTTTATTAGTTGGCTTTATCATGGTCATCTATGGACTAGACGGTTTCCGAAATATTGATACGGCTATATATTCCTTTTGTATTAGCCTTGTACTATTAGCTTCCTTTTTACTTGTCCGCTATTTAATGCGACAACGATACTTAGTGAAAATAACCCAGCTTCCAACAGCGATGGAGGATGTGCTCCAAAAAAATGCGAAGACGCCAGAAGCTATGCAAACTGAGAAATATATGCATGAATTGTATCGTCTTTATCAGCATGAGCTACATGCATTATATGCCAGTCAAAAGAGACATGATCAGTTTATGAATCAATGGGTACATCAAATGAAAACACCAATTTCTGTAATGGAGCTATTATTACAGGATGACCGACCTCTTGATAAAAAGAATATACAGGAGGAAATAGATCGCTTGCGTAGAGGCTTGGACATGGTACTAGTCAATGCACGTTTAGAAAATTTTGAGGACGATATGCAAGTTGAGCAGGTTGCACTTAAAGCAATTGTTACTGCAACTGTTAATGAAAATAAACGTTTATTTATTACGAAAAGAGTTTTCCCAGAAATTCATATAGACGATAATCTTATTGTTGCGAGTGATTCAAAATGGCTTCGCTTCATTCTAGGACAATTTATTACAAATGCTGTGAAATATACCTTTGAAGCCAATAAAAAAATTACAATTTCTGCCATATCGAAGGATGACTTTGTACAGCTAGCCATTTGTGATGAGGGAATTGGAATTCCAGCTTCCGATCTGTCACGTGTGACGAAGGCCTTTTTTACCGGTGAAAATGGGCGGAAAACAGGGGAATCTACTGGGATGGGCCTGTATTTAGCCAAAGAAATCTGTGAAAAACTAGGACATGATTTGGCTATTACGTCAGAGGTAGGAAAAGGGACGATTGTGACTGTGACATTTACAAACTAGGGGGCGCTAGAATGGTAGAAGTACGTATTGAAGATTGGGTATTAACGATTGATAAGGAGAAAACAAAAGCTCTTTATATGACTCATATGCAAGAGGGAGATACATTAGCTTATCAAAATTTTCTCATAGCAAATGAAAAGCTAGGCGTAGAACTACTGCATTTTTCAAATATGCTTGGGTTAAACTTACAACAACCGACATTATTGAATGCATTTCCTGTCGAAGGTCAAAAGATTATGTACAGTGGGTATTATACGGTATGTGGTGAGATTGTAGATGGAGAAATGGAGGCTTGGGATGTCATTATTGGAGAACATTGCTTTAGTTTGGTAGAGGAAGAGTCCGTAATGGCATTGATAGAGCCTCATTTTCAAATTGGCTTTGAGGTAGTATTAGAGTGGCTTTTACCACAGCCATTAGAATTAATGAAGAAATAAGGTGAATGAAGGATGCCTATTTTACAAATTAAAGATGTGACGAAAGTGTATGAAGGTAAGGTCACGCACCGTGCTTTAAATCAATTGAGCTTTGATGTTGAAGAAGGTGAGTTTCTAGCTGTTATGGGGCCTTCAGGAAGCGGTAAAACAACATTACTGAATATTATTTCAACCATTGATGAACCGACAAGTGGAGAAATCATACTGGATGGAATGAATCCACATAAGCTGAATGCAACAGAGCTTGCTTACTTCAGAAGAAGACAGCTCGGTTTTGTCTTTCAAGATTTCAATCTTTTGCATATGCTGACGGTTGAAGAAAATATCGTGCTGCCATTAACTTTAGATCAGCAGCCGCTAGAAGTAATGGAGGAACGTCTAGCTAGTATTGTTGAAAAGCTAGACTTAACTTCTTTTCTTCATAAACGTCCAAATGAAATTTCTGGTGGACAGGCACAAAGAACTGCCATTGGGCGAGCACTTATTCATAATCCTAGCCTTATTTTAGCAGATGAGCCAACGGGTAATTTAGATTCGAATTCTTCACGTGATGTGCTAGAACTTTTAACGAAAGTTAATCGTGAGAAACAAACAACGATTGTGATGGTCACGCATGATCCGATTGCAGCAAGCTATTGTGATCGAGTGTTATTCATTAAAGATGGTGAATTTTTCAATGAAATTTATCGTGATGATCGTCGTCAAATGTTTTTCCAACGCATATTAAATGTTTTGAGCTTACTAGGAGGAGGGCAAGTAGGTGACCTTTCGACAATTCGCTTACCGTAATGTCGTGCGGAACAGCCGTATCTATGGTGCCTTTTTCATGGCAAGCTTTTTTTCGGTGGCTGTATTTTTTATCTATTCCATGTTAATGTTTCATCCAGATATTGAACGAGGGATATTAGGCGAAGTATCCCTGATAGGAATGGTGGGTGCAGAAATTGTACTCGTCCTCTTTACATTATTCTTTTTATATTATTCCATGAGTGCCTTTTTAGAGGCTAGATCCCAAGAATTCGCTATTTTATTGCATTTGGGAATGGAAAAGCGCCAGATGAATCGACTTGTTTTTTTAGAAACAATGATCATTGGATCTGGCTCCATCATTGTAGGGATTGTGTTTGGCTTCTCGTTTTCCAAATTCTTTTTTATGATTGTACGAGAAATTTTGCATTTAGATGATTTACCCCTTTACGTTTCCTGGGAGCCATTTTTACTGACAATTGGAGTGTTCACAAGTGCGTTTGTAGTAATTTCATTTATTAGTGTGTACTTCACACGAGAGCGAAAATTACGTGATCTTTTAAAAGGTAGTGATTATTTAAATAGCCTAGCTACCTATTCAAAAATCCGAGCTGTCTATGGTGTTGCTTTAATTTTAACGACATATATTTTAGCGTTTGTTGTAGGACATACTTCTTTGATCGGTTTAACCCTGTTAATCCCATTTTCCGCAACATTTGGAACATATTATTTTTTTAGTGATTCCGTTCCTTGCTTTTTAGATTTAGCCCGGGGAAAACGCAAATATCATTGGCAGCGGTATCGTCTACTATCTCTTGCTGAACAAACTCATATTATGATGGATAATGTAAAAATGTTTTTCGTTGTAACGATGGTATCAACCCTTGCATTTTTATCTGTTGGTGTTTTAGCGACTATGTCCTCCTATACAACCCAATATGATCGGCTAAATCCATTGGGGCTCGTTTATAAAGGGGATGTCGATAATCCATATGAACGAGAGCATATCAATTCATTAAGGCTACAATTAGAGGAGAAGGGTTTATCCTATCAGCTTTCTCGTTTTATTGTAGTGAAGCAAACCTCTTCTTTTACACGCAATGAGGTTGAGGTCTTTCGAGAGTCCGATATGAATGTCTTACTTTCTTCTTACAGCTATCCTTTGTTGAATTTAGGATCTGGAGAGGCAGTGTTTATCCCTTATTCAGAGGATTCACTAAAAAAATTAAAAAATAGAATCGTGCATACCGTGCTAGAGGAAAATAATATACCGATAACGATTGATAGTGTCTATCCAAAAATAGTATTCCCTGGTTCGATTGTAAGTGTCAATTCCATCGTCATCAGTGATGAAGATTTTGCTAAGCTTGTTCGTCCAATTGCTGATCAAGACATTATTCAACCAAGCTATCATTTATTTACGTTTGTGATTCCACAGTGGATGGAGACTAAGGAAATCGGTAAAAATATAGATTATCTAGAGTCTAATTTGTATTTTATTAAGAAGGATAAATTTAGTCCTTTTTACTTTGAGAATGCTGGATTAAATTATTCTTATATACTAGCTACTTACTCACTCTTCACATTAGTAGGTGTTTTAGTTGCCACTGTCTTTCTACTTGCAGCTGGGAGCTTTATCTATTTCAAATTGCATACGTCACTTGAACGAGAAAAGCGCAAATTTGATGTATTAAAGCGTATGGGTTTAACCGATGCAGAGCTTAAAAAGCTTGTTAATCGTCATTTATTTCCTCAATTCTTCTTACCATGGGGTGTTGCGATGATGCATAGTGCCTTTGCTTTTCTAATGGTTCAAGGCATTTTGAGAGACATTGCAAATATTTCGATTGTAAAAGAAGTGTTCTTTGCTTTTGGCTTTTTTGTGTTAATACAAGTCGTCTACTTTTATTTAATTCGTTGGCGCTACATCTCTCATATTCGTTCATGATGTATTTGTTTAAAAGAGCAAAAAATGAATTATTTGACGTAATTTACGACATGAAATAAAAAGACTCATTGTCTTTTAGATATATTTCTTATATAATATTACTGAATAACGATTCATTTTATACGATAAGGGGATGGTGTAATTGAATTTAGTTTCACGTGTTCACCAACAGGCAACAGAACAACCGGAAAAAGTTGCGTATCATTTTATGGGGAAGGATACTACTTACGGGGAATTTGAGCTTACAGTTGGTCGCTTTGCAAAGGGGTTACAAGATTTAGGCGTTGAAAAAGGGGATCATGTGGCGTTTTTACTCGGCAATACGCCTCATTATTTAATTGCTTTGTATGCAACAATGCGCTTAGGGGCAACAGCAATACCAGTCAATCCAATCTATACACCTGATGAAATTTCATATATTTTGCATAATGGGGATGTAAAAGTAGTTATTGCGCTGGATGCTTTGCTACCACTTGTTGAAAAGGGTGTACAAGCTTTTCCGCAAGTAGCATCATTCGTTATTTGTGAAACAACGCCAGATGTAGTAGAAAAAGTGGCTGCTTTATCACCACAAGCACAAGAAAAGACACATTTATTTACACAAGTTATCGCTAATGCTTCTCAATCTTTACAGCCTATTGAAGTTGCAGATGACGATAATGCTATCATTTTGTATACTTCTGGTACAACAGGCAGTCCAAAGGGTGCCATGCTGACACATGGCAATGTCTATTCAAATGCTCGTGATGTTGCCCATTATTTAGGAATTAAGGCGGATGATCGTGTTATCGCTACTTTACCGGTATTCCATGTATTTGCCTTAACGGTTGTAGTCAATGCGCCTTTATTAAGCGGAGCTACAGTTTTACTTACACCAAGATTTAGTCCTACAGAAATTTTTGCACTAGCGAGAGAACAAAAAGCAACAGTATTTGCTGGTGTTCCAACTATGTATAATTTCTTATATCAATTACCTGAGGGCAATCCAGAAGATTTCTCGACAATTCGTTTGGCCATTTCAGGTGGTGCCTCTTTACCTGTTGCACTATTACATAATTTCGAGCAGAAATTTAATGTGCGTGTGTCCGAGGGGTATGGCTTATCAGAAGCTTCACCCGTTACATGCTTTAATCCGCTAGATCGTGATCGAAAAGCCGGCTCTATTGGTACTTCCATTAGTAATGTAGAGAATAAAGTGGTTGATGTGAACGGTCAGGAAGTTCCTGTTGGCGAAGTAGGGGAGCTAATTGTACGTGGTCCTAACGTAATGAAGGGCTATTATAAAATGCCAGAAGAAACAGCGATGGCGATACGGGATGGCTGGCTTTATACAGGAGATTTAGCAAGAGTAGATGAGGAAGGGTATTTTTATATTGTTGATCGCAAAAAAGATATGATTATTGTTGGGGGCTATAATGTTTATCCTCGAGAAGTGGAGGAAGTCTTGTTTACCCATAATAATATTGTGGAGGCAGCAGTTGTAGGGTTCCCAGATCCTAACTTAGGGGAAGCCGTTCATGCATATGTTGTACTAAAAGAAGTAGCAGCCACGTCTACAGAGGACCTCCTTTCTTATTGTGCTAAGCATATGGTAAAGTATAAAGTTCCAAAAGTAATCGAGATTTTAGACGAACTTCCGAAGAACACGACAGGAAAAATACTACGTCGTTCATTAAAAGAAAAAGTTTAAACGAGAAAAGCTACTATTGAAAAATGGTAGCTCTTTTTTTGTACATTATTCGTATAATAGTAAAATCAGTTGAGCGTAACTATCTGTAAGTGATAAAATCAAACTTGTGAAATCTTCTACATACTTTTCAAGAGCTTGTCATATAGTGAGGAAGTAATGTAAAAAGACGTACAAAACTTGGAACCCTTTGATGTGGAGCTACGTCAAAGCTTTTAGTAAAAATACTATTGAAAGAGAGCATACAAAAACATGATTGAACTCATTAAAGAGTTAATAAGCTTTATTATCCATATTGATGTACATTTAGAAGAAATTATTCGTGATTTTGGCAATTGGAGTTATCTTATTTTATTTGCGATTGTTTTTGTAGAGACAGGCGTTGTTATTTTCCCGTTCTTACCTGGTGATTCATTGCTATTTGCAAGTGGTACACTAGCAGCTGCAATGGGAGCCTTTGATATGTGGATTCTAATCCCTGTATTTTTAGCAGCAGCTATTTTAGGAGATACGATGAACTATCATATTGGTCATAAGGTAGGAACATCTATACCTCCAAAGAGCCTTCTTGGTAGAGTTGTGAAGAAAGAACGCATGGAGGCAGCAGAAAAATTCTTTAATACTCATGGTGGGAAAACGATTGTTATAGCCCGTTTTATGCCATTTATTCGTACATTCATTCCGTTTGTAGCCGGTGCAAGTAAAATGAACTATAGCTACTTCCTTCTTTATAATATTCTTGGTGCCGTTTTATGGGTTTTCAGCTGTACATTACTAGGCTATTTCTTTGGGAATATTCCTATTATCAAAGATAACTTCTCAATAGTACTTATATTGATTATCTTTATCTCTGTTGTACCTGCAGTAATCGGAGCCATTAAATCCAAAGTTGGTAAATAATAAGGACAGTCCTTGTGATGAAAAAATCACTTGGACTGTCTTTTTTGGGATTAGTAGGACCGTGTTAAATTATATTGAAGTATAAGCATCAGGTTGTAAAAAATGCTATACTTAGAATTACTAGAATATGGAGAAATGGGGGTATCGAAATGGAAGTATTTATTGGCAGACAGCCTATCTTTAATCTTCATGAGCAGGTTGTTGCGTATGAATTATTATATCGTGGCAAAAACGTAAATGCCTTTCCAATGGTTGATTCAGATGCAGCAACTATTGACGTACTTGTGAACTCATTTCTTTCAATTGGTTTTGAAGAAGTAACAAAAGGTAAACCGGGTTTTGTTAATTTTACAGAAAACTTATTGATGAGCTCAATTCATGAATTTTTAAATCCCTCACAGGTTGTGATTGAGATATTAGAAGATGTTCCGCTTACCCCACAGTTAGTTGAACGGGTGATTGAGCTGAAAAAACATGGATTCCAAATAGCATTAGATGATTTTATTATGGAAGAACATGTAGAAGTTTATGATGAACTGTTCGAACAAGTCGACTATATTAAAGTAGACTTTTTAGCTTCATCTATCGTAAAAAGAATGGAGATTGAAAGTGAAGTAAAGGAAAGATTTCCACATATTCAATTACTCGCTGAAAAAGTAGAAACTCGCCATCAATTTGAAGTGGCTAAATCCTCTGGGTATGTATTGTTTCAAGGCTATTTTTTTGAACAACCTCAAATAATACACGCAACAGACATTCCAGCGAATACGATCCAATACATTCATATCATCTCATTACTAAAAGAAGAAGAGCCAAATATTCAACTACTAGCAGAAAATATTGAACGGGACATCTCATTGACGTATAAATTATTACAAATGATTAATAATTCTTCTAAGCGCTCAAAATCTAAAGTACGCTCTATTAAACAAGCCATTGTCCTCCTTGGGATTTCGAATTTACGAAAATGGATTTATTTATTGGCTATGCGAGAAATGGATATAGATGCCGACTCTGATCTATTTAAAGAAGTGATGTGTACATCTTTATTCCGTGCAAAGGTCTGTGAGAAATTAGCGAAGCTTTCCTACAAAAAGAATTTCTCGGAATATTTCTTAGTGGGCATGTTTTCACTAATTGATACATTACTTCAAAGACCGATGGAAGCTATTCTACACCAGCTTCCATTTTCGGAGGATATCACGAATACAATATTAGGTAATGAAACGGACATGACACCTTATTTGGAGTTTAGTATCGCTTTAAGTAAATTAGACTGGGAGCGATTAGAGGAGCTAGCTACACAATTGAATATCCAATTAGTTGATATTGATCAATTATATTATGAGGCCATGGAATGGGCAGAAAAATCATTTTAAATGACTGTACTCTTGTTAAGAAGCTATCTTATTTTCAGGTGAGTTAGCTTCTTTTGTATGTCTACAAGACAGTGCTTTCTTCATCAAGATGAAGTTCTCAATGTGAAAAGTATTTGCTATAATCATCACGTCTTTAAAAAATTCTGATAGTTGAAGTGGGCGTGGGGAAATGAAGCATGATGTGAGAGAAAGCATTGTGGAGTATGTGTATGTGATAGTAGGAGCGGCAATAATAGCTATTGGTTTTAATGTCTTTTTATTACCAAATCAAGTCGCTTCAGGTGGGGTCAGTGGAATTAGTACGATTTTGCATGGTTTATTTGGTTGGAATCCGGGAATTGTTCAATATGCGTTTAATATTCCACTATTTATTGCTGGAGTGTTGTTGCTGGGCAAAAAATTTGGTATTAAATCATTTATCGGTACGATTACGTTACCGTTTATTGTCTTGTTAACAAATAGCTGGGAACCTTGGACTGATAATTCTTTACTTGGAGCTCTTTTTGGTGGAATTGTTGTTGGATTAGGAATAGGACTGGTCTTTAAAGGGAATGCTTCAACTGGTGGCACTGATTTACTAGCGCAAATCATTACGAAATTTACTGGATTATCGCTTGGTACGAGTGTGCTATTAATAGATGGAATCATTGCGATTAGTGCAGCAGTTGTTTTTGATTTAGAGAAAGGTTTGTATGCCCTGATTGGACTTTATGTAACGACAAAAACAATTGATATCATTCAGCTAGGTTTTAGTCAATCTAAAATGGTCTATATTATTACGGTGAAACAAGATGAAGTTCGGCAAGCCATTTATGCTGAAATCAATCGTGGAGTCACGAAGTTACAAGCCATCGGAGGTTATACGGGAGAAGCACGACCAGTTCTTATGGTTGTTGTTTATCAAACAGAATTCACAAAGCTGAAACAACTCATTAAAAGCGTTGACCCATCAGCGTTTGTTATCGTTTCTGATGCGTATGAGGTATTAGGAGAAGGTTTCAAACGTGCATAATTTTGGTATAATGGCGGCGTAAGATAATTATTATGAGGAGGGGTACTAATGAAAAAAGCAATGTTAACATTAGTGTTCGGATCAGCAATCTTTTTAGCTGCATGTGGCGGCGGAGATAAAGAGGCAACTAACAATGAAAGTGCCGCTGCTCCGGATGGTGAAGCAATTGCTATGAAATCTTGTATTTCTTGTCATGGCGGCGAGCTACAAGGTGCGACTGGGCCAGCATTAAACGATGTAGGTTCTCGTTTATCAGAATCAGAAATATTAGATATTATTAATAATGGTAAAGGAAACATGCCTGCTGGAGTTGTTAAAGGGGCAGATGCTGAGGCAGTTGCTAAATGGTTAGCTACTCAGAAATAATACTATTCAAAACTAGCGGACTGGAGAGCCGCTAGTTTTTTTGTTAAGAGTAAATACATTTCTTTTATACATAGACATGCTAAAATAAGGAGAACCTTATCCATTGATTGGAGGCTTTTTCATTGGTCGTAGTATTAACAAGAGATGTTATGGAGAAATTTAAGTTAGAGTTATTAGCTGGTGAGGAAGGGATCGGCAGAACAATAGTGACAAGTGATATTTCAAGACCTGGACTTGAAATGGCAGGTTATTTTACACATTATCCTGCTAATCGTGTACAATTGCTTGGCAAAACAGAGCTATCTTTTTTTGAAATGCTGCCAGCAGATGTCAAGCTAGAGCGTATGCGTTTGCTTTGTTCGCAAGATACGCCTGCTATTATTATTTCTCGAGATTTAGAAGTGCCAGAGGAGCTTATACAAGCTTCCAACGAAAAGCATGTTCCAGTTTTTAAAACACATATGACGACAACAAAATTTTCGAGTAGATTGACAAACTACTTAGAGGGACGCCTAGCACCAATGACAGCAGCCCATGGTGTACTCGTCGATGTGTATGGAATTGGTATTTTAATTATTGGGAAAAGTGGCGTAGGTAAAAGTGAAACAGCACTTGAGCTTGTAAAAAAGGGTCATCGATTAGTAGCAGATGACTGTGTAGAAATTCGTCAAGAATCGGAAAACTTATTAATTGGTAGTCCACCACCTTTGTTGGAGCATTTATTAGAAATACGTGGTATTGGGATTATTGACATTATGACACTATTTGGTGCGAGTGCAGTGCGTCCATATAAACGTATTACACTGATCATTGAGCTGGAAATTTGGGACCCGCAAAAAGTTTATGATCGATTAGGCTTAGAAGAAGAGAAAATGAAAATAATTGATACTGAGCTGACAAAATTAACAATCCCAGTACGCCCAGGGCGCAATGTCTCCGTTATTATTGAAGTAGCTGCGATGAATTATCGCTTGAAGAAAATGGGAGTTAATGCAGCTGAGGAATTTTCAAGACGCTTAGATGAAGTCATTTCGTCGAATGATGTGTTAGACGATTAATACAAACAAACAAACCATCCATGATTAATGACATATTGAGAGGGGTAGAAGATGGATTTATTACTATTACAGATTAACCCGATTGCTTTCCATTTAGGGCCAATTCCAGTGCGTTGGTATGGATTGCTGATTGTGTCGGGAATCATTTTAGCCTATGTTGTCGGGCAGAGAGAGGCTGTTAAGAGAGGATTGCCTGAAGACTTCCTTGCAGACTTGTTATTATGGGCAGTGCCAATATCCATCATCTGTGCACGTATTTACTATGTGTCAATGCGATGGGATTACTATAGTGAAAATCCCGGGAAAATCATTGAAATATGGAATGGCGGTATTGCCATTCATGGTGCCCTCATCGGGGCATTTGTCACAGCTTACATATATACTCGTATAAAAAATGTAAGCTTTTTACGAGTAGCGGATATTGCAGCACCAAGTATTTTAATCGGTCAGATTATTGGTCGATGGGGCAACTTTATGAACCAAGAGGC
The DNA here is from genome assembly GCF_038069745.1 of Lysinibacillus sp. FSL M8-0134. NCBI lineage: Bacteria > Bacillati > Bacillota > Bacilli > Caryophanales > Bacillaceae > Lysinibacillus > Lysinibacillus sp. FSL M8-0134. Next base: position 3,635,660 of record NZ_JBBPAJ010000001.1, on the reverse strand, counting down.
CTATGGTGGAGAGGTATCTAAAGCATTTTTAGAAAATCTCATGCTGCCAGATTGGATTATCAATCAAATGTATATCGAAGAATTAGGTTCGTATGTACATCCGACGTTTTTATATGAATCCGTCTGGAACCTTATTGGGCTTATTATTTTACTTGTTTTACGCAAAGTAAATTTAAATCGTGGGGAAATTTTCTTTAGTTATTTAATTTGGTATTCAATTGGTCGTTTCTTTATTGAAGGAATGCGTACAGATAGTCTGTATCTTGTAGGCGATTTACGTTCAGCGCAGGTTGTATCTATTATTGGGATTATCGTTGGACTTGGAGCGATTATTTATCGCAGAATAAAGGTAAAACCAGCCGTGAAATACTTGGAAAACAAATAAGGGGATGTAAAAAATATGGCTGTAAAAGCTCTACTATTCGACTTTGATGGAACTTTACTTAATACAAATGATTTAATCATTCAAACATTTATGCATGTGTTAAATGAGCGATTTCCCGGGCAATATTCGCCAAAAGACTGCTTGAAATTCATTGGTCCATCCCTGAAACAGACATTTAATGACATTGCTCCAGGTGAAGAGGAGGCTTTAATAGCAAAATATCGCGCTTGGAATATAGAACATCATGATGAACTTGTGAGCCAATACCCTGATGTAGTAACAACGCTAGAACAATTAAAAGCACAAGGTATTCGCTTGGCCATTGTTTCGACGAAACGTAATGATACCATTGATCGAGGACTTTCAATACTAGGTGCTACACATCTATTTGATGTCCGTATTGGCACAGACGATGTGAAAAATGTAAAGCCTGATCCAGAGCCAGTCCTACTAGCTTTGGAGCGCTTAGGGATAGACAAGGAAGACGCAATTATGATTGGAGATAATTCGCATGATATTGAAGCGGGTCATCGTGCAGGAGTAAGAGCAGCAGGTGTTGCTTGGGCGATTAAAGGTGAGGCATACTTACAGCAATATCAACCAGAATATATGCTTCAGCATATGACGGATTTATTTGATATTGTGAAAGAGGGGTAAGTTAGATGGCGCGTAAAACAGAACGTTACCGTGTTGAAGGAGCTAATTCGCTTTGGAATATTTATGACACGGTGTCCTTTTGGAAGGTGATGAAGTGTTTCATTGTCATTCAAATCGGACGCTTCACACCATTTTTACGTGTGAAAAACTGGTTATATCGTACATTTTTAAATATGACAATTGGCGAGCGAACTTCATTAGCGTTGATGGTTATGCCAGATACTATGTTTCCTGAACGTATTTTCATTGGAGAAAATACGGTAATTGGTTTTAATACGACCATTTTAGCGCATGAATATTTAATAGAAGAATACCGTTTAGGTGATGTTCATATTGGTAATGAAGTCATGATTGGAGCAAATTCAACGATTTTACCTGGTGTAACAATTGGAGATGGTGCTATTGTTTCAGCCGCCTCCCTCGTACATAAGGATGTACCAGCAGGTTGTTTAGCAGGAGGAAACCCTATGAGAATTATTTATACTGCTGAACAAATGGCAGAGCGTAAGCGTAATGAAGTTGTAGAGTGGAGTACGCCACAAAAGTAGAAAAACTCACGTTGTATGGAGACATACTTCGTGAGTTTTTTTAGTATAAAGGCTATCCAGAACACTTGTAGGCATAGCTTTTATTGTGATGGTCCATGAAAGTGCTTCGTCATAATATAGTCCAAATACACATATTGTTTAAATTTAAAGAAATGATGTTATGGGTTCGTACACCATACAATGTATATAATTAACAGAAAAATAAGTATTTAAAGATTGTGAAAATAGAGAAGATAACGTTGACTGTTTAAGCAAAATAAGTTAGAATTCTTTCATAATCTAATTCTCTAATACTCTAGTGAATTAAAGTGTGATATAAGGATGTGACCATATGTCTTCATTAAAAATGTTTGAAAAACCACTTGGAATGCGTGATACATTCCCGCAAATCTATGAGAAGGTTGAAGCCGTTAGACATGCAGGCAGAGACTTTTTATATAAAAGGGGTTATGAGTTTATTAAAACACCTGCTGTGGAATATTTCGATACGGTCGGGAAAGCTTCAGCGATAGCGGATGCTCATTTATTTAAATTGGTGGATAGTCAGGGGAACACACTAGTATTGCGACCAGATATGACAACGCCTATTGCTCGAGTAGCAACATCGAAATTATTGAAAGAAATGATTCCACTACGCCTTGCGTATTTCGCAAGTGTTTTTCGTGCTCAAGAAGCTGAGGGAGGAAGACCAGCAGAGTTCGACCAGATGGGGATTGAGTTAATAGGTGATCAATCCGTATTTGCTGATGCAGAAGTCATTGTTACAGCAATGGAGCTATTGAAGCATTTTAAATTAGAGGAATTTAAAGTGACAATTGGTCATGCAGGCATCCTTCATTGCATTTTACAAGATTACACAGAGAGTAACGAGCAACAAGCAATACTAAGAGCTTTGCTTGTCCAACGGAATTATGTAGGGTTTGAAGAAGCGGTGGAGTCATTTGATTTGCCAAAAGCTAAAACCGATGCTCTCCTCCAGTTTATAGAAGAAGCAATGAATGTAAGGGATATTCGGGATATTGAAAAATATGTACGTAAAAATGATGCGTTAGAGTATATGCAGCAGCTTGCTCAGCTACTAGAAATGGCTGACTTAGCTGAACATGTTACTTTTGATTTCACACTTTCGAGTCATATGAGCTATTACACTGGCATGCTTTTTGAAGTATTTGCGGTAGGGAGCGGTTTTCCGTTAGGGAATGGTGGCCGTTATGATGGCTTGCTAGGGGTATTTGGTTCAAAGGTTGGTGCGACAGGTTTTAGCATTCGAGTTGACCGATTATTAGAAACGTTAAATGGGGAGTCAGAGAAACAACAGGAAGCAACCGTTGTGCTCTTTGAGGAAGAACAATTCGAGGCAGCATTGTTAAAGGTCAAAGCATTGCGAGCAGCAGGGAAATTGGCTACTTTACAGTTACGTAGCAGCCTAGTAGATGAAGCAGCCTATTTAGCTTACTTTACAGAAGTGGTGGTTGTAGGACAGGAGGAAATTGGCAGTGAATGAATTAACGATTGCAATGCCAAAAGGGCGAATCTTTGAAGAGGCCTATCGAATGCTATTAGAGGCAGGTTTTAATTTACCAGCAGAAGTAGAAATGTCACGTAAATTAATGATTGAAATACCAGAGGAAAAAATTCGCTTTATTTTATCAAAGCCAATGGACGTTCCTGTCTATGTTGAACATGGTGTTGCTGATATTGGGATTGCTGGAAAGGATGTTTTGTTAGAACAGCAGCGTGAGGTTCATGAATTACTCGATTTAAAAATTAGTAATTGCTATATCGCATCTGCAGGTTTGCCAAATACATCAATGAATGAAATTGCACCTCGAATTGCTACGAAATATCCGAATATCGCTATGAAATATTATAAGGGAATTGGAGAGCAAGTAGAAATTATCGAACTTAATGGATCTATTGAATTAGCACCGATGATTGGTTTAGCGGATCGTATTGTCGATATTGTTTCTACTGGGCGTACACTAAAAGAAAATGGTTTAGTAGAGTACGAATTTATTACTGCCGTTTCTTCACGATTAATAGCAAACCCTGTAAGTTATCGTATGAAGGGTGAGCGTATTATGGATCTTGTCAAGCGATTGAAAAAATGTGTGAATGAGCACAAAAATAATCAAATTTAGTTACATATAAGGGACTAAAGGGGTTTAATTCGATGAAAATAACAAAGCTTGCAAAAGGTATTTCTTTAAAAAGGCCACTTGAAGGAGGAAATGAGGAACAGCTAAATGTTGTGAGACAAGTCTTATCTGAGGTGAAGAAACAGGGAGATGCAGCGATACGATTCTATACTGAAAAATGGGATGGCTATGCTCCTGAAAGCTTGCGTGTTACAGAGAAGGAAATTGCAGAAGCCGTAAATGCTCTTGATCAACAACTGTATAGCGATTTAGCAGAGGCTGCTGAAAATATTCGATTATACCATGAACAACAAATACGTACAGGCTACCATATGGAGTTGGGAGATGGTTCTTGGTTAGGACAACGAGTGACTGCTTTGGATGCAGTAGGGTTGTATGTTCCAGGTGGTACTGCAGCATATCCATCATCGGTATTAATGAATGTGATTCCGGCTCAGGTTGCTGGCGTGCAGCGTATTGTCATTACTTCTCCTGCTAATCAGAGCGGGAAATTACCAGCAGGTGTACTTGTAGCAGCTCATCTTTTAGGCATAAATGAAATCTATAAAGTTGGTGGAGCACAAGCGATTGCTGCACTTGCATACGGTACAGAAACAATTGCTCCAGTCGATAAAATTACAGGCCCTGGCAATATTTTCGTAGCTCTGGCCAAACGGGAGGTGTTTGGTGAGGTAGCGATTGATATGATTGCGGGACCTAGTGAAATTGCGGTGTTGGCTGACGACACAGCCTACCCTGATGAAATTGCTGCTGATCTTTTATCACAGGCAGAGCATGATGTATTAGCTTGTGCCATACTCGTAACGACTTCGGAACAACTAGCGAAAAAGGTTGCTGAGGAAGTAGACAAGCAATTGAAGACTTTACCACGTCAAGAAGTGGCACGGGCTTCCATAGAAAAATTCGGAGCAATTTATGTTGCTGACACTTTAGCAGATGCAGTGGAAGCGATTAACACGTTAGCACCTGAGCATTTAGAAATTCTTACAGAAAATGCAGAAGTTATTGCTGAGCAAGTAAGACATGCGGGTGGTATATTTATTGGCCGATACAGCTCAGAGCCTGTTGGAGATTACTTTGCAGGGACAAATCATGTGCTACCAACCAATAGCACGGCTCGTTTTGCAAGTGGCTTAAGTGTTGATGATTTTGTGAAAAAATCAAGTATTGTTTATTATAGCGGAAAAACATGGGAAGAAAATGCACCGAAAATTGCACGTCTAGCGCGTATGGAAGGCTTAGAGGGTCATGCGCGTGCAGTGGAATCACGCGGATGGGAGAAGGAATAGGACAATGGTAGAAAAGAAACGATATGCAAAAGTAGAACGTACCACAAATGAAACGCAAATTACAGTAGCAATTGATTTAGATGGTGAAGGCCAAGCAACTATTCAAACAGGTGTTGGATTTATGGACCATATGTTAGATTTATTTATCAAGCATGGACTATTTAATGGAACTATCCAAGCGAATGGTGATACTTACATCGACGATCATCATACAACAGAAGATCTTGGTATTGTCTTAGGCCAAGCTATTCGTGAAGCACTTGGTGATAAAAAAGGTATTAAACGCTATGGTACAGCATTTGTGCCGATGGATGACGCACTAGCACAGGTTGTAGTAGATTGCTCCAATCGACCACATTTAGAGTATCGAGTGCCACCATTAAAAGAAAAAGTAGGGACGTTTGATACAGAGTTAGTGCATGAATTTTTATGGAAATTTGCGCTAGAAGCACGTATGAATGTTCACGTCATAGTACCTTATGGAAACAATACACATCATATTATTGAGGCAATTTTCAAAGCACTAGCACGTGCTATTGATGCTGCAGTAGAAATTGATCCACGTGTTAAAGGTGTACCATCGACTAAGGGGCTGTTAACGTGAAAATAGGCGTGATTGATTATGGTATGGGTAATTTATTTAGTGTAGAACAGGCATTAAAGCGACTAGGTTGTGAGGTTGTTGTGTCTGCTGATGAAAAGATGCTAGATACGACAGATGCGCTTTTATTACCAGGAGTTGGCGCATTCCCTGATGCTAGAAAGCGATTAGCAGAAACAAAGCTAGATTGTTATTTACAAAAGGTGTATAGCGAAAATCGCCCCTTATTGGGAATTTGTCTAGGCATGCAATTATTATTTGAGCAAAGTGATGAAGTAACGCCAACAAAAGGGTTAGGATTTTTTAAAGGGTGTATTACCCGCTTTACCGGTATGACAGAAGACCAGCTATACCGGGTGCCACATATGGGGTGGAATGAGCTGATATTAACGAATCAGCCGGCATGGTTGAACAATGAAATAGCAGCGAAGCATGTTTATTTTGTTCATTCCTATTATGCAAAAAATATAGAGGAATCAGAGCTTGTTGCCTATGCAGATTATTATGGCATGAAAGTGCCAGGTATTGTGACAAATGGTTCCGTGACAGGCATGCAATTTCACCCTGAAAAGTCAGGGGAACTAGGTATTTATTTATTAGAGCAATGGCTGAAAGGTGTGAAAGTATGCTAACGAAACGTATTATCCCATGTCTTGATGTGAAGGAAGGTCGGGTTGTAAAGGGCATACAATTTGAATCTATTCGTGATGCGGGTGATCCAGTAGAGCTTGCGCAGTTCTATGATGAACAAGGGGCAGATGAGCTTGTCTTTCTAGATATTTCTGCTTCACATGAAGGTCGCCAAACGATGGTAGACGTTGTTCGTCAAACAGCTGCTACACTTGCCATTCCTTTTACAGTAGGTGGTGGTATTCGTACATTGGATGATATGAAACGTATTTTACGTGCGGGTGCTGATAAAGTATCAGTCAATACTTCTGCTTTGGAGCGACCAGCCCTTATCCAAGAAGGCTCCGATTTCTTTGGTGCACAATGTATCGTAGTAGCAATTGATGCTCGCTATAGTGAAGTGGACGGCACGTGGATGGTTTATACACATGGTGGGCGTAACAAAACAGCTTGGTCGGCTATTGATTGGGCAAAGGAAGCTGTACGTTTAGGAGCAGGTGAAATTTTATTAACAAGCATGAATCAAGATGGAGAAAAGTCCGGTTTTGATTTAGCTTTAACAAAAGCGGTACGAGAGGCAGTAACAGTCCCGGTTATTGCTAGTGGTGGAGCAGGACATGCCGAGCATTTTTACGAAGTATTAGCACAAGAGGTAGATGCAGATGCTGCACTGGCAGCTTCGATCTTCCATTACAAGGAAACAAGCGTAGCACAAGTAAAAGAATACCTACGTGAAAAAGGAGTGGCAATAAGATGATAGAGAACATCCAATTCGATGAGCGAGGTCTTGTTACAGCTGTTGTACAAGATGCCAATACAAAAGAAGTGCTAACGGTAGCTTATATGAATCAAGAGTCCTTGGCTAAAACAATTCAATCAGGAGAAACTTGGTTTTATTCTCGTTCGCGCCAAGAGCTTTGGCATAAAGGGGCTACAAGTGGTCATACGCAACAAGTAGTATCCATAAAAGCAGACTGTGATCAAGATGCCTTAGTGGTGGAAGTTCTACCAGCTGGACCAGCCTGTCATAACGGTACAACTTCTTGCTTTACGGAGGTTATTCAACAATATGATAAGGTAGGCTCCGTGGACATTATCTCTAAACTTGCACGTGTGATTGAAAAGCGTGAGCAGGAAATGCCAGAGGGAGCATATACTACATATTTATTTGATAAGGGTATTGATAAAATCTGTAAAAAGGTTGGAGAAGAAGCGACGGAGGTTGTCATAGGGGCTAAAAATCGAGATGCTGAGGAAGTAAAATGGGAGGCAGCTGATCTGCTGTATCACCTTCTCGTTTTACTGCAAGAACAAAAGGTAAGTATTTATGATGTACTACATGTGTTGGAAAAACGTCACGAGGAGAAATAACAGCATATTATTGATTGTATGGTATAATAGAGATTACTGTGTAAAGGAACGTAAAATACGTTCCTTATTTCTTGTTTCGGAGGAAATATATTGGAAAAGAAACGTCAAAATGAGACTCAATCGAATATAGTGTCGTTCATTCCAACAGGCGACTATTATTATAAAAAATCAATTCAAGCTATGAACAGTGGTCAAATGAATAAGGCTTATAAATATTTACAGCGTGCGGTAGATTTAAGTCCTGATGATCCAATGATTAACTTGCAGCTAGCCATAGTAGAGTTAGAGGGTCAACGTTTTGAGGAAGCGTATGATCTGCTTCGTCATGCTTATCAAATTGATCCAGATAATCCTGAAATCATATTTTATATGGCAGAGGTATCTGGGTGTGTAGGCATAATGCATGATGCTAAACGCTTTGCGGAAGAATACTTAAAGTTAGAGCCAGAAGGTGCTTATGCGGATGAGGCAGCAGAAATATTAGAATTCGTCGCTTTTGAGCAGGACGATTTGGAAGAACTTGAAGGCTCGGGTGAGGATTTATATCGCCAGGAGCAGGCTCGTCGTTGTATGGAAAAGGGAGATTTCCCAGAAGCTATTAATATTTTAGAAGATTTAATTGAAAATCGCCCAGCATTTTGGTCTGCCTATAATAATTTAGCGCTCGCTTATTTTTATGTTGGAGAAGAAGAACAAGCAAAAGCTCTCTTACATACAGTGCTACGTGAAAATAAGGGCAACTTACATGCGCTATGTAATTTAACGGTGATTGCGTATTATGAAAAGAATGAAGAAGACTTACAAGCGCTATTAAATGTGCTTGTTAAAATTCAGCCTTATACTTGGGAGCATCGTTATAAGCTTGGAGCGACATTAGCCTTAATAGGGCAATACGAATTAGCCTATAAGTGGTTACGCAGTATGCAAAAGAGAGGCTATGTTGGAGATGCAGGTTTTTACTTTTGGTTATCCCATGCTGCATATTTCTCAGATCATGTGGAGATTTCGAAAAGTGCTTGGGATCAGCTTCTAGAGCTAGATCCAGACAAAGAAGGCTTTGAGCCATGGCGCCAACAGGAGAATGAATTTGCTCTGGATGCCTTGGAGCATGATCGTGATTTTATTGTTGAAAAATTAGAAAGTTCTTATACAAGTGAACGTATTTTTGGGTTGTTTTTATTGAAAGGAACTGCCCATAAGCAAGAAATTATCGCCCATCCGAAATGGGTCAATATTGAACAATTAGGCTCATTCGAGAAGTTATTTTTGGCTTACGCACTGGGTCATGAATTTGATAAGAAAAATAAAGTAGAAGCAAGCTTTTTACGTGCAGTCCATGTTTCAGAAATTTTATTAGAACAGTATGGAAAGCTATCATCACTGATTGTTCCAATGTTTCAGATGTGGTTTGTACTTTGTGAACAAGCTTTAGTACAAAATTATCGTTTTACTAATCCTGCAGCGATTGCGGGAGCAAATGACTATTTGTTTAAATCTTCACAGATGCTCAAAGTAACAAAAAAAGAAATAGCTCAACAATATGGGGTTTCTGTTTCCACTTTAACGAAGTATATTGATGAAATCTTAACATTTTTACCTGATAGTCATAATTAGCGTGTGAGCAACATAGTTGAATAACTTTATACTTTCACATACGATGAACATACTAACGTTATCACCAATATTCCTTGGCGACGTTGCGTTTTATAACCGTCCTATCCGCCAAGGGCTTTATCTTCTTCAATAGGTGACGTTACACTTAATGAAGATAAAAAGTATTTTGTTTAGGGGGAAGTATTTATGTCGGAAGAAAAAATTTATGATGTAGTAATCATTGGTGCAGGTCCTGCAGGGATGACTGCTGCTGTCTATACATCTCGTGCAAATTTATCAACATTAATGATTGAACGTGGTATTCCTGGTGGGCAAATGGCTAACACAGAAGAAGTAGAAAATTACCCAGGTTTTGATACAATTTTAGGGCCTGAGCTTTCTACAAAAATGTTTGAGCACGCTAAAAAATTTGGTGCTGAATATGCCTACGGTGATGTAACAGAAATCATTGATGGTGAAGAATATAAAACCATTAAATCAGGTGCAAAAGAATATAAAACACGTGCCATTATCATTACAACAGGAGCAGAGTATAAAAAAATGGGTGTGCCAGGTGAAAAAGAACTTGGCGGCCGTGGCGTCAGCTACTGTGCAGTATGTGATGGGGCATTCTTTAAACAAAAAAATCTAGTCGTTGTAGGTGGAGGAGATTCAGCTGTTGAAGAGGGTGTTTATCTGACTCGCTTTGCTGATAAAGTTACAATTGTCCACCGTCGCGATAAATTACGTGCTCAAAAAATTCTGCAAGATCGTGCTTTTGCTAACGACAAAATTGATTTCATTTGGAATGCAACTGTAAAAGAAATTAATGAGGCTAATGGTAAAGTTGGTAGTGTAACACTACAATCAACTGTTGATGGTACAGAATCTGAATTTGCAACAGATGGTGTCTTTGTATACATTGGAATGTTACCTTTAACTAAACCATTTGAATCATTAGGTATTTTAAATGATGCTGGTTATATTTTGACAAATGACAATATGGAAACAACAATCCCAGGTATTTTTGCTGCTGGGGATGTTCGTGAAAAATCACTTCGTCAAATTGTCACAGCAACAGGTGATGGTAGTATTGCTGCACAAGCTGTACAGCATTATGTAGAAGAACTATTAGAAAAAATTAATGCCTAACATGGCTTTTAAGGAAAAAAATACAATTTTAATGTGGTTTTAATATTGCTGTAACTTGAATGACATATAAAAGGTGTATGATTAAACATGTAATTAGCAATCCCCCTTTTATTTTGTTAGTAGGTTGTTTCCGCCTCAATAGGTGGGAGCAACCTACTTTTTTATTTGTATTGATCATGATGTTATTTACATTGTTTTACTAAATGAAGAGAACACCTCTTAAGCGTCATCTAGCGGAATGACGATCATTCCAGTAAGGATATTTAATTTATAAAAAGCGTAAGTTATGCCCACAAATAATTCACAATGCTTGAATAAAACTAAATTGTTAATTGTCTTTGCTAGAGAGTTGTAAATGAGGACAAATCTTGCAAGGTCTTGCTATAATGGAGAGTAGAATGCAAAAGTGATTAGAGGTGTGCCTATGCAAAGAATTGCAAATTTAATTGCCGTAAAAGACGGTAAAGTATTATTACTTCAGAAACCAAGACGAGGCTGGTATGTTGCTCCAGGAGGAAAAATGGAGAGCGGTGAGTCTATCTTTGAGGCTGCTGTCCGTGAGTTTCAAGAAGAGACAAATGTTACACCTTTGAATGTTCATTTAAAGGGTGTTTATACAATGATCATTAAAGAAAACAATGATGTTGTGGACGAATGGATGCTCTATACATTTGTTGCAAAGGATGTAGAAGGTATACCATTTGAAGAAACGAGAGAAGGCAAGCTTGCATGGCACCCAGTTGAGGATTTAGCACATTTGCCAATGGCTGAAGGAGATCGAACTAATTTACAATTTGCCGTTTCACAAACAGGTATTCAATATGGCACGTTTGACTATACAACGAATTTTGAATTACTTCATCAGAAAATACAAATATCAAAAGAACAATAAAGGAGTTGCATGACAGTGGTGGTTGAAAGCCAACAAAGTACACATGAATTGGTTATTATTACAGGAATGTCTGGAGCTGGAAAGACCGTGGCTATTCAAAGCTTTGAGGATTTAGGGTATTACTGTATTGATAATTTACCACCTGCGTTACTTACAACTTTTTTAACTCTGCTAAGAGATTCTGGTAAAAATAGTACGCGTATCGCGGCGGTAATGGATATGCGTGGTGGCGATTTTTTTGATGCTCTAATTGGCGCATTAGACCATATACTAAAAGAAGGCGATATTGTAGCTCGTATTTTATTTTTAGATGCAGACGATGCCACATTAGTCAGACGCTATAAAGAAACAAGGCGTGCCCATCCATTAGCAGTAAATGGTTTACCATTAGATGGAATTAAACATGAACGTGCACTCTTATCTGAAGTAAAAGGCCGTGCTAATTTCGTTTATAACACATCTAACATGAAGCCAAAGCAACTGCGCGAAAGAATTGTCAAAGAATTTGCTAGTGATGCAGATACTATTTTTACTGTTAACATCATGTCCTTTGGCTTTAAGCATGGTATGCCCATTGATGCTGATTTAGTATTCGATGTGCGTTTTCTTAAAAATCCATATTATGTGGAGGAACTGCGTCCTAAAACGGGTCTTCAAACAGAGGTATCCTCTTATGTTTTAGCTTTGGAAGATACACAAATACTCATCCAAAAACTAACGGATTTATTAGACTTTATGATTCCTCTTTATCGACAAGAAGGTAAATCTCAACTTGTCATTGCTTTCGGTTGTACTGGGGGGCAGCATCGCTCAGTGACGTTAGCAGAATTTTTTGGTGCCTATTTTGCAGGCAAGGAAAATACGGTTATTACGCATCGTGATATTAATCGTAGAAAGGAATGAGTGAATGGGGAAAAAGCAAACAAAGCTTGTGGTAATAGGTGGTGGCACAGGACTTTCTACGTTACTGCGCGGGCTTAAGCATCATCCATTTGATATTACTGCTATTGTAACAGTGGCAGATGATGGTGGTTCTTCTGGCCGTTTACGTGATGACTACGATATTCCACCACCTGGTGATGTTCGCAATGTCATTGCAGCATTATCAGATATTGAGCCACTTGTTGAGCAAATGTTTCAGTACCGTTTTTCAGCATCAGAGGATTTACGAGGACATTCTTTGGGAAACTTAATGCTTACAGCTCTTACTGATATTACAGGCGATTTCAGCCATGCTATAAGTGAAATGGGAAAGGTTTTAAAAGTTCATGGTCGCGTTATACCAGCAGCAAATAAAAAAATAAACCTACATGCTGTGCTAGAGGATGGTTCAATTATCGAAGGAGAATCCAAAATACCAACAGCAACAAAGCGCATTAATCGCGTTTTTTTAGTACCTGAAAATGTGCAACCGTTACCAGAAGCTATTCGTGCCATACATCGTGCAGACTATATTTTAATCGGTCCTGGAAGCTTGTATACAAGTATCATTCCCAATTTGCTTGTGAAGGAGATTGGTGAAGCTGTAGTGAAAGCAAAAGGAAGAAAAATATATGTTTGTAATTTAATGACGCAAAAAGGTGAAACCATTTCTTATACAGCAGGCGATCATGTAGCAGCCATACATAAGCATGTTGGCAACGATTTTATTGATTCGATTTTAGTAAATGATGAAGAACTCCCAATTCCAGTAAAAGAACTGTATAAAGAAGAAAGAGCTGAACCAGTAACATTTGATGTGGCAAAGCTTGAAAGTATGGGTTTAGAGGTAATTAAACGTGACATTGCGGCTATTAGGCAGGATGGAACTGTTCGACATAATGCTGCAAATGTTGCAGAATGGCTAGTAGATTACGCTGATATTTACCATCAAAAGGTAAATAGACCGATTATAGAAACATAATACGTTTATTGTATATGGTAAGATAACATATACATAGAAATATGATTGAAAGGGGGGCGTGATATGTCTTTTGCTTCTGAAACAAAAAAAGAACTGACGCAAATAGAAGCGGACAATCATTGTATGAAAGCAGAAGTTTCTGCCCTAATTCGTATGAATGGTTCATTATCCTTTGCAAATAAACAACTAAGCTTAGACGTGCAAACTGAAAACGCTGCAATAGCTAGAAGATTATATACGATTATGAAAAAGTTATATCCATACAATGTGGAATTACTAGTTCGCAAGAAAATGCGACTTAAAAAAAATAATGTGTATATATGCCGTGTAAGAGAAGGTGCACGTGAGCTGTTAATTGATTTAGAAATCATCTCAGACGACTTTCAATTTAATCATACAATCTCAAGAGAGCTCATAAAAAAGAGTGGACAAAAAAGAGCGTATTTAAGAGGTGCATTTTTAGCAGGAGGTTCTGTCAATAATCCAGAAACATCAGCCTATCATTTAGAGATATATTCTTTATATAAAGAGCATGGTGAAGCATTAATGGATTTAATGAATGAATTTGAGCTCAATGCTAAAACAATTGAACGGAAAAAAGGCTTTGTGACGTATTTAAAGGAAGCAGAAAAAATTTCAGATTTCCTTAATATTGTTGGTGCCCACCAGGCTATGATGAAGTTTGAAGATGTTCGGATATTGCGAGATATGCGCAATAGTGTCAACCGTATTGTAAACTGTGAAACAGCCAATTTAAATAAGACCATAGGTGCAGCATTACGGCAAGTGGAGAATATTCGATTTATTGAAAATTCGATTGGCCTTGATCAACTGCCAGAGAAGCTTCGTGAAATAGCACGTCTACGTGTAGAATACCAAGATGTTACGTTAAAAGAGCTTGGTGAAATGGTTTCCAGTGGAACGGTTAGTAAATCAGGCGTTAACCATCGATTAAGAAAAATTGACGAAATTGCGGAAGCATTAAGACGCGGTGAAAAAATAGGTGGTTAAGTTTTCATACTTTTCAGGTATGAATGTCATGCGTAATCGCTTATTGTTCTTTTGCTAGTAAGTAAGGTAAGATAAAACTAATAGATGAACGGTAGTGAAGGGGAGTTTTGAGAATGATTGAGAGAAGAGTCCAGGTCAAATTAAAATTAGGACTACAAGCTAGACAAGCAGCACTATTTGTGCAAGAAGCAAATCGTTTTAGTGCTGATATCTTTCTAGAAAAAGATGAGAAAAAAGTAAATGCGAAATCCATTATGGGTGTCATGAGTCTAGCTGTCGCTAAAGGTACCGAAGTTACTTTAAGCAGTGAAGGCAACGATGCCGAGCAAGCGGTTACAGCATTGGCAACACTTATCGAAAAAGAAGATTAAACATTTGTAATATTATCGAACATAAAGGCACCACAGAGCAATTCTGTGGTGCCTTCATGTTGTTGAATAAATGTTCCGTTCCGCCCGCGTCCTTTCCCCAGAGGCGTCCGATGAGCCGCTTCACTCATTACGTTCGCTCCTTATCTCATTTGTGACGTTGATCCTCTAGGAGTAACGCTTAAAATGAGTAGGGAGAACATTATCACCTTTCACAAAAAAATTTATTTTTCAACACAATAAAGGCATCACAGAGCAAATCTGTGATGCCTTCTGTTTTTTATTTATTATCGCTACGATGCATAATATGGTCGATTAAACCGTATTCTTTAGCTCGCTCAGCAGTCATGAAGTTATCACGATCTGTGTCTCTTGCAATAACTTCAAGTGGTTGACCAGTGCGTTCAGATAAAATGCCGTTTAATTTTTCACGTAAGAATAAAATACGTTTAGCAGCAATTTCAATTTCCGTCGCTTGACCTTGTGCACCACCTAGTGGTTGGTGAATCATGACTTCTGCATTTGGTAATGCAAAACGTTTACCAGGTTCCCCAGCAGCAAGTAAGAATGCTCCCATTGACGCAGCCATACCAATACAAATTGTTTGAACCTGTGGCTTAATAATTTGCATTGTGTCGTAGATAGCCATACCAGCCGTAATTGATCCACCTGGTGAATTGATGTAAAGAGAGATATCTTTATCTGGATCTTCTGCTTGTAGGAAAAGAAGCTGTGCGACAATAGAGTTAGCTACATTGTCATCAATAGCACTTCCTAAAAGGATAATACGGTCTTTAAGCAGACGTGAGTAAATATCGTATGCACGTTCACCACGACTTGTTTGTTCAATAACTGTAGGAATTAAATTCATGTTAAATCCTCCTTAAAAAACTAAATTCGAATACCTTTGCTGAAATTTCCATTGTTATTTCAGCTGTATCCTTATCATACACATTATAGTCAGGGAAGGTCAAATATTAACCCTGCTAAAGTGAAATTAAAAAAAATATATTGTTTTTGCATTCTATGGTTGTATTTTGTGAGATACGTTTGTATAATAGTTAAGGTTATAAGTTTAAAGTACAGGACACTATTTTGCAGGTATGCTTCAAAAATGAGGATTATCTACATCATGCTTTTCGTAAGCCTAGAGTGAGTACTTTTTTTTTGTGCTTTTGCCCTCGTGGTGTAATGGATAACACGTAAGATTCCGGTTCTTGCACTGGGGGTTCGATTCCCTCCGAGGGCGCCATTTTACTGATTATAGATATACTTGTTATAGCTCGTCTCCTAATAAGTAGTTTAGCAGCCTGCTTAGTGGAGATAGAGAGGAAAAAGTAAGGGAATACTGTCCTAGTTGGCATTATTCCCCTATTTGTTCCTTTCAAACCTTCAAAAAAGCAACAACTCCAAATTATTTTTTAGTGAACATACTGTACGTGGACTAGTCATAGTCAAAAAAAGAATCCTTTCTGAGGGGATTCTTTTTTTTTGCCAAAATTTATCGAAAATTGGCATCGTTTATATTGTATATATATTAGTTTTAGGTTTGATTTCTTGTTATTTATACATATTTTATCTAATTATATGCATTTAATATAAATTTATATGAAAAAATATTTAGTTTTATGTGAAAAGTTGTTGTCTAATTACTATAATGTTAATATAATTGACCTAATAGTCTAACATTTCCGAATTGCGAAAAATAATACGCATTTCGGAATATTATCGAAACAGGGGGAAAAACAATGAAAAAAACAGGATGGATGTTATTGATGATGATAGCAGCTTTAACATTAGCACTTGCAGGTTGCGGAACAAAAGATGATGCATCCTCAGGTAGTACATCTTCAGAAGATGGCGGAGATGGGAAGAAAGTATATAAAGTAGGTACAGAGGCTACTTTTGCACCATTTGAATCTGTTGACGATTCAGGGAAAATTGTAGGGATTGATGTCGATATTTTACAAGCTATTGCGGATGAAATGGATTTTGAGGTTGAATGGAATAATATTGGTTGGGAGCCTGTTTTCCAAACAATTAAAAATGGCGAAACAGATATCGGTGCTTCTGGGATCACAATCACGGAAGAGCGTAAAGAATCATTTGATTTTACAGAACCATACTATGAATCTCAATTACTAATCGTTGTGAAAGAAGATTCAAAGATTAAGTCATTAGAAGAACTAAAAGATAAAAAGGTATCCGTTCAAATTAATGCTACTGGTCATATGGCAGCGAAAAAGTTACAAGGTGAAGCAAGTACAAATATTATGGCTTTTGAAAGTCAGCCAATCGCTATTCAAGAGATGTTAAATGGAAACGTTGATGCAGCTATTGGAGATAATGCAGTAGTTTATGAATATATTAAAGCTCATCCAGATCAAAAACTAAAAGTAATTGAAGATGATGCATTCGAAAAAGAATACTATGGCTTTATGGTTCAAAAGGGGAATAAAGAGCTATTAGATAAATTGAATGAAGGTCTTAAAAAGATTAAAGAAAACGGAAAATTAAAAGAAATTACAGGTACGGATTTTCAGTAATAAATGAGTAGGGTGATGCCACTAGCACAGCTACTGTGCTGGCGGCTCATTTAATTTTCGTAACTTTAAAGGGGAATGGGGTTTTCGGATGGACATCTTTGACCTACGCTGGGACATTGTCTGGAACTACCGAGATATGTTTATACGAGGTATTGGCGTAACACTTATTTTGACACTTAGTGGTTATTTTGGAGGTATTCTATTAGGTCTATTTTTGGGCCTAGGAAAATTATCGAGTAAAAAATGGATTTATTGGCCATCTAAACTATATATCGATTTATTCCGTGGAACACCAATGCTTGTGCAAATTTTGTTAATACACTTAGCAGTGATTCCAACAATCTTTGGTCATTCTTTAGGCTATATGGTTTCAGGGATTACAGCACTAATTTTAAACTGTGCAGCTTACAATGCGGAAATCTTCCGTGCAGGTATTCAAAGTATTGCAAAAGGGCAAATGGAGGCAGCTCGTTCTCTTGGTTTAACGCATAACCAGGCGATGCGAAAGGTCATTTTACCGCAAGCATTTAGACGCATGATTCCACCGTTAGGGAATGAATTCATTGCATTATTAAAAGATTCATCATTAGTAACAGTTATTGCAGCACCAGATATTTTATATGCTAGTAAAGTAGTAGCAGGTGCAAGTTTCCGCTTCTGGGAACCGTACATCGTTGCTGCATTACTATACTTAGTTTTAACATATGGTGTAACGAAGATTGTCGCATTTATCGAGAAACGTTTTAGCAATAGTTATGTCCCTCGTAAAGCAGAAGGGCGGGAAGCAAGATGATAAAAATTGAGAACCTACACAAATATTTTGGCAAGCTTGAAGTATTAAAAGGAATCGATTATGAAATTCAAGAGAAACAGGTTGTCTGCGTCATTGGACCATCTGGTTCAGGGAAAAGTACATTTTTACGCTGCATCAATATGCTTGAAGAAGTGACAGATGGTGCTATTTATATTGAAAACGTAAAAATAAATGATCCTAAAACGAATATCAATGAGATTCGAGCTGAAGTTGGCATGGTGTTTCAACAATTTAACTTATTCCCTCATATGACAGTTCTCGATAATGTAACGATGGCACCTATGCAAATTCGTAAAATGAGTCGTCCAGATGCTGAAGCACTTGGACATGAGTTATTGAAAAAGGTTGGACTCGACAGCAAGGCTTATAATTATCCTGAGCAGCTTTCAGGTGGTCAGCAGCAGCGTGTAGCCATTGCACGTGCCTTAGCAATGAAGCCCAAAGCCATTCTATTTGACGAGCCTACTTCCGCACTTGATCCAGAAATGGTAAAAGAGGTGCTAGATGTAATGAAAAATCTAGCTGCTGAAGGGATGACAATGGTTGTCGTTACCCATGAAATGGGGTTTGCTCGTGAAGTGGGCGATCGAGTTGTCTTTATGGATGGAGGCTTTATCGTAGAAGAAGGCTCTCCGGATGAATTGTTCGGCAATCCGCAAAACGAACGTACGAAGGCATTTTTAGGGAAAGTTCTATAATTAAAAAGACAGTCCATGGTGAGAAATTACACCATGGACTGTTTTTTAATGAAGGGGGTTAGATGTTGTGTCGTATGCATTAAGCATCGTTTGCATATCCTGTTCAGAGTACTGAGGCACCTGATAATAGCCATGCATATTTTGGTAAATCGATAATTCGTATGCCATTTCGATGCAGTTTGGAATACTATCAGCAACAACACGACGAACAACAGGGTTTGTTGTTTCCATCGCCGCAGTAGTCATACATTTAGCTGCCCCTTTTTGAGCACCAAGTAAGAAACCAGAAATGGCTTCATCATTAATTTCATTGGCATTTTGCATTGGTTTTTTAGGTTGACCAGCATTTAAGCCGTATTTAAAGTCATTACCTGTCTCCATTTGATAACGCCCTGTTGGCACAGATGGATCATGACCAGTTTTAAAGGACTCCACAATTGTATTGTACATACCTAGAGTGAAGTTATATTGGCGATCCAAAATGCTTAGTAGCTCTGGATCCTTTACATGTGGGCGTAAAATAATGGCTTGGTTCATACCAGCAATAATTTCGCCGATCGTTTCATGTATGTCCATCATTTCATGGCCACCATGATTTAGGCTATGTTGTTGATTGAAATTTGTTTGATTTGATGATTCGTTATAAAACGATTGTGACAAAAAAAACGCCTCCTCAAAGATATTTTGTTGCAGTATTTAGTATGTCGAGTCCATTCCATTTCATACGGTATAAATGTAAAAGCAAAAATGTAGACTAATGACAGAAGGAAAAGGAAGTTGAGGAGGCATTAAAATTTGAAAAAATCGTTCGGACCTATTGCTGTCATTGTTATTATTTTTGTGGTAATCGCTTTATTATTCATTCCTAAATATAATAGCCTGGTGTCAGCAGAGGAAAATGTTGATTCAAAATGGGCTCAAGTTGAGAATCAGCTCCAACGCCGTTTTGATTTAATCCCCAATTTAGTAGAATCTGTAAAAGGTTATGCCAATCATGAACAAGAAGTCATAACAAGTATAACGGAAGCACGTGCGCAAATGGGGAGTGCTAATTCACCGCAGGAGCAAGCTGTGGCAAATGATGCTTTAACTGGCGCACTAAGCAGATTACTTGTGGTAGTGGAAAATTACCCCAATTTAAAGGCTGATGCAAATTTCCGTCAGTTAATGGATGAATTAGCAGGCACAGAAAATCGTCTAGCTGTAGCACGCGAGGATTATAACAATGAGGTACAGCAATTTAATAAGCATGTTAAACGTTTCCCGGGTAATTTAGTTGCAGGGATGTTTGGATTCGAGCAAAAAGAATACTTTAAAGCGGCCGCAGGGGCTGACAAGGCGCCATCAATCGATTTTAGTCAATCATCAGGTACACACTAATGAAACGTTATATTGTACAGATTATCATCGTTTGCTCGGTGCTTCTTTTTTGTACGAATATGACGAAAGCAGCTATGCCATCACCAATGAAAAATACGTATATCCATGATTTTGCCAATGTTTTATCTGCAAATGTCAAAGAACAATTAAATCATTATTCAGAGCAGTTAGATCAAGGCACGGGTGCTGAGATTATGGTTGTCACAGTGGATAGTCTCAGCGGGCAGGAGCCAAAGATGTATGCAACCAAAATGATTCGCTCATGGGGAATAGGTGACAAAGAAAAAAATAATGGTGTCCTAATACTAGCCACTTTTGGTCAGGGTGAAGGCAATAATGATGTGGTAATAGCTGTTGGTCAGGGACTAGAGGGACCATTACCAGATGGTAAGCTAGGACGTATTTTAGATCATGCATTTTACCCATCTGCGAGTGAGGGAAACATTGATCAAGCCTTCCAAGCTACATATGCTGAAGTATTTCGCACTGTTGCGGAAGAGTATAATTGGAATGGGGAAGTACCTGTAGGAGCTAACGAGGGTGAAGATATGCCTGTTTGGTTAATCATCTTAATCATAATTGTTGTCCTCATCATTTATTCGTTCTTTTCAAAAGGCGGTGGTGGTCCAAGAGCTGGGGGCTTTGGTGGTTTTCCAGGAAGCTTTGGTGGAGGTCGATCGAGTGGTGGAGGCTTTGGAGGCTTTGGTGGAGGATCTTCTGCAGGAGGAGGAGCAAGCAGAAAATTCTAATCTGTCTGTATTAGCGAACTAATCATATTAGTTCGCTTTCCTTATGGATATATTTAGTGACCTTATTCATTGACATTAATTACATTATTGGTATAATTTGGGTATATCGACAATCGGTATAACGTAAACTGATATAAGGAGGAATCATTTTGAAAAAAAGATTTTTATCTGCATCATTAGCGATAATATTAACAACATCTGTGGTCATTCCTACAACACTACAAGAAGTACGTGCTGCAGATGAAACGAACAGTGTCATGGTAGCACAGGAGGAACGCATTTCAGCACAGGAATTTTTGAATTTAGCTGTAACAGCTTTAACATTCCAGCACGGATCAGAACCAATGCGCCAACAGATTATTGGGCAATGGGTAAAGGCTGGAGAGCTAACAGATTTAAGTTCGATGATAAAACGTGATGAGGTTGCTCGTATTTTAGTAAGAGCTATAAATAAAGAAGAGAAAGAAGCATCACTTGCTGAGTATTTAGAAAAGGCGAATAAACTTGGTTTATTTAATGGTGTGGTAAGTACTGAATTTATTTCTAAACAAGATGCAGTAAAAATTTTAAACAATGCAAATCAGATAAAGAATGGTTCTAATAATGAAGGAGTAAAGGAAATTTCTGTAGAGGATTTCATGAAAAATCCTGGGAATTTCGGTTATGAACTTTCACCAGATGGAAATTACATTACGTTTGCCTCTGCATGGGAGAGTCGTTCTAATGTGTTCGTGAAAAAAATGAATGATGATAGTGAGCCGATACGTGTCTCAAGCTCAAAAGATCGTGATATTGCAGGTTTTTTCTGGAAAGATGATACTTTACTTTATTTAAAGGATAAAGGAGGAGATGAAAACTTCCATATTTATTCTACAACATTTAATGGGTCAGAGGAAAAAGATTTAACTCCGTATCCAAACGTAACAGTTGGAATTTTAAGTGGTCTACAGGGTGTGAAAGATGAAATATTGATCATGATGAATAAAGAGGATGCCACTGTTTTTGATGTGTACAAGCTCAATGTAAAAACAGGGGAAACGACTCATGTTGCAAAAAACCCTGGCAATATTACAAGCTGGTTAGCAGATCGAAACGGTAATGTGCGTGTTGCCGTTGCTTCAGACGGTGTGGCAGGCACAATTCTTTATCGAGATTCTGAAAAGGATGAATTTAGACCATTTATTGAAGTTGAGGCTGGAGATGAAGTAATGCCAGTAGCTTTCTCGAAAGACAATCAATACATTTACGCAACATCGAATAAAGGTCGGGATAAGGTAGAAGTAGTAAAATATGATTTAAAAGGTAAAGAAGAAGTTATCATGTCAAATGATGAAGTAGACGTCTCAGGTATACTATATAATGCAGATCAAGATAAATTGTTATATGGTGCATATATTACGGATAAAACAAATTATCAATTCTTTGACGAGGATTTTGAAAAATTATTCCGTAAAATCCAAAACAAACTTGGTGTGCCTGAAAGTGAATTAGGTATTAATGATTACAATAAAGAGATGACAAAATTTATTGTTAGTGTTTCTAGTGATACCGTTTATGGACAATATTATTATTATGATTCCACTACGGACGAATTAAAAGAATTGGCCACTCTAAGCCCTTGGTTAAACCCAGAGGAGCTTGCTGAAATGCATCCAATTTCATATAAGAGTCGAGACGGCTTAATAATTAACGGTTATTTAACTTTGCCGAAAAATAAAGAGGCAAAAAATCTCCCTCTTATCGTGAATCCACACGGTGGACCATGGGCTCGTGATATGTGGGGCTTTAACCCAGAAGTACAATTATTAGCAAACCGTGGCTATGCAGTACTACAAGTGAATTTCCGTTCGTCAACTGGCTATGGGAAGGAGTTCCTTCAAGCTGGTAATAAGCAATGGGGTCTAAAAATTCAAGATGATATTACAGATGGCGTACAATGGGCTATTGATCAAGGTATTGCAGATCCAGAACGCATTGGTATTTATGGTGCATCCTTTGGTGGTTATGCAACACTAGCTGGTATTACGTATACACCTGATTTATATGCTGCAGCGGTTGACTATGTAGGCGTTTCTAACATTTTCACATTATTAAATACCATCCCGCCATACTGGGAAACTATGCGTGACATGTTTTATGAACGAGTAGGTCACCCAGAAAAAGACAAAGAATTATTAACAGCTGTTTCACCTATCTTCCATGCGGATAAAATTAAAACACCTTTATTTGTCGCTCAAGGCGCAAATGATCCACGTGTCAATAAAGCAGAATCTGATCAAATTGTAGAAGCTTTACGTGCTAGAGGTGTCGACGTAGAGTATATGCTTAAGGATAATGAAGGACATGGCTTCGCGAATGAAGAAAATAGAATTGAATTCTATAATGCTATGGTGAAATTCTTCGACAGTCACTTAAAATAACATGAAAAACGAAAGGCATTAATGTGTAGCTTGCTCGCACTCGATGCCTTTTGTTGATTATAGTAGGTGAATGGTATTTGGGTAAGGCTTCTTACGTTCTAATGAAGAAATACATTGAGCTAGTTCCTCAATGCCGTGATGAATGAATTGCTCATCCACTTGAGAGATACTTAAACGAATCAGATTATCCCTTTTAAATTCTGGTAAAAACATTCTAGAAGCATCATCCATGAAAATATTTTTATTTTTTAATAGGTGCACTGTCTGCTTAGCACTCACATTGTCAGGAAGAACGATTGACAGATAAAAGCCTGATACAGGTTTCGTGAAGTTAGTATGACTTGGAAGTAATGATTCGCAAGCCTCCTGTAAAGCCTTCATTTTTCCTACATAAAGTGCTTTTATCGTTTTAATATGGCTATTAAACATACCACTTTTTAAATAAATATCTAAGGCACCCTGTGAGAGAACAGCGCTATTGAAATCTGCACTAAATTTATAACGCAAGAAATGATTCATCATTATAGTTGGGAGTACGACAGTAGCAACTCTGAGGCCAGGGAGAAACACCTTTGAAAAGCTTTTAATATAAATAATTCTGCCAGAAGGATTATAAGCGAACAATGGATCCGATTTAGAGTCTGGATCCAAATCTCCTAAAAAATCATCCTCCACAATATAAACATCATATTTTTCTGCTAGTTCTACAATTTTTCTTTTTTCAGCATTTGTATAGCTATGACCGAGAGGATTTTGGAATCTCGGCACTATATAGAAAAACTTGATATCATTATTGCGAAAAATATATTCGAGTCGCTCTAAATCAATACCCTCCATCGTCAAATCAATCCCAAAGGTAGTAGCCTGATGTAGGTGAACAGATTCTATAAAACCGAAATAGGTAGGCTGTTCAATTAATATATTACTTTTGCCATTCGGAAATGGCATGGACACTAATAAATGTAAGGCTTGCTGAGAGCCTGAAACGATAAATAAGCGATCAGGATCGGTAAAGACCTGCAAGCTTTGTAAATACTTCGTTATTTGAACACGAAGAGAGTAAAGGCCTTGTTGGTCACTATAACTAAATAATTCTTCCTTATAGATATCGATGGCTTGATTGATACAATGCTGAAATTCAATATAAGGCATAATCGTTTTGTCTGGACCTGCAGACAAAAAATCAACGACATATTGTGATGTGGTTGGCTGCTCTAATTTATTCACAACATAGTAACCGCTTTTTGGAATGGAAAAAATAAAATGGTCCTTTTCCAGCTCATTGTACGCTCTGATTACTGTATTTTTACTACAGGAAAATTGCTCAGCTAATTGTCGAACAGAAGGGAGCTTACTACCTGTAGTGAGTAAGCCGTTTGCCATCTTATCTTTTATGTCCTCGATAATCCCCAAATATTTAGCCTCCAATTCGTTTCCCCCCTTATCTGTACCAGGACAGTTGCTAGAAAATTCTGTTTATTTTTGATGTAGTACCTCTTACTATTGATTATACCAGGGACAGATAGGGAGAAAAATGGAAGGATGAGAATTATGCCGGATAAAAGAAAGGAAAAAATAGGCTTGTTGTTAGGTGTTGTTGGAGTAATTTGCTTTAGTTTAACATTACCTGCAACAAGTATAGCGGTACCGTATTTTGGTACTACAATCGTTGGGTTGGGGAGAGCAGTAATCGCTGGGATTATTGTAGCCATTGTGTTGCTTGTAAGAAAAGAAAGGCTACCTTCTGCAAGGCAATTTAAGAGCTTAATGATTGTCTCCTTTGGAGCGGTGTTAGGATTTCCGTTGCTTACTTCTTGGGCGATGACCAGTTTGCCTGTATCTCATGGCGCAGTAGAATTAGCATTATTACCTTTAGCAACTGCAGGTTTTGCCATCTTTCGAGCAGGTGAACGACCCTCATTAAAATTTTGGCTATCAAGTGTCATTGGGGCGATAGCAGTCATCATCTATGCTAGCTATCTAGGCTTAGGGCAATTACATATGGCGGATTTAGCCCTATTAGCGGCAGTGCTAATACTAGGTCTTAGCTATGCGGAAGGAGGACAATTATCCAAGGAACTAGGTAGTTGGCAAGTTATTGCATGGGCCATTCTAATAGCAGGTCCTTTTTTTATCATTCCAGTTTTTTTAAGCTTTACAGCAGATATGCTACAGGCCCCTGCCACAGCATGGCTTAGCCTGTTCTACTTAGCCGTTGTCAGCCAGTTTTTAGCATATGTTGCTTGGTATGGCGGAATGGCTATGGGAGGCATTGCAAGAGTGAGTCAAATTCAATATGTACAGCCATTTTTAATGATCCTTTTTGCAACTCTTTTTTTAAATGAATCTATCACATCATTTACAGTCGTTGTAGCAATGATTGTCGTACTTTCAGTCATTGTGGGCAAAAATACGACGGTTAAGCAAAAAGAATCTAAACCTGTTCCATCAAAAGCCATCAATGAATAGAAGCATTTCTTTATCAAACTTTTGTTTATAATAGAGTGGGAGGTGCTATTCATGATTGTAAAATTTTTTAGTCGAGCCAATTGTCCATTATGTGTAGAGGGGTTGCAAACATTAAAGCTTGTTCAGGAAGATGTTCCATTCGAAATTGATATGATCGATATTGAACAGGATGATTTCATACATGAAAAATATATGCTAATGATTCCCGTAGTTGAAAAAGATGGTGTTGTCATCCAGTATGGTCATTTAGATTATGCCACGTTAATGGAGCAATTAGGCAGTTAAGTTACCAAACATATAAAGAGTTATTAACGGTAAAAATGACTAGAATGTTAGCTGTAATTCACACATTTCACAAATTGTTCAATGAAAGCGTTTTGAAATTGAACAGTTTGTGAAGACCTTCACATTAGACTTTCTTTTCATAAAAATCGGAGTAGAATAGGTATCAAGTAAGAAGTTGTTATAAAACAGTTAATCAAATGTATCACAGGTTTTAGTGGTTGTTATATTACAAAAATGGATGATGTGAAGGGAGATTTTACAATGTGGGTTATTACAGTTTTTGAGAAAAAGGATGTTCGAATTTTTGAATTTACAAATAAAAATGAAGCAACAAAAGCTTTAGAAGGATTTAAGAAAAACGCAATTTTATCTTTCACAAAATAAGTTCCCCAAAGTCTCGTAGCCGTTTTTATTGGCTATGGGACTTTTTTTCATCCAAAACTAGACAATTACTTGCGCTTTAAAAAAATGCATATTATAATAAAATTATAAGTGGGACACAAAATAATATAGTGGGATGAAAAATAACCCACAACTATTGATAAGGGAGTAGATAAATATGTTAACTGTTCCAGAGGCGCAGCAAAGGCTACTTCCTGAAATGTATCCGCTTCTGCAATCAAGGTATCGAATTTTGCAAGCCGTTCAACTTATGCAGCCAATCGGACGACGCACACTTGCTGATTCATTGAAAATGACAGAAAGAGAAATTCGTAAAGAAACAGATATTTTACGTGAACAAGGGTTAATAGATTCGCAAAAGTCGGGTATGGTATGTACAGAAGATGGAGAAATTGTTATTGAGAAACTAAGAGCTATTGTTTATGAATGGTCTGGTTTAACTCAGCTTGCTAAAAAGCTCGAACAACATTTCGGTATCCATCGTGTTGTCGTTGTTCCTGGTGACTATAATGAAGACGATACAATCCTATCCTTGCTTGGCAAAGAAGCAGCACTTCAATTTATGTCCTCAGCTTTTGATGGGCAAATAGTAGCTGTCACTGGTGGGAAATCCGTTGCCTCTCTTGCACAATTTTTGCATCCTGTGGATCTTCAAAAGAAGATAACTTTTGTTGCTGCACGGGGAGGAATTGGACATGAAATGCAAATGCAGGCCAATACAATTGTTGCAACCTTTGCTATGCAAATGGAAACACAGTACCGCACTTTATTCTTACCAGAGCATTTAAGTGAGCAGGCTTATCAAGCGATGTTGACAGAGCCGATGGTAACAGAAATGATGGCATTTTATGATCAAGCAGATTGTGTCATTCATGGGATCGGCTCAGCAGAGGAAATGGCCATTCGTCGTAATTCATCTCCTGAGGATTTGCGAATTTTAGAGGAAAAAGGCGCTGTCAGTGAGGCATTTGGCTATTACTTTAATGCTGAAGGAGAAATCGTGCATCGTATCCGCACGATTGGTATTCAACTTGAGCAGGTTCAAAACAGTCAGCAAGTCATTGCAGTGGCTGCAGGAAAACAAAAAGTCAATGCCATGCTTTCTTATTTTAAAGTGGCGCCAAAGCAAACAATCTTTATAACAGATGAAGCAGCTGCAAAAGCAATTGCTGCTAATTTAGAAAATAACCATCGATGATGGGGATCATATCAAACATGTCACTCGATCTCAAAAAGTGTTGGAACACTTTTTGAATGAGCATAAAACAAATTTAATGTTCCTACTATTAGGGACAGACAATACACATTATTGGAGGAATTAACAATGGCATTAAAATTAGCGATTAATGGATTTGGACGTATTGGACGTTTAGTATTTCGTGAGGCAATGAAGCATGATGAATTCGAAGTAGTGGCTGTCAATGACTTAACAGATGCTGGTCAGCTTGCACACTTATTGAAATATGATTCAGTACACGGTATCTATGATGCTGAAGTCAATGCAGATGAAGATTCTTTCGTAGTAAATGGTCGACGCGTAAAAGTATATGCTGAAAAAGATCCAGCACAATTACCATGGGGCGAATTAGGTGTAGACGTAGTTCTTGAATGTACAGGACGATTCCGTTCAATGGAGGAAGTAGGAAAGCACATTGAAGCAGGTGCTAAAAAAGCTATTCTATCTGCACCAGCTAAAGGGGCAATGCCTACATTTGTTATGGGTGTAAACCATGAGGACTATAACCCAGCAACTGATGATGTGATCTCCAATGCTTCTTGTACAACAAACTGTCTTGCACCAGTAGCTAAAGTGTTAGATGAGAAATTTGGTATTGAACGCGGTATGATGACAACAATTCACTCTTATACAAATGACCAACGTATCCTTGACTTCCCACACTCTGATCCACGTCGTGCACGTGCTGGTGCGGTGTCTATGATTCCAACAACAACTGGTGCAGCAGTAGCTGTTTCAAAAGTATTACCACAATTAAAAGGTAAGTTAGATGGCTTCTCTATGCGTGTGCCAACACCTAACGTATCTTGTGTGGACTTAGTTGTAGAACTAAAAGCAGATGTAACAAGAGAATCGATTAACGAAGTATTAAAAGAAGCTTCTGAAAATGAATTAAAAGGCATTTTAGGCTACAATGAGCTACCATTAGTTTCTATTGATTATAATGGTAACCATCATTCATCTACAGTAGATGGTCTTTCAACAATGGTTTTAGAAAATAAAATGGTGAAAGTACTAGCTTGGTACGATAACGAAATTGGTTACTCTACTCGCTTAATGGACTTAGCTTTATACATTGCTGAACAAGGATTAAACCATAAATAAGTATCATATTTCGACATTTTGAGTAAAAAGTGTGACATATTACGGCTTTTTATGCACAAAAAGTATAGCCTTTATAATATCCAATAGATATAATATACAAGGGTAATGGGAGTAAGGGATTTTACCCTTACTCCCTTTTTTATCTTGATTCAGCAGAAAGCAGCCACCTCTATAGATGGTGAAATGAATGTGCAAATGGTTCACTTCGATTCAGTGGGTGTCCAAACACCGACTAAAATCAAGATAATGGCCCCAGCGGATGTCACAGGTTTTGAAGAGGAGCTTTCCGAGCAAGCTCAAAAAAATCTCGATGCAATTAAGGCTGAGCCGTAATTGATACATGGTGAATTGCAAGACATAGTAAGTAACTTTTGCTACTATAAAAACAAGTATTAGGGTTCATTATCAAAAGTTGGGGAATTAATGCTCGTAGATGATGATCGAAAAAGTACCAACTTGCCTTTTCAATTTAGTAAACATGGTGTGGAGCCAAGATGGGTAAAACACAAGGATGTAAAACTAAAACAAACTTTGAAGGGAGTTTCTTCATGTTAAATAAGAAGACAATGAAAGATATTGATGTAAAGGGTAAACGCGTTTTTGTACGTGTAGATTTTAATGTTCCAATGGCAGATGGTGCCATTACCGACGAAACACGTATTCGTGCAGCTATTCCTACAATAGAGTATTTAGTAGAGCAGGGTGGGAAAGTTATTTTAGCTTCTCACTTAGGTCGTCCAAAGGGTGAAGTAAAAGAAGACATGCGTTTAACAGCTGTTGGTATTCGCTTAGCTGAATTAATGGGCAAGCCTGTTATGAAGCTTGAAGAATCTATTGGGCAAGCGGTGGAAGAAGCCGTTGCAAACATGCAGGATGGAGACATCCTTCTTCTTGAAAATGTTCGCTTCCATGCAGGGGAAGAGAAAAATGATCCAGCATTAGCACAGCAATTTGCTCAGCTCGCGGATATTTATGTCAATGATGCTTTCGGTGCAGCTCATCGTGCACATGCTTCTACAGAAGGGATTGCTAAGCATATTCCAGCTGTCTCTGGTTTCCTTATGCAAAAGGAATTAGATGTATTAGGAAAAGCTTTATCTAACCCTGAGCATCCATTTACTGCAATTATCGGTGGTGCTAAAGTAAAAGATAAAATTGGCGTAATTGAAAGCCTATTAGAAAAAGTAGATCACTTAATTATCGGTGGTGGTTTATCATTTACATTTATCAAGGCACAAGGGCACGATATCGGTAAATCCTTGTTAGAAGAAGATAAAATCGAGCTAGCTAAATCTTTCATTGAAAAAGCAAAAGCAAAAGGCGTGCAATTACATATGCCAATCGACGCTGTCGTTGCCAATGAATTCTCACAAGATGCAGAAACACAAATCGTTGATGTAGACGCTATTCCAGCTGATTGGATGGGTCTAGATATTGGACCAAAAACGGCTGCTCACTATGCAGAAGTGATTAAAAACTCTAAATTAATCATTTGGAATGGTCCAATGGGTGTCTTCGAAATGGATAAATTTGCAAACGGTACAAAAACTGTTGCCGATGCAATGGCGGCAACAACAGGCTATACAGTGATCGGTGGTGGTGATTCAGCAGCTGCTGTTGAAAAGTTTGAAGTGGCGGACAAAATGGATCACATTTCTACAGGTGGCGGTGCTTCCCTAGAATTAATGGAAGGCAAAGAGCTTCCAGGAATTGTAGCACTAAACGATAAATAAGCGAACTAAACATATCGGAGGCATGATGATGCGTAAACCAATTATTGCAGGTAACTGGAAAATGTTTAAAACATTTGAGGAAGCTATTCAGTTTGTAGATGCAGTGCAGGATAAACTCCCTTCTAATGAGAAAGTAGATGCTGTTGTTTGCGCACCAGCTCTTTACCTACCTACACTTGTGCAGGTTGCAAGCGAATCAGAATTAGCGATTGGCGCTCAAACAATGCACTATGAAAATGAAGGGGCCTTTACTGGTGAAATTAGCCCAGCACAGCTTGCAAGTGTAGAAGTAGATTATGTCATTTTAGGACATTCAGAACGTCGTGAATACTACAATGAAACAGATGATGCTATTAATAAGAAGGTAGCAGCGGCACTCGCACATAGCATCGTACCAATTATTTGCTGTGGTGAAACACTAGAAGAACGTGAAGCTGGCACAACAGAACAAAAGGTGGCAGGTCAGATTAAAGCGGCACTTGCTGGGTTTGAAGCACAGCAAGTAGAGCATATGGTCATTGCCTATGAACCGATTTGGGCGATTGGAACTGGTAAAACTGCTACTGCAGATGATGCAAATCAAGTATGTGGAGCCATTCGAGCAGTTATCGAAGAGCTGTATGATGCTGAAACGGCGAATGCTGTTCGCATTCAATATGGTGGCAGTGTGAAGCCTGACAACATTCAGGAGCTTTTAGCAAAAGAACATATTGATGGTGCTTTAGTTGGTGGAGCAAGCTTACAACCAGAATCTTATTTAACATTATTGGAGGCGGCAGCAAATGCCTAAAAAGCCAGTAGCATTAATTATTTTAGATGGCTTTGCATTTCGTGATGAAACATTTGGGAATGCAGTAGCACAGGCTAACAAGCCTAATTTTGATCGATATTGGAGCCAATTCCCCCACGCGACATTAACAGCAGCGGGAGAGGCAGTTGGATTACCAGAGGGTCAGATGGGTAATTCCGAGGTAGGTCACTTAAATATCGGTGCTGGACGTATTGTTTATCAAAGCTTAACACGTTTAAATAAGTCCATTCGTGAAGGGGACTTCTTTACAAATCAAGCATTTATAGATGCAGTGGCACATGTAAAAGCACATCAGTCAAAGCTACATGTGATGGGCTTACTGTCAGATGGCGGTGTGCATAGTCATTATGAGCACATGTTTGCGTTATTAAAGCTGGCTAAACAACAAGGGTTAGAGGACGTTTATGTACATGGCTTCTTAGATGGTCGAGATGTTGGTCCTACAACAGCCTTAGACTATATCGAAGAAACAGAAAAACAGATGACAGAAATGGGTATTGGTCAATTTGCTTCTATCCATGGACGTTACTACGCCATGGATCGTGACAAACGTTGGGATCGTGTTGCACTTACGTATAATGTATTGGTAGATGGTGTTGGCCAAGCAGCAGAAAGTGCAAAAAGTGGTGTGGCAGCATCCTATGAACGTGAAGTGACAGATGAATTTGTCATTCCATTTAGTATTCAAGAGCATGGTGAGCCAGTAGCAACGATTCGTGATAATGATGCAGTTATTTTCTTTAACTTCCGTCCTGATCGTGCCATCCAGCTATCCACAGTGTTTACAAATGAAACATTTGATGGATTTGCGGTATCTGCAAACCATCCAAAAAATTTAAAATTTGTGTCCTTCACACACTATAGTGATGAAGTGAACGCACAGGTTGCTTATGAAAACGACAACCTGAAAAATACGATTGGTGAAGTACTTTCCACGAATGGTAAAACACAATTACGTATTGCTGAAACGGAAAAATATCCACATGTTACATTCTTTATGAGTGGTGGCCGTGAGGAAAAATTCCCAGGTGAAGAACGTATTTTAATTGCATCACCAAAGGTTGCAACATATGATTTAAAACCTGAAATGTCTGCCTATGAGGTGACAGAAGCCTTGCTTGCAGAGATTGAGGCTGATCGATTTGATGGCATTATTCTTAATTTTGCTAACCCTGATATGGTTGGTCATAGTGGAATGCTTGAGCCAACTATTAAAGCCATTGAGGCAGTAGATGAATGTTTAGGGAAAGTAGTAGATGCACTCCTTGCCAGAGGCGGCGCAGCTATTATTACAGCTGACCATGGTAACTCTGATGAAGTACTGACTTTAGCAGGCGAGCCAATGACAGCTCATACAACCAATCCTGTTCCTGTAATTGTGACAAAACCAAATTTAGTGTTAAGAAATGGTGGCATTTTAGCCGATTTAGCGCCAACCATGTTAGAATTATTAGAGGTGTCACAACCTACTGAAATGACAGGAAAATCATTAATTGAAAAAGAGGAGAATTAATTATGCCATTTATTACACAAGTTTATGCGCGCGAAGTTTTAGACTCACGTGGCAACCCAACAGTAGAGGTTGAAGTATTTACAGAATCAGGTGCATTTGGACGCGCAATCGTACCATCAGGTGCATCAACAGGTGAATACGAAGCGGTAGAATTACGCGATGGTGACAAATCACGTTACCTAGGCAAAGGTGTATTAAAAGCAGTTGAAAATGTAAACACAATTATTGCAGAAGAATTAGAAGGTAACTATTCAGTTCTTGACCAAGTTGTCATTGATAAAGCTTTAATCGAGCTAGATGGCACAGAAAATAAGGGCAAGCTAGGTGCCAACGCAATTCTTGGTGTGTCTATGGCAGTTGCACATGCTGCGGCAGATTATTTAGATGTACCTCTTTATCAATATCTTGGTGGGTTTAATTCTAAACAATTACCAGTACCTATGATGAACATTTTAAACGGTGGCGCTCACGCAGATAACAATGTAGACATCCAAGAATTCATGGTTATGCCTGTTGGAGCGGAATCTTTCCGCCATGCATTACGCATTGGTGCTGAAATTTTCCATAGCTTAAAAGCTGTTCTAAAAGCAAAAGGTTATAATACAGCAGTAGGGGATGAAGGTGGTTTTGCACCAAACCTTGGCTCTAACGAAGAAGCAATCACTGTCATCTTAGAAGCAATTGAAAAAGCTGGCTACAAAGCAGGCGAAGAAGTTAAACTTGCGATGGACGTAGCATCATCTGAGCTATTCAATAAAGAAGACGGTAAATACCACTTAGATGGTGAAGGCGTTGTGAAAACATCAGAAGAAATGGTTGATTGGTACGAGGAGTTAACAAACAAATACCCAATCATCTCAATTGAAGACGGCTTAGACGAAAATGACTGGGCTGGACACAAGCTATTAACAGATCGTATCGGTAGTCGTGTACAATTAGTAGGTGATGACCTATTTGTAACGAATACGAAAAAATTAGCAGCTGGTATTGAGCAAGGTGTAGGCAATGCCATCCTTATCAAAGTAAACCAAATCGGTACGCTAACAGAAACATTTGAAGCGATCGAAATGGCGAAACGTGCAGGCTACACAGCAGTTATCTCTCACCGTTCTGGTGAATCAGAAGACGCAACAATTGCTGATATCGCTGTTGCAACAAATGCTGGTCAAATTAAAACAGGTGCTCCATCACGTACAGACCGTGTAGCAAAATACAACCAACTTCTTCGCATTGAAGATCAACTTGGTTCAACAGCAGAGTATCTTGGTTTACAATCGTTCTACAACCTTAAATAATAGACAAAAAATACCTCAAAGTATGTTCATACTTTGAGGTATTTTATTATGTTTTAAAAAGAAGTATGTTTACCCCAAGCAGTCAAGTATAATAAAGAAAAATAGAGGGGGTAGGGTTATGGGGATTATACAATCATTAGAAGAGACTTTACCGATTTTTCATGAAATCTTTAACAAAGAAATTGCGATAACCATTACAAGTGCAGAAGAAAGGGAAACGCTTTTTGTTTTGGAGGGAACGAGGGTTCAAACGAACTTACAAATCGGTTCATTAGCGGAGGATTCACCGGATTTTCGTCGTGTTGCAAGAGGGGAAATATTAAAGCGTAGCATTCCGAAAGAGTATTTTGGGATTCCGATGAATAGTGAGCTTTATCCTGTGCGTGAACAGGGCAAAGTGGTAGCTGTATTAAGCTTACTGTTTCCATTAGATGCTCAAGAAAAAGTGGAGGGCTTTATGGACAGCCTACAAGCTGTTATTCAAGAGCTACAACTAAAAATACATACTATCGCCGCCCATTCCGAAGAATTGTCAGCAACGAGTGAAACCATTACAGAGAAATCTCGACATGCTCTCGAAAATTCTTCTCGTTCAAATGAGGTAACAGATTTTATTAAAACGATTTCCAGACAAACCAATTTACTAGGGTTAAATGCCTCTATTGAAGCGGCACGTGCTGGGCAGTACGGGGCAGGATTTAATATCGTAGCTCAGGAAGTACGAAAGCTTTCTAGTGAGACTGCAACTGCAACAGAACAAATTGAAAGCTCCCTGAAAACCATTACGAGTAATGTTCAATCTCTTATGGAAAGTATGGAGCAAATTGAAGCCGCTTCTAACGAACAAGCGGAACTTGTGCAACAATTTAGCGAGGCTATTGAAAAACTAAGTGATGTCAGTGACCAAATGGCACTCTACATCAAAGGGATATTGCGATAAGGAAAAGGACAGTCTATTATTTGTAGACTGTCCTTCTTGTTTATTTTGACTGTGCCCAATGGTGGTCCATTTCACGATCAAGATAGACCCAGCCCTTCCAGGCAATATGAATGGTATCCATTATAAAATAAGGATCATATTCATGGTCTGTAAAATCAACATAGCTAACATCTGCATCTTTTAGAACTTGAGCCATCTTATCGTAGTACTGGTGACGACGTTCCTCCGGATAGCCATTATAATCATACCAATAGCCATTGACCGGAATGGACACGAATAATGGCTTAGCACCTGCATCCTTTAAAACATCGATCACAAGCTGAAAATCCTCATACTCTGGAGATTTCGTATAATCCTCTTTCTTGCGCATTCCTTTAAACTTGGAGAAATTAGCATTCACAAGTCGCTGATAGGCACGATTCTCAATCATATAATCATTTGATACACGTTTTTTGCCATATGCTTCAGCAGCCTGCACTTGTTGGTCAAAGGTTTGGTTGGCAATAAGGGTATCATTACTTTTTAATTTATGACCTTTTCGTGGGAATAGCGAATAATATAAATCCTTCTTTTCTAGCAATTCCTTATGAAAACGCCCTGCTATCATGGCCATGCGACCAGTAATCGGATTTTTCTTACCGTTTGACATTTGATATTGATACATAGTCTTTAAAAGACGATCACGCTTAACAGTATCAAATTCTAATAGGCGCTCCATGGCACGTTTGCGAAGATTAGCATCCATTTCATCATTAAAAGCTAAATCATAGGCTTGCAGCATAGAGTAATTCGGTGAAAAATGAAATTCCCCCATACCTTTTGCTGTAAACCATTGTGGAGAGATAATAAAGACTACTTTTTTATCCTTTAAATTTTTCTCTTGTGCAGCAAAATTTAAAAAATGAGTAATGGACTGCATGCCCCCACGACCAACCATAAAGGTCGAATAAGGCGCCTCTGTTGCTCGTGCATAATTATATGGATGGAAGGGATCAAAACGATTTAATTCTGAGGAGCCATATAAAGGCATGGAATTAGGCTCCTGCAGCATGCGCTCCTGTAAATACGTACCTTGGAATACAAGCGGAGACATATTTGTTTTGGCCTGCTCTACATCCTCATCCGATATCCATGCCTTGATCCACGCATTGGGAAAGAAGATAAAGCCAGTAAATAGAGCGAAGGCAATACATAAAGATAAAAAGCCTTTCTTGATCATTGTCTTTCAGCTAATTTCCCTGCAATGCGATTAGGCGTGTTCCATTCTTCACGATTAAAATCAGTAATTGGCACAGAAATATTAAATCGATTTTCAATTTCTACTAATAGATTAATCGTTCCGAAAGAGTCTAGTAGCCCTTCTTCGAATAAATCAATATCTGGGTTCTCTACAATAATTTCATCTTCACATAACTCGACTAGCATTTCTAAAACTTGTTGTTGATCCATTAATAATTCTCCTTTATTGAACAGGCTTTTTTAGCCCTTGGTTAAAATAATTTGCCAGAAAAAATATAGAAGCCAAAGCACACGGCATTAAAAGTGATGAATACGCCAATGGCATGTGTCCACTTATTTTTAGGCCAACGCTTATGCTTTTTATTCCAGCGTTCAAACTTATCAAAGCTTACTATTAATAGGGCATGATAGAGTCCGTAGACTACAAAGTGCCATTCTAGGCCATGCCAAATGCCCATTAAAAAGAATAGTAAAAAGAAACCAATATAGGAAATGGCGAATTTATTTTTCAGCCATTTTTTCTTCGTCATCCAAAGCACGAATCGCATATAGACATAATCTCTAAACCAGAAGGAAAGACTCATATGCCAACGATTCCAAAAGTCTTTAATATTGCGGCTGGCGAATGGTCGGTTAAAGTTAATGGGTGTTTGAATCCCCATTATTCTGCTAACACCAACAGCAAATGCACTATAGCCAGCAAAATCAAAGAATAAATAAAAGCTATACATATACATATACGCTAATTGTCCCTGGAAGGGCGTTAAATAGTTATACGTATGATTTGGCAAGTAGATAAGGGTGTAGTTGTAAATTAAGTAGGCCAAAATAAATTTATATAAAAAGCCTACAAAGATATAGTTAATCCCACTTAATAACAGCTTTTGATAGTCTTCCGCGGATGGTACCGAATGATAATCCTTTGTAAAGCGTCGCCAACGATCAATAGGACCTGAAGATACTGTAGGAAAGAACAGTAAAAAATAGGCAAGCTCTACAACAGAAATGTTCTCTTTCATTAAGCCGTCTCGGGTTTCTAAAATCATTTGCACTGCTTTGAAGGTAATGTAAGACACACCAAGGAAGCCAAATAAATGGTGTAACCCTAGAATAGGCAGTACCTTCACAAGTACAAGTGGTAAAATCGACAATACCACAGCGATAACAAAGACCGTACCACTATTTTGCTGGAGTCGATAGCGTTGGTAGCCAACAATAAGGACTACTTGAAAAACTGTAAACAATACGAGAGAAATGCTACCGTTTAATGAGCTACCAAAAATAAGGGCTAAGACAATCAACGAGACAAATAGATTATAGTGTTTCGATGATTTGCCACGTAAGCCGAGTATGATGGTTGGTAGTAATAATAGTCCGATAATCAGAAAGAATGCTATATTTCCATAAGGCGTCATACTGTTTCCATAACCGCCAATCCTTTACGATCCACCTTACCATTTGCGTTAAGCGGTAAAGCGTCCATATATTTAAACGTTTTCGGAATCATATAGGCAGGTAAGTACTCCGATAAAAGTGCTTTCAACTGTTTTGTCATTTTGAAGGCAGAGTCCTTTAATGGCTCACGCAAAACAAGATGGGCATTTAGAGCAGTAATTTCCTTCTCTTTATAAACAGGTACAACCACGCAGCTTGAAACCGGTGGAAGGTTACTTATCTGCTTTTCGATTTCCTCGATTTCTAAACGATAGCCATGTAGCTTCACTTGGAAATCCTTGCGACCAGAAAAGAATACATATCCATCTCGCTCATAGCCAACATCTCCAGTACGATAGATGCGATTGCCAGCTACTGTCGGAAAGGCTTTTGCTGTTAATTCCGGTGCCCCCAAATACCCTGCACTAACTGTCGGACCTGAAATAGCAATTTCTCCATCCTCTAATAAAGAAATGTTTGTCTCCGTTAGTGGAGCAATAGGCAATTGCTCAAAGTGAGCTATCAATTCTTCCGTTACCTTTACATAGGAAACCGCAACAGTCGTTTCCGTTGGACCATATAAATTATAAATAGTTGCCTGTGGAAAAAGCTCCATTAACTCCTTACTAACTGCGATGGGCAGGACCTCGCCACAGAATAAAAATGTATCTAATGCTGGCATGAGCTGCTGATTCCACTCTTTGTTCATTAAGCACATTTTGACAAAGGATGGTGTCGACGTCCAAACACGAGTATTGGACGAAGCTAATGAATCAAATAACGCTCTCGGGTTCGCAATTTCTTGTTGTGTAATGGCATATAGCGTATGTCCTCCAACAAGTGCTGGATAAAGGTCCATGACAGATAAGTCAAAGGAAAAAGGCGCCTGATTTAAAAATACTCCGTCTTGCTGTAAAGGGAAGTGTTCCTGCATCCAAGAAACGAAATGTGCTAAATTAGTAGCGGTTATTTGAACGCCCTTTGGCTGACCAGTTGATCCAGAAGTGTAAATAATATAATAGATTTCCTCGTTCTTCACCCATGCTGTGGAGGGTAAAGATACTTCAGAGGAGGAGTTCTCTAAGATATCACTCACCGCTGCAACGGGAATGTTCGTCAGCATGTGTAATGGCTCTGTTGTGCATAGTAATCCTGCTCCAGAGGCTTCTAAAATAAGTTGTATTCTTTCAGAAGGGGTTGACGAATCAACGGGTACGTAAGGGTGTCCAGCCTTGACAGCACCTAGAAAGGCAACAATTTGTAGCGGGGACATATGTCCATAAACGACAATCGGCTGCTGCCTCTGTAAATGAAGCTTCGAGATATAATCGGCCATACAATCCGATAAGTGCCAAAGCTCACCATATGTTAAGGAGGCACTGTGCGTTTGATAAGCAGTTTTTTGTGGCTGCTGGATGGCCACACGTTCAATAGCTGCTAAAATACTTAACATGATTAAAACTCCTTTTATTAAAATTCCGTATATATAAATGGTCCAGCGTTCATATCATGGAAGCCATGTATAAGAAACAGCAGTACCAAAACGATCAAATAAAATAGCGTCATGCCAATAAAGCGCAGATGTTCGTTATTTTTGATGGATTGCATTTGTCCACCTCCAATGAAAAAAAGTATAGGATTAAACTTTCAAAAAATAGTAATTTATTAGTTAAAAATCCTTACCTTATGTTTTTAACACTGATTTGACGGAATGTGGAGAAAAATGTTGCTGAATTAAGGTGAATTCAGTAAATCATAAGATAAAATTAAGGTAAATTTAAGGTTCCGGGGGAAGGTATTTAGTTTGGACAATTATGGGTGGTTGTTTTTATGTAAAAGAAGCGCGAACATAAGGGAATAATCTCAACTTATGTTCGCGCCTTTGTTTTTATTTCACTGCATTGATCAGTTTTTTAGATACATAGAATTCAGAGCCATTATAGACGTTAATTGTATCAAATGTATGTGTTTTTGCAGTATTTGTGGATGTTTCCTCATAAATCATTGTGTTTTTATTGACTGGAATTTTCACAGTTACATCTGCTTTTTGAGCAATAAATATTGGGTTTTCTTTATCCGATAAATCGATTTTTGTCGTATAGCCTTTATCCGTAAATGCTTTTGTTGCAGGGACATATAAATCATTTGTTAGTGTATTTAAGTCAAAGCCCATAAATTGTGCCATCGTATGAGCTAGATCCGTATTTTCAACTAGCCCTGTCAATTTAGAAGGTCCGAATGAATATAAAAACACATCTTCCCCTGTATGACCACCTGTTGTATAGCCAATGTTCGCGCGATTTGCTAACATCTTAACCAACTCACTGCCTAAGTCTTTTGCAGATTTTAATGTCGTTAGTTCATCCTCTGTTAACTGATCTAATCCATAAAGGGCAGCCACCTCTACTAAATTAGAGCGATCTTCTTTTAATTGGCTTAGTGCACCTTCAACAGTCATCGAAGCTTTTTTCAATGGATCAATATAAGCAGAGACAGGAATGCTTGAATAGGTGCTCGTTGTGTTGGCGTTCCCCATCGTAATTCCGCTATTTCCATGGTCTGTTACAGCAATTACTAATGTGTTGCCATCTTCCTTTGCAAAATCAACTGCTTCTTTTACTGCATCATCAAACGATAAGATATCGCTAATAATACCAATTGTATCGTTGGCATGTGCCGCCCAGTCAACCTTACTCCCTTCAACAAAAAGGAAGAAGCCGTCCTCATCCTTTTTTAGCGTATTAATCGCTTTATTAGTCATTTCAGCCAGTGTAGGCTCAGATGCTCTCGTTTTAGCACGATCTAAATCATAGGCGAGTGCGCTTGGTGCAAAGCTTCCCCAAATTTTAGAGGACTGACTATTCACTAGCTCATCACGAGTTTGAACGAGATCGTAATTTTTGTCTTTCAGTACATTTAGTAAATCCTCGCCATCCTTACGGGCATTTTTAGATGTGCCAGGTGACAACGATTCTAGCCCTCCACCTAAAACAACATCAATATTTTGATAGACTTGCTGTTCAGCAATATCCCCATATTGACTTCTATTATTAACATGTGCTGAAAAACCAGCTGGAGTAGCATGTTGAATTTCAGATGTAGAAATTAATCCGGTAGCCTTTCCTTGTTGTTTAGCTCCTTCGAGCACATTCGCTACAGGTTTGAAAGCATCCTCTTGAGTAATTTGTGCTAATCCAGGTGAATTAACCACCGATGGAAGCACACCTATATATTTATCGTTCGATTTATGGCCAGTTGCTAAAGCAGTAGCAGCGGGCGCAGAATCGGTAATGGCTGATTCTGCAGAATACGTGCGCATAGCACCTGATAAAATTTCATCCATTGCTAAGCTTTCACCTTTATACCAGCGAGAAAGGGTTACAGCATTATTACTGCTTCCGTCCATCACAAGCATAATGACATTTGTCGGTTTCTTTACATCAGCTGCTTGTACCTCTTGCTGTGGAATACTCACTGCGGATAAAGTTACTGCACTTGCTAGAAACAATGAAGTCCATTTTTTAGC
Organism: Lysinibacillus sp. FSL M8-0134; assembly: GCF_038069745.1. NCBI lineage: Bacteria > Bacillati > Bacillota > Bacilli > Caryophanales > Bacillaceae > Lysinibacillus > Lysinibacillus sp. FSL M8-0134. The sequence goes on along the minus strand of NZ_JBBPAJ010000001.1, from coordinate 3,594,506 downwards.
GTATTTCATGATTTTCCTCCTTTTGGTGAATTCAATTGTAAGTGTAAAGGAAGGGTGTAAAGCTAGCGTTAAAAATTTGTTAATAAAATATAGTAATACTGTAAATGGTGGCATAGGAAGAAAGAAAAAAATCTGTGTGAACATCACACAGATTTTATTGAAGTATTTGTTGATGCTGTGAGCCGTCGATCGTTTCGTAATATAAAATACCATCTTGGATCGTTAAATTAAGGACTTCATCTTCCACTAGTATTTCTTCAGAGCCGTCCTCGACTTTAATTTTTGTTAAATAACCAGCGTTGTCATAATCACTGCAATAGATGGAGTCATGATAAGTCGCTAAATAATAACAAGCTGTTTCAGTTATCTTTTTATGTTCATTGGTCGCTAAATTATAGGAATAAACCATATTATCTTTCATGCTATTATAATAAATCACATCAGCAACTGTATTGGCATACCACATATCATGCATAAAATCATAATCATTACTAGTAGCAGCAAAATAGTTTTCAGCAACCCATAAATGATCCTGGCTAAGCTTTTGATCATTGACTAAAAAATACTCGTAAGAAATCGCATAGGGTTCATCAGAGTCAACATCGTTCCAAGTTGTATCAAGATGATACCACTGGTCTTCGACACTAACTAAATTCCACGCATGTAGTTGATCCTCGCTATAGCCGTATACATATTTTGCATCAAGACCTGATGCTACTAATAAACGGTAAGCAAGTAAGGCATAGGCCTGGCATACCGCAGTTTTTTCACTAATCAATTCAAAAACCGTCTGTCCTTCCGTCGAGCCTTCTTCTGTATACGTGGCTAGTTGCACCACGTAATCATTAATGATTTTAGCTCGTTCGAAATCTGTCATTCCCTTCGTAATATGCTTGTCAGCAAAGGCTTCTACAAAGTGATCAACCTTTTGCTCCTTCCTGACATCTGTTAAATAATCAATCGATAATTCAACTAAATAGCCATCATCGATTTCCCAAGCCGTCCATTCATAGTCAAGAAAATAACCGGCTGTATAGGGGTCCACAAAGGTAAGCAAGCTATTTAAATCATTTAGTTGAACCTCAAAATCCTCAAAATCTAGCTTTCCTGTATAAGGGACTTGAAAGCGCTGTTCAAATGTTGCCACTTGCTTCTCGACTCTTTTGGTAAATTGTAATAATGCGGGATCATCTTTAAATAAAGATGTTGAGAATAAGTCTGTAGGCGAAAAAGAGGGGGATAATGCTTTACTCTCTGGCTGCTTCACATCATTTTTTGTTTCTTCTGCTAACGTCGTAGTTGTGTCATCCTCTTCTTCAAGCAGCAGGTCTATAGCTTTTGAGCATGCTGTAAGAAAGGGAATCATACAGCATAATAAAAGAAGAGTTATTATTTTTTTATTCAAGTTCTTTCCTCCGAGAAAATTTCATTTCTTCCATTATAATCTAATTAGAGGGTTGGCGATATCCACTAATAGTAGCAAAAGTCGACAAGTAGAGGGGCATGAAGCGGAAAAAAACTGTTAAACGTAAAGCTAAGTTTGTCATGGCAACCTTTTTTTGTTATAATATAGTCTGTTGTGATGTTTCAAAGTTCGGGAGGTGCAGTGAATGCATACAGTAGTATTAGTTTCATTAGTTATCGTATCATTAGCGTTAATCGTTGTGGTATTACTTCAATCTAGTAAAAGTGCAGGCTTATCAGGTGCCATCTCGGGTGGAGCTGAGCAACTATTTGGAAAGCAAAAAGCACGTGGTATGGATTTAATCCTTCACCGTGCAACAATTGTGTTAGCTATACTATTCTTTATTCTAGCAATCGCTATTACAAAAATCTAATAGTTGAAGATATATCGCCTAACCTAATTGGTTGGGCGTTTTCTTTTATCATAACTTAATGGAAGAATCTCTCTGTAACCTACTAACCAAATTATCAATCGCTTAGCATTATGGAGATGACTATAATGGGTATAGTAGAAATGAGTGTTTAGATGAAGGAGTGCTTACAATGAACAAATCATTATCACAGCCATTTTTCTTTCAAGCAGGACCACGTGCCGTTTTACTATTACATGGCTTTACAGGCAGCTCTGCAGACGTGCGTATGCTTGGTAGATTTTTAGAGAAAAAAGGGTATACTACTTTAGCACCTCACTATAAAGGCCACGGTGTGGAGCCGGAGGAACTGATCACAACAGGTCCAGCAGACTGGTGGCAGGATGTCGTAGCCGCCTACAAACAGTTACAGGATGCTGGCTATCAGGAAATTGCTGTTGCAGGTCTCTCATTAGGTGGTGTTATGGCATTAAACGTTGCATTAAATAATCCTGTAAAAGGAATTGTCACAATGTGTGCACCCATGACAATGCGTACAACAGACGTTATGTTTGAGGGTGTTTTGAAATACGCTAGAGAATATAAGAAATTCCAAGGGAAACAGGATGACCAAATTGAAGCAGAAGTTTCGCTCATTGCTGAAAAGGGCATGCCGTCACTACAGGAGCTACGTGAATTTATTGCACGTACGCGACAAGAAATAGACATGATTTATGCGCCAATTTTTGTCGTTCAAGCTACAAATGATGAGGTAATAGAGACAGAATCTGCCAACATTATATATAATCAAACTGAGTCACTTGAAAAGCACATCAAGTGGTATGAAAACTCAAAACATGTTATTACACTAGATCAAGAAAAAGATCAATTACATGAAGACATTTATCGCTTTTTAGAAAGCCTAAATTGGGCACAATAAATTATAAATAGGATTTTCTCATGAAGGAGGGAATATGTATGAAAGACCAAAAAGATACACTACAAAGTCGTTTACTCGATTTCTTCGGTCAAGATGATTATAAACCATTAACTGTTGGTGAAATCGAGGAAGAATTCGGCTTTGAGGATGCGGAGGAATTTAAGGAGCTTGTAAAAACATTAGTCCGCATGGAAGGACAAGGCTTAGTTGTTCGTTCACGCTCCAATCGTTATGGCCTACCAGAGCGTATGAATTTACTAAGAGGTAAATTTATTGGGCATGCGAAGGGCTTCGGCTTTGTAACGCCTGATATTGAGGGCATGGACGATGTGTTCATTCCACCACATGAAATTAATGGTGCCATTAATGGAGACATCGTTTTAATTCGTGTTTTAAAGGAATCATTCGGAGATCGTCGCGAAGGTACTGTAACAAAGGTCGTTGAACGTGGTCAAACAAGCTTTGTTGGGACATTCCAAGCAAATCGAGGCTTCGGCTTTGTTGTCCTAGACGATAAAAAGCTACCAATGGATATCTTTATTGCTAAAGGGGATACATTAGGAGCTGTCGATGGACATAAGGTTGTTGTTGAGGTTGCGACATGGCCTGAGGATTTAAAATCCGCAACCGGCTATATTACAAAAATTTTAGGCCATAAAAATGATCCAGGTGTGGATATTTTATCGATATTATATAAGCATGACATTCCACCTGAATTCCCAGATGAAGTCATCACTGCAGCACAACGTGTACCAGATGAAATTACAGAGGCTGATTTAGAAGGTCGCCGTGATTTACGACATGAAACAATTGTGACGATTGATGGTGCAGATGCAAAGGACTTGGATGATGCGGTTACCGTAACGAAAAATGTCGATGGTACTTACAAGCTTGGCGTACATATTGCAGACGTAAGTTATTATGTAACGCAAGGCTCGGTTATTGACCTTGAAGCTTACGACCGTGCGACAAGTGTTTATTTAACAGACCGTGTTATACCGATGATTCCACATCGATTATCGAATGGTATTTGTTCTTTAAATCCACAGGTTGACCGTTTAACGCTATCCTGTGAAATGATCATTGATGCGAATGGTAATGTGATTTCACATGAAATTTTCCAAAGTGTGATTAAAACGACGGAACGTATGACGTATAGGGACGTTTACAAGATTTTAGAGGAGCAGGATGAGGCGCTAATTAAACGCTATGAGCCACTTGTTCCAATGTTTAAAAACATGGCAGAGCTCTCCAATATTTTACGTCGTAAACGTGAAATGCGAGGAGCTATAGACTTCGACTTTAAAGAATCTAAAGTTATTGTAAATGAAGAAGGATGGCCTGTAGATATTGAATTACGTGAACGTACAGTAGCCGAGAAATTAATTGAAGATTTCATGCTAGCTGCCAATGAAACCGTAGCAGAGCACTTCCACTGGATGAATGTACCGTTCCTATACCGTATTCACGAAGATCCAAAGCCTGAAAAGCTTCAACGCTTCTTTGAATTTGTCACGAATTTCGGTATTTTAATTAAAGGTACGGGTAATACCGTCCATCCAAAAGCGTTACAGGATGTATTGAAAGCAATTGAAGGGATGCCTGAGGAGCCTGTTATTTCAACGATGCTATTACGCTCGATGCAGCAGGCAAAATATTATCCAGAAAGCCTTGGTCACTTTGGTTTATCAACGGATTTCTATACACACTTCACATCACCAATTCGCCGTTATCCTGACTTAATCGTACACCGTTTAATTCGTACGTATATAATTAATAAGGATACATCTAGAGAAACGATTGCCCAGTGGAGTATGGCAATGGATGAAATTGCTGATCACACATCTGAACGCGAACGCCGTGCTGTTGATGCAGAACGTGATACAGACGCTCTGAAAAAAGCACAATATATGTCCGACAAAATTGGCGAAGAATTCGAAGGAATTGTTTCATCGATTACAAACTTCGGTATTTTTGTGGAGCTACCAAACACGATTGAAGGACTTGTCCATATTAGCAATATGACAGATGATTACTACCGCTTCGATGATCGTCAAATGATTATGATCGGTGAACGAACGAATCGCCAATTCCGTATTGGTGATGAGGTGACCGTTCGTGTGGCTAATGTCATTATTGAGGAGTCATCGATTGACTTTGAAATCGTTGGAATGGTAACTTCATATGGACGAACACGCAAAGCAGCACCTACTGTAATCCATGCACGAAAAAATTACAGTGATAACAAAGGTGGCAGCAGTCGCAGAAGTACACGCAGTGATGAGGAACGAGGCAGTCGTGGTGGTAGTCGAAGAGGCCGACGCCAAGAGGAAGAAAGAGGAAGTCGAAGCAGCAAACAAGGTGAACGCCGTGAAAGCGACCGTGATCCACGTGGACGCCGCAAAGATGACTCAAGCCCTGGACCTAAAAAACGCGTGAAACAAAAGCAAAAGTTCTATGAAGGCATTGCTAAAAAAGGCAAAAAGAAAAAATCAAAACGTAAATAAGCATGAGCGAAAGTATCCTTGTTGAGGATGCTTTCGCTCAAGCTCAACCTTTTAAGTAGAGGGTGAAAATATGGCAAAAGGTACTGGTAAAGTATTAGCACAAAACAAAAAAGCAGGCCATGACTACTTCATCGAAGAGACAATTGAAGCAGGCATGGTACTAACAGGCACAGAAATTAAATCTATCCGTGCAGGCAAAGTCCAACTTAAAGACTCCTTTGTTCGTGTCCGTAATGGCGAAGCATGGATCAATAATATGCACGTGAGCGCATTCGAACAAGGCAACCGCTTTAACCACGATCCACTACGTACCCGTAAGCTGTTGCTCCACAAAAAGCAAATCGGCGAGCTAGTCGGTGCTGTAAAACGTGACGGCTACACAATCGTCCCACTAAAAATGTACATCAAGGACGGCTACGCCAAGCTCCTCATCGGCGTCGGCAAAGGGAAAAAAGACTACGACAAGCGTAACGACATGCGCAAAAAAGAAGCAAAACGCGAAATGGAACGTGTCTTTAAGGAACGTCAGCGTTAACAAAGCAGATGAGAAAGCAGGCAAGTGCCGAACTTTCTCATCTGCTTTTTACATTGAAGCAAAACCTTTTTAGAAGCTGTTTGGATTTATCCAACAGCTTCTTTTTTGGTCCTATAACACAAAAAAATTAAAATATAATCCCCTTTTTTATCTTCCAAGACATATGTTTAGAAAATTCCAACAATTAAAATTGTAGTAACTACATATTTCATTTCGAGGTGAGTCTTATGAATAAAACAGTTATCGAAAAAATTACGCACATTGTTGGTGAAAAATACATTAAAAGATCAACTGCACAGCTTTTAGCATATTCCTATGATGCAACGGCAAATTTTCAGCGCTTACCTGATCTTGTCATTTCACCAGGGAATGCAGAGGAAATTGCTGAGGTAATTAAAGTATGTAATGAATATAAAATGTCAATTATTCCACGAGGTTCTGGAACAAATCTTGCAGCAGGAACGGTGCCTTACGATGGGGGCGTAGTGATTTTATTTAATAGAATGGATCAAATTTTAAATTTCGATAAGGAAAATTTAACGATTACAGTCCAGCCTGGCATTATATCTGAGAATCTTTGTACATTCGTCGAAGCACATGGTTTATTTTACCCTCCTGATCCAAGCTCCATGAGAATTTCTACGATTGGTGGCAATGTTAGTGAAAACTCAGGTGGCTTGCGTGGCTTAAAATATGGTGTAACAAAGGATTATGTCAAAGGTCTACAAGTTGTTTTACCAAACGGGGATATTTTAGAAACAGGTGGCAAACTAGCAAAGGACGTAGCGGGCTATGACCTCACATCATTATTTGTTGGAGCAGAGGGAACATTGGGTGTCGTAACAGCGATTACTTTAAAGCTTATTCCGTTGCCACAATATAAAATGACGAGCATCGCATACTTTGAATCCTTAGAGGATGCAGCGAGAACGGTCTCTAGTATTATTGCCAATAAAATCATTCCCGTAACGCTAGAATTTCTTGATAAAAAAACAATTAGCGCCGTCGAGCAATATATGAAAATAGGACTCTCAACAGATGTAGAAGCAATGCTATTACTTGAGCAGGATGGTGAAATGCATCAAGTAGAACAAGATGTCAAAGAAATGGTACGAATCGCTGAAGAAAATGGAGCTCTCTTTACGCAAATTGCAAAAGATGCACAGGAAGCGGAGCAAATTAAAACAGCAAGACGTGTCGCATTATCAGCATTAGCAAAATTAAAACCGACAGTTATTTTAGAGGATGCCACAGTACCACGATCAGAGCTGGCCAAAATGGTGATGAGAATTAATGATATATCCGAAAAGTACAATGTCAATATTGCCACATTTGGTCATGCAGGGGATGGAAATTTGCATCCTACATGTTTAACAGACTTGCGAGATGAAAAGGAGATGCATCGTGTAGAAGCGGCATTTGCAGAAATTTTTGAGGCAGCACTGTCACTAGGTGGCACGATTACAGGGGAGCACGGTGTAGGTGAAATGAAAGCACCTTATTTAGAATGGAAAATTGGTCCTATCGGTATCAATGTAATGAAAAACATTAAGCAAACTTTCGATCCTAACCATATTATGAATCCTGGTAAAGTCTTTGCTAAAGAAACGAAGAAAAGAGTGGTGGTACATGGTGGTAACTAACGTACAACAGCAAATGCAGCAATCCTTCCAGACACATGTCGATGAAAATCTATTGCTAGACTGTATGAGATGCGGCTTCTGTTTGCCAAGCTGTCCGACATATCTTCACATGGAGCAGGATGAAGCACAATCACCACGTGGACGCATTGCCTTAATGAAGGCAGTACGTGACGGGATTGTACCTTTCGATGCATCTGTAGAACAATCATTCGATTTATGTTTAGGATGTCGCGCATGTGAGCCGGCATGTCCAGCTGGTGTACAGTATGGTGCTTTAATCGAGCAAACCCGTGAAGCCGTACAAGAGGTGAAGCAGTCAACCTTCGTAGAAAAAACGACAAGAAAAATTGTTTTCAATCATCTTTTCGTCAAGCAAAAAAATATGGAGCATGCAGTTAGTCTAATGCATCTTTATCAAAAAACAGGTTTACAAAAAGCTGTACGGAAAATTGGCTTTTTAAATTTATTCCCAAAGCATTTAAAAACAATGGAGGCATCTTTACCACCCGTAGCTAAAAAGGTACAGCCATTAAAGAAGGTAAAAGCGGCTTCGATGAAGGTGGCCTTTTTTACAGGCTGTCTAATGGATACACTTTATAAGGAAACAAATGAAAAAACGGTGTCCTTGCTACAAATGCTTGGTGTTGATGTCGTTATTCCAGATAATCAAAGTTGCTGCGGGGCTCTCCATGGGCATAGTGGTGAGCTAAAGCGTGGTAAGCAAAACTTAATTCGTAATGTAGAGTTATTTGATTCAGATGATTATACCTATATTGTTAATAATGCAGGTGGTTGTGGTGCTTTCTTAAAGGAATATGAAAAGCACTTACATAGTGATGAACGCTATCGTGAAAAAGCAGTTCGATTTTCAGAGAAGACAATTGATATTTCAAGCCTGCTTGTCAAAGCTGGGCTACTGGATTATTTAGCAACCTTGCCACAGCAAGAAAACAAGACTCTTGTAACCTATCAGGATTCCTGCCATTTACGCAATGTTAATAAAGTCTTCAATGAGCCAAGAATGATTTTACAGGCCCTACCGAATGTGCACTTTAAAGAGCTGTCAAATGCCAATACATGCTGTGGTTCAGCAGGAATATATAATTTATTGCAGCCTGCGTCAGCAGGAAATATTTTAACTACAAAAATGGCTACGATTAAGGCGATACAGCCTACAGTGATTGTCACAGCCAATCCAGGTTGCTTGCTGCAAATTCAATCTGGTATCCATAAAGAAAAGCTAGAAGCAAGCATGCAAGCCGCACATATTGTTGATTTTATCTACAAGAGCATAGAAAACTATAGTAAAATATCTAAAATATACTAAATTTTCAGTATAATCAGTATATTAGTCTCTATGGAGGTGGCACAATGTTTGATTTACAAATTATTGGAACAAAGATTGTTAGGGAGCTTGGAGAACTAATTGATCAACATGTCGTTGTAATCGATCATAACGGATTTATTATCGCCAGCACAGACATGTCGAGGATGAATCAATTTCATGAAGGTGCATTAATAGCGATGAAAAACAAAGAAGTTATGCATATGACGAAGGAGCTTTCAGCACAATTAAAGGGTGTGCGGGAGGGCCTCGTCATGCCATTAGTGATTGAGGATACACCAATTGGAGTAATTGGTGTTACTGGACAACCATTTGAAATCGAAAAATATGGGAAGCTTGTCCAGAAAATTACACAGTTTTTTGTTGAAGATTTTTTAATGCACCGTAAAAAAGAACGAGAGACAAAAATGTTTGAGCTTTTCCTACTAGATTTATTAAATGGACAGGTAAATCAATTACTACTAGAGCAACGAGCTGAAATGCTAAATATTGAAACGGATCTTTATGATCGAGTGATTATTATTCAATTGAATAGGAGAATTGATGAAAAGGGGATGGATTATTTGCGTGCAATTCAAATAATCCATCCTCAACTACATATTTTTCAATGGAGCTTTGATAAGCTCGTTCTGCTTGTACCAAAGGTCACTCGAATTCATTTAGAGCAAACGTTGCATTCATTTAACCGAAAGCTTGTAAAGCTCTATGATGACGAAATATTTATAGGTGTTGGCAATTCACATTCCTTTTTTGCACTAAATGAATCCTACAATGAAGCAAGTATTGCGCTAACGGTTGCTGTTGAAAATAGACAGATCGTGTTTGAGGAGGATTTGAAATTAGAGCTACTATTATCTGATCTCGATGAACAAAAGGTTGGCAATTTCATCTGCAGAACCATTGGCTCTTTAATAGAGGAGGAGGAATTAATATACAATCTAGAAATGTGGCTAAAAAGCAAAGGAGGTTTACAGGAAATTGCCGATGCGCTTCATATCCATAAAAACACTTTAAAATATCGACTAAAAAAAATAGAAAAGCTTTTAAATATTGATATTAATAATAATGAAAATAAATTGGAATTAATGATTGCTATTTTACTGTTTCGAAAAAGAAAGAGTGTTTAAGTTTTAGGAGAGAAACTTGTCATTAAATACTTTAATATGCGGCTTTTTGTGTGGTTTTTATATGTTAGAGACAAAAATCGATCAATTATTTTATAATTTTTTATCCTCAAAGAATATATATTTAGATTTTTCGGAATTATAAAATAATTATTAAGTCTAACATAAAAAGAGTAGGGGGATATTTTATGAGGAAATTTTTAAAAGGGAGAAATCTACTTCTTGCAATGCTCTTAATCGTTTCAGCAATATTAGCTGCCTGTGGTGGTAGCAGTGGAGAGAGTGCTGATGCTGAAGGGAAAGAAAAGTCCTATAAATTAAAAATGTCAGTCACTGTATCAGATTCATCCACATGGTATGAAGCAGCCAAAAAACTGGCAGATGATATGGACAAAGAAACAGATGGTCGCATTAAAATTGAAGTGTTCACGAATGAGCAATTATCTGGTGGAGATTCAGGAAAGGCTGTTGAAGGCTTAGCAAAAGGATCAATCGATTTAACTTTTAATTCTACTATTATTTATTCGATTTTAGATCAACGCTTTGGTGTGGCAAGTGCACCATTTTTACTTAAGGATCATTCTGAGGTAGATAAAGTGTTTAATGGGGAAGGTGGAGAAAAGCTTAAAGAACTTTTAGCTGAAAAGGGTGTACAGGCTTTAGGATATGGTGAAAATGGCTTCCGTCAAATAACGAACAGTAAGCGTGAAATTAAACTACCAGAAGACTTAAATGGATTAAAGATTCGTATACCTGGAATTACGATGTACACAGATTTATATCGTTCATTAGGAACAGATCCTTCAACCATGACATTCTCAGAAGTGTTTACTGCTTTACAGCAGGGAACAATTGATGGTCAAGAAAACCCTATTGATGTAATTGCTTCGTCAAAGCTAGAGGAAGTTCAAGATTATTTAACATTATGGAACTATTCCTATGACCCATTAGTGTTAGGTATGAATAAAAAGCTATACGATTCTTTAAGCGATACAGACCGTGAATTATTCGATCGTTTAGGGAAAGAAGCAGCGGCTTATCAAGTAAAAATTGCACGTGAAAAAGAAGCGTCACAAATTGAAGATTTAAAATCTAAAGGAATGAATGTCTATACGCCAACAGAAGAGGAATTGGAGGCGTTTAAAAAAGTCGTTCAGCCCGTATATGATAAATATACAGATATTTGGGGAGAAGATTTACTGAAAGCGTTTACGCCATAGGGGGGAAACATATGAAGTTCTTAGACTACTTTGAAGAGATTGTATTAAGCGTTACATTTGCAGCGATTACATTTATTACATTTGTAAACATTGTTTCTCGCAATGTAGTCAATTTATCCCTTTCGTTTACAGAGGAAATCACAGTTAATCTGTTAGTATTACTGACATTTGTTGGTACAGCCTTAGGTGTGCGTAGATACGCTCACCTTGGTTTTACCTTGTTGTTCGATAAAGGGAATAAGCTGACAAAAAAGGCGATTGTAATTATTTCATCTTTAGCAAGTGGTGTATTGTTTGCAGTATTGCTTTATTACGGAATGGATATGGTATTGTTCCAAATGCAGATTAATCAAACGACACCGGCCTTAGGCATGCCGCAGTGGATTTTATCTTCTGCCTTACCATTAGGTGCATTACTATGTTTAATTCGTACAGGTCAAGCGATGGTCGAAGAATATAAAGCCGTAAGTAATGAAGAGAATGGAGCGAAAGGGGATGAGCTAGTATGACAGCATTATTACTTTTTGGCTCCTTTATCGTGCTCGTATTTTTAAGGGTACCCATTGCTGCGTCCTTAGCAGTAGCTTCAATGGTAGTCCTATTTACATCACAAGGGCTATCAGGATTTGAAGCATTAACGGATATTATGTATACAAGTGTAGCTAAGTTTACGCTATTAGCGATTCCATTCTTTATTTTAGCGGGTGTCATTATGGACCATATTGGAATCTCTAAGCGTTTAATTGACTTTGCACAAACATTAGTAGGGCATCGAAAAGGTGGCATTGTACTTGTAACAGTATTAGTCGCGATTTTCTTTGCTGCTATTTCAGGGTCTGGCCCCGCAACAGTTGCTGCAATTGGAGGTATTTTAATTCCGGCAATGGTGAAAAACGGCTACCGCAAAGAAACTGCTGGAGGATTAGTGGCGAGTGCTGGTGCAATTGGCATTATTATTCCCCCATCGATCGCCTTCATTATTTTTGCAGTCGTAGCAGGCGATCAAATCCCTATTACGATTAATCGACTTTTTATGGCTGGGGTTATACCAGGTATTTTAGTAGGGATCGGTTTATTTATCGCTGGGATGTATGTCCGCAAACGTGATATTCAAAAGGGTATTTTTAATGACTCTGTAGAAGCAGCTATGAAAAAAAGCACAGGAAAAGAACGGTGGGAAGCATTTATTAAAGCACTTCCTGGATTAATGATTCCTGTTATTATTTTAGGTGGAATTTATGGTGGCTTTTTCACACCAACAGAAGCGGCAGTAATTGCTGTTGTATATGGATTAGTTGTAGGACTGTTCATTCACCGAAAAGGCTACATAAAAATGATGTACCGTATTTTTATTGAATCGGCGTTACAAACAGCTGTTGTAATGATTATCGTAAGTGCAGCCTCTGTCTTTGCCTACATTGTCACAACAGAGCAAATTGCCTCAACTATTTCAAATACGGTTTTAGGTTTAACAGATAATAAAATCATTATTTTACTACTAGTCAACATTATTTTATTAATTGCAGGTGCATTTATTGATGCCATTTCAGCATTTTATATTTTCGTTCCGATATTACTTCCGATTATGTTAATGCTCGATGTAGATCCGGCTGTATTTGGCGTGTTCATGACGATTAACTTAGCAATCGGCTTATTTACACCACCTGTCGGGTTAAATTTATATGTTGCCGCAAGTATGTCAAAGACTAATATTATTCAAATTTCAAAAGGGGTCGTGCCGTTTATTGTTGCTTCGATTATCGTCTTATTACTTGTAACGTATATACCTTCTCTATCAACATTTTTACCAGATTTATTAAATATTAAGTAGCAAAGGGGAAATGATTATGACATTAAAAGATGATGTAGCGATTGTTACAGGAGCGGCAAGTGGTATTGGACAGGCAGTTGCAGTTCAGCTTTCAAAGCAAGGGGTACATGTTGTATTAGTTGACTTAAATTCATGTGAGGCAACAATTGAAAAACTAGCACATGATAGCTATTTAGAGTGTTTGGGGGATATTCGCGATGCGGAATTTGTCAAAGCAACAGTCAACCGAACAGTAGAAAAATATGGAGAGATTCATATTTTGGTGAACAATGCTGGTACATGTAGTCGCAAAAATATTGAAACGATGACATTTGAGGACTGGTCACGTGATCTGGATACGAACTTAAAGGCAACATTTATGTTTACACAGGCATGTGTGTACCCACATATGAAGGATGCACAATATGGTCGCATTATTAATATTAGCTCAGTATCGGGCATAAACGGTGGTGTTACATCTGGTGAGGATGGTACAGGTCGCTCAGGCCCAGCGTATGCAGCATCGAAAGGCGGGGTAATTGCCCTAACGAAATGGGTAGCAAAGGAGCTGGGACCTTTCAATATTACTTGTAACTCCGTTGCACCAGGCGCAACCTTAACAGCTATTACAACGGGGGTTCCATACAATTTAGATCAGCAGGTTATTAAGCGTATTGGTACACCTGATGATATTGCAAGTGCTGTCTTATACTTTGCATCTAGGGAGGCTAGCTATGCGACTGCTCAGGTGTTAAAGGTAGATGGAGGGATTAGTATTGGATAATTCTCGGTGGCAAGCTTTGTATGACCGACCTACAGATAGAATTATCGGCAGATTGAAAGCAGGAACGGATTTATTTACAGGGATGAAAGAGGTTTGCAATCACTTTGGTGTCAGGGGTGGGCAATTTCAATGCATGGGTTCCTTAAAGCAGGCGACCTATGTCCAAGTTCAGCGAGGCGAAAAGCAAGGAACTATCGTTTATTCACCAAAACGGCAAACTACATCTCCGGTCGAACTTATTTCTGGTTTAGGCTTTATTGGGATAGATATGGAGACGAATGATTTAGATATTCATTTCCATGGATCTTTTGTCGATTGTGATCAACATTTTTCTGGTGGTCATTTTCTTGAAGGAGAAAATGAAATCGCTATCACAGTCGAATTTATACTCTATCCATTAAAAGAGGCCATACCGAAAAGACGAAAGGATGACCAATTTGGGGTGCTAATTTTTCATTTTGATGAATAGGGGGGAAAGATAAATGAGTACAATTGGCCAACTAGCACTGAAATCAGCTCGAGCGTATCCAGATAAAATAGCAGTTAAATTCAAAAACCGTGCGATTTCCTATGCTGAATTAATGGAACGTGCCTATGCACTAACAGCATATTTTAAAAGCCTGAACTTACAAAAGGGAGAGCGCGTAGGTATCTTAATGTCCAATCGATTAGAGCATATAGAGCTAGATGTAGCTGTTTCTTTATATGGTCTTATTAAAGTACCGCTGAATTACCGCTTGCATCCGAAAGAGCATGATTATCAGGTGAAGGATTCAGGTATGAGTCTGATTATTGGTGAAAAGTCATTAATTGATCCGCTGCAAATTGATTTTCCAATTCTTAATTGTGGAGAACCGTATGAGCAAGTAGTGAAACAATTTAAAGGCCAGTCCCATGAAAATGAAGTAGATGAGAATGATACAATGGCCATTATGTATACTTCTGGAACGACAGGTAATCCGAAGGGCGTTATGCTATCACATCGCAATATGGTCAGTGGAGCTCTGTCATTAGCAATGGCGTGTGAGGTTGATTATAAAGATATGCTCGGTCACGTTGCACCACTCACACACGGGGCAAACTTTTTAAGTCACGTGGCATGGCTCTATGGCTTAACACAAGTTGTCTACGATAAATTTGAGCCAGAGCAATTTGTTCATTTATTAGAGAGGGACCGTATTTCAATCATTTTCCTAGTACCAACGATGGTCAACCTAATGATTCAGCACGAGCAGTTCAACCCACAGAAGCTTCGTACCATTAAATCGATTAATATGGCAGGTTCACCCATTGCTGCTGCAAAGTTACAAGAGGCACTAGATAAAGTAGGGACAAAATTTATAGAAACCTATGGTCAAGTAGAAGGGCCGATGTGCATTTCTATGATGCCACGCGAGGATTTACCATCTAGACTTGATTCATGTGGTAGAGTTGGACCATTTGTTGATGTGAAAATCGTGGATGCTGAGGGCAATGAATGTCCAGTAGGAGAAATAGGTGAAATTACAGCAAAGGGTCCGCTTATTATGCAAGGCTATTGGAATAACGAAAAGGCGACAGCAGAAACATTGCGTGACGGCTGGCTTCATACAGGCGATTTAGGCAAACTAGATGAGCATGGCTACCTATATATCGTTGACCGCAAGAAGGAGGTCATTATTTCAGGTGGCGTTAATATCTATCCTCGAGAAGTAGAGGAAGTGTTAAACAAGCATGAATTCGTCAAGGAAACATGTGTAATTGGTATTCCAGATGACAAATGGGGCGAATCCATTGTCGCATATGTCGTGCCAAACGGGCGTGGAGAAATTGAGAAGGATGCCTTAATCGAGCTTTGCCAGCAACATTTAGCAAGCTTTAAAAAGCCAAAGGAAATTTTCGTAGTAGAGTCCCTACCAAAAAGCTCCTACGGAAAGATTTTAAAACGCGAGCTAGTAAAAATGCATATGGAGGTGACACAATGACCGTATATGTTCATAGTGTAAGCATGACGAAGTTCGGTAACAATGAAAATGCTTCATTGAAGGATTTAATGCTCACTGCTAGTCGGGAGGCACTAGATGAGGCAAGAGACCTAAAAATTGATGCGGTTTTTGTTGGCAACTACATGGGAGGTAGCTTAGTCAATCAAGAGATTCTAGGCGCGATTGTAGCAAATGACTTGGGGCTCGGTCCTATTCCTACAGCTAAATTAGAGGGCGCCTGTGCATCAGGTGGTATTGCGTTACGACAAGGTATTTTAGGTATTTTAAGTGGCGAATATGAAAGCGTTTTAGTTGTCGGTGTAGAAAAAATGAAGCATGCGCCAACCGCCACTGTAACACAATTTATTAACTCTGCAATGGATCAGACGACAAACGAACGTTATGCGGGTCTAACCTTCCCAGGATTTTTTGGCGTAGTAGCCAACCGCTACTTCCATGAGACAGGTGCAAATAAATCCCATTTAGCAAAATTAGCATTAAAAAACCGTGAAAATGCATTACAAAATCCACTAGCCCAATTCCAAAAACCAGCAACACTCGAAGAAATAATGAACGCACGCATGATTACAGATCCACTTGGCTTATTCGATTGTTCACCCATTACGGATGGAGCAGCAGCAGTTGTGTTATCTCGTAAGCCATCGGATATTAAAATAGTAGCATCTGCACAGGCTTCAGGACCAACGATGATGCAGGATGCCATCGATTTATTATCATTACCAGCGATTCGTATATCAGGTCAGCAAGCCTATGAAAAAGCAGGGGTTGGTCCTGAGGATATAGATGTTGTGGAAATTCACGATTGCTTCTCTATGACAGAAATGCTAGCCATTGAAGAGCTCGGTTTTTTCCCGAAATTAGAAGGTTGGCTAGCTATTGAGCAAGGAAAAACGCGCGTGAACGGAGAAAAGCCTGTCAATACAAGCGGAGGTCTTTTATCGAGAGGGCATCCTATTGGCGCAACAGGTGTGGCGCAGTTTTACCAATTAGTACTGCAATTACGCGGACATGCACCAAACCAGCTAGAAAAACGACCACGATTAGCACTTGCACAAAATTTAGGTGGCACTGGTTCTTATTCGGTTGTCCACATATTAGAAAGGGTGTAGCAGATGAAGGTTTATGAATGCTGTGGTGTAGAGTCAGTAACGAAAAAAGTGTATTGCAGCACCTGCCGCCAAGAAATCAAAAACGAACGAGAAGTCCCAGATGAGGGAACCGTGTACAGCTTTACGGTCATTCATATTGCACCAGCAGAATATGCCCATTTGGCACCGTATACTGTGGCACTAGTACAGCTAAAGGATTCCACAGCCAAGCTAACAGTGCGCATTCAAGAAAATGTCCAAATCGGTGACCTCGTACAGCTTGATGAAATGAAAGATGGAACATACATTTATCAAAAGGTGAGAACTGCTTAACGAAGGGGATGAAGTATGGTAGGCTGTTTGGAAGACGATGTCTTTCCTGGCGGCCTACTTTCCTATGAATAGTCTACTAGACTTATTATAAATGCTCCTTTATTGAGGCAAATTTCAATTTGGGTCCTGCTGCAGGTGTTAGCCTGTTGTCTCATAGAACATAGAGAGGCTTCTTATCTTGCGATCGAATAAAACAGGAGGTGATGACTTGGCAAATGCAAAGGTTTATTCCATATTAGTTTTCGTTATGTTTCTTTGGGGCATGAATGTTACATGGTTGAAAGTAATTGTTTCCAATGGCGATCCATTAACGATACAAACGGCGCGTATTTTTCTTGCAGCTATTACGATTTTTATTATTTTAAAGCTAACGAAGCAGCCGCTTTATGTAAAAGGGATGCCATTTAAGTACATATTCATTGGTTGTTTTTTCGGGGTCATTTGTCACCATGTCTTTTTAGCATATGGCATCGTTCAAACAACAGCCATGAAAACAGCCATTATTAGTGGCTTAAGTCCACTTTTTACGGCACTCATTGCCGTACTATTTAAAGACACGGTTATGACAAAATCTAAATTAATTGGCTTTGCACTTGGAGGAGTTGGCGTGCTATTCGCAGTGGTAGACGACATTACTGAGCTGACCAACCTACAGCTAGGTGATTTCCTCGTCTTTATGTCATTCTTTTTGCAGGCATTTAGCTTTATCGCCATTCGTCGTGCCACTGAAGTTATCTCTCCGATGCTGATGACAGGCTGGATGCTACTTATCGGCTCATCCATCTTATTAATTTTCACATTCGCTACAAGCCTCCGAAGCTACGGGGCATTTTTATCCTTCAGCCCGTTCATATGGCTCGTATTTTTCATGTCCGCCATTTTAGCCACTTCGATCGGACATACACTATATAACTTATGTATAAAACACATTGGTGCAGCGGAATCCGCTATTTTTGTGAATTTCAATACCGTATTCGCATTAATTGGAGCGGCCTTATTTTTACATGAAATTATTACTCTTCAGCAATTTATCGGTAGTTTAATTATTATTTCAGGCGTTATAATCGGCACAAGCAATTTAGAGGAAAGACTGCTTCAAAGGAAAAAAAATCGCGATAAACTAGAGTGTTAGAAAAGTAGATGCTCAACTTTTCCTAGGCTTCTAATAAGAATGTTTTAGTTGGTGAACTAGCTTATTCAGTGTCTCTACTTGATATTTTAAGCTCTTTATCTTATAATAGTACTACATGCCAGTGAGCATCTACTCATACGATGTTCATTTACAACCTGCATTATGCAGCGTTGTCCGAACGGTTTATAACCGGATTATATCCGGGGACGTTACGGATTCGACAGGGATGGTTCAAGCTTTGGTCGCGCGTCGGAGGGCTCGGCTCCGTCATCAACGACAGTTATATAATAACTGGCAAACAACAAAACTTAGCTTTCGCAGCGTAAGCTCTTAAGCGCTCTGCCTCTCTATCGCCCATGTAGAGAACGTAGGGCCCAACTTTAGTGGGATACGGTCGATGGTGCCACCTGAGTCATCGGCAAGAGATTTCAGGTTAGCGTACAGGACGCCTGTTTGTCGGCATAATGTTACGTGAATCGTAAATAGGCAAACTACACGCGTAGAAGCTGAAGTATTGGAGTTTCTGGACGCGGGTTCGACTCCCGCCGTCTCCATACATTGGAAACAATATAGTTTCAAAAGGTGTCAAATTCCTTGATATATCAAGAATTTGGCGCTTTTTTTATTTCAAAAACTTTCAACTGATATCAAACGCTTTTGGGTCATTTTTAAGCCATTTGAAAAAAAGATTAAACAAAATCATTCTTACCCAATAGATATAAATTTCAGTTTTATGTGTTCCTTTACAATAGCGCTAGATCGTAATATAGGGTTAGCCAGATTTTTCAGGTTGACCTTTTTGTTTTAGGTCTTATTATAACGGTAGTCGAGGTAGGACGTATCGCACGTGAGACTCGATCCCGTCCGCAAAACTGTTCACCCCCTACTTGTATAAACACGTTTCAAGCTGTTTGGGAGAAGGATTCCGTTTAACAAGCGAACCTATGATATTACAAGCAGCTTTAGGGATTACCGACTAATTTAGTATTTTCTTAGAGGTGGAGATTTGATTATGAATCCAGTCGTTGGTCTGGATGTTTCAAAGGGAGAAAATCAGGTTCAAGCCTTTTTAGATAAAGGTCAGCCCTATCGTTAAACACACTCTTGGTGGTTTAGGAAGTTTATTAGAATTTCTAAGGGATATTAGGAAATTGGCTGCTGGTAAGCAACCTTCGATTACTTTAAAATCTAAAAAGCTAGTGGCAATCGCCGGGATAGATCCTAGCGTTTACTCTTCTGGTAGGTTTACTGCTTCCATAAATCGCAAAATCAGAAGAGGTTCTAGGGTTAAGGCAAGCATTGTTAATGGCAGTACAGTGCGGTATAAGAGACGCACGTAAGCAAAAAACAAGTGATGAAATTATCCCTAGAAATAAGCAATTAAGAGAGTTCTACGATAAAAAACGGGAAGAAGGGAAACCTTTTATAGTAGCCATAATTGCCTGTGTAAATAAACTCTTACATTGGATTTATGCCCTATTAAAAGGGGAAATACCCTTCAAAAATACAGCTTAAAAATCATATCTAAGCATATAAAACAAAACCTTCCAATTATATAAAGGAAGGCTTATTTGGTATACCCTTTTTTGGTATAGCATGTACGCTTTATAATTTTTATTGAAAAATATTGACAACTATTAGCTGGTTTTGTGGAATATAAAGATAGTAGTTACCACTTTTTACTTTTTAAACTAAAATCCGCTTATTCCTCCTGCTTTCAGGGAAAATCTTACCCCAACAGGGATGGATAGAAAATCAAGTTTGTACTAGTGACATTTATAAGATAGGAGATCCCATTCTTCAAATAACACAAGGGAGGTACCTTGGGTTACCATCTACCATATGTATATTGCCTACCTACTGGTTGATGGAAACGCTGCTTTTTTGTTTCTGTTTAACATGATACCTGCTAGTCTCATTTTGATTGCTTTTCAATTTAAATTTAGCTGGATATTAAACATGTACCCATATAGAAAAACACCTCGACATTGATTTCTTGGTATTCAATACCCATTTTTCAATGCAAGGTGTTTTTAAATTGTTTTATTTGAAAATATCCCCATAAACAATTTTAATATTTGGTGAGTTAATAAATATACTATCTTTATTAAACTTTTTAGAAAATAATAGATCTAATTCATATATTTTTTTTATTTCTTCTGGAGTTAGTCCCTTTTTTAAAAGTTCCACTGTATACAAATCTTTATCGGGAATAACCTCTCCTAATCCTTCAACTGTTAAAGCATTGAATAGTCTATTTCTTTCATCAATATCGAGATTAGGATGATAAAAATTAACCTTATCACTTGTCCGACATTCTATATTTTTAACACCTAATTCAGAAAGAAATATTGGTACTTTAACCCCAATGTTTCTATCTATGTTTCCTTCTTCAGCATCTTTTTCATAAATCCTTTGAATTAAGTCAAGTGAAATAATATCTGATTGTTTAGCCCCTCCTAAATGATAGGATGACAAATTAGATATTTTTTGAGGTTCTAGACAGATAATTTTTCCTCTATTTAGAGTAGCGTCCATCATTTTTTTTAGTATTACTTTAGGATTAGGCACATGTAGAAGCACAGCATGACAAATAGAAATATCAAATTTATTTTGTATTTCCAAATTGGTTATATCAGCTACAAAAAACTCAGTTTCATAGGGAAGATCTAAAAATATACTTTTAGCAGCTTCAATTAGTCTCTCTGCTTGATCTATTCCAGTGTATTTTGAACCCTTTGGTAGATATGGTAACAGCTTTAATCCTAAGTAACCATATCCACACCCAAAATCTATTATACTCACTGGTTTATTTATCTTCCACACGGATTTAACTAAAAATTCTAAGTAATCCTCATTGAAATATAGCTCTCTTGTTGTTTTTAAATGTTCTAATCTTGTATTCCAGTATTCCTCATTCACCGATCTTCCTCTTTTCTCAGTGGTTTGTTACTTTCACATAAGTGCTTGATATAAATGTATATACAAGTATACTACCGAAAGTTAATATAACCCCCATATATAATGCTATCGTAGAAGCTGTAAAATAAGCACCTATTATAATTGTTGAGCGCGCTATAATTTCAGCTCCATTTGTTGACAAATTTAACAATGCTGAATATGATCCCCGTTTATCCTCAGGCATCATATTTGCTTGGTTAGATTTAAGAAGGGGTAAATAAATTAACTCACCCAAGGTAGCAATAAAAAAGAAAATAAGGAGAATATACCAATTATTAGAGAAAATTATTACTATATAACCAATTGTATAAAAGGATAATCCGAGTAAAAGGCAACCTCGTATATTAATCTTTTTAATTATTTTAGTAGTAATAAGTGTCAAACAAACAATTAGAATTGTATTCTCGATATTCAAAAAGCTCAACATCCTTATACCATCAATTTTAAACCCATTTAAAAAAAACGGGCTAAATTCTTGAGATAACCTCACACCTATATAACTGTTTAATGTGAATTCTGCAGATAATAAGCACATAAATCCAATTACACTTTTTAAAAATTTTCTATCCTGAATTGCTATTTTATAACTGTTTAATAAATCAATAAGAATATTGTCAAATTTTTTGATTAATTTTTTGTGATTACCTTCATCTAACCAAATTTGATACGTAATTGTAATTAATAACGAACACAAAGTCATAGAAATAAATAAGGCTACCTGATGATTAGTATATAATAGCCCCCCTATAGCTACTCCTAAAGCTATTGATAGATTTGCTAGCCAATATTCCAAGACATAGACATCATGCCTATTTTCTGGGGTAGTAGTATCTACGATGATAGCTTTAAGAGCTGGACCACTTAAGTTAGAAAACACTGTGTGAACAAAATAAAAAAATAAAAACAAGTAAAATAAATTATTATAAAGTAGACTAATCGTCATAATTAGAAGTGATATACTTCTAAAAGCAGTAGTATATACCAATAAATTTTTACGATCGAATCTGTCTGTTAAATAGCCACCTATAAGGTTTGAAAAGAAACCCACTATGACAATAATCACTAGAATAAATCCAGCGTAAACATTATTTAGTTTATCAGTCAAAAAAATAGCCATAAACGGCATAATAGCGCTATTAATCAATCTGCTAAAAAACGCTGTTATTAAGCGTGTTTTTATATTCTGTGGACAATCTTTCCACGACATAGTTTTCTCCTTTACAAATGTAAAATTAATTAAGCATTGCTAAATTTATATCTATAAAAATAAGAAATTGAAATCGATAAATTATAAATTAGGTGGATAATTACAGCTGTAACAACATTTCCTGATAATATGTATAAACACCCTCCAAGAACACTTAAGGAAAACTGAAGAATGTGGTCTATTGTTCTGAATGCTTGGGCTTTATCATGGATAATGTGATCAGATACAAAAAGGAAAGCAGAGATTAAGATACTTAAAATAGAACCATATATAGGAATTAAAATAGTTAAAACAAAAAGTTTATAAAAAAGTTCTTGAAAAATTGCAGAAAATATAAGACTGTAAGATTCTATCCATTTTTGTTTTTTAGTTACTGGGGGGAAAAATATTATTAATTCCTTATTATAAAAGGGCTTTATTTCTTCTTTTCGAAGATAAATGAAAAAAAAGCCAGCTATAACTGAAAGTACAATGGATAAAACTATATTTATTGAAGGGAATATGTCTTTTTCGTTTGGCAATAAAAATAACACGGCACTTAAGTAAGGAATAAAATATAATGTTCGCCTTACCCAATCAGCATTTTTAAAACTGTTATTTTTAATTCTTTTAGCATTCAAATTAACAACATATTGTAGTAACATAAATATTAGTAATAAAAGTGTATAAATAGAATTTTGAATAAACAAAGTAAACGTTAAGAATAACATAATAGCTATAAAAATTAACCATTGCTTCTTATTCATATTCTATAAATCCTTTATCATAAAGTTTATTTACAAATACTTTAATATCTTCAATTACAACTTCTTTTTCTACATTGTATTCAGAAGTAATTGTTTCAGCAATTTCATTGAAGGATGTAGTTCCGTCCAGAGAATTCCATATAATTTCTCCTATATCGTCTAAAAGGATAACCTTATAATCCTTTGCAATATATCTTTTTCCGTTAAGGACTCTATCTTGTACAAAAATATCTCTTGTTGGATTCACAATTTTCCCCTCCTTAATAATTAACAACACTAGAAGAATTTAATTCTTCTAGTGTTGTTTCCATTTAGATTAAGCATTTAGCATACCAGGTGCTAATTTAACTTCTTTAACTTCTGGAGTTTTATATTCTTTCATCATTTTCACCCCCTTTCAATATAAACCTTATCATTCACTTAGTTGAAATGATTTTAATTTACTTTGTGAAATTACATTTAGATTCTGTGCATATTGAATCAGTTTTTTTAAATGCTTTTTAATATCTTTCTCATTGTATGGCATGGTTTGTAGCTCAATATAGTCATTAATTAACTGTGTATCCCCTGTATTCTCTTGGTAAGATAAGAGTTTTCGATAAATCCATTTATTTTTGGGATTGGTTTCTCCATAAATAGATAAATATGAGGATATGGATAAATTCAGTAAATCTCTTGCCCAAAAATATGCTGAACCATAATCTGATGAAGATATGGCTCCCTGAATATCCTCTAAAATATTCGAAAAATTCTCTGAATTAATAGTGATCTGATAATAATGAAAATTATTTATATTTAAACTGCTAATGATTTTTGTAAAATAATCTTTATTAATAATTGGCTTTCCAATTTTCAACCTATGTAAAAAAACTAATTCATCTTGAGATATTCTTTCCAAGTGCTTATCAGTTTGGAAGTCAAGAGAATTTAATTTTTTTGTTACTTCTTCTAAGTGTTCCTTTGTCCAGTATTCTACGTCAAAGCGGATTCCATCTATAACAAAGTTTTGAATTAAATTTTTATTTCCTTGAAGAAATACTTCACCCTCAATCTCACTATCCTCCGGATCAGGCAACTCTTCACAAATAACAAAAACATCAATATCTGATGATTTATTCCCAAAACCTTCAATTAATGAACCGGATAGATAAACAGTTAGATAGCTATCGAAATAGCTTGGTAAATAACTAATAATATTTTCTAGGTTATTTAAAATCAAAATCATCACCCTTTACCTTTTATTGTATTATAAAACAAATAATTCCAAAAGTATATGCTATTTTTTGATTTTATTCACAAAAAATAGAATTATATGGTATTAATGAAGGTGTCGAGATTCTTCACTATCCATTTTATACCTTTTGTTGTATTATAAAACAAAAAAATAAGAAAGTATATTAAATTTTATATATTTATTCCCATAATTAGAATTATATGGTATCGTTTTAAGTGTCGAATTCTTTGTTACTAGAAATTATTTAAAAATTCTTAATTCTTGTAGAATTTTTATGTACATGCACAACGTAATGATATTTAACTAATAATGGAGGTTTATTTATGAATAATTTTGATAAAACAGAATTTTTGGCTCTTATATGGCCAGTTGCATATAAATATAACAAGGAAATCATATCTTCACTAAAAATACATTTTCATATTAAATCTATACATACTGTTTCTTTTAATAATTGTCTACAATTTGAGGAATTTATGAATAAAGTTTATTCAGTTGATAGGATAGATCCATGGAAGATAAATAAAAAAATAGAATTATGTAAAGAACATACTCTAACTTGTACAGTAATTTCATTTTATTCGGATGAAACAGAATTTTATATTAGAGTAATTGATGGTAAAATAAAATACTTACCAAAAAAAGTAAAAGATATAAAGGAAATGATTAGGGATAAATATAAAAATAATATTTCCAATTATTTCTATGATGTAATAATACACATGACCGACGATGGTGAGGAAACAGTTGAAATATTAGACATATTAAAAAATTATGAAACTGAGGTAAATATATGAAAACCAATGAAATGAATATTGGAGGAAGACTGGTAGGGGAAGAACATCCACCGCTTATTATCCCTGAAATTGGAATAAACCATAATGGTTCAATAGTGATTGCAAAAGAAATGATAGATGCAGCAGCCGCTGTTGGGGCCGAAATCGTAAAGTTTCAGACTCATATACCAGAGTATGAAATGAGTGAGGAAGCAAAGAATATTATACCTGCTAATGCCAATAAATCAATTTATAAAATTATGGAGGAATCAGCACTTACATATGAAGAAGAACTTGAGTTAAAGCTATACACCGAAGCAAAAGGTTTGATTTATTTGAGTACTCCTTTCTCAATAAAAGCTGTTGATAGGCTGGAAA
Organism: Lysinibacillus sp. FSL M8-0134; assembly: GCF_038069745.1. NCBI lineage: Bacteria > Bacillati > Bacillota > Bacilli > Caryophanales > Bacillaceae > Lysinibacillus > Lysinibacillus sp. FSL M8-0134. The sequence goes on along the minus strand of NZ_JBBPAJ010000001.1, from coordinate 3,568,944 downwards.
AATTAAACGTTTGTGCTTATAAAATAGGCTCTGGTGAATGCAATAATATTCCACTAGTTGAATATATTGTATCAAAGGGAAAACCAATTATATTATCAACTGGTATGAATACAATTGAAAGTATAAAAAAGACAGTTAACATTATAAAAAAACGGAATGTTCCATTAGCAATTTTACATTGTACCAATTTATACCCTACCCCTGCACATTTAGTTCGACTAGGTGGTATATCTATTCTTAAATCTAAATTCCCTCATGAAGTAATTGGTTTCTCTGACCATACTGTTAACAGTAATGCTAGTTTAGCTGCAATCTCATTAGGCGCATCTATTATTGAAAGGCATTTTACAGATACAAAAGAAAGAATTGGTCCTGATATTATTTGTTCTATGGATAAGAATGATTTAAAAAGTTTAATTATAACTGCAAAAGAAATAGATTTAATGTTAGGTGGTGACATTGAGCCAGCAGAAGAAGAAAAGGATACAGCTAAGTTTGCCTTTGCTACTGTAGTAGCAATAAAAAATATAGCTAAAGGTCAAGAATTTACACCACAAAATATTGTTGCTAGAAGACCAAATGTAGGGGGCATACCTGCTGAATCATTATCTAGTCTATATAACAGAAAAGCCCTTAGAGATATTAACAAAGGGGAGCATCTAGAATGGGAGGTAGTCGAATGAAAAAAATAATTTTTGTTACAGGATCTAGGGCTGATTATGGGAAGATAAAATCCTTAATAAGACGTATTGAAGATAGCAATTTTTTTGAATTGCATTTATTTGTAACTGGAACCCATAATCTAAAAGAATATGGATGTACACAAAAATACTTTATAGAGGATAGGTATAAAAATATCCATATATACGATAATCAAGCTAATTCCATGGATCAATCTCTTGCAAAGACTATGATAGGTTTAAAAAATTTTGTATCAAAAGTACAACCCGATTTAATAGTTGTACATGGAGATCGACTAGAAGCTTTAGCAGGTAGTATAATAGGATCTTTTAATAACATAAAAGTAGCACATATTGAAGGCGGAGAAGTATCTGGAAGTATTGATGAATCTATCAGACACGCAGTTACTAAGCTATCAAATTTTCACTTTGTAAGTAACAATGAGGCGCTAAATCGAGTACTTCAATTAGGAGAAAAAAAAGAGAACATCTTCAATATAGGGTCTCCTGATATAGATATAATGTTATCGGATAGCTTACCTACATATAAAACTATTATGGAAAATTATAATCTAGAAATTTATAAATATGCCATTTTAATATATCACCCAGTAACAACATTAAATAGTGAGCTCCTTAAGGAAAAAGCTAATTGTTTAATGAATACACTTTCAAATACAGATCATGAATATGTTGTTATATTACCGAACAATGACACAGGATCAGAGATTATTCGAAATACTTATAGTAAGTTTAAGGAAGAAAAAAAATTCAAGTTTTATAATTCAGTAAAATTTGAGGATTTCCTTGTTTTATTAAAATATTGTAAATTCATAATAGGCAATTCAAGTGCCGGTATACGTGAAGCAAATGTTTATGGAATACCGACAATTAATATCGGTAATCGTCAAAAAGGAAGATATAACTTAAAAGACAGCAATATCGTAACTATTGAAGAAAATCAAACAGAGATTTTAAAGGCAATTGACAAAGCTTTAAAGATAAAAAATAAATGTCTAAGGACGTTTGGTGATGGAAAGAGTACAGAAAGATTTATGTCAATACTATGCTCAGATACAATATGGAATAGTAAAATTGAAAAGACTTTTAGTGATATTCCATTTTACAATATTGAAGAGAGGTTAACATATGTATAAAGGAAAAAGCATTTTGGCAATAATACCAGCAAGAAAAGGTAGTAAGGGAATAAGAAGAAAGAACATGTATGATATAAATGGAAAACCACTAATATTTTATACTATAAATGAAGCAAAAAAATCAATCTATATAGACGATATTCTAGTATCTACGGATTGTATTGACACAAAAAAATATGTTGAAAGTTTTTCAATTGAAGTCCCTTTTCTAAGAGCGTCAAGCTTAGCCCAGGATGAAACGAATATTATTGATGTGATTTTGGCAGATTTAAAGAAGTTAAAATTAAATGGGAAGGTATATGATTATATAATTGTTCTTCAACCGACTCAACCATTGCGGAGGAAATTTCACATTGACGATGCAATAAAATTAATAGTTGAAACAAATAAGAGCTCTTTAGTATCAGTTTCAAAAGTAACTGAACACCCATACTTTATAAGAGAATTAAATAAGGATGGGAGTTTGAAAAGTATTATAAATGTTAATTCAACAATAAGAAGACAGGAATTACCTAACTATTATAAAGTTAATGGATTAATATACATAAATAAAATTGATGAAAATCTAAATGAATATACTAGTTTAAATGATAATGAATTAGCTTTTATTACAGATATTAAATATGACTTGGATATAGATTCACTAGAAGATATAAAAAAATTTAAAGGGCTGATTAATTATATTGGACAATAAAGTACATACCATAATGTATCATTTCATACGAAATAAAAATGAATTAGGGTTAAAGTTTAATTTTTTAGATATTAAAATATTTGAAGAACAAATTAATTATTTTCGAAGTAATTTTAATCTAATAAATATTGATGATTTATTGAACTTTAAAGAGATTTCATCGAAAAAAGATGCAGTGTTATTAACTTTTGATGATGGTTATATAGAACATTATGACATAGTTCTTCCTATTTTAAAGAAAAATAACATTCAAGGTTGTTTTTACATACCAACTAGTATAATAGAGAACAATTTATTAAGTGTAAATAAAATACAACTCATTGTTTTGAATACAGAAACAGAACTAGCTTTATCTGAATTATTCGAAATTATGAAGAGATATAAAAGTGATTTTAATCTAAAGAGTCGAGAGGAGTATTTTTCTTTATATGGGATTAAAAATAGATGGGACAATATAAAGGTATCCTTTATAAAAAAAATGCTTCAATATGTATTACCTCTTCCCATTAGAGATTTAATTATTGATGAATTATTTGTTAAGTTTGTTAAAGATAAAACTAATAATTTAAGTTTGTACATGTCTGTTAAACAAATTCAAGATTTATATAATGAAGGGATGTATATTGGAGGACACACACATAACCATTACCATCTCAAAAATTGCTCTTATCCTATACAATATAAGGAAATAAAAAAATCAATAGAATTATTAGCTAATATAGGCATTCAACATGTTAATAAGTCATTCGCATATCCTTTCGGTAGTTATAATAAAGATACTATATCTATTCTATCTGAATTAAACATACATTCATCTTTTTGTGTGAAACATGGAAGCATAGATAAAACCAATTTAGCAAAATGCTTCGAACTTCCACGAATAGATTGTAATAATATAAAGAAGTTTATGTAACAAAATAATAATTGGGAGAGTATTTTTATGAGAAAACCAAAAATTCTTGCATCAATGGGTCCTCACTTATTTAGCCCAGAAGATATATTACATGCGTTTGAATTAGGAGTAAAGAATTACAGAGTTAATTTAGGTAAAAGGCATAGAAATAATCTGCAATACATAAGTAATGTTTTTAAAGCTAAGGAAAAGAGAAGTGATATTATTTTAATGATAGATCTTCCATCATCGCGTCCTAGAATTAGTAATAATTTTAAGGATTCTTTTTTAGAAGTGGGGCAAGAAGTTCTAATTTATGATTCTTGTATTTCATGTAATAACTTAATAAAAACATGTATACCCCTTTATAATCTAGATGAATGTTTTGAATATATTGAAGTTGGTGACATTATTAATTTTGATGATGGTAAGGTGAAAGTTCGTATTGAATCTATTAATATAAGCAAAAAAACTTTAAAGGCCATTTGTATTAAGAGTATGTCGCCTATAGTTAAATCAACTTCGATAATTATAAATAATAAATCAATTAGTTATACCCTTCTTACCAAAGAGGATAGGCAATTTTTATTGCGATTAAAGAAATATCAATTAGTTCCTGACTGGATTTCTATTTCTTTTGTTGAAAATGGAATTGACATTAAAACTTTAAAAAAAGAGATAAATAATATATTTGGAGAAAATGAAATAAAAATTATATCAAAGATTGAAACTCAAAATAGCTTAAATAATATAAATGATATTATTAAATGTTCAAATGGAATTATGGTTGCTCGTGGAGACTTATGTCAGAATATAGACCCTGCTATGATACCAACAGTTCAACAGTCTCTAGTAAAATTGGCAAATGAAAAACAAGTCATCAGTATAGTGGCAACTCAAATATTAGAGAAGTTTGCAATTACAGGAGAAGTTTGTTTTTCCGAGTTATCTGATATCTCTCTAGCGGTTCAACAACGTACGGATTTTCTAATGTTATCTGGAGAAAGTGGTGCAAAGCGTTCTAAAGAATGTTTAAAGTTAATGACTGAAGTTATTCATGAAGAATTTATAAATAGGGGTTATAATTCACTATGAAAGAAAAAGAGATTTGTGACTATTTTATTGAATATGAATATAAAAATAATTTGTTTGATCTCACAATCGGAAATGTGAAAATTTGGATTTATTTAAGAGAGATTGTATATTGTGATATTTTAAAAATAAAAGGATGTATAAATGATTCTTTTACTCAATTAAAGAATAAAAAAAAATATGATAGTATTGTTTCATTATTTATCAGAAATAAAGCATATAAGTATGTATTTAATAATCCTCTTAAAAAGGTAGAGGAAAGTGATCTTTTAATATTAACACATCCACGTAGAATTAAGAATGCAGGTTTCTATGATTGTACCGTTTTCGATCCAATATTGGAACATATAAACAATAAATATACGGTTCTTGAAGAGCCGTTATGGGTAGATAGTTTGGCTGATTTTGAATCTCATTATAGTCCAGTTAGAACTCGTAACTTAATATATTCTGATAGGATTGAATTCTTATTTGAAATGAAATATAGAGTAAATAAATTTTTGGCTAAAGTTTTTAGAATAAAAGTTCTGAATAATAAAGAAATTAAAATTATTAAAAAAATTTTAAATGGCTTAGATGAAATTTTTAATGTTAATTTAAATAAAGGGAAGTATATAGATCTTTTTGGTAAATTCTATCTTTACGAAAGTTTTACAACTCATAAATATGAGCAATTAATAAAAAAAATCAATCCTAAACTTATTCTAGAGTATTATTCACCTACACGAACTAAACAAGTTATGAATAGAATTGCAGCTAATAATAATATTCCTACACTGGATTTCCAGCACGGGATGTTCGCACGAAATGAGCCTTTGATGGTCAATTACTTTAAGAAAATTAAGTTGGATAACTTCCCGGATAAAATTCTACTTTTTGGCGAATTTTGGAAAAGAGGAGTGAGATTTCCTATTGAAGATGATAATTTAATATCAGTTGGTTATCCTTTATTTGATGAAAAAAAGAGTAAATTAAAAAAAGTAAATAAAAATAAGTATATAACTTTCTTATCACAAGGGAAAATAGGCGTGGAGTTAAGTAAACTAGCAGCTGATTTAAGTATTTTATTGGAAGATAGTAATAGTGAATACACAATTTTATATAAAACTCACCCATTCGAACATAATAAATGGAAGCATGAGTACCCATGGCTGTTAAATAAAGAGAACATTAAAGTTTTTGATAGTAATGAAAAGGATATATATTATTTTTTTGAACAGTCTGTATGTATAGTAGGGGTTTATTCGACAGCTATTTATGAAGGAGCTGCTTTGAATTTATTAACCTTTATTTACAACGGTTATTCAAGTAATGAACTTGAATACTTGTATAGTAATTATAATAATGTGAATCTGGTTAGTACAGCCGAGGATATAATAAACATATTAAATCTAAAAAAAAATGAAGAGATCTCTAAAGCAAATTTTAACGAAATATTTAAAGAGAATAGCATTGAAAATATTAAAGATTTTATAGATTGGGAACTGAATAGGTGATTATATGAACACGTTATATTCTATTAGAAATGAATATGGAATTAATCTTAATATTAATATCAATAAGATGTGGGCGCTTCAATGGAATAAAAACAATGAATTTAATAGATATGATGTAATTGTAAGACTCTTAGCAATTGAGAACTTTTATGGGTATAACAACTTTGGAATGGATTTATATTTACAAATGCAAGAAAAAAGAATGTTAAGTCATAGATGGTTCCCAAAAAGTCAAATAACAAATGAACCTTTTCAAGAACTAATAAAGAAATTTGAATATGGGAAATTTGATTATTCATATCCAATAAAAGTGAATAGATTTTTTGAATTAGTAGATGGCTCGCATAGATTTTCTCTGGCACTATTCCATAAAATGAATAATATTCCTGTTGATTTTTCAGCTGATTTATTTGATTGTAGTTTTTATTATGGTATTAATTGGTTTGAAGAAAATGGTTTTTTTAATAGAGACGTTTCGTTAATTAGGGATAAATTCCTGGAAATTAATAAGAATTTTTATCAAACAGTAGATATGATTTTACTTCCTCAAGTAGATAAAGTTTGGGATAATATTATTGAATTGTTGGAGGAAGATTTTGTTATCAAAAACATTAAAAATATAGCAGTTTCAAGTTTTGAAGAATTAAAGAAAATACTGTATGAGTTTAATAATTCAAATGGTTATTTAGAAAATTCAAATATGCTAAGTTCCAATTTTTCCCCATCTACTTTCAAATTATTTTCTTTAGAATTAAAATTAAATGATTTAATTAAACTAAATGATAATGATAAGACTATTCCAACATCAGTATCCATTATAAAAAAAATGAATAAAATTAAACAGCAACTCTTTGGGAAAATTGAAAGTAAAGATTTTTATTTAATAAGAATTTCTGATTTTAAATTTGATAATAAAATTTAGTATAGGTGATGATTCCATAATGGACAAAATTACACAAGTATTAGTAAAACTGGAGGGAAACGAATCCTCTGAACTTTTATTAAACATGATAAAAATAGGTGTTAATAATTTCGGCCTACGTTTAGACGATAGTAAAACAAAAGAATTAGTAAATTTAGAAATATTATATGAACTAAGAAAGAATCGAGAATTATTATTATTAATAGATATTTCTTCAAATATAAAAGAGCTAGATTATACTATAGAATATCTTAAGCTTAATAAAATAGAGCCTAACTTTATAGTTATACCTCTTAACTATGATGAGGAATCTTTGAATTCGATGAAAGAAAAGTTAAAAAATGAATGGGAATATGCAGAAATAATAGTTAAAATATGTAACGAATATGATTTCAATAACATTGATGATATCTTATTAATATATGATGGCATTTTTATTTCAAGAGATGAATTAATTTTAAATTGCTCACCAAAATATTTACCTAAAATACAGAGGAACTTAATAAAAAAATGCCATCACTTAAATAAAAAAACAATAATTGATGGTCATTTCTTAACCAACCTTAGTAAAACAGGGATAGTTAATCGATCAGAATTGTCTGATGTTGCATTAGGAGTTAGACAAAAGGCCAACATGTTAACAGTAAATTGGAATCAGGATAATAATAATCATTCTGAAGAAGTCATTTCCTTAATGAGGAAAATTATTGAAATAGAGAATGGATAAAATAAACCTAGATTAGAAAGGGAGAATTTTAATTAATGAAATTTTCTATAGATAAAGATACTCAAATTTTAGCCACAGCTGGTCCGACTTTAAAAACGATAAAAGATATTGAAAAAGCTATATTTATGGGGGTTAATAACTTTAGATTACACCTTGGTTCCCGAGATAGAGATGTAAAAGAATACATTGAAAATATAAGAAAAGCTGAAAAGTTGACAGGTAGTAACGTAGATGTTTTATTAGATCTCCCCTCCTCTAGGCCAAGAATCTCATCTATTTCATATAGAAATTTAATCGTTGATAAAGAATATATAATTACAGATGCTGAAATATTAGATGATAACAATATTATTCCTATACCGGGGATTCGTAAACTATTCCCTCATTTAAAAGTTGGTGAACGAGTTCAGTTTAGAGATGGGAAGGTTACCTTAATAATTATGGATATTAATATATCAGAAGGACAATTAGTAACGAAGTGCCTAGCTTCAAATGTAAAAATTGGAAAAGGTAGTTCGTGTGTATTACCTGATAGTAATGTAACTTATGATGTTATTGTAGATGAGGATTTAGAAGTTTTTTCTCGTCTTAAGGAGAGTAACCTTTTCCCTGAATGGATTTGTATATCATTTGCAAATAATAAAAATCAAATTTTGACGATGAGACATATATGTAATGACTATTGGCCAAATAGAGAAATAAAATTAGTTGCTAAGATTGAAACGGCAAAAGGTATTAAAAATATTGATGAAATATTAGAAGTAACTGATGGGATTATGATAGGAAGAGGAGACTTAGCATTACATACTGACCCATCCATAGTACCTTTATTACAAAGCTATTTAATAAAGAAAACACAACTAGCAGAAAAATTATGTATTGTGGGAACTGAGTTTTTTGAGTGTTTTGCTAATTCGGGTGTAGCTAATAGAGCTGAAGTTTCTGATATAGCTAATACTGTAAGAGAAAATGTGGACGCTATAATGTTATCAATGGAAACAGCTAACAGTAAGCATCCTTTTGAAAGTATTGCTTTGATTAAAAAAATTATAGAAATAGAAAAAAATTCTGATGTTTATTTGGACGAATTCTTAAATGATTAGTTGTTTAATTCTTATTTCCCTCGGTATTTAGAGTGTGAGCTGAAAGATGAGGCATCTCCCCCCTAGTGTATAACTTATAATGGAATGTCATTAATAAACTGACGCTAAATAGTCTAGTGTACAGTAAATTTGAATGTTGATAAACCAGCTTACATGGTCACCAAGTTCAAAAGCGAGGTGCATTGTCTTTAAGTGAGGCGATTAAATGGATCAGTTAGTGAACATGTTGTAGCAAACATCAAAGAAATTCGGAAACATAAGAAAATTATCCAAGAGGGACTGGCAGAAAAATCAGGGTTACAAACATCCTATTTAGATGGAGTAGAACGTGGAGACAGAAATATAAACTTGCAAACCTTAAAAAAAAATCAAGTCTAGAAGTAACGGCAAAAGAACTATTTGATTTAAAAATACCAATCAAATCCCTTTCCTTAGAAATAGAACGGATTATCCATTTATTTACATATGAATTGAAGGGAAAGTTCGGAAAAAGAAATTCGATTAATAATTGAATTGACGAATAAAATATTCGAAACATATACGGGTTAGCGACAGAAAAATGCGGATTTACAACATGAGAAATAAGCATATTCATTAAAGTCGATGGTTTAGCGGTGCTCCAAATACCACTAAAGCATTGCCATGACTGACGTTTGAAGAAATGCATAAAAATATGTTTAAAAAATCTTCACAAGGAAAGCCATGAAACGTTGATATAACAACATTCATGGCTTTTATTTGTATGTCCAAACTTTCACTTGGGAACATTATTTGAATTGTATAGTGCAAATATAGTGTATTGAATTATTATTGTTAATCTTCGTCATTCTACTTCTTCTGAGGCCTCAACATTTCGTTATACATAATCCAAGGATTGTAAAACTGCTTTTGTAGCTGAATTAATAGCATCACGAGAGTTTAAAATTATATTTTCATCACCAATAATATTGTTGGTAAACACGTAATTTTCTCTTCTCCAATTAAATTGAGCGATTTGACGGAAATACTCTTTTAATTATTGCTCATTCTTTGCAATTTCAACAAATTTACCTGCAACTCGTGCAGCTACAATAATACCAGTCCCACTTGTTAAGACATTGCTATTACGGATTACCGGAATATCGCAGAATTTTTAACACGTAAATTAGATAATATCTGCAATATACTTGCTGTTTTCTAATTCCTCGAAGAACTATTCGACATTTTTTGTAACCGTATTTTTGTAATCTTCACTTTCTGATAACTTCATCGATAATTTTAACGTTTTTGTAGATTGAGAGTTATACCCAGCAATCTCCATTAAAGCACTTTTTAAGTTATTAAGAAAGTAACTCTGTAGTTTCAGTTAAATGACCAATGTTATCAAATAAATTCACTACTATACTTTGTCTCGTGTGTTAAATAAGGTATTAATTGATGTACTTGTTTGCTTAGCATTTTGGTTAACATCCACAAAATCTTGTCTAATTTTCCGTGTATCTTTTTCGTAAAGAATATTTAATAGCATATTACTATCAGCAATATTTCTACCGCTTTCTCAGCAAGTTCACGGATGGCCACTACACGATAATTGCCATCTAAACATTCAAACTCATAATCAATTGGAAGAAGCACTAATCTGATAGGAGGGTTATATCAAACATCTATTCGCTTAAATGTACGCTTAATCTTGCGGTACTTAGAAATATCTCTGTTGGTGGAGCTATTGAACGAGTAAATAATTTTGCTGATAAAGTTACAATGTTATCCGAGAACGGTGCAAAGAGTGTTGTTGTCCCAATGGATAACCCCAATGAGCTCTCAAATGTTCCGCCGACAGTTCTTGGTAATACAGATGTTCCTTTTTATCAGTGTAATCAAATGCTTATGCAAAAAGCGATCTTTGTTGATTAATAATAACCGATATTAGCCAAATTTAAAAGAATTATTGCTGAAGTATATTCAAATTGAATATGTAATTAATTGCCATACCTCTACTGGATTGATAAAGTTAGTAGAGGTTTTTTTTATTTCATTCAAGGTGGTGTTTATTTTGTATTCTCGTTATCAAGAACAAATTATAAATGATGTTCAAACTAATTTAGAAGAAATGGGTACACAACCTATACTATTTATTGGATCTGGACTTTCTAAAAGATATTTTCATGCACCTAATAGGAAGGAATTACTGGAATTATTGAAAAAACGTTGCCCAATCATCCCACATGGTCCAGGTTACTATCTTCAAGGTGCGAAAAGTTTATCGGAGTTAGGAAGTATATACACTGAGTACTATCGTGAATGGGCATGGGATAATCAAGAAAATTATCCAACAGAGTTTTTTAGCACTGAAATACCAAAAGATATTTACATAAAGTTTGAAATTAAAGAGATTCTAGAAGAAATCACACCTAAGTCAATTGATGAAATAAAGGATGAAAAGTTAAAAGAGGAGATTAAGATTTTACAAGATATACAGCTCCACGCATTAATAACTACTAATTATGATAACTTTTTAGAAAACTTTTTGTAAAATATCAACCTATTGTAGGTCAAAAAGTCTTAAGACCAGATACGATGTGGATAGGGGAAATATTTAAAATTCATATTTGCGTTTCGGATAATAATGAAATTATATTAAATGAGGAAGATTATGACGTAATTATACATAAGAAAAAGTATCTAAGTGCTAAATTATTACCATTTTTTTCTGAACATCCGTTTTTATTCATTGGGTATAGCGCTAATGACAAAAATATTCAATCGATATTATCCGATATTGACGAACTAATTTCTAAAAAGGTGAGATTATACCTAATATCTATTTTCCGGAATATGACGATAAAATTTCAGAACACTTAAATCCTAAAACTGAAAAAGTCATTTTAATAAATTCCAAAGAGATACGTGTGAAGTCAATTACTGCAAAAGATTATGATTGGATTCTTAGTGCATTTGCTTCAAGAAAAGCAATCGAAAATGTTCATCCCAAATTATTAAGAGCCTTAATGGCTAGAACATATAAATTAGTTAGAAGTGACATACCGAGTAAGAGTGTAGAGGTAAATTTCGGAATGTTATCTGAAATTTTGGAAGATGATAAGACATTACCTAATCTATATGTTATTACAATGGTAAGTGAATCAAGTGATATTAATATTAATTTCCCATATAAATTAACAAAATTAGGTAAGAGTTTAGGATTTAGAGGATGGCATGGAGCGGACGATTTAATTTATGAAATTCGACGTAGTACAGGAATTGATATTAAAGCTACAGACAATAAATATCATGTATTTATAAAAGCTGGTAGAACAAGTGGGAATAGGAAATATTCTCATGCAGCATTAAAACTTTTAGCTGATGTTAGGGAAGGTAAAGAATATGGAGTCGAACTATAAGATTATGTTAAAGTAGAAAAGTAGTTTGAAGAATAGAAACATTCTTGAGTTTACATTATAGTACCTAACTATTTAGGAATTATGCAATAATCTAGACATTCTGAATGTGATTAACCAAATTTCTGCTTAGTGGAATTTAATAAAGTGAATATAGAAAGATAATTAAGGGAGTGAAATATTGTTTAATAATATATATCTAATTAATTCGGAAATTTCGGACAAAGTTAACAAGTTAATTAACAATTATGAAGTAGATGAAGGAGAATTTAAAGAAGGCACTATAGACTTAGAAGATTTAATACACCTCGATATGTTGAAAAAACTTACAGCTAATATAAAAAATAAAGTTATTACCCCAGTTTGTTATTATCAGGTATTAGTAGGTGAAAGTGTAAATGAAAGTACTTTATCCTTTCATGCAGAACATGCATTAATGAGAATTACATCTGTATGGGAACATCTTTTTCAAATATTAAATACTTATCTTGAAATTAATGATACACCAAGAAGAGTTAAAGAAGGAGTAGAGGAATGGGAAATTTTAAAACAAAGTACTTTACATAACAAGAATAATAAATTTAAAAAATATGCTAGCGTTAGTAATGAAGTGTTATCTGGAAAAAACTTCGTGAAGAAGATAAAAAAGAAATATACAAGTGATTCCTATTTAAGGAAGTTGGTCAATATTTCAAATAAGACACATTGGAAAAAAATAAGAGAACACAGAAATGATATAATCCACCATAAGTTTATTGGACAATCTGCATTTGTTATTAGTGCTTCAAAAGAACATTATAGTATTAGGTTTGACAATAACGCTGAAAAAGACTTTAATTACAGAGAATTAGCAACACTTTTCTCAGTTGCATTAAAAGAGATTAAAGAAGCGTTAGAATTAACATTTTTAATGTTTAAAAAAGATTTAATTCCAAATAAAAAATCTTCTTCAAGAGAAGAACACTTCTTATTAAAAATACAATGTTCTTGTGAAGAGCATATTAAACTAGTTCCAGATTTATTTTTAGATTTAGATAATAAATTAATGAAAAAAGGGAGTCTATACCGTGGATTATTTTGTCCAAATTGCTTCTCTGAAGAAATATCGATTTTGGAAGAAAGGCATAAAGTAAGTCAAAGAAAATGGGATCTTTTGTTAAATGATTATTACTATAATAAAGTGCCCTTGTATGTAGAAAAAAAGCTGAAGGAATAGGATACTATCTCATCAAAATTTACTCATGAGTGCATAGATTAACAACTTATGTATAAAATTTTATAATTCCATCACATTTATATACTGTATTCTCAGTCTTAAGACAATGTGGTTTATAAAAATTAGTTTTTTCGTAATCGTAGTTAAATCCGTAGTTAGAAATTCATTAAAAAGCTAAAAAGCCTTATAAATACTGGGAATGAGGTTTTTTATTGGGAAAGGGTTTGACTCCCGCCGTCTCCATATATAGGAATCCGATCAGTACGTAAGAATTGAATAGGAATACATCTCTTTTGTAATGCAAAAGTTAGGTGGATTATAAGCTCAACGGTATGGCCGATTTTGGTCAATGTCGTTGGGTTTTTTCATTGTAAATCGCTAAGGGGAAGCTTGAGAATCCAACCAGTGTGTAAGACGGACCCCTTAGCGTTTTATTATTTGAAGACGACTCATTGCTCTGCCTCTCGCCAAAAGTGAGCAGCTGAATTGAAACGATAACTATGTACTACCTAAAAAGAATAAGTTTGAAAAACCAACAGTGAAGGAGGTGAGAAGATGAGAAAAAAAGTGCATTCGGAAGAAAACGATTGTATTTGAAGTGGAAATTGCGTTAAATTCGATTGATTATTTCGGTCAGTCCAAGCGAGCTTTTCGCAGTCAAGGGATTAAAGGCATCCACTCGTACAAGCAAAAGAAACCACTTAACTTTAAAGGGAGGCAACATGATGAACGTTAATAATATTGTTTACGTGGAAGTGGATAAGCTTTTCCGAATGCTGGAAAGAACGCGCCTTATCCAATTCCACATCGCTAGCATGAAACGACAAATGGAAATGGGTGTATTTATGTGAATTGATAAAAATGAGGAAACAGTTTCTCCAAAAACGAGCTAGAGGAATTAGCAGAAGGGATGAGTTTATTGATGGAGCAGATGGTTTGTGGAGAGAAGGTTAATTAGGGAATGATCGCCCCTCGATTTGTTAGAGGGGCGATTATTTATTTTGAAATTAGTCGTTGAGATTTAGGTATTCTGTAAGTCATAGCAGTATATAAAGGTAGAATAGCAATAAAAGTATCCTGTAACTCATTAATAATTTGTTTATATGTTTGAATTTTTACGTCATCACAGTGATAAAATTTCATGCATAAACTTTCATATCCATCCATATAATGATTTTTGTAAAAAGTGAGAAATTCATCAACGGTATGGTTGTCGATTTCAAATTCTGCTACATATTCAATTAATTTATTGTTATAGAAACGCCATACGAATCCATGTCCTTGAATTTTAGAATAAACATTTATAATATCCTCTTTAACTTTTGACCAATTGTCCGCAACATAACCATTATCTACGCCATCATTAGCGGTACTGTGGTACATACCCATCTGTAAACCATCAGAACCGATTGCTAATTGTAAGCATGCGTGTTTGTGGAATTGTTCGATTGCAGACTTTTGTTTGGAATTTGAAATTCCTTCAAATAGTTTTAGCTCAGATTTGTGTTTTCCATATCTCATCCAGATTCCGGTTACACGTTCAAAGTTATAAATAGAAGGTACAATTCCGCTAGTTAGATTTGCTTCAAGATAATGAGGATACAAATCTAATTTTTTTGCAAATGATTCAATAACTTCGTTAATCTCGTAAAATTTTTCTTGTGTAGCCATTCGTCTAGATTTTATTGTAGATAATCCTGAATACCAGTATTGCTCATCAAAAATACTGTAATCTTCAACATTAAAATAGAAATCCGATAGATCAGGATATTTTTTTTCTAAACTTTGTCTGTCAAAGATTGGTTTCATTTTTTTATTCAGTTTAGTATAAAAGCTTTCTAATTCTGGAGGTTGAGATACTTTTGGTAAATCAGAAAACAAGTTAATAACTTCTTCATCAACTAAGATACTGTTTTCCCATAAACTAACCCAAAATTCTTCTAATTGACCCTCATTCGAAGTAGTCTTGCAAATTAATTCATTATTATTTTTTAGACCACCCTCTGTTAAATTTGCTGAGCCAGTGTACGTGGTAATCCCTGAATCAGTGTGAAGTTCGTAAACTTTACTGTGTAGAAAAGGTTCAGTGAAAATATAAACAGTTGCAAAACTAGTTAACAATTTTAAAGTTTCAACAGGTTGTTTTTCGTCAAATTTAATACTGCAATAAATTTGTAAATCACCTTTAATTTGGTTATTTTCAATAATATTATTTAAGAGTTGAGCACCTTTATACGAAATATAAGCACTAGAAATATTAATGAGATAAGGATGTACATTAATGATTTCTTCTCTAAAATCATTAAAAAAAGCATTTTGTTTCCATAGATAAACTGTCATCGAATCACCCTTTTGCAAAAAGTATTAATTAGTTTTCCTCAAAATAATCCAAATCAATCTTCTTCAAAGTAATTACGGTTTCCTTGGATACACCAACATTATATTCAAACATTAAGTCCGTTAATTTTTTACCGTCGATTAAAATGACTGAGCGATCGACATTCTGTGCGTATTCAATGGCTTCTTTTGTAAATCTTGAAGTAGTGATGAACACACCTTTATTGGCTTTGACACCAAGTAAACTCCCTACAAATGCCTGAATATCTGGTCGTGATACTGGATTGGACCAGCGTTTGCCTTGTAAATAAATTTTATCTAGTCCAAGGACATCTTCTTTAATAATCCCATCAATTCCACCGTCTCCTGAATTACCAACAGCTCTACCTGCATCTTTAATTGAACCACCATATCCCATTGCAACTAAAAGTTCGACAATTAATTGCTCGAAAAAGCTTGGAGAGCATTCCATAATTTTATTTAGCAATTCATGCTGTACAGAATGTTTCAGCAAATTATAGTTTTTCTCAATCATTTCAAGAGGTGTACTTGATTCATCTTCAATTTTGGGGTCAGGATTATCCTCATTTGATTTTCCATATTTAAACTCGAGAAATTCAGGGAATTGTTTCAATACAGATTCGTTGATTTCATGAATGGAAGAGACATTTAAAATTGTCTTGCCTCGTGCTGTAATTTTAAATACAGCTCTTTTCGGGCTTTCAATTAAGCCAGCATTTTTTAAGTAAGTTCTTGCCCAACCTATACGATTCACAACGATCGATTGTTTGCCACTCGGTAATAATTCTTCAATTTCATTTTCAGTTAATTGAAAGAACTTTGGTAAATAATCATATAGTTCTTTTAATGTGTGTTCCTGTTCATCTTTTAAATATTCGAGAAATGGATACATAAATTGTTCGTATGTAGGGATAGCCATGTTTAAGCCTCCTTTAAGGTTCATTATATAGGTGAAATTATACATAAAGATAACTTGTTATACAAATTCTTATGGAGGTTCAAAAGGACATTGAAGCATTTCTTTCACTTTTAAGAAGAAGCGAAAAAATATCCTAAACAGTACAAGCCAACAACTGAATAAGTAAAGTTACGTAAAAAGTTAAAGAAACAGGGGGCACTACATAGATGGAAATGTAAGGCGTGGTAATTAAAAATTTTATAGTGTAAATGGGCAAATGATTTCGAGGCAAATGGGTTGAAGGATTATATAGTTCCTAATGGATATATCGATGTCATGTGGGCAATCTAAAAGTGGTGAAAAATTTGAAATTGATACGAGTAATCGAGTTAAATCTGTCAAAAAGCTATTTGAAGTTGAGGCGAAGTATAGGATCTGGATTTGTTCCGTGCATACTTTTATAGGAAAAAGGTTTACATCAACAAAATAAGGTATACTATATTTGTTGAATAGATTTCTTTAAAGGCAGGAAAAGTAGGTGAACCAAAAGTGGGGAAATATCAATTGGATACTAAAGGTAAGGTGGCTGTGGCAAAGTATCATGAAAAACACAAGCCAGCCAAATTTGACAAAAAGCAGCAACTTGAGAAAATACGTGCGGAGTATTTGAAAAAGAAGCAAGAACAAACAGATCAATAATTTGAATGAAAACATAGGAAGACTAAAATCTCCCTATGTTTTTCTTTAAAATAAAATTGCGGTAGATTTTATTATTCTCCTAAATTGCAGATTCGATGACAGAAAACTTATTATCAGATATCCATTCCTCTTAACATTTCTTGTACCGTACCACCCTAGAATTTTTATTTGTTCATACTCCGTGCATTTGTTGTCATAGGGAAGAAACTCTTTTTTGAAAAACAAATGATTTAAGAGAATATATCCATCTCATTTTCATTTTTGTTTCGAACGTTTTTATGACAAAGGCGAAAATGTCATCGATTCTATCAAGAGCTTTTGAATTAAGTGGTCTTTCTTCAGTTCAACTTAAGCTGATTTTGGCCTCTCAAAATATTTATTGTAGAGCATGATGCAACAATCTCAAAAAGTACGATTCGCGGGATTCAGCCTAAAAAGATGTGAATGTCATCACTATAATGTATAAGGGTGTGCTAAAAGTCGAGAAACTTTCAGCACACCCTGTTGTATTTAATTGAACAGACGACAATGAAGGAGTAATATACTCTCCGTATTTTTCTATCCATCATTTAAAAATATAGTATAGTTATTGTAAAAACCGAAATGATCGAGGGGACTGGAATAAATGAACTTACTAGAAGTTGGAGTAAAAATAAAGCAGATGCGGAAGAAAAATAAAATGTCTCAGGATGATTTAGCTTCGCAGATTAATTTAACGAAAAGTCATATTTCAAAAATAGAAAATGGTAAAGCGACACCGAGTCTGGTGACATTGTCCAAGATTGCGGAAATATTTGATGTGCCAATGGCTTGGTTTGTTATTCAGGATCAATTTGATGGCATTTCGATTGTTTCGAAAAAAGAACGCCATGAGACTGTAGAAACGAATGAACTTGGCTATCAATATGAGCTGTTAGCGAATAAGAGCTATATGAGCAATATCAATCCTTCTATTGTTACTGTACATAATGGGGCGGAAAATTTAGCTCCTTATACACACGATAATGATGAATTTATTTATGTCATTTCGGGTAGTATCGTCTTGAAATACGATCATAAATTTTACAATTTAGAAGAAGGGGACTCTGCGTATTTTTCTGGGAAAAAGGAGCATATCTTTATTAACAATTCTGCTGAAAACTCAAAGGTATTAACAATTTATGTTGAGGATTAAATCATTCCTTTAAACGTAAATATTATCGAAAATACAATTTTCTTGTTTACAATACTATTCAGACAATTTACAATTGGTGTAATGTTATTCAACTAAGTTGAATTATATTACACTTTTTTATTTTTGGGGGTATGGGGATGACTTCACGAATTAAGGGATTTTATTTACTTTCAGTAGAAGAGCGAATTAAGCTAATCGCTGAAAAATCAAATTTAACCAACGAGGAAGTTGAAGCTTTAAAAAGTGGAATTTCATTAGAGCTTGCAGATGCAATGGTTGAAAATGTTATTGGACATATTTCAGTGCCTCTAGGGGTAGCGGCCAACTTTAAGGTGAATGGCAAGGAGGTATTTATTCCGATGGCTACGGAAGAGCCGTCTGTAATCGCTGCGGCTAGTAATGCGGCTCGTGCAGCATATGAGTTAGGTGGTATTTTTACTTCCAGCTCGGGAACAGTTATGCGTGGACAGATTCAGGTATTAAATATTGAGGACCCTCATGCAGCAAGGGCGAAAATTTTTGAACATAAAAATGAGATCATCGAGCATTGTAATGAAAAAGATCCAACGTTAGTCAAGTTAGGCGGTGGAGTCAAGGATATAGAAGTACACTTAATCGACACAGCAAAAGAAACAATGGTTGTCGTCCATTTAATCGTAGATACGAAGGATGCAATGGGGGCAAACGCTGTCAATACGATGGCAGAATCTGTGTCACCATTAATCGAACGGATTACAAATGGACGAGTTGTGCTCCGAATTATTTCAAATTTAGCAGATAAGCGTATTGTCCGTGCGCGTGGTGAATTCTCGACAGATATGCTTGGCGGTATAGAAATTGCCAAAAATATTGTAAGTGCTTACGAATTTGCAGATGCTGACCCGTATCGGGCTGCCACACATAATAAAGGGGTTATGAATGGTATTACAGCTGCGGTATTGGCATCGGGTAACGATACGCGTGCTGTTGAGGCTGGTGCTCATGCCTATGCTGCTCGTTCTGGTAGATATCGCTCTTTAACGACGTGGGAGCTAAATAAAGCAGGCAATCTTGTTGGTACGTTGGAATTGCCATTAGCTGTTGGTATTGTAGGAGGGGCTACAAAGACTCACCCTGTTGCAAAAGCAGCGCTAAAAATTATGGATGTGCAATCTGCAGAGGAGCTAGCTAGCTACATTGCCGCAGTAGGATTAGTAGAAAATCTAGCAAGCTTACGCGCACTTTCAGCAGAGGGTATTCAATCTGGTCATATGCGTCTGCATGCGAAAAACTTGGCTGTAATGGCTGGGGCAACAGGCGATATTATTGATCGTGTTGTGCAGCAGGCGGTAGAAGAGAAGGATTTCCGTTATGATCGTGTTTTAGAGATTACAAACTCTCTGCGAGGTGAATAATACATGGCGAATACTCCATACAATGAGCAAAAAAAGGTAGAGGAAAAGAAGTTTATTGAAATTTTAGGAGACACGGTTTCTGGCAATCAGTTGATTATTTCAATTATTTTAAGCGTTGCCGCAAGCTTTTTAGGCTATCAGTTTGGTCAGTGGGTTTTTCCGAAGTTTGCCGACCCTCAAATGATTAACTCTTATTCACTGTTAACAGGAATCACGGGTATTCTGATTGTTGTCGCTATTAATACGATTCTTTTTAAACCAAAGCGTATTTTAGTAGAAGATGAGGCATCTAGTCATTCTTTAAAGGAAGCATTTGAGGATTTACAAATTGATATAGACGAGGAAATACGTTTAATCGAGGAAGATCCAGTGACAAAAAAAGAGCTTGAGGATTTTGGTATTCTTTCTAGCTTACAAGGCTTGAAAGGAGCGGATAAAAAATGAGTATTTATTTAATAGCTCTTTTATTTGCACTTCTTGGTGCAGCTATCTTTACTGTCATTGGGCTTATTTCGGGTACAGATGAAACAGCGATTATGGTACCAATTACTTTGTTAGTTATTTTGCTGGGAGCGCCTCCTGAAGGGGTATTCGCCTTTTTCATGGCAGGCGTGTTAGCTAAGCATTTAACACATGCTGTCCCAACTGCGTTATTAGGAATTCCAGGGGATACAACGGCTGTACCGTTGATCGACCATGCCAATACATTACGCCGTTTAGGGATGCCGCACGTTGCACTACGTAAAATGATTTCTGGCGGCGTTATCGGTGCATTTATCGCCCTACCAACAGCTGTACTGTTAGGTCAGTTTTTAGGTCAATTTGCCGATTTTTTTAAATCTTCATCAGGCATCATTTTTACACTTGCCGCTATTTTAATCGCATTCTTTTCAAAAGGAAAATGGGCAAGTATTTTAATTATTATTCCATTTGCATTTTTCATAAAAGCTTTAGATAGCGTTAGCTTCGCGATGCTGGATAAACATTTAAGTATTACATTCTTTTTAGGAATTGCGATTGGACCGATGTTTTGTAATATTTTAATGGCGGCTTCTTCTGTTGCTAAAAATGATCTAGCTCGCAGTAAGCCAAATCAATATAATCTTGCTCCCGAAACGAAGTCTTGGAAAGGCTATTTCCCGAATCCATTTAAAATTTTATCGAAAAGGCAGATCATTTTTACGAGCATTACAACGTTTCTTTCCTCCCTTACATTTGTCTTCAGTCCTGTTGGGATGACATCTTTGATGGGAGAAATTGTAGGCTCTCGCACAAAAGGTGCCTATAAAAAATCAACAACGAGTCTTACTGTCATGAATGGTGTAACGGAATCGACTTATATAGCTGAAGCGATTATTCCATTAATTGCATTCGGTATTCCGTTAAGCCCAGTAGCACTTGGACCAGCATCACCTTTATTTAATGCACCACCGATTTTTACAGTAGATCCAGTTAACAACTTACACACGCTAATGTCTTCATGGGACTTTTTCATTTTTGGGTTAATCGGTATTAGTGTAGCCGCTTTGATTGCTTATCCATTTGCGATGAATTATGCACGTAAAGCATCTGTATTAGTATTGAAATATATTAGCCAGGAAGCAATCGTAGCGATGTTCATCGGATTAGCGTTTTTGCTTGCCTATAACGAGGCACAATTACTAGGAGTAGTGTTAACATTTACAGTCGCAACTGTTGGTGGTTTATTAAATCGTATTTTAGGTGTAGGGGCCGGTGTGCAATTCATGGTATTCTACGCATCAAGCTGGATTATGCTACAGCTGTTCGGCATTTAATTAAAGGAAGTGTATCTTGATGAACTTACCAAAAGCAGTAGAAATAAGGGAAGTTGGTCCGCGTGACGGCTTACAAAATGAGAAAATTTTTATTCCAACTGATTTGAAAGTGCAATGGATTAACTTAATAAGTGAAACAGGTGTCCGCCATATCGAAGTATCCTCTTTTGTTAGTCCCAAGTGGATACCGGCTTTAGCCGATCATCATGAAGTATTCGAGCAAATCACACGTCATGAAAAAATAACGTATGCAGCTCTTGTGCCTAATATGAAAGGGATAGAAGGAGCCATCCAACAAAAGGTTGATGATATTGCTTTATTTATATCTGCTTCTGAGGAGCATAATCAAAGTAATGTAAACGCTTCAATTAATCAATCTTTGCAAAACTTAAAAGCTGTAGCCGAAGTAGCAAATCGGGAAGGTATACCGTTAAGAGGCTATATTTCAACTGTATTTGGCAGTCCGTTTGGTGATGAAGTAAAACTTCAAACAGTCAAGAAAATAATTGATGCCTATTTAGAAATGGGTGTAGCTGAAATTTCACTCGGTGATACGATTGGTGTAGCGGATCCTGTACAAGTAAAGGCTATTTTATCAGAGTTACTCACTCAATACGATAGTGATTTGTTTGCCCTTCATTTTCATGATACGTATGGCCGTGCTTTAGCGAATATATTTGCAGCACTTGAGCTGGGGATTACAAAATACGACAGTGCTATTGGAGGTTTAGGGGGGTGCCCCTATGCCCCTGGTGCAAGCGGTAATGTGGCAACGAATGATTTAGTGAATTTCCTGCATCGTTTAGGCGTGCAAACGAATATTGATGAAGAAAAATTGTTTACCGCTACACGATTTTTACAGCAGGCAATAAATAGACAGCTTGATAGTAAAGTTTATAAAGTACAAAGTAATTAAGAAAAAGGATATGGGGTGGGACCTTCTCCCCTATAGATAGAGTCAAAATCAGAACTGCACACCAATTGATAGACACACTCTACCAATTGGTGATGCAGTTTTTTCTACGGAGGAAAAATTGGAAGCTGTTAAATCAATCGTTCATTAGTATAATAAAATCATATATGAGGGGTAGAAGCTTATTTGAAACCAATTTACACTACCTTTGAATTCTATGAAGGAGCCTATTAAACATGGTCAATATACTTTAAACACTTTGCCAGCAGTTGGGTGCGATTGGTTACTTGAAATTTTCTGTAGAGGTTTTGAAGGTGTTTTTTGATGGTATTTTCGCTGACGAATAATTGCTGGGCGATTTCTCCATTTTTTAAGCCTTTGAAAACAAAATTCAACACGTCACGTTCTCGTTCTGTCATTTCAAATAGGATAGAGGGCTGTGAATAGTGATGTAGGGAGTACATGTTTTCGATATTTCTTTTCAAATATACTAGCTTTAACATATCTTTTTCATTAAATAGCTTCTCGCCCAATGTTCTTAAAAAGCCGATAACTGCTACGGGTTTATTGTCTACCTTTAAATACATGGCCATTTCATCTTTATAGCGATTTTCTTTTAAAAAGACTTCTTTATAGTGTGTTTGTTTTTGAGGGCACATAATTTCATTCTTGGTCATTAGGTGAATAGAATGCTGTGAATTTATATTTTGAGGGTGTAATGGATCAAGGTGTTTATAGCTTTGTAAGTAATCATTAATCGTATGACCTTCTATATTAAAAAGCACTGGGGCATTTAATTCGTTATTTGATAGTTCCCAAAAAAGCATATGGTGATAGTCGAGATGTTGACTTAACATTTGCAACAGTTCTCTTTTAAAGCTTTCATTACTTTGTTTTACATTCATATTTGAAATATGATAGCTAGCTTTAAGAATGTTTTCTACATCATTTTCGTAAAACATGAAAACACCTCGTTTCTCTCTTATGCTTTTATATTCTACTTTGAGGAGAATTATCCTTTCGGGTAATATTAAATAATTAGAATATTCATTACATTATAGTTGTAAGATTACTACTATATGAGGTGATGATATGAATTTACAAGAGTATGCATCATATGATGGCATGGGGTTAGCCGAACTAGTTAAATCAAAGGAAGTAACACCGCAGGAGCTAAAAAAACTAGCGTTAGAAGGGATAAAGAAAGTAAACCCATCCATTAATGCGGTAGTTAGTGTGTTAGAAGAGCAGGCTGATAAAGCCATTGAGAAGGTTGATGAAAACGCTCCGTTTGCAGGTGTTCCGTTTTTAATTAAAGAGCTTGTGTTACATGCAGAGGGTGTCCCGCATAGTATGGGGAGTCGTATAGGGGAAAATACAGTTATGCCTGTTGATAGTGAATTAATGGCGCGCTTTAGAAAGGCTGGTTTGATTTTAGCAGGTACTACGACTACACCTGAGTTTGGCTATAATGCAGCTACTGAAGCAGTTATTTATGGTGCCACACGTAATCCGTGGAATTTACAGCATAGTCCAGGTGGTTCAAGTGGTGGGTCAGCAGCAGCTGTTGCGAGTGGTATTGTACCAATTGCCCATGCGAATGATGGTGGTGGTTCTATTCGTATTCCCGCTTCCTGTAGTGGGTTAGTTGGATTAAAGCCTACACGAGGAAGAGTTCCAGCTGGTCCATTCAATAGCGAGCCTTTAAATGGTATTGCAATCGAGTTCGCTGTAACTCGTACAATTCGTGATACAGCGGTGCTACTGGATCAAGTAGCAGGTCCTGATTTAGGGAGCTATTCCAAATTAGAAGTAACACATGCACCATACGGACAGCTAATCCATGAAAAAGTACGCCCTTTAAAAATTGCCTGGACAACAGAAACAAATTCCGGAGCATTTGTAGACCCTGAATGCATAGAGGCTGTTCATAAAACTGTTCAAATGTTAAAGGACCTGGGACACGAAGTAGTTGAAGCTCGTCCGAAATATGAGCAAGCGTCATTTACAAAGGCGACGGTTGCTATTTGGACAGCGAATATTTATCAAATGATTCAGGGTGCAGCAGCGGGGACGGGTAAAGCAGTTTCTCCAGAAAATATTGAAGCAGCCATTTGGAAATGCTATGAATATGGTGGTCAGTTAAAGGCGGCTGATTTATTAGAAGCTATTCATACAAATGCAGTTGTTTCACGTCAAGTAGCGGGCTTTTTTGAAGACTACGACATCTTATTGACCCCAACAATCGGCACTCTCCCTGCGAAAATTGGTGAATTAAATGCCAATAATCCTAACATTTCAGCTGTTGAATGGACAGAGCAAATTTTTACGTATGCGCCATTTACAAATTTATTCAATGCTACTGGTCAGCCTTCCTTATCATTGCCTTTAGCCGAAAGTAAATCTGGCCTACCAATCGGTCTACAATTTACAAGTAAATTTGCAGATGAACTGACGCTATTACAGCTAGGTAGACAATTAGAGGAAGCAATGCCTTGGAAAGATCGTAAACCGGCAGTACATGTCAGTGAACAGCCTCAGCCCGCCGTATAATATAGGGATAAACGCACCTAGTATCGATTAGGTGCGTTTTATTCTTGAAAAAGCTGGTCTTCCTTACAATCAAAATTACATATATATAAAATAAAAGCTAATAGGAGTAGTGATTATTGGGCAAACAACATCATAGGTACAGGTGGATTGTGTTTGTTTCTGTATTGTTTACCTATTTGTTAATGGCAAGTCAAAGAACTGCTCCAGGGTTAATTACAGACCAATTGATGAGGGATTTTAGTGTAACAGCCTCCACTATCGGGCTATTAACGAGTATCCAATTTTTTGTGTATACAAGTTTGCAGATTCCTATGGGGATTTTAGCAGATCGCTTTGGACCGAATTTTTTTCTCATCTTTGGTGCTACGCTTACAGGATTAGGGACAATTCTTTACAGCTTAGGTACACATGAGTTTGTGCTGTTTTTTTCTAGAATGTTAACAGGGGTAGGGGACGCGACCATATGGGTGAATATGGTGCTTATTTTGGCACAATGGTTTCATAAAAAGGAGTTTGTTCGCTTAATCGGCTTTGCAGGTATGACAGGGAGTCTAGGTTTTTTATTGGCAACAGTTCCTTTTGCTACATTGATTCTTTTATTTGGTTGGCGTATCACATTTTTTTCAACGGGCTTATTATTATTGTTATGTGGTGGGCTTCTTTATTTTGTGCTTGTGAAAAATACCAAACGTATCATTCCAGAGAAACCAGCAGTGATCACTGAGGAAGTACCTCGTGAAAAAACTTCTATAGTAATAAGAAGAATATTTTCAAGTAGGCAAGCATGGGCCTTATTTTTTTGTCATTTTGGAGTTGTTGGAGGTTATGTTGGTTTTATTAGTTCGTGGGCAGTACCGTACGGCATCGACATGTATGAAATGACACGTTCAGAGGCTAGTCAGCTAATTATGATTGGCCTAATCGGGGCGCTGATAGGAGCTCCTTTAATGAGTTGGGTTGCCGGCTGGCTAGGAACAATTAAAAGACCCTATATCGCTATTCAAATGACCGTTTTATTGAGTTGGTTTTCCTTTCTTATAGTAAAAGGGCATCCGTCATTTTGGGTGCTCATCGTACTGTTCTTTATTATTGGCTTTGGCTATGGCGCCAGTGCCTTAACCTTTGCGGCTGTTCGTCAAACGTTCCCTATTACTGAATCTGGTATCGTTTCTGGTTTTGCTAATACAGGGGGCTTTCTAAGTGCAGCATTGCTACCAATTATTTTTGGTTATATTTTAGATTATTTTCAAGCAGCCACAGGCAATGTAAGTGATGGATATTACTATGGCTTCGTTTCGCCAGTCCTATTCTCCGTGATCGGCTTGATGGGCGTACTGTTATTAAAGGAAAAGCGAGAGAGAGCGCAGATTGACAATGGCTAGTGGATTCTATGAGATATAAGTCTGATTAGGGGTATTGAACTCTTATTCAATATCCCTTTACTATAGCTTTTTTCCTCTTACTCACGCTAAAATCTGTTAAAACTATGAAATGATATTACTTTTATGATAGATTTTACCTGGTTAGGCATCACCATACATGCTACACTGGTTAGGCATCTTAAAATTCAGAATTAAAAGGGAGAAAACTAGGAAATGAATCGATTGAAACAAGTTATATCTATACTAAGTATGGCAGTATTGATTCTGGCAACAGGAATTGTCGTTACGCCAACGCCTGTCAATGCACAAGAGGAAGATAAAGATATACATATTACACTCCTCGCTACGTCAGATATTCATGGCCGCTCTATGCCTTGGGATTATGCGGTGGATGGACCAAATCTCACAGGAAGTTTAACGCAGTTATATACTATTATTAAAGATATTCGTCATGAAAATCCGAATACTATCTTATTGGAAAATGGAGATTTAATACAGGATAATTCTGCAGAATTATTCAATGATCAGCCACAATCCCCAATGATGGTCGCAGTCAATGAAATGGGCTATGAAGCTTGGACATATGGTAATCATGAGTTCAATTTTGGTTTGGATGTCTTAGATAAAGTTTCTAGCCAATTTAATGGAGCAAGACTTGCTGGGAACGTTTATAAAGAAAATGGAGAACGTTATTTACCCGCTTATACAATTATTGAGCGTGAAGGTGTTAAGATCGGCGTTATTGGCATGGTAACACCGTTAATTACAGAGTATGAGAAGGGCACAAATCATTTAGATGGATTAGTGATCAAAAACCCAATAGAAGAGACTAAAAAGGTTGTTAAGGAATTAGAAGGTAAAGTAGATGTTATGATTGGCCTGATGCATATGGGGCTAGAAAATGAAAATGGTGTTCCTGGGACAGGCGTAAAGGAAATGGCTAATGCTATTCCAGAGCTTGCAGCTATTTTTGCAGGGCATAATCATGTTCTAATTAATAAAGAAGATGTGAACGGCGTTTTTATAACTGAGCCAAATAAATATGGCACACATATTTCACGTATTGATTTAACATTTACTCGCCAAGGCGAACAATTAGAGCTAAAAGAAAAAGATGCTTCGACTATTCCAGTAAAGAAAGAAGATGGAACATTCGTTGAATCTGATAAAGAACTAGAAGAAACGTTGAAGCCATACCATGAGTTTGCACGTAAAGATGCTAATATCGAAGTAGCACAACTTAAAGGAACAAATCTTGTCCCTAAAAATGAAATTAAAGGCATACCAACTGTACACATTCAAGAAACACCTTTATCAGACTTTTTCCATGAGGTCATGCTACATTATAGTAAGGCAGATGTAGTAGCGCATCAAATTGATAATGATAAAGCTTCATTGGATGTAGGCCCTATTAAGAAAAAGGATATCGCTTATAATTATCAATTTGCTGGTGGAGAAGTATCTGTTTATGAAGTGACGGGCAAAGATTTAAAAGATTATATGGAATGGGCAGTTGGCTATTTTAATAGCACACGAGATGGAGATGTGACGATTAGTTTTGATAAAACTCGTCGTTCCTCTAAATATAGTACGAATGATTATTTCGGAAATGTAAAATATGACATCGATTTAACGGAGCAGCCAGGTAACAGAATCAAAAATCTACGCAAATTAGACGGTACGCCAATTAAGATGGAAGACAATTTAAAGCTTGGTATGAACTCTTATCGAATGGATTTTCTTGTATCAAAAGGTCAAGCACTTGAAGGGCGTAAGTTCAATATGATCTGGTCCTCTAAAGAAGAAAGTGCCTATGGAGAAACAGGAGGTACTATCCGTAATCTAGCCATTCGATATTTAAAAGAAGAGATGAACGGTGTGTATGAGCCAGTGATCCAAAATAATTGGAAAATCATTGGAGTTGATACGAAATCGCCAGCTCGTGCTGCTGTTGTTGAATTAATCAATAAAGACATTTTATCTATCCCTACAACAGAAGATGGAAAATATACAAATATCGCATCTATTAATGTAAAAGATGTGATTACAAAAGAAGAAATAAAAGAGCTAGCAACAAAAGCAAATGTTGATGCAAGCCAATTTGCTGGGGTTAAAACGACAGGCGAATTTTATCAGAAGTTGGTAAAAGCAATGAATAATCCTAAGGCTGAACAGGGACAAGATAAGCCGGGAGAAAAGCCTGAGGATCCAAGTAAGCCAGCTCCAGACAAATCAAAGCCTGTTGTTACTCAACCAGAATCACCTAAAGGCATTGTTACGGCCTATCACTTAAATGTACGTTCAAAGCCATCGAACTCAGGAAAAGTAATTGGAACAATTTCAAAGAATACTGAAATTGCCATTTTAGGTGAAGTGCAAGGCTGGTATAAAATAGCTTATCAAGATAAAACGGGCTATGTTTATAGCAAATATGTAAAGATTAAAAAATAAGCAGTAGTAAAAGGCTGAAGGAACAACTATTCCTTCAGCTTTTTTTAATTCAGCACTTTGAAAAGCTTACAGGTACGGAATCGCGATGAAAATACTTTTTAACGTAGCTCAAGTAATCTCTTACCCCGTATAAACACTCTCACAAGTTCCTGGTGCGGGCTCGTAGAAACAATGGTTCTTAAATTGACCAGTAAACGGTTGGCCGTACCATGTTGGGGGACATGGCGCATATGGATTGAAGTACCAAAGTGCGTATTTTGCTGGATGATCTCGCCAGTAGTCTAGGTTCTGTTTCGCCAATCTTTTTTCGGATTCTCTTGCTCTTTGATAAAACATATTACCTTTTTGAACAGCTTCAAACGAAAAGTTTCCTCCTTGTACCTGGTAAATCACTTGCTCGATTGTTCTGACATCGTTAAAATCTAAACAAGTTGCTACTGCGCGATTTACAATGACATTGCCAACGTATAACATGCCTTGTTTTCCTTCACCCTCAGCCTCAGCTCTCATCATCCTAGCCATTAAAGCAACGTCTGCATCGCGATATTTTACTCTTGGCATTTTTACACCTCCACCTTATAGTATGAAAAAGAACTAGGCTAGTTTCACTTTATCTGTAAAATCATTTGTTTGGCATACTGACAAAATATAAAAACACGCTATCTAAGCTGTGGGCTAAACAGCAAGATGGCGTGTTTCAATTTAAAAATTCCTTCTGAAATAGGGTGTTTTTTTTAGCACTACACAAACAGGGATGGCAATAATTAAACCAACGATGTTTTGAATGACGTCTCCTGGAATGGATGCCAATGGTGCAACCCAGCTATTAAACATAATGGCCTGCCCAATATAGTACACAGCAATCATCACAGGCATTGATACTACTGCACCTAAAATGTTGAATCCAATATTGTCGCCTTTATGACCTTTTGACCAAGCAATTTTACCAACGATGAAGCCCTGTAATGCACGAGAAATAATAGTAGTAGGTGCCCAAATTAACCAGCCCCCTACGATATCGAATAAGCCCATTCCAATTGCTCCAGCAAGAGCTCCTTTTTTAGGCCCAAATAAAATGGCAGAAATAAAAAGCATGGATGTCCCTAAGTGAATAAGCCCACCTTGACCAAACGGTAGCTTTAGATTGATAAACATTGTAGCAACGAAAACAAGTGCTGCTAAAATCGCTGTAATAACTAAATCAAATGTTTTGGTGCGTGATTTTGTATAGGATGATGGCCTTTGTATATTTTGCATTTGTCTCTTCCTCACTATGATGAATATTTTGATGATTTTTACTTTAACAAAGGACTGACTGTTGTGAAAGTGTCAATTTTATAAAAAAATTAGGGGTCAGATTGAGGTTATTTTCGCATTCTTCTAATTATGATACGATGAGATGAGTATAAGCAGGATTAGTAAGGTGGAATGTATGATGAAAAAAGTTGCTGTCATTCAGGATATGTCTTCCTTTGGGAAATGCTCATTAACAGCTGCGATGCCAGTGCTATCTGTGATGGGTGTGCAAGCCGTGCCGCTACCAACAGCTATTTTAACGGCGCAAACTGGGTATTCGAGCTTTTATTGTGAAGATTTAACGTCAAAGATGGATTTCTTCGTAGACGAATGGAGCAAGCTAGGGGCTACCTTTGACGGTATTCACACAGGCTTTGTCACAGGGAAGGAGCAAATAGATAATATCTTTCGATTTTTAGACGTGTTTCACTCCGATAAAACGACATTGCTTGTTGATCCAGTAATGGGCGATCATGGCGAAGTCTATAAAATGTTCACAGGAGAATTACTTGATCGGATGAAAGAATTAGTGAAGTGTGCGGACATTATTACCCCTAATGTTACGGAATGCTGCTTGCTTACGGGCTTGCCATATGAAAAGCTACTGAGCTATCAAAATGATTTAGACTATATTCATGCCCTAGAAGAAGCAGGTCAACATCTACAGCAGGAAACTGGAGCCAATGTCATTATTACTGGCTTGAACCCACCAGTAGCAGATGCGGACAAGCGTTATGTTGGGAATATGTATGTCGATGCGAAGCGGTCTTTTCATAGTATTCGCAACTACAACGGTCAAAGCTATTCAGGCACAGGGGATCTATTCGCATCCATCATAATGGGTGGCATGATGCGTGGGCAAGATTTAGTGGAGTCCATGAAGCTAGCGGAGACATTTTTAGCCGCTGCCATTGAAGCAACATCGAAGGAGCAAGTTCCACCCGAGGCAGGCGTGCATTTTGAACAGTTTTTACGAATGCTCCTTTAGTGATTGTAGTCATTTGATCGTACATTAATGACATCGGAAAGTAATAGTAGTGTATCTTTTGTATAATAAAGGCATAGAGAAAGTGGAAGTTGGTGTATTATGAAGAATCGTAGTCAGATAAAGCAAGACCGTGCTCATGAAACACGCAAGACATTAATTGAGGCGGGGAAAAAGGTTTTTTTTGAACTGGGCTTTCAGAAAGCAACAATGAAGCAAATTATTAAAGAAGCTGGTGTAGGCCATGGCACAGCATACGTTTATTTTTCTAATAAGGATGCCCTGTTAATAGAAATAATTGATTCGCTTCTTGAAAAAATGTACAGTATTGCGAAGCTAAGTTTTGTTCCAAAATCAAAGGAAGAGGCGAGGGAGCAAATTACATATCAGGTAAAAGCGTTCAATAAACAAGGTATTGAAAATGAGAAATTGATGAGGCTAGTGCAAGAGGCGATTGGTGTGTCAGAGGAAATACGTCACAAATGGTCTCTTGTCCAGCAACATTTTATTGATCATATTGAGAAGGATATTTTATATGTACAACATAATAATATTGCCTTACCCCATTTAAATGCTAAGGATGTAGCGCATATGTGGTATCACATAAATGAGAACTTCCTTTGGCGTTGCTTGCAAGATAAAAATGTTTCGATCGAGGAAAACGTAGAATTAATTGTACACTTTTATATTAAAGGCCTCTATATAGATTAACCTCCCTTGTTGGAGGTTTTTCTGTTTAATGTGATAAAAATTAGATTTTAAACTTAAAAATTCCTCTTTTAAAAATATTGACACTGTGTCACTTTTTGATAAGATGAGTATAAGATGGTTAATAGATTGCAATGCTACCATCATTTCAAAAGTGAGGTGTTTATAATGGAATTTAATCCTACAAGAGAATACGCAGCTTTTTTAGACAAAAATGATGATTTAAAAGAATTTAGAGAACAATTTTATCTTCAACCAGGCACAATTTATTTTGATGGGAATTCATTAGGACTGTTATCAAAGAGAGCAGAGGCTAGCTTGTTGAAGCTTTTGGATTCTTGGAAGCAGCATGGCATTGATGGATGGACACAAGGGGAGCATCCTTGGTTCTTTTTATCAGAGCAGGTAGGTGCTCAGCTTTCAAAGATCGTAGGTGCGAAACCAGAGGAAGTCATTGCAACTGGCTCTACTACTGTTAACCTGCATCAAATGATTGCAACGTTTTATAAGCCAAAAGGCAAGAAAACAAAAATTGTTATTGACGAATTAAACTTTCCAACAGATTTATATGCTGTACAAAGCCAGCTAGGTTTACACTACGAAAATATCGAGGAGCATATTCAATATATACGTAGTCAGGACGGGCACTATTATACGCATGAGGATATTGTTGCAGCAATGACAGAAGATGTAGCTTTGATTGTACTACCTGGCGTGTTATATAGAAGCGGTCAAATTCTAGATATGAAAGCGTTAACAAAAGAGGCGCATCAACGTGGTATTTTAATAGGCTTTGATCTTTGCCACTCAGTTGGTTCTGTAGAGCATTCCCTTCATGATTGGGATGTAGACTTTGCCTTCTGGTGTAACTATAAACATCTAAATGGAGGACCTGGTGCAGTTGCTGGGTTGTTTGTACATGAGAAGCATTTTGGTACAAAGCCTGGATTGGCAGGCTGGTTCAGTTCCGATAAAGCGAAGCAATTTGATATGGAAACAAGCCTTATACAAGCCCAAAATGTAAGTGCCTACCAAATGGGGACACCACATTTATTAAGCCTAGCACCACTACTAGGTGCACTGGAACTTTTTAATGAAGTAGGAATTACACGCATTCGTGAGAAATCCATGCAGCTAACAGAGTATTTTATTCAACTATACAATTATTATTTAGGTGATTACGACTTTGCATTAAATTGCCCAGTGAACAATGACTTGCGCGGTGGTCATGTCTATCTTACACATTCAGATTCAGCTCGTATTTGTAAGGCATTGAAGGCGAAGGGAGTTGTTCCTGATTTTAGAGCACCAAATGGTATACGTATTGCACCTGTGGCACTGTACAACTCATTTGAGGAAGTTTATGAAGTTATGCAAATTTTAAAGACCATTATGGATGAAAAGTTGTATGAGCAATTCAAAAACGAACGTGAAATCGTAGCATAACAAAAAAGGTGGGAATTAGATGATTATTGGTGTACCTAAGGAAATAAAAGTAATGGAGAATCGTGTCGCGTTAACGCCTGCAAGTGCTAGTGTTTTAATAGCTGAGGGACATACAGTGCTAATTGAATCGAACGCAGGTCTTGGTTCAAATTTTACAGATGAGCAATATATGGAGTCCGTGCAACAATTGTTCCAACAGCGAAGGATGCATGGGCTGCAGAAATGGTCATGAAAGTAAAAGAACCGATCGCTTCGGAATACGATTATTTTTACAAGGGGCAAATATTATTTACTTACTTACATCTAGCAGCCGATGAAGCATTAACGAAGGCGTTATTAGAAAAGGGAGTGGTGGCCATTGCCTATGAAACGGTCCAACTTGCAGATGGTAGCCTGCCGCTACTTGCTCCAATGTCAGAAGTTGCTGGACGAATGGCTGCGCAAATCGGTGCACATTATTTAGAAAAAACAAATGGCGGTAAAGGCATATTACTAAGTGGCGTGCCAGGTGTAGCAAAGGGCAATGTAACCATTATAGGTGGTGGAGTTGTAGGCTATAGTGCAGCAAAAATTGCTGTAGGGTTAGGTGCAAACGTAACCATTCTAGATGTTAATCCGGCACGCCTACGCCAGCTTGAAGAGATTTTCGGTGATAGTATTCAAACGTTAATATCGAATAGCTTTAATATTGCAGAACAACTCAAAACAGCTGACTTGGTTATTGGTGCAGTACTTATTCCTGGTGCTAAAGCGCCACGACTCGTCACGGAGGACATGGTTAAGGATATGCAGCCAGCCTCTGTTATCGTAGACGTAGCTATTGACCAAGGTGGAATTGTGGAAACAGCAGACCATGTGACAACACACGATCATCCAACATACGAAAAGCATGGTGTTGTGCATTATGCAGTAGGTAATATGCCAGGTGCGGTGCCAAAAACATCGTCCATGGCTTTAACAAATGTGACATTGCCGTATGCGCTACAAATTGCAGCAAATGGTTATAAGGAAGCACTATTACAAAACGAAGCATTACGAAAAGGCTTGAATGTTTATCAAGGTAAGATTACGATGAGTAAGGTTGCTGAAGCATTACAGCTACCATATGAAAGTGCAGAGGACCTTCTAAAAGGTCAGCTTGTATTATAGCACTCTAAAAAGTGAAGGATTTAATAATATTAAACAGTCTGAGTTCGGTAGTTAGGGACTCAGGCTTTTAATGAGGAATAAATTCAGAAAAATACCTCCAAGATGGCAGCTTATCCCTATCTGTCTTGGAGGTATCTTATCTATGTCGACGGTAAAGCAACTGTGTTAAATGATATGTTCTTCCTCAAGCTCATTTTTAATGACACGATTTCTCGCTTCATTTACTTTTTTCCAAACAAAATAACAGATGGAAATGAAGAGTAGCCATGGGAAACCAACAAGTAATGTTGCCTTAAAGTCAGGAGAAAACCATGTTGATAATACAACTGAAGCTAATAAAACGGCACCTAGGATTGTTAAATAAGGATAACCAATCATACGTACTGGCAGTTTTTCTCCATCTTTTGCCTTGTATTTTTTACGGAAAAATAAATGGGTGATAAAAATCATAAACCATGCAAACATTGCACCAAAGCTTGATATTGAAATCATAAGCGATAAAGCTGATTCTGGCTTAAAAATAGAGAATACTGTCGCAATGACAATACCGATAATAGATGCAAACAATGCCTTCGTGGGTACTTGTCTTTTGTTGAGCTCACCTAATTTCTTTGGCGCAAAGCCACCTCTTGAAAGTGAGAACATCATGCGAGTTGAAATGTAAAGCTGGCTATTCATAGCCGAAAGCGCCGCAATTAGGACAACAAAGTTCATGACGGATGCCGCACCAGGAATATTTAAAATCTCCATTACTTTAACGAATGGACTTTTGTCTGCACCAGCCATTCCCCAAGGAACAATCATGAGCATCAGGATAAGCGTGACAATATAGAATAAAATTAGACGTATTACTGCTGATTTTAATGCTATTGGGACAGCTTTCCTTGGATCCTCAGCCTCCCCAGCACTTACTGCAATCATTTCAATACTTAAGTAACTAAATAATGAGATAAAAATCCCCATCCACATACCCCAGAAGCCATGTGGGAAAAAGCCTCCATTATTAAAATAGTTTTGTATACCAATGTTGGAAGAGCTATCTGCTCCAAAAATAACAACCGTAGCTAAAATAATAAAGCCGACAATCGCGACGATTTTAACAACCGAGAACCAATATTCTACAGCACCGAATAATTTTACTGTGGTAGCGTTTACATAAAGCAGTATAGCAGCAAACAATATAATCCACACAGCATTTGGTACACTTGGGAACCAGTAGCGCATATAAAGTGCAACCGCTGTGACCTCTGTACCAATTGAGCAAATTAATGCAAACCAATAAGAATATCGAATAGCAAAGCCGGACCATGAATTTACATATTTTTCAGCATAAGCACCGAATGAACCAGTTGTAGGATGTGCAACCGTCATTTCAGCAAGACAACCCATTAATAATAGTGCGATCAAAGCTCCTATAGCGTAACTAAGAATAACACTTGGACCAGCGAGACCAATTGCTAAACTACTGCCAAGAAATAACCCAGTTCCAATCGCACCTCCTATGGCAATCATCGTGATTTGCTTCGTTTTTAACCCCTTATTTAAACCTTTCTCACGCTCCATAATGTCTTCCATACTGTGATTGTTTTTAACCATTCTTTCAGCCCCTTTGTGTAGATAATACCTTTCATAGATCAACTTCTTTCTGTCATTGCTATAAATCTTGTGAATATAAGCATATACTAATTTAAAAATGACACTGTGTCAATATTATGCGTCGTGATTTGCTGAATAATGTCGTATTTTTCTGTTTAGTGTATGTATATTGGTTTGAGGGTTTTAATAAAAATGAAAGATATATCAATTATATTAAGGTGTTTAAATGTATAACTATCCTTTTCATTGAAAAAAGACATTCGTATCAATAATTGATATATTATCAATTTTCGAAGGAAATATAACATTGATAAGATGAACTACATATAAAAAAGCCTTTGAGGAAAGTAACCTACAAAGACCTCCTTTCTTTTTATACAGCCATTTCTTGAATGATGGTAAAGTGATGCCTTTCATGAATAGCCAACAACTGAATCTCTTGAATAAGATTAATAGTGGGCAATTGCTGTATGTAGCTCTTCTGAATCAAATGGAGGTGATAAAAGTGTTCACCAATGGAGCTTTTCCCTCATGTGTTACTCGCCATAGTTCCTTCCTGTGATAGTAAATGAGTAGCTGGTAGGTAAGGTTCGTTGCTCCTGTAATGTTTAAAAATATTTGGCTATATTGTTAGATTCCATTCACCTCATTCCTACTTTATGGAATTTGTTAACAATGTACATTAAATGCTCTTCATTATGGTCGATAAAAATGAAAAGTATTTTGGGAGGGAAAAGAATGAATATTAGGCTTTTAACAGCAGCAGAGGCCGAAGTTTATCGAGAATTGAGATTGGAAGGACTACAAACGAATCCTGAGGCATTTGGCTCTAGCTTTGAGGAAGAAAAGGATATATCGCTTGAGTCGTTTGCAAGTAGAATCGAAGGGCAGGGAACATTTACATTTGGGGCATTTAACCAGGGGGATTTGCTTGGAGTAGCGACATTAGTGCAAGCAAATAAAGTGAAGCTCAAGCACAAAGCGAGCATTTTTGCTGTCTATGTTTCTCCCCAAAAACGGGGATTGGGCATAGGAAAGCAACTAATGGTAGAAGTGATCAATCAAGCAAAGACATTAGTAGATGTCGAGCAGATTAATTTAACAGTTGTTTCTTCCAATGATTCAGCAAAAGGTTTATACACATCGTTAGGCTTTCGCGTTTTTGGAACAGAGCGAAACGCCTTAAAAATAGGACAGCAATATTTTGATGAGGATTATATGGTACTGTTTTTCTAAGAAAGAAAAAGCCTTTGAAGTATGCACATTCAAAGGCTTCAATTTGGTTATGGAGAGTATCAAAGGAACAATGAATATAATGCAAAATATAAAAGAATGGCTGTCGTAAAAAGAATAAGTAAAGAGCTAACAATGCCCACTTTCTTTATAAGTAACCATATACTTAGCAAGATAACAATGACCGATAATGGGAGTGCTAGCCAAAATCCAAGAATCCCCAAGTATTCAATCATAATGGGGAATGAATCGTGAAAGTAATTATAGGGAATATCTAGCATGAGAAAAATGGTCACTATAAGATCCATAAAATTCCCCCCATCTAACTATTTGTTCTTACATATATGGTATGCAAATGCACGGTTAAGTCACACGGCAGTACTCTTTAAAAAGGGTGCTACCGTAAATTCTTATTATGAATCCTCGTTTTTATCTAATAACTTCATGATGGCTGCTTCTAAATCCTCAATTTTTTTTTCAAAGCGTATAAAGAGATAGATGGTGATGGCAATAGGGAAACCAGAATTTCCAATTAGGCTTACCCATATTTGAATCGTTTCGAGTGTTATCATGTCATCTTCCTCCTTCGTTAATGTTGTGCCTTACAACAAAAAGTGAAATGTCTCTTTATAAAATCAATATGAATAAATATTTTTGAGAACATTTGTTCTGTTTTTGGTTTATAATAGATATATGATATTCACTTTATTTATCAAAGAAGGCGGATCTATAGGAGTGATGAAAATGTGTAATGAGCATCAAAAAATAGAAGAGTTTTTTCGCAGGAATATAGAGCAGGTTAAAAATCCAATTATCAGTAGTTTTTTGGCTGATGCTAAAAATTTATATTTGGTTCAAAATGCTATCTTATATCCAACCGATTGTAATATGAAAATGGTTGATGAAACTTTCCAATCACACTATATAAGGGTTCGAAAAATAAAATATGTCAGCAGTTTAATTTATTATTTTAGCTTGGATTTTGATAAAAAAAGGAGAAGATTGCAAAACCGTTACTTATTAATTGTAGACAACGGCATATCAGAGTTTGACAGTGCAGGGGAAGATGAAAGGATTGAAGAAGGGCTATTAGATACGGTTGAAAATGAAGAGCTTTTTAAAGCATTAAGAAAGTTAACAGACAAGCAACTTCAAATTTTAGAAATGATTTATGTAAAAGACAGTCCTATAAAAGTTATTGCTGAA
Source organism: Lysinibacillus sp. FSL M8-0134 (assembly GCF_038069745.1). Taxonomy (NCBI): domain Bacteria; kingdom Bacillati; phylum Bacillota; class Bacilli; order Caryophanales; family Bacillaceae; genus Lysinibacillus; species Lysinibacillus sp. FSL M8-0134. The sequence goes on along the minus strand of NZ_JBBPAJ010000001.1, from coordinate 3,530,351 downwards.
AGCTTACAAACAACACCTCAGAATATATCCAATCTTCATCGAAAGGCATTAAATAAACTTCATCACATGCTTAGAAAAGAGGTGAACTAGGAATGGAAAACAACTACAATGAGGAAACGTTAATGATTATCGAGAACTTTACACCAAAAATTAAGCAATGTCTTCACCAAACAAGCTATCAGGAAAGAGAGGACTTGGAACAGGAGATCAAATTAAAAATTATTGAAAAGCTGGCAACGCAAGAATTTAATGATACACCTAGTTTTTGGGATTTTTTTATATAAACTAAGGAAAAGAGCAATGATCCTTTTAAAGAGGACAATTGCTCTTTCGATATCATTAGCCTTTTAGAAAATCTGGTTTTGCAAAGCTTGGATTTGGATATGTGTAGAAGCCTTCACCTGTTGCACGACCTAGTTTGCCTTTTTCGATATACTCTGTTTTTAAGAGGTTTGCCAATTTTTTCATATTGTCATCACCAGTAGCAGTTGCTTTCGCTTCCACAATGTTATAAGCAGTGTTAATGCCAACGATATCTAGGATAGCAAATGGTCCAAGTGGAGCGCCTGTACCAATCATCCATGTTTTATCAATTGTTTCTGGATCAGCCACTTCTTTTACAAGTAAAGATTCAGCTGCATCTAAAAATGGCACGAGCAATGAGTTTAAAATATAGCCAGGTTGTTCTTTATATAATGGCAGTGGTACCATGCCGATTGCACGTGCAAATTCAACAACCTCATCAAATACCTTCATATCTGTACCTGGGTGCTTCATAATTTCTGCTGTATTGTTTTTCCAAATCGTATTAGCAAAGTGAAGCGCTAAAAATTTCTCAGGACGGCCAGTTGCTTCAGCAAATTGGCTTGGTAATAAAGTAGATGAGTTCGTAGCAAAGATTGTTTTTGCTGGCGCTACTTTACTAAGATTTGTATAAAATTCTGTTTTGATGCTAACAACTTCAGGAATGGCTTCAATTACAAGATCAGCATTGGCAACGGCTTGAGCCAAGTCACTATTGAAGGTAAGACGTGCATAGGCAGCATCCACTTCTTCTTGAGTTGCACCTAAGTCTTGTTGATACAATGGTTTTAATTTTGTGATTCGGTCCTGTGCATTTTTTAGAGCCTCATCGTTAATGTCGTAAACTGTTACATTGAACCCTTTGAACGCAGACTGATAAGCAATTTGACTTCCTAATACACCACTACCTGCAACCGTAATGTTTTGATAATTCATCGAAATTCCTCCTTCGAAATTGTTACATTAATATAATAGTTGGGATATGTAGATATTCCTTTGTTACAATTCCATACTACTTCTACCCTCGAATAAAAATCAAATGATAGCCCCTGATATTATATAAGTATAAAAAGAATGGATGGCTAGTTAAAAACTCTATTTGAGTAGTATGTGCGAATTTACATTAAAAATTAGTCATAAAAAAATTGTCACCCAATTGAGTGACATGCTTAATCTATAAAATTTTTTACTTTTATCTTTTCATTAATTATTATTTCTATGACTGTGAAATTATAATGTAACCTTAAAACTAATAGCTTTTCCAATAATTTTTGCAGGATTATTCTCATCCACTATATAAGGTTCATGTTTGGGGTTATCTGGCATAAGTAAAATCGTATCACCCTGTTTTTTTACGCGTTTAAGAGTCGCTTCAGTATCACCATTTACAAGTACAGCCGCTATTTCACCGTATTCAACTTCACTCTGCTCCCTTATAAGCACTTTAGAGCCGTTTGGTATGGTTGGTTCCATTGAATCACCTTTAGCCACAAGAGCGAAAATATTACCTGTTGGCAGTAATTCTGAAAACTCGTACATATACCCTTCTACATTTTGTTGTGCGATTATCGGCTCTCCACAAGCGATCACACCTAAAATTGGAATTTTAACAAAGTTAGGCTGTACCTCTATTAAGTTTGTTGGTTGTTCTTCTGTTAAATCAGAGCGTCTTATATTAAAATAGTCTGCCATTAATTGAATTTTATCGTGTCTAGGGTACGTACTAGCTTTCATCCAATTAGATACAGTTGTTTCAGGTATATTTAGTTCCCTCGCCATGTCTGTTTGATTTAAACCTTTCTTCTCTAATTGAAGTTTTAAGTTTTTTGAAAAAACCCTCTTTAATTTATCCGAGTTATCCATATTTCATCACCACCTTATAATAATAATACTGATAAAAAGTAGTGATGTAAACCTAATAATACCGTTTAAGAGTATTTTTATCTTGACTATACCGTTTAAAGGTACTATATTGGAGATAACTTGTTATATGGTTAATAAATTACTTGGATAATAGGGGGAGTTAGAAGTGCAATATAATAGATATCGTTGTAAAAAAGAAATGAGAAGAAGTAAGTTGTTCACATGAAATACCGTTTAAAGGTGTTTTATAAAATGTAAACAGTTCAAAAGTGAAATTAGAAAAAAATTCAGAAATCCAAAAGGGTGGGTGTTATATATGTACGAATGGTTACTAGATTACCAGCAAATTGAGGATGAAATTGCTTTTTTAGAATATAACCTTGAGCGATCACAAAAAGAATTAAAACGATGGGTTACTGGGGATTTGGCTGGGGTAAAACTTACTGCTGAATCGGATGGAGCGAAACTTGAAGAACGTATTGAACGAATTGAACGAGAGTTGCAAGTTAAACTGATGGAACAGAAAAATTTCTTGGACCTTATTAGCAAGTTTAGTGGACTGAATCATAAAATATTAAAGTTGAAATATGTGGATGGCATGACATTAGAAGAAATAGCGGAAGTATTAAATTACAGTGCAAGTTATATTTACAAAAAGCATGCAGAAATTGCGAAGATGATAAAATTTGCTCATGAAATTAAACTAACAAATTAATTGGATTAGTAGGATCTTATGAATATTAAATAATGGAGTGACCACTTTTGTTAAAGGTGGTCTTTTCTATTGCCTAAATTATAGCTTTCACTTAATTGACACCAACTAGATTGTATAGAAAGGATTGCTAACTCGTAATATGATGGTAATGTAAAAGTTCGGTTATTTGAAGTACATTTTAGCTGAAAATTATTTTTAGTTTCTTTCCTTTTACTGACACTCAGATGATTGAATAGAAAGTATAGAAATTCCATTATATGATGTTAATGTAGAAGATTGTGATATGAAATGTTAACTTTACATGAATTATGTTAGCTAAAGACCACTCAAAATAGAGTGGTCTTTTAAAATACTCATATAAGGAGACGATTGGATGGAAGTACTATATGCAAAATGTAATAAGTCATGTGGTTATAAATTCTATGTTCAATATTTTAAGAAAGAAAGACTGAACCATACAATTGAAAAAAACTATTTTTCTTGCCCTAACTGTAGCCGAGAATACGTATGTTATTACACTGATGATAATATACGAAAACTTCAAGGCGAATTAAGGAAACTATATCTTGAAATGAAAAATGTTAATAGTTTCCAGTTTGATAAGTTAAAGAAAATTGAGTCTACATTGAAACAAAGTATTTGTAATAGTATGGCTGAAATTAAAAATATGGTTGAAAGTAGCTAGCAGTATTAAAAATATTATTGAAAGGTGGTGAAAAAACGTGATTAAAAGAGATCAAAAGATAACGTCTACTGAGTTATTGTCAGTAGGCGTTTTTAGTTTGCAAAAAATCAACAATTGTAGAATGACTGTAGTTGAATTGATTCTTTATTTTAGAAGTTCAATTTTTCATTCACTTAAGGGGAATATATTAAAAATCTAGCATTGACTGTGCTTTATAACTTTTCAATGAGTTAGGAGAAATAAATATGAAGGATCTAATGAATCATATTCCTATTATTTTAGAGCCATTAGGTTTGCCTATCATTTTTAATGGATTTCCTAAAGATTCCGAAAAACCAAATCAGTTTATTACTTTTTTAGAAATAAGTGCAAAGCCAATCTTTGTAGCTGGTGGAAACGAAATTGAAACTGAGAGGATTATTCAAATTAATGTATGGTCCAATATAAACTATCATCAGCTAGCAGAGAGTATTAAACATTTGATGGGAAATGCAGAATTTGAACGGATTCTAGAATATGATGAGCCTTATATTGCCGGTGAATCCCATTATAACAGGGTACTTCAATTCGTCTTCTGTGATGAATAATAATCAAAAATATGGAGGTCATGTAAATGACAATTTTAAATGAAAAACCACAAAAACTTAGCTTAAAACGTATTCATTATGCACTAATGACAAATGAACAAACAGAGACATGGGGTGAAGTTAAAACTTTAACCATGCCTATTTCCATGACACTTACACCTAACTTCTCAGAAGCGCATTTAGATGCAGGTGACCGCGTAGTAGATCAGGAAGCACAATTGGATTCGATTACAATTGCAGGGGAAACGGCTGATTTACCTACTGAAGTGCTAGTAGATTGGTACGGGCATAAGAAGTCAGCAGAAGGAGGTATCATTACAAATTCAAATGATACACCGAATCCAATTGCTATTGGATTTGAATCGGGAACTAAGCTTGTTTGGCTATTAAAGGCAAAATTGAAATTAGGTGAAGAAACAAATTCGACTCGTAAGAAAGGTGAAACAGGTTACAAGGTATATCCATTCGGTGGTGAGGCATTGCCATTAATTGATGGAGTAATTAAACATACGGTAGACACACGAGATGCAGGAGTAACGGTGACAGCCGAAACATTCTTTGCCTCTGTCGCAAAACCAAGTGAAACTGTTGTAACGCCTTAAAAAAAGAAACCCTTTATAGGGTTTCTTCTTTATTCAGAATAGAAAGTTACTAGAAAGGATGAATAACGAAATGCAAATTACGTTAAAAATTGATGGACAAGAAAAACAATTTTCAAATGACTTTGTGAAAGCCCGAGTGTTTCGCAATGCTTTAAAAATGAATGAGAAAATGAGACAAGAAGGAAATGAAATTTCTGTTGAAACGTTTGATGAAATGATTGCCTTTGTTGTCAATGTGTTTGAGAACCAATTCACAATGGATGATGTTTGGGATGGGTTAGAGGCAGGAAAATTGCAAGATGAAATTATGCGCGTTTTTAATAGTGTTCTTAACATTGGAGGACTAGAAACAAAAAGCATTATAAATGATGAGGAGGGAAAGTAAGTGAAATAACTCCTTATCAACATATTAAATTATTTTATAGAAAATTGATAAAAGAGGGTTATAAACTACATGAGGTAGACGAAATGGATATTCATTTTTGGTTCGAACTAATAGTTGATATTGATGAAGTAGAGGAAGTCACAGCTGATGAAATTTCCTGGTTGTGATGGAATAAAGGTGGTGATTGAATATGGCAGAAATTAGTGCTGTTGAGCTTAATTTAAATACAACGAATTTTAATGGCTCTATAGAACAATCAACTCGTAATTTGACAGCAATGGGAGCTGAATTAAGGGCATTACAAGCACTAGGTAATGAATATGAAAGTTCGGTGGAAGGTTTAACGAATAAACACAATATTCTAACACGTTCTGTTGAAGCTGCAAACCTTAATTTTACGGAGCAACGTAGAAAGTATGATGAATTAATAGCCTCAGGTTCAGCAAATACTGAAGAAATAGAAAAACAAGCAATTGCTGTGAATGAAGCTCTTGTTGAATACAATAGTTTAAATACACAGCTAAAAGAAGTTGATCAGCAATTAAGTGAACAATCATCAAAATGGAACAAATTTCAAGAGCTTGGTGGAAAGTTAAAGACTGTCGGAGAAAGTATGTCCACGATTACAGCTCCTGTTAAAGCTTTTGGTGTATATGCCCTAAATGCTGCTGTAGATTTTGAAAGTGCTTTTGCTGGTGTGCGTCAAACTGTAAACACAAGTGAGGAAAATTTTAAGAAGCTTGAAAGTGGAATTCGTAGTATGGCTAAGGAGCTTCCAGTAAGTGCTACTGAAATTGCAGGAGTTGTTGAATCTGCAGGACAGCTAGGAATTGCAGAAGAACATCTACTTTCATTTTCTCGTGCTGTTATTGATATGGGCAATTCAACGGGGATGACACGTGAACAGGCAGCAAAAGAGTTTGCTGAATTTGCAAATATTGTAGGAATGGGGCAAGGAGACTTTGATCGATTAGGTTCTTCTATTGTTGATCTGAGTACTACAATGGGTGTGGCTGCCTCCGACATTATGAAGATGGGAATGGGATTTGCTGAGCAAGGTTCTAAAATTGGTTTAACTGAAGCTCAAATAATGGGACTCGCTGCTACTATGTCGAGCCTAGGGATTAATGCAGAAACTGGGGGAGCAGCTATGACTTCAGTTTTGCAAAAGATTCAAAAGGCAGTTGGTGATGGCGGTGAAAGTTTATCTGGTTTTGCTAAAGTAGCTAACATGACTAGTGCCGATTTTAAAAAGGCATTCGAAACAGATGCGGCCTCTGCGTTAGATGCATTGGTAAAAGGGTTAGCTGAATCGTCTGAAGGTGGAGCTAACTTAAAAGATGTGCTTGCAGATTTAGGGGTTAATGGTGATGAAACTGATGTACTTTTAAGTATGGCTGGTGCTTCGGATTTACTTACATCAGCTGTTAATTCTTCTACAGATGCCTGGAAGGAAAACACGGCTTTATCTGATAAAGCAGCTGAGCGTTATCAAACGACAGAATCTCAAATAGCTATAATGAAAAATCAACTGGTAGATGTAGGTATAAGCATCGGAAATGTGTTAATTCCCATTATTCAAAAAGTTCTTGATGTTTTTGTACCCTGGATAGAGAAGTTCAGCAGTTTATCTTCTGAAACACAAAATACTATTGTCATTATTGGAGGTTTAGCAGCTGCTATTGGCCCTCTACTAGTAGTTGGAGGAACATTAATTTCAAGTATTGGATCAATTGTAACCGCGATTGGTGGATTTTCAGTGGCAATTGGAGCTGCAGGTGGGGCGACCACGGCATTAGGGGCTACTTTAGCCTTAATAACGGGACCAATAGGTCTTACTGTCGGTGCACTTGCAACTATTGGAATCGCAGCATATGCAGTAACTAAGGACCTTAATGAATCATCTATTCAGGTGGAAGATTGGAAAGGGAAAGTATCTGAAGCTACTGCAGAGTCAGTAGGAAGCTTTTTAGAGTTATCAGATCAAGCAACAGTGGCACTTAATCAACTAGCATGGTCTGGAGAAACAGTAACACAAGAGATGGCGACAAATATGATAGCCATTTATAGCGATATGGGTGATCAAGTGTTAGCTGAAATGCAAGCTGATCATGCTCAAGAACTTGAGACAATGCAGAACCATTTTGCTTCAAGTAATGCTTTAACTGAAGAGCAGGAAGCAAGTATTTTAGAACGTGTTGCACAGAGTCACGCAAAGCAACAAATGGTTATTACAGATGGAAAGGCACGAATTACAGAAATTTATCAAAATGCTGCTGAAAACAATAGAAGTATAACAGAAGCAGAGCAACAGGAAATTAATTTGATTCAAGAAATGATGAAGGAGAATGCAATAAAGTATCTTTCTGATAGTGAGGTAGAGCAAAAGATTATTTTAGAAAGTTTAAAAAATGAAGCCTCAAAGATTTCAGCAGAGCAAGCTGCTGAAGTTGTCCAAAACTCCTTGAAACAAAAAGAAGATGTTATACGAGATGCTGAAGATCAATACAACGAAACATACAAGTGGGCAATAAGACAACGAGATGAAACTGGTGCCATGTCTGCAGAAGAGGCACAAGCTGTGATTGATGAAGCTGCTCGTAAACGAGATGAAACCATTAAAAACGCTGAATCTATGCATCAAAAAGTTGTTAGTGAAGCAAAACTCCAAGCTGAAGAACATGTAAATAAAGTAAATTGGGAAACTGGAGAAGTACTTTCCAAGTGGGAAGTTTTTAAAAATAATGCTTCAAAAAAGTGGGATGATATTAAAGCAAGTGCCTCGAATAAATGGGAAGAAATGAAAGCAGACACCATACGTATTTGGGAAGAAATAAAGGCTTGGCCTGGTAGGAAAATAGAAGAGATGAAATCCACAGTCGAAGACAAAATGACAGAGGTCAAAAATAAAATCGAAACAAAGTGGAATGAGGCACAGTCATTTTTGAAAAATATTGAGCTAGCAAGTATAGGTAAAAACATTGTCTTAGGTTTGATTTCAGGAATAGGTGATATGTTTGGGAATGTCCGTAGGAAAATTGAAGAATTAGCAGGACTTATTCCAAACTGGGCAATGGAAATCCTAGGTATTAAATCTCCGTCTCGAGTATTTATGGCTATTGGAAGAAACACAATCGAGGGCTGGGAAATTGGAATGGCCGAGAGAAAAAATAATCTAAAAGGAGTAATGAATGACTTAACAGATAGTGTTGAAGATACAGTTCGGAAAAACTTGGGTATTCATAGTCCTTCACGTGTTATGCGTAGTTTTGGCATTAATATTGGCCAAGGATTAATTTTAGGGATTGATGATATGGCAGGTAGGGTTGCAACTGCAACACAGCAGTTAGCTTCAACTATGGATGGTTATAAAGGTATAAGTTCTTCCCAAGCTACATCAATTGATAGATCTCGCACCTATACTAATGGAGATACAAATATTTATATATATGATAGTCACCCTTCACCGTCAGAAATAGCCCGAAAAAATAAACAAGTACAACGTCAATTAGCAATGGAATGGGGGATGATCTGATGATTGAAGAGGTAATATTTACAAACGCACGTGGACAATCCATTAAATTCTCCAATCAAAAGCCCTTCTTATTACAATCTGTTGAGGGGAAAGCGGATATTAGTGCTGATATTCAAACACAATCTGCGCCATTTCAAGACGGTAGCACTTATATAGACAGCTACCTACAACAGCGTTCGATAGCTTTAAATGTTGCAGTATTGGCAGAAAACACCTTATCAATGTTAGAACAGCGGCAGCTGCTTGTTACTATATGCAATCCTAAATTTGGGCTTGGAAAGCTCACTTACATTAAAGGAAATACAAAACGAGAAATTCAAGCAGTTGTTGAAAATGTACCAGTTTTTGGTGTGGGAAGAGAGAACAATGGCATAAGATTTCAACGAACTATTATTAATTTTCTTTGTCCTTCACCTTTTTGGCAGGCATTTTCTACTGAAAGTTATAAGTTAGAAGACTTTGTTAGTAATTTTAGATTTCCTTTTTATTTCCCTGTACGTTTTGCAACACGAGGTGACTCGAAAGTGCTAATTAATAATGGTGATGTACCAACACCAATCGTAGTAGAGTTCAGAGGACCTGTTGTAAATCCCCAAATTACCAATATAACAACTGGGGAATTTATTCGTGTAAATCGAGAAATACCTATAGGCTACAAACTTATTCTTGATACATCATTTGGCAATAAAAAAGTCGAGATAGAGAATCCTAATGGTGTTAAAGAAAATGCATTCCACTACATTGATTTACAGTCAACCTTCTTTCACTTAGAGGTAGGTGAAAATAGGGTTGCATTTATTACTGATAGTGGAAATCCTGAGGTATACGTAAAGTATAAAAAAAGATATTTAAGTGTATAAGGATGTGATGAAATGGCAGAAAAATATAAATTTTTTGATCCAGTACAAAGAGAAGATGGAACATATGATAGAGAATATAGTGCTCAAGAGTTTACTGATTATTTTAAAACGTTAATAAATACTGGCATTCTAAAAGCAGCCGGCAATCAATTAAACGTTACAGCAAATGGATCTAATATGATGACAACCATTGACACAGGGGTTGCATTTATATTAGGGCGCTATTATGAAAATGATAGTTTAAAAGAATTGCTACATGATACGGAGTCACTTGGAAATAGTCGTATCGACAGAATAGTTATTAGAATGGATTTAAGTACAGAGGCAAGATATGTCAAAGCATTTATTAAAAAGGGTGTAGCGTCTGCAAATCCTGTTGCACCACCATTAACCCAAACAGCAAATTTTTACGAGATTAGTTTAGCTCAAGTTCTTGTAGTAGGGGGACAGACATTTATTTCAGCTGAAGCTGTTGTAGATGAACGTGGAACAAATGATATTTGTCCGTGGGCTGATAGTAACATTTTGCCAAGTTTTGATGATAATGCTTTGAAGCAACATATTGCGGACAACAGTAAGCACCTTCAAGATGGAGAACGTGGAAAATGGGATAAGAAAGCAGATTTTATAGCAGCTGATAAATCAGTTGGTGTGGATTATCCTGATCCAAATACATCTCTAGATTCGATTTTAATTACCAACCATGCTAATGCTCAAAGTGAAGGTAGTAATAATTTTTGGTATATTGACCAAATATTTTATAATACTGTTGGGCCAAATAGTAGTCGATCTCAATTTGCTAGGTCATATCTTGGTGATAAAGCAGATATGAAAATCAGACATTTTTATAATGGTCAGTGGTCACCATGGGGGCCAAGTCTACAAGGTTTAAAGCAATCTGTCAGTAATGGGAAAGCATTAGTCGCAAGCGCTATTACTGACATGGGAGTGGCAACATCTCCAACAGCAGAGTTTGCGACGATTGCTAAAAATGTTAGAGCTATTCAAACATTCAAATATAGAGAACAATACTTCTTATTCGAAGTAGGAACAGCAGCAAGACATCAACTTGAGTTCCTTTTTGATGCTGGATTTACCATTAAACACGCAAATATAATTTGTCATGATTTTTCTTATGATAATAATTCAAAAAGGACAGGAACAAGCATATCTTTGACCGCTGGAGAATCTAGTTTTCGTCAGGCAGGTGGTGCAACCAGTAATGGTATTATTATGGCAAATGTATCAAAGTATTTTCACACTGATGGCACATACCAAACTGTTATTGATGGAAATTATGTGCGTGTAAGATTGACTTACCATTCTTCTACAACAATCTCTGCTCAAACTTTGGTGATTACAGTACAAGCTTGGGGATGAGAGAAGTGAATATTTATAAAAAGTGAAATTGAAAAAGTTGGAGGGATAAAATATTGGTTAAATACAGAAGGTGTTTAGGATGAACAAGCCTATCCGAATATTATCCTTAAACATGGATATATTAGCTGAAATTGACAACTATGAGTCCATGTTTTTTAATCGTTCATGGTATGATGTAGGAACAATAGAATTACGAATAAATCGCCATATAAAATACGCTAACACTTTATTAAAAGATAACCTTATTCTGATCGGTACAGATTTGAATAAGGTTTTTATCATTAAACATCGAGAAATTGAATTAGATGAAAGTGGGAAGGTTACGGAAAACTGGCTCATTAAGGGGTACTCTCTTAAATCGATTATTGCTCAGCGTATTACCATTCCCCCTGCAAATAATGCATATGATATAAAGACCGGTACAGCTGAAACTGTAATGAAATACTATGTATATCAGAATCTTGTGAATCCGATTAATAGTAAAAGAAAAATACCACATTTGTTAATAGAAACTGATCAGCAGCGTGGTATACAACTAAGTTATTCGACTAGATTTAAAAACTTAGCAGAAGACATGAACATTCTTTCTTTATCGAGTAAGTTAGGTTGGGATGTAACACTGGATTTAAAAAATAAAAAGTGGATATTTGATGTTATGGAAGGTAGGAATTTAACAGTAGGGCAATCAGTTAATCCACCCGTCATTTTTTCACCTCAATTTGAAAGTTTAAAATCATTGCATTACACAGAAAGCGAATTAAATTACAAAAATCTAGCAATAGTTGCTGGACAAGGTGAAGGTGTGGATCGGCGAATCATCGAGGTAGGTGACTATACATCAACAAAACGCCATGAAGTTTTTATTGATGCAAGAGATATTGCTGAAGTTGATGAAAATCAACAATTAATATCACAGGAGAAAATAACTGAAGCTTTAGTTGATCGTGGAAAACAACAATTAAAAGAATTCATGCAGGAAGAGTATTTAGAGGGACAAGTTTTAACAAATAGTCCATTTGAATATCAAAAGGATTATGACTTAGGGGATGTTATTACCATCCAAAATTCTGATTGGAATATTTCGATGGATGCACAAATAACAGATATAAAAGAGATTTATGAAACTACAGGATTTAGCATTGAAGCAACGTTTGGAAACAACCGACCCACACTTATACAAAAAATTAAGCAAGAGTTTAATCAAATCAGCGGAGAAGTAAGAAAATAACTAATATGAACAACAATATTCGTAACTTATCTAAAGGCCTTCCATACTTCTATATATGGAAGGCCTTTTCTACAAAAAGGAAGTGGTGAAGTGGAAAAATGGATAGGGACATTGGGTGGATTTATTGGAGCTCTTATTTCATACTCAGTAAATGGTTTGGGTATTGCCGTAACTGTTTTAATAGGATTTATGGCTATAGATTATATTACTGGGATATTGTCGGGAATTGTTAATCATAATTTAAATAGTCGTATTGGTGTTAATGGTATTATTAGAAAAATCTATTATTTGATGTTGGTAGGTTCTATTTACCTGCTTGCTTTTGTGATTCCAGGGATCGAGTATGCAGGTGATGGAGCAGCTATTGCATTTTGCGTCCTTGAATTTATTTCAATTACCGAAAATGGAACGAAGATGGGGTTGCCAACACCAAATTTCATCAAAAATATTTTAGCGATTGTAAAAGATCAATCTGATGAGGGTGACAGCAAATGAGTACGAATATAACAACGACTTGTAGAGATTTAGATCAGTTGCTATCAGTGGCTCAAATAGCATGTCGTTTATTATTTCAAGAATGCTATAAAGAAGGAATAAATAATATTTTTATTACTGAAACATATCGTTCTCAGGAAAGACAAAATTACCTATATGCACAAGGTCGAACTAGACCAGGGCAAATTGTAACTTGGACATTGAGTAGCAATCATACATCACGCCTTGCATGGGATATTGCAATTGGTCCCCCGCAATCTTTGTATGATGAAGTTACTTTAACACGAGTAGGAGCTATTGCTCGTAAGCTAGGAATAACATGGGGTGGTGATTGGACAGGTAATAAAGATCGACCTCATTTCGAGGTACCGAAATCTTGGAAGATGCCAGCTAATTATAAATTAGAGGGACAAGTCATTGTACCTATCAGCAGTAAAAAGAAAGTCCAGTTAATTATCGTAGAAAACGAGGAGGAGACGAAAGTGGCTCAAGCATGGAACCCAGCTTCGAAAGCAATACGTACAGAAACGGATAGTTATATAGCACAAGCAATCAAAGAAGGGGTTATTCAAGAATCACATTTAGAAGATTTAAGGAAAGGTGTAATGACAACTGATCACTTACTTGGTCTATTTATTACCATTCAACAGCGACGTGCCAATTAGTTAAAATACCGCCAAATGGCGGTGTTTTAAAAGTTAATTACCATACTAAAAACCACACATTGAAACTCCTGTTGTTTATATCATGATTAGGTGTATGACGATGATGTACTATAAGCCCCTTAAAGGTTACTACAGGGCTCCAAATAAGACACAACATATATGCAGTATTTATATAATTGAACAATGGTTTTCTCAAAGAGTCGATTAATGACATGAATACATAAACGATTAACAGATGCCAAAAATGGTGGAGTCTTTTAATCCAATACTTGAACAAGATATTCTATTTATAATTGATCCCAGCAATGGGCAAAGCTTTCCGCCATCTATTGCAATTCAAGGGCTAGATATATAATTCTAAGCTGATAACCATTCCAAGCAGCTACTTACTAAATTTAGGGCATTCCTCTACTTTATACCTACTCATAAATTTAGGTTACATTTGTATCATGTAAAGCGACATGTTTTATTATAATTTGAGTGAATTTCTCTTATAGCAATAAAAAATTATCGTATTTCTTTGTTGGACTCCTTCCGAATTGAAAAATTGAAGTAGTAAAATGCTAATATGTGAAAAATAGGTCTTTTATATAATTCTTGCATAATTTACATTTTATTATAGATTTACAAACTGTTGTTTTAGTACACTGATTTTATGAATCTAAGGGGGAAGAACAGTGAAAAAAATAATGTTAGCTGGAGCACTAAGTATTGCATGTTTTACAGGAGGATTTGGCGGGCAGGCATATGCACAGGAAGCTGTGGATGTGGCAAGTATCATCCATCCAAAGCAAGCTGTTGCAGCCACAAATCAATTACAAGCCATGTCTTATCAAGATGTTTATAAAATGTTGCTGCTATCTAAAATAGGCTTTGAAAATAATGAGGTAACGATTGTTACAACAAAAAATAGTATTACGGTAAAGGTTTCGTTAGAGGCGATTCTTCAATCCTACAAAGATGGTACAAATCTTTATCCTGAGGGAGAAAAAGAATTTAAGGAAAACTATGAGGAATTTAAGAGAATATTCGGGAATGCCATCCAAATAAAAATCACACAAACTGGAAATGGCTTCAAGAGTGAAATCTATACTGCTGGTAAATGGGAAGCGGTTAGTGCTGAAGATTTAAATGGGATGATCATGGTTTTTGGTCGTGCAGATGTTGAGTTAAAACCAGGTGGTTATTTCAAGGATGCTATTGGGCATTGGGCTGAGAGCTATATCCAGTTGCTCTATCAAACAGACATCATTAATGGCACAACGGCAACTTCGTTTAATCCAAATGGTCAAGTGACTCGTGGAGAACTGGCAGCTATTATTTTCCGTGCCTCTGGCTTAAATGTGAATGAAGATTATGAGGGTCCTGCTTCTTATACGGATCTGAATGGTTTCTGGGGTGCAAAGGAAGTAGCTATTCTTGAAGAATATGGTTTAATAGATATTTTCGACGGCGACAAATTCCAGCCGAAAAAGCCTGTTACACGCGAAGAAATGGCCTATATCACTGCTAGGTACTTAACAGCAATGGAAGTTGACCTCTCTCAAGTAAGTAAAAACAACACATTTACAGATAAAAACCAAATGCGTAAAGAAACAGTAGAAGCTATTGGTCTATTGCAGCATTTAGGAATATTAAATGGCACGAATGGCAAATTTAATCCAAAAGGCAATCTAACTCGTGCAGAGGTTTCAAAAATTTTAACAATGACTTTATTGCTATTGAGTGAAGAAGCTTAATAGGAAAGGGGGTGTCTCATATCCATAGAGACACCCCTTTTTATTCAACGAGAATATGGAAAATATAGCTGAGAAAATAGCCTAAGAAAAGATACATAAAAAATGATCGGAAGGAGACTTTTTGGATTTGATGCAAAATGAATTCAGAAATACTGGCCGTCGCAATCAATCCAATGGAAATCCCCATTAAAATGCCCTGTGCCTTTTCGGTTAAGGCCCAATATTGTCCAAGCCAAATGAAAAGACTAAAGAAAATAGAGAAGATAAAGAAATAAATAAAAAGTCTCCAAAGCCTTTCACCCTGTGAAATGAGTGCAGTCGATAGAGCAAAACCTTCTGGCACATGATGAAGAATGATGGACGCAGTGAGCGAAATACTTAATGCAGCGTTTCCTAGTAAATTGCCGACGGTGAGACTAATGGGAATAGTATGGATAATCATAGCTAGCGTTAATAGAGAGACTGAGGGATTTTGTGCATGGGAAGCATGAAATAGGGTATCTAATAACTGAAAGATGAAGTAACCAATAAAAATACCAAGAATGACTCCGAAAGACTGATAGATTTGAAAGGAAGAAGGGATGATATCTAGCACCAGTAAGCCGACTAAAAAACCCCCGCATAATAAAGATAGCCCTTGCGTTGTATGCTGAAATAGCTTAGAGAAAATCCAGGCAATCGCGCCTCCTATGCTCACACTAAAAAATAGAAATCCACCAAGAATCATTGCACTCACCTGTAAATTCCTCCGCCCTATCTTAAACTAAAAGCTGTTTTACCAAATATATGCTAACTAGAAACGATTATGCTTTCTGTCCACTTGGCTGTATACAATCTATAAAGGAAGTTTGTTGTGCATACTGTCGGGTAGAGAAGGAGAGAATAGTGTCAGAATCGATGCTTGATAATTTGTAAAAGGGAGATGTTGACATGAAGGCAGTAACATATCAAGGGATTAAAGACATTCAAGTTAAAAATGTAGAGGACCCAGCTATTAAAAAGAAGGATGATATCATTGTCCGTATTACCTCGACAGCCATTTGTGGTTCAGATTTGCATATTTACCAGGGAGCTATTCCTACGTATAAAGATTATGTGATTGGACATGAGCCAATGGGCATTGTAGAAGAAGTGGGGTCAGATGTGACCAAGGTGAAAAAGGGGGACCGTGTAATCCTACCTTTTAATGTATCGTGCGGAGATTGCTTTTATTGTAACAATGCTATGGAAAGTCAATGTGATCATTCCAATGACAATCTTGGAGTAGATTCAGGAGGGTACGTAGGCTTTACCCAGCGTTATGGTAATTATCCTGGTGGACAAGCTGAATTTTTACATGTTCCCTATGGCAATTTTATGCCCTTTGTCATTCCTGACTCTTGTGAGCTAGAGGATGAAGCACTTTTATTTATATCGGACATTGTACCAACTGCCTATTGGAGTGTGGAAAATGCGGGAGTTAAAAAGGGCGATACAGTGGTGGTGTTAGGTTGTGGACCAGTGGGCTTATTGACACAGAAATTTGCATGGATGAAGGGTGCAAAGCGAGTAATTGCTGTTGATTATATTAGCTATCGCTTAGCCCACGCGAAAAAAATGAACAATGTTGAAATTATTAATTTAGACGATTACGATGAAGTGGCTTTTTATATTCGTGAAATAACGAAAGGTGGAGCAGATGTTGTCATTGATTGCGTTGGTATGGATGGGAAAAAAACACCTTTAGAAGCTATAGGACAAAAAATGAAAGTACAAGGAGGAACATTAAGCCCACTGCGAATTGCAATGGATGCAGTACGCAAATTTGGCACAATCCAAATTACAGGTGTTTATGGCGCTAAGTACAATCAATTTCCATTAGGACATCTGTTTGAACGTAATATATCTCTAAAAATGGGCCAGGCACCTGTTATTCATCTCATGCCAAAATTATTTGATTTAATCACTGCAGGAAAGTTTGATCCGACTGACATAATTACACATAAGCTACCATTAGAGGAAGCAAGTAAAGCCTATCAACTATTTAGTAACCGTGAAGATAACTGTATTAAAGTGATTTTAAAACCTTAAAGGGAGCGTCGACGCTCCTTTTTTTAATGTTGGGATGGAAAAATTGACTGAATATTAGTTTAATTCTATACTTTTTAATAGGAAGACCAGATTCATCGATTTAGCTCATTAAGGGAGGAATGGTTGAATGAAATGGGATGCAAGTTATGATGTAGTTGTAGTAGGCTCTGGAGCTGCGGGATTGACAGCAGGTTTAACAGCAAAGTTACAAGGTTTGAAATCATTAGTAATTGAAAAAACGGATCGCTATGGTGGTGCTTCTGCTATTTCAGGCGGTGCCTTATGGATTCCGAATAATCATGTTATTAAAGGTGCAGGTGTTCCAGATACACATGAACTTGCACGCCAATATTTAGATTCAACAGTTGGTGATCGAGTGCCTGAAGCTTTAAAGGAGGCCTATATTACAAGAGGCCCAGAAATGTTGCGATTTTTATACAATAAAACTAAGCATATGCGTTTCCAATATGCAAAAGGTTACTCGGACTACTATCCAGAAAAACCAGGGGGCTTGTCTCAGGGACGTTCCATTGAACCACTAATTTTCGATTTAACGAAAATGGGCTCTTTAGCGCATACTATGCGTCGAGCAACTCTATCAACTAAGGGCTTTACAATGAATAGCTATGAGTTTCATAAAGTTAATATGATAACACGGACGTTAAAAGGTAAAACAACTGCACTGAAATTAGGCATGCGCCTAGTAAAATCAAAGGTGACAAAAAGTGAGCCAGTTGCGTTAGGTGAAGCTTTAGTAGCACGTTTACGACTATCGCTAGCGGAGGCAAATGGTGAGCTTTGGCTATCAACGGCCTTTAAAGATTTTATGATGGATAAGGGTCGAGTGATGGGGATCATTGTGGAACGAGATGGACAAGAGCTGCGAATTGAGGCAAAGAAAGGTGTTGTTCTTTCATCAGGCGGCTTTTCACACAACCAAGCACTTCGAGAACAATATTTACCAAGCCCAACGAACGCTGCATGGACTTCTTCACCAGAGGGACAAACAGGTGACGTTATAGAACCAGGTGTAAAAATTGGCGCTACATTAGATTTAATGGATAAAGTGTGGGGAGCGCCTTCTGTTATTGATCCACAAGGACAACCCTTCTTCCTAGTAGCGGACAGGGGCGTACCAAATATGATTGTTGTAGATAGCGCAGGACAGCGTTTTGTGAACGAAGCGGCTCCTTATCATGAATTTGTAGATACCATGTACGAGCATCAAAAGACCACGCAACAGGCTGTTCCTTCATGGATAGTCATTGATGCCTCTGCTAAAAGCCGTTATATTTTTACAGGTCTGTTCCCAGGACAAGCCTTCCCAAAAAGCTGGTTTGATCATGGCATCGTGAAAAGTGCAGAGTCCATTGAAGAACTTGCTAGACAAATGGATGTGCTGCCTGAAAGTCTAATAGAGACAGTAAATCGTTTTAATGACTTTGCCCGAAATGGTCATGATGATGATTTTTATCGTGGTGATAGTGCCTATGATAATTACTATGGGGACCCAACATTGCCAAATCCAAATTTAGCAGAGATCAAAAAAGCTCCTTTCTATGCATTACGTATATATCCAGGCGATATTGGCACAAAGGGAGGCTTGGTAGTGGATGAACATGCTCGGGTTATTAAGGCAGATGGCGAACCAATCGAAGGATTATATGCTTCAGGTAATTGTTCAGCGTCAATCATGGGAGAGACGTATCCTGGACCAGGTGCTACGATTGGGCCTGGTATGACATTAAGCTTTGTGGCGACTACACATATGGCAAACGCCGTAAAAAAAGATGAAGTACCACTTGTAAAAATATAAAGTTGACTAAGCCCTTCCTATGACTGTGATAAGGAAGGGCTTTCACGTGGATGAAATGTTCTAATATTTTCTTGCTAAGAATATAGTGGCTACAACATGTATGGCGATGATAATGGAAAAAAGGAGCGATATAGTAAATTGCTTACGTATAAACTCATCACGACTATTGAAGCATTAGAGCCCTATCGAAGTACTTGGTCAACAATACTCGAAAAAGAGCACAATGATAATCCTTTTATTGAGTACGAGTGGGTCTCAACTTGGTGGACAACATTAGGTACTCATGACAATGTTGAGATTTATGTAGTCGAATATCAAGGAGTAGCAGTTGCCTTTTTTCCGTTAGTGCATACAGTACGGTTTGGTAAAGTGCATCATTTTGGCTTTTTGGGACAAGGGTTTGCGACTTATATGGAAGTAGTCGCTGAAAAGAATTGGCTTGAACGTTCCATTAACTTTATGCTGAAGGAGCTTTCAAAAAAATACAAGCGTTATTTAATGGTGTTACATGGTTTGTTAGAAAGTAAAAATACCTCTCAAGAATTAGAAAAATTTGCAATAGAATATCAGATGCCACATTCCATTTTTCGGACTGTCACGCCTTATATAGATTTTCAATCAATCACACTTGATAATTTTTTGCAGAAGCATCGAAAAAAATTCAAAAGTTTGAAGCGTCGGGAAAATAAATTAAAGTTACTTGGTCATGTAGCATTTCAAGAAGAAAATCACCATCATTTACAAGACATGTTTACGTTATTTACGAGAAGGTGGCAAAAGAAAATTGATAAAAGTGGTTTTACAGAAAATCAGACTCGATTGTTCTACGAGCGATTGGCCAAGGTCTCCGATAAGGCATTGCGAGTAGAGGTGGACAGCCTGCAATTTGAGGGCCGGTGGATTGCGTTTACGATTGACCTTTGCTGTAGAGAGCGTAATTTTTGTCTGGCAATGGGACATGAGCCTGACTTCAATCTATTTGGCCCAGGCCGCATTATTGAAAAAGAAAATATGTTAAAAACACATGATGTAGGCTATCGTTATTATGATCTAGGAAGTGGCTATGAGCCATACAAGTTTGAATGGTATACCCATATTGATTTTACAAGAAAATTTGTTATGAGTACGAAAGGAACAAAAGAGCGTGTACTTCGATCCTGGATGGTCTTACGAGATCGCTTAAAAGATCAGTTAACGAATAATCATCAGCTCGTAAAATGGAAGCGGGACCGTTTAGGAGAACTACGATATTTTGTGAAGCACGCGAAAATAAAAGATTGGTTAAGAGCTTCAGTTAGGATAATACAACGATTTTTAGCAGTACATATTTTAGATGTTTATATAGCAGAACAAAAATATGCTTTCGGGCAAGTGAACTTTCAAGAGGTATCAATGAAGGATATTACGGAGATGCATGAGCGAGCAAACTATATTTCAAGTTTCTATAGGGGCTATCGACTTTTGGGAAATGGTGATCAAATTATATATAAGAGGCATGATAAAATAGCATCTGAAGAAGCTGCTAACTATTCCTATGAGCTAGCAGACAATATGTCGTATATAAGAGAGTATGATAGTCAGCAACTCGTTGATATCATTGCTGATGTCCAGAGAGAAGGAAGAGCCGTTTGTACGATTGCCCCGTGGTTTGATAGAAAAAGAAGGCGAAAGTTGGTACAAGCGGGTTTCCGTAAAGTGGAGAAAATCAGTATCTTACAGTTGTTCAAATGGCGAAAAATATATCAATTCTAAACGACAACACCCTCAGCAAAAAAGCTGAGGGTGTTTCATGATTAAAAGTGGATACCAGGTTTATCGATTAGCTTACAGCCTGTACCATATTTTGCTTTTAAAGCACCTTTAAAATGAGTTTGCTCTAGTTCTGGGAATGTTTGTTTCCAAAGTTCAAAAACATTATGACTAGTTGCTTTGCCATCCTTCGTTAAGCGTGCAATATGGAAGCCGTACTCATCATTACAACGAGCTAACGCACGGTTTTCACGGACCGTAATAATTCGACCACTTGCCGTCATTTCATATAATCCTTCATAGCCAGCGATAGCACGGCTTTCCTCATTTCCTTCAACAACAATTTCTTCTTTTTCTTCAGCAACAATTTCTTCTTTTTCCTTAACAGGTGTTACTTTTTCTTCTGTTGTTGCCTCATGTTCAGTAGTTTGAGCTTCTACAGCACTATTTTCTGATGGTAACTGTTCAACAATGAAAAAGTCTTTATTTGAGGCTTTATCACTCATTGTCGCCATTACGTTCATAATAGAACCAACATAACGTAAAGGTTTTTCTTTCCCTTCTTCAAAGACAAAAATATTATAATCGGTTTTATTAATCTTTTTCATAATAATATTTCCTGTTGTAATCGTAAAACCGATGAACTTGTTCTTTTTTAATGCTTGTATTGCTTCTTGCTTTGTTAAAATCATTTTGAAAATCTCCTAAAGAATTATTTATTCTATTCTACCATAAAAATTATCACATTGTTTTTCGTAAAATAATGGTTGATTTTGTACGATAAAGGAAATCACCCCTAATAGTGGAGCTATGGCAATGGTTCTTTCGAAACACAGTGAGGTTGAATGTTTTGCTAGGGATTCAAACTGCACTTGAAGTTACTGGTGGCTGTTCGAAGTACTCAACGCAATTTTTGATTTCAAGCATCACGTTGAAAATGTGGTAGAGTTAAAGAAAGCAAAGGTTTTAAGCTACGCCTTGCTTGCCTTACGATAAATATTTCGCATTTTTCTTAGCCAAAAATAAAGGAGGATATAAACGATGGTTCAGCATAAATTTACAATGGATTTAACTTGGGCGGACGGAAGAAATGGGACAGGGAACATAACATCAAGCAATTTACAAACGCAAATATCTATTCCTCAGGAAATGAATGGTCCAGGGATTGGTACAAATCCAGATGAAATGCTTTTAGGTGCAGCGGCAACCTGTTATTTAATCACCTTAGCTGCTCTGCTTGAAAGATCGGAAATAGATGTTATGTCTTTATCCATGCAGGCTCATGGGTTTGTAAGCGTAGAAAATGGCGTTTTTACTTATGAAAAAATTGTCCATAAACCAACAATTGTTGTCCAAGAGCTATCGGAACATCTTGCAAAAAGAATAGAGCGCTTAGCACACAAGGCGGAACAGACTTGTATGATAAGTAAAGCGGTGAAGGGGAATGTTTTGATTGAATGTGATGTTCAAATTTTAGAAGCAAGCATATAATACGGCAAAAAGAGTTATTCAGCATATGACGCTGACATAACTCTTTTTTTCTTAAAGGGAGCACTTTTTCTATACTAGTTCTAGAAATGTACAAAATGAATATATAGTGTTAAGTGCTAAAAAAATGCAAAGGATGATGTATTGCACGTTCAGACAGCTCAGAATCTCACATTCTATGGTCAGTACGGCAAAAGAATAGTTGATATTATTGGGGCTTTAATTTTACTTTTTATAACGATTCCTCTTATGCTAATAGTCTTTCTCATTTTACTCATGACAACGGGTCGCCCCATTTTCTTCAAACAAATACGAACTGGCCTCGATCATCACCGCTTTGTGATTTGGAAGCTACGAACAATGTGTATTCAGGCAGTTCCAGTAAATATGCCGACTATTTGTGCTAATGGTATCCCTGATGATTATTACTTTAAAACGAAGCAAGATACACGTATCACAAAAGTGGGCGCTATCCTTCGAAAGCTAAGTATTGATGAAATCCCACAACTTTTAAATGTGCTAAAGGGTGATATGAGCATTGTAGGTCCACGCCCGGAAGTTCCAACGATTACAAATGCTTATAACTCTTTACAAGCTCGGCGACTGGAGGTAAAGCCAGGATTGACGGGGCTTGCTCAAATAAATGGTAGATCGAATATATCACATGGACAAAAAATCTCGTATGACATTGAATATGTTGAAAATTTCTCCTTTTGGATGGATATCCAAATTATGTTGAAGACTATTTATGTCATCGTAGCAAGAACGGGTGCTTATTAAAAAATAAGGAGTGGCAGTACTGAAAATAGTTCAGCTTATTACAAGAATGGATAAGGTCGGAGGTGCTCAAAAACATGTGGAGGCACTTTCTATCCAATTACAACAAGATGGACATGAGGTGACAGTTGTAACGGGCTCCTATCAGCCATCACTGTGGCGCTTGCAAGAACTGAAAATTCCCGTCATCAATATACCTTCCTTACAACGAGCGATTCATTTAGCGAAAGACTTTCAATCATTCTGGCAATTAAGAGCTGTCTTTAAACGAATACAACCAGATATTGTAGCCACCCATTCATCCAAGGCAGGTATCATAGGTCGTGTAGTTGGTAGTTTACTAGGAATTCCAACTATCTTTACAGCACATAGCTGGAGTTTTACAGAAGGTGTTCCACAAAAGAAAAAGCTGCTATACCATCGGATGGAAAAATCTGTTCAGCTATTTACTACAAAAATTATTACGGTATCCGAATACGATCGAGAATTAGCACTAATGAAGGAGGTGGCTCCTGCACATAAATTACTGACAATTCATAATGGCATTGATCTAATAGAGAAAAGGACAACAACTGAAAGAACATTTTTGGAGCAGCCAATCATTGTTATGGTTGCTCGTTTTGAAGTGCCAAAAAGGCAGGATATCTTACTCAAGGCTTTGGCGGAGCTGACGCATATTCCATGGCATCTTCAACTAATTGGAGATGGTTCACTCCGTTCTGACCTAGAAAAACTTGTTGAACAGTCTGGTTTAACAGCACGTATAACATTTTTAGGCAATCAATTAGATGTCCATTCTTATCTTGAGAAAAGCCACATTTTTGTCTTGTTGTCAGATTGGGAAGGCTTGCCGATTTCTATTATTGAAGCGATGCGTGTAGGTCTCCCTATTATTGCAACAAATGTAGGTGGTGTAAAAGAGCTCGTAGAAGATCATGGTAATGGATTTTTAGTAGAACGAGATAATTTTGAATTATTAAAGCAGAGGCTACACCAACTAATAATGGATGCCGATTTAAGGCAACAAATGGGGAATGTAAGTGAATGCCGTTATTTGCAGTATTTCACGTTTACCCCTATGTATCAAAAAACAATAATGGTCTATCAGCAAGCTGTTTCAGAACTAGCGAAGAAAGGGGATTAAATTGCAATTAATTCGCATTAGAACTGATGATGAGCTTATGTGGTACAAGGAAATTTGGGATGCCATTTTAGAAGCAGAGGACAATGATAACCCATTTATAGAATTTGCTTGGTTTTATAATTGGTGGCAAATTGTTGGACGGAAAGAACGTGTAGAGCTTTATGCCATTGAACATGAGGGGACAATCATCGCCTTTTTCCCCTTTACGGTGTCTATTCGATGGGGAATAAGGGTGTATACATTTGCAGGTAAACAGATTGCTAACTATACCGGGATAGTCGCTAAACAACAGTGGTTACTCCAAGCAGCAACCTTTATATTTGATGAGCTGATTAAAAAATATCGACACGTTGTTTTTTCTCTTCATGGCTTATTAGAAAGTAAAGCATCTACTAAAATCTTGGAGCAATATTTTGTTGAAAGACAATTACGTACAAGCATATTCCGTGTAGTGACACCGTATCTAGCATTTTCGGAAGTAGATTTTCAACATCATTTCAATCAACGACGAAAAATGCATGGTGTCGATCGACGCGAACGAAAGCTACGAAATTTAGGCTCATTAGAAAGACGTGCTCCATCGCAGGACGAGCTTTGGCAAATGTTTCGATTATTTAATCGTCGTTGGGCAAAAAAGATTGATACAAGTGAATTTACAAAGGGTAAGAAAAGAGACTTTTTTGAACGTTTAACAATGCTAAAGGGAGAGGCCTTACAGGTGGAGGTCGATGCACTTGTCTTTGAAAATCAGTGGATTGGTTTCACATATGGACTTTGCTGTCGGGGGCGTTATGTAACTTACGCTCTTGCACATGAGCCAACATTTAATTTATTTGGTGCTGGACGTATCGTCAATCAAGAAACCATTCAGCGAACGTTCGCAGCCAATTATCGCCTATTTGATATGAGTATTGGCTATGAGCCTTATAAATTTGACTGGCGCTCTAGCATTGATTTTACAAGGCATATGCTTGCCAGCAGTGGTTCGAAACGTACAAATTTACTGACAGGATTTTTATCATTAAAGCAACGACTTAAGGAATACGTAAAAAGTAATCAGCGAATTGTGGACTGGAAGCGTAATTCACTAGGTCATTTACGTTTTTTAGTAAAGTATGGAAAGCTAAAAGATTGGCTAGAATATGGACAACAATTCGTAGAAAGATTTGTTCGTATGAAACAAGTGGAGCTGTATGAATTAACTCCCTCAGAGGATGTATCGCCACAGCAGCCTGTTGGTAACTTATTTGAAGAAATGTCGATTCAGGAAGCGATGCAGCTTGATCAGGAGGAAGTCATTGCCCTCTTTTATAAGGGATATACGATTTATAAAGACTCCTTTGCAGAAACGAATAAACCAGCCTTTGCGTTACATGCCACAAATTGGCGAGTCGATTCATTGCGGATTATAGAACCGTTACCGAAGCAGACCTATTTTTTAGCCTATGATGTTTTCAAACAAATCGATATTATTACAGCTTATTTTCGAAAAATAAAACCGGCACAAACACTATGGGTAACGGCAAGCTTTTGGCAATGGCGGAAGCGTAAGCGCTTAGTACAGCTAGGCTATAAACCTATTTCTCGAATGAAACATTTTAAATTCGCTCGCTTTGAGCGAAATCGTGTAGAAAAATATACGGAGAGTGGGGGCGATGTTCATTCTGTCCATTAAAAGTAAGCGATGGAATATCGCAATGCAGCATTTTTATCTTCTAGAAAAGCCAGCAAATGTTCGAAACTCAATGAAAGTTGTAGGCTATACACATTCACTTGTACCTAGCAGAAAGCTTGTAAAAAGCGAAACGGTTCACATTCATTTGCAAGAGCATGAGCTTTCGTTATATTTAGCACTTTCAGAAGGGAATCGTAAAATCCTTCGACGGGCCCAAAAAGAATTTTATCAAGTTATTTTGTACAAAGAGCCCTCGATGGACAACTTGCGAGCCTTCCAGCAATTCTACAATCAGTTTGCCAAAAGAAAAAAGCTTGAAGCAATTGGCAAGTCACAAATGGAAACACTCATGCTCCTAAATGAACAGGGTGCATTATTATTATCCGAGATCCAGAGTATTTGTGGACAAACACTGTGCTATCGATTAGATATTGTTCATGAGAAAAGAGCGATGTCTTTTTACGAGGCTACTTGTCATGCATCAGCTATGCCTTCACATTTAAAACGACCGATCCGTTATGCCAATCGTTTTTTAATCTGGCATAATCTACTCCACTTAAAGGAGCAAGGTTTTGTTTTATATGATATGGGTGAATTAACAAATAGTCATAATGTACGAGCCTTTAAACTAAGCTTTGGTGGCCAAATTGTCCATGTCTACTCAGGCTACATCACCCAATCAAAAATACGTGCACTGCTATTAGGTGTACAAAAATGGAGGAAGTAGCAACATGAATGGTGGGGGTCTCGTTATTTCATTAGATTTTGAGCTAAATTGGGGTGTCCATGACGTTTTTCGATATGGACAATACAATAAAAACCTATATGGTGTACGTAAAGCCTTGCCCAGAATACTAACGTTATTTGAGCAATATGACATTCATGCGACTTGGGCTACAGTCGGATTATTGTTTGCAGAATCAAAGGCAGAAATGGCTCATTATTTACGAGGTATCCCTGTGAAATATGAAAATATGCGCTTTGCTGCACATACACAGCTAGCAAAAGTAGGCGAAAATGAACAAGAGGATCTTTTACATTTTGGTAAATCTTTAATCGAGGATATTAAACGTACACCACATCAGGAAATAGGAAGTCATACCTTCTCCCATTTCTATTGCTTGGAAAAGGGGCAAACAGAGGCAGCTTTTCGTGCCGATTTACATGCTACAAAAACAATTAGTGAAGGATATATCGCTCCGATGAAATCCATTGTCTTTCCACGTAACCAAATAAACAAAGACTATTTATCAGCGTGTTCAGAAGCTGGCTATATTTGCTACAGAGGAACTGAAAACCATACATTGTATCAAGCTCAAAAGTTTACGAAGAAGGGCAGACTTTTCGGAGCAAAGAAATGGCTAGATAGCTATTGGAATCTAACCGGACACCATATGGCAACACTAGCAGAAATGCAAGAGGCGCAGCTCATTAATATTCGGTCAAGTGCCTTTTTAAGGCCTTATTGTGGTCCATTGCGCGTATTCGAAGGGTTAAAAGTAAAACGTATTAAGGAAAGTATGCTCGAAGCTGCAAAGGCGCAAGCATTTTATCATTTATGGTGGCACCCTCATAACTTTGGCAAGCACATTGATAAAAATTTAGCGATGCTGGAAGAGCTATTACGCTATTATCAAGAGTTGCGCAGCCAATACAATTTTCAAAGTTATTCCATGCATGAAGTTGCTGAGCTATGCCAAAGCCACTTTAAACAGCAGAAATAGTTTTGATGAGGTAACCGCTCGAAAGTGTGGGCAAGGCGCTCCAAAGGATGTGATACCCGCTCGAAGGTGTGAGCAAAGCGCTCCAAAAGAGGGGGTAACCGCTCGAAAGTGAGGGCAAAGCGCTCCAAAAGAGAAGGTAACCGCTCGAAAGTGAGGGCAAAGCGCTCCAAAAGAGGGGGTAACCGCTCCAAAGTGTGGACAAGGCGCTCCAAAGGTTGTGGTACCCGCTCGAAAGTAAGGGCAAGGCGCTCCAAAAGAGAAGGTAACCGCTCGAAAGTGAGGGCAAGGCGCTCCAAAAGAGAAGGTAACCGCTCGAAAGTGTGGACAAGGTGCTCCAAAAGAGAAGGTAACCGCTCGAAAGTGTGGGCAAGGCGCTCCAAAAGAGGGGGTAACCGCTCGAAAGTGTGGACAAGGTGCTCCAAAAGAGAAGGTAACCGCTCGAAAGTGTGGACAAGGTGCTCCAAAAGAGAAGGTAACCGCTCGAAAGTAAGGGCAAGGCGCTCCAAAGGTTGTGATACCCGCTCAAAGTGTGAACAAAGCACTCCAAAAGAGGAGGTAACCGCTCCAAAATCTGAGCAAAGCGCTCCTAACTATGGTGCTCCTCACTTTAAATGAAAGATATAAGGCCAACTCACAATATGAAAATCACCCTTTCGTTATTGAAAGCAAACTAGATCGGTTTCTAGTTTGCTTTTTTGTTGTCTAATTGAGAAATTTCAAAAGAAAAGAGGAAAAAAGTAAAACAATGACGAAAATGAATGTACGAATGGTACTATAATAATAGAAATTTTATGGCAGGACATTTTGCGGAAAGTAAAAATTTATGTAGGTCAATTTAACTTGGATGGAAAAGATATGAAGGGTGGTAGAGAATAATGTTTATTCAACCGGAATGCCAGTGGAAGCAAGAAAATGGATCAGCAATGCATCAATGGATAAAGCAGCAAGCTAATCCGAATCCAAATGATGTGGATATTGTAATTTATGGTGCGCTTTTATCGTATGCCAGTGGAGGATCAACAAAAGCGCAATATCCAACTGAATTTCGTAAAGTGTGGCCTAGTTTTCAATCATATAATTTAGATGAACAGGTTAATTTACGTGCGCTGTCAGTCGTGGATATAGGAGATGTGGCGATTCATGAACAAGATCGTATGCTTTCTGAATCTGCCATCGAAGCAGCAGCGGAAAATTTAAGTATTGCTTTTCAAAAAAGCTTTACTTGTTTGATTGGAGGAGATCATGCGGTTACTGCCTGTTCCTTAAGAGGTATAAAAAATGCTTTTCCGCAAGATCGGATTGGCATTATTCAGATTGATACACACTTAGATGCAAGGAATCAAGAAGAGGTTGGTTTAGCACAAGATTCTCCCATTCATCAGTTAATGGCAGCAGGAGTTGTTGAGGGGAAACATGTGTATAATGTCGGTTTGCATGGCTTTTTCAATTCACCTGAAATGATTCATTACGCAAGAGAGCAAGGGATTCATATGATTACGTTAAAGCAAATGCGACGAGATGGTATACAGCTCACAATTCGTGAAATGCTTCGTCAGCTGATGTATGAAGTAGATCGTATTTATGTTTCAGTAGATTTAGATGCTCTAGATATTATGTTTGCTCGTGACGTTCCTGCAGCAACACCAGGTGGCTTAACGGCCTACGAATTATTTGATATTCTCAAGCTGATTGGAGAAAATGAAGGAGTTCGTCATATTGATTTTGTTTATGCTGATCCTAAGGAAGGAATGCTACGTCCGGAAACCGTTAAAATTGGGGTAACAGCATTTTTACAGTGGTTAACAGGCATTCAACTTGATCACCGTAATCGTATTTCAAAAAAAGGGAAGGTTACGCCGTAAAGTAATAGTATTTCCGTGTATTGACAATGCTGATTAGTGAAAGTTTGTTATAATGTAAAATAGGAAACATTTTATTTTATACAAACTTTGTATTTGTAATAGAGAGGAAATTATATGACAACAAAACCAAAACTATTGATTGTTGACGGTATGGCACTGTTATTCCGTTCATTTTTTGCCTCAGCTGCAATGGGACATTTTATTCGCTTGGCAGATGGGACACCGACGAATGGGGCCCAAGGATTTGTACGTCATGTTTTAACAGCACAATCAATTATGAAGCCAACGC
This sequence comes from Lysinibacillus sp. FSL M8-0134, assembly GCF_038069745.1. Lineage (NCBI taxonomy): Bacteria > Bacillati > Bacillota > Bacilli > Caryophanales > Bacillaceae > Lysinibacillus > Lysinibacillus sp. FSL M8-0134. The sequence goes on along the minus strand of NZ_JBBPAJ010000001.1, from coordinate 3,500,715 downwards.
ATATGGCTGTTTGCTGGGATATGGGGGCACATACGTTCCGCAATGATTTATTTGATGGCTATAAAGCAAATCGCCCAGCCCCACCAGAGGAAATGCTGCCTCAATTTGATATGGCGAAAAAATTATCGCAGCAAATTGGCTGGCAAAATTTCGGTGTGAAGGGTATGGAAGCAGATGATTTAATTGGTTCCATGATTACTAAATGGCAGGATGAGGCAGATATTACGGTTATTAGTGGGGATAAAGACTTGCTTCAGCTTTTAAGACCTTCTACAGAAATTGCCTTTACGAAAAAGGGCTACACAGAGTACGATATTTATACACATACACGCTTTAAAGAAGAATATCGTATAGAGCCAACGCAGTTTGCACAGGTGAAAGCCTTTATGGGCGATACTAGTGATGGCTATCCAGGTGTCAAGGGTATTGGTCCGAAGCAAGCATTGACGCTCATTCAAACATATGGCTCAATTGACAAGATTCTAGAATCACTTGGTGAATTAAAGCCAGGCCAACGCACAAAAATCCAGGAAAATTTGGACATGCTAAAATTATCCCATGAGCTTGCAACTATTCAAACCGATGTACCAATTGAAGCAGATTTTGCAAGCCTAGCGTTACCAAGCTATGAACCACATATTTTTAAAGAAATAGAAGAGAGTGGCTACACGCTAATCGCCAAGCACGCACGCTCCTTGTATTCCCTTATTTAACAATGAACGCAGAGTATAGTAATATGCTCTGCTTTTTATTTTTTATAAATAAGCGCTATTGAGGTTTAATTTTAACAAACGATAACACCTTCTCATTATCTTTATAGAAAGCTCGACGAATAGTACTTTCATGATGAGGTCTACCATTATCATGAAAAATTAACGATAGGTCGCCATTTTTTATGTCATAGCCAATTAGCGGTACCCAATGATAGGCAAAGGCCGATTTTTTATCTCGCCATTGAAGGCTAAAGTAACGATCAAAACGCATAGCAACGGGGCGACCGGCGTCAATCTCCTGTAAAGCTTCTTTTAATGAACAATTTCGAATATCCCAAGTTGGATATAGTCGACGGAGATTATGGATAAGTCGCCATTTAAATAAGCCAATTTTTGTGCCACCGAGCAGCTTGTAGAGTTCATTTATTGAAGGGGCTGATTTGTTCAAAAAGTTTAACATAACGTGAATGGTAGTAGGTCCACAGGCAGAATAACGATAGCTTGGTGCAATCGATGTATCATATTGTGATGTACCGAGTAGAACTAATTGTTTGTGCATAACAATCTCCTTTTAAAAAGAGCTGCATTTCAATGAAATGCAGCTCTTTGCTCTTTATTGTTGAGCAGATAAAAATTCTGTTACTTGCTGAGGTGTTTTTGCATTGGCACTGTGTAAATGTGCAAGTTTTTCACCGTTTTGGAAAATTAATAAGCTTGGGATTCCCATTACATCATATTTGTCTGCAATTTCTGGAAGCTCATCACGGTTTAGCTCATACCAGTCATATTGGTTGTACTCTTCAATGATTGGATCGATGAACATGTTCATTCGTGTGCAATCTGGGCACCAGCCAGCGTAAAATTTCACTAGTACTTTTTGGTCACCCGCGATTAGTTCATTAAATTGATCTGCTGTAGTAATTGTTTTCATTATATATTCACTCTCCTTGTTTTCCATTCTACACATTTTTCTCTTAAGCTGAAAGTTTTCTGTTTGGCCGTTTTGATTGCTACTTATTGTCTGCTTTTAGCTCGTAAAAAACAGAAAAAGATGTATATTGCAAAAATAATTCTTGAAAAAAGATTGCTAAATTAGACAAAATAATCTACACTAAAAACAGAAAAGTAGTTTTATCTTCATTCATTAAAAAGTGAGTTAAGAACGAAGATAAGCCTTAGTCGGGCTTAGTTGCCTGGAATGAATTTCATCCAACAACAGGACGAAAAAACACTAAGGTACACTTGATATTTTTTTGGCCAAAAAATGAATGGCTATTCATTCAATGGGAGAATAAGGGGGAATTGCTTGTGACTTACAACATTAAAAAAGCAGCTGTTCTAGGTTCTGGGGTGATGGGCTCTGGAATTGCAGCACATTTAGCCAATATCGGTATACCAACATTACTATTAGATATTGCACCGAAGGAACTGACGCAAGAGGAAGAGGCAAAGGGTCTTTCTTTAGAGCATCCAGCTGTAAGAAATCGTATTGTAAACGGAGCTTTGCAAAAGTTATTAAAGCAAAAGCCAGCACCACTTACTTCTAAGAAAAATTTATCACTACTAACGGTTGGCAACTTTGAAGACGATCTAGGGAAACTAAAAGATGTAGATTGGATAATCGAAGTTGTAGTTGAAAATTTACCAATTAAACAAAGTCTCTATGAAAAAATTGATGCTGTTCGTAAACCAGGAACAATTATCAGTTCAAACACATCAGGAATTAGTATTAACGCAATGGCAGAGGGACGCTCAGACGACTTTAAAAGGCATTTCCTTGGAACGCACTTTTTCAATCCTCCTCGCTATTTAAAACTTTTAGAAGTAATTCCTGCTAATACAACTGCGCCTGAAGTAGTTAGCTTCATGAAAACGTTTGGGGAAGACGTGCTTGGGAAAGGTGTTGTATTAGCAAAGGATACACCAAACTTTATTGCGAATCGTATCGGAACGTATGGTTTACTTATAACTTTACAGGAAATGTTAAAAGGTGGTTTTTCTGTTGGTGAAGTAGACTCTGTAACAGGTCCACTTATTGGTCGTCCGAAATCTGCTACTTTCCGTACACTGGATGTTGTGGGATTAGATACATTTATTCATGTAGCTAAAAATGTTTATGATCAAACAACAGGTGAGGAGCAGCAGGTGTTTGCTGTACCAGAGTTTTTACAGAAAATGGTCGCGAATGGCTGGCTAGGTGCTAAATCTGGTCAAGGGTTCTTCTTTAAACAAGGTAAGGACATACATGAGATTGATCCAACAACTTTAACTTATAGCCCAGTGAAAAAGTTGAAAACTCCTTCTATTGAAATGGCAAAACAAACGCGAGGTTTAGCTAATAAAGTCAAAGCATTAACATATGCGAAGGATCGTACAGGTGAGCTATTATGGGGGATTTTTGCACCAACATTAATTTATTCTGCTCAGCTACATGGTGAAATTGCGGATGATATCGTAGCCATTGACAATGCCATGAAATGGGGCTTCGGCTGGCAACAAGGACCATTTGAAATTTGGGATGCTCTTGGCGTAAAAGACTCTGTAGCGAAAATGGAGTCAGAAGGTCTTGATGTACCTGCATTTGTTAAAGAGATGCTGGCAAATGGTTTTGAGACATTCTATTCTGAAATAGATGGCGATTTAGCTTATTACGATGGGTCACAATATGTGAAAGTGCCAGTTAATGAAAAAGAGCTTAATTTAAAACGTTATAAGAAAAAGCATGGTGTCATTAAATCAAATACAGGTGCTAGTTTAATAGACTTAGGGGATGGTATCGCATTACTTGAATTCCATTCACAATCGAATGCAATTGGGTTAGATATTATCCAAATGATTAACTTTGCAATAGATGAAGTAGAGGCTAACTACAAGGGCCTAGTTATCGGTAACCAAGGGAAAAACTTCTGCGTTGGCGCAAATCTAGGAATGATTTTAGTAGAAGCACAGGATGATAATATCTTCGAGCTAGATTTCGTCATTAAGTCATTCCAAGATGCTATGCAAAAAATTAAATATTCCCGTAAGCCAGTTGTGGCAGCACCTTTTGCGATGACATTAGGCGGTGGAGCAGAGGTTTGTCTACCAGCTGCGCATATCCAAGCAACGATGGAAACGTATATGGGCTTAGTGGAAGTAGGCGTTGGTTTAATTCCTGGCGGTGGCGGAAATAAAGCGCTTTATCAAAAATTCCTTAAGGGCTTGCCAAATGGCGTAGAGGTAGACTATCAACATATTGCCAATAAAGTATTTGAAACAATTGCGATGGCTAAGGTATCAACTTCTGGCGAAGAAGCACGTGAAAATAACTTCTTAAACTTTGCAGATGGTATTTCCGTTAACCCAGATCATCAATTATATGATGCAAAGCAAGCGGCTTTAGCGCTTTATGAAGCAGGCTATCAACCACCTGTACCTACAAAAGTGCCTGTTGTCGGTGCATCAGGTTACGGTACATTACTCATCGGTGCGCAAGGGATGTTTGAGTCAGGCTTTATTAGTGAACATGATTTAAAAATTGCTAAAAAATTAGCTTATGTTATTGCAGGTGGTAAGGTTCCATACGGCACATTAGTTGATGAACAGTATTTATTAAACTTAGAGCGTGAGGCGTTCCTAAGCCTTGTTGCTGATCCACTTTCACAGCAAAGAATGCAACATATGCTGTTAAAAGGTAAACCACTTCGTAATTAAATGACGAAATAGATCAATCTTGCACATGAAACAAAGGGGGATTAATAGGATGCGTGAAGCCGTTATTGTAGCAGGAGCACGAACTCCAATAGGAAAAGCAAAAAAAGGTTCATTAGCAACGGTGAGACCAGATGATTTTGGTGCTGTTGTAGTCAAAGAAACATTGAAAAGAGCGGGCTATGAAGGACCGATTGATGATTTAATCTTAGGCTGTGCGATGCCAGAAGCGGAGCAGGGGATGAATGTAGCACGTAGTATTGGTGCACTTGCTGGGTTACCAGATACAACACCTGCTCTAACGATTAATCGATTTTGTTCGTCAGGTTTACAGGCGATTGCCTATGCGGCAGAACGAATCATGCTCGGACATTCCAAAGCGATTCTTGCTGGTGGTGTAGAGTCTATGAGTATGGTGCCAATGGTTGGAAATACACCACGCCTAAATCCAACGTTAGCTGAAACGGCTCCACAATATTATATGGGGATGGGCCATACAGCTGAGGAAGTGGCTCGCCAGTACAATGTTAGTCGAGAAGACCAGGATGCTTTTGCTGTTCGCTCACATGAGCTTGCTGAAAAGGCCATTAAAGAAGGTAAATTCAATGATGAAATTGTACCAATCGAAGTGGAACAGCATTATGTAGATGATCAAAATAAACCACAAGTGAAAAAATTCACATTTAGTATGGATGAAGGGGTACGTCCAGGTACATCTGTTGAAGGTTTAGCAAAACTACGTCCAGCTTTCCATGTAAAAGGCAGTGTAACGGCTGGTAATGCCTCTCAAACTTCTGATGGTGCTGCTGCTGTACTCGTAATGGACCGTGAAGAAGCTGTCAAGCAAGGGCTAACGCCAATGGCAAAATTCTTAGGCTTTGCTGTTGGAGGGGTACCGCCCGAAGTAATGGGGATCGGTCCAATTGTTGCTGTACCAAAAGCGTTAGAAATCGCAGGTTTATCCATAGAGGATATAGATTTATGGGAAATCAATGAAGCATTTGCTTCTCAATCATTACAGGTCGTACGTCATTTAGGGATCGACCAAGAAAAAGTCAATGTAAATGGTGGAGCCATTGCGTTAGGTCATCCGCTTGGTGCAACAGGAGCCATTTTAACACTTAAGCTTATTCATGAATTGAAGCGCCAAGGTAAGAAATATGGCGTAGTAACAATGTGTATTGGTGGCGGTATGGGCGCTGCTGGGGTATTTGAAATTCTTTAATAATTTGCTAGATAAGCTTGAGGTGTACTGTTTACGGTTGCCTCCGAACATTGTATACATCAAGCTTTTCTATAGATATGTTAAGCCAAGAAACATGGTTTTTGGAGTGCAATCGAAGCGTCAGCTATCTCTTTATAGGGACGATGAATTTATGGCGCTGAGGTGTCACTTATTAGGGGATTAGACAATCAAAATAGATACATTGGGAGGAATTAAACATGACTGAAAAAACAACTGATTTCATTAAAGGCGGCGGATTTCTTATTGAAGATGTGGAATTAGATCGTGTATTTACACCAGAAGATTTCACTGATGAGCATAAAATGATTGCTAAAACAACAGAGGAATATGTAGCAAATGAAGTATTACCAGTAGTTGAAAACTTAGAGCACCATGAATTTGAGCATTCAGTGCGTCTTCTTAAAAGTGCAGGCGAATTAGGTTTACTTGGAGCAGATGTACCAGAAGAATACGAAGGGCTTGGATTAGACAAAGTTTCTTCTGCTTTAATTGCTGAGAAAATGTCTGTTGCAGGTGGGTTCTCTATTACACATGGCGCTCATGTGGGGATTGGCTCATTACCAATCGTTCTTTTCGGTAATGAAGATCAAAAGAAAAAATATTTACCTAAGCTTGCCTCTGGGGAGTTAATTGCAGCCTATGCATTAACAGAACCAGGTTCGGGTTCAGATGCCCTTGGAGCAAAAACAACTGCGAAGCTTAATGATGCAGGAACACATTATATTTTAAATGGTGAAAAGCAATGGATTACTAATGCAGGCTTTGCAGATGTGTTTGTTGTCTACGCGAAAATTGATGGCGATAAATTCTCTGCATTCATCGTAGAACGTGCATTCAACGGCGTTTCAGTTGGCCCTGAAGAGAAGAAAATGGGGATTAAATCATCATCAACTCGTACATTAGTGTTAGAAGATGCGGAAGTACCTGTAGAAAATCTATTGGGTGAAATTGGCCGTGGGCATGTAATTGCGTTTAATATTTTAAATATTGGTCGTTATAAGCTGGGTGTGGGCACAATTGGTGGCTCTAAACGTGCATTAGAGTTAGCAATTCAATACACAAACCAACGTCAGCAATTTAAAACAAAGCTTTCTGGTTTCAATCTTACTAAAGAGAAATTATCAACAATGGCTTCTCAACTGTATGCATCGGAATCTTTAAATTATCGTACGGTTGGTCTGTTTGAAGATCGTTTAAGTCAGTTAAGCCTTGAAGAGCAAAAGCAAGGAAAAGTGATTGCAGGTGCTATCGCAGAATACGCAATTGAATGCTCTATTGCAAAAGTGTTTGGTTCAGAAACACTAGATTACATTGCAGATGAAGCAGTACAGCTACATGGTGGCTATGGCTTTATGGCTGAATACGAGGTTGAGCGTATTTATCGTGATTCTCGTATCAATCGAATTTTTGAAGGTACAAATGAAATTAACCGCATGATTGTACCAGGCACATTTATGAAAAAGGCGCTAAAAGGTGAGTTACCACTATTACAGGTTGCCCAAAACTTACAGCAAGAGCTTCTAATGTTAATGCCAGAAGATATCGGTACAGAGCCACTTGCTCAAGAAAAATATTTAGTGAAAAATGCGAAGAAGATTGCTGTATTAGCAGCAGGTTTAGCAGCGCAACGCTTTGGTGCAAAGCTTGATCAGGAGCAGGAAGTATTAGTGAATATTGCGAATATCGCTAACCAATTATTTGCGATGGAATCGGCTGTTTTACGTACAGAAAAAGCAATTGCTCGTGATGGCGCTGAAAAAGCACATCAAAAATTGCTTTATACACAAATCTTCTGCCAAGAAGCATTTGCAGAAATCGAAAAAGAAGCAAAAGATACAATTCTTGCTTCAGCAGATGGTGATGTAGCGCGTATGACATTATCTGCGCTTCGTAAGCTAACTCGCAATAACCCATACAACTTAATTGCGAAAAAACGTGAAGCATCTGTAAAATTAATCGAAGCAGAAAAATATATCGTTTAATCATCAATGTAGCAAACTAGCTATCCTCTTTTGGGTAGCTAGTTTTTGCGATACCAATAAATTGCAAAATAGAGAATCATAAAAGTGACGGATAAAAAAGCAAAACAGATGGATAGACTGATGAAAATGAGAGAAGTTCCTCCATTCAAAACAATTATGATGGTATACTACAGAAAAAGACAGTAGAGGAGCATATTAATGACTATTCAATTTATTCATTACCCTAAATGTACAACATGTAAAAAAGCGCAAAAGTGGTTAAATGATCATGAAGTTTCCTATGAAGAGGTACACATTGTAGAGCAACCACCTACAAAGGAAGAAATAACAGCTTTATGGCAGGCAAGTGGAATACCTTTAAAGAAGTTTTTTAATACATCTGGTATGAAATATCGTGAGCTTGGTTTAAAGGACAAGCTGGCTGATATGACGGAAGAGGAACAGCTTGAGCTACTTGCCTCTGATGGTATGTTAATTAAACGACCTATCGTGACTGATGGAAAAAAAGTAACGTTAGGGTTTAAAGAAGCTGATTTTGAGCAAACTTGGAAATAGCCGTCTTGATCGTGATAAAGGACTTACCTCTATTTGGAAGTGTAAGGCATGATCTGAATGAAAATAATGTCTCCGATGGATGTTTCTAATTTTTGAAGCGAACTCGAAAAAATATGCTTTCAATTACCTAGAGGTGTAATTGAATCTTGTTTTTATAGGAGAAGTATGGCACACTGAAAGTGAATATATTACATATTTATGGAGGGGTTTATTGCATGAGCACACCTAAAGACTTACGATACTCTGAAGAACATGAATGGGTAAAAGTAGAAGATGGAAAAGTACGTATTGGTATTACTCACTTCGCACAATCTGAATTAGGAGATATCGTTTTCGTTGAGCTTCCACAGGTTGGCGACGAAATCAAAACAGATGATCCATTCGGTAGCGTAGAATCAGTTAAAACTGTTTCTGAATTATATGCACCAATCTCAGGTACTGTAGTTGAAGTCAATGCAGATTTAGAAGATAGCCCAGAATTCGTTAATGAATCACCATATGAAAAAGCATGGATGATCGTTGTTGAGCCTGCTGATGCATCTGAAGTTGAAAAACTTATGACAGCAGAGCAATACGAAGAAATGATCGCTGAATAAGACAAGCTATAATCGAAAAACGTCGGAAACTACCGGCGTTTTTTGTTATATAATGACTTATAAGTGGGGATGTCTAATTGGAGGTGGCGTAATGTTCGAGGGAAAATGCTTGATCGTAGAAGGACGCTCAGATAAGCTACAAATTGAGCCTATTTTAAATGAGAATGTTACAATACTTTGTACGAATGGTACAATTGGTGTGCATCAATTAGAAGAGCTACTCGATCCTTATGAGGGCTGTGAGCTTTTCACTTTTTTTGATGCAGATACGTCTGGCGATAAGCTACGTGCATTAATGGACAGACATTATCCAGAGGCTGAGCATTTACGTACAATGCCAACATATAAGGAAGTAGAGACAACACCAAGAAAAGTGTTAGCGATGATTTTATTGCGTGCTCATTTCTCAATCCATAATGAATATATTTTGTAAGGTTGCGTGAAATCAATGGAAGAATGGTCAAAAGAGCAGTGGGAAGCGGCTATACAGTCGGGTGAAAAAGCTGCATTTTATTTATATACACCGATGTGTGGAACATGTGCGGTGGCATCAAAAATGCTGTCAGTTATTGAACAATTGCTGCCACAGCTTCAAATCGGCAAAGCAAATATCAACTTTCTAGAGCAGATTGCTTATGAGCATCAAATTGAAAGTGTCCCATGTTTACTTGTTACTGATGGCGGGAAAGTGACAGATAAAATTTATGCTTTTCAATCTGTACCTTTTTTGTACGAATTGTTAAAAAAATCAATTGACTGAACATTACTAGCGTGGTAAAGTATCAAATATATTACTAAAACATTAAATATATCGAACTCTTATGAAGAGCGGCGGAGGGAAGTGCCCTATGAAGCCCGGCAACCATCACCATGTGAAAAGGTGCCAAATCACCCAAAGATTTTTCTTTGAAAGATGAGAGAACGGTTTAACGTATCATACGTGACCCCTTCTACTTGTCTATGAGTGAAGGGGTTTTTTTATATAAGAAAAGGAGTATTCGCTATGATTCAGCTTCAAAATATTACGAAGAAATACAAAACAGCAAATGGCGAATTAACGGCAGTCAAAGACGTCAACCTTACTATAAATAAAGGTGAAATCTTTGGCATCATCGGCTATAGTGGTGCCGGTAAAAGTACCATGATTCGTTTATTAAATGGATTAGAGAAACCGACAACAGGAACGGTAACAGTAAACAATCTAGAATTTTCATCCATTAAAGGGCAAAAGTTAAGAGCTGCTAGACAAAAGGTAAGTATGATCTTCCAGCATTTCAATTTACTTTGGTCTAGAACAGTTGCTGAAAACATCGCTTTCCCTCTGGAAATTGCAGGTGTTCCAAAAGCTCAACGAGAAGCCCGTGTGAAGGAGTTAATCTCACTTGTAGGTTTAGAAGGACGTGATAAGGCATACCCATCACAACTTTCAGGTGGTCAAAAGCAGCGAGTTGGGATTGCACGAGCATTAGCTAATAATCCAGAAGTTTTACTATGTGATGAGGCGACATCTGCACTGGATCCTGAAACGACAGATGCTATTCTTGACTTACTAGTTGATATCAATGAACGTTTAGGGTTAACGATCGTATTGATTACCCATGAAATGCACGTTATCCGTAAAATATGTCATCGTGTAGCCGTAATGGAGGCTGGTGAAATTGTAGAGCGTGGTGAGGTGTTGCAAGTTTTCCAAGCACCACAAGCAGCTATTACTAAGAAATTTGTAGCCCAGATTACCGACACAAAAGAAACAAAGGATACAGTGGAACAGATCAAAGCAAACTACCCAACTGGTCAACTTGTCAAGCTGATCTTTGTTGGTGAAAAAACGGAACAGCCCGTCATTTCACATCTTGTTAAAAAATTCGATGTGGAAGTAAGCATTGTTCATGGCAATATTTCGCAAACGAAAAATGGAGCATACGGTACACTTATTGTGCAAATTGATGGTTCTAAGGAAAATGTGGCTGATGCCCTACATTATTTAAATACAGTCGAAGTTCAAACGGAGGTGATCGCAAATGCTAACTAATCTCTTTCCGAACGTAGACTGGGAAAATATGTGGCAAGCTACGTATGAAACATTGTATATGACAGCTATTTCAACAGTTGTCACATTTATTCTTGGATTGGTTATTGGTATCTTGCTATTTTTAACAAGTCCTAATCAGTTATGGGCTAATAAAATTGTTAACTTTTTAACGGGGTCACTCGTTAATATATTCCGTTCCATTCCATTTATCGTATTAATTATTTTATTAATTCCATTTACGAAGTTTTTACTTGGGACAATTCGCGGAGCAAATGCGGCTTTACCAGCCTTAATTATTGGTGCAGCTCCATTTTACGCTCGTATGGTTTTAATTGCATTACGCGAAATTGATAAAGGTGTCATTGAAGCAGCTCGTTCAATGGGGGCTAAAACGTCCACAATTATTTGGAAAGTCCTAATCCCTGAATCATTACCAGCTCTGATTTCTGGTATTACCGTAACGGCTGTAGCACTTGTTGGTTACACTGCGATGGCAGGGATTATCGGTGCAGGTGGTCTTGGAAACTTAGCTTTCCTAGATGGCTTCCAACGAAATCGCCAAGATGTGACATTAATGGCAACTATTTTGATCTTAGTAGTTGTATTTATCATTCAATGGATTGGTGATGTCATTACCGATAAAATCGATAAACGCTAGAAAGACATTAGAGGTTATTCCGGTTCTTACCGCTAACATATTTCAAACAAAGTAAAAGGGAGTGTCATAAATGAAGAAATTATTGGCAGGATTATTTTTATCAATACTTGTCCTAGCTTTAGCAGCTTGTGGTACTGATAAAAAAGAAGATGCTAATTCAGCATCAGATGATCAATCAGATAGCAAAGAAAACGTAACATTAAAAGTAGGTGCTTCTAACACACCACATGCTGTTATTTTAGAAAAGGCAAAACCGATTTTAGCAAAAGAAGGTATTGATCTTGAGATTGAACCATATACAGATTATGTTTTACCAAACCAAGATTTAGAGTCAGAAGAAATTGATGCAAACTATTTCCAACATATTCCTTACTTAGAGTTACAAATTAAAGACAATGGCTATGATTTCGTTAATGCAGGTGGCGTTCATATTGAACCAATCGGTATTTACTCTAAAAAATATAAATCATTAGAGGACCTTCCTGAAGGAGCAACAATTTTACTTTCTAATTCAGTATCCGACCATGGTCGTATGCTATCATTATTAGAAGCAAAAGGCTTAATTAAACTAAAAGAGGGTATTGATAAAACAGCAGCTGAATTAAAGGATATTGAAGAAAATCCTAAAAACTTTAAATTCGATGCGAATACTGCACCAGAAATGCTTGTACAAATGTATGAAAATGACGAAGGTGATGCAGTATTAATCAACTCTAACTTTGCTATTGATAACGGCTTAAACCCAATCGAAGACGCTATTTCTCTTGAAGACAAAGAATCTCCATATGTAAACATCATTGCTGTACGTAAAGGTGATGAAACAAAACCAGAAATTAAAAAATTATTAGAAGTATTAACTTCGAAAGAAATCCAAGACTTCATCTTAGAAGAATGGAAAGGTGCAGTAGTGCCGGTAAAATAAGAATTGAAAATTCTTCAAAAGGGTACATAAGTTTAATGACTTATGTACCCTTTTGTGTTATTGAAAAAAGAGAATGTCACTTGAAAAAAGCGAGGCGGTTGCTTTTCATCTCGGTCATTGGGAAGCCCACCTTTCCTAAGAAAGGGTACAGATGATTAATTATCCTCAACTATGTACTTTTTATGACGTATAGGTATGTTCAGATATTGTCTAGTTATATTTTTTACTATAATACTGTTGTTAATTTATTAAATAAATGATAGAAAATAATAATATAGAAAAACAAATAGGGAGTGATTCTAATGAATGATATAAAATTCGCCCATGATATCATGCAAGAACATGAAGTAGAACGCTACTTTGAAATATGGCGGGAAAGTGTTATTAGATCACGCCTTACAATAACAGCAGTCTTTTTAAAAAGAGCTAATTCTACACAACCAAATGAAACCACGAATGATCAAGTTACCTCATTTTTACAATCGAAAATACGTAAGACAGATTTGCTTTTTCAATTATCCGATGGAAATCATTGGGGTATCTTTTTTTTACAAAGTAGTGATGTAGAAGCTAAAGCATTTTTAAAACGAATTTTTGCCATCCTAAAAGCAGAACGGAAGTTTCAACATATTGCATTAAAGGCCTCTATAACAGAAATAAGAAATAATAACGTTATCTTTGAAGAGTTGTTAAATAAAAATAAACAAATGCTATCAGAGGATGAGCAATTAACTTGGAGTATAGCAGAAGTAAAAGATTATAGTGAGCAACCAACAGAATTAGTGAAAGTTAGTATTATTGAACAGAACGCTATTTTTAGACAAGTATTAGAGTCAACGCTTAACCAAATAGATATCCCTCATTTTACTCTGGATGTAAAGGCTTATGAGGATGGTTATAGCTTTTTACAATCAGATGATTATAAATCAGGGCATATGCATCTAATTCTTATGAATGATATTTTACCTCTAAAAAATGGCTTAGAAATATTGCATATCTTACGACATATGCCAAATGAAAAGAAATTTATTATTTATATGATGTCAGAACGCAATTCTGAAGGGGCAGCGCTTAATGCTTATGAAGGCGGTGTTGATGAATATATTGTCAAACCATTTAATTTACGTTTGCTCGAAGCCAAAATTAAAAGAACTTTTGCGAGGTTTTGGCTATGATCAAGCTGACTATTTCTACGCTTTTCGCAATAATTTCCTTCTTACTAGTTGTGCTCTTTATCTTTTTACTGTATTTACTTGTTCAGCGACAGCGTGAAAGCTATTTTGAAAAAGTTCGTGACCGTTATTTACAAAATTATTCTCAACTTTGGTATGATTACTTATTCAATAACGCACTATTTAGTATCGTATTGGTACCTAGAGGAAGGGCGCAAGTTGAAGCTATTGAAAGAATTTTTTCATCCTATTTAAAGAATATAAGGAATGAACAGTTGGAACTAAAAATTAAACAATTCTCCAATCAATATTTAAAAGCATTCTACGAAAAAGATTTATCAAGTAGACGATGGAGTATTCGAATGAATGCCCTCTATCGAATTGCAGACTTACAAATAGATCAATTGCTAACGAAGTGCCAAGAATTCGAAAAAAATAACATTACAGATGAAGAACATTTCCAGTTATTAAAAATATACTCCCTTTTCCAACCAGATTTATTTATGGAGAAAATAAAAAATTCCAATGTAAATTACGCTGAAAGTGAATATAGAAGACTGTTTGTATTATTAGATGATAATGTATTTATTCAATTTTTCCACGATTTTAATAGCTTGCCAGCTAATATGCAATTTGCTGTTATTGATACTGCTGCTGTAAAAAGAAAGATGGAGTATTTGGAGGAGTTAAAAAAATTATTAGACCATGATACGACGGAAATAAACATCAGAGCATTAAAAGGCCTTTATGAAATAGGTATTATTGATGAGATGGATCCCTTTATCCCTTTTGTGACTTCAGAAATGTGGGAAGCAAGGTTAATGGTTGCCAAAATTTTTAAGCATGTACCGCTTACTTACACTTATAGTTATTTAGAGCAACTTCTTCAAGATGAGAATTGGTGGGTACGTTCTCAAGCGGCAAAAACGATTGTAGAAGATCGACATGGTATAGCTAAATTACAGCAATTCATTGAATCCTCAAATGACCAATATGCAATTGAAATGGCCCAGGAAATTGCAGCGAGAAAAGAGGGGAAGTAAATGAAAATAATTGACTATTGCATGATGTTTTTTGGGGGCATTATTTTATTTTATATGCTGTTCGTTATCGTTTCATATTGTACAATGTTCATCATTGCTATGCTGGATTTAAGAAAACGCTATCGTCTCGATCTATCAGAGTATGATGATGCACATATAGATGCTTTTTATTCAAAACCCGTGTCGTTACTTGTTCCTGCTTACAATGAAGAAGTAGGGGTTGTAGATACAGTTTATTCATTATTGAATTTACGTTATCCTCAAACTGAAATTATCATTATTAACGACGGGTCTACAGATCAAACCCTTCAAACGGTCATCGAACATTTTCAAATGAAGTCAATCAACAAAATTGTCCGAACTAACATCCCTACAAAAGATATTAAGCAAATATATGAATCTGAAATCTATAAAAATTGTATTTTAGTTGATAAAGAAAATGGTGGTAAGGCTGATGCATTAAATGTGGGTATTAATGTCTCTCAATATCCGTATTTTTGCTCCATTGATGGGGATTCCATTTTAGATGAAAAATCCTTGCTGCGGGTGATGAAGCCTATCATTTTATCTGATGGTGAGGTCATTGCAGCAGGTGGTAATATTCGTATTGCAAATGGCGCAAAGATGCAGTTTGGCTCTATTTATGAGACTCAATTACCTAGTAATTACTTAGTAATCATGCAAGTAATCGAATACTTGCGGGCATTTTTAATGGGGAGAATAGCCTTAAGTAAATTCAATTTAGTCCTTATTATTTCAGGAGCATTTAGTGTTTTCTCTAAAAAATGGGCTGTTGAAGCAGGTGGATATTCAACCAATATTATTGGCGAAGATATGGAACTTGTAGTGAATATTCATCGACTTATAAAAGAAAAAAAAGAAAATAAACGTATTGAATTTGTACCCGACCCAGTTTGCTGGACGGAAGCACCTCAAACATTAGGGGTACTGCGCAATCAACGAAGAAGGTGGCATCAAGGGTTATTTGAAAGTCTATGGAAGCACAAAAAAATGACCTTGAATCCTAGATATGGCATGATTGGATTTCTTTCGTTCCCGTATTTTTGGCTAGTAGAATGTCTAGGGCCTCTTGTGGAGTTAGGTGGATATATTTATATTGTCATAGCCTTTTTCTTAGGGAAAATTTATTATGAAGTTGCGCTCATGCTGCTACTACTATTCGTTATTTATGGTGTTATTTTTTCAATAGCGGCAGTATTGTTTGAATCGTGGAGTATGAATACGTATCCGAAAAAACGAGAGTTGTTACGTATGATTCTTTTAGCGTTTACAGAAATTTTTTGGTATCGCCCACTAACATTATTCTGGCGCTGTGAGGGATTAGTTCGTTTTGTCTTAAGAAAAAGTGAATGGGGTAATATGAAACGTGTCGGCATTGCTGAAAAGGAGAAAAGTGTATGAAACGAATCTATATAGGGATTATGGTCGTACTAGGCCTCATGATAATCCCTATTGCATGGTGGTACTTGGAAGATGAGAAACAGCTAAATGTAGCCGTTATAGATAAAACGGTTCCGAATGAGTCTTACCGAGAGCACTTAGGGGTGAATTGGTTTTTAAACCATTATAAATATAGATTAAATAATGAACCTTATGACGTAGAACGCGATTACTATGGAACAGCTCCAAATGATGAAACTAAAAGTGTTGTAGAAAAGAAGTTGCCAAATGATTATAGTGACTATGATGTTATTTATTTGGCAGATACGTACGGAGTTTATAAAGATGATTTGCAACAAACAAAACGTTTAGGTGAACGTTCTGAAAAAATTGTTGGAGGACTTGAACAGAAAGAATGGCAGGCAATCGTCGAACGCTTAGCCAGCAAAAAGAAGAGCATGTTAATTGCTGAGTATAACACGTTTGCTTCACCAACATCAGAGGAAGTTCGTAAAGAATTACAGGATTATTTAGGAATCACATGGTCTGGCTGGATCGGGCGTTATTTCGATGAGCTTGATTATCATAAAAATTTAGAAATACCGCAATGGGTTATCGATGAACATGGCGATAATTGGTCATATAAGGGTGGAGGATTTTTACTATTTAATGAAATAACAGAAGAGCTACTTGTACTTGAATTGGACAAGCATGTTAAATCTGCAGGTATTCAAGTACAGTTTACTGAAAATGGTAAAAAATTCTTTCATTCATCTGCAAGGGCGCAATACGATTATTGGTTTGATATTATTACACCTAAATATGCTGAAGATGCTCTTGCAAATTATAAATGGGATTTAACGAAAAAGGGAACAGAGCTGTTAAAGGCTAATGGTATTCCAGAACAATTTGCAGCAATTGTAGGTCAAGATAAGCGCTACACATCTAGTTATTATTTTGCGGGAGATTTTAATGATATCGCAAGGGTACCAAATATTTATAAGATAAAAGGGTTACCAACAATCTATAAATATGCTGAGAAGTATGCAGACAGTTCGTTTTATTGGTCCATTTACATCCCGGTAATGCATAAAATATTTGATTCATTTGAGCACAAAGAGGTTCAGGATACTGTGAATCATGAGAAATTAAACTATAATGCACGGATTCAGGGACAATCTTTTGAAGTGCGAAGAGACGGCAAATGGGAACCAATCGTATTTAAGGGTGTCAATATCGGAATGGGGAAACCTGGTGCCTTTCCTGGAGAAGCAGCAATTACTGAAGAGGAATATTATCGATGGTTTAAACAAATAGCAGACATGAATGCTAATACGATACGAGTCTATACATTACATCCACCCGGCTTTTATAGAGCACTTGCTAAATATAATGAAGAACATCCAAAAAATCCATTATATGTTTTACATGGAGTTTGGATTAATGAAGAGGGCTTATCAAATTCATTGGACGCCTATGATAAAGATACGTTAGAAGATTTTCAATTAGAAATGAAACGAATGGTAGATGTCATTCATGGAAATATCTATGTGGAGCCTCAACCAGGACATGCATCTGGTTTGTATGATGTAGACGTATCAAAATATGTTATAGGATGGGTATTAGGAATCGAATGGTATCCACATATGGTTGTTGGAACGAATGAAAAACATGCAAATATTGGTCAATACAACGGTACTTTTTTTGAAACAAAGGATGCCTCTCCATTTGAGCATTGGCTAGCAGAACAAATGGATCTTGTGTCAGTTTATGAAAAGGAAAAATATAACTGGCTACGTCCAATGAGTTTTACGAACTGGGTCACAACTGACATTCTTGAACATCCGTCAGAGCCATCTGAGGATGAAGATTTAGTAGGGGTCAATCCAAATGTTATTTATACAAAAGGAGAGATGACTGCACCGGGACAATTTGCTTCCTATCATGTGTATCCTTACTACCCTGACTTCTTTAATTTTGATAAAGATTATTTAAATTATGTCGATTTCCGAGGGAACAAAAATAGCTATGCAGGTTATTTAAAAGAGCTCCATGAAGCTCATAATATGCCAGTTCTTATTGCGGAATTTGGTATCCCTGCATCACGTGGTAAAACACATGATAATGTATATGGTTGGAATCAGGGGCAAATGTCAGAACAAGCACAGGGAGAAACACTTCAACATTTATTTGAGGATATTATGCATGAAGGGCTCATGGGAGGACTTGTTTTTACATGGCAAGATGAGTGGTTTAAACGAACGTGGAATACGATGGATTATGATGATCCGAATCGTCGACCATTTTGGTCCAATGCCCAAACAAATGAGCAACAGTTTGGTTTATTAAGCTTTGATAGAATGAAGGTAAAAGTAGATGGCGAGACAACGGAATGGATGGGTAAACAGCTATATGATACTACACCAAACAATCCAACAGATTTTGCAGTAGACTATGACGAGCGCTATTTGTACATTAAATTAAAAAGTGAGGAGTTAGCCCAAACCTCCCCTCGCATTTTATTAGATGTTGTACCAGATCAAGGAAATACGTCTGCTACATCTATAAAAAATATGACGTTTTCAAATGGTATTGATTTTATAGTTGAGCTCAATAAAAATGGTGATTCTCGGGTTGTTATTGATGAATACTACGATTTTTATGATTATTTATATGGCCACCGTTTAAACTTAGTTGCTCCTCGAATGGCTAATGCTATGAAAAATAGTGGAAAGTTCGCCCCTATTTACTATGTGTTAAATAAACAACTATTTTTACCTGAGCAAAATAGAACGACTGATTTTAGTATTTATGAAACAGGAAAATTACATCAAGGAAATGCTAATCCAGAAGCGAAAGACTATGATTCTCTAGTTGATTATACTTGGGCTGAAGATAATGTTATAGAACTTCGCATCCCTTGGTTATTGATTCAAGCCAAAGATCCAAGTCAACGTGAGTTTATAGGTGACCTCTATAAAGATGGTAATCAGGCTTCCGTTAAAGTAGACAATATTTATATTGGTGCTTTATTTGTAGATAAAGAGAACAACGTTGTTCAATCTATGCCAGCAGCTACTAATGGTGTTTTACCACCACTGTCTGCTTATACATGGGAAACATGGCAAGTACCAAAATACGAAGAGCGCTTAAAACAATCCTATTATATTTTACAAAAATTATTTAAAGCATATTAAAGAAGCTAAGGGTAGATTGTTCTGCCCTTAGTTTTTTATTATTTATCAATCCCCTTAAGTGTCGGTGGACAACCGGCGATTAAGGGGATTTTTAGAATTGTAGAAAGAAAAAGTTTTCTAAACAAAGTATTTTTATTTTACAGTTAATGGTTAATGTAAAAGTATTGTAAATGGATATTTTTATAATGATAAAACGGTGTATTTATTTAAATGATAGGTCTTTAATACCGAGAATGTAATTGTTTAGAAATTGTTCAGTTTCAATTAGTACTATATAAACGTTAATAAATTTATTTTGAATGATATGTAATCCTACTGATCTATTTCGACTAAAGAGACATATGTAAGTTTGAATGTTGAAGGGGGCTTTTTACAAAGAATGACTGGAATTGAACCATTACTTTATGGAATACTTTCCTCGGTTAAAATAACGAAAAATTGAAAAACAGATTAATTAAAGGAGTAATTTTAATGACAATCGAAACGAAATCACTGAGTACAGCTTTATTGAAAAAAATTCAAACAAAAAAAGCAACAATTGGAGTGATCGGACTTGGCTATGTAGGTTTACCGTTTGCTGTGGAAATGGCTCAAAAAGGATTTAAGGTTATTGGCTTTGATAAGAATCAAGAAAAAATCAGACAGTTGCAAAATGGTGAAAGTTATATTGCTGATTTACCGAGAGAAAATATAGAGCAAACAATCGAAAGTAAACAACTTGAAGCAACTAAAGATTTTTCTATGCTTTCACAAGTAGACGTTGTGATTATTTGTGTACCTACACCTACTACTGCTGATGGGACACCTAATATTTCATATATCGAGGAAGCAACGCATGCTATTGGACAAAATATTAAAGCGAATACGCTAGTTATTCTTGAAAGTACGACTTACCCTGGGACAACAGAAGAAATGGTCCAGCCTATTTTACAAAAATATGGTTTTGCTATTGGTCATGATTTGTTTTTAGCGTATTCACCAGAACGTGTTGATCCAGGAAATAGCACCTTTTCCGTGTCGAATACACCTAAAGTCATTGGGGGAATAACAGCCACATGCCTAGAATTATCAAAAATTTTTTATGAAACAGTCCTTCATACACATGTGTGTACTGTGACAAGCCCTAGAGTGGCTGAAATGGAGAAATTACTTGAAAATACTTTTCGCCAAATTAATATAGCCCTTGTAAATGAGTTAAGTCAGATTTGCTATAAGATGAACATTGATATTTGGGAAGTTATTGATGCAGCTTCTACAAAGCCGTATGGTTTTATGCCATTTACACCAGGGCCAGGAGTGGGAGGACATTGTATTCCAGTCGATCCCAAATATCTACTATGGGCTGGGCAACAACATGGTATCTCTGCAACGTTAATTGAAGCAGCTGATAAAATCAATGACTCAATGCCCAACTTTGTAGTCGAGAGACTAAGTAATTACTTACGTATTCAAAATAAAGAGCTGTATAGAGCCAATATTGTTGTCATTGGTGTCACTTATAAGCCTAACATAAATGATTCACGTGAATCGCCAGCACTTCATGTTATTCAACAACTACTAGATAAACAATGCCAATTAACGATCATTGATCCTTTTATACAAACATTCTCTATCGAACAATCGCATTTCGATACGGTTGCATTAACAGCACCAATAATCCAACAAGCAGATGCAGTATTAATTTTAACGAATCATTCAACTATTGATTACTCTTTAATTGATCAACAAGCTTCTTTAATTTTTGATACACGCAATACCCATTTTTTGTTCGAAAATAAAAATTATTACAAATTATAAGGGGAATTCATAGGAAATGAAACTACTAAAACTATGTGGTCTGCTCATCATACTATTCTTAGCGGGATGTCAGACAGCGACCCAAGAAACGATTCATCCCATCGATTCTTCTATAGAGGTTAAAAAATCTGATGGAAGTAAAAGTGATGTAATCAGTCATGCCAATATTGTAGTGCCGAAAGTATCGTTAACATTTAATGGCTTAGCAGATAACGACACGATGAAGTTGCTATTAACGAAACTAGATGATTCGAATATGAAGGCTACCTTTTTTCTGGACGGAATGCGTGTTGCTCAGGAGCCAGAGCTTGTGAAAGATATCTTAAAAAGAGGACATGAGGTGCAAAACGGTACATTAACATTTCCAGATGTATCGACCTTGAATTATGAGCAAACGTATGAAGAAATTATGTTAACCAATCAAATTTTTGAAGAGCATTTAGGCTATACACCAAAATTTGTTCGTAGTCGTTCAGGCGACGTTACCGATAATATGCGCTTAGCAGCTAAGGCGCTTGATATGAAAGCTGTTATTGGATTATCTATTAACCCACTTGATAGAAAAATGCAAAGTGCTCAGGAGCTGATTAATTATATCAGTAAATATATTGATAGGGGCTCTATTATTCATCTCAACACATACATTAATCCAGCCATTATTGATGCAATACCATTATTAGCTCAATTAGCTAAAGAACGCGAGTATACTATTACTACCTTAAGTGATCTATTAGATGAACGTTATTTAACAAAGTCAGTGGAAGAGATTGCTGGATATGATGCTGTTAGTCCCAATTTAAATTATGAGCAAGTCCAGCCAAAATTATATTATCGAAAAGAGACAACCAAAAAGGAAATAGCTATCACTTTTGATGATTGGGCACATGAAAAAAGAGTAAAAGAAGTGTTGGATGTATTACGTAAATATAATATCAAAAGCACTTTTTTCCTAATAGGAAGTGGAGTAGAGAAGAATCCGCAATTAGCGAAGATGATTGTAGAGGAAGGACATGAGGTAGCAAGCCACTCCTATTACCATTTAGATGTTACAAAGATGACACCAGAAGACTTACAAGCGGATTTAGTGAAGGCACATCAGGCATTAACCTATGCATTACAAGAGCCGCCACTTCTTTATTTCCGACCAGCTCAAGGAATCATGGATGAACGAACAGCTAAAATCATTACTGCTGCGGGAATCAAAACGATTGCTATGTATGATATCGCTTCTTTTGATTGGAATTTAGATTACTCAGCACAAGATATTTACGACCGGGTGATTTCTAGAGTTGCGCCCGGAAAGGTCATTGTTATGCATATCCTAGATGGGACAAACACGGTAGAAGCACTTCCACTCATCATTGAAAAACTTCTAGAAGATGGTTATAGCTTTAGCAAAATGTCAACTTGGATTGAAGAAGATTCAAATAGGGATGTGAATGAACAATGAAAACAAAAAAAGAGATCTTAACGATACCACGCTCTGACCGTAGGATTCTTTCAAATATTCCCGATCCCGAAAATGTAAGGAGCCTTGTGAATCGTCGTGGAGCATCCTATCAGAAAGAGGAAATTGATCCGACAGATGTGAATGAAATTTATCGACTTCAACAATTGAGTTTACGCTACGAAACTCATTTTGAGGTTCATATTAAAAGGGCAAAACGCCAAGTGAGCGTAGAAAAACTTTATGCAGAGGATATTTCGGTAACGGGTATCCTCGTTTACTCTAATCAACCTCATCAATTTTTAATAGATGAAATTTTAACAATGAATTTCACTATACCGGGTGGTGCAATGCCTGAGGGCTATGAAGCTAAAGTGAAGTTAAAGGCTAAGGTTGTCCGTTATTTTACAAAAGAAGTGGATGGAGAACTACGTTATTATGCTGCCTGTGAATTTTTACAGCCTTTAAACGAATATATGACAAAAAAACGTTGGGGCATTTCTATTTTTATGGCCAGTTTATTTTTATTGGTCGTATCGCTTATTGTCATGTTAATGAGAGCAGAAAGTGTGATTTACTTTAGGTTTAATAAATTTTTATATCTTTATAGTATTATTGCAGCAACATTTCTATTAAGTAGATATTTATTTGGTATTTTTTATAAAAGTGTACCGATCAATCCGAAGTTTGAACCAGGTGTCTCCATTATTATCCCAGTCTTTAATGAGGAAGAGTGGATTCACCGCACGATTTCTAGTTGTATCAATCAATATTACCCAGTGGATAAATTAGAAGTAATCGTTGTTGATGATTGTTCAACGGATCGTACAGAGGAAAAGGCAAACGACATGATTAACCTTATTCATCAGGAGGGTGAAAGATTTAAGACGAATGATCGATTAAAGTTTTATAAGCTTCCGCAAAATGGTGGGAAAAGGGAAGCGTTAGTTGCGGGTGTTCATCAAGCAAAGCATGATTTAGTTGTTTTTGTGGATTCAGATAGTTTTTTAGAACCACATGCAATCCGCAATTTAGTACAACCTTTTCAAGATCCTAAAATGGGCGGTGTGGCTGGTCGAACAGAGGTTGAAAATAAATTTACGAATGCGCTAACTAAATTACAAACGGTTCGTTATTATATTGCCTTCCGTATCATGAAAGCAGCTGAATCATGGTTTGATACGGTTACTTGCTTATCAGGACCACTAGCCTGTTACCGAAAAGAGCTAATTTTAAAAAATGAAACAGCTTGGCTTAATCAAAAATTTCTTGGTCAGCCAGCAACTTTTGGTGATGACCGTAGTATGACGAACTATATTTTAAAAACACATCGAACAGGCTATCAGGACAATGCCATTTGTTCGACAATTGTTCCATCTGACACAAAAGTTTTTCTATCCCAGCAAATGAGATGGAAACGTTCTTGGCTTCGAGAATCATTGCGCGCATTTTTATTTATGTGGAAAAAAGAACCGTTTATGTTCCTTTTCTTCATTATCGGTTTAATTGTGCCGATTGCAGCACCGATTGTCGTTGTTTATAACTTAATTTATGTACCAGTCATGTATGGTATTTTTCCTACAACGTTTTTAATAGGTTTACTATTAATGGCCATGCTAATGAGTTTGGCTCATCTATTCTTTAGAAAAAGTAAACTATGGGGATTTGGTTTTATCTTTGTCCTTTATTATGAATTTATTTTGCTATGGCAGATGCCAGTTGCTTGGGTGACTTTTTGGAAATCTACATGGGGGACAAGGGAAACACCACAGGATGTTCTAGCGAAGGAAAAGAAAATGGAAAAGCAAAAATTACGAAAATCCCGATTTTCGATGTTGAAAATTAGAAAAAAGGGTGAGAAGGAATGAACGGAAAAAGTGTAGAGCTTCAGCCAGCTAAAAAAAATCGTCGGAAAATCATTCGTTCGATCGCTCAATTAATTATAGTAGTATTGTTAGCTGTCATTTTAATTAAAGCTGTTTTTCTAACAGAGAAAAGAGGAGCTGAAACAGTTCCATTAAATAATAAAGAGGGTTTTATTGCCCTTTCCTATTTTGGTGTCAGTAGAAATGAATCACCTAAATATGTGTCTAAAAAGAATTTAGAAGAACAATTAACTTTGTTAGAAAAACAAGGGTATCAAACTATTACTCAAAAGGATATTTTAGACTTCTATCAGCATGATAAACCATTGCCGGAAAAAGCT
This sequence comes from Lysinibacillus sp. FSL M8-0134, assembly GCF_038069745.1. Lineage (NCBI taxonomy): Bacteria > Bacillati > Bacillota > Bacilli > Caryophanales > Bacillaceae > Lysinibacillus > Lysinibacillus sp. FSL M8-0134. The sequence goes on along the minus strand of NZ_JBBPAJ010000001.1, from coordinate 3,476,058 downwards.
TTGTATCTATCATTTGAAGATGGTCGTACAGATTCTAGTATTTTTGCTCAAAATATTATGGAAAAATTAAATTATAAGGCAACGATGTTTACGTATGCCAATAAAATGGATACAACCGATAATAAATTTTTAAAGCCTAAAGATTTAAAGTTGATGGAAAAAAGTGGTTATTGGGAAATGGGCTCCAATGGATATAGGTTAACTTATATTAATATTTTTAATGATAAAGGACAGTCCTTAGGCGTCATCGATGAAAACAACGTACCGAATAAAACAACAATAGAATACTATAATCACTATTTAATGGATTTTATTCGTAATCAATATATGATACCAAGTGAAACTCGACAAGAGATGGAGGCTCGAATTAAGAAGGACTACAATTTAATGCAGGATATCTATCATGAAGAGCTGGGGGAAGTCCCTAAAGCCTACGCAATTATGCATGCAAACTCACTTTATAACAATATGGATCCTCTCGTGGAAAGTGTCAATAACAAAGAAATTAAGGACAAGTTTCGTATGCATTTTAATCGAGAATTAGGGGCCTACAATGATAAAGAGGCAGATCTTTATAATTTAAGCCGATTACAAGTATCGCCATATTGGTCAACCAATCATGTGATGATGAAGATCAGACAGGCCAGTAGACAAAACGTACAATTTAAAATAGGAGATCGGGAAGTAGCTCAACACTGGGAAGTGATAAATGGTGCGGCAGAATATGAAAATAATGAGATCACCTTAACTTCAGCTCCATCAAGTGAAGGCAGAATTCTTCTAAAGGAGCAACTGCCAGATCAATATAATGTGAATTTTGCGTTTAAAGGGAATGTGGTTGGCCAACAAGCTTTCTATGTAAATTATGATGAAAAAACAAATAGTTATTTACGAATTGCACTAGTCGATAATGAGATTGTAATAAGTGAAAAATTACCAGGCGGGGGAATTGTCGAAAAAGAACGCTTTCCATTAAATGAAATTAAGTGGAATGAAGAAGAATACGCATTTAATAAAGCAACAGTTTACACTTACCATGATACGCAAAAAGGGTCACGTATAGATGAAGAAGAGTACCCAAGAAACCTAACGGAAAAAAGAGTATTTAACATTGCTATAAATAAGGATAAAATAGAAATAGATGTAGATAATGTATTATCCGAGACCGTTCAAATAAATCCGAAATTACAAGGGGCACAGATTGGATTTGGTGCGTTGTACAGTAATAAGAACACTTCACATGAACAGTATGCAGATGATATTTACGATACATTAATTGAAGATATTTTGATTACAGATAAAAACGATCAAACTATTTTTACGAACCAATATACGAATTTCGAAAAGGTTAAGTATAAATCCACTGCGTTATTTAATCATGTCGTTGATTTCTTTATCGAGACCTTCTAAATCGGGGTGAAATTAGAGTCAAGTGAAGAACATTATGTTATTTATTTGTATTGCGCTACTATTTATTACAGCTTGTAGTAATAGTAAAGAACAGCCAGCTAAAGCAAAGGAAGAATTTAACGATAAGGAGAAGCTCCGATTATCTATTTGGTTACCAGAATGGCAAAATAAATCCGCCATGAAAGATGTGGAAAATTCTCAACTTGGATTACAAGATATACGTGTTTTTGGCGCATATTTTAATAGCAAGGATGAACTATTGTTAACAGAAAATGCCGTAGATATGTTGCAAAAGACCAAGCAGCAATTTAATGATTCCCATCATGTGATCCTAACACTCATCAATGATTATGTAACAGAGAATGCCCCATCTGTTCAAAAGGATAGCACGCTTTTGCATAGATTATTGCAGGATTCCTCAGCAAGGCAAAAGCATATTGGAAATATTTTGCGGGTTGTGGAACAATATCAAGTAAATGGCATTGAGATTGATTATGAAAAGGTGGCTAAAGATGACCTTCAAAACTATATCCTATTTTTAGAAGAGCTTTACCAAGAGCTTTCCAAAAAGGATGTTACATTGCATGTTGTACTCGAACCACGCTTTCCTTTTGATGTGAAATTGCCAGATGGACCTCACTATACAGTAATGGCCTATAATGTTCATGGTTATCACAGTGGGCCAGGTGCTAAAGCTACTTTTTCTTTTCTAGATGATTTAGTAACAAAAATAAAGAAGTCTAATCAAGATTTAGCTATCGCCTTTGCCACTGGAGGTTTCGATTGGGTAGCTCAGGGCAAAACAGTCGCTTTAACAGAGCTTGAGGCCGAACAATTACTAGCCGATAGAAAAGCAGCTAAGCAGCGTGATCAAGCAAGTGGAGCCGTTTATTTTTCATATGTAGATGACAATAATGTCAGCCATGAAGTTTGGTATGCTGATCAAGAAACGCTAGAAAAATGGGTTACTTACGTACAGAAGAAAAGCTATCATGACGTTGTATTATGGCGTGCAGGAGGCTTAGGAGAGAAAACAATAGAATGGATTGCTGAGCAATCAACAGAATAATAAAAAAATCGCCCAAAAGGCGATTTTTTTATTGGAATTGGGAAAGGCGGGAAAAGAAGTTTTTCACAAAATCTAAAAATATGACTTCTGATGGTGCGATTTCTCGATTAACAGGGGAGATAATACCAACTGTTCTAGGTATTGTGGGAGATTCAATCGGAACCTTGACAGTAAATCGAGCGGCAGAATCATAAAGGGAGCTTTCAGGTAATAGGCTAACACCTATGCCAGCAGCCACTAATCCTTTTAGTGCATCTAAATCTTCCCCTTCAGAAATTACATTTGGCAAGAAGCCAGCAGCTCGACAAGCGTCCATCGCGACTTTATGTAAAATATAGCCATCGGGAAATAATACAAATAGATCATTTCTTAACTCTGCAAGCTGGATACTCTCTCTTTTAGCTAATGGGTGATTGGCCGGTAAAAGAGCAGCAATATTTTCAGTAAACAGGATTGTGGATTGAATCGATTCGTCCTTTGGGGGAAGAGGACCCAGAAAGGCTAGATTTAATTCTCTATTTTTGACAGCATCAATCAAAAATCGGTAAGATCCTTGTCGCAGTTGGAATTGTAAATCAGGAAATTCTCGTTTAAAGGCTGATATAACGGTAGGAAGGACATAGCTTGCCAAACTTGTTGGAAATCCAATTTTAATCGAGCCTTTAGCAGGATCAAGATATTCTTCCACCTGTTTGGCAGCAAAATCAATAGCCTTTAATGCTGTTATGGTATGTTCTAGAAACGTCTTCCCTATAGGGGTTAATTTAACATTTCGTCCAACACGCTCGAATAATGGAGTACCTAACTCATCTTCAAGATTGGCGATTTGCCGACTAATGGCAGATTGGGCTACATGGAGATGCTCGGCGGCTTCTGAAATATGCTCACGTTCAGCAACTTCTACAAAATAGCGTAATTGACGTAACTCCACTAATAATTCACCTCTATTAATCTAATTATAAGATTGGTTTTACCTTAATTATATATTATTTAAGATGAAAAGTGATTGGTAACGACAAAATAAAAGTTAAAGTAGCATGCTATCTCGTAGGATAGTTTGGGATAGTAAAGTCTCAAAGAAACATCATATAAATATCTTCTTTTATTGATTCCATTTTAATGAAATAGGTTATAGTATAGATATGTTGTTTATGCATATTTGTCACAAAACCGCTACAATTAGCACTTTCCAAGAGGTTTTCACTATGTAGCTAGATGAAATCGATTCTCATTTAGGGATATTTTATTGAAAATGAAGAAAGTCCATTCTCATTATCTAGTTCAAGTAGTAATAATCTGAAAATGCTTACAAAGCCTTTATTTTTCAAGATTTTATTTAAGAAGTAGGAAAGTAATTGAAATGGTTTGCATAGAGAACGATTTTCAGTTAAGATTAGAATGATGATAATTAAGGAATGGTTGACCCATTCACTGAACACTATGGAGGTATTTTCATGTCAACTTTAGTAATTAAAGATCTTCACGTTGCTATCGACGGGAAAGAGATTTTAAAAGGCGTAAATCTTACAATTAATACAAATGAAATTCACGCAATCATGGGACCAAACGGAACTGGTAAATCAACACTAGCTTCTGCTATTATGGGTCATCCTAAATATGAAGTAACTTCAGGTACTGTTGAGCTTGATGGTGAAAATGTACTTGAAATGGAAGTGGACGAGCGTGCTCAAGCGGGATTATTCCTAGCTATGCAATATCCATCTGAAATTGCAGGTGTAACAAATGCTGACTTCTTACGTTCAGCCATTAATGCACGTCGTGAAGAAGGCGATGAAATTTCATTAATGAAATTTATCCGTGAATTAGATAAAAATATGGAATTCCTAGAAATGAATGAAGATATGGCTCAACGCTATTTAAATGAAGGTTTCTCTGGCGGTGAGAAAAAACGTAATGAGATTCTTCAATTAATGATGATTAAACCAACATTTGCTATTTTAGACGAAATCGACTCTGGTCTTGATATCGATGCACTTAAAGTAGTATCAAAGGGTATCAACGCAATGCGCGGTGAAGGCTTTGGCTGCTTAATGATTACGCACTATCAACGTCTATTAAACTACATTACTCCAGACCATGTACACGTAATGATGCAAGGACGTGTTGTTAAATCTGGTGGTGCAGAACTTGCACAACGTTTAGAAGCAGATGGTTATGACTGGATTAAAAAAGAATTAGGTATCGAAGAAGAAACAGAAGAACAAGAAGCATAAGAGGGAGGACGAACTAGCATGACAGTGGAACTTAACTTGCCTGTAACAGTACAGGACGTGCGCTCGTTCTCAGAAGCAAACGGTGAACCAACTTGGTTTACAGAGCTTCGCGCGGCAGCACTAGACAAAGTAACTGGTTTAGATTTGCCAAAACCAGATAGAACTAATATTACAAAATGGGATTTCATGAACTTCCCAACATTTACAGTTCATAGTGAGGCATTCCCTTCATTGGACGCTTTACCTGAAGAAGCAAAAGGTTTAATTGACCTTGAAGCACAGGAAAACCTATATATTCAACGTAATAATACACCAGCTTACATTAAGACATCACAAGAGCTTGCAGATAAAGGTGTTATTTATACCGATATCTTTACAGCAGTTCGTGAACATGGTGAGCTTGTACAAAAATACTTTATGACTGAAGCAGTTAAAGTGGATGAGCATAAGTTAACAGCACTTCATACTGCACTTGTTAATGGTGGTGTGTTTGTATACGTACCAAAAAATGTAGTTATTGAACAACCACTTCAAGTTGTTTTCTTAAACGATAATGCAGAAGCTTCACTATACAACCACGTGTTAGTAGTAGCAGAAGCAAACTCTGCTGTAACATATGTGGAAACATATATTTCTACAGTGGAAGAGGCAAAAGGCCAAGCGAATATTATTGCGGAAGTTGTAGTCCAAGATAATGCTCAAGTAACATACGGTGCGGTAGATGTCCTTGCAAAAGGCTATACAACATACGTAAATCGTCGTGCACGTTTAGCTCGTGATGCTAAAGTTGACTGGGCTCTTGGTTTAATGAATGACTCAGACACGATTTCTGAAAACATTACGCATTTAATTGGTGACGGTTCTCATGCAGATACTAAAACAGTAGTGGTTGGTCGTGGAGAACAAAAACTTAACTTCACTACAGAGGTTCGTCATTGGGGTAAAAACTCTAACGGGCATATCCTAAAGCATGGTGTCATGAAGGATGCAGCACAATCTATCTTTAACGGTATTGGCTATATCGAGCATGGTGCGACAAAAGCTGATGCACAGCAAGAATCACGTGTATTAATGCTATCAGAAAAAGCTCGTGGGGATGCAAACCCAATTCTCTTAATTGATGAAGATGATGTAACAGCAGGACACGCAGCGTCTGTTGGTCGAGTAGATCCATTACAGCTTTACTATTTAATGAGTCGTGGTATCTCGAAAGCAGAAGCAGAGCGCCTTGTTATCCATGGATTCCTTGCGCCAGTTGTTACGCAATTACCAATCGAAGGCGTTCAAAAGCAACTGACGGAGGTTATTGAAAGGAAAGTTCGCTAATGATGAATAAAGACATTAAAAGCTATTTCCCAATTTTGAATCAAGATGTAAATGGGCATAGACTTGTTTATCTTGATAGTGCAGCGACGTCTCAAAAACCTGTTCAAGTGATTGAGGCCATTAAGGCTTATTATGAATTTGATAATTCTAATGTACATCGTGGTGTGCATACATTAGGAAACCGTGCTACAGATAAATATGAGGGTGCACGTGAAAAGGTTCGAAAGTTTATAAATGCTCAATCAACACAGGAAATTATTTTCACACGTGGTACAACAACAGCTTTAAATACAGTAGCATCAAGTTATGGACGTGCAAATGTTGCCGAGGGTGATGAAATTGTCATTACGCAAATGGAGCATCACTCCAATATTATTCCTTGGCAACAGCTAGCTAAAGAGAAAAATGCGACATTGAAATATATTGAGCTAGAAGCAGATGGCACGATTAGTCTGGAAAAAGTACGTGCGACGATTACGCCTAACACAAAAATCGTTTCGGTATCAATGGCCTCAAACGTACTTGGAACAATTAATCCCATTAAAGAAATTGCTCAAATTGCACATGCTAATGGAGCGGTTATGGTTGCCGATGGTGCTCAAGCTGCCCCACATATGAAAATTGATGTGCAAGATTTGGATGTCGATTTCTTAGGTTTCTCTGGGCATAAAATGTGCGGTCCAACAGGAATAGGTGTACTATATGGTAAAAAGGAACACCTTGAAAAAATGGAGCCAATTGAGTTTGGTGGCGAAATGATTGACTTTGTTGGGCTTTATGAGTCAACGTGGAAGGAATTACCGTGGAAATTTGAAGGTGGAACCCCTATTATTGCAGGTGCAATAGGTTTAGGTGCCGCTATTGATTTCTTAACTGATATTGGGCTAGATAAAATTGCGGAGCATGAGCATAAGCTTGCGGGCTATGCAATGGATCAGCTTGAAACAATCGACGGTTTAAAAATTTTCGGCCCACGTGACCCAATGAAGCGTTGTGGACTTGTGACATTTAACTTAGATGATGTACATCCACATGATGTGGCAACGGTGCTTGACATGAACGGTATTGCTGTTCGTGCAGGACATCATTGTGCACAGCCACTAATGAAATGTCTTCAGCAAGTAGCGACAGCACGAGCAAGCTTCTATCTGTACAATACAGAGGAGGATATTGACCGTTTAGTCGCAGGGTTACGTTCTGCGAAGGAGTATTTTGGCGATGTCTTTTAATAATTTAGATCAACTATATCGTTCAGTTATTATGGATCACTATAAAAATCCTCGTAATAAAGGATCTTTAGAAGAGGATGCTGTAACGATTGATATGAACAATCCAACTTGTGGCGACCGTATTCACTTAACATTGAAAGTGACAGACGGTGTTGTAGAGGATGCGAAATTTGACGGTGAAGGCTGTTCAATATCTATGTCCTCTGCATCGATGATGACACAGCTTATCAAAGGGAAGAAAGTAGAGGAAGCAGTAGAGCTTTCCGATATTTTTTCTAAAATGATGATGGGCGAAGAGTACAGCGATAAATATGACCTTGAGGATGTTGAAGCACTGCAAGGTGTATCACAATTTCCTGCACGTATTAAATGTGCGACATTAGCTTGGAAAGCGATGGAAAAAGGTGTGAAATAAAACTTACTTCCTTGTTACCTGAGTGAAAGCTACAAACTTTCACTCAGGGCAAGGATGTACAGAAAAATACAGCTCAATGAACGGAGGAGAAACGATGGCTAAAAAAATGCCTGATATCGGCGATTACAAATACGGATTCCATGACAAGGACGTATCAATTTTCCGTTCAAAACGTGGTTTGACTGAAGAAATCGTCCGTGAAATTTCTAATATGAAACAAGAGCCAGAGTGGATGCTTGAGTACCGCTTAAAAGCACTTGAAACTTTTTATACAAAACCAATGCCACAATGGGGTGGCGATCTTGGGGATTTAGATTTTGATGAAATTACGTACTATGTAAAACCATCAGAAGCAACACAACGCTCATGGGATGAAGTACCTGATGAAATCAAAGCTACTTTTGATAAATTAGGTATTCCAGAAGCAGAGCAAAAATATCTTGCTGGGGTATCTGCTCAATACGAATCTGAGGTAGTTTATCATAACATGAAAAAAGACCTTGAGGATCTTGGAATTGTGTTCAAAGATACAGACTCAGCATTACGTGAAAACGAAGATATTTTCAAACAATATTGGGGTAAAGTTATTCCTTATACTGACAATAAATTCGCTGCATTAAACTCAGCTGTATGGTCAGGTGGATCATTTATCTATGTACCACCAGGTGTTAAAGTCGAAACTCCATTACAAGCTTACTTCCGTATTAACTCTGAAAATATGGGTCAATTCGAACGTACACTTATTATTGTAGATGAAGGCGCTCACGTACACTATGTTGAAGGTTGTACAGCTCCTGTTTACACAACAAACTCTTTACACTCAGCGGTTGTAGAAATCGTTGTACGTAAAGATGCATATTGCCGTTATACAACAATTCAAAACTGGGCGAACAACGTTTACAACCTTGTAACGAAACGTACAGTTGTAGAAGAAAACGGTACAATGGAATGGATTGATGGTAACATCGGTTCTAAATTAACAATGAAATACCCAGCATGTATCCTAAAGGGTGAAGGTGCTCGTGGTATGACATTATCCATTGCATTAGCAGGTAAAGGACAGCACCAACATGCTGGCGCAAAAATGATCCATATGGCACCAAATACATCTTCAACAATCGTTTCTAAATCGATTGCAAAACAAGGTGGTAAAGTAACGTATATGGGACAAGTTCGTTTCGGTCCTAAAGCAAGTGGTGCACGTGCTAACATCGAGTGTGATACACTGATCATGGATAACCAATCTACTTCTGATACAATTCCATACAATGAGATCTTTAATGATAATGTTTCTTTAGAGCATGAAGCAAAAGTTTCAAAAGTATCTGAAGAGCAATTATTCTACTTAATGTCTCGCGGAATTTCTGAAGAAGAAGCGACAGAAATGATCGTAATGGGCTTCATTGAGCCATTTACAAAAGAATTACCAATGGAATACGCAGTTGAGATGAACCGTCTTATCAAGTTCGAGATGGAAGGTTCTATCGGTTAATTTACTAACCAACCCTTGTCACAATTAAATTTGTGGCAAGGGTTTTTTTATAGCTCGCCTTGCAAGTCTACATACTAATAGAGCTACTTAAATGTTGTTAGACAGTTAAAACAAATGGCATGAGGACAATGTAATATATCTCATGCTTTTTCGTTTGTATAAATTCTCGAGAAGAGACAAACCTTTTCATTGTAATGTTCAAAAGAAAGCGATATTTTTTACATGATGTTTATTTGTAGTGTCATGCTGTGTGCTATGATTATGTACATAGAGGAGGATGTCACATGATTGTAGTTGGTTTAACTGGATGGGGTGATCACCCTTCACTTTATAGTGGAGTGACTCCCTCAAAGGATAAATTATTCGATTATACAGGTCATTTTTTAACAGTTGAAGTCGATACTTCTTTTTATGCTATACCATCTAAAGAGCATGTTCGTAGATGGTGTGAGGATACACCAGAAAATTTCCGCTTTGTCGTAAAGGCCTATCAAGGCATGACCGGACATTTGCGGGGAGATATTCCTTTTGAATCGAAAAATGACATGTTCAACGCTTTTATCGAATGTGCCCATGAATTTAAACGTTATGGAAAGTTAGGAATGGTTTTAACTCAGTTTCCACCATGGTTTGATTGTCAGGCAAAAAATGTTCAATATTTATTATATATTCGGCAGCAACTTAAGGATTTTGAAGTAGCGATAGAGTTTCGCAATCAAACATGGTATGCAGATCATGTTGTTCAGCAGACAATGAATTTTTTACGTGAACATCAATTTATTCATACGATTTGTGATGAACCACAGGCTGGTGTAGGTTCCGTCCCCTTCTACCCTGAAGTAACTGCCAATAAGGCACTTATTCGTATCCATGGTCGTAATATCCATGGATGGCGAAACACAGGAAACGCAGAAAATTGGCGTAAAGTTCGCTTTTTATATGATTATAATAAAGAAGAATTGCAACAGCTTGGACAAAGTATGCTAAAGCTCGAATCGGAGGTCCATGAACTCTTCGTATTATTTAATAATAATTCAGGTAATCATGCAGCGAAAAACGCAAAGGAGCTACAAAGCATTTTAAATATTAAAGATGTCGGGTTAGCACCTAAACAATTAAACATATTTGAAGGGGAACTATAATGGAGTTTATTTTATTAGTAGTCATTGCTTTATTTGCTGGTCTAATTGGCTCGTTAGTTGGGCTAGGTGGTGGCGTTGTGCTCGTGCCAGCAACGTTATACATTGGTTTAAATCTTGGCATGATTCCAGATATTACACCACAAAAAGTAGTCGGTTTATCTGTAGTTATGATGATTTTCACAGGACTTGCCTCCACGCTAAGCTATATGAAATCCAAAACAGTAGACTATAAAAGCGGGTTTATATTCTTTATTGGAAGCATTCCAGGTACCATTCTAGGTGCTTGGGTGAATAAAGGATTGGAATTACCATCCTTTAATTTGTATTTCGGTATTCTATTGATTATTTTATCAATTATATTGCTTGTCCGTGACAAGCTCAAGCCAGTGAAGTGGTTTGTAAAAAACGGGATGCAACAAGAATTTACAGACTCTGAAGGACAAACCTTTGTCTATGGGTATCCTATTTGGTTTGCGATTACATTAACATTTGGTATTGGCTTTGCCTCAGGGTTGTTTGGCATTGGTGGAGGCTCGATGATTGTACCAGCCATGATTATTTTGTTTTTATTTCCACCACATGTTGCAGTGGCGACATCCATGTTTATGGTATTTTTAACGTCCATTGTTAATTCTGCGAGTCATATTGCTTTGGGACATGTTCCATGGCTTTATACCATTCCTGTTATTCCAGGAGCATATATTGGCGCAAAATTGGGCGCAGCATTAAATAAAAAAATTAAATCAGATACGCTTGTTCTTGCACTAAGGATTATTTTATTATTATTAGGAATTCGATCCATCATTGAAGGCATATTGGCTTAAGTATGGTAGCTAAAGAAATGAGGTGGCTTTAATGCTTGAAAAGATCCATATATTTCACACAAATGATTTGCACAGTCATTTTAAGTATTGGCCACGAATGCAAAGCTTTGTGAAAGAGATGCGCAACAGTTTGGCAAAAATAGGGGAAACAAGCTATTTATTTGATGTTGGCGATCATTTAGACCGCTCCAATATCTATACAGAGGCAACTGTTGGTAAAGGTAATGTACAATTACTAAATGATGCAGGGTACGATGTGGTGACTATCGGTAATAATGAAGGTATTACATTATCCCACGAAGAGCTCTTTCATTTGTATGATAATGCAAATTTTGATGTCGTGGTCGCAAATGTCTATTCAACTACGGGGAAAAATCCTGCGTGGATGAAGCCCTATGTTGTGTTAACAACCGAAGCAGGTACAAAGGTGGGTGTAATAGCAGCCACGGCTATGTTTGAAGTGTATTATCAGGAATTAAATTGGCAAATGGACGAGCCACGCAGTACACTACTACAACTAGCTCATCAGCTCCGCAAAGAGGTAGACATTATTGTGTGTTTATCACATTTAGGCATTACAGAGGATGAGCTTTTAGCCGAAGAATGTCCAGAAATTGATGTGATATTCGGCTCCCATACACATCATGTCCTGCCAACCGGCAAACTCATTAATGGTGTATTACTGACAGGAGGAGGGAAATTTGGACAATATACTGGCCATCTTGTCATTGAATACGATAAAAAAATGAGGAAAATTGTTGAAAAAAAGGATACTTTAATTCATAATAAGGATTTGCCAATCGTTCAAAACGAACAGGAAAGGGTCCAGTTTTTCGAGGATGAAGGGAATAGAATACTAAACACTCCAGTCTTTACAACGACGAAATCCTACAACAAAGAATGGTTCCACTATTCACAGCTATCTGATTTATTTGCCCAAGCTATTCTAGAAAAAAGCGGTGCCGATTGTGCATTATTCAATGCAGGGATATTTTTAGATGGTCTGCCTAAAGGAACGGTAACAGCCTTAGATTTGCATCGTATTTTTCCGCATCCTATTAATTTATGTATAATTGAATTATCCGTTGCTGAAATGAAAGAAATTTATATGCAATCTAAAAATGAAGAGTGGCCCTATATTGAATTAAAAGGCTTAGGTTTTAGAGGCGTTATTTTTGGCAAAATGCTAACATATGGCTTTTCAATGAATGAAAATCGGCAATTACTAATTAATGGTAAGTTGGCGGATCAAGATCACATTTATAAACTTGTAACATTAGATTTGTTTACATTTGGTTATTTTTATCCAAGTTTTAAATATGCAAAGAAACAATATATTTTACCTGAATTTTTACGAAACATTATGATAGATTATGGTCAAAGATTCTTTAAGCAATAGAGAGAGCTTAAAGAATGGATTGGGGAAGAAGTCATGCGATTAATTTCAATCGATGTATTAAAAGAAGGAATGGTATTAGGAAGAACCATTTGGAATGAAGCAGGTCATCCGCTTTTAAAGAAAGATGTTGTCATTAATGACCGTATTATTCAAAGACTTCAACAGTTAAATACACACTATTTATATATTGACGATGAAATTTCTAATGGCATAGAAGTAGAAGAGACAGTTCCACCAGCTATGCGAAGTAAAGTCATTACAACTATTAAGGATTCATTCCAATCAATTGATGGTTTAAATCAAGTAAATGCCTCTTATATTTTAGATCAGCAATCTAAAACAATTGTCTCCATTGTAGATGAGCTACTTTCGGCTGTTACAGGCAATGATGAAATTTTAACGATACTAACAGATGCTTATTTATTTGATGAATATCTTTATCAACACTCCTTCCAAGTGACATTGTATTCTATTGCGATTGCCAAAGAACTTGGCTATTCAGCTGAGGATTTACGCTTGATAGGGATTGGTGCATTATTGCACGATGTTGGTAAGCTAATGGTACCGAAAGACATTTTAACAAAGCCAGGTCGCCTCTCAAATGAGGAGTTTGAAGCAATGAAAATGCATGCTCGTTATGGCTTTGATTTATTGCGCAATTTACATTCCATCTCATTGCTTGTGGCACACTGTGCATTTCAACATCATGAACGCATTGATGGAAGTGGCTATCCAAGAGGCCTTGTAGACTTTGAAATTCATCCATTTGCCAAGATTATTGGCGTTGCTGATGTATTTGATGCTGTTACTACAAATCGTGTTTATCGTGAAAAGATGTTGCCCTCACAAGGACTAGCTATCGTTGAAGCGGGCTCTGGTACTCTGTTTGATGCACGAATTGTAAAAGCTTTAAAACGAGCTGTTGTCCATTATCCTAATGGCGTTATTTTAAAGTTATCTGATGGACGACGTGGTATTGTCTCTAGACAAAATCCATTAGATGCAGCATTGCCGTGGATTCGTATTTTTGAGGAGCAAAATCAATTGCTCGCAGCTACATATGAAATTAATTTAGTGGACTATCCTGGAGTGACAATCGAAAATGTTGAGACAGATTATGTGGTTCCTACAAAAGTAGAATAAATTGCTCCTCCTGTTCATACGTTATGGAACAGGAGGAGATTTTTTTGTTTTTCCCTCGAAAAAGAATGAAATTACGCTCATATAGTAGAAGGGGAATGCGTCTTAATCGATTAACCATTTTAATTATTAGTATGGTTGCTTGCCTTATATTATTTATTTATTTTTTAAATGAAAGGCTCATGCCCACCTATTTGCAATACGCTGAAGTACAGACCAATAAAATTGCATCATATGTTGTGAGTAAAGCAATTAATTCGCGTACCTCCAATGTATTAGATGTAAATGATATCATTGAAGATATTCCTCCAGGTACGTCTGAAATGATGACGACAAAATTTAATACGGAAATTATTAATCGTGTTCGAGCGGAGACATTAGAGCTTGTCAAAATGTATTTAGAGCAAGCTGAACAAGGGGAATTATCCCATTTACCTGAATTAGAGAATGTTGAATACGATATAAACAGAATTCAAGAAGGTGATGGTATAGTTTTCTTTGTGCCACTTGGTCAGGCGGCTAATATCCCTTTGCTCGGAAATCTAGGACCAAAAATCCCGATTCGCTTCCACGTAATTGGGAACGTTCATAGCAATGTGACATCCTCCATTCAAGAATTTGGGATTAACAGTGCCTATGTGGAGGTAGGCATTCATTTAGAAGTAAATGTCCAGATTATTGTCCCATTTGCAAGTAAATCTTCAACCGTTGCACAGGATATCCCTGTAGCAATGGGCTTAACAAGAGGGCCTGTTCCAAACATTTATACAAATAGCAGTGATGCACCTCAACCTTCCATTGAAATACCTGTCCCATTTAAATAGAAATGTTTGTTGTGATAGTTGTTGGAGTTCATTTAATATGTTACATTGACAACAGTGAAGATAGTTAATATTAAAAAATGCATATTTTTGATAGGGGCGATATTCGTATGACATCTTGTAAACCTACAAGTAAAGAAGAACATTTAAGAAAACCAGAGTGGCTAAAAATAAAACTAAACACGAATGATGAATATAAAGGGCTTAAAAAGCTAATGCGTGAAAAAAATCTGCATACAGTTTGTGAAGAGGCTCGCTGTCCAAATATCCATGAATGTTGGGGAGAAAGACGAACTGCTACTATGATGATTCTTGGATCTGTATGTACACGTGCATGCCGTTTCTGTGCCGTTAAAACAGGCTTACCTAATGAATTAGATTTAGCAGAACCAGAGCGTGTTGCAGATTCAGTAGCTATTATGAACCTAAAACACGTGGTTATTACAATGGTAGCGCGTGACGATTTAAAGGATGGCGGTGCACAGGTTTTAGCAGAAACAGTTCGTGCTATTCGCCGTAAAAGTCCATTCACATCTGTTGAGGTATTACCATCAGATTTAGGTGGAGTGAAGGAAAACCTTCAAATGCTTATGGATGCGAAACCAGATATTTTAAATCATAATATTGAAACAGTACGTCGCTTAACACCAAGAGTACGTGCTCGTGCAAAATACGAACGCTCTTTAGAGTTCCTTCGTTTGGCTAAAGAGATGCAGCCAGATATTCCAACAAAATCATCTTTAATGATTGGATTAGGTGAAACACACGAAGAAATTTTAGAAGTAATGGATGATTTACGTGCGAATAATGTAGATATTATGACGATTGGACAATATTTACAGCCAACGAAAAAGCATCTTCCAGTTAAAAAGTATTATTCACCAATAGAATTTGGTAAACTGCGTAAGATCGCTATGGAAAAAGGCTTTAAACATTGTGAAGCTGGCCCACTTGTACGTAGTAGTTACCATGCTGACGAACAAGTAAATGCTGCAACAAAAGAACGTCAATTACAAGCAGAATTCTAAACGTCAAGGCTGAACAAAAAGGGTGGTGTCACTTTGATCATAGTTGAAGGATTAGAATATGAACTAATAGAAGACTATCGAGAAGCCTTTCAGGAGGATGTTTTCCAGGAAAGGTACTCAGATATCTTAGCTAGATATGATTATATTGTAGGCGATTGGGGCTATAACCAATTACGTTTAAAGGGCTTTTTTGATGATAAAAATCAAAAATCAACGTTTGATACGAAAATAAGTACGTTGCAAGATTACCTATATGAGTATTGTAATTTTGGCTGTGCTTATTTTGTCCTACGGAAAACTGGTAAAGTCACGAAAAAACCAGAAGTATTGGATGCGAATGAGCTATCAAAGCCAACAGATCACGAATCATTAGCAGAATAAATTACTAAAACCTGATGTGCTAGGCATCAGGTTTTTTCTTTGTTTTTGTTATCTTTAGAAAAATTGGGGAAAACTAAAGCTCAAAACAGCTATCAAAGGTGTGTTGAAATGAAAAGAGCCGTATTTTTAGATCGTGATGGTGTCATCAATGAAGTACTAACGAATCGTGTAAAATTCGTGAATAAGCCGAAAGATCTGTATTTTTTGCCACATGTACCTGAAGCGATAAAAAAGCTAAATAAGCATTTTGATTATGTTTTTGTCGTGACAAATCAAGGTGGCGTAGGTTTAGGTTTTATGAAGGAAAGTGGCTTGCAAAAAATACATGAGCATATGGTGAAGGAGTTAAAGAAAAAGGGAGCAACCATCCACGAAGTCGTTTATTGTCCGCATAAGCCAAAGTCTGGCTGTGCTTGCCGAAAGCCCAATAGTAAATTAATTGTGGATCTAGGGAAGAAATATAATATTGATTTATCAAAATCCTATATGGTAGGAGATACCGATACGGATATTATGGCAGGAAAACGAGCGGGAACAAAGGGTGTATTCCTAGGGGAACAAGACCCATTAGCTGATGCTGTCTTTCCAGATTTAATTAGCGCTGCGCAATGGATTATTAAGGATGCAACGGCTTAATATTATGATAAAAAAGAAGTATAAATCATAAAAAAAAGGATAATTTATGATTGGAGGTGATCATATTGGCAAAGGAAAAACGTAATAAAAAGCCATTAGATCGAGAGGAATATGGGTTTGGCTTTGATTTAAGTGTAGATGATTTAGCTGTCATTGGTCAAAATGAGCAAGCGAAAAAACAAAATGATAATGAAAATAAAGACAAGCCACATAATAAAGATAATCCATCCACTTTAAATAAATAGCTATAAGTAAAAAGACTATAAGTAAAAAGATTTCGCAATAGCTTAGAGCTGCGAAATTTTTTTATGCCATATATAAACACCCCGTAGTCGTTAAAAGTTGTTTCTAACGTTTACGGGGCAGTTTATAAAAGGTGTTAGTTCAATAATTCACGTAAATATTCTCGTAATTCGATTGTTTCTTCCTCTGTGCGATTATACACATGTTCTAAATAACCTGGTTCTTCTACATCATCAGGGCCGATAATAGCAAAGCGACCAAATTGGATATCCATGACAAGTACTTTCCCAAAGAAGCGGCCTGATTGTAAAATAGCTAAATCATAACGTAACTTTTTCCCAGCAAAACTAACAAAGCGTGTTTTTGTATCTTCGACATCATCATATAAAAAAAAACGTTCCATCTTTTAATCTCCTTCCAATCCTATAGTTATGGTACTATAGAAGAGAAAAGACTATCAACTTTTAATGATTTGAATGGGGGCTTTCCTTGTGTATTTTGTAGATCGTAATAAAATCACAAAAAATTTACAGTACTTAGATGGGCTATTAGCAATTTTGGAGTCAGAGGATAACTGGCTTCAAAATGATATAAAGAAATTAGCTATCGAGCGAATTGGACACAACATTATGGAGTCAATGATGGATGTAGGAAATTTAATGATTGACGGTTTCATTATGCGCGATCCAGGAAGCTACGAGGATATTATTGATATTTTAGTCGATGAAAAAGTTGTAGCTGCTGAAATGGAAGCACCATATAAAGCCGTTGTGGGCTTGCGTAAAATGCTTGTACGCGAGTTTATAGATGTAGATATCCAAGAGGTTATCAATGTATTAACAGACAATTTATCAGCTCTTAAGCAATTCTCGCCAGCGGTCCATAATTATTTAACAAATGAATTAGGGCCAGTTTCTGCATTTTTGCCAGAGGATCATCAATGAAACAATATAAAGCCTATTGTTTTGATTTAGATGGCACTGTCTACCGTGGGAAGGAAGGAATTCCTTCTGCGGTTGCTTTTATTCATCGTTTACAGCAAGCAGGAATCGAGCCATTCTATGTAACAAATAACTCTTCGAAGACGCGAGAACAACTGCAAGAAGCTTTATTGTCTATTGGTATAAAGGCACCATTAGAGCATATTTATTCAAGTGCATTGGTAACAGCAAAGTATGTGGCACTTAATTTTCCAGGTAAAAAAGTAGCCATGATGGGTACAGATGGTATTCGACAGGCATTACTTAATGAAAATATTGTGCCTGTTGAGGATGAGCCGGATGTATTTGTTATGGGGATTGATCGTACGCTTGATTATATGGCGCTAGCTAGAGCAACGATTTTTGTCCAAAAGGGAGCCGTTTTTGTTGCTACTAATCAAGATATTAAATTCCCAACCGAATATGGTTTCTTACCCGGTAATGGTTCCTTTGCTCGCTTAGTAGGTGAGGTTGCTGATGTTGAACCAATCTACATAGGTAAGCCATCACCAGCCATGCTAGAAATGATCGCTATAGAGCATCGCTTTACTAAAGAAGATATGGTAATGATCGGTGATAATTATGATACGGATATTATGTGTGGCATTAATTTTGGCTGTGACACCATCCACGTAAATACTGGCGTTACGCCTACCAAGGTTGTTCTAGAGAAAGAAAGTCGACCTACATATGTAATGGATGTATTAAAGTAATAAAAGGATGTTTATGCTGTTTTAGCATAACATCCTTTTTATTTGTTCAAATTTATTCATATAGGTATTTAAGAAAAACTACCATAATGGATTTTCTTCAATAAACTGATAAATGGCTTTTGTTAATGCATCGGGAGAATCAGCTTCGACTAATTCACCGTTTACAATGGCATAAAAAGATTCTGAGCACTTTGTACAATAACTGAGGCAGCCATATTCTAAAACGTCGATGTTCGGGTCGCGTTCGAGTACTTCATAAGTTGCTTGAGAGCCATTTGCTAAATTACTAATACAAAATTCAACCATTGGATTCATCCATGTCACCTCACCAAAGTAATGCTACTCGGTTTTACGATTTTCGTCAATTATTTAAGTTTAAGGTAAAGGAACGTTTTTTTATAACAGATAAAGGGAAAATCGTTAGTAATTACGTATAAAAACGTGCGAAATCAACAAGTTCTCGTTTGTTTTGTGAAATCTTTCACAAAATTTCATTCTGATATTGTGAAACTTCTCACAATCAGTTATACTCGTTTGTGGATACTTTGTGAACAATTATTAAAAGAGACATAAAAGGAGACTATTATGGGAAAATTAGTACTTTTAGGTGGCGGCTACGGCAATATGCGTGTCATGCTTCGTCTATTAAATAACCTGCCATTAGACAGAGAGGTAGTTATAGTAGATAGAGCCCCATTCCATAGTTTAAAAACTGAGTTTTATGCATTAGCAGCAGGGACTGCAACAGATAAAGAAATTCGTGTAAGCTTCCCAGAACATGAACGTTTAACAGCTATATATGGTGAAGTCGTTGAAATTAATCGTGCGGAAAAAGTAGTCATTTTAGAAGACGGACAACGTATTGAATATGATGATTTAGTCATTGGTCTAGGTTGTGAAGATAAATATCATGGTGTACCAGGTGCTGCAGAGAACACATACAGCATCCAAACAATGGGACAATCTCGTGCTACATTCCAAGCACTTTGTGGTTTACCGGCTGGATCTACAGTGGGAATTGTAGGGGCTGGCTTAAGTGGAATTGAGCTTGCAAGTGAGCTACGTGAAAGTCGTTCAGATTTAAAAATAAAATTATTTGACCGTGGTCAACGTATTCTAAAGGATTTTCCAGAAAAACTAAGTAAATACGTCAAGGATTGGTTTGTAAAACATAATGTAGATGTCGTTGCCAATTCTAATATTACAAAAGTGGAGGCAGGTAAAATTTTCAATCATGATGATGAAATTTTACTTGATGCTGTCGTATGGACTGCTGGGGTTCAACCTGTCAAAATCGTTCGTGACCTAGATGTTGAGAAGGATAAACATGATCGACCTCTTGTAACGCAATACTTTAATGTACTTGATGATGAGCATGTCTATGTTGTAGGGGATTGTGCTGCATCAGATTTGCCACCAACAGCCCAATTGGCTGAGGAACAAGCGGAGCAAATCGTGAAAGTACTTCGTATGCGTTGGAAAGGTGAGCAATTACCAGAGAAAATGCCGGATATTAAATTAAAAGGCTTTATGGGAGCTCTTGGTAAAAAACAAGGCTTTGTGTATTTAGCTGATACAACAGTAACAGGTCGTATCGCTCGCTTGATGAAATCAGGATTACTATGGTATTACAAACGTCAAAATGATTAATTAGTTGAAAGGGATTGTTTCAAAATCATTTTGAAACAATCCCTTTGCCTTTGCTATACCGTTTCGTCTGGAACAAAGCCTAAGTTTTCAAGTGCTGTAAATACAGGCTTTAACTGGACATAGCCTTCTCCAACAACCTCATTATTAATAAGGACAAGAGGGTAGAAGAACTCATCTTCTTGAATACGTGTCGCATATTCTTGGTCGCGGTCATTCTCAATTGGACCTTCAATATCGATATAGCGAATATCGTATGCTTGATCTGGATATTTGCGATTGATGGCTGCTTGTAGCCACTCATATGTATCCTTTGAAGATGGGGCATTGACACAGCTAGCACAGATGACAGCTGTTCCATAAATTTCAATCATAGGTTTCGTTGGTTGCATAGTATTTACTCTCCTTGTGATTCATTATTGGATTTTTTCTGTTGCTAACATTATAATCATTATAAGGAAAGGAGTCGAGATAAATGGCAGAAGCAACAATTAATGACCAAGTTCAAGAGGTATTAGATAAATTACGTCCCTTCTTACTACGTGACGGTGGAGACTGTGAATTAGTAGATGTAGAGGATGGCGTTGTTAAACTACGTTTATTAGGTGCTTGTGGTAGTTGCCCAAGTTCTACGATTACGCTAAAAGCTGGTATTGAACGTGCTTTATTAGAAGAAGTACCAGGTATTGTGGAAGTAGAGCAAGTATTCTAAGTCATCATAAAAGTTCTAGCTGATCGCCAGCTAGAACTTTTTTAATTATTACACATGACGTGCATGTTCTTTTTCCTTACGTATAATAGCCCATTGTTCTTTCGCCATATCGATAATTTTTGCTTCGCCACCTGAGCTTTGCTTTTCAATAACTCTTGAAAGGAAGCGTGTGGCATTTTCAATATCCCCTATTCGTCTAGATAGTTCAGCAATCATATACATAATACGAACAGCTGACATTTGTGTGGAGCTATAATCTTCAGTTGAGTAAGATTCCATATAATGATCACGTGCTAACTTCATAAAGCGTTCCTCTTGTCCACTATTGTTCAAAGAACGATAAAGCCATGCAAGTCGTAAAGCTAATCCAGCAATTGCTACATTTTTTTCCTTTTTAATTGTGCCACAGAGAAAGGCAAGTTTATAAGCTTGAATCGCCTGAAATACAGTACGTTCACCTTTGAAATCATGGTGCACCCATTTTTCCGTAATTTGTGTGCGTATGACATCCTGGATACCTGGTGCAAAATATTTTGTGAAGTCTTCTGTAAAGGAAAAGCCGCAATGCTCACAAACAAAGACATTGTAATAAAGCGCATTCACATCATCTGAATAAATTGGCTGGAAATCTGTTTCTGTATGATCTACCTTGATAAACTTAGAGCGAACTTTTAACGTTGGAAATTCTTTCTTACAATTCAAACACTGAATTTGTTTTTCATAATATGGTGAAATCTCCATATATATTACCCCCTGCATAGAAGTCATTGTAACTATTATACCAATGGTGTTTTTATAAACATGAATAAAATGAACTAATAAAGTGAAGAATATTAGAATTATGACTAAAAATCGACTTGAAGCTGAATGTTTGTCATACAATGGTCAAAATTGATATGATAATACGTAAGAAGGAAGGTGATTGGGATGACAAGTAAAAAGCAAGTTATTGAAATTACACAAGCTGCTGGCTTTCATATTAATGAAATGATGGAGCATAATGAAGAGCAAGGTTCTTTTTTACGCGTAGTAGTAAATGGTGGTGGCTGTAGCGGGCTATCCTATGGCATGCATTTTGATCAAGAGAAAAAAGAAGATGATTTTGAAGATGTACAGCATGGTTTAACAATTCTTGTTTCCCGTGAAGATGCGCCGATTTTGATGGGAACAAAAATTGACTATAAACAATCGCTAATGGGCGGTGGCTTCACAATCGATAATCCAAATGCCATTGCATCATGTGGCTGTGGTACGTCTTTCAGAACAGCAAAGCGTGAAGGTACACCTGAGGTTTGTGAGTAATTCATTGAACAGACAATAGGATGTCATGCTTACGTAATGATACCAACGAGTTGATCGTTGGTTTAACGAATATTTGAATATGAATGCTAACCTGCGCTTTCTTCCGTATTGAAATAACGGAGGGGAGCGTTTTTTACTATGAACTGCCCCTCCTTGTTTAGTTAAACACAAGTCCTTTTGTTCAAAACAACAATATATCTAAAATTTATAATACCAAAAAATTGCTAGTTCATTGGCTGATGGAAAGTTTGAATAAAGCATTGTATCAACGGCACCAATAACAAAATTATTTTTAGCATAAAAATAACAAGCGGATACATTAATATCTTGTGTTTCTAGCATCAGTCCACATAAATTGTTTTCCTTAGCCCATTTCATTGCTTGATTGATTAATGCCGTTCCAACACCATTTTTTCTATAAGCACTCTTAACAGCAATATCTTCAATAAGTCCATACCCATTCCAGTTCGAACAGAGCTTTATTTGTCCAACACAGTTGTTGTCCACGTAATAAAAAAATACAGCTTTCCTATCATCTTCAATATAACTGATGTCTATTTCATCATCTTCGTACTTCTTAACGTATGGTTGAGTAAATATTTCTTCTGTATAGCTCCAAACATTATTCTCTAAGGTCGGTATAATTCTACCAGAGACCATGAAACCCTCGTTGGATTTATTAAAGTCTTTCATATTTAGATGATTCATTTTAATGATCATTATAATCTCCTTCCTATAGCAAGTAAAAATACCTATTGTGAATTGTAACAAGGTATCATATATAATGGTAGGAATATGGTAATTTATTATAGAGGGAATGTTTTTTGCTAAATAATAGAGGAGATGAGAATCATACAACTGTTTAAAATTACTTCAGGTGCAGTAGTAGTAGATCATCAGAATAAAATCCTTTTAAAGAAAGATCCGATTAGGGGGTGGGAGTTACCGGGTGGTTGTGTAGAAAAGAATGAAACGTTTAAAGAAGCGGTTATTAGAGAAGTAAAAGAGGAAACGGGAATAGATATTGAAATTATAAAATTTTGCGGTGTTTCACAGGAAGTAAAGAGTAATGTCTGTAATATGTGGTGGATCGGAATGCCGATTAGTGGTACATGTCAAACAAGTAATGAAAGTTTAGAGGTTGGTTTTTTCGATTTGGAGACAGCATTCATACTTATTGAAAATGAAAATTTCAAAAGAGAACTCATAACTTGTTTAAATAATAATAGAGACCCAATTTACTTTGGATAAGGAGGTTAGGCATGAAGCGGCTTTTTGCGGGATTGTTGTTCACTGTTCTATTAATGGGATGCTCTGATGATGAGCGTATGACTGTCAGTCCAAATTTTAAACTACCTGTGACTTTTGACGATGGGACTGAAGGTGAATATGTGTTAATTGGAAAAGAAGGAAGGCTTGGTTTTTTAATTGGTTCAGGAAAGAAAGGAGAGTCTGAGGTTCAACCGATTGTACATGGAAAAGCTAATAAGTATATGTGGCACTTTTGGGGAAAGAAGGAAGAACTAGAGGGCCCATTAAAGATTATAGGGATTGATGAAGAGGGAAAAGAACATAAAATATTAAAAGATTCTAATGGGAAGGTTTGGGCTTATTCTAATCAAATTGGGTTAAGTCCGAACAATGGTGCTGATACACATTTTCCTACTTTAATGGATTTCCCGTCAGCTGGGGTATGGGAGTTACATGTTTACATCGGCGAGTCTCTCTTTGATGAAATAGCAGTCGATGTACAATAAAAAAGCTTCTTTCATTGATGTTCAATGGAAGAGGCCTTTTTAATGTGGATTAGCCGTAAAATTCAGAATAAATGCTTCATTCCATTGAAAGCAAGCAGGTATAATAGGGAGATAGAGGTGAAGGTTATGAGAAAAGATCGAGGGAAAATATGGTTAGGTGTTTCCGGTGTTACAGTTAACGAGCATGGGCAATGGTTAGTTGTTAAAAAGACGTATAGTGGACTGAAGGGGCGTTGGTCCTTGCCAGCGGGATTTGTGAATGCGGGTGAAACAGTAGATGAGGCGGTCATTCGTGAAATCAAAGAAGAAACTGGAATCGATTGTAAAGTATCGGGCTTAATTGGATTTAGAACAGGTGTTATCCGTGATGATATTAGTGATAATATGGCCATATTCTATTGTCATATGCTAGATGCGCGACAGCAGGTTACCATTCAGGAAAAAGAAATATTAGAAGCGAAATGGTTGTATCCACAGGAACTAGCACAAGATGAAACGACCTCTGTGATGTTAAAGGAAATGGCATCCAATCAATTTGAAAAACATCAATTAGAAGCGATCGAGGGAATTAATCCTGGGGATATTTTTGGTTATACTTCCTATCGATTGTTCTTTAAAAAATGATAGGGCTTCAGGAGGGAACCTTGATGGAGCTATTTTTATTTATGTTAGAGCGAGTCGGGCTGATCATTGTGTTTGCCTTTTTAATGTCAAGGTGGCGACTGTTTCGAGAGAAGTTGTTTCAGGAGCAAGGAACGAAGGAAAAAATATGGCTTATTATCATCTTTAGTAGCCTATGTATTATCAGTAGTTATACAGGGATTAAAATTGAAAGTGGTACCATCCATCCTTTAAATCAGATGATACATAGTACGATCAATGCAGAGGAGGCCATTGCCAATACGAGATTAATCGGTGTCGCCATTGCGGGTATTTTTGGTGGACCTCTTGTTGGTGTTTGTGTAGGTATTATTGCAGGTATTCATCGTATTACACTAGGGGGCTTTACAGCAATAGCATGTGGTGTTTCGACGATTCTAGCTGGTTTTATTACAGGTGGTTTAAGTAAACGTTTCAAAATACGGCAAACTTTCTCCTATAAGAAAGCTGTCATCATTGGAATCTGCGCGGAAACGATACAGATGATGGTGATTTTAGTAGTCGCGAAGCCATTTGAACAGGCCTTGCAGTTAGTATCATTAATTGCGATGCCTATGATTTTAATGAATGCCTTTGGGATATTTTTGTTTTTTATGATTATTAAAACGTTTATTGATGAAGAGGAGCGGACAAAGGCATTACAAACACATCAGGCTTTTTCTATTGCCCAACAAACCATTGAGCATTTTCGAAAAGGCTTAAATGAAGAATCGTGCCAAACGGTTGCTGAAATTATTAAAAGAGAAATAAAAGTAGATGCGGTCGCTATTACTGACAAAAATGGCGTGTTAGCACATGTTGGA
Organism: Lysinibacillus sp. FSL M8-0134; assembly: GCF_038069745.1. Taxonomy (NCBI): domain Bacteria; kingdom Bacillati; phylum Bacillota; class Bacilli; order Caryophanales; family Bacillaceae; genus Lysinibacillus; species Lysinibacillus sp. FSL M8-0134. The sequence continues at coordinate 3,450,695 of NZ_JBBPAJ010000001.1, read as the reverse complement.
GTTGGTGAGGATCATCATTTAATACATCGTGAAATAATGACGGCTTTGACGAAACGGGTATTAGAGGAAGGCAAAATTTTAATGGCTACATCTGAACAGGAAATTCAATGTCCACATGAAGGGTGTCCATTAAGTGCTGCCATTGTCCTACCATTGAAGGTGCAGCATCGAACAGTAGGAAGCTTGAAGCTTTATTTCACTAAAGCAGATTCTTTGACAGGGGTGAAGAAGGAATTGGCGGAGGGTTTAAGTAGACTATTCTCCTCACAGCTTGAATATGCTGAAAGTGAACAACAACGGAAATTATTAAAGGATGCTGAAATTAAAGCGTTACAAGCACAAGTCCATCCCCATTTCTTCTTTAATAGCCTTAATACTATATCAAGCTTAATTCGAACAGATGCGGATGAGGCGCGAGCTTTATTAATCAAGCTTAGTACATTTTTTAGAAGCAATCTGCAGGGCGCACGACAAATGCTCATTCCATTGAAGAATGAAATTGATCATGTTGAAGCTTATTTATCCATTGAGCAAACAAGGTTTCCAAATCGCTATGAAGTTGAATTTATAATGGATGAAACACTCTTTGATGTACAAATCCCTCCATTTACCTTACAGCCACTCGTCGAAAATGCTATTTACCATGCCTTTAAAAATCGTAAGGAAGGCAAAATTTATGTCAAAGTACAACGCGTGAACGACAAACTATTGCTATTGACCGAGGATAATGGCTGTGGCATGAGGAAGGAACAGGTGAAACAACTGGGCAAACGTATTATGGAATCGGAACATGGGACAGGCACGGCGTTATGGAATATTTATCAGCGAATACATGAAATTTACGGTTCTGAGGCTGATTTTCATATAACAAGTACGTTAGATGTAGGAACAAAAATTATGATTCAACTGCCGTTAAAGGCGACTAGATGGGAGTAGACGAAATTGAATGTATATATTGTTGATGATGAACCATTAGCAAGGGCTGAGCTACGTTATTTGTTAGAGCAAACGGCTTTAGTCAATGTTTGTGGTGAATCTGAAAATCTAGAGGAATTTTACAAAGAATCACAGCTTGAAGAGGTAGATTGTGTATTTTTAGATATTGAATTAGGGATGAATAATGGTCTTGATTTAGCCAGACAGCTTTTGCTAAATGAACAGAGACCTGAAATTATTTTTGCTACGGCCTATGATGACTATGCATTACAGGCATTTGAAGTGAATGCATTTGATTATATTTTGAAACCCTTTGAGGCACAGCGGGTACAAATAGCTGTAGAAAAGTTAATAGCTAAAAAACGAGCTGCTCAGGTAAAAACATTGGAAGAAATAAAGGGGTCACAGTTGGATAAGCTTGATAAATTAACAGTTTTTATCAACGATCGAATTTTATTAATAAAAGTACAGGATATTTTATATTGTACATCTGAAGATAGTAAAACAGTTGTGGTGACAGAACAAGGAAGATTTTTTGCTTCCGAGTCATTAGCAGCCTTAGAAAAGAGGCTATCGTTAAAAGGCTTTGTGCGTGTCCACCGTGCGTTTATAGTCAATTTAGAGCATATTGTGGAACTGGAGCCTTGGAGCAATTCTAAATATAATTTAATCTTGCATAACAGACATTCAATTCCTGTAAGTAGGCTGTATATGAAGGATGTTCGAAAAATTTTCGACCTCTCAAAATAGTTGCATTTCAACAATAGAATACTACCTTTCAACATTGATTTCTGACATTTCAATTAATTTTGTGAATAATGTGGACATTCCTTTGCTATGATGTGAAAAAAAGTAAAAGGGGTTTTGAGATGAATGCGATTACAATTGTGATAGGCTCGATTTGTATTTTAATGATCAGCTATCGTTTGTATGGCATTTTCTTTACAAAGAAGGTGCTCAAAATAAAAGATGATACGCCCACACCCGCCCACGCTTTGGAAGATGGTAAGGACTATGTTCCGACGAATAAATGGGTAACATTTGGGCATCATTTTGCAGCAATTGCCGCAGCAGGACCTTTAGTTGGACCAATTTTGGCTGCACAGTTTGGATATTTACCTGGACTACTCTGGTTATTAATAGGAGCGGTAATTGGTGGGGCAGTCCATGATGCAGTTGTGCTATTTGCTTCCATGCGTCATGGTGGTAAATCATTATCGGAAGTAATGAAGGAGGAGCTTGGTCCTATTGCGGGCTTCTGTACAGGCCTTGCGATGCTATTTATTATTACGATTACAATGGCTGGCCTATCGATGGTAGTGCTAGGTGCATTAGAACGCAACCCATGGGGGACATTTGCAGTAGGGATTACTATTCCTATCGCCATGCTCGTGGGGATTGCCTATCGTAAAACAGGTAATTTAATTGTTACGTCAACTATTGGCTTTATTTTATTAATGATTGGTGTATTTGTAGGACCGCTTATTCAAGGTACAGCTTTTGGTGAATTTTTAACATTTGATCGTGATACGTTAGCAATTATCCTACCGATCTATGCATTTTTCGCTGCAGCTTTACCTGTGTGGCTATTATTAGCTCCACGTGATTATTTAAGTAGTTTCATGAAAATTGGGGTATTCATTGCGTTAATTATTGGTGTCTTCTTCGTCAACCCTGCTATTCAATTCCCACCATTTACGGAGTTTATTCATGGTGGTGGTCCAGTAATAGCAGGTCCTGTCTGGCCGTTTGTATCCATCACAATTGCTTGTGGTGCCATTTCTGGTTTCCATGCTTTTGTAGGATCAGGTACAACGCCTAAAATGATTGACCGTTGGGAAGATATACGTATTGTAGGCTTTGGCGCTATGTTAGTAGAATCTTTAGTAGGTGTAATGGCATTAATTGCTGCAACGGCACTTCATCCAGCAGATTATTTTGCGATTAATTCAGCACCAGCTGTGTTTGCTACATTAGGAATGGAGCCTGTTCATTTACAAGCCTTATCACAAAGTATTGGCATGGACTTAGAAGGGCGCACAGGCGGAGCTGTAACACTTGCTGTCGGGATGACGGATATCTTTACAGGGATTCCATGGTTTGCGAACTTATCTTCTTATTTCTATCAATTTGTCATCATGTTTGAGGCTGTTTTCATTCTAACTGCAATCGATGCAGGAACGAGGGTAGCTCGTTACTTAATACAAGACTTTGGAGGCAATGTCTATAAACCATTAAAGCGTACTAATTGGGTGCCAGGAACAATTTTTGCTAGTGCACTTGCTTGCTTTATGTGGGGGTATTTATTGTATTCAGGCGATATTAGCTCCATCTGGGTATTGTTCGGAGTATCCAATCAGCTAATGGCAGCCATTGGTTTAGTATGTGGGGTGACGATGGTATTAAAGGTTGCTGATAAGCGAATTTATGCATTGACATGCTTTATTCCATTGGCTTATTTATACGTCACTGTTAATGTTGCCGGCTACTGGATGATTAAAAATGTATATTGGAATCCAGCAGCTGCAGGCTTCAATATGTTAAACGGTATTTTATCGGTTATTATGCTAATGCTCGGTCTATTAATTGTCATCACAGCCATTAAAAAGTGGGCCCAGCTTTGGAAATCACCTAAGTTTTTGTTAACCCAATCAACTTCATAAAGTAATAGTAGAACTATTGAAGATAAGTATTTGTCTTCAATAGTTTTTTTAGTTAAAAGGAAAGGAGTGAACACCCGCGGAAGAGAAGTGAATACCCGCGGAAGAGAAGTGAACACCCGCGGAAGAGAAGTGAACACCCGCGGAAGAGAACCGAACACCCGCGGAAGAGAAGTGAATACCCGCGGAAGAGAAGTGAATACCCGCGGAAGAGAAGCGAACGCCCGCGGAAGAGAAGTGAATACCCGCGGAAGAGAAGCGAATACCCGCGGAAGAGAAGCGAACACCCGCGGAAGAAGAGTGAATACCCGCGGAAGAAGAGTGAACACCCGCAAACGTTAATCGTAGTTAACAGACGATGATAAATCAGTGATTTTCCTAAATATGTCGAACAAGCGAAATCAAGGATATGTTCATTGAAAGCGTTGTCGTAATCATGTAAACTAATGAGAGGAAAACGGAGGTTATACATATATGGATGGTCCAGTTTCATTAGTACAGTTAATCATTTCTATTTTGTTATTTTTCGTCATGTTCTTTGGTATCGGATTCTTATTAAATATGCTGTTACGTATGACGTGGTTAATGGCGATTGTGTATCCAATTGTTGTCATCTTTATCGTTGATGAAGTCAGCTTCTTAGATTATATATTTAAGCCAGGCTCTGCATTTCCAGCGTTAATCGATAAATTACAAGCTCTTCAGTTTGTAGATATTGCTATTTTATCAGGTGGTTTTGCAGGTTCGATTGTGGCGGGCATTGTGATGATTTTTTTACGAAAAAGTGGATACCGAATGTTCTAATGTGGTTAGTATTCTTCTTTCAATCGAGGGAGGAATACTTTTTTTATAGAAAAAAACACAGCTCCTTTTTAAAGGCTGTGTCAGAGTGTTTACAATATGAAAAACTCGTAGGTTATGATGGCGATAAAAATTCCTGTGAGAGCCCCAAAAAATACCTCACTTCGTTTATGACCTAATAGTGTTTTCAATTCCTCCATTTTCTCCTGTCCATCCATCTGTGGCCATTTTTTTAAATCATGTAGTAATGTTTGGAAATCCTTGCGTAGCTGATTGAGGATAGCTGCATGTTGCCCTGCCTGGTATCGAACACCACTTGCGTCGTACATAACGATAATTGAAAACATGGCAGCTACCGCAAAAATGGGGGAATCCAAGCCTGTCTCATAAGCTATAGAGGTTGCCAGTCCAGTGACAGAAGCGGAGTGAGAGCTTGGCATACCACCTGTCGAAGTAAAGAGACTCCATTTTACTTGTCGAGTCATTAAAAAATGGATGGGGATTTTGACAAACTGGGCAAAGAGTACTGCAAAGAGGGCAATTAGTAATGGGGTATTTTGAAGTAAACTCAAATTCATCACAACCTTCACAAATAATTGCTTTTATTATAACATTCATTATTTTCTAAAAGAAGATATAGGCAAATATTACGCGCTTTTCAGAAACTTCGTTATAATAGTAATGGAATGGAGGAATTTACATGCATATTGTAAAAGAAGCAAAAACATTTGAAACGATTTCTACTGAACTATTAGTGGTGGGAGTCACAAAACATCGTGAACAAATGCAGGACTGGACAAGCTTTTCATCATTTTATGGTGAATCACTTGATGCGTGGATTAGTGCAGGAGATGTGTCAACTGAATTAAAGAAACTAACAAAGTTACCATTTGTGAAGGAACATGCCAACCTTAAGCGTATTTTATTTGTAGGACTGGATGAGCGTAAAAACCTAACAGAAGGGGATGTTCGAGCTGCATTTGGCTTAGTTGGAAAAGAATTAAAAGCTTTAAAAGTAAAAGAATATTCCATTTGGCTTGAATCGTTTACAACAGATTCAATTACTGCAGCAGATGTAGCATTTTTAGCGGGTGAAGGAATTGGCCTTGGCTATTATTCGATTCCGCATTACAAAACAACATCAAATGAAGTAGATAAACGAATCGATGCTGTTCATCTAGTAACAAACTCAGAGGATTTAGATGAGGTAGTAGCCAGCTTTGAAGTAGGTGTCATTTATGCAGATGCTGTCAATGAAGCTCGTAGCTTAATTAATTTACCGCCAAACTTACTAACAGCAACGGATTTAGCTAATTATGCAGAATCTCTTGCAGTTAAATACAACTTTGAAGTAGAGATTTTAGGTAAAGCCCAACTAGAGGAACTAGGCATGGGTGGTATTTTGAGTGTTAACCAAGGCTCTTATGAGGAACCTCGATTAATTACCTTAAAATATAAAGCGACTGAAGATTTTGAAGATCCGATTGGCCTTGTTGGTAAGGGTGTAACATATGATACTGGTGGTTATTCTTTAAAACCAAAAGACTCGATGGTTGGTATGAAGGGTGATATGGGCGGTGCCGCTGCTGTACTTGGTGCCATGAACATTATCGGTGAACTGCGCCCAAATAAAAACGTCGTAGCTGTTATCGGTTCTACAGACAACATGGTTTCTGATACAGCATTTAAACCAGATGATGTCATTACAACGTATAGTGGAAAAACAGTTGAGGTGTTAAATACGGATGCAGAAGGACGTTTAGTTCTGGCAGATGCGACTACATATGCTAAACAGCAAGGGGCTACATCACTTATCGATGTTGCTACTTTAACAGGCGGCGTCATTACTGCATTAGGTATGGATAAAACAGGTGCTCTTGCGAATGATGATGCATTCTTTGAAGCATTTATGGAAGCCGCAAAAGAAACTGATGAATTTGTTTGGCGCATGCCTTTAACAGAGAACGATAAAAAACGAATTCGTAAGTCAGATGTAGCTGATTTAAATAACTCTCCTGGCCGTGATGGTCATATGATTTTCGGTGGGGGCTTTGTAGGAGAATTCGTTGGTGATACACCATGGATTCACTTAGATATTGCTGGCACATCTGATGCGGTAGCTGTTCATGATTTAGGACCAAAAGGCGGTACAGGTGTTATGGTTCGTACGCTTGCGAATTTTGTTCAACGTCTAGGCGAAGAAAAATAATAGACCATATCAATTAGCGGGAGTTTTCCCGCTGATTTTTTATGATTACAGGTACTAATCCCGATAGATTAGGCATTATACATATGATAGATGTGTCTTCCTTCATACGATAGAGTAAAAAGGGGAGGTAGCATATGCGCAATTTCGGAGGTTACCCAGGAGGAGGATTTGGTGGTCTTATTTGGCCATTTGGCGCACCGTTTTTTGGTGGGTTTTTAGGAAGTTTCCTTGGCTCTCAATTTAATCAATATCCTTACAATCCATATTATCCAAACTATCGACCATATCCGCCAGGTCCATATTTTCGACCAGGTCCGAGATATCGTAGACCATGGTAAGCACATAAAAGATCAACCAGTTGTCGGTTTCAAAATCGGCGACTGGTTTTTTGTATTTATTGAACATGGTGCAAATTTGGTGTTGACAGAATATACTAAATTATTTATTATTCTTATTATATTACTAAGAATTAAATACGAGGCTGACTAGCAAACTAGAGGCTATTATTGTTCATAGACATTTTTGTGTCTAAGGAATAATATTGGCCTTTTTTCTTTATCTTGATTCAGTAATTGTTTTTTTCGAAAGCAATGTGTCTTGTACAGAAGAGGAGTGAAATAAATGGGGAAAGTTTATATCGTAGGTGCAGGTCCTGGGGATGTTGACCTCATTACGGTCAAAGGATTACGTTGTATTGAATGTGCAGACATCATTTTATATGACAGACTCATAAATAAAGAGCTATTAGCCTACGCAAAGAAAGATGCTAGATTAATTTTTTGCGGTAAATTACCACAACAGCATGCCATGATTCAAGAGCATATCAATCAAACACTTGTCAGTTACGCACAGCAAGGCTATGTCGTAACACGATTAAAAGGAGGAGACCCATTTGTCTTTGGCAGAGGAGCTGAGGAGGCTGAGGTACTAGCTAAGAATGATATACCATTTGAAATTGTTCCTGGTATTACGTCGGGTATAGCAGCACCAGCTTATGCAGGGATTCCTGTGACACATCGAGATTTAGGTTCAAGTTTTGCCATGGTTACGGGGCATATGCAAGATGGTAAGGAAGACGCTATACGTTGGGAAAGTCTTGCAAAAGGGATCGATACGATTGCCATTTATATGGGGGTTGGTAATCTGCCATACATCCGTCAACAGCTACTCAAATATGGACGTGATGAAGAAACACCTGTAGCCGTTATTCATTGGGGCACTTTTTCATCTAAGCAAAAAACGGTTACGGGTACTTTAGCCACAATTGAAGAAAATGTCTGTTTAGAAAATATTCAAAACCCTAGCATCATTTTAGTGGGGAAGGTTGTGACACTAAGAGAAACCATTCAATGGTTTGAGAGTAACCATCCACAGCCAGTCCAAATTACTGGGTAAGGATGTGGATTTATGCAGGCTATTTTATATATTGCACATGGTAGTCGTGTCAAGGCAGGTGTAGAGCAAGCCGTAACATTTCTTCAAGGAGTTCAACAAGCAGTCCATGTATCTATTCAGGAAATATGCTTTTTAGAGCTTGCAACACCAACAATTGCTGAAGGAATTGAAAGCTGTATACGAAAGGGTGCAACAACGATTGCTGTGGTGCCCATTCTGCTCCTGGCTGCCCAACACGCAAAGCAAGATATTCCGATAGAAATTGCGAAAGCACAAAAACAATATCCTTATGTAAAATTCACTTATGGTGAGCCTCTTGGAATCCATGAACGATTAATTGATACCTTACAAGCTAGGATTATAGAAAAACAGCAACCTAATCGCAATGCCCGTGTTTTACTTATTGGGCGTGGGAGTAGTGATCCAAGCGTCAAAAGAGATTTAGCTAAAATTGCCGCGCGGTTACGTACTAAATATAACTATTATTCAGTGGAAACATGCTTTTTATATGGGATGGGACCAACATTTGAAGACTGGCTTCAACAAGCAAAAGTGGAGCAACAACAAGTCTTTATCGTACCCTATTTATTATTTACAGGTATATTACGGCAAAGCATTACCAAACAATTACAGGGCTTTGACAGCAAGAACATCATGTTATGTGAAAGCTTAGGCTATGACGACAATGTAAAAAAGGTGTTAGTGGAACGTATTGATGAATTACTACAAGTTAAAGAGGAAGGTGTTTCGTAATGGTAGATAAAAGGGCAGAAAATGTAAATCTAGCATTAGATAATGTCCGCCAAATGTTAAATACAGTGAACCACGGATCAATTACATTGATTGTTCAAAACTCTTATGTGGTTCAAATAGAAAAAAAGGAAAAAATAAGACTTCGATAATTTCTTTGAAAGAGGATTAAATGATAATTCGTGAGGTGGCAAAGATTGAAATTGCAAGTAATAAATAGTCCATTTAATGAAGAGCAGGTGAAGCTATTAAATGAGCTTCTTCCTAAATTAACAATCGAACAGAAAATATGGCTAAACGGCTATTTAAGTGCACCACAAGCAACACTTGAAGCGCTTGTTGAAGATGCATTACCAGCGGTCGAACCTATTACAAAAACAATGACGATTTTATATGGCTCGCAAACAGGCAATAGTCAAGGATTAGCGGAAAAATACGCGTCAGCTTTAAAAGCCCAGAATGTAGATGTTACAATTTCATCCCTAGGGAAATTTAAAGCAACGAATTTAAAAAAGATCACCAATCTCTTACTGATTGTCAGTACACATGGAGAGGGAGATCCACCAGATCAAGCGATTCAATTCTATGAATTTTTGCATAGTAAGCGTGCACCAAAACTAGAGCATTTACACTATTCAGTTCTTGCTTTAGGGGATAGCTCCTATGAATTTTTCTGTAAGACTGGTAAGGATTTTGATGAACAATTTGCTAAATTAGGCGCAAAAAGAATTGTTCCTCGAACTGATTGTGATGTGGATTATGATGACGCAGCTGCACAATGGTTCTTAGCCGTAGAAAAGGAATTTCTGCAACAGACGACAGCAGTAACAGCAACACAAACCAAAGAAAACCAAGGTCTAGGAGATTCTACATATTCAAGAAAAAATCCATTTTACGCTGAAGTGTTAGAAAATATTAATTTAAATGGTCGCGGCTCTAATAAAGAAACACGTCATCTTGAATTATCTATTGAGGGCGCTAATTTTCATTTTGAACCTGGAGATAGTATTGGGATTCAACCGGAGAATGATGAACAGTTAGTTAGTGCATTATTGACTGCACTGGAGTTTAATCCAGAAACCGAAGTGACGGTTTTGGATGAAGCAATCACTATCAAGCAGGCTCTACAGAAAAAGTTAGAAATTACCGTGTTATCTAAGCCGTTACTTGAAAAAGTTAGTGCCTATACAAAACATCCTGAGTTTTTAAAGCTATTGGAAGAGCCTAATGCTTGGAAGGACTATGCAGAGGGAAGAGACTTACTTGATGTAGTAGAGGATTTTGCACCTTTTACTTGGAGTGCTCAGCAATTTGTCGAGATGCTCCGTAAAATTCCAGCACGACTTTATTCCATAGCTAGTAGCCAAAAGGCCAATAGTGAAGAGGTTCATTTAACGATTAGTAAGGTAAGTTATGAGACTAATGGTAGACAACGTCTTGGTGTTTGCTCTGGTAGTATATCAGAACGCATTCAACCCGGCGATACTTTACCAATTTATGTTCATAAAAACCCGAACTTCAGATTACCAGAAAATGAGGATACACCAATTATTATGATTGGTGCGGGCACAGGTGTTGCTCCTTATCGTGCTTTTCTAGAAGAACGAGAGGAGTTAGGCATTGAGGGGAAAGCTTGGCTCATCTTTGGTGATCAACATTTTGTCACGGATTTCCTCTACCAGACGGATTGGCAACGATGGCTTGCTTCTGGCACATTAAGCCAAATGCATGTTGCCTTCTCACGGGATACCGAGAAAAAAGTATATGTTCAACATAAATTGCAAGAACATGCAGCAAGTTTTTATGAATGGCTTGAGCAGGGTGCGGTCATTTATGTATGTGGGGATAAAAAATCAATGGCAGCTGATGTCGATGCAACCATTCATCAAATTATTGAGCAGCAAGGACAGAAAACACCAGAAGAAGCAAAATCCTTTGTGAAAGAATTAAAGCAGCAAAAACGCTACCAACGGGACGTTTATTAACAGTATTTCGTGCATGTTAAAAAACCTATAGTGAACCTTTGCTAGCAAGCGGGGTCTTAGGTGTGTCAGAAAACACCGAAGTGTTATGGATTAAAGGAGCGATAAGGAATGTCAGAAAAAATAGTATTACCTCCACAGCCTGGGAAACCAAGCGATGTAGAACGTATTAAGACCGAAAGTAATTACCTACGTGGAACACTTGAGCAATCGATGAATGATCCATTAAGCTCTGGTATTCCTGAGGATGATAATCGTCTAATGAAATTCCATGGCAGTTACTTACAGGATGATCGAGATCTTCGCAATGAGCGTCAACGTCAAAAGCTAGAACCAGCCTATCAATTTATGGTTCGTGTACGAACACCTGGAGGAGCAGCTACACCGGCTCAATGGCTTGTTATGGATGAAATGGCAAGAAAGTATGGGAATGGTTCCTTAAAATTAACAACACGTCAAGCATTTCAAGTACACGGCATTTTAAAATGGAATGTGAAAAAATATATGCAGGAAATCAATGAAGTGTTATTGGATTCTCTTGCAGCATGTGGAGATGTAAACCGCAATGTGATGTGTAATGTGAATCCAAATCAATCTGCATTGCATGAGGAAGTGTATAATTGGTCAGCTAAATTAAGTGAGCATTTATTACCTCGAACGCGTGCATACCATGAATTATGGTTGGATGGAGAAAAGGTAGTAGATAGTCAGGATGAAGAAATTGAACCGATTTACGGAGCTCAATATTTACCACGTAAATTTAAAATTGGAATTGCCATTCCACCAAGTAATGATGTAGATGTTTTTTCACAGGATATCGGCCTTATTGCCATTGTTGAAAAGAACGAACTTATCGGATTTAATATTGCTGTTGGCGGAGGAATGGGTATGACACATGGTGATCATGATACCTATCCACAGCTTGCTCGTGTAATTGGCTTTATTACACCCGATAAATTGCTAGAAACAGCAGAAAAAATACTGACGATCCAGCGTGATTATGGAAATCGCTCTGTTCGCAAAAATGCACGTTTTAAATACACGATTGATGCAAGAGGACTTGAATGGTTCCAAGAAGAATTAACTCGTCGTCTAGGCTGGGAAATTCAGCCGGCTCGCCCCTATACATTTGAGCGTACAGGTGATGAATTTGGCTGGATTAAAGGGTCTGATGGCAATTGGCATTATACATTATTCATTCAAAATGGTCGTTTAAAAGATTTTGAGGATTATCAGTTGTTAACTGGATTACGAGAAATAGCTAAGGTACACACAGGTGATTTTCGTTTAACACCAAACCAAAATTTAATGATTAGTAATGTAACACCACAGAACAAGGACAAAATAAATACGATTATTGAACAATACAAGCTAACGGATGGGGCCCATTATTCAGCTTTACGTCGCAATTCTATTGCCTGTGTTTCTTTACCGACATGTGGTTTAGCGATGGCTGAAGCAGAACGCTATTTACCCTCTCTAATTACTAAAATCGATGAGATTATTGATGAAGCGGGCTTAAATGAAACCGAGATCGTCATTCGTATGTCTGGTTGTCCAAATGGTTGCTCACGTGCAGCTATGGCGGAAATCGGCTTTATCGGTAAAGGGCCAGGAAAATATAATATGTACCTAGGTGCTAGCTTTACAGGCAATCGCTTAAATAAAATCTATCGTGAAAATATTGGCGAAGAGGAAATTTTAGCAGAGCTACGCCCAATTCTTCTACATTTTGCGAAGGAACGTTTAGAGGGCGAGCATTTTGGAGACTTTGTTATTCGCGCTGGGTATGTAACAGCCGTGTATGATGGAAGAGATTTTCACTAATCTTAAAAACCATGTAGCATTTTCTTTGCTACATGGTTTTATGTTGTTAGAAAAAGATGATGGGTAGGGTGAGGGGGGATATCCGTTCCACCTGCCACAAAAATTCTATTTAAATAGAGTAATCCTCAGGTATAAAAACCTTCAATTGTTTCGGCTTTACAAATACTTGATCGCCAACATGAAGCTGGAGATGATGAAATTGCTCTTTAGATAACTCTACCTCTAAAAACTCATCAAGATCCTCACGGCGTAGCTCCATCTGAACAATAGGGCCTAACAAATGAATATGACTGATTATAACAGGAACCGTACCTGGAACACTTGTTTTCTCAATATGAATATCATGCGGGCGTACATAGCCAATGGCGTTGTCTTCAGTATGTGTTAAAGCATCAGGTACATCAAGTGCAATTTCGCCATGCAAGAGCTTGCCATTATGTAAGCGCCCTTTAAAAAGATTGACATTGCCTAAAAAATCATAAACAAACGGACTTTTAGGATTTGTATATACCTCGTCTGGACTGCCAATTTGCTCAATTTTGCCATTGTTCATGACCACAATACGATCAGCTACATCAAGTGCTTCCTCTTGGTCATGTGTAACAAAAATACTTGTAATATGAAACTCATCATGCAGCTTCCGTAGCCAGCGACGTAACTCCTTGCGTACTTTTGCATCAAGGGCTCCGAATGGTTCATCTAATAAAAGGACTTTAGGCTCTACAGCCAGTGCTCTTGCTAGTGCTACACGTTGACGTTGCCCTCCGGAAAGCTGCGTTGGATACCGGTCAGATAAATTTTCAAGTTTAACTAGTTGCAACAATTCCATTACTTTTTTTGTTATTTCTTCCTTTGAAGGTCTGTTTTTTCTTGGACGAACCTTTAGGCCATAACCCACATTATCAAAGACCGTCATATGACGGAAAAGTGCATAATGTTGAAACACAAAGCCTACATTGCGTTCCTTTGGATGTTGATTGGTTATAGATTGCCCATCAAATAATATGTCCCCAACATCAGTAGCTTCAAGCCCTGCAATGACACGTAATAAAGAGGTTTTTCCTGAACCGGAAGGGCCAAGCAATGCTACTAGCTCTCCAGATTGAATATGGACTGATACATCCTCTAATGCTTGGAAGGAACCATATTTTTTGGATACGTTCTGAATTTGTATACTCATAGTGACGATCTCCTTTTAACTAGATTTTGATTTCCAGGCAATCATGTCTTTCACTACTAATGTAAAGATTGCCATGACACTCATTAAAGATGCGACAGCAAAGGCTGCTGAAAATTGATATTCATTATAAAGAATTTCAATATGAAGTGGCATCGTATTGGTCAAACCTCGAATATGACCGGATACAACAGAGACAGCACCAAATTCTCCAATAGCACGGGCATTACATAAAATTAACCCATAAAACAGTCCCCATTTAATATTCGGTAATGTGACATACCAAAAGGTCTTAAAACCACTAGCACCAAGTGAAATAGACGCTTCCTCCTCAGAGGTTCCCTGTGTCTGCATGAGCGGGATTAACTCACGTGCTACAAAGGGCAACGTGACGAAAATAGTGGCGAGAACAATACCAGGGAGGGCAAAAACAATTTTTATATTGTTTGCGAACAGCCAATCACCAAATAGTCCCTGAGAGCCAAACAAAAGAATAAACACTAAACCTGCGATAACAGGCGAGACTGCAAAAGGTAGATCAACAATGGTAAGTAAAAGATTTTTTCCTTTAAAATTAAATTTTGTGAGTGCCCAAGCAGCCATTACACCAAAAATAGCATTCAATGGTACCGTAATCGCCACAACAATAAGAGTAAGTTTAATAGCTGCTAATGCATCTGGATGTGTAATAGCTGCTAGATAAACATCTATTCCTTGTTGAAAGGCAGTAATAAAAATAGATACTAACGGCAGCACAATAAATAAAGCTAAAAAAGCGAAGGCAATGCCAGTTAACGTATAGCGAATAATACGAGGCTCCTGTAATGCAGCAGACGTTGTGACAGCTTTATTTGACTGTTGAATAAAAGTTGATTGTTCCATAACGTACCTCCTAATGCACAAAGCGACGATTAGCTAGCCATTGTATGAAGTTGATGGTGAATAACAAAATAAAGGATGTGACAAGCATGACAACTGCTATTGCTGTTGCACCCGCATAATCATATTGCTCTAGCTTTGTCATAATGATTAATGGCGTAATTTCCGTTTTCATCGGCATATTTCCAGCAATAAAAACAACAGAGCCATATTCACCTAATGCCCGAGCAAAGGCTAACGAAAAGCCAGTTAATATGGCGGGTAATAGCTCAGGCAAAATAACTTTACGGAAGGTTTGTAATCGATTTGCGCCAAGACTTGCTGAAGCTTCTTCCACCTCAGCACTACTATTTTGTAATACAGGCTGAACTGTTCGCACAACAAAGGGTAGCCCGATAAAAGTTAAGGCAATAATGATACCAAGAGGTGTAAAGGCAATTTTAAAATTGAAAAATTGGCCGATCCAACCATTTGGTGCATAGAGTGACGTTAAAGCAATGCCTGCGACAGCAGTTGGTAAGGCAAAAGGTAAATCGACAAGTCCATCGATGATTCGTTTAAAGGGAAATTGGTAACGAACAAGAACCCAAGCGATAATTGTGCCGAAAATAACATTGAGTAAACCAGCAATTAACGCTGTGCTGAAGCTTACTTTATAAGAAGCAACAGCACGAGGGTCTGTAATAATATCTATAAACGCCGTCCAGCTTAATGACATGGTATGAATAAAAATCATAGAAAGTGGCAATAACACTAGTAAACTAACATAAAGCATTGTATAACCGAGTGATAGATGAAAGCCTGGAATAATGCGATGCGATTTTTTAAGACGGATTAAACTACTCATTAAAACGCTCCTTATTGTGGTACGTATATTTCATCAAAGGTACCACCATCTTTAAAGTGGGTTGCTTGTGCTTGTGCCCAGCCACCAAAATCATCTATTGAGACAAGTTCAAGCTGTGGGAATTGTTCTTTATACTTCGCCAAAATCGTTTCATTACGTGGTCGATAATAGTTTTTCGCAGCAATTTCTTGCCCGATATCGCTATATAAATGCTGTAAGTAAGCTTCAGCTACTTCGCGTGTCCCTTTTTTATCAACAATTTTGTCGACAATAGCAACTGGTGGTTCAGCTAAAATACTTAATGAAGGTGTAACGATTTCAAATTCATCCTTACCTAATTCATTTAGAGATAAGTATGCCTCATTTTCCCATGCAATTAAGACATCACCGATTTTTCGTTCTACAAATGTTGTAGTGGCACCACGAGCTCCGGAGTCTAGTACCTCTACATTGCTATATAGTGATTTCATAAATTGTTTTATTTTTGTTTCATCATCGTTATATAATTTCCCAGCATAAGCCCAAGCAGCTAAGTAATTCCAACGTGCACCACCAGAAGTTTTAGGGTTTGGTGTAATGACAGACATATCTTTTTTAATCAAGTCATTCCAGTCTTGAATGTTTTTTGGATTACCCTTACGTACTAAAAAAACAATGGTTGATGTATATGGAGTAGAGTTATGATCAAACTCTGTCTGCCAATCTTTATCCAAGAGATCGCGCGTTTGAGCAATTTCATCAATATCGTAAGCTAGTGCAAGTGTGACAACGTCAGCCTCAAGCCCATCGATCACCGCCCGCCCCTGTTTACCAGATCCACCATGAGATTGATTGATCGTGACATCTTGACCTGTTTCATCCTTCCATTTTTTAATAAAGTCTTTGTTGAATTCATCGTAAAGCTCACGTGTCGGATCATAGGAGACATTTAGTAGTTCTACAGATTTCTTTGCATCCTGGCCACTTGCTTCTTTGTCTGAGCTAGCACGCCCACAGCCTGTTAAGCCCAAAGCTAATAAAGATATTAGCGCTATTGATTGCAGTACAAATTTTCTTTTTTTCATATCATTTCGCTCCTTTTCTGTCTAAAGAATGCAAAAGGCCACCCCCCATAGTGAATTCACCTCATGGGTAGATGGCCTTCAGATCCTCTGATCAGCATGTTATTGTTGGTGTCAAAGCTTTAGTAATACATTAAACATATATTTCCTATTAGTCAACAAGGAATTATAAAAAGATTTTTTATTTTCAATTTTCCATTCATCATATGCAGCTGGAGAATTGAAAAAGTGGGATTATTTAAAAATTTTAAAAACCTAGTTGACTGCTAGGTGTACTTTAGTATATATTTGGTAATAAGAAAAATGATTGAAGAACGAGGTAGCAACTACTAGTGAGCAATCATTAAATAAAGAGCTGGCTAGTCAAACTAGAGGCGTTTTAACAAAGACCTGTTTTACTGTGTCTGTTGTTAGAACGCCTTTTTTCGCTATGAGGGGGATTCGATGTTAACATATGCAAATTGGCAAGAACCAACCATTGATTTTCAAATCGATGAAACGTATAAGGCAGCACTGGAGGTGTTAAAGTGGAGCTTTCAAGAATATGGGGATGAAATCGTCTATGCATGTAGCTTTGGTATTGAGGGAATAGTACTCATTGATCTTATTTCAAAGGTAAGGCCTGATGCGAAGATTGTCTTTTTAGATACAGATGTTCATTTTAAAGAAACATATGAAACTATTAATAAAGTTAAAGAAAGATATCCGCTATTAAACATCGTTATGAAAAAGCCTGCACTTACACTTGAACAACAAGCTGCACAATATGGCGATGAACTATGGAAGTCAAATCCAAATAAATGCTGTGACATTCGTAAAATTAAGCCTTTACATGAAGCTTTGTCAGGGAAAAAGGCTTGGATTTCTGGCTTACGTCGTGAACAGTCGCCAACACGTCAACAAACAAATTTTCTTAATCGCGACGAGAAATTTACATCCATTAAAGTTTGTCCATTGATTCATTGGACTTGGAAGGATGTCTGGCGCTATGTCTCTAAGCACAATCTGCCATACAATCCTTTGCATGATCAAGGTTATCCAAGTATTGGCTGTGAGCATTGTACAAAGCCAGCATTTACAATGGATGATTTACGGTCGGGCAGATGGCAAGGGTCGGGTAAAACAGAGTGCGGGTTACATGAGTAAAGGAGTTATGCCATGCTTGAATATTTTGCAATAGCGATTAGTTTATTTTTTGCGATGAATATAGGTGCTAGCGGAGCAGCAGCCTCTATGGGGGTTGCTTATGGTGCAGGTGCCATCAAAAAAGCGTGGCAAGCATTGCTGTTATGCGCAGTAGGTGTTTTTAGTGGAGCGATATTAGGCGGAGGAGAAGTTGTCAAAACGATTAGCTCTGGCATTATGCCACAGGAGTATATAACGGTAAAAATTGTTGTCATTATTTTAATTTCAGCAACAAGCTCTTTGTTTTTTGCCAATCTTCTAGGCATACCATTATCAACAAGTGAAGTAACGGTAGGTGCAGTTGTTGGGGTTGGTATTGCCTATAAAGTGCTATTCGTCAATTCTTTGCTTGTTATCATCTCATTTTGGATTATTGTACCACTTGTAGCTTTTATTATAGCTCTTATATTTGGCAAGCTGTTATATAAATTACAAAGTAGAGGACAGCTAAAAGATCGTCCGATTTTAACGATCCTTCTAGTATTGGCTGGATTTTTTGAAGCTTTTTCGGCTGGCATGAACAATGTGGCAAATGCAGTTGGACCACTTGTTGGTGCAGGTATGATGGACGTTACGACAGGTATTATCCTTGGTGGGGCCTTTGTCGCAATCGGCGCTATGCTACTTGGCAAACGTGTTCTTGAAACAAACGGCAAAAAAATTGTGCGCTTTAAAAAAGCAGAAGGAATTTTAATATCTAGTACAGGTGCACTTCTTGTAGGGATTAGTTCAATATTTGGACTTCCGGTTCCATTAACACAAGTAACGTCTTCATCCATTATTGGAATGGGTATGGCACAGAATGGGAAACAAATTTTTCATCAGCATATTGTGAAAAAAATTATTCGCATTTGGATTGTTTCGCCCATCTTTTCGTTAGCTATTTCTTATTTTCTAGTACAGCTATTTTTAGAGAAGGATCTCTACGCCATTATTTTAATTGGCAGTATTATTGTTGGAACACTGGGAGTCATTAGTTTAATGCGTACAATGCGTGAAGAGGAGCAATCTATCTATGATGCAGGGGAAGGCATTTAAATTAGTTCCTATAAATATATGTTAATATATAAAACTTAGTAATTCGCTAGAATTAGGAGGAGATTTTAATGAGTTTACAACCACATGGTGGTCTTCTTGTGCAAGCATTTAATCCAGAAAAGGATATTACAACGATTCACAAAAAGATAGAGCTGGATGCAATTTCATTGAGTGATTTAGAGCTAATTGCGATAGGAGGCTATAGCCCAATTGAAGGCTTTCTAACACAGGAAGACTATGAGTCAGTCGTGGAACAAAGCCGCTTAGCATCTGGAGTAGTATGGAGTATTCCTATTACTTTACCTGTTACAAAAGAGAAAGCTGCAACGCTAGAGCCTGGTGATGAAGCTACATTAGTATTTAATGATGTAATTTATGGGGTTATTGAAGTGGCAGATATTTATGAACCGAATAAGCGAAAAGAGGCATTGCTCGTTTATGGTACGGAGGATTTAGCCCATCCTGGAGTTCAAAAGCTTCATGACCGACCTGCAATGTATGTTGGAGGAAAAATTACATTAATCAACCGTATCGCTCGAAAGTTTCCTACATATTCCTTTGATCCAGTGGAAACACGACAATTATTTGCTGAAAAGGGATGGAAGACGATTGTCGGCTTCCAAACTCGTAATCCTGTCCATAGAGCACATGAATATATTCAGAAGGCAGCACTTGAAACGATTGATGGGTTATTTCTAAACCCTCTTGTTGGTGAAACAAAATCGGACGATGTGTCAGCTGCAATTCGAATGGAGAGCTATGAAGTTTTATTGAAAAACTATTATCCTGAAAATCGTGTTCAATTAGGTGTGTTCCCAGCAGCTATGCGCTATGCAGGACCACGAGAGGCTATTTTTCACGCACTAGTGAGAAAAAATTATGGCTGCACTCATTTTATTGTAGGTCGTGATCATGCAGGTGTAGGTGATTATTATGGTACGTATGATGCACAAAAAATCTTTGAGCAATTTACTGAAGATGAATTAGGCATCGTCCCATTAAAATTTGAGCATAGTTTTTATTGTCAACAATGCGAGGGAATGGCTACGACAAAAACGTGTCCACACGATAGTTCGGCTCATGTGATTTTATCAGGAACAAAAGTACGTGAAATGCTACGAAATGGAGAAGTGCCTCCAAGCACATTCAGTCGTAAAGAAGTGGTAGACGTCCTAATTAAAGGCATGCGAAAGGAGGTAGTTAAATGAGCTCAAACATCGTTTGGCATGAAGCCTCCATTACGAAAGAGGAGCGCCGTTCAAAAAACAAACATCATAGCTTTATATTATGGTTTACAGGCTTATCTGCTTCAGGAAAATCATCGGTAGCAAATGCCTTTGCTCAGAGATTATTTGAAAGAGGTAATCAAGCCTTCGTGTTGGATGGTGATAATGTCCGTCATGGCTTGAATAAGGATTTAGGATTTGATGAGGCAGGCAGAAAGGAAAATATTCGCCGAATAGGAGAAGTTTCTAAGCTATTTATAGAAGGCGGTCAAATTGTGTTAACAGCTTTTATTTCGCCTTATCGGGAGGATCGCCAAGTGGTACGCGAGCTTGTAGAAGATGGCGAATTTCTTGAGGTTTTTGTTAAGTGTTCGGTAGAAATATGTGAAAAACGAGATCCAAAAGGTCTGTATAAAAAAGCAAGAAATGCGGAAATTGCTAACTTTACAGGAATTAGCGCACCGTATGAAGAACCAGAAAATCCAGAAGTTATTTTGGATACAGAACAATATTCCATAGAGGAATGCGTTGAACAGCTGACGGATATTTTAACAGCCAAGGGATATATTTAACGAAAAAATCTGCTCGAGAGGACCATCGAGCAGATTTTTTCTATATTTATTTCACATTTTGTTCCTTTTTCATTCTGTCAATTTCAGGACCTAGCTCATCACGTACTGTCCCTTTCCATGGCTTTACACCAGCAATATAGGAGGAACGAGTCATAATATGTCCACCAACAGGTCCAGTAATGAAGAGGAATAGTATCCCCAGTAATATACGTGGATTGAAATGATCTTCAATCAGCCAAAAGTGAAAGAATACACCGATTAGTACACACATAACACCGAGTGTGGCACTTTTGGAAGCGGCATGGGCACGCGTATACAAATCAGGTAAGCGGATAAGTCCAATCGCTGTCACGACAATAAACAGTGCACCAACTGTAATGAAAAAGATAACTAAACTATTAGCGAGAATTGTCACGTTTAATGATATCTCCTTTCTCTATGAATTTAGAGAAGGCCACTGTACCGATAAACGATAAAATTGCTAGCAATAAAATAATCTCAAGGAAGAAGCTTGTTTCCACTAAGATTGAAAATAGGCCAATAAGGGAAATAAGTGATACACCAAGGGAATCTAAAGCTACAACACGGTCAGATGCTGAAGGGCCTTTTACCATTCGATATATGACAGCAATCATCGATAAGCAAATCACTACAATGACTGCAATAATAAATGTTGTCATGATTTACTCACCTCCAAAATTGCTTTCTCAAATGAATCTCGTATGGAAGCAATTGCTTCATCTACATCACTAATATCAATGGCATGTACATACAATGTTTTCGCATCATCTGAAACATGAACGACAACTGTTCCTGGCGTTAAAGTAATTAGACTTGATAGTAAAGTGATCTCCCAGTCCTGTGTTAGCACAGTAGGATATGCAAAAAAGGCTGGTTGCATATCCAATTTAGGTTTTAACACAACTTTCAAAACTTGCACATTGGCTAATATTAATTCTTTAAAGAACAGCAAAGTTAATTTTAGAAGGGCCCATAAACGGTAGACATAAAGTCGTGACTTGAAAAATCTCCGCATGATGATCAGTAAAATAATCCCCATTATAAACCCAATAATAAAGCCGGCTGCTGTGTAATTAGAGGAAAGGAACATCCATACAAAGGCAAGGACAAAGTTTAAAATCATTTGAAATGCCATAGTGTTAGTCCTCCTTCATTACAGCATCTATATAGATAGATGGATCATGTAATAGTTTTGCAGCATCGTCCATAAATGGTGTTACCCATTCGGAACCAACCCCGTATGCTACAGAAATAATCACTAAAAGGGCCGTAGGGATAAACAGCATTTTATAGTTTGCTTTGTTAATAGTGCCATGTGTGTTTTTCTCCTCACCCCAAAAGGCATAAAGGAAGATACGGATCACGGACAATAGCACGAGTAGTGAAGAGGCTAATATGAAAATACTGCTCCACATACTTCCAGCCTCAAAGCCACCTTGTACAATCAACAACTTTCCAACAAACCCGCTAAGTGGAGGTATACCAGCAAGACCAAAGGCTGCAATTAAATAACACCAACCAAGAGCAGGATATTTCTTCATGAGACCACCCATCTTACGCAAATCGGATGTACCAGTAATGTAGATGATAATACCAATTAACATAAAGAGCGCGGCCTTAATAAGCATATCGTGAATTAAATAGAACATACCCCCTTTTAATGAAACCTCGTTCATTTGGGAGACTCCAAATAAAATGACGCCGACTGCAATGACAATATTGTAGATAATAATGAGTTTGATATCAAAATAGGCTAAAGCCCCAATACAACCCGCAATAATAGTAGCGATAGCTAATGCCATTAGTAAATCATGCGTATAGGATAAATCGTGTACAAAGAACAGTGTATAGGTACGTGCAATAGCATAAACACCAACCTTTGTAAGCAGGGCACCGAATAGTGTTAATACCGGAATAGGTGCTGCTGCATACGAAGTAGGTAACCAAAAATAGAGTGGGAAAATAGCTGCTTTTAGTCCAAATACCATTAAAAATAGGACAGCAATAACTGTAATAATCCCTGGTTGATTGATATCAGCTATTTTGACGGCAATATCCGCCATATTTAATGTACCTACTACCGAATATAAAAAGGCAACGGTAATAACGAATAAGGCTGATGAAATAACATTAATTAAAATATACTTGATAGAGCCTTTCAGTTGGCCCTTTTCTCCACCTAGAACGATCAGTAAATAGGAAGACATGAGCAATACTTCAAAGAAAACGAACAGGTTAAAAATATCGCCTGTTGTAAAGGCTCCGTTTACCCCAGTTAAAATAAACATAATACCAGGATAATAAAAGAAGCGTTCACGCTCTTTAGTAATGGAACCAAAGCCATACCAAACAACAAAAAATGCAATAAGCAATGTCGTTGTGACGAGTAACGCGGATACCATATCAGAAACCATAGTAATCCCATAAGGAACTGGCCAGTCTCCGAAGGTAACTTTTTGAATACCATCATTTTTCACTTTAAAAAGTAGGGAAATGGCTGAAATAAAAGCAAGTCCAATTCCAAGTAATGAAAATGATCGTTGATACGTTAGATTTTTTTGCCCAAACATTAAAATCATGCCAAAGAAAAACGGGATGATAATGGGCAGTAGTAGGAAGTTATTCATCCTCATCACTTCCTCTCATTAAGCTAATATCATCTGTATTTAGCTCCTGATAGGAACGATAGGCAAGTACCAGGAAGAAAGCTGTTACCCCAAAGCTTATAACAATAGCTGTTAAAATGAGTGCCTGAGGTAATGGATCTGCAAAAGTTTTAGATCCTTCAGTTAAAACGGGAGGTGCTTCCCCACCAAGACCACCCATTGTTAAGATTAGTAAATGGGCACCATGACTGAGCAGGCCCGTGCCTATAATAATACGTAATAAGCTTTTCGATAATAGTAAGTAGACAGCTGCCATAAAGAGAAAGCCGATCACAAAGGCCATAATTATTTCCATTATTCATCCTCCCCAATCGTTTGAATAATGGTCATCGTAACGCCGACAACAACCAAATAGACACCGCTATCAAAAAGCATAGCCGTGTGTAAGGACTGTTTGCCTAGAAGCGGTAAATCGAAATAATCAAAGAAATGAGTGAAAAACGGTTTCCCTACAAACATGGGAAATGCCGCTGTAGCAAGGGCTAAAAGTAAGCCAATTGCTGTTAGATACGTGTAATTAATAGGTAAAATATGACGAACTGTATTAATATCAAAGGCTAACACCAAAAGAACAATCGCGCTTGAAGTTAACAGTCCCCCAACAAAGCCTCCCCCAGGAGTGTAGTGACCAGCTAAAAAGATATGAATGGAGAAGAAGAAAATAATGAAAAATACAATTTTAGCTGTAAATTGTATTATCACATCATTTGTTTTCATGTGTTTTCTCCTTTCTATTCATACGTAGCTTAATCATGGCTAAGATGGCCATACCGGCAATGCCTAGCACTGTAATTTCAAATAATGTATCGAAGCCACGGTAATCTACTAAAATTACGTTGACAATATTTCCACCACCAGCTTTTGAGTAAACGGTTTCCTCATAGTACTTAGAGATGGAAGGAATAAGTTTTTGTGAATGTGATGATAGTGCAACAAGCGTCACCATTACACCAACTGCAATGGAAACAACAGCTCGATTTAACTGAAATCTCATACGCTCTTCGCGTTTACCAAGCTTAGGTAGATGGTAAAACGCCAATAAAAATAGTGCTACAGAGATGGTTTCAATAACTAGCTGTGTTAGCGCTAAATCAGGCGCATTAAAAATGACAAAGAATAATGCAACTGTATATCCAACAGCACCAAGACCGATGATAGCTGTTAAACGAGATTTTGCCAGTATAGTAATAGCTGTTCCAATCAATAACACCAAGATTAAGATAATTTCATATGGCTTGATTGGTGAGGTCTCTTCGAATGAAATACTAAAGGCATCTTTTACAAAAAGAGAGCCGATGACAATAATAGCTATACCACTAAACATATATAGTAAGTAATGACGCATAGAGCCTGTCATATATAGTCGTGATAGACGGTTTAATCCAGTATCTAATCCCTGCATAATTTTGTCGTAAGCATTGTTGAGTGTGAATGCTTGTGGGAATCTTTGATACATTCCTTGCCATTTTGGTAAGGCTACAAATAACAGTACACCTATAATAACAATCCCTATAGTCATGAGTAGCTCAGGGGTAATACCATGCCAAGCTTCTACATGTATATTAATCGCTTGAGGTGTATCATATAAAAATGGTTGAATGGCTTGAACAGCTGGCTTGACAAAGGTATTCCCGATAAAGTTCGGAATAAAGAATATTGTCACAACTAAAGCTGCTAAAAGTATAGGGGAAATTAACATCCCAATTGGCGCCTCATGTGGCTTATGAGGTAATTGTTCAGGCTTATAATTTCCATTGAATGTTTTGAAAACAAAATAAAAGCTATAAATAAATGTGAATATACTAGCAATCCAAGCGATAATAGGGAATAAAGCACCCCATGTATCAAAGCCGAAAAATTCAAACTTTTGAAGTGCAAGCATAGCAGTTAAAAACATTTCTTTACTTAGGAAGCCGTTAAATGGTGGAAGACCAGCCATTGATAAGCTCCCTATTGCCGCAACTGTAAAACTAATCGGCATCATACTCATTAGCCCACCAAGCTTACGAATATCTCGTGTACCTGTTTCATGATCGACAATACCGGCAATCATGAATAGACTACCTTTAAATGTAGCGTGGTTAATCAGGTGGAAGATAGCAGCAAATGCCGCAAATTTTATCGTATCTATGGATTCGCTAGAATGAAAGGCAACTGCACTTACACCTAAGAGCGACATAATAAGACCAAGTTGACTTACTGTAGAGAATGCAAGGATACCTTTTAAATCCGTTTGCTTCACTGCAAAGAAGGAACCCCAGAATAATGTTAAGATACCGATACCCGTAACAAGCCACACCCATAGCTCTGAGGCTGCAAAAATCGGTGTAAATCGTGCAACTAAATAGATACCTGCTTTTACCATTGTTGCAGAGTGCAGATAGGCACTAACTGGTGTAGGCGCTTCCATTGCATCAGGTAGCCAAATATAGAATGGGAATTGTGCGGATTTTGTAAATGCTCCTAAGAGCAATAGAATAAGTGACCAAGTGAATAAAGGATGTTCTACTAAATTAGGTGCCATGGCAATCAATTCTCGGATTGAATAGGTCCCACCCATTAAATAAAGAAGAACGAAGCCACCTAGCATCATTAAGCCGCCACCAACCGTAATCATCATTGATTTGAGTGCGCCAAAACGAGAGGCATCACGAGTATACCAATAGCCAATGAGTAAAAATGACGAAATAGAGGTTAGTTCCCAAAAGAAATATAATGAAATTAAATGATCTGACTGTACTACTCCAAGCATGGCTGACATAAATAACAGTAAGTAAACATAAAAGTTATGTAATTTTTCTTTATGTTTATCTAAGTAAAAAATAGAGTAAAGTACGACTAACGAGCCAATTCCAGTAATGAGTAAAGAAAATAATAAGCTTAGTCCATCCAAATACGAGACGATGGAAATATCAAGCGATGGAATCCAAGGAAGCTCTGCAGTGAATACTTCCCCCTTAGACACTTGAGCAATATATGTTGCATAAATAACCGCAAGCGTAGCAGGTACAGCAAGCACAAACCAGCCTGTGTGAATATTTTTCATGCGTTTATATAATAATGGCACTAATATTGCAGCAAGCATTGGAATGAAAATATAAAGTACTTGTAACAAAAAAACCCTCCTTTATGCAGGTAAGTATATCAATTATAACGTACTTTAATTGGGAATGCATATGCACTAATGGGATTTAGCTTGCGGTCGTGGAAGAATTTTCGTTATATTATAAATAGGAAGTTATCAATAAAAATAGAGGAAAAAAATTTTTTATGAGGAATCCATATATCTATGGTTATTTACCATTAATTACAATTTTATTGTTTAGTTTGACATTTGGCATGTATGCTGTTGGCGAATCCTTACAGATTTTTCAATCGATTGGCGTTTATTCAGGTATGCGGGAATTTTTATCTGATTTTGAATTACGTGTATTTCTCCTTATCGTTTTCGCCATTGTTTTTTTTATGTTATTTTCTGCACTTAAACTAGTAGGGGAAACGATTCATGAGTTAGGTATGCTGTTCTTTTCTAAAGACAACGATGGAGCAACTGTTAGTCAGGCTCGAAGCGGCTATATTATCTTATTTATAGGTGCAATGTGTTCGGCATTTGCCATTCAATTTATTTATGTTTTAATAGGTATTTTTGTGATTACGGTGTTTACATACTTTATTTACCTTATCTATAAAATGAGCCAATTCATGTCAATGAGCAGCACAATCGGTCTATTAATCTTTGAGCTTTTTATGTGGACTATTCTTTTAACACTTGTTATTTATGTTGTGTTGAAACTATACAATGGTATTTTGGCAAGTTTGCCGTTTGCAAATTAGATACACATACTAAAAAGGGTAGCAGTCGCTTCAAGACTGCTACCTTTTAGTTCTACTCAAGTAAAACATTAAATAATTGATGATGGATTTTGTATTCCTCTAACTTTTGCATCGTTTGAGGCTTATCATACCCTAGCCATACAGCTGCAGTATATTCATCATTAAGTCCAGCAAGCCAGTAGTCACGATAGTCATTCGTTGTTCCAGTTTTTGCACCAACGTAGCTGCTGTTACTATAGACACCCTGTCCCGTTCCGTTTGCTACAACATCTGCAAGCAGTTCCCGCATGTATTTTACGGTTTTAGGAGACCAGATTTGATCGCGCTGTGTATCCCAACTATAAAGTTCTGTACCATCTAAAGCAGTGACTTTCCGTATGCTATGGGCTAGAGCATAAGATCCGTCAATAAAGCTTGTATATGCGTCTGCCAGCTCTAGTGTTGTCACACCATAGGTAAGCCCCCCTAAAGAAGCGGCAAAATTATGATCCTTTTCTACAATGGAGCGGAAGTGAAAACGGTCTAAGTAATGGAAGGCCGTTTCCACGCCAACTGTTTGAAAGAGACGCAATGCAGATGTATTATAGCTGTGTCGAAAGGCTGTTCGAATAGACACATCTCCATAGGTATAGCCCCCATAGTTTTGCGGACAAAACGAGCCAACACAGTAACGACCTCCATTCACAATTGAATCGGGTGTATGTGCTGTCGTTTCAAAAAAAGGAGCATAGACGGCTAGTGGCTTAAAGGCTGAGCCTGGCTGACGGGTTCCTTGGAATGCACGATGATAATCAAACTTTTCATAGTTTTTTCCTGCATACAGGCTAACAATTTCTCTCGATTGATTATTTATGACAGCACCTGCTGCTTGCAATTCACCTGTTCCTAGAATGGCTGATATTTTTTCTTCATCGTGTAGCTGCTTAGTTGGATCAAGAGCCGTGTTAATAATTAGTCCATTTTGAAATAAGGTATCCAGTCGTTTGTCTAGTTGTGCCTTAATTGCTTTCTTTTCTTCCTCATTATCGGTATTACTCAGTCGATCGGCGTAACCTTCCTTTTCTGCAACTAACCATTTTAACTCTTGGAGTACATAGGTACTGTACATTGGATAACTTTGAATTTTATCTTTAATATTCAATGTAATCGGTGCAGCCTTATAGGTAGCTGCATCTTCTTTTGTAATAGCCCCATTTATTGCAAGTGTATCTAATAATCGTTCCTGCCTCGCTTTAGTTTGATCGAAATTTTTTAACGGGTTATAAAGTGAGGGGTTATTTGGAATAGCTGCAATAAAGGCTATTTCAGCAATGGATAATTCTTGGAGTGGCTTTTGAAAATAATAAGTAGCTGCTCCACCAATGCCATACACTTGATTGCTAAAATAAGACTCATTCAGGTACATTGTTAAAATCGTTTCTTTATCAAACTCTTTTTCTAATTCATAAGCATAGAAAAGCTCTGTTAATTTCCGTTCGTATGTTTTTTCATCAGATAAATAACGCATTCGAACGAGTTGCTGTGTAATCGTACTACCTCCCTGGGAAGTGGTGTTGCTATTCGAATTCGCAACAACTGCTCTTATGATTGCACTTAAATCAAAGCCGATATGCTCATAAAAATCAGCGTCTTCACTTGTGATGAATATTTCCTGGGCAATTTGTGGAATTTCTTGTAAGGTTAGTGGCTGCCGCCATTCGACATATTCCTCACTAAATGTTTGCCCGTCTTGATCTTTCAGTGTGACAGGTAGCTGTGTTTGTACTTCAGGCAAATGAATAGCCTGTGAAATCTGCTGTTCATGTGCTTGTGCTGTATTGATTTCTGTTCGGATGTTGGTACTAATCCACCATAGAGCCGGTAGGGAAAGAAGTATAATAAAAAAACCAAAAGCCTTTTTCATGTGTGCCTCCACTCTTTCTATAAATCCTTCATCAGAATAACATATTTTGGATTGATTCCAAATACTCGGTCGGACCTATTTCCAGCATTTTGAGAATGAATGTTAAAAGTGCAAAAATCGTCAATACTTTGATGAAGAAAACCAATAGGAAGTATGTTAGACTAAAATGAGGTCAGAAAGGATGAAATGTCATCTTTTTCATTGAAACTGAAATTTATCACTAAAGGAGAGACTTCCATGTTTCCACAATTAACAACAGACGTACAAGCAGGCGAAGTGCTTGTAGAAATGAACACAACATTAGGTGCTATCAAAATTAAATTGTTCCCGGAACATGCACCAAAAACTGTTGAGAACTTTTTAGGGCATGCTAAATCAGGCTATTATAACGGCATCATTTTCCACCGTGTTATTCAAGATTTCATGATTCAAGGCGGTGACCCAACTGGTACTGGTATGGGTGGAGAATCTATTTGGGGTAATTCTTTCGAGGATGAGTTCTCTGATCAATTATTTAACCTTCGTGGTGCGCTATCAATGGCGAATGCAGGTCCAAACACAAATGGTTCTCAGTTCTTTATTGTACAAATGAAGCACCTTCCAAGTGATATGCTTCGTCAATTACAAGGAGCAGGCTTCCCAGAAGAGATTATTGAAGCTTACGCTCAAAACGGTGGTACACCTTGGTTAGACCATAAACACACAGTATTCGGCCATGTTGTAGAAGGTATGGACATTGTAGATAAAATTGCAGATGTAGAAAAGGATTTCCGTGATAAGCCATTAGAAGATGTGAAAATTGAGTCAATTACAGTCTTTGAATAATTCTTATAAGGACGTGTAGAGTATGCAAAATTTAATGTACCAATTTTTATATTTCCCTGAAGATAAATCAGGATATATTCCAGCGGCATTTGAATTTTTAATCATGCTTATTTTATGTATCATCGTGTTTACGCTTTTCCGAAAAATTTCAAAGAAGCAAGAAATGAAATCAAAGGAAATTGAAGCGCGTATCTTAGCAGAGAAGAAAAGTACAAACAACCAACAGAATATTTAATTAAAAAGAATCTGCCTCCACTGGAGACAGATTCTTTTATTTACATTTTTCTTTTAGCCCGACGAACCATGTTTTGTAGCGTTTTAAAGGCAGTGACAAAAACAAGGATTAGGGATAAGCCAATCCCACTTAATGCGGTAATAAAGGCTACCCATTCAAACAGTGTATAGCTCCATATACTCTCAAAATCACTGCTATCCTTCCAACCTTCAATGACTAAGTTCATACCGTAAATACCCGACACAACAGTAAATACAGTTAAGATAAACAGTAAATTATTACTGCGATTATCTGATTGATCTTCTTGTGTTCGGTATAAGCTGTTCAATGTTTCTTTCGTTTCCACATAGTGCTCGTTTATACGGAAATACGTTCGCAGCATTTGAGATATTTCTCTGCCTTCTGTTCGAACAATGACTTCTTCAAAATAATAACGAGCAGAAAACTTTGTGATGAGCTCGATTAATTCGTTGACAACCTGTTTATCTTTGCCCCACTTTATTTCACTATATTCATAGGACAGCTTTAAGAGCATCATTTTATAAAAATAATGAATGAACAGATTGTAATAATGGGTACCCATAAATTCCTGAATACTATGAGTACATTTATCAAAAGGCTTATTTGTAATCGTTATTTGTGCCTGTGATGAGGTGATAATATAACTGTTAGGTGCCCATCGTGTATGAGCGTGTTCTTGCACATAATTAGAGATATATTGAGGATTCGTGCTAGATATAAAAGGCTTGCCATCTGGTGTCCTACCATCCACTTGCCCTAATCGAAATAAATGCTCAGGTAAAATTTCTGCTTCTTCCTCAGCTATTAAATAAGCAGATGCTAACATGCGCTCATCCTCAAAAAAAGGTAAGCCTTCGTAGCTATGATCTTGTTGGTGCAGTAGAAAAGGCCGTAAATAGGGGATGAAATGCTTAAATAATAGTTCACTTGTGGATGAACAATGGCCAAATGAAAAAAGATGACTGGCTCCCTTTTCCTCACGCAACTTAGCCTCTAACACTCTAAAATAGTGAATAAAATTCAAAATATCACTAAGATCATTTGGGGTATCTGTCATGCTTGTCCGTACAGTGACAATACCATTCCCAAAGGGACATAGTGTCACATCGATACTCATCACCTCGTAGTCATAATGGCTGTGACTTTCTTGATGTTGTAAGGAACCTTGTATATAGAATGCTTTTGAAAAACGGATAAAATCAGGACTGTCCATTTCGTTTGGAAATAATTTATCCTCTAAAAAGGGATAGAAAAATTGAGCAAGCTCCTCATGGATAATCGTTATATCACCATAAAATGCTTCTTCAAGAGTGGTGTTATTCAACGTGAAAAAGGAAAAGCCTTCTTGTAATAGTACATCACCAATCTTTTCACGATTATTAGTGGAATAGGCAAAGGGAAAAAGGAACGTCATATATGCGCGTTTAATCGTTAATGGAGCCAAGCTCATGAAAAACACCTCTCTTTACATCCAATTGATAAGATACTTTTCCACAAAATAATCATTTTAAACATAAAAAGGATATCTACCAAAGTGGAGATATCCCATTCTTTTATTTCTTTATTATTGTTCAAAAGCCTTTTTAAATCGTTTTACACCATCTTGTACGGTTTCAAATGAACAAGCTACATTCATACGGAGGAAGCCTCGGCCTTCTTCACCGTATTTTGTCCCTGGTTCTAATGCAAGCTTACCTACTTCTAATAAGCGATTCATAAGATCTTTTTCTTCAAGAGCTAGCTCTCTGTAATCAATCCAAATTAAATAAGTGGATTGTGGTTTCGTCACGCGAATGCCTGGAATCTGCTCTAACTCGGCTTTTACATAGTCCATATTGGCAGAAATATATGTGAGTAGTTCATCTAACCAAGCTGAGCCCTCAGTATAAGCGGCATGAAGTGCTACAGAGGCAAACGTATTCAGTGAGCCTTGCCCACTAGCCATATTAATTGCCTCTAGTTGTAAACGTTTTTTCTTATCTGTCACGATCATATAAGAAACTTGAATTCCTGCTAAGTTAAATGTTTTAGTGGGAGCCATACACGTGACAACACGATTAATTTCATCTCCTGCAATTTTTGCTAAAGGTATGTGTTTTTCCCCATTGATCATTAAATCAGCGTGAATTTCATCAGAAATAATGATGACATCGTATTTAGCGCAAAGTCGTACAATTTCTTTTAAAGTTGCTTCATCCCATACATAACCCCCTGGATTGTGAGGATTACATAATATGTAGGCTTTCACATTTTGCGCTAATGCTTGTTCAAACGCTTCAAAATCATAAACATAGGTACCATCTTTTTCAACTAATGGACAGCTTATAACTTCACGACCATTACTTTTCGGTATGTTAAAGAATGGTGGATAAACCGGTGAGGAGATGAGTACTTTGTCGCCAGGGTTAGTGAAAGCTACAATGCTATTGGCTAAAGCAGCGACGACACCATTGCAGAATACGATAGACTCTTTGTCAATATGCCAGTCATGACGAGTATTTTGCCAGTCTACGATTGACTGGATTGCATCTTCGCCAATAAAACTATAACCAAAAACAGTTTGTGCTGCATGTTGCTGTAATGCCTTTGAAACAGCTGCTGGAGCTGCAAAATCCATATCAGCTACCCACATTGGCAAGATATCAGACGCATCATGTAAGCCATAAACTTTTTCCATTGCGTCCCATTTTACGGAATTTGTACAACGACGTTTAATAGTTTGATCAAAAATAGACAAGCAAATCACTCTTTTCTTTTTTATTTACTATGGTATCATACGAGTATGATCAAAGGATAATAGGTGAGTATTTTGGAAAATATAAAAATGAATCAAGCAGCTGTCCATCTGCTAGAGGAGTGGGATCCATTCCACTTAGGTCCAGACCATTATGATACGGAAACAGCAGATGTTGTAGCGGCATTGCAAGGAATTGATGATCCTTCAACTCTTGCAAAAGTAATTCAAGAAACATATGAGCATTCGTTTGAACAATGGATACCGTTTGAAGATTGTGTAGCCATTTCTTATAAACTGATTGCGATTAAATTTGAAGCAAAATGTATTATTTAAAATATTTTGCATTTTTCTTATAAAAAAGGGGTTGTCATGGGACAACCTCTTTTTTATTGCATATTTGAGGCCACTTCTTATTTAAATAAAGGTAGGATTCCCTGAATGAAAATAATGAATATAGCAATAGGGGAAACGTAACGAATTAACATGAACCAAATAGTAAACATGAAGCTAGATGCAGCCAATTCCTTACGCGAAATATCCTTTGTATAATAATAACCTGCAAAGATAGAAATTAAAAAGGCTCCAATAGGCATGCCTATGCTGTTTGTCATAAAATCAACAAAGTCAAAAATAGAGCGGTCTAAAATTTTTATATCGGATAATATACCAAATGATAGCGCACTTGGAATACCGAAGATGAAAATGATAATGCCGCCAATCCAAGCAATCTTTTTACGCTTTTCAGGTTTGTCTCCAATCGCAATGGCCACAACTATTTCTAACATGGAAATGGAAGAAGTGACTGTAGCAAAAAGTAATAGGATAAAGAAGATTGTTAAGAAAAGACCACCAAGAGGTAACTGCTCGAAGACAGCTGGCAAAATAATAAATACGAGACCCGGCCCTTGATCGGGCGTATAGCCAAGCGCAAATACTGCAGGGAAAATAACAAGACCCGCAAGTAAAGAGATGATAATGTTCATGGATGCAACATTAATCGCAGAGTTACCAATCTTCTCGGTTTTAGACAAGTAGGAGGCATAAGTAATCATTACAGCAATACCTACACTTAGTGAGAAGAATGCTTGTCCTAATGCCATTAAAAACGTTTCAGCGTTAAAGTAAGACCAATCAGGTACAAACATAAATTTAACGCCTTCCATTGCTCCATCTAAAGTTAAGGAGCGTATCACTAACACAATAAAGAAAATGAAGAGTAGAGGCATCATCCATGTGCTTGCTTTTTCGATTCCACCCTTAATACCTGCTGACACAATGACCACTGTTAGCAACATAAATAGTCCTTGTACAAGCACTGCTTCAATTGGGCTGGAAATAATAGTGCCAAATAAATCAGCGTAGTTGATGTCTGAACTAGCATTCGTCAGCTTAAACGAAATGGCGCGTGCTAAGTAGCTTAAAATCCATCCACCAACAACACTATAAAATGATAAAATAAGGCCCGCAATCACCATACCGCCCCAGCCAATTAAATACCAAGGCTTTCCTGGTGCTTGTTCCTTAAATGATGTAACAGCATCTTTTTGTCCTCGTCGACCAATCATAAACTCTGCTATGAGCACTGGTAAGCCAATAAAGAATGTACATAAAATAAATAATAAAATAAAGACACTGCCGCCATTTGTACCTGCCATATAAGGAAATTTCCAAATGGCCCCTAGCCCAATTGCACTTCCTGCAGCAGCTAATATAAACCCAATTTTAGTTGTAAATTGATCTCTCGATGACACGAAAATAAATCCTCCTTATACTAAAGTTTTATTTTACCTCAATATTCGCATAACACAAGCTATTATCAGAATATTGATGATGGCTATTTGTTCATTCCCAGTGGATAGGAACTAGACTGGTAACTTATTAGGAAGGTACTCCTTTTTGAGTAAAAGTTTGTAACAATTGGATGAGAAGTTTCGTTCCATTAACAAAAGGAGGGATCATGTTGACGGAAGCTGAGTTAATAGCGAGGGCACAGAAAGGGGATAAAGATGCTTATATTGAACTTATCCGCATTCATCAACGAACCGTTGAAAAGTTTGCCTTTCAATGTGGTGTACATACAAACGATTTAGCTGATGTTTCACAGGAAGTATTTGTGAAACTGTATCGGTTTTTACATCAATTTAAACAGGATCGATTTACAACGTGGCTTTATAAAATCACTTTAAATGCAACACGTGATTATTATCGGAAGGAACAACGACAGCAGGCAAAAGAGAACAAACTCCATGCTCAGCAACAAAATGCCTATACATCAGCAGAAGATAATGTACTTTTGTTCGAAGAGGACAGGCATCTACACAGTGCTATTCAAGCTCTTGATGAAAAATACCGTTATCCTCTCGTTTTGTATTATTTCCACGAATTAAAATACGAAGAAATCGCTGAAGTCTTAAATATTTCATTATCTACGGTCAAAGTGCGATTATTACGTGCGAAAGAAAAGCTAAAGGCAGCGTTAATGCAGGAGGGGAGTGTTGAAAATGGATGATAAGCAATTTGAGCAACGTATGGCACTACTGAATAAATCCTATGAGCGAATGGAATCACAGTTAGATCCACAACGAGTTCTTCAGCAAATTGATGCCGAGGATTACGCAAGAGAATCTTTAGAAAGCGTCAATATGGCTCAAAAGCCTTCTGCAAAGTGGCAAAAAACGGCTGTATGGATCGCTAGCATTGCCAGTGTGCTCTTGGTAGGTATTTTAATTTCGTCTTATATGTATCCTTCAGCATTCGTTCAGTCAGATGAAGAAAAGATTGAAAGCAGCTATGAAGAGTGGTTCTCTAGTTTACAAAAGAAGTATCAAGATAAACGTGAAAAAACACGCATTGAGTTGAATATACCTGAGGATGACTTTAAGAAACTTTCGTTTGTTGAAACGGCGGACTATATATACAATGATAAAGCTAAAAATAAAAAAATAGTGTTAAATAGAATGGCTTATGATTCAAAATATTTAACGCAGTTAGAGCAAGAAATACTAGATAGTTTGCAAACACCTCGAGAAATGATTGAGCGAATTGAGAAGAACAAAAAACCGATGTCATTTGGCGAGTCTAGATATTTCTTTAGCAAATATTACTACCCAACGAAAGGCGTTTTACAATATTATACAAATGAGCTTTCCCACTATAATACGGTGTTGTCACAAAAAAAGAAAGATTATCCTAAAGAGCTAAATCAGTTAATTGCAACGGCCAAAAAACAATATTTTGAGTTGTCTTATGATGGACAAAACTATAGTTTTAGAACAAATCCCATTTTTATGAATGATGCACCAGTATCTATTGACCGTCTTCATCCTGATGTATTAGGCTATTTTAAATATTTGGCTACGGGCTCTTTATTCAATGGTGAGGATTTACGATTTTCTGCAGAAGAATCTGCTCGTATTTTAAAGTTATACGAAAGAACATTAGTAAATGACCTATCAACATCAGGGCTCGATATCCAAGTGAGAAATTTAAACAAAGAGTTCGAAAATGCCTGGCTTGTATTATTAAAAGGTATTGATGACAAAATGAGATACTCACCCAAACATATAAAGCTATTAAAGGATACGGCAAATGGGAAGTATGGAGAATCGATGCGCTTGACCGCACAATTTATCGTTGAAGAATTTAAGGGAAGTGGGAAATCCAAAACACTAGTTCAGCTAACAAAACAGGATATTGGGATAGAGCTTTCTCGTTTAAGTAATGATGTCTACAGACAATCAGAAGATGGTGCAACAAGTTTGCGTATTGATTTTCGATGGATTTATCAAACTGAATCCCTTTACAATGCCTATATAACAAGTAAAGATGATAGCATTCTAGAATCATTGAATCCAATAAACGTTGTAAGCCTATTCTTATATGCACAAGGTAAAGGTGATCAAGAAACAGCTAAGCAGTTACTATCTCAAGATGTCGATTTAAGGAAAGTGTCTCCATTTGATGGGATGGAACATTTTACAATTCTTTATGCAACAGATGCCTCTCATACAACCATTAAAGCTGGTGTTAAGCCAGAATCAGTTCAACTAATTGGTCAGCATATAACCTTCCAGTTAGGTACAGTGACTACAGGAAAAGGTGAAAAACGTTGCATCATTACAGCCATTTCCGAGTAAGGAGATTTTTTGCCCCGTTTTTACTCGTATGTTATAATTTAAGCGATATATACGTAGCAAACAAATAGAAAGTGGGCAAAGGTTATGGTAAAAAAATATGAATTAGGAGACGTGTTGACCGGAAAAGTTACAGGTATTCAACCATACGGTGCATTTGTTGCATTAGATGACAATACGCAAGGCCTTGTGCATATTTCGGAAATAACATACGGCTTTGTGAAGGACGTTAGTGAATTTTTAGCTGTTGGGCAAGAAGTAGAGGTTAAGATACTTGAAATCGATGAAGAGGCCGAAAAAATAAGTTTATCGATGAGAGCGCTACAGGATCGCCCAGCAACAGTAAGAAAAAAAGATGCACCACCACGCAAATCATTGCAGGACCGTGTAGATGAATCGGATGCAAATGGTTTTAATTCCTTAAAAGATAAATTACAGGACTGGATTGAACAATCCGGTCAATAAGAAAACGAGGATGCTTTCGAATGAAGGTATCCTCGTTTTTTTACTATTGTTTTTTTAGTTTGCGAATTCGATATTGTAGGTTTTGTCGGCTCATTCCAAGCGCATTTGCTGCCTTTGTAATATTGCCCT
This sequence comes from Lysinibacillus sp. FSL M8-0134, assembly GCF_038069745.1. Classification (NCBI taxonomy): domain Bacteria; kingdom Bacillati; phylum Bacillota; class Bacilli; order Caryophanales; family Bacillaceae; genus Lysinibacillus; species Lysinibacillus sp. FSL M8-0134. The sequence continues at coordinate 3,413,181 of NZ_JBBPAJ010000001.1, read as the reverse complement.
CATATAAATTTAAGACATTTTGCACATAATATGATTCGGCTTCACGCAAATAAGCATCAAGTGGCATGACATTATGATTTTGATGAAACATAAAGAACTCGGGCTCTCGATTGTTTGTGTCTTGCTGTTGTACTTTGAAGCGGAAATGTAAAGGCAATAAATCTGAAGTAACAGTGGACTCCGTTGTCATAAAGGACACAATTTCATCCAGTAGTAGCTCAAGTTCCTTTAAATTGCCTGGCCAATCATATTGTAAAAATAATTCTTGTACATCTGGTGCAAGTTCAGTGACTTGTGAGGCAAATCGTTCTCGATGTCGACTAAAATAATCTTCGACAAATGGAAGAATATCTTCTTTTCGATCCGTTAAATTAGGAATGGTAATAGCCATTGTTGCAAAGAAATAATAAAGAGACTTTGACAGCTTTTTCTCGGCAATCAATGTAATAGGGTCACTACCTACACTTCCAATCAGCATATATTTGGACTGGGGAAGCGATTGTAGTATATCTAACAGCTGCTCTTGAATGTCTAAGCTCAGAAAATCTATGCGTTCAAAGAAAAAGGTATACTCTTTATCTTCTTCTAAAAGCTGTTGTAATTTATCAAGAACCGATTGAGCTGAGCGGCGACTAACGAGTGTTACGAAGGCGTCAGGATCCGGAGAAGCAGCATGGTGAATACCTTCAGCAACTAAATCTTTCCCAGTGCCCGATTCGCCAATTAATAAGACAGGTAATTTTACGGCAGCAGCTTTTTTAGCGTTCTCGATCACCTGCTTCATTGCTTCAGAGTCAGCTTTAATCATATCAAATGTTAGGGGTTCATCGTAACGACGAAGGGGTTGATAAACAAGCTTTTCCAAAGAAGTAATATCACGAGCAAATTCGATTGCTCCAATCAGCTTACCTTCAACAAAAAGTGGAAAAGTATCATTGATTGTTGTAATTTCATGGCCATTTTTATTCCAATAGGATTGTTTTACATTGATTTCTTTTTTTCCTGTTTGTAAAACACGCATTAATGTACTTTCGTGTTGACGAAAGGAAAACATTTCAATAATTGAACGATCTGCAAGTTCATCAAAATGAAATCCTTCAATTTCTTTCATTTTTGTGTTGTAAATAATTGTTTTACCAGATAGGTCTACTGCATGAATACCAACGGATACATTTGTTGCAATAAACTCATAAAAAGGTAGTAAAGGTTCAGAATTTTTCATAAAAAAGTGCACCTCAAAAATTTTTTACTTGAAATATGCAACGAAATTTTGCATTATAATAAGTGTAAGAATATTTTATACGCAAAGATATTTTGCGTCAATGTTTTTTGCATACCCAAATAGATCTCACAAGGGAGGATTAAGTATGATTCCATACAAACACGAACCATTCACAGATTTTTCACAAGAGGCAAACTACAATGCTTATGTAGAGGCTTTAAATAAAGTTGAAGGTTACTTAGGTCAAGACTATCCACTAATTATCGGTGGCGAACGCATTACAACTGAAGATAAAATCGTTTCGTACAATCCTGCAAAGAAAACAGAAGTAATTGGTCGCGTTTCAAAAGCGAGCAAAGATTTAGCTGAAAAAGCGATGCAAGCAGCAGATGAAACATTTAAGACTTGGAAAAAAGTTGATCCAGCTATTCGTGCAGACGTTCTTTTCAAAGCAGCAGCGATTATCCGTCGTCGCAAACATGAATTCTCTGCATTATTAACAAAAGAAGCTGGTAAGCCTTGGGCAGAGGCTGATGCAGATACTGCAGAAGCAATCGACTTCATGGAATACTATGGTCGCCAAATGCTACGCATTAAAGATGGCCACCCAGTAGAAAGCCGTCCAGGTGAATACAACCGTTATGACTACATTCCATTAGGTATCGGTATCGTGATTTCTCCTTGGAACTTCCCATTTGCAATCATGGCTGGTACAACAGTAGCTGCATTAGTAACAGGGAACACAGTGTTATTAAAACCAGCGTCAACAACTCCAGTTATAGCATATAAATTTATCGAAGTATTAGAAGAAGCTGGTCTTCCAGCAGGAGCTGTTAACTTCGTACCAGGTTCTGGTGCTGAAGTGGGTGACTACTTAGTCGATCATCCAAAAACGCGCTTCATCAGCTTCACAGGTTCACGTGATGTTGGTTTACGTATTAACCAACGTGCTTCTGTATTAAATGAAGGTCAAATTTGGATTAAACGTGTTATCGCTGAAATGGGCGGTAAAGATACAATCGTTGTCGATAAAGAAGCGGATTTAGAGTTAGCTGCACAATCGATCGTGAAATCAGCATTTGGTTTCTCAGGTCAAAAATGTTCAGCATGTTCTCGTGCAGTCATCGTAGAAGATGTGTATGACCAAGTAGTAGAGCGCGTGGTTGAATTAACAAACGCTTTAACAGTTGGAGACCCAACAGACTTCAGCAACTTCATGGCAACAGTTATCGACCAAGCCGCTTTCAACAAAATTACTGAGTACATTGAAATCGGTAAAGGCGAAGGCCGTCTAGTAGCTGGTGGTACAGCTGACGATTCAGTAGGTTACTTCGTACAACCAACAGTATTCGCTGACGTTGATCCTTCAGCTCGTATTATGAAAGAAGAAATCTTCGGACCAGTTGTTGCGATTGCAAAAGCAAAAGACTTTGACCAAGCAATTGACATCGCAAATGACACAGAATACGGCTTAACAGGTGCAGTTATCACGAAGAACCGTATGAATTTAGAAAAAGCTCGTGAAGAATTCCATGTAGGAAATCTTTACTTCAACCGTGGCTGTACAGGTGCAATCGTAGGTTACCAACCATTTGGTGGCTTTAACATGTCAGGTACAGACTCAAAAGCTGGTGGCCCAGACTACCTACAACTGCATATGCAAGCTAAAACAACTTCAGAAATGCTTTAATTTTCAAATTGACGTTAGGGCTGTTCAAATAAGTAGAAATTGAGGCATTTCAAATGAATTTGGGATACTTCTCCAGGTAATGCTACCCCTGGCTAAAACCGTAACATGACATGGTAGTTTACTTTGGAGAAGTGAACAAATTTACCGTTTGAATTATTGGTTAATCATTCTACTTATAGAGATACATAGTCCCTTTCTTCCATAGAGTTTTTATTATGATTTAGTTAGGAGAGAACAGGATATGACAAAAAGTCAACAAGTTATTGAACAAACGCAAAATTTTGGTGCAGCAAACTATCATCCACTGCCAATCGTAATTTCAGAGGCTGAGGGTGCTTGGGTTAAAGATCCAGAGGGCAACAAATACTTAGATATGTTATCTGCTTATTCAGCTGTAAACCAAGGTCATCGTCACCCAAAAATTATCGCTGCTTTAAAAGAGCAAGCAGATAAAGTAACGTTAACTTCTCGTGCATTTTACAGTGAAAACCTAGGTGAATGGTATGAGCTAGTAGGTAAATTAACAAATAAAGAAATGGTATTACCAATGAATACAGGTGCTGAAGCTGTAGAGACTGCGTTTAAAGCAGCTCGTCGTTGGGCATATGATGTAAAAGGCGTAGAAGATGGTAAAGCTGAAATTATCGCATGTAATGGTAACTTCCATGGTCGTACTATGCTAGCTGTATCTTTATCTTCTGATGAAGAATACCGTCGTGGCTTCGGTCCAATGTTACCAAACGTTAAACTAGTAGATTACGGTAATCTTGAAGCATTAAAAGCGGCTATTACACCAAATACTGCTGCATTTTTAATTGAACCAATTCAAGGTGAAGCTGGTATCGTTATTCCTCCAGAAGGTTTCTTAAAAGCAGCTCGTGAACTTTGCCGTGAAAACAATGTATTATTCATCGCAGACGAAATTCAAGCTGGTTTAGCACGTACTGGTAAAATGTTTGCTTGTGATTGGGAAGAAGTAGAGCCAGATATGTACATCCTAGGTAAAGCACTAGGTGGCGGTGTATTCCCAATTTCTTGTGTGGCTGCAAACCGTAGCATCTTAGGTGTCTTCAACCCAGGCTCACACGGTTCAACTTTTGGTGGTAATCCTTTAGCATGTGCAGTTTCTATTGCATCTATTAAAGTTTTACTTGATGAAAAATTAGCAGAGCGTTCTCATGAGCTTGGCGAATATTTCAAAGGTAAATTAAGAGAAATTAACAACCCAGTCATTAAAGAAGTACGCGGTCGTGGTTTATTTATCGGTATGGAATTAACAGAGGCTGCTCGTCCATACTGTGAAAAACTAAAAGAACTAGGTTTATTATGTAAAGAAACACATGATACAGTTATCCGTTTTGCACCACCACTAGTGATTTCTCAAGAGGATTTAGATTGGTCAATCGAACAAATTGAAAAAGTATTTAAACTTTAACAAAATGTTCACATTTTAATTCGGAAGTATGTTACAATGATGCCGATAACTATCATTAAAAAAAACAAAGAGGCGATTTAATAATGTCTGAAAACTTAAATCTTTTCACATCAACACAAGATGTCATTCAAGATGCTCTAAATAAACTTGGCTATGATGAAGCAATGTATGAATTACTAAAAGAACCGCTTCGCATGCTCCAAGTACGTATCCCAGTGAAAATGGATGATGGTACAACAAAAGTGTTTACTGGTTACCGTGCACAACATAATGATGCAGTAGGACCAACAAAAGGTGGGGTTCGTTTCCACCCACAAGTATCTGAAGAGGAAGTTAAAGCGCTTTCAATGTGGATGACATTGAAATGTGGTATTGTCGACCTACCATACGGTGGTGGTAAAGGCGGTGTCATTTGTGACCCTCGTCAAATGTCTATGGGCGAAATCGAACGTTTAAGCCGTGGCTACGTACGTGCAGTAAGTCAAATCGTAGGACCAACAAAAGATATTCCTGCGCCAGACGTATTTACAAACGCACAAATTATGGCATGGATGATGGATGAATATAGCCGCATGGATGAATTCAACTCTCCAGGCTTTATCACAGGTAAGCCACTAGTACTTGGTGGTTCTCAAGGTCGTGACCGTGCGACTGCACAAGGTGTTACAATCGTAATCGAAGAAGCAGCGAAAAAACGTGGTATTGATATTAAAGGTGCTCGCGTTGTTATTCAAGGATTTGGTAACGCAGGAAGCTTCCTTGCGAAATTCATGCATGATTTAGGTGCAAAAGTAATCGGTATTTCAGATGCTTATGGTGCACTTCATGATCCTGAAGGTTTAGATATCGACTATTTATTAGATCGTCGTGATAGCTTCGGAACAGTAACAACTTTATTTGAAAACACAATTTCAAACAAAGAATTATTAGAGCTTGATTGTGATATTTTAGTGCCAGCTGCAATTGAAAACCAAATTACTGCTGACAATGCTCACAATATTAAAGCCAATATCGTAGTAGAAGCAGCAAATGGTCCAACAACTGCAGAAGCAACTAAAATCTTAACTGAGCGTGGCATTTTACTTGTACCAGACGTATTAGCCTCTGCTGGTGGTGTGACAGTTTCTTACTTTGAATGGGTTCAAAATAACCAAGGTTATTACTGGACAGAAGAAGAAGTGGAAGAACGTCTATACAAAAAAATGGTTGAAGCATTTGATAATGTATATACAACAGCTACAACACGTAACATCAACATGCGCTTAGCAGCTTACATGGTAGGTGTTCGCCGTACTGCAGAAGCTTCTCGCTTCCGTGGATGGGTGTAAGCAATAGATCGAAAAACGAGTCATTCCTTAATCGGATGGCTCGTTTTTTTCATGTTTATTCGTATAAATAAGATGTTCAAGTCGCTGCTCTAACATCATTTTTTTCTCCTGCCGAACTCTCCGTACCTGAAGATATTTAAACGTAATGATTCCCCCGATCAACAGGATACAACAAAAAACGACAATTATAAGCATAACCATAGCAAAATCCCTTTTCCTTAAAGTAACCCTAACTATACAGATGCAGCCTAAACAAAATCTGAACAGATGAACTATTACGATTAGATAAAACCAGTATAATGAGCCTTTTGTTCAGATTTTGTTCAGACACAATATAGTACATTAGAATGTGTTGAAAATACTAGAATTATAGGAGGGAGTAGCGAAAATAATTGAAATAAAAGAGTTTTTGAATGGAGGTTTAAAAATGGAGAGGAAACAGAAAAAATGGTGGCAACGTTCTTGTGCTACGGTACTTTCAATGTCATTAGTAGCAAGCAGCTTATCTTTATCAGTAGCTCCGATGAACACTGAAGCTGCAACAACAGGAACACCAGGAGGAGTAAGTGAGAATTTACTCTCTTGGGTTGATATTGGTAAGAGTAGGCAATATGATGCTAATAATAATGTTATTAATTTAAAAGATTTAGCAGATGTTACTCGAAAATGGGTACCAGCGCGAGAAACTTTTACAAAAGCAGATAGTGAGTCTAAAATTAATTTTAATGCTGGAATGACTAGTACTTCTAATAAGTTGGTTTGGTATTCAACAGATCAGTTTAATATTGATGAAACAGAAAGAGAAATATTTTCAGTTCAAAAAAATGATTCTGTTTCTTCAACAGGTTTTCCTTTTGAATTTGGTGGTGGAAGTACAGATGAGAGCCCGAAATATCAAAATACAAATCTTAAAGCATATTTTGGTTCGGACAAAGGAGAAATCATTCCTAATGTACTTAGTTTGACTCAACCAAGAATATTAAATACGTGGGGTGCTGTTAATGATTGGGCATTGTCATTAGATGGGGAACTGCTAAAACAAAAAAATGAAAATACACCTCTGTATCACAGTAATAATTCTAGAACTCTTAAATATTACATTGGGGCAGGTCATAGTAGTGTTTTAAATGGTGATCTTTCAGAAGTTATTGTTTTTAATAGAAAATTAGACCCTGATGAACGACAAAAGGTGAATAGCTATCTTGCATTAAAATATGGCATTACATTGCAGAGTGACTATATCGCAAGTGATGGTTCATCAATGTGGACAGCTGAAAAGAATGAAGGCTATGGCTATCGTATTACAGGGATTGGTCGTGATGATGCTGGTGTATTATACCAAAAGCAATCAAAGTCAGTAGATACGAACGCATTAGTTACAATGGCAGTAGGGAAAACTATTGAACCTTCCAACAGTGCAAATAATGCAGAAATCCCTGATTTATCATTCTTAACATTTAGCGATAATAATCGTGCCAAGGATTATAACATTAACATTGATGAAGCTAATTTACCTTCGACACTAGCATTGGTTAACGATACTACCAAAATAGCAGCTAAAAGAATGGAACGTATCTTTAAAGTAGAGAAAAACGGAACATGGCAAGACGAAAACATTACGTTACAAGTTGATGGTTTAAATAAAGACTTATATACATTAGCGTTGTATATAAGTCCAGAAGAATCTTTTATGAGTGATTCTACGGTAGCTGTTTCTATGGATAAAGAATCAGGCACATTCCAAATCAATGAAAATAGATTACAAGATGGTAGTTATTTCACATTTGTACAGTATATAGATAAAAAGGATATGGAGACAAAAGTAAATAATATTGATGCTGAAAATTTACAAGAAGCAGAATGGACAACATCTTCTTGGGAAGCATTGCAACAAGCCTTAACGGTAGCAAAAGGGGTTTTAACAGATCCAAACGCTACACAGAAACAAGTAGATGAAGCATTAACTGCTTTAGATACTGCAAGAGAGAACCTTAAAAAATCAACAACTGGCGGTCCAGCTATCACAACATCTCCAGGGGATACTGTGGCTGTTATTGTGAATAATAAAATTGAAAATGGCGCTGTTGTAGTAGATGCAGGAGTAACACTTGACTCGAGTGTTTTAAATGGATATGAAGATAATTTAAACGGCGCAACTGTAGCGATTGAAAACTTCAAAGCAGAGGACAAACTTGAATATACAAATGTAAATGGTATTACAGGTAATTTCAATCCTGCAACAGGGATACTAACATTAAGTGGTAAAGCATCAATTGAAGACTATCAAGCTATACTACGAAGTGTAACATTTACAACAACGTCAACTGATCAAACGGATCGTAATATAACGTTCACATTAGGTAGTGCATTAGCATTTAGTGAGAATGGACACTTTTATGAATATATAAACAAAGATGCTCCTATTACATGGTTTAATGCAAAAAAGGAAGCTGAAGAAAAAAATTACTTTGGCCGAAAAGGATATCTTGTTACAATCACAGGTAAAAACGAAAATAACTTTGTCAAGGAAAAGACGTTAGGTCTTGGTTGGATTGGTGCTAAAGATATCGAACGAAATGTAGATAATAATCCTGATGGGGGAACTTTCCCTAAACAAATTGGTGACTGGCGATGGGTAACTGGTCCAGAGGGGCTAATAGATCAAGGAAAAGGTTTGAAGTTTTATACGGGTTATTCACCTGGGAAAATTGAACCAGATATGTATAGTAATTGGCAATCGGGTGAACCAAATGATTATAACGGTATTGGTGAATATGTAGCGCATATTTTTGGGCCAAAAGAATCTAATCCTGGACAATGGAATGATTATAGGCCTAATGATCCGTCTGTTAAAGGTTACGTTATCGAGTATGGTGGCATGCCAGAGGATGAAAATTTTGCATTAAGTGCATCCAAAAAGATTGTATTTGTCGAGGCGCCAACTGTTGAGATAATCAAGCCAGAGGGTGATAAAATTACAACATCGAAACCAATTTTCGAAGGATCTGTAACAAAAGGTTCAGAAGTAACAGTAGAAATTAAGGATAAAGTTGGAAATGTCATCGATACACCAACTGTAACAGTGAATCCAGATGGTACATGGAGCTTTGAGCCAACAAAGGATTTACCAGATGGTGATTACACAGTTGAAGTAACCGCAGAAAAAAATGGCAAAACAGCAACGGAAACAAAAGAGGTTACAGTAGATACAACAGTCCTAACAGTGGGTATAACTGAGCCAATCGGTGATAAAGTTGCAACAGCGAAGCCAGAGTTCAAAGGAACGGCAACACCAGGTTCAACAGTAACCGTAGCAATTAAGGATAAAGCTGGAAATGTCATCGATACACCAACTGTAACAGTGAATCCAGATGGTACATGGAGCTTTGAGCCAACAAAGGATTTACCAGATGGTGATTACACAGTTGAAGTAACGGCAGAAAAAAATGGCAAAACAGCAACGGAAACAAAAGAGGTTACAGTAGATACAACAGTCCTAACAGTGGGTATAACTGAGCCAATCGGTGATAAAGTTGCAACAGCAAAGCCGGAGTTCAAAGGAACGGCAACACCAGGTTCAACAGTAACCGTAGCAATTAAGGATAAAGTTGGAAATGTCATCGACACACCAACTGTAACGGTGAACCCAGATGGTACGTGGAGCTTTGAGCCAACAAAGGATTTACCAGATGGTGATTACACAGTTGAAGTAACGGCAGAAAAAAATGGCAAAACAGCAACGGAAACAAAAGAGGTTACAGTAGATACAACAGTCCTAACAGTGGGTATAACTGAGCCAATCGGTGATAAAGTTGCAACAGCGAAGCCAGAGTTCAAAGGAACGGCAACACCAGGTTCAACAGTAACCGTAGCAATTAAGGATAAAGTTGGAAATATCATCGACACACCAACTGTAACGGTGAACCCAGATGGTACGTGGAGTTTTGAGCCAACAAAGGATTTACCAGATGGTGATTACACAGTTGAAGTAACGGCAGAAAAAAATGGCAAAACAGCAACGGAAACAAAAGAGGTTACAGTAGATACAACAGCCCTAACAGTGGGTATAACTGAGCCAATCGGTGATAAAGTTGCAACAGCGAAGCCGGAGTTCAAAGGAACGGCAACACCAGGTTCAACAGTAACCGTAGCAATTAAGGATAAAGTTGGAAATGTCATCGACACACCAACTGTAACGGTGAACCCAGATGGTACGTGGAGCTTTGAGCCAACAAAGGATTTACCAGATGGTGATTACACAGTTGAAATAACGGCAGAAAAAGATGGCGAAACAACTTCGATTAACAAGACGATTACTATCAATACAAAAACGCCACCTGTATTAACACCAGGTCTAGGCTCATTAATACCATCTCAAGGCACATTAAGTCCAAGCTTCTCTTCAGAAGTAACAGATTATACAATGAACGTTGATTATGCCACATCACAATTATCGTTCTTAGCAACACCAATTATTCCAGGTGCTTCGGTGACAACAACAGTCAATGGACAACTAGGCACTCTTGAACAAATTCCACTACAAGTAGGGGAAAATATCATTGTGATCACCGTGACAGATGCGAACGGCAATGTGAAACACTACTCGATTAAAATATACCGTGAAGCTTATACAGGTGGAGGTAATTCAGGCGGCGGAGGTACATGGACGCCTGATCCAACACCATCAGTACCACCGACACCAAGTGAAACAAAAACAAAAATTCAGGTAGAACTTGAAATTGACGGTGACAACCCACTTGAAAAAACAACAGTGGAAATTGAACGTACGAAGCATGTGAATGGTGACGTAACAGACTTTGTCAACTTAACACCAGCGCAAGCACTAGAAGCAGTAGAAAAAGCGAAACAAATTGGTAATAGCATTGCACGTATTGTTATTCCTGATGTGAATGATGAAGTGGATCAAGTAACGGTAGAAGTACCAAAACAATCTCTACAAACGTTACGAGACAACGGTTTATCATTAGAAATTTCTACGGAAAATGGTCATATTGCGATTCCGCATAGTTCAATGGAAGGTATCGACGACAGCTTCTACTTCCGTTTAGTACCAGTGAAGAAGGAAAGTGAGCGTCAAGCAATTGAGGAACGTGCAAAAGCAGAGCAAGTAGTACGTGAGACACTACAAAGTGATGATGTACATGTTGTAGCACGTCCAATGACAATTGAAACGAATATGCCAAGTCGTCCAGTGCAAGTGACACTACCTTTAAAAGGAGTGAATGTACCAACAGCGACAGCAGAGCGTCAAGCATTTCTTGATCAATTAGCTGTATTCATTGAACACTCAGATGGCGAGAAAAAAGTAGTGTTCCCTGAAGTTGTAACAATGGCGAAGGGTGAACTGGGTCTACGTTTCACTGTAGAGAAGTTTAGTACATTTACGATTATTCAATTTGAAAAACCAGAGGTAAGTGAGCACGAGGCTTATATTAAAGGATTCCCGAATGGCACATTTGGTCCTGATAAGAATGTAACACGTGCACAGATAGCGATCATGATGGCTCGTATTTTAGGCTACACAGAAGGACAAGCAGTCCATAAAGCACCATTTAAAGATGTAGCAAAAGATCATAGTGCGGCAGGAGCGATTGCCTTTGTAAAAGAACAAGGCATTATGAATGGTGATAACAATGGTAACTTCCATGCAAATAGCAACATCACGCGTGCTGAAATGGCAGCAGTCGTAGCCAACTATAAGCAGTTTTCAGTAGAACAGGGGGTAGCTATTACATTCAAGGATACAAAAGGCCACTGGGCACAATGGATCATAGAAGCAAATCGCGCCTCAGGCAACATCAACGGTCTTGAGGATGGAAGCTTTGCACCAAATGCAGCGTTAACACGTGCACAGGCTGTTGTGATGATGAACCGCATGTTTGAACGTGGTCCATTACAAGGTGTGGCAAAACCAAGCTTCCCAGATGTGAAAGCTACACACTGGGCTTTCAAAGAAATCGAAGAAGCAGCTAACTCTCACAAATATTTTATTGATGAGGATGGCAAAGAACAGCTTTCAAAATAATGATAGTTTAAACAGGCTAGGGTAAAATCCTTAGCCTGTTTTTTTAATAGATTTATCATTCATTCAAATGATTTCTTGTTCAGATTTTGTTCATGCATTCTATGTTACTATTCAAAAGGAGTTGATTGAAAAAAACATAAGCAATATGATGTTAACATACATAAGAATTTACTCGTCTACGGAGGCGTGATAATGAAAAAGAATATCCTACTTATTGTGAGTATTATCATGCTGTTTGTTATGGTCTTTTTCTTTAGCAATTGGCATTATTTCTCCAATAATCATCTTCAAACGGTACATGAAGGTGTTGTAAAAATAGAGGAGGAGCAATTACAAAAACCAATAAAGCTAGAAGGAGAATGGGCTTTTTATCCTAATGTCTTAATTCCTTCATGGGAAAAGCTTGATAACTATGAAAATACACGGCTTACACTTGATGTTCCTTTTGATTGGGGGAAATATGTACAGCCAAATGAAGAAGGGATTGAGGTTGGCACCTACCACGTCAAAGTAGAGGTTCCGAAAGATGGATTTTATGGGTTATATATTCGATCAATTCGACAGGCTAATCGTGTTTTTTTAAATGGTGTAGAGGTAGGGGCTAAAGGAAAAGTAAGTACAGTGCTAAGCGAATATGGCTCTGAAAATGATGATAGATATACTGTCTACGCCTATAGTGAAAATAAAGAATTAGACATCATTATTCATGTTGTGAACTACAATAATTTTCAGCCTGGTATCGTCTATCCTATTGAATTTGGCAAAAAGAAGGTTATTCAACAGCATTATAATTGGAAAGTGTTTTTAGATGCATTAATCAGCATTGGGCATATCGTTATTGGGGTCGTTTATACTTTTACCTATATACAGAATCGTAGACGTAAAGAAGAACTGTTTTTTGGCCTATTTACGATTTCATTAGGATTTTATATGTCGTTTATTAATCAAAAAGTATTTTTCCTATTATTTTCTGATATAGTACCAATCGATCAATTGCGTTTACAGCTAGGTTCGATTCCAATAGCGCTCCTTTCTTTAACATTATTTATTTATACGATGTACCCACAATTACAAAAGAGAAAAGTTATTTATATGCTTGTGGCCTTACTCAGTGTTGTTTTTGTATTTTACGGTTTTTACAATCCAATTACTCAAAATGCAAGAGCGTCTTCTGATTTAGAGGTGTTCCTGAGGAAAATAGCGTATATCAGTGTAACGTTACCCGTTATTTTCTATAATGTTTGGATTCTGATCCGGGTGATGTTAAATCGACTTGAAGGTGTTCGTTATGTATTAATCGTTATTTCAGCTATTTGTTGTTATACGATTTTACTTGTTATTAATTTTATATTTGGTATACCGATTGATTATACAGAATTTGTGCTGTTTTTACTGATCTTATTCGGCTTTGCTTCATTATTAAATTACCGGGCTAATCAAGCATTTGAGAAAATCCAAACTTTATCAGAAGAATTGCTAGCACACAATCAAATGAAGGATGAATTTCTACTAAAAACATCCCATGAATTACGTACCCCCCTTAATGGTATTTTAAATTTATCAAAAACCTTAATGGAAGGTGGGCAGGGACCGTTGAAGCGGACGCAACAGGAGCAAGTCATTTTGATCCATAATGTCACACAGCGTTTAGGACATTTAGTAGAGGATTTATTGTTTTCATCCAACCAAATGACGGGTGAAGTAAGAGTTTCTCCTCGTCAAGTCCCTATCTCTGTTGTCAATGAGGTAGTAGAAGAAATTCTTAGTGTGATGCCTAAGAATAGTCAAGTCCGTTTACATGCTGAAGTTGATTTAGCGCTTCCAGCTATATGGACAGACGAGTTACGCTTTAAGCAAGTGCTCTATAATTTACTGCATAATGCCATGAAATACACAGAAAATGGCGAAATCGTAGTGACGGCTTATGTCAATGAAGAGCATATGGTGATCCAAGTGAGTGATACAGGCGTTGGCATTCCTGCACAGGATTTAGATCGTATCTTTAATGCCTTTTATCAAGTAAATAATCAACATAAAAAAGAAGGGCTCGGTTTGGGATTAAGTATTACTAAAAATATTGTAGAAAAATTAAATGGTGACATTCATGTAACAAGTACGTTAGGACAAGGGACAACCTTTACGTTTACAATGCCACTTGCAACTGGTGAAAATGTTAGCATTGAGCAATCACCTGCGATTGTCACACAGACAACTACTGAGGTACTCCAGCTTAACTTACCACTTATTCATAAAGGAAATGATAAAAAAATACTTGTTGTGGATGACAATCATGTCAATATAAAAGCTTTAGCTGACGCATTAGCTGTCAAAGGATATACAGTGATAGCTGTTGATAATGGCTTTGATGCTGTAGATTATATTAAAGCAAATAAAGTAGATTGTATGTTAATAGATTTAATGATGAATGGGATGTCTGGTTATGAGTTATGTAAACGAGTACGCAAACAATATGATATGCTGGAATTGCCGATCATTATCTTAACAGCAATCATGAAGCACTCTGATTTAGTATTATCTTTAAAAGTTGGTGCAAATGATTACTTACAAAAACCTATTTCAATGGATGAATTATTTATTCGCATTGAATCTTTGTTAGCTGTTCGTCAATCTTCAATAGATGCCATAGAAGTAGAAATGAATTATTTGTATTCACAGGTCACGCCACATTTTGTGTATAACACGCTTAATACAATTATTGGTTTGAGCTATACGGATATGGACAATACTCGTGAAGCACTTTATTGTTTGGCAACGTATTTCCGAGCCAAGCTTAATGTCCATTATCGAAATAGCTTTGTCTCTGTTGAAGAAGAGATGGAGCTGGTAAAAGCATACTTATATATTGAAAAGATGCGTTTTGGTGATCGTTTAACGATTAAATATGATATTGATGAATCCATTCATTTAATGATTCCTGCATTATCTATTCAGCCATTAGTTGAAAATGCTGTTTTCCATGGTATTTCTAAAAAACAAGAGGGCGGTACAGTAGAGATCAGTGTACAGCGTGAGGGGCAGTTTGTCCGCATTAAAATCTATGATAATGGTGTGGGTATCCCTGAGGAAAAACTTCATCAGCTGGTAAATGAAGAAAGTACCCGTATTGGCTTTATGAATCCGTTAAAGAAATTCAAATTAATGAAAAATGCAAGTTTACGTTTATACAGCGAGGAAGGAAAAGGGACCACTATTGTCGTTTTATTACCAGAGGGTGGTGGAGCATGAACATAATTATTGTTGATGATGAAAAAATGGCAATCGATGTTTTAAGCATCATGCTACAGCGGCTTACGCAATTTCAGATTGACATCAAGGGGGCATTTACAAATGCAGCGGATGCCCTCCGTTTTCTTGAAAAAGAGTCAGTTGATCTTGTCTTTTTAGATATTGAAATGATTGATATGCATGGTATGCAAGTGGCTAAACAATTGCTAGAAAAGCATCCATCCTTACAAATAGTTTTTGTGACGGCCCATGCACAATTTGCTGTGGATGCATTTGAAGTAGAGGCAACAGATTATTTATTAAAGCCTGTCCATGAAAAACGACTGGTCAATGCATTAGTAAAAGCGCAGAAGAAAATGCAATTACAAGTAGAAGCACAACCCGTTCGTAATGAGAATTCTATATATGCGCATACTTTAGGCAGTTTTTATTTACTCGATGCTAAGCAGGAGGTCATTAAGTGGCGTACTAGGAAGACACGCGAGCTGTTTTTATATCTATGGTTTCATCAAAAAAAGCCTATGATGAATGTTGTCATTATAGAGGAATTATGGCCAGATTTAGATTTTGAGAAGGCGACAAGTAATTTACATACGACGATCTATCAATTAAGAAAACTGCTAAAAGAAAATGGAATGCAAGATTCCATTCAATTAATTAATAACCACTATCAATTAAATGTAGAAATTAAAAGTGATTTTGATTATCTGAACCAATTATTGGAACAGAGTGCGCATGATGAAGATTCCATTCAGCAACTATTGAATTGCTATGAAGGTGATTTTTTAGCTGAGGAGGAATATTCATGGGCTATTCAAATGAGACTTCGTTTAAAGCAGGGTGTAATGCATGTGCTTGAAACATATATTGCCCATTCAAATTCTGTTAATTCATTGTTGAAATATAATTGCCTGCAAAAATTGCTAGAGCTAGATGAATTTAATGAAAAGTATATGTTTCTTTTGTTAAAATTTTTAATCTCGCAAAATAAAAAACAGGATTGTACGAAGTGCTACGAAGCCATTCAGGAAAAATTAGCGGAGATTAATATGCCTGTCCCTGAGAACATTCATAAAATTTATAATGATTACATGTCGAAAGTGTAATCTTTGCTTTCTTCAACAGGAATATGAGAAAATCCAAGAAGAAAGGGGCGAATGACATGGATTCATTTACATTTTATAACCCAGTGAAGCTACATTTTGGTGAGGATGCGCTAGAAAAGCTGCCGAAAGAATTAGAGCTATATGGAAAAAAAGTATTAGTTGTTTATGGTGGTGGAAGCATCAAGGCTAACGGTGTGTACAAGGCTGTCATGGACAAATTACAGCAGGCTGGTAAAACGATTTTTGAATTAAGTGGTGTAGAACCAAATCCACGTGTAGAAACAGCTAGACGTGGTATTGAGATTTGTAAAACAGAAGGAATCGACTTAGTGCTGGCAGTTGGCGGCGGCTCTGTTATTGATTGTTCTAAATTAATCGTTGCGGGTGCAAAATATGATGGAGATGCTTGGGATATCGTTAAACGTAAGGTAGTTGTAGAGCAAGCCCTACCATTAGGAACAGTATTAACACTTGCTGCTACTGGCTCAGAAATGAACTCGGGGTCAGTCATTACCAATGCTGCTACAGAGGAAAAATTAAGCTGGGGTAGCCCAGCAGCGTTCCCGAAATTTTCAATACTCAATCCTGCCTATACAGTGACCGTACCTAAAAACCATACTGTTTATGGGATTGTTGATATGATGTCACATGTATTCGAACAATATTTCCATAATACAACGAATACCCCGATTACTGATGAGATGTGTGAAGGGGTATTACGAACAGTCATTACGACTGCACCAAAATTGCTAGAGGATTTAGAAAATACTAAGTTACGTGAAACGATTCTATTAGCTGGAACAATTGGCTTAAATGGCTTTTTATCGATTGGTTCTCGTGGTGATTGGGCATCACATAATATTGAACATGCTGTTTCGGCTGTCTATGATATTCCACATGCGGGTGGTTTAGCTATTCTTCAGCCACATTGGATGCGCTTAAGTGTGCCAGTCAATCCAGAGCGTTTTGCCGGTATAGCGACACGTGTATTTGGCGTCGATGCAACGAACAAGACAGCAGAAGAAGTGGCTTACGAAGGCATCGATCGTTTATCTGCATTCTGGACATCATTAGGTGCACCTGATCGTTTGGCTGATTATCATATTGATGATTCGAAATTTGAACAGATTGTAGAGCATGCAATGCAGAACGGTCCATTTGGAAACTTTAATAAATTGCATGAGGAAGATGTCAGAACAATTTTGCGAAATTCTTTATAAGGTATGAGTGTGAGACTGTGATTATAGTCTCACACTTTTTTGTTGAAAGGTTTAGAAAAAATAACGATTTATGTTGAATAATGTCGTAGATGTTTCTAAAGTCCTTGGTGTATAATGAAATGGATAGATACAAAATGGAGGTAATTATATTTTTTGGGGTTTTGTAGTGATAAAAGTCACTTTGTTCAATGTATCTTTTGGTCTATAATATCAAATTTTTGTTATGAGAAACCTTCTGTGAATGAAGGGGAAAGATAGGTTTTTGTCGTAATTGCTCAATTAATGTAGGGGTGTTCAGAAGTTGTTCAGTCATCTTTATTAAAATAATTACACTATTAAACAAAAAGGAGAGGGATCAAATGTTGAAACAATTGCTAGAGGACCGTATCGTTACATTAAGCTGTATCGAGATACCGTTTCAGCAGCATGTTTATAAAATGCAAAATTGTGTAGAAGTATTGGGAATTGAAGCAAAATCACTGCAAATTGAAAATGATAAAATTATTACAGGATACATTGTTGATCAGAGTATATTATTCAAAAGCTTACGTTTTGGGCAAACGACTATTATTTTTTCAGATGGTGTAAATAAAGCAATTGTACAATTATTTGTTCGTCCTTCAGGAGAAATTGTTGTAGAAGTAAAGCCGTATCTAGGGAATGCTGAAATTGTTACGGTGTATTATCGAACAATTTTAGCAGATACTGCTATAGCAATTGACCTAAAAGGTGCTTTGAAGCATTATTTGGTAGCCCATCAATTGATGAATATGGAAGATTCCATTGCTGAAGTACATTATCATTCCATGCATCCAAACGTTTTAAAGGATTCATTCGCTGGTAATTTTGTGTTAGGCTGTCATGTCGATGGTAGAGACATTCATAATGCAGAAGAATATGCTTTAGCGAATCGACAAGCAACATTACAATTTTCGAAAATCGTCATTCAACAGAATGGTAAAAGAAGGACCATTGCTTGTAACCGATTGCTCACTTTTATGATTACCAATCATGTCTTTGTGGGGTACGAGAATATCCCTGAAGATCTAAATGAAGTGAATAGTGATGACGGACGCAACCATTTAAAATTAGTATAAAAGAAAGCCAACTGCCTGAAATACGGCAATTGGCTATTTGTTTTTTTATGATTATATAGTGTTGTTTGGTCTTTCTCCGACATGTACCCAGTTAGTTTTTCCATCATCTTCATCGAATAAAATCGCTACTTTGGATACCCCTTTTTGACTTAATATGACCTCAGTTAAATGATCGCGAACATCATCTAAAAAAGCAAGTGATAGATGGGGGTCAGCTTCAGCAACTAATTCAACGTGTAAAAATTCCCCTTCTTTAATTACCTCAAGACGAACAATGTCTTTAATGTTCGGATCATCCATTACAAGGTGAGCGATATGATTTAACATCTCTTCATCTGTTTCTCCAATGACGCCGCGTGCATTATCGAGGAAAACCTTACCGACAACATAGAACATCATCGCCCCGATAATCATCGAAACAAGTCCTTCTATTCTGCCCCAACCTGTAAAATAAGCAATCACGATAGCGGCAAAGGCTAAAATATTCCCGCTTGTAGCGACTAAATCTTCCATAAAGACTAATTTAGTTGCAGGCTTTGCGCGATTTAAGAAAGGAAATGCTTTAATAATAGATGTGATTCCAGCTTTCTCTTGTCCTGCTTCATGTAGTACTTCTACAGCTGCTTTAGCCAGTACTGTGCCCTCTAAAACAATCCCTATTAACAATACGCCAAGTGCAATAAGTACCCCACTAGACTCACCGGCAGGGTGAATGAAATGATGCCAGCCTTCTTTTATTGTTTCATAAGAAAGTATAGCTACTATAATAACGGCGAATAGGCATACCAAATTGACAATACGGCCGAAGCCCCCGGGGAACTTTTTAGTAGGTGCCTTTTTTGAAAGGGCCGAACCTATATATACAAAAAATTGGTTTGCTGCGTCACCAAGAGAGTGCATCATTTCTGCAAACATGGCTACATTACCTGTAAAGAAAAAGGCGGCTCCTTTGATAATTCCTAAAAAGGCATTTACAAATGCCGCCATAAGGGAGGGTTTGTTGCCATCCTTTAGTAGTTTAAATAGTTCTGCCATAAAAAATCCTCCAACTAATTTAAAATTTCCATTTCGATTTTTTCTATATAGGATAGTTCTCGTAATGAACGATAAAATGACAATAAATTATCAGAAACAATTAAAGATAGACGTAAATCCAACTCGTGTAAAACACTATTATTTTTTAAATGTACATCTTTAATGCGAATATTTTCGATGATGATGTTGTTGTCCTTTAAAAATAATAGAAACGATTCTGTATTGTTGTCATCATCTATTTGCACTTTTAATAAAATCTCTCGCATGCGAATGCGTTTAGGACCAATTTTCATGAGAAAAGGCGATAGAATTTCGATTCCGAAAACAATAATCACAACAGCTAATGTTGCATCCATATAAAATCCTGCTCCAACGGCGATGCCGATACCAGCAGCTCCCCATATCATGGCCGCGGTTGTTAAACCTGTAATGCTGTCATTGCCTCGTCTTAAAATGACGCCTGCGCCAAGAAATCCAATCCCGCTAACGATTTGTGCAGCTAAACGAAGCGGATCCATCGTAATATTAATATCTTCTCTGGGAGGAGTTGAGTAGGCTGTTTCAATGGAGATGATGGTAAGTAAGCAGCTGAAAGTAGCGATCACCAAACTTGTCTTTAATCCAACTGGCTTCTTCTTTAATTCCCTTTCGATACCGATTACTAAACTTAATGTGGCTGCAATAACTAATTTTATGCCAACTTCATATGTAATCATATTTTCCAATAATGTTTCCATACACAACCCTCCATTGATATTTCGTATTGCTAAGAGATATGCAAGCTGTCATTATTATATGTGCCATTACTTTTTTGTATTGTACAACATGAAAGGAAGGAAATATAAGTATTTTTTATCTTGATACAGCAAGAATCTATTATTTCTGAAATGAAGCATTAGTATGGAATGCTCTCTCATTAATGGGAGGGTTACTTAATTGTTTTCTTTCGTAAGAAATAGGAGAGCGAAATTGATGGAGGTGATTTTATGGAGAAGCCGAAGATTCATCCGTACATTCCAATCGTAATTGGTGTTATTTCAGTATCTATGTCCGCTATTTTCGTGAAATTAGCATCAGCGGAAGCGGGCATTATAGCATTTTATCGTATGCTATTTTCGGTTTTAATAATGCTTCCATTGTTTTTGGGGAGATATTCAAAGGAGCTTACAACATTAAAGAGGCGTGATTGGCTTTTTTCCACAGCCGCGGGAATCTTTTTAGCATTTCATTTTATTTTATGGTTTGAGTCACTCAACTATACTTCTGTCGCAAGTTCAACAGTTCTGGTAACGCTACAACCTTTGTTTGCCTTTGTGGGGACATACTTTTTCTTTAAAGAAAAGATAACGATGAAAACAATCGTTGCTGGAACAATTGCTATTGCGGGAAGTATTTTAATTAGTTGGGGCGATTTTAAAGTAAGTGGGACAGCTTTTTACGGAGATATATTAGCGCTCATTGCTTGTGCACTTGCTACAGCTTATTTTTTATTAGGACAGGATGTACGCAAAAGATTATCGTTAATGACTTATACAATGGTTGTTTATGTAGTGAGTACAATTACTTTATTTATCTATGTACTAATTAAAGGAGAATCATTTGGACCGTATTCTTCTTCTGATTGGTTATGGTTTGTCTTATTAGCGTTAATACCTAATTTATTTGGTCATACTTTATTTAATTGGTCTATTAAATACGTAAGTACGAATGTTGTTTCAATAGCTATTCTCTTTGAGCCGGTTGGTGCAGCTCTTTTAGCATTGTGGATATTTAAGGAGTATTTAATCGTTACCCAAATCTTTGGTGGGTTAATTGTATTAGTAGGAATCCTATTGTTTGTAATTGATATAAAAAAGATCTTTAAATTTTTTATGAAAAATGCTTGATTTTAAAAATGATATATTATATATTATTACTTGTCCTTAACAAGAAGGAACACTTTAAAAAAGAATTTTAAAAAGTTGTTGACTTCTCGTTGAGAATGAGATATGATAGTAAAGTCGCTAAAACGACTTAAACAAAATGAACCTTGAAAACTGAACAAGCAAAACGTAATCAATAAAGTTTTGAGTAACTAGTTTCGGCTAGTGAACGAAACAAAATTTTGGACATCAAAATTGATGCCAGCAAAACAATTTGAGCTAATCAAATTTCTTTTATGGAGAGTTTGATCCTGGCTCAGGACGAACGCTGGCGGCGTGCCTAATACATGCAAGTCGAGCGAACAGAGAAGGAGCTTGCTCCTTTGACGTTAGCGGCGGACGGGTGAGTAACACGTGGGCAACCTACCTTATAGTTTGGGATAACTCCGGGAAACCGGGGCTAATACCGAATAATCTGTTCCACCTCATGGTGGAACACTGAAAGACGGTTTCGGCTGTCGCTATAAGATGGGCCCGCGGCGCATTAGCTAGTTGGTGAGGTAACGGCTCACCAAGGCGACGATGCGTAGCCGACCTGAGAGGGTGATCGGCCACACTGGGACTGAGACACGGCCCAGACTCCTACGGGAGGCAGCAGTAGGGAATCTTCCACAATGGGCGAAAGCCTGATGGAGCAACGCCGCGTGAGTGAAGAAGGTTTTCGGATCGTAAAACTCTGTTGTAAGGGAAGAACAAGTACAGTAGTAACTGGCTGTACCTTGACGGTACCTTATTAGAAAGCCACGGCTAACTACGTGCCAGCAGCCGCGGTAATACGTAGGTGGCAAGCGTTGTCCGGAATTATTGGGCGTAAAGCGCGCGCAGGCGGTCCTTTAAGTCTGATGTGAAAGCCCACGGCTCAACCGTGGAGGGTCATTGGAAACTGGGGGACTTGAGTGCAGAAGAGGAAAGTGGAATTCCAAGTGTAGCGGTGAAATGCGTAGAGATTTGGAGGAACACCAGTGGCGAAGGCGACTTTCTGGTCTGTAACTGACGCTGAGGCGCGAAAGCGTGGGGAGCAAACAGGATTAGATACCCTGGTAGTCCACGCCGTAAACGATGAGTGCTAAGTGTTAGGGGGTTTCCGCCCCTTAGTGCTGCAGCTAACGCATTAAGCACTCCGCCTGGGGAGTACGGTCGCAAGACTGAAACTCAAAGGAATTGACGGGGGCCCGCACAAGCGGTGGAGCATGTGGTTTAATTCGAAGCAACGCGAAGAACCTTACCAGGTCTTGACATCCCGTTGACCACTGTAGAGATATAGTTTCCCCTTCGGGGGCAACGGTGACAGGTGGTGCATGGTTGTCGTCAGCTCGTGTCGTGAGATGTTGGGTTAAGTCCCGCAACGAGCGCAACCCTTGATCTTAGTTGCCATCATTTAGTTGGGCACTCTAAGGTGACTGCCGGTGACAAACCGGAGGAAGGTGGGGATGACGTCAAATCATCATGCCCCTTATGACCTGGGCTACACACGTGCTACAATGGACGATACAAACGGTTGCCAACTCGCGAGAGGGAGCTAATCCGATAAAGTCGTTCTCAGTTCGGATTGTAGGCTGCAACTCGCCTACATGAAGCCGGAATCGCTAGTAATCGCGGATCAGCATGCCGCGGTGAATACGTTCCCGGGCCTTGTACACACCGCCCGTCACACCACGAGAGTTTGTAACACCCGAAGTCGGTGAGGTAACCTTTTGGAGCCAGCCGCCGAAGGTGGGATAGATGATTGGGGTGAAGTCGTAACAAGGTAGCCGTATCGGAAGGTGCGGCTGGATCACCTCCTTTCTAAGGATTATTTCGGAATACAAACCTAGGGTTTGTAAGATTACGTTTTGCGTTCAGTTTTGAAGGTTCATTCTTCCGAATGAAATACTTCAAAACTTGTTCTTTGAAAACTGGATAAAACGACATTGAAATTGTAACAAACACATTTATTTTTTAAGTTTTTTATAGGCTTAATAACATTAGTAAGGTTTCAAGACACAAGCAGTTCTAGGAAGCAATCGAGTGAATGAAGGAGCGTACTTCAGTACGTGACTGATTGAACGAGTGAAGCTGACAACGAAATGCGATGTGTATTGAAAGCTGTAGGTTAAGTTATTAAGGGCGCACGGCGAATGCCTTGGCACTAGGAGCCGAAGAAGGACGGCACTAACACCGATATGCTTCGGGGAGCTGTAAGTGAGCTTTGATCCGGAGATTTCCGAATGGGGGAACCCACTACGTTTAATCGCGTAGTATCTTGACGTGAATACATAGCGTCTTGAAGGCAGACCCAGGGAACTGAAACATCTAAGTACCTGGAGGAAGAGAAAGAAAAATCGATTCCCTGAGTAGCGGCGAGCGAAACGGGAAGAGCCCAAACCAAGAGGCTTGCCTCTTGGGGTTGTAGGACACTCTATACGGAGTTACAAAAGAGCGAGTTAGATGAAGCGACTTGGAAAGGTCCGCCAGAGCAGGTAAAAGCCCTGTAGTCGAAAGTTCGTTCTCTCCTGAGTGGATCCTGAGTACGGCGGAACACGTGAAATTCCGTCGGAATCCGGGAGGACCATCTCCCAAGGCTAAATACTACCTAGTGACCGATAGTGAACCAGTACCGTGAGGGAAAGGTGAAAAGCACCCCGGGAGGGGAGTGAAAGAGATCCTGAAACCGTGTGCCTACAAGTAGTTAGAGCCCGTTAATGGGTGATAGCGTGCCTTTTGTAGAATGAACCGGCGAGTTACGATTACGTGCGAGGTTAAGCTTTAGAAGGCGGAGCCGCAGCGAAAGCGAGTCTGAATAGGGCGAAATAGTACGTGGTCGTAGACCCGAAACCAGGTGATCTACCCATGTCCAGGGTGAAGGTAAGGTAACACTTACTGGAGGCCCGAACCCACGCACGTTGAAAAGTGCGGGGATGAGGTGTGGGTAGCGGAGAAATTCCAATCGAACTTGGAGATAGCTGGTTCTCTCCGAAATAGCTTTAGGGCTAGCCTCGTGATGAGAATACTGGAGGTAGAGCACTGTTTGGACTAGGGGGCCATCCCGGTTTACCGAATTCAGACAAACTCCGAATGCCAGATATTTATACACGGGAGTCAGACTGCGAGTGATAAGATCCGTAGTCAAAAGGGAAACAGCCCAGACCACCAGCTAAGGTCCCAAAGTAATCGTTAAGTGGAAAAGGATGTGGCGTTGCACAGACAACCAGGATGTTGGCTTAGAAGCAGCCATCATTTAAAGAGTGCGTAATAGCTCACTGGTCGAGTGACGCTGCGCCGAAAATGTATCGGGGCTAAACGATTCACCGAAGCTGTGGATTGACATCTACGATGTCAGTGGTAGGAGAGCGTTCTAAGTGCGTTGAAGTCAGACCGGAAGGACTGGTGGAGCGCTTAGAAGTGAGAATGCCGGTATGAGTAGCGAAAGACGGGTGAGAATCCCGTCCACCGTATGACTAAGGTTTCCTGAGGAAGGCTCGTCCGCTCAGGGTTAGTCGGGACCTAAGCCGAGGCCGACAGGCGTAGGCGATGGACAACAGGTTGATATTCCTGTACCACCTCCTCACCGTTTGAGAAATGGGGGGACGCAGTAGGATAGGGTAAGCGCGCTGTTGGTTATGCGCGTCCAAGCAGTAAGGCGTGTGTGTAGGCAAATCCGCACACTGTAACGTTGAGCTGTGATGGCGAGTCCGTATGGACGAAGTTCCTGATTTCACACTGCCAAGAAAAGCCTCTATCGAGGTGAGAGGTGCCCGTACCGCAAACCGACACAGGTAGTCGAGGAGAGAATCCTAAGGTGTGCGAGAGAACTCTCGTTAAGGAACTCGGCAAAATGACCCCGTAACTTCGGGAGAAGGGGTGCTCTTGAGCGTGCAAGCGCATGAGAGCCGCAGTGAATAGGCCCAGGCGACTGTTTAGCAAAAACACAGGTCTCTGCAAAACCGTAAGGTGACGTATAGGGGCTGACGCCTGCCCGGTGCTGGAAGGTTAAGAGGAGTGGTTAGCGCAAGCGAAGCTGCGAATTGAAGCCCCAGTAAACGGCGGCCGTAACTATAACGGTCCTAAGGTAGCGAAATTCCTTGTCGGGTAAGTTCCGACCCGCACGAAAGGCGTAACGATCTGGGCACTGTCTCAACGAGAGACTCGGTGAAATTATAGTACCTGTGAAGATGCAGGTTACCCGCGACAGGACGGAAAGACCCCGTGGAGCTTTACTGTAGCCTGATATTGAATTTTGGTACAACTTGTACAGGATAGGTAGGAGCCAGAGATCTCGGAGCGCCAGCTTCGAAGGAGGCGTCGGTGGGATACTACCCTGGTTGTATTGAAATTCTAACCCATGCCCCTTAGCGGGGCAGGAGACAGTGTCAGGCGGACAGTTTGACTGGGGCGGTCGCCTCCTAAAAGGTAACGGAGGCGCCCAAAGGTTCCCTCAGAATGGTTGGAAATCATTCGTAGAGTGTAAAGGCACAAGGGAGCTTGACTGCGAGACCTACAAGTCGAGCAGGGTCGAAAGACGGGCTTAGTGATCCGGTGGTTCCGCATGGAAGGGCCATCGCTCAACGGATAAAAGCTACCCCGGGGATAACAGGCTTATCTCCCCCAAGAGTCCACATCGACGGGGAGGTTTGGCACCTCGATGTCGGCTCATCGCATCCTGGGGCTGTAGTCGGTCCCAAGGGTTGGGCTGTTCGCCCATTAAAGCGGTACGCGAGCTGGGTTCAGAACGTCGTGAGACAGTTCGGTCCCTATCCGTCGTGGGCGTAGGAAATTTGAGAGGAGCTGTCCTTAGTACGAGAGGACCGGGATGGACACACCGCTGGTGTACCAGTTGTCTTGCCAAAGGCATCGCTGGGTAGCTATGTGTGGACGGGATAAGTGCTGAAAGCATCTAAGCATGAAGCCCCCCTCAAGATGAGATTTCCCATTACGCAAGTAAGTAAGATCCCTCAAAGACGATGAGGTAGATAGGTTCGAGGTGGAAGTGTGGTGACACATGGAGCTGACGAATACTAATCGATCGAGGACTTAACCAAATTGTTTGAAGCAGTCAATGTACGTTTATCCAGTTTTGAAAGAACAACTCTTTCATAAGAGCTTCAATACCTTGTGTATTTTAAAGCTTAAAATAATGGAACTTCTGCTAAGAACGCAACATCCATGTTGCAACGCAGAAGCCAGCACATCCATGTGCAAGTCTAGTGATGATGGCAAAGAGGTCACACCCGTTCCCATACCGAACACGGAAGTTAAGCTCTTTAGCGCCGATGGTAGTTGGGGGCTTCCCCCTGTGAGAGTAGGACGTCGCTAGGCATAATACCCAGGAGGATTAGCTCAGCTGGGAGAGCACCTGCCTTACAAGCAGGGGGTCGGCGGTTCGAGCCCGTCATCCTCCACCATATGCCGGTTTAGCTCAGCAGGTAGAGCAACTGACTTGTAATCAGTAGGTCGTGGGTTCGATTCCTATAGCCGGCACCATTTTTTCGAGCCATTAGCTCAGTTGGTAGAGCATCTGACTTTTAATCAGAGGGTCGAAGGTTCGAGTCCTTCATGGCTCACCATTTTGAAATAATAATAAGCGGGTGTGGCGGAATTGGCAGACGCACTAGACTTAGGATCTAGCGCCGCAAGGCGTGGGGGTTCGACTCCCTTCACCCGCACCATTATTTTCATTGCCAGATAAAAAAACTTATGCACATGCGGAAGTAGTTCAGTGGTAGAACACCACCTTGCCAAGGTGGGGGTCGCGAGTTCGAACCTCGTCTTCCGCTCCAAATGTGCCGGGGTGGCGGAACTGGCAGACGCACAGGACTTAAAATCCTGCGGTAGGTGACTACCGTACCGGTTCGATTCCGGTCCTCGGCACCATTTATTATGCGCCCGTAGCTCAATTGGATAGAGCGTCTGACTACGGATCAGAAGGTTATGGGTTCGACTCCTGTCGGGCGCGCCAAAAGAACGAACGGGAAGTAGCTCAGCTTGGTAGAGCACTTGGTTTGGGACCAAGGGGTCGCAGGTTCGAATCCTGTCTTCCCGACCATTTCCTAAAATTATGGGGCCTTAGCTCAGCTGGGAGAGCGCCTGCCTTGCACGCAGGAGGTCAGCGGTTCGATCCCGCTAGGCTCCACCATAGTAAATAACCAGTATAAAGATCCTGGCGGCGTAGCTCAGCTGGCTAGAGCGTACGGTTCATACCCGTAAGGTCGGGGGTTCGATCCCCTCTGCCGCCATCTTAAAGGACCTTTAGCTCAGTTGGTTAGAGCAGACGGCTCATAACCGTCCGGTCGCAGGTTCGAGTCCTGCAAGGTCCACCATTTATATAGTGTAACGGAGGTATACCCAAGTCTGGCTGAAGGGATCGGTCTTGAAAACCGACAGGCGGGTAACACCGCGCGGGGGTTCGAATCCCTCTACCTCCTCCAGTTTTAAATTTTTATAAATGGTGCTTTAAAAACTCGAAACAGAATATCATTATCGCGGGGTGGAGCAGTGGTAGCTCGTCGGGCTCATAACCCGAAGGTCGTTGGTTCAAATCCGGCCCCCGCAACCAAAAGGTCCCGTGGTGTAGCGGTTAACATGCCTGCCTGTCACGCAGGAGATCGCCGGTTCGATCCCGGTCGGGACCGCCATTATTATAATGAAAAACATGAGAAGCAAAAGAGTGAGCAAGCTTAGCATGGACGAAATGGGTCAGTAGCTCAGTTGGTAGAGCATTAGATTGAAGCTCTAAGTGTCGGCGGTTCGATTCCGTCCTGACCCACCATTTATGCGGGTGTAGTTTAATGGTAAAACCTCAGCCTTCCAAGCTGATGTCGTGGGTTCGATTCCCATCACCCGCTCCAAGGGCCTATAGCTCAGCTGGTTAGAGCGCACGCCTGATAAGCGTGAGGTCGATGGTTCGAGTCCATTTAGGCCCACCATTATTCCGAAGTAGCTCAGTTGGTAGTAGCACCTGACTGTTAATCAGGTTGTCGCAGGTTCGAGTCCTGCCTTCGGAGCCATTTTTTATTTGGGGAAGTACTCAAGAGGCTGAAGAGGCGCCCCTGCTAAGGGTGTAGGTCGGGTAACCGGCGCGAGGGTTCAAATCCCTCCTTCTCCGCCATTGGCCCGTTGGTCAAGTGGTTAAGACACCGCCCTTTCACGGCGGTAACACGGGTTCGAATCCCGTACGGGTCATACTAAAAAACAGTAGCTGCATTTGCAGCTACTGTTTTTTTCATATTTAGATAGATATATAATTACTCATTATTTAGTGCGCTTTCATCCATATATACTACTTCCCAAATATGCCCATCTACATCTTGGAATCCCCAGCCGTACATAAATCCGTGATCTTGTGGTTCACTGTAAGGTTTACCACCAGAGGCTAGTGCTTTATTTACTAATTGATCTACTTGTTCTCGGTTTTCAGCGGAAAGACATAATATCGCCTCTGCAGAAGTAGCTGTATCTGCAATCTCCTTCTTTGTAAATCCTTTGAATCGTTCTTCTACCATTATTAATGCAAAGATATTTTCGCTAATAATCATTGAAGCTGTTGTTTCATCACTAAATTGTTGATTGAATTCAAAACCTAAGTCTTTAAAAAAGTTGATTGATTTGTTAAGATCTTTTACTGGTAAATTGATAAATATATTTTTTCCAACATCCTTAATGAAAAAGTATAAGTCATATCAAAAAATGAACGACGTTTTTCATAACTCCTTAACTTTACAAAAAAAGCAGAAATATTGATACAACAACATGTCTGCTTTTAAAATTCTTCTTGTTACCCCCGTACAAGCATTCTTTCAAGTGAGCTAAGTGCTTCAGCGGTAGTATGTTCATCTACTTGTATACGATTATGAGGTTGCCCCTGTTCAATACTTTCAAGACTCCATAGTAAATGTGGAAGGTCTATTCGGTTCATAGTTAGACAAGGACAAAAATTTTCATTTAGCGAAATAATATGTTTATCTGGATGTTGCTTAATGATACGATTGACAAGGTTCATTTCTGTTCCAATGGCCCATGCAGATCCGCTTGGTGCTCGATTGATTGTATCAATAATGTATTTTGTCGAGCCGGCATCATCAGCTGCTGCAACAACTTCACGACTACATTCTGGATGAACAATAATTCTCATTGTGGGATGTTCTTTGCGAATGACTTCCGTATGTTGAACTGTAAACCCCTCATGCACAGAACAGTGACCCTTCCACAGAATAACCTGGATGTTTTCAAGTGATTCCTTAGTTTCGAGCATATTTTTATGAGGATTCCAAACGGCCATATTTTCAAGGGGAATACCTAAATCATAGGCGGTATTTCTCCCTAAATGTTGATCGGGTAAAAAGAAAATACGCTGTTTTTGTGTAAATGCCCATTGAACAAGCTCCCTTGCATTCGATGATGTAACACAGGCACCACCATGTCGTCCCGTAAAGGCTTTAATGGCCGCGGTTGAATTGACATAAGTTAGAGGAATAATCGTATCGCCAAAGAGCTGTTGAAGGATTGGCCATGCTTGTTCTGTTTGATAAATATTCGCCATATCAGCCATCGAACAGCCTGCACGCATATCTGGTAAATAGACATGTTGCTGTTTCATTGTCAGCATGTCTGCCGTTTCTGCCATAAAATGTACACCACAAAATACGATATGTTCAGCCTCCTTATTAGCGGCAGATAATTGAGCTAGTTGTAGAGAATCACCAGTTGCATCAGCAAATTGAATAACCTCATCTTTTTGATAATGGTGTCCTGGGATAAAAAGTTTAGAGCCTAATTTTTTCTTTATTGCTAAAATACGAGATTCCATTTCCTCTACGGATAATGTCCGATAATGCTCAGGAAGTAGTGTCGTCTGTTGTAATAAACTAGTGATGGACAAGGGAATGAGCTCCTTTCATTTGAACAAGTGCACTAATATCAAAAGCTTTGACAGAATGGGTTAATGAACCAAGTGAAATCCACTGAACACCTGACTGTGCATAAGCCTTTAAATTATCCAGTGTGATACCCCCTGAAGCTTCTGTTGCAATAGTAGGGGGGACAGAAGGAAGCCAATCTCGAATTTCTTCTGGACTGCGGTTATCAAACATAATGATATCTACTCCAGCAATGATGGCTTCATCTAGCTGTTCCTTTGTTTCAATTTCTACTTCAATTTTCACGGTATGACCGACTTTCTCTCTAGCGGTCTGAACAGCTTTTGTTATACTACCTGCAAAGGCAAGATGATTATCTTTTAACATGATGGCATCATACAGTCCATTTCGATGATTAAAAGCACCACCGACTCTCACTGCATATTTATCAAGCATACGCATGCCAGGCATTGTTTTACGAGTATCACATATTTTCGCATGCGTACCTATCGTTTCTTGGACTGCTTGGTGAGTAGCTGTTGCAATGGCAGACATACGTTGAATAAGATTTAAGATGACACGTTCGCCTATTAACAATTTTTGTAAGGGACCTTTTATCACGGCTAGTATATCGCCTGCATCTACTGTCTCTCCATCCTTTTTATGAAGATAAATTTCCATAGAACAATCTAGTAGAAGAAAGCCATGCTCAATAATGAGAGCTCCGCAAAAAATTCCTTTTTCTTTAGCATAAAACGAAAAAGATCCCTGTTGTTCGGCTGAAAAAATAAATTCACTCGATAAATCCCCATCACCTAAATCTTCATTAAAAAACTGTTTGAGCATTTCCTCGAGTTTGATGATATTCATACAATGAGTTCCTCACTTTCAATTGTCCTTGCGAAAAAATAATCCACCGGCTTGCCCATTGTGCATCCATTTCGGATTTATCTGTACGTATGTGGGCACCACGTGTTTCAGTTCTTATAATGGCCGCATGTGTCATCAGTGTTGCGACAACATGCATCATAAATAGTTCCAATTCTGCTTGCTCCATACCCTCTAGATTAGTGTGAAGAAGAGATTGTAGAGAGGGGAGTTGCTGAACAAAGTACTGTAAATCATCGATATTTCTAACGATGCCTACAAACTGCATCATACGTTGCTGTAATTGCTGTTTGCTAAATAAAGGTGGTTTTTTATCAGCATATTGAGGTTGGTCAAGTAAAAAATTTTTTTGATGACAACCTTGTTGAATAATGAAATACGCCATTTTTTGACCAAATGTAATGCCCTCCAATAGAGAATTACTTGCTAAACGGTTCGCTCCATGGACACCTGTACAAGCCACTTCACCAACTGCATATAAGTTTGGGATAGTAGTTCTACCGTTGTCATCAGCAATAACACCACCCATTAAAAAATGACTACCTGGAGCCACAGGGATTAAACCATCTTGCAAATGAACTTGATTGTCATAGCAGAGCTGAGCAATTGCTGGGAATTTTGCATCAAAGTTTTGGATGGTGGCAATATCAATAAACGTTTCCTCCCCAGCAGCACGTTTAGTAAATAGTGCGTGTGCCGTAATATGCCTAGGGGCTAAGTCACCTTGTGGATGTAAGCCTTTCATAATAGGTTTACACTGTGCATCTACAAAGGTACCGCCTGCACCTCGTACAGCTTCGGAGATTAAACCTTTTGCCTTATTTTCACACCATAGTAAACTTGGATGAAACTGCATAAATTCCATATCACTGATCGCAGCGCCTGCACGAAATGCTAAAGCAATACCATCTCCTGTATTGTTTGGATAATTGGATGTGCTTGAATAAAGTGCACCTGCACCTCCTGTGGCTAAAATAACATGATGAGCCAAATAGCGTTTAATCCCTTTTTCGCCTTTAGTGAGTACACCTATACAATCACCATCTGTATTCAGTAAAAGCTCATAAGCCATTTCATAACAATTGACCTTTGTTTTGGGTGAAAGTTTATGAAGCAAATAATCTATGAAAATTTGACCAGTTCGATCACCACCTGCATGTAAAATACGATGATGACTATGTGCCCCCTCTAGTCCTAGAACAGGTTTTCCATCGAGGTGACGATCAATTGGGAGACCAGTTTTTAAATAGTTCTGCATAATTTTAGTGCCGTCTTCTATAAGTGTTTCCACATTTCTTTTTTCATGATGATATTCTCCAGCTTTCAATGTATCAGCAATATGATGTTTAATATGATCTTCTTTGCTTGTAACGGCTGCTATACCACCTTGTGCACGATAAGAGCTACTCATATAAACAGAAGATTTTGTAACAATTTGTATTTGAAAATGTTCTTCGAGTAGTAAAGCAGCCTGAAGTGCCGCAATACCACTGCCGATGATAAGGACGTCTGTCTTTACATCCATAGTTATACCTTCTTTACAATTGTCTTGACACCTATCTTTACATAAAATAAAAAAGAAAACAAGACCCGATGAATTAGAGAGGAAGAAGATGATGATTTATATGGATTATGCTGCAACGTCACCTATGATGAAGGAAGCTCTTGATGCATATATAGGGGTAGCGCAGCGTTATTATGGAAACAGTTCAAGTCTTCATGATCTAGGAGGACAAGCGCATTATTTCGTGCAACAGTCAAGAGAAGTTGTAGCGCAAGCTCTAGGCGTAACTAGCGATGGTATTATTTTCACTGGGAGCGGAACAGAAGGAAATATTATGGCCATCTTGTCATTAGCACTAGCCTCTAAAAAAGGGAAGCATATTATTTCATCTCAAGCTGAGCATACGTCAGTGCACGCAGCTTTGAATACACTTGAGAAAATGGGGTATGAAGTGACAAAATTGCCGTTAAAGAAGGATGGTTGTATTGATTTGCAGGAACTTCAAAAAACAATACGATTAGACACGGCTTTGATTACCATTCAACATGTTAATTCAGAGATTGGCTCCATTCAGCCTTTGAAGAAAATAATAGAGCTGGCAGGAGAATCAGGTGTTTACTGTCATATTGATTGTGTTCAGTCATTTGGAAAATTAGCTATACCAAAAGGAATAGATGCTATTACAATTTCGGCTCATAAAATAGGTGGGCCAAAGGGGTGTGGTGCGGTTTATCTAAATCCCTCCATCCGCGTGCAAGCATTAACACCAGGTGTGACACATGAGAGAGGTTTAAGAGGAGGTACATTAGATACGCCTGCAATTGTGGCCTTTGCAGCTGCAATTGAAAACTATCAATATGAATTAAAACATTATGTGATGTTAAGAGGAGTTTTAAAAAGTAAACTGCCTGAATCATGCAAGCTAATAGAATGTAAGCAGCAATTACCTAATATTTGTGGTGTAATGATGGATAGATTAGAGGGCCAATATGTTCTTTTAAAGCTGAACGAGTCGGGAATCTGTATCTCTACAGGTAGCGCATGTGATATTCATAGTGAATCTGGAACGAAGGCTATTTTATCGATGGGTTTTTCTTTGGAAGCAGCACGTCAATTTTTTAGAATCTCTTTTGGCCCTTCGACAACAATTGAAGAAATTACAAGATTAACAATAGAGCTTTCAACCATTTCATTAGATAACAAGTGAGGGAAATCATAAGGCCTTCACTTGTTTTATTATAGATTTTAGGCTATAAAACATATCAAGAAAAATAATTGTTTTCTTTTGAAACAACAATTGATATAATATTTTGCAGGGCAATATTTTCTCTTACTTAACAAAAATATCTTTAAAAAGTAATAATTTCTTTTTTTTATAAAAAAGTATTGCACAATGTTAAAAAACGTTATACAATAATTCTTGTCTTGAAGGACAGGTAAACAACTTCAAAACAAGATACATAAAATAGTCTAGTGATGATGGCAAAGAGGTCACACCCGTTCCCATACCGAACACGGAAGTTAAGCTCTTTAGCGCCGATGGTAGTTGGGGGCTTCCCCCTGTGAGAGTAGGACGTCGCTAGGCATAATACCCAGGAGGATTAGCTCAGCTGGGAGAGCACCTGCCTTACAAGCAGGGGGTCGGCGGTTCGAGCCCGTCATCCTCCACCATATGCCGGTTTAGCTCAGCAGGTAGAGCAACTGACTTGTAATCAGTAGGTCGTGGGTTCGATTCCTATAGCCGGCACCATTTTTTCGAGCCATTAGCTCAGTTGGTAGAGCATCTGACTTTTAATCAGAGGGTCGAAGGTTCGAGTCCTTCATGGCTCACCATTTTGAAATAATAATAAGCGGGTGTGGCGGAATTGGCAGACGCACTAGACTTAGGATCTAGCGCCGCAAGGCGTGGGGGTTCGACTCCCTTCACCCGCACCATTATTTTCATTGCCAGATAAAAAAACTTATGCACATGCGGAAGTAGTTCAGTGGTAGAACACCACCTTGCCAAGGTGGGGGTCGCGAGTTCGAACCTCGTCTTCCGCTCCAAATGTGCCGGGGTGGCGGAACTGGCAGACGCACAGGACTTAAAATCCTGCGGTAGGTGACTACCGTACCGGTTCGATTCCGGTCCTCGGCACCATTTATTATGCGCCCGTAGCTCAATTGGATAGAGCGTCTGACTACGGATCAGAAGGTTATGGGTTCGACTCCTGTCGGGCGCGCCAAAAGAACGAACGGGAAGTAGCTCAGCTTGGTAGAGCACTTGGTTTGGGACCAAGGGGTCGCAGGTTCGAATCCTGTCTTCCCGACCATTTCCTAAAATTATGGGGCCTTAGCTCAGCTGGGAGAGCGCCTGCCTTGCACGCAGGAGGTCAGCGGTTCGATCCCGCTAGGCTCCACCATAGTAAATAACCAGTATAAAGATCCTGGCGGCGTAGCTCAGCTGGCTAGAGCGTACGGTTCATACCCGTAAGGTCGGGGGTTCGATCCCCTCTGCCGCCATCTTAAAGGACCTTTAGCTCAGTTGGTTAGAGCAGACGGCTCATAACCGTCCGGTCGCAGGTTCGAGTCCTGCAAGGTCCACCATTTATATAGTGTAACGGAGGTATACCCAAGTCTGGCTGAAGGGATCGGTCTTGAAAACCGACAGGCGGGTAACACCGCGCGGGGGTTCGAATCCCTCTACCTCCTCCAGTTTTAAATTTTTATAAATGGTGCTTTAAAAACTCGAAACAGAATATCATTATCGCGGGGTGGAGCAGTGGTAGCTCGTCGGGCTCATAACCCGAAGGTCGTTGGTTCAAATCCGGCCCCCGCAACCAAAAGGTCCCGTGGTGTAGCGGTTAACATGCCTGCCTGTCACGCAGGAGATCGCCGGTTCGATCCCGGTCGGGACCGCCATTATTATAATGAAAAACATGAGAAGCAAAAGAGTGAGCAAGCTTAGCATGGACGAAATGGGTCAGTAGCTCAGTTGGTAGAGCATTAGATTGAAGCTCTAAGTGTCGGCGGTTCGATTCCGTCCTGACCCACCATTTATGCGGGTGTAGTTTAATGGTAAAACCTCAGCCTTCCAAGCTGATGTCGTGGGTTCGATTCCCATCACCCGCTCCAAGGGCCTATAGCTCAGCTGGTTAGAGCGCACGCCTGATAAGCGTGAGGTCGATGGTTCGAGTCCATTTAGGCCCACCATTATTCCGAAGTAGCTCAGTTGGTAGTAGCACCTGACTGTTAATCAGGTTGTCGCAGGTTCGAGTCCTGCCTTCGGAGCCATTTTTTATTTGGGGAAGTACTCAAGAGGCTGAAGAGGCGCCCCTGCTAAGGGTGTAGGTCGGGTAACCGGCGCGAGGGTTCAAATCCCTCCTTCTCCGCCATTGGCCCGTTGGTCAAGTGGTTAAGACACCGCCCTTTCACGGCGGTAACACGGGTTCGAATCCCGTACGGGTCATACTAAGTGCAGTAGATGAATTTCATCTACTGCACTTTTTAATTTTAGTCATAGATTTATAATATAGCTACCATAAATTAAAGCCTACACAGGATAGTTTAATCTGTGTAGGCTTTTAATTTTACTAAGAAGCTATGAAATTCTACGTCCTTTTCCATATGGAATGCATAGAGGTGTACCAAATATTGGATCTGTCGTCATTTGGCAATCAAGGTCAAACACATGACTAACTAAATCAGTTGTCATAATTTCTTCTGGTTTACCTTGACGATAGACACCACGATCACGGACAGTAATAATATGATCGGCATAGCGACATGCGAGATTAATATCATGTAATACCATAATAATCGTTCGCTTTTGCTGTTGGTTTAACTCGTACAATAAATCTAAAACTTCTATCTGATGAGTTAAATCTAAGTATGTCGTAGGCTCGTCCAAAAGAATAATATCCGTATCTTGAGCAAGCGTCATAGCAATCCAAGCACGTTGACGTTGTCCTCCTGATAGCTCATCCACTGGTCTATCTTGTAAATGTTCTGTGCCTGTTGCTCTTAAGGCATTTAATACGATTTCTTCATCCTTTTCCGTCCACTGTTGACGCCAGCTTTGGTAAGGATAGCGACCTTGCTTCACAAGCTGTAGGACAGTTAGGCCTTCTGGTGCAACAGGGGATTGGGGAAGAATCGAAAGATTTCTAGCCACCTGCTTTGTTGATAATTTAAAAATATCCTCTCCATCTAATAGAACGGAACCTTTTTTAGGTTTTAATAATCGAGCGATGGAGCGTAGGAGTGTGGATTTACCACAGCCATTCGCTCCAATTAATACAGTAATTTCATTCAAAGGGATAGATAAATTGAGATCTTCGATAATATTGGAATCACCATAACTTAATGTAAGGGATTTGGTTAATAACGATTCAGTCATGTAGTATAGACTCCTTTATTTATTAGGATTTCTAAATAGTAAATAGATAAAATAGGGAGCACCAATGGCAGCGGTAAAGACACCAGCGGGTACTTCTAACGGGCTAAAAGCAGTACGACCAATAATATCTGCTATCATCACAAGCAATGCTCCGATTGCTGCAGATGCAGGAATAAGTACACCGAATGATGAACCAACAATGCGTCGTGCAATATGAGGTGCCATTAATCCTACAAACCCAATGGCGCCAGCAAATGCTATAGCACTCGCTACTAGACTGGAACATAATAGGATTAAGTAAAGGCGTGTTTTTTGAACAGATTGCCCTAGGCTTGACGCTGTATCATCACCTAGTTCTTGAACATTTAACTGTCGTGTAATAAAGAATGTAATAAGTAGTAGAACGATGATCAATGGTACAACGATTTGTACTTGATCCCAATCTGCACTTTTGACACTACCCGTAATCCATTTATTCGCTTCACTTGCTTGATAAATTGGCCCGATAATCATTAACATGGTAGTAATAGCTTGCATAAAAGCTGACACGCTAATACCGATTAAGACAAGACGATTTGGTGTGACACCATCTTTCCAAGCAAATAGATAGACAATACATCCGACAACAGTAGCTCCTATAAAGCCTGCTAATGGTAACCATTCTATACTAACTGTTAAAGAGTGATTAGAATCACTGAAAATAGCTAAGAATCCAACAACTGCTGTACCACCACCAGCTGATATCCCGATAATATCAGGTGAGGCAAGTGGATTTTTTACGATTCCTTGTAAAATGGCACCTGCTACGGCTAACGCCATTCCAGCAAAGGCAGCAATGAAAATCCGAGGCATTCGGAAATCAATAATGATTAGCTGATCAAAATCTGACCCGTAACCAAGAAAAGCTTGTAAAACCTTTAATGGATTGATGAAAGAATCACCAAATGATGCACTAAAAAAGAAAACAGCAACTGCTAGTAGACTAATCACCATTAATTTTTTTGCAGCTTGTACATCTAATAAAAAAGAAAATTTTTGTTGAAGTAAACGAATTGTTTTTACATGTTTCATTTATTTTTTCCACCTTTTCGCGCAAGGTAAATAAAGAATGGTGTGCCAATCATAGCCGTCATAACTCCTACTGGAACTTCTTGGGGCATAATAATATAACGAGCCGCAACATCAGCCAGCAATAAAAGTATCCCTCCAAGTAACGCAGCCATAGGAATAAGCCATCGATGATCAGTGCCGACAAACTTTCGCGCAAAATGGGGAACGACAATGCCAATAAAACCAATGGGACCAGCAATCGCAACAGCGCCACCTGCTAAAAAAATAACGATAAGTCCTACTAAGATTTTCATCAGCCCTAATCGTAATCCTAATCCTCTTGCTACATCATCGCCAAGAGCAAGAATATTCATTTTGGAAGAAATAATGAGTGCTGCTATCCATCCGATTACTAAATAAGGAAGAACAGAAAGTAGAATTTCAAGTTTTCTACCTTGTACAGAGCCAGCTAACCAAAACAATACTTGATCGAGTTCAGCTTCATTAGTAGCGAGTAAACCTTGTGTAAATGAAGCAAAAAGTGCACTAATGGCAGCCCCTGCTAAAGTGATTTTCACGGGAGTAACAGCATCCCTACCTGAAAAACTAATCGCATAAACGGATAAAGCAGCGATTGCTGCACCTAGAAATGCGATCCATGCAAAAGATTGCAGGCTGGAAATATGGAAAAAAATCATGGCAAAGACAACAGCAAAGCCTGCACCTGCATTGATACCCAAGATTCCTGGAGAGGCTAATGGATTTTTTGTTAAGGTTTGCATAAGCACGCCTGTAATAGCTAACGAAGCACCAACACAGCTGGCTATAAGTGCTCTTGGAATACGAACATTTTGAATAATAATATGCTCATTTGAATTGTTAAATTGTATAAAAGATTCATAGGTCGTTTGAATAGAAGTATTCGCATAACCGTAAACAATACTAATCCCCATACAAAGAAGTAAGAGAACAACCCCTACTAGTAAAGCCATTATCTTGGAATAATTATTTTTTAATATCATATTGAACTATACTCTTTTCTAAAAAATTACTAAATTAATGATTGACATTAATAGATACATACAATACGATTAATATCGATCTTAGATGAAAGTGATTTTCATTCTCGTCTAATATGCCTAAACATTTTATCATATACAATGGAGGAAGAAAAGGTGCAAAAAGCATTTCAAAAACTATTAGTTTTGCTAGCTGTTATGGCTATTTTTGTGCTAGCAGCATGTGGCGATTCTAAAGATACTACCAAAGATGAAAAATCAAAAGAAAGCAATGCATACAGTGTCGAACATGCAATGGGTACAACTGAAGTAAAAGATACACCAAAGCGTATCGTTGTTTTAACAAATGAAGGAACAGAAGCATTATTAGCACTAGGAATTAAACCAGTAGGTGCAGTACAATCTTGGACAGGCGATCCATGGTATGATCACATTAAGGATCAAATGGACGGTGTGGAAGTTGTCGGTATCGAACATGAAATTAATATCGAAAAAATCGCTTCTTTAAAGCCAGATTTAATCATCGGTAATAAATTACGACAAGAAAAAGATTATGCGAAGCTTAGCAAAATTGCGCCAACTGTGTTTTCAGACACATTACGTGGTGATTGGAAAGAGAACTTTAAATTATACGCAAAAGCAGTAAATCAAGAAACAAAGGGACAAGAGGTGCTAAAAGCCTACGAAGATAAGTTACTAGCGCTGAAAGAAAAGCTTGGAGAACAAACAAACCAAGAAGTTTCATTTGTACGCTTTATGGCAGATAAATCTCGTATCTATTACACAGATTCATTCTCAGGCGTTATTTTTGATGCTTTAGGATTTAAACGTGTGCCAGCACAAGCAGATTTATTTAAAGATAATGCAAAATTAGGTAACTTAGCGATTGAAGTAGGAAAAGAAGCAATTCCTCAAATGGATGGGGATGTTATTTTCTACTTCACGTACATGCCAACAGGTGATGATTCAGCATTATCAACTGAACAGGAGTGGACACAAGATCCACTTTGGAAAAACCTAACGGCTGTTCAAAAAGGCAATGCACATAAAGTAGATGATGTTATTTGGAATACTGCTGGAGGCATTTTAGCAG
This sequence comes from Lysinibacillus sp. FSL M8-0134, assembly GCF_038069745.1. Lineage (NCBI taxonomy): Bacteria > Bacillati > Bacillota > Bacilli > Caryophanales > Bacillaceae > Lysinibacillus > Lysinibacillus sp. FSL M8-0134. The sequence continues at coordinate 3,373,071 of NZ_JBBPAJ010000001.1, read as the reverse complement.
CCAACATTATGCTAGATCAAGTGGAAGAAATTTTTGTTAAATAATTAATCATTTAACTATACATTCATCGGCATTAGATGAATGTATAGTTTTTTTATTTCTTATAAAAAATGATAGACGAAGAAGTTGATCATGAAGGGAAAATTTGAGGTAGTAAGTGCAAGAAAAAGTGTCTAACCTTTGAGACACTTTAAAAGCATTCCGATTGATTGTTTTTTTCCTTGTTTTCGAATGACAAAGAAATTATTAGTGAATGGTAATGTGAGAAATTTTAAAAGCACCGTAATCATCTGTTATAACTGTATAGGTTTTATAGCGATCATAGAATTGGTAATTCCCTTGTGCATCATAAAAATCAAATGTTTCATTCATATCCACGAAATATTGACCATTTGAATATTGTACATCTAGCACTTCATTATTAGTAAAATAGAAGTAATGTCCTTGATAGGCAATTTCATTAATATATTTCTCTAGTTCTTGATAAGCTGAACTGTCAGGTGCAAGCATATCAATAATCCAATAAAAATCACCTTCATTCAGTGCCATCTCGTAATAGAGACGGAATGCTTGCACGAATTGCCCTGCTAGCAAAGCATCTGTTTCGTTAGTGGATTTTGTTTCAATAGTGGATTGTTGACTATTTTCATAAACATTCGCAACAGCACGAACCTCATTTGCAGAAAGTGGTTTAGCAACCCATCCTTCAAATTGGTCAAGCATACTGTAAAGAGGGATGGAGAAAGCAAAGTTAGTACTTGTTTCAGTTGTGTAAAGTAGAGAATTAATCCCTATGACATTGCCTGTATTGACATCAACCAATGGGCCACCGCTACTCCCCTTATCAATTTGTGCATCTACCTGATAAATTTGCTTATAAATAAAGTTTTCAAGCTTCATGTCCCGTTTATTGCCTGTTATATAGCCAATAGATGCTGAATTTTCAAAGCCTTGTGGACTACCAAATGCAATAACCTCTAAGCCAATAGGTGATTCGGTTGTTTCAATTCCCAACGGTTGTGTGTCTTGATAGCTAGGTGCATGAATTAAAGCAATGTCGTAGCGGTCTGATATACCGATAACCGTTCCTGGTGATTCTTGACCATTGGCATTACGAAGCGTGACATCCACTTCTCCTTGAACAACATGTGCATTTGTAATAACATAACCACCCTTTTTATACAGGAAGCCAGAACCTTGACTATTGTTACTGAGGACCGTGAATACCTTTTGTTGAATTTCCTTTATTAGGGTGACACGATCAACCTGCTGTGCATGAGCTTCTTGTTTTTTTGTGAGTTCTTCAGAGGAAACTTGCTGTGTATTTACCTGTTGCTTATCATTTACTTCTGAGTAAGTAGTAGTTTGATTCTTTTTATCAGTGAAAAAGTCCCAATATGCATAGCCTAGTCCACCGATGGCAAGAAAGCAGACCGATAATACGATAATTGCCCATGTTGGGATACCTTGTTTTAATAATGATGAATTCATAAGTTTACTGCCACAATCAGAGCAAAATTTGCTGTCTGAAAGATTCTCATGCTGACAATTTGGACACTTCATCCTATCACGCTCCTGTGAAATATTTACTATTCATATCGGCAAGTAAAAATTGCTTTATAGGTATTTATGGAATTATATGAACTGAAAGGATGAATATGGTTTAGAAAATTTATTTTCATTTTGCTATTGACCTTAACGTTGCGTCAAAGTTTACAGTAGCATTAGTGGGAGGTGACAACATGGAATATACAATTCAAGAGCTAGCCCAAATGTCGGGAGTTAGTACGAGAACATTACGCTATTATGATGAAATTGGGCTGCTGAAGCCAGCTAGAACCAATGAGGCAGGCTATCGATTTTATGGCCAATATGAAATTGATATGCTACAGCAGATTTTATTTTATCGTGCATTGGATATGAAGCTAGCAACGATTCAGGCCATTATTCAGGCGCCTAACTTTCAACATGCCGAGGCGCTAAAAACACATAGAGCTGCTTTGCTTCAACGCAAGGAGCAGCTTGAAACCATCTTGCAGACAGTAGAAAAAACAATACAATCCATTGAGGAGGAACGACCAATGTCAAATGAAGAAAAATTTAAAGGTTTTAAAGAAAAGTTAATCGAGGATAATGAAAAGCAATATGGCCAAGAAATTCGCGCCAAATATGGAGATGAAACAGTGGATGCTTCGAATGCTAAGCTGATGAATATGACAGAACAACAATATCAAGCAATGCAGCAGTTAGAGCAGCAAATGTTTGAGCGTTTAGCAGAAGCAATGGAGCTTGGTGATGCTACAAGTGACTTGGCGATGGAAGTAGCTGAGTTGCATAAACGCTGGCTGAGCTTTACGTGGAAGGAATATTCAACAGAGGCACATGCTGGGCTAGCTCAAATGTATATCTCGGATGAACGTTTTACTGCTTACTATGACGAGCGAAGTGCGACGGGAGCAGCACAATTTTTACATGATGCGATTATAGCTTATACGAGGAAATAAAAGCATCCTTATTGCTGACATGTTTTAGAAATCGTAAATGAGGAAAATATGAAGGCATGAGGAGGGGATTTTTATGGATCAACAAGTTATGCAAAAATTTAAAAGACAACTAGAGCAAGAATTACAAACAATAGAACAACGAATAAAGGAATCGGAGCGACCACAAGCGACAGAGCTATCGAATTATGATAATCATCCAGCTGATAATGCTAGTGATTTAACGGATCAACTTACAGAAATGGCTATTGATGAACATCGCGGTGATAATGCAGAGGAAATAAAAGAAGCCCTTCAAGCAATGGCTGACGGCACATACGGCAAATGTGCGGTATGTGGTAAAGAGCTTCCAATTGGTCGTTTAGAGGCAATGCCGCAAGCTCTGACCTGTGTGGAGCATGCGGAAAAGAAAGAAGACAATTTACGACCAGTGGAAGAAGATATTCTTTCTTCAATGCCAAAGTCAGATGATTTTATTGAGCTTGAGGAATTTGGCTCTTCCGATACGCCACAGGATAAAATTTAGTCTGTTTTTCCTCATGGAAGCAGTATAATAACTGTAGAGGTGAGGATATGAAGATTATTGATTTACATTGTGATGCGCTTTTAAAGTTAACTACTCTTGAATCGGCAAATTTTGCTGAGGATGGGCGTTTACATGCCAATCAAAAAAGATTGCAATTAGGGCAAGTAGAGGCTCAAGTGTTCGCCATTTTTATAGACCCGCAAATCCCACAAAATCTTCAATTTCTTGAGGTCATGCGTCAAATCGAAGCATTTCATACCCATGTATTACAAACAGAGGGCATGGTGCATATTACAGATTGGGCACAGTTAGACCATTTAGCTCCACATGAAATAGGAGCTATATTAAGTTTAGAGGGCTGTAGTGCAATTGGAGAAGATCTAGCAAAGCTGATAGCAGTACTCGATGCGGGCGTAAAATTAGTCGGCTTAACATGGAATGAAGAGAATGCTGTTGCACATGGAGCTGAGCAGGATGCAAGTCTTGGTTTGAAGCCATTTGGTAAAGAGGTCATACAATTACTAAATAAACGGGATATTATTATTGATGTCTCCCATTTAAATGAACAAAGCTTTTGGGATGTGTTGCCATTAGCGAAGCATATTATTGCAAGTCATAGTAATGCTCGTGCACTCTGTGACCACCCACGTAATTTAACAGATGCACAGGCAAAGGCACTTGTAGAACATGGGGGACATATCCATGTTGTTTATTTTCCACTCTTCATTAATCGAGATGCAACACTAGATCATCTAGTCGATCATGTGGAGCATTTAGCAAAGCTAGTTGGTGTAGAGCATATAGGGCTAGGCTCAGATTTTGATGGTATTGATCGGACTGTCAATGGCTTAGCACATGCAGGAGAAGCGCAAAATTTATTAGAGGCATTACGAGCACGTTTTTCAGACGCGGAAGTGCATGGTATTGCAAGTCAAAATTTCAGACGTTATGTAAAAAAAGCAGCAACCCGTTAAGGCTGCCGCATCTTTTAATAAAAGAAATAATGAATTAATAAACCGATTCCTAATAGGAAGCCGAAGAATGTATTGGTTTGCGCTGTATATTTCATCGCAGGCATCACTTCTTTGGCTTCTTTTTTGTCTCGGAAAATTTGAATGGCACGTAATGGTTTCGGAATGCTCAGGAAGATAATTAATGCCCAAAAAGTAATGCCATCAACTGCTACAAGGGCAATGACCCATAAATACGAGACGATAAAAAAGCCAGATAACACAGAAATGGCATTATCACGTCCTACTAAAATAGCTAAAGTTTTTCTTCCACCTTCTGTATCACCCACAATATCACGGATATTATTGGATAACATAATGGCTCCGACTAAAATCATACTTGGTACAGACAGCAACACAGCATCGAGTGTCACTGTAAGCGTTTGAATATAGAAGGCAATTAACACAATTCCCATGCCCATTACTGCTCCAGAGACAATCTCTCCAAATGGGGAATAGGCTATTGGGTATGGTCCTCCTGTATATAAGAAACCAATAAGCATACAAACAAGGCCTACAGCTGCTAACCACCAAGATGTTGAGGCACATATGTAAATGCCAAGAAGCATGGCAATAGCATAAAAGCTTAGTGCAATCATCATAATTGTTTTTGGCTGTACTCCATGACGGACGATGGTTCCGCCAATCCCAACAGAATGCTCGTTATCTAATCCTAATTTGTAATCGTAATATTCATTGAACATATTCGTTGCTGCTTGGATAAGCATACTTGCAATGAGCATAGCAAAAAATAGTCCAAAATCAATTGTTTCTTGTTCAATTGCTAGAGCAATTGCTGTTCCTAGGAATACTGGAACGAATGAAGCGGTTAAAGTATGTGGACGCGTTAAATGCCACCAAACTTTAAAACCCCTATCAGCTTCAATGACTTTGGTCATAAGGTCTTTCTCTCCTTCAAATGTTGTCGACTCTTTCTATTTTAAACGAAGATTGAGAAAATGGGTAGGTTCACAGCTTATTACATACTGTTAAATGAAAAAAAGTGATACAATAGAACATGCATTTATGAACTGAAAATAAAAATAGGGTATTAGCAACAGTAAGAATGACACTGTTGCCAACCAAAAAATGATGTGTTTGATTCATCATTTTAATTATGTACATTGCAACAACGGAGGTAATTTTCATGCAACAGAAGTGGTACCAAGCCACAGAAGTAGAAGTGGACTATTTGGGCCAAAGCCTTCATTTTTATATGGAAACAATTGAAGTAAGTCGCTTATCTCCACTTGCATTTTATGCGGCAGGTGAGGAGCGTTATAAAGGTGAACGATTTTATTGGCAAAATAGAGAAAAAACAATGACATTAGTAGGGCTGGGACATGCCCATACCATTCAAAACAATGCAAAAAATGAGCGTTTTGATGCTGTAGAAGCGGAGTGGAAGAACTTAACGAAAAACTGTCAAAAGGGACAAAGCGAGCTACAGCCCATTTTATTTGGTGGTTTTACATTTGATCCACAAAATAATGTCGATGGGGAATGGACGGATTTCCCAGAGGCTTATTTTGCACTAGCAACGTTTCAACTTGTAATCCGTGATGATAAAGCTTACGTAAGTATTCATCTTTTAACACAAGATCAGCAGGCGGAGAGTAAGCTAGAAGCTCTAAGGAAAGAGCGAGATCATTTAATTCACGCAGCGCAGGTTAAAGAAGTGAAAACGTATACAAAACCTGAAATTACAAGTTATTTTGAGCCATATAAGGAGCCCTATTTAGCCTCAATCGACCAAGTGACAGCATTAATTAAGCAGAAGAAGGCAGATAAGGTGGTTATTGCTCGCTCACTTGCCTTGCAATTTAAAGAATCTGTATCTGCACCTCAAGTGCTTTCTCAAATAATTCATGAGCAGCCAGAAAGCTATCTATTTGGTTTAGAGCATAAGGATCTATTATTTTTTGGAGCCTCGCCTGAACGCCTTGTTAAGGTAGAAGAAGGCCGTGCGTTTTCGTCTTGTGTTGCTGGCTCAATTAAACGAGGAAAAACAGCAGAAGAAGATGAAGCGTATGGACAAAGTTTACTAAATGACCCAAAAAACGGTGGAGAACATCAATATGTTGTGGATATGATTGCGGACACATTCCGCAAAAATTGTGTGAACATGACGGTACCTGACAAACCTCGCCTATTAAAAATACGAGACATCCAACATCTATATACACCTGTAGAAGGTCAGTTAAATGAGGATGCTACAATCTTACAGCTTACAAAATCTTTACATCCCACACCCGCTTTAGGGGGAGTACCACGTAAAGAAGCGTTGGCAGCCATCCGTAAATATGAGCCTATGAATCGTGGTTTGTATGCAGCACCAATTGGTTGGTTAGACGCAGAGGGTAATGGCGAATTTGCAGTCGCGATCCGCTCGGCTGCATTACTAGGCGATAAAGCTTATTTATATGCAGGCGGAGGGATTGTAGCAGATTCAGAACCACAATCTGAATATGAAGAAACATTAGTAAAATTCCGTCCAATGCTTCGCGCGCTAGGGGGACAATTACATGAGTGAACGGAAAATATTAACAGATTATGTTTATCAAATGGTCGCATCGCTAGTACAAGCGGGTGTAGAAAATGTGGTAGTCAGTCCAGGATCACGTTCAACACCACTTGCCTATGCTGTTGCTTCTACAAATCAAGTAAAAATGTATCGTCAAGTAGATGAGCGCTCGGCTGCATTCTTTGCGTTAGGTCTAGCGAAGGCCACAGCTAAGCCTGTTGTTCTATTATGTACATCAGGTACAGCTGCAGCAAACTATTTTCCTGCAATTGTGGAGGCAAGCTATGCACGTGTTCCACTGATTGTCATAACAGCTGACCGTCCTCATGAATTACGAGAGGTCGGCGCACCACAGGCCATCAATCAGCCTAATTTATATGGTTCCCATGTAAAATGGAGTGTTGATTTTCCGTTAGCAGATGGTGCTGATCCAACATTACCTTTTATTGAGCGTCATCTTGCCCGTGCTGTAGCTATTGCAACGAGTGCGCCTTTTGGTCCAGTACATATCAATGTACCTTTCCGAGAGCCTTTATTAATTGATTTTCGAAATGAACTACCAACAGCGACGTTCAAGCACAGCAGTATGGGACAACTAATCCCAACAACTGCCGATCAACAGGAGCTCTCCTCTATTTTACAATCGACGAAGAGAGGCTTTGTTATAATAGGTGAACTAGCTCTTGGCACGGATTTAGCCATCGTTTGGGAGTTTGTGCGTCAGCTAAAGTGGCCAGTAATTGTTGAGAGTTTATCGAATATGCGGGCATCCGTACCAGAGGATTGCTTACCATATATTGTGACTACCTACGATGCCATTATGAAAAGTGATGACTTCAAAGCACTGGTGCAACCAGATACAGTTATACGCTTAGGGGCACAGCCTGTCTCGAAGTTTATCATGCAATTCATCACAAAATCACAGCCAAATGCCTATGTGATTATTGATGAAGACCCAATGTTTAGAGATGCTACGGGCGTTTCCACGCATTTTATTCATGCCAATATCGATCAGTGGCTGACTCAACTAGCTATTACGAAAACTGCTATTGAGGAGACTTACCTAGCTGAATGGCAAAAAGCGAATCAGCTTGCTGCTATGCATATCGAGCAATATTCAGAAGTAGAAAAAGATGAGGGAGCCATGGTCAGTCGTTTACTGAAAATGATTCCTGGTGGTAGTGATATTTTCGTTAGCAGCAGTATGCCAGTGCGTGATATCGATACATTTTTACTAGCTACACCGAAGGATCTGCGTATTTTTGCAAATCGTGGTACAAATGGGATTGATGGCGTAGTGTCAACGGCAATGGGCTTCAGTCAAGGAAATGGCCGAGAAACCTTCTTACTAATTGGTGATTTAGCCTTTTTACATGATATCAATGGTCTCATTGCTTCAAGATATCAGCAATGTAACTTAACGATCCTTGTCATGAATAATGATGGTGGCGGTATTTTTTCTTATTTACCACAGTCAACAGTGGAAGCTCATTATGAGGACTTATTTGGCACACCAACAGCCCTTGAATTCCGTGATATTGCCAATATGTATGATATGGATTATATCCGTGTAGAAACGATTGCCGAGCTTTCCGAGAAATTTTCTACAAGCAAAAAACGTCCTTTACGTTTGATTGAAATATTTACTGATCGAACAGAGAATGTCACTGCCCATCGTGAGCTATGGAAACGTATTAATACGGAGTTAAAAGCATGACAAATTTAATGATTCGTGGTCTTGAAACGCATATTGAGATATGGAATCAAAATGGGATCCATACACTCGTTGCATTACATGGATTTACGGGAAGCACGGCTACATGGCACAATCTAGCACAGGCCCTACCCAATGTACGCGTCATTGCCATTGATTTAATTGGACATGGACAAACGGCTATTCCACAGCACTGTCAACGTTTCTCCATGGAGGAACAATTACAAGATTTAGAAGAAATATTTTGCCAGCTGCATCTAGAAAACTTTACACTGTTAGGATACTCAATGGGTGGTAGAATTGCTCTATCATATGCCCTGGCTTATCCAGATCGTATTCATCAGCTTATTTTAGAAAGCGCCTCTCCAGGCTTACGTACAGAAGAAGAGCGTAAGGAGCGTTGTGAGCTAGATGAAGCACTGGCACAAAAAATTCTAACAAATGGTTTGGAATCGTTTGTGAATGCATGGGAGAACATACCGCTTTTTAGTACACAGCATCGTCTACCTCAAAGTGTAAGACAGGTCATTCGAGCAGAAAGACTTTCACAGAAGAAAGAGGGACTAGCGGGCAGCTTGAGAGGTATTGGTACAGGAGCTCAACCTTCAAATTGGGATAGATTGGCGCAGTTAGCAGTCCCTGTATTGCTAATTACCGGTTCAATGGATGGGAAATTCTGTGAAATTGCACTAGAAATGAAAGCGCTATTAAATACTGTTAGCCATATGACGGTAAATGACGCTGGACATGCAATTCATGTGGAAAATCCCGCTGAGTTTGCTACAATAGTAGAGGAGTATTTAACGTAATCTAATATTACGTTAGCGCCTCGCTAGTAACGAGACGAATTTAATGATATAGGAGGCTATTCAATGACACGTCAATGGACTACATTACATACTTATGAAGACATAAAGTATGAGTTCTATAACGGAATCGCAAAAATTACGATTAACCGTCCAGAAGTGCGTAACGCATTCCGTCCTAAAACGGTTATGGAAATGATTGACGCATTTTCACGAGCACGCGATGACAAAAATATCGGTGTAATTATTTTAACAGGTGAAGGTGAACATGCTTTCTGCTCTGGCGGAGACCAAAAAGTTCGCGGTCATGGTGGCTATGTAGGAGAAGATGAAATTCCACGTCTAAACGTTCTTGATTTACAACGTTTAATCCGTGTAATTCCAAAACCTGTAGTAGCGATGGTAGCAGGCTATGCAATTGGTGGAGGTCACGTTTTACATGTTGTCTGTGACTTAACAATTGCTGCTGACAATGCTCGCTTTGGACAAACTGGACCAAAAGTAGGTTCATTCGATGCTGGTTATGGCTCAGGCTATCTTGCTCGTATTATTGGACATAAAAAGGCACGTGAAATTTGGTACCTTTGCCGTCAATACGATGCACAACAAGCACTTGATATGGGCTTAGTCAATACAGTTGTTCCTTATGAGCAATTAGAAGATGAAACAGTTCAATGGTGTGAAGAAATGCTACAAATGTCACCAACTGCACTACGCTTCTTAAAAGCAGCGATGAATGCAGATACAGACGGCTTAGCAGGTCTTCAACAAATGGCTGGAGACGCTACACTTCTTTACTACACAACAGATGAAGCAAAAGAAGGTCGCGACGCTTTCAAAGAAAAACGTCAACCAGATTTCGGTCAATTCCCAAGATTCCCTTGATTCTAAAGGGTTTAAGGCTCGTATCTTTAGAGATACGAGCTTTTTCTATGCCTGAAAGCAAGGGGTTACGATAGAAGAGGCGGATAGAATTAATAAAGTGGTGGATACAGCCCGTAAAGTGAAGGATAGAACTAGGAAAGTGAAGGATAGAGGAGCAGGACATTACAATAAAAGTAGCGAGTAGCATCCCTAAAATAACAGACATGCAAATAGACAAAATAGATGATTAAGCGTTAAGATGTAGGGGATTGGAGTGACGAAGATGTATCCAAATTGGATTTTACAGCGAGCATATTTAACACCGTTACGAAAGGCATTAGCTTATAAAAATCAAAGCTGGACTTTTCAGGAATTAAATGAATTATCTATAAAACGTGCTCGTCAACTAGTAGGGATCGGTATTCAGCAGGGTGATCGAATTGCAATTATGGGACCAACTAAGCCTGAACTGGTCATGATGATGTATGCCTGCATGCATTTACAATGTGAAATGGTGATGCTTAATCGTAGACTATCGCCGGAAGAGCTGGCCTATCAACTAGAAGATTCAGAGGCAGTGACAGTGTTAATCGCAGATGAAGATATAGAGAAGTTGCCTCCTGAAACAGCCCATTACTTATTTTCATCGATTGAAAATGGGGGGGAAGGCGAGTTAACTATTGAAAAGGAATGGCCATTAGATCAAACAACTACTATTATGTATACATCAGGTACAACGGGCTTTCCAAAGGGAGTTCGCCAAACAGTTGGGAACCATCAGGCAAGCGCAACAGCCTCTGTTTTAAATATTGGACTGCAGCCTCAAGATGTTTGGCTTTGTGCAGTTCCTTTATTTCATATTAGTGGGTTTTCCATATTAGTACGTTCACTTTTATATGGTAATCAGGTCTATTTATATGATCAATTTGATGCAGAAGCGATATCACAAAACATTATAGACGGAGAAGTAACCCATATGTCGGTTGTCGCGGTGACGTTGGAACGAATCCTACATACGTTAGAGCAGCGCAATATGAAAGCTTCACCTCATTTTAAGCTAATGTTAGCTGGAGGAGGGCCGGTGCCTGTCGATTATTTAGCGAGAGCACATTCTCTAAATTTAGCCGTTGCGCAAACCTATGGGATGACAGAGACATCTTCACAAACGGCTACTTTGGCGAGTGAAGACGCCATGCAAAAAATCGGTTCTGCTGGCAAGCCTTTATTTTTTAATCAAATAAAAATTGCAGATCCTAATGATAAAGGTGAGGGGGAAATTTGTATTCGAGGTCCTCATGTCACACCTGGCTATATTGGCCGTTTTGCACATAAAAATGCCACGATTGATGGCTGGCTACATACGGGAGATATCGGTTGTTTAGATGAAGATGGATACTTGTATGTGATTGATCGTAGGGCAGATTTAATTATTTCTGGGGGCGAGAATATTTATCCAGCAGAAATAGAAAATGTACTACTTACACATCCTGCGGTCAAAGAAGCGGGTGTATGTGGGGTAGATGATGAGCAATGGGGGCAGGTTCCCATTGCGTTCCTTGTGTTAAATGAGCCAGTGTCTGTTGAGCAACTACAGGCCTTTTGCTTACAAAAACTTGCTAAATATAAGATGCCTAAAGAAATTATATTTACAGACAGTCTACCGAGAAATGGAGCGGATAAATTGCTGAGAAGGAAATTATTACAATAAAAATAGATGAAAAGAAGTCTTCGTATGGAGGCTTCTTTTTTATTTTGTTTTTAAAAATGGAAACGGCTAATCCATCATGCAAAACATTTAAACTTTTAGCATGAAATTAAACATTCATTAACATAATAAAAAAAGAGAGGCATAAACTATTTAGTAAAGGAGAATGACTCATATGAGGAAATATATATATAATGTTGTCATTATATTATTTGTTCTACAAATGAGTCATGTGCAAGTATTTGCAAACTATCAAGAAGATAATGTAGCAACTGCTCATTCAATTGAAACTCTACAATCTCTCATTAATAAAGAAGTTATGCAGCTCTCTACAGAATTCTCAATACGCTATACTGGTGACATATCCGAGATAAAAGATGAACTAACAGAAATTACGAAAACTGCGATTCAAAACTCTTATATTTATACTAATATTTCTAGTTTTAAATGGAAATACGATGGTTATAACAATAATATTGTCATCGAATTTGCATTTACCTACCATATTTCACAAACAGAGGCAGCTTTTGTTGAGCAAACTTTATCAACCATTACTGCACCTATGCATGGATTAAGTGACATAGAAAAATTACAGGCTGCACATGATTTTATTGTTTTAACAGCAGAATATTCTAAGGAAACAGAAGGAAGTCAATATTCGCCCTACACTTTGCTTACAGAAAATAAGGGAGTTTGTCAGGCGTATGCGTTAGTGTTATATCGAATGCTGGAGATGTTAGGGTTTGAAGTGCAATATGTACCAGGCAAAGTGGGTGAACAGCTTCATGCTTGGGTGCTAGTGAAGCTTGATCATGAGTGGTATCATATTGATGTGACGTGGGATGATCCATTGCCAGATCGTAAGGGTGAAGTACGCTATCAATATTTTTTAGTGTCGGATCGCCAATTATCACAAGACCATACTTGGGACTACGCCCGTTTCCCGGCAGCAACTAGTGAAAAATATACAGATATACAAAAAGAAACGAAAAGACAGAGTTTGACAATGCCTTTACAACAAAGCTTTAATCAAAATGCAGGGATTTCAATAATTGCAGAGAATAGGCAAGCAGTAACACAATTACAGCCTACAATGCTTGTGACACAAAAACAAACAGAGGAAAACCCTGTTGTTCTGCACGATTTTAATGAATGGCCAAAGGTAGTAGTAGAGAGTGTAGTAAATCATTCAAAAGCAAAACGTAAAACGATGCTAAAATCAACAAGTAAGCTAACGTCTATCTATCGTACGGAAAAACGTATGCCACAAGAAAAATACGTCATAATAAAGGAGGTGTCCCATCTATTTTCGGGGCACCTCCTTACTCATTTATTGATCGTTCAAAGCTTTTTCTAATGTTTGAATATTTTTTTGCATCAATGTGAAATACGTTTCATTATTTTTTTCATCATCAGCTGTTAGCACGCTTAAATTATGCAGTACAAGAGATTCTGCGCCAACTTCTTTTTGAATAACCTCTGCTAATTTAGAAGATACGTTTTGTTCAAATAAAATATAGTGTATATGCAATTCATTTGCTTTATCTACAATCTTTGTTAATTCTTTTTGCGATGGCTCATTTTGTGAATTTAAGCCGGCAATCGGCACCTGTGTTAAGCCATATTGACCTGCAATATAGCCAAATGCAGCATGTGATACAAAGAATGTTTTGTTTTGTGCTTTGTCTGTCATCGCTTTAAAATTATTATCTAAATCTTGTAGCTCTTTTACTAAAGCTTCGTAATTTTTATTAAAAGTCGATTCCTGAGCAGGCATTTTTTCAACTAGTGTATTTTTAATAGCAAGTGCTAAATCTTGACTAATTGTAGGAGATAGCCAAACATGTGGATCGATGTCACCATGCTCATGCTCGTCATGTCCGTGCCCATCATGATCGTGCTCCTCCTCTGTAGCTGCGTGATCATGGTCGTCATGTCCGTCTGCTTCATGTTCTTCTTCGGTATGAACATGGCCTGTGCTTACAGCTAACTTTTCATCTGAAACATTATCAGCAGTTGCCACCATTGTGACATCTTCATTTGCTAATGTTTTTTTAGCATTTTCCACAAAGCCCTCTAGTCCTAAGCCAATATAGAAAAAGATATCGGCATCTGCTAAGTTCATCATATCTTTTTGTGTAGGCTCAAATGTATGTTCGTTTGCACCGGCTGGATAAATAGAAGAGACGTCAACATAATCGCCTCCAATACGTTGAGCAAAATAGCTTAAAGGATAGACAGTTGTATAGACTGTTAACGTATCCTTTTCCTCAGTCTTTTGGGAAGTCGTCGATTTGTCTCCGCATGCTGCAGTAAATACAGCAAGAACGGCAACGAGCAATACTAAATATAGTTTTTTCATATAAGAAAATCCCTTTCTTAAATAGTAATGATTACGATTTGTTTTTTAGAACAGTTCTTATAATAACCTACTCCTTAAAAAAGTACAAGAAAAAAATGCCCCTCGAAAGTTATTTCTTTTTCGAAGGCCATTTTTCAGGTACAGGATCAAAGCCACCAGGGTGGAACGGATGGCATTTGGATACGCGGGTAATAGTTAAGATAAAGCCCTTTATTGCCCCATGCTTTTGAAAAGCTTCTAGTCCATAAGAAGAGCATGTAGGATGGAAACGACAAGTAGGGGGCGTCATCGGTGAAATGAATTTTCGATAAAACTGAATGAGCCAAATAAAGGGGTATTTCATCGTTGTTCATCCTTTTGCTGAGACGTCATTTGTTCAGGCTTTGGATCAATTGTTTGAGTAAAAATATTATTTTTTTTCTTCATAATAATAATGACAGAAAGACCAAACATTAGCATCATCATGGCAATCATAATGATAATTGGTAAAGGTACACCCATTGCTTTCACTCCAAGTTTATATTATTAAAAAGGCTATGTTTATGGCTCTTCTTGATGATTTTGCTTCGGCCTTTCATCGATTGTATGTTTAAAGGCATAAGCACGGTTGACACTAATAATCGTCGCAATTGTAATAACAATAATAACTGCAATTATTAAGAGCGTAGTTAAACTCATAGTATTCACTCCGTTCTTTGTTCATCATACCTATTATAAATTATAGTACCGTTTTAATTGTGAAGGAAGTTTGACATTCAAGCGAATAAAACGACTCCTTTCTCTCCATACTATGGAAAAAGGAGTGAATCGTAAGATGGATCGTCAGCGCGTATATTTTTCACTTGCCAATAGAACGTATTATACAAATCCATATGCAGGGCCGTGGAACTTTGAACTGAACGTAGATCGTCAAGCATTAGATGTTTTTGAAAGAATCTTTCAGCAAATGCAGCTGTTAGAAATTTCAAATGCATGGCGTGCCCAGCTACCGTATATACAGTATCACTTAGATAGAGAAAATGATGAAATAGATAAGCGATTAATGAAAATTTATGCACTCGTTCATGAATATGGGGATGATGATACAAAGGCTTTCGTGGAACAGCTTCCTTATTTCAATAAGCGTGTTTAAATAAAAAGGAAAAGGTCACTGAATGGACAGTGACCTCTTTCAATCTTAACTAATGGCTTTTAATATGGTAAAAACCGCTTCTCTCGGCACAATGATAGGTATAGAAAGTTGATCTTTAATAGTATTTTTCATTGTTGAAGAATAGCCCATACAATCAAGAATAAGCAAATCGGCTCCCTTATCTTCTAATAGTCGTGCTTTTGCTAATAGATGTCGAGCATTGAAGTGGTAGGGGGAGCTTGCTGAAAACATTACATTGAACTGTGCTTTTTGCCATTTGTCAGCAACAGTATGTTGTTGTTCAGGCTCAGGACCTATTAAGCCAAGTGTTAATTCTGTATGTAACCCTTTTACTAAATTTGTCATCATACGATCAGGAAGTAATAGATTGTTAGAAGAAAGCTTATTCGTAAAGTCTCCAGTACACATAAGTAATACCCAAGTGAATTCGTGTAGCTTACTAATGCATTGCTGAATATAGGGCATAAGCTTTTGTTTACTTAACTTTACTTGCTCACCATTTGCTAGAAGTGTCACTAAAACATCTGTGTCTTTAATAGCTGGTGATAGCCTAGCAATTTCATCGGAAGAGAGTAAATCAAGTACACCGTATTCTTGAACATGGAGACCGGATTCTCTTAATTGCTGAATATCTTTAGCCATATCTTTGCGAGGGGCTTGACCAATTGTGACAACGGCAATGTTTGAATGTTTCAACGTGCTCACTCCGCTTCGTAATATTTTTTTCCATTTACATAAGTTTGTAAAACCTTTGCTTCTGTTTCAAAAATAGGGTGTGACCAAACAACAAAATCAGCATCCTTGCCTGCCTCCAGACTACCGATTCGGTGATCAAGCTGTACAAGCTTAGCAGCATTTATCGTAATACTTTTAATGGCTGTTTCTTCATCTAAACCATAGCGAATGGCTTCTGTTGCACAATATTTTAAATACTGAATCGGTATAAACGGATGATCCGTCATAATGGCAAAAGGTATATTATGCTCTTTAAAAATAGCTGCAATTGCTGGTGTAGAATGGCGTGTTTCATATTTAGATGGCGTTAGCATGTAGGGACCAAGTGTTGCATGAAAGCCACTCTTCTTAACTGCATCAACAATAAGATGACCTTCTGTACAATGTTCTAAGTGAAGCTTTACATTAAATTCTTTGGCGATTCGTATAGCTGTCATAATGTCATCTGCACGGTGGCAGTGAATGCGAAGGGGCATGTCACCCTGTAGCACCTCAATAAATGGGCGTAACTCTGTGTTGTGGTTGATTTGATCCGTTTGTTCTTGTTCATTCAAGCGACTCGCACGTTGGAAACCATCTCGTAAAAGCTGGGCAATAGCCATTCGCGTCATAGGCTTTCTTTTATATTGATTGCCAAAGACATTTTTAGGATTTTCACCTAATGCTCCTTTTAATCCACTTCGTTCTATAAGAACACGGGAGGCGAGGGTAGGTCCTGCTGTTTTAAGGATGCTCCAAATGCCTCCGATAACATTAGCACTGCCTGGCCCAGTTTGCACAGTTGTCACGCCACCTTCCAGCGCATGCTGAAAAGAAAAGTGCCGAATATCTACACTATCTAAAGCATGCATAAGTGGTGTAAAGGGCTCACTATATTCATTGGCATCATTAATATCTTCGGTTACTTCTGCCCATGTTCCGACATGAGCATGAATGTCAATTAATCCAGGAGTAACATATGCTCCTTGTAGATCAATTAATTCAGCATCGGGAGGAGTATCCTTCGCTGGACCAACATAAACAATTCGCCCATCCTCAATCCATAACTGTTCAAAAATATTATTTTGTTCATCGACTGTGAAAATTTTTGCATGGTGATAAATAATCATTCTGTCAACCCTTCTTCCCGTGCATAAACTTTTGTCCCTTTAATATAAGTAGCGACAACTTGGGCGTCTAAATTTAATGGATGCTTATCCCATATGACAAAATCAGCTAGAAGTCCATCACAAATAGCGCCTGTTTTATGGGCTATACCTAGAAAATTAGCAGCCCCTGTTGTTAATGCATACAGAACATCCTGGCGTGTCATTCCTTCTCTTACGGCTAGGCAACCTTCTAAAGTTAGGTGGGATGTACTACTAACAGGGTGATCCGTACAAAAAACAAATGGAATATGTTGATTGGACAGATGACGGTAAAGTTTTGGCGATAGTGCCATCATCTCATTATGCTCAATATAGCGAAATGTTGGTCCCGCAATGACCGTATTAAAGGATTCACCCTTAAGTAAAGGAACTTCAGTACCATGAATAATATGAAAATCGAAAATAGTGCCAAATTCTTGTTGAAGTCGTCCAACAAATTCAATATCTACTGCTTTATGGGCCCGAATAACAATTTTTTTAATCCGTGGCTCTTGCTGCTGAATTTGTTGCAATGTTTCCCTTACTATTTTGGCAATTCCCATACGAGTTAATGGCTTTTTCTTTTCAGCAAAAAATGTACTTTTTGCCTGATGGCCGATGGAGAAGGAATAAGCAACATCCTTTATCAGGACCATTTCATCGACCGTTGTAGGTGTATGATGGATGATGGCTGTTTTCGCACCGATTAAGCTTTTAGGGGAGGGAACAATGTGCGATGCTGTTACTCCATGAGAGACTGCCTTTTGGAATGCTGCATCAAATGGATAAATGCCATCAACTACAGAATATTGAAGATGGGAATCAAATTCATAACTATCATCGCCCTCCCAGCGAATCCCTATTTCAGCTAAACCAATTTGTGAACAACTGTCGATAAAGCCAGGTGTAATATAATAACCATCTAAATCTATTTCTGTTTCAGTTGTACGAGAAGATTGTTCGAAGTATTGCCCCTGTACTTGAAACGACTGTTTATCAAAGCTACGAGTCTCAGAGTTAAAAACAAGTCCATTTATATATCGAGTCATTCGATCAGATCTCTCCTTATGAAGAGAAAAGCGGAGACAAGATCTCCACTTTTCTAGTTTAATTATTTTGCGATTGATACGTTCGTACCGTTTGGATGCACAATTTGTACGGAATTATCGGCAGAGACCTCAAAGCCCTGTACTTTTTTACTCACACCTGCAACAGTTTGAGTGGCTTCTAATTCGATACGTGGTACATCTGCTAATATTAGTTTTAACGCTTCTTGGTATAATTTTGCTCTTTCTTCTTGAACAACTGTTTCTGATACCGCGCGTTCTAATAATTTATCTACTTCAGGATTACTATAGCCTTTACCATTACCTAAAGCTCCAATTTGATTTGTGTGATATAACTGATAAAGGAAGAAATAAGGATCTGGATACCAAGTCCAGCCCCCAATGTTCATTGGGGCATTTCCTTTTGCTACAGTATCACTGTAAGTACCCCATTCAAGCACTTTAATTTCTACATCAATGTTTAGGTTTTTCTTTAATTGACTTTGGAAAATTGTAGCGTAAGGAACACGTGCTTCTGACACAAAAATCTCTGTTTTGAAGCCATCAGGATAGCCAGCCTCTGCTAATAATTTTTTAGCTTCTTCAGGATTATATTTTGGTACTAAATCAATTAACGATTGATCATACCCCCATGAACCAGGTGGTAATGGTAAGTAAGAAACATCTCCACCACCCCATTGGTTAACCCCAGAAATAATTTCCTCAACATTCGTTGCCATATAAATAGCTTCACGAACACGTTTGTCAGCAGTAGGACCTACCTTATTGTTAAGATCAAGATAAACAATAGATAGACCAGGATTCGTTAAAAGTTCAAGATTGCTATCTTGCTTGATGATTTCACGATTTTGGCCTTTAACATCCATGGCAATATCAATATCACCAGAACGTAATGCATTCGTCATCATGTTTTGATCTGAGATAAACTTCATTGTTAAGTTATCGATATTCGGCTTATCACCCCAATAATTTTCGTGACGAACTAGTTTTACCTCTTGATCTTTTTTCCATTCTTTTAATTGGAATGGACCAGTACCAATGAAGTGTTCAGAGAAGTTATCGCCCCATCCTTCGACCTCTTCTTTTGGAATAATGATATTTCCTGCATCCGTTAGCATAGCAAGGAGTGCAGCATTCGGTGTCGCTAAGTGAATTTCTACTTCATAATCTGATAACACTTTAACTTCCGTCACACCACTTAAACGATTCATAGCGGATTCTTTGGCAGAGCGCTCTAATGAATATTTAACGTCTTCCGCTGTCATGTCACGTCCATCTTGGTATTGACCTTTTTGGAATTTCACACCTTCGCGTAATTTGAACGTATAAACTAACATATCATCAGAAACTTTCCATTCTGTTGCTAAAGATGGAATGATATCAGATAAATCTTTGTTATAAACAACTAAAGTATCACCCATTTGACGCATAACTTGCGATTCATAAACCCCCGTATATTTGATAGGGTCAAATGTTTTGGCATTGGCTGAAAGGCCAATATTTAATGTGCCACCTGCAGTGACTTCTCCATCCTTTTCATCTGCTGAATTACTTTTCTCTGTATTCCCACCACAAGCTGCTAAAACACCAATTACTAAAGTTAAAAAGAGTAGTAGTAAAGATTTTTTTACGTTGATTTTCTTCATATACGCTAGCCTCCTTAATTTATGTTTCACAATATGAACCGTTGATTCAAAAATGGTAGGTTCGACAATAAAATTAGCACACTTGTAAATAGAAAGTAAATACAAAATTAAAAAGATTCAGAAAAAATATATTTACAAACAATTATTATGTAGTGTAGTATTTGGTTATTCACAATATGAACCACTGATTCTAATAATGAAAAGGAGGTCTTGCATAAGATGGGCTCATTTATTTTAAAAAGGTTAGTGAACCTTATTCCAACACTGCTAGTAGTAGGGATTATCGTCTTTATTATTACGCGAATGATTCCAGGCGATCCAGCTGCAGTTATGCTTGGGCCACAAGCCAGTGTGGAAGATGTAGAAAATTTAAGAGAAGAGCTAGGTTTAAATAAATCAATGCCTTCACAATTTATTTCATATGTAGGAGACTTGGCGCAGTTAAATTTAGGATATTCCTATTCTTATAGTGAGTCTGTCATCGGGCTTATTATCGAAAGATTTCCTAACACAGTCATACTTGCATTAGCAGCTTTGTTAATAGCCGTCATCATCGGAATACCAGCAGGCATCCTAGCAGCTAGAAAGCAAAATACAATCATTGATTATATTGTCATGCTTGTGTCATTAGTCGGTGTATCTATGCCAATTTTTTGGTTGGGGATTATGCTTGTCTTATTTTTCAGTGTCAATCTTGGTTGGTTCCCTGCGACTGGGATGGGGAATATCAGTGATGGTCTTTGGACATATGTGAAGCATTTAATCTTGCCAGCATTTGCTTTAGCAACAATTCCAATGGCGACCTTCGCACGGATTACACGTTCTAGTATGCTAGAGGTTATTTCACAAGATTATATTAAAACAGCTCGATCTAAAGGGATCAAAGAATATTTAGTGATTGGGAAACATGCATTTAAAAATGCGCTAACACCTATTTTAACGGTACTAGGTATGCAAATTTCAAATTTACTTGGTGGGGCGGTTTTAACAGAAACTATTTTTAGTTGGCCTGGTATGGGGCGGTTGATTGTAGACGCTATTGATAAACGTGATTTTGTAGTCGTACAAGGAACTGTCATTTTCATTGCGTTTATCTTTGTGCTTATAAACTTAATCGTCGATGTGCTTTATAAAGTTGTAAATCCTAAGGTCAACTTAGAATCGGATGGGGGGAAAAAATAATAATGACTCAAGCAATCGTCAATGAAACGAGAAAAAGAAATACATTGTTGCGGAAGTTGCTAAAAAATAAATTAGCATCAATTGGCTTAATTATTGTAACGTTGATGGGCATTATTGCTATTTTTGCACCTCTGATTGCTACCCATCCACCGAATGAAATGCTTGTTGGTAAATCATTTTTACCTATGAATACCGAGGGACATTTACTAGGAACAGATAACTATGGTCGTGATTTGTTTAGTCGGTTAGTTTATGGTACTCGAATTTCAATGATTGTTGGCATTGCAGCAGTGTTATTTGGCGCTGTGTTTGGCACGTTATTAGGCTTAGTTGCAGGATATTTTGGTGGTCGTATTGATTCTATTATCATGCGCACAATGGATGGTCTTTTCGCATTTCCATTCATTTTACTAGCGATTACGTTAATGACGGTATTAGGACAAGGGCTTGTCAATGTTATTGTTGCCATTGGTATTGCTAATATCCCAGGGTTCGCAAGGCTTGTTCGTGGCCAAGTATTAAGCGTTAAAGAGGAAGAATTTATCGAAGTCACTCATTCTTTAGGCGCTACACATAGACGGGTAATTTTTAGTCATATACTACCGAATTGTTTAGCACCATTAATTGTTTACGGAACGATGAGTACAGCAGGCGCTATTATTTCAGAGGCAGCCCTTAGCTTTTTAGGTTTAGGGGTTCAACCACCAACCGCTTCCTGGGGCAGTATTTTAAAGGATGGTAAAGACTTTTTAGTATTAAACCCCCAAATGGCAACATTTTCAGGTATTTGTATTTTACTAACAGTTCTTGGTATTAACCTTTTAGGTGATGGATTGCGCGATGCATTAGATCCGAAAATGAAAGTCTAATGGAAGGGGGTGGAGTCATGACTGAACGTTTACTAGATGTAGAAAATTTAACAGTAGAATTTAAAAGTAGCGGCTCTACGATGAAAGCTGTCAATGGAGTTAATTTACAATTAAATAAGAAGGAAACATTAGGTATTGTGGGAGAGTCAGGGTCAGGAAAGAGTGTGACTGCTACTGCTCTTATGCGTTTAATTCCATCTCCGCCAGGAAAGATAACGAATGGAAAAATTCAATTCAATGGCCGTGATTTAATGGCTATTTCTGAGAAAGAAATGCGTAATGTACGGGGCAATGAAATGTCGATGATTTTCCAAGATCCAATTACAAGCTTGAATCCTGTACTAACCGTGGGCAATCAAATTATAGAGGTCATCCAAGCACATGAAAATATATCGAAAAAGGATGCTGCTTTCAAAGCTGTAGATATGTTGAAAATGGTAGGCATTCCTGAACCTGAAAAGCGTTTGAAAATGTATCCACATGAATTTTCAGGTGGAATGCGTCAACGTGTCATGATTGCTATTGCACTTGCTTGTAATCCAAAGCTACTCATTGCCGATGAACCAACTACTGCACTGGATGTAACCGTGCAGGCTCAAATTCTTGATTTGATGAAGAAATTACAGCAAGAACATGATACAGCCATCATTATGATTACGCATGATTTAGGTGTCGTTTGGGAGCTTTGTGACAAAGTAAATGTCATGTATGCAGGACGTACTGTGGAATCTACAACGACAAGACAACTCTATGAAAAACCGTTACATCCTTATACTTGGGGATTATTAGAATCTCAAATTACAATGGGCACACAAGGTCAACAAAGATTACCAGCCATTCCTGGTAGTCCACCAGATTTAACTATGTCACATAGCGGCTGCCATTTCTCAGCACGGTGTCCTTTAGCAACAGATCTTTGCCGTAGTACTGTTCCTGACTTAGTGGAAGTGCAGGATAATCATTTTGTGGCTTGTCATTTACAATCAAAAGAACAAATTGTCGCAAGGAAGGAGGGAATTTTTAATGCAACAGCACAATGAACTTGTTTTAAAGGTAAGTAATTTAAAAAAGCACTTTCCAATTAAAAGTTCAATTCCTTTTAAAAAATCGACTCAATTTGTGAAAGCAGTAGATGGCGTAAGTTTTGAGTTATATAAAGGAGAGACACTTGGGATTGTTGGCGAGTCGGGTTGTGGTAAATCAACGGTTGCCCGTTTAATCAACCAGCTGATTTCACCAACGGAGGGAGTCGTGGAGTTTAAGGGAACAGATTTAGCTAGTTTAAATACAAAGGATATCCGTTCTGCCCGAAAATCGATACAAATGGTTTTCCAAAATCCTTATGCATCACTGGATCCTCGTAAAACAATTGAATATCTCATTGCAGAGCCTTTAGTCATCCATGGTATGGGTGATGAAGCATCACGCAAAAAGCGTGTCATTGAATTACTTGAAACAGTGGGATTAAGTGCATACCATGCAAAACGTCATCCACATGAATTTTCGGGTGGTCAAAGACAACGCATTAATATTGCTCGTGCCCTTGCACTCAATCCAGATATTGTTGTATGTGATGAACCTGTTTCAGCGTTAGATGTTTCCGTCCAAGCACAGGTTATCAATCTATTAAAAGATTTACAGAGAGATTTCGGCTTAACCTATATATTTATCTCACATGATCTAAATGTCGTGAATTATATGTGTGATCGCATTGCAGTTATGTATTTAGGTAAAATTGTGGAAATTGGCACATACAAGGAAATTTATGAAAGCCCTCAACATCCATATACACAAGCCCTGTTATCAGCCATTCCTAAGGAAAATCCTTTCGATTCAAAGGAACGGATTATTTTATCGGGTGATGTTCCGAGTCCGGTAAATCCTCCGAGTGGCTGTGCATTCCACAAGCGTTGTCGCTTTGCTACAGAAAAATGTGCAGAGGTCCAACCTACACTTGATACAGTGACAGCGACACATCAAGTATCATGTCATTTATTCAAGTCAATACAGCAAGAAGTATCATCGATATAAATAAAATTTAGTTAATAGAAAAAGGAGCGGACTAATTATGTCATTGAAGCATGTTATTGAATTATACGAGGTAATGGATAGTATCAATGTAAATGGAGAAACAATTAAAGAGTATTTACACGATATTGATTCAAAAGCAGATGTCAAAGTAAAAACGATTCAAGGTGAAAGTGGCTCAACAGATTTTGTTCGCGTTCTAGTGAAAGGAAAGAATGGTAAATCCTCAGGTGGGAATGCACCTACATTAGGAATTATTGGTCGTTTAGGGGGTATTGGAGCACGCCCTGAAATGACAGGCTTTGTATCGGATGGAGATGGCGCTCTAGCATGTATGGCAGGAGCAGCTAAAGCCATTGATATGGCCCTTAAGGGTGATCAGTTAGAAGGAGATGTTATTTTCTCGACGCATATTTGTCCAACAGCACCAACCTTACCACATGAGCCGGTGCCATTTATGAACTCACCGGTGGATATTAGTGTCATGAACGAAAATGAAGTAGAAGATACGATGGATGCGATTCTCTCGATTGATACAACAAAAGGCAATCAAGTGTGTAACCATAAAGGGTTTGCTATTACACCAACAGTCAAAGAAGGTTACATATTGAAAATTAGTGATGATCTTTTACATGCTTATACGCAATCAGCAGGAATTTCACCAGTTGTACTGCCGATTACGATGCAAGATATTACACCTTATGGAAATGGTCTATATCATATTAATAGTATTTTACAACCAGCTGTTGCAACATCCAGCCCTGTTGTTGGTGTGGCGATTACTACAGAATCTGTCGTGGCAGGCTGTGCGACAGGTGCAACACATGTTACAGATGTTGAAAGTGTTGTGCGATTTGTCTTGGAAGTAGCAAAAACATACGGTGCTAAGAAGTGCTCCTTCTATGATGAAGAACAATTTACCCATATGAAAAATTTATATGGTAGTATGAGTCACTTACAAACGAAAGGAAATGAGGTGCACACACATGAATGATTTACAAGCACTGAAAATGCAATTACTCGATGCAGTCGAAAATCATCAAGATGAATTAATTGAATTTTGTTCAAAACTTATTCAAATTCCCAGTGTCAACCCTCCAGGAGATACGACTGAAATAACAGCCTTTATCGAAAATTATTTACATGAAGTGGGCATTACGTACCAAAAATATGAAGCTGCAGATAAAATGTTTAACTTGGTTGCCTCTATTGGTAATGGTGAAGGAAAAGAACTTGTTTATTGTGGTCATACAGATGTTGTACCTGTGGGCGATTTATCGAAGTGGGATTTCGATCCATTCTCAGGAGAGGTAAAGGATGGCTGGATGCTTGGTCGTGGTGCAAGTGATATGAAAGCTGGTTTAGCGGGTATTATTTTTGCGACAAAGCTACTGAAGAAAATGGATATTGAATTACCAGGCAAATTAACGTTGGCGATCGTACCAGATGAAGAAACGGGTGGAGAATATGGTGTTCCTTGGTTGTTAGAACGAAGTTTAGTAAAAGGAGATGGCTGTTTAATTGCAGAGCCGTCTTCACCGTTGAATCCTACAATCGGACAAAAGGGCTCTTACTGGTTTGAATTAGAAGTACGTGGGGAACCAGGACATGGAAGTCTATCTCCTTTAGCTGGACGAAATGCTATTGTCGATGCCATTCGAGCTATTCAAGAGATTCGTACATTATGGGATATGGACATTTCCATTCCTGAAGAAGTACAGCCACTTATCGAAGTATCAAAGAAATACATGCGTGAGGTGGAGAAAGATCGATTGAAATATCAAGATGTTTTAGAGAAAATTACTGTAAATATTGGTACAATTGAGGGAGGTACGAAGTCCAACGTTATCCCAGATTATTGTAAGGTACAGGTTGATTGTCGCTTACCTTTTGGTATTACACAAGAACAAGTAACAGAAATTTTGAAGAATAAACTAGATAGTTTAGCTATCGATTATTCGATTCAACGTTTTGGCTTCAAAAGCGTAGCGAATTATACGCCAGCTGAAAATCCTGTGTGTCAATCGATTGTGGACAATATTTCATTTGTTACAGGTCAAGAGGCATATGGTGTGATGCAATGGGCAAGCAGTGATGCTCGACATTTCAGACAATATGACATTCCTGTATTACAATATGGTCCAGCGTATTTGCCAAGTATTCATGGTTATAATGAAAAAGTGCGTGTTGAGGATATCGTACGCTGTGCAAAAGTATATATTACTGCTGCTGTTGATTTCCTATATCAAAAGTAAGAGATTAGCTACTCTCTTACTTTTGATAAAGTGATATCAGGTGCTGACGGCTGCTAAATCTTTCAATTATTCCCCCTTAAGCGAAAGATTTGCAGCCGTTTGTACAGATAAATAGATCAGAAGGATGAGAGATATGCTAAAGACGTTAAATTTATCAATTGCAGTTTTAAAAATGTTTACAAAGGAAAAGCCCACATGGGGCGGAAGAGAGTTAGCAATGGCGATGAATATGAATCATACAAATTTATATCGCATTCTTGAAACCTTTGAAAATAATGGCTTTATTACGAAAGATCCCGTAACTAAAAAATACTCACTTGGTATTGCATTATGGGAAATTGGTATGAATATGTATGATTCATTAAACATAGATCAGCTATGTATGCCAGTTCTTGATCAATTAAAGGATGTCACTGGTGAAACTGCTATTTTTACAGTTTTGAATGGACTGGAAGCGTTAACATTACTAAAAGCAGAACCTGTAAATAAGGTGAAATTTACTGTTTCAAGAGGGAGTAGGTCTCCGCTTTACGTAGGGGCCTCCTATCGCTCTATGCTTGCATTCCTAAATGAAGAGCAAATTGCAAAGGTTATTGACGAACCCTTAAAAGCCTATACAAATAATACAATGACAGATGCCAATGAAATACGTGCAGAGCTTGAAAAAATACGTGCATGTGGTTATGCACTAAGTAATAGTGAATACTCTGTCGACGTCTTGGCGCTCGCTATGCCAATATTCAATAGTGAAGAACAGGTTGTCGCCTCGATTACTGTTTCGGGACCCATCTATCGTTTTACCGAGGAACGTGTTCCAGAAGTGTTAGGCCCTTTAACAGAGGCCAGAAATGAAATAGAAGGAATTATTCGGAGATATCATTTGAATTTTAATTAAGGAGTCCTATTATGCAACATTTACATGACATTGCACTTACTATCTTAAAAGGTAATTTAAATGTTCAATCATCAGAAACATTATTGATTTTGACGGATATTCACAAGGAAGACATTGCGAAAATTTTTTATGAAGCTGGGCTGACGATTACAGCTAAGACAATGTTTATGGTCATGCCGTTACTAGAAAAATCTGGTCAGGAGCCAATCATTGCAGTATCGACACTTATGGCTAATGCTGATGTTACGCTTTGTATTACCTCACATTCCTTAACTCATACAGCGGCACGTAAAAATGCCTGTGAGCATGGTGGACGCGTAGCGACAATGCCAGGTGTTACATTGGAGATGCTTAAGCAAGGTGCACTTCATGCAAATGCACAGGAAATAGAAGAGTTGGTGGGAAAATATGTCCAACTACTCGATGCGGCAAACGATATTCGAATTGTTAAAGGTGGACATGAGTTGACCTTCAGTGTAGAAAAACGTGTAGGAATTCCCTCTACAGGAATCATTCGTCAAGCAGGGGAGCACGGGAATATCCCTTCAGGAGAATCCTATATTGCCCCAATCGAAACATCTGCAAATGGCGAAATTTTAGTGGATGGTTCAATTGCTAATATTGGTGTTCTAAAGGAGCCATTATTATTAAAAATCAAGAATGGACGTTTAGAAGAGGCAATTGGCCCAGATGGTCCACAATTACTGCAATTACTGGGCGAAGGTAATGGTAGAGTAATCGCAGAGTTTGGCATCGGAGCCAATAAAAGTGCAATCCTATGTGGTAATGTATTAGAGGATGAAAAGGTGTATGGAACAATCCATATTGCATTTGGCAGTAATGTGCCATTTGGTGGGGCAAATGCGGCAGATGTTCATATTGATTGTGTTGTAAAAAGTCCTGTTGTTTATTTTGATGGGAAGCAAGTAATCTAAGCGAAAGCGTGTCTTCGTATGAAGCACGCTTTTTTGCTTGCTGTAATTTAGAGTTGCTTGTCTTTGTTGGATTACACTATAGTTAACATAGATAAGCTAGAGGATGATAATAATTAACATCTAGTGTCCATTATAAAAAGGAATCAACGAGAGATTCTGTCCATAAAATAGGAGCAATGAGTGAGTGTTGCTTCTGTTTTCATCAAGAAAGAACGTGAGGGTGAAACTATGCTAACATTTACAGATTTACATGGCCTACAAGTCGATTTAAGTTTTTCAAGAGGGGAATTTGAAGTAGAGCCCAAGCATGTCCTTGTTTTTTTAAAGCATGAAAATAAATGGCTATGTACTATCCATAAACGACGTGGTGTAGAGGTGCCAGGGGGCAAATTAGAGGAGGGCGAAACCTTAGAGGAGGCAGCTATTCGGGAAGTTTTTGAGGAGACGGGTGTCCATGTGAAAAATCTGCAATGGTTCGCAGAATATGCGGTTCACGATGAAGTGAAATTTTGTAAAACAGTTTTTACTGCACAATTTGCAGGTCAAGAGCATATTGAATTTGATCTAGAAACATCGGGCATGCTTTGGTTAACAGATGAAGAATTCATCCATCATCCTAACTTAAGCTTTCATATGAAGGATGAGGGCATGAGAAAAATGCTGGAGGAGTTGAAACATCGTGACAAACAATGGTGAAATTGTAGAAAAGCGAGCCTATCCTTCACCAAATCCAGCCATACGGTTAACTGAAATAACTTATTTATCACAGGGTTTACGTATAAAAGGATTATTAGCAGAGCCAAAGGCAGAAGGTACATATGATGGCTTTTTATATTTAAGAGGGGGCATGCAAAGCATTGGAATGGTAAGACCATCACGTATTGCTCAATTTGCAGCTCAGGGCTTTATTGTGTTTGCTCCATACTATCGTGGAAATCGTGGTGGAGAAGGTCGTGACGAATTTGCAGGTGCAGACCGTTACGATGCAGTCTATGCTGTAGATGTTCTCAAACAATTTTGCAATGATAATATACATGTTTTTGGTTTTTCCCGTGGGGGAATTATGGCTCTTTGGACAGCTATTTTAAGAAAGGATATCACCTCTGTCGTCACATGGGCAGGTGTTTCTGATGCAACAGCTACTTATTGGGAGCGAACAGATATGCGAAGAATGATGAAACGGGTGATTGGAGGAACACCGAATCGTGTACCTGAAGCTTATGATGCACGAACACCGCTTTTCGAAGTTGAGCAAATAACAGCTCCAGTATTAATTATCCATGGCTATCGGGATGAAAATGTTGATATCGAACATGCTAGACAATTGGCCTTTTTCTTAGACGAGGCTAATAAAACATACGAAACATGGTATGACCCTAACTATGCCCATCAATACCCACCTGCTAAAAATCGAGAAACCGTCCGCGCTCTTTGCCAATGGATGAAACAACAATAATTGAAACAAAGAAAATTGAAGTATGTAATTTGAGAGAACAAAACAATCAATGGAATGTGGTGAAAGGTGAATATGCTATTCGTTTCAGATACGAATTATCTTTTAGCCAAAGGTTTCATAGATTACTCATTTATTAATGTGTGACTATTCTTCTCCCGACATTTACCAATAATAGCCCATCCTTTCTATTAGTAAGGATGGGCTATTTTGTTCGCCTAGAAAAAAAGGACATGGAAAAAACACCTTTGCAGTATGGTTGATTGGAGTGGAGCCAGCGTAACTCCTTGGGGATTAGCGTCACAGATAAGACCCTGGAGCGAACGAAGTGAGTGAAGCGGCTTATCGGACGCCCCCAGGAAAGGACGCTGGCGGAACGGAAATCTACCCCTTGCTTTGCCAACATGAACAAGAAGAAGGTTTCTTGTTTTTTCTTACCTTTATTCGGGTACAGATATTCTATAACAGGTAATGAAAGAAAAAAGGAGTCAATAAAACGAAATTCACCACGATTACTTTTATCAGGTTATGCCTTTTTCCAAGATAACACTACTAATCATACAATTGTAGTTAACTTAAAAATAATCATACGTAACTCCCTATACTACCATTCAGAATAAAGAAAAAGAGAACGAGTGACTCGTTCCCTTTGTTCTGTATCTAGTTTATTTTAATGGGCCACCAAGTGTAATGATAGCTTCAGAAACGTTTGTGAATTTCTTGAAGTTTTCATTGAATAGACCTGCAAGTTCAGCCGCTTTTTCATCATAAGCAGCTTTATCTGCCCAAGCTTCACGAGGGTTTAACACTTCAGAAGGTACACCTTCAACTGCTGTTGGAATGTGTAAACCAAAGACAGCATCTTGTGTTGTTTCTACATTTGTTAATTTGCCATCGATTGCTGCACGTACCATTGTGCGTGTGTAAGAAAGCTTCATACGGCTACCTGTACCATATTCGCCACCAGTCCAACCAGTGTTTACTAGGAATACTTGTGCGCCGTGCTCGTCAATCTTTTGACCTAACATTTCTGCATACACTGTTGCAGGAAGTGGAAGGAATGGAGAACCGAAGCAAGTAGAGAATACTGGTTCTGGTTCTGTTACACCACGTTCAGTTCCAGCAAGTTTAGAAGTGAAACCGCTTAGGAAGTGGTACATTGCTTGCTCTTTTGTTAATTTACTGATTGGAGGTAATACGCCAAACGCATCAGCTGTTAAGAAGATGATAGTTTTTGGATGACCTGCAACAGATGGATCAACAATATTTTCGATGTATTGGATTGGATAAGCAACACGTGTGTTTTCTGTTAATGAACCATCATCATAATCACAAATACGAGTTTCTGGGTCAACAGCTACGTTTTCTAAAACAGAACCGAAGCGGATTGCATTGTAGATTTCTGGTTCTTTTTCAGCAGAAAGGTTGATTGTTTTTGCATAGCAACCACCCTCAATGTTGAACACTCCATTATCAGACCAGCCATGTTCATCGTCACCGATAAGCTTACGATCTGGGTCAGCAGATAAAGTCGTTTTACCAGTACCAGATAGACCGAAGAATAATGCCACATCGCCAGCTTCACCAACGTTTGCTGAACAGTGCATTGAAAGGATTCCTTGTTGTGGTAATAAGTAGTTCATGATACCGAAAATAGATTTTTTCATTTCACCAGCATACTCAGTACCACCAATTAAAATAATTTTCTTTTCAAGTGATACAATGATGAATGTTTCAGAAGATGTACCATCAACTGCAGGATCTGCTTTAAAGTTAGGAGCAGAGATAACTGTGAAGTCTGCAACATGAGAAGCTAATTCTTCTTTAGTTGGACGGATAAATAATTGATGAGCAAAAAGATTGTGCCAAGCGTATTCATTAATCACTTGAATGCTTAATTGAGAATCTTTGTCAGCACCTGCAAAGCCTTTGAATACGAATAACTCGTCACGTTCTTTTAAATATTTTATTACTTTTACATATAGGTTATCGAACACTTCAGAAGAAATAGGTTGGTTGACTTTACCCCAGTCAATTTGATCTTTTGTGCTTTCTTCTTCTACCGTATATTTATCTTTAGGTGAACGACCAGTGTATTTGCCAGTTTCTGCACGAACTGCGCCATCTACTGTTAACATTGCTTCACCACGAGATGTAGCTTTTTCTGCTAATTGTGGTACTGAAAGTTGAACATTAATGTTACCGCCGTTTAATAATTCCTTCAGTTCGTTTGCAATTTCTACTGAATTCATCGATTAAATACCATCCTTTTTTATAGTATTCCCTTGATTTAGAGGGATTTTTTCTTAATTTCAAAAATAGTATAACACAATTGCTTAAATAATCTATACTAATTAAGAAATTATTTTAGAGTTTTTATCACTTTTCAATAAACTGACAAAAAATAATGTTTTTCGAGTAGAATCCAATCAATCCTACTGTAATTAGGCATAAAAATTGAGCCACACATATGTTACCACAAGATGCTAGGTATGTTGTAGGGATTAATTTGCTTCTATTTACATCATCATCCAAGTATGAAAAGTTTTTGTTTAATCAGTTCCTTCCTTTCTATACAGTAATACATTAGAAAATATTTGACAACGTTCGACCTTTTCAGTAACATACAATTGAACGGATACTCTTATCCCGAGCTGGTGGAGGGTCAGGCCCTGTGAAACCCGGCAACCTGCATGAATCATTTCACGACATGCGTTGGTGCCAACCTGATGCAAGGGAACATCCCTTGAACGATAAGAGTGAAAGGTTACGAAGTCATTATTCCTTTCCTCATGTAAAGTAACGTGAGTAAAGGATTTTTTTATTGTTTAAAATGAATGTAAAGGTAAGTATATGTAGTTCTTTCCTTATTATAATGACGGATCTTTCGAAATCCTCGTGTTAAAAGCAGCAGTAACGGCTTGAGAGTTCAATCCTTAGGAGCGGACTTGACATGGGTAATGAGTACCGTATTCATACACAACTACTTTTCGTAAAAGTAATAGGAGGAAAACCAAATGACAAACCGTCGACTGTTTACATCAGAGAGTGTAACAGAAGGACATCCAGATAAAATTTGTGACCAAATCTCGGATGCC
This sequence comes from Lysinibacillus sp. FSL M8-0134, assembly GCF_038069745.1. NCBI lineage: Bacteria > Bacillati > Bacillota > Bacilli > Caryophanales > Bacillaceae > Lysinibacillus > Lysinibacillus sp. FSL M8-0134. The sequence goes on along the minus strand of NZ_JBBPAJ010000001.1, from coordinate 3,340,616 downwards.
ATTTTAGATGCTATTTTAGCAGAAGATCCAAATGCACGTGTAGCGTGTGAAACTACTGTAACAACAGGATTAGTATTAGTAGCAGGAGAAATTACAACTTCTACTTATGTAGATATTAAAGGTATCGTTCGTGATACTGTAGCCGAAATAGGCTATACACGCGGTAAATATGGCTTTGATGCTGAAAACTTAGCCGTGCTTGTGGCTATTGGTGAACAATCACCGGATATTGCACAAGGTGTTGACCAAGCATTAGAAGCGCGTGAAGGCTCAATGACAGATGCTGATATTGAAGCTATTGGTGCTGGTGACCAAGGTCTAATGTTTGGTTACGCATGTAATGAAACACCAGAGTTAATGCCACTACCAATTAGTTTAGCACACAAATTAGCACGTCGTTTAACAGAAGTACGTAAATCAGGAGAATTAGCGTATTTACGTCCTGATGGTAAAACTCAAGTAACGATTGAATATGATGACAATAATGTACCAGTACGTGTGGATACTATTGTTATTTCAACACAGCATGATGAAGAGGCAACACTGGATCAAATTCAAGCAGATTTAAAAGAATTTGTTATTGGACCTGTTGTGCCAAGTGAATTATTAGATGCTAACACGAAATATTTCATCAACCCAACTGGCCGTTTTGTAATCGGTGGACCAAAAGGAGATGCTGGGTTAACAGGACGTAAAATCATTGTTGATACATACGGTGGTTACGCGCGTCATGGTGGTGGAGCATTCTCAGGTAAGGATGCGACAAAGGTAGACCGTTCAGCAGCTTATGCAGCACGTTATGTAGCGAAAAATATTGTAGCAGCTGGATTAGCAGACCGCGCTGAGGTACAACTTGCCTATGCGATTGGTGTTGCACAACCTGTTTCCATTGCTGTCGATACATTTGGTACAGGCAGAGTGAAAGAAAGTGAAATCGTAGAATGGGTTCGTGAACTATTTGATCTACGCCCAGCAGGTATAATTAAAATGCTGGATCTACGCCGTCCGATCTATAAACAAACTGCAGCATATGGTCATTTTGGCCGCACTGACTTAAATGTGCCATGGGAACAAATCGATAAAGCTGATGCACTTCGAGAAAAAGCACATCTGTAAACTATTGAACTAAAGTAATGAAGTCGTTAGAACGTTATTCTAGTGTACTAATATGCAAGGGGGCAATGTTGCCCCTTTTATTTTTTCAAAAAAACCTCGCACTGGCTCGTGAACAAGAAATGGTCACGGCCACGCGAGGGATTTTTTTCGTTAGTATTGAATTTTTGTGTATGATTGGTTACTTCTGAAGGGATTTATAATATTGACCTTTTTCTACGTATTCACGTACGATACGTTCCATATCCTCTTTGTCTTCAGCATTTAATTCACGGACAACTTTGGCTGGGCGACCTAATGCTAAACTATTCGGAGGAATGACCTTACCTGGAGGTACGAGGCTTCCTGCTCCAATAAATGCACCCTCTCCAATTTCTGCACCGTCTAATATAATGGAGCCCATACCAATTAAAGCATTTTTGCGAATTGTACAACTATGTAAAGTGACTTGGTGTCCGACTGTAACCTCATCTTCAATAATAAGTGGATATTTTGGGCTTTGATGTAAGCAACAAAGATCTTGGATGCTAACACGTTTACCAATAATTGTTGGTGAGACATCCCCACGAATGACTGTATTAAACCAAATTGTTGTTTCAGCACCAATTGTTACATCGCCCGTAACGGTTGCATAATCAGCAATGAAAACAGACGGATCGATCTTTGGCGTTTTATCTTTGAATGGATAAATCATGAAAATCGCCTCTTTTCTTTCTATAATGTAGTATTATCGTATCAAATACGCAACTTTATGGAAATATAAAATTAAAATGTGGCATTTATTTCGATATAATCAAAGTGTAATTATTTTTTAGGAGGACTATGTGAATGTGGAAATGGGAAGCTGATGGACAAGCAAAGGCTGTGATTGCTATTCTTCATGGTGCTTATGAAAATCACCGTTGGTATGCATGGCTTATAGAGAAATTAAGAATGGAAGGCTTCCACATAGTCATGGGGGATTTACCTAATCATGGTATTAATGCAAGGTTTGCTCGTGTCCATGATGAGGACTTCAAATTGTACAATAAGTATACAAGAAATCTAATTGAAAATGCTTTTTCATATAATTTACCAACCTTTTTAATAGGTCATGGTCTTGGAGCAACATTAATTCTCCATACAATGCAAAAGAAGCAATATGAATGTGCTGGCATTATCTTGACATCACCTTGGTTGCAATTAAAGCTATTACCAGGTAAATTATCGAATGCTTTAACGAGTTTAAGTGCTTTAACAGCTAATGTTAAAATGACACACGATATTAATTTAGAAAAATTAACGCGAAGTGTTGAAGGTAGAGAAGAGATGAAAGATGATATACCATTCATGTCTGTCGTGTCAGTGAAATGGTATCGGGAGCTGCAGCAAATGATGAAAAATTTAGTGCTGCTACCTAAAGGTGAATTCCCGAATATGCCGATGCTCATCATGACTGCTGAGAAAGATAAGATTACTGAAACTCGACAAACTCGTAATTGGCTTCATCAACAAGAATTCACAGAGTTTCAGTTCAAAGAATGGGAAAATTGTTATCATAATTTATTTCATGAAGTAGAGCGTGAAGAGATTTTTATGTATATTCGAGATTTTATTAATAATGCGCTAAGAAGAATTGGTTATATAATTAAATAGTTTTATACCCTTCCATTTACTAGGTTACTTACTTAAATATTGTTACTTAAAAATAATATTGTAATTTTCAGAAAAGTGTAATACTATAATGACTTAAAGTAAGGTATTTTAAATTGGAGGGGTAAAATGGATGTAATTGTGGAGAAGTTAAATGGGATATTATGGGGACCGTGGTTTATTTATGGTATCTTGTTGATTGGGTTGTTTTTCTCAATCATTACAAGGTTCCTACAAGTAAGGCATATTAAAGATATGTTTGTTTTAATGTTTAAAGGGGAAAAATCGGACAAAGGAATTTCGTCTTTCCAAGCCATGTCGATAGCACTATCAGGACGTGTAGGTACAGGTAATATTGCCGGTACTGCGACAGCGATTGGAATGGGAGGACCCGGTGCTGTCTTTTGGATGTGGGCAATTGCTTTCATTGGTGCGGCAACCGCGTATGTAGAGTCAACATTAGCTCAAATCTATAAAGAAGAGAAAGATACTGAATATCGTGGTGGACCGGCCTTTTACATAGAAAAAGGAATGGGCCAAAAATGGTTTGCAGTTATTTTTGCAGTGGCTGCTTTGATTGCGATGTTAATCTTAATGCCTGGTGTACAGTCAAATGCTATTGCAGGCGCTGTTGAAAACGCTTTCGGTTTGGATACTTGGATCACAGGTCTTATTATTGTCGTTTTATTAGGCGCAATTATTATCGGGGGCGTTAAATCCATTGCAAATGCAGCTCAAATCATTGTACCGTTTATGGCATTAGCATACATCATTATGGCTATTATCATTATTGTTATGAATATCTCTGAAGTACCTTCAGTATTTGCATTAATTTTCTCAAGTGCCTTTGGTGCTCAAGAGATTTTTGGAGGTATTATTGGTTCTGCCATTGCTTGGGGTGTTAAACGTGGAATTTACTCCAATGAAGCTGGCCAAGGAACAGGGGCTCACCCTGCAGCAGCAGCCGAAGTATCGCATCCAGCTAAGCAAGGGATTGTTCAAGCAGCTTCTGTGTACATTGATACTTTATTAATTTGTTCTGCTACGGCATTTATGATTTTATTTACAGGGATGTACAATGTACAAGATGAAAAGGCAGCGGAAGGAACAGATCCATTTATCCATATTGGGGAATTTAATAATGGTGGATTAGCTGGCGATGAACAAATGACATTTGCAAAAAGTATTGAAGCGGGTGCTGCGTATACACAATATGCGGTTGATTCATCATTACCAGGCTTTGGTGCTCCATTTGTAGCTATTGCGTTATTCTTCTTTGCCTTTACAACAATTATGGCTTACTACTACATTGCTGAAACAAATGTCGCTTATTTATTTAGAGGTAACACAGAAAAGGTATTTATTTGGATAGCAAAAATTGCTATTTTAATTGCAGCATTCTATGGTACAGTTCGTACTTCGGGTCTAGCATGGGCAATGGGAGATGTGGGCCTTGGTCTCATGGTTTGGATTAACGTACTTGCCATTTTAATTATTATGAAGCCAGCAATTGTTGCACTAAAAGATTATGAGAAACAGAAAAAAGAAGGAAAAGACCCTGTCTTTGATCCTCGTAAACTAGGAATTAAAGGTGCAGATTTCTGGATTGACTATAATGAAAAACGAAAAAATAAATAGTTAAAGAGGAAGGCGATTAACTAGTTTCTATTAAACTAATTAATCGCCTTTTTTCTTGTACCTGATCGTATTAAATAGGATATTCTTTCATTTTCTCTAACGCAATAACAAATGGTGGATCATTCTGCTGATTGAGGAATTCATATTTTAAGACATGTACATATTTTTGTGGAAGCTTACTGACATAGTCAATAACACTATCTCGCTCTTCCTTTCCACCAGGATGACCATGATAAATGACTAGGACAATTAACCCTCCAACTTTCAAAAGCTTTAGCAAATCCTCGATAGCCTGTATTGTAGTAGTTGGTTGGGTAATAATATCATGGTTGCTACCAGGTAAATAGCCAAGATTAAAGATGGCTGCCGCTACTGGCTTGTGTACAAAGTTTGATACTTCCTCATGTCCTTTGTTTAATACAAGAGCGCGGTGCTCTAAACCGTGATCTAATAGACGATGGAGTGTAGCGTCCACTGCCTCCTTTTGAACATCAAAGGCATATACTTGTCCTTTATCTCCGACTAGCTGTGCTAAAAAGAGGGTATCATGGCCATTTCCTGCCGTCGCATCAACCACCGTATCTCCCTCTGCTATACTATCCTTTAATAGCCGCTGGGCATACTGTAAAACACGTTGTAATTTCATTTTGTAACCTCAGCCTTATAAAACTTCCCTTGCCAACTGCCACGACGTTCAAGCTCGGCATCAATACCATTCAACACTTCCCATTTATTGACACTCCACATTGGCCCAATCATTAAATCAATCGGTCCATCGCCTGTAATGCGATGAATAACCATGTCAGGTGGTAAAATTTCTAATTGATCAGCGACTAGCTTTGTGTAAACATCCTGATCTAAAAATTCTAGCATCCCTTTTTCGTATTGCTTTACCATAGGTGTTCCTTTTAATAGGTGAAGTAAGTGGATTTTAATACCTTGGACATCTAGCTTTGCCACTTCTCGTGCGGTTTCCATCATCATGTCATAGTCCTCTAAAGGCAGGCCGTTAATAATATGTGAGCAAACACGTATCCCATGTTTGCGCAATTTTTCAACACCTTCTACATAGGTTGCATAATCATGGGCGCGGTTAATAAGATTGGCAGTTTTTTCATGAACAGTTTGAAGGCCAAGCTCAATCCATAAATACGTACGCTCATTTAATTCAGCTAAGTATTCTACGACATCATCTGGTAAACAGTCCGGACGTGTAGCAATGGACAAACCAACTACACCTTCTTGCGCTAAAGCAGCTTCAAACTTTTCCTTTAAAACTGGCAATGGGGCATGTGTATTAGTATAGGCTTGGAAGTAGGCCATGTATTTGCCGTCTTTCCATTTTTGATGCATTTTATCTCGAATTTCGGCGAATTGGACATCGATTGGATCGACCTTATTGCCTGCAAAATCGCCAGAGCCAGCAGCACTGCAAAATGTACAGCCACCAAAGGCTACTGTGCCATCACGATTGGGGCAATCAAAGCCTGCGTCTAACGCAACTTTAAACACTTTATGACCAAATTGATCACGTAAATAGCGATTCCATGTATAGTATCTTTTCCCCTCAGAAGGAAAAGGAAAATTCATTTCTGTCATTTATTTCACTCCTCTAACTCTTTATTTTATCATGTGCTTTTCGTTCCGTCATGGGAGAAGGGCTTAATCATACATAGAAGTTTTAAATTGTAACGAAAAAGAGAAGATCGCATATCATTCCTAAGTAAAATATTGTGGAAGACTTGTAAAAAGGGTAAAATTATTTTCCTTGTACTTTTAAGTGTTTCAGCATAAACTAGCTATTTAGAGAAGCGAAATAATGGAGGTCATCATATGCCAAAACGTGTTTGGTTTTTAATAATTGGAATGCTTGTTAACACAACAGGCAACTCTTTTTTATGGCCTTTAAATGCCATTTATATGCATGATTATTTAGGAAAAACGCTTGCGATGGCTGGCTTTATCTTAATGCTCAATTCTGCTGCTGGGGTACTTGGTAACCTACTAGGAGGTTACTTATTTGATAGAATTGGTGGCTATAAGGCTATAATGTTTGGCATTCTGTTAACGATTGCTTCACTAATTGGTTTAACGATTTGGCACGGTTGGCCACATTATGTGTGGTTTTTAACAATACTCGGCTTTAGTGGGGGCATCGTTTTTCCAAGTATGTTTGCATTAGCTGGTGCTGCATGGCCAGAGGGCGGACGAAAAGCCTTTAATGCCATCTATTTGGCACAGAATGTTGGAGTTGCTGTAGGACCTGCACTTGCAGGTATAGTGGCAGATTATCAATTTGACTATGTTTTTAAAGTAAATTTAGGGATGTATATTTTATTCTTTTTCATTGCGCTATTTACATTTAAGCGTTTAGAGGTAGGGAGTATTGCACCGAAGAGTGTCGTTAGTGAAAGTAAACGAATTGTTAACAAGGCACCATTCTATGCTTTGTTAATTATTAGTGCGTCCTCCGTTTTATGTTGGCTAGCATATTCTCAATGGAGTGCAACGATTTCGTCTTATACCCAAGATTTAGGCTTGGGGTTAAAACAATACAGCTTACTTTGGACAATAAATGGTCTACTTATTGTTTTGGGGCAACCTCTTATTGCGCCTCTTGTAAAACGGTGGGAGCATCATTTAAAACGTCAGTTAGTGTTTGGTGTAACGCTTATTGCCATTTCTTTTGGAATTATTGCCTTTGCAAGTGATTTTAAAATGTTCGGTGCAGCGATGCTTGTTTTAACATTTGGCGAAATGTTTTATACCCCCGCATTGCCAACCATTGCGAATCAGCTTGCACCAAAAGGACGACAAGGGTTTTATCAGGGCATAATTAATAGTGCTGCGACTGGGGGACGGATGATTGGGCCATTATTCGGCGGGATAATGGTGGATCAGTTTGGGATGATCCCACTAGTGTTAACCTTAGTGGTCATTGTGCTGTTGGCTATTATCCCATGTTTAACTTACGATTATCCTTTAAAAAAGAACAATATAGTTGTAGATTAATAATCTAACAAAATAAAAAGAGAGCAAAATCGAGTGTGTATAACACTTGGTTTTGCTCTTTTTTATAGGAGATATTGAAAAATATTGTCAACAGGCTTACAATTATATATATTCAAATATTTGAATATGTAGTGATATGGAGGTTTTTTTATGGAAGAGGGCTTACAACAGTTTAAGGCGGATTTTTTTAAAGCATTAGCACATCCGTTACGTATTAGAATACTTGAACTCCTTGTAGATGGTCAGAAAAGTGTCAACGAGATTCAAGATTGTTTAGAAAAAGAGGGCTCGGCAGTTTCACAGCAATTAAGTGTTTTACGTGCTAAAAATATTGTTTATGGGGTGAAAGAAGGTAAAAAAGTTTACTATTCTTTAAGTGATCCAATGATTGGTGAATTACTCGGAGTGGCAAAGGATATTTTTAATAACCATTTAGTTAATACCATTTCAAGATTAGAAGAAATGACGAGCAATGAAGGTGACGAAGACAATAAGTAAATCAATGATGTTTAAAAATTATGCTTTGCTTATTATTTTGAAGGGAAGATTTATCTATGAAGTCACTGTTTACAGGACGCTTTGAAGGGTATTCAGTTCATCATGTAAAGAAGGATGTAATGTCTGGAATTATTGTTGGGATTGTCGCCATTCCACTCGCCATGTCCTTTGCCATTGCATCTGGTGTGAAACCTGAGTATGGTATTTATACCGCTTGTATTGCTGGTATCCTTATTTCGCTTTTTGGTGGATCTAAATATCAAATTGGTGGGCCCACCGGAGCGTTTGTGCCGGTATTATTAGGAATTGTCCTTACTTATGGCTATGAAGATTTATTACTTGCCGGTTTAATGGCAGGGGTTTTGCTTTGCTTAATGGGTATTTTTAAGCTGGGGTCTTTAATTAAGTTTATTCCTCGCCCTGTAACAGTTGGTTTTACTGCAGGTATAGCTGTTCTTATTTTTACAGGTCAAATTGCCAATTTTTTAGGGCTAACCAATATGGAAAGACATGAATATTTTATGGACAATATACAAGAAATCGTTAAGCAGCTAGGTACGACGAATGTTTATAGTATCTTTACGGCAATCCTTTGTTTACTAACGATTATCATCACACCAAAACTTTTTCCAAAAGTTCCTGGTGCATTAGTTGGAATTGTTGTTTCAACTCTTGTGGCAACGTTCTTCTTTTCAGGACAAGTTGCCACTATTGCAACAGCCTATGGTCAAATTCCTAATTCATTACCTCATTTTGCTTTTCCTCCTATTACGTTGGAACGCTTACAACAGCTTATTGGTCCAGCGTTTGTCATTGCAATGCTAGGAGGCATAGAATCTCTGCTATCTGCTGTCGTTGCAGACGGGATGACAAATAGTAAGCATAACAGCAACCGGGAACTTATTGGGCAAGGGATTGCCAATATCGTGACGCCATTGTTTGGAGGTATACCTGCCACGGGTGCGATTGCACGTACAGCGACCAATATTAAAACAGGCGCAATTTCTCCTATGTCAGGTATCATCCATGGTGTGTTTGTCTTAGTCACATTATTGTTATTAGCTCCATATGCGTCACACATACCGTTAGCAAGTATGGCTCCTGTGTTAATGGTAGTAGCTTGGAATATGAGTGAACGACACCATTTTTTGCATATTGTGAAATTAAAATCTGGAGATTCACTTGTATTATTGATTACCTTTTTATTAACTGTCTTTACTAGTCTTACATTAGCAGTCGAAGTAGGGCTAGTCTTGGCTGTGCTTTTATTTGCGAAACGGATGAGTGAAAAGCTTGTTGTCACAAAAGTATTACCCGATCATTCCCTCAAAGGGGAGAAGGTGCAGGCACATGTCGTTCACCAGCAGCATGATTGTCCGCAAATTAGCATGTATACAATTGAAGGTCCACTGTTTTTTGGTGCAGCACAAATGTTTGAACAAACGATTGAAAGCGCGTTACATCAGAAATCAAAAGTTTTGATTTTACGAATGGGGAAAGTGCCCTTTATGGATTCAACTGGTGAAGCATATTTTAGCAATATCATGGATAACTTTATAGCGCAAGGTGGTACTATTTTGTTAACTGGTGTGCAAGGTGATTTAAAGGTAGCCCTGCAGCACAATGGAATCTACGATAAAATAGGCGCGCAACATTTTTATCAGCACACAGGAGAAGCAATTACAAAAGCTATTAGCTATTTGGATGTAAATCAATGCATTGGATGTCAGCATTTTGCTTTTCATGAATGTAAGGATTTATCTAAAACTAAGGAAAAAAAGGAATTAATTGTTCAGTAATGGGTAACCTGTAAACAAAGGCTTGTGCTTTTCAATACTTTCCATTAGAATAAATGCAATATCATGTAAAGACTGTGATGAGGAATAGTAGATTTGTGGTTCTTTTTAGAGAGCTAGCGGTTGGTGAAAGCTAGTAAGAAAGCAAGTTGAACTCGCCTTCTGAGTCTGCCCGCGTGAAATATCGTGTGTCGTTTCTTCCGCGTTAAGGAAGCTTGAGCCGAGTGTAATCACTAATCTGGGTGGTACCGCGGGAGTACAAATTCTCTCGTCCCTTCTTTAAGAATGGGGCGAGTTTTTTTATTTTTTAAATATTTTGTCAATTCTGATGAAGAGCAACATGATCCATCGAAGGAGGAAAAAGAATGAGTTTTAATCATCAACAAATTGAAAAAAAGTGGCAGCAATATTGGGCTGATAATAAAACATTTAAAACTGAAAATGAAACAGCGAAGCCTAAATTTTATGCCCTAGATATGTTCCCATATCCATCTGGTGCTGGACTTCATGTAGGCCATCCAGAAGGATATACAGCAACAGATATCCTTTCACGCTTTAAACGTATGCAAGGCTACAATGTATTACACCCAATGGGCTGGGATGCATTTGGTTTACCAGCTGAGCAATATGCACTTGATACTGGTAATGATCCAGCTGAGTTTACCGCAAAAAATATTGCGACATTCAAGCGTCAAATCCAAGAGCTAGGCTTTAGCTATGATTGGGATCGCGAAATTAACACAACGGACCCTAACTATTATAAATGGACACAATGGATTTTTATCCAACTTTATAAAAAAGGTTTAGCTTATGTCGATGAAGTGGCTGTGAACTGGTGTCCAGCACTTGGTACTGTATTGGCGAATGAAGAGGTAATTGATGGGAAATCAGAACGTGGAGGGCATCCAGTAGAACGTCGACCAATGAAACAATGGATGCTAAAAATTACGGCATATGCAGACCGTTTAATTGATGACTTAGAGGAAGTAGATTGGCCAGAGTCTATTAAAGATATGCAACGTAACTGGATTGGTCGTTCAGAAGGGGCAGAAGTAACATTTGATATTGATGGTACAGATCAAAACTTCACGGTATTTACAACACGTCCTGATACATTATTTGGTGCTACATACTGTGTGCTTGCACCTGAACATAAATTAGTAGAACAGATTACTACTGCTGAACAACGCCAAGCTGTCGAGGATTATTTAGAAAAGGTCAAAATGAAATCTGACCTTGAGCGTACAGATTTAGCGAAAGAGAAAACAGGTGTATTTACAGGAGCCTATGCAGTGAATCCGATTAACGGTAAAAAAGTTCCGATTTGGATTGCTGATTATGTACTAGTGTCTTACGGTACAGGTGCTATTATGGCGGTTCCAGCCCATGATGAACGAGACTATGAATTTGCAACAGCGTTCGGCTTAGACATTGTTCCTGTCCTTGAAGGCGGAGACATCAGCAAAGAAGCATTTACTGGTGATGGTCCACATATTAACTCGGACTTCCTAAATGGTTTAAACAAAGTAGATGGCATCGCGAAAGCAATCGAATGGTTAGAGCAAAAAGGCGTAGGGGAGAAGAAAATCTCTTATCGTCTACGTGACTGGTTATTCTCTCGTCAACGTTACTGGGGTGAACCGATTCCAATGATTCATTGGGAAGATGGCACGATCACACCTGTTCCAGAAGAGGAACTACCATTAATGCTTCCGAAAACAGATAATATCCGTCCATCGGGTACTGGTGAATCACCATTGGCAAATATTGCAGAATGGGTGAATGTTGTAGATCCAGAGACAGGCAAAAAAGGCCGTCGTGAAACAAATACAATGCCACAGTGGGCAGGCTCTAGCTGGTACTTCTTACGCTATATCGATCCTACAAATACAGAAGCGATTGCTGATCCAGAATTACTAAAACGCTGGTTACCAGTTGATATTTATATTGGTGGGGCTGAGCATGCTGTACTACATTTACTATACGCTCGCTTCTGGCATAAAGTGTTATATGATTTAGGTGTTGTTCATACGAAAGAGCCGTTCCAAAAATTATTTAACCAAGGTATGATTCTTGGTGAAGGTAATGAAAAAATGTCTAAATCTAAAGGGAATGTTGTAAACCCAGATGAAATCATCGATTCGCATGGGGCAGATACATTACGTTTATATGAAATGTTTATGGGACCACTTGAGGCTTCTGTTGCATGGTCTACAAATGGCTTAGACGGCGCACGACGCTTCTTAGACCGTATCTGGCGTCTATTTGTCAATGAAGAGGATGGAACAATCTCTGCTAAAATTCAAGTATCTAACGATCAAACACTTGAAAAAGCTTATCACCAAACAGTGAAAAAAGTGACAGAGGATTATGAAGGCATCCGCTTTAATACAGCTATTTCACAAATGATGGTATTTATCAACGATTGCTATAAAGTTGATGTGATCCCAACAGCCTATGCGGAAGGTTTTGTTAAAATGCTAGCACCAATCGCTCCACATATTGCTGAAGAATTATGGCAGCTATTAGGTAATGAAGGAACAATTTCTTATGCGCAATGGCCAACGTATGATGAAGCTAAGCTTGTGGATGATGAAGTAGAAGTAGCAGTGCAAGTTGCGGGTAAAGTACGTGCTAAAATCGTCGTAGCAAAAGATGCTTCAAAAGAGGACATCGAAAAAGTGGCGTTGGCTGATGAAAAAGTACAAGAATATATGGCAGGAAAGAGCTTAGTAAAAGTCATCGTTATTCCAGGCAAACTTGTCAATATTGTCGTTAAATAAAGAGACATAAATTAAAATGTGCATTACTAAAACATAGTTATCAATACCTAAATAAAAAAATAAATCAAAGGACAAAACATATTTTATATGACTAATATGTTTTGTCCTTTTTAAATTAGTATAACGAAATACTAAAAAATCCTTCAGGTTCGGTCCATCCTTCTCATTTATAACGATTAACGGAATTCTTTTAACACTTTTGTATTTTTTAAATGGACAGGTACAGTAAATCCAGATCCTTTCTGGATAGGTTCTCAATGTTAATTATTAGAAAAGGAGAATAGTTTTGTTATCTATAGTTCCTATTATTCTTTTTGGTATTTCACTTGCCCTTTGTATTGTACTATTTCTTAGAATGAATCGAATCAAAGAACGTAAAGAGAAATTACCTCTAATAATTCTATTTAGTTTCACTCTACTTAGTTTTTTAGTGCTATTGTATTCTGCGCTTTATCATTAAATAACATCGTTAAATTTTTTGAAGTGAAGGAATGGATAGATCCCATTCAAGAGCAGAATTACTTGAATCAGTCTATTATTCAGAACGATGAAAAACTGAAAGAACACTCATCTGTTTAAGAGTTAAAACAAATGAGTGTTCTTTTTTAATTTGATAAGTGTTGGGCATGAACGCCTTTTAATTGGAAAAAGCGGTCATATTCAGTCATTCTTAGCACCTAACTTTCTTTTCATCCTTTCTTGTCTACATCTTGCAAATGTCGTTGTTTTGATGTGCAACCCATAGCGATTACGAAGATACAATACAGAAAAACTGCACCCAACTAACCGAGTCGAGTGCAGTTCAAAAATAGTCCCATATTCAGTTTAAATAATCAATCCAACAATAATAGCTGTTAGGATACTTACAAGTGTAGCGCCGTACAACAACTTTAAGCCAAATCGTGCAACAACATTTCCTTGTCTTTCGTTCAACCCTTTCACTGCCCCGGAAATAATACCAATGGATGAAAAGTTGGCAAAGGATACAAGGAATACAGAAATAATGCCCAGTGTACGTTCACTCATGGACGCTGAGACGTCACCAAGATTGATCATGGCAACGAATTCATTCGTTACTAATTTAGTTGCCATAATGCCGCCAGCAGAAACAGCATCTTTCCATGGGATCCCCATTAAGAAGGCGATTGGTGCAAAGATATAGCCTAATATTTCTTGGAAAGAGATGCCGATAATCATATCAAATAGTGAATTGATTAAATCCATTAAAGCTACGAAACCAATAAGCATGGCACCAACAATGATGGCTACTTTAAAGCCATCCATAATATATTCTCCAATCATTTGGAAGAAGGCTTGCTTATGCTCATCTTCAATCGTTAAGATATCTTCCTTTTCATCTACAGTATAAGGATTAATGATGGAAACAATGATAAAGCCCCCAAATAGATTCAGGACTATGGCCGTTACAACATATTTAGGCTCAATCATTGTCATGTAGGCTCCAACAACTGACATCGAAACGGTAGACATAGCTGATGCACATAAAGTATACATACGATGAGGGGCAATCTTATCTAATTGTTTTTTGACCGTTATGAATACTTCGGATTGTCCTACCATAGCAGAAGCAACGGCATTATAGGACTCTAATTTTCCCATACCACTGACTTTGCTTAAAAATAATCCTATCCATTTCATAAATAAGGGAAGTATTCTAAAGTGTTGTAAAATCCCGATCAAGACTGAAATAAAGATAATCGGTAATAATACTGTTAAAAAGAATGGTGATTCTCCTTCATTTGCTAAACCACCAAAAACAAATGATATACCTGCATTGGCATATGATAATAAATGATCAAATACTTTTGTGATTCCTTTGATTAGAACATAACCAACTGTTGTATTGAGTAGTAAAGCTGCCAATAAAAATTGGATGATTAACATAATAACTATATATTTATATTTTATTTCTTTTTTGTTTTTACTCATTAAAAAAGCTAATGCAAAAACAAGTAACAATCCACACAAGGATATTAAGTACCTCATCATTTCCTCCATATTTATATATAATATTTTTTGCCATGATGTTCCAATTTCAAAAGAACAGCTTAAGATCTAATTAGTCAGACGTCAGACAAACAATCTCACTATAACAGTTTTTTTGCTAGTTATTCAATAGAAAAAAGAAAAAAAGTATGCTTCTTGGCATACGAATACGATAAATACAGTGTATAACCGACATATTCCAAATAAAATCATTAAAATCAACGATGAAAAAAATGCTTGTTACAATGCTTTTTTATTGTGTGGAGTTTTTGAAAAATTATGTCCATCGTAAAAACGTAGCGGTTATTTTCTTTTTTTGAAACCAATAAGCAATGGATTACGACTATAGGGTGAATGTGTATAGGAGGTGTTTGGGTGAGTGAGCATTTAGCAGCCATTATGGAAGAGCACGGTGAATATTGCTTACGAGTGGCTTATCTATATGTAAAGGACTGGTCGATTGCTGAAGAAATTGTTCAGGATGTATTTTTCGCGTATTATCGTCAGCAGAATCGTTTTGAACAAAGATCCTCCCTAAAGACGTATTTAGTCAAAATTACCGTACATAAAAGTCATGATTATCTACGAAGTTGGAAAAATAAACGACATCTATTGATGGAAAAAATACATATGGGTGCAAGTAAACGTACTCCGGAAAAGGAATTAGTAGTTAAGGATGAGCGATCAACATTAAAGTGTGCTTTATTTGAGTTACCAATTACTTATCGAGAGGTAGCTATCCTTTATTATTATCAGGAATTAAAGATCAGGGAAATGGCAGATATTCTTGCATGTACAGAAAATACGATTAAAACTAGATTGCACCGAGCAAGAAAAATGTTACAGGAAAGATTAGAGAAAAGTGAGTGGGAGGTGTTAGTAGATGACAACTTTTAAAGAGAAGTTGGATCAAGAACTTGGCGAAGCACCACGATTTACGCAATCATTACAGCAGGATATTCTACAGCGAGTACAGCAAGAAAAAAAGGTAACAAAACGCTGGTCATATCCACTGATTTTTATAGGTGCGATACTCATACTACTTTTGTTAGTAGAGATGGGGCCATTAGGACAGATGGAGCAAACTCGTCAAGCTTCAATTGTTACCCTGGCACAGCAAGAAACAGTAAAAAAATATACGATGATTTCAAATTCAGATGAGGAGACCTTTCTAGCGGGAAGACCTGGGTGGACGATTGGCCAAAAAGTATATAAACAAATTCCCGAAAAGGAATTATTACAGCAGCTATTACAGCAGGCCACAGTAACACAGAAATATGAAGAGAACCAATTTTTATTTCGTACCATACAGGATGTTTGGGCACAGTTTGAAAATGACCAGATCATTAAGTTGAAGATGTTCATAGGTGAGGAAAGTATTCTAATAGAAGATCATGACCATAAATCATTTTATAAAGTTAATAATAGAGAACTGACAAAGGCTTATGAAAACCTCACTCTCAAAGATCAAGCTAAATTTGGAATGAAAGGTTATGTTGTTTTTCTAGTCCTTCTACTAGCTATTCATATGCTTGTCGAAAAAATAATGAGGAAAAGGTTCAACATTCCAAAGGGGTATGTTTCTAGGGGCCATCGACGTGCTGTATGGACTCTTAAAGCTTTGAATATCGTCATGCTCATTTTATTTATGGTAAAAGGGTGGATTTTATATACCGTCATCATTGGAGGATACTTAACTGTTATTCTTTTTAGTTCCATTTTTATAGACTACTGCTACGGTCGAGAGGAAAAAAGACATTATCTTTCTATCAGTTTAGCTATTGTCAGTCTCCTATTACTTAGCCTATTTATTTTTTATATCAGCTAATTGAAGACAAAAGCCTGAACCCGAAAAAATCTAGTGTTCAGGCTTCTTTTCTTTAGTTTCAGTTTGTAGCATTAATTGATAGATACACGAAATCATAAAGCTAGCAGCTAATCCATATAGCATGTTAAAGTTTAGACCTACACCTAATCCGATAATCATGGAAAGCAGTAGAACCAGCCAGCTATGTTGATGAATGCTACGATTAGTAAATAACAGAATTAACATAAACGGTAGCATTGAAATGTGTAAGAAGGCGAAAGAATAGATAACACCTAAAATAGTTAAATCAATAGATAAGAAAAAAATTAATATAATAACCATTAGACAAATCAAATAAAAGTAGTAAGGTCTTTTCTTCACAAAAAATCGTTTCGTTGCCCGCATGTCTACTAGTAAGGTCGTTACAACAGCTAATAGAACAATAACAAGGAAGGCAAAAGTTAGAAAGCCTGGTTGTACTTCATATAAAAATGTGAAAATCAGAACTTGAAACTGGCCAAAGGAGCCACCATATAAAGCAATCATTAAGATGGCTGTGAATGACAGTGTTAATAACGCTAAGATCACACCTGATGAAAGTAGACTACGACGCACTTTTTTTGGCTTAATAAATGCAATTAAATACCAAGTCGATTTATCAAAGAGAACTTGTCCTAAAACAGCTAGTTGAATTATAACAAAAAAGAGTAGGATCTCACTATTTTTAAAATAAAATAAATACGGGTGGTATAAGCGAATTCCTTCATATACAGTACTTGCGCCATTTTGTACGAAGTAATAAATGGGAATAAAAATAAGTAAAGAAAAAAGAGCAATAATAAATAAAATTTCGAGCCATAGTATACTTTTCACTGACATGATCCGATCAAGAAGTAACATGATAATTAAAAATAAAAAAAGTGTAATAGGCACAGGGATATTTAACATAATTTCAGATAATACACTGATGCTTATTAATTGAATTAGCCATAGTTCAATGCCTGTCAGAAGATAAAATAGCCGTATCACTTTTAAATTCATGCCACTTAATTTTTGCTGTATCGTAAAAAGTAAAAAACTTTGTGTATGTTGATGTTGCGTGTAATCACTCTTATTTAACAATGAGGAAAGTGCGCTTTGGATTGCATCATGGTTAGAGCTCCACACTTTATATTTCTCCACGATAGCATTTAATTCGCTAGCAATAACTGGTTTTGTAAGATAATCCTTTACCCCGATACGCAATGCTTGTTGGGCATATTCAAAGGTCTGATAAGCAGTTACCATAATGATATCAACTTCATAAAGCTCCTTTAGTTCCTTACTTAAAGTGATTCCATCTTTCCCAGGCATTTGAATATCTAAAAAGGCGATGGTCATACGATGCTTTTTAGCTAATTGCAGAGCTTGTGAGGCATCCTGAGCAGTATGGAATGTCCAATTAGGAAAATGAGGTTTTAATAAATAAATCATTTGCTCTAATTCTAGCGGCTCATCATCTGCGATTAATATATTCAAGGTGTCATTCTCCTTTCACATTCAAATTGATAGAAAGCCTAAGCGGGAACATGGATTGTCACAGTATAAAACTGTTCATTATTTTGGATCGAGAATAAAATATTTTCGAGTCCATAAATAAGCTCAAGTCGTTTTCTAATATTTTCAAGACCGTAACCTTGCTGCAATTCGTCCTCTACTAGCACAGTAGTATGTTCTATCTTTTCAAGTGGTTGTGTATTTTTAATTTCTATTAATAATATGTTTTCCATTTTTTTTATCGTAATAGATAATTCCGCAGGTCCTATATGTTTTTCAAAGCTATGTTTATATGCATTTTCAATAATGGTCTGCAGAATAAATGGAGGTATCGGGACAGTTAGGGCCTCATCATCCACATGCTTATGAATCGTCAAACGATGTCCAAAGCGTAACTGTTGGATATTTAAATAACTATCGACAAATTGTACCTCGTTTTTTAATGCAATTAAAACCTCATGATTATTGTATTTAAATTTAAAAAACGTTGCTAAGGCCTCAATGCCCGCAACCAAATCCTCCTTTCGATTGATGCGGGCTAGGCTTAGTAATGAATTTAATGCGTTAAAAAAGAAATGCGGCTGTATTTGCTGATTTAACTGGAGAATATTCGCTCTTTGTAAATCCTGCTCAAGCTCTAAATTTCTTTTTTCCTCCTCAAGGCTATCGATTTGTTTTTCGAAAATAAATATAAAAGTAAGCAGAAAAGCTCCAATAATTGGAGCAATTACACATAGGAGAATATATATGTTGAAGGTTTCTAGTTGTAACATAATGACCTCTCCAATTATTTTATTTGTGTAAAGTACATTAAACTAAATTTTCTGCAAAATGGCAAGCTACCTTATGTGTTGCCGTGATTTCTCGTAATGCTGGAACTTCTGCTTTGCATTTATCTGTTGCGAATGGACAACGTGTGTGAAAGCTACAGCCAGTAGGTGGGTTAAGAGGTGACGGTAGGTCTCCTTTTAAAATAATACGCTCCTTGCGATGTTGCTTATCAATCACTGGAATAGATGAAAACAGTGCTTTTGTATAAGGATGATGTGGTTGTGAGAACAGTGACTGCTTATCAGCAATTTCCACGACCTTCCCAAGATACATAACCATAATACGGTCTGAAATATGGCGAACAACACTTAAATCATGTGAGATAAATAGAAATGTTAAATCTAAATCTCTTTGTAGCTGCTTCAGTAAATTTAATATTTGTGCTTGAATGGAAACATCTAAGGCAGAAACAGATTCATCACAAATAATAATTTTAGGATTAACAGCAAGGGCTCTCGCGATACCAATACGCTGGCGCTGACCACCTGAAAATTCATGTGGATAACGCTCTAAATATTCTGGACGTAACCCTACAAGGGACATTAATTCCAACATACGTGCTTCCTGCTTTTCAGGTGGTACTATTTTTTGAATAGACATAGCTTCCGTTAACATTTTTCGAATCGTTCTTCGTGGGTTAAGAGAAGCATATGGATCCTGGAAAATAATTTGTATGTCTTTCCGTGCAGCTCGTAGCTCTTTTTTACTCATATTCACTAAGTTTTTACCGAATAACAATACTTCCCCTGAAGTAGGCTCATCCAATCTTAAAATAGAACGGCCAGTCGTTGATTTTCCACAGCCAGATTCTCCTACAATGCTGAGTGTTTCACCAGGCATAATATCGAAGGAAACACCATCAACAGCTTTAACAACCTGTTGTGGGCCGAAGAGCTTTTCTTTTTTTAAGAAAAAATGCTGTTTTAAATCATTTACTTGTAATAGTGGTTGTGTTTGATGTGCCGTTGTCATACTGTCATCTCCTTCATAAGTGTTTCTCCTTGCCATTCATTGCTGTACATCCAGCATCTAACTTTTTTCCCTTGCTCGACTGTAAGAAGTTCAGGTTGTTTGTCACGACATAAATCTGTAGCAAATGGGCAGCGTTCTGCATAACGACAGCCAATTGGGTAATTGTATGGACTTGGAACAGTTCCATGAATAGTAGAAAGTTCTTCTTGATCTTCATATAGCTTCGGTAAGGATTGAATAAGTCCATTCGTATAAGGGTGTAATGGTTTTTCAAAAAGGCTTTCAGTTGTGCCTTCTTCTACAACCTGTCCCGCATACATAACCGCTATTTTATCACAAACTTCTGCTACAACTCCGAGGTCATGCGTAATGAAGATAATACTCATTCCTAATTGTTTTTGTAGGTTTTGAATAATATCAATAATTTGAGCTTGAATCGTTACATCTAGTGCCGTTGTTGGTTCGTCTGCAATTAACACATCTGGTGTACAGGCTAAGGCCATCGCAATCATAATACGTTGTCGCATGCCACCACTTAATTGATAAGGCTCCTGCTTCGCTCTTTTTTCAGGTGCAGGAATTCCTACTAGACGAATCATATCGACAGCCTTTTGCCATGCTTCTTTACGAGATAAGCCTTGGTGCAATCGAATCGATTCAGCTATTTGCTCACCTACTGATAAAACAGGGTTTAAGCTCGTCATAGGCTCTTGAAAAATCATTGATATTTTATTGCCTCGAATTTTGCGTAACTCTTCATCTGATAATTTTAAGATGTCCGTATTATTTAATAGAATCTCACCATTGATGATTTTTCCAGGTGGTGAGGGTACTAAACGTAGTAATGACAGGGAAGTCATGGATTTTCCACAACCAGATTCACCAACAATACCGAGTGTTTCTCCTTTTTGCAGTGTAAAGGATACGCCATCAACAGCTTTGGCAACCCCTTCACTTGAATAAAAATACGTTTGTAAATTTTTCACTTCCAACACTGTTTCTTGTTTCATCTGTTTTTCCCTCCCTAGTTTAAATCCATTCGTTTATTGAAGAATCGGTATAAAATATCCACGAAAAGATTAATAAAAACAAATATTAATGAGGCAACAAGAACGCCACCTTGAACGACAGGTATGTCACGTGTACGAATAGCATCAACAATCATGCGTCCTAATCCATTGACAGCGAAAACAGATTCTACTAATACAGTTCCACCAAGTAAACTACCAAATTGTAAACCTACTACTGTAATTACTGGGATTAAAGCATTACGTAAGGCATGCTTTAGGATAATGACGTAACCCTTTAAGCCTTTTGCTTTTGCCGTTCGAATATAGTCTTGATTCACGACGTCTAACATACTAGAACGAGTCATACGCGCAACGATAGCTGCACCACCAGCACCAAGAGTGACTGCAGGAAGAATAATATGTTTAGCACTTTCCCAGCCTGCAACAGGAAGCCAATGTAGCTGTACCGAGAAAACATACATTAATAAAATACCTAGCCAGAAACTTGGTAGCGAGATCCCTAATAAGGCCACAATCATAAGGCCAGCATCCATAAAAGAATAGGGACGAATTGCTGAGATGATGCCAGCGATAAGTCCTAAAATAATGGTAATTAATATACTGTAAAAGGCTAGCTCGATTGTAATCGGTAAACGGGCGGTAATTTCCTCAAATACTGGTTGTTTATTTTTTAATGAATGACCCATATCTCCTTGTAAAAGATTTTTAATGTAATCAGTGTATTGAACAGCTAATGGTTTATTGAGCCCTAAATTTTCACGTAATTCTTCAACAGTTTCTTGTGAAGCACCTTCTCCTGCTAAAATAATAGCCGGGTCACCTGGTATCATTTGCATAATAAGAAAAACAACAAGTGTAACACCAAGCGTCACGGGAATAATTTGAGCTAGACGTTTTAAGATAAATAAAGTCATGTATCTTCTCTCCTTTAATTTTTCATTCTTGGGTCTAGCGCATCGCGTAAACCATCTCCAAATAGGTTAAATCCTAATACAAGTATGGAAATCATAATACCTGGGAATAGCGCCATATAAGGAGCGGTAAACAAGAAATCACGACCATTTGAAAGCATGGCACCCCATTCAGGAGATGGTGGCTGTGCACCCAGCCCTAAGAAGGACAGACCAGCTGCAGATAGAATCGCCGTCGCTAAACGCATAGATGCTTGTACAATAATTGGTGACAAAATATTCGGGAAAATATGCTTGATTAATATTGTCATATCATTTGCTCCGAGTGTTTTCACAGCATCGATATATTCCAACTTTTTAACTTCCATTGTCGATCCACGTACGATTCGTGCAAACATTGGAATGGAGAAAAATCCTACAGCAATAGTTACGTTAATAAGACTTGCACCTAATGCACTGACAATGGCTAAGGCAAGTAGGATACCTGGGAAGGCAAGCATAATATCTAAAATTCGACTAATAATGGAATCAACCCATTTACCATAATAGCCAGCGATAAGCCCTAAAAATGTTCCAATTGTTCCGCCAAATAAAACGGCTGAAATACCAACACCAATGGATAAACGTGATCCATATAAAATTCGACTTAAAATATCTCGACCTTTATCGTCAGTTCCCATAAGGTGGTCTAAACTTGGTCCTTGTAATTTTTGACCTAACTGTACATCGTATGGATCATAAGGGGCTAGAATGGGTCCGATGAGAAACATCAATATATAAAGAAGAATGATGATGCCTCCAGCGACAGCTGCTTTATTTTTTTTGATTTTGTTTAGGAAAGAAACAAGATTTTTTTTTCTAGTTGCCTTGCGTGCATTCACTAAAACAGAATGATCGATAGTAGTTACTTTATCCATATCGAATACTCCTTTTCTATTTGATTTGATTTCAATTTAGTGAAAAGCGTAAAGAATGTAAATATTTTATGGAGTATTAGTCAGAAAATTTAAAAAACACGTAAAAATTTTAAAAAACAAGTGAATTTTATTTCTTTATAATTCGAAATGTAAGTAACAAATCACACAAGGAGGAAATGTTTATGAAGAAAATGAAGTTGTTTTTATTCATGGCACTTATTACTGTACTTGTTTTGCAAGCATGCTCTACAGCTAATAATAATAGTGCGGAAGATTCCAAAGAGGGATCGAAAAGTGTAGGAGGAGAATTAGTTGTATTAAGAGCAGCGGATGCTACAAGCTTAGATCCTCATTTTATTACAGATATTCCTTCAGCGAATATTATTCATGGCAAAGTATATGAAACGCTAGTTGCTTTTGATAGAGATCGTAAAATTGTTCCATTACTAGCAAAAGAGTGGGAGCAAAAAGACGATGTCACTTGGACGTTTACATTGAATGAGGGCATTAAATTCCATGATGGTGCAGATTTTAATGCAGAGGCTGTAAAAGCTACTTTCGACCGTATCTTAGATCCTGCAACTGGTTCACCACAGCGTGATAAATTATCAATGATTAATGAAGTAGTAGTAGAGGATACGAATGTTGTTACATTGAAATTAAAAGAACCATATGCACCACTTTTATCTATTTTAGCAAGCCAAGAAGGTAGTATGATGAGTCCGAAAGCGATTGCGGAAGCGGCTGACGAACTAGCAACACATCCGGTAGGGACAGGCCCATTTGTATTTGAATCTTGGAAATCTGGTCAAGAAATTACATTAAACACAAATAAAGATTACTGGGGTACTGTACCGAAAGTAGATAAAGTAACATTTAAAGTTGTGCCAGAGGATTCTACTCGTTTAGCAATGATTGAAAGTGGAGAAGCTCATATCGCAGAACAAGTTCCTGTTACAGAAATTGACCGTATTGAAAATTCATCAACTATGAATCTATTCCGTGCAGAAGGTCTTGCTGTAGAATTTATCGGTTTCAATGTGAAAGACACATTATTATCGGATGTAAAAGTTCGTCAAGCTATTAGCTATGCAGTTGACCGTGAAGCAATTATTAGTGGTATTTACGATAATGTTGGGACACTTGCGAATTCAGCAATGAGTCCAAAAATCATTGGTTATTCTAGTGAAACGAAGCCGTATGACTATGATGTAGTAAAAGCAAAAGAATTATTAAAAGAAGCTGGTGTTCAAGAGGGAACAAAAGTTAAATTGCTGACAAGTGATCGTAAAGAGCGAATCAATATGGCTGAAGTTATTCAATCCCAATTAAAAGGTATTGGATTAGACGTTGAAATTCAAGTAATGGAATACGGTGCATTTATTTCAGAAATCACGAAAGAGCAGCATCAGCTATTTATTAGTGGTTGGGGTAATGCTACTGGGGATGCTGATTATAACCAATATAATCTATTCCACACAGCTTCTATGGGAGCACCAGGAAACCATTTCTACTATTCAAACCCAGAAGTAGACAAGTTAATTGAACAAGGACGTTCTGAATCAAATCAAGAGGCACGTAATGAAATCTACAAAAAAGCAATGCAAATGGAGTTAGATGAAGCGGTGTATATTCCAGTTCGTAACTATGAGCACTTAGCAGTCTATAGTAATGCTGTAAAAGGTTTCTGGTTAGACGCATCTAACTACACGATGATCAGTGGCGTTGAAATTGTAGAGTAATCAAATTTGGTAATAGATAGAAAATACTAATTGGGAGGAAACTATGAGTAAACTATTGCTGAAAAATGTGAGATTAGAAGAAGCATATGAGCGCGAAAATGAACACATTGTTGCAACTCGTACAGGTATTTATGATGTCCTAATCGAAGATGGGCATGTTCAACAAGTGGATAAGAATATAGTGGTTGCTGGAGATGTAGAAATAGTGGATGCTCAAAAGCAACTGCTAGTTCCTTCATTCAGAGAAATGCATATTCATATCGATAAAACGTACTTCGGTGGAGAATGGCAGGCGCCAAGGCCCATAACTAAAGGGATATTAACTCGTATTGAAGAAGAAAGAACGCTGTTACCAAAGCAGTTACCGACAGCTGCTTATCGAGCAGAAGAAATGGTGAAGTGGCTCATTTCACAAGGACATACCTATATTCGTTCACATTGTAATGTTGACCCACAAATAGGAACTAAGCATATCGAAATTACAAAACAGGTTTTAGAAAAATATCAAGATCAAATTACCTATGATATTGTGGCCTTTCCACAGCACGGCTTACTACGCTCCAATGTGGAAGGACTGATCCGTGAAGCAATGGCAATGGGCGCAACGCTTGTTGGGGGTGTTGATCCATCTATTGTAGACCGTAATATTGAAAAATCCCTACAAACTACGATGGGTATTGCCCAAGACTATCATGCAGGAATCGATATTCATATTCATACAGCTAATACATTAGGTGAATTTGAATTTTATAAATTGATAGAACTAACGAAACAGGCGAAAAAAGAAGGTCAAGTAACAATTAGCCATGCGATGGCACTTGCCGATTTAGAACAGTCACGATTAGAAAATTTAGTTCAAGCAATGGCTGCTGTACAAATAGACGTCACAACTACTGTCCCAACAGACTTGAATCGTTCGACCATACCAATTCCGTATCTTTATAACAATGGAGTAAAGGTTTCTGTAGGACATGATAGTTTAACGGATCATTGGTCACCATACGGTACAGGCAATACGATTATGAAATTAAATGTAATGGCGGAGAGATTCCGTTTTATAGATGAATATTCATTAAGTCGTGCATGGAAGTACGCTTCTGATGGGATTACACCATTGAATGACGCTGGAGAGCGCGTTTGGCCACAAGTTGGTGATAAAGCTAATATGTTGTTAGTAGATGGTGTTAGCACTGCTCATGTTATTGCGAGAAGATGCCCAATTACTACTGTTATTTCACAAGGCAAAATAATTCACTTACAGGATGTAGGAGAGTTGAAAGGAGAATTTAGATGAAGCATTGGCTTACAAATGTTCTACTTGAAACAGGAGAATATATAAAAGAAAATGATACAGTTGGTACGAAAGTGGAGCTTTTTAATCTTGAAATTACAGATGGGTTTATTTCACAAATTATACCAGCAACGCAGGCAGTCGGTTCTCCAAATGAAGTAACAGATATGAAAGGGAAGCTTTTATTACCTGCCTTTAAGGAAATGCACAATCACTTAGATAAAACATACTTATCTTTACCTTGGAAAGCATGTGTACCAGTTAAGAATTTAAA
Organism: Lysinibacillus sp. FSL M8-0134; assembly: GCF_038069745.1. NCBI lineage: Bacteria > Bacillati > Bacillota > Bacilli > Caryophanales > Bacillaceae > Lysinibacillus > Lysinibacillus sp. FSL M8-0134. Next base: position 3,314,825 of record NZ_JBBPAJ010000001.1, on the reverse strand, counting down.
GGAACGACTTGAGCGTGAAGCACAAGAGTTATCCATTCTTGCTACAACAGGTAAACAACGCGCGGCTGCAATGATTGAAAAAATCGTTCAAAATGGCGCCAATCATATTCGTACACATGTTAATATCGATCCGTACATTGGCTTGAAAAATTTAGAGGGCGTACTAGCGGCATTGGAGGATTATAAAGATGTTGTGACATCAGAAGTTATTGCCTTTCCACAGCACGGCTTATTAAGAGATGATGTCCCTAAACTATTGCGTGAAGCCTTACGTAATGGGGCGACAATGATTGGTGGTCTTGATCCAGCAGGGATTGATAATTCAATAGAACCTTCGTTATATGAAGTGATGGATATCGCACAGGAATTTAATGTAGATGTTGATATTCACCTTCATGACGGTGGTCATGTTGGCTATTATACAATCGATAAATGGATCGATATCGTTGAAGATGCAAAATATCAAGGTAGAACGGCGATTAGTCATGCCTTTTCACTTGGTGATGTATCTTTACTGGAGCAGCACAAAATTGCTGAACGATTAGCACAACAACAAGTGAAAATTATGTCAACCGTGCCATTCGATTTAAGACGCTTAATCCCACCGATTGATTTACTGACAGAGCACGGAGTTGATGTCCACTTTGGCTGTGATGGATTTTATGATTCTTGGAGTCCGTATGGCTCAGGAGATATTTTAGAAAAAGCGACGACGTTTGCAGATATTTCTCGTAAACTGGATGAACGCTCTATTCGACAAACGTTAAAATATATTACAAATGGTGTGACACCATTGGATGCAAATGGCCAGAAGGTTTGGCCGAATGTGAAGGACGAAGCAAGTTTTGTATTCTTTGACGCAGTATCAAGTGCTGAAGTTATTGCACGCAAACCATCTAATCGAGTGGTTATGTCGAAAGGAAAATTTATCAACTAGTACAAACAACTAAATCCCCCTTATTTAGTTAACATAGCAAACTAGAAGTTTTCTAGTTTGCTATACTTATGTTGTAATAGATACGTGAATAATAGAAAGGAAAGTAGATTTTTAATAGTTTTACCATAACTTATGTAGAAGTCTCTTTAAATGCAGGTGCAATTTAGATATGAAACAACTCACCATCTATATGATTTTATTTAGCTGTGTATTTTTTTGGGCCAGTAACTTTATAATTGGCTCTATTTTAATTGACCATTGGGCTCCTATAACAGTCGCCATTTTTAGATTGATTGTCATTGTTCTGTTTTTAGGATGTATTAGTTGGAAAACAATTAACCGAACAGCATTTACACGCAATGATCTAGTATTATTGGTCATTGCAGGCATACTAGGTGTCTCCATTAATCACTATAGCTTTTATGCCAGTCTTCAGCACACCTCTCCTATCACCGCAGCTTTAATCTTAGCCTGTGCACCGATTGTCACATCATTACTAAATAAAATGATTTATCATGAATCGCGGAACGGCATTTTTTGGCTAGGTGCAATCATTTCTTTTGTAGGGGTTGGCCTCATAATTACAAAAGGAGCACTTATCTCGATTTCAATCGGTAAGGGTGAGGTGCTAAGTTTAATTACAATGCTAAGCTTTGCCTTGTTTCTAATTATTGTGAACCACCTTAGTCTAAAAATCTCTGCACAGTTGATTACCTTTTATACAAATTTAATTGGACTACTGGTGCTTGTACCCTTTTCCTTTACAATTTTACCGCAGACTAATTGGCATGTTGAAACTCCATATTGGTTGCTGTTAATTTTATCAGCGATTGTTATTCATGGGATTAGTAATTTAATGTGGAATCAAAAAATGAAGGAGATAGGGTCAACGAATGCTTCGCTTTTATTGAATTTTGAACCAGCGATAGCTATGTTATTAAGTGCTGTATTCTTAAAACAATTTCCCACTAGCATTCAACTGTATGGATCCTTATTAATATTAATTGGAATTATATTATGTATTTACTATAAGGAAATAAAAATATTGCAGTTTTTAAAAAGAAGAACAAATGAATAGGGTGTTTTACCAACCAGTATGCTGAAATGATTTCTAGCATATTGGTTTTCTTTTTAGCTGCTTTTTTACTTTTGCACAAAAACAATATGATTTTAAAATTGGTCTTATTACAGAATATTTAAGGTCAATACAAGCAATTTATGCTAGTTAGTAGAGGAAAGCATTAGATTTACAGTAAGGAAAATATATATTTGAATAATAAAATGAAGGAGGTATTTATAATATTTTGCGAAATATACATCCAATGTATTGTTTATAAAGATAATTTTTGTAAGTTTAAGTAAAAAACAAGCTCCTTTTGAATTTTCTATCCTTTTTTTAAGCGCGTGAATTTCGTTTGTTTTGGCCAAAAAATTCTGTTTTATTTTGAAAATTTCTACATTATATTAATTTAATATGCAGAAGAATATAAATGTTTGTTAATAGAATATGACTAGAGATAGAAGACGTATACACTTAGTGAATGTGATAATATACACAAAATTTATTATTTTAATATAATTTATGGTTATTCTGATAATAGAGTAGAAAAGTAATAATAGCTAAATGGTGTCGTATTTTTTGTAGAATAATCCTCGTTCTACTTAGAGACTGTAAGGTTTGTATGCAGGAGAACGATAATGAAAAAACAAAATACTTTTTGGAGAAATAATATTTTTTCAAAAAACCACTTGCATTTGAATAATTCTAAGTGGTAAATTGTTTTACATGGACGTTCATAGAATTTTCACAGGTAGCAAAAGAGGGGAGAAATGAGAATTTATGAATAAAAATAGATGGTTAATTGCATTATCTGCAATCGCTATTCACCTTTCCATCGGTGGAGCCTATGCATACAGTGTATACAAGCTACCGATTGTCACGGAAATGGGATGGAGTGAAACAAAGGTAACGGTTGCCTTTACTATTATGATGGGGCTTGCTGGTTTTTCAGCAGCATTATTTGGTAGCTTAGTAGAAAAAATGGGGCCACGTAAATCGGCAATGGTAGCAGCTGTCTTATTTGGAGCAGGACAAGCTGGTGCTGGTGTAGCGATTTCAATGGATTCTGTTGTGATGTATTGGTTAACTTATGGTGTACTTAGTGGATTAGGTATGGGGATTGGTTACATTGCACCTGTATCAACACTTGTAAAATGGTTCCCAGATCGCCGTGGCCTTGCAACAGGTATGGCCGTACTTGGATTTGGTTCTGGGGCACTAATTACAGCACCGGTTGCAGCCAACTTAATGGAGGCAGTCGGTATTTCTACAACATACTTTATTTTAGGGGCAAGTTATTTCACGTTAATGATTTTAGGGGCTTCATATATAGCGCCGCCTAAGCCTGGTTATATGCCAGCTAATATGAAGGCAGCTGCCGATAATGGCAAAGAAGTTGTTAAAAAAGATTTAGCAGTTATGTCAGCACGTGAAGCTGTCAAAACAAAGCATTTCTGGATGTTATGGTCAATGCACTTAGTCAATGTAACAGCGGGAATTATGATGATATCTGTAGCTTCGCCTATGGCACAGGAAATTGTCGGTTTATCTGTTGCAGGTGCTGCAGCAATGGTAGGAATCATGGGGTTATTTAATGGTGGTGGCCGTTTAATTTGGGCTGCTGTATCGGATTATATCGGTCGTTCAAACGTATTCGTTATTTTCTTTATAGCGCAATTAATTACATTTATCGTTTTACCACATACAACGAACGTGATAATTTTCCAAGCACTTATCTTCTTAGTGGTTAGTTGCTACGGTGGTGGATTCTCAAATTTACCTGCGTTTGCAAGTGATTTATTTGGTACAAAACAATTAGGTGTTATCCATGGCTATTTATTAACAACTTGGTCATTGGGTGGTATTTTTGGACCGTTGTTAGTAAGTACAATTAAAAACGCTTATGGAAGCTATATTCCAGTATTCTATGTATTCGCTGGATTAATTGCTGCTTCGTTAATTATTTCAATAACACTACGTGCAGATGTACGTAAACGAACAGCTTTAAAAGCAGCACAAGATGTTGGAGACGTCTCTGCAACACAATAATTTGAACTACTATATAGGTGTCATTTCGCACATGGCACTTATATAGTATTTTTTTGCAGTGAGTGTTATATAACAATCGTTATTTCTTCGTTTAATATATAACAGTCCGCAAAGGATGTCAATAACATTACTGGAAATAACGTGATTTCGTTATTAAAAGAGAAAATTTGTAACGAAACACGGGATAAGGAACAAACAGTTAAAATTTGAATCTTTTCTCAAAGAAAAACGTATATAAGGTAATTAGGGAGGGATTCATTATGGGGAAATTTTCTTTAGATGAATTTATTAATAAAACACAACAGGATGACAATGAAAATGATTATTTCGAATTGGAAACGGAACGTGTATTAGAGGTTAATTTAAACGGAGAAGTATGGTCGAAAATGGGCGCCATGATCTCCTATACTGGAGACATTAAATTTGAACGTGAGCGTGTTTTAGAGCATGGGCTTGGCAAGATGTTTAAAAAGGCGTTAACAGGTGAAGGAACGCAATTAATGAAAGCTAGCGGAAAGGGCAGATTATACTTAGCGGACCAAGGAAAGAAAGTAACGGTCTTTGATTTGAAAAACGACAGTATTTGTGTAAATGGGAATGATTTACTGGCCTTTGAACCTAGCATCAACTGGGATATCCGTTTAATGCGTAAAATGGCTGGCATCATGTCAGGCGGTTTATTTAATGTAACATTACAAGGTACAGGAAAAGTAGCGATTACAACACATTTTGAACCATTGACGTTATTAGTGAAACCAGGTGAAACTGTCTATACTGATCCACATGCTACTGTTGCTTGGTCAGGCAGTCTAACACCTGAATTTAAAACGGATATCAGCTTCCGTACCTTTATCGGTCGTGGTAGTGGTGAATCTATCCAGATGGCGTTTTCAGGTGAGGGCTTTGTTATTATCCAGCCGTTTGAAGAAGTTTATATGTCTAGTGAAAGCTAAAAAAGGCGTGTCCATTTTTCTCGGACACGCTTTTTCTTCTATTATAAAGCCGCATTCATTCCTGCAATACGTCCTGTTACGAGGGCGGAGGTGATATTATAGCCTCCTGTATAGCCATGAATATCAAGAATTTCCCCACAGAAGAACAATCCTTCTTTTTTCTTAGAAGCCATTGTTTTCGGCTCGATTTCTTTTACGGAGACACCACCGCCTGTAACAAAGGCTTTATCAAGTGACTGTGTGCCGTTCACTGTCAATGTGAAGTTCACTAGTAAACGTGCTAGCTGACGGATTTTATCTTGGGATAATTCGGCACCTGTCAATTGGACATCGATATTTGCTCGTTCACATAAAAATAATAGCCAACGTTCAGGGGCAATGCCCTTCCAAACATTTTTCACTGCCTTTTTTGGATCTTCCTTGATTAGCCTATTTAAATATTGCAAACATGTTTCCTCATTATAATCAACTAGTGTTTGTATACGCATGGTCACTGGCTCATAGCCTGTTTTCATTAATTCTTTGACAACAAATTGACTACAGCGTAAAACAGCAGGACCACTTAAGCCAAAATGGGTGAAGAGCATATCCATTTGATGTGTAACGAGCACCTTACCCTTTTTGTTTAACACAGATACAGCCACATCACGTAATGCTAGCCCCTGAAGCTCACGCGCTTGTATAAAATCCTCTTTTGAAATAACGGGGACTTCAGTTGGAAATAATGTTGTAATTGTATGGCCAGCCCGTTCTGCCCATGGATAGCCGTCTCCTGTTGAACCTGTTTGTGGGACAGCCTTACCACCAACAGCCACAACGACTGCTTGGCTACGAACTTCTGAGCCATCAGCAAGACGTACACCAAGAATTTTTTCCTCATCCATAACAAGCTTACTAACGGCTGTGTGTAAACGAACCTCGACATGGAGATGTTGAAGCTGCCTAATCAACGCATCGACAACATCTTGTGCACGATTTGACACAGGGAACATTCTGCCATGATCCTCTTCCTTCAGTGCCACACCAAGCCCTTCAAAAAATGTAATAATATCTTCATTATTATAAACGGTAAACGGGCTATAGAGAAAACGACCATTACCAGGTATATGCTTTACGATTTCTTCGACAGGCAAACGATTTGTAACATTACAGCGTCCACCGCCAGAAATGGCTAATTTTTTGCCAAGTTTCGCTCCTTTTTCTAACAATAAAACTTTCTTTTTACGCTCTCCAGCAGCAATTGCCGCCATTAAACCAGATGGGCCACCACCGATCACGATTACATCATACATAGTTAGAAACTCACTTTCTGTTCAATTTAGGAATCTTTCCTATTATACATGAAGTCTATATAGAGAGGGGGCTTGTTTGACATTGAAAATAATAGAAAAGTGTTTTATAATTCTTTATCTCATCTTTCATGATGAACACTATTTATAGTAGAATGAAACACAATAATCTTTGTTATTCAATTATAACGATGAAAGTTTTCCTTTATTAGCATTGTCAGCATGAAATGAATGTCTTTTCGTGCTATTATGGTAAAGGTTATGCACTAAATTATGAGGTGAAAAATAGAATGTGCGGATTTATAGGGTATATTAATGGAACAAATGTGATTGATCATCATCAAACAATAGAAAATATGATGAATACAATTATTCACCGCGGACCGGATAGCGGCGGTATTCATAGTGACGATAAAGTAACGTTAGGTTTCCGTCGATTAAGTATTATTGACTTATCAGACGTAGCGAATCAACCATTATATAGTGAAGACGGCAATATCGTGCTTGTATTTAATGGAGAGATTTTTAACTTCCAAGAGCTGCGTGCAGATTTAATTGAAAAAGGTCATACTTTTAAAACACAATCAGATAGTGAAGTTATTATTTATGGTTATGTAGAATATGGCGTAGATTTTGTGAAAAAATTACGTGGGATGTTTGCCTTCTGTATTTGGGATAAAAAGAATGATTTACAATTTATCGCTCGTGATGGCTTTGGTATTAAACCATTGTACTACTCTGAGCATACAACAGATGGTACATTTATTTTCGGTTCTGAAATTAAATCGTTTTTACCACATCCTTCTTTTATAAAAGAATTAAATAAACAGGCATTACGCCCGTATTTAACATTCCAGTATTCATCTATGGATGAAACATTCTTTAAAGGTGTCTTTAAATTACCACCAGCACACTATATGCTGATTCAAAATGGTCAAAAGCAAATCGTTCAATATTGGGATAAAAAATTCCATGCAAAAGAAGCACCGATAGAAAAATATATTGAAGATATTCGTTCCACTGTGAAAGAGTCTGTAGAGGCTCATAAAATTAGTGATGTAAAGGTTGGTTCATTCCTGTCAGGTGGTATTGACTCTAGTTATATAACGTCTTTATTACGCCCAGATAAATCCTTCTCAGTTGGATTTGCTGACTATGAAGATATGTTCAATGAAACAAACCTTGCAAAAGATTTATCAGATACGTTAAATATTCAAAATGAACGTAGATACATTACGGCAGATGAGTGCTTTGAAGCACTTCCTAAAATTCAATGGCATATGGACGAGCCACAATCTAATCCATCTTCAGTACCACTTTACTTCCTTTCGGAGCTTGCTTCAAAAGATGTAACAGTTGTCCTATCAGGTGAAGGTGCTGATGAAATTTTTGGTGGCTATGCTTGGTATCAAAATTCAGGAAGAATGCAAAAATACGAAAAACTACCATTAGGTCTTCGTAAAACATTACGCGGAATGGCAGAAGCTTTACCGAAAAATCAATATACGAACTTCCTTATTAAAGGTGCCCAAACAGTAGAAGAACGTTTTATTGGGGAAGCAGTAGTTTGGGATGAAGTAGATGCCATCAATGTTCTAAAGCCTGCTTATAAAAATGCCCCATCTGTCAAATCGATTACAAAACGTATTTATGATGAAGTCCCTGGTGATGACGATGTGACAAAAATGCAGTACCTAGATCTAAACCTTTGGATGCCAGGTGACATATTATTAAAGGCAGATAAAATGAGTATGGCACATTCGATCGAATTACGTGTACCATTTTTAGATAAGGAAGTTATGGAATTAGCGAAAGATATTCCATCTAGATACCGTGTCAATGATATTGATACAAAGTATGTGTTACGTCAAGCTGCACATCAAGAGTTACCAGAAGAATGGGCAAAACGTCCAAAACTTGGATTCCCAGTGCCAATTCGTCACTGGTTACGTGAAGAAAAGTATTACAACATGGTAAAAGAAATGTTTACAACTGACTTTGCGAATGAATTCTTTGATACAAAACAATTAGTAGGCTATTTAGATGAGCACTATGAAGGAAAAGCAAATCGTGGTCGCTATATTTGGACAGCTTATGTATTCCTAGTATGGTACAAAAAGTTCTTCGTGGACATGGTATAAAGAAATATTCAAATCGGTGGGGATTTTCTACATCCTCACCGATTATTTTAAGGCCTTTTTTCATCAAGTTTCTTTATGAATGAACTTTTTGGTGTTTTTATGCGTCTCATTTCCTATAAATGTGGTAAGATTACAATTGGTTTACTTAAATCATTTACAAGGTGACAGCGTTTGCATGTCGTGTATGAGTAAGGAAAATGTTTTATAAGAGCCTTTAAAGTGTTACGATATTAATATTGATTTTACAATGAATGGATGGGTATGATGTCCAATTTAATGAAAGGTACTGCGATATTAACAATGGGGATGTTTTTATCGAAAGTCCTCGGATTAATTTATATTTTTCCGTTTTATGCAATTGTGGGTGAGAAGAACATCGCACTTTATCAATATGCATATATCCCTTATTCTATCATGTTGGCAATAGCCATTTCAGGTGCGCCAATCGCGGTTTCTAAGTTCGTTTCCAAGTATAATGCAATGGGAGATTATCAATCAGGTCGCAAGCTAATGAAATCGGGCATCCTCATTATGATGGTGACAGGCTTCGCGGCATTTATTGCACTCTTTCTTCTTGCAACGCCAATAGCAGGGCTGGTCATTAAGAGTGAGGAACAGGTCTTTACAGTCGAACAAATTGCTTCAGTCATACGTTGGGTCAGCTTTGCTTTAATTGTAGTCCCATTTATGAGTCTATGGCGTGGCTTTTTCCAAGGCTATGACAAAATGGAGCCTACTGCAGTTTCACAATTAGTAGAACAAATTGTGCGAATTGTTGTGTTACTGGGTGGTTCCTTCCTAGTAGTCATTGTGTTCAAAGGTAAACCAGAGACAGCGATTTCCTTTGCTGTATTTGCTGCCTTTATTGGAGCAATTGGTGGATTAGGTGTTTTGTATTATTACTGGAAAAAGTATCAGCCAGAATTCAATCTACTACGTAGTCAAAGTGTAACGTCCACACAGCTGCCTATGTCTAATATTTACAAAGAGGTCATTACCTACTCCATACCAATGGTGTTTGTTGGGGTAGCCAATCCTTTATTCCAATTAGTCGACATGCTCACGTTTAATGGAGCGATGACATCGATTGGTTTAGCTGAGGTGACTGATACGTATTTATCAATGATCAACTTTATGACACATAAGGTTGTAATCATTCCCGTTATGCTAGCAACAGGGTTTTCCATGGCGCTTGTCCCGACCATTACTAAGTATTACACTCAGGGCGAGTATTTATCACTACGTCATGCAATGGATAAAACCTATCAAATTTTAATTTTTATTACATTGCCAGCAGTGGTAGGGATTTCTCTATTAGCAAATGAAATTTACTTTATGCTTTATTCGGAAAGTGAAATGGGTGCAACCATTTTAGCTCATTATGCACCGGTTGCCATTTTATTTGCCTTATTCCAAGTAACTGCTGCCTTGTTACAAGGGATCGATTTTCAAAAGTGGATTGTTTTCAGCTTATTATCAGGGATTTTCGTCAAGCTTGCATTAAATATCCCATTAATCCGCTGGCTGGAGGCAGATGGTGCTATTGTAGCAACGGCTATTGGTTATAGCGTATCAATTATTATCAATATCCTTGTGTTACGAAAAACATTAAATTATCGATCAGAAATGGTTGTTCGTCGTGTTATGTTAATTGCTTTATTAACAATGGCAATGGCCATTAGCGTATTGATTGTGCATAAATTATTGGAATTATTAATGGGGCCAGTTGATAGTAAATTCTCAGCATTACTATTTTCTATTGTTTGTGCCGGAGTCGGTGCAGCTGTCTATGGCTTTTTATCACTCCGTTTAGGTTTAGCACAAAAGCTATTGGGTGAACGATTGACTCGTATTACGAGTAAACTGGGTATAAAATAGGAGTGGTACAATGCGTTTAGATAAATTACTAGCAAATATGGGGTACGGTTCACGTAAGGAAGTGAAGCAGCTATTAAAGCAAAAAGCTGTCACAGTGGATGGTGCTTATGTGAAAGATGCAGCATTACACGTAGACCCTGAACAGCAGAATGTGTCGGTGTTTGGAGAACGCGTCGTGTACACAGAGTTTGTCTATTTTATGATGAATAAACCACCTGGTGTTATTTCTGCCACAGAAGATTTAAGAGATGAAACAGTTATTGATTTATTAGAACCATTACACCAGCATTTTCAGCCATTCCCAGTAGGCCGTTTAGATAAAGATACGGAGGGTTTGCTGTTATTAACAAATGATGGTATCTTAGCTCATAACTTATTGTCTCCGAAAAAACACGTACCAAAAGTTTATTACGCACAGATTGATGGCGTAGTGACGGAAGAGGATGCAGAGAAGTTTGCTCATGGAGTGGAATTAGATGATGGCTATATAACAAAGCCAGGAAAGCTTGTAATCTTAAAATCTGCGCAGCAATCAGAAATTGAGCTAACGATACAGGAAGGCAAATTTCATCAAGTAAAGCGAATGTTCGAGACGGTAGGTAAACGAGTAACGTACTTAAAGCGTTTATCCATGGGGAATCTAAAATTAGATGATAACCTAGCGTTAGGTGAATATCGCGAGTTGACATCAGAAGAGCTTGAGAGCTTACAAAACAATCATTAACCAATTCCTCGATGCTAATATAGCATCGGGGATTTTTATATACAGTATAAGAACAGTAACTGTATAATATGAAATGAGTTATGGTGATATAGTCATGGAACTTATCATTCTCTAAATGTTTCCAAAATATGATAGTGTAAATAAGTAGAGGACAAAAAAATGAAGAACCTGCGTATTAAATTATTACTATCTTTAATAGCTTTTGCAGTTATACTCGTAGCTGTCATTTCATATGTAAACAGACAAATACTAGTGGCGGATATAGAAAAGCAAGTAGCCATGAATAAAGTGTTAATTGAAAATCATATTCTGACAGATATGCAAACAATTGATAATGCTCATTTTTATTTTGATAAAAATATGTCGGAGAAAATGGAGCAGGAACTTAGAAATTTAAAAAATTATTTAGATCATAGTTATATAGAAACACATCTTTTTTTGCCTTATGAAGCAGAGACAGTGAGAGGAGAGTCCTCAAAAAGAGTGGTTTATGTAAAATTTGTCAATTTTACTAAAATTGAAGCACTCCAAAAAAATACACAACAATTTTGGATTTTACTAACCATTGCTTTACTAACTTCCTTTATTATGTTATTAGTTATTAATAAAATTTTATCTAAAACAATCCACTTGGCGACCTTTGATCCGTTAACAGGTGTTTATAATCGTGCTACTTATATACGGAAGATTGACAATTTATTAAGAAAAAGAAAAATGAATGTGCCCGGTTTATTGTTAATTGATTTAGATAATTTTAAGCAAGTGAATGATCAATATGGGCATGTAGAAGGGGATCATATCCTGATTGAAACAGCCTTGATTTTAAAGCGTGTAGTGAAAAACAACGGTTTTGTTGTGAGATTCGGTGGAGATGAATTTGCCATTGTCTTGTACGATACAACAGAACAACATATGCAGCAAATTGCAGAGGGTATTTTGACTCAAATAAGAACCGTTCAATATGAGGGACGGACAAGTGAAAAATGGTCTGTCTTATCTGTGAGTATGGGGGGTTCCCTTTATCTTGCTGAAGATACAGAAATGAGCTTATTTGAAAGGGCTGATAAGGCGCTCTATCAATCTAAAAATGCTGGTAAAGATCAATATTCTAGTTATCAAGAAGTCGCTGCGGACAACCATTATAAAATTTAAAAAAACGCTCCATTCTCATTGATAGCCAGATTGGTTATTTTTAAGAAATGGAGCGTTTGTTTTAATTCAGCAAATGTCGCTATATCGAAAGAGATGCTTGCTATTAATGGGTTGTTGTTTTTGATCTGTAAAAGATACAGCTACATAATACAAGAATGGCGATGACAGCAAACATAGCATTCATATAATGAGTTAATAGCCAACCACCTATGATTGGACCAATGAAGCCTCCTAAATTTTTAAATTGTGCTGCGCCAAGATAAGTAGCTTTTTGGGTATCAGGCGCAATTTCATCAATCATGACATTCATCGTTGGGAAGGCAAATATTTCACCAATGGTAAAAATAATCATAGCGATAATATAAAGCGTATAGTTATTGGAGAAACCGAACAAAAAGAGTCCAAGTGCAAAGAACAGGATTCCCACTAACAATGTTGAGGATGATGAAAAACGCTCTGACACAATACTAATCGGTAATTGTAATAATAAGACGACTGCCGCATTGAGTGAGATTAATAGAGAATAAAGCTTCGCACCATCGTCTATTTTTAGTTCAATAATTTGCGGTAAAGTAGAATCAAATTGGGAGTATCCAATATTGATTAAGATCGCACCAAAAATAAAGCTAAGTAGGACACGATTTGTTAAAAGGATTGTGAATGTACTTAGAATTTTTGTTTGAGCGACAGCTTTTGGTTGCTGCATTTGATAACGATTTAACACGAAAAATAAAAATACAGCGTAAATAATATACATAATACCTGTCAGCATAAAAGGGATGCTTGGACTGGAGAGCTGTGAAATGTATACACCGATTATTGGTCCAATGACAGCGGCAATATTAATGGCTGTGTAACGTAATGAAAATAGTCTTTTTCGTTTATCAGCAGGTGTAAAATCAATCATTAATGCTTGTGTGGATGGTTCAAAAAATGAACGGCAAAGACCATTCAAAGCATTGAATAGTACAAAAAGCCAAACAGCATGAACGGTTGCGAAGCCAAAGAATACAAGACTCCAAACGACGATTGTTAGGAGAATAACACTTTTTCTACCGAAGCGGTCTGTTAAATAACCACCAAAAAAACCACCGACAGTGGAAATAAGCGGGGCAATACCAATCGTTAACCCGATTTGTAAAGGGGAGGCTTCAATTTCATTATGTAGATAAATAGCTAAAAAGGGCATTGCCATAAAGCTTGCAATACGAGTGAAGATTGTTCCACCTAAAATAATCCAAACTAATGGATGAAACAACGTAGAAAATTTCATTTAAAATCCTCCTCTCAACATTTAGAATGTTTCGAGTTTAACGGATTGTTAAGCAACTGTAAATAGTCAAAATACTTTTGATGAAGAACGTGGGTAACATTTTATAAAGATAATAAAGTGAAGTGTCTAATTCAAACAACTAATCGAATGGATTGAAAATAAGATTCTTTAACCAATAATTCCACTCTTCAACAACTCACAAAAATCTATTAACCTTTTAAAGACAAAAAAGAATGACCCCGACGAAAGGCCATTCTTTTCCAAACAAATGCTTTACGTACAAAACGTAAAACTAAGACGTCAATTTTACTTTTTTCTTCGTCGTTGTCCATTTGCCTCGACTTGGACTCATCACCAAATCGTTAAAGGCTAACACGTTCAAATCTCTTTGAACGGTGCGAGGAGTGATACTAAACTCTTCGACTAAATCCTGTGTAGACACGGTTCCTTTGTCTAAAATAAACATGTACACGTCTTTAATACGATTAAGCATTCGATCAGTAGTTGGTTTCATTAAATGAACCACTCCTTCATCTTAATTCTCTTGGCAAAGACTAGCGGACGACAATATGTGCGGAGTGCACTTAGGCTAATAAGTAGCTGCCTTAGACATCCCCTTTTCTAATTTTATATTCAGAACAATAATTCTGATAACTTTATTATATAGAAAAACTACTTAATTTTCTAGTGAATGCAAGAGAAATTTACATTTTAAACATAAAATTTATACTGTATTTTGTGGGAATACGTGAAAAACATGCTATATGTGGTAGTGTAAGTATAAGTTACTTAAAATAGTTGTCAGAAAGCTGATTGTCATATATGTTGTAAGGTGTAGAATAATGTTAATACGTTGAAGGAGGAACATGGTATGGATTGGTTACAGGCTGCAAAAGAAAGGCAAGATGAATTAATACAAGATTTACAGGAGCTTGTGCGAATTAATAGTATTCTCGACGAGAATACAATAACTACTGAAGTACCTTTTGGAGATGGTCCACTTCAAGCGCTTGAATGGTTACTAGCAAAAGGTCAGAATGAAGGTTTGCAAACGAAAAATGTTGATAATTATGCTGGACATATTGAAATGGGTACAGGAGAGGAACTATTAGGTATATTATGTCATGTGGATGTTGTCCCGATCGGAGATGAAGCCGATTGGACATACCCTCCATTCAGTGGCACAGTAGCAGATGGTAAATTATATGCTCGTGGTGCGATTGACGATAAAGGCCCTACTATTGCGGCATGGATGGCCATGAAACTTGTGAAAGATGCAGGTATTCCTTTAGAAAAAAGAGTACGAATGATTATTGGTACGGATGAAGAAACAGGATTCCGCTGTGTCGACCACTATTTCAAAAAGGAGGAAATGCCGACAATTGGTTTTGCACCAGATGCGGATTTCCCGCTCATTAATGCTGAAAAAGGCATTGCTGAGCTTGTGTTCTCTCAAAATAAAATGGGTGATGCAATGAAAGAACAGCTACTACTATTTAATGCTGGAAAGCGCCCAAATATGGTACCTGATTTTGCTAAAGCTACACTTCAGCACGTCTCAGCACGACTCGAACAGAATTTTCAAACATTTTTAAGCAAAAATCAGCTAGAAGGCTCTTTATTAATGGAGGACTCTCGCTATATAATAACTATCAAAGGTAAAGCAGCACATGCAATGGAGCCAGAAAAAGGTGTCAATGCAGCTGTTTATCTTGCAACATTTTTACAGCAAGAATTGACGACAGAAGCAAGTAAACAATTTGTCGACTTTATCGCAGATGTTTTTTATCAGGATCATTATGGGCATCAGCTTGATTTACAATTTGAGGATGCAATGTCGGGTCAGACAACATTAAATCCAGGAATCGTAAGCTATGATGTCAATAAAGGTGGCAGTTTAGTAATCAGTATGCGCTATTCTGTGTCTTATCCATTTGATGAAAAAATAACAATTGCTCAACGCTTAACTGTTGAAAAAGGGTTTTCTCTAGATATTCAGGACGACTCAAAGCCACATTATGTTAGCGAAGATGATCCATTTATTCAAACATTGGCTTCTATTTATAGACGTCAAACAGGTGATACAGAAACACCTCTATTATCAACAGGTGGTGGGACATATGCACGTGTGATGAAAAAAGGAGTAGCATTCGGGATGTTATTCCCAGGAGAGCCAGATGTAGCGCATCGTGCGGATGAGTTTGTTGTGGTTGAAAACCTTGTTAAAGCAGCGGCAATATATGCTGAAGCGATTGTTGAACTTGCAGGAAAAAAATAACTCAAAGACGAAAAGGATGAATGAAATATGGCATATTCATTATGGAATGATCAAATTGTTGAAGAAGGATCGATTGCAGTATCGCCAGAAGACAGAGGCTATCAGTTCGGTGATGGAATTTATGAAGTAATTAAAGTTTATAACGGAAACATGTTTACAGCACAAGAACATATTGATCGTTTCTATGCGAGCGCCGAAAAAATTCGTCTTGTTATTCCTTATACAAAAGACGTTTTACACAAATTACTACATGAGCTAATTGAAAAAAATAATCTAGATACAGGACATGTATATTTCCAGATCACTCGTGGTGCAAACTCACGTAATCATGTGTTCCCAGATGCAAGTGTTCCAGCTGTTTTAACTGGAAATGTTAAAGCGGGTGAGCGTGCATATGAAAACTTTGAAAAAGGGGTAAAGGCCACTTTTGTAGAGGATATTCGTTGGTTACGTTGCGATATCAAATCTCTTAACTTACTAGGGGCAGTATTAGCGAAACAAGAGGCTGCTGAAAAGGGCTGCTATGAAGCGATTTTACACCGTGGTGATATTGTCACAGAATGCTCATCAGCCAATGTTTATGGTATTAAAGATGGTAAGCTTTATACACATCCAGCAAATAACTTTATTTTAAATGGAATTACACGCCAAGTGATTTTAAAATGTGCAGAGGAAATTAATTTACCTGTTATTGAAGAACCGATGACAAAGGCAGATTTATTAACTATGGATGAAATCATTGTATCCTCCGTATCTTCTGAAGTTACACCTGTTATTGATGTTGATGGCAACCAGATTGGTGCGGGAGTTCCAGGTGAGTGGACTCGTCAACTACAGCAAGCATTTGAGGCGAAATTACCGATTTCTGTAAATAAATAATAAAATAAAACGTTTAAGAGAACTATCGATAAGGGTAGTTCTTTTTTTATGGATGTAATGTTGGGTATCGTCATGTAAAATAAAAAGGATAGTAAAGAATAATTTTCCGTTTGAATTTCGTAGAACATGTGTCGATGTAATGTATACAATTGCTTCTTTTCAATTAAAAGTAATCGAAAGCTATTATACCTGCATCGTGGGGAATTACCGACAACCTTGATTTAGTGGGCGTTTGAAAAATAGAAAACAAATACCCCTTAAAATAATAGAAACAATTCTGAATCAAGGTAGAAAAGAACTAAAGATATGGTGAGTAAGAATGGAGTGACATTTACATGGCACAATTAGTGAAGATACAAGATTATATTTCACGCTATCAAATTGATTTAGCGAGATATCCAACACAATTTGTGCGCTTAAAGAAAAGCCAATGGGAGCGCATTAAGCGTCAGTGGGAATTGGGAGAGGATATTAGCGAGTGGCAACATATTGACAATGAGGCTGAAACGGAGGCTTTTGAGGAAAAGGAAAGATTTTCCCTCTTTAAAAAAATCTTTGCTGGTCGTCCAAAAGATACAACAGAAGATGTTGAACAGATAGAAATATCAGATGAGCTTGTCAGTGATGAAGATGCCATTCCAGAAGAAGAAACGACGCTCATTTTTGAACCTAAAATTGTGTATGCACCACAATCTGTTCATGAACTGAAACGAATGTTTATTGACCAGTTTTTCCATTTTCAAATGAAATGGGCGAGCTCTACATTACGTGAAAAATCATATGTAGATCCTCGTTTCATGCGTGACTCTTTACTACGTACGTTATTGCAAACTTTACCAGATAACTACTTGTTGTTTTATTATCCGATTCTACAAATAAGAAAAGCTCCTATTGAGCTAGATGTAGTACTTATGTCGCCAACAGAATGTATTTGTATTACGGTGTTAGAAGCTGAAAATCAAGCTGTTTATGTTGGTGGCAGTGACCGCTTCTGGATCAAAAAAGTAGGGACGAAAGATTCTAAAGTTCTAAATCCAACCATTAATTTAGGACGAATGGAGTCAGTACTATCTCAGTTATTTAAGCAAGATAATATTGATATGCCTATCCGTAAGGTTGTTTTAACTCGTAATGGTTATTTTGATTATCCTGGTTCACCATTTGGCGTTCGCTTTGTAGATCGTCGAAATTACGGGGAATGGATTGAACAATTAAGAAAAGTTTCATCACCTATGAAACATATGCAAATAAGAGCTGCACAAACGATTCTAAATACTGTCCAAACGACCTCCTTTAATCGAGATATTTGGCAGCAAGCACCTCAAGCATCAGAGGATTGATGTATGCAGATTTTAATTATTGTCAACGAGTCCGCGGGAAATGGCAAAGGGAGAAAGGTATGGCTACGGCTTCAACAGCAACTAACCATCACCTACCAAGTGGCTTTTACAGAGTACGAAGGACATGGACAAGAAATAGCCAAAAAATGGGCACAGCAACAGCGAGATCCTATGCTACTTGTCATAGTAGGTGGTGATGGCACAATCCATGAAGTGGTAAGTGGTGTTGTACATAATAAAAACATAGTAATAGGTGTCGTTCGTGCTGGTTCTGGCAATGATTTTGCACGTTTTTTCCCTGTCTTTCATAATTCTAGCCAAATTGAGCATTATGTTAAGTCTGCAAAGGCAAGTACGATAAAGGATGTAGGGATAATTCACCTAGGAAATAAGCAAAAAGAAATCTTCGTTAATAATGCAGGCATAGGCTTTGATGCTCATGTTACAAAATTAATCAATACATCTCGACTTAAGCTATTCCTCAATAAAATAGGACTTGGTAAACTTTCTTATGCTGTTGCTGTTATAAGAGGATTATTCCGCTTTCATCGTTTTGATGTAATAGTACGTGCAGATGAGCAGGAATGGCAATTCCAGCAGGCATGGTTTGTGGCAATGAGTAATCAGCCTTACTTTGGCGGAGGTATGAAAATAACCCCTGCTGCGAGAGCAGATGATGGCCTAGTAGATATTACAATTGTCCATGGGATTTCACGTATTAAATTATTACTTGTTTTTGTCACTGTGTTTTTCGAAAAGCATACAAAATTTAAGGAAATTACTTTTTTACAAGGTCAACACTTTGATATTATCGTTGGAGATGATCAGGTTGATTGTCACACGGACGGCAATTATATTGGAGTTGTTAACGAGGAAACTACTATTCGCTGTACTGTGCAACAAAATGCATGGCAGGTGATTGACAAAGATTGCTAAAATATCATCGTACAATAATTTCATGCGAATTATAGGGGAATACGTTATACTATAAAAAATCAATAATTTCATAAGAAAGAAATGAGGAACAACATTGAGATTAAGAAATAAGCCTTGGGCGGAGGAAATGATAACAAATCATCCAGAGGTGATTATTCCAAATCCTGAAGACTTTAAAGGAAACTGGCAAGCTGTTTTCGGAAACGACAATCCAATCCATATCGAGGTGGGTTCTGGAAAAGGTCAATTTGTAACAGGAATGGCTTTGCAAAATCCAAATATCAACTATATTGGCATCGAGCTTTATGATAGTGTGATTGTTTGTGCATTAGAGAAAGTGCTAGAGGCAAAATCTCCAGCGAATTTACGCTTACTAAAAGTAAATGGCGCAGATTTAAATAAATTTTTTGATAAAAACGATGTATCACGCGTATACCTGAATTTCTCAGATCCTTGGCCAAAAACACGTCATGCTAAAAGACGTTTAACGCATGGGGATTTTTTGAAATTATATGAGTCGATTTTGGTGGATAATGGGGAAATCCATTTTAAAACGGATAACCGTGGTCTGTTCGAGTATTCATTAATCAGTATGTCCGAATATGGTATGTTATTAAAGTATGTATCTCTCGACTTACATGCTAATATGCCAGAGGATAACGTGATGACTGAATATGAAGAGAAGTTTTCTGCGAAAGGGCAGCCGATTTATCGATTAGAATCGCAATTTATTACTAAATTGTAGGGGGAGTATGGATGGATCAGTTACAGTTTCACAATATGTCATTATCATGGCTTAACGGGGGTGTTACGTGCCTTGATGGTGGTGCGATGTTTGGTGTTGTACCAAAGCCACTTTGGTCTCGCAAATATCCAGTCAATGAAAAAAACCAAATTGAATTACCAACAGAGCCTATTCTCATCCAGTATGAAGGTAAAAACTACCTGATTGATACAGGAGTTGGCTTTAAAAAATTAAATGAAAAACAGTTGCGAAATTTCGGGGTGACAGAAGAATCCTCGTTAGCGGATAGCTTGCAGGAGCTAGGGTTAACGACCGCTGATATTGATGTAGTGTTAATGACCCATTTACATTTTGATCATGCGGGTGGTTTAACGCAGTGGGAAGGAGATGTCCTTGTCCCAACTTTTCCGAATGCCAAAATTTTTGTGACGAAAATTGAGTGGGATGAAATGCGAAACCCGAATATTCGCTCTAAAAATACGTATTGGAAAGAAAATTGGGAGCCAGTACAGCACTTGGTTGAAACCTATGAAGGTTCATTAGAAGTAACACCTGGGATTGAAATGATTCATACAGGTGGTCATAGTGAGGGACATGCCGTTATTAAGCTAACACAAAACGGCGAGGTATTATTGCATATGGCTGATATTATGCCAACACATGCTCACCAAAATCCTCTATGGGTTTTAGCCTATGACGATTATCCAATGACAAGTGTATTTGCAAAAGAGCGACTTATGAAAGAAGCGCTTGCAAATAATTATGGCTTTATTTTCTATCATGATGCTTACTACCGTATGATTAAATGGGATGAAACAGGCAAAGAAATAGTGGATAAGTTAGAGCGTAGTAGACAAGCTGTTATTACATTTTAATAGAGTAAGGAAAGTAGAGGTATTTGACATATAAAATGTCAATGCCTCGCTTTTTTGTTCGTGACCACGATAGAAAATATGATACACTTAACACGATACAAAAATACAAAAGAGAGTTGAAATAAACATGGCAACTGAACAACCATTTTTACCAGTTTTACTAGGATCAGATATGAATGCATATGGTATGGCACGTTCGTTTTATGAAGCATATGGTATTAAACCACTTGTTTTAGGACGTTCTCATTTAACTGCCACACAAGATAGTCATATTCTACAATTTCAAGAAATAGACCGTTTAAATGAACAGGAAGTTTTTGCTCCTGCACTTGCAGAAGTCGCAAAAAAATATGCTGATAAAAAACTATTACTTTTAGCGTGTGGAGACGATTATGCCAAGCTTATTATTAAAAATAAGCCAGTATTGCAAGAACATTTTACAGTTCCTTACATCGATGAATCATTGATGGATGAAATTTTGTTAAAAGAAAATTTCTATAAGATGTGTGATCGATATGATTTTAAGTATCCGGGGACTACGACAGTAACAGCTGACAATTATGAAAACTTTACACCACCATTTTCTTATCCCATTATTTTAAAGGCATCAAACTCTGTGGAATATTGGGCTTGTAAATTCCCGGGTAAGAAAAAAGTATTTGTCGCGTATGATGAAGCGGAAAAAACGGCTATATTAAAAGCTATTTATAGCTCAACTTACCAGGATACAATGATTATTCAGGAATTTATACCTGGTGATGACTCTTATATGCGTGTGTTAAATGCCTATGTAGGGAAAGACGGGAAAGTCAAGCTAATGTGTTTAGGAAATCCTATTCTAGAAGAACATTCTCCTGAAGGTATCGGAAGCTATGCTGCCATTGTAACTACCTACGATAAAGAATTAATGGATCAAGTACGTTTCTTCTTAGAAGATATAGGCTATACGGGCTTTGCGAATTTCGATATGAAATATGATATCCGAGACAAGCAATATAAACTATTTGAAATTAATTTACGAAATGGTCGCTCTAGCTACTATGTAACAGCAAGTGGTCATAATTTAATGAAGTATGTTGCCGATGATCATATGTTAAATATCGAGCAAGATGTCACATATGTGCAGGACAAACATTTATGGATGATTATTCCTAAGGGTGTGCTGTTTAAATATGCTTCAAACGAAAAGCTTAAACTTGAAGCGAAGAAGCTAATTAGTGAAGGCAAGTATACAAATTCCCTTTACTTTAATAAGGACATGAATACTAAGCGTTGGGTGAAATTAACGCTTAATAACTTAAATTATTATCGTAAGTATAAAAAATACTTTAATAATAAAGGTTTATCCGAGTAAAATAAGGAAGCCATCTCAATTCAATGAGATGGCTTCTTATATTGTGCAAAGGATTAAGTTTAAACTTCAGTTAATTCCACTACAACACCTGAGCGTGCATCAGCAGCAAATTCGAAAGTTTGCATTTCGCCTTCATGCATACGAGAGATTCCTCCGCGGTATACTGGGATTGTCATAATACCGTTTGTGAAATCTTCTGTTTTCATAAAAATCCAAGAACCGTCAATCGGCGCATCCTTTTTAAATTCTCTTTTTATGTTTTCAAGTACTTGTCCTGCAGGTACGAACGGAGAAACTTTTTCACTAGCTTCTTTAATAATGACTGCGGCAGCTAAGCCAGTTGCAACACCAATTAAAAAATCACGTAATTTCATACATCTTTCCTCCTTTTTCTATAAGCTTATTTTAGCATAGCCTATAGAGTGAATGCACGTTCACACATTAGCTGTTTTAGGAAATGTATCAATATTTCGAATTCGGAAATAAATGTGATACAATAGGCAAGGAAGAATATTCTACTTCGTGGGGAGAGAGAGTCATCATGAATGAGGAAACATTACAATTATTTAAAACTTTAACAGAGTTACCAGGCGCTCCGGGTAATGAACATGCTGTACGTAAGTTCATGCGCACTGAGTTAGAAAAGTACTCGGATGAAATCGTTCAAGACAATTTAGGGGGCATCTTTGGTGTCAAGCACAGTGATGTTGCAGACGCACCAAAAATATTGGTAGCTGGACATATGGATGAAGTAGCATTTATGGTTACTTCTATTACAGATAATGGCATGATTCGTTTCCAAACACTAGGTGGCTGGTGGAATCAGGTTATGCTTGCACAACGTGTAGAAGTATATACGAAGAATGGTGCAATTCCTGGTGTTGTGTCTTCCATACCACCACATCTTTTAACAGATGCAGAACGTGCTAAGCCAATGGATATAAAAAATATGCTAATCGATGTTGGTGCTGACAACAAGGAAGATGCAATGAATATGGGTGTTCGTCCAGGACAATCCATCATTCCAATTTGTCCATTTACACCAATGGCGAATCCGAAAAAAATTATGGCTAAAGCTTGGGATAATCGCTACGGCTGTGGTCTAGCGATTGAGTTAATGAAAGAAGTACAAAATGAAAAACTAGGATCGCATCTATATTCAGGCGCAAACGTCATGGAGGAAGTTGGATTACGTGGTGCTCAAGTATCAGCAAATATGATTAAACCAGATTTATTCTTCGCTTTAGATGCTTCTCCAGCTAATGATATGTCTGGAGAGAAAAATCAATTTGGACAACTTGGCAAAGGTACATTACTTCGTATTTTAGACCGCACGATGGTCACACATCGTGGTATGCGTGAATTTATTTTAGATACGGCTGAATCTAACCATATTCCTTACCAGTATTTCGTATCACAGGGAGGAACAGACGCAGGTAGAGTGCATACAGCAAATGATGGTATTCCAAGTGCAGTTATAGGAGTTTGTTCACGTTATATTCATACATCAGCGTCTATTATTCATATTGATGACTACGCAGCTGCAAAAGCATTAATTGTTGAATTAGTGAAAAAAGCAGATCGTTCGACATTAGAGACAATTCGCGCTAATGTATAAGAAGTTAGAAAGATGCCTTTTAGGGCATCTTTTTCTATGGAAAGAAAGTGGGGATTACATGAATATAGCCATTGGAACAACTAATAAAGCGAAAACTGAAGCAGTTGAAGTGATTGCTCGAAAATATTTTGAGGATGCCATTTTTACACATGTAAAAGCTGCTTCCGAAGTATCAGAACAACCGATAAGTAATGAAGAAACGAGATTAGGTGCAATGAATCGTGCTAAAAATGCCATGGTAACATCAGGCGCGCAATTAGCATTTGGCTTAGAAGGTGGCGTAACGGAAATCGACGATGATATGTATGTTTGTAACTGGGGAGCATTAGCAGTTGCAGATGGGACAGTTTTCACAGCCGCAGGTGCACAAATTATATTACCAAAAGAAATTGCCCAGGAAATAAAAGCTGGGGGAGAACTAGGACCCATAATGGAGCAATATACAAAACGTCGAGATATTCGACAGGGTGCGGGAGCTGTAGGTATTTTTACGCAAGGTTTAGTGAGTAGACAAATGATGTTTGAGCATATTGTATCACTTTTGGTTGGACAATATTTGTTCACATTTTCACAAAAATAGTTAATTGGGATTAGTGAACAGCGTGTTGTAAGGTTGCATCTTCTAAATAATTTTTTTAAAATAGAAAAAAGTTCGTAGTGAAAGGAAGAGAGACATGTCGGTTAAATGGCTAAGAACTATTGGCCTGATGCTTTTACTTCTGGTGCTTGCTGGTTGCAATCAGTCGATCGATGAGCAAATTGCTAATGGGCTTCAAATAACGGAGACGGTTTTTGCCGAAGAGCCAGAAGAACATACGGAGAAAATTGGAGATATTAAATTATATTTACCCTCAAACTTTAAAGTTGAAGACAGTTCAGATGAGTATAATATTGTGATTTCAAAAGGAAAAGAAAGCTATATTCTTTTTATAAATAATCGTGAAGCACAAGATAGTAAACTTTATTACAATCTTTTAAAAGAAAATGAAACTGACAAAATTATTGAAGAGTCGACTTATGATAAGGACGGTCGTTTTGGCTTTACAGCAGTCCTAAAAACCGATGATGAAAATGAGATGGAGCTCATCGTTAGTAGTGGTGGCGTGAAGATGACAACGATTTCTCAAGCGAAACATATTGAAAATAATTTGCGTGAGATGACGAAAATTGTTCATTCAGTTAAGATGAAGTAAATAAATTAGATTGAACAGACGGTTCACAAACATGTGAGCCGTTTCATTTTGAACATAGGATGTGAAAAGGATGAAGCAATTGAAGTCAGAACAACTGGTAGAGCTGTTAAAAGAACAATTAAATGAAGAAAAATATGAATTTCATTTTGATAAAAAGTACGATAAATTACGATTGAATCATAAGACGATTGACAAAGGGATGGAGCTTTCTTTACCTGGGATTTTAGCAAAATATAACGATAAACAAGAAGCGGCGATTAAGGAAGTTGTATATACAATTGAGCAAACTTTTAATGCAATGGAGCAAGAAAAAGAACAGGGCTTTCAAACGACTACACATATTTATCCCGTTATTCGTGCCACTTCTTATCCTCAAGCTTCAAAAGAAGGCCATGCATTTATTACAACAGAGCATACAGCTGAAACACGCATTTTTTATGCGCTTGATTTAGGAAAAACCTACCGTTTTATTGATGAATCCATGCTGGAAGCATTACAATTAACTGTGGAGCAAATTCGGGAAATGGCACGTTTCTCAGTGAAGCAATTACCAACTACGTATAAAAAAGATGAGGTAGCAGGTAATATTTTCTACTTTATCAATGTGAATGATGGCTATGATGCAAGCCGCATTTTAAATGAGAGTTTTTTAAAAGAAATGCGTGCACAGGTGGAAGGCGATATGACATTGTCAGTGCCACACCAAGATGTGTTAATTATAGGTGATATTCGCAATGAAACAGGGTATGATGTATTAGCACAGATGACCATGCATTTCTTTGCTGTCGGTACAGTACCGATCACGTCATTATCTTTTATTTATGAAGATGGGGAACTAGAACCAATCTTTATTTTAGCAAAAAACAGAGTGAAAAAGGAGCAAGAATAACAATGAATGTATTTTACAACAAAGAACATGTAGGAGATGTCTTACTAGTTCAACTGGCAACGGAATCTATTGTGAAAACAGTAGTAGAGCGCGCTGGAGATATAGCTATTTTAAAAGAAGCGCAAACAGGTGAAATTAAAGCGTTTAACTTATTTAATGCAAGCCACTACGTCCAAACAGACGCAAAAGGCTTAGTGGAAGTGACACCTGAATTAGTAGAGCAACTAGAAGCAGCAATCGAAAAAAATGGCGCTGATATCAACCTGGATGTTGATTTTTCTCCAAAATTTGTTGTTGGTTATGTGGAAACAAAAGACAAGCATCCTAATGCTGATAAATTAAGTATCTGTACTGTGAATGTAGGAGAAGAGACATTACAAATTGTTTGTGGAGCTCCTAATGTAGAAGCTGGTCAAAAGGTAGTTGTTGCGAAAATTGGCGCAGTAATGCCTTCAGGTATGCTTATTAAAGAAGGTAATTTACGTGGTGTGGAGTCTTATGGCATGCTATGTTCAGCGCGTGAATTAGCTATTCCTAACGCTCCTTCTGAAAAAGGAATTTTAGTATTACCTGAGGATGCTATTGTTGGTAGTGCTTTTGAAGCACCAACTAAATAAAAATCCCTTGATGTCAAAAAGAATTACCTAAAATTTAAAAGTCTTATCGTGATATTATTCCTTCCATCAAGGTGAAATGCCCTAAATCGTTATGTTACTAATATGCTAGTAGCATAACGATTTTTTTGTTGAGAATGAGCCTCTAAATGCAAGTTTCAAGACCATTTTTATGGTATGCTTTTTGATGTAGACATTGAGCTATTGATTGTAAGAAACTAGACAATGCTATAAATGAAGTGTAAGAGAAATGAGTGAAACGAAGTGAACTGGTTTAAAAAACAAATTAGTAAATTTATAAATAAAGAAGACGAAGAATACGAATATGAATATTATGAGGATTACGGAGAAGAGCAAGAACAATTACATACCCATCACGAAGAACAGATGGCGAAGCAAAAGACTTTCCGTTTCCCATTGATTGACGATAATGAGAGAGAAATATCCTACACGCCACAAAAAGAAATGTTTGATTACGAGGATGATAGAGAAATTGGAGATTTATCGTTGCCTAAGCATTTAAACAATCATATAGTTGATTCCCGTGTTTACGATGTAGAGGTCTCTGGGATTCGAGATTTATTAGCTAATCGCTCAAAACGTACGGGCAGAAAAACAACGATGAAAAGTCAGCCTGTAGAACAGGAGAAACGATCAAGGGCAGGCTTAGTATTTCGAGATGCTCAGCAAGAGGCAGTGAATGTTAAACCCGCTCCAGTAACACCACTGAAAGAAAACAATCAGTGGAAAGAACAAAAAATAGTAGAGAGTAGTTTGCCTGAGAACCGTAAACGCTTTGTACCAACAGATGTGCCTTCACCAGTCTATGGATTTGCAAAACCAAGTCCAATTAAAGAATTATTAGATAAAAGAAAAGAAGACTACGAGAAGCAAGAGGCGAAAGCTGTAGACGAAATGCCAGCTGTTACGAAGGCTTTAAAAGAAACGACAACAAATGAGGCTAATGAAAATATACTAGAAGAAAAAGAGCCGGCTAACACAAATCAAACCGTTGTAGCGGAGCAGCGTGAAATGTTTGACCATAAGGAGTTACCTACTGCAATTGAGCCAATAAGTTTTGACGATGAAGTAGTGGATGAGGCCAACACTGAGCAGGAAAGTATATCACCCAATGCAACTGTGCCTCAAACATCATCTTTTGCCATGTCTTTTGAAGATCAAGTGAGAGAGACAGATGTGCAAGATCAAGCCGTTCAACAACTATCGGCAGACCAATCTGAAATTCATGTCAAAGAAATGATTGTTGAACAAGTTCAAATCGAAAATTCTACAATCCATATAGGAGAGGTAACGGTTGTACAGCCTTCGCAGGATGAACAATTGCTTGTTGATAACCAATCTATTGAGACAAAGGAAGAAAAAAGCCGTATTCCTTTTAATGTACTCATGTTAAAAACGGATAAAGAAAAATGGAGAATCCAGCAGCAATTGAAAATGGTAAAACCCATTACTGACGAAAGTATTCAGGAAGTAGTGGAAAATGAGCAAGTGGATGTGGAGCTTGAAGAGAAAGAGGCACTATCCTCAGACAGCGTTGTAGCCATCGAGAAGCATCATACATTTGAAAGGCAATTCGAAGAGGATGTTAATCAGCTCATGACAGAGAATAGGTCAATGCAAGACGATGTGCCATCTCACTCATATGCAAAGAGCGAAACGCAAGGTACTCCTCAATACCGTTCTGAAGACAACGTAGCTGTCATTACAATGGCTCCTGTCACGACAATGGTAAGCGGATTAACGCAAGATAGCACTGCTATTGAAAAAGCCGCTATGGATGAAATTTCTGCAACTTCTGAGCTTGAACCAGAAACAGAGTCTACTACCGATACTGAGGTAATTTCAGAAACTGTAGAGTATCCTCAAGTAGAATCTGTTGATAAGCAGGAAAAAGCTCTAGTATTAGAAGTAGAAGAAGCACCAGAAGCACATGTATTAGAAGTAGAAGCAGTGGAAGAAACACCAGAAGCACAAATGGTTGAAGTGGAAGTAGTACAAGAAACTGAAAAACCTGCAAAGCCTGTTCACGTTTATCAAAAGCCTACGGATGAATATTTAGAGCCGCCAGAGGAAAAAACACAGGATACGGATTGGATGGAGCAGCAGGGGGATACATTGGTTGAGGCACTTTCATATTTCCAAGTTTCAGCGCAAATAGAATCGATTATGCAGGGTCCAGCTGTTACTCAATTTGAAATAACGGTGAGCCATGGTACAAAGGTTAGTAAAATCCGCAACTTAGCAGATGATTTAAAGCTAGCCTTAGCAGCAAAAGATATTCGTATTCAAGCACCAATCCCTGGAAAAAGTTCGATTGGTATTGAGATTCCAAACCGTGTATCTCGAGCCGTTCGATTATCAGAGGTAACCAATAGTCCATCCTTCGTTGAATCCGATTCACCGTTAGAAGCAGCGTTAGGTCTAGATTTAACAGGAAAGCCAGTCACACTAGATTTACGTAAAATGCCTCATGGCTTAATTGCTGGTGCAACGGGTTCTGGTAAATCCGTTTGTATTAATTCCATTTTGGTTAGTTTATTATATAAAGCTGCACCACATGAGTTAAAGCTTATGCTAATTGATCCGAAAATGGTAGAGCTGGCACCATTTAATCATATTCCACATTTAGTTAGCCCTGTCATTACTGATGTGAAGGCAGCGACCGCTGCGCTAAAATGGGCAGTGGAGGAGATGGAGCGTCGTTATCAGCTATTTGCTCATGCAGGTGCACGTGATATTACACGTTACAATGCAATAGCTGATAAAAATAACGAGCATAGCCTAAAGCTTCCATATATTTTAATTGTTATTGATGAGTTAGCTGATTTAATGATGATGTCTCCAGCTGATGTAGAGGAGGCTATTTGTAGAATTGCTCAAAAGGCACGTGCATGTGGTATTCATTTAATTGTTGCAACGCAAAGACCTTCTGTTGATGTTATTACAGGGTTAATTAAATCTAATATTCCAACACGTATTGCCTTTGCCGTTTCCTCACAAATTGATTCTCGTACAATTTTGGATGGGCAGGGAGCAGAAAGATTACTTGGGCGAGGCGATATGCTATATTTAGGTAATGGTATGTCTGCGCCAGTGCGGTTACAGGGCACATTTGTCACAGATGATGAAATTGAAGCGATTATTGAGCATGTTCGTGAGCAAGGAGAGCCTGATTACATTTTCGATCAAGAGGAGTTATTAAAGAAAACTGAGGTGTCCGCAGAACAGGATGATCTGTTTGAAGATGTTTGTCGTTTTGTCTACGAGCAAGGTGGCGCATCAACCTCATTGATTCAACGAAAGTATCATATTGGCTATAATCGTGCAGCTCGTTTAATTGATATGTTAGAATCACATGGCTTTGTGTCGGAGGCTAGAGGCAGTAAGCCACGTGAAAGTTACATTACTGAAGAAGATTTAATTACTATGTTTGAATAAGAATTGCATTGTTTTCGTCTAGATTATCTAATTTACGTCGAAATTAGTTTTTTTAGAAAAGTTACACATCTATCCTTATGCATAAAAAGTGCTATAATAGACAAGATGTGTTGAATAGTACGTATTTTTTAACACTTGTGAAGGTATTAATACCTAACCATTCGTAAAATAATACGATACACCTAATAGATGATAGATGGGATATTGAAATTCCCGGGGGGTTTAATTAATGACAGTTTTTCATTTCACAGGCATTAAAGGTTCTGGCATGAGTTCGCTTGCACAAATCTTATTTGATGCTGGTGAACAAGTACAGGGCTCAGATGTCGATAAATATTTCTTCACGGAGCAGCCGTTACGTGAACGTAATATTCCAATTTTTACATTTAATGCTGATAATATTAAAGAAGGCATGACAGTGATTGCAGGTAATGCTTTTCCTGACGATCATCCTGAATTAGTGCGTGCCAGAGAAATCGGTATAGAAATCATCCGTTACCATAAATTTTTAGGTGAATATATTGGTAACTACATTTCGATTGCTATCACTGGTGCACATGGTAAAACATCTACAACTGGTTTAATGGCACATGTAGTAGGTGGTTATAAGCCAACATCTTATTTAATTGGTGATGGTACTGGTGCAGGTCAAAAAAATGCTGATTTTTTTGTTATGGAAGCATGTGAATACCGTCGTCACTTCTTAGCATATAATCCTGATTATGCTGTGATGACTAATATCGACTTCGATCATCCAGACTACTTCGCTAATATAGAAGATGTTTATTCTGCATTTCAATCATTAGCTTTACAAGTGAAAAAAGCGATCATAGCATGTGGTGACGATGAACAGCTTCAGCGTATTCAAGCAAAAGTGCCAGTCGTTTATTATGGATTCGGTGCAGAAAATGATTTCGAAGCTCGTAATGTTGAAAAAACAACTGAAGGTACAAAATTTGATGTTTTTGTACGTAATGAATTTTATAGCACTTTCTTTATCCCATTATTTGGAGATCATGCTGTTTTAAATACACTAGCGGTGATTACGCTATGTGAATATGAAGGCATCTCACCTGATATAATCCAGGAGCGCTTACACACTTATAAAGGTGTAAAGAGACGTTTTACTGAAACGGATATAGGGGATAATGTTCTAATAGACGATTATGCACACCATCCTACGGAAATTCGTGCTACAATTCAATCAGCACGACAAAAGTTCCCAGATCGTGAGCTAGTTGCAATTTTCCAACCACATACATTTACACGTACACAAGCTTTTTTACAAGATTTTGCGGATAGTTTGAGCCTTGCAGATACAGCCTATTTATGTGATATATTTGGCTCTGCGAGAGAAACGCAAGGTGCTCTCTCTATTCATGATTTAGCGTCACTTATCGAAGGCAGTGCAGTGATTACCACTGAGGGAATTGATATATTAACAAAACATAAAGGCGCAGTATTTTTATTTATGGGCGCTGGTGATGTTCACAAGTTCCAAGATGCTTTTGAAAACGTGCTTAAAAACAATGAAACAGCTTAGTCCGTAGGGGTTAAGCTGTTTTTTCTCAAATTTGAGCAGGAATTCCGTTTTTTTTGTCGAAGATAGGGAAAGTAATAGTAAAGACAATTTACTAGCAGGAGGTTAACTTATGGAAGTGATTTTGTATATTGCAGCTATTATTGCAGCAATCGGATTTTTAATTTTATGTATAAGCGTGGGCATGACATTATTTTCGCTTAAGGCTATTTTAAACAGCTTAGCAGGAACACTATCAGGAATTGAAGGACAAATGGAAGGTATCACACGTGAAACAACGTCCTTATTAACGAAAACAAATAGCTTAGCAGAGGATATTCAACATAAATCGGAACAATTAAATTCTGTTGTACAAGCTGTTAAAGGTATTGGTGATTCCGTTAATGGTTTAAATAATTCTGTACAGCAAATCACTTCTTCTGTTTCTAAAAGTGTAGAACAAAATGAAGAAAAAATTGCACAAGTTGTTCAATGGAGTAATGTTGCGATGGGAATTGCAGATAAATGGAAAAAACGCAAAATCATTGAGCAAGAAACGGTTTCTGAAGATGCCTATGCATTTGAAACGGTTCAAATAGAAGAAAAGCCAAAAAGAAAATGGGGTCGTAAAAAATGATAATTATTCAGTGAGTATTCCATTCTGACTGAATAAAAATAAAGTCTTAGACATAAGTTGTAGATGCATCTGTGAAAGTAGATGGACAACCAGTCTAGACAAATTTGACAATATGATGGGGAGGAATTGTGCATGACAACTCAAAAGCCAAATTTTAACGAAGTAAAGGAACAACAGCTTGAAAGTTCATTGCCACAGCTTTATCATCCACAAGACTCGATTTATGAAGAGGAGCGTGTAAACATGAAAGATTTTGTGATTGGCGCATTAGTTGGAGGTATTGTAGGGGCAGCAGCAGGTCTACTGTTAGCTCCAAAATCAGGAAAAGATTTACGTAGTGATGTTGCTGTACAAGCTGTTCAGTTAAAAGATAAGAGTGCAGACTTCTCGACAACTGCAAAAGATAAAACGGTTCAACTTTCTAAACAACTTCAAGAACAATCTACACAATTAGTGGAGAAAGTAAAAACACTAAAAACGGCAAAAGCACCTACTGTGTTTGATGATGGTACGGTTTCCTTTGAAGGTGAAGAACCATTAGAGGATTTTATTCCTGGTCAGGAAACACAAGCGAAAGAAACAAACGAACAAAATGAAGATAAAAATGAAGAAGTACGTGCATAATGCATAGTTAAAAGGGATACGTTACATATAATAGTGTAACGTATCCCTTTTTTATGTGATGGGTGAGGCTTCTAATAAAATTTCTAATTGATCGCCACCGAATATTTCTGTATCAAAGCTCGCTGGTTGACCATTTCGTAAAATCGTGAAATTTCCCTTAAAGGTATTTGGTAGCTGCCAATTGGAGAAGCGGAAGACATCTTGATAAATCCAATGACTACGATCCTTTTCTTTAAAAACAATAGTAGCTCCATTCGGCACGGTAGACAGTGGCGATACGACATTTTGATTGACTAGTGCTTCATGTACTGTTTTAGTAAGCTCTAACACTTCCTGTTGGAAATGAATAATAATTTTATCCTCTAGCAAAAGATTCATTTGGTCTGCTATACGTTGAACAGTTGGTAAAGCTGGTTGTTGAAAGCTTATTATATCACCATCTTGAACAGCATAGCTCAATTTAGCTAATTTGCCATTAATCATAAGCTGTGAGGAGAATCCCGGTAAATATAAAGGCTGACCGTTAACTTGAATTGTGTAGGATTCAAATTGCTTTAAAAAATCTTGATTATTTGTGATTTTAAATACATCTTCAATAGTCTCAGCTATGTCAAAAGACACTATATCACGATCGTTTAATTGAGTATCAAGTGATGCAGGTGAATTATTGAGGGTCATTTTGGGCTCAATCACATACTTAGTATTTTGGATAGTAATTGTCTTTATCGCTGCATCATCAATAAGCTCCCTCACTGTTGCAGTAGCTGGAAGCCCATCTTTCCCTTCGATTAGTTGAATGGCATCGCCTGTTTTAATCAATGTTTTTGTAGATGCCTGTTGTCCGTTCACAAGTATTTCTGCTGGTTGACCATGACCACCTGGAATGAAAATGTCCTGTCCATTGACGCTAACAGATAACCCATGACCTGGCTTTCCGTACAATTGTTTTGCACGAATATTCGCTGCTAAAAAAGCATCTGCCACAGTCATTTCCTTTAATTCAAAAAGACGAACTACTTGATTATTGACGGTTAGGCTCATGTATTGAATAGGCATTTTTTTAGCAGCAATTGCAATCCCTATTGGTGTAACTAACTCTGGTGAGGCTTTAATATGTTCTTCCTTAGTTAGGTTTTGGATGGCATCAATACCTCGAACAGCTATTCGATTTGCTGGTAGGTCAAGTACATGGCCAAGTTCAGTTGTTAGGTTCGGTGTTAAGCTACCACCACCAACTAACATTACAGCTTTTGGAGCAACACGGTTATTAAGGCGTAAAATTTCTTCACCGATGGACTTAGCTAGCTGCTTCACTGCTGGTTCAATAGCTAATAATACCTCTTCCTTTGGATAAGATTGATCAAAGCCTAGAATATCTTGAATCAATATCTCGTCCGCTGTTTGGAGCTGGCGTTTAGCCTGTTCGGCAATAGGAAAGTCTAGTAAGTAATGGTCGCTTAAAGCTTCTGTTATTTCATCGCCAGCTGTTGGGACCATACCATAGGCGACAACTGTACTTTTATCTGTAATTGCTATATCAGATGTTCCAGCCCCTATATCAACAAGTGCTACGTTTAAGCGTCTCATCGTTGGCGGTATGAGCACATTAATGGCAGCAATAGGTTCTAGTGTTAATGCTTCCATCTCTAAATTAGCCCGTTTAAGAGCTGCAATAAGTGATTCCACTACAACCCGAGGTAAGAAAGTGGCAATCACTTCAATTTGCGCCTCATCACCTTGTTGATCAAGTAGGCTTCCTATTTCCTCGCCATCCAAACGATAATAAAGAACAGAATAGCCTACACAATAATAGTGGCTAATTTTTGCATCCTCTTTCTGTTGCAAAAGTTGTTGCTGCGCTTGTTGGACAGCCTGAAGTTCTAGGCGACTAATATCTTCTTCAGTAAAAATAGGCCGATTACGTATATTGATGGTCACGCTAGCTTGCTCAGTTTTTAAAGATCGACCTGCTGCAGCAACACTTACCTTTGTGAGTGGACCGTGTTTCTCTTGAAGTTCGCTTTTTATTTCATTAATTAAATCTGCCACATACATGACATTATGTATTTGACCATCTACCATGGCACGTTCTTTATGCTCTTTCACTAAAATATCTTCCACATGAAAATGGTCATTTTCTTCTTGTAGGATGATCCCGACCACTGAGCGTGTACCAATATCAAGTGCAAATAATTTAGAACTCAATGTAATCGCTTCCTTTCGCGTCATACTTGAAAAATAATTTAGCGAGTTGAAGCGCTAAATTAAAAATGCGTGACATTCTGAACAACATTGATTATAATAATGCTATTATCTAAAAATGTAACATACATTTCAGAGTTCTGGAAGTGTCTGTCATGAGGAGAGGAGCAAGAAAGCATGAGCCAAAAAGATTTAGAAAGCTTACGAAGTCAAATTGACGGATTAAACTTAGAAATTCTTCGTCTAATTAACGAACGTGCAGCTGTAGTTGATGAAATCGGTAAAATTAAAGAAAAGCAAGGTGTGAATCGCTATGATCCATTACGTGAAAGACACATGCTTGATCTTATTAAAGAACACAATCAAGGTCCGTTAAACCAAATGACGGTTGACTATATATTTAAGCAAATCTTTAAAACAGCTTTAAAACAATTAGAAGCTGATAAGAAGAAAGAGCTACTTGTATCTCGTAAAAAGAAATCAGAAGATACAGTTATTAATATCAATGGTGAATTAATTGGACAAGGGAAACCATCTTTCGTATTTGGTCCTTGTGCAGTTGAGTCATATGAGCAAGTAGCAGCTGTTGCAGCTTCTATTAAAGCAAAAGGAGAAAAGTTAATTCGTGGTGGTGCTTATAAACCACGTACTTCTCCATATGACTTCCAAGGACTTGGATTAGAAGGACTTAAAATTTTAAAACGTGTATCTGAGGAATTTGGTTTAGGTGTTATTACAGAAATAGTAACACCAGGTCATTTAGAGGAAGCACTAGATTATATCGATGTTATCCAAATCGGTGCACGTAATATGCAAAACTTTGAATTATTAAAAGCAGCAGGGGCGACAAATAAGCCTGTCCTATTAAAACGAGGCTTAGCTGCCACAATTGATGAATTTATACATGCAGCGGAGTACATCATGTCAAAAGGAAATGAAAACATTATTCTTTGTGAACGTGGTATTCGTACTTATGAAAAAGCAACGCGTAATACACTAGATATTTCAGCCGTGCCAATCTTAAAACAAGAAACGCATTTACCAGTATTCGTAGATGTTACACACTCAACAGGTCGTCGTGATTTATTATTACCATGTGCAAAAGCAGCTATCGCGATTGGCGCTGATGGTGTTATGGCAGAAGTGCATCCAGATCCATCTGTTGCATTGTCTGATTCACAGCAACAAATGGACATTCCAACATTTGACGCATTCTATGAAACACTTCAAAAATTCATGAAAAATCATGAAATCCATGCTTAATTGTTAACGGTGAACACCGCTTGCTTATTTTAGCAGGCGGTGTTTGTTATATCGTGACAAATTAATGTCTAGAATAGGACTATTAGTACTTGGTTTTTACGTAGTTCTTCTTGAAAATAATATGAAAATTATCGTATGATAAGGCTATAATAGGAAAAAGGGAGGCACGTACGATGACTGTTACAATTTATGATGTTGCAAGAGAAGCAAATGTTTCTATGGCAACGGTCTCTCGTGTAGTCAATGGCAATCAAAACGTAAAACCGGCAACACGAAAAAAAGTATTAGAAGTAATTGAACGATTAGAATACCGTCCGAATGCAGTAGCACGAGGACTAGCAAGTAAGAAAACAACAACAGTTGGCGTGATTATCCCAGATATTGCAAACAATGTTTACGCCGAGCTGGCTCGTGGTGTAGAGGATATTGCCACGATGTATCGATATAATATTATTTTAGCCAACTCGGATCAACATGAAGATAAAGAGCTACAGCTTCTGGATACTATGCTTGGGAAACAGGTAGATGGTATTGTGATGATGAGTGATGAGGTCACAGAGAAAATGCAACAAACGATGGATCATTCTCCAGTACCAATTGTTTTAGCAGGGTCAGTGGATGAATCACAAACAATCGCAACGGTGAATATTGACTACTTCCAAGCTGCATATGAAGCGATTTCTCTACTTATTCAAAATGGACATACACGTATTGGTTTCGTGACAGGACCACTCTCTTATACAATTAACGGAAAATTCAAGCTAGCAGCTTATAAGAAAGCATTAGAGGATGCTGGCTTACCAATAGATGAGGCATTAATTGCCGCAGAAGAGTCTAGTTATGACATGGGCTTAGAAGCTTGGGACATCCTATCTGGACTCGAACATCCGCCAACTGCTTATTTTGCAGGCAGTGATGAGCTAGCAATCGGCTTAATTCATGGCGCGCAAGATGCTGGTAAAATTGTTCCAGAAGATATAGAAGTGATTAGTTTTGAGAACTCGAAACTAGCTCGAATGGTTCGTCCACAGTTAACAAGTGTCGCGCTGCCACTTTACGATATTGGAGCTGTTGCCATGCGTTTGCTTACTAAATTGATGAGCAAGGAGACTGTCGAGGATGAGGCAGTCATTTTACCGCATCGTATTGAGCATCGTCAATCTGTCAAAAGCAAATAGAATGAGAACACGTAAATCCTACAAGGTTTGCGTGTTTTTTTATGATAGAAAGAACAATGAAAATGTCGAAACTACGCATTAAACAAAACTAATGAACTAAGATAAAAAAGCCTCACGCTTATCGTGAGGCAATAATGTTAATCTCGTTTTTCATTTCGAATAATATGTAGCGCCTTGGCTAACATTTGAGCATTCTTTTCTTCTATTTCAGCTTTTCGAGGGATGGGCTCATATAAAGGAATTGGGTCCTCCCACGTTGGAATAAAAGGTACGGGTGCTTCAGGCTGCCAGCGATCAAGCCATGCTTGTGGGAGCGGCCCCGTTGGACATTTTTGGTCAGTCATTTCCAACCATAGCATCGACCAAGCTCGAGGTACTACTCTCCAAATATCATAGCCACCGCCACCAACAGCAATCCATTTTCCATCACAATATTCATGTGCTAATTGATGAGCAAGCTTTGGGATTTCACGATAAATATTCATCGTTCCATGTAAATGGGTTAAGGGATCAAAGTAATGGGCATCAGCACCATTTTGGGTTAAGACAACATCAGGCTTAAAAAATTCAAAGATCTCTCGCATCGATTGTTCATATATATCTAAGAAACTTTCATCCTCTGTAAAAGCATCCATGGGAAAATTAAACGAGGTCCCGTAACCCTGACCATTGCCACGCTCGGTGATGTTTCCTGTTCCAGGGAAAAGGTATCGACCCGTTTCGTGAATAGACAAAGTACAAACATTGGGATCCTCATAAAAACTCCATTGAACACCATCTCCATGATGAGCATCTGTGTCTACATAAAGTACACGTGCATTATACTTTTCCTGCAAATAGCGAATTGCTACCGTGCTATCGTTGTAAATACAAAATCCGGAAGCTCGACCACGAAAGCCATGATGTAAACCTCCACCAAGGTTGAGGGCATGGCCAGCTTTCCCTTCCATTACATAATCAACTGCTGTTAACGTTCCACCAACGAGCTGCGCACTGGCTTCATGCATATTTTCAAAAATGGGTGTATCTTCCGTGCCGATACCATAGCTTTCACATTGAGCTTCCGATAATTCACCATGTCCTGCTTTTTTTACAATGTCTATATATTTTGGATCATGTGCTAGCAATAACTCTTCATCTGTTGCAACACGAGCAGGTACAATATCTAGATCATCGAGAGCATGTATATTTTTTAATAAATCCATTGTTAGCGTCAAACGTTTATGATTAAAAGGGTGGGTATCTGAAAATTTATATCCGAGTTGTTCTGGCGAGTAAACGAATACAGCCTTTTTCATTATAATGAAACACCTGGTAAATTAGGCCAAAGTACATCAAAGCCTTCTTTACGAAGTTCTTCAATCATAGCTAAAGGATTCAGTGTTTTTACTCGGACACTTAAAATTTTATTTTGTGTATTTTCAGAGTCAGGATAAACTAAGACGCTTTGGACATTGGCATGGTGTCGATGAAATATCTTTGTAATTTCAAATAAAACCCCTGGTGTATCGGATACCCGAATCTCAATTTTTGAGCCGGGCTCCGTAGCACCAGTTAGCTCTATATATGTATAGAGTAAATCGGTTGTCGTCACAATCCCTACTAATTTTCCCCCAGTAACAATAGGTAAACAACCTATTTTGGATTCATAAAATGTAAGGGCAACCTCTTCGACAAAATCTAGTGGATGACCAATAAGTGGGTCCTTCACCATAATGTCCTCTACTTTTGCCTTAAAAACAGGAGAGTTAGGCTCATCCTGTAAAGATGATGGCAAGACTTCTTTAATATCTCGTTCCGTAATCACACCTAATACGTGACGTTCCTCATCTACAACTGGTAAATGACGAACTTTTTTTTCACGCATTAGCTTTAATGCTTCTTGTACAGTATTGGTAGGAGCTAATGTGTAAGGCTCATCATTCATAATCTCTTCTACGATCATATACGCATCCCCTTTGTGTTGGTTTTAATACATGAAACGATTTTTAAAACGAAGCCTATCAAATCTTTCCATTGTCTCAGGAGGCACTCGTTTCCCTTCACGTGCCATAAGGCAATTGGCTGGATGTGATGTAATTTCGGGATCATCCGTGGCAAAATATTCGAAGCCGACAGAGCTCATCATTTTCTCCATCATTTTGCGGTAGTCCCAAACATTTAAACCAGTTCCTTTTAAGTCCCAATGCCAATAATACTCGGTAGTAATCACAAGATAGTCTTCCATTTCATCTCCCATAAATGAAACGGCTAGCAAAGCCTTCCCTGCACCAGTACCCCGATAGTCTGGAATGACTTCAATGGCGCCTAATTCAATCATGTCTTCAATTCGATCTTCTGCCCATCGTTCAAGTGGATCAGGATAAAGATAGGTAACATAGCCTACGATAATATCTTCGTTTCGAATAATAATAATTCGGCCCTCTGGAAGTCCTGCAATCTCTATAATGGCTTGTTGCTGCTGTTTTGGAGGTCTGAAGGCAACCAAGCCTTCATGGAATGAATATGTAGCTAATTTTTCTGGAGGTACAGGTCCTTCCACATACACCGTACCATGCTTTGTTTCCTTTGTGACAGAAAAAAAAGTTTTTTTATGTTCCATAATTACACCACCTGAGTTTAATAATTCCATTATAGCTGATTTCTTGCGGAAAAACGCTTATTTTTGCAAAATATACCTGTATTTTTGGAAAAGTGAAAATATTAAGACAATCTATTGAAATTCGTGTAAAATAGAATTATATTGCTTCTGTTATTTAACAGATAAAAGTAGTGTGATTAGGGATTTTATCATTATTATGACGTTAATCTGTTATATAACAATAGCTGCATATTCATTTTGCTTTTGTCATAATTTTTTATATTTCAACAGGGGGATTGTTGGAAATATAGTCAAAAGCAAAAGCAAAGAAAGGGGTAGTTTTCATGGGGATGAAAATGAAGGAGAAGTTAAGGGCTTTACCTGGTCAGCATTATTTAATGAATTATGAGGAAGTGGCAAAATCACACAACTGGGCTAACACCGAAAAAGCATTTAACTGGTTCGAAACAGGATTAGTAAATATGGCGTATGAGGCTATAGATCGCCATACAGAAACACATCGTAAAAATAAGGTAGCGCTTTATTTTAATAATGGTAAACGAAAAGAAGCATATTCTTTTAATGAAATGAAAAGGTTAACAAACAAGGCAGCAAATGTTTTTAAAACAGCTACTAATTTGCAAAAAGGTGATCGCTTATTTATTTTTATGCCACGTTCACCTGAGCTTTACTTTTCAATATTAGGTGCGCTGAAAATGGGTGTTATTGTAGGCCCTTTGTTTGAAGCTTTTATGGAAGGTGCTGTATATGATCGGCTAGCAGATAGTGAGGCGAAAGTAT
Source organism: Lysinibacillus sp. FSL M8-0134 (assembly GCF_038069745.1). NCBI lineage: Bacteria > Bacillati > Bacillota > Bacilli > Caryophanales > Bacillaceae > Lysinibacillus > Lysinibacillus sp. FSL M8-0134. The sequence continues at coordinate 3,274,384 of NZ_JBBPAJ010000001.1, read as the reverse complement.
TAGTCACTACACCAGCATTACTTGAACGTGTACCTTTAGACAAATTACCTAAATTGGAGCATGTCTTTTTAGTCGGTGAGGAAATAGAGGAATCAGCTCAAATTCTTGACTTTAATAAACATTTAAAAGAAGCTTCGGCCATTTTTGATATCGTATGGGTTGACAGAGAAGATGGGATGATTCTTCACTATACCTCTGGCTCAACTGGCGCACCAAAGGGTGTATTGCATGTCCATAATGCTATGATTCAACAATTTCAATCAACACAATGGGTACTAGATTTACGTGAAGATGATATTTATTGGTGTACAGCTGATCCTGGATGGGTGACAGGGACAGCCTATGGTATTTTTGGTCCTTGGTTAAACGGTGTCACGATGCTAATTGTAGGTGGAAGATTTTCTCCACAGGCATGGTATCAAGCCATTGAGGATTATAGTGTAACAGTATGGTATAGTGCACCAACTGCATTTCGTATGCTGATGGGTGCAGGTAGTGGCTTGCTTGAAATGTATGATCTTACTTCTTTACGCCATGTATTATCAGTTGGGGAACCATTGAATCCCGAAGTTATTCGTTGGGGAATGGAGGAATTAGGACATCGTATACATGACACATGGTGGATGACAGAGACAGGAGCTCATATGATTTGCAACTATCCTTCGATGGATATTAAGCCAGGTTCAATGGGAAAACCTCTTCCTGGTATTCATGCAACGATTGTCGATGACGCTGGCAATGAAGTACCACCTTTTACAATGGGAAATCTAGCTATTCGACGGGGATGGCCAGCCATGATGCGCCAAATTTGGGGTAATCCAGAACGCTATGAATCTTATTTCTTAAAAGGAGAATGGTATGTATCTGGAGATTCTGCATTTATGGATGATGATGGTTACTTCTGGTTCCAAGGTCGAGTGGATGATGTTATCATGACTGCTGGAGAGCGTGTTGGGCCATTTGAAGTAGAAAGCAAACTACTTGAGCATCCAGATATCATCGAAGCAGGTGTGATCGGGAAACCTGATCCAGTACGTGGAGAAATCATTAAGGCCTTTGTATCCTTGCGAGAAGGAGTAGAGCCTTCTACTGCAATGATTGAAGATATTCGTGAATTTGTGAAGAAAGGTTTGTCGGCTCATGCAGCCCCACGAGAAATCGAATTTAAGGATAAATTGCCTAAAACACGTAGTGGGAAAATTATGCGTCGTGTGTTAAAAGCGTGGGAGTTAAATTTGCCAACTGGTGACTTATCGACAATGGAAGACTAATGAGGTGTCCTAAGACAATAATTGATATTTATACAGTATTTGCATAAAAGGAAGGCAAGAATTCATTTAATGGACGAAAGGATTCTTGCCTTCTTTTTTATGAATTGACAATGCTACAAAAGCTTTAGAAAATTGAAATATCCTAAGAAGAAAAAAACATCTAAATAAATAAAAATTCAGTTGACTTAATATTTATGCAATCGTATACTATTTTTAACTTATTTCAGAGGTGAGTGCATTGAAAGTAGGTATTGTGGGAGCAACTGGATATGGTGGGTTAGAGCTTATTCGGTTTTTACATAATCATCCAGCTGTTGATCGAATTGAATTATTTACTTCTTCGGAAGAGGGAGTTCTTTTTTCTTCAAAATTTGGTCATCTTGTTACGATAGTCGATACACCGTTAAAAAAAATAGCTTATGACGCGTTAGAAAAATTTGATGTTGTCTTTACTAGTACACCCTCAGGCGTGACAAGTGAGCTTTTACCGCCTTTGGTTGGCAAAGGACCAAAATTAATAGATTTGTCTGGCGATTTCAGATTAAAAGATTTAGCAAGTTATGAAGCATGGTATGGCAAAAAGGCTGCGCCAGCTAATAGTGTTCAGCAAAGTGTATATGGTTTAACCGAATGGAATACAGAACGTATACGGCAAGCAACACTTATTGCTAATCCGGGTTGTTACCCTACAGCCGTATTACTATCTTTATTGCCACTCATCAAAGAGCGATTAATTGATCCAAGCTTTTTAGTCATTGATGCTAAGAGTGGAATTTCAGGAGCCGGTAATAAGCCGTCACAAACGACCCATTTCAGTGAGGCGAATGAGAACCTTTCTATTTACAAAGTTAATACACATCAGCATATACCCGAAATAGAACAGGCACTTTCCATGTTTGCTCATGTCGATACGACCATTACTTTTAATACACATTTAATTCCAATGACACGAGGAATTTTGGCAACATCCTATGCTTCTGTTATGCCTGGTATTACGGAGGCCCAGCTAATTGCTTGTTTAAAGACAGCCTATGAAAAACATCCATTTGTACGAATTGTGACGGATGCTAATAGTTTAGGAACAAATCGCGTAAAGGGATCGAACTATTGCGATATTTTAGTAAATGTAGATGCTCGTACAAATCGGGCAACCATCGTCAGTGTCATCGATAATCTTGTCAAAGGAGCAGCAGGGCAAGCAATCCAAAATATGAATGTACAATTTGATTTACCGCAAACGACAGGATTAGATGTCGTACCGTTCTTTATTTAATAGCAAGGAAGAATCTTAATTTCTAAGGAGGAATGAAGGATGACAGTTACTACTTCAACGACTGTAATGAAAAAATTATCCAGTAAAAATATTGTTTCACCAAAAGGCTTTAAAGCGGCGGGACTACACTGTGGTTTGAAGCATAAGAAAAAGGATTTAGCGCTGTTAGTAAGTGAAGTACCAGCAAGTGTAGCAGGTGTTTTTACCACAAATGCTGTTCAAGCAGCACCATTAAAAGTGACAAAGGAAGTTGTTTATACAACGAAGAAAATGCAAGCGATGATTGTTAATTCTGGTAACGCAAATGCTTGTACTGGAAAACAAGGTATAAAGGATGCTCAAACGATGCAAGCGCTAGCTGCAGAAAAATTAGGGATTTCATCGAACTTGGTAGGAGTTTGCTCTACAGGTGTTATTGGTGAAATGCTGAAACTGGAGCCTGTAGCTAACGGCATCCAACAATTAGAGCCAAAGGACAATTTAGAAAGTGCCATTGACTTTGCTCAGGCTATTTTGACGACAGATACTGTTATGAAAAATACGTGCTATAGCACCATTGTAGATGGTAAGGAGGTCATTATTGCTGGTGTTGCAAAGGGTTCAGGTATGATTGAACCAAATATGGCAACAATGCTAGGTTTTATTACAACAGATGCCAATATTGAATCTGAAGTATTACAAGCAGCTTTATCAACTATTACTAATTTAACATTTAACGCCATTACAGTTGATGGGGATACATCAACCAACGACACAGTGGTTGTATTAGCTAATGGCTTAGCAGAAAATAATCCTCTATCACCAGAGCATCCAGATTGGCAAAACTTCTATTACACATTGAAAACAGTAGCTGAAGATTTGGCAAAAATGATTGCAAAAGATGGAGAGGGAGCTACGAAGCTTATTGAAGTGGAAGTTGTTGGGGCCATTTCAGATGAGGAGGCACGTAAAATTGCTAAAACTGTTGTCGGTTCACCACTTGTGAAAACTGCTGTCTTTGGCTGTGATGCTAACTGGGGACGTATTATTGCTGCGGTTGGTTATAGTGGGGCAACGGTTGACCCAGATAAAATTACTATTCAAATCGGTGGTGCAACAATGGTTGAAAATGGAGAGCCTATTCCTTTTTCTGAAGACGAGCTAATTCAAATATTAAAAATGCATGAAGTAAAAATCTATGTGTCCCTTGGGGTTGGTGACGGCAAGGGGCATGCTTGGGGATGTGACTTAACGTATGACTACGTCCAAATCAATGCATCGTACCGCTCGTAAACGTATGGTGATCAAGCTTGGAGGCAGTACGCTGGAGGGGTTAAATGAAGCTTTCTTTGACAACTTTAAAAAACTTCGAGAAAGCGGAGTAGAGCTTATTATTACCCATGGTGGTGGTCCAGCCATTAACCGAGAACTTACTGCTCAAGGCATATCATCGCATTCATTAAATGGAATACGCGTCACAAATGAGGCTGCAATGAAGGTTGTACAATCAACTCTAATAGGTCAGGTAAATCCAGCCTTAGTTCATGAATTAACAAATGCAGGTATCGCAGCTGTTGGATTAAACGGCTTTGATGGTCAGATAATGGTCGCTGATTTTTTAGATCAAGATGTTTATGGCTATGTTGGAGCAATCAAAACGGTTAATGCAGCCTTACTTGAAACTTTTCTGGATATAGGAATTGTGCCTGTTATTGCTTGTGTAGGAGCTACTGATTCAGGCCAGGCTCTTAATATTAATGGTGATACAGTAGCAAGTGACATAGCGTTAGCAGTAGGAGCAGATAGTTTATTATTAGTAACGGATGTGAGTGGTATTCGTATTCATCATGAATATCAAACAATCGCTACACCTTCTCTCATCGACCAATGGATAGAACAAGGCCATATATATGGTGGGATGATTCCAAAAGTACAAGGAGCTATCGACTGTTTACACGCTGGTATACCATCTGTACAAATAGTGGATGAAGCATTAATCGGTACAACGATTGTCGCTTCAATTAAAATTCAATCTTCCTAGTGTTCTAATAAAATATTACCAGAAGTATAGTTGTTAAAAGAAGACTATTTCAAATGATAGTGGAGATGATAACATGAGTGCTTTATTCGGGAACTACGGTAAACGTCGTGCACAAATTGTCAAAGGACAGGGGACCGTTGTTGAAGATTCTGCAGGCAAACAATATTTAGATTTTACAAGTGGCATTGCTGTAGCAAGTCTTGGTCATGCCCATCCGGCCATTGTGCAGGCATTACAAGAGCAAAGTGAAAAGCTATGGCATATATCGAACCTTTTTGAAATACCTGGACAGGAGAAGGTAGCGCAAAAATTAATCGCCAATACCCACTTCGCTCATGCTTTTTTCTGTAATAGTGGGGCAGAGGCAAATGAAGCGGCCATCAAATTAGCACGGAAACATACAGGAAAACATCATATTGTTACGTTCGAAAAATCCTTCCATGGTCGTACCTTTGGAGCAATGTCTGCAACAGGTCAAGGCAAAATACATAATGGCTTTGGACCACTTGTAGAAAAATTTACGATTTTGCCATTCAATGATGTGGCTGCACTTGAAGCTGCCATTGATGATTCGGTGGCTGCTATTATGCTAGAGATGATTCAAGGAGAAGGCGGTGTCAATTGTGTATCAGCAGAATTCGCTGCAGCTATTGCAAAAGCCTGCGCTGACAAAGGAATACTTCTAATTGTTGATGAAGTACAAACTGGTATTGGGCGAACAGGGACTCGCTATGCCTATGAACAAACTATATTAAAGCCACATATTATGACATTGGCAAAAGGGTTAGGAGGCGGTTTCCCTGTAGGTGCCATGTTAGGGACTACCGAGCTTCATGCTACATTTAGTCCTGGAACACATGGTACAACATTTGGTGGAAACCCTCTTGCAATGAATGTAGCACAGGCTGTTTTAGATCATGTTTTCGAGCCAGTATTTCTTCAGCAGGTACAGGAAGCATCAGCCTATTTTGTGGCACAACTAAAAGCTCATTTACCTTCTAGCTATACAATTCAAGGACAGGGCCTACTATTAGGAATTGGTTGTGGTGACATAGAGGTAGCGTCCTATATTGCAGCAGCAGAGGAGAAGGGGCTTTTGTTAGTCGGAGCGGGACCGAATGTCATTCGTCTCCTACCACCATTAACTGTATCGAAGGAAGAGATTGACAAAGCAGTTGCTATTTTAAAGACCATTTTACATTAATCTAATGACAAAGAATCTGCTAGATGACAGCAGATTCTTTGTATTGTTTATTGGAGCTGTTTTACTAATGTTATCACCAGTTTTGGTAGCCAATCTTCAAGCTGGCTAAATGTAAATCCTGCTGTCTCTGCTTTTGCATTCGACATGTACCAATCGGCGGGTACCCCATATGGTGATCTTGATGTTTCATCACCGCCAACAAGCGATATTTTTGCATGTTTACCACTCACTTCTTCAATAAGCGTTATTAAATCTTTGAGCGATATAGTACCAGATGCTGTCGCATTGTATGGACCTTCAATAGGGGTAACGCCAGCAAAATATAAAAATGCAGCGGCTTCCTCATCAGTAATATAACTCATCTTAGCATCAATGTTCGGTAATGTGATCGGTTGATTCTGTAAAATACGTTCGATATGAAAATGTAGACGGCGCGTATAATCATGTTCACCCATAACAATTGGAAAGCGGACGGCAACAACAGGGAACGAAGCCTCTTTAAATAGAACAGCCTCTGCTTGTCGTTTTCCTTCCCCATAAGAAAATTCCTCTTTGTGTCCCATGCGAATTTGATAATGATATGGATCGAAGTCTTCTTCCTTCTTCATCTTGCCATCTATTTCATAGGTTGAAAGAGTAGATGTAAAGACGAGCTTTTGGGTTTTTCCCTTCAATAAATCGCAAATTACTTGTGCTTCATTAGGAGAATAGCAAATATTATCATAGACAATATCCCACTTTTTATCAGATAAGACTTGTGCTAAAGCTTCCTGATCATTTCGATTTGCTACTAACTGCTTAACATTGGGACCAAAGGGATTACCACTTTGACCGCGTGTTAAAATCGTTACATCATGACCATTTTCAATACAAAGATCCACTAGCTTTTTACCAAAAAAGCGTGTCCCGCCTAAAACTAATATATTCATTTTCTTCCACCCCTTTAAAATAGTAGTCCTCTTTATAATGACAAAAAAACAGACTTACTACAAATCAAAAATGAAGTGTAATAAGTCTGTTTATGTTGAAATAGCTGAACGCTATCAAAAATTCTGTCTCATAATAACAAGACGCCGACTTGATTATCGTTTTGATGTTTCGGTAGGAGTCGTATTGCCACTGTCTCCTCCGTTTGTGCCATCTCCAGGATGACCTGAGCCACCATCGCCACCAGAACCATTGCCGCTATTTGAGCCGTTACCATTGTTGTCAGAACCATCGCCATTAGTTGATCCATTACCATTGTTCCCGGAGCCATTGCCGTTATTTGAACCGTTTCCGTTATTACCCGACCCATTACCGTTGTTGGAGCCATTGCCATTAGTAGGTGGCGTTGTTGGTGGTATTTGCTCTTGATCGTTGTTTTCCTCTGGGTCAGGTTTATCCTCACTACCTCCAGTAGAAACAACATTAGATTGTGGTGATGTTAATCCTGTAATATCTACAGCGACCACCACATAAGCTTGTCCACTAGCAACAGTAATACTTTGCGTTGACTCTAACACAGATGTTACAAGTGTGTTACCACCGTTCGTAACGTTATAGATACGATAACCGACAACATCGTTTGATGACCCTGACCAAGATAAAGTAGAACCATTTACTGAAGCTGATACCGCTGCTGGAGGACTACCATCCGCTGGGAAATCAACTGCTGATACCGATGAATTTGATAATGTTGAATTTTTTGGTAAAAGACTAGCAGGGTTTCCGCCAAGTCTACCTAACATTCGTTTAATAAAGGCTTGATTAATGCCTGCACCACCTGATTTAACAAATTCTGCTGGTGTATTTGGTAGAGCATTATAGGTTTTTCCTTTAATCGTCACAACACTTGAAGAGGCTAAGCTATCATCTGGTTGTGATGGTAAAAATACTTTCGCATTAAATAAATCAGAACGCACAAGACCCGCATTCGCACAAGCCGTAGAAGGAGCCATACCTGAAATACCACAGAATGAAGCAGTGACAACATTTTTAGGTGCCTTAAAGCTTGTAGGAGGATCAATTAACTGAGGATCCGCATCATAAACGGCATTCATTAAAGTTCCCCATAGTTTATTCACACGAACACTTGGTTGTAAATACGTGTTATTAAATACATTAAGTGGACGAGGTTGATCGTATCCCATCCAAACACCTAGAGAAACATTTGGGTTATAACCAACTAACCAAACATCTTTATAATCTTGAGATGTCCCTGTTTTTGCAGCGAAATCAGAAGAAAATTTTAATGTATTACGTGCCATCGTACCAGTTCCTTTAGTTAGGACATCACGCATCATATCTGTCACGATATAAGACGTTTCTGGACTAAATACTTGTACTGGTTCCACCTCATGCTGGTAAATAATATTTCCTTCTTGATCTTCGATTCGATCAATCATATAGGCGTCAACGAATTGACCACCATTTGCAAAAGTTGCAAAAGCATTTGTATTTTCTTCTACAGTAGTCCCTTCACTTAAAGCACCAATACCAGTTGCTAGGTTAGTGAAGTCATCTGGGTGTAATTTTGTGAATCCCATTTTTACTAACAGTTCAGCGGGGCGTCTATTAATAATATCATTATATAAACGTAGCGCTGATATGTTTTGAGAGTCTGCTAAAGCCTCACGTGCAGGAATAAGTCCTCGCTCATCACTCGTAATATAGTTGCTTGGGCTCCATATACCTATAGAGAATTTCACGTCAACTAATGGGCTACCTGCACCGATAACCCCATATTCTATGGCTGGACCATAAACAAGTAATGGTTTCATCGTTGAACCGTTAGAACGATAAGCTTGTGTTGCGTGATTTAGCTGAGTTGTTTTAAAATCTCGACCACCGACAAAGCTTAAAATACGACCTGTTGAGTTTTCTATTAAAATACTTCCAACTTGAACGGGCATCTCAACATCAATTTCTTCACCCGTTACAGGATCTTTCCCTTTACCTGTGTACGTATGGCCATAGTACTGGAAGTCCTTCGCTGCTTTTTGCATCGAATCATACATATCTTTATTAATCGTTGAATAAATACGGTATCCCTTCGAACGAACATCTCGATCGGCTAAAATCATATATTTATCCTTTATTTTTTTCTCTGTCTTTAATCGTTCTGGGTCAACCCCATCTTCTTTTGCTAGTTTTTCAGCAATAATTTCTTTTGCACGAGCTTCAAGTTCATATGTTAGCCATGGATATCGATCCTCGGCACGCATTTCAGGTCCGCGGAAATCTGCAGCGATATCATAGTCTAACGCTTCTTTGTACTGTGCATCGTCAATATAACCAGCTTCTTTCATACGATATAGTACTGTTTTCATACGATCAATACCTGGTTTTAAAGCTTCCTCACTTTTTAGCTCCCCAGTATTCGTAAATGGTGTATAGGCAAATGGGGCCTGTGGAATACCAGCTATGTACGCAGCTTGTGGAAGTGACAATTCTTTCGCTTTTACTCCAAAAATTCCTTCAGCAGCTGTTTCAACACCTGCGATATTTCGTCCTGAAGAGTTACGACCATACGGAATAATATTTAAATAAGCCTCTAATATTTCTTCCTTCGTCATAAAATGTTCTAAGCGCATAGCAAGTAAAATTTCTTTTGCTTTACGTTCATAGGATACTTCATTTGTTAATACTTGGTTTTTTATAAGTTGTTGAGTAAGGGTAGATCCACCAGTTTGTGTTGCAGAGTTAGTGACATCCTGTAATAACCCACGAATAACAGCTTTTGGTACGATGCCGTTATGTTCACGGAAATACTCATCCTCTGTTGCGAGAACAGCGTTAATTACATCTGGGGCAACATTGCTGAGTGAGGTTTCACGTCGATCTAAATCTGTTCGTAATTTCCCGATATAAATATCGTTGGCAAAATAAATTTCACTGGTTTCTTCATAGCTAAAAATCTGATTTCGTAATTCTTCTTTAGAGCGCAATGGCTCTTCTTTTACAAGAGAAGCAAAATAACCAGCTCCTACTGAACCGACAAATACAGTGCCAAGCAATGCAAAGACTAAAAATAGTAAAAATAAGTTCCAGGTAACACTACCTGAAATACGTAATTTCTTCATCCATTTTTGTTCTAGTAATTCATCGATCTTTGCATTGATTTTTTCAATCCAATCTTTCAATGTATCGACCTCCTAAAATCTTGTTTATTATAGCACATATTGTTTTAGAGCGAACATAGTTATTGACAATGAAAAAGATTCGTATAGAATTATATTTATAGTTTTCTAGTGAGGAAGAGTTTGCAGTAGTGTCTATATTCCCTGTTTAGAGAGCCAGTGGTTGGTGAAAACTGGTCATAATGTAGAGACGAATTACGTACTTGGAGCTTAGACGTGCGCGCCTGCGATAAAGGCGATTGAATGAAGTGGAAGGTGGATGACATCTTCAAGCCGGGTGGTACCGCGTTAGTTTGCAACTTAACGTCCCTGCATGCAATTGTTTGCGTGTAGGGACTTTTTTTATCGAATAATGTCCATGCACGTAATGAATTTCAACCATTTTAGGAGGAATCAACATGACAAATGAATTATTACAAGATTTAGAATGGCGTGGTTTACTATACCAACAAACAGATGCTGAAGGCATGGCAAAACTGTTAGATGAACAATCTGTATCTTTATATTGTGGTGTAGATCCAACTGCTGACTCTATGCATATTGGCCATATTGTGCCACTTTTAACACTTCGTCGCTTCCAAAAAGCTGGTCACCGTCCAATTTTACTTGTTGGTGGTGCGACAGGAATGATTGGTGACCCATCTGGCCGTTCAGAAGAGCGTCAATTACAAACAGTTGAGCAAATCGATCAAAATGTCCAAGGGATCAGAAGCCAATTAGAACGTATTTTTGATTTTGCGGAAGATGGCAATGGTGCACAGCTTGTGAACAATCGTGATTGGATTGGCAATATCAACACAATTGAATTTTTACGTGATTACGGAAAATTAATTAACGTGAACTACATGTTAGCGAAAGATACAATTGCTTCTCGTCTTGACACAGGAATTTCTTTCACAGAATTTGCGTATACGTTAATTCAAGGTATTGATTATAACCATTTATACAATCACTACAATTGCCGAATCCAAGTAGGTGGATCTGACCAGTGGGGGAATATTACTACAGGTTTAGAGGTTATTCGTAAAACACATGAGGAAGAAACAAAAGCCTTCGGTATTACGATTCCTTTAGTAACAAAAGCAGATGGTACAAAATTTGGTAAAACAGCAGGTGGTGCTGTATGGTTAGATGCCAAGAAAACATCTCCTTATGAATTCTACCAATTTTGGATCAATGCTGCGGATGCAGATGTGATCAAATACTTAAAAATCTTTACATTCCTATCTCGCGAAGAAATTGAAGCTTTAGCAGTTTCAGTAGAGGAAGAGCCACATTTACGTAAGGCACAAAAAGCACTTGCCGAAGAAATGACTCGTTTAATTCATGGTCAAGAGGCATTGGAACAAGCCATCCGTATTACGGCAGCTTTATTCTCAGGAGATTTAAAAGCACTATCGGCCGATGAAATGAAGGATGCTTTTAAAGATGTTCCTTCTATTGAAATGGCGAAAGAGGACAAAAATATTGTGGACCTTCTTGTAGAGGCAGGTATTTCATCTTCAAAACGTCAAGCACGTGAGGACGTATCGAATGGTGCGATTAGTGTGAATGGTGAAAAAGTGACTGATTTAGAGTACGTTTTTGAGGCGAAGGATCGTCTAGAGGATGCATTCAGTATTGTCCGTCGTGGTAAGAAAAAATATCATATGGTGAAATTCGTATAATTTTATTGTCTAAAACAACATCCCTGTAAATAGAGGGGATGTTGTTTTTTCTTCCTATAAAAAACTTGGATGTTCTATATGCTCATATTCTTGAGGGTGTAGCATTTTAGCAAGCTTTATAGCACCTTCAATAAGACGAGGAGATGGGCGACAATAAAGCCATTCTTCCATCACATGAAGACGTTCCATTTGAATGGCATGTAGCTCTTGGGCATGTGGACGTTTTAATAAAATGGCTGGTTGTATCCGTTCAAAAGCTACACCTACCCAAGCCATCATAATGTAGTCGGGATTTCGCTTAATGATATCAGCCCAATTTGTTTGAACACTGGCTAACTCTACATCTTGGAATAGATTGACTCCTCCAGCAATTGCACTAATTTCTGTTAGCCAATTTATTTTTCCAGGTGTAAAAATAGGGTTAGGCCACCATTCCCAATAGACGCTAGGTTTCTTGGCAATCGTTTGTGCAATAGAGCGCATCTCTTTAATCGATTGTAAGTATTCATCCATGATTACTTTGGCGCGTTCTTCTACATCACAGGCTCTCCCAAGGGTCAGTAGATCCTGTGCGATTTCCTCTAATGAGTTGGCATTAAAAACAATATGAGGGATATTTCTTTTTTGTAATTCCTCGATATTTTTTTCCATACCAGGCACACTTAAGGAAGCAAGGACAAGATCGGGTGCTAATGCCTCTAAAGAGTCCATATGAATTGATAAATCTGGGCCAAGTTGTGGTAAATCTTTTACAGTTGATGGCCAATCGGAGAAATCATCCACTCCAACAAGCTGGTCAGTCAGTCCTAAATAGGCGACAAGCTCTGTATTGCTAGGACAAATTGAAATTAATCGCATAACGGTCTCCTATTCTTTTTAAGAAAAGTATAACGAGAGTTTTTAGTGTAGACAATATCATGTATGCCAAACTCATAAAAAAAAGGTGGAGAAAACAATGTTTCTCCACCTTGATTCCCTCATTAAGAAAGTGCGATTGCTTCGAGGGACTCCTCTTTTTTCGCTACAGGCCCCATTGCATTTGTGATGATTTGTTTAATATCCTCTAATGTTGCTTTACGAGGATTTGTCTCAGCACAAACATCTAACATTGCATTTTTAGCCAAGATTTCAATATCTTCATCTTTTGCCCCTAATTCACGGAAGCCGCTAGGAATATTTAAATCTTTTGATAGTTTTTCGATGGCTGTAATTGCTTTTTCAGCAGCATCACGTTTACTTAAACCATCCACGTTTTCACCTAATAACTCAGCAATACGAGCAAATCGCTCAGTACGTGCAGTTACATTGAAGCGGCAAACATGTGGCAATAAAATAGCATTACATACACCATGAGGTAGATTGTAGTAACCGCCTAACTGATGAGCAATTGCATGGACATACCCAAGTGAAGCGTTATTGAAGGCCATACCAGCTAAAAATTGAGCATAAACCATTTGCTCACGTGCTTCTAAGTCGCCACCATTTGCATAGGCACGAGGAAGGTATTCAGGGATAAGTTGAAGTACCTTTTCTGCACAAGCATCCGTAATTGGGGTTGCATTTGTCGAAACAAATGATTCAATAGCATGTGTTAGTGCATCAACCCCAGTAGCTGCTGTTAGTGCAGGAGGTAAACCAATCATTAATTCAGGATCATTAATGGAAAGTAACGGTGTCACATGTTTATCAACAATGGCCATTTTTACTTTTCTTGCTGTATCCGTAATAATAGTGAAACGAGTCATTTCACTAGCAGTACCAGCAGTTGTATTAATCGCAATTAATGGCACAAGTGGATTTTGTGATTGATCAACGCCTTCATAATCGTGAATGCGTCCACCATTCGAAGCAATAAGTCCGATACCTTTGGCTGCATCGTGAGCGCTACCTCCTCCAAGAGAAACGATTGAATCACAGCTTTCTGCATGATACACTGCAACGCCCTCTTCAATGTTTTGATCTGTTGGATTTGGTTCTGCTTTAGGGAAAATTGCTACATCAATTCCAGCAGCTGTAATGATATTTGCAATTTGTTCAGAGAGACCTAATTTGTGCAAGCCCTCATCTGTTACGATTAATGTCTTCTTCACTTCTAAATCATTTAAGCGTTTACCAACTTCTTGAATTGCTCCAGGTCCAAATAAGTTTGTTTTCGGCATAACAAATTGCTTTAGAACGTCTGACATATTTCCAACCCCTTTTTAAAAATTATTATTGCTTGAATGATGGTGTACCACCTTTCGGAATTCATCGTATTCTATTTTTTGTAAAAGTTCAACTCGTATTTTTATTAAAATTGTTAATTTTATTCATGTTATTATTTTACAAAAAAGTTAACTTGTTTATAGAGTATGTTGGATGTGTTTTGTATAAGAATATTGAAATTGATATTGTTCATAAATATTTTACTATAAAAATAAAATATATTTTTTGGAAAACGGTTCTATTTTAGGAGTTGTTAGAATAGTAAATAACTGATATTTTGTTTTTATTATAATGGTAGTGATAATGTTATTTTGGAAAGGTGTAATACTATTTTAAAGTACATAAAGCTGTCACATTTTGTGGTGATACTACAAATTGGAGAAAAATAATATTTGTTTAAGCTTATACAGCTATATAGTGAAAATTTAATTGTTTTTAACAGAGTTAATTGAAATTTTGCTGAATAATATTTCAGTGAAAAAATTTTCGATGAATGGGTGAGGTTAAGTATATGTCATTTAGGTGCACTAGCTTTAACATGTTGGTATTCTTTCCAAGGAATAGCCTAACATCTTGCTCTGCATCCCAAACACCTTGGTCCATACACTTTCAATTCTTCATCATGAGGAGGTCCATTGTAAGTGAGGGCTAAAAGAAACATAATTATTTTTATAGCAATCGTGCTTGTATGTGGTTGGTTGGGTGTTTTGGTAGACAGATTTATTCCAGGGCAACCTAAGGGAGACACTTCATAATCAGTGTACTTCCGGTTAACAGGTGGTTATTTGCGATAGTAGGGATTGTCACGATGATTTTCTGGACAGTTATGTACACAGAGATTTATCTACTAACGAAAAGTATTTGGCCAATCGTTCTTATGCATACGACAGAAGATGCACTTGTCAATCCACTCATTTTTAAGGATATATCCAAGTTGCGCAAGGGAAGAAATTTCTTGTTTCCCCAACAGCAGGGATCATAACAACATTTCTTTATCTAACTGCTTCTGAGAATAAAACGAAAAAAACAACTAATGAGAAGAACTTCGCAATCAACTTTAATAACTATTATGGATCATTAAAAAGGGTTATGGATTTTTTGAGGCGAAGTAATGTGCAAAAGCAAGGTGAATGGGTAGCTGAAAAATACAATAGTGCTAGTTTATCAGTCATGTACAAACAACTTTTAATTAAATAACGAAAAAACCCCCTGAAACAAATCGTTTCGGGGGTTTATAAAATCGTTGATTGACAAATCAAAAAGATTAACGAGAGTAGTACTCTACGATGAATGCTTCGTTGATTTCAGCTGATAATTCAGAGCGCTCTGGAAGGCGAGTGAATGTACCTTCTTTTTTGTCAGCATCAAATGTTACGTAGTCAGGTACGAAGTTGTTTACTTCGATTGCTTCTGTAACAACAGCAAGGTTTTGAGATTTTTCACGAAGAGAAATCGTTTGACCTGGTTTTACGCTGTATGATGGGATATCAACGCGTTTGCCATCTACTAAGATGTGACCGTGGTTAACTAATTGACGAGCTCCACGACGAGTACGAGCTAAACCTAAACGGTAAACTAAGTTGTCAAGGCGAGTTTCAAGAAGGATCATGAAGTTTTCACCGTGAACACCTTTCATTTTACCAGCGCGGTCAAATAGAGTACGGAATTGACGTTCGTTCATACCATACATATGACGAAGTTTTTGCTTCTCTTGAAGTTGTAAACCGTATTCTGATAATTTTTTACGTTGGTTTGGACCGTGTTGACCTGGTGCGTAAGGGCGTTTTTCGATTTCTTTACCTGTACCGCTTAGTGAGATACCAAGACGACGTGATAATTTCCAAGATGGACCTGTATAACGAGACATATTGTTGTCTCCTCCTTTAAATTTGGTTTTTTTGTTGTAAAACAAAAACCAGTAGTACCCATTCTTATGCGCATTTTATTTTCATGTATTTTCGCCTATGCAGCCGTTAGGTTACGCAATACACCATCTAATTTTCAACTGTTGAGAATCTAAGTAGTCGTACATAAGAAAATAGAGGAATAAAATACAGTCATAAGCTTATACCACTGCTGCGTTTATTTTACACAACCTCCATTGTAACTGTTTAGGACAAGGACGTCAATTATTAACATTTAAAATTTTACTAACAAAAAAATATAGTAGGAAATTCCTCACTAACGATTTTAAATGAAATGGAAATAGTTAATGATGCGCTGTGTAATGTAAATTGTAAAAGTAAGGGAGAATTACATAGTCAAAATGACACAAATTATGTATAATATATTATAAGTTAATAGTAATTGATTTGGACGTTATATAGAAAAGGTGATTTCATGACAGACCATTTACAAATGCTAAAATATATAAAATCTGATGTTTTGAGCTTTTGGGTGAGTTCGAATGAAGAACAAACTAGTTATAATGGGTATTTTTATTCATTAAAACAGTGTCTAAAGAAGCACTTGAAAATTGATAATGCTGCTTTTCTTAGTTTTGAGGGTAATTCTTTAATCCCTATTGAGGAGATGGCTTCATTAACAATTGAAACAAAGCTAAATGCTGTGTCATGGCTGATGATCGAAGCAAGTTTTTACCAACAAAAAGTAGTGGAAATTCCTTATATATTAAAAGCACGGCAGGCCTATTCAAAGATGACAGATATGGTGCTTTTTCAAGTAGAGGGCAAACATCCCATTGGTGTATTACTTGTCGAGGCGACAGAGACTTGGACAGACTTCATGACCTCGGAATACGGTGAAGAATGTATTGAAATACTTTCAAAGGTTCTTCAAATGATAAGAGATAATTTTGATGTAAAAATAAACGAAGATCAATATAGAAAACTATATAACATGACTGATTTATTTCATTCAACAATGGATATTGATTTAATTTTAGAAAACGTTTTAAAAAATATAAGGGATAATTTTCCGGATTTTAATGTTGAGCTTATTTTATCGAATGATCAAGACCGACACACGACTATCGATATTAAGCTTTTTGATTATTTATCAGAAAGGCCTGCTACAATCGAAGCATTTGTATCAGGAGAGTTGACGACAGAGCTAGCGAGTGATTTAAATTGTCGATTGCTTAATGCACCTATAAAAGGCAGGCAAGCCATCTATGGTATTTTGCAAGTAAGTGCTCCCACTACGTATCTATTTTCAACGACTGAAAAGGATTTTGTACGGATGCTCGCGCAGGCGTCAGGCAATGCACTTGAAAATGCAAAATTATATCATCAATCGCATCGCCTCGTAAGTGACTTACAACTCATTAATGAAACTTCACATCGTTTAAATATGAGGATTGACATTCATGAAATGTTATTATTCCTACAAAAGCAATTACTAAAATCTTTTCAACCAATGGAAGTTTGTTTCGCTTTTAAAAAAAATGATACATTTGAGGTAACGGGTGCGAGTACCTCGTTGTTTAGTTCGGAAGAGGGTAGAACTTATATCAAACATGTTGAAAAACATTTTACTCAAACGAATGACCCGTTGTTTATAGCCGATTTCAGCCGTTTAACTCCTCGTCAAATTGAGTATCGATCAATTATGGCGATTCCTATTTTAATGGAAGAAAAGATTAATGGTTTTAGTATTGTCTTACATAAAGAGCCATATTTCTTTTCATTCGACAGTTTTAAATTAATGCAATCGTTAATTCACCACTCATCTTTAGCCATTGCGAACTCTATTTTACGCACACAGCTTCAGGAAATGGTCGATTTGGATCACCTCACGAAACTTTATGCTAGAAGTTACCTTGATCAATTTGTAGAAAAATCGCTTGAATACGATCAGTCCGGTATGTTTTTGTTAATTGATATTGATAATTTCAAGCGCATCAATGATACGTATGGTCACCAGGTGGGGGATAAAATTCTTGTGCAGATTGCAGTCCAATTGAGAGAAACTATTGGTAGTCGTGGAATTTGTGCAAGGTGGGGCGGAGAAGAAATGTCCGTTTATGTACCTAATATTAACGAGAAGGAAGCTTTAGAATTGGCATCAACTATTGTGGAGATCATCCCCAGTGCCACAGATCCTCAAGTAACTATTTCTGCGGGTCTCATAACATGGGATGAACGAGACCGACCAGCATTCCAATCTGTTTTCTTACATGCTGATACTGCCTTGTATGAAGCGAAAAATAGTGGGAAAAATCGCTTTTGCATTCATGATGGTTCTTATCAAACAAATCTATAAAGTTGATAAAGTAAAATGTAAATGGTTATAATAAAGTTTACCCTGAAATGACAATTTAAAACATTTCAGGGTAATTTTTGATATTTATAGATGAAGAAGTAGGGTTTGGACAAATTGCTCTAAGCCATCGCGGTCTTCCGCTGAAAAACGATTCACGATAGGACTATCAATATCAAGAACACCAATGACTTCGCCTTGCTTGATCAGTGGTATTACAATTTCTGATTGTGAGGCAGCATCACAGGCAATATGGCCAGGAAAATCATGGACATCTTTAACAACGATTGTTTCTCTTGTTGCTACAGCCGTTCCACAAACCCCACGACCAATCGGAATTCTAACACAGGCAGGAAGACCTTGGAATGGCCCAAGCACAAGCTCATTTTCCTGTAACACATAAAAGCCAACCCAGTTAATGTTTGTTAAAAACTGATTTAAAAGTGCAGAGGCATTACTTAAATTGGCTATCTGATTAGTTTCACCAGTTAGTAGTGCATCCAATTGTTTTGATAATGTAAGATATTGGTCAGTAATTGATCCTTCATAATTAATTTGTGTAAACATATAAGCACCTCGTTTAAAATTTATTTATATTGGTAATATAACATTATGATGTTGATGTAAATCTTCGGCGCAATGTGCATCCGAACCAAATACATAGGGTAGTCCAATAGCTTGACTATAGTTGATAAAGGCAAATGGTGGATAAGGTTCCTGACAATATTGTTTACTTAAACCTGCACTATTTACATCTAGTTCATAGCCTTCACACTTCATGCTGTCTAATACTTCTTTGATTCTTGGAGCATCATCGATATTTTCGTTATGTGCCAGCTGGAATTTATGAATAAGTGATGGATGTCCAATCCGTTTTGGCTTGAATGGGCCAAGGTCAGCCATAATCGATTGTAAGACAGTATCATAATATAAATCATAAACCCGTTCAACAGAGCCAACTTTTTTTGAAAAATCCATAAAGCATTCCGGAGAAAAGTCGATACATACAAAGGAATCTTGCCATTTTAAAAAGTGGACTGATAAAATGGCATCATCTAAAAAATGTCCATATGTATTAAGGAACTCACGAGTTTCTTGTTCAAAGCCAGGGATATAATCAACTTCTAGCCCAATTCGGATGCGAATATCTTGTGCATATTGTTTTTGTAGTCTCTGCAATTCCTCAATGTATGGCATGAGATCATTTGGCTTCATCCCACTATCTTTTTGCGGAGTAGGATCGACAAAATTGTTGGGTAATGGGGCGTGTTCTGTAAATGTTATATCTGTGAATCGGTGAGAAATTGCTTTTTCAATATATTGCACGAAAGTGTCCGAACTGCCATGTGGACAAAAAGGACTATGTATATGCCCATCACGTTTCATAATTTACCACTCCTTTAGCTCTATAGATACGCTATTTATATATTTCACAATAGCGAAAATACAGTTTTCTGAAAAACACTTAAATTTTAGTACAAAAGGCGAAAACATAGTATATAATAAATACAACTAGCCAATTCGTTTATTGTAGAATAGGAGGCTTACGATGGAGTATATCATCATTCCGATTATCCTACTATTAATTTTAGCCATAGTAGGGTTTATGATGCGAAGAAAACACGTTGCAATTATTGCAAAACTTGAAAATGAAAAATTACAAATTCAACATAATCCTATAAATGAAGAAATTTCAAAAGTAAAATCTTTAAACATGAACGGTGAAACGGAAGAAATGTTTGAACGATGGCGCAATACGTGGGATGAGGTCATCGATGTACATATGACTAAAATTGATTCACTTCTATTTGATGCTGAGGATCAAATAAATCGACTGCGCTTTAAAAAGGCGACGTTAATAGAACGTGAAATTGAGGATTACATTGAAAAATGCGACCAAGATAAAAATAATATTTTAGAAGAATTGAATGAATTAATTGGCAGCGAAGAAAAAAATCGAATTGAAATTGAACAATTAAAGGAATACTATCGCTCTGCAAGAAAGACATTGCTTGCTCATCAACACTCATTTGGTGTAGCGTTACCTGCACTTGAGAAAAAGCTTGAGGCTTTTGTTGAAAAGTTTGAAGAATTTGATGTGCTGACAAATGAAGGGAATTACTTGCAAGCGCGAGAAATTGTTATTAGTTTAAATCAAGAATCACAGCAAACATTCGAATTTATTAATGATGTTCCAACCATTTTGACTGAATTACAAGTTAAGCTTCCAGGAGCGGTTCAAGAATTACGTAATGGTCAACGTGAAATGGAAGAACAATCCTACTATCTACAACATCTAGAATTAACAGATGCATTAAATAAGTATGAAAAAGAGTTTGATACATTAAAAAATGATTTAGCGGATCTTAATCTAACAGTGGTAAAACCTCGTGTGACAGAAATAAATGAAGAAATCGATCACTTTTATGATTTACTTGAAAAAGAGGTTATTGCTAAAAATTATGTTGATCAAAATTGCGATCGTTTATTAAGTTCAATCACCAATGTTATCTCTTCAACAAAGTTAGTTAGTGATGAAGCGACTTATGTACAGCAAAGCTATCATTTAAACGAAAAAGATGCTGAAATTCCGAAAGCGGCATTAAAGCAATTAGAAGCACTACAACGTCGCTACGATTTATTAGCTATGCGTGTGAGAGAGGAAAAATCGGCCTATTCAAGTTTGCAGGAAGAATTAATCGAAATTAGTGAAGAGCTTGAACGAATTCACGAGGAACAAGAACATCTATCGAATACAATGAAGAAACTTCGAATTGATGAAAATAAAGCCCGTGCTCAAGTTGAGAACTTGAAGAAAATCTTACAAGATACAGATCGTTTATTAAACAAGGCTAATATCCCAGGAATTCCTGAGGAGATGGATGCACGTCTTGATGAGGCAGCAGAGCACATCTATGTTGTCATGCAAAGCCTACAAGAAGTACCATTGAATATGGGTACAGTTCATAATAATTTAAACGCGGCAACTCTTTGTGTAGAGGAAGTTAAAGTAAAGGCACATGAATTAATAGAAAATGTCATGCTAATTGAGCGCATCATTCAGTACGGTAATCGACATCGTGCAACAAATCCAAAATTAAATATGCGATTAAAAGAAGCGGAAGAGGCGTTTCATCAATTCCGTTATGCGAAAGCATTAGAAGATGCAGGAACAGCTGTGGAAGAAATGGAGCCAGGAGCTTTAAAACGTATTCAAGAATTGGTAGCAGAAGAGACTATGTCAAAATAATTCAACATTTGAGCTGTCTAAAAAGTATAGCGATTACTTTTTAGACAGCTTTCTTTTTAGTATAGAGAAAAGGTGTGGTACGGTTGAAAATGTTAATACAAGAAATGAATGAAAAGTATGCAATTGAAATTTTAAACTGGCATTATGAATCCCCATACGATTTTTATAATAATGACTTAACTGAGGAATCTTTACAAGAAATGCTTGAAAATCCGTACTATGCTATTGTGAATGAGCTAGAGGAAATAATCGGTTTCTATTGTATTGGTACCGCGGCACAAGTTCCAAAAGGACATGAGTTTAAAGCATATATAGAAGATTATATAGATATAGGGATCGGTTTGAATCCTAATCTAACCGGTCAAGGATTTGGTACAGCATTTTTTGCGTTTATTTTAAGTACCATACAACAAGAACATCATCACCCACTTCGTTTAACTGTTGCCGAATTTAATAAGCGAGCAATCCATCTTTATGAGAAATTCGGTTTTGTCAAAGATATGGAATTTTGCACACCCATAGCTTTTGTCACGATGTTGAAAAAAGAGTGAAGTACCAATTAAAAATGGAAGAATCGTTAAAGTTAGTAGTCAATCGCCAAAGATTGCGTTATGATAAATACCGTTAAATCAACGTTTTGAAAGTGTGTGAAAAATTATGGTTAATACAATTTATTTAGATAATAGTGCTACAACAAAACCTTTAAAAGAGGTTATGCAGGCATTTATGACTGTGAATGAGCAGTATTATGCCAACCCAGCATCTATCCATGCCATGGGAGTTGAATCAAATGATTTATTAATGCGTGCGCGGGAGCAAGTAGCAGATATTTTGCAAACAGAGGCAAAAAATGTGCTATTTACTTCAGGTGGTACAGAGTCAAATAATGCAGCTATTTTTGGAATAGCACATAGTAATACGCATATAGGAAAGCATATTTTAACGACTGAAATCGAACATCCATCTGTCTTGGAAACAGTTAAACAACTCGAAAAAGAGGGTTATGATGTTGAATACCTTCACGTTAATCAAGATGGTGTCATTTCATTAGATGATCTACGTACTAAAATACGCAAAGATACTATACTAGTTAGCATCATGCATGTAAATAATGAAATGGGTGCTGTCCAACCTATTTATGAAGCAGCTAAAATAATTCATGAAATGAGTCGGGCATTCCTTCATGTGGATGCAGTTCAAAGCTTTGGAAAATTAGCGGTTTCCTTCAAAGGAGAAGAAGGACCAGACTGTATTTCCATCTCTGGACATAAAATTCACGGCTTTAAAGGCTCAGGTGTATTAGCGTTCCGTAAAAAATTAAAATGGCAGCCATATGCCCTTGGCGGAGGTCAGGAATTTGGATTGCGTAGTGGAACTGTAGCTGTTCCGCAAGCAGTCGCTTTAGCAAAAGCGGCTCGATTAGCTGTTGAGACGATGAAAGATCGAGCTACTAAATACCGACAATGGCAGAATGAAATTCGTGCTCAGCTAGAAGGATACGGCGAAGCGGTGCATATTTTATCGACTCCACAGGGAGCTGCACATATTTTATCGTTTAGTGTTCGTGATTTAAAAGGGGAAGTCATTATTAATGCCATGCAAAAACGTGGCATCATTGTGTCAACCTCAAGTGCTTGTTCATCTAAGCAAACGAAAACAAGTCATGTGGTAGAAGCTCTACACCTGGATGAGCATTATAAAAAGGGTGTCATTCGTATTAGTTTTGGAGCACATAACACAGTTGAAGATATAGAACAATTGAAACAAGTATTAGCAGAAGTAATAATGGAACTTAAAGGAGAAATAATGTAATGATTTGGAAAGAAATACTAATTAGATATGGCGAGCTTTCAACAAAAGGTCGTAATAAAATGGATTTTATCCGTAGATTGCGTGAGAACATTCGTCATGCTTTTGCGGATTTAGGACACCTTCATATTCGTACAGAACGTGACCGTATGTTTATTGCTATTGAAAGTGAAGAACAAATGCAGACGCTAATTACTGGATTACCTAAAATTTTTGGTATTCAATCATTTAGCCCTGTTGCTGCATGTGAAAAAGATATGGAAAGTATGAAGCAGCTTGCTATTACAATAATGGAGACATTTAAAGATGAGCAACATACTTTTAAGGTAGAAGTGAAACGAACTGATAAAACATTTCCTTTAGAATCGCATGCTATCCAACGTGAAATTGGTGGCTATGTTTTACCACAATTTCAAAATTTATCTGTCAAAGTAAAGCAGCCTGATATTGAGCTGCGCGTAGAAGTACGTCATGATGCAACGTATATGATGGCGCAGGTCATTCAAGGTGCGGGTGGGATGCCTGTAGGATCGAATGGAAAATCGTTATTAATGCTATCTGGTGGAATTGATAGTCCTGTCGCAGGTTATTTAATGATGAAGCGTGGCGTACGTTTAGAAGCTATTCACTTCTTTAGTCCACCATATACAAGTCAAAACTCATTAGAAAAAGTAAAGGTACTTGCAAACGAACTAACGAAATTTGGTGCTAGTATTCGATTACATGTCATTCCTTTTACTGAAATTCAAGTACTTATTAAAGAAAAAGTACCTTCTAATGTTTCGATGACAACAACACGTCGTATGATGTTAAAGGTGGCTGATCAAGTACGTGAAGAGATAGGCGCTCTTGCAATTGTGACAGGGGAAAGTCTGGGACAAGTAGCAAGTCAAACGCTAGAAAGCTTGACGGCTATCAATGCTGTAACGAATACGCCTATTTTACGACCATTGATTTCAACAGATAAATTAGAAATTATCGATATTGCAGAAAAAATTGGCACTTATGAAACATCTATTCAGCCATTTGAAGACTGCTGTACAATATTTACACCTGCCAGCCCAAAAACAAAGCCAAAGCTTGAAAAGGTAGAGCATTATGAAAGCTTCTCTGATTTTGATGAACTCATCGAGCGAGCAGTAAAAAATCGAGAGGTCTACATTTTCCCTAAAAAAGAAGAACAGCAACAAGATAAGTTTGCAGATCTATTATAAGGTATCTACAGCCGTTTCAAAGTCAATTTTGAGACGGCTTTTTTATGTTATTTTATCTATGCCATTAGAGGTACAATTTACCTCTAAAATTTTTGTATTAAAAATCTAATATCGCACATTCTATATTCACAAGGAGGTGAGAGACATGGCTTCAAACAACAACCGCAGTTCAAACCAGCTTGCAGTGCCTGGTGCACAACAAGCACTTGATCAAATGAAATACGAAATTGCACAAGAATTTGGTGTTCAATTAGGAGCTGAAGCTTCAGCTCGTGCCAACGGTTCCGTTGGTGGTGAAATCACTAAACGTCTTGTACAAATGGCAGAATCTCAATTAAAAGGTATGCCAAACAACAACCAATAAATGCTGACTAAGCATTTATAAACTTAAAACCAGTGACCGTAAAAAGGCACTGGTTTTAGTTTGTTTAAAAATCAACCATTTATGCGTGTCACAGACCTTAACGTATTTACTGTATGCTTAATATCTATACTTTCACAGATAGCTGAAATAACAGCAATACCATCTGCCCCAGCTTGAAATACGGCGTATGCATTGGTAGGGTTAATTCCACCAATCGCTACAATTGGTAATTCAGGATAGAAATTGTGAGCTTGCTGCAAAAAATTTGTACCACATGGTGATTGTGCATCCCGTTTTGAAGTTGTTGCAAAAATCGGACCAATACCTACATAATCTGCTTGATGGATAATGGCTGTTTCTAGTTCGTCCTGGGAATGCACAGAAACACCAAGAATCATATTACCAATTTTTTTACGTGCTATGCTAACATGTAAATCATCTTGTCCGATATGAACACCGTCCGCACCAAGTCGTAATGCAAGTTCGACATCATCATTGACAATAAAAGGAACGTTATATTGTTGACATAGTTTTTGACATTGACGTGCAAATTGTTCATAGGCAAATCCAGTTAATGCATGGGAACCTTTTTCTCGAAATTGAAACATGGTAATTCCAGCTTGCAACGCTCTCTCTAGTACATGAAGGGGATTCTGATGACTAACATTGCTTGTGCCCATAATAAAATAAAGTTGTAAATCCTCACGTTTCATAAATCAACACCTCACAGGAATCCTTATGCAGTTGATAAGCAAAATGATTTGTTGGTCCATAACCATGACCAATAGATAAATCATGTAAAATTGCTAATTGAATAAATTTTTTAGCTTCGATAATTGCCTTATCCATCGCAAAACCTTGACCAAGAAAAGCAGTGATTGCTGCTGAAAATGTGCAACCTGTGCCATGGGTATTGGACGTTTGGATACGTGGAGTTTGCATAGAAAAAGATTTACCGTTTTGAAAAAATACATAATCAATAGCAAAATTTGGATCTGCTAAATGGCCACCTTTAAGAATGACGCAATGTACACCTAATTGAAAAAAACCTTGAGCTACTTCACGTATATCTGAAACATCATGTATTTTTCTCCCTGTCAGAGCCTCTGCTTCAGGGATATTGGGGGTAACGATCGTAGCAAGTGGTAGTAGAGAAGAGCGCATTGCTTCAATAGCTTCTTGCAGTAATAAGCTTTCTCCACCCTTTGCAATCATTACTGGATCAACAATTAGTGGGATGTTTTGATTATGAATCATATGTGCGATAGCTTTAATAATATCAGAGGAATAAAGCATCCCTGTTTTAATTGCAGCAATTGAAAAATCTTCGATTAAAGCTTGAAATTGTTTTTCAACAAAGGAGTGATCAATAGGGAAAACTCCTGACACACCCATTGTATTTTGTGCTGTCAAAGCTGTAATTACTGAAGTACCAAACACCCCTAATTCCTGAAATGTTTTTAAATCAGCCTGTATGCCTGCACCGCCACCACTATCTGAGCCTGCAATCGTCGTTACAATATGCATGAAGCTTCACCATCCTTCGATAGGCGATAAAGAGCATTTAGTAAAGCTATTTGGAAATCACCAATATCTGATGTAAACGCTGACGCCAGTACCGCAGCTTTTTTATAGTAAGTTAATGTGTCCGCTAATTGTCTGTATGGATTATGGCCTGCAATATAGGCGGCACCGCAAATAGCACTAAGTAAACAGCCTGTCCCTGTTACCTCGGTCATTTGCATATTCCCGCCATTTATCCATTGGCTATCCACACCATCTGTTATAAAATCTCGTTCTCCTGTTATGATAACAATGCATTGATAATGTTGGGCTAATAAAATCGCCTCTTCTTCTAAAGCAATGGAGCCATTCCCACTATCGACACCTTTTTGTTGCCAGTCAACATTGGCTATTGCTGCTAGTTCCCCAACATTACAACGAATGACCGAAAAATGTACTTCCTCAAGCAAGTATCGTACCGTTTCTTTTCGATAAGTAGTGGCACCAGCACCGACAGGATCTAAAATGACTGGAATTCCAAGTTTATTGGCCATTTTGCCTGCTAACAACATTGATTCTTTAGTTCGATCATTGAGTGTACCGATGTTAATTAACAAGGCTTGAGCGAGTGCTACCATTTCCTCTACCTCACGGCTATCATCGGCCATAACCGGGGAAGCGCCTATTGCTAATAAACCATTTGCTTGGAAATTTGCTACCACATAATTTGTAATACAATGAATCAGTGGTTGCTGTTGACGAATTGTTTGAAATATCATCGTAGTCCTCCTTTATGGATGGACGTAAGCATGCAAAAAAGGCTCTTTTTGTGTAAAAATGCACGAAAAAGAGCCTTTCATCAATAGATGTTTATTGCTCCCTACGTCAGTATTAACTAACAGGTTCAAAGGGTCAGGTTTTACCTTCTCAACTCTTGACGAGTCCCCCTGCAATCTTGCTTTTAGTTGACCAAAATGTACCATACTTTTCAATTGTATTCAATAGCAAGTTTACCTATCGACAAAATGTGACCGATGCCATATAGCAGAGTATGATAGTTGTCATGACTTTTCCAAAATTAAGCGCAAACCATTGAAAATGCTGAAAAAAGAGTTTTATAATGTGTCATAGCAAAAGGGGGCATTTGCCATGAAGAGACAAGATTTAGTTGCACCAGAATGGTATAACATAACAGATGAAATTGAAAAATATGCTCAAGATACAACAAAAAATGCATTAATTATTTACGAGGAAAATAAGGATGTACAATTTATTACATATGCATATTTACTTGAAAGGGCAAATCAAGCTGCACACGTATTCACGATGCAAGGTTTATCAAAAGGTGATGTGATTTTAGTGATGGTACCTCGTTCAGTGGAAGCATATATTGTATATATTGCAGCATTGAAAGCTGGATTAACTATTATTCCGAGCTCAGAAATGCTAAGAACTAAAGACATTGAATATCGCATCAAGCATGCGAATGCTAAAGGAATTGTTGCTTACGAGCCTTATATTGATCAATTTGATCAGGTGAACAATTTACAAGGAATGCAACAATTTGTTATAGGGAAGGCCCATGAACCTTGGCAACCACTTTTAGAAAAAATGCGCATTCAACCTACAACTTACATAAGTTCTTCTCCAACAAAAAGTACAGATACTGCATTCTTAGCTTATACAAGTGGTACAACAGGAAACCCAAAAGCAGCTGTACATACTCATAGCTGGGGCTATGCACATTTACGAACAACAGCACCACACTGGTTAGGTGTGCAAGAAGATGATATTGTTTGGGCGACAGCAGCACCAGGTTGGCAAAAATGGATTTGGAGTCCGTTTCTAGCAACATTAGGGAGTGGTGCTACTGCATTTGTATATAAGGGGAAATTTGATGCATCTACCTATCTAAGGTTACTCGAAAAATTTAAAATAAATGTTTTATGTTGCACACCTACAGAATATCGTTTTATGGCAGCACTAGAACATTTACATGAATTCGATTTAACGGCACTTCGTCAAGCTGTATCAGCAGGAGAGCCTTTGAATAGCGAGGTCATTAACGTATTTTCGAAGACTTTCGATTTGCAAGTCCGAGATGGCTACGGTCAGACGGAAAACACATTACTTGTTGGCACAATGGTTGGAATGGAAGCTAGAATTGGTTCTATGGGAAAACCAACTCCTGGCAATAAGGTTGAAATTATAGACGATTTCGGTAACCCTGTTGCTGTTGGAGAAGTTGGCGATATTGCTGTTCATCGCACCACTCCCGCACTGTTTAAAAAATATTTAAATGACCCGGAACGAACAAATTTACAATTCCGTGGAGAGTGGTATATTACAGGTGATCGTGCTTATAAAGATCAAGATGGTTACTTTTGGTTTGAGGGTCGTGGAGATGATGTCATTATATCCTCTGGCTACACAATTGGGCCATTTGAGGTAGAAGATGCTTTGATGAAGCACCCAGCTGTAAAAGAAGCGGCTGTTATTGCGAGCCCAGATAAAGTTCGGGGAAATATTGTTAAAGCTTTTGTTGTACTTCGAAATGCTGAAAATGGTGATGAAGCACTTATTCGAACTCTTCAAGATCATGTGAAACTATTGACAGCACCTTATAAATATCCGCGTGCTATTGAATTTGTGGAAGAGCTACCGAAAACATCCTCGGGGAAAATTCGACGTGTTGAATTAAGACAGCAAGAAGCAAAACAACTACACTAATTATCATTTCCTAGGAAATAATGTCGAAAATCAAAGTTCAAGAATGGCAATGGACTTTGATTTTTTTTGTTTTTTTAGGTAAGGTATTATGAGGAAATAAATAGTATAAATCTTTTTGCATATGATTGCAAAAAAATGAAACAAAAAAGCTAGTCATTCGTATTACGTGTTAAGGAGGCGGAAAGACATGAATGTTAAAAGGTGGGTTGCTTTAGTAATCGCAGGTGTTCTTTTATTATTTTCATTGGGGATTAACACCATTTTTGCTCTATTTAAAGCAGATTTCCTAGGTAATTTTGATAGTTTAATGGCAGGAAATAATTTAGATGTATATGAAAATGTAATTGAAGGAGATAATTTTGATAAGCGGATCGCTTATTTAAAGGTAGATGGAACAATTCAAGATATCGGCTCAAGTACATTATGGCAACCAGTTGCCTATGATCATCAATTTTTCCTAGAGCAATTGGATAATATTTTGTATGATGATTCAGTACAAGGCATTGTTTTAAGTGTCAATTCACCAGGTGGTGGCGTCAAAGAATCAGCAGATATTTATAAAAAGCTCTTAAAGATTAAAGAAGAACGTCAAATTCCAATTTATGTATCTATGGATTCTATGGCTGCATCAGGTGGATATTATATTTCAGCACCTGCAGATAAAATATTTGCGCATCGTGATACAATTACAGGATCGATTGGTGTTATTATGCAATCTATTAACTACCAAGCATTAGCTGAAAAAGTTGGTGTGAAATTTGAAACGTTTAAATCAGGTGAACATAAGGATATGCTAAGTCCAATGCGTGAAGTGACAGCAGAGGAACGTGCCATGATGCAAGATATGATTAATGAAACATATGAAGAATTTGTGGACATAGTAGAGCAAGGTCGTAATATGTCTGAAGCAGACGTGAAGAAAGTGGCAGATGGTCGTATTCTTGGTGGTACAAAAGCGCTTGAGGCAGGCTTAATTGATGAAATTGGGGATGAAGAAGCAGCTATCGCAGCGTTAAGAGCAGATTATGGCCTTGAAGATGCTGCATTATTTGAGTATGCATATGATATGGGAGGCTGGCAATCGTATGTTGGTATGAAAATAGGCTCCATATTTGGTCCCTCTGCGGAAGAAAAGATGCTAATGAAAATTATGACGGACTACAGTGCGCCTAAAATGATGTATTTATATGGGGAATACTAAGGGGGAAGTACAATGACAAACAATGAAATTGTTATGCAGGGCTCACCCTCTATGGAAAATGGCTTTCTTATCAACACCTCAGAAAAATCGGCAAAGCCTACAAACTATGCGTTAAAAACCGCTGGCTTTTGGATTCGATTTTGGGCATTTTTATTAGATGGTTTCATAATATCTGCTGTAGGTGGAATACTCTTCAATCCTATCTTTTATCTAATGGATTGGTCCTTATCAGACACCGTTTGGTATGCGCCGATTTCTCTCATCACGGCAATTCTCTATTATAGCTATTTTGTGCTAATGACAAAGTTCTTTGGGCAAACATTAGGGAAAATGGTTTTTGGATTACGTGTTATTTCATTAAAACATGATAAGCTAACATGGTCAGATGTGTTATTCCGTGATTGGATTGGCCGCATTATTAATAATGTTTTTATGCCACTTTATATTTTGGTCGTCATTCTACCAGAAAACCAGGGTTTACATGATTATTTTGCAGATACAACCGTGGTACACGAAAAAGTCTTTATTGAAAAGGATGTCGTACCTATAGCTTCTTTGAATCAAGAAGAGATGATAGAAAATCAAGTGCAAGAGGAAAAACCTGAACTAGCCAAGCTAGAAGAAAAAAATGAATAGTAAGCAAGAGGCTGTCTCGAAATAATAGTGAGGCAGTCTTTCCTATTAAATAGCACATTCTAATAAAGTAAGCTAACTTAGTTGCAATTAATTCCCTTCATTTAGTAATATTATGTACATATGATGATTAGGAGGCGTTTATATGGCACAAGTAACATTTAAAAATGGTCCTGTAACACTAGTAGGAAATGAAGTAAAGGTGGGCGATCAAGCTCCTGATTTTACAGTATTAGCGAATGACCTATCACCTGTAACATTAAAAGATTCAGAAGGAAAAATTCGTTTATTTAGTGTTGTACCATCATTAGATACTGGTGTATGTGATGCGCAAACACGCCGTTTCAATGAAGAAGCAGCTAATTTAGGCGATAATGTAGTCATTTATACAGTATCCGTAGATCTTCCATTTGCTCAGAAGCGTTGGTGTGGGGCAGCAGGTATTGATGCAGTTCAAACTGTTTCTGATCACCGCGACCTTTCATTTGGTGAAGCATATGGCGTGTACATTCAAGAATTACGTCTTCTGACACGTGCAGTTTTCGTTGTGGATGCAAATAATAAAGTGACATATGTTGAGTATGTACCTGAAGCTACAGATCATCCAAACTATGAAGCGGCCGTTGCAGCTGTTAAAGCACTAGCATAATGAGCTGCTTTTAGGCTAAGATAATACTAGACAAATGGGCTGTGACGTGTTTTGTCACGGCTCTTTTCTGTGTGAAAGGAAGTTATCTATGGAAAATATCGAGAAATTATTTGGTTTGCTTAATGAGCATGCCGAAAAAATCGAAAAAGAACACAATATAACACTGTTAGAGGGGTTACTAGATGGTCTAGAAGCATGGCTCGATGGTGAAGTTGATTTTTCACAACAGGGTGCGACAAAAGAGGATATTCGTAAAGCTATTCAAATCGCCATTTTAAAAGGAATGCGTAAAGGTTCGCAGCCAAATCATCAAATGACACCAGATACATTAGGTTTACTCGTTGGCTATTTTGTGGAACAAATTTTTGTAGAGCGTCTTGAAAATGAAAAGATTTCAATCATGGATCCAGCAGTAGGTACAGGTAATTTACTACTGACGGTCATGAATCTATTAGATGGCAAAGTGGAAGCGACTGGTGTTGAAGTGGACGAACTACTTATTCGCCTTGCTGCGGCCACTGCTGACTTAATAGAGCAGCCTATTTCTTTATACCGTCAAGATGCCTTAGAGGATTTATTGGTAAACCCAGTTGATGCAGTTGTTTGTGATTTACCTGTAGGCTATTATCCAAATGAAGAAGTGGCACTCAACTATGAACTATGTCCGTCTGAGGGAATGAGTTATGCACACCATTTATTTATTGAACAATCGATGAATTATACAAAAGATGGTGGCTATTTATTTTTCCTTGCGCCCTCTCATCTTTTCGATTCGGAACAATCTAAGCAACTACACAAATATATTCAAAAGCATGCTTGGATTCAGGCGATCATTCAATTACCTGACTCTATGTTTGCCAATAAAACATTAGAAAAAAGCATTGTGATTTTACAAAAGCAAGCGAAAGAATTAAAAGCGCCAAAAGAAGTCCTACTAGCAAAAGTACCAAATATGCAGAATAAACAGGCTCTGGCATTATTCTTTGAAAAAGTGAAAATGTGGAAAGAGGGCAAGTAAGCCTGACGATTCCAATAGAAGTAAAAAGGTATCCTTTAGAAGGATACCTTTTTATGTATTGCGAATTAGTTTTCTGGTGTACGGATAACAAGTACGTCACATTTAGCTGAACGTACAATGGCTTCGGATACAGAGCCAATTAAGAAACGTTCAACGGCATTTAAACCAGTTGCACCACAAATAATTAAATCTGCATCTACAATTTTAGAAAGTTCTTTTGTAATGATATTTTTTGGTGAGCCATACTCAATGATAAGATTCACATTTGTTAAGCCTTCATCTTCAGCTTGCTTTTTGTAACCATTTAATAGTTCTTCAGAAAATGCTTGAGCACGTTCCGCAATAGAACGATCATATGCCTCAATAGCAGCGAATGAACGAGTGTCGATTACATTTACTAGATTTAATACAGCACCTTCGTTTCGTTTTGCAACATCAATTGATTTACGAAATGCGTATTCAGCTTCTTTTGAACCGTCTACTGCAACAACAATGCTTTTATAATGATTAGCCATTTGAAAAACCTCCCTGATTTGTATATGTTGATTATACCAAATGATTTTCTAAAGGAAATACTTTCCGGAATAAAATTATGAAAAAGTGAAGGCATTTCATGAAGAAATGTCAAATAAATTTACTTACTTAATTCCCACTATTTACAGCGTGTAAACGTCTTTTTGCTAGTTAAATTTGCATTAGCTATAGCCTTCTTTAACGTTCCTTTCGTTTCATTAATTTGCTATCTAAATATAATGTTTTTCAACCAATTCATCGTTTAAATATTTTGTATTTTGGAAATGTTATAAATTTTATTTGTATTTGCTTTAGTTAAAGCTTTTTTTGCATTTGTTTGGTAATATGGAATTGCAAGGGGTGCATCAATTCATAGTTACATATATGATGCTTATTTCTTAAGTTATGGAAGGGGATAGGAAACAATGAAGATTGGTATTCCAAAGGAAATTAAAAACAATGAAAATCGTGTAGCAATGACACCTGCGGGAGTTGTTACTTTAACACATGCAGGTCATGAGGTGTACATTGAAACAGGAGCAGGTTTAGGATCAAGCTTTACGGATGCTGATTACATTGCAGCTGGTGCTCATATCGTTCAAACAGCTAAAGAAGCATGGTCACAAGAAATGATCATGAAGGTGAAAGAACCTGTTGCTTCAGAGTATGATTATTTTTATGAAGGTCAAATTTTATTCACGTATTTACACTTAGCGCCAGAGGTTGAATTAACTCAGGCACTTTTAAATAAAAAGGTTGTAGGGATTGCCTATGAAACTGTGCAATTAGCAAATGGCTCATTACCTTTGTTAACACCAATGAGTGAAGTAGCTGGTAAAATGGCTACGCAAATCGGTGCGCAGTTCTTGGAAAGAAACCATGCTGGTAAAGGTATTTTACTTGGAGGCGTATCAGGTGTACAACGCGGTAAAGTGACAGTAATTGGTGGGGGTATCGCAGGAACAAATGCTGCAAAAATCGCTGTTGGTATGGGGGCAGATGTGACAGTTATTGATTTAAGCCCAGAACGCCTACGCCAATTAGAAGATTTGTTTGGTCGCGAGGTTCAAACACTAATCTCAAATCCTTATAATATTGCAGAATCAGTGAAAAATTCAGATTTAGTCATTGGTGCAGTTTTAATTCCAGGAGCAAAAGCACCTAAGCTTGTATCTGAAGAAATGATTCAGTCAATGCAAGCTGGTTCAGTAGTGGTAGATATCGCGATTGACCAAGGTGGTATTTTTGCAACATCTGATCGTGTGACAACGCATGATGATCCAACATATGTAAAACATGGTGTAGTACACTATGCAGTAGCCAATATGCCAGGTGCAGTACCTCGTACATCAACTATTGCCTTAACGAATAATACTATTCCATACGCACTTCAAATTGCCAATAAAGGCTATAAGCAGGCTTGTCTCGATAATGAGGCACTTAAAAAAGGTGTCAATACATTAGATGGACAACTTGTGTATAAAGCAGTAGCAGATTCACAAGGACTGCCATTTGTAAATGTAGATGAATTAATTCAATAAATCATTGAAAAAGGAAGCACACAGGTTGCTTCCTTTTTTGTATTCCTTATAGAATGATTAAATCTTTCGGAAACTTTGTTAGTACCTCCACGCCATCTTTTGTTACGACAACGTCATCCTCGACACGTACGCCTGTTACATCTGATTTATAAATGCCAGGCTCAATTGTAAAGACCATGCCCTCTTCCATTGTCATTTCATTAGCGCCTGTAACGGATGGGAATTCGTGTACAGAAATGCCGAGACCATGCCCAAGGCGATGTGTGAAATATTCACCATAACCTGCTTCAGTAATTGTATCACGAGCAATTTTATCTAAGTCCATAGCACGAATACCAGGCTTGACGGCTGCCACTGCATTTTGGTTGGCAGCTAAAACAGTATTATAAATTTCTTTTTGTGCTTCAGTAGGTTCACCGAAGGCAACTGTGCGCGTAATATCTGAGCAATAGCCATCGTAAATTACCCCAAGGTCAAATAGTACCATATCACCTTTTTCAATTTTACGTGCTCCTGGTTTCCCGTGTGGAGATGCAGTTTTTGGACCGCTTAATACCATTGTTTCAAAGGACATTTTGCACCCTTTATCTTGAATAGCACTTTCAATCGCAGTTAGAATTTCCATTTCTGTTTTGCCTTCAGCGATTTCCTTGCAACCAACTTCAATTGCATAATCAGCTAATTCTGCAGCCTTACGTAATTTTTCTAATTCACTTTCATCCTTGATTACACGCATGGCATTAATCTTTTCATCAAGGCGCACAAAATTAGCTTGAGGGAATGATTGTTGTAAAGCTTCTAAACGTTCCACGATTAGTTGCGCTTTTTCAATGGCAAACGTAGTTGGGTTAACTTGACGTGATGTGATAGCTTGGGCAAGAACGTCCATCGAATTTTCTGTATCTTGATGACCAATAACCTCGTAATTCCAACCTGCAGCCTTCGCATCTGGAATCTCCATTTGTGGACAAATTAGAAAAGGCTCAGCATTTTTAAAAATCATAACCCCTAGTAATCTTTCATGTGGATTACTTTTAAAGCCTGATACGTAAAAAACATTGTCAGGTGTTGTTACGAATGCTGCATCAATGTGATTTTGCTGCAAATAACTTTGGATTTCTTTAACCTTTGACATAAATATGTCCTCCTTTTATTACATGGGAAATGATACGTTAAAAGGTTTCGACAAAAAATGTCGATGCCTTTCTTAGTACTGAATAATGGTGCTCTAACAGGGTATAAGTCTATTAGAGAAGTCTACGATTATTCTCTGTACAAGCATATCAAAAAAAGGGAAAATACGCATGAGTAGCGAATTAAAATGATGGACTGTAATTTATAATTCGGGGAGGATTTTAAAAATGGAAATCAGTTATCATGGACATTCAGTTGTCAAAATTCAAACAAATGGGAAAACAATTTTAATTGACCCTTTCATTAATGGCAATGGACAAACAGATTTAAACGTTGCTGAGGAGACACCAGATATTATTTTACTGACACATGGACATAATGATCATGTTGGAGACACGGTGGAACTAGCGAAGAAAAAAGATGCGTTAGTCATTGCTCCAAATGAATTAGCGAATTGGCTATCTTGGCAAGGTGTTAAAGTACACCCAATGCATATCGGGGGTGCTAAAGAATTTGACTTTGGTAAAGTGAAGTTTACTCAAGCCTTTCATGGATCATCTTATGTAACAGATAATAATGAAATTATTTATATGGGCATGCCAGCGGGGATTTTATTATTTATTGAAGGATTAACAATCTATCATGCAGGCGATACGGCCCTATTTGGAGATATGAAGTTAATCGGTGAACGACATCCAATCGATATTGCCTTCTTACCAATTGGAGATAATTTTACAATGGGACCAGAGGATGCAGCTTG
Organism: Lysinibacillus sp. FSL M8-0134; assembly: GCF_038069745.1. Classification (NCBI taxonomy): domain Bacteria; kingdom Bacillati; phylum Bacillota; class Bacilli; order Caryophanales; family Bacillaceae; genus Lysinibacillus; species Lysinibacillus sp. FSL M8-0134. The sequence continues at coordinate 3,238,083 of NZ_JBBPAJ010000001.1, read as the reverse complement.
TGCAGTTTCATTCTTGAAGCCGAAAATAGTTGTACCGATTCATTACAATACATTCCCACCAATCGAGCAAGATCCACAAATTTTTGCAGATTTAGTGCAAAATTCTGAGGTTCAGATTTTAAAAGCGGGTGAAAAAGTAAACTGTTTCTAATCCTTGAGGTTGCTGTACTAATAAATTGACACCACGACGGTAGTTGAAATGATGGGCAATATTAAACTTTTTCTCACTTTATATTAAATATTTTTATAAAAAATATGGTACACTAAGAGCAGAATTGAAGCTTAGGAAATAGGTGATATTTTGTCTACAAAACATGAGAAAATTTTACAATACATCGAATCACTACCCGTGGGCGATAAAATTTCAGTACGTCAAATTGCGAAGGAAATGCAAGTGAGCGAAGGGACTGCTTACCGCGCCATAAAAGAAGCGGAAAATCGCCGCTTAGTAAGTTCGATAGAACGTGTTGGAACAATTCGTATTGAGAAAAAAAAGAAAGAAAATATTGAGCGTTTGACTTTTGCAGAAATTGTCAATATTATCGATGGCCAAGTTTTAGGTGGAAAATCAGGTCTACATAAAACGCTAACGAAATTTGTCATTGGTGCAATGCAGCTAGAGGACATGATGCGCTATACAGATGCAGGTAGCTTATTGATTGTAGGGAACCGTATTAAAGCACATGAAAATGCACTACGAGCAGGTGCAGCGGTTTTAATCACTGGCGGTTTTGATACAACAGAAGATAATAAGATGCTTGCAGACTCATTAGATTTACCAATTATTTCAACAAGTTACGATACCTTTACAGTTGCAACGATGATTAACCGAGCAATCTATGACCAATTAATCAAAAAAGATATTTTGTTTATCGAAGACATTTATGTACCAATGACTGACACGGCTGCGTTAAAGAATGATGAAACAATTCATCATTTCCAGAAGCTGAATGAACGTACAACACACGGTGCATTTCCAGTTGTCACTCATCAAAATAAACTTGTCGGGATGATTACTGTAAAAGACGTCATTGGACGTGAAGAAAACGAGCTTATTGAAAAAGTTATGACGAAAAATCCGATTGCTGGCTCCATGAAAATGAGTGTTGCTTCTGCAGGGCATAGGATGATTTGGGAGGGGATTGACCTCTTACCTATTGTGGATGATGATAATATTCTGCAAGGTGTCATTAGTCGTCAGGATGTACTAAAGGCACTACAACTAGCACAAAGACAGCCGCAGCATGGTGAAACAATTGATGATTTAGTGAAAAATGAAATGAAGGTATTAGGTGATGAGGAACTTATTGTCGAATTTAAAGTCACGCCACAAATGACCAATCAATACGGAGCAATCTCATATGGTGCTTTTACAACGTTATTAGCTGAGGTAGGTTCTTTTGCATTAAAACGTCGCAAACGTGGAGATGCGGTGGCCGAGAATATGACGATTTATTTCATTAAACCCGTACAGATGGAAAGTACACTTACAGTTAAGCCTCGAATATTAGATATGAGTCGTAAGTTTGTGAAAATGGATTTTGAAGTGTATAATCAACAAATGCTTGTCGGTAAGGCAATGATGATGTTCCAATTATTGGAACGTTAACGATTAAAAAGGGATGGCCTAGAGCAATTGCTTGGTCATCCCTTTGTTACATAATTATTGATTTATACGAAATTCCTCTTCAACAAATTGCCCATAATGGCGTGCTTTTTTTGTATTTTCTAAAATGACAAAGATGCCGAGCACGACTAGAATTGCTACAATAATAAATGTATACAAGGTAGGGAATAGATAGGCTTGATTTAATCCAAAAAACACTAGGAAGGAACCAAAGCCTATATTCGCTTTACTCTTGTACCAATTCTTGGCAATCGGTAATGGAGAACGAAACTGTTTTGTTTTAAAATAAAAATAGAAGACAAATGATATGATTATCGTGAACACAAATATTAAATTGAGCATAGTAAACCTCCTAGCATAACTAGACATTATTGTAACGATTATTTTGGAAAAATGCTAACGGTTCTTACTATCATTTTGGAGGAATTTATGGTGAAAAGACAAATCATCGACACAATTAAGGCCAATGAAACAATCATAATTCATCGTCATGTACGTCCAGATCCGGATGCTTACGGCTCACAACAAGGATTAAAAGAGATTATTTTAGCAAATTATCCTGAGAAAAAGGTTTATGCTGTAGGAGACCATGATGCTTCTTTATCATTTATGGCACAGCCTGATCAAATAGCAGATGATGTTTATGAAAATGCCTTAGTCATCGTGACAGACACTGCCAATACAGAGCGCGTCGACGACCAGCGCTATACCAAAGGGAAAATGGTAATTAAAATTGATCATCATCCAAATGATGATGCTTATGGTGATCTTTTATGGGTTGACACAACAGCAAGCTCTTGCAGTGAAATGATTTATGAATTGTATGAAGAAGGTAAGGTAGTTGCAGACTGGAAATTATCAGATGCCGCAGCACGATTACTATTTGCAGGTATTGTAGGGGATACAGGCAGATTTCAATTCCCAAGTACAACCTCTAAAACATTTAAAGTTGCTGCAGATTTGATTACATATGATTTTAATCGAAATGAAATTTTTGATGGCATGTATGAAATGGATCAGAAGCTACTTAATTTACAAGGCTATATTTATCAAAATTTTGTAATGGATGAGCATGGAGCTGCCTATGTGAAGCTGTCAAAGGATTTGCTAGCACAGTATGAGACAGTTCCATCAGAGGCTTCTTTACTAGTAGGCTGTCTGGGCAGTGTAAAAGGAATATGCTCATGGGTAGTGTTCATTGAAGAAGAAGATCAAATTCGAGTACGACTACGTTCAAAGGGTCCAATTATTAATACATTAGCGAAGGAATTTAACGGGGGTGGGCATCCACTAGCCTCTGGAGCTACTGCTTATTCATGGGAGGAGGCAGACGCCGTTATTTCAAGATTACAAGAAATTTGTAAAGCATATCATTAAGAGAGAAAAGGAAGGGATTCATTTGACACATGTATATACAAAGATGCATACGAGCGCGGATTTATTGAAAAGCACAATTCGGCTTGAACAATTGATTCCTTTTTTACAAGAGCAAAAAACACAGGCCTGTGCAATCGTAAATACGAAGTTGTACGGGCTTTTGCCTTTTTGTAAAGCGTTGCAGCAAGCAAATATCCATGCGGTCATAGGGCTTTCGGTTATCGTACAGTGGCAGGATCATCGTATACCCGTTGTACTGTATGCACAGACTCAAGAAGGCTATCAGCATCTTTTAAAGATTAGTAGTGCTATTTCAATTAGACATGATGAAGTATTGCCATGGAAGTGGCTTGAGGGATATGCAGCAGGATGTATCGCCATGCTTTCTACAAGTGATTTTGTGGACTTAACGGACTGGCAGGAAATAATTACTGCTTTTGTCCAGCTATTTAACCATCATTTTTATATGGGAATTGCACGACCTGGAGGGGTAAAAGCACCTAATGAAGGAGATATAGTTGTTTGGTGCGAGGAACAGACAATTCCACTTGTTGCCACTCAAAGTTGTTATTTTTTACGTCCAGAAGATCACTTTGCTTATGAGGTGGCTAGAGCGATTGATACGGGAGAAAAACTGGGTGGTACATTGTTAACGGCTGACTTACAAGGCTATTTTGCTCCTACGGCATATGAATGGCAAAATTGGTTTGCTGATCGACCAGAGTGGTTGGAGTCTAGCGTAAACATGCTTGCTAGTTGCACAGCTAGTATCCCTGAAATGCCTGTGCAAATGCCTAAATATCCTTTGCCTGTAGGTGAAACAGCTGAAAGTTTCTTGGTTAGTGAAGCATTTTCAGGATTGGAAAAACGCTTGAATCAAATGGCAATTCCGACTGTCTATCAGGAAAGGTTACAACATGAACTGGAAGTTATTTGTTCAATGGGCTTTGCTGACTATTTTTTAGTTGTTGCAGACTTTATGCGTTATGCGAAAGAAAATCGTATTTTGACTGGACCTGGTCGTGGTTCCTCCGCGGGTTCGCTTGTGGCCTATAGCCTATTCATAACACAAGTAGATCCACTAGCCTATGGTTTATTATTTGAACGATTTTTAAATCCTGAAAGAATTTCTTTACCTGATATTGATATCGATTTTGTCGATAGTAAAAGGCACCAGGTTATTCAGTATGTTGCACAAAAATATGGCAAAGCGAATGTTGCGCAAATTATTACATTTGGGACATTGTCTGCAAAAGCAGTAGCTAGAGATGTGGCGAGGGTTTTTAGCTTTGAGGCAGAGACGTTAGAAAAAATCTCGAAAATGATTCCTAATAAGCCAGGTATTACTTTACAAAGGGCTGTGGCAGAATCACAAGACTTTCAAGTCTGGTTAGCGGAGAATGAAAAGCATCAGCAGTGGTTGGATGTAGCACTTAAATTAGAAGGACTGCCGAGAAATTCCTCCACACATGCAGCGGGTATTGTCATCGCTCCATCTCCGTTAGTAAACACTGTACCTATTGAAGAAGGACATGATGGTATATATAGTACACAATGGCCGATGGGGGATATTGAAGCGTGTGGTCTCATTAAAATGGACTTTTTAGGCTTGCGCAATCTTACGATTTTAGAGCAAATACGTTGGTCAATCTATAAAGCGGGAGGACCCTGGATAGAATTTGAACGCATCCCTATGCATGATGAAACAACGTTTCAACTTTTACAACGTGGAGATACATCAGGTATCTTTCAATTAGAATCAGATGGAATGAAACAAGCTTTACGGGATATTCAACCTTCGAGCTTTTCAGATATTGTCGCGGTAAACGCACTTTATCGTCCAGGTCCGATGGATTTTATCCCAGTCTATGCTAGACGAAAAGCTGGGAAAGAAATGGTTGTTATGCCCCACCCTGTATTAGAGCCTATCTTACAAGAGACATTTGGCGTTATTGTTTATCAAGAACAAATTATAAAAATTGCATCTGTTCTGGCGGGCTTTACAATGGGACAAGCAGATTTGCTACGCCGTGCAGTAAGTAAAAAAAATCGTCAAGTTTTAGAGGAGCAACGTGCTTCATTTGTTAATGGTGCATTAAAGCAAGGATTTGATCAACATGTAGCAGAAGAAGTATACGAACTCATTGTTCGCTTTGCGGATTATGGGTTCCCTAAAAGTCATGCTGTGGCCTATAGTATAATTTCTTATCAAATGGCCTATTTAAAAGCTCATTTTCCTTTAAGCTTTTATGCAGCGTTATTATCAAATGCAACAGGAAATATAGAGAAGATTCAACATTTTGTCCTTGAGGCAAAAGATAAAGGTATCCTTTTTTATCCACCCTCATTAAAAAACAGTACGAAATATTTTACTGTAGAAAATGAAGGTATTCGCTATAGCTTATCAGGAATTAAGGGAGTACCGCATACTTTGATAGAAAAAGTGACTGCTTTACGTCAATCAAATCCAGAGGCGTTGAATAATCTTTTTGATTTAGCTGTTGCCTTAAGTGCACAGCATTTTAAACCGAAAGTCATGGAATCACTCATTTTTGCTGGTGCGCTAGATTACCTCGACAAAGACCGTGCTATTCTAGTCAATACCATAGATGCCGCCTTAAAACATGCTGAACTGTTACGGCCGACTGAAGATATCGACATGGCAACGGCAATGGCGTTTAACTTTGGTAAACCAAAATATATGCAGGCAGATGAAATGCCTCAAAAGGAAAAATTAATGCATGAGAAGGAAAGCTTAGGCTTTTACATTTCAACACATCCTGTAGCACAAGAAAGGCATTTTTGGAATGATATTACCTGTACTTGCCGAGAGCTGAAGCAGATGCGTGATGGAACTTTAGTAAAAATCATTGGTATAATTGAAGAAGTGAAAAAAATCCGCACAAAAAAAGGTGAGCAAATGGCTTTTGTTCATCTACAGGACGAATATGGTACTGTTTCGATTACCTTATTCCCGCAAGTTTTTCAAGTTGTTCAGGAATTGTTAGTGGAAGACGAAATGTTATGGGTTGAAGGTGTAATCGAGAGACGCTTTGGTAAGCCGCAAATCAAAGTAAAACATGCGCAAACGACAAAAAAGGTATGAAATAAAACAAAAAATTAGAAACTGCATTCAATTTTATGCAGTTTTTTCTTTACTTTTGAACAGTTATTTTGTAAGCTAGAAGCAACGTTAAAAGTGGTCAGACCACTTTTTGATAAGGGGAGTTAGTCGTATGGATCAAAAAACCGAACAAAAAAAAGTGTTTTTAGAAATCGTCCAACAACTACGTCAACTCATTAAAATGGAAAAAATACAAGCAGGTGAAAAGTTACCATCCGAGCGCGTTCTATCAGAGCGTCTAGGTGTCGGGCGATCCTCTGTGAGAGAGGCTTTGCGAAGCTTAGAATTGCTGGGGCTAATAGAAACGAGACATGGTGGTGGAACATTTCTTGCGTCTACACATAAGCATCAGTTAGTAGAGATACTGTCGATGTTTATACTAGAAGATGAAAAATCCAAAAAGGATGTCGAATTAACGCGACAAATTCATGAAATGGAAGCAATTCGCGTAATAAGTTGTACAGAGATTCTTCGCACACTACCTGTGTGGGATAGTTTTTTTGTGAAACTAGAAATTGAAGGAACTGTTAATTGTCGAGATATTTTAAGAGAATTATTAATTACGTCAGGTAATCGTCTTTCATTAAAAATCTGGTTTCAATTAGCAGCATATGATGGCGACCGATTAGATCGAAACTCAACAGAAGATGAAAAATTAATCATTCAAACAATGTTGAAATCGATGCAGCTTGGTTATGAAAAAGAAGCATTAAAAGCTTATGAGCAGTGGATGAATACTGTACAAAGCATTTAGACAACAACAAAGGGGGAGTCAAACATGGCAATACGCAGCTTATTTAGTGGTAATCGAAAAAAGAAAGAGGACGGACAAGAAAATTCATTTCCAGAAGGATTAATGACGAAATGTCCTGAATGTCGTCACATTCAACTAACAAAGGAATTAGAAAAAAATCATAAAGTATGTACAAAATGTAGTCACCATTTCAAAATGACTGCTCAAGAACGTGTGGACTATTTCTTAGACGAAGGTTCATTCGAATCTATGGATGATCATTTACAAACAAGTAATCCCCTTAATTTCCCAGCGTATGTAGAAAAAATTTCTGCTGATCAAGAGAAAACTGGCTTGAATGAGGCTGTCCTAACAGGAGTCGGTACGTTAGATGGAGAAGAAATTGTCGTAGCGATAATGGATTCACATTTCCGTATGGGTTCAATGGGATCAGTTGTAGGTGAAAAAATTACACGCGCTGTGGAAAAAGCAACAGAACTAGGTGTGCCGTTTATTATCTTTACTGCTAGTGGCGGGGCACGTATGCAAGAGGGTGTACTATCATTAATGCAAATGGCGAAAACGAGCGTAGCCTTAAAACGCCATAGTGATCAAGGTTTATTATTCATTTCTATTTTAACGCATCCAACAACAGGTGGAGTTTCTGCAAGCTTTGCTTCCGTTGGTGATATAAATATTGCAGAGCCGCAAGCATTAATTGGTTTTGCAGGACGTCGGGTTATTGAAGAAACTGTAAGAGAAAAACTGCCAAGCGATTTCCAAACTGCAGAATTTTTATTAGAGCATGGTCAGCTTGATGCAATCTTCCATCGCAAAGATTTACGCAAACAAGTTTCCTTACTTGTAAAAATGCATACGAAAGGCGGCGTGCAACATGTCTAAAAATTTAGCATTTGAAGAACCAGTCGTACAATTACGAGAGAAAATTGATGAACTAAAAACAATTGCTGCAGAAGCAGATGTAGATATGTCAGGTGAAATTGAAAAGCTGGAAACGCGCTTATCGCAGCTTGAGCAATCAATTTATGCAAATATGAAGCCTTGGGATCGTGTGCAAGTTGCAAGACATCCAGAGCGACCTACAACGTTACAATACATTGAAGCAATGTGCGAAAACTTTATTGAATTACATGGTGACCGTACGTTTGGTGATGATGCTGCGATTCTTGGTGGAATTGCCACTTTTGAAGGGCAGCCTGTAACTATTATAGGACATCAGCGTGGTAAATCTACTAAGGAAAATATCCGTCGTAATTTTGGTATGCCTCATCCAGAGGGCTACCGAAAAGCTTTACGTTTGATGAAGCAAGCCGAAAAATTTAAACGGCCAATTATTTGTTTTATTGATACAAAGGGTGCTTACCCTGGTAAAGCTGCAGAAGAAAGAGGACAAAGTGAAGCGATTGCTAGAAACCTTGTTGAAATGGCAGGCTTAACAGTACCGGTTATTAGTATCGTTATTGGTGAAGGTGGAAGTGGTGGTGCTCTAGCATTAGGTGTAGCAAATCGTGTCTTTATGCTAGAGAATTCAACATATTCGGTTATTTCTCCTGAAGGTGCAGCATCTATTTTATGGCGTGATGGTAGTCTTGCTAAGCAGGCAGCTGAAGCAATGCGTATTACAGCGCCTGATTTAAAAGAGCTTGGTGTAATTGATGGTATTATTCCTGAAATTATTGGTGGAGCACATCGCAATGTTGCAAAACAGGCTCTCGCTATTAAAGAATGCATTAGTGAGACTCTTCATGCATTAAATTCTCTAAATGGAGAACAATTAATTGAAGATCGCTATGAAAAATTTAAAAAAATTGGACAATATACAGAAGCGTAATCTTGTTTATGATGAACAAATGAATGTTTTATCTGATTGTGTATAAAAAAACGAAGGGCATAAATTTGCTCGTAAAGAGACAGAATTTGTATCTCAACATATTAAAAAGCTATAAAGATGAAAGAAGATAGCAGCGCAAAATAAACGCCAGACTTCTTGAAAAAATGTTAGATTTAGGATGTTTTGGAATGGAAAGAGTGTGTGAAAGCGCATTCTTTTCATTTTTTATGTAAAAGTTATGTTTTTGTATCCCCAGAACCCTTACATAGTTTGTTTTTTCATGTTAATGTGAATAATAATAGTAACTGCAGGAGGTTCGACAATGAAAAAAATTGCTGTATTAACAAGTGGTGGAGATGCGCCTGGAATGAACGCAGCTATTCGCGCGGTTGTTCGTAAGGCAGCATTTCATGGAGTTGATGTTGTCGGAATTAAGCATGGTTATGAAGGCTTAGTAAAAGGGAATATGGAAGACCTTGATTTAGGTGCAGTTGGTGGTATTATCCAGCGAGGTGGTACACATTTAAATTCTGCAAGATGCCCAGAATTTAAAGAAGATGCTGTCCAGCAACGGGGCATTGAAAATTTACGAGCTGCTGGTATTGAAGGACTTGTTGTCATTGGTGGTGATGGGTCTTATCGAGGTGCTATGGATTTAGTGAAAAAGGGCTTCCCTGTTGTGGGTGTGCCAGGGACAATCGATAATGATATTCCAGGAACGGAATATACAATTGGCTTTGATACGGCTCTCAATACGGTTGTTGAATCCATTGATAAAATCCGTGATACAGCTACATCTCATGAAAATTCCTTCATTGTAGAAGTCATGGGCCGTGATGCAGGTGATATTGCCTTATGGGCAGGTCTTGCTGCTGGCGCTGAAACAGTGTTAATTCCTGAAGAAGATTATAATTTAGATGAGATTGTAGCACGCTTAGATCGTGGAGCAGCACGTGGTAAAAAGCACAGTATTATTATTGTTGCAGAAGGTGTTATGTCTGGAAGTGAGCTAGCAAAGCTGTTGAAAGAAAAAACTGGAAAGGAAACACGCGTTTCAGTATTAGGTCACATTCAGCGTGGTGGTTCACCTACAGCTCGAGATCGCGTCTTGGCAAGTCAATTTGGAGCACATGCAGTTGAGTTACTAATGGAAGGTAAGGCTGGCCGAGCAGTAGGCATTCGCAATCATCAAGTTATTGACTATGATATGCCAGAGGCTTTCGAAAAGAATCATGAGGCAGATGTAAGCCTTTATACACTAATGAAAGAACTATCAATATAATTTGTTATAAAACGGAGTGGGCAAAAATGAGAAAAACAAAAATCGTATGTACAATTGGACCTGCAAGTGAGTCACCAGAAACTTTAGAAAAATTAATCGAAGCAGGTATGAATGTAGCCCGCTTGAATTTTTCACACGGATCACATGAGGAACATGCGGGACGTATTCAGTTAATTCGTGAAGTAGCACAAAAGTTAAATAAACCAGTAGGGATTTTACTTGATACTAAAGGTCCTGAAATTCGTACACATAATATGAAAAATGGAGAGCTTCATTTAACAGCAGGTCAAGTGATTGATATTTCAATGACTGAAGTAGAAGGTACTGAGACAAGCTTTTCTGTCACGTATGAGCGCTTAATTGAAGATGTTGAACAAAATTCAATTATTTTACTTGATGATGGTCTTATTCAATTACGTGTATTAGCAACAGATATGGAAAAAGGATTAATTCATACGATTGTTGAAAATGCTGGGGTTCTAAAAAATAAAAAAGGTGTTAACGTTCCAGGTGTTTCTGTACAGCTACCAGGTATAACAGAAAAAGACGCGCAAGATATTTTGTTTGGTATAGAGCAAGGCGTTGATTTTATTGCAGCTTCATTTGTTCGTCGTGCAAAGGATGTTCTAGAGATTCGTGAATTGCTTGAACAAAACGGTGGTAGTCATATTCAAATTATCCCTAAAATTGAAAACCAAGAGGGTGTCGATAATATCGACGAAATTATCCTAGTGTCTGATGGATTAATGGTTGCGCGTGGAGATCTTGGTGTAGAAATTCCAGCGGAAGAAGTACCACTTGTACAAAAGAAATTAATCTTGAAATGTAACCAAGTAGGGAAACCTGTTATTACCGCAACACAAATGTTAGATTCAATGCAGCGTAACCCACGTCCAACACGTGCAGAAGCAAGTGACGTAGCGAACGCAATTATTGATGGAACAGATGCTATCATGTTATCTGGTGAAACTGCTGCGGGTCTTTATCCAGTAGAATCTGTACAAACGATGAATAAAATCGCTCAGCGTACAGAAAATTCATTAGATTATCGCTCTATTGTTTCAACACGTAGTCGTGAAAAAGAGGCTAATATGACAGAGGCTATTTCACAAGCGGTAGCTTATACATCTATCAATTTAGGTGTGAAAGCCGTATTAGCACCAACTGAAAGTGGTAATACAGCAAGAATGATCGCAAAATATCGACCAGGTGTGCAAATTGTTGCCGTAACAGGCTCTACAAATACAGCCAATACATTAACATTAGTATGGGGCGTATACCCAATTGTTTGTCAACGAGTGTCAACAACAGATGAAATTTTAGAACTAGCTGTTGATGAAAGCTTGAAGCATGGTTTCGTTACACATGGTGACGCTGTTGTCATTACAGCAGGTGTGCCAGTAGGTGAAGCGGGTACAACTAACTTAATGAAGGTACACATTATTGGAGATTTACTCGCTCGAGGTCAAGGGATCGGAAAAGCATCTGTCGTAGGTAAAACGGTTGTTGCTAAAAATGCCGCTGAGGCACTTGCCTACGATACGGAAGGATGCATTCTCGTAACAGTTGGTTCAGATCGTGATATGATGCCTGCATTAGAGAATTGCATTGGTTTGATTACTGAAGAAGGTGGTCTAACTAGTCACGCAGCAGTGGTTGGACTAAGCCTTGGTATTCCAGTAATAGTTGGCGTTAAAGAAGCTACAACATTAATTCGTCATGGCCAAGAAATTACAATGGACGCTGAAACAGGTGTTATTTACAAAGGACATGCAAGTGTTCTTTAACAGTTAACAAAAAGCTCTAGTGCGATTTGTTGTACTAGAGCTTTTTCTAAGGGTTGTACACTCTCTATTTTTACTCTATACCGTAAACTTCTATTTTTCTCTTACTAACTACGGCAGGTTTTCTATTTAAGTGAGGGCATTCATTTTTTTATGAAACTAATTGGGCTATAATAACGTATAAAAGGTATAGCTTTTTCAAGTAGAGAGGGGAAAAATATGCGAAAAATTTTTCTTGGTGTCGTTGTCTACGCATTAGCCGAATTGGCGTTATTAATAGTCATTGGACAAAATATTGGTGTATTTAGTACATTGATGCTGATTGTTGCAACAAGCGTTATTGGAATATATGTAATGAAAAATAAAGGTATGAATTCTATTCAAAATGTAAAAAATACAATGGCCAGAGGAGAGGCACCAGGAGCTGCTTTGGTTGATACACTATTAACATTTGGTGGTGGTTTGTTCTTAGCGCTACCAGGGTTTTTAACAGATCTTGTTGGATTACTACTTCTCATGCCTTTTTCACGAAAAATGTTCCAACCAATTGTCTATTACTGGATGCGTAAAAAAATGAAAAAAGGTCAATTTATTATCGTTCAAAGATAGAGTTTTCCTTTAGCTTTACGGCTAAGAATAAAAAGATAGGACTAAGCAATATTCCATAAAAGCCAAACAATAGAATAGAGGCAGCACTGATGAAAAATGTATGGAACGTACGTAGTTGAAGTGTATTGGACCAAAGCATTGAATCGGCTAGCTGCCTTGTTAATTGTACAAATAAATATAATAGTAAAATGGCTACACATAAAAATGTATTGCCGTTGAAATAAAAATAAATACTCATTGGTACAAGGAAAACACCAATTCCGAAAAATGGTAGTACATCTGCAAATGCTACAATGAAAGCTTTAATGATGGCTTGTTCAAACTGAAGGATCATAAATCCAGCACAAAGAATAAATAAAGTAATTGTGAATAATTGAAACTCCACAAATAAGAAGTAATGAAAAAGTTGCATCATTTTTGCGAAGTGAGATTGCCATTCTTGACGATATTTTTTGGGCACATATCGGAAAAACCAGTACCGTGATTTACGTGTTTCTAGTAAAGCGAAATAATAAGCAACTAAAAAGATAAATACCTCAATGACGTGCTTCATCAATAATTGGAAAAGATCTGCTGTGTAGACGATGATCGAATCAAAAATCGACAGTGATTTTTCCTTTAACACTTGTACAAACATGGATTCATATTCACTAAAAAGCGGGAAATTAAGTAATGTTTCTCTAATTTCAGGAAATATTACAATAATACTGTTGATGGATATGACGACAAGTAGAAAAATACAAGTTAATATTAATACTTCCACAATAATTGCTGCCATCCAATAGGCAACCTTACAATATTTATGCAGAAATTTTATAATAGGATACGTCGAAAATGATAAAAAAATAGCAAGAGAAACAGGTAACACAAACCAAAGTATTACTAAATAAAAAATAAAAAGCAAAATACTTGTAGTTCTTTCGTATGAAAAATACTTTAAATTCCTCATTTTTACATATTCACCCCAAACTAAATGATAAATTAATGTCAAAATATACAAAACAACCTCTTTAGGACAAATATATAGTCGTTCGGACGTCTTTTTCTTTATTTGGAGGATTTTCATTCACAAAGCTGTCAAAAATGATTATAATAGCAATGTAAGCGATTTACTTAATGGTTCATATGAGCAAAATCCGCAAATGCAAGATAAAAAACGCATTTGCAACAAAATATAAATATGAGGGAGCGATAATTTATGTCAGCAACTAAAGGTTTAGAAGGTATCGTAGCAGCGGAATCTAAAATCAGTTCAATTATCGATGACACACTTACATATGTTGGTTACAACATTGATGATTTAGCAGAAAATGCGTCATTCGAAGAGGTAATTTACTTGTTATGGCATACTCGTTTACCAAAAGAGGACGAGCTAGCTGAATTAAAACAACAATTGGCAGACAACATGTCAATTCCGCAAGCGATTATCGATCAATTCAAAACATACCCACTTTCAACTGTACATCCAATGGCTGCACTACGTACTGCAGTATCTCTACTTGGTGTATTCGATGAAGAAGCGGATGTTATGGATCCAGAAGCAAACTACCGCAAAGCAATTCGTCTTCAAGCTAAAATTGCTACAGTAGTAACTGCATTTGCACGTGTTCGTAAAGGCTTAGAGCCAGTTGCACCAAAACCTGAACTAGGATATGCTGCAAACTTCTTATACATGCTTAAAGGTGAAGAGCCAGCAGCAGTTGAAATTGAAGCATTTGATAAAGCATTAGTATTACATGCTGACCATGAGTTAAATGCATCTACATTTACAGCACGTGTATGTGTAGCTACATTATCAGATGTTTATTCTGGTGTAACTGCGGCAATCGGCGCATTAAAAGGACCACTTCATGGTGGAGCAAATGAGCAAGTTATGAAGATGTTATCTGAAATCGGCTCACTTGAAAATGTTGAATCTTATATTCAAAATAAATTAGACAACAAAGAAAAAATCATGGGCTTCGGTCACCGCGTTTATCGCAAAGGCGACCCTCGTGCACCACATTTACGTGTAATGTCTCAAAAATTAACTGAACTAACTGGTAAACCAGAGCTTTATGAAATGTCAGTTAAAATCCATGACATGATCGTGGAACAAAAGAAATTACCTGCTAACGTAGATTTCTTCTCTGCGTCAGTGTATGATTCTTTAGGTATTGATCATGACCTGTTCACACCAATTTTCGCAGTATCACGTACTTCAGGTTGGGTGGCACACATCCTTGAGCAATATGCAAATAACCGCCTAATCCGTCCACGTGCTGAGTATGTTGGACCAGGCATGCAAAAATATGTTCCAATCAGCGAGCGCTAATTTGGAAAATATGCTAGAATGTTTGGGACTGTGTTATCACTAACACAGTCCTATGATTATGAATTTAGGAGGCAACAGAATGTCAAACAAAATTGTAGTTGAAAATGGCGTACTTAATGTACCAAATAATCCAGTAATTCCTTTCATCGAAGGTGATGGAATTGGTCCAGATATCTGGGCAGCAGCATCACGCGTAATCGACGCAGCAGTAGAAAAAGCTTATAACGGTGAAAAGAAAATCGAATGGTTAGAAGTTTTAGCTGGTGAAAAAGCATTTAACCAAACTGGTGAATGGTTACCACAAGAAACTTTAGACAAAATTAACGAATACTTAATTGCAATCAAAGGTCCTCTTACTACGCCAATCGGTGGTGGTATCCGCTCTCTTAACGTAGCATTACGTCAACAACTTGACCTATATGTATGCTTACGTCCAGTACGTCACTTTGATGGAGTGCCTTCTCCAGTTAAACGCCCAGAAGACGTTGATATGGTTATCTTCCGTGAAAACACAGAAGACATCTATGCTGGTATTGAATTCGAATCTGGTTCAGAACAAGCTCAAAAAATCATCAACTTCCTACAAACTGAATTTGGTGTAAACAAAATCCGCTTCCCAGAAACTTCTGGTATCGGTGTAAAACCTGTATCTAAAGAAGGTACTGAGCGTTTAGTACGTTCTGCTATCGAATATGCAATTAAACACAAACGCCCATCTGTTACTTTAGTTCATAAAGGTAACATCATGAAATTCACTGAAGGTGGATTCAAAAAATGGGGTTATGAATTAGCAGAAAAAGAATTTGCTGATCAAACTTTCACTTGGAACCAATACGATGCAATTAAAGCTGAACAAGGTGAAGAAGCAGCAAACAAAGCTCAAGCTGATGCACTTGCAGCAGGTAAAATCCTAGTTAAAGATTCTATCGCTGATATCTTCTTACAACAAATCTTAACTCGTCCAACTGAGTTCGATGTAGTTGCTACAATGAACTTAAATGGTGACTATATTTCTGATGCACTAGCTGCACAAGTTGGTGGTATTGGTATCGCTCCAGGTGCGAACATTAACTATGTAACTGGACATGCGATCTTCGAAGCTACTCACGGTACAGCACCAAAATATGCTGGCTTAGATAAAGTAAACCCATCTTCAGTATTACTTTCAGGTGTATTAATGCTTGAACACTTAGGATGGCAAGAAGCTGCTGACATGATCACTAAATCTGTTGAGCAAACAATTTCTTCTAAAGTTGTAACTTATGACTTCGCACGTTTAATGGACGGAGCAACAGAAGTGAAATGTTCAGAATTCGCGAATGAGTTAATCAAAAACCTATAATTTTCTATTCTACAATAAGAATTATCGCTAAAGCGGATGTTTTATTCTGCCGATATAATTAGGGTGAAAGTAAATTAAATTTAATATTTACGATAAACTTGTTTAATCGAGGGAGTGAGATGTATATCTCCTCCCTCTTTTAAAATATATAACCTAATTTTAAAGGAGCGTATTCAAATGTCTCTGAAACGTAAAAAAATCTCAGTAATTGGTGGCGGCTTTACAGGCGCTACTGCAGCATTTTTAGCAGCTCAGAAAGAACTTGGTGATGTTGTTTTAGTGGATATTCCACAAGCTGAAAACCCAACTAAGGGGAAGGCCTTAGATATGTGGGAAGCAGCGCCAATACAAGGTTTTGATTCTTTTGTACAAGGTACATCTAATTATGCAGATACGGCTAATTCTGATGTAGTCATCATTACTGCTGGTGTTGCACGTAAACCAGGCATGAGTCGTGATGATTTAGTCCAAATCAATCAAGGTGTCATGAAAACTGTTTCAAAAGAGATTGCAACGCATTCACCAAATGCCACAATTCTTGTACTGACAAATCCAGTTGATGCCATGACGTATACAGTATATAAAGAAACAGGCTTCCCTAAAAACCGTGTTATCGGTCAATCGGGTGTTCTTGATACGGCTCGTTTCTGTGCATTTGTGGCGGAAGAACTTAATATCTCCGTAAAGGACATTACAGGCTTTGTATTAGGTGGGCATGGTGACACAATGGTACCGTTAACTCGTTATTCATTTGCAGGTGGGATTCCATTAGAAACGTTAATCTCTGCAGAACGTTTAGAAGAGATTGTTGACCGTACGCGCAACGGTGGAGCTGAAATTGTCAACCTGCTTGGGAACGGCTCAGCGTATTATGCACCAGCTGCGGCTCTGATCGAAATGGCAGAAGCAATTATAAAAGATCAGAAACGTATTCTTCCTTCCATTGCTTATTTAGAAGGCGAGTATGGCTATCATGATTTATATTTAGGTGTTCCCACATTATTAGGGGCCAATGGCATTGAAAAAATCTTTGAGCTTCAGTTAACAGATAAAGAAAAGGCGGCTTTAGACCAATCGGCAGATGCCGTCCGTCAAGTGATGAAAATTTTAGTGTAATTTGATTATGACTCGTCATAAGGTGTCCAGATTTCTTGCGAGTGTGTTCAATACACTCGAAAAATAGAAAACGAGTAGGAATGATTCCTGCTCGTTTTTTTATATTCAAATATTGTTTAGGCTATTGTTCTTCTGCTTTTCATTGTACTTTTGGCATAAAATTGATACTATGAATGTAATATGATAGAAAAGGGGTTGGCGTATCTTTGCTTCAAAAAAATGGTAAACTTGGTCTTTCAATCGATGAAATAACAGTTGGCGAGAAAATCCATATAACTGAAAAAATTGAAGATAGGGATTTATTGCTGTATTTAGGGCTTACAAACGATAGTAACCCGCTTTATATTCAACATGACTACGCGGCAATGACACCTTTTCAGAAGCCAATTGTGCCGACAATTATGTTAAATGGAATTATTACATCAGCTGTGTCAAAGTATATTCCTGGACCGGGTGCACGAATTATTGAGCAACATTTAAAATATTTAGGACCACTCTATCATTATGAATTGTTTGATACGCTATTAGAGGTAACGGCAGTCAATAAATACGACAATACAATTACTGTGTCTGTACACTCCTATAATGAGCAAAAGCAGCTTGTGATTGAAGGTATGTTGCTAGTGACTCCACCACTTGCATTATAGACGTCTTGAGATTTGAAATGGGGGTTTCAAATCACTAACGGAGGCATTATACATGACAAAAACGATTTTAGTTATTGAAGATGAATTTTCGATTGCAACATTATTGAAATATAATTTAGAACAGGCAGGTTACGCTGTCGAAACGGCTGCTGATGGTCAAGAAGGACTTGAAAAAGCGATCGACTTACAGCCAAATTTAATTCTTTTAGATTTGATGCTTCCAAAGCTAGATGGTATGGAGGTATGTAAGCAAATCAGACAGCAACGTATGAATACGCCTATTATTATGTTAACTGCTAAAGATGACGAATTTGATAAAGTTCTTGGTCTTGAGCTAGGAGCAGATGATTATATGACCAAGCCTTTTAGTCCCCGTGAAGTATTGGCGCGTGTCAAGGCTGTATTAAGACGTTTCACACAAAACGTTGTGGCTGATGATAAGGATGAACCACAAGAGAAAATGTATGAGTTTGGCCAATTACGTGTGTTTCCGGAGCGTTTTGAAGTCTTTTTGCAAGACGAGGCACTGGAATTTACGCCGAAAGAATTTGAGCTACTCATATACTTACTTGAAAATAAAAATCGTGTACTAACGCGTGATCAGCTGTTAAGTGCTGTATGGAAATACGATTTTGCTGGCGATACTCGAATAGTGGATGTACACATTAGCCACCTTCGCGATAAAATCGAGGAAAATAGCCGTAAGCCGATGTTCATTAAAACAATCAGGGGTCTAGGCTATAAATTTGAGGAGCCGAAAACGACATGAAATCAATGAGCAAACGCTTATTCTTGACATTCATGCTTTTACTTGGAACGATACTAGCTGTCCTAATGATTGTTATAGGTCAGCTTTTTCCTGTTTATATCAAGCAATACCATGAACAAACAAACGCACAAATACAAGCGTCCATGGATCAAGTAATAGATGAGCGCAAGATTAAATTATCCAAGGAAGATCAAGAAGCATTGTATGCCGTACAGAGCAAAGGTCAAGAGGAATCTGTGCTAACGTATGTGCGTACCAGACTCTATTTAGTACTGGCTATTCTTTTTACGATCACTTTGATTTTAATTGCCATTATAAGTCGCTATATGATTCGTAATTTCACTGCACCGATTGATAACGTCACAGAGACGGCACTTGAGCTTGCAAAAGGGAATTATCGTGCACGTGCTCAAGAAAATGAACATGAACGTATGATACCACTTAGCCATTCTATAAACATTTTGGCACGTAATCTGCAGGATATTACGACAATACGAGAAGTGGAAGAAGAAAGATTGAAAACCTTAATTGAAAATATGGGAAGCTCTCTCATGATGATCGGGCGAGAGGGGAATATTTCTATAGTCAATCGGGTATTTCTAGAGCGATTTGGTATGCAGCTTGATGAAGTACAGGGCAAAGTTTTTCGTACAATTGGCTTACCGAAATCATTGGAGCAATTTATTGATCATGTATTTTTAACTGAAATGCCTTATCGACAACAAATTAAAATGGAAATACAACAGGAGTTTTACAATAAAGAAGTATACGGGGCTCCTGTCATTGGCGACCATGGAAGATGGCTTGGTGTTGTAATTGTAATGCATGATATTACGGAACTTGTTCGATTAGAGCAAATTCGTAAAGACTTTGTTGCTAATGTCTCGCATGAATTACGTACACCTATTACTTCAATTAAGGGCTTTTCTGAAACATTACTGGATGGAGCCTATAAAGATGAAAAAATGCTGATCTCCTTCCTAGAGATCATTTATAAAGAAAGTAATCGACTTCAAATGCTCATTCAAGATTTATTAGAGCTTTCGAAGATTGAGCAACATGGCTTTACTGTCAATATTATGCCAATGGGCTTGCAGGATGTTTTAATCCGTGGAGCAGAGTTGACAGCACCACGCTTAGATGAGAAAAATATGAGTTTCCAAGTGGACATTGAAAGGGATGTCCAAGTGATGGGAGATGCCAATCGTATTATTCAAATTGTGACGAATTTAATTACTAATGCTATTACATATTCTCCTGAAAACACAACCGTTTCCATCCGTTTAAAGGAAAATGAAACATATGGCATTATAGAAATAGAGGACCAAGGAATTGGCATTGAAAAGCATGAAATCGCCCGCGTTTTTGAGCGGTTTTATCGTGTGGACCGTGCAAGAAGTCGAAATTCAGGTGGTACAGGCTTAGGGCTAGCGATTGTAAAGCATCTTGTAGAGGCCCATCATGGTCGTATTCAAGTGGAAAGTGAAGTCGGAATAGGAACGAAAATGATTGTCATGATTCCGAAAAATTAACAATTCCTTAACATGAATAACATGTTCCATTCATATTTGGGTACTATACTTGTTAGTAGAAACCCCCTATATGATTGTTAAGACGATAACCATAAAAAATCTGTTAAAGGTTTTTAATAACTGCTTTTATTCCCCACAGGAAGAATCTACTGTCTAAATTTAGACGCTAGGTTCTTTTTCTGTTTTACA
Organism: Lysinibacillus sp. FSL M8-0134; assembly: GCF_038069745.1. NCBI lineage: Bacteria > Bacillati > Bacillota > Bacilli > Caryophanales > Bacillaceae > Lysinibacillus > Lysinibacillus sp. FSL M8-0134. Next base: position 3,217,786 of record NZ_JBBPAJ010000001.1, on the reverse strand, counting down.
GGGGAGGTAAATAGGTGTAAAGTATAGTAGCATAAAAGTTTAACATGAATCTTACGCCGATTATGTTGTTAAACAATAGCTTTTACAGTCAGTGAATCAGTCTTCTTTTCATTTGAATCGTGTTTTTCTGACTGTGAAGGCAGAGAAAAAAATGAGAGAAGGATGATCATGAAAATCGTCAAAAGTATCGTGCAGATCGGCTATCTTTATATCCTATTATTTATAGGAAATACTATTGCACGCCTACTTCATTTGCCGATTCCAGGAAGCATAATAGGACTTGTTCTATTATTTTTACTTTTACAGTTTCATATAATCAAGCTTGAATGGATTGAGTTAGGCGCAGCGGTATTACTAAGTGAACTATTATTATTCTTTATTCCATCTGCTATCGGAGTTATTGATTATCAAGCCTTATTCGGTATGCAAGGAATGAAGGTTGTGCTAGTTATTGTTGTAAGTGCAATTGTTGTGATGTTTGTAACAGGCTATACGGCACAATGGCTAGAGCAACGAAAGAAGGGTAATACAATATGAATCTATTCATTACTATTGTCAGCTTACTAGGGACTATTACTATTTTTTATATTAGTAAAATGATCTATAAAAAAAATAAAAAGGAATGGCTATCACCTATATTGATTACACCTTTAGTGATTATTTGTATTTTATTACTGACAGGTATACCTTATAAATCCTATAATACAGGAGCCACTGTTTTAACCAATTTATTAGGACCTGCAACCGTAGCGTTTGCAATCCCGATATATAAAAATGTTAATTTATTAAAAAAACATGCATTTGAAATTTTTATTAGTATTGCCGTTGGTTCTGCGGTTGCTATTGTATCCTCCTTTATCATGGCTATAATGGTAGGGTTAAATGATGAATTAGTGCATAGTTTAGTGCCTCGTTCTGTTACGACACCGATTGCAATGGACATTTCAAATATGATTGGTGGTTCTCCAACTCTAACAGCTGTTTTCGTTATGACAACGGGTATTTTAGGGAGCTTATTAGCACCTATCCTCATTAAAATATGTCGTTTTCATCGCCCCTCTTCTAAAGGCTTACTGCTTGGAATGGGAGCCCATGGCACTGGAACATCTAAAGCATTTGAATTTGGAGAGCTAGAAGGAACATTTGCCAGTCTAGCAATGATCGTTGCCGCATTAATTAGCATTGTCTTATCTACAACCATTTTCCCAGTTTTTGAACATCTAGTGATTAACATCCTGTTGCCTTAAAAGGTGACAGGATTTTTTAATTTGATTGAGAGCTCTGGTAAGGGAGACCCCCTCCGTAAATTATATGAAAATATTTTGAAACTTTTTTTAAATGTCTTCCGTAAACAGTAGTAATAAATAAAAGGGAGGAACAGACATGAGTGTGAAAAGGACACTAATGATGGTTGGACTTGGAATAGTTGGAGTTATAGCTCTTATTTCAGTTTTTACATCATGGTACACTGTGGATGAATCAGAACAAGCCGTTGTCATTACATTTGGTCGTGCTGATGATACAATAACTAATCCAGGTCTCCATTTTAAATTGCCATGGCCAGTCCAATCTGTTGAAATTTTGTCGAAAGAAACATTTAGTTTACAGTTCGGTTATAAGCAAAATAAATCAGGTGAATTAGAGGCATACGATGCCGAAACGAAAATGATTACAGGGGATGAAAATATTGTATTAACAGACCTTGTTGTTCAATGGAAAATTACAGAGCCTAATAAGTTTTTATTTAATTCACAAGATCCAGAAAGAATATTACATAGCGCGACATCGAGTGCCATTCGTTCGATTATCGGAAGTTCTTCTATCGATGCAGCGTTAACAGAAGGTAAAGCTGACATCGAAGCAAATACTCGTCAATTATTAGTTTCACTTATTGAAAAATACGATATTGGGATAAGTGTTTTAGGTGTAAAATTGCAAGATGTAGAATTACCAAATAAAGATGTCCGTGCAGCATTTACTGCTGTAACAGATGCACGGGAAATGAAAAATACAAAAATAAATGAAGCTGAAAAATATGAAAACCAACGCATTAGTGAAGCTGAAGGTGAACGAGATGCTATTATGTCGAAAGCAAAAGGAACTAAAACAGCTCGTATCGAGCAAGCGCAAGGGGATGTAGCAGTCTTTAATAAAATGTATGAGCAATATAAGGGCAATCAGCAAATTACACGAGAGCGATTAATTATAGAGACGCTTGAAAATGTTCTACCGAAAGCACAAATTTATATTATGAATGATGATGGTAGTACAATGAAGTATTTACCACTTCAGCCATTACAGCCTCAGCAGGCACAAACAGAGAAAAAAGAGGGGAGCGGTAATTAATGGACCAAAAAAATAAGGACCTTGACAAATTCCTCAATTTTTTATCAGGTAAAAGTAAAAAAGCCGCTCCATCAGATGGTGATTCAGGGGACAATGTAGTGAAAATGTCAAAAAAGGGCCCTAAGAATCCAAAGAAATATATCTCCCTAGCTGTAACTTTAACTGCAGTGTTTGCTCTTGTAATTATTCTACTATCTAATATTTATATTGTGAAAGAATCAGAATATGCTGTTGTTCGACAATTTGGAGAGGTTGTAAAGTTTGAACGTGAACCAGGTTTAAATATGAAAATACCTTTTATCCAAAGTGTCACAAAGCTACCAAAAAACCAAATGACATATGAGATTTCAGAGGAAGAGATTAATACAAAGGATAAGAAGCGGATTATTATCGACAATTATGCGGTATGGCGTATTACGGATCCTAAGTTATTAATTTCAAATGCAGGTACAATTGAAAAAGTTGAATCTCGTATGGAAGAGTTTATATATTCTGTAATTCGCTCTGAACTTGGCCGAATTAACTACACTGAAATTATAAACGATGAAGATTCTTCGAGAGGTAGCATAAACGATCAAGTAACTCAACGTGTTAATGAACTTCTTTCCAACGATAACTATGGTATTGAAGTAGTAGATGTACGTATTCGTCGCATTGATTTACCTACTGAAAATGAGCAATCTGTTTTTACGAATATGATTTCAGATCGTGAATCAATTGCCCAAAAGTACTTGTCAGAGGGAGATGCACAGAAACGTCGTATTGAGGCCCAAACGGATCAACAAGTACAAGAAATGCTTGCTAAAGCAAGTAAAGAAGCTGCTTTAATTCAAGCAGAGGGTGAGGCAGAAGCCGCAAAAATTTACAATAAATCATTCTCCCAAGATCCTGAATTCTATTCTTTATACCGCACACTGGAATCCTATAAGAAAACAGTGGGAGAGGATACAGTTATCATTTTACCTGCCTCATCACCATATGCAAAAATATTATCTGGTTATATAAAATAACATCAAGTCGTCTCGTTTGTTATCGAGACGACTTTTTTATGAAAATTATAATTATCACTTAATTTGAAATGTTATTTTATGAAAATAATAGAAATATATAATTTTTTATTCCCCTCCCAACTATAATTTGATAGAATGATAATGTTTAAAAAGAATAGTTGGGGGTAATAGCTTTGAAATTAAGAATTAGCACATGGCTCCAAAATTTAGGAATTGCTTGTAGTATAGCATCGTTATTGACATTGTTCTTCCGCCTATCAGAATTTTCATGGATGACAAGAACTGTTTATCATATACCCGTATTTTTTGTAAGTATCTTTTTAGTTAGTATCGTCATTGCAGAGGATGTAAGAAATCTCTTTAAAAAACTGTTTTGGTATGAGAAACGTAAAGTTCAGCGTCCAATTTGGCAAGTGGGGATTGGCTTTATATTCTTTTTAACTCAAATTAGTACTGTTATGGTATTTGGACAAGAGTTAACACAGCCACAATTAGGTGGAATGCCTTTGTTTTTAGTATTTGCGTTTATGAATGCGTTTATCTTAACGGTTATTTATGAGGAAATTTTTTATCGTCCAGTCAAAATAAAAGCATAAATTAATCACTTTCATTTAAAGGAGTTTATTCTTTGAATGGAAGTTTTTTTATGTTTGCAACTTGACTAATCGCAAAAAGCTGCAAAATTGGATAGTGCATCAAAAGCGATCATTAGGATAAGGCCCTCCGTTGTCATCGGCTTTTTTATTTGAAATATGCTGTTATTGTTGGCAAAATGGTTGTTTTCCCGATAAAGTAGAAAGGAGAAGCATTTTCAAACATACGTTTTCGTTTTACAATTAAGTAGAAGACAACGCAGGAGGATAAAAACATGACTAAAGAAAAATTACTATTATTGGACGGTAATAGTTTAGCGTATCGCGCGTTTTTTGCGTTGCCATTGTTAACGAATGATAGTGGCATTCATACCAATGCTGTGTACGGCTTTACAACAATGCTACAACGAATATTAGAGGAAGAACAGCCAACAAAAATATTAGTCGCTTTTGATGCTGGAAAAACAACATTCCGCCATGAAACGTTTACGGAATATAAAGGTGGGCGACAAAAAACCCCACCAGAATTATCAGAGCAATTCCCTTATTTACGCAAGCTAATTGATGCCTATGGAATTAAGCAATATGAACAAGAATTATATGAAGCGGATGATATTATAGGAACGCTCGCTAAAGAGGCATCATCACAGGATATGGATGTGATTATTGTATCGGGAGACCGTGATTTAACTCAGTTAGCGACAGAGCAAGTAACGGTCTATATTACAAAAAAGGGCATTACGGAAATTGAGAAAAATACACCAGCCTTTATTGAAGAAAAGTACGGTTTAACGCCACTACAAATTATTGATATGAAAGGCTTAATGGGAGATTCTTCAGATAATATTCCTGGAGTACCAGGTGTCGGTGAAAAAACAGCAGTAAAATTATTAAAAGAGCATGGCTCCGTTGAGGCACTTTATGAGGCAATGGATACGTTGAAGGCCTCCAAAATGAAGGAAAAGTTGGTAGCTAATGAAGAGCAGGCCATCATGAGTAAGAAGCTGGCAACGATTTATACAGATGCTCCAATTACCATTTCACTTGCTGATCTTGTTTATAACGGGCCAAACGAAGAAGAATTAATGAGTGTTTGGCGTGAGCTTGGCTTTAAATCACTCATTGAAAAAAGTGATTTTACAGTCCAAGAAGAAGAACAAGCACCATTTGAATATGAGTTAGTGCAAGAAGTAAAACCAGAAGACTTAAAAGATGTGATGGCTGTACATGTTGAGCTTGAGAATGAGCATTATCATACATGTCAGCAATTAGGAATCGCTTTATCAGATGGTACTAAGACACAATATATCCCGTTTGATATTGCAGCAAAATCAGATGAACTTCGTCGCTGGTTAGAAGATGCAACAAAAATAAAATATATGTCTGATTCTAAGGCAGCTCAAGCGGCATTAAAGCGAGCAGGTATTCAATTAGCAGGCGTTGACTTTGATTTGCTTTTAGCCTCATATATTAATAATCCTGGGCTAAGTGGAGATGATGTTGCCACACTAGCAAGGGAGTTAGGCTACTATGATGTCCAAGCAAATGAGACGGTTTATGGCAAAGGAGCTAAGCGTGCGATTCCAAACATCGATCAACTTGCTCAGCATGTTTGTCGTAAAGCTTTTGCTGTGTGGTCATTACAGCCGAAGCTAGAAACGTTATTAAAAGAGAATGAACAATTTGATCTTTATAAAAACTTAGAATTACCATTGGCAAGAATTTTGGGCGAGATGGAAAGTGAAGGGATTACAGTTAACCGTGCTACGTTAGAAAAAATGGGGCACGAGCTGAATGACAAACTAATAGTGATTGAGCAAGAAATATATGCAGAGGCTGGAGAAAAGTTTAATATTAATTCACCTAAACAATTAGGGGTTATTTTATTTGAGAAGCTTGGTCTACCTGTGATTAAAAAGACCAAAACAGGCTATTCTACAGCGGCTGATGTATTGGAAAAATTACAGTCGGAGCATGCGATCATCGAACATATCCTATTGTATCGACAGCTTGGTAAATTACAATCCACGTATATCGAAGGTTTACTAAAGGAAATTCATGAATCGGATAGCAAGGTGCATACACGCTTCCAGCAAGCTTTAACTGCGACAGGACGTCTAAGTTCTACAGATCCTAATTTACAAAATATACCTATCCGTTTGGAAGAAGGACGCAAAATCCGTCAAGCATTTGTCCCTTCAAAAGAGGATTGGATTTTATTTTCTGCCGATTATTCGCAAATTGAATTGCGCGTGCTGGCACATATGTCAGAAGATAAAAACCTTGTAGAGGCTTTCCGCGAAGGCATGGATGTTCATACGCGAACTGCTATGGATGTATTCCATGTAGCAGAGGATGAAGTGGATAGTAATATGAGGCGTGCTGCGAAGGCTGTTAACTTTGGGATTGTTTATGGCATCAGTGATTATGGACTATCACAAAACTTGGATATAACGCGTAAGGAAGCCGCGATATTTATTGAAAAATATTTCGCAAGTTTCCCAGGGGTTAAACAATATATGGATGATATTGTACAAGATGCAAAATTTAATGGGTATGTCACAACCATTTTAAATAGACGTCGCTATTTACCAGACATTACAAGCTCGAATTTTAATTTAAGAAGCTTTGCGGAGAGAACGGCAATGAATACACCGATCCAAGGTAGTGCCGCTGATATTATTAAAAAAGCAATGATTGATATGGATGCTCGCTTGAAAAAAGAAAAGATGCAGGCAAAACTACTTCTACAAGTGCATGATGAATTAATTTTTGAAGCTCCAAAAGAGGAGATTGCTTTGCTAGAAAAAATTGTACCAGAGGTAATGGAAAATGCCATTGGGCTTTCCGTACCGCTCAAAGTAGACTTCAACCATGGCTCTACATGGTACGAAGCAAAATAAGGAGGGATTCAAATGCCTGAATTACCAGAGGTGGAAGGTGTCGTCCAGGCATTGAAGCCAAAAATTGAAGGACGGACAATTCAACAAGTACAGCTATCTGAAAGGGTACGTTTCTCTTTTAGTGAGGGTAAGCAATGCATCGTTAAACAAGCAGAGCCGGATGCATTTGAATTGTCTTTGTCGCACATGACAATAACTAAAATTGAACGACGAGCGAAATATATATTCTTTCATTTGATGAAGGATGATGTGCCATATGTGCTTGTCAGTCATTTAGGCATGACAGGTGCATGGTTTGTTGTGAATGAACCAGAAGAAATCAATGAGGAAAAATTCCAAAAGCATATCCATGCAACATTTAAAATGGCAGATGGGGGATACTTAATTTATTCGGATATTCGTCGCTTTGGTGAACTTCGATTTTTGGCAAAGATTGAAGATCATGTGCCGCTAACAAAGATGGCACCAGAGCCATTCGATGAGCATGCTTGTGAATTTTTTATAGCACAATCTAAATTACCAAAATATGAAAATAAAGCTGTGAAAGAGGTTATTATGGATGGGCAAGTCATCTCGGGCTGTGGCAATATTTATGCTACTGAAGCATTGTTTGCCCAGAAAGTTCATCCTGCACGGAAAATGAATCGCATTAGTGACAAACGTAAAAGAGCTTTATTTGAGGAAATTGTTGCTGTCCTACGCCAAAGTATTGAAGCGGGTGGTTCAACTATTTCTGATTATCGAAACATTAATGGGGAAGCCGGGAGTATGCAGAATCGGCTGAAAATGTATGGGAAAAAGATATGTCCAGTATGTGAAACAGCAACGAGTCAAATGACAATTGGTGGACGTACCTCTGTTTATTGCCCAAATTGTCAACATTAAAGGGGATTTAACGATGATTATCGGACTAACAGGAAGTATTGCAAGCGGCAAAAGTACAGTAGCAAAAATGATGACCGAACTAGGGTTACCGATTGTTGATGCAGATATTGTAGCACGAGATGTCGTAGAACCAGGAACAGAGACATTAGCTTTAATTGCTGAAAGCTTCGGACAAGCTATTTTGCTTGAGGATGGCAATTTAAATCGAACAAGGCTGGGGGATATTATTTTCCATGAGCCTGCCAAACGCAAAATTTTAAATGATATTATGCATCCAGCCATCCGAAAAGAAATGCTACGTCAACGTGATGCTTATTTAGAGGCAGGGTATCAGCATGTTGTGATGGATATACCATTGTTATTTGAGAGTAAGCTTCAGCATTTTGTGGAGCGTATCATTGTCGTATCGGTCAGTGAAGAAGTTCAGCTTCGACGCTTAATGGAACGTAATAATTTATCAAAAGAAGATGCTTTAGCACGTATGCATTCACAGCTACCAATGTCTGTCAAAGAAAAAGGCGCAGATGCGGTTATTTATAATAATGAGAATATAGAAAATACAGAGGAACAATTAAGGAAAATCCTCAGTTATTGGAATGTTATTTAATGGTTTCATTAAGATGCGTAGCAAAATATGTTTGCTGCGCATTTTTTAATGGGGAAACGACATAATAAGGATTAATTTTTCAGAAAATAAGAACTTTTATATTGTGAATATATAATGTTCATCTTTTTTAAAATTGTGTTATACTAATCACCATAAAGTATATAATTAATTAATCTGAGTATGTACTCACAGGAGGATATTATAAATGACAGTATCAATTGCTATTAATGGTTTCGGACGTATCGGACGTATGGTTTTCCGCCAAGCGATCGTACAACAGGATTTAAATATCGTTGCAATTAACGCGAGCTACCCAGCTGAAACGTTAGCACATTTGATTAAGTATGACACAAATCACGGAACATTTGAAGGTACGGTAGAACCAGCAGGCGATGCTTTAGTTGTAAACGGTAAACGTGTTCAAATTATTAGCGAACGTGATCCATTAAAATTACCTTGGGCAAAAATGGGTGTAGATATCGTTATTGAAGCTACTGGTAAATTTAATGAACGTGACAAAGCAGCAATGCACTTAGAAGCGGGCGCTAAAAAGGTTATCTTAACAGCACCTGGTAAAAACGAGGACGTAACAATTGTTTTAGGTGTAAATGATGACAAACTTGATATTGCTAAACATGATGTTATTTCAAATGCTTCTTGTACAACGAACTGCTTAGCTCCAGTAGCGAAAGTATTGAATGACACATTTGGAATTGAGAATGGCTTAATGACAACAGTTCATGCTTATACAAATGACCAAAAGAACCTAGACAATCCACATAAAGACTTACGTCGTGCACGTGGATGCGCACAATCCATTATTCCAACATCTACAGGTGCTGCAAAAGCATTAAAATTAGTTTTACCTGAATTAGAAGGTAAGATTCATGGTATGGCATTGCGTGTTCCTACACCAAACGTTTCTTTAGTAGATCTTGTAGTAGATTTAAATACGGATGTCACAGTTGATGCTGTCAATGCTGCATTCGTAAAAGCTGCAACAGAAGGTCCGATGAAGGGCATTTTGAACTTCTCTGTTGAACCATTAGTATCTTCTGATTACAACACAACTACTTACTCATCAACGGTTGATGGACTTTCTACAATGGTATTAGGCAGCCGTAAAGTAAAAGTACTTGCATGGTATGACAATGAATGGGGCTACTCTGCACGTGTAGTAGATCTTGTGAAAAAAGTAGCGAATGCTTTAGAAACAGTAAACGCATAAAAATTTCATCGTGAGCACATTGAAATCTAAGTGATTTCAATGTGCTTTTTTTATGCAGAGGAATACCGAAAATGGTTAAGTGTTATGTTATTTGTGCTACAATGGCAATCCTTCTAGACCTCTTAAATTTGAATAATTTTCTTGTACTTTAGGTGCTTTAGGTTTATCATGTGCTCACAAACATGAATGCACTTTTCTTACATGTAGGAAATTTGTTATAATAGAAATATTAAATTGTTGTAAATCAGGAGAGTAATTATATGAGATGTCCATCTTGCCAATTTAACGGAACGCGTGTTGTGGATTCGAGGCCAGTAGATGATAATAAAGAAATTCGTAGACGTCGTGAATGTGAGTCGTGTGGCTTCCGTTTTACAACGTTTGAAAAAATTGAAGAGACACCATTAGTCGTAGTTAAAAAGGAAGGTTCACGAGAGGAGTTTAGCCGTGAGAAGGTACTTCGTGGACTTATTCGTGCTTGTGAGAAACGCCCAGTAGCGCTTGATGTACTGGAGGAACTTGTCCTATCTATTGAAAAAGATCTTCGTCGTATAGGCAATTCAGAAGTACGCTCAGAAGACGTCGGTGAAATGGTAATGGATCGCTTAGCTAAAATTGATGAGGTAGCCTATGTGCGATTTGCCTCGGTTTACCGTCAGTTTAAGGATATTAATGTTTTTATTGAGGAAATTAAAGATATTATTCAACGTCAAACGGAGAAAAAATCATAGAAAACAGAGAGGATGAATGACGTTGATCCATTTATATAAGGAATTGCAGCCTGGCGATCCTTTCGACATTCGTCTACCTCATGCATTTTCTACACAGGAGCGTCAATTAGTTACATTGTTTTATCAACCATTAACCGGCTCGGAGCCAATTAGCCTTTATTTAACGTTATGGGCTGAAGCTGAACAAATGCCAAAACAGCAAATGACCCATTATTATTTAATGAATGTGCTCGGTTTGCCCATTGGTAAAGTGTTTGAGGCCCGTATTGCACTGGAGGCAATCGGTTTGCTACGCACATGGAAAAAAGAAAATGCGGGGGAGCGTAGTTTTTTATATGAGCTACAGCGCCCACTTGATGCAGATAGTTTTATGAAAGATCCGTTGTTGTCGATGTTTCTGTTTAGTAAAATCGGCGAGCAGGCCTATCGAAACTTACGTCAGCGCTTTATGTCACCTGTAAAGGACAAAGAATTTAAGGATGTGTCTCGCGCCTTTATTGATGTCTTTAAGCCTGTTCATTCTAATATCCCATCCGATTTACAAGTGGATACGAGTCAAAAGGATAAACAGCAAAAAGTATATCCTTTTTATTTGGAGCAATTTGATTTTGATTTGTTGCAAGCAGGTTTGTCAGAGCAATTGGTACCTTCCAATTTGTTGACATTAGAAGTACGTGAAGCGATAGCGAAACTGGCATTTTTATATCATTTAACAGCCCTTGATATGCAAAAAGTGGTCATTCTTGCTTTGGACGATGATTTAGGAATTTCCCAAGAACGTTTACGCAAGGCTGCTGCCGATTTTTATAAATTAACAGTTTCAAAGGAGCCGCCAAAACTAGCAAGAGTAAACGAACCTCTACCAGTAGCAGAAGTGGGGCAAAAAACGAAGGATCAGGAGCTCCAACATTATTTAGAGACAACAGCTCCTGTTCAAGTATTACGTGATATTAATAATGGTAAAGAACCATTACAAACGTCTGTTCAACTTGCAGAAAATTTAATCGTTCAGCACGGCATGCCAATTGGGGTAGTCAATGCATTATTAGAATACGTTATGCTAACGACAGATATGAAACTACCTAAAAAATATGTGGAAACGATTGCTGATCACTGGGTACGTAAAAATGTCCAAACGGCAAAGGAAGCAATGGAGCTTGCACGCCAAGAGCATGATAAATATACTGCTTGGAAAAACAAGCCACAAACTGCAAATAAAACAAGTCAACAGGTCAAAGGACGTTCAAGAAATCAACGTGAAGAAAAAGTCCCTGAATGGTTTTATAAACGTAATGAAAAACAAGAGGAAGATGCTTCTAGCACGATAGACTTTGAAAAAGAACGTCAGAAAATATTGGAAATGCTAGGAAAAAGTGAATAGCGAAGAAGGTGAGCAACAATCGAACCTATAAATGGACCATTAAAACGAGCAATAAATGTACCGTCGTTTCAAGAACGCTATGAAGCTATGCGACGTGAAATTTTAGAACATCCACAAGTACAGGAATTTCTAGCTCAACATGCAGATGAATTAAACTACGAGAATATTGAACGAAATTTACCAAAGCTTCATGAATTTATTAGTCAATCTACAGAATGCTGTGGTTGCGATAATACCGAACACTGTACCAACTATTTAAAAGGCTTCCTCCCGACATTAAGAATCGTCAGGAATTCTATTGAAATGGACTATGTTCGTTGTGAGCAAAAGGTACGAGAAGAAGAACGCCGAGATGTTGCGAATATGATTGCAAGCATGCACATGCCAAAAGATGTGCTCCAAGCGACCATTCAAGATCTAAGTATTGATGATGAATCTCGCGTCGCGATTGCACAAAAAGCGGCTCAATTTGTAAAAATGACAAAAGAGTCAGGTCAACTACCCTCCAAAGGGTTTTACTTATTTGGTAAATTTGGTGTTGGGAAATCTTTTGTGCTTGGTGCTTTAGCTAATGAGCTAGCATCGATTAAAATTCGCTCTGTTGTTGTGTTTGTCCCAGAGTTTTTACGAGAAATGAAAAATGCTATAGGCGATAATACATTAAACGAGAAAATAGATTATATTAAAAAAGCTCCTGTCCTAATGTTGGATGATTTAGGTGCAGAAACTATGACGGCGTGGACGCGAGATGAAATTTTAGGAACCATTTTCCACTATCGTATGGCAGAGCAATTACCAACGTTTATCACGTCTAATTTTAATTATGATGAATTGGAGCACCATTTAGCACAGTCACAAAAGGGTGATATTGAAGTTGTAAAAGCAGGACGAATTATGGAGCGTATTAAAGCCTTGACTATACCGATTGAAATGCGAGGTAAAAATCGTCGTATGTAACATTGGTAGTTGCATTTTTCGACAATCGAGCGTATACTGACTCATATACTTAATATCAACATGCATTGATGAGGACATGAATTTTGTGTATCAGCTTATAGAGAGGGAAGTCATCGGCTGTAAACTTCCTAGTGTCGGCACATTATTTACTACCTACTGAGCAGCGAAAGGGATAATCTTTCGCCGGTCCCTAGCCCGTTAGCTAGCCTTGAGCTTCGTCTGACTTTAGATAAGTCGGAAGGAAGAAGGGTGGAACCACGAGCATACGCTTCGTCCCTTTCGTAGGGACGGAGCTTTTTTGTTTTCTAGCACATATGAAGAATACCCTAGAATGAGAAGGAAGCTGTTCGAAAAGTTGAAGACTCCGCTCGCAAAGGAGTTGTAACCACTCCAAGAGAGGAGAGAACCGCTCAAAAAAGTGGTCACACAGCTTGCAAAGGAGTCGCAACCGCTCCAAGAAGGGGGAGAACCGCTCCAAAAGTAGTTCACACCGCTCCAAGGGAGGAGAAATCCGCTCCAAAAGACTTGAGACCTGCTCAAATAGGGTGCCCTAATTTCTAGCTAAGCTGAAATACTCGAACGATTGCCGGATTCACTCATCAATCATTATGAATTTAACACAACTAAAGGAGTGCAAAGAATATGTCAGAAATGATTAAATTAACTTTTCCAGATGGCGCTGTAAAGGAATTTGCAAAAGGCACATCAACTGATGACGTAGCATTATCAATTAGCCCAGGCTTACGTAAAAAGGCTTATGCGGGTAAAATTAACGGTGTGTTAGTGGATTTAAAAACACCAATTGAAGAGGATGCAACAATTGCAATCATTACACAGGATGATGAGGAAGCTCTTGAGATTTTAAGACATTCAACAGCTCACTTAACAGCGCAAGCTATCAAACGTCTATTCCCAGATGTGAAGCTTGGTATTGGTCCAGTTATTGAAGGTGGTTTCTACTATGATATTGACTCACCAACACCAATTACTGCTGAAGATCTACCTGCAATTGAAAAAGAAATGAAAAAAATTATTGCTGAAAACCTAGAAGTAGAACGCAAAAATGTAAGTCGTGCGGAAGCTCAAGCAATCTATGAAGAAATTGGCGATGAATATAAATTAGAATTACTAGAAGCTATTCCTGCTGATGAGCAAGTGTCTATTTATTATCAAGGAGAATTTTTCGACCTTTGCCGTGGTATTCACGTACCATCAACAGGTAAGCTTCGTGAATTCAAGCTTTTATCTTTAGCGGGTGCTTATTGGAGAGGAAACTCTGATAATAAAATGCTTCAACGTATTTATGGTACAGCGTTCTTCAAAAAAGAAGAATTAAAACATCACCTACAAATGTTAGAGGAAGCAAAAGAACGTGATCACCGTAAAATCGGGAAAGAATTAGACCTGTTCACAACTTCTCAAAAGGTAGGGCAAGGTTTACCACTTTGGTTACCAAATGGTGCAACAATTCGTCGTGTTATTGAGCGCTATATCGTGGATAAAGAATTATCACTTGGGTATAAGCATGTTTATACACCAGTATTAGGTTCGAAAGAGCTTTATCAAACTTCTGGTCACTGGGATCATTATCAAGATTCTATTTTCCCACCAATGGAAATGGATAACGAGACATTAATTATGCGTCCGATGAACTGTCCTCACCATATGATGGTTTACAAAAACAGCATGCATTCTTATCGTAACCTACCGTTACGTATTGCAGAGCTTGGAACAATGCACCGTTATGAAATGTCAGGAGCAGTTTCAGGCCTACAACGTGTACGTGGGATGACTTTAAACGATGCTCATATTTTTGTTCGTCCAGACCAAATTAAGGCGGAGTTCCAAAAAGTTGTACAATTAATTTTAGAAGTTTATAAAGATTTTGATTTAAATGATTACTCATTCCGTCTATCGTATCGCGACCCAGCGGATACTGAAAAATACTTTGATGATGATGCAATGTGGGAAAAAGCACAAAGCATGTTAAAAGAAGCGATGGATGAGCTTGGCTTAGATTACTTCGAAGCTGAAGGTGAGGCTGCTTTCTATGGACCAAAACTTGACGTACAAGTAAAAACAGCGATTGGTAAAGAAGAAACTTTATCAACAGTTCAATTAGACTTCTTATTACCTGAACGATTTGACCTAACTTATGTTGGAGAAGATGGTAAACCACATCGTCCAGTCGTTATTCACCGTGGTGTAGTATCAACAATGGAACGTTTTGTTGCCTTCTTAATTGAAGAGTACAAAGGCGCATTCCCAACATGGTTAGCACCAGTACAAGTGGAAGTCATTCCAGTATCAAATGAAGCTCACTTCGACTATGCAAAACAAATTGAAGAACAATTAACTGCAGCTGGTTTACGTGTAGAAATGGATGACCGTGAAGAGAAATTAGGCTATAAAATCCGTGAAGCGCAAATGAAGAAAATTCCGTATATGCTTGTCATTGGGGATAAAGAAGTTGAGGCAAATGGCGTGAATGTACGTCGTTATGGCTCAAAAGATTCTGAAACAATTAGCTTTGAAGATTTCCTAGCAACGATTAAAGCTGAAATTACTAAATAAGCATTTACAAGAAACCCTCGCTTGCATAAGTGAGGGTTTCTGTATAAAATAAATCTTACTTTTGTATAAAATATTTCATTCTAGGTCAATATGGTAGAGATAAGAAATTAAACATTTGACAACTTATCATATACATGCTAATATAATTAAGGTTAATGAATACAAAGTTTGTGGTTGAAGTAGAGGCTGCCCGCTTCTCACCTGATACAACGCTTTAAAGGCTGTGAACAGGTATGACACGTTGAATTGTTTTGCGTAAACTTGCGCATGCACATATAGCGGGCGGACATCTTCAAAAATGTCCGTCCTTTTTTTATGGACATGACAAGAGGATGTACCGTTCAACCGGGCAAGGCTTTGCCCAAACCATGTATTCGCGACAACTACTTGGAGGTGGATTACTATTAGCAAAGACATGTATGTAAACGAAGGCATTCGCGCACGTGAACTTCGATTAATCGATCACAATGGTGACCAGCTTGGTGTAAAGACACGTAATGAAGCGCTAGAAATCGCCGCTCGTGTAAACTTGGATCTTGTCCTTGTGGCCCCTCAAGCCAAGCCGCCAGTCGCTCGTATCATGGACTATGGTAAATTTAAGTTTGAACAGCAAAAGAAAGACCGTGAAATTCGTAAAAATCAAAAGGTCATCGTAATGAAAGAGGTTCGTCTGAGCCCAACTATCGATGAGCATGATTTCCAAACGAAGTTACGTAATGCGATTAAATTCCTTGAAAAAGGCGATAAAGTAAAATGTAGCCTACGTTTCAAAGGTCGTGCGATTACACACAAAGAGATTGGTCAGCGTGTGTTAGATCGTTTTGCTGAAGCTTGTGCTGAAGTATCAACGGTAGAACAAAAACCGAAGATGGAAGGCCGAAGCATGTTCTTAGTTCTTCAACCAAAGAACGAGAAATAATATTAGACGAACAGTTTAGGAGGAATTCGACATGCCAAAAATGAAAACTCACCGTGGAGCTGCGAAACGTTTCAAAAAAACGGGTTCAGGTAAATTAAAATACGACCGTGCTTATGGAAGTCACTTATTCGCAAACAAATCTACGAAACAAAAACGTCACCTACGTAAAGCAAACATCGTTTCATCTGGTGACTTCAAACGCATCAAATCTTTACTTGTTTACATGAAATAATTGACTACAAAAAAATACTAACATTCATTTTTTAATGAAAAGCAGGAGGTAATTCATATGCCACGCGTAAAAGGCGGAACAGTGACGCGCAAACGTCGTAAAAAAGTATTAAAATTAGCTAAAGGTTACTATGGTTCAAAACATACATTATACAAAGTTGCTAACCAAGCAGTAATGAAGTCAGGTCAATATGCATACCGTGACCGTCGTCAGAAAAAACGTGATTTCCGTAAATTATGGATCACTCGTATCAACGCAGCTGCTCGCATGAATGGTCTTTCTTACAGCCGTTTAATGCACGGTTTAAAAGTTGCAGGTATCGAAGTTAACCGTAAAATGTTAGCTGACCTTGCTGTAACTGATGCTGCAGCATTCACTCAATTAGCAGACGCTGCAAAAAAAGCAGTAGCTAAATAATAGTTGACAATGTCAATTATTATTTCTGCACCGAAAGCGTAGCGACAGGTGCAAAATAGGAGATTCCTACACCGAAAGCGTAGCGACAGGTGCCAAAAAGACTGATGGATTTTTCCATCAGTCTTTTTTATGTTAGATTAGTAGTATAACGTTTTTTGATAAGGAGTAGAGAATGGGACAAGCATTATTAGCTTATATGGGTATACTATCAATTGTGCTGCTCATTTTAATGGGTATGGACAAATCTCGTGCGAAAAAGCATGAATGGCGAATTGCAGAGCGCACTTTGTTTACATTAGCTATTGTAGGAGGGGCAGTTGGTGGTGTACTTGGTATGTATTTATTCCGCCACAAAACACGCCACAATAGTTTTGCATTTGGGTTTCCACTACTAGCAGCCATTCAACTATTTATTGTTGTACAATTGTGGGTTTAAACGAAAATAAGAAAAACACATCCTCATGAAGAGGATGTGTTCCGCATAAGCTGTTCAATGGGCTGCTTCCAATTAATTTTAGCACTTGGATAGTTCAATAAAATTTCTTGCTGTAAATATTCAAAGTCGCTCTTGGTGAAGCCTTGCAACGTTGCAGCATCTCGAGCACCAACGAAGATAGTGACAACCTCGAAGGCATCTTCTGTCGTACCCAGGTATTTTTCACCTTCAAAAAGAGCACCCTTATAAGAAATAAAGAAATTTTTGCGGACATTTTTAACGTCATCATAAAAATAATATTGGCCTTTTTCATAGGCTTCATCAAGTTTGCGTTTAGGATCGGTTATATAACGAATCGCTTTATAAAATACATAGATAATAAGCGCTATTACAGCAAGTCGAATTAGTAACGGCAACATGTTTAAATTTCCCCCTTGAAGAAAGGTTATTCTTTCCTATACGATTAGAGAGGTCAAATGGTTTCACTTTTACTTAAATATTTTTTAGAAATTTAGGAGAAAAAAATGAATTTACAACAATTGTTTACTATGCAAAAAGAGCTTGATGATTTTATCGAGCAAACACAAAATATTCAACAAGATGTATTTCAAGAAAAGGGCTTGGCATTAATGGTAGAGCTTGCTGAGCTTGCCAATGAAACGCGCTGCTTTAAATTTTGGAGTACTAAAGGACCATCAGCACGTGAAGTCATTTTAGAGGAATATGTTGATTCTATCCATTTTATCTTATCCCTTGGCTTATTAAAGGGCTATACATCCATTGAAAAGTGGCCAGTAATTGAAGAGCAAAGAAATTTAACGGAAACTTTTTTACAGACACAAAGTGCTATTTTAACATTTATTCAACAACCTACTCAGGATCACTATTTAACCATTTGGCAATGCTATGGATTACTAGCGTATAATCTTGGATTTACATTTGAGGATGTTGTTGGTGCTTATATTGAAAAAAATCAAGAAAATTATAATCGTCAGCGCTCAGGCTATTAAAATTAAGAAATACACCAATTTTCAGACGATTAAGCTAGGAATATTTCGGTAAACGAAGTATAATAAAGAAGATACAAGAAGTAGGAGGCCAAAGGATGACACAACTAGATCCAACATTACAAATGTTTAAAGATTTAACAGATGCGAATGGTATTGCAGGTAATGAACGTGCACCTCGTGAGGTCATGAAAAAATACATTGCACCATATGCAGACACTGTAGAAACAGATAACTTAGGTAGTGTAATTGCTAAAAAAGTGGGCGATGAAAACGGTCCAAAAATTGTCGTAGCAGGACATTTAGATGAAGTAGGTTTCATGGTTACGCAAATCGATGACAAAGGCTTTATTAAATTCCAAACAGTAGGCGGCTGGTGGAGCCAGGTTATGCTTGCACAGCGTGTAACAATTACTACACGTAAAGGTGACGAAGTGATTGGGGTTATTGGTTCAAAGCCACCACATATTTTACCTGCAGATGTGCGTAATAAAGTGGTAGACATTAAAGATATGTTTATTGATGTAGGTGCTGCTTCTAAGGATGAAGTACTTGAATGGGGCGTACGTCCTGGCGATATGGTAACACCATACTTTGAATTTAACGTCATGAAGAATGACAAGTATCTATTAGCAAAAGCTTGGGATAATCGTATCGGTTGTGCTATAGCTATTGATGTAATGAAAGCGTTACAAAATGAAAAGCACCCAAATATTCTTTATTCTGTAGGAAATGTGCAAGAAGAAGTTGGGCTTCGTGGTGCTAAAACGGCAACACATAAAATTCAACCAGATATTGGCTTTGCAGTTGATGTAGGTGTAGCGGGAGATACTCCAGGAGTTACAGCAAAGGAATCAACTAGTAAAATGGGTGCTGGCCCACAAATCGTTGTGTATGATGCATCAATGGTTTCACACCGTGGCTTACGTGAGTTTGTATTAGATGTAGCAGATGAGCACAATATTCCATATCAATTTGAAGCGATGGCTGGCGGTGGTACAGATGCTGGCTCCATCCATGTAACAGCAAATGGTGTACCAGCACTATCCATCGGTATTGCGACACGCTACATCCATTCACATGCAGGTATCCTACATCGTGATGATTATGATAATGCTGTTAAATTAATGGTAGAAGTCATTAAAAAATTAGACCGTGAAGCAGTGAATAAAATTACATTTGACTAATAAGCAGATGAAGGGTAGCTAGTTTAAACTAGCTATCTTTTTTATGTTGTATGCATAATTATTCAAAAGTACGAATTTTTGTCACATTTGAAGACGAATGAATAATTACTGAAATAAATTATAAAAATTCAGTTGATTTTATATTTATGCATGTTATACTAATTTCAACAGCAACGATATAAGGAGCGAATGCTATGAAATTACTCGAAGAAGTCCAGTTAAAGTTAGTGTCTAGTTTAAAAGGAAAGGATTTACTAACTTTGCTAGACTATACTAGTCAAGAGGTTCAAGAACTTATTGAATTAGCGACACAGCTTAAAATGATTACAAAAGAAGGGAAATGCCCAAGATTATTAGAAGGTAAAACACTTGGCATGATTTTTGAAAAACATTCAACTCGTACACGTATTTCATTTGAAGTTGGCATGAATCAATTAGGTGGAAAAAGTATGTTTATGCATGCTCGCGATTTACAGATTGGTCGTGGGGAATCAATTTATGATACAGCCCATGTATTATCAGGTTATTTAGATGGTATTATGATTCGTGCAAACTCTCACGCAATGGTCAAAGAGTTGGCGGAGCATGCTGCCATTCCAGTTATCAATGGATTAACGGATATTTATCACCCTTGTCAAGCATTAGCGGATTTAGAAACGATTGCAGAGAATAAAGGAATTTTAAAAGGGCTTAAAATTGCCTATGTGGGAGATGGCAACAATGTAGCGCACTCACTTGTTGTTGCTTCAGCACATGTAGGGATGAACGTCGCAGTGGCAACGCCAGTTGGTTATGAATGTGATGCAGAAGTAATCGCAAAAGCACAGGCAATTGCAGCGGCTAATGGCAGTACAATTATGATCACAAATGACCCTGTAGAAGCTGTATTAAATGCAGATGTGGTCTATGCGGATGTTTGGACATCAATGGGTCAAGAGGAAGAGGCGGCAAAACGATTACAAGATTTTGCAGGCTATCAAATTAATGATGAACTAGTTGCCTATGCAAAATCGAATTATATGTTCTTGCATTGTTTACCAGCACATCGTGAAGAAGAGGTTGCGACTTCTGTTATTGACGGGCCTAATTCTTATATTTTTGAACAAGCTGAAAATAGATTACATGCACAAAAAGCAGTGCTAGCATCGATTTTAGCTTAGAATTTGGACATTCTTATGAGTTTGAGAAGTACGATAAAGAGAGTTCACTTGGGCAACAGAGGGTATCCATGTGAATAACATACTGTGGTAGGCAGACAGAGGGATGTATACCGCGCGCGATGTTTGTTGTCAAGATGGATGGCACATCGCTACATAGTAAAGTAACCTGGGAGACGCTAGGTTACTTTTTTACTTGTGAACAAAGATCAGATTGACGTTTTGCTATGAATAAACAATCAACCCGCTGATGATTCGACAATCAGCGGGTTATTGCTAGTTATAGGTTGAAAATCTTTCCTGGATTCATAATGTTATGTGGATCGAGTGCTGCTTTTATACTCTTCATGACTGCTAAAGAGGTACCATGCTCAGTGGCTTGATATTTCATTTTGCCAATGCCAACGCCATGTTCACCTGTGCATGTACCGCCTCGAAGTAAAGCATATTGAACGATCTGTTCATTGAAGCGGTCTGCTTTTGCCTGCTCCTCTTTGTCATTTGGGTTTAACATTAAGAGAGCATGGAAATTACCGTCACCTACATGGCCTACAATCCCACCGGCAAGTCCAACATGATCAAGCTGTTCACGTGCATATAAAATGGTTTCTGCAAGCATAGAGATCGGTACACAGACATCCGTTGACATAAGCTTCTTCCCGGGGTATGCATGAATATACGCATACGCTAACGAATGACGGGCCTCCCAAAGTTTATTACGAGCAGCAGTATCTTGTTCAAATTCAACGGATAGACAATGAAAGTCCTCAAAAATTTCAGTGGCAAATGCTATATCTGCATGCATACCTGCTTCATTACCGTGAAATTCTAAAAATAAAGTTGGTTTTTCGTTGAAGGAAGTATCATTATAGATGTTGGCTTGTGTAATAGAGGCTTCATCGACCAATTCCACTCGTCCAATTGCAATACCTGCCTGCAATAAAGCAGTGACGGCACTGACAGCATCTCCTACTGTGTCAAAAACCGCACGCCCTGCAGTTACAAATTCCGGTATACCATAGACTTTCAAAGTTAACTCAGTAAAGCAGCCAAGTGTCCCTTCTGAGCCAAAAAATAAACCGTTTAGATGATAACCAGAAGAGGACTTTGCCGCCAAATTGCCAGTATGGATAACAGAGCCATCTGCAAGTACAACTTCTAAATCACGAACTTGGTCACGCATGACACCGTAGCGCACAGCAGTAGTACCACTAGCATTAGTTGCTGCCATACCACCCAGTGTGGCATCTGCACCTGGATCTACTGTGAATTGAAGACCATGTTTTTTTAACTCCTTATTTAATTGGGAGCGTGTGATACCAGGCTGTACTTTTACAAGAAGGTCATCTGGTCGAACTTCTAAAATAGCATTCATTTCAGAGAAATCAATAGAAATACCATGTGAAATGGGAATGGCATTGCCTTCCAAGCTAGAGCCAACACCGAATGGTACAACAGGAACAAATTGTGCATGCGCAATTTTTAGGATGGCACTGACATCTGCTGTGGAGCGGGGAAAAACAACGATATCAGGTAGGCTCATCGCATGATGAGATTCATCCTTCCCATGTAGCTGTCGTACCGTTTCGTTGGTTGACACTTGATCTTCTACTAAGACCTGTTTGAGTTGATTGACAATTAATTCTACAGCAATAGTCATTCCAATCCCTCCAAATTTTCTGATAACTAAAACTTTATCATGCATTTATTGGAATTGGAATGCACTCTTCATAAAAAATCAGTTAGCAAATGCTTTTTCTAGTTTTTGAACGAATGAATCTTGTTCAGATGTACTTGATTGTTTCCACCATTTTTCAAAAAACACCCCAAGTCCTGGGAGTAAATGCTCTTCTCCACGGCTAATTGCATCTTCGACAATATCTTTAAATTCAGCTGCAGATTGACCATGGACATTCGCTGTAATGGCATCTCTTATTTGAAAATTCATCTATTTCGCCTCCTTAGTAGTAATTTGTCCAACCTTCGTTTAAATATGTATGAAATCCCACAGAAAATATAAGATTTTTACAATAACATACTGTAATTATGTATAAATATGTAAAGAATTTGAGCCATTCTAAGTTATGTAATGACGAAAAAGACCATTCGCCTTCTATTATCAGCAGCACTAAGATAGGATTACCTAGGAATTAGGACTGTGCATAGTCGATTGGAAAGAAGAAAATGACCATTGAGAGCAAAAAACTGTCGTCTACTCAGACGTTCGAAGAAGTATTAGAAGCTGTGCAACCAATGATTACATCGATAATAACTAAGCTTCAAATTTATAAGGATTTTGATTATTATCGTCAAATTGCTTCTATTGCTGTATGGAAAGCATGGCTAAAAGCACAACCAGCAAAAGGACAATTTTCAGCTTATATATATTCTTCGATAAAAGGAGAGATTTTAAATGAATTATCTAAGGAAAAAAATTATTTAGAGCGAATAACAGTTGTTGAGGATGAAACACTCCATTATATGCTTAGTGAACGTGAGAGAGGGGAGAGTCAAAAAAGTTCCGACTACCTTGAATGTATTTTTACCCAATTAGAGCAGGGAGAAAGACATATAATCGTTCTTTATTATGTAGCTGGTTATAATGATCGAGAGATTGCTGACATCCTAGGTTTATCTAACGCTGTCAGTAAAAAAAGACGAATGAGAGTCATCCAAAGGCTAAGAGAACCAATTTTTCAAGTAGAGTAAAGCACTAAAATATCAAAAGTATGCTAATATTGAAATAAAATGAATATTAGCATACTTTGTTAAAGTGCATACAAATTCCGATAAAAGTGTTATGATTTGTAAGAAGTCAAAGAAATATACAAGTCTAAATTTATTATTCAATATAGATAGATAAATTTTCCTAGTGAATGTTTATAGAGTGGTATGGAGGGTTTGTATTGGAGAAATGGTTTAATCGGGTAGAGAAAAAAGAGGTTTGGTTTATAGTATTGCCACTAATACTTGTCATACCATTATTAAGCTTCAGTCATCAGCTATACGATGTTTTTCAAGGAGACATCTACAGTAATTTAGAATTAGTGATACGAGTATTAATTATTGCATTTACAATGGCGATTGCCATCCAATCCTATTTAGTATTTTCACATTTATTATCAAATCAAACGTTATACATAGGTAATATGTTTTTTGTTGTTTCATTACTAGAATTAGCAGGCTTGTTTTCAAGTCAAAATCAATCCTTACATATAATCTTGCGTTTGTTCCTTTCATTTGGGTTTTTATTTCTTATTTTACATCCTCGAAAACAAATGACCCTCAACTATCGAAAGTTTTCATATGCAAGTTCATTGCTTTTCGTAATAGGAAGTATTTTTCTGGTGTATATGACGGCCGACATCATGACAGGTCAGTTGCTGGATCTTATCGATAATATCGTACACTTATTGGCCATTATTTTTCAAATTTTAACTATCGTTATTATTAGTAGGTACATAAAAAAAATACCGAAGCAATCCATGTTGCTGATTAGTGCAGCTATCTCCTTAATAATTAGCGATGCCTTTTTTATAATTAGTCAAGATCAAAATGCTATTTGGGATTTCTCTGCATTGATCTATCTATTTTTGGCTTTTTACTTTTTCTTAAAAGCCATTTTTTATACATCTGTTGAAAAGCCGTTTCAACAACTGTTAAAAATAAAAAAGGATCTTGAACAATCCCAACAAGAACTTCGGTTTCAAGCTTATCATGATGATATTACACTGTTGCCAAATGAACATTTATTACTAAAAACATTAAAAGACAAATTACACGATAATAATAAAACGCAAAAAGCAATCATAGCCATAGAAATTGACCGTTTTGCAGCTATTCGTTCATCGATAGGGATAAGCAATTCTAATAAAATGATGAAGCTTGTCGCCAAGCGTATACAAACAATTGTACCTCCCCATTATTTTGCTACTAAATTACAAGAGGGACAATTTGTTATTTATATTAACCATGTAAAAACAATTGAAGAATTATTACAATTTTGCTTAAATCTCAAAAGTGCCATGAAAGATCCATTGCAGGTACAATTATTTTCGTTAAATGGCAATCTAAATATGGGGATTGCTCTTTATGAGGATCAATGGACGAGCGAAGAGCTACTGATGCATGCACAGCTAGCAATGCGTGAGGCTAAACAAATACCTCAAAGGTTTCTTTTTTATAAACCGTATATGTCAAAGGGCATCGGAGATCGAATTCTGTTAGAGCAGGACTTACATAATGCATTAGAAAATCAGGAATTTTATTTAGATTATCAACCACAGGTTAATTTAAAAACCGGGACCATTGAATCTGTTGAAGCATTAGTTCGCTGGCGTCATCCAACTCGTGGCTTTATTCCACCTGATGTATTTATTCCGATTGCTGAGGAATGTGGCCTAATTATTCCATTAGGTAAATGGATTTTAGAAACTGCTTGTATGCAAGCGAAAACATGGGAGAGACAAGGGCTACCACAGATGAAAGTAGCAGTGAATTTATCCCTTGGACAATTGTTCCAGCAAGATTTAGTAGAAATGGTAGAACATATATTGCAACGTACAAATTTAGAACCTAAATTTCTTCAATTAGAAATTACTGAAAGTATGACGATGAATATCGATCAAATGACACAGCTTTTACATGAGTTAAAGGCACTTGGCATTCAAATTGCCGTCGATGATTTTGGAACAGGCTATTCATCCTTATCGTATTTAAAGGATTTTCCAATTGATTGTCTAAAAATCGACCGCACCTTTGTAAGAAATGTTCCAAATAATCCGAATGATGAAGCGCTTGTATCCATGATTATTTCAATGGCTAAACATTTACGCTTGAAGGTTGTTGCGGAGGGCATTGAAGAAGTGGAGCAACTATCTTTTCTAATAGAAGGTGGCTGTGATTATATCCAAGGCTACTTATTTAGTAAGCCAATCTCTCCACAGCAAATTTCAGAAACCTTTAGCGAGCTACACCGTCATGTGGAAAACGTTTTAACACCGCTACAATATAATGAGGACTATATGATTTAAAATAAAAAAGGACCTGCTTATTTCCAATAATAAGCAGGTTTTTGATCTTTAGTGAACAAGATATTCTTCCTTTAATTCTGATATATCCACTTCTGATCGCTCTTCTAATGAACGGCGGAGGTGAACTGTCGCTGTTCTCTCATCGTCATGGAGTTTATCGATCCAGATGGAAACGCCATTATAGCTCACTTCATATTCTAGCGGTGAGGCGACAATTTCTTGTGCACGCTGATAATCCAACGGAAGCCCCCCTTATTTTTTCTTCTTATTTTTATTTTGCGCAACTGAGTTAATCAGCTCCATGAACTCTTGAGAAAATTCCTCACTAACCTTGTTTGGTGCTATCTTTTGGTTTTTTGGTGTTTGAGGTAATGAACCTTTATTATTACTTTGACCTTGTTTATTATCTCTTCCCATGTGAGTTGCTCCTTTCATGTTGATATCTTTTAATATGGCTTTGAACTGAATTTTTTATCCCGTAATTAAAATGAGTAAAACGCTAATTCACATGTGGAAAAGTCGCATCAATTTTTGTTTTATGAGAACAATAAGTAGAACTAAGATTTTTTGATGGAAAAATTATTATCCAACAAAGCCCAATTTTGAGGGAATGGGAATCCTAATGCCCAATAACTGATACCACGAAGATTATATTGTTTAACCATGTCAAATTTAGCCTGTGCACTCCTTGCATCTTCAAACCATACCTCATGATTTCTTCCTTGCTCATCAACATATCGATAAAAAGGAGATTGTGCTATCGGATCAAATTGAATCGTTGCCCCATACTTGATGGCCCTATCCAATGCTTCCTGTGGACTGAATGTTTCGGCTTCTTGCCCTTTGACATGTGGTAAAAGCCAGTCTCTTGCATACAGTTCAAAGCCCAATAAAATTTTATCAGCAGGCATTTCCGTTAAAGCATATTCCACCACTCTTCGCATTTCATTAATAGGAGAAATGGCTTGAGGAGGGCCAAAGCGGTATCCCCATTCATATGTCATTAATACTACGAAATCTGCTATTCTACCGTGTGCCTTGTAATCCTGAGCTTCATATAACGTTCCAGCCTGTGTAGCACTCGTTTTGGGTGCGAGAGCCGTGGACACAAGATAACCCTTTGGATGAAGTGTATCAGCTGCTAGTTGAATGAATGCATTATAATTTTCACGATCTGCTGGCAAAACATTTTCAAAGTCAATATTCAAGACTTTATAACCTTTATTTTGCATCACTTGTAAAACATTATTCATCACCTTTTTTTGCAGATCTGCATTGGATAAGACGACATGTGCTAAATTTGAGCCCTCTTCTGTAGAAGTAAAATTAGTGAGCGTTAACATAGGGATGATGTTGTTAGCTTTTGCAGCGATAATCATTTTTTCATCATTTATTGGTTGTAACGTACCATCTTCCTTCATCATATAAGCAAAGGGACTAAAATAAGTTAGTAAATGACCAATTGCATTAATGGAGTCAATTGCTTCTTCTGAAGGTTGGTAGGAATAAGCGTTGACTTCAATCAGTGGTAACTTCCTTGGAATAATTAAATGAGTACCAATGTAAAGCATATTAGGATTAGTAATATTATTTTCCGCCGCAATGGCTTGAATCGTTGTTCCGTATCGCTGAGCTATTTGCCATAATGTTTCTCCTGGCTGCACGCTATGAATAATTGGTGGAATCAATAATTTTGTTCCAGGTGTTATCCTATCAGGATTTGTTAGATGATTTGCTGTCACGATGGATTGTACAGGAACGCTAAATTGATGTGCGATTGACCATAACGTATCTCCACTTCGAACGGTATAAATTATATAAGGAGAAGGAATAACCAGTGATTGTCCGATAGCTAATTGATCGGGTGTAGTCAATGCATTTAATTGACTGAGCGTTTGAACAGGTACAGTATAACGATTAGCAATTTGCCACAGTGTTTCACCAGCACTCACTACATGAATAAGCATAGAACACCTCCAACACGATGATATTAGTGCATCATATGTTTCAATTATGAAAAAGAGAATGTTAGGTTGAGTCTAGTATAAAAGCAAATTCTTTCTAAATTAGTTGCATAGGATAAGTATCATTGTGAGAAAGGGGTTTGATGTTGAAAAAGGTAAAGCTCACGGGTAGAATCGTTACTCCTGAAGATTCTGATTATGAAAAAGCGAGGACGAACAATAATCTAAATAACCCTAAATATCCGAGTGTCATTGTGTTTTGTCAAGAAACGAAAGACGTGGTCAATGCATTGAAGTGGGCTAGAGAAAACAATGAGCCTTTTCGAATTAGAAGTGGACGGCATAGCTATGAAAATTTTTCATTATTAAATAAAGGTCTTGTCATTGACGTAAGCGACATGAATTCTATTTTAATTGATCGGTCAGAAATGACAGCTAAAATCGATGCTGGAGCCAATATGGGTAAAGTATATCGTGCATTATGGGAACACGGTGTAACCATTCCTGGTGGCACAGAAAGCAGTGTGGGGGTGGTCGGCTTATCCCTTGGCGGGGGAATTGGGATGCTATCACGTCCATTTGGTTTAACTTGTGATAGTCTCATAGAAATAGAATTGGTGGTCGCTGATGGACAGGAGGGGGTTCGGGTAATCAAAGCAAATAAGCAAAAAAATAATGAGCTCTTTTGGGCAAGTTGTGGTGGCGGGGGTGGAAACTTTGGCATTGTAACCGCATTGACATTTAAGTTACATGCTATCCATGATGTATCACTCTTCTCTATTACCTGGGGATGGGATGATTTTGAAGTAGCTTTTGATGCATGGCAGAAATGGGCTCCCTATACCGATAAACGTCTAACCTCTCAAATTGAGTTAAAGACAAGGGAAATTGGAGAAATTGTCGCACAAGGGGAGTTTATTGGAACGGCAGCTGAATTAAAGAAATTACTTCGCCCCCTAAGAAAAACAGGTTCGCCAACAAGCATATGGATAAAGGAAGTGCCTTATATCCAAGCAGTAGAATTTTTTGATGTACCAAGTGGCAATCTCCCAGCACTTCGAAAACGGTCAGGATCATTTATTAAAAGACCCTTTCCATATAAGGCGATTCAAACAATGAAAGATTATTTAGTCAATGCTCCCAATCTAAATACAACGATTTGGCAACAAGCTTTAGGAGGTGCAATCAGTGAAATTGCACCAAATCGCACGGCATATTACTATCGAGATGCATTAATTGCTCAAGAATATAATACTTCCTGGGAAAATCCAAATGAAGAAGAACCAAATATCAAATGGGTAGAAAACTTACGGCGAGCTTTATCACCTTATACAGCTGGTGATTATGTTAATTTTCCAGATCTATTGATTCCGGACTGGCCAACAGCCTATTATGGTCATAATTTTAGAAGGCTTCGAGAAGTGAAAACAAAATATGATCCGTTAAATGTATTTCAATTTCCACAGAGTATTCCACCTATTAGAAAATGGTTATAGACATTTAGTAGAGCAGGGTGCAGAGGCATTGCTGCTCTTTTTGATTGCATGATTAGTCATTAGAATACTAATAGTTGTTCGTAATAAGGTGAAAAAAATCGGTCAAGAGGATCAATCCATTATTTTTGTACATGGATTTGTCTGTGATCAAAACATGTGATGTTATAACTCTTAATTGGCGCAGCTGTTAATAGACCAAGCTTTTGTAGAAGATATCGTCGCTCGCTACGGTGGTGAAGAATTAGTTATGATTTTACCAGCTATATTGAACAGAGTGTATTATCTTTGGTTTAGGCATTGAAATGAAGAATCACAGAAGTGACATTGAAAAAAGCAAACGAAGCATTATATGGTCAAAACATTATGGACCAATCAAGTCACTCATTTTCATGAAATAAAGGAATGAGTTTTACTTTTCAGCTAATAATTTTTCGATAGATGGAAGATCTGCTGGTGCAAATGGCAGGTCAAGCAACTGATTAAGAGCTACCCATCTTGCTTCAGCATGTTCAAGTATTTCTGGTACGCCTTGTATGATAGAAGCTTTATAAGTTTCTAAGTGAACGAAAAATTGATCGTATTCATGAAAGGTTTCGGCTACCTGTTCACCTACTCGAATCATACAGTTAAATTCCTCAAGGATTTCGCGATAAAGTGCTTGTTTAGGAGTTTCGCCTTGTTCTATTTTCCCACCAGGGAACTCCCAATAGTTTGCAAGTACCATCGTTGGATTTCTTAAAGCACAGAAAATTTCTTGTTGCTCATTTTCGATAATTGCAGCGACTACATGGATTGTTTGTTTCATTTACATTCTCCCGTCCTTAATTAAACAAATACTTTCAAATATGTATAAGTATAGCATGTTTATTTCTTATCAGTTGCCTAAGCGCGTCTTTTGAAGATTGGAAAAATAACAGTTTTTTCACATGGCTATGAAATTAGCCATTTTCTAAGGTATAATAATGGTCACTATATAGGAAAAAGGCGGTAAGAAGTAGCGATGAAAAGAATCGAATCTACGCAAAATGCGTTAGTGAAATATTGGAAGAAGCTAGCGACAACTAGAAAAGAACGTGAACGATCAGGTGAATTCATAGTAGAGGGCTTTCATCTTGTTGAAGAAGCATTAAAAAATAAAGAGCAAGTATTGCAAATTATTGTACGTGAAGGTATTGATTTACCGATGTTATGGCCGATTGATGATGTCGCTATTGTAGAGGTAACGACAGTGGTAGCGAAGGAATTTGCTGAAACTGAAACATCACAAGGTGTTTTTGCTGTGTGCAAACAGCCGGTATTAGAGGATGAAGTGATGGCAACTTGGCGCAAAGTCTTATTAATAGATGCTGTCCAAGATCCTGGTAATATCGGTACAATGCTCCGTACAGCAGATGCGGCAGGATTAGATGCTGTTGTTTTAGGAAAGGGTTGTGCCGATATTTACAATCCTAAAACACTACGTGCCGCACAAGGCTCTCATTTCCATATCCCAGTAGTACGTGGAGAATTGGCTGAATGGATCGATTTGCTACAGGAGCAAAGTGTACCTGTATTTGGAACTGCCTTGGATGAGGATGCAGTACCATATAGTGATATCAAGCATACGGGTTCATTTGCGATTATTATGGGGAATGAAGGAAGCGGCATTCAGCCACAACTGCTGGCGAAGACTGATCAAAATATGATTATTCCTATTTTTGGACAGGCTGAATCTTTAAATGTGGCAGTAGCAACGGGAATCGTTTTATATGGCTTTGTGAAGTAATTTAAAGATAATTGCGAGATTCAGGCGGTTGTCTCTTGATTTGCTACAGTTTATTCATGTATAATCTAAGCTAAAATTAAGTTTAAATAGTAAATGCTTTGACCGGGAAGTAGTAA
Source organism: Lysinibacillus sp. FSL M8-0134 (assembly GCF_038069745.1). Taxonomy (NCBI): domain Bacteria; kingdom Bacillati; phylum Bacillota; class Bacilli; order Caryophanales; family Bacillaceae; genus Lysinibacillus; species Lysinibacillus sp. FSL M8-0134. The sequence continues at coordinate 3,186,842 of NZ_JBBPAJ010000001.1, read as the reverse complement.
AGATTGTGAATGGACGACAGGGAGCGTAAGGCCAGAGATTGAGAGCCAACGCCGTACCAATGCAGTTTTGAATTCAGCCCGCGAGCAGCAACCGGGACCAGCTTGATGCTGTAAAGGTATGCCGGCTTTATCAAGTCGTTATGTCAATGAAGTGATTGTAAGGATAGTTGACCTTGCAATAACTAGGGTGGTACCGCGAATATGTCCTCGTCCCTTTTTAGGGGCGAGTTTTTTTATGTCAAAAAACAGGCATGTATTTTCTAAGGAGGTTTTATCATGGAAGAGCAATTAAAACAATTAGAGCAAGAAGCACTTGCTAAAATTGAAACAGCTGCAAATTTAAAAGAATTGAATGAAGTGCGTGTTGCATATCTAGGAAAAAAAGGACCGATCACTGATTTATTAAAAGGGATGGGGAAATTATCAGCTGAAGAGCGACCAAAAATGGGCGCTTTAGTGAACAATGTTCGTGAAAATGTGACAGCAGTATTGGAGTCAAAAGTTGCTGTACTTGAAGAAGCGGCTATTGCTGAAAAATTGGCAAGTGAGTCGATTGATGTTACTTTACCTGGTCGTGAAATCAAAGTTGGCAATCGTCATCCTTTGACACGTGTCGTTGAAGAAATTGAAGATTTATTTATCGGAATGGGTTATGAAATTGCTGAGGGTCCAGAAGTAGAAAAGGACTACTATAACTTTGAGGCACTGAATTTACCAAAAGGACATCCTGCTCGTGATATGCAAGATTCGTTCTATATTTCCGAGGAAATATTACTTCGTACACATACTTCCCCAGTACAAGCTCGTACAATGGAAGCTAAAAAAGGAGAAGCTATTCGTATCATTTGTCCTGGTAAAGTGTTCCGTCGGGATAATGATGATGCAACACACTCCCATCAATTTATGCAAATTGAAGGTTTAGTCATTGGCGAAAATATTCGTATGAGTGATCTAAAAGGAACACTCGATACATTAGCGAAAAAAATGTTCGGTGCAGACCGTGAAATTCGACTTCGTCCGAGCTTCTTCCCATTCACTGAGCCTTCAGTAGAAATGGATATTTCTTGTTTCAAATGTGGTGGAGCAGGTTGTAACGTATGTAAAAGCACAGGCTGGATCGAGATTCTAGGTGCAGGTATGGTTCATCCAAATGTCTTAGAAATGGCTGGCTATGATCCGAAAAAAGTTTCTGGTTTTGCATTTGGTATTGGTGCCGAACGTATTGCGATGTTGAAATATGGTGTCGATGATATTCGTCATTTCTATACAAGCGACACTCGTTTCTTATCACAATTCGAGCGAACAGAAGCGTAAGGGGGATAAAACATGTTAGTATCATTAGAATGGTTAAAAGATTATGTTAGTACACAGGACTTGGCACCTGAGCTATTAGCTGAAAAAATTACACGCTCTGGTATCGAAGTAGACGCAGTAATCGATCGAGCTAATGCTATGGATAAAATTGTGGTAGGTTATGTTGTATCAAAAGAAAAACATCCAGAAGCAGATAAATTAAATATTTGCCAAGTAGATGTAGGAGAAGAAGAGCCACAACAAATTATTTGCGGGGCTCCGAATGTAGATGCTGGTCAAAAAGTAATTGTTGCTCGCCCGGGTGCACATTTACCAGGTGGCATTAAAATTAAAAAAGCTAAACTTCGTGGCCATGAATCAAATGGTATGATTTGTTCATTACAAGAGCTTGGGATCGAAGGGAAGCTTGTCCCTAAGGCTTATTCAGAAGGGATCTACGTACTGCCAGCGGATGCAGAAGTAGGTTCAGATGCACTGGCAATTTTAGGCTTACGTGATACAGTACTAGAGTTAGGCCTAACACCGAATCGCTCAGACGCTCTTTCTATGCTAGGTGTAGCTTATGAGGTAGGCGCAATTCTTTCAGAGGAAATTAAATATCCAGAAATTGCGTATCAAGTAGCTAGTGAAAAAGCACAGGATTTCCTGAAGCTTCGTGTGGAAGATTTACAAGCGAACCCAATGTATGTAGCAAAAGTAGTGAAAAACGTAAAAATCGGTGAATCACCAATGTGGCTACAAAATCGCTTAATGGCTGCGGGTGTACGCCCACACAATAATGTCGTAGATGTAACGAACTATGTACTAATGGAATATGGTCAACCTCTGCATGCTTTTGACTATGATAGCATTGCAACTGGCGAAATCGTCGTTCGTAAAGCAACAGAAGGTGAAAAAATTACAACATTAGATGATCAAGAACGCACATTAAAAGCTTCAGATTTAGTCATTACGAACGGTAAAGAGCCTGTCGCAATTGCGGGTGTAATGGGTGGTGCCAATTCAGAGGTAACGGATTCTACAACGACTGTAGTCATTGAATCAGCTTATTTCGATGGTTTAACAGTGCGCCAAACGTCTCGTCACCTTGGCCTACGTTCAGATGCATCTGCACGTTTTGAAAAAGGGGTAGACCCGAACCGTGTTTTACCTGCTGCTGAACGTGCTGCCGCTTTACTAGCTGAATTAGCAGGTGGTGAAGTATTAGAGGGTACATGTGTAGTAGATGAATTAGAAAAAGCACCAGCACGAGTTGTTGTTTCCCCAGATTTTATTAATGAGCGTTTAGGAATGAAGATATCTTTAGAAGATATGCTTTCAATTTTAGAGCGTCTAAAATTTGGTGTAGAGGCAGCAAATGGTTTATTAATTATTGATGCTCCAACACGTCGCCAAGACATTAAAATTGAAGAAGATATCGTAGAAGAGATTGCCCGTCTTTATGGGTATGATGAAATCCCTATGACGTTACCAGAGGGTGCAACACAAGTGGGCAATCTAACATCTTACCAAGCAAATCGTCGTGTTGTGCGTCATTTCATGGAGGGTGCAGGGCTTTATCAAGCTGTAACATATTCATTAACATCTGATGCATTATCACAACGCTTTGCCTTGAAAGCCGAGCCAGTAACTCGTTTACTAATGCCAATGAGTGAGGAGCGTTCTACATTACGTCAAAGTCTTATTCCGCACTTAATTGAAGCGGCTGCGTACAATGTAGCGCGTCAAGCTGAAGGTGTGGCCTTATATGAAATTGGTTCAGTGTTCCTTGGTCAATCAAATGAGGGGCAACCGTATGAGGAAGAGCATGTGGCAGCCGTACTAACTGGTAAATGGCTAGACCATGCTTGGCAAGGCGAGAAAAAAGCGGTAGATTTCTTTGTACTGAAAGGTATTGTAGAGGGCGTAATCGGAAAACTAGGCTTAGAAAATCGCATTTCATTTGTGAAGGCACAAGTCGATGGATTACACCCAGGACGTACAGCTAGCATTTTATTAGATGGCGAACAAGTCGGCATTATTGGAGGACTTCACCCAGCAGAACAAAAAGCATGGGGTGTAAAAGACACATATGTCATGGAAATGAACTTAGTTGCTCTCTTACATGCAACGACACAAGAAGCACCACTTGCTTACACACCAGTGCCTCGTTTCCCAGCTATGTCACGTGATATCGCTCTTATTATGGACCGTGACACAACAGCAGGTGAAGTAATCAATGCTATTGATGCAGCAGGCGTGAAATTACTAAAAGACATCCGCGTATTTGACGTTTACGAAGGAGAGAAAATGGAGCCAGGTAAAAAATCTGTTGCCTTCTCACTCACATACTTCGATCCAGAACATACTTTAACAGACGAAGAAGTAGTAGCTGCACATAACAAAGTGTTAAAAGCTATTGCGACGATTCCAGGCACAGAAGTACGCTAAAATTATTATCAAAAGACTGTCTTTCGAGGCAGTCTTTTTTGTTTGAAGAATGGTTTAAACACGTCATTGTAAAAGTCTCGATTTACATTAATACTGTCGAAGGCAATGATTCGCTCAAGGGATGGAAGGTGATCCAAAAGGAGAAGCAACCGCTCCAAATTGAAGTGAAAGTGATCCAAAAGAGGATGAAACCGCTCCAATTCGAGGAGAAAGTGATCCAAAAGGAAAAGCAACCGCTCCAAATTGTAGAGAAGGTGATCCAAAAGAGGATGAAACCGCTCCAAGGCAAGTGAAAGTGATCCAAAAGGAGAAGCAACCGCTCCATATTGTAGAGAAGGTGATCCAAAAGAGAGTGAAACCGCTCCAATTCGAGGAAAAAGTGATCCAAAAGGAGAAGCAACCGCTCCAAATTGAAGTGAAGGTGATCCAAAAGAGGATGAAACCGCTCCAAGGCGAGGAGAAAGTGATCCAAAAGGGGAAGCAACCGCCCCGAATTGAAGTGAAGGTGATCCAAAAGAGGATGAAACCGCTCCAATTCGAGGAGAAAGTGATCCAAAAGGAGAAGCAACCGCTCCAAATTGAAGTGAAGGTGATCCAAAAGAGGATGAAACCGCTCCAATTCGAAGAGAAAGTGATCCAAAAGGAGAAGCAACCGCTCCAAATTGAAGTGAAGGTGATCCAAAAGAGGATGAAACCGCTCCAAGGTGAGAAGCAAGATGGTACAACATGATTGAAAGTAAGTAAAAGATGATCGAGTTTTAAAAACATACTATAGAAACAGTTGGATATTCACATAAATTCATAAAAAATCAAATTTGGAGCCCCAGAGTTGATCAAATAAATAGTTTATCAAATTGTCTAGGCGTGACCATTTTTCCTTGCTATAGTCGTGTAAAAAGGGCGTGATGTTATGTTTATCAAACCATATGAAGAAGCAAAAATGACATTAGGTCTACGGGCTTTAGCTCGAAGACTTACATCAAAGCATCCCCTATATGATCAAATAACAAGAGAGTTACTACAGGCTGAGGCAGGGGAGCATGGAGAAAAATTTATTATGAAACAACTGGAGAAATTATCTTTTGTAAGGGGTATTCACGTTTTACATAATATTTCTCTTCAACGGCCGTTTCCGATGCAACTAGATATTAGTGATAACCAAATATGAGGTAATCATTATTGAAAGTAAAAATATTAAAGGAGAAGTGGAATTAAAAAATCGTCCCCGTCAAATGATTCGTACTCTTGAGACAGGAGAACGGCGTGTATTTCACCATCCTGAAGTACAGCTTGAGGAATATATGTACAATTTAAAAGAATTTTTCAATCAAAATCAAATTGAAGTACCTGTCCATGGTATCATTGTTTTTCCTTTTAACAATGCTCGTATCGAATATGAGGATAGTTTATTTCCAGTGTTGATGGCTAGGGAGGTAACAGGTTATTTACAACAGCGTTCTTTGAAGACAAAAACCATAGATTCTCAGTCTATTAGTGCATTACTTGTGCAGCACCATAAGCCATATGAATTGTTCCCGCTTTGTCGTTACTATGGCATAGAGATAGACGCCATTCAAACAGGGGTGATCTGTCCAGAATGTCAGATTGGACAGATGCAATGGTTAAAGATGAAATGGATTTGCTCAAGTTGCCTTTATAGCAATAAAAAAGCCCATAAATGTGCTCTACAAGATTATGGGATGCTAATAAATAAAGGCATTACTAACAGTCAAGCACAGCATTTTTTACGATTAAACAATCGTCATACAATAAAAAGGATGTTAATGACTAGTTGCTATCGGAAAGAAAGTGCATCGAAACGAAGGGAATATCAAATTCTTCTATGATTAATTGCTTTAATTAGTGCTTGAGGGGGTTCTTTAAGGGGACGAAAATGCTCCTTTATGGTAGAAGATTGATTAAGGAAGGGCCAAAAGCGCTCCAATCAGGTCGCTCCAAGGGGTTGGAAGCGCTCGAACCAGGAAAAAATGCTCAAAAAGGAGCCAAAAGTGCTCCAGTTTGTAAAAAACCGCTCAAAGAGGGTCCCAAAGCGCTCCAATCAGGCAGAAAGCCGCTCGAAAAGGAGGCCAAAGCGCTCCAATCAGGTAAAAAACCGTTCAAAGGAGTGACTAAAGCGCTCCAATCAGGCAGAAAGCCGCTCGAAAAGGAGGCCAAAGCGCTCCAATCAGGTAAAAAACCGCTCAAAGGAGTGACTAAAGCGCTCGAACCAGGTAGAAACCGCTCAAAAAGGAGGTCAAAGCGCTCCAACCAAGAAAATAGCCGCTCAAAAAGGAGCCAAAAGCGCTCCAACCATGTAAAAAATCTCTCAAAGAGGGTCCCAAAGCGCTCCAATCAGGTAGGAAACCCTAAAAAAAATACCCTAAGCCAGTAGCATGTTTAAAATGACGAAAAGCATTTTCCCGGAATAGAAATCAACATTTACATAACCCTATAATTCCCCGCAAAGCATTTCTAAAAGTATTCCACAGTTGTAGGCATTAAATGTTTCCGTTACACCATTTTCCGTGCTTTTTCTGTATTGGCAAAATGCCATTTTGTGATGGAGCGTAGGAAATCCTCGCCTTGATTACGCCAGATTCGTGCTGCTTGCACATCTACTTTGCTGGAGGCTCCTTTCATTAATGGGAGACCGGCTATTTCACTCAAGCGATCCATTTCCTTTAAAAATGCAGCGCGGGCTAGAATAGATGCTGTGGCTACAGCTACATGTAGTTGCTCCGCTTTTGTAGAAAAGAGGACATTTTCTTGTACCAGTTCACGTTCATTTTTTAGGTAATTGTAATAAACTCCGCGTTCAGCAAACTGGTCAATTAAAATAAATTCTGGTTTTTCGGGTGCCATCTTTGTGAGTGTATTTTGTAGAGCCTTGTTGTGCATCATAGCTTTCATTTTCCCTTGTGAATAGCCTTTTGCTTGTAGACTGTTATATTTTTCGTTTCGTAATACAAGAACGCTATGGACACAGGCTGCACGTAAATCGGGTGCGATTTTTCGCATATAATCATCCGTTAGCATTTTTGAATCTTTTACGCCAAGCTCGTTGATAAGTTCGATTTTGGATGTAGGTACATAAACGGCCGCTACGGTGATGGGACCAAAATAATCACCTGTGCCTGTTTCATCAGAGCCTAAGACAGACATTGTCGCGAATTTGTCTGGTAGAATATCCCCCTTTGCCCCAATAGACGAGGAATGTTGAGTAGTTGTTTTTTCAACTGTTCCCCAACGAGCCGCTTCACGTTCAGCACCTCCTCCTTGAAACATTAATTTTCCAGATTTATACATAGTAATAGTGGCATCTGGTAGTTTTGCAGCAAAAATAACGCCTGGAGCTTTTCGTTCAATAAAATAGGTTGCATAGTAAGCCATTACCTCTTTTTGAATATTTGTTGAAATGGATAGCACAATATTTGACATTTAATCGTTCCTTTCTGTCCTCATTGTTCACAATTTTATACCTTTCATGGTATGATAATAAATAGCTTTTTTGTGTGATGGTGCTCGCAAACCGAAAAAATCGCGTGAGCATTCAATTTATAGGAGGGTGCGACTATGGAAAAACAAGAAAAGAATAAAATTTCTGTGGAAATATATGGTCATACGTATAAAATGGTCGGCTCTGAATCCATTGGCCATATGCGACTTGTTGCTTCGATTGTTGATGACCGTATGCGCGAAATGAACGTACATAATCCCTCACTTGATAGCACAAAACTTGCTGTTCTGACAGCAGTAAATACAGTACATGATTATTTACTATTAAAAGAACGAATGGAGCAGTTAGAAGAAGAATTGAAAAAATTAAAGGGTTGAAGAGAATGTTAGATTTAATCATATTAGTGGTACTGTTAGCTGGAATTGGCGTCGGTGCAAAAAGAGGTTTCATTGTACAAATGATGCACATTGTCAGTTTCGTAGTAGCACTGATTGTTGCGTATATTTATTATAAGCCATTAGCACAAAAATTTGTATTTTGGGTTCCATATCCAGGCGTTACTGATACAGGTAGCCTTAGTGTCGTCATTGATAGCCTAGATTTAGACCGTACCTTTTATCGTGTAATCGCCTTTGCTGTTATTTTCTTTGCAGTGAAAATTACGTTGCAAATTGTGGCATCGATATTTGATTTTATTGCGTACTTACCTGTGCTCAATACAGTCAATCGTTGGCTGGGTGCGTTACTTGGCATGATTGAAAACTATTTAATTATGTTTATTTTGCTATACGTGTGCGCCTTATTACCGATTGAGGTTATTCAAAATTTAATGTCGAAATCATTGTTAAGTGGTCTTATGTTGGAGCATACTCCGATTATTACAAAGATGTTCCAAAACTGGTGGTATATTTATATGCAATAGTAAACTATGCACTTCTCTCTGATTTGAGAGAAGTGTTTTTACGATAGGAGGAATTACCAATGAATAAAAAAACAATTATTCGTACACTCGAAAAAATTGCTTTATATATGGAATTACAAGGAGAGAATCCATTCAAGGTATCTGCCTTTCGAAAAGCAGCTACAGCACTTGAAGGGGACGAGCGTTCGTTAAGTGAAATGGACGATGTAACAAAACTTAAAGGTATTGGTAAGGGGACGGCTGCTGTTATTGAGGACTTAATGGCAACAGGTGAATCAAGTTTGTTAAAAGAGCTAGAAGTGGTAGTCCCAAAAGGGTTACTGCCATTGTTAAAATTGCCTGGCTTAGGGGGCAAAAAGATTGCGAAACTACATCAAGAACTTGGTATTGATTCAGCAGAGAGCTTAAAAAAGGCGTGTGAAGAAGGAAAAGTTCGTGAATTAGCGGGCTTTGCTGTAAAAACCGAGGAGAAAATTTTAAAGGAACTTGCCAACTTTGCTAATCGTTCTGAACGCTTACCAATATGGCATCTTGAGCCTGTGGTTTTACAAATTGAGGCGCTTCTAGGTAGTATGAAGGAAGTGGAACGTTTTTCAGTTGCTGGAAGCTTCCGTCGAGCACTAGAAACAAGTAAAGATATTGATTTTATTGTTGTGACAGAAGTGGTTGAGGCTGTACGTGACAATTTATTAAATGGATTGGCCATTCAGGAAGTCGTAGCAGCGGGCGATACTAAAATTTCAGTAATTTTAGATTTAGATGAGCCAGTTAGTGTTGATTTCCGGTTAGTAAAGGATCATGAATATGCAACTGCCCTGCATCATTTTACAGGTTCAAAGGATCATAATGTGCGAATGCGCCAACTTGCAAAAGCACGTGGTGAAAAAATTAGTGAATATGGGGTTGAACAGCAAGATGGTACTATCTTGACGTTTCAAGATGAAGAGGCATTTTTTGCCCATTTTGATCTACCTTGGATTCCACCGAGCCTTCGTACAGGAAAAGGTGAATTTGATCAACCCAACACGATTCCTCAATTAGTTCGACTAGAGGATATTCAAGCAGACTTGCACATGCATACGACATGGTCTGATGGTGCATACTCTGTGGCAGAAATGGGAGAGGCACTACGAGCACGGGGCTATCAATATAGCGTCATTACAGATCATTCTCAATTTCTAAGAGTAGCAAATGGTTTAACACCAGAGCGCTTAGAGAAGCAACGTATCGAAATTGAGGCATTTAATGAGTGCCATCCTGATTTTCACTTGTTTAAGGGGACAGAGATGGATATATTGCCAGATGGATCCCTTGATTTCGATGATGAAGTGTTAAAAGAGCTGGATTTTGTTATTGCCTCTATTCATTCTAGTTTTACTCAATCTCAGGATAAAATCATGGCACGTTTATTGACAGCGATGCAAAATCCGTATGTCCATATGATTGCCCACCCAACTGGTCGAATTATTGCAGATCGTGATGGTTATAATCCTGATATGAAACAGTTAATTGCTTGGGCGAAAGAATATGGTAAAATTTTAGAGTTAAATGCAAATCCGTACCGTCTGGATTTATGTGTAGAACATTTAGAAATGGCTTTAGCAGCAGGTGTTCCTATAGCCATTAATACAGATGCCCATGATATTGCGCATTTACGTTTTATGGATATTGGTGTTCGCTATGCCAATAGAGCATGGCTACCGAAAGATATGATTGTGAATACATGGACGCGTGACCAGTTTGAAGCGTTCATACGACGAAATAAATAGACTGAGGAGGTGTTCTCAGTGATTGCAGAACGCGCATTGAAAACACTAGAATACGATAAAGTACGTCAGCAAGTGGCTTCATACTGTACTTCTTCAATTGGTAAATCTGCGATTGAGGAGCTTGTGCCGCAAACTGATTTTGATAAAGTAGTACAATTACTAGAAGAAATGGATGAAGGTTTATCTATTTTACGAGTTAAGGGCAATGTACCAATGGGAGGGATTTTTGATGTTCGCCCATCTGCAAGACGTGCACAAATAGGAGGCATGCTTGCAGCAATAGAACTAATGGAAATATCCAGTACGATTCGAGCAAGTCGAATTTTACGTAATTTTATTGAAGATATAGAGGCTGATGAAGTGATTGAGATTCCACATTTCATCGCTAAGAAGGAAGCCATGCCTGTCTTAACAGGATTGCAGCATGAAATCAACAATTGTATTGATGACAATGGGGCTGTTGTAGATTCAGCTAGTCAAACATTGCGCTCCATTCGTCAATCTTTACGTGCTGAAGAAGGAAAAGTCCGTTCAAAGCTGGAAAGTTTAATCCGTGGAAGTAATGCAGCGAAAATGCTTTCTGATACACTTGTTACCATTCGTAATGATCGCTTTGTTATTCCGGTGAAACAAGAATATCGTCATCATTATGGTGGTATTGTGCATGATCAATCTTCTTCCGGTCAAACATTATTTATTGAACCTGACTCTGTCGTACAAGCGAATAATGAAATACATCGTTTAAAAATGAAGGAACAGGTAGAGATTGAGCGAATATTACTAGCATTAAGTGCAATGGTACAAGAAGTAGCATCAGATTTATTTAACCTAGTGAAAGTTTTAGGTGATATCGATGTCATTTTAGCAAAAGGTAAATATGGACAAGCCAATAAATGTACAATGCCTAAAATGAATCAGGATGGCTATATTCGATTAGTGCGTGCACGCCATCCACTTTTACCAATCGATGTGGCTGTACCAAATGATATCGAATTTGGCAAAGAGATTACAGCCATTGTTATTACAGGTCCTAATACGGGCGGTAAAACGGTGACGTTAAAAACGGTGGGCTTATGCACATTAATGGCGCAGGCTGGATTACCAGTGCCAGCATTGGATGGGTCGGAGCTTGCAGTATTTAAGCAACTGTTTGCTGATATAGGTGATGAGCAATCGATTGAGCAATCACTTTCCACGTTCTCTTCTCATATGGTCAATATTGTAGATATTTTAAAGAAATTTGATCATGAATCACTTGTTCTTTTTGATGAGCTAGGAGCAGGTACTGATCCCCAGGAAGGTGCAGCATTAGCTATCTCTATTTTAGATGAAGTGCATGGACGAGGAGCTCGTGTGATGGCAACAACCCACTATCCAGAGCTAAAAGCATATGGCTATAATCGACCAGGTGTTGCCAATGCTAGTGTAGAGTTTGATATTGAAACATTGAGCCCAACCTATCGACTACTTATTGGTGTACCTGGACGTTCTAATGCATTTGAAATATCCAGTCGCCTTGGTCTTCCAGAATCAATAATAGATCGAGCTAAGAGCTTTACAGGGACAGATCGACATGAGGTTGAATCGATGATTGCCTCATTAGAAGAAACACGTCGCCAATCAGAAGATGATGCAGAGCGTTCCCATGCATTGCTGGTAGAATCTGAAACTTTACGTAAAGAGCTTCAAGATAAATTACAAGCCTATGAGGAGCGTAAAGAGGCGCTAGATAAGAAAGCGAAGGAAAAAGCTCGTAAAATTGTTGATGAAGCGAAAAAAGAAGCAGAATCAATTATTGCTGAGCTGAGAGAAATGCGCAAAAATGCTGACCAAGTTGTCAAGGAACATGAATTGATTGAAGCCCGCAAACGCTTGGAGGAAGCAACACCGCTTGATAACAATAAAGTGCTGAAAAAGGCTGCACAAGTTAAAGCCCGTGCACAAAACTTAGTTGTCGGGGACGAGGTAAAGGTGTTAAGCTATGGACAACGAGGTACATTGTTAGAAAAAGTGTCGGATACCGAATGGGTTGTCCAAATGGGGATTTTAAAAATGAAAATCTCGGATAGTGATTTGGAGTATATTAAACCTGAAAAAGAGCCTGTTTTACGAACAGCTGGTGTGAAAAATCGAAATAGCCATGTTAAATTAGAATTGGATTTACGTGGTGAACGCTATGAGGACGCGATTTTGAGAACGGAAAAGTATATTGATGATGCGTTGCTTGCTAATTATGGTCGAGTCTCTATTATTCATGGAGTTGGTACAGGAGCTTTACGTCAAGGTATTCAAAGCTATTTGAAAAAGCATAAACGCGTGAAATCCTTCCGTTTTGGTGAAGCCGGCGAGGGGGGCTTAGGCGTCACAGTTGTAGAATTGAAATAAGCTAAAAAGGGGACGGAGAAAAATGCTGAATTCTGGCTTTTGGCGATATCCAATTATCGAAACGGCAGGATATTTTAGTGTTGTAGTATTATGTTTAGTCGTCTCGATGGCATTGTTCGAAGTCGTTACGAAATATAAGAATTGGGAAGAAATTAAAAAGGGTAATGTCGCTGTGGCACTTGCAACTGGTGGTAAAATACTTGGCATTTGCAATATCTTTCGCTTTTCCATTGCACGCCATAGCACATTGAGTGAAATGATTGGCTGGGGTCTTTTTGGCTTTACACTATTGATTGTAGCGTATTTCTTATTTGAATTTATGACACCTCGTTTTAATGTTGATCAAGAGATTGCCAATGATAATCGCTCAGTAGGTTTTATTTCCTTTACCATTTCTGTCGGTCTATCGTTTGTTATTGGGGCAAGTATTGCATAGGAGTGTCATGACATGGAAAAATTAGCGAAGGTACTAATCATTGTCTGTATCGCATTTTTGGCAGTGGGCGTCTACTATATGATGACTGTATAAAGAACAACGCATTCTCTTAGGAGGGTGCGTTTTTTTGTGAATGAATCTACATAAATTTCTACTAAAAACTATTAATTTTCTCTCAATCATCTAACGGAACATTGAAAAAGATTATTTTTATAATATAGGAATATGCGAGTAGCTTTTTAGCAGAAATAATGAAGAATGAATGAGTATTCATAAGGTGTATCCGTACAAACACCAATAAATATCAGTCATATTAATGTTGTAAATTGCATAATAATTAATCGAAAATGCATTTATTTTCTATTTTCTGTTTGAAACTGTATTTCTTTTTCATTATAATAAATATAAGAATTGACAAAGTTTGGGACAAAGGGGAGAGGACGTATGACAGCAAAACCATGGCTAGCAAATTATCCTGAAGAAGTACCATCGTCTTTAACGTTTGAGGAAATTCCAGTGCAAGAGTTTTTGACACGTGCCTATAAAAAGAATCCATCTAAAATTGCGATTCATTTTATGGGGAAGGATTTGACGTACACTGAGCTATATGAGTCTGCTTTAAGATTTGCAAACTATTTACAAGCACTTGGTGTGGAAAAAGGTGATCGAGTGGCTATTATGCTTCCTAATTCGCCACAAAGTGTAATCGCTTACTATGGTGCCATGTATGCAGGTGCTGTTGTCGTTCAAACAAATCCACTTTATACTGAACGTGAGCTTCAATATCAAATGGCTGATTCTGGGGCAAAGGTTATTTTAGTCATGGATATTTTATATCCACGCGTGATGAAAATTATGAAGGAGACGGCTCTCGAAAATGTTATTGTGACAGCTATTAAAGATTATTTACCGTTTCCAAAAAATTTAGTTTATCCTTTTATTCAAAAAAGGCAGTATGGATTTAGTGTCAAGGTTGAGCATAGTGGGCAAAATCACTTGTTTTCAGAAATAATGCGCTCTGCACCAATTAAGGTGATTGAGAATATTTCATTTAATTTTGAAGAAGATCTAGCACTGCTTCAATATACAGGTGGAACAACAGGTTTTCCAAAAGGAGTCATGCTAACACATAAAAATTTAATTGCCAATACGACAATGTGTGATGCATGGATGTATAAATGTGTGCATGGGGAAGAAACCATTATGGGCATTCTACCATTCTTCCACGTCTATGGGATGACGACTGTTATGCTGTTATCGGTATTTACTCAAAATAAAATGGTGCTCCTACCAAAATTTGATGCAGAAACAGCATTAAAAACAATCGATAAACAAAAACCAACGCTGTTCCCTGGTGCCCCAACCTTATACATTGGTTTACTCAATCATCCAGACATTGCAAATTATGATTTATCGTCTATTAAAGCATGCTTAAGTGGTTCTGCTTCATTGCCTATTGAGGTGCAAGAGAAGTTTGAAGCTGTAACTGGTGGCAAACTGGTAGAGGGCTATGGTTTAACAGAAACGTCACCTGTAACACATGCTACGCCAATTTGGGGGAAGCGAGTAATTGGTTCAATTGGTTTACCATGGCCAAATACAGACGCTGTCATCTTACGTACAGGCGATACAGAGGTGCTACCAGTTGGTGAAGTAGGTGAAATCGCTGTTAAAGGACCACAAGTGATGAAGGGTTACTGGAACCGCCCAGAGGATACTGCAGCAACATTTGTAGATGGCTGGTTTTTAACAGGTGATCTTGGATATATGGATGAACAGGGCTTTTTCTATGTAGTAGACCGTAAAAAAGATATGATTATAGCAGGTGGCTTTAATATTTACCCGCGTGAAGTGGAAGAAGTGTTGTACGAACGCGAAGAAATTCAAGAATGTGTAGTCGCTGGCATACCTGACCCATATCGAGGAGAAACAGTTAAAGCTTATATTGTATTAAAAGAAGGATATTCGATTTCAGAGGACGAATTAAATAAATATTGCCGTCAACATCTAGCGGCATTTAAGGTTCCGCGTTATTATGAATTTAGAGATGAGCTACCAAAAACAGCCGTAGGGAAAATTTTGCGTCGCACTTTGGTAGAAGAAGAAAAAACAAAATTAGCGAATAAAGAAGCGAAATAAATACGTGTGAAAGTATTGACAAGCAATGCTGTAAAATATAATATGAAAATATGAATGAATGACCATTCATATTTTCATATTTTTTTAGGTTCACACGTCATATGGATCATGTAGACGTGCGCATGTTTTTTAGGTGGTGATATAAAAGTGAAACGAGATAAGCCGAAATATAAGCAAATTATTGATGCAGCTGTCATCGTTATTGCGGAAAATGGGTATCACCAAGCGCAAGTATCGAAAATCGCCAAACAGGCAGGGGTGGCCGATGGAACAATCTATTTATATTTTAAAAATAAAGAAGATATATTAATTTCTGTCTTTAATGAAAAAATGGCTGTTTTTGTAGAGTCATTACAAGATATAATAGAAAATGGAAGTACGTCAAAAGACAAACTTTCACGAATGATTGAAAATCATTTTAATGTTCTAGCGACAGATCGATACCTAGCAACCGTCACACAATTAGAGCTACGCCAATCAAACAAAGACTTACGATTAAAAATTAATTCGGTACTACGTGAGTATTTACACTTACTCGATCAGATTTTAATCGAAGGTATGCTTTCAGGTGAGTTCAATCAAACGATGGATGTACGCTTGGCACGACAAATGGTTTTTGGAACAATTGATGAAACTATTACGTCGTGGGTTATGAATGACTATCGATATGATTTAATGGAACAGGTTCCAAAGGTTCAGGCATTAATCCTGAACGGCATTAAAGCTTAAAAGGATGTGGAGAAATGGAATTTCTAAGTTGGAAAGTAGAAGATGGGGTAGCAATGATTACAATTGCACGTCCACCAGCAAACGCTTTATCTCGCGGTATTATTGCAGAAGTTAACGCTGTTCTAGATGCTTTAGAACACGATGATGCTGTAAGAGTCCTTGTACTTCATGGTGAAGGCCGTTTCTTCTCTGCGGGAGCAGACATTAAAGAATTTACTGGGGTAGAATCTGGGGAAGAATTTACGAAGTTAGCTAGCAATGGACAGCAAGTATTTGAGCGTGTTGAATCATTCTCTAAGCCTGTGATTGCGGCCATCCATGGTGCAGCATTAGGTGGCGGACTTGAGTTAGCAATGAGCTGTCATATGCGATTCGTCACTGAATCTGCAAAGCTAGGTTTACCTGAATTACAATTAGGTCTTATTCCTGGATTTGGCGGTACTCAACGCTTGCCACGCTATGTGGGGGTAGCAAAGGCCGCGGAGATGATGTTTACAAGCGAGCCAATTTCAGGTACAGAAGCTGTTCAATGGGGCTTAGCAAACCGTGCATTCACAGACGAAACGCTACTAGATGAAACGTTAAAGATTGCTAAGAATATTGCTAAGAAAAGCCCAATAGCTTTAAAGGCAGCTATTCAAACATTGCAATTTGCAAAGCATGCATCGTTCTATGAAGGCATTGAAGCAGAAGCGAAATCCTTTGGAACAGTATTCGTGACAGAGGATGCAAAAGAAGGAATTCAAGCATTCATTGAAAAGCGTGAGCCTGTGTTTACTGGTAAATAATTTTCCAAATGTCGATAGCACAAAGATGTTATCGGCGTTATCGAAACTGAAAATATATAATATTTATAAGTTTACTTAGAATTATAAAAACGTTCCAGGAGGTATGGATATATGAATATTTTTGCATTAATTAAACGTACGTTTGATACAGAAGAAAAAATCGTTGTGTCGGGTGGCAAAATCCAAGAGGATGGCGCGGAATTCATTATCAACCCTTATGATGAATATGCCATTGAAGAGGCAATTCAAGTGCGTGATGCTGCTGGTGGCAAAGTAACAGTTGTCACAATTGGTGGCGAGGATGCAGAGAAGCAATTACGTACAGCGCTTGCTATGGGAGCTGACGAAGCCGTATTAATTAATACCGAAGATGATTTAGATGAATTAGACCAAAATGCTGCTGCTTATCTCTTAGCTGAATACTTAAAAGATAAAGATGCGGATTTAATTTTAACTGGAAATGTTGCAATTGATGGTGGTTCTGGTCAAGTTGGTCCACGCGTTGCAGATTTACTGGATATTAATTATGTAACGACGATTACAAAACTAGAAATTGACGGAACATCTGCGAAAATTGTTCGTGATATCGAAGGAGATTCAGAAGTCATTGAAACTTCTTTACCATTATTAGTAACAGCTCAGCAAGGTTTAAATGAGCCACGTTATCCATCATTACCAGGTATTATGAAAGCGAAAAAGAAACCGCTTGCAGAACTTGAGTTAGATGATTTAGATATCGATGAAGATGATGTAGAAGTGAAGATTGAAACAGTAGACATCTTCTTACCAGCTCAAAAGGCAGCTGGCCGCGTTCTTGAAGGTGACCTTTCTGCACAAGTAAAAGAACTGGTAAATCTACTTCACACAGAAGCAAAAGTTGTTTAATTATTTGATGATGTTAATCGAATCTTAAAGGGTAACGGAGGGAATATTCTATGTCAAAAAAAGTATTAGTGTTAAGTGAAGTTCGTGAAGGAAGCTTACGTAATGTTTCTTTTGAAGCAATTGCAGCTGCAAAACAAATCGCAGATGGTGGCGAGGTTGTTGGAGTACTTTTAGGGGATGCTGTAGCAGGTTTAACAGGTCCATTATTTGAATATGGTGCTGACCGTGTGGTAACAGTGGAACACCCACATTTAAAGCAATATACATCTGATGGTTATAGTCAGGCATTATTAGCTGTTATTGAGCAAGAAAAACCAGCTGGCATTGTCTTCGGGCATACAGCAAATGGTAAAGATTTATCTCCAAAAATCGCTAGTAAATTACAAGCAGGTCTAGTATCCGATGTCACTTCTATTGAGGGTGCCGGTGATGATGTTCTATTCATCCGACCAATTTACTCTGGTAAGGCTTTTGAAAAAGTGAAAGTTAAAGAGGGCGTTGTTTTAGCTTCCATTCGTCCAAATAATATTACACCATTAGAAAAAGTCGAAGGAAAAACAGGCGATGTTTCTGCTATCACTGTAGATATTACAAACCTACGCACAATAATCAAAGAAGTAGTTCGTAAATCTTCAGAAGGTGTAGATCTTTCAGAAGCGAAAGTTGTTGTTGCAGGTGGTCGTGGTGTGAAGTCTGAAGAAGGTTTCGAGCCATTAAAAGAGCTAGCAGATTTACTAGGCGGTGCAGTTGGAGCATCACGTGGTGCATGTGACGCTGAGTACTGTGACTATTCACTTCAAATCGGTCAAACAGGGAAGGTAGTTACACCTGACCTTTATATTGCGGCGGGTATTTCTGGTGCCATTCAACATTTAGCAGGAATGTCAAATTCTAAAGTAATTGTTGCCATCAATAAAGATCCAGAAGCAAATATTTTCAAAGTAGCGGATTACGGTATCGTTGGTGATTTGTTTGAAGTTATTCCGCTTCTAATTGAAGAATTTAAAGCATTAAAAGTGAACGCATAAAGTGTTAAGCAGGGAGGGAAGATCCTTCCTGCTTTTTATAATGGGCGAAAGAAATAATTAGTGTTTGAAAATTATTGCAAAATAAAATATTGACATAATTAACGATAGCTATTATAGTGGTTGATACATTAATGATTTGAAACGCAAAGATTAGGAGTAGTAAAAGCTCATTATTCGGTGAAGAGAGCTGCGGGATGGTGCAACGCAGTCCAATAAGGCTTTGAACTTGCCTAGGAGTGGTAAGATAGATAGAATTATCTGATTATTCTATTTGTTTGACGATTAACCTTCGTTACAAGGTTTTTAAGCTGGGTTCTATAAAGAACCAATTAGAGTGGTACCGCGGTTTGCTAAATGGCATATCGTCTCTTCTTTTTTGAAAGAAGAGACGATATGCTTTTTTGATTTTAGGAGGTAAGAAAGTGGAAAAAAACAGTCAACAATTAACAAGAACAATGACCTCACGTCACATCACAATGATGGCTCTAGGTGGGGCAATTGGGGCAGGGTTATTCAAAGGTAGTAGTGCTGCTATCGATATGGCAGGGCCGTCAGTGCTCATTGCGTATTTATTAGGGGGCATCATTTTATTATTTGTTATGCAAGGCCTCGCAGAAATGGCCGTTCGAAATAAAGAAGCCAGAACGTTTAGAGATTTAGTTCAATCGGTGTTAGGAAAATACCCAGCTTATTTCCTCGATTGGATCTATTGGAAAATGTGGGTTTTAAATATTGCAGCGGAGTCTGTCGTTGCGGCAATTTTTATTCAATATTGGTTGCCAGAATACCCCATCTGGATACTTGCCTTGTCAGTTTCAGTTTTAGTGACAGCCATTAATTTATTGTCCGTAAAAATATTTGCTGAAACCGAATACTGGCTAGCCTTAATTAAAATAACGGTTATTATTGTGTTCATTATTGCGGGACTTATCTTATTACTAGTTTCGTTTGGACATCATACAGCTGTAGGTTTTTCTAATTTAACGGAGCACGGAGGGTTTTTCCCTAATGGTTCAATGGGTTTAATTGCTGCCATGTTGGTGGTTATTTATTCTTATGGGGGAACCGAAATCATTGGGATTACATTAGCAGAAACGAAAAATCCAGAAAAAGTTGTACCAAAAGCTGTTCGCAGTACACTAGTACGTATTGTTACGTTCTATCTGCTACCTTTCTTTATTATTGTCAGCTTAATACCTTGGAATAATGTAAACGGGGTACCTGAAAGTCCATTTGTAATGGTATTTAAAATGATCGGCATTCCTGGTGCAGATCATATTATGAACGCTGTCGTTTTACTTGCCATTATTTCCTCCATGAATTCAGGACTCTATGGTTCATCTCGTGTGCTGTATACCCAAGCTGTAGACGGGCGTGTACCTAAAATCTTTGGCTATTTATCTAAACGTAAAGTGCCAGTATATGCTATTTTAATGTGTACAGTGGCCATGTATTTAGGTGTAATCTTATCTCTATATGCTGGGAGCAAGACCTTTGATTTCTTAATGGGATCTCTTGGTTATACGGTGTTATTCATTTGGTTAATTATTGCGATTGCCCATTTGAAATCACGAAAAAAACAAGCGGAAAATACAAGTGCTTATGAAGTGAAATGGTTCCCTTATACAACATGGATCGCTATAATTGCGTTAAGTGCCATTTTAATTGGGATTATTTTCACAACTTCCATCATCATCACAGGCATTACGTTAGGCATTTATCTCTTTATTACATTATCCTATGTATTGAAAGGCCGTTATCAAGAAAATGAATAGTCAATCTTACGTTTTTCGACATCGTTTTTCATAAAAAATACATTGTAGGCAGATTGTTCGCTCAAGTGAATTTATCCATGCTATACTACAATCATAGTAAGCTTAAGGAGGATTTCAAATGGCAATTGTACATGCAACGGATGCTACGTTCCAAAACGATATTAAAGAAGGGTTAGTACTAGTAGACTTTTGGGCTGCTTGGTGTGGACCTTGTAAAATGATTGGGCCAGTTCTTGAAGAAATGGACGCTGCTGGTAGTGCAGCTAAAATTGTAAAAGTTGACGTAGACAATAACCAAGGTACTGCAGCTGAGTATCAAATTATGTCTATCCCATCTTTACTATTATTTAAAGATGGAGAATTAGTTGACAAAACTGTAGGCTTCCAACCTAAAGAAGCTTTAGAAGCATTTATCGCAAAACATGCGTAATAAATGAAGTTTATAAAAGCCGAGCCATCAATTGATGTGTTCGGCTTTTTTTCGTTATATAATATGGAGAGGAAATTTTACTTAGGGGGCAGGTAGGTAATGAACGATTTAATTAAGCGTAAACTGGATATTTTACCCGATCAGCCTGGCTGCTATTTGATGAAAGATCGACAGGGGACAATTATATATGTCGGTAAAGCGAAAGTACTGAAAAATCGTGTGCGTTCTTACTTTACAGGTACACATGAGGGGAAAACACAAAGACTTGTAAGTGAAATAGAAGATTTTGAGTATATCGTGACATCATCCAATATTGAAGCACTTATTTTAGAGCTGAATCTCATTAAATTACATGATCCAAAATACAATGTCATGCTAACGGATGATAAGACATATCCATATTTAAAAATTACCAACGAAAAACATCCGCGTCTTATTACAACACGAAAGGTTAAAAAGGATAAGGCTAAATATTTTGGTCCCTATCCTAATGCATATGCGGCAAGTGAAACGAAAAAGCTATTAGATCGATTATATCCGCTACGCAAATGTGTACAATTACCTTCAAAAGTTTGTTTGTACTATCATATGGGTCAATGCTTGGCTCCCTGTATAAAGGAAATTGATGGTCAAACTTATCAAGAAATGATTGAGGATATGACAAAGTTTTTAAATGGTGGTGTTGAGGCAGTTAAAAAGGAGCTGGAAACTAAAATGCTTGCAGCTGCTGAAAATTTGGAATTTGAACGTGCGAAGGAGTTTCGAGACCAAATTGCACACATTGATACAGTTATGCAAAAACAAAAAATTGTATCAAGTGATACAACAAACCGTGATGTATTTGGCTATGCTGTTGAAAAAGGATGGATGTGTGTACAAGTATTTTTTGTCCGACAAGGTAAATTAATAGAACGTGATGTCTCCATTTTCCCGATCTATCAAGATGCTGAAGAAGAATTTTTAACATTTGTTGGGCGTTTCTATGAGAAACCAGAGCATATAAAGCCAAAAGAAGTTTTTATTCCACAAGCCATTGATGCAGCCATTTTAACGGAATTATTAGAGATCAAAGTACTCACACCAAAACGAGGACAGAAAAAGGAATTGGTAGATTTAGCAACCAAAAATGCTGAAATAGCTGTGGCAGCTAAATTCCAGCTGATTGAACGACAAGAAGAACGTACAATTGGTGCTTGTGAGGTTCTTGGTGAGGCAATGGGTATAACGACGCCATTACGAATCGAAGCTTTTGATAATAGTCATATGCATGGCACGGATGCCGTCTCTGCTATGGTTGTTTTCATTGATGGAAAGCCTGCAAGAAAGGAATATCGTAAGTACAAAACGCGTTCAGCAGCCAAGCATGATGATTATGGCGCTATGCAGGAGGTCATCCGTCGTCGTTATACGAGGGTTTTAAAAGAGGGTTTACCATTACCAGATTTAGTCCTCATTGATGGAGGAAAAGGGCAAATGGAAGTAGCTCGTGAAGTATTAGAAGATGAACTAGGGCTTGTTATACCAATTGCGGGTTTAGCAAAGGATGACAAGCATAATACATCGCAGCTATTGTTTGGTGATCCGCCAGAAGTGATCGCCTTAAAGCGTACAAGTGATGGTTTTTATTTGTTACAACGAATTCAAGATGAAGTCCATCGCTTTGCTATTACGTTCTTGCGTCAACAGCATGAGAAGCATGCTATTCAATCTGTCCTTGATCAAATCGAAGGGATAGGACCTAAACGTAAGCAACAGTTGCTTAAACATTTTGGGTCAGTCAAAAAAATTCGAGAGGCGAGCGAACTAGCTTTACAGGAGGCTGGGATGCCTGCTAAGTTAGCAAGCCAAATTTACTCCTATTTTCAGCAAGAATCGTTGTCAAAGGAATAGACATGTGCTAAGGTTGTAAATAACATTGTTGTTCAATGTTAAACAGCCCTTTGGACGGCTAGTTAGTGGACGCCAGGGCTAATAAATTTAATACTTCACTTTTAAGGTGATGATAGAGGTGCAAGATTCAAGAATAGCACAATGGAGGATGAACAAGTCCAGAGACATTGTGTGAAAGGGGAGCTTGCCGAAGTACAGCATTGTTGTTTCCTTTGTTGTACTGGTTTTGCATTTAAGAAATGTAAGACTGTCGATTCTAAACGTTTCGGAGAGCTATCACACATGCGCAAGTTACGATTATTGTACATGTTATAAGCAGCTTTCACGTTATGTGGAAGTTGCTTTTTTAGTTTTCTAGAGACTGTTTTTACACTTCGAAGTTAAGTGAAATACGCAGACTGGAAAGGGGAACAAAAAAATGGCTAGAATTGTGATGAAGTTTGGAGGAGCTACAATAGCATCAACGGGCCACATCCAAGAAATGGCTCGAAAAGCTATTGCTGAGAAGGATAAAGGGTTTGATGTAGTAGTGGTAGTAGCGGCAATGGGACAAACTGCAAAAGACGTAAAGATGATGGTGAAGCGTTTCACTGACGATGTGTCAAAGCGAGAATTAGCTGCAGTGATGTCCACATGTACTCAATTATCTAGCTCTTTATTTGCTATTGCATTACAAGAAGCAGGCTATAAGGCAGTGTCATTAACTGGATGGCAGGCAGGTATTCATACGGATCGTATGTATCGACATGCACGTATAGACAATTTAGATGTCCATCGTATTGAAGAACATTTTGAACAAGGCCAAATTGTAGTCATTGCTGGAGAACAGGGTGTTGACGACGATTATAATATAACAACTCTTGGAAAGGGTGGAGCGGAAACAACAGCTGTAGCTCTTGCCATAGGTTTAGAGGCAGAGAGAGTTGATATATATAGCAATGTGGATGGTGTTTATACAGCCGATCCACGCTATGTTACAAATGCCCAAAAGCTACAGGAAATTTCTTACGATGAAATGTTGGAACTATCCAATTTAGGTTCACATGTTATACATCCACGGGCAGTAGAGTTAGCGAAGAAGTTTCAATTACCAGTTATCATCCGCTCTAGTTCAGTAGAGTCGGTAGGTACTTTATTGAAGGAGGAAGTGGAAATGGAGAAAAATTTAGTAGTTCGCGGTGTAGCTTTTGAAGCAGATATTATTCGGTTAACAGTTGGGTATGATGCCTATAGCGAAGGTTCATTAGCCGATATGTTTACCACCCTAGCAGAAAATCGGATCAATGTAGATATTATTGTTCAAGCGATTATTGATGGATTAAAGCCGACTGTATCTTTTTCCATTTTAAAAGAGGAATTTGCGGAAGCATTGCGGGTTCTAGAAGATAGCAAAGTATCACTTGGCTTTAGCTTTGCTGACTTCGAAATAGGGTTAGCGAAAGTTTCCATTATTGGTTCAGGTATGGCGTCTAATCCTGGTGTTGCTGCCCGTATGTTTGATCGATTACGCCATGAAAACATTCCCGTAAAAATGGTTAGCACATCTGAAATAAAAGTATCAGTTGTCGTACCACAGGATGATATGATCCGTGCAGCAAATGCATTACATGATGAATTTAATTTAGAGCAAGCACTTTATATATAATAATAGAAGAAACAGCATTTTATGTAATTGTTCGAAATGATAGGAAGAAAAAAGGATTGTCATCCCATATAAGGGAGGCAATCCTTTTCATTACTCTGTAGGGATGGTATTCATAATACGTTCCTTAACATCCCATTTGACTGTAAACATGACATGGTGTTGCTTTTCTCGTTTTTCTTCATAGCATTCTGTAAGATAGCCTTTAGCTAATTGAATTTGTTCAGCTATAAATCCCGCCTCAAGTCTAAAGCTACGTTGTTTGATTTGTAATATTTCTGGGTCATTAGTCAATTCGAAAATGCGACCATCCTTTGATTCTTTTAATAACGCTAATGTACCCCAACAGGCATCTGCGAAAAATGCGATAAGTTCGTCTTGACTTTTACATGGAAACTTACGTGCAAGCTCTTTACCTGCCCAATAAAGGACATCATCTTCATGTTTACCAAGTATAGAAGATAGAATATGATCGCGAATGATCTCATAACCAAATGATGAGATTGTAGGAGATGGAGTGTTTAACATTGTTATCCTTCTTTCTTAGAATATTCTTAAAATTTGGCGGTAATAAAGTAATGATAGATTTTTCGAGAAAAAACGACGCATCATGTACTATATTAGTTCTTTAATAAGCTCTATGAAAAACTCCGAGTTGCCTTGACGCTCGTAGCTCTTGAGAGTACAATAAACATGTCATAATATTGTACCATGATGAAATACACAGTCAATGAAGTATCATTTACAAAATGATGACTTCTTTTGTTGTGCTATTTTAAGTACTAAGGGGGGTAACAGTCTTGTCGAAAGATCGAGAGTTTTTATGGCGTCGCTTACATTCTCTACTTGGGATCATTCCAGTAGGTCTGTTTTTAACGATGCACCTGTTCATTAACTTTACAGCAACAGGCGGGGCAGAAAGTTACAACGATGCTACCGCAGTAATGGAAAAGATTCCATTCCTTATCCTAGTTGAATGGATTGTCATCTATATTCCATTAATGTTCCACGCATTCTATGGTGTTTACATTGCATTCACTGCTACACCAAACACAGGACGTTTCAGCACGTACCGTAACTGGATGTTCTCTTTACAACGTTTCACTGGTGTATTCCTAGTGATTTTCATTGCATGGCATATTTTCCAAACTCGTATTCAAAAAGCACTTGGCACACACGTTGATTACGACATGATGGCAAATATCGTGAATAATCCATTCATGCTTGGATTCTACATTGTTGGTATTTTATCAGCAACTTTCCACTTATCTAACGGTTTATGGGCATTCCTAGTAAGCTGGGGTATTACACAATCTCCTCAGTCTCAAAAGATTGCTACTTACGTAACAAACATTATTTTCGTAATTCTAAGTGTAGTTGGTGTGGCTGCTATTTTAGCTTTCGTTTAATTCCATAGAAGCTAGGATAGACACATGCAATCATTGCAATTTTTTAAGAGGAGTGAGAAATAATCATGGCGAAAAGCAAAATAATTGTTGTCGGCGGTGGTCTTGCCGGTCTGATGGCAACGATTAAAGCAGCTGAAGTTGGTACTGAAGTTGATTTATTCTCATTAGTTCCTGTAAAACGCTCACACTCTGTTTGTGCGCAAGGCGGAATTAATGGTGCGGTAAATACAAAAGGTGAAGGGGATTCTCCATGGATCCACTTTGATGATACAGTATATGGTGGGGACTTCTTAGCGAACCAACCACCAGTTAAAGGTATGTGTGATGCAGCACCTGGCATTATTCACTTAATGGACCGTATGGGTGTTATGTTCAACCGTACACCAGAAGGACTTTTAGACTTCCGTCGTTTTGGTGGTACACTACACCACCGTACAGCTTTCTCTGGTGCTACAACTGGACAACAATTACTATACGCACTTGACGAGCAAGTTCGTTCACACGAAGTAGCTGGTTTAGTAAATAAATATGAGCACTGGGAATTCCTTGGTGTTATTATCGACGAAGACGGCGTTTGCCGTGGTATCGTAGCGCAAGATATGCGCACAGAAGAAATTAAATCATTCCGTGCAGACGCTGTTATTATGGCGACTGGTGGCCCTGGTATTATCTTCGGTAAAACAACAAACTCTGTTATTAATACAGGTTCTGCTGCTTCTATCGTATACCAACAAGGTGCTTCTTATGCGAATGGTGAGTTCATTCAAATTCACCCAACAGCGATTCCTGGAGATGACAAAAACCGTCTAATGTCAGAATCTGCTCGTGGTGAAGGTGGTCGTATTTGGACTTATAAAGACGGTAAACCTTGGTACTTCTTAGAAGAA
Organism: Lysinibacillus sp. FSL M8-0134; assembly: GCF_038069745.1. NCBI lineage: Bacteria > Bacillati > Bacillota > Bacilli > Caryophanales > Bacillaceae > Lysinibacillus > Lysinibacillus sp. FSL M8-0134. The sequence goes on along the minus strand of NZ_JBBPAJ010000001.1, from coordinate 3,160,527 downwards.
AAATACCCAGCTTATGGTAACTTAGTACCACGTGATATTGCAACACGTGAAATTTTCGACGTTTGTGTAAACCAAAAACTTGGTATCAACGGCGAAAACATGGTATATCTAGATCTTTCTCATAAAGATCCACATGAATTGGACGTTAAACTTGGTGGTATCATCGAAATCTACGAAAAATTCGTAGGGGATGACCCACGTAAATTACCAATGAAAATCTTCCCAGCTGTTCACTATTCAATGGGTGGATTATGGGTTGACTATAACCAAATGACTGAAATTCCTGGTCTATTTGCAGCAGGTGAATGTGATTACTCACAACACGGTGCAAACCGTCTTGGCGCAAACTCATTACTATCTGCTATCTACGGTGGTATGGTTGCAGGACCAAACGCAGTAGATTATGTAAAACATCTTAAAAAGCATGCTGAAGATCTTCCACAAGACCTTTATGATGCTCGCGTAAAGGAAGAACAAGCTAAATGGGAAGCTATCATGAAAATGGATGGCACAGAAAACGCTTACTTACTTCACAAAGAGCTTGGTGAAATGATGACTGCTACAATGACTGTAGTACGTTACAATGATCAGCTTGAAGAAACACTGAAAAAACTTGATGAGCTAACTGAGCGTTGGAATAATATCAACATTAACGATACGCAAAAATGGAGTAACCAAGGTGCACACTTCACACGTCAACTTAAGAATATGATAGTTCTTGCGAAAGTAATGACAAAAGGTGCATTATTACGTAATGAATCACGTGGAGCACACTATAAACCTGATTTCCCTAACCGTGATGATGAGAACTTCTTAAAGACAACAATGGCGAAGTTTGACCCAACTACTGGTAACCCAATTATCACGTACCAAGAAGTCGACGTTTCTTTAATCCCACCACGTAAACGTGACTACTCTGCGAAAGGAGACTAAAAGTTATGCAAATCGCAGCTAATACTGGAAGAATGGTTAAAGTGGAAATCTTACGTCAAGATACACAAGGCGGCAATAGCTACTGGCAAAAATTCCAAGTACCTTACCGTCATGGTATGAACGTAATTTCAATTTTAATGGAAATTCAAAAAAACCCTGTTACTGAAAATGGTGAAAGCACAACGCCAGTAACTTGGGATATGAACTGTTTAGAAGAAGTTTGTGGTGCATGTTCAATGGTAATTAATGGACGTCCACGTCAATCATGTTCAACGCTTGTTGACCAATTGACAGAGCCAATTAAACTTGAGCCAATGAAAACATTCCCTGTTATTCGTGACTTACAAGTTGACCGTGAACGTATGTTCAATGCACTTAAAAAAGTTAAAGCATGGGTACCAATCGATGGTACTTATGATTTAGGTGAAGGTCCACGTATGCCAGAAGGTAAACGTCAATGGGCTTATGAATTATCTAAATGTATGACTTGTGGTGTATGTATGGAAGCATGTCCAAACGTGTCTGAAAAAGCTTCATTCATCGGACCAGCTCCATTATCACAAGTACGTCTTTTCAATACTCACCCAACAGGTGCAATGATTAAAGATGAACGTTTAAATGCTATTATGGGTGATGGCGGCCTTGCAAACTGTGGTAACTCTCAAAACTGTGTTGCTGCATGTCCAAAAGGTATTCCTTTAACAACATCTATCGCTTCACTTAACCGTGCAACTACAGTGCAAATGTTCCGTAACTTCTTCGGTTCTGATCACTACGTAGACTAATATCGGATAAGCGGGCTTTCAAACTCCCTTACACTTTTGTGTGAGGGAGTTTTTTATATTTATAGAAACCAATCTAATGATGTAATGGGTAGCAATATTTGCAATAAAAATAGGTAAATAGTGAATTTTTCTATGCTAATAAATCAATTTCTTTTATAATGAATATTGATTCATTTACTATTTGCCATGATTAATAAAAGTGCAAATGCATTACTCGACTTAAAATAGGAGTGGCAAACAATGAAAAGGGGATGTGTAACATGAAGGCAAAATATATTGAAAATTTACAAGAGTGGCAAAAGGATTTTTCCTTTTATAGTGAGGTACGTGTACGTTTTTCGGAAACGGATATGTACGGGCATATGAACAATACCGTTAGCTTTACATATTTTGAGCAAGCAAGAATTGATTATTTTCGTCATTTAGATATTTTAATGCCTTCAGCAGTGGATGAAGGTGTAAAAGCTATACCGATAGTAGCTGATTTACAATGTGATTATGTAAAACAAGTTTTCTTTGATGATGTTCTACGAATTTACACAAAGATAGCGAATGTCGGGAATTCTTCAATGGACATTCATTATCTAGCAAAAAATCAGAAGAATGAAATATGCTTTACAGGTCGCGGAACAATTGTGCAAATGGATCCTCGAACAGGCAAAAGTGTGCCGATTTCAGAGGAGGAGAGAGCTCATTTAATTAGTCTAGCAATTATTTCTCAGTAAAAAGTGTAAATAGTGAGGAGTGTAGTCATCTTGTTCAATTTCGTGATAGCTGTTTGCGAGTAAACCACTAACCAAACTACATTGGCAATCATCTCGACGCTTAATTGTGGTGAGATATGGACCCAATAAACAGAAAACGAACGTATGTGTCGAAGCAATTTCCGAAATTTTTAAAGAAAACATGTAATAATCATGCAAATAGCCGTCACCGCTTCAAGCCCCTTAACATAAGTTACAATACGTGCGGGGGAGGAGGGTGTAACTGAATGAATGGCTCTCATCATCGTTCTCTTTTAACAAACCGAGAACGTGAAATATTTGCGCTTTTATTAGCTGAAAAAACAACGAGAGATATTGCAGAGCAGCTTGGTATTAGTGAAAAAACAGTGCGGAATCACATTTCCAATACAATTCAAAAGCTAGGTGTAACGAATCGATCTCAGGCGTTAATTGAGCTGTTACGCTTGGAAGAATTTAAATTAGACTAATGGACACTTGCTATTTCGTGAAAAAAACGACAAAATAGAACTATTCAACGTATTTTTAGGAGTGAAATAGTTATATGTCGGATGAAGTAACAAAGCACTCACCTGAAACCGTTGCAACGGTTGAAAAGGAATTACGCTATATAGCGGCCATCGTGAAGCAAAAGGGAAGAGAGATTGTTTCCGATTATGCGATCACGCCGCCACAATTTGTTGCATTACAGTGGTTAGAAGAGCTTGGTGATATTACAATTGGCGAATTATCAAACCGTTTATATTTAGCTTTTAGTACGACAACCGATTTAGTGGACCGTATGGAGAAAAATGAATTAGTCAAGCGTGTGCGTGATGAAAATGATCGCCGTGTCGTTGTCGTTCATCTTCTCGAAAAAGGCGAACGTATTATTCAAGAAGTTATTGAAAAAAGACAGCAATATTTGCAAGAGATGCTTGTTGGTTTTAATGAACAAGAAGTCGCGCAATTATCAAGCTATTTAGAAAAACTACATGTACACATGAAACAGGATTGAGGCGGAAAGTATGAATGCCCCGATAGGCGTTATTGACTCAGGAGTAGGCGGTTTAACCGTAGCAAAAGAAATTATGAAGCGATTGCCAAATGAAACGATCTATTATATTGGCGATACAGCAAGATGTCCGTATGGTCCAAGAAGTCGTCAGGAAGTACGGAATTTTACATGGCAAATGGCAAAAGCACTTGAAAAAATGAATATTAAGATGCTTGTTATTGCTTGTAATACAGCGACTGCAGTAGCACTCGAAAGTTTACAAAGAAATATGCCTTTTCCGGTACTAGGTGTTATAAATGCTGGCGCACGTGCAGCTGTAAAGAAAACGAAGCGACATGAAGTCGTTGTGCTTGCAACAGAAGGAACAATAAAAAGTGGGGCGTATGAAGAAGCCTTATTGTCACTTAATACGTCAACTCATATTATTCCACTAGCTTGTCCAACATTCGTACCACTTGTAGAAAGTGGCGAATACAAAGGTGACTTTGCTAATCAACTGATAGCGGAAGGCTTAAAGCCGTTGAAAAATCAACAATTCGATACGGTTATTTTAGGATGTACACATTATCCTATCCTACAAAAACAAATTGAAGCTGTTGTCGGAGAAGATGTTAATGTACTCTCTTCTGCGGAAGAAACAGCAAAGGATGTTCAAGAAATGTTAGCGTATAACGGCACTTTAGCAAACGCAAATACGGTGCCTGCTCATAAATTTTTTGCAACCGGTTCTGTTCCAATTTTCCGTTCGATTGCTGAGAATTGGCTAGGGCAAGGTACTCTTGACATAAAACGTATGACATTAAAATAAAAAATCAGCTTAGCAACTGGCTAGGCTGATTTTTGCCGTTTTCAGCATCATACATAAGCCGACGAGTACTTTTTTGATGAAACAAATTATGATAAGATGAGTGCGCGAAAGCTTTTAGGAGGAACGAAATATATGACAAGATTCGATGGAAGAAATGCAGACGGGCTACGACCGATAAAAATGGATAGTGAGTATCTTTTACATCCAGAAGGCTCCGTATTGATTCAAGTGGGAAACACAAAAGTAATTTGCACAGCTACAATTGAAGACAAAGTACCTGGCTTTTTACGTGGGCAAGGAAAAGGATGGATTACTGCTGAGTATTCAATGCTCCCTCGTGCAACAGCTCAACGTACACCTCGTGAATCTTCTCGTGGGAAAGTCAATGGACGTACGATGGAAATTCAGCGCTTAATTGGGCGTTCATTGCGTGCTGTAGTGGATTTAGAAGCATTGGGAGAACGTACAGTATGGATTGACTGTGATGTCATTCAAGCAGATGGAGGCACTCGTACAGCATCCATTACAGGTGCATTTGTTGCCATGACACAAGCTATTGCTAAATTTGCTGAAGAAAAGCCATTCGAGAAATTCCCAGTAACAGACTTTTTAGCAGCAACTAGTGTAGGTATCGTAGAAGAGCAGGGTGCCATTTTAGATTTAAATTATGTTGAAGATGTAGCTGCTGCTGTTGATATGAACATTGTGATGACAGGTGCAGGGCGATTTGTTGAATTACAGGGAACTGGCGAAGAAGCAACCTTTTCCCGTGAAGAACTGAATGAATTGTTAGCGTTAGGTGAAAAGGGCATTCAGCAATTAGTAGAGCTCCAAAAAACAACACTTGGTGAACTAGCAAACAAGGTTGGAGGGAATCAATAATATGAAACAAGTAGTAATCGCAACGAAAAATAAAGGAAAAGCAAAGGATTTCGAAGCATTATTTGGACCACTTGGTTATGAAGTAGTAACAATGTTTGAAGTGGCACCAGAAATGGAAATAGAAGAAACAGGGACAACGTTTGAAGAAAATGCAATCTTAAAAGCAGAAGCCTTAGCAAAAGAGCTTGGTACGATTGTGATTGCTGATGATAGTGGTTTAGCAGTAGATGCTTTAAATGGTGAACCAGGCGTGTATTCTGCTAGCTATGCTGGCGATCATGATGATGAAGCAAACATGATAAAACTATTAGAAAATTTACAAGGGGTCGAAGATGATAAACGTACAGCACGTTTTTGCTGCTGCATTGCTATAGCAGGTCCCGAATTTGCAACAACAACGGTCTTTGGTACATGTGAAGGTGTCATTGCACATGAAAAACGTGGAACGAACGGGTTTGGTTATGATCCTATCTTTTTCGTACCAAGCTTAAACCGTATGATGGCAGAGCTTTCTCCAGAAGAAAAAGGAGCAATTTCTCATCGTGGCAATGCCATTCGCAAGTTAAAGGAGCAATTACCGAATCTTATAAAATAAGAGGTGATATCCATGAAAATACTTGTTATGAGTGATACACATGGTGACAGCCAAGTCATTGAAAGAGTAAAGGGTTTTTATCCAGAAATAGACACTGTGATTCATTGTGGAGATAGTGAACTTCCTTTCGCGCATGAGTCATTAGCGGGAATGATAAAAGTACGTGGGAACTGTGATCATGAGAAGGCTTATCCAGAAGAAGAAATTTTCATGAATAATGACGTAAGGATTTTTATCACCCATGGTCATTTGTTCAATGTGAAAAATTCCATTCTTTCATTATCCTATCGGGCTAAAGAGCTAGATGCACAAATTGTGTGCTTTGGTCATTCCCATATCCTCGGTGCTGAAATGATAGATGATATTTTATTTTTAAATCCTGGAAGCTTATTAAAACCACGTGGTCGCAAAGAGAAAAGCTTTGCTATTGTGGAAATAGAGGCTTCTACTTTTAAAGTGGCATTCTGGACTGACGATCACCAATGTATAGCTAGTCATACATTTCAAAGAAAATAAGAGGAAATGAATCCGCAAGACTTCCGAAGTTATTGCGGATTTTTATATTGACTATGAATAGTGGTAAAATTGTCTATGAATGAAAGATGATGAAATAGAAAAAATAAACTCAAAAGGAACCAAAGGAGACATCATGAAAAAGACAATTGGCTGGCATTTTGATAATAGTTATGTTCGACTACCAAGTATTTTTTATTCCGACATTTCATTAAATCCTGTACGTTCACCAAAACTGGTGTTGCTTAATGAAGCAGTAGCAACATCACTTGGCCTAGACATTGAAGCTTTACAAGATGAGGAGGCAGTAGCCATTTTGGCTGGTAGTAAAATCCCAGAAGGTGGCGAACCAATTGCGCAGGCTTATGCAGGACATCAATTCGGTCATTTTAATATGCTAGGTGACGGTCGGGCGCTGCTATATGGTGAACAAATAACCCCCCATAATGAACGCTATGATATCGCATTAAAAGGTTCCGGTAGAACACCTTATTCTCGTGGTGGTGATGGAAGAGCTGCATTGGGTCCAATGTTAAGGGAGTATATTATAAGTGAGGCGATGTACGCGTTAGGAATTCCTACTTCCCGCTGTTTAGCAGTCGTGACTACCGGTGAAACGATTATGCGTGAAACTGAATTGCCAGGTGCGATTGTCACACGAATTGCCAGTAGCCATTTGCGTGTAGGAACCTTTCAATTTGCCGCAAACTGGGGGACGGATGAGGAGCTTCAGCTCTTAGCTGATTATGCATTAGAGCGACATTTCCAAGCAGATTTAGGAGACCAAAATCGTTATCTTTATTTACTACAGGAAGTAATCAAAAAACAAGCGTCTCTTATAGCTAAGTGGCAATTAGTTGGCTTTATCCATGGTGTGATGAATACAGATAATATGACGATTAGTGGTGAAACGATTGATTATGGCCCTTGTGCGTTTATGGACACCTATGATCCAGCGACAGTATTTAGCTCAATTGATCATCAAGGTCGTTATGCTTATGGCAACCAGCCAAATATAGGTGGCTGGAATGTCACACGCTTGGCTGAAGCGTTACTCCCTTTAATTCATGAAGATCAGGAGGAAGCTATTCAACTGGCACAGGATGTTCTGCAACAATATCCCCAGCTGTATACTCAAAATTGGATGAAGGGGATGCGTGCTAAGCTAGGATTATTTACTGAAGAACAAGAGGATGCAGCATTAATTGAAGAACTTTTGCAGCTCATGCAACAATACAAAGCAGACTATACAAATACATTTATCGCGTTAACATTTGACCAGGTAAATGAATCTGAGTTATTTACTGCATCAGCTTTTAAAGAATGGTATCAAAAATGGCAAGCGCGATTAGAGAGGCAGCAGCAGACGAAAGAAATGTCACAACAAGTAATGCAACAGCATAATCCTGCTGTTATTCCACGCAATCACAGAGTAGAAGAGGCATTAGAAGCGGCAGTAGAACGAGGGGATTATAGTGTGATGAACAACTTATTAAAAGTCCTTGCGCAGCCCTACGCCCATACAAAAGAGCAACAGAACTATGCTTCACTGCCTGAATCGTGTAGTCAACCATATCGCACTTTTTGTGGCACTTAAAAAAGAGAGGATACCGCCTCTCTTTTTTTTATTGCACAAAGGCACCCTCAAGAATTCAAGTGCATACCCTATGTATGAATAAAGATAAAGGAGAATGGGTTCGGTGCATCAATATTCAAAAGGTTGGTTTGTCAAAAAATTACGAGCACAGGGGATAATGGTACATCCCCAATACAAAAGTCATTTAGGTTTGTATAAAGAATCTGAATTACGTAATTTATATTATCGTTATGTTGAAATAGAATCTGCTGAGCAAGATAAATAGTTCGTTTGTTTGAATAACTCCTTTCTAGGAAAAACTAGTCGTTAGAAAGGAGTTTTATTATGTGGATGATGACACAAACATGGCAAGATGTATTATTCTTACATTGGCCTATATCTCCCCAAGAACTACAAAAATATATACCGAATGAGTTACAGCTCGATCTCTTTGAAGAGAATGCTTGGCTTAGTGCTGTCCTTTTTAAAGTTTATCGACATCGACTTCGCTTTCTACCGCCCATCCCTGGCATGAATAACTATTTACAGTTGAATGTCCGAACATATGTCAAGTATAACGGTAGGAAAGGAATCTATTTTTTTCATCTAGATGTGACTAATTATTTACTATCAAAGGTAACGGCAATCGGGAGCTTACCATATCGTTATTCACAATTAGTAGGCAAACAAATTGATCATCACTTTTCTTATACAAGCCATTACAAGGCATGTGATGAAAGATTAAAAGTTACTTTTACATTGGGGGATCATACAGCCACGAATTTTGATCACTGGATCGTAGAACGTTATCATTCATGGTCAAAATACAACAATAAACTGCTTCGTATTGATATCCACCACTCACCTTGGGAGTTGCAACGAGCCAGAGTAACCATTCAAAGCAATTCACTCGCTTCCTTTATGAAAAAAACTTTTCAACATATGGAGCCTATTGCCCATTATGCCAAGAACAAGGTGGCTAGAGTTTTCCCACCAGTAATGGAACATAAAAAGCTTACGTAATTAAAAGAGGTAACAAAATTGCATCACAATGGCGCTGGCAATCATATCAGACATCGCAAGTGCCTCTGCTTCAATTTCATCAAAAACCTCTACATCTGCTTGATAATCTTTTTGTATCATCGTCACCGCTTCATTTTTCGTTAAAGCTAAATGCGTATAAAACATTTTTTGTACAGCTTCTCTACTTAAATAAGGATTGATTGTATGCAAAAATATGGCAATATCATCTGCATTGCGATACCATTCTTTTTCTTTCACTTCCGCTGTTGAAGCATCTCCTTTAGCAGCTGCTGTTACTAATTGTGCAGCAATAAGTAAATGCTCCTTAATTAAGGCCGCATAGCGATCTGCTACAGAGTCACCGTAAAAGGGCCGTAGACAATTCCCTAAATCGGTTGCATTTCGTAGCAAACGCTGTTGCACAAAAGGTAAATCAGGTAAATTAAAGACAATGCTGATGATCGTCATCCGTGTCCAATTCACATGCTCCATCCAGAGTAAGCGATTCATGGCCATAAAATCTGCTTCGTTTTTACTGATACAACGACGATAATCATTGGAATTTAAAATGTGTCGAATCGGTGCCGTATATTGACCATAGGGACCTTGGTACAGCTGGCTTAAAGTAAAACCATTTGAATAGGGGTACAAGGCTTCACTCCTTCTTGTTTTTTCTCCTACAGTAGCATACTCCGCACAATCTCTAAGTATGAAGAACAAGAAAGTAAAGGAGATTATGATTACTCTTCGTAAATCATCTTTTTGGTCATACCACCATCAACGGTAATATTAATGCCTGTCACAAAATTATTCTGCGGATTGGTTAAATAGAGACAAGCCTGTGCGATATCCTCTGGTACACCAACCCTTCCCGACAAATGCTGCGCATGATCTATTGGACGAAGAGCTGCATAATCGCCCGTTTCAATCCAACCAGGCGAAATACAATTCACAGTAATCTGATCAGGCCCTAAAGATCGGGCTAAAGCATGGGTTAATGCCACAATTCCACCTTTTGTAGCCGCATAGGCTTCTGTATCAGGCTCAGACATTTCCGCTCGCGTCGAAGCCAATGAAACAATCGCACCACCCTTCGCATTGTGTCTCATCACCTTTGCTGCCTCTCTTGCACAAAAAAAGGTACTCGTTAAATTCGTATGCAAAAGATCACTCCACTCCTCAAACGTCACATCATAAGGAGATTTATGCTGAAACTTTCCAGCGTTATTAATTAAAATATGAATCGTCCCGTATTGCTCAACAGCTCGTTGCATTAAATGAACGATCTCCTCTTCCTTCGTCACATCCGTGTGAACAAATAATACAGAGTAGCCTTTAGCAAGCAGATCCTGTTCTAATTGTTGACCAAGCCCTTCATTTAAATCGGCAATCACTACTTTTGCTCCCTGTCGTGCATAGGCATGAACAATACCTTTCCCAATCCCCTGTGCACCACCTGTGACAATAACAACTGAATCCTTAAACATCAAACATACCTCCAAGTTTTTATCGCCAATAGTGTAGCAAAATTTTTTATATTCGTCCCTTTAGAAGGTGAAGAGATGGTATAATTGATACTATCACAGCATATGATAAAAAATATGAGGCAAACCTTGCCTACATAGTAAAATTAATGTTGACATTATGCTATAAAGTACATATAATAAATATTGTCCTTCCTATGGAATACATAAGAAACGACATCATGTCTCAGTAGCTCAGCTGGATAGAGCAACGGCCTTCTAAGCCGTCGGTCGGGGGTTCGAATCCCTCCTGGGACGTACAAAAATCAGTCACAAACCCTTGATACCATTGAGTTTGTGAGAAACTAGGGATTCGGTCAGGGCTTCGGTCACTGATGCAGAATCCCTTTTTTTGTACCCAAAATTACGCAATCTAACAGAACGAAATGTATCTTCCAATTCAACTGAATGGAGGATTTTTTTATGACTAAAAAGTCGGGATTGTTTGATGTAGATTTCTCGTTTACATCACCTCAGGAGCTTGCCGCCTCGGTTAAAGGAGAGCAAGTGAGAACTTATTCAAAGAGCTTTGCGGAAGCGTTAAAGACGATTGTAAAGCAAATGGAAGTGAGCGGCTACCGAGCAAGAACATTAAAAGATTATGATACGGTGCTAACGAACTTTGCGAAAAGCGCAGATGTAAAGTATTTAGACGAGTTTACAGTCGATACAATTTATTCATGGCTTAATGGCATGGCTGTTGTAAATCAAACGAAGCTTACACGCCTAAAGGTGCTGAAATCATTTCTTGGAAAGTGTTTAACAAATGGGTGGCTTACGATTAACTTTTGGCAATCAGTCAATGTGAAGGTTGATAAGAAGGTGAAAAAAGGCGCAAAGCCAAACGACATAGCTGTGTTAATCTCATTGATTGATAAGAACACATTTGTTGGGCTTAGAGATGTGACAGCAATACTTACGATGTACAAAACAGGCATACGTATTAACACACTTGGTCAGCTAAAGGAGCATCACATTGACTTTGACAATAAGACGCTCGTATTAGAAGGTGCTATTTTAAAGAATCATCAAATCTTAAAGCTACCAATTGATGAACAGCTAGTCGAGCTATTCAAAGTGTTAATTCGTTGTAACGATAACATTCGCAGTCACTATGGGGAGAATAACAGCAATTTATTTATCTCAACAAGAGGAACAAGCTTAAATACAAAGTCAACGAATAATGCTATCTCAAAACAGCTAACAAAGTATGCAAAACGGTTTAACTTGGAGAACATCAATGCACATGCTATTAGACGAGCCTATGCGAAGAATTTACATGACAAGGGAGCGAGCATTGCGATTATATCAAAAGCTCTCGGTCATAGTGATTTAGCGGTAACAACACAGTATTTAGATTTAGATGTTGAAGAAGTAGCAAGAGATTTGAGAGAATATCTTTAGGTTAGTTGAATTTAGGGAGGTTAGACGAGATGGCTGCAATATTATATCAAAAAGTAGAGGTATCAGGTTTAGAACAGCAAGTAGTATTGCTGAAACAAAAGTATTTGCAGTATTTTGAGGAAATAGCACAGGTCTATCCATTAAAATGGAATATTGAAAAAGATGATACAAATTATTTGAAGCCTAATACAACTATGGCTAGTTCAAAATTAGAAAATGATGAATTGAAAATATGGTTTTTCTTACATCATATAGAAGCTGAATTAAATTACAAACATTCTATAACGAATTATACCTTCTTCGAGAAAGTATCTTTGATTTATTTAGAATTTATATTATTACATGAGTTAAAGCATCTACAACAATTTTGCGATGGACTTACTACAGAGAAGTATAAAGCCGCATCTAATAAGTATGAAGATAACCCTTATGAGAAGGAGGCTAATGAATTTGCATTAGAACTGATTAAAGCTGATTCAGAAGATAATTATGAGTTGCTTCAATATATGATTAACGGAGGGAAGTTTAATATATATAACCAAAACGAGTGGAATGAAAAAATAAATTAAAAAATTTCAATATCACTTTCTTATGTCGAAGAAAAAGCCGGCTTTATCTTTCCTTTGAGATATGTATGAAAATAATACTAAATGCGTATATTTTCTACTTTCTGTACTTTGGGTAAAAGCCGGCTTTTTTTGTTTGTTAAAAATATATTGACAAGACGTTTTGGATGTGAATCGGAGGGGTTGTACTAATTTTGGATATACATTATGATGTAGAAGCAGTCAACGATAAACGTTGATTTAATAAGATTTCAGAGGTGTTTTGTAATGTTTAAGCAAGATGTATTAGAAAAAAATATCACTCAAGTTTTAGAGGAAGCTAATGGAATGAGTGATGCAATTAGTAAGCTTTCTTCAATGATTAATGAAAAATTATTATTTGTAGAAAAGATGAATTTGACTTAGAAATTTTAGAAAACTATCGCAAGAGAAAAGTTTTCAATGAATTAAAAGCTATTCAAGAAAATGAACTAAGTGATATTTATTCAGGGGATAAAAGTCACTTAAAGTATTTCTTACAAGCAGATGAAAATGTTTTGTTTCATTATTTAATCGGTGATATTTGTGATGGAGAGTTATCTCTTACTGAGAAGATATTACTTTATTAGTAAAATGAGAATTTTATGTCAGGCATTGATGTAAGATTTTAAGTCGGAATATTCAGTTTATAGAAGTGCCGAATAGGTGCTTCTATAGAACTGAGTTAGGAGTTTGAGATGAAAGTTACTGATTTGATTAAAAAAGAGTACCTAACATGGAAGTCAGGTGATATTATTTCACTTTCAGCAGGAACAGGAAGCGGTAAAACCTACTTTGTTATTAATGTTCTAGCTAAACAAGCTAAAAAGAATAATGAGCTAATTCTTTATTTAGTTCCTAGGACAAAATTAAAAAAACAAGTTTTGAATAGGCTAAAAAAAGCAGATGTGACGAATGTTGAAGTTAAAATGTATCAGGCAATAGAACATTCTATAGTACATAGTGAGGGTGACATATCATGGTTACGAGCATATGATTATATCATTTGTGATGACTCACACTATTTTACAAATGATGCGTTGTTTAATGCAAACACAGAAGATTCTTTAAAGCTGATTTTAAGTGCTAGTAATGCTATCACTTTATTAATGAGTGCAACAGGAGAACTCTTGATAAAGTACATTAAAAAATTTTACAGCTCGAGGTCTATCAAGGAGTATTCTTTACTTCCAGATTACAGCTACATTCAAAAATTATCTGCTTATCAATCAGAACAACAGTTGTATGCTTCGGTAGAGTGGTTAGTAGCAAATAACAAGAAAAGTATTATCTTTATACAAAGCGATAAAAAAGCTTATGAGTTGTATAGCAAATTTAAAGATAATGCAATGTTTGTTTGTGGAGTGAGTAGCAAATATAAGCGATATGTAGATGAATACCAAATTGAGCAAATGATAGAGAATGAAAAGTTTGAAACACTACTTTTAATTACTACAGCAGCGCTAGATGTGGGCTTTAATATAGAAGATATTGAAGTACAGCATATTGTTATTGATATGCTTGATACTGATACTTTCATTCAATGTCTAGGTAGAAAAAGGTTAGTGCCTGGAGCAGATGAAAAAGTGAATGTATTGTTTCAAAACTATAATAACAATCAAATTGGCGGTAAGCTCTCAATGGCGCAAAAGAATGTTTCATTGGGAAGGCAATATTATAAAGTAAAAGCTGTTAAAACAGAAAAGCATCAACGAATGTCATTGAACAATATGTTCTATTATGATGGAGAAAGTGATGTTCAAATCAATAATATGATTTATGTGAAATCTGCTTTTAATGTATCTCGTTTCAAGAAATATATTGAACAGCCAAAAGGGTTTATAAAAGAAATTCAAAGGCTTTTAGGCTATGAAGATAAGGTGTATGTTCTCGATGATTTACAAGATAGACAGAGAGAATTAAACATACTTCAAAAGTATGAAGAGGTTGTTTATTATTCTTCCAAAGAAGCAAAAGTAATTCTTCAGGAGCTAAATATAAAAAATGCTCATTATAAAGTTATAAGAGACTTTTCTGAAGCGAATAAAATTTTTGCTGAAAGACAGTATCCTTATGAGTTTATAGTTTCTAAAGGTTATATTACTGATGACATAGGCAAACGTAAGCAAACAAGGATTTATACTTTATGCAAGACAAAGTGAGCAACACCCTATATATAACATACAGACTGTTTTGTCTCGTTGAAAAGTAGAGTAGATATAACAGTGTTTTCGCTTGCTTTTATGAATTGCAAGCGTAGCAGCAATTCGTAAAAGTGAGTGGAAACAAGCAAATATTGTTTGAACATTATACATGAGCGTAGAGAGCAGAGCGAACGCAGCCGTGTTAATGTGAAAACGATATGCGCTAGCTTTATAAACATAATATAATAATTAGGAGTTGTTAGTATGGACAAAGAAGTTATGATGAACGCTATAAATAACATTACAGATAAATTTTATATTACTCCAAAACATGAAGGGTGGAAAATGCTCTTAGAAGCATACAGAAAATATGAAATTGAAAAATGTGAGAAAAAAATAATTTCAGATGAAGATGGCATGGGAAAAGAATTGAGTTATCAACGATTAAATAAATTATTCAATATGACTGACCAAGATTTACAATCAGATTTTTGTTTTTCTGTATCAGAAAGAATTGCTTGGCAAATGAGTAGAGGTGAAGCAGTTGATTATAAAACAATTTTTAATAATATTTTCATTTGGGATGAAGAAGCGAGCTAATCTATAGCTCGTTTTTATTTTTAGCTTTTGAGGAACATTAATGAGTGCTTGTTAGGGTGAACCGATACGATAAGGTTTATAAATAGAGTAGATAAAATAGAAGGTATTTCCAAACTTTTGTTGAATAATAATAAGTGGGGGTATTTTAAAATATTTGCACTAGTGAAATATTAACTATATGCCTACCTGAAACACAAACACACCGAGTGAAAAATTTATCGAAACGATGCGATAGTAATAATTATGTTTGATTTAAAATTTTTAGGAAATTATAAAGGGAGATACTATGGATATTAAAGATACACTTTTAATGAAAGAATTAGAAAAAAGAGATTCACCATTTTTTAATAAAATAAATGAACTTTATGTTGAAATAGAAGATGTTTTAAATAATAGAATAGCTCGTGTGTTTCCCTTTTATACACAACATGATGTAAAACATTCTTTAAGGATAATGGGGCATATTTATGACATTATAGAAAAAGTGGAGGAATTAAATGATTTAGAGATTGCATTATTAATTTATGCAGCGATGTTACATGATATTGGAATGGCTGCGGATGAAGAGGAAATAGAAAAGATTAAAAGTGGGGAACTAAAATACGAAGGTTTAGACTATTCCTTACTATTAAAAGAGTTTTCAAATAATGAAACTTATGCTCTCCAAGAATTTGTAAGAGAAGTACATGCTTATAGGTCTTCTGAATTTATAAAGAATAAATTGCTAAAGTACTTCACTATACCAGATATGCAATCAGTTTCTTTTGCGAATGAACTTGCTCTAGTTTGTGAAGCTCATACAAAAGATTTTTTTTGGTTGAAAGCAAATTTGGATAGTAATATTGTTAAGGGTTCCTATTCTGTTAATTTAATATTTTGTGCGATGGCTTTAAGGTTAGGAGACATTTTAGATTTTGATAGTTCTAGAACACCGGGAAGGTTATTTGAAGCTGCTAGACCATTAGGTTATAGTTTACAAGAGTGGAAACAACACTTTGCGATTGAAAATGCACCTAAAGTAATTACGAATAAACAGGGATTGAAAGTTGTAGAGTTCTATGGGAATTGCGAAGAGCCTAAAATCTACAGAAAAGTTTTGGGGTATTTAAATTGGGTTGAAAATGAAATTAACAATGCTTTAGAAATCTCTGAAAATAGTGAGGACAAGCACAAATTTAATTTACATTATAAAGTAAATAACTTTATTAAGTCTAAAAGCTATAAAGTAGTAGACTTGAAATTTGAATTTAATTATTTAAAAGTAATGCAAATTTTGATGGGCGAAGAGTTATATGGTAATAAGAAGAGTGGCTTGAGAGAAATAATTCAAAATTCGATTGATGCTTGTAAGCATCTAATAGTAATAAAAAATAATCACAAAAAACCTTGGGAAGATGAATATAAAGGCAAAATAGATATTATTCTAAGTAAGAGTACTAATGAAGTTATTATTCGAGATAATGGAATTGGAATGGACTATTCAGTTTTAAAACGATACTTTTTGGAACTAGGTTCATCTTACTATAAATCTAAAGAATTTAAGATTCTAGATAATAAATATAAACCTATAGGTAATTATGGAATTGGGTTTTTAGCAAGTTTTATGCTTTCCTCAAAAATTAAAGTTAGAACATCTCATTATAAAAGTGATGTAATTTTAGAACTCGAAGTTGAAAAAGATGACCAATATGTAGCTATTAAAGAAGAAAAAGCATCAGGGATGTTTGGAACAGAAATAGTATTGAATTATCAAGAGTTTATGGAAGTATGGGAGAATAAAATTGAAAACTTAGAAAATTACCTAAAAAATGGTTTTATATTTAATAATATTCAATCTTCTTTATACATAGAAAATGATTATCAGGATTACGACAAAATAGAAATATGTAAGAATGATATTGATGAAGCCATTGATTTGAGTAAGTATTTGATTGATGTTGAATTGAAAGTGAAATATATTGCAAAAAAACCTGTCTTTAAAAATCGTTTAGAAGATATGTTTAATGAAGAAATCGTGCTTTATAAAAATGGTAGGTTAAAACATCTTTCTAAAGAAACTAAGTTAGAAAAGATGAAAGAGTATATAGAGGATGGATATATATATACTACTAATGTAGTTTTAGTTGAAGAGGAGCTGGTTCCAAGGCTAGAAACAGCATTAGAAATATTAGAAGATGGTGACGAACTAATTGAATCTGTATGGGGCTTTTATATGCCGGACTCTGTGGAAGTAATACCTCAATATAAAGAAACAAAATTTGATACTGCATATCATTATAAAGATTCAGAAGATATAATAGGTTTTGATATAGAAGAGATAAATAACTTGAATTTTAATCATAACAATAATGCCGGAACTTTTTATACAGCACAAGCCTATAGGATTTTTAATGTAGATGGAATTAATAAGTATTTACATTTAAAAGATGATGACGACGATTTAAATTTATTTAGATTGTCAGCTAGAAATGAAGAATTATTTAGGAAACTCTATATAAGAGGGATATTTGTAAAGAATATATCTTCTATCTATATTAAGGATGGTATAATAGACATTATTCTTAAGGAAGTTAAAGTTAATATTTTGAATGAATCTATAATTCCTACGGTTAATAGAAACTCCATTAAAGAAAATGATGCCGTAGTAATTGATAATTCGGTTTATATAGCAATATGTTTACATATTATAGATAATACATCAGATGAGTCTGAAAAAATTTTAATGAGGAAGTACCTTAGTGAATATATGGATTTTTCCAAGAGTTTGATAAAGGAAGAATATCATATAAAATATTAGATTTGACTTGCTAATAGTGCTTGATTAAATTAGAATCAGATTTAAGATACTTTCGGTCTAAGAACGTAATTTGACCGAATCCCTAGTAAGAATTGAATACGTCTCAAACGCTTGGTGTGCCTAGTATAAGTAGTGAAAACTATAGTGGTAAGCTAAGCCGTCGGTCGGGGGTTCGAATCCCTCCTGGGACGTAGCCGACATAAAATTAGTGGATTTTATGAAGAGAGAAGAACGCTTGAAAGCCTTGATATATAAGGGTTTTGGGCGTTTTTTTCTTTTTGAGGTATACGATTAGATTCGATTTCATGCACTCGCTGCCATTAAGAGACGAACTCAAAGACCAACTTCAAAAATGTATCTTAGCTACAAAAATAAACGATGTACGTGATTTCGTGAACGCTAAGGATGTTTTAGCTGACATTATCCGTGATATTACGAATGGTACTTTAACAGTAGCAAGTACATTAAGAGCCGTTTTCGTAGGGGCATTTAACAAGGCTGTAGGACGTTCAAAGGTGAAGCCTAATAAATCTTCATCTATAGAAAAAACAGCAGAAAGAAAGCGTCCGGTGCCTTTTTATAATTGGTTAAAGGAGAGGGATATTTAAGTTAAACAATATTAATTCCTGCACTTGCATTTCCTACAATAACGTCAACTAGAACTACTCCTGATACTGATGAAATATAAAATACCATTAATAATTGGTCACCAGCAGATACCGGTACTGGTGGGATATTAGCTGAAGCAAAAGTTATTTGTCCACTTGGATTAGGACCTGTTATAGGTGGAATTAAATCAACGCTGGCACTTGTGCCGGTAAAAATATTACTACCTTCAGGTGCAAGGAAAATTTGAGCTCGAATTGTCACAGATCCATCCAAAATAGCCCCATCAATTGGGGCAAATGTTGCAGAAATTGCTGTAATTTTACCTTCACGTGGAACTGAGAAAGCTTCGGTAAAAAGGTTTGTTAAATTAATTGTATTACCTATAATAGGTACAGCATTTAAAGCAGAACCAAATCCTAACATGCTTCCACTTATAGCTCCAAGTATATCTTCAATTACAGATAGTGAGATTCCAGATGAGAATGGAATTATTGAACCGTCAACAGGAATTGAAGTGTTTATACAGTTGACATCATTAGCTGTAAATGTCCCGAACTTATCGCATTTAAATGTTGACGATTCATTATTACACCTACAATTATTCATATGATGGTTATCTCCTTTTTTCTTTATATTATGTAGTTTAGAGTAGGGTAACAAAGGCTATAAACCACGTTTACTAATATTAAACCTAATCAGAGTAATCGGATTCATAAGTGTTGGAACGGTAATTTATATGGCCACTTGCATACCCATCCAGAGGATAACGTCATTGTCTGGTTTAAATGTTCGTGATGGTAAAGATACTTTGACAACTCAATTGGTGAAGAAAAAACAATATGAATGGGGATGGGAATACAAGTACAGGATTCCTCTTGGTCGCTCATTTGCTGATTATGAATCTAAGCTGAAGGTATTTGAGGATGGACAAAATTACCGTAGAAAGAAAATTGTATTAAATGATTTACGACAACTGGATTTCAATAAAGACTTTCTTCTTCAACTGCAATTTAACTGTGGAAGACAGAGCTGACGGAGCAAAAGGAAATTGAACTTTCTTATGATGATTAATTGTGCGAGTGTATGATAAGCATTTATCTAAGGAAGTACCATATACGCAAGGTAAAGGTTGGAGTGTGCCTGTAGGAGTGACTAGAGCACGTAACGAGTTTAAGTATCATGACTTTGAAATGGTGCCACAAGGTATAGAAAGAGTAATCTCATCAATTCAACTATTTGTAGTCTTATTCAAGCTGAACCAGAGCATACAAACCTTTACTTAATCAATTTAAAAGGTGGAGTGGAGCTGTGGGACTATGAAAATATTAAACAAACGATATCTATTGCCTACGAGCCGTATGAGGCCCAGCACATTACAGAGGGCATATGACAAGAAGCATGATATACAACGTGAATTAAAGCGAATAGGCAAGAAGAATGTACAGCAAGCAGGCATTAAAGAACGTTACTTTGAGCTTAATACAGCAGAGGCAGTAACTAAGGAAGAGAAACGATTAAAACTTAGTCTGTCGTCAAACATTTTAATTTGTCATTGCTTTCTTTTTATCAAAGCCAGCAAATTTGATTGTTTCTTCAATTATGTCCATGCTATACACTCCTTACAGATTATTGTAATTTCATTATTTAGAAAATACTTACAATATTACATATAAAATAAAGCTGCTCAATTGAGTGGCCTATGCCTATTTTTCATTTAAAGATGAATGTTCATTATAATTAGTAACTACATCTGAGAAGCTTTCTGTTAAAAAATTATCCCAATTTATTTTATCTAGTGTTACTTTATCAATACTAAACTTCATTACTGCGGAATCTTTCTTATTACCGTAATTGTCTTCAAGAGGTAGCTGCCAATCGACATTTATTTGTTTAATTATCAACTTTTGAAAGTGGTTCTAAAATTTTTATAGAATCCATCCAAATACCGCGTTCTTCATATCTATGTGAAGTTACCCGAAGCATTTAAAGTTAGATTTAAACCACTATCAGTTGCTTCTATTTTTTCTATTACTTTTTTCTGCGAGTTATTATTTTTTCCTAGTTTATCAGTAATGATTTTTTCTACCTCTTCTGTTGAAACTTTACTAATGATTTGGGCAATGTTTTTAATCAATTTCTTCTTTTTCTTCTTTAGATATTTCAATGTTTTCATCACCACATGTGCTAAAGAAATAAAACTAATAATGTTCCTATATAGTATTTTTTTCATTAGATAATTCCTTCCTTAATTCATTTTAGGGAATTTATTTGAATATAAAAAACTGACAACTAATGTTAGTTATCTGTTACTAAAACTTGCGTCCATCCTCTAAAACGAAATGAGCCTCGTTTTTTGCACCTAATGCAGTTGCAATTTCCTCTAATTCCTTTTTGATGAAATTATCTCTCTTTAACTTGTTAGTAGCTACCATGCTTTTCTGCCAATTTAGCAGTTGTTACTTCTCTTTCAACCATTAGCAATTTAATTTTCTTTGCCATGCTCATGTTCAATATACCACCTCGAAAACAGCTGAACTTGTAAAACAAGTGAAGTCACATGGTATTTTGCTGACAGTTAGGAAGGAAAATCCAACACCTAAATCAGATACTTAGGACATTTAAGTATTGAGGAGCGGTTTGTATGAATGAAATGAAAAACTGTAGAAGTCTCGGGTTATGTTATGTATGTAGTAAAAATGAAAGGAGAAAAAAAGATGCCAAAAGAAATACGAGAAAAAGAACTGAATGCAAATGAATTTGATTTAGAAGTAGAATTATTAGATTTGGATGAAGTATCAGCCATTCCAGAAACAACAGCTAGCAGTGGCTCAACAAGCTGTTCGGCATCATCAACATGCGGCTCAACATCATGCTGCGGTTCATGTTAATAATCATCTAGAAGGCTAAGAGTCAGTTTTTGAAGGAAAAGATGTACAAAAAATTACTTTTGAACTGGAGGAACAAATGATGACAAAACCAATGAATGCTAAGGAAGTAAACACAAAAGAATTTGATTTAGAGGTAGAACTATTAGATTTGGATGAAGTGTCAGCCATTCCTGAAACAACAGCTAGCAGTGGCTCAACAAGCTGTTCGGCATCGTCAACATGTGGCTCCACATCATGCTGCGGTTCTTGTTAATAGTTATTGAAGGTCAAGAGTCAGTTTTGTAAAACAATATAAACAAAAAAATTACTATTCTATAGGAGGAACAAATGATGACAAAACCAATGAATACTAAGGAAATAAATACAAAAGAATTCGATTTAGAAGTAGAGCTATTAGATCTTGATGAAGTATCAGCGATTCCAGAGACAACAGCTAGCAGTGGCTCAACAAGCTGTTCAGCATCGTCTACATGCGGCTCAACATCGTGCTGTGGTTCTTGTTAATGACTTGACTATTATTATCAGGCGGTTGAAACAAAGAATTGTGACAACCGCCTGATTATACTAAAGAAGAGTGAAAAAATTAATTTTTCGAGTAGATTATTGCCTTTTAGAAAAATTACATAAAGGTAAGGATGTGTTGTTGTGTATCAAACCTGTATATATAACTATGACAGTACATTAGAACAATCATTGCTATCACTTATTGATGATATGTGGAAAGGTACTCCATATTTTGTTTCAAAAGGCTGGGAAGGCGGGCCACATATTCAGTTGATTACAAAAAATAAAATATTGGATTTTGAGTATACAGCTTTGGAAAACAGAGTCGGCCGTCTCATTGAAGAAAATCCCTTAGACAAATCGTACATTGAAAAAGTAAAGAAAAAATATCATCAAAGTTTCCAATTGATTTCAAATTTGGAGAGTAAGAAAAATGAACGAGTGATTCGAGAACATGGTGAAATAGACATCTTTCCATATTCTTTTCATTTTCATAATGAAAGAATAACTAGCTTATATGTGGCTGAACGATTCAGACATTACCAACTGCTACTAGATACCAGAAAATATCTAGAAACGCAGAAAGTAAGTGTTGAGGAGCTATTCCCACTTATTTTTTCAAGGGTCTCAGATATTTATCATGAAGAAAATAACAATAAAGGTTACCTTTCATTTGTCTCGCATGTTCAAGGCTTCTTTGAGCTTTCAGCCAAGCAAAAGAAACCTTATACCGAAAAATCATTTGAGGCACTTTATTTAGAAAAACAAACGGGTTTTAAGGACTCTAAGCAAGCACATTCACAATTAATTAATAGATGGTTTGAGTATTTTTCGGAGTTTTATGGATGTTGTTTAAGCCAGATGGATGAATTAATAGATGATGACTATAAAGCGGAATTGGCTCGTACGATTGAGGAATTAGAGAAGAATTTTGAAAATGATTTTCATAGGAACTTTGTTGGCTATTCAAAAAGAAATAATTTTATGGAAAATCCCGAAGCAACGGCTTATCGATTTACTGTAAATTTGCTGTATTTAATACTCCCTTATTTTAATATTAGTGCTTTGAAGAAGCAAAAGTATATTTATATGGCGTACAGAGAAGTGGAAAAAAATAAAGGGAAGACTTGGAGGGAGGAGTTAAATCTTGACTATAACAGTTACTCAAAATCCATTTAGCGTTTATCGAGGAACCAATACCTCTGATCAGTGGTATTTTGAAATGCGAGATAAAGCAAAGGAAATTCATACATTTATAGACGAGATTAACAAAATTTACGAAAAAATTGAAAGAGAGAAGGGAAATGTAGTTAGTCAAATCGAAGAAGAATTTTCTTTGCAAAAGGATCCAAAATTATTGAATTTGAAACGAGATGTTCATAATTTACGCAGCGTTCGTTTAAAGAAATACGAAGGACCCATTCTGTTGAGTCGTCTAGTAGAACTTTTAAATCAATTAGATTTATATCAAGAAATGCTGCAACAAAGTTATGAAGAAGCGGTAGTGAAATCAAGAGAGATTCTTCAGCGAGAAATAGCAAATGACCAATTGCAAAAGACAGTCTTATTTTTCAATCAAACAATTTATAAGAACATTGAAAAATACTTATCAAAACCTGTACAGACACATAATAAAAAAGAAAAAAAGTTGGATAATTTTATTATCAATTTGTTAATGCGTAGCTCAATGAAAACTAGTCCGTTTTCTTATCTTACTCAAACGGGCTCCTCTGGAAATCGATTTTTAATTAAAAAGAAAGCAAACATTGAATTGAACCATGCGTTACTTTTTAGAATATTTTTGGAAATCATTCGTTCGGATAAAGAAGCATTAGAAAAAATTCCAGTCCATGTTTCTAAATTTGGCCAAAGAGACTCCAAGATTTTCTATGTTACTCAAGAAAATGTTCCGCAATCTAAGAAAATATATGAAACAAGAGATAAGCTGGTTGAAATGGGAATTGCGGAAGAAGTAATTCAATTTCTAAAGAAAAATCAGGGTCAAACGATATTTTATAAAGACTTTGCTCAATTTCTTAGAGAAAATGAACTATATTCGGAACACGAGTTGGATGTATTTAAAAGACTTGTTTCCACAAAAATATTAGTTCAAAAAATTACAGTAAATGCTAAAAGAAATCTTGTTGAAGAAATGATTGCCTATTTAAAAGAACAGGGCATATGTGAAGATCTATCACTCCAGCTTCAGTTTATGAATGAATTAAAAAAGAAGTTCGAGGAGGCAGGTACTAATGAGCGGTTAGTTCTTTGGAAAAAAATTGAGGATGTTATTAAAAATTTGAGTGAAAACATTCCGAATTTTGGTACAGAAATTCTTTATGAAGATATATTGTTTGATGCTCAAAATAATAAGAGCAGTCTTAAAGATATCGAAAATAAATTTTCTAATCATTTTTTTGAAGAAATTACAGCATTCTTACTGTTGTTTGATGTGAATATTCGTGTGCAATATGAAGTTGCTGCGCTTTATAAGAAATTATATGGGGATTCAGAAACCAGTTTATCTGACAGCAATTTATTAAACAACGTATTCTTTGAAAAATTGAGATACTTCTTCCCTTATTTCCAAGACATGGATTACCGCTATGATGAAGCAATTGCCCCTGAAATAAAGATTTTGGATGATCTTAGAGATGAATTCAAGGCATTCTTTTCTCAATACTTAGATGAAAATAACACTAAAGAAATAGATTTTCAAGAACTTATCAAACCATTTTCTAAAAAAATTCCTGAGTATATTAAATACGGCAATGAATTTAGTATGACGTTTTTTTATCAACTTTTTCAGGACAAAGTAATTTTAAACGATATTTATGATGGTCAGGAAAAATTTCTATCTAGATTTAAAGACTTTTTTGAGAATTTGAATGACGATTTACTATATCAAGAATATGTTCAAAAAAATTATTATGAGAAGAATTATTATGAAGTGACAGAGCTGTTTGGTTTTAATGGTGGAATTCATGATAGATATTATGATCAAAAATTGAATTTGGAATTTGGAAATCAGAGGTTTCATGATGTAGGGCATCCGAGTATATCTGAATTTTCCGTTAAATATGATGAGCAAACGAAAAAACTGAAAGTGCTTGATCATCAAAAGAAAGAAGCGAAGGTGGCCTACAAATCGTCATTAGTTCCTGTCTTTCTCCCAGGTGTTCTATCTGTATTACTACTTCTGTTTCAAAGCGGGAGAATTAATTTTGATATTAATTATTTCCTGAAAAAAAGAAGTGATATGCCAAGAATAATATTTGAAAATATTGTGATGTACAGAAAGAAGTGGAATTTAAAACTTGAAGACTTTGCAAATATAAACAAAGAGGCTTCAAATGAATTAGAGCTGTATTTACTTATTAATGACTATTTTTTAAATAAGCAGTTACCTAAAACATTCTTTTTAAAGAAATACCGTAGGGGTGAAGAAATCTCTGCAATGAAGCCATTGTTTATTGATATCACAGTACCAATATTATTCAAACATTTTATTAATGAAATTATACATGAAGAAAATCAAGATCCTATGTTTTATATCGAAGAGGTGTTACCTGAATTTGAAAATAAGCTTAAAGAATATGTTGTTGAATATACGATTGACAATTAGGAGGGTGAACCATGCAAAACTATAATGTAAAGGTAGAAAAATTAACAAAGAATTATGGAAAAAAAGCTGTTTTGAAAGGAATAGACTTTACTGCTGAAAAAGGTGAAATTATAGGTGTTATCGGTAAAAACGGTGCTGGGAAATCGACATTCTTGGAAATTTTAATGACGATTAAAGATTATAATGACGGGAAGGTCGTTGTTTTTGGAAATAACCTGAAGGAAATTGATCAAGCTGATTTGGGAAAAATCAAAAGTAATATTTCAGCTGTACTTCAGCCAACACAGTTTTATAAAAAATTAAAAGTAAAAGAATTATTAGATCTTTTCCGTTCCTATTATGGGAGCAAAGTGGATTTAAAAGAAATTATAGAAGAATTTGAACTACAAGAGCATTTAAATACGTTTTTTGATAACTTATCAGGGGGATGGAAGCAAAAGGTTAGCCTTGCGATTGCTTTTTCTTCAAAACCACGTTTGATTATTTTAGATGAACCGACAACTGGTCTGGATCCACATATGCGAAACATTTTATGGGAAAGCATTACTGGCTATATTAAAAAAAATGACAGTACAGTGATTTTATCAACGCATTACATGGACGAAATCGAACTTTACTGTGATAAAGTTCTTTTCATTAATGACGGTGTAACAGAAGTATTTGATACTCCTGAAAATATACTGAAATCCGGTCATAAATCAATTAATAGCTTCTATCTTGATAAAATTGCCAAATAAGGAGGAATAAACATGTTATTAACGCAAATTAAATATGACTTAAAGATGTTCTTCAGAGAGCTATTCTATTTAGTATTCACAGTTTTTGTACCACCCGTAACATATATTTTAATGGGACAAATGTTCAGTAATGCTACCTATAGTGGTGGAATGAACTATGTTCAAGTGTATACGCCATCGTTTATTGTCCTAATTAGCTTTTCAGTAGTATTTTTTGCCTTTGGTTTTGATCAGGTAATGAATCGTGCAGCTGGGATTGAAAAAAGGCTTTTCATTACACCAATAACAGATAAAATTCTTTTAATGTCCAGTATTGCTAAGTCATTCATTATTGCAACTGCAGGATTTTTCTTAATAACATTAATTGGCCTTCTTGTTTATGATTTGAAACTTTCTATTGTTAACTTTTTGGTTTCATATCTAAGCTTGCTGCTTATCAATGCAGTAATGTTGGTTTATTCTCATGCCATTTATTCAAATTTCAAAGAAGTAAAAACAGCATTAATTATTTCTATTGTTTTATTCCAAATTGTTATGTTTACTGGTGGCTTTTCTGTTCCTGTGGAGAGTCTGCCTAATTTTATTCAATATGTATCTTATGCGAATCCGTTCTATCATTTAAATAACATATATATTTCTGTTTGGAATCAGTCATTTGAACTTAATCAAGATATGTTAATTTCGGTTGGTTACGCTTCGGCTCTCCTCATTATTTCATTAGTTGTTATTAAGCTCAACAACAAGAAGGAGTGATTATTATGATTATTAAAGCTAGAAGAAATATTCGATATCACTATAATGAACCAAATTTATTTATATATGGGCCAAACGAAAAAATAAAATTAAAATTGAGCGTTTCTGAATATGAAAACATTACTTCTTTGATTAGTAAGGCATACCAAGGAAGTGAAGAAACAGAACTGTTTGAAGAGTTTATGCGCTATAGGAAATTGACTCAGTTTCTTATAGAAAAACATATTTTTTATCTGGTTGATCCGGAAATCTATAACATTCACAAAAGCAGTATCTATTTGCCATGGGTAGAAGAGCATTGTCTATCCGTGGAAAAAGGTCTAAAAGAAATTGAAAAAATCTGTGTAAATATTCCCCAATCGTTTTTTGGTGCAACTTGCCTAAAAGAATTGTTGGAAGAGAATCAAATTAAAAGTGAAATTACAAATGTAGAGAATATTGAAGTTCTGACAGATGGAAAAATTGTTGCAAAATATCATATTGGAAAAAAAGGAGAAAGAATCTGGGTTTCAACAAGAAACCATAGGAATTTTGAAGAGGTATCAGCAGAGGATATTTCAGAGAAACTTCTGTCAGGTTTCCTATTTTATAGCGCCATTATATCTGCTATTGGTAAAAATTCCCCTGTATTCAATATAAATACTATGATGGAAGTTGAAAGAAAAGTGGCTTTTGACGGAATTGAAAAAGTGGATTATCAATTTTCTGGACGGACGCATCAAGACGCTATAAAGAATTTTAATTCGCTTGAAATCTTTGTAAAGAAATATGATTCAAAGATCGTTTCCTTTAATAATGATAAAGCATATTTCAATTACAACCAATCTCCATTGCAGGTTATTACCGTACAAACAGAGGACGAAGAAAATTACTATTTCGCAGATATTTCTTATGAAAGGCTGGCACAATTTCTTGCAGAAGCAGCATTTCTTGAGATCCTAAAAAACAGTTATTCAAAAGAACTTTTACTGAAGCAACAGGAAAAAATCATATATAGTACCCAACACGATAAGACAGGAGAACTTTTCAGATTAGATTTGAATGAGTTAGAGGAATCCGACCTTATCAGTAGTTTACTGAATCAAGAAAAGCTATCAGTAAATTTCTATCTCCAGTCTTGTGTAGGTGGAGGGTATTACTTATATGTTGTAAATAACGATTCAGAGACACTAATTTTCCAAATCCCTGTAAGAACAGCTGCTCAGCTGACAACAGTCATACTGACTTGGATTAGTATGTATAAAAACGATGTATCTGTCAAAGAGTCATTCTTTAAATCTGTAGATTTAAATGAGTTCCGATTCAAGGAAGATGGTTCTTTAAATTGGAACATATCTATTCAAGAAAAACAAGTAAGCGGACAGCAGACTACTGTGGGAAAAATTCTCGATGAAAATGGTTTTGAATATGAACTTTTGGAGGTGGAGTAATGTCCATACAAACAATTGCAGCTACTACAATTCTGATAAACCAAAAGTATATTTTTATTCATTCATCACAGAATGACTCTTCCTTTTGTTTCAACTGCTATAAAGAGCGAACAAAAGAATTAAAATGCTATCAACAGTATTTCGGTTGGCTAGAGGATCAGCCAAACCAGCTAGAATCTGAATTAATCGCTATGCTTGTTCAGAAGCTTGAAAAAAGTAATGAACCGTTCCTATATGAGCTCAATCGGGATACATTGGAAATTCAGGCGAAAGCAACCTTCAAGCGAGGAGATTGTGAGTGTAATGTAAACACAAGTTCGAATCAGCCCATTGAATTGGATACGATTTTCGATCCAAAAGATAACCGACAACTGAGCTTTGAAAAGGTTCGGGAGAAAATTGAAAAAAACAAGAGGTTAATCTATGCGTATCCATCGTCGATTGTGAATGCATTAACGCGTTCAGGAGATTCCTATGGGACACCGATGGTACAGACCGAGGTACTGTATAAGGGGATTTCAATGCTTTCCTATGGTCGAACAGGGACTTTTGAAAAATCAAAATATATTTCTATTCTGGAATCGTTGGAGCGTTATGCTACAGCGTTTCCTTATAAAAAACAAAAAAACGCGATACGGGAAAAGGATTGTGAAATTATTGATCTTACGCTGAGTGAAGTAATGACACAATGCGATTATGGTAATCCAGAGAATTATACAGAAGATCAGCCTTTGAACTATGAAAAAGTTTGGGCATTGCACAGTGAAAAAGAAGTTTTAATTCCCGAGCAGTTGATTTATTACAATTCTCATGTTGTTTCTGATGAAAAGAGATATATTTATGAAAGCTCCAATGGTAGTGCTCTCGGTTCAACAGAGGCTGAAGCGAGTCTGCATGCGATGCTAGAACTAATTGAAAGAGATGCTTTTTTAGCTACATGGTATGGGCAGATTCCACCTGTCAGAATTGATGAATCAAGCATTTATTCTACAAAAATACAGGCTTATCTAGAATCTCTCAAGCGAAAAGATATCCGTGTTCATTTGTTTGATATATCTATGGAAGTGAGAATCCCGACAATCTGGGTGTTATTAGAAAAGAAAGAGCCTAAGGAAAATGAAATGGCCTTCTATACAGCTGCAGCTGCCTCTTTTGACTTGGAAGAGTCTATAGAACGAGCATTGATTGAAGCTACAACAGCGATTACTGTTTTTACAAATGTATTCAATAATCAGGAATATCAGACTAGAAAAAGACAATTGTTGAAGAATCCTCAATCCGTTCACAGGTTGGAAGACCATTTGCTTCTTTATTCAAATAAGGAAATGAAAAATGCATTTAAATTTGCATTAGATACTGAAATGGTTTCTTCCTTCGAGCAATTAGAAGCAGGGTATACAACATATCAAGGGAAATTTTTAGAGGTTGTTCGAGCGCTTGAAGAGCAATTGGTCATCATCTCTGGTAAAGCTTATCGGGCTAAGACAGAGAATCCGAATTTATTTTCTGCAGGATTTGTGAACGTAAAATATATAGTACCTGGTATGCTGACGATGACCTTTGGACATCAAAATAGACGAGTCGTAAATCAGCGTATTGAAAAGGCTATTAAGTTTAAGAAGAAAGGGAAGTTAGATAAAGACTGGATAGAAAAGACACCGCATCCATTTCCATAAATGAATGGGAGGAATAAGGATGATTGATCAACATTATTTAGAACGATTCGGGGAGGATCGTTATAAGCAAACATTGTCTGCTGCAAAAATTGATGGAGATTTGTTGTTTAAAAATCATATAGATGTGATTGACATGAAATTTTTGAAAGAGCTTGGAAAAAGTGATGGCTGGAGTTCGATTATTTATGATCTCTACTATTATTTAGAAATGATACAACGGATAGATTTTTTCAGCAAATACTATTTCCACTCTTTTTCTCCAAAAGCTAGAAATATTGATAGTCTCAAATTGGTGTTTGTCCATAAGACACATATGTTTGTTTACAATGCATTAACAGACAAAATTTATGTGTATAAGCAAGAGTATTTTAAAGGATTGAATGCTGAAAAAGACTATCTAGTCATAGTAAATGATAATCGTCAGCTCCAAAAAATCTATGGTGATTTTTCAACGATGCTAGGTTTACTGAATACAGGCCACTATCTCTATAATCTTGACTTTGTTTTAAATGGTCATCAAATTCGGCATCGTAGACTAACAACGATTTCGTTGGAGAAACCACGTGAATTTGTCACAATTCCTCTTGTTTTAGAAATAGCTATGGATCAAGAATATCATTTGAGTACAGAAGATATAAAAGAGCAACCAGAAACAGAATTTTTCAGGAAAAGGGTATCGGAGCAAAATATTCGAGGTGACGCAGTCGTAAGAAAGATTTTGTCTGCTGATACTCATCGTCAGTTATTGAAGGAGTGTCAAGTAGCTGTGCAAGACTATCCTGAAATAGGTTTGTGGAGTTTTATAGATAATATTACTGATTTCAGAAGCGGGTTTTACAAGATTGGAGAAAAGTGTGAATTTATTCAACCCAATGAAAAATTTATGTATAAGAAGATGTTACATGAATATCAAGATTTCACTAATCTAGAGGGAATGAATTATTGGTTCTTCTTTACATTTGAAAATACGGGACATGATTATGATGAAATGTTTTTGAAGATTGGTCATTTTGCTCAACGTTTATCCATTATTGCAGCGAAATATGGATTAGCTGCTCGTGGGATTAAAAATTATAATGACACTACAATAAAAGAGAAATTCAATTTAGAAGAAAATAAACAGATTGGCTACTCATTAAATCTTTTTAAGAGCTGGAATACAAGTCACAGTATATTTTTAAAATAAAGGGGAGTAGTAGTATGTGGATATCTAAACACTTATTCATTCATGATTATCTATTAATTGAGGAATTTTTAAAAGATTGTCTGTTGCCTTATTTAGATGAAGAAAAGGTTCGATATTTCTTCATTCGCTATTGGGATGGGGGTCCTCATATCCGATTGAGATACCAAACAGAACCTGAAGTAGCAGATAAATTTGAAAAAGATTTAAATCAATTACTGGAGAGATTTCATCAAAAGCATAAGAATCATACGTTCCAACCTATTTCATATGATGATGCGATTGTACAGACAGAAGGCATTAAACCAACTGCTCCATATCCGAATTTTTCAATTCAAACAATTGATTATGTACCAGAGCTTAACCGTTATGGGGGAGAGAAAGCGATGGGACTGTCCGAAGAAATGTTTGTACACTCGTCAAGATTTGCTGGGCAAATTATTCAAAAGCTAAACCGAAATCAACGTTATGTATTAGCAATTGATCTCATGTACCTCTGTACAGAAGTTGCTGAAGAATTAGGATATATTGAGAAGCATGAGACAATGTTCCTTGCGTATCGAGAAATATGGACACAATTTTCTAAGAATAAGACTTCGGAGAATTTATACAAAGTGATTAGCAACAGAATTAGTAGCTTGAAAAAGGGAGAACTTGCGACTGCAATCTATCAGCCGTATCTCAAGGTTTTTAAGTCATTGCTTGCCCAAATAAAACTATGTCAAACGACTTACGAGCCAGAGTACGCCTTTTATATAGTCATCTCTCATCTTCATATGCTGAATAATCGATTAGGCGTTTCTCCGGAATTTGAATTCATTTTCTCAGATGCTTTCCTTAAAGCTGGATGATTTCTTAAAAGGGGGAGTTTAATTTGTGGAACTTTAAAGGTGAGCGGAATATTGAAAAAAAATTCATGGATTATCATATGATGTCGATCAATGAACCTGAATTCACCAATACTCAAGTATATGCTCACAGACCGAGGGAAATACAGGGAAATGGTAATTATCCACTAATTGATTTGGATTATACAGTTGACCAAGAAAATTTATTTGAAAGAATTTTAGCTACAAGATATTCGGCAAGGGAACCATTCAAAGCCAAGGTAAAGGTTGATAGAAAGTTAATGGCACAATTTGCTCAATTGGCTATGATTGGCGGAGATAGAGAGAGTCGTACATACCCTTCCGGTGGGGCACAGTATTATGTCAACATTTACTTTTTATTCAACGAGCAATTGGTAGATATTGATTTAATAGAGCAGGGAAATATTATGCGGCTGAATAGTGATACTCACAAGTTATTGGTTAAACAATATCAGCCGTGGAATGAAATCAGTAACGTATTTATTCAAAAGTATCTTGCTAATACAGCACAGTTCGCTATTGCATTAAGTTGTGACATGTCTGAGATCTCTGGGAAGTATACAGATATCTCGTACAAGTTGGTGCAACAAGAGGCTGGACATATTGGACAGAATATTCAGTTAGTAGCGAACTATCTAGGATTGGAAAGTGTACCCTTAGGCGGTTTTTATGATATTGAGTTATCAAGACTTTTGAGAGATAATCAAACATCTTTGTATGCATTTCTTTTAGGCTAGAAAGGAGCTGAGATGGAATATGTATTGCTTAAAATTGAAATATCAAGTAAAAAAAGTCAACGATTTCTTTATGATTCAGGATTGTGTAACATTAGAAACCGTCATGGCTTTTAAAGTCAAAGATATGGAGTTTAATAAATTAAAAGAAATTGTCTATCATGGTATAGATGAAACAACAGACAGTTCGGAGAATAGGCTTGGGAAGCAACTGTTGGAAAAGGATTCTAAACTGTTTACTTTCTATGAAAAACAAAAATCTAGAGATCTTTTGAATCTAGTTAGAAGCTATACGGAATTCTTTACCCCATATTTTATATCAACAGAAGCGATTAGTGAATACGTGATTTTTGCAGAAAAAATTATTGAGACGGGGAAAATATTTAACGTTCAAGTCTTTTTAGAAGATAAATTCCCAAATGTTCAAGAGTTTCTGGAAAAATCACCGTTTATTCAAACTGTATACGATGAGAAACAACAGAACAATATTGATTTGCTAATTGGAACACAAAAGAAAATTGTAGAGACAACTCAAATAGACTCTTTTGCAAACTATGTACTGGCATTGAGCTGTCAGGAAAATAGTTTGGAGATAGGTCCATTAATTAATACAACCAAATTCGAGATTCCTAAGTTTTCATTAGAAGGAGAGCAGAATGCAGCAATAATGCATCATGAAGAATTACTGATGTGTTTCTTCTTAGAGAGAATTCTATTTATTCAGTTATTCAAATTATATAATAAAATGCGGCAAAATGAATTTTTCCCAACTAGAAACAAAGTCTGTATAAATCGAATGGATCTCCAAGGGTACAGTGAAGCGGTTACACTTTATCCAAAATATTTAGTTGAGTTTGTATAACTAGGGTGGAACCACTCGAAAGTAATGAGTTAGTCGCTTGTATAAAATAAATCATGATTGTAAGGAAAATACTCATAACTGTGTATTTTCCTATTTTTTTTTAACATTTATGTAATGAAATGAATAACCTAATATACTTTTGATAATAATAGAGTAAAGAAGGTTATCCTATAATTGTAAAGAAAAACAAGGGAGGGGTAAAAATGGAAGTCTTGCTAAGAGGATTCAAAGAAGAAGTGTTGTCAGAATATATGGTTAGGAAATTAAAAAAAAGACATAACCTGACTAGAATTCAAGAGTTGAAGTGTAAATTAGGTATTGAAGTTTGCCTCATAAATATGGGTAAAGCAATTCCAGTTTATATGACAGCATTTTTACTTCATTCTATTTGGCTGACATTTATTTTTCACAGTGCTTATTTCTTGATAAGGCTAAATGCTAGAGGTATTCATGCTCAAAAAAGTAGTACCTGCACTTTAATAAGTGTTTTCCTATTCGGAATATTACCGATAATGGTACCAGATATTTCACTATCAGAACCGATTATCTGGATTGTTATTCTAGCTGTATATAGCTGTCTTTATAAGTATGCCCCCCAAGATACAGAAAAGAACCGCATTAACGATAAGGTGTTAAGAGCAAGGCTGAGAAACAGAGCCATTATAGGTTATTCGATATGTGTGGCAGTTATGGTTAGTACTAGTTCACAAGTAGTAATCAATCAAGTATTTTTTGGAAGTTTACTAGCTGTAATTTGTATCCTTCCAATAACATATAAAATATTAATAAATAAGAGAGGAAGATGAAAATGAAAAAAATTCAAAGAATGTTTACTGAAGGTTTAATCAATCTATTTATTGGAGTAGGTGCGTTAAGCGTGGAGAATTTCTGTTTGTTGTATAATTTTGAACCAGAAATTCCAGAGGAATTAAAGAAGTAGATTTTAAGCAAAAAGTATAAATTTACCTGATATTACAATTTACTGATCTATAGTATAATATATAGTGAAAGTTTACTATATAGAAATGAGGGGTCAGTGATTGACTATATTAGCATTCATACAAGTAGCAATTTATTGTATTTTGGTAAGCTTTGTTTTAGGTAAACGTTTCTTTCAAAAGGAAAATATTATTGCAGTCATCTTATTTAGTTTAATGATGGCCTGGCTATATCCTTATTTAGACATTTTTGGTTCATTATTAATATTTGCATTTGTTCTAGCTATTTTAAAGCATACCTATCGAAAATGGATACCTGCATTGTACGACGCATCAATTTTATTGATTGCTATGATTCTGATTGATCATTTAACAACTTTTATTATGGGAAAAGTCTTAGAGATTAGTACTGTTTCAGAATCAAATGAAACCATTTTTCCGGTGATATTACTTCATCAATTTATTACCCTAATTACTGGGCTTATCTTTATAACTTTTTGGAAAATATTGAATATTCGGATTTTTGAAAAGGATGAGAATGACAGGAATTTACAGCGTATTTTAGCTTTCCTGGGGCTATTTACATATGTGATTTATTTTACAATGATTGTGTATGTAAGATTAACGGGAAACCAAAATACGCTGGTATTGATGAATACTATGTACTTATTTATCTATTTTGCTATTTTTGCTGTCAGTTTGTCGTTTCTAGTATATACCTTCAGAAAGCAGTTTGAGATGAGGGAAAAAGAAATTGAACTAAACAGTATACAAATGTACACGGAACAGCTGGAAAAAAATTATTATGAAATGCGAACTTTTCGCCATGATTACATCAATATCCTGTCTTCTATGTCTGAATACATCACCAATCGTGATATGACAGCTTTAGAGAGCTATTTTAATGACAATATAATGCGTGTCAGTCAAGAGATTCGTGACAATGATTTTAAGATGAGGGGTTTGTCTCAAATTAAAATTCCTGAAGTAAAAGGTTTGGTATCCTCCAAATTGATTACTGCACAGGAAAAGGGGATAGATGTGGTTTTTGAATGTCCTAACGAAATACATGATCTGAATATGGATAGTGTACTGTTGTGCCGCTGTATCGGAATTATTTTAGACAATGCAATTGAAGCAGCAGAAGAAGTAGAAAAGGGGATGGTTCGAGTTGGATTTGTAGAACTTGAACAATCAGTATCCTTTGTGGTTTGGAATACGTTTAGAGATACTGGGCATAAGCTCTTTCAATATTTTGAAAAAGGTTTCTCAACAAAAGGAGAAAATCGAGGGTTAGGGCTGAATAGTCTGAAGAAAATGGTAGATCAAGAAAATAAGACACGGTTGGATACAGTGATAGAGGATAATTATTTTAAGCAGGAAATTGTAATTTTAAAGTGAGGGATCAAGATGATTGATGTTTTTATCTGTGAAGATCAAAAGGAACAAAGAGAAAGGATAGCCAGGTATGTCTCTAATTATATTATGATTGAAAACCTTGATATGCAACTGGTTCTAACAACCGCAAATCCAGAAGAAGTATTAACGTATATAAAAGAGAGCAATCGATCAGGTTTATATTTTCTTGATATCGACTTGAATCATGAGATGAATGGCATCACACTTGGCGCGGAAATCAGAAAAATTGATCCAACAGGTGATATTGTTTTTGTCACTACTCACTCCGAACTTACTTATTTAAATTTCATTTATAAGGTAGCCGCGATGGATTTTATTATTAAAGATGATGTTAATTCTATACAGAGCAAAGTTGTTAGCTGTTTGAAGGTGGCAAATGAAAGAAAGCAAGTAACAAACAGGACTTCTAATAAAAAATTTGTTCAGAGAATTGCAGATAAAATTATTAGTGTCAATTATGATGATATCATGTTTTTTGAATCCTCCCCATTACATAAAGTTGTTTTACATTTGGACAATCGCCAAGTAGAGTTTTATGGGAAGTTGAAAGATGTAGAGAAAGAGTATGAAGGCTTCATTCGTTGCCATAATTCTTTCGTAGTGAATATAGACAATATACAGGAAGTTGACTTTAAGAACAAAGAAATTCTAATGAAAAATGGGGAAATTTGCTATGGGTCTGCTCGAATGATTAAAGCTGTACAAAAAAAATTAGAAATGAATGATAGCGAATAAGAAATAGTGTAGAGACTCAATAAGAGCCACATAAATTCTCTGCATGGATTTCTAGCAAAGCCATATAGCAACAATGGTTGTATGGCTTTTTGTTTTTATAAATAAGTTTAGCAGAAAAATTTGTCCATATTTAAGTGAGTAAATGATCAAAATATACATGAGCATCCAGTAAATAGATATACATAGGCTAGGATAAATAAATTAGTTGATCATGCAATAAATTTCAACTTTCTACAAAAAAAGTGTGCACAGCAATGAAACAATTGCATGCTTGAACTGAAAGGAGATAAAAAGAATATGATAGTTAATATTGCCCGGTAAATAATAGTCAACAGGCTAACATTTGCAGGGTATTTTTTATGATGATATTTACAGTAACTAGAAATTTTTATACTAATTGTCTTTAGTGCTAGTTAACAACTTGACAGATTTCTAAATGGGGAGTACTATACATTAGCTACTAAAAAAAGTTATTGTGAAGTAACATTTTTCTAATGCAATGCATTACAATACTTATAGTCTACGTTCATATACAACTAGATTTTTAATTTAATAAGTAGAAGGTAGGTGTAGTAATGAAAAATCTAGTAAGTAAAAAAGATGACCTATTCAACAACTTTTTAGGAATATATTTTATAGCTGTTTTAATGTTATGGATTAAAACATATATCACTCAAATAACACAATTTGAACTAGGTGTAGAAGGAGCTCTTCAACAATTCCTTTTACTATTAAATCCACTAGGATCAGCCATGCTGTTTCTAGGATTTTCGTTTTTATTTAAAGGAAAAAGAAAATATTCATCTTTAGTAATAGTTTATACTTTGATGTCTATTCTTTTATATGCCAATATTGTTTATTACCGATTTTTTAGTGATTTCATTACATTACCAACAATTTTCCAAACACAGAACTTTGGCGATTTAGGTGGTAGTGTTCTTTCTTTACTTAAGCCTTATGATATCTTGTTCTTTGTGGATGTTCTTGTCATGTTCTATCTACGTTTCTCAAGAAAAATACAAAAAGAAACTGAACGTGTAGGGTATAAAAAAGCAACGGCAATTATTGCATTAGCATTAGCAGTATCCATTGTAAATTTAGGCCTAGCTGAAACTAGTCGTCCACAATTGTTAACACGAGGTTTTGATAGAAACTATATTGTGAAGTATTTAGGGATGTATAACTATACGATTTATGATTCAGTAGAAACTATGAAAGCTTCTTCACAGAGAGCTTTGGCAGATAGTAGTGATACGACAGAAGTAATTAATTATACAAAATCTAATTACGCCAAACCTAATGCAGACTATTTTGGTGCAGCAAAAGGCATGAACGTTATCTATTTACATTTAGAATCGTTCCAAAACTTTCTTATTAACTATAAATTAAACGGTGAGGAAGTTACACCATTTTTAAACTCATTAACAAAAGATAAGAATACAATGTATTTTGATAATTTCTTCCATCAAACAGGTCAGGGTAAAACTTCAGATGCAGAATTTATGCTAGAAAATTCTTTATTTGGGTTACCACAAGGGTCTGCTTATATTACAAAAGCACAAAATACGTACCAGGCTGCTCCAAGCATTTTAAAAGATCATGGTTATACATCAGCTGTATTCCATGGGAATAACGGAAGCTTCTGGAACCGAAATGTGATTTATAAGTCCTTTGGATACGAGCATTTCTTTGATGCAAGTTATTATAATACTGGTTCTTCAGGTGATATGGCTGAATATGGTTTGTTAGATAAACCGTTCTTTGAACAATCACAAAGTCTTTTAAGTTCGTTACCACAACCTTTTTATACAAAATTAATTACAGTAGGTAACCATTATCCGTATAAAATGAGTCAAGATTTAGTAACGATTGATAAAGCGAATACTGGCGATGCAAGTGTTGATAATTATTTCCAAACAGCACGCTATGCAGATGAAGCAATCAAACAGGTCTTCAATCAATTAAAAGAGTCGGGCCTATATGATAATTCGATGATTGTTCTTTATGGTGACCATTACGGTATTTCAGATAATCATAATAGAGCAATGGAGCAAGTGATTGGCAAAGAAATTACACCTTATGAAAGTGCTAATTTGCAACGCGTACCATTATTTATCCATGTTCCAGGAATGCAAGGTGGAACTAACCATACTTATGGTGGCCAAATAGATCTTCTTCCAACGTTATTGCATTTACTAGGAATTGATACGCAAAATTTCATTCAATTTGGTTCTGATTTATTATCAGAAGAGCATGATGAAATCGTACCATTCAGAAATGGAGATTTTGTTAGTCCTACGATTTATTCAATTAATGAAAAATTTTATGATAATAAAACAGGTTTGCCTCTAGATGATAGTCAATTAGACTTTGCTAAGTCGATGAAAAACGAAGTAGATCATAAACTAAAATTATCGGATCAAGTCGTCAATGGTGACTTATTGAGATTCTATACACCAACAGGGTATACACCTGTAGATCCATCAAAGTATAAT
Source organism: Lysinibacillus sp. FSL M8-0134 (assembly GCF_038069745.1). Classification (NCBI taxonomy): domain Bacteria; kingdom Bacillati; phylum Bacillota; class Bacilli; order Caryophanales; family Bacillaceae; genus Lysinibacillus; species Lysinibacillus sp. FSL M8-0134. The sequence continues at coordinate 3,121,163 of NZ_JBBPAJ010000001.1, read as the reverse complement.
TACTCTAAAGACACTAAGAACACGACTGTAGAATCTAATTAATTGATTTTTAATGGGCAGTTTAAGAAAATATGGTGGGTATTCAAAAGTTTAAGTAACTTATGATATCTTACCGTTTTCTTGAATTGCCTTTTTGTATGGGCTGTTTTGGAAAGAAGATAAAAAGGTGTTCTCTCTAACAGCTGTTTGCATAAGTTTATATGGTATTTATGATGGCTCGTGATACAGCAATTTGATGCATTTATTTACTATATAAAAAAACAGTAGGATGCTGTCCATTCAAAATTCACTCCTTGAAAAATAAAAAACACTCAAAATCTTATGAATACAAGTTTTTGAGTGTTTTTTGTGTAAAACAATTAAAATAAGAGATCACAGCATCCAAGTTCAAGAAAAAAATTAAATGACCTCTCCAATAAATCTTCCCACCCCTCTTAACAACCAATAAATTAATCTGAATGGGAATAAAAACAATTCAGGTATCAAAAATAGTACGTTAATAAATAATTCTACTAGAGGGGACTTTTTATAACTCTTTCTGTTTCTTCTCGTTTTCTTTTTCCTTTTTTGCCACCATTCGATCATGGAACTCATCCCCTTTTTCAATAATAGTTACTAACTTTACTTAAGTATATTTACGTTTCAAAGTTGTAGTTCGTTTCATTTTCTGACGATTTTGTTGAAATAAACATATGGTTTTAAGCTACTAGGGGAGACGGGCTGAAAGTAAATTTTATAAATAAAAAGGGTCACCTGACAGCGACCCTTTTGCGTTAGAATATGAGATTTCTTACCAGTAATGAAAGATGCTAAAAATTAATATTCTTTATCTACGAATGTTGCGCCTACAATAATGAGCAGAATAAATAGTACAACAATTAATACGAATGGTGAACTATTATTCTTACCATAGTCCATGCAATAACCACCGCCATACTCGTTACCATAGCCTCCACCATAACTTCCAGCATAGCCATGACCATAGCCGCCGTAACAACAATTATAATTGCCTGCATTTCCGTAGTATCCCATAAAGACCTCTCCTTTCTTCAATTTATTGTATGTCATGACATTGAAAGGAGAGGGGGTTTTCGTCTAGTTTATGATTCTATATTGGACAAAAGAAAAACGATCAAGAATTGCAATGGTTGAATGGCAGCACAAATGATCTGATGTAGGCCATACTCCATAATGGAAGCTTTCCTTTGGAATAAATTTTCTTATATTTTCTTTTTAGTAACAGTGAGTGATAAACCTAATAATAAATATAGGAAACCTGCCAAAATGGTACTATACAATAATACCGTGATAGAAGTAGGCGCCCAAACTTTTATAAATGTCCAATTTAAGCCGACAATATTTGCAGCTATAAATATAGCTGTCATTAGCGTAGCAACGATTACTATATGGACAGATATAAGGAATATCTTCTTATAATTTAATGTTGCGACCTCACATTGTTTTTTATAAAATCTTCGTGCAATTTTAAATAATAGATAACAGAATATCATACTGATTACGATAACGAAGGCACTTATAATAGTTACAATTTTATCTAGTTTTTGATAGCTACTAACATGTTGTCCTTGAACCGTTTTACCTTCCCATATATCCATGACACCTTGTCCAATCGCTGTCGTAAAGCTTGTATTCATATTGGCTAAAATAGCTACGCCTATTTGTTCATCAGGTTGCATGATGAAGTACGAGGTAAAGGTTGGGTTTTCACCAGCATGGTAAATGTATGGCTTTTTATCCTTCTCCACAATGGCCCAACCGTTTGCATAATAAGTATTGGTATCAAAAGGCTCCACTGTTTGATCTGGAGTATGTGATTCTTGTATTACATGGTTACTGATAGAATAGATGCTACTGTTCCCTAACTGTAATTTTAACCATCTCGCTATATCATTGGCGTTACTGATGACATAGCCTGCAGGGATATTGCCGCGATAGACAGGTGGTATGTATGGCTGTTCTTTCATCAGACCTATTTTATAACCAGAAGCCATTTTTGAAGAATGTACCTGGTGAATTCCTACAAAAGATTCATTCATACCAATTGGCTGTAAAATTTTTTGTTGGATATACCGATCAAATGGCTGTTTTGAAACTTGTTCAATTACTAATCCTAAGACATCATAATTAATTGTTGCATATTCAAAAGAACTACCTGGTTTACGATTTAGCTGTTGGTCCAGTAATGTTTTGACCGTTAGCTCAAGGGCGTTATCAGCCGTACTTTCTGGAATCCGAGTAATTGAATTTGAGGGAATTCCGCTGGTATGTGACAATAACTGCTGAATGGTAATAACCTGTTCCTCGCCATTAAAGGTTAATGTTAACCACGGGATATACTTTCGAACATCATCTGATCGTTTTAACAAACCTTGCTTTTCTAATTGTAAAATAGCAAGCCCTGTAAATGCTTTAGATGTGGACCCTAGCTCAAAAAGGGTATCAGATGTGACAGGCGTTTTTGTTTCTGTATCAGCAAAGCCAAAGCTCTTTTGATATACGGTTTCGCCCTTATCAACAATGATGACTGAAAGACCTGGGATTTTACTAATGTTTTGTTGTTCCTCAATAAATTGGTCAATTTTATGAATGGTATCCCTCGATGTTGCCTGTACTACTTCGGGTATGAAAGTAAAAAATACGAACATTACAGCCATCATCACGAATTTTTTTATGAACATTGTCATGTAGATTTTCTCCTTAAGATGTAATTTGTTTGTTTCAACATGGATTACTATAACAAGCAAATTATGGTCAAACCATCGATTAACATGACTATTTAAGGGATAACATGACAATTTCGTCACATCAAAAAGAGCTGCTCCTATATCAATAGGAGAGCCCTTAAAAATTTATTGAGTTAGCTCTGGTTCTGGAAGTACAACTTGCCCATTTATTGTTAGTTTAGATGCTGAGATTAGGATGTCTCTATTAGCTTCATAATAAGGATCTAAAATTTTGTAGAAGGCCTCCCATTGCTCGCCAGCTTTTTCTTCTTCGCCATTTTGCTCAAGTTTCACGGCTTCTTCGTAGTGCTGTTTTAATTTAGTGTAATCTGATTGACTAATGTCGAATTCAATATCAGCCATATATTCTTCAAAAGAAATAGGCTCGTATTTAAAGTGTGAGTTTAGCATTTCGTAAAATTGCTCCCAAAGCTTCGTTGAAAGCTCTTCATTTTTCTCTTTGTCTGCTTTTTGAGCATCTTCATAGACCGTTTTTAGTTCTGCTAGTTCCTCTTTTGTTAATTCTACTTCGAAGTCTGCCATATATTGTTCAAACGTAAGTGGTGGATATAGTTCTGCGTAATAAATATCAAGAATCGAATAAATTTTATCTATTTTTTCTTGAGCTGCATCCATATTATCTTCTTTTACAAATTTTATCCATTCTGAATAAAGTGTTTTTAGCTGCTCTTTATCTTGTGCTTTAATAACGATATTTTTTTCAGCGAAAGCTGCTTCATTGATAAATTCCTCAAAGGGCTCTGGTTGCCAGTTTGCTAATTCATACGGTCTTGTAATGGCATTCATCGCCTCATAGATTCGATCCATTTCCTCATAATTCTCTTCTTTTTCAAACTTTTTTAAGTCGTTAAAAAGCTTTTCTAATTGGACAATCTCTTCTTTTGTTACCCCTTTAGGTAAACTTTTTTTGAATACGTCAAAGGTAAAGAAGTCTGAGTAATCTTTTAGAATAGTGCCCTCAACAGAAATTTCTTGACCTTCTACAAGCTTTAATTGCTCGATTTGCTTATCAGAGAACTTGTGTAAGCCAATGAAATAATTTTTTCCATCTGTTCCTTTCATAGTTAAGCCATAGCCATCAAAATATTTAATGGTCCCTTTTATTTGGTGTTCTATTTGAATTGTGACATTTTTTGTTGTTTCTACAGATGTCGCACCAGCCTGAAGCGGTGTTAAGACAGCCATTCCTAGTGTAAGCGCTGAAGCCAAAAGCCATGTTTTTTTAACAGGTTTTTTCATGTTTATCCATTCTCCTTTAGGTTAACTTCTGTTACCAATTATTAGACGTTTTACCAATTGAAAAAGTTTTAACTTTTTAGAAAAAAATTTAATTATTTTAAAAAAGAATTAAAAAAAACTCATGTCATTTATCGAACATTTCCCTTAGCAGTGTATCTATGCCATCCTGGACAACAACTAAATGAATAATATGATAGGCCTAGAAAGAGAGGCTATAACAAATATAAACCGATAAAAAATAAGACTTTCTATTGTTGATGATAGAAAGTCTTATTTTGTACAAGTTATGCCATTATTGCAGCTGATTCTCGGTTTGATTTAGGAGGGACTAAATCTTTTGGAATCAAAGCTTCATATGTTTCACCACCGAGACGTTCCACTAATTCTGCCTTCGCATTTTCGATCAATGTAGGATTTTCTAGCGCAGAAATGGCTGTACAAGCAATCGCCTTTCCAGCTAGCATCGTCGCCTCATGAGCATAGGATGATTTTCCTTGTGCGACTGCCTGCCATGTGTGGAATGGTGTGCCAAATGCCCATGTAGCTGTCGAGCATTGAGCCGTTGGGACATTCCAGCTAACATCTGCCACATCTGTTGAGCCACCCATGAAAAATGGTTCTTCTGGAAGTGGTGCAAGAAAATCAATAATAGGTCGGTCAACAAGCATCTGTGCTACTTCTTTTCCTACTTGTAAAGCAGCTACCTTCTTTTCCTCTTCGGATAGCGTGCTATAGATGTCCTTGGCAAAATGAATATCATTTTCTGTTAATTTTGCACTACCCAAATCCTGCATATGCTGATGCATCACTTTTTCCAATGTTTTATTAGGGATTAAATTATGACAAGAGCCAACAATTTGCTCTTCTACAGTTGTTTCAGTCATTAAAGCAGCTCCTTGTGCGCAATTGAGGACACGCTTATATAAGTCCTTGACTTGATTTGGTTTAGGTGCTCGTATCAAATAAGTCACCTCAGCCTCTGCTTGTACTACATTTGGTGCAACGCCCCCTGTATTTGTTACGGCATAGTGAATTCTCGCTTCATCTACAATATGCTCACGTAAATAGTTAACACCAACGTTCATTAACTCTACGGCATCCAATGCACTTCTCCCTAAATGAGGGGATGCCGCAGCATGGGAGCTACGTCCTTTAAATTTAAAAGTAGCATTAATAACGGCATTTGCTCTCGCATGCATAACAGTGTTAATCGTTCCTGGATGCCATGAAAAAGCAACATCTACATCTTTAAAATAACCATCCCTTGCCAAAAAGGATTTGCCATAGCCACTTTCTTCAGCTGGACAGCCAAAGTATTTGACAGTTCCCGTTAAGTGGTTATCTTCTAAGTATTGTTTAGTAGCGATGGCTCCAGCAAGTGCCCCGACACCTAAAAGGTTATGACCACAGCCATGGCCATTACCATTCGGAATGATCGGTTCATAATTCGCACTCCCTGCCTGTTGGCTAAGACCTGCAAGTGCATCATATTCACCAAGAATGGCAATTACAGGTTTCCCATTTCCGAAGGTACCAATGAAGCCAGTTTCAAGGTTCGCAACACCTCTTTCGACATGAAAACCTTCATTCTCTAATGTTTTACATAGTAAATCAGCGGAGCGTACTTCATCAAATCTTGTTTCAGCATAGTCCCAGATGCTATCGCTTACATTTTTGTACAGCCCACTTTTTTGATCGATATAGTTTGCAATTTTTTCAGTTAAACTCATAATCTTTCACTCCTTAGTCAATGATCTCGTTTATGGAAGGGGGATTGATAACAACTGTTTGTTTAGTTGGACGAATCATGAATAATGACACAGCACACACAATGGTAAAGCCAATTAACATAGCAAATGCGGGACTATATGAACCACCGAAAGCCTCCACTAAAAATCCAATAAGCATAGGTGTTAGTACGCCTGCAAATTGTGCACCGGTATTAATAAAGCCATTTGCCGTTCCTACAACTGCCTCTGGTAAAATCTTCAGTGGCACAGAGGTAATTAAAATAATATTAAAGGATAGCATGACGGTTACAATACTTTGACATATTGTAAAGACTAGCATGCTCGGTCCATTCGCCATGAGTAAAAGACCAATACCTGCAATAATAGCGAAAATTCCTGCTACAAGTTTATCTCGTCCTTGTGGCATTTTATCTAGAATATAACCGCTACACAGCATTGCAAAGATTCCTACAAACGGAGGAATGGCTGAGTAGATACCGACAGCAGTCAACTCCAAACCCCTTACTTTAGATAAATACGTAGGCATCCAAGAGGTTAAGCCCCAGTTCACTGCATAAATACTAAAGTAGGCAATAAACAACTTCCATATCATAGGTGTCTTTAAGACATCCCTTAATGGTGCTTTTGAAGTTTGTGTTTGTACTTGATGGATAGCTGGTATTTCTTTTTCCTTCACTAGGAAGAAGAAACAAAGTGCAACAACGATACCGATGGCCCCTACGATATAAAAAATATCTCGCCAGCCTAATGCCAGCATGAGATATGTTCCTACAATGGGTGCTACGACGCCCATAATGGAGCCGGATGTTAACATTATGGACATAGCTTTACTGCGCTCATCGACAGGAAACCAATTGGCAATACCTTTTGAAGCAGCAGGGAAATAGCTACCTTCACCAACCCCGAACAGGAATCGAATGACAATGATAGAAAGGAAAGACCAGGCAGCTCCCGTTAATACGGTGAAGATTGACCACACTAAAATGGTTGAAATGAGCACTTTTCGATAGCCGAAGCGATCGGCTAACCAGCCACCAGGAATTTGCATTAAAGCATAGCCTGCAAAAAAGCTACTTAAAACAATGCCAGTTAATGCTTCAGTTAATTGTAATTCCTTTGAAATATCAAGAATGGCAAAGTTTATGATGAAACGATCAAAATTCCCTAACGACCATCCTAAAAATAACATGGCTATAACAATATATTTTGTATTTCGAGCTTTAGTTGTTGCTGTCATCGTTTGTCCTCCTAGCTATAGTAAATTTGGTTATATTGCAAAGTATAAAAAATTTAGACTTTTCTAACAATGTATGTTTTCATATAATAAAGGCGTTAAATATAGATATATATACATAAAGGGTGAGGTATATCGTGATGCTAATAGTAGATAGGCTACAACAATTTCTATCTGACTTTTGCAATCTTTCGCAATTTCAGGTATGGAAAAATATCAATGAGGATCGTTTCTCTCTTGTCATTTCTCAGGGGATGGAAGAACAACTGGCTCCTTCACATGACAAGAAAAATATAGACGTATATGAGTATCAATTTCAATTCCATGAAAAAAGACAATTGGTCTTACGGCTCCATAGAGCACTATCAGCTACGGAAAACCAAGCAATCGAAACATTACTTCATGCTTATTATTTGGAATTAATGTTAGAAAAAGAGCAATTTATTCGAGACAAAATGATGGAAAGTATACGGGAAATTTCAGTACTAAATGATATACACACATTGTTGACGAAGATTTTGGAGAATGCGCTATCGGTTATACCGTCTGCAGACTTTGGAGTTTTATGGATGTATGATGAAAGTGAAGCTGCACTTGTACCAAAGGCTTGGGTGGGGGGACCTGGTGAGGACATTAAAAATATGCGCATGAAAGTTGGCGAAGGGATTATCGGAAAGACTTTCAAAGATAACCAATCTATGATTTTAAATTCGTATACAGACGTTTTAAAAGCCTCCTCTTCTGTGACAGAAGAGAATTTACGTCATTTATTAAATGCCTATACTTTTGAATATTTACAATCGGTTATTGCTGTTCCAATTGCTGTAGAAGAGCAGACATTATGTGTGGTTATTATTTATCAAAATGGAGAAAATGCCTTACTAACTATAGAAGATAAACAACTGTTAGAAAGCTTTTCGGATCAAGTATCCATTGCACTTACGAATTCAAAACTATTTCAGAATTTAAAACTTCAAAATGAATTACTACTCCAACGGGATCAAATCCACCACACCTTTATGAAACTTTCCTTGCAAAATGCAGGTATGCAAGTCATTGTTAATGAAATAAGACATATGTTAAATTTACGCCTCGTTATTATGGATTTAATGGATGATTCAATTTATGCAAGTCCACGTCATTGGATTGAAAAGGGTGATTTGTTCCGTTTTGTACATTTAACAGAAACGCCAGCATTTTATTCACTTGAAGTAGAGAATGAGCAAGTTGATTACTATATTCAGCCTATCATCGGTGTTGGTCAAATTCTTGGCTTACTGCTTATCGAGATTAATGAACAAAAGCTAGAATCCATTCACAAATTAATTATTGAACAGGCAAGCTCCATTATTGCACTAGAGCTGATACGGAAGCAAACAATAGTAGATTCGTTTTATAAAAAAACACATGACCTTTTTCATGATTTTTTAACGTCTAAGGACCCTGGGCAACTCATGAAAAAAGGGGAAGAGCTTGGTATTCAGTCAAATGCCAATTATGCTGTCGTTTTAATTCAATTATCTACGGGCACAGATATTCAAGCAATGGATATGCAAGTACATCTGTTGATTAGTGAAATTAAAAAACATTTTCAGGATCATGCCCCAATAGTGTTTGGTTTTGGTCATAAAATAACGGTCCTTTGCCAATTTAAACTTATAGGTAATGAGCTACTACACCTCGTGCAGCAATTTCAAGGAAGCTGGGAGAAGGTTAAGAACAATTCATTGAAAATTGGAGTTGGTACATTGTATTCGGGGATGGATCAAATAGCAAAAAGCTATAATGAAGCAGATAAAGCACTGTCGTTTTTAATGACCCGCCAGCGCTGGGGTATCATGCATTATCAGGAGATTGGTGTGAATCGACTATTTATCCATCAAACACAGGAGGAACTTCTAGGTTTCGTGAATGAAGTGTTCCTTCCGTTACGAAACGAGAAAACAAAGCATCACCTACTAGAAGAAACCTTGCTTATGTATATAAAACAAAATGGCTCTGTAGGGGAGACTGCTAAACAATTACACATTCATGTCAATACTTTGTATCAGCGATTAAGAAAAATCGAAGAAAAGTTAACGATCTCTTTTCAAAATGCAGATGATGTATTAAGGCTTCAGCTTGCCTGCTATTTAAAAGGGATGGTACATTAAAAAAAAGGCATCCCTTTAAGGGAATGCCTCTTCTACATCTCATCCTGGAAATAAATTTTATAAAATTTTCGATTTGTTGCTTCATCATATCCTACTTCAATCAGTTCATCTATTTGGTCGATATGTTGAATATTTACTTGTATTTCAATGTTGGCATCGAGCTTAATTTTACGTTTATATTTTTTTTCGGCCTTTTCTAATGCACTATCTGATATAACCGTTTCATAGGGTTTGACTGAGTTGATCAGTATATCCTTTTGTGTAGCATCAGCTTGCTCAAATACAGTTTCAATATAATGGTTTACTTGAAACTTTTCTTCATTTCTAAAATAATCCAATGTTTTATTCAAAAGTCCTAGCTTCTCTGTGTTTGAATAATTTTCTTCCTTTAAAATGTATTTTTTACATTCAGTGAGCGCTAAATCTGTTTTATGATAATATTCATCTGCAACTTTAATTTTTAAAAAACGTTCTTGCCAATAAATGATATCCTCTTTACGCTTTGTTTTCATAAATACAGCAGGAGGTTGTTCTGGCCCCATATCCACAATAATGGCCATATTATTAATTTTTTTGACGTTAATGCCATCAATGCCGTTGACAATCATTTGATTTTGATCATTTTTAACATCTAAAAATATTTCTTTTTCATCAATTTTAACAATGGCAATAATCTTTTTTTCCTCATTCAATAGTAAACAGTTTTCAAATAAGCCAATAAACAGTTCACCGCTTTTAATATTGGGATGCTGTGACACACTATGTAAGTGTCTAGCTATATTTTGTGATTGTTCTAGAAAGCTACTGTTTTGTTCAAAAATGGCCTTGGCGTACGTATAAATTTCATTGAGAGCAATATTTGTTTCATGGAAAAATTCGAATTGTTGCTCTAAATCAATCTTACTAAATGCAAGCTGTGTAAAGGCTGCTTCTAACATGACCTCGGGCTGAGTAAAGGCTTCTTCACCCAAAATAAGTGTCTCGTTCAAAAAATGTAGACTATATTGTGCTAATTTACTTTCACTAACTTCAAGCATAAATTCCACCTTCTAATTTTTCATAGTAGCTAGTATACCATATTCTATTTAATAGATTTCATTTATCATGTTCTAAAATGTTGGGAGGATAAGATGGATCAGTCAAAAATAAACTCAAAAGGCATTCAATTAAGAGCGATTACAATAGAGAATTTTCCTAGTGTTTTAAAATGGAGTAAAGATGATAGGTTTTGTTCAGCCAATGGATGGAATATTAATAGCAGTTATGAAGAACTTTATGAATGGTGGCTCCGATATGTGGAAAATAACTCTGCTGATTTTGTACGAATGGGGATAGCGTATAATGGTACACTCATAGGTTATGCCGATTTAGTGGATATGAAGGAGCAGACAGCTGAGCTAGGACTTGCTATTGGAGATAGTTCCTATTGGGGAAAAGGGTTTGGTACGATTGCGACAAAATGCATGCTAGCTTTTGCCTCTGAAAACAATAAGATTGATCAGTTGCTAGCAGAAACACACGAAACAAATTGGCGAGCAAGAGCCATATTAGAGAAAATAGGGTTTAGAGAAATAAGTAGAAGGGGAAGTGCGGAATATTTAGGGGAAACCAGTCAACTCATTCAATATAGTATTGTATTCTAAATCCACTACCAGTACTCCAATTTTTGGGGGCTGGTTTTTTTAGGTTCCTGTTCAGAATATTGATGGTTAGAAGTTTAAAATATGGTGGCTTAGATAATGATAAAAACATGTAGAGATACTATGTATGATGTCTACTAAAGAGGGTGATGATTTGTGTGGGAAAAAGTGATTTCCTACATGCCACATTGGCAAGTTTTTATGCAGGCCTTTTTAGCATTTTTAATTCCATTTTTGATTTTCAAACTGTTTAATGGTTTTTTATTTGTAAAAAAGAACAATGGAATGATTGATATGAAAGAACAAACTGTGCAAGGTGAGGAGCAGTACGAATCTGTTTCAAAAACGCTTGACCAATTTACAGGAGTTTATGATGTTGATCTTTTAAAAATAAAGAAAGAATTGGAACATAATTGGGATGTACAATTCAGAGAGTTTCACATAGGGAATACAGGTATTCGTGCAGCCATCGTCTTTCTAAAAGAATTATGCGATAAAGAAATGATCGATAAGCATATTTTGAAATCATTAATGGAGGGACTAACTGAAAATCCTACGATTATAAAAGGCTATGAATTGCAGCAATTAATAAAAAATGAAGTTCTTCCTGTGAGCGATCTATTCGAGGAATCAACCGTGATGAAATCTGTAGGGGGGGTACTAACTGGGGCAACAGCATTAATTATTGATGGTATACCAAGTGTATTTATCCTTGGTACTGCACAAGGAAAGACACGCAATCTTGATGAGCCTATTTCAGAAGCATTGGTGCGCGGACCAAGATTAGGCTTCACAGAAAATTTAAGCGTGAATACTTCCTTATTAAGGCAACAAGGGGAAAATCAGCATTTAGCTATCATTAAAATGGAAGTTGGCACGCGTATCAAAAAAGAGCTAGTAATAGCCTATATAGATGAAATTGCTGAGCCTGATTTAATTGAAGAGGTGAAGAAACGAATCAGCAAAATAAATCTAGATAATCTACCTGAATCTGGTTATATTGAACAATTGATTGAGGACAATTATCTTAGTCCTTTTCCGCAAGTTCAAAGCACCGAACGTCCTGATCGTGTTTTTGCAGCCTTAATGGAAGGACGTGTCGCCATTTTATTAGATGGGACCCCTTTTGCTCTCATTGTGCCAGTAACCTTTAATATGCTTTTACAATCTCCGGAAGATTATTACGAACGTTGGTTACCTAGCTCACTTATTCGTTTGCTTCGCTTTCTTGCGGCAGGTATTACATTGTTTGGACCATCCATATATATTGCTTTTGTGTCATTTCATCAGGGGCTAATCCCGACTAAACTTGCTTTATCGATGATGTCGACAAGGCAAGGTGTTCCATTTCCTGCATTAATCGAAGCACTGATCATGGAAATAGCGATTGAAATCCTACGAGAAGCTGGACTTCGCTTACCTAAGCCGATTGGTCCCACAATGGGAATAGTTGGCGGACTTGTCATCGGAGAAGCGGCTGTCCAGGCAGGAATTGTTAGCCCCATTATGGTCATAGTCGTAGCATTAACAGCTATTTCATCCTTCGCTATTCCACAATATAATGCAGGGATTTCGTTACGTATGCTACGCTTTATTGCAATGCTTTCTGCTGCTTTATTTGGGTTATATGGAATTATTCTATTTTTCCTTTTCCTGTGCAGTCATTTAGTAAAGTTGAAAAGTTTTGGTGTACCTTTTGTTAGCCCAACCGTTCCTTATCGAGCAGGGGATTGGAAGGATTTTATGGTACGTATGCCGTTAAAGATGATGAAACGTCGACCAAAATTGTTAAAGCCTAAAGACACTATTCGCAAAGGGAATTAGGAGGAAGGGAGAATAATTGCCATGTCCGATCGTTCAAAAGATAAAATAACAACGTCACAAGCAGTTGTTATTATTATTAACTATATTCTAGCAACTGGGATTCTTACCTTACCTCGTGCATCGGTAGAGAAGGTGAAAACGCCAGATGTTTGGATAAGTGTTTTTTTAGGTGGCATCGTCGCAATGATAGCGGGCGTTATCATTGTCAAGCTTAGTCAACAATATTCAGATAAAACTTTTTATCAATATACTCAAGACATTGTTGGCCAATGGCTAGGCTGGTTGATTAGCTCCTGTGTCATTGTTTATTTTTTTACTATTTCTGCATTTGAGGTTCGGATAATGGCTGAAGTGACCTCCCTCTTTTTATTGGAGGGAACGCCAACATGGGCCATTATTTTACCCTTCTTATGGGTTGGGCTGTATTTGATTAGTAGTGGCATCAATTCAATCGCACGATTATTCGAAATCATTTTCCCCATAACCTTTGTTATTTTTTTACTAGTTGCTTTTTTAAGCATAGGCATATTTGAGATTGATAATCTTAGACCCGTATTAGGTTTAGGATTAGTACCGATGTTAAAAGGTGTAAAAACAGCTACATTAGCCTTTTTAGGACCTGAAATTATGCTGTTGCTAGTTGCTTTTATGTATCCATCAGATAAATCGAAAGCGATTAAGGTAGTTTTAGTTGGCATCACAGTACCTTTACTTTTTTATGTCATTACTGTCGTGATGGTGATAGGTGCTCTATCTATTGATGGGGTAGTGACAAGGACATGGCCAACAATTGAACTAATGAGAAGTTTTGAAATTCCTGGCTTAATTTTTGAACGCTTTGAATCATTTTTGCTTGTCATATGGATTATGCAAATATTTGCGACCTTTACGATTACTTATTATGCTGCTGCCTTAGGATTAGCTCAGCTTTTTAACAAAACTATACATCCTTTCCTATATGGCTTATTGCCTGTTATTTATATCATTGCTATGACGCCAAAGAATATTAATGAACTGTTTAAATTTGGAGATAAAATTGGCAATGTTGCATTAATTTTATTTGGCGTAATCCCTATAACCTTACTCCTTATATCAAAACTGAGAGGACATAAATCATGAAGCGAACTCTTCGATATGTGCATCTTTTACTAGTGATGATGGTTGCCCTACTTCTCACAGGCTGCTGGAGTAGTAAAGAGATTGAAGACTTAGGGCTAATTGTAGGTACGTCCTTGGATTTAGAAACTGGGGACGTTACGTCAGAAGAGCAACAAGAGGCTAGATATGCTAATAGAGAGCTGCTTACGGTCACGAATCAACTTGTCACTTCAGAGACAACTTCTACGGGTACCAAAACAGGGCCAATACATCAGAAAGCCTACAAAAACGTTTCGGAAACAGGAGATGCCGTTTTGCCTACACTACGGAATATGGTGTTAAAGATTGATAAACGTGCTTTTGCTGAACATTCCAAAGTGATTGTGATTGGAGAGGACCTTGCAAGTACTATCAACTTGCAACAAACGTTGGATTTTTTTCTAAGAGAGTTGGAAATACGACCAAGCGGAATATTGCTAATTGCTCAGGGGCAAGCAAGGCAGGTGCTTGAAACAAATGAACCAACTAAAATTCCAGCCTTTCAATTGGTAGAAATGATGCGTGGACACGAACGAACGACAAAGATTTTGCCTCCTATGACGATAGCTAAATTAGAAGGGAAACTGTATTCACATTCTAGCTTCTTATTACAAAATGTGGTGGTAGAAGATGAGGAAGTAAAATTTTCAGGAGCTGCGGTCATTGAAGGGAAATCCAAAAAACTAAAAGGTTTTTTAAATGAAAGTGACTTAGAGGGTATTGCATGGATTACGGGTGAAGGAAAGGGAGGCTTAGTAAAGGGTTTTGATGAAGCGTCGAATTCCCCTATCGTATATGAAATATTGTCTTTGAAAACTAAGATTATCCCGCATGTTGAAGGGGATCGTATTTCTTTTACAATCAAAATAAAATCCGAAGGCAGAATAGCAGAGCATTGGGTACTAGCAGACAAAACATTTAATAATCAATTTTTGAAAAAAGCAGAGAAAATAATCGAGAAAGAAATTGAACGTTTAGTGATGAAAACATTGGATAAGTTGCAACAAGAATATCAGACGGATGTTGCAGGGTTTGGCAATAAATTGAGAATTGAGTATCCAAAGGTATGGAAAAAAGTAAAAAAAGATTGGGATCAAATTTTTAGTGAAGTTCCAATTACATGTGATGTTACTATATCCATCAAGGATTACGGCACGTCTGGTGATTAACTTGTTTAATCACCTTTTTTGAGTCGAATATGATGGAAACGGAGATCGATTGAACTCATTGACCATATGCATGAACCACTTTAAAAGGAAGATTTTTTTCTCATTAGAAATTATTTATTTTGATAGAGTTCCTGACACTCAATTTGAATATAAAAATTAATAAAAATAAGGGGAGTAACTAGCTCCCCTTATTTTTATAGAAGGATGCCTTCCTGATAAAGAATGCTAATCGCGTGAGAGCGATTTTTAGCATGCAATTTTTTGATAGCAGATTTAACATATTGAGTAATAGTTAATTCACTAAGATTCATAAAACCTGCAATTTCCTTCGTACTTTCTCCTATTGCTACCTGTCGCATTACCTCAAGCTCTCTTTTGCTAAGTGAGACTTCTTTTTTACCGTTTCTTGCTTGAATGAAAAGCTGACCAATAATGTTCCCAAAGGTCGTTAAGTCTTCTAAGATCTTTTCCGTTATAGTAGTCCCTTCCTCCATTTGTGTACTACAAATATATCCAAAAACATATTGACCTATAAAAATGGGGACAATTAAAAACGAATTATTTTGCGAGTGAATAGAATATTTAATACTAATATTCTTTAAATAATCGATACCTGTACAAAATTTAGCTTTCTTATCTTCGATAGCAGAGTAAATAATAGGAAAACTACGAATTTCTTCTCGAATTTCACCGATATGACTACCACCAGATTCATTCAAAAAAATTATGCCTTCAGCTACAAAGCCTATTGGAGAATACCTTAATAAATAGGCATCCTTGAGAGGAAAAGAATCTAAATATACCTGCAAAATGTGTATCAACAACTCTTCATGATTAGCAAAACTTTGGATCGTGTCGAAACGTTTTTGAATGGTATAAAGATTGGACATGATTTATCCCCTTTTTTAGGTATATACTACCCTTAAAATAAGGAATTTTCAATATATTCTGTAAGTTGTAGTATTTAAGTTAAGAAAATCCATTATTTTCTTAGTTCGTATTAAGTAAATTATGAAGATGAGGGGGCACAAAATTTGGGGAGTCAAACAGTCAACGAGGTGGATGCAGTTGTTTTAGGTGCAGGGTTTGCGGGCTTGTATATGTTACATCAGCTAAGGAGTAATGGTTTTTCTACCATTGTATATGAGGCTGGAGATGGTGTAGGAGGGGTATGGTATTGGAATCGTTATCCTGGTGTTAGGTGTGATATCGAAAGCATCTATTACAATTATACTTTCTCAAAGGAATTATATGAAGAATGGACATGGACATCTAGATTCCCAGAACAAGAAGAAATATTGCGCTATTTAAATTATGTGACAGATCGTTTTCAGTTACGAGAAAGTATCCAATTCAACACACGTGTCCATGCAGCACATTTTGATGAGGAACGGAATAAATGGCTCATTCATTTAAATGATGGACAGCAGATTTTAACAAAGTACTTTATAACAGGAATAGGTTGTTTATCTGCTGCTAATATTCCTAACATTCAAGGGTTACAACAATTTCACGGAAAATGGTATCATACTGGGCATTGGCCACATGAAAAAGTTAACTTTAAGGGAAAACGAGTAGGGATTATTGGGACAGGCTCAAGTGGCATTCAAGCAATACCTGTTATAGCAAAAGAAGCAGCACATTTAACCGTATTCCAACGGACGCCACAGTACACGATCCCAGCCCGTAATCATCCATATGATAACGACTTTATAAAAGAAACAAAGCAGAACTTCGAAACGTTAAAGCATGCGATGAGAAATTCTGTTTCGGGTACACCCTTTGCACAAAATCAGCAGTCTGCCATGGAGGATAGTGATGATAGAAGGCTAGAGGTTTTTGAGGAGGCTTGGGCACAAGGTGGCTTTGCCTTCTCAGTGACTTATCATGATTTGTTAACGAATGAACAATCCAATGAACAAGCAGCGGAATTTATTCGCTCCAAAATACGTCAAACTGTCAAAGATCCAATTGTAGCTGAAAGATTATGTCCTACATATATGTATGGGACAAAAAGACAAGTTTTAGATAGCGATTATTTTGAAACCTATAACAGAGATAATGTTTTACTTGTGGATGTGAAAGCATCACCTATTCAACGAATAACCGAAACAGGTATTCAAACATCCGACGATCAGTACGATTTAGATATCATCATTTTTGCTACTGGCTATGATGGTATGACGGGGCCGTTATTTAAAATTGATATTCGGGGAAGGGGTGGCGTGGCACTGAAAGAAAAATGGGAGAATGGTGCATCTGTTCAAACCTACCTCGGACTTACAACAGCTGGTTTTCCAAATTTATTTATGATAACGGGACCAGAAAGCCCTTCTGTACTTGTGAATATGCCAGTCGCTATTGAACAGCATGTAGAATGGATTGCACAATGCATTAACTACTTACGTGAACACGACATTGAAATAATGGAACCCTTTGAGGAAGCAGAAATAGCATGGAGCAAGCATTGTAGAGAGATTGCTAATGAAACACTATACGTCAAAGGTGATTCCTGGTATACAGGAGCTAATATTGAAGGGAAACCTCGAAGTTTTTTAATCTATCTTGGAGGATTTGATTATTATACAAAACGGTGCAATGAAGTTGCTCAAAACCATTATGAGGGCTTTAAGCTAATGAAATTAAAATCGATATCATAGTTTGAGAGAGAGGAGCATATATAAATATGGAGCAACAAGTAGTCATTATTACAGGTGCCGGAAGTGGTATAGGCAGAGAGGCTGCTAAACTACTTGCAAAAAAGGACAAGGCTTTAGTATTAGTAGATTTTGATGAAAAAAATGGTCAAGATACATTAAGCGTAGTGAAGAAACATCAACAACACGCAATTTTTGTCCAAGCTGATGTGGCAAAAAGCCAAGATGTCAAAAAGTATGTGGACGCTGCAAAAGAAACATTTGGCAGGATTGATGCCTTTATTAATAATGCAGGTGTTTTAAGCCCTCCAGCACTTCTTGGAGATTTAGATGAAGAGACGTTTGATCGAGTAATTTCGGTCAATCTTAAAGGGGCTTTTTTAGGTTTAAAGTATGTGTTGAAAGAAATGGAGCAACAACAGTCAGGTGTTATTGTCAATACCGCATCAGCAGCAGGTATACAAGGACAACCCTATTTAGGTGGCTATGCAGCTAGTAAGCACGGTGTTGTTGGGCTAACGAAAACAGCTGCTATTGAATATGGACCAAGTGGTATTCGGGTTAATGCAATTTGTCCTGGTGGTGTGATGACAAACATGACAAAGGGATTAGCATCAAGCCCAGAAGAAAATGGGCCATTGCGAAGATTAGCGGACCCTATTGAAGTTGCAAATGTAATCGCTTTCTTAATTTCACCAGAAGCTTCCTATGTAAACGGCGCTGTCATAACTATTGATGGCGGATTAACTTCTTGAAAAATAGCTAAATAAGAGAGGATGGATCAGAATGGAACATCGAATTAATCCAGAACTAAAAGAAACATTAGCTTTATTTCCCCCTTTAGATTTAGACAATGTACAGGCTACACGAGAGGGAATGGCGGCAGTTGCCGTACCAGCACCAATAGATGAACATATTGCAGTTGAGAATAAAATGATTCAGGGGCCTGCTGATCATCATGATTCACTGCGCGTTAGAATTTATAAGCCAAAAGAGCAAAATGAGATTTACCCAGGGCTGCTATGGATTCATGGTGGTGGGTATGTGTTAGGTGCTCCGGAGGGGGATGATTTACTATGTCAGCGCTTTGTCAATGAAGCAAAATGTGTCGTTGTATCTGTAGACTACAGACTTGCACCTGAACACCCATATCCTGCACCGCTGGAAGATTGTTATTCCGCATTAAAATGGGTAGCGGATCATGCAGATGAACTAGGAATCGATCCTAATCGTCTAGGCATTGCAGGCGCAAGTGCTGGTGGAGGGCTAACAGCTGCCCTTGCATTACTTACTCGTGATCGTAACTATCCAAAGCTTAGCTTCCAAATGCCTCTATATCCAATGATAGATGATCGTAATAATACACCATCCTCATTAGAAATTACAGGGCATATGATTTGGAACCATGATCTTAACCAAAAGGGATGGGAAATGTATTTGAATGGAGAAAACGGCAGTGCTAATGTGTCTCAATATGCCGCTCCAGCTAGAGCAGAAGATCTATCAGGTTTACCGTTTACGTATATATGTGTTGGTCAATTAGATCCATTCCGTGATGAGACTTTACAATATGTCACAAAGTTATGCCAGGCAGGAGTAGATGTAGAATTCCACTTATATCCTGGATGCTATCATGGCTTTGAAAGCATTGTTCCAACTGCTGATATAAGTCAAAGAGCTGTTACGGAGTATGTAGAAGCAGCTAAATATGTTTTAAACCGCAATATTTCGGTTCCTCTATAAAAATTTTAGAATGTCTCGAAGCTTTGATATATCAAGGTTTCGAGTTTTTTTGATAGTGTTCATTCACCAATTTTTAATTAGTACATAGCAAGTTTGTAATGCCACCTTTTAGGTTAGACTTTTATTGAGTGAAAGGAGGAGAGTGCAAATTGTTACAGTTTGATTCAAAAATTGTTGGGAAAGAGATTGGTTTTGGTTATTTACGAGATAAAATTGCCGATCGTGGTTTTACAATCGGAGGTAATTGGGAGTATTATAAAGGCAGTTTCGATTCGGTATTATGGAAAGAAGCGGGCGAAACTATATATTTACGCGTCCCCTTCATCGTAACATCTGGAGAACTTGATAATGAAGATTGCCAAATTCGTTTTCAAAAGCCGTTTGTCATTAAGCATGTTGCCAATATTGGCTTAGATTATGACGAGGGATCTTTACTAGACGCAACTGGTGCTAGCCAATTCCAAACACCACTTGATACAGATGGACACATTCATGATAAAAGTAGATGGATTCAGGCAGGAGAACAAGCAGTAGAAGAGAAAGTGCTGCCTTATTTCCTGCATTAGCTAGATAAATTTGAATAGCTATTAACAACATTTTTATGTCTTTTATCCTTTTTCTGATTGGGAACTTGTAATCAAAAATAGAAATAGAATTGTCGTAAGAATTTTCCAATATTATAATAGTGATATTCTATACTACTATAAGAGGTGAGTTTATGGACAAAGTAGCTATTGATGATTTTCAACTTTCCCATCAAAAATTGCAACAAGAACGACTCATCCATCGGAAAGAAGCGTATCTTGAAGTATTGGAAAAAACAAAAGCATATGGTGAAATAATTATGTTTGATAGTATAAAAGGTAATAAAAGAGGCGTCTAGATGACGTCTTTTTCTATTTTCATAACGTATCGCTAGAATATCAAGGAAAGGATGATAAACAATGAAACGACTCATGCCATTTTTCCTGCTACTAATAGTTTTATGTGTTGCTTGTACTTCAAACAAAGATAAGGAGCATAAAAGGCCTGATAAAGAAGACACGCGTTCTACACTCACAACCAATTCAACTGCTGAGATAGTAGCAGATCAATTGCAAACACCATGGTCTATTCAAAAAAGTGGAACTGCTTTTTATATAGCTGAAAGGCCGGGAAATATTGTGAAGATTGAGGAAGGGGCTGTGGATAGGCAACAGGTCATGCTAAAGAAAGAGCTCTCAACAGCGCCAGAGGCCGGATTGTTGGGATTTGTACTAGCACCTAATTTTTCTACAGCACAGGTTGCCTATGCCTATTATACGTATGTCGAGGGATCGGAACAGTTTAATCGCATTGTGACATTAACGTTGAGCGATAATAAGTGGCAAGAGACGGATCTCATTATTGATCGTATTAGAAGTGGTACCTATCATCATGGTGGTCGTTTGCAAATAGGTCCTGATGGTAAGCTGTATGCTACGGTTGGAGATGCGACACAACCATCCTTAGCACAGAATTTGGATGCCCTAGAAGGGAAGATTTTACGCATCAATTTGGATGGCTCCGTACCAAACGATAATCCTTTTCCAAAATCGTATGTATATAGTTATGGACATCGAAATCCACAAGGCATGGCATGGGCAGCGGATGGGACAATGTATGCAAGTGAACATGGCAATTCAGCAAATGATGAAATTAATTTGATTGAAAAAGGAAAAAATTACGGTTGGCCAATCATTGAAGGAATGGACCAACAGCAAGGTATGATAACACCACTCTATACATCGGGTGCTTCTAAAACATGGGCACCATCGGGTATGGCCATCGTCAATAATCAATTATATGTTGCAGCACTAAGAGGCTCAGCTGTGTTACAGTTCGATGTGACAAACAATAAACAAGATGAGCTTTTTACTGAATTTGGTAGAATTCGGGATGTTTTTGTGGAGGAAGGATACCTTTATTTTATAAGCAATAATACGGATGGTCGTGGAAATCCACAATCTCGTGACGATAAGCTCTATCGAACACCGTTGTGATATAATAGTTGTGAAAACATGGAAGATAAGTGAATGGGAGGACTAACATGGCTAATTATCTTAAAATCGCTGTCGCAATTGATTTCTCAGAGCAATCACTCAAAGCATTCGACAGAGCAAATCATTTAGCAATACAGCATCAGGCTATTTTACAATTGGTGAACGTAATTGATACGAAATCGTTTGGAGCGGTATCTGCTTATGATTTAAAATATGCAGAGGAATTAAAGAAAGAAAATATGCTTAAAATGGAAAAACTAGAAAAAGAGGCGTTACAATTAGGTGTCAACGAGGTGGAATCAATAGTAGAAACAGGTTCACCGAAGGGTATTTTAACACAATTACCGAATGTTGATTTAATCGTCTGTGGCGCGACTGGATTAAATCGTATGGAAAAGATGATGCTAGGATCCGTTGCCGAAAAGATTGTACGCCATGCTCTATGTGATGTCTTACTAGTTCGCTAGTATAGAGAAAGTAATTATTAAATAGATGGCATAAAAAGCACCTGCTTGTATTCGAAAACAAGCAGGTGCTTTATTTTATTGTCTTGTTTGAGCGTTATCAATAATGCTCTGAGGAATATCGATAGTTTTTAGATGATTAAATTCAGTATAAGTAACGACTGATTTTGTATTCATTACTAATTCGTCACCTTCTACCGCCATTTTTAAATCAAAATTCATATCCATTTTGTTTGTATCGAAAGTCTCTTTATCGATATGAAGTACATAGTTGATTTTTTCAATTGTTAATTGATCCAGTGGGTTTTCTTCTAACCCCATACCTTGCATCGATTTATTAATTTCAGAATCAATTAGCTCTTTAAATTTATCACCTTTTGCTTCTAATGTAAGAACATATTCATCATCTGTTTGCTCAAATGAAAAATCACCAATGAATTTTTTTAGTTGTTCTAGTTGTTCTTTCGCGTCTGCAGAAGCAGCTGTTTGATCTAAAATTGCATCAAAGTTTTCATCAGGAAGCTTCATCCAGCTATCAGTTGTCGTATCTTTCATAAATAGGCCTGTATCTTTTTTCATATACATTTCCATTGGCATGTCCGTTGTTTCTTCACCTTCACTCATCATATCTGGCATCGACATAGACCCTGATAAATGCATTGCAAGTGGGTCAACAATGAAGTCCATTTCCATATTAGAGTCGATAGAAAACTCCATTGCCTCTTCTCCAGATCCAACCTTTGTCACCTGTGTCATGTCCATTTTGGCACTCGCACTTTTAATGTCAGCCTGGCGGTCCACCGCTTTGTCATACACTTGCTCTAAAGTAAGCTTGCTTGTTTTCGTTGTGTCTTTCGTAGGGGTAGCGCTTGAGTTACAAGCCGCAAGTGTCAATGCTAGTGTTCCAACTGCTAATACTTTAAAAACTTTCTTCATTTCTTTCATCTCCTATTCTTGGTAAAAAACACTATCTACTACTATACGCGCTAGAAAAGGAAAAGTTTCGTAAATTGTTAAAAAAGTACTAGATTTTTATTAAAAAAACAACATTTTTCCTACTGATATTAGTAGTAAACGTTATAATTAATAAATGAATAAAGGGAAAAACAAAAAAGCTGTCACCAACTTATCGCATAAGGACGATAGTTGGGACAGCTTCTTTTTTACGCCAAGGCGTAATGGATCAATTATAACCCCAGATCATAGCGAATAATGTACCAATGATTGTTACAACACCTACGAATACTGAGTATAAAATCGTTGTATATAACGTTTTCTTATCTTCAGATTCACCAATGTGCATGAATAAAACTAATTGTACAGTTGCTTGTGCAAGGGCAGTTACTAGTAAAATAGCGAATGCCATTTTATAACTCATATCAAAGGTTACAACGGCTAAAGCGACAATTGTCAATAATAATGAGAAGCCGAAGCCCATGACATGTTGTTTTGGGAATAATTCCTTCATCAGCTAATCAGTCCTTTCAAGTAGACGAAGCTGAAGATGAAAATCCAAACAACGTCTAGGAAATGCCAGTACAATGAGAAGATAAACGCTTTGTTCGCTGTTTGTGGATTTAAACCACGTTTAGCTACTTGGATTAAAATAGCTAAGCCCCAGAAGAAACCAAATGTTACGTGGGCACCGTGCGTTCCAAGTAAAGTCATTAATGACGATAAGAATGCGCTCGTTTGAATCGTTGCGCCTTCGTGTACATATGTGACAAACTCATCAATCTCAATAGCTAAGAAGCCTAGGCCTAGTAAAAGGGTAATGATGAAGAATGTCATCATTGCTTTTTTATGACCAATACGCATTGCATGAACACCAAGACCAATTGTGAAACTACTTGTTAATAATAAGAATGTTTCCCACAGAACTGGAGTTAATTCGAAAATTTCAGCGCCATCTGGGCCACTACCTGTACGTGTATGAAGTGTGAAATACACTGTAAATAGTGTGGCAAATAACACGATCTCGGCGCCAAGGAAAACCCAGAAACCAAAGATTTTTAGGCGGTTTTCCTCTGTACTATATTCTAATGGAAGTGAAGAATCGATTTTCATATTATTTATCACCTCTCAAGCTTTTCTCAGTTGCCATAACTTCCTCAACTGAAATGTAACGACCATGATCTTTTTCGAATGAACGATGGATCATGAAACCAAATACACCAAGCATACTGATGATGGCTGGAATCCATAGATTAAATACAGCGAAGAATGCTGCAAGGAAGAAGAATCCACTCATCCAGAATGGTGTGCCTGTATTATTTGGCATGTGAATTTTTTCAATTGTACCTGCTGTAATATCGCGACCTTCTTTTTTCGCGAACCAAAACTCATCTAAGCGAGTAACTGTTGGTACTACAGCAAAGTTGTATTCTGGTACTGGAGAATGAGTAGCCCATTCAAGTGTACGACCATCCCAAACATCTGCCTTTTCATTGCGAGGCATGTGTTTCCAGCTGTAGTAAATGTTATAAACGATCAATGCAAAGCCAACTGCAAGTCCTAGAGCACCAACGAACGAAAGCATATTCAATGGGCCGTAACCAGTAGACTCTGAATAAGTGTACATACGACGAGCATAACCATCTAAACCTAAAATGAATAATGGGAAGAACGTTACGTTGAAGCTGATAGCAATAAACCAGAAACCAGCTTTCCCTAATTTTTCGTTTAAACGGAAACCGAACATTTTTGGCCACCAGTAGTGGTAACCTGCAAGTACACCAAACACTGTACCTGGAATTAATACATAGTGGAAGTGGGCAACTAAGAACATCGTATTATGATATTGGTAGTCGGCACTTGCCATTGCTAACATAACCCCTGTAACCCCACCAATAGTGAAGATAGGAATAAAGCCTAATGCATAAAGCATCGGGGTTGTAAATTGAATTTTCCCGTGCCGCATTGTGAGTAACCAGTTAAATATTTTTACACCAGTCGGAACTGCGATTGCCATTGTTGTAATAGAGAAAACACTGTTTACCATTACGCCATGACCCATTGTATAGAAGTGGTGGGCCCATACTAAGAATGATAGTAAAGAAATGACAACCATACTCATAACCATTGATTTGTAGCCGTATAAGTTTTTACGTGCAAATGTTGCAATGATTTCTGAGAAGATACCGAAAGCAGGTAGGATAACGATATAAACTTCAGGATGTCCCCAAACCCAGAATAGGTTGGCCCAGAGCATATCCATACCACCGTCTTGCATCGCAAAGAATTTTGTGCCGAATTGACGGTCAAACATCATTAGGGCAAGCGCTACAGTTAATACTGGGAACGCGAATACGATAATAACGTTTGTAATTAAAATTGACCAAGTAAACATTGGCATTTTCATTAATGTCATACCAGGTGCACGCATTTTAATAATTGTCGTGATGAAGTTAACACCCGTCATTAATGTACCAATACCTGATAATTGAAGTGCTAAAGAATAATAGTTATTCCCTACAGTAGGACTAAAATCCGTACTTGCAAGAGGGAAGTAGGCTGTCCAACCAGCGTCTGGTGAACCACCGATAATGAAAGATAAGTTTAATAAACCAGCACCTGCTGCAAATAGCCAAAAGCTAACAGCATTTAGACGTGGGAAAGCAACGTCACGTGCACCAATTTGTAGTGGGATTACAATGTTCATTAAACCGATAACAAATGGCATCGCCATAAATAGAATCATTAATAAACCATGTGTTGTGAAAATCTCGTTGTAATGTTGTGCATCAAGAAGTCCGTTATCTGGAACGGCTGTTTGTGCACGCATTAATAGTGCATCAATACCACCACGGAATAGCATTAATAATGCTACTGCGATATACATAATCCCGATTTTTTTATGGTCAACAGTTGATAGCCAGTTTTTGTAGAAAAAGCCCCATTTTTTAAAATAAGTAAGGCCTGCTACGATAACCACTGCACCAACTACGATACTAATAGCTGCCGCTAAAATCATCGGTTCTTGCATTGGATGGAATAATTCTTCCATACTCATTGGATGCGCTCCTTTCAGAAATAAAAATTAATGTAAATATTCGTTCGAAGTTAACGTTAAATTAGTGACCTGAATGTTCGCTATTCATGTCTTCTTCAGACATATCACCATGATCCATGTTATCCATATCCATGTTTTTACCATGTTCCATTGGAGCTGGACTGAAGTCTAAGTGTGTAGATGAGAAGCTTTGACGACCAACGTG
This sequence comes from Lysinibacillus sp. FSL M8-0134, assembly GCF_038069745.1. Taxonomy (NCBI): domain Bacteria; kingdom Bacillati; phylum Bacillota; class Bacilli; order Caryophanales; family Bacillaceae; genus Lysinibacillus; species Lysinibacillus sp. FSL M8-0134. The sequence goes on along the minus strand of NZ_JBBPAJ010000001.1, from coordinate 3,095,149 downwards.
CTCTGCTTTTAATAGCTCATCAAATTTTTCTTCAGTTAATGGTGCCTCTTTAGCTTTTACATCAGCAACCCATTTATCGAAGTCTTCTTGTGTCATAGATTGTGCTTCAAATTCCATTTCGGCAAAGCCACGTCCATTAAAGTTAGAGTTACGTCCCATAAATGAACCAACTTCATCTGCCGCAAGGTGAATAGTTGTTAACATATCACTCATGGCATATTTTTGACCTGCTAATTGAGGAATCCAGAAACTTGTAATAGGACCAAATGAGTAAAGTTTGAACTCGATTGGACGATCCACCGGAATGTTTACATAGTTAACTGTTTCAACACCTTGTTCTGGATAACTAAAGTGCCATTTCCAGTTTGATGATGATGCATAAATAACTAATGGTTCCTTATCGTCATAACCTGCTGGTTGAGCTTCTACTGTAGAAGTTGTTCTAACTGTCACAACAGCTAAGAATGCTACGATAATAATTGGAATTACTGTCCATGTAATTTCTAGAAGATGGCTTCCTTCTTCATGAGGAGGCTCATAATCTGCAGATGCTTTTGATGCACGGTATTTTGTTAGCATAAAGGCTAAAAGCACATACACGACTAGTAATATAAAGGCCATTGTAATAATGGATAAAATAATTGTGTTTGATAATGTTTCGGCATTTGGTCCTTTTGGATTGAACACTGTTAATGGTTCACATCCAGCAAGAAGTGCAAGAGCACTCAAAGCTACAAACATTAAACTTAATTTTTTCTTCATGTTTGACTCCTTTCTATAGAACGGCTATTCATAAAATTCATGTGTTTTTTGTCAGTCTCACATTTACAAATAGTTGGTACTGAGGTCACCTCTTTTATCTTGGCGTATCAATCAACAACATAAGAATTTACAATGGCATGGTTCAATATGAAACATAAAATCTTGTGTTGATTGATCTGATGCAAGCGTTAGCAAAACTAATGATTGTGCAATCGTTTTAAATACGTACTTGCCTAATAACGATTGTCACAATGTGTCGTTGTTTGCACATTGGATTATACGCCCTGTTTTTAAGAAAAAACATAATTTTGTTATGAAAAAGATAGTAAAGAGGTGTTGAATTTGAACATTTTTTGAACAAAAATCGTTATTTTAGTATTGGTATTTAAAGGTTTTAATTATTAAACACTGTGAAAACGTTGAAAATACTGCATTCCTTATGTTTAACTAAGTAAATAATTTTTTTTATGAAAAATTGCATTTCACATTTTGGACGCTGTTTTGTAATAAAATCAACGTAATATCGGTCTTTTCAATACTTTTGGGTTGCCTTTTTTTAAAAAAAGGAGTAGTCGCAATGACGGTGTGTGGAAACATTAGGATGAATTTTCAATCAAAGGAATGAGAGGAAAGGGAATAACTGTCTTATCATATTGATTATGTTAATATAATAATTTGTTTTCTTTAATATCCATATATTTACTTGATATATTCTACTCGAAAAGTAAAAAAGCAAACTAAGAGCAGTCCTAGTTTGCTGGTGTTTTAGAAAATTTTTATGTTATGGAGAAGGATGTGTAGTAAATCAGCAATTTTTAAATTGACAGTCAATCTCCAAGCTTCAGCCATTTGGCTACCTTTCCATAAATTGTGTTTTGTAATTGAGGAGCTTTATTATTCATTTTTAAGAAAAAATACAATGTTTTCATAAAGTTTAATGTGCAAGTACGTCCGCTAAAAAAGCTTTCATTATAGCCTTGCATCATTAGGTGCATTTCAAATTTATCAAAAGCTTGTTCAACAAATTCAATTAGTGCTTCCTCGGAGTAATTTTGATTTAATAATGCATCTACTATGTTAATTAAACGTTCCTCTTCATCATTGACATAGACGGTGTCTTTCCAAGTGACAAGCTTTAAAGCATGTAAGATGGAAGGGGCATATTGTAAATCGAATTTTGGGTGTTTAATGGTCGTTGAGGCTAAATCAGCACCATGGGCAATGCTGTGCGCCCATCCTTTATCTGGGACGAAACCTCTAGTATCTTGTTCTAATAATAAATAGCGTCCGATTTTTTTAAAGAAAATTTGCAAACGATCATTGTTTAAAATCAATAATTCTGCATCCTTTGCAAGAATACCTGCAACTAGTAGAGCGGAAAATGAACGAGTAAAGACGCTATCTGTTGATTTTTCACCTATATGTAAGTACAAGAAATCATCACTAGTTGCTGTATCAAATAAAATCTGTAATTGTTGCGGGTTTACTAAATTATCGCTCAGTAAATCGATGAATGTACGATATATGTACTGATCCCGTAATTCTGCATCGACTGTGCCTATATGAGTTAGCATTTCTTGTAATAGCCAATCACTGTGTTGTGACATAAAAGTTTGGCGTTCAGAAAGTGTCATTGTAGAAAAAGACTGTAATGTTTCTTTAATAGTCATGTTTGAAAAAGCCCCCATAATAATTTTTCTTCTATTATTATAGCCGCTTTTCATTTCGAATTGACAAATTTGAAACTTCGGAAAGAAAGAACGGCAACATAACGTCCCTCTTGAACGGAATTTTTTACAATATTATTTCCTGAACCTATAGAAAGTTGTTATGATAGAAACGCAACAAAATGGTAAAGCTTAAATTAAGCGCAAAAAAAAGACATACCTATTTAAGTATGTCTCTTTGGCTCATTAGAGGACGACAGCTGATTTTATGCCAATTGGCCATTCAATAAGGGAGTCCTGATTTGTCTGTAACTCGACAAGAATATGGGTGTTTTTTATAGCATCAATGAGCCATTCACTGTAATGACGATTTGGTTCTGGATGCTGTAAAATTTGCTGCATATCTTTTTTATCAACATGTAATAGTTTGTAGTTACATTCAATGTTTACTTTTTGAGGAATAATGCAGAGTGATTCATTTTGGTGACCAAGTGCAATAGAACCTGGAATATAACCTTGAATACGTAAAATATAGGTACTTGCTTCTTGTGTATAGACATCAATTTTAGTACGTGTTAAAAAATCAAATTCTATCGGCTTATCTTGAAACGGTCCGTTTGTGGTAGAAAAAGAAATGACTTTAATCGATAATGCCTCGAATGCAGGTGAGATACAATGATTAAATTCAGTAATTGTATCTAGTAATTGCATGGATTCCACTCCTTGTTAAGAACTTGGTTTTATTCAAACAGACAATAAAGGTGATGTCTGTCATTGTAATAAATTTTAGATTATTCTAATTATAATACAATTTATTACAAAATATGAATCCAAAAGCAATGATTTTTTGTTAAAAATAAGAAACTTGTGGATTTTTTTAGTAAATAACCGAATAAAAAAATAGAAATAAAGAGGTGAGAAAAATGACAAAACGAAAGCGTCATGTCATTAAACATGACAATATTGTTGTTTTTCCAGGCGCTGTCCAAACTTTAATACGTGAAGGACATTTGTTTGCAGAGAATTATCAATATGAAAAGGCAGTGGCGAGTTTTGAAAAGGCATTTGTATATGAAACTGGAGATGAATTTGCGCTGAGTGCCTATGCCTTTGCTTTATATGAAATAAAGGACTATGACAAAGCGAAAAATGTATGTGAGCAGCTATTTACGATGGGTACGTCATTGTATGTAGAAGTGATGGAATTGTACATTACCATATGCATGCAGTTAAAAGATTACCATCAAGTGGAGACGTTAATAACGACTTTACTTGAAGAAAATGTACTGCCGCATGATCAAGTTGAAAAATTTGAACGATTAAAAAGTTTGAATAGAGAAGTGTCTAGAAATCTAGAAAAGAGAGAAAATGCACAACATTTAATAGAGGAACAAGAATATGAGCTTGCGAAATTTAGTGCACTTTCACCAAATGAACAATCTATTCGCATACACCGCCTTATGGATAGCAATGTAAGACAATTAAAAACGGCATTAAAGGCTATTATTGAATGCTCAACGATTCATCCTTTTGTACAAAGCTTAGCATTAATATTGTTAGTGGAACAGGAAGTAGCCATAGACATAACAGTTTCTAAATTTGAACAAACAAAAGTCGTGAATCCAGCCAATCTAGTATTGCCTAATCAATTACCGCAATATGGAGAAATAAAAAATATTATTGAAATGAAGTTAGAGCAAGACCCTACGACGTTGGAAATGGTACAATATTTAATGGCGAAACATGCCATTGTAACGTATCCGTTTGAGTGGCATCCATTCCAAGCTGATGATGTTGCTTATAGTTATATTGATTTTGTCTTAACAATGCTAGGAAATGTGCAAGAAATGGACTATGAGATCATGGACTTTTTACAAATGTTAGAAAAGCTAACAGAACTACATTAGGTATGAAATAAGTTGAAACTATACACATCTATGTTATACTAAAATGGTTGTCAAAATCGTAGTTACGAATGAATTGTCTAACATCTAAACTTGATTATTTATTTTGGAGGTATTTATACATGTCAGCAAAATGGGAAAAACAAGAAGGTAATATCGGTACTCTTACAATCGAAGTACCTGCTGTAGAAGTAGATGCAGCGATGGATCAAGCATTTAAAAAAGTTGTAAAACAAATTAACGTACCAGGTTTCCGTAAAGGTAAAATGCCTCGTAAAATGTTTGAACAACGCTTTGGTATCGAATCACTATACCAAGATGCATTAGAAATTATCGTTCCTGATTCTTATGCAAAAGCAATTGATGAAGCTGGAATTATGCCAGTTGATTACCCAGAGATTTCTGGTACAGAAAACTTTGTACATGGTCAAGATTTCACATTTACTGCACAAGTAACAGTAAAACCAGAACCAAAGCTTGGTGACTACAAAGGTCTAGAAGTATCTAAACTTCCTGTAGAAGTAACTGATGAAGAAGTGGATGCTCAAATTCAAGACCAATTAGCTCGTAAAGCTGAGCTTGAAATTAAAGAAGACGAAGCAATCGTAGAAGGTGATACAGCTGTTATCGATTTCGAAGGTTTCGTAGGTGAAGAAGCTTTCGAAGGTGGTAAAGGTGAAGACTATCCACTAGAAATCGGTTCGGGTTCTTTCATTCCTGGTTTTGAAGAGCAACTTGTTGGCGTGAAAGCTGGCGAATCTAAAGATGTGGTTGTTACATTCCCAGAAGAATATCATGCTGCAGAATTAGCTGGTAAAGAAGCAACTTTCAAAGTAACAGTAAAAGAAGTTAAAACAAAAGTTCTTCCTGAGTTAAATGATGAATTTGCAAAAGAACTTGACCCAGAAGTTGAAGGCGTAGAAGCTTTACGTGCTAAAATTAAAGAACAAACTGCAGCTCAAAAAGTAGCAGAATCAGATGCAGCTCTTCGTGATGAGCTAGTAGAAAAAGCTGCTGAAAACGCTGAGTTCGAAGTGCCAGCAGGTATGATTAACTCTGAAACTGATCGTATGTTACAAGAATTTGGTCAACGTTTACAAATGCAAGGCATGAACTTAGACCTTTACTATCAATTCTCTGGTCAATCAGAAGAAGACTTACGTGGTCAAATGAAAGAAGAAGCAGAAAGCCGTGTACGTGTATCTTTAACACTTGAAGCGATTGCTGAAGCTGAAAAAATTGAAGCAACTGAAGCAGATATTGAAGCAGAATTAGAAAAAATGGCTACTCAATTCAATATGACTAAAGATCAAATTACAGGTGCTTTAGGTGGTACTGCAGTACTTGAAAACGACATCAAAATCCAAAAAACAGTTGAATTTTTAGTAGAAAACGCTAAAATTACTGAATAAGATTTGTGTAACTAGATAGCTAAACAAAACAAGGTACGGCATTAAACCGTGCCTTGTTTTATCACATAAACTATAAAATATGGTCCCCTTATAGTTTTTTTCACTTTATACTTCACTTATACATAGTATTGTTTTAATTTTTATCTTCATTCAACAGATGTTTTGTACGGAATGTAAAATGTTAAGTACAAAACATGTCCATCTAAATAGATGGTAAACTGTATGCACAGAAGCTTTTTAGTATGTTAAACGACGACTGAATGAAGATAAAGCCAATGGCCAGAGTCAAGGAATTCAAAACCTAGACACTGTACAATTTAAGGCGAAATTGATACGATGCTAAAAACTTCATTCAGAAAAGTCATATATAATAAAATTACTAATTTTGAATGAATAAACCCTAGGTAGATGAATGTAGTAGATTCATAACGATGGATAGTTGGTTTTGGTGTAATCTAAGTGAAGTGCCATACGAAAGAATCATGTAAAGTCACGAAGTAAACACGTTCCTAGAGGATACTTTGGTAAGCAAATGAAGAAAAGAACATGATGATGCGTTATAATCTATACATGCATGAATGCCTTGGCGTAAATGATGCAGACAATTTATTTGATAAAGGTTCAATAATCTTGTAAGATTGTTGCTTGAATAGGGGTGAAACATATTGTTCAAATTTAATGATGAAAAAGGCAATTTAAAATGCTCATTTTGTGGAAAACCACAAGAACAAGTACGTAAATTAGTTGCAGGTCCAGGTGTTTATATTTGTGATGAATGTATCGAGCTTTGTTCCGAAATCGTTGTAGAGGAACTAGGTGTAGAAGAGGAAATCGAATTTCAAGATATTCCAAAACCAAAAGAGATCCTAACGATTCTAGATGAGTATGTAATTGGACAAGAACGTGCTAAAAAGGCATTGGCAGTCGCAGTTTACAATCACTATAAACGCATCAATACGAATAGTAAAATTGATGATGTTGAATTAGCAAAATCGAACATTGTGTTAATCGGCCCAACTGGTAGCGGTAAAACTTTATTAGCTCAAACGTTAGCACGTATACTAAATGTTCCATTCGCAATTGCGGATGCTACCTCCCTAACTGAAGCAGGTTATGTAGGTGAGGACGTTGAAAATATTTTATTAAAGTTAATCCAATCAGCAGATTATGATATTGAGCGTGCTGAAAAAGGGATTATCTATATTGATGAAATCGATAAAGTAGCACGTAAGTCGGAGAATCCATCTATTACACGTGATGTTTCTGGCGAAGGTGTTCAACAGGCACTCCTTAAAATTTTAGAAGGAACGGTTGCAAGTGTTCCGCCACAAGGAGGACGTAAACATCCTCATCAAGAGTTTTTACAAATCGATACAACTAATATTCTTTTCATCGTTGGTGGTGCATTTGATGGTATTGAAACGATCATTAAACGCCGTCAGGGTGAAAAAGTAATTGGATTCGGTTCAGATCCGAATAAAGTAGACGTAGATGAAGGTTCTATCATGTCAAAGCTGATTCCTGAGGATTTACTGAAATTTGGTCTAATACCAGAGTTCATTGGTCGATTACCTGTACTTGCGAGTCTAGAGCAATTAAATGAAGCTGCTCTTGTACAAATTTTAACGGAGCCAAAAAATGCACTAGCCAAGCAGTATCAAAAAATGCTTGAACTAGATGGCGTTGAACTTGAATTTGATGAAGGTGCTCTTGTTGAAATTGCAAAAGAAGCAATTGAGCGTAAAACAGGTGCGCGTGGTCTTCGTTCAATTATTGAGTCAACAATGCTTGATGTAATGTACGAATTGCCTTCACGTGAGGACGTAAAAAAATGTATCATTACAGCAAAAACAATTACGGATAAAGAAAAACCGAAATTGCTTCTTGAAGATGGCACTGAACTCGATGAAGGTAGCGATACAAAAACTTCAGCATAACGAATAGATATGGCTGTCTACCGTTGTGAGATAGAGAGTAATTAGCTGACTTCGATTGTGCAATATTCGCACATATCGACAGTCAGCTTTTTATTCATTTCTACATAAAGCTAATTGTAACTTGAAGAAATTTTTGGCTCGCTTCAATAACTAGTGTGAATCAATTTTTTAAACACATACTAGTAGCGCGGGATGTGAACATGAAAATTTTGACGGAGGTGAATGCCCGCATGGTGACAATACAAAAAACAACAAATGTACCATTATTGCCTTTACGTGGACTTTTAGTATACCCATCGATGGTGTTACATATTGATGTGGGTAGAAATCGTTCTGTTGCGGCGCTAGAGCAGGCGATGTTAGAGGACCAAATGATTTTATTGGTGACACAAAAGGAAATGCACGATGAACAGCCTGAGGAGCAAGATTTATATTCCGTTGGTACAATTGCATATGTCAAACAAATGCTAAAATTACCAAATGGTACGCTGCGAATTTTAGTAGAAGGGGTTGCTCGTGCTACCTGGGAAAATTATCGGGCGTTAGACAAGTATACAGTTGTGGATATTGACATTAAAGAGGAATCGGTAGATAAAGATGTAGAAACGCTAGCATTGATGCGTACATTATTGACGTATTTCGAAAAATATGCAAAATCCTCCAATAAAATCACAACTGAAACAATCAATACTGTAACGGATATCGAAGAACCTGGACGTCTAGCAGATATTATCGCTTCTCATTTACCGTTTAAGATTGCGGATAAGCAAGAAGTATTGGAAATGCTAAGTGTTAAAAAACGTCTTGATCACTTAATTATCCGTTTGCACGATGAACAAGAAGTATTGGATTTGGAAAAGAAGATTAATTCCAAAGTAAAGCAGTCCATGGAGCGTACGCAAAAGGAATATTATTTACGTGAACAAATGAAGGCTATTCAAACTGAGCTGGGCGATCGCGAAGGGAAAACTGGAGAAGTTGCAGAATTGCGTAAGCGTATCGATGAAGCAGGTATGCCAGATTCAACAAAAGAAGCTGTACTCAAAGAATTAGATCGCTATGAAAAAGTGCCAAGCGCTAGTGCAGAAAGCGGCGTTATTCGCAATTATATTGATTGGCTGATCTCACTACCATGGACAAAAGCAACAGAAGATCGCATGAATATTACACATGCCGAGAATATTTTAAATCGTGATCATGATGGGTTAGAAAAAGTGAAAGAACGTGTTCTAGAATATTTAGCCGTACGTCAGCTGAAAAATTCGCTGAGAGGACCTATTTTATGCTTAGCTGGACCTCCTGGGGTAGGTAAAACATCTTTAGCTCGTTCCATCGCAGAAAGCTTAGATCGCAAATTTATTCGAATTTCGTTAGGCGGCGTTCGAGACGAATCTGAAATTCGTGGACATAGACGTACGTATGTTGGCGCAATGCCTGGTCGTATTATTCAAGGAATGAAAAAAGCAGGTACCATTAATCCGGTATTTTTATTAGATGAAATTGATAAAATGTCTAATGATTTTAGAGGCGACCCTGCAGCAGCAATGCTAGAAGTATTAGATCCTGCGCAAAATAATACATTTAGTGATCATTATATTGAAGAGCCATATGATTTATCGAATGTGTTATTTATTGCAACAGCTAATGATTTGAGTAGTATTCCTGGTCCATTATTAGACCGTATGGAAGTTATTTCTATTGCAGGTTATACTGAAATCGAAAAAACTCAAATTACGAAAAATCACCTAATCCCTAAGCAATTGAAAGAACATGGATTGAAAAAAACGCAAGTAGTGATTAAAGATGAAGCAGTCATCGATATTATACGCTATTATACGCGCGAGGCAGGTGTTCGTGGTTTAGAACGACAAATCGCAACCCTTTGCAGAAAAATTGCCAAAATCATTGTATCTGGTGAGAAAAAACGGGTAACTGTTAGCTCAAAATCACTACAAGAGTTAATCGGTAAACATCGATTCCGTTATGGGCAGGCTGAAAAGGAAAACCAAGTCGGTGTCGCTACTGGGCTTGCTTATACAACTGTAGGCGGAGATACGTTACAAATCGAAGTATCCTTGACACCTGGTAAAGGAAAGTTACAGCTTACTGGTAAGCTTGGGGAAGTCATGAAGGAATCTGCTCAAACAGCATTATCCTATGTTCGCACGAAAATGGAAGATCTTGATGTGGATGCGGAATATTTCGATACACATGATATTCACATCCATGTACCTGAAGGCGCTGTACCTAAAGATGGACCTTCTGCAGGTATTACTATGGCAACTGCTATTGTCTCCGCTATTTTACATCGCCCAATTCGCCGTGAAGTTGGTATGACAGGCGAGATTACATTACGGGGCCGTGTATTGCCAATCGGAGGTCTAAAAGAAAAAACATTAAGTGCTCATCGTGCAGGCTTAACAACAATCATATGTCCAAAAGATAATGAACGTGATTTAGAGGATATTCCTGACAGTGTACGTGAGCAACTAACATTTAAACTAGTGTCATCGGCTGATGAAGTTTTAGCCTATGCACTGGACGGAGGTTTTTAGAAAAATGAAAGTCCATAACGTCGAAATGGTCATTAGTGCGGTACGGCCAGACCAATATCCAGAAGATGGACTGCCAGAATTTGCATTAGCTGGTCGTTCGAATGTAGGAAAGTCTTCCTTCATTAATCGAATGATCGGCCGTAAAGCTTTAGCACGTATTTCTTCTAAGCCTGGTAAAACACAAACCCTTAACTTTTATAAAATTGAAGAGCAATTGTTTTTTGTGGATGTACCGGGTTATGGTTATGCAAAGGTTTCAAAGTCTGAGCGTGAAGCTTGGGGGAAAATGATAGAGCGCTACTTTACTGGGCGTCAGGAATTAAAAGCAGTTGTACAAATTATAGACTTGCGTCATCCTCCAACGGCTGATGATCGCATGATGTATGATTTCCTAAAGCACTATAATATTCCTTGTATTGTGATTGCAACAAAGGCAGATAAAATTCCAAAAGGTAAATGGGATAAGCATAAAAAGATTGTCAAAGAAACATTGGAAATGGAAAAAGGCGATACTCTAATTGTCTTCTCTTCAGAAACGGGTCTTGGCTTTGAAGAAGCTTGGAGAACAATTGAAAATAAAATGTAATGTAAAAACATCTATTGTGTCTAGTCGTTAGGACAGTAGATGTTTTTTTCATTTTTACAGAAGGTAATGTAGAAAGTTGTAGAAAATGCTTGATGATTAAAATATTTGTCCGATAAATTAGATAGGAGGTGGACTAGATGGATATTGCAGCTTTATCGATGGCAATGAATCAAGCAACACTTATGCAAAACGTTTCTTTAGCTGTTACGAAACAGGCAATGGAGATGCAACAACAAAACACAGAGCAGTTAGTTGAAATGTTAGATGCTCCACATCCGACAGCTGGACATACAATTGATATTCAAGTATGAAACAGGCAGGTAGCTTGAAAGTAGGAAGCTACCTCTATTTTTATCGCTTGAAAAGATTAATAGTCTAAATTGTAACTTTTTAAATAAGAAAAGCTACCAATAATACGATATAATGATTACTAATATTTAGTAAGGAGGCAGGATTTTTGAAGAAATATTCATACATAATCATGATCATGTTACTTCTGGTTGTCGGTTTAGCCTTTAACCAACCGGCTAAAGCTGCCCAATTAGTTACTGGAACCTTTGTGGATGTAACATTTTCAGAATACACAAAGCCAGATGGCACGATAGAACAACAACTTAGTAAAGTAACTTTGCAAAATGATCGTGGCCGAACAGTGACTTTTAATATTAATAAAAATACTCGATTATATATTAACAACACGGCAACGACTATCGAGGGCTTTAAGATGGGAATGGAAGTTGAAGCTGAAATTTCTCTAAGAAGTGTTGTTGAACTGCGAGGTACATCTACAACAGCAACAGAACCGAATGGATCATCCGCAGGATCAGGAAGTAGCAGTAAAACAACAGCTGGTGTAGTAACGAGTATCGATCCAAATGGGTTATTTATTATAGTGAAGCCAGATGTAGGTGAAGAAACGACTTATTATATTAACAAAGAGACTAATTATCAAAAAGGCTCTTCAGCCACTGATATTAGTGCGTTATACGTTGGGGATCGAGTTAAACTAAACTTTAAAAATAAAAACACTTCTGTCGTAACAAAAGTAGCCATTAGTGAGACAGGCACACTAGTTGAAAACTTATACAAAGGCGAAATACAAGCAGTCAATCCTAATGCCAATAAATTAACGGTGAAAAATCAACATGCCTTTATTAACTGGCAATTTGGCTCTCAAACAACCAATGATCTATCGACTATGTCTTTTACATCCAAGGTACCAATATATGTTGGCAATACGAAAGTCGAAAAAGGTCAACTGAAAAATTATATCGGTAGTGAAGCATACTATGCGACGGTTAAACAATTCGGTAAAGAAGTCATTGAGAAAATTGTAGTATTGAAAAACAATGAACGAACATATTACGAACCCATGTTGTCTGTAGATACAGATTACCAATTATTGAAGCTGAAATCTGCAGGCACATTGTACTTCCATAATGGAACTATTTTAATTCGTAATGGACGTTTAATTGAACCAACTGGTCTTTTAGCCTATGGTACGGCATTTGTCATTGCAGATGGTGCTGCACGTGACCATTATGCGCAGGTTGTACAAGTGACAAGTGACAGCTTTATGTCACCTAACTTAGCTGGACATGAATTATATTATGGACGCTTATCTCAAGCTGATGGGTATTTAATTGAAATTGATGATGCGATGAAAATTGAATCAAATGTTTTCAAGAAAACAGATGATACTGTCTTATCAGTTAGTAATTCAACAAAGGCAATGGTCGATGATGGCAATAAAACATACAGCGTCATGCCAGATATTGAGCTTTATTTATCCGAAGGTGATTATGGTTACTTCTATGTGAAGGATGGCCATGTACAAGCACTTCATATTTTAGATAATGCTAAACCAGTAGCCCCATTAATGCTGACTGGGAAACTACAGTCTGTAAAATCGAAGTATCCAGCTGTAATTAACGTAAAAAGTGTAAGCCAATGGCAGAATGGCCGTTGGTATGAGGCTGGTGAAATGGTGGATATGAATATTGACCAAGCAACAATCATTAAAGCAGGTAAAGTGATACAGCCTTCCGATCTACAAGCATCCGACCGTTTAGTTGTATTATCAGATCGATTTGTAAAAGCTCATTTTATTCTAGTAGATTAAAAGTAAATATAGACTGAAAATCTGCTTAGTCTCAGGCGAATAATATTTGCAAAAGGGCGATGTATTCACATTTGATGAGAAGGCTACTTCGCATAGGCAAAATGTTCGAAAGACGAGCAGATTTTTAGTCATTAAAATATGCTTCATTATGCATAACAGTGCACAGTGAAAGAAAGGACAAGCGAATGCAAAAATATTTAGCCAAACTAATGGTAGTCGTTCTTGTTATTTGTTTAATGGGAACTACTATTTCGTTCAATGCATCGGCTGCTTCATTAGAAACAACTGGTGCAGTAAAAAATGAGTATACATATGAAGAAGCTGTCTTCCTATCAGGGTCACCTGTTATTTTTAAGGGCACTAGTAAAGATATTAAAATTACACAAAAGGAATCTAAAGGCAGATTAACTGAAACTTATAACATGAAGTTGACAGGTAATAATGGAGCCACATTGACAAGAAATATCGCCTATGAATCTGATGTTGTTGACTATGCAGTTCTTGGTCAAAAAACGTCTAATGGTGAGGTAAAGAAATACACTGAAAAAATTACAATTGGAGCGATTACTTATACGTTAGTTGATTATCAATTTTCTCAAGGAACGGTGACAGATAATCGAGCTGCCTCTGATTATTATTCGGGGAATGTAATCTCTAGAAAAACCTATGCTTTTGAAACAGGAAAAGGGAAAAACGCTGTCCAAAACACAGTAACGATTGAAACCGATAGTCGCCATGCGGGCTATGAAAACTTCTGGGGAGCAACAGAAACTCAAATCACAGAGTCTGTTTATTCCTACAGTGATGGCAAAACAAGCCATGTAAAAAACCGCTTATCTACAAGTAAATCTCGTGTTTTAAATTATGAGGAGAATCTTGGAAGCTTGGGTAGTTTTGAGGGTGGCTATGCAGTTGTAAGTGAAAAAGATGTTATTTCTGAGTACACGTACGACTTATCTTCAGGACAAAAAGGGACGCTTGATTTAGATACAGAATACATGCCAACTATTGAACGTCTTATTATCCCTAAATTCCGTGATTTAACAAACCATTTTGCTAAAGAAGCGATAGAAAAAATGTATTCACTAGGTATCTATTCAGATGCAAGTAATTTCTTCTCTCCAAATACACCAATGAAACGTATAGATTTTACTACGGCAATCGGTAAAGCCGTAGACTTACGTGTATTTGAAGAAAAGAAATCGAAAAAGACTCCTACTACAAGTGTGTTTAAAGACTTAAAGCGTACGGTTAAAGATTATGGCTATATTGAATCGGCATTAAATAAAGGCATAATAAAAGGCGTTTCAGCTGACTACTTTAAACCAGATAATGCCATTACAAGAGCACAAGCAGCTACTATTTTTGTGCGTGCTTTAGGACTTGAAAATAGAGCGCCTGATCCTGGCTATCTAACGAAATTTACAGACAACAATCAAATTCCAAACTATGCTAGAGACGGCATCTATATTGCAAATGAACTTGGGTTAATGATTGGTGATTCCGCTGGCCGTTTTAATCCAAATAAGCCGCTAACTCGTGCAGAGGCTTCTCTTGTCCTTGAGCGATTCTTAAAATATTTAGAAGATGATCTAAAACAAAACTATCGTGATGATATCTTGTTCTTTAACTAAAGAAAGGACTGAACATTAATGACATATGTAAAAAAAGCATTGCTCTCTTTGCTTTGCTTCATGTTACTACTGATGACGGCAACACCTGTTGTCACGCAAGCAGCTACCACAATAAGAGATGTTCCTTCAAATAGTAATAATTATAAGGCTATTTCCTGGGCAGTGGACAATGACCTCATGTCCTTGAACAGTGCTAATAACTTTTTACCAGATGAACAAGTAACTGATCGAGAGCTTGTGCTAATGTTTGCCAAGCTAGATCGTAATTATGCGTTATCTTATATTGATAGTGTTGCCTATAATTTCTACAGTGAATTTTATTTACCATTTAACGGCACACATGTGAATGCTAATCGTTCAAAAGCGGTGACACGAGGCCAATTTGCCCAGATCTACGCTGCATTCAAAGGTTTAGATTTAGATGAACCACAGGCTGTACAATATTTATATTCGAATGATCTTTCTACCAGTGGTACAGGTAAAAAGACTTTTGCTAGCTTTAATCCATCTACTAAATTAACACGTGCGGATGTTGCTACATTTTTATATAGAGCTGTTCAAAATGGCAATTTTGCTGTACAAGGATTAAAGCGAAGTGCTGCTGGCCGTGATAATGATAGCATTACGTTACCACCAGGTTTCATGGGATCTAACAGTGCTGATTTTGAAGAACCAAAAGATAACTCAAATGACTTTACTGGACCAGAATATGTAAATAATGCATTGCAAAGCATTGTAGTTGAAAAACCGGATTTAATCGCAAATGATGTGGATTCTACACTTGTGACGGTATCGTTAAAGGCTTGTAATGGTGACCCAATTGCGGATGATAAATCGTATACATTCAAAGTGACGTCATCCTATGGGACAATTGTGGATACATCCGGTGAAGCGGTTAAAACGGTTCAATCTGATGGCTCCACTGTATCTGCTATCGTAATCGCACCATCACTAACAAAATCTGTCCGTGATACGATTTCTTTTGAGCTAGTTAATAATACAGACCCTGCTATGAAGTGTTTAGTGGGGGAGAAGTTAAATGCAGAAGTGCGTTATGCACCACAGCCAGAACTACGTATTGATTACCAAGTATATGATCCAACAAATACAGATGATAATGGTAGTGTAACACCTCCTTATGTTCCATATGAAAAATTGCCAGAGTTCTTTACTCAAAACTTAATTGATGTGTATGCTCCAGTACCTTTAGATCCTGACTCTGATGAAAAGTTATTTAGTATTGGTCAGCAAACAAATGTAACGGATGCTTTAGGGAACGTACAAAATGTTTATTTGCGCTACGGTGGATCTGATCCTAGGTACCCAGCGTTAGGATATGAACATGCAATATTACAATTTGAAAACTATGATATCTCAGTATACTTATTTGAAGAGCTCTTAAATCGCCGTTTTGATAACTCAGTAACAACGCCTGCCAAAACTGAAATTATGTATATGATTTCTGATGATGGACGACCAATTTATCGTGTTCAAGGGATTGATGATGATATTGCTTCTCAGGTAGAAAATATTAATCCGGTCGGAGCTATCATTCAGCTTATGAATCATATGCCAAACGAAAAAGATTTAACATTAGAGCATTACGATAGTGTGATGAAGATTTATGCAATCTTCACAAACTTAAGTAACTATGACCGAACTGTGTTATTAAAATATCAGGGCGGGAAATTACTTGGACAAGTGGAAGCCTATAAAAAACGTGTTGAAGCATTGAAAGAAAGTGCTGATGCTGCATCAAGACCATCAGGGAAAGATCGATATACTAAAGTTATGGTGACTTTAGTTCGTCCAGGTGGGGAGCCCGTTTCGGACTATCAGGGAACGGTCAAAATTAAATTTGATGGAGTAGAAAAAACAGCGTCGTTTATAACAAATACTTCAGATCCATTAAATAATACAGGTAGTCCAGGTACGGCCGTCGCTTACTTTGACTCAATTATTTATGGAAAATCTAAAGTAGAGGCAACGCTCGTTAATCCATTAGATCCACGCTATGCAACAATTTTGAAGGGCTTAAAAGATAAGACAGTAACGAAAGAAATATTTACGAATCCATACTTTAGTAAAAACTCTTGTTCTTTAGCAACGGAAATTGCCTATGTAGTGGATTATTCTTCTTCGATGAAGGCGGTTGATCCAACAAATTACCGTGGTAAAAAGATGATTGAATTGATCAATCAAATAAAGGCAAAAAATAATATTGTTATTGAAACGAATACAAAAGCAACTGTTCTAGGTGAAGGTACGACAGAAAATGTACTGAAAAAAGATCTTTATAAAGCATCCAAAGATAAAGGTGCGACGGATATTTTTGCCGGCATTGATATCGCCTTAACTAAATTCTCTAATGATACTAAAACATCGAAGGCCATTGTTGTTGTTTCGGATGGTAAAACAAGTAAATCTAAAATGACTAAGGCGATCAATGAAGCGAAAAAGCAAGGTGTGAAAGTTTATACAATTAGTATGGGCAAGAAATCACAAATCAATGATGCTACGTTAATGCAAGTAGCAGAGCAAACTGGCGGCGCTTATTTCCACGCCATTGATAATTTACAATTGCATCAAGTATTCCAAAAGCTAGTTGATACAATTTTATGTAAAACACCAGCTTCGAGCTGTATCAATCCTGAAGATTTATTTGAAGAAACAAGCGTTTCGCTACGAAAAGGCTATATTACTATGAGTGCTCGAATTGATGGTAATTGTTCTAATGTTGCAAAGATGAATGTACGCTTCAATTCAGTTAGTGGAGATGTACAGTTTGATTTACAAAAACGTAGTGATTCAGTTTATATGCTAACGAAAACAGTACAAACTATGCAGGACTTTAAAGTTAATAATGACATTGAGTTTATAGCCTATGATAAAGATGGTAATATTATTGCAATGAAAACTGTCACAATGACAAATTAAGAAAATACTGATCACAAATTTACTGTACCTCAATTGTTAGATTGATCTAACAATTGAAGGTGCAGTTTTTTAATTTGAAACAAGACGTATAATTTGTTACACTTAGTTTATAATAATTCTAATGTAGATGACGAATGACAGTTCTTCATGACATGTTCACAAATTATACGTGAACTATTGTCGAACTGTGCTATAATGAGATTTGTGAATTAGAACGTGTGAGGTGTTATTCATGCATACCATCGTAGTAGGCTTGAATTATAAAACAGCGCCTGTTGAAATACGTGAGAAGTTATCATTCATAGAGAGTGAACTACCACAAGCAATGGAAGCGCTGCAAAAGCAAAAAAGTATATTAGAAAACGTTATTGTTTCGACATGTAACCGTACAGAAATATATGCTGTTGTGGATCAATTGCATACTGGACGTCATTTTGTGAAACAATTTTTAGCGAACTGGTTTGACTTGCCTGTGGAGACATTTTCTTCCTATTTAACAATTCGAGAAGAAGATGAGGCAATCGAACATTTATTTAAAGTGACTGCAGGGATCGATTCAATGGTTCTTGGGGAAACACAAATTTTAGGACAAGTAAAAAAAAGCTTTTTAAGTGGACAAGAGATTGGCACAACAGGAACGGTATACAATCAGCTATTTAAACAAGCGGTAACATTTGCTAAGCGTGCTCATAATGAAACAGCAATTGGTGAGAATGCGGTATCCGTTTCCTATGCAGCAGTAGAATTAGCAAAGAAAATTTTTGGCTCTTTACAACGCAAGCATGTAGCTATTTTAGGTGCAGGGAAAATGGGAGAGCTTGCGATTGAGAACCTTTATGGTAGTGGTGTAGGAAAAGTTACGGTCATTAACCGTACGTTTGAAAAAGCAGAAAGCCTAGCCGCTAAATTCCATGGGGAAGCTAAATCAATGAAGGAATTACAATGTTCATTATTAGAAGCAGACATTTTAATTACTTCTACAGGTGCAACAGATTATGTCATTGATTATGAGTTAATGCAATTTGTGGAACGTTTACGTAAAGGTAAACCTTTATTTATGGTAGATATTGCTGTTCCACGTGACATTGATCCACGAGTAGGCGACCTGCCAAATGTTTTCTTGTATGATATCGATGATTTACAAGGAATTGTCGAGGCGAATTTAGCAGAGCGTGAACGTGCTGCTGCTGATATTACGGATATGATTGGTAATGAAGTTGTGCAATTTAAAGATTGGGTAGCAACACTAGGCGTCGTACCAGTGATCTCAGCTTTGCGTAAAAAGGCTAATCGAATTCAAGAAGAGACGATGACTAGTATCGAAAATAAAATGCCAGATTTAACGGAACGTGAACGTAAAATTTTAAGTAAGCATACAAAATCTATTATTAATCAATTGTTAAAAGAGCCAATCTTACAAGCGAAAGAAATGGCAAATTCACCAAAAGCAAATGAACAGTTACGTTTATTCCAACAAATTTTTGGTATAGAGGATGCTGTGGAAGCTGAAGTTCAAGAGATGACGAAGCAAGAGCTTGAGCGCAAAGAACGCGCAGAGGCTTCTCAAACTTCCGTTGAACCAAAGTACTCTTTCTAAATATCTGATGCGTCGCATACACAAATGTACGATAGTGTTGACGCTATTGGATTTCTACTGATATTACATGAGGCGTTTTCGTATCTGTATGGTAAACTTAGGATACGAAAACGTTTTTTTGTTTTTGTATAGTAATTTTACAATTTCACTATAAAGAAGGGATGTCTATTGGCTGATTTGACCATGACGAGGCTTTATGAAGTGATGATCGTCTTGTATGCGATCAGTCTAGTTTTTTACTTTACTGATTATTTCTATAAGCAAGTGCGAGCAAGACGAATAGCTTTTTGGCTTGTTTCATTTGTATGGATGATTCAAAGCGCTATTATCATTTTAACGTTTGTGGAAACGAAGCGTTTTCCGATCTTATCTTTGTCAGAGGGGATTCTCTTTTACTCCTGGTTACTTGTGACGCTATCGATCATTCTACATTGTATAGCTAGGGTTGATTTGCCTGTATTTATTATTAATATACTAGGGTTTTTATTCGCTAGTATATTTACTTTTATGCCAAAACGTCCTACAGGCGCTGTTGGGGATACATTAATTTCGGAAATGCTTTTTATTCATATATCATTTGCGATATTGTCCTATGCCGCATTCACGTTAACATTTGTGTTTGCCATATTATACTTAGTTTTATATCGTTTGCTGAAAAAGAAAAAGTGGTCACATCTATGGACAAGGTTACCATCCTTACAGCAGACAAGTAGCTGGATGAATATGTCATTTTTTATTGGAATTCCAGTTTTATTTATAAGTTTAATATTGGGCTTTGAATGGGCACTATTAACATTAGAGAGTCTTTCGATTTTCGATGCAAAGATCATAGGGTCCTTCATCATTTTAATTTTGTATTGCGTTATCTTATATGTGAATCGCAAAAGCAAGCTGACAGGTACAACTTATGCATGGGTACATATATATGCCTATTTATTAGTTGTTGTGAACTTCTTCTTAGGAAGCAGTTTATCGCGATTCCATTTATGGTATTAGAAGAAAGGTTGGAGACTGTTGAGAAAAATTATTGTAGGTTCTAGGAGAAGTAAGTTGGCGCTAACTCAAACTAATTGGTTTATCAATGAGTTAAAAGAGGCTGGTGCACCATTCGAATTTGAAGTGAAAGAAATCGTGACCAAAGGTGATCAAATTTTAGATGTACAGCTATCTAAAGTTGGAGGGAAGGGATTGTTTGTTAAAGAAATAGAGCAAGCCCTTTACGATAAAGAAATAGATTTTGCTGTTCATTCTATGAAAGATATGCCTGCTGTATTGCCAGATGGCTTAGTAATTGGTTGTATTCCTCCACGTGAAGATGCACGTGATGCATTTATTTCAAAAGGACATATTAAATTTGCAGATCTTCCTGCTGGTGCTGTAGTGGGGACAAGTTCTTTGCGCCGTAGTGCACAGCTATTAACAGTACGCCCTGATATCGAAATAAAATGGATTCGAGGAAACGTTGATACGCGTTTAGCTAAGCTGGAAGATGAAGAATATGATGCGATTATTTTAGCAGCAGCTGGTTTGAAACGATTAGGCTGGAGTGATGATGTCGTTACTGAATTTTTACCAGTAGAAGATTGCTTGCCAGCAGTAGCACAGGGCTCTCTAGGAATTGAATGTCGCGCAGATGATGAGGAGCTATTGGCTGAATTAGCAAAGCTTACTGATCAATTAACATGGCAAGAAGCACATGCAGAACGCGCATTTTTAGCAGCAATGGATGGTGGCTGTCAAGTACCTATCGCTGGTTACGCCACTTCAAATGGGGATGAAATTACTTTAACAGGCTTAGTTGCCGCTCCAGATGCATCTGTTATCTATAAGGAAACAGTAGTGGGGACAGATGCACAAAAAATTGGAGAAGAGCTTGCAGCAATATTAACAGAACAAGGTGCATTCGAATTAATTCAGCGCGTAAAGGCTGAGCAAGATGCAAAATAATTTACCTCTAAAGGGTAAAACAATCGTTTTAACTGGTACATCTAAGACAGCTACTATTGAAGATGACATCACAACATTAGGTGGCCATGCTGTAATTGCCCCATTAATTGAAACTTGTGAACGATTGGGCAGTAATGATGCTGAGCAATTGAAAAAGGCATGTCAATTTGATTGGATTATATTTACTAGTCAAAATGCTGTCGATGCTTTTGCTAGTAAGATGCAACAGCACCAATTTAGGGTCGATAATTTTAGAGGGAAAATTGCCTCTATAGGGACAAAAACAACATCAGCGTTAGAAAAGCTTGGCTTTGAAGTGAGCTTTATGCCCTCTGTATTTAGTGCTGATATTTTCGTTAAAGAATTTCCGACTGTAGCGGGTAGCTGTCCGAGTTGCCTGTTTATACGAGGAGAAAAGGCGAAAAGTACACTAAAGGATGGACTGCCGTTTGATTTAGTTGAGTGGACAGTTTACGAAACGGTGGAAAGACATGATCAGACATCTGTTATTATGAATTGTATTCATCACCAACAAGATGTTACTGTGATTTTTGCTAGTCCTTCAGCGGTTGATGTATACGCAAAGGATGTAGCGTCACAGATTGGCTGGCAAGCAACGCGTATCGCAGCCATCGGTCATATTACAGAAGCGGCTCTTGAACAATACGGTGCTACTGTGGATATTATGCCAAGTGTATATACAATGCAAGCAGTCATCGAAGAAATTATGAAAGTAGGGGACAAATCATGACAAAATTACAATTTCAAAGACATCGTCGCTTGCGTACGAATGCGACAATGCGATCAATGGTAAAAGAAACATATTTACATAAAGAGGACCTGATCTATCCTATTTTTGTAATTGAAGGCGAGAACATTAAAAATGAAGTACCTTCTATGCCTGGCGTTTTTCAATTTTCATTGGATAAATTGGAAGTAGAAATTGATGAGGTTGTAGCTTTAGGCATACCTGCAGTTATTTTATTTGGGTTACCAGCTGAAAAAGATGCTGTTGGAACAGGTGCGTTCCATGATCATGGTATCGTTCAAGAAGCGACTCGTTTAATAAAAAAACGTCATCCTGAGCTATTAGTTATTGCGGATACATGTTTATGTGAATTCACAGATCATGGACATTGCGGATTAATAGAAGGCGATCAAATTTTAAATGATCCTTCATTAGACGTGTTAGCCCGTACCGCTGTATCACAAGCAAAAGCAGGAGCGGATATTATTGCTCCATCTAATATGATGGATGGTTTTGTTGTAGCGATTCGTGCAGGACTTGACGAAGCAGGATTTGAACATATTCCAATTATGTCTTATGCAGTCAAATATGCATCTAGCTACTATGGTCCATTCCGTGACGCTGCAGATGGAGCTCCTCAATTTGGCGATCGTAAATCCTACCAAATGGATCCATCGAACCGCCTAGAGGCATTCCGTGAGGCAGAATCAGATATTGAAGAGGGAGCAGATTTCTTAATTGTGAAGCCGGCTCTTAGTTATTTAGATATTATCCGAGATATGAAAAATAACTATCCATTACCGCTTGTTGCCTATAATGTTTCTGGTGAATATGCGATGATTAAGGCGGCAGCTATAAATGGCTGGATTGAAGAGAAAAAAGTTGTGCTTGAAACATTATTAGGCATGAAACGAGCAGGCTCTGATTTAATCATCACGTATCATGCAAAAGATGTTGCACGTTGGTTGGAGGAGAAATAAATGACACGTTCTTACGAAAAATCAAAACAAGCCTATGCTGAGGCGGTTCAGTTAATGCCAGGTGGTGTTAGCAGCCCAGTACGTGCATTCAAATCAGTGAATATGGACCCGATTTTTATGGAATCTGGCCATGGTGCGATCATTAAAGACATTGACGGCAATGAGTATATTGATTACGTACTATCTTGGGGTCCATTAATTTTGGGACATACACATCCAGAGGTAGTCAAAGCGATTGCTGACACAGCAGCAAAAGGTTCATCCTTTGGTGCGCCAAGCTATACAGAAAATCGTTTAGCTCAATTAGTATTAGATCGTCTACCAGGCATGGAAATGATTCGCTTTGTTTCTTCAGGAACAGAAGCTACAATGTCTGCGTTACGTGTAGCTCGTGGGGTTACAGGGCGAGATAAAATTTTAAAATTTGAAGGTTCTTATCATGGTCATGGAGACTCTTTATTAATTAAAGCAGGTTCAGGAGTTGCGACATTAGGTTTACCTGATAGCCCTGGTGTTCCAGCAGATATTGCACGGAATACGTTAACAGTTGCCTATAATGATTTAGAAGGGGCAAAAGTTGTTTTCGAAAAATTTGGTGCAGAGCTAGCAGCAGTGATTGTAGAGCCTGTTGCAGGGAACATGGGTGTTGTACCACCAAAACCAGGTTTCTTAGAAGGTTTACGTGCACTTACATCTGAGCATGGCGCGTTATTAATCTTTGATGAGGTAATGACAGGCTTCCGTGTAGACTACGGTTGTGCACAAGGTTATTTTGGGGTAACGCCTGATATCACTACATTAGGTAAAGTTATTGGTGGAGGCCTCCCTGTAGGTGCATTTGCTGGGAAAAAAGAGATTATGGAGCAAGTAGCCCCTGCAGGACCGATTTATCAAGCGGGTACATTATCAGGAAACCCGTTGGCGATGACGGCTGGCTATGAAACGTTATCACGTTTAGATCACGGAACATATGATTACTTTAAACAATTAGGTGATCAGCTAGAGGCTGGTTTCCGTGAGGCAGCTACGAAATACAATATTCCACATACAGTAAATCGTGCTGGCTCGATGATTGGTTTCTTCTTTACAAATGATGAGGTTGTTGACTTTGCCTCAGCTAAAACATCCGACTTACAATTATTCGCGGAATACTTCCGATTGATGGCAGAGGAAGGCATCTTCCTACCACCATCTCAGTTTGAGGGATTATTTATTTCTACAGCTCATACGGAAGAACACATTACTAAAACAGTAGATGCATTCCATAAAGTGTTTGCGCAATTAGCGCGATAAAAATGAGAGAGCATGATAGAAGAATTTCTATCATGCTCTTTTTTGATGACCAAAATGGAAAATAAGGTAGTGCTTGAGGAATGAATGAGAAAAATGAGGAACTAGCATATATTAACTAGTAAGCAAGATCATCTATACTGGATGAAGGACCTGTTTTTGTCAAAATTATATCTTTCAGCATAGCCAAATTGTGGGCGAAATCGTTTATAATATAGCTATTCATAAAAGAAAGTAGTGAATTGATATGGCAACAGGCACACATACAGTCGAAGTACCCGTAGGAATTGATCATGTATGGGATTTCGTCAGTGATATGGAAAAATGGGCAAAACTTGTCCCAGGTTATAATGCACATGAAATGATTGATGATAAACATTCAACATGGACATTTAAAGGTAATGTTGGTGTTTTGAAAAAAACAGTAGAAGTAGAAATTATCATTTTAGAATGGGTAGCGCCCTCAAAAGTAACATTCGAATTAAAGGGGCTTTCTGATAATTTTACTGGAAATGGCTATTTCCTTGCAGAAAGCATTGATGCTGAAAATACAAAAATGACAGGTTTTTTAGAAGTAGTCGCTGGCGGCTTGGCAGGACCTGTTTTAAATCCAATTTTTAAACCGATCGTTCCAAAAGCAACACAAATGTTAACAGATCGTGTAGCGAATAAAATTAAATTAGTACATGTTTAATTGAATGGAAGATCATTCATAAAATGGCATGCTAGATGAAATTCTCTAGCATGCCATTTTTTTACTAGAATGCTCTTATCGTTGTATGTAACTTGAAGCATTCTAGCATACTACCCTCCCAATTGTCATATGATGCAAAGGGAGGGATTATTATCGAACAAAAAACATGGAATATGCGCGAAACATTTTGTTTTCCTGGATACGGCTGCCCAACTGAAATAGCAGCAGTGCAAATTAAGCCTCAGTGGCAGGCAATGCAGTTAGAGGATTCACTTCGACTTATGGGCATCTACCACATCACCGCTCACGTTCGCTTTGATTTTCAAGATATGGAAGCATTTACAGACGATGAAGAACTAATTACAATTGATGCCCTTGATATCCAAGGCGATACTGGTTATTTTGAGTATGCTGTACCTTTACATGTGGATTTACCAAAAGAATCGGATCTTAAAGATTTAATGGTCAAAGATATTCGTCCTAGTCTAACAAATCAAATGTGTCAGCTTGAGTGGACAGTAACAAGTATTTTTAATGAATATGAGCCCATTGTTGAAAAGGATATGTTAGACAGTCAACATCTCTCTGTTCAAGCCTTCGAGCAAGAAAAGGCGATTGCTACGATTGAAGAAAGTATGCATATAGAACAACCCCAAGCCGTAGCAGCAGCTTCACGCCAAGAGAAAGTGACAACAGTAGACCAAAAAGCAGTGATGAGGGAATCCTCCAGTCATATTGTTGTGCGTGAATCCAGCTCCTGGCATGAAGTGCCTTCCATGATTTGGGACCTTACAGAAGAATATACACCGCTTAAAGTCCGTGTTTCAAATGATGTCTTTCAAAAGTAAATAGCAGAGAAGTAGCAGGAGCAATAAGAAGATTAGATCACCTGATGTTGGCACAATAATGACACGGATAAATTGAAAAGCACAAATGGGTACGATAATAGTTCTACAATAAAAACGAACCTGCCGTAGCCAAGGTGGTAAAAGCCAAGGGTTATACTTGCGTCGTCGCATTTGAATACTCACTTCCTTTCTATTTACTTTACTCTTACTAAAAGATGACTAAATCACTTGAAAAATGACACGTTTCTGCGGTACAATAAGGAAAATCAAATACAGATGCTATGATGGGGAAGAGTAAATTATATTTACATTTTCAGAGAGGAAACGGTTGCTGAGAAGTTTCTATTTGTACGTAATTGAAGGTAGCCCTTGAGCAGCTTTAGTGAACTAATAGTAGTTAAAGCCGGTTAAACACCGTTACCGAATTAAGAGCCAGTAATTTAGGCTGAGAAAATGTGATTTATTTACATTTATCTTATCTACTGCTGGAATTAAAGGTGGTACCGCGAACTAAAACTCCTTCGTCCTTTTTGACGAGAGGAGTTTTTTTGTTGGGTAAAAAAATGAACAGCGTTATTTTACCAACATTCTACAGACATTAGGAGGAGTCAATATGACAGAAAACATTTTAATGCCAACAAAATATGACCCGCAGTCCATAGAAGCAGGTCGCTATGAATGGTGGTTGCAAGGGAAATTTTTCGAGGCACAGCCTGAAAGCGGGAAAAAACCCTATTCGATCGTTATTCCACCACCAAATGTAACAGGAAAATTACACCTTGGTCATGCTTGGGATACAACATTACAAGATATTCTTATTCGTATGAAACGAATGCAAGGCTACGATGCACTATGGCTACCAGGTATGGACCATGCAGGTATTGCCACTCAAGCTAAAGTAGAAGCGAAACTGCGTGAAGATAATATTACACGTTATGATTTAGGTCGTGAAAAATTCCTTGAAAAAACATGGGAATGGAAAGAAGAATATGCTGGACATATTCGCGATCAATGGGCAAAGCTTGGCCTTGGATTAGACTATACGCGTGAACGTTTCACATTAGATAGTGGTCTTTCAGATGCTGTTAAAACAGTGTTTGTTCAATTATATGAAAAAGGTTTAATTTACCGTGGTGAACGCATTATTAACTGGGACCCTGCAGCGAAAACAGCATTGTCAGATATCGAGGTAATATACCAGGATGTGCAAGGTGCCTTTTACCATATGAAATATCCTTTAGCTGATGGTTCAGGATATGTGGAAGTTGCCACAACACGTCCAGAAACAATGCTAGGTGACTCTGGGGTAGCAGTTCACCCGAATGATGAGCGCTATAAGCATTTAATTGGTAAAACGGTTATTTTACCGATTGTAGGCCGCGAAATTCCAATTGTTGCAGACGATTACGTTGACATGGAATTTGGTACTGGGGTTGTTAAAATGACTCCTGCCCATGATCCAAACGACTTTGAAGTAGGTAACCGTCACAATCTAGAGCGCATCCTTGTCATGAATGAAGATGGCACAATGAACGATCTTGCTGGTAAGTATAAAGGAATGGACCGTTTCGAATGCCGTAAGCAAATCGTTGCTGATTTACAAGAAGCAGGCGTGCTAATCCGAATTGAAGAGCATATGCATTCAGTAGGACACTCGGAACGTTCAGGTGCTGTTGTTGAGCCATATCTTTCAGCACAATGGTTCGTTAAAATGCAGCCACTTGCTGATGCTTCCCTTGAACTACAAAAGGACGCAGAAGGGAAAGTAAACTTCGTACCAGCTCGTTTTGAAAACACATATTCTCGCTGGATGGAAAATATTCGTGATTGGTGTATCTCTCGTCAATTATGGTGGGGTCATCAAATCCCAGCTTGGTATCATAATGAAACAGGCGAAATCTACGTAGGGAAAGAAGCCCCAGCTGATGCAGAAAATTGGACACAGGATGAAGATGTCCTAGATACTTGGTTCTCATCTGCACTATGGCCGTTTTCTACAATGGGCTGGCCGGATGAAGCGAATGAAGAATATAAACGCTATTACCCAACAAATACACTTGTAACGGGCTATGATATTATTTTCTTCTGGGTATCTCGCATGATTTTCCAAGGTTTAGAATTCACAGGTCAACGTCCATTCCAAGATGTATTAATTCACGGCTTAGTACGTGATGGCGAAGGACGTAAAATGAGTAAATCACTTGGCAATGGTGTTGATCCAATGGATGTTATTGAACAATATGGTGCTGATTCATTACGTTACTTCTTAGCAACAGGTTCATCACCTGGTCAAGATTTGCGCTATACAACCGAAAAAGTAGAGTCAGTATGGAACTTTGCTAATAAGATTTGGAATGCATCACGTTTTGCGCTTATGAATATGGACGGTATGACATTTGATGAAATCGACTTAACAGGTGAAAAATCCGTTGCTGACAAATGGATCTTAACGCGCTTAAATGAGACTATCGAACGTGTAACTTCTCTTGCAGAACGCTATGAATTTGGAGAAGTAGGCCGTGAACTTTACAATTTCATTTGGGATGATTTCTGTTCTTGGTATATTGAAATGGCGAAATTACCACTTTACGGTGAGGATGAAGCAGCTAAAAAGACAACTCGCTCTATTTTAGCTTACGTTCTAGATCAAACAATGCGTCTATTACATCCATTTATGCCATTCATTACAGAGGAAATTTGGCAGCACTTACCGCATGATGGTGAATCTATTACTGTGGCTGCATGGCCAACAGTACGTGAGGACCTTCATTTTGCTGATGAAGCAGATAATATGAAGCTCCTAATGGATATTATACGTTCAGTACGTAATATTCGTGCGGAAGTGAACACACCAATGAGCAAAAAAGTACCGTTATTTATTTCAGCAAAAGATGCTGCAACAGTGGCGATTCTTGAGGCGAATAAAGCTTATTTAGAAAAATTCTGTAATCCTGATACACTAACAATTGGTGAAGGCTTAGAAGCGCCAGGTCAATCAATGACGGCAGTTGTGACAGGAGCACAAGTTTTCTTACCACTTGTTGGACTTATTAACCTAGAGGAAGAAATCGCTCGCCTTGAAAAAGAGTTAGAGAAATGGGCAAAAGAAGTGAAGCTTGTTACAGGTAAGCTATCAAATGAGAAATTTGTATCGAAAGCACCTGAAGCATTAGTGAATGCAGAGCGTGAAAAATTAGCGGATTATGAAAGTAAACATGCCGTTGTTTTAAAACGTTTAGAAGAGTTAAAAAATATGTAAGCTAGAAGCAATGGATGAGGAAAGTCATCCATTGCTTTTTTTGTGCGGCTTAGGAAAAACATATAGTGTTATTTACAATAATCTTGGATTTATATATCAATACTAAAAAGAACTTCCACTGATAAATAATGACGTCAAATTATTTTAGACAATATGGGTGCTTTTCTAGATGCTCACCAGATGCATAAACAAAAGAGAGTGCTAACATGCAGTCGCTCACTGCGTGTTTTTTAGAGTTTTGACATTTAGCTATGTTATTAAATGATACTTGTACTAAAATAAAGGTATTGCAGTAAGAGGGAGTGTTTTCTATTGTTTAACACAATGAAGGAATGTACAAAATTTATCTTTACTTTAAAAGCAGTTGATCATAAACGTCAGCCTCTTGTACTCATGCGGGAAGTACTAGCTCATTTGAACAATCCACAAGACAAACTACGCGTTATCCATGTGGCCGGTTCAAATGGCAAAGGTTCAACAGTCAATGCACTAAGAGAAATACTACAACATGCAGGTTACAAAGTAGGAGCATTTACGTCCCCGCATTTAGAGCGAGTTAATGAACGTATAACCATTAATGGCGTACAAATCTCTGATGAACAATTTTTATACTATTTCAATCAAGTTGCCGAAATAATAGAAGAGCAATACAATGGAGATTTTCCGAGCTTCTTTGAAGTAGTGACATTAATAATGTTCCAATATTTTGCCGATCGAGAAGTAGATTTAGCGCTTATTGAAACAGGTCTTGGAGGACGTTTAGATGCAACAAATGTTGTAACACCACTTTTAGCCATCATTACAACAATCTCTCTTGAACATACAGCATTTTTAGGTGACACATTTGCAAAGGTTGCTGCCGAAAAAGCTGGAATCATCAAGGATGGCGTACCTGTTGTCGTTGGTGTGGAGCATGAGGAGGCATTGGCTGTCATAAAAGCTACATCAGAAGAACGACATGCACCGTGCTTTATTTTAGGGCAAGATTTCAAGGTTTCCTCTATTTCCCAAAATACAGACTTTCAGCAATTTACATATGAAAGAGAACAGTTCAGGATGTCAAATATATCCTTAAAAATGGCTGGCCCTCATCAAATTAGTAATGCAAGTCTTGCGATAACGGCTATGCTCATCTTACGTGAGGAAGGAGCAATCACCATTGCTGACGATTCAATACGTCACGGTCTACGTCGTGCGCAATGGGCAGGACGCTTTGAACAATGGCCTAATCATATAATTCTAGATGGGGCGCATAATTCCGAAGGTACAGCTGCCCTTATTAAAACACTAGAAGGAGTCTATCCGCAAAAAAAATATCACTTTATTTATGCTGCATTAGCAGATAAGGATCATGCCAACAGCATTGCGTTAATGGATGCCGTTGCAACTTCTATTGCTTTTACACAAATAAATTTACCAAATGCGATGGATGCCGAAAGCTTAGCGATATTGTCAACAAATCCTAATAAACGACATCATCAAGAATGGCAACATACCGTTCAAACAGTCTTACATGAGAGACATAAAGAAGATATTGTGGTGATTACAGGTTCTTTATACTTTATAGCGGAAGTTCGACAATGGCTACAGGGGGATGGACAATGATACCAAGCTTTGATCATTATAAAGTGAAGTGGCAAGTCGAAAGTGATGATGTCATTAAACCTGGTCTAGAGGCCATTGAAGAAGCTTTGTCTCTAGTAGGTAATCCGCAACAAACATTGCGTGTTGTCCATTTAGCTGGCTCTAATGGGAAGGGCTCTACATTAACCTTCCTAGAGGCCATTGCTCAAGAACATGGATTACGAGTGGGTAAATTTATGTCACCTTGTATAGTTGATGTTCATGATCAAATTCAAGTAAATGGTCAAGCTATTTCAGCTACTGAAATGGACCGAGTATTTCAACAAATGCAGCAAGCAGGACTTAGTGGGAAATTAACAGATTTTGAGCTCTTAACGGTAGTAGCCTTTTTACATTTTGTAAATAAGAAGGTGGATATCGCGTTGATTGAAGCGGGTATGGGTGGTTTATTGGATAGCACGAATGTCGTAACACCGATTGCTTCCATTATCCCGAGCATAGCTTTAGAACATACAAAGTTTTTAGGGGATACACTTGAAAGTATTGCCCATCACAAAGCGGGGATTATTAAACAACATTGCTCGGTCATTATTGGTGAATTACCAGACGAAGCGAAGCGTGTTGTTTATAATAAAGCTTCTGACAAAAGAGCCGCTGTTTTTGAATTAGGCCATCATTTTGCGATTATGGCCACTCCTGATGGGGAATGCTATACGAATGAAGCCCAACATTGCCAAATTTCAAACCTAACACGTTCCATGAAAGGTGGACATCAGGCAAATAATATGGCACTAGCTATCACAGCGTTTTTTGAAGTGGCTTCTGTTTTAAATGTATCGATCAATCATTCAGCCATTAGACAAGCGGTGCAAAATGCCTCGATTTTAGGACGTTTTGAAGAAATAATGCCTTTTATTATTTTGGATGGTGCTCATAATCCAGCAAGTGCAGAAAAATTAGTAGAAACGATTAAGAATGAGTTTCCTAGTGAACCGATCACATTTGTCATTGGTATACTAGCAGATAAAGATGTTCAGCAGATTTTACAAATTTTTGAGCAGGTTAGTGATGATTTTTATTTTGTTGATTTTGACAATCCACGTGCCATGACTGCGCAAAAAATGCTAGAGCTTTCTAATGCAACTTCAAAGACTGTCCTAGTTGATTATGCCTCCTTTTTACAGGCACAATCACAGAGCAAGCAAAGAACGGTTGTATCTGGCTCGTTATATTTATTAACTGCTGTCCGTAATAGATTAAAAGAATGAAAAGACTAGGGCTCTTGAGAGAGGGTCCTAGTTTTTTTATATATACTAGCAAACCTAGTTATGTATCAAAAAACAATAATTTCGCATTTACACTTCATAACCTACATATACTTATATCATATTGAATCATAGTATGTTTGAAAAAGTTACTCGTAGGATAGATAGGTGGAAGGATGAGGTGAAGATGAATGAAAATTGTCAATCATGTGATGAAAAAACAAATATTTCGAGCAATGATTATAGGTGGATTTGTTGGTCTATTAGGGGTAGCTATTTTTTTGGGTGCTTTACAAGCGAGTACGCAATTACCATTAAAGAAAAACGGTAGTGAAGTGGCAAATAATCAATCACAATCAGAGACGATTCCAACTGCCGGTGAGACAAGCAATACATCGAATGCATCGATGTTTTTTGCTAGCCAAGCAGGCGTCTACTCAAATTATGAGAGTGCCAGTTCATTCGTTGCAGAGTACCCTGCGTTAAAAGAGAGTGCAATTGTTCAAGTTGATGGGAAATTTTATGTATGGACAAGCATGGTGACTGAAGAAAGTCAGCTTGAATTTTTACAGGAACCTGCAACATTTAAAAAAGCCTTTAGTGTTAGTGGTGAAAGTTGTAAGGAGCCCACACTTGCGGAAATACCTGCAGCTTTAGCAGATAAAAATGCCACAAAATTAAATTTTAAGGAAAAAGGAAAAGATTCCACATTACCTGAGGATTGGCAATCTATTGGTGCGGCAGCCTCTACTATTTCCAACGATCTTAATATCATCCGCTTGCACGTTTTTTCTCATTATCAATCGAAGAATACGTGTCTACAGGTTAAATTTTAATCATAAAACATAGCGAAATCCTCGTTATCTTGATTTTTAAAAAATTTTCAAATAGCCCATTCTTCGCTATCATAAGGATAAGGAGGAATGGTCAGATAATGTTGAAAACAAATCATAAGCTTATACTTGCTTCTGCTTCACCTAGACGGAAGGAATTGCTTGGCATGTTAGCTCTTCCATTTGAGGTTATGACAAGTAAAGTGGAAGAAACAAGTGTACGAGCAGAAACCATGCAGGATTATGTAAAAGGAGTAGCTTTATTAAAGACACGCGATGTAGCCAAAAAAGCATCAGAAGCCACGATTATTGGCGCGGATACAATTGTAGTGTACGACAATGAGCTACTACATAAGCCAAAATCTCGTGAGGAAGCTATTTCTCACTTACAACGTCTATCAGACAATAAGCATGTTGTGATGACGGCTGTAGCCATTATTGAGCCAAGTGGTCAGGAAACTGTTTTTGTGGAAGAAACTACAGTTGTTTTTCACCAATTAACACAAAAACTAATCGAAGCATATGTAGATTCTGGTGATCCATTTGATAAAGCTGGTGGATATGGCATTCAAACAATCGGTACATTATTAGTTAAACGAATTGAAGGAGATTATAACAATGTTGTAGGTCTACCACTTGCAGCTTTGTTTTCGCAATTGGTAGCGCTACAAATAGTCCAATTTGCGAAGGAGTGAGTATGTTTGCTAGAAGTACCAACTTTAATGATACGTGATGTCAATATGGAGGATCGTCCCCGTGAACGGCTACTAAGGCAAGGGGCTGAAAGTTTGTCTAACCAAGAGCTACTTGCTATTTTGTTAAGGACAGGCACAAAGGAAGAATCTGTGCTAGTTCTTGCCAATAGAGTTTTAAATGTTTTTGAACGACTACACCATCTGAAGCACGCAACCATCGAAGAAATGGTGGCCATTAAAGGAATAGGAGAGGTAAAAGCTATTCAATTATTAGCAGCCATTGAACTTGGAAGACGTCTGGCTCAGAAGCATAATGATGAAAAATTTACTATTCGCTCTCCACAAGATGCAGCGGCCTATTTAATGCCTAATATGACTTCGCTTAATCAGGAACATTTTGTCGTTCTGTTTTTAAATATCAAGAATCAAATTATTCATAAACAAACGATTTTTATTGGCAGTTTAAATGCCTCCATCGTACATCCTAGGGAAATTTTTCGTGAAGCTGTCAAGAGATCTGCTGCTTCAATTATTTGTGCCCATAATCACCCTAGTGGAGTTCCAACGCCAAGTACGGAGGATATTGAAGTTACGAAGCGTATCGTTGAAGCTGGTTATATTATCGGCATTGAATTAATCGATCATGTTATTATTGGTGATCATCAATTTATTAGTTTGAAGGAAAAAGGATATTTTTAACTCTGCATGTATTGTGCAGAGTTTTTTGCTTTCGGTAGGAGGGGCTAGCAATACCTATTGATTACATCATGTAAGTCAGCTAAAAAATCTGTGCAATAATAACATCAAAGTGTCAATGATAGGTAGTCATAAAATTTTTGTATTTTTTTGTGGTATATTGGCGAACCTTTTTCCTTACAAATCGTTAATGTATTCATAGAAACTCTATTATCTTCACAAAAATTGGTAGCCTGATACACATTGTTTTATGAGAATAAAAATTATATGCTAATCTATACGTACTATTTTTAGTTTAAGAGGGAATTAAAATAGTATCTTTTCTGTGAGATGGAGTATGTGGCACTACAAATTCTTGCGTTATTCCGTTATAATGAAAGGTATGAATTTTATCTTTATTCAGGAAGGACTCCCATCGAAAATTGGTGGTGAGGTGAATGAGTGTGTAGTTTTTTCGTGGTGTGAATCACCGGCTGATGAAGATAAACAATTTGACGGATGTTATGGATTTTGAGAGGAGTCAATTGTGTAGATACACTACACAATTCAATTTTCCTATACATTGTCGTCAAAGATAATGGATGTCAACGAAAGTATGGCTTATATAGAAAGGGAGTACACAATTTGTTTGGACTAGGAAGTAAAGATGTCGGGATTGACCTCGGCACAGCGAATACATTAGTGTTTATTAAAGGAAAGGGAATCGTTTTACGTGAACCTTCAGTGGTAGCAAAAAATACAAAAACAGGAGATATCGTTGCCGTTGGTAATGATGCGAAAAATATGATTGGTCGTACACCTGGCTCAATCGTAGCAATTCGCCCAATGAAAGATGGTGTTATTGCTGATTTCGATATTACAACAGCAATGATTGAGTATTATTTAAAAGAAGCATGTAAAAACTCCGGCGGTAACTGGAAAAAACCAAATGTTATGATTTGTGTGCCGTACGGTATTACATCAGTTGAACAACGTGCGGTTATTGATGCTGCTCGACAAGCCGGTGCAAAAGAGGCTTTCACAATCGAAGAGCCATTTGCAGCAGCGATCGGTTCTAATCTACCTGTATGGGATCCTACTGGCTCAATGGTTGTTGATATCGGTGGTGGTACAACAGAAGTTGCAGTTATTTCATTAGGTGGTATTGTAACAAGTGAATCTGTACGTGTTGGTGGGGATGCTATGGACCAATCTATCATCTCATATATTCGTAAAACGTATAATTTAACAATTGGTGAACGTACAGCAGAAGCTGTGAAAATGGAAATTGGTACTGCCTTAGCAGAAGGTTCAGAGGAAAAAATGGAAATTAGAGGACGTGACCTGTTAACTGGTTTACCGAAGACAATTGAAATTTCTTCACAGGAAATTTCTGAATCATTACGTGAAGCTGTTGCATCTATAATTGATGGTGTTCGAAAAACATTAGAACAAACTCCTCCTGAATTGTCTGCTGACGTTATGGAACGCGGAATTGTTTTAACTGGTGGTGGTGCGCTATTAACTAACTTGGACAAAGTGATTAGCCAAGAAACAAACATGCCAGTATTTATCGCGGAAGATCCGTTAGACTGTGTAGCAATCGGTACAGGTAAGGCTTTAGATCATATCGACTTAATTCGTCAACAACAAGTTAAAGGGTAAGGGGGTTTAGGCAATGCCACACTTTTTTTTCAATAAGAAAGTAATTTTGCTGCTCGTAGGCATGGTATTTCTTGTGGCATTGATTAGCTTCTCATTACGTGATCGGACGAATGCAACTTTACCAGAGCAAATTATTAAAGATACTGTCGGCGTCGCACAATCAATTGTTGCGAAGCCGGCAAATTATATTAATGGCATTTTTAATAATATTGACTCCCTCTTAAACACGTACGAAGAAAATAAACGTTTAAAAGCACGCTTAGAAGATTTTGCAGTTGTACAAGCTGAGGCTACGGATTTAAAATCAGAGAATAGCAAGCTTCGAGAGCTATTGGGTAAAACTGAGAGCTTAAAAGCATTTAATCCAATTCATGCAACAGTGATTGCTAGAAATCCTGACCAATGGGAAGAGAAAATTATTTTAGATAAAGGGTCTTCTCATGGAGTTCAAAAGAATATGGCAGTTATGACGGCGAAAGGACTAGTTGGTAAGATTACACTAGTAACACCTTTCACATCTGAGGTAGAGCTTTTATATACAAATAATCCAAACTATCGTGTATCTGCGATGGTGTTAGGAGAAAAAGAAGCATACGGTTTAATCGAGGGCTTTGATGAAGAACGTAATGAACTCATTATGAAGCGAATCGATTCTAGCATGAAGGTTAAGGAAGGCGAGCAAGTAGTTTCTTCAGGGCTTGGTGGAATTTTCCCTAAAGGTGTCCCGATTGGAGAAATTACAGAAGTTAGTACAGATGATCATGGCTTAACGAAAATGGCTTATGTCAAACCATCTGATGAGTTTTCAATTTTAGAGCATGTCGTGATTGCAAAGCGTACGTCAACAGCTATTGATGGCTCAGATGGCAATGCAACAAATAAGGATTTATCGAATCCGCCAGAGGCGAATAAAGAGGAGGCGGAGTGATGGTTCGATTTCTCATTCCCTCTGTGGCGGTTTTACTGTTCTTAGTAGAACCAGAGTTTGCCATGCTTTCCCCAATTGAAATTAAAGGGGAAGTCTATTATCTGATACCGCGTTTTTTAATCTTATATTTAATTTTTATATCCATCTATTACAGCCGTCAACGTGCGGTAATGTATGGACTTTTTTTTGGTGTCTTGTATGATGTCTTTTACATTGATATTATTGGATTATATTCAGTACTTTATCCACTTATTTGTTTTTTAGCAGGGTCTATCGTGAAAGTTATACATCAGCACTTAGTTGTGACAACGACAATTTCAGTTGTTCTAGTAGCAATTTTAGAATTTATACTCTATCAATTCTTCTTCTTAATCGATTTTACAGCAATACCTTTAGCGGATTTCTTACGTTCACGACTATTGCCAACAATCATTGCCAATGCTTTATTTTTAATGATTCTTGGTTGGGCCTTCAAATATCTAATTAATGCGCGTGTCTTACAGAGAGCACGTGAAGTTTCTTAATAAAGAACAACGTGAGGTGAGGCATTCATGAAAAAACAGTTAGTTAATATGAAGGGAACGAAGGACGGTTTTGTACTACGCCTAGACGACCAATGTGCGTATGGCGAGTTAGTGGAAGAATTAAAGAAAAAAGTTTTAGAAGGCGGTATCGATGGTAAAGTAGATGTACAATTATACTTAGGCTATCGATACTGTACTGATGACCAAATTAATGAATTGATCAAAATTGTCGAAGAAACAGAGCAACTTATTGTATCAAAGGTGCAAAGTGAAGTACTGACTGTCCATGAAAGCAACCAGAAAATGATTGAAAGTCAACAAGATACATATATTGGCGTGGTCAGATCAGGACAAATTCTGCGTTCGTCAGGAGACATTATCATCGTTGGAAATGTAAATCCGAATGGTCGTGTAGAGGCTGGTGGTAATGTATATGTCCTAGGTAAATTGAAAGGGATTGCACATGCAGGCGTGCATGGTAATAAAGAAGCCATCATTGCGGCATCTCGATTCGAAGCCACACATATCATGATTGCCGATCAAGCTCAGGCAATGTCAGATGAACATGTAAAAGCGATGAATCAAGCAGAAATGACTTGTGCTTTTATTGGCTACGATGGACGGATTACGTACGATCAAATTCATGCCTTAAAAAATATTCGACCATTGTTAAATGTGTCTAAGGGAGGAAGCTAGTGTGGGAGAAGCGATCGTCATAACTTCAGGTAAAGGCGGTGTCGGTAAAACAACGACAACGGCTAACCTTGGGACTGCATTGGCTCTACAAGGTAAAAAAGTATGTTTAGTCGATACAGATATTGGCCTGCGTAATTTAGATGTAATTTTAGGCCTAGAAAATCGTATTATTTATGACCTAGTTGATGTGGTGGAAGGACGCTGCAAAATTCACCAAGCATTAATTAAGGATAAGCGCGTAGATGAAAAACTATTTTTATTACCTGCTGCTCAAACAACAGATAAAAATGCTGTTACCCCAGAGCAAATGAAGAGCTTAGTAGAGGAATTGAAAAGAGATTATGATTATGTGTTAATTGACTGTCCTGCTGGTATAGAACAAGGCTATCGTAATGCCGTTGCTGGTGCAGATCATGCGATTGTTGTCACAACACCTGAGATTTCTGCTGTTCGTGATGCGGATCGAATTATCGGTTTACTTGAGCAAGAGGAAATTACAGCACCTAAACTAATCATTAACCGTATACGACAACATATGATGAAGAGCGGTGACACATTGGATGTCAATGAAATTACAACCCATCTATCTATTGATTTATTAGGTATTATTGTAGATAGTGAAGGAGTAATTTCTTCTTCAAATAAAGGGGAGCCAATCGTCATGGACCCATCCAATAAAGCATCATTAGGCTATCGAAATATCGCTCGTCGTATTTTAGGTGAATCGGTGCCTTTGATGGCTATTCAAGACGAGCAAAGAGGAATGTTTTCTAAACTTAAAGCGCTATTTTCAAAATAAATTAAAACCTTTTCGTGCAATTGTACGAGAAGGTTTTTTCTTGTGCATGTTTGGACATGCAATCTCATATAGTGTGGAAAAAAGGATGAGAGCTTGTTTAAAAAATGGAAATGGTTCGTCACGATATTACTTGTGGCAGCAATTATGCTTGTAATTCGTTTAGAGGATCAGGGTGTAGTGGATACACCTGTTCGGAAGCTTGTGACAACCTCTGCTGATTTAACGTATTTAAGTGAGCTCGGGCAAAGCTGGTTCGAAAAAGAAAAAGAGACGATCATGGTATCTAGTGATGTAGGGCAAGCAGATCTTTTAACATTTGCCAACGCCCAAGTTTTTAAAGAAGGCTATTTATTGCAGTATGATGTAGGTTTGCCAGTCTATGCTGGTCAGACAGGCTTAGTTGTTTTTACTGGACATACAAAGTATACAGGTAAGACCATGACCATTAGTTACGAAGATGGTACAACAGTATCTTATGGGATGCTAGATAGTTTAGCACAACTACCTTATACATCTATTCAAGCAAATGATTTAATTGGCATGAAAGAAGCGGGTCAACTTTATCTTTCCATTGAAAAGGGAGATACCCATTACGATTTAGAGCAAATTGTACAATGGCTCGAAATGTCGGAGACCAATGAAGATTAAATTACATCTTCTGTGCATCCCTCTTGTGTTTGTCATGATTTTGAGTGGGCAATTAGCTTATTACGCCATTATATTATTTTCATTGTTATGGCACGAGGCAGGGCACTTAATTGCAGCATTATTGTGCGGTGTCAAGGTGAAATCATGCGTCATTACACCATATGGGGGAGAAATTCAATTTGAAAATCCAGCGGTTGTGCAAGCGTCGTCACTCCTATGGATTGCATTAGGAGGACCAATCGCTACCATTATTGGGATTGGCCTCGCTTTTTTTATGCCTGAACTACTTGCTACTAGACTTATAAGCGTGCAACTAGTGTTATTGGCTGTAAATATTGTTCCTATCATACCGTTAGATGGGGGGAGAATATTTTTAGCCTGGCTCTTTTTACATCACCCAAGAGCTCAGTTGGTGGAAAGTTATTATTGGCTATCCTTCATCGTTTCGACTATACTTTTATTCATCACGTTGCTTTTTTTGCCACAATCTATTTTTTTAGCAATTATCATTTTATTTATTTGGCTTCAAGCATGGAAAGAATGGCATTATCGAAAATATCGAATAGCCTTTGAAAAATATGTTATGAATAGATTGACTTAAAATAAATCATGTGGTAATATTTTAATGTTATTGTTTGTAGCACCCGTGCTACTACAACCGCTCTGGAAAGGTTTAAGTATCTGATAGGATCACCTTTATTAAACAGGCGAGTCTGAGTCTAAGAGGAGGTGCAGTAAAATGTACGCAATTATTGAAACTGGTGGTAAACAAATCAAAGTAGAAGCTGGTCAAGAAATCTATGTTGAAAAATTAGGCGTAGAAGCTGACGAGGTTGTAACTTTTGATAAAGTTTTATTCGTAGGTGGCGAAAACGTTAAAGTTGGCGCTCCATTCGTAGAAGGCGCTACTGTAACAGCTAAAGTTGTGAAAGAAGGCCGTGCGAAAAAAATCGTTGTTTTCAAAATGAAAGCTAAAAAGAACTACCGTCGTAAACAAGGTCACCGTCAACCTTACACAAAATTAGTTGTTGAAGCAATCAACGCTTAATTGTGAGGTGTAGCGAATGATACAAGTTACGATTCATCACGATGAAAATAGACATGTGTCAGCATTCGAATTTTCAGGACATGCTGGTTACGATGAATCTGGCAAAGATTTAGTATGTGCAGGAGCGTCGACTATTGCCATTGGTACAGTCAATGCTATTTATGCATTATTACAGATTCAACCAGAAATCGAACAAGCAGCTGAAGGTGGAGGCTATCTGAAGGTAGATTTACCATTAGATTTAGAGCCTGAAATAGATGCAAAACTACAGTTAATTGTTCAAGTAATGACTGCCCAAGTGTATTCTATGGTGCAAAATTACGGACAATACATCCAAATCAACTACAACCAAGTAGGAGGTGGAACTCGATGAAATTATTATTAGCATTAGACCTTCAACTTTTCGCATCGAAAAAAGGGGTTGGTTCTACTAAAAACGGACGTGACTCTGAGTCTAAACGACTTGGTGCTAAACGTGCTGATGGCCAATTCGTAACTGGTGGTTCAATTCTTTACCGTCAACGCGGTACAAAAATTTACCCAGGTACAAACGTAGGTCGTGGTGGTGACGATACACTATTTGCTAAAGTTGACGGCGTTGTGAAATTCGAACGTTTAGGTCGCGATCGCAAACAAGTATCTGTATACCCAGCAACACAAGAAGCTTAATCTTTTATAAGATAACATAAAGCGGAGGACTGCATTTATTGCAGTCCTTTTTTTGGCTAAATTTCAATGACTTTTAGTACATGTTTTTATGAAAGCATAGTAACTGGTACAGAAGTCTCCCTCTTCTATAGGTGATGAGAAGAATGTAGTTTATCACGTTAACTTCTCAATCGAAACATATTATGCTAAGGCATAATTGAATAAAGAATTAGGGAAAATTACAGCAAAACTTGTTATACTAGTAAGGATAACTTTATTGGAGTGAATGGGATGAACAATCAATCACTAACCATTAGTGAAGTATTACGTTTTGCAAATCATGATTATGTGAATCAACTGCAACTGATTCGCATGAATTTAGATTTAGGTAGAATTGATGAAACAAAGGAACTTATTCAGCATTATTCAGAACAACTAAGAGTGTTTTCTATCCTCAATCGACTACAATTACCACAAACAATAGAATGGCTACAAACAGCAGGATGGCGTTATCCATCATTAGTATGGAAGCTAAGCGGTGAGATAAAAAAGCCTGTGACCAATGATATTGATCAGGAAGTTGTAGATTATTTAAACAAAACAGTTTTGCATGTTTATGATACATTAGATCCGTTTACAGAGCAGATCCTAACGCTTGATGTACGTGTTGACGATCATACATTTGCCGTGACATTCACGCTAAATGGGTTATGGAGTGCTGATGCATTCACCGAAAAAGGTTTGAAACAATTCGACATTCAAACAATTGAGCAGTCAAATACGCGCTGGCAATATGTCTTGAGTGCAAATAGGGAGTGAACTAAATGTTTGTCGATCACGTAAAAATTTATGTTAAAGGTGGCGACGGCGGAGACGGTATGGTAGCCTTTCGTCGTGAAAAATATGTACCCAATGGTGGTCCAGCAGGTGGCGATGGTGGACATGGTGGTAATGTAGTATTTGAAGTAGACGAAGGTCTCCGTACATTAATGGACTTCCGTTACAAACGCCATTTTAAGGCTCCTCGTGGTGAACATGGGATGAGTAAAGGCATGCATGGTAAAAATGCTGATGATTTAATTATTAAAGTGCCACCAGGAACAGTGGTTATCAATGAGGAAACGAACGCTGTCATTGCCGATTTAGTCGAGCACCAACAAAGAGCTATTATTGCAAAAGCAGGACGCGGTGGCCGTGGGAATTCAAGATTTGCCACACCTGCTAACCCAGCGCCAGAACTTTCTGAAAAAGGTGAGCCAGGACAAGAATTAAATGTTATATTAGAGTTAAAAGTTTTAGCAGATGTAGGGTTAGTAGGTTTCCCAAGTGTTGGTAAATCAACGCTTTTATCTGTTGTTTCTGCAGCTAAACCAAAAATTGGTGCTTATCATTTTACAACCATTGTACCGAATTTAGGGATGATTGAAACAGATGATCACCGAAGCTTTGCGATGGCAGATTTACCGGGGCTAATCGAAGGAGCACACGAAGGGGTAGGATTAGGCCATCAATTTTTAAGACATATTGAGCGTACACGGGTTATTGTTCATGTCATTGATATGTCAGGAATGGAAGGCCGCGATCCGTATGAGGATTATTTAACAATCAATGAAGAACTGAAACAATATAATCTTCGTTTAACAGAGCGTCCACAAATTATTGTTGCCAATAAAATGGATATGCCAGATGCAGAAGAAAACTTAGCGGAATTCCGCCAAAAGGTCGGAGAGGAAGTACAAATCTTCCCGATTTCTGCTATTTCACGTCAAGGGTTAAAAGAGCTTCTATTTGCCATTGCGGATCTATTAGAAGTAACGCCTGAATTCCCTCTATATGATGACTTAGAGGAGCAATCAGAGGCAACAGTCATGTACAAGCATGAAGCAAAAGGCGAAGATTTCGAAATTACTCGTGATGATGATGGTACCTTTATTATTAGTGGTTATGCGATTGAACGTTTATTTAAAATGACAGACTTTAGCCGTGAAGATGGAATTCGTCGTTTTGCTCGACAATTGCGTGCAATGGGTGTGGACGAGGCTCTTCGAGAACGTGGAGCACAAGATGGCGATACAGTACGCCTACAAGAGTTTGAATTTGAATTTGTCGATTAAGACATGAGTTTTAGGGGGAAGCGTATGAAGAATGTTGCGAATCAGCGATATTATTTAGTTCGTGAGGATGTTTTAACGGATGCAATGCAAAAAACTTTGGAGGCGAAACACCTACTATCAAGTGGTTCAGTATCCTCCATTTGGGATGCGGTAAAGCAGGTGGATTTATCGCGAAGTGCGTTTTACAAATATCGTGATGCGGTTTTTCCTTTTCATTCAATTGTGCAGGAACGCATTTTAACAGTCTTTTTACAGCTTCAAGATAGAAAAGGAACACTTGCCAAGCTTTTAGAAACGGTGACCATTACACATTGTAATGTATTGACAATTCATCAAACAATCCCTATTCAGGGTCGTGCTAATGTTACATTATCATTGGATGTAACGAGCATGACCTGTGACCTTGATGATCTCATCCAGCAATTAAAACGCTTAGATTTTGTTGAATCAGCAGAAGTGATTAGTTCTGGTGCATTATAAGTATTGTAGTGTTCAAAGCCTTTAATTTTTGATAAAAATGACAATTATCGTATTGAATAAGTCTATAGGTAAAAAATACGATAACAAAGCTCAAATAAGGAGCTGTCCCAACAGTGATTGCACAGGAGGGACTGCTCCTTATTGTGCCATAAAGGAGGTATTTGCAATGACAAAGCAACAATGGGAAAATCGAATTGCCTATTTAGGACCAGAAGCATCATTTACATACTTAGCAACAAAGGCTACTTTTCCAAATGAGTGGCTTATACCATGCGCAACGATTCCAGAATGTATTGAGGCTGTCGCAGAGGGAAAGGTTGATTTAGCTGTCGTACCTTTAGAAAATGCCTTAGAAGGTTCTGTAACGTTAACATTAGATTACTTATTCCATGAGGCAACACTGTATGTGACTGGTGAATTACTCCTTAAAATCCAGCAACATTTAATGGTCAATAAAGCGCAGAAGGATCATTGGCAATCGATCGAGGGTGTCTATTCCCATCCTCATGCGCTTGCACAATGTCATAAATATTTATTTTATCGTTTCAGTCATGTACCATTACATCAAACTACTTCAACTGCAGCTGCAGCAAAATATGTATCTGAAAACCCAGAAGAATGTATAGCGGCAGTCGGTAATGCGGCGGCAGCGGAAAAGTATGGCCTTGAAATAGTGGAGTCGAATATCCATGATTTCCATTTTAACCATACACGCTTCTTTGTATTGTCTAAACAAAATAAACGCTTGCCACAAGAGCTATCAGAGGGGCAAGCAAAAACGACATTTATGATAACATTGCCGACTGATCGTTCAGGGGCGTTACATCAGGTGCTTTCTGTTTTTGCCTGGCGTCAACTGAATTTAAGTAAAATTGAATCACGTCCACTTAAAACAGGTTTAGGCGATTATTTCTTCATGATTGATGTATTAGCAGATGAAAAAGAACCGATGATGCGTGGGGCAATGGAAGAGCTTGCTGCCCTAGGCTGTAAGGTCAAGTCACTGGGTACCTACTTTACTTATTTAACTTCAGACGATGCAGAGTAACGATAAGGAGGAAATGTGATGGGTGGGATCATTTTATTTGATGGTGTCTGTAATTTTTGTGATAGCACGGTTCAATTTATTATTAAGCGTGATCAAGCTGGCTATTTTCAATTTGCCTCACTTCAAAGTGATTTTGGCCAAAACCTACTAGCGCAGTTCAATATTTCAAAGAATATAGATAGTGTGATTCTTATTGAACATGGGCAAGTTTTTTTTGAATCAACAGCTGCTCTAAAAATATGTAAGAAATTAGATAGGCTGTGGCCTTGCTTGTATCTTTTCATCCTCGTGCCACCATTTATACGCAATGCGCTATACCGCCTATTTGCCAAATATCGCTATCGTTTATTCGGTCAGAAAAGTGAATGTCTTTTGCCAACACCTTCTCAACGACAAAGATTCCTCTCCTAATATGATAGGG
The DNA here is from genome assembly GCF_038069745.1 of Lysinibacillus sp. FSL M8-0134. Classification (NCBI taxonomy): domain Bacteria; kingdom Bacillati; phylum Bacillota; class Bacilli; order Caryophanales; family Bacillaceae; genus Lysinibacillus; species Lysinibacillus sp. FSL M8-0134. The sequence goes on along the minus strand of NZ_JBBPAJ010000001.1, from coordinate 3,050,199 downwards.
GTACCCGCGGAGAGAAGACTATACCTACAATAAAACACAAAGCACCGTTTGACATGATATCCCAGACGGTGCTTTTTTATTTATTGATCTTGCACTAAGTATCCCTTTTTTTCTAGAGCTTGTTCAATCAAAGTTAATACCTCAACAGAAGGTGCAGTAATAACATGCAAATGAATGCCGCCTGTGAGAGCTGATAAATAATTTGCCTGTGTTTCGTTAACACGTTCTATAAATTGTTTCACTTCATGACGGTTAGATACCATAATCGATGCTATGAGTTCTCCGTATATTGGGTGCTCGACAATGACATTTTTCACTGTACCACCACAATCAACAATCGTCATTAATTCATCTTCTGTTTGATCAGAGGTATGCAAACAAGGGAGAGTGCGTTCAACAGTTTGCTGTAAATGTTCCTGATGCATATAAAGGTAGCCCTGACTCGTTGCAATAATGGGCTCATTTCTTGCCTTTAATAAAGTCATATCATTGACGATCACTTGTCTAGAAACATTAGCAAACTTAGCCAAGTCTGTCCCAGTTATAGGAGTTTTACTTTTTTTTAATTGTGTTAATAGTTGCAGTCGGCGTTCTTCGCCTAACATTTTTTTCATAAGAGTTCACCTCTGCTCATAGTAAAGGAATCCGCATTCCTTATGATTAAGTGTACCATGAAGCATTTCTTACTTGCTGAAATTTTTGTATCCAAATGAAACATTGAACATATGATACGTAGAGAGGAAGGGAGGAAAAAATTGCGTATTCATATTGTTCAAAAGGGAGACACATTGTGGAAGATTGCGAAAGAGTACGGCATTTCGTTTGAAGATTTGAAGCGGCTCAATGTCCATCTTGCCAACCCAGACTATATTGTTCCAGGCATGGAGATTATATTGCCTGAAAAAATAAACAAAGAGCCGCATAGAGATTCACATAAAGAAATGCCGAAAAAGGAAACACAAGTGCATAAGGAGACACCGACAAAGGAAAGCCCTAAAAAGGAGGTACAACGACCGATGCCACCGCCACCGCCGATTGTACCACCACCACCAGCTCCTATGCCAATGCCAGAACCACAAATGATTCCAATACCTATACCAATGCCAATGCCAATGCAGATGCCCCAACAACCGATGTGGGTACCGCAGCCTGTGGAAATGAATTGGCACCAACAAGTGGTAATGCCACAAGTAGAACAAACTGTTACTCCACCACCCGTACAAATACAGCCACCACCGCCGCCAGCACCTACACCGCCACCACCACCAGTAGCAAAACCAAAGCCAATGCCCGTGCCACAACCAGCACCACAGCCACCAATGCATATCATGCCACAAATGCCTGTTGTACCACATTGCTCAAGTTGTCACCAGCCGATTTATCATCATCAAATGTGGTGGCCAATGCAGATGCAGCCACAGGTAGAGCATTATGCGATGCCACAGCCACCGATGTCCTATGATATGCCAGATCATAAGGTTGGGGGGATGGAAGACTTTTTAGAATCTACGTCACCGTTTTTCCCTACTCATAATGAGCAAATGAAACCACAATTTGATATGATGCCTAATATGAATATGGGGATGCCTGATATGAATATGGGCCAATCTTGTGGTTGTGGTAGCCAACCAATGCCGATGCCAATGCCAATGCCAGACATGAATATGGGTCAATCTTGTGGCTGTGGTACAAAACCAATGCCAATGCCAGACTGTGGTTGTCATAACCAACCAATGATGATGCCTAATTGGCAAATGGATCCTTGCCAATGTCAACCGCCGTGCCCATCAGGAGCAGGACCATGGATGTCACCGCACTATTTCCCAGGCGGGATGACGCCTTATCGATGGTGAAAAAGCGTATATAGTAGAAGAGGTAAAGCCAAATATTTGGAAATATAAGTATCAATCGAATAATTATTTTGTTAAACGAGCAAAGCAAGTGGAAATTGCGGAGAAGGTGAGAGCTATTCATCGCCAGTTAGGAAGATTGGAGCCTTCTCTCATTTTACCAATAGTCCAAAGCGATGATGAGCAATTAATTGTGCAAGTTTGGCAAGAGGGAAGTCATGGCGCTAACTTTGCACATAAAAAGGATCGTAAGGAATCTCTTAAATTATTAATTGCTTTACATGATACACATAAAAAAATTGCTTGGCAGCGAGTGCCAGGCTTGCATACCTACTCACAACTTTTAAAGTGGCAAATGCGTCATATGCGTTTTAAAAGTAGAAGAAATGAGTTTCGAGCATTTCTAACAAAAGAAGAAATAGATCAAATTTTGCACTACAGCGATAAATCGCTACAATTGATTGCACTAGAGGATGTACCAGAAAAAGACATCACACTCTTACATGGGGATGTTGTCCATCATAATTTTTTATGGTGCTCTGATGGACAATTGCGTTTAATTGATTTTGATTTAGCACATCTTGGAGAAGCGGATGATGAATATATTTTATGGTTGCATCGGGTATTACCAGCTGTCGATTATGACCTTGCAAAGGTTTTTGCTGAATTACCGGAGCTGAAGCGATTGGATAAAAGAAAGCTCCATCGTTTGAAATATCCGAATGAATTATTACGTGAATGGCTTTTTGCAGTGGATTTACCATTAGAGCAACAGCTAGTATTTTTAGATTATTTAGTGCCATTTACAAAACGAGCCCTCACCTATTGGCCAAAACTGTGGTACGATATTGATAGATTTGTCAAGAAATGACCGTCATTTGGCGGTCATTTTTGTCTGAGAGCAACGCTTTTCATACTACTTTTTGTCGAGCATTCGTTCGCTATATGCTATAATCGAAGACGATGATTGTGAGGGATTATGGATGTATGATTATTTAAAAGGACAAATTACTCGTATTACACCAGAATATATTGTACTTGAACAACAGGGTATTGGCTGGCAACTTAATACCCCTAACCCGTTTGCGTTTCGAGCATCTGCTCTTGAACAACAGATATACGTTCATTTGCATGTTCGAGAAGATGCACAGGTTTTATATGGTTTCCCTAATCTAGATCAACGAGAACTGTTTAGAAAGCTAATTTTAGTATCTGGTATAGGACCAAAGGGGGCTCTAGCTATTCTAGCTACAGGCAACCCGCAACAGGTTATTAGTGCGATTGAACGGGAAGACGAGGCGTTTTTAGTAAAGTTCCCTGGAGTAGGGAAGAAAACAGCTCGTCAAATGATACTAGATTTAAAAGGTAAGCTAGGCTCTCTATTAGATACAATAGAGTTACCTAGTACAGAAGATGAGCTACCGTTATTTGGTGTCAAACCTTATAAACATGAACTAGAAGAAGCCATACTTGCCTTAATGGCACTTGGTTATTCTGAAAAGGAGCTCGAAAAAATTCGACCACAGCTTGAGGATAATGACAAGCTTGAGACGACAGATGCCTTTATGAAACAAGCACTGCAACTACTGTTAAAATTAAAATAAGAAAAGGAGGGAAGGTACATGTCTGAACGTATGATGGCAAGTGAGGCAGGAAGCTATGATGAGCAATTTGAATTATCTTTACGCCCACAAAGACTAGCACAGTATATTGGGCAGCATAAAGTAAAGGAAAATTTACAAATATTCATTGAAGCAGCAAAGCTTCGCCAAGAAAGTTTAGATCATGTGCTGTTATATGGGCCTCCAGGACTCGGGAAAACGACATTAGCTGCTGTTATCGCGAATGAGATGAATGTCAATGTCCGTATGACAAGTGGACCAGCGATTGAGCGTCCAGGAGATTTAGCAGCTATTTTAAGTTCACTAGAGCCTGGGGACGTTTTATTTATTGATGAAATTCATCGACTCCCCCGTGCCATTGAAGAAGTGTTATATCCAGCAATGGAGGACTTCTGTTTAGATATTGTGGTTGGGAAAGGTCCAGAAGCACGTTCAGTTCGACTTGATTTACCTCCCTTTACCCTTGTAGGTGCTACAACAAGAGCTGGCGCCTTATCTGCCCCTCTAAGAGACCGTTTTGGAGTTTTACTACGATTAGAATATTACGATGATCGTTCTCTTGCAGAAATTGTGGTGCGCAGTGCTCATTTATTTGAAGTGGAAATTGAGCAAGTAGCGGCAATGGAAATGGCGAGGCGTTCACGTGGAACCCCCCGAATAGCCAATCGTCTATTGAAACGAGTGCGAGATTATGCACAAGTGCTTGGAGATGGTATGATAACGGAGGGACTTGCACAGCAAGCGCTAGAACTGTTACAAGTCGATCCTAGGGGTCTTGATCATATTGATCATAAACTTGTCACGAACATGATTGAGCGCTTCCGAGGAGGTCCAGTGGGCTTAGATACACTTGCTGCATCAATTGGTGAGGAAAGGGTTACGATAGAGGATGTATATGAGCCCTATTTGATGCAAATTGGCCTAATTCAGCGTACACCACGTGGAAGAGTAGCCACACATTTAGCTTACGAACATTTTGGATATGAATATCCCCAACAAACATAATAGAAGGAAGTTTTTTTCATGCGTGTAGAAGATTTTGATTTTGAATTACCAGAGGAGCTCATTGCCCAAACACCATTAGCCGATCGTACAGCAAGTCGATTAATGGTCGTAACACCTGGTTCCAATAAAGTAGAGCACCACCATTTTGCTCATATTTTAGATGAGCTACATGCAGGAGACTGTCTTGTATTAAATGATACAAGAGTCTTACCTGCTCGCTTAATGGGCGTCAAAGAAGAAACAGGTGCACATATAGAAGTATTGCTATTGAAGCAATTAGCTGGTACAGATGAGTGGGAAACACTTGTAAAACCAGCGAAGCGTGTAAAGGTAGGGACAACTATCACATTTGGAGATGGTTTATTGTCAGCGACTTGTACGGGTGAGCTTGAACATGGCGGACGTACATTTGAATTTCATTACGATGGAATCTTTTATGAAATATTAGAACAGCTTGGTGAGATGCCGTTGCCTCCATATATTCGTGAAAAACTAGGGGACAAGGATCGTTACCAAACAGTTTATGCCAAAGAACGTGGCTCAGCTGCAGCGCCTACAGCAGGACTGCATTGGACAGAGCAATTATTAGAGCAAGTGAAAGCTAAAGGTGTAGAAGTAGTCTTTATCACATTACATGTAGGACTTGGTACTTTCCGTCCAGTGAGTGTAGATTCAATTGAAAACCATGAAATGCATGCTGAATTTTATAGTGTTACCGAACAAGCAGCAGACACAATTAATCGTGTAAAGCGTAACGGTGGTAAGGTAATAGCTGTTGGGACAACCTCTACACGAACATTAGAAACGATTGGCTCTAAATACGATGGCGAAGTGCGGGCTGAACAGGGTTGGACATCAATTTTCATTTATCCGGGCTACAACTTCACGGTGGTAGATGGGTTAATTACCAATTTCCATTTACCAAAATCAACGCTTGTCATGCTTGTTAGTACACTAGCCACACGCGAAACCATTTTAAGCGCCTATCAACAAGCTGTAGAGGAAAAATATCGCTTCTTCAGTTTTGGGGATGCGATGTTTATACGTCCGAAAAAATAATCGGGGATTAAATCGAAGTACTGTTTTTACTTCAGATAAGAGAGGATTTTTTATTTTATGACACAACCAGCAATTCGATATGAATTACTTCATACTTGTAAACAAACAGGAGCTCGTCTTGGTATCGTGCATACACCACATGGCTCCTTTGAAACACCAGCATTTATGCCTGTAGGGACACAAGCAACAGTTAAAACAATGTCCCCAGAAGAATTAAAAGAAATGAATGCAGGGATCATTTTGTCCAATACGTACCATTTATGGCTACGACCAGGTAATGATATTGTCAAGGAAGCAGGGGGACTTCATAAATTTATGAACTGGGATCGTCCAATTCTAACGGATTCAGGTGGTTTCCAAGTGTTCTCACTAAGCCAATTCCGTAAAATTGAAGAGGAAGGCGTTCATTTCCGTAACCATCTAAATGGAGATAAATTATTTTTAAGTCCAGAAAAAGCAATGGAAATTCAAAATGATTTAGGCTCTGACATTATGATGGCTTTCGATGAATGTCCACCATATCCTGCAACACATGAATACATGTTGCAATCAGTCGATCGTACAACTCGTTGGGCAAAACGCTGTAAAGAAGCACATAAGCGTCCAGAAGACCAAGGTTTATTTGGTATCATTCAAGGCGGGGAGTACGAGGATTTACGCCGCCGTTCGGCAGAAGCCTTAGTAGAATTAGACTTCCCAGGTTACGCAATTGGTGGTTTATCTGTTGGTGAGCCGAAAGATGTGATGAACAGAGTTTTAGAATTCACAACACCAATGATGCCTGAAAATAAACCACGTTATTTAATGGGGGTTGGCTCACCAGACTCTTTAATTGATGGAGCTATTCGTGGAATTGATATGTTTGACTGTGTACTGCCAACACGTATTGCACGTAATGGTACACTAATGACCTCTGAGGGACGTCTAGTAGTGAAAAATGCCAAATATGCACGTGACTTTGGCCCAATAGATCCAAACTGTGATTGCTATACATGTAAAAATTATTCTCGTGCCTACATTCGCCACCTTATTCGCACAGAAGAAACGTTTGGAATTCGTTTAACAACTTATCATAATTTACATTTCCTATTAAAATTGATGGAACAAGTACGTGAGGCAATTCGTCAAGACCGTCTTGGTGATTTCCGTGAGGAATTCTTTGAAAAATATGGCTTTAATGGCCCAAATGCGAAAAACTTTTAAGTAATTCGCTTTGGCGTAATAACGTCAACTAAGAGCTATAGTTAGGAAAAGTTATTCAAAACTTTGTAAAAAGTGAATATTTCTAGCAAAATATTGTCAATCATAGAAAAAATATTAGTAATTGAGAAAATTTTTGGGCATGTCCATCGCTTTTTGCAGGTGGAATAGTCTATACTAAAAAAGTGAGATTTAGAAAGGGGGCAAGATGTAGTATGGATCAATTAATAGGATTAGCACCAATACTATTAATGTTCGTTGCAATGTGGTTTATCTTAATCCGTCCAGCTAAAAAAAGACAGCAGCAAACTCAAAATATGCAAAATAGTTTGCAACGTGGAGATAAAGTCATTACAATTGGTGGTCTACATGGTGTCATCGATGCAATTGAGGACACTGCAGTGACATTAAAAATTGCTGACAATGTACGTGTGAAATTTGACCGTCAGGCAATTGGACGAGTTGTCAATGAAAATCAATGACAATAAGTAATTAAAGAAAAAGGCTTACAATAGGCAATAGCTATGTTGTAAGCCTTTTCTTATAATTGGAAAGCAGAAGGGACGCCGAACCTTCCTGCTTTCTTCGTATTATTTCATTGCGTAGTTAATTTATGAATTAATTCAGGACCTGTATCATGTCCATTTACAGTTATTCTACTTAGCGTAAATAAATCATCGCCCATTCTGACACTTTTATTTTGAATCACAAAGCCCATTTTAAAACCAGCCTCCTTTACTATTTGAATGGTAGCTGGAGATTGATTACCGTACGGATAGCTAATAGCGATAGGCTCATAGCCTAATTTTTCTTTAATTATTTGTCTTGAGTAAAGTAAATCATGACGAACTCTTTCTTCGAATTGTTGCTGACTTTCTAGTTGTCCATTTATATAGCTTGGACCGTAAATTGCCCCATATACTCTTCCATTTTTTGAAGTTAATTTATAATGAGAGTCCCATGTATGGCTTTGGATGGTTATATAATCTTGCATTTCATTTAATTGATCCCAATTCATCTTGGCAATTTCCTTTGGGTAGACATTCTTTGTATGAACAATCCGGCTTGCAATCACAAAAATTTCTGCATGCATGTCATACTTTTTCAAAATAGGATAGGCTTTTTCGTAATTGCTGAGATAGCCATCATCGAATGTAATCAATATAGGCTTTTCAGGTAGTTTTATGTGATTATTGAAGTAATCGTACAATTCTTGCACTGAAATAGCATGATAACCCTCTGCTTTAAGTGCTTTTATTTGATTTTCAAAATTATTGGGTGAAATAACTGTATTGTTGTTTATATTCTCCGCTAAATGGTGGTACATAAGAACGGGTATTTTCTGTTCTTGGTATCCATGGATGGGAAAAGGATAAGTGAACAGAACTATATAAACAAAAACGACAACAATTATTTTCCTTGTCATGTTCTCACCTTGTTTGTTTTAAGTATTTGGCTCTTTATATTGTTTACCTTCTTTTAAGGACTATTCGTTGCAAATCACTTTTTTCAGTGACATCGGACTATAAACCTGTATAAAAAACAATGAGTAAGGTCACCTTGATAGTATGGGGGTGTTTCTATGGAAGAGTATTTCCATATTATTTTTAGAACTTGTTTTTTATATGTGTTTATCATCATTGTTTTTCGATTAATGGGCAAACGAGAAGTAGGAGAATTATCAGTCATTGATTTGGTTGTCTTTGTTTTAATTGCAGAGGTGGCTGCTTTTGCGCTAGATGATTATAAAAATCCTCTTTTTAATGCCATTCTACCTATTATCGTCTTGCTTTTTATTCAAATATTAAGTGCCTTTTTATCGTTAAAGTTCAAGAGAATTCGTGACTTAGTCGATGGTGATCCAGCTTTATTAATAAAGGACGGTGTTATTTTAGAGAGTGAAATGCGAAAACACCGCTATAATTTAGATGATTTATGTCAGCAATTACGAGAAAATGGAATTGCCTCTGTGACAGATGTTGCATTTGCGTATTTAGAGCCTTCAGGCAATCTTTCGGTCTACAAAAAAGATGAAAAATCATTCGTGTATCCACTGATAATTGACGGTGATATTCAGGAAAGACATTTATTCACTATGCATAAAGATGTGGAATGGTTAATGGGTGAGCTAGCTAAAAATAATATTACAGATAGTGAAACTGTATTTTTTTGTATTTGGGAAGACAATAAGTTGCACATCCAATTAAAAGAAACTTAAACTTTTTTTGCTAATTTTCGGATGTAGCGGAAATCTGTTATCCGTAGCTGGTTGCTCACTAATAAAAAAGTAAAAAGTAAAAATAAAGTAACACAGCTACTCAAAATAAATGGTAAGGACAATATTGGGATAAGGAAATACTGTGCTACGCATACGGCAATAAAGCAACTATATGGTACGATGAACATCCTAAAGCCAGCACGTAAATTTTTTCTTTGTCTAACAGTTGCGATGTGCAAGAAGGATGTTAATAAAACACCAAAGCCAATTGCTACAACGGCGCCTTTTTCCTGTATACCAGGTTGTGAGGCAAGTACAAACATTACAAATAGTTTACCCAGTCCACCATAGATGGAGTTCATCATAGCCGCTCGAGCTTCTCCAATCGCCTGCAAAATGGAATGCAGTGGGCTTTGGATATAATAAAAATAAAAAATAGGTGCTAAAATTTTTACGTACCCACGATTTTCTTCTAAATGGAAGAGCTTCATAGCCAATTCATCACCATGGACAAAGAAATACGTAGCTGCAAAACAGCCTACTAAGGAAGATAATCTTAGTGAGACCGAAATTCGCTCCTGTAGTAGTGGTATATGTTGACGAGCAACAGCATCACTAACAGCAGGAATGAGGACAATCGATAATGCTGTTGACACAAACGCAGGGAATAGCAGTAATGGCACCAAAACACCTGAGATGACACCATAAAGAATTGTGGCTGCAGATGCTGTTAGGCCGGCCACAGTTAAAGCTTTTAAAAAGATAATCGGTTCCAAAAACCAAGTGAACGATCCAAACAGCTTACTGCCTGCGGAGGGTAGCGCTATCCGAAGCATTGGAGACGCAGGATACCCTTCGATTTTAGTTTTACGTGTTAATAATCTCTTTTTGGAGACGATATAATGCAGCCATAAATAAAGGAAGGCTACAACTTCCGCAAGAAGAGTAATCCCCATTGCTGCCGCAGCTGTCACAGCAGCATTATTAAAGTTGGCCACATAAGGAAGCATTAGTGTAATAAAGCTAATACGCACAACTTGCTCAATCATTTGTGCCCAAGCTGTTGGGGTAATTTTAGCTACACCTTGTAAATAAGCACGTAATAAACCAGATCCAACTGATACAGGTACTGCAAAGAGAGCAATCCATAGCGTAAATGTTGTCTGTTCATTATGTAATAGCGTCGTCGAAATATATGGTATTGTGAGTGCAACGAGTGGCATAAATACAATCATGCCAATAAATGACCAAAGAATGGCAGTACGCATGACACCAAATATGCTTTCACGTTTATTTTTTGCTAGTAATTCTGCTACGATTTTAGCAACTGCAATAGGTAGTCCAAGTTGAATCAGTGAGATGAAGAAAATAAATGCAGGATAGACGGTCATATAAATGCCGACTGCCTCTTCACCAGCAATACGCATAAATTGCATTCTATAAAAGAAGCCAAAAAGTTTAGATAAAAAAATGACAAACATTAAAAATAATGTACCCCGTACAAAAGAACTCATGCCATCCGTCCCTTCTCAAGCCGCAAAAATTCATTTACACTATTTGTATGCAAGCATGTCTTACGTTACGACTTTGATTGGAGATGATTCAAAATGAGTATGCAGTATGAGCAGCTATTTGAAAAAATTCGTCCGGCAATTGATAGTAAGATAGCAGAGTTTAAGTATTATCAATATGATGCCATTACAGCGGAAGAACTTTGGCGTTACTGTGTTGAAAAAAAATGGCGTAAAAAGAAGGTTGAACAGCTACGGTTACATGAAGTTATTTCTACTATTTTTGCGGTATCACCATCTGATATCGTCTCATTTAATCAAGTAGAGTTTTTACAAAGTAATAATTGGTTTGAAGAAGTCAATAATGAAGAATTGCAATTACTGCTTGGTCCAGTCAAAACGTAATCAATGATGTGTCAAATTTTACAACAATTCATAGAATCCTTAATGTGTTGAATTGACACCAAGCGCAACCTGTTTCATAATAAGTGTGTTGCGCTTTTTTTATTTTGAATAAGTTCTTACTTACATAAGTCTTTTTTAGCTTTACTTAAGCTTGGAGGCTAGTACCTAATAATACAAAGAAAAACTTGCGCGTTATGAACGATTGAAATAAGTATGCAACCTTTTTGAAGCAAGGTAACACAATTCTAGATGAAAAGGAGGATTAAACGTTTCAAAAGGTTTGCAAGTTACTTGTTTGGCGTGTAAGGACAGCCCTTACACCAATTCGAGGAGGATTTATTGATGAAACTAAAAAGTCGTATAGTTGCATTCCTACTGATTATCGTGCTATTGGCAGCAGGTATTAGTACGACTGTAAACGGCGTCTTAAAGGACATTAAGCTTGGTCTTGATTTACAGGGCGGGTTTGAGGTGCTTTATGAGGTGAATGAATTAAAAGAAGGACAAAAAATCACACCGGAAATTGTAACAGCTACGGCAACAGCTCTAGGCAACCGTGTCAATGCGATTGGGGTAAGTGAACCAAGCATTCAGGTTGAGGGAGAAAATCGTATTCGTGTGCAGTTAGCAGGTGTTGAGGACCAAGAGTCTGCACGTAAGTTATTGTCTACGTCTGCGAATTTAACATTCCGCGATGTGGATGACAATTTATTATTAGATGGAGATGATTTAAAGGAAAATGGAGCAAGTGCTTCCTTTGACCAACAAAATCGTCCAATTGTATCGCTTAAATTAAAAGATGCGAAAAAATTTGCTGATATCACAAGTAAAATTGCGGCGAAACCTGCAGGCCAAAATTTACTGGTTGTATGGTTAGACTTTGAAGAGGGTGTTGACTCCTATAAAGCTGAGTCACAAAAAGCGAAGCCTCGCTATGCATCGGCTGCAACAGTTAATCAAACATTAAATACAACAGACGTTATGATTAGCGGTAACTTCTCTGTTGATGAAACAAAAAATTTAGCAGGTATTTTAAATGCAGGGGCATTACCTGTGAAGCTTGATGAAATTTATTCAACATCTGTTGGTGCACAATTCGGTGATGAAGCACTGAAAAGTACTATTTTAGCAGGTATTATCGGGGTAGTAATCATCTTCTTGTTCATGTTATTCTACTATCGTTTACCTGGCTTTATTTCCATCATCACATTAGCTATTTTCACATTCCTAGTATTGGTGGTATTTGATTGGATTAATGCAGTATTAACGCTGCCAGGTATTGCGGCCATTGTCCTAGGGATCGGGATGGCAGTAGACGCTAATATTTTAGCGGCAGAACGTATTCGGGAAGAGCTGCGTGTAGGTTATTCTGTGAAACAAGCCTTCCAGCTTGGTTCTAAACAATCATTATCGGCCATTGTCGATGCACAGTTGACTACATTATTAGCAGCAGGTGTTCTTTTCTATTTCGGGACAAGCTCTGTAAAAGGATTTGCAACAACATTAATCATTAGTATCTTGTTAAGCTTCTTAACAGCGGTATGGGGCTCACGTGTCCTATTAGGTCTACTTATTAACAGTGGCTATTTCAACAGTTCAGCATGGTTTGGAATTGCGAAGTCCAAACAGCATAGTCTGGATGAAAACATTGGTACATTAGATTTATCAACGAAATTTGATCGCTTTGACTTTGTTCACAACCGTAAGAAATTCTATACATTCTCATTAGCTATTTTAGTGGCAGGTCTAGTCGTTCTGGGTATTTTCCGTCTAAACCTAGGTATCGATTTCTCGAGCGGTACACGTGTTCAAATTGAGGCAGAACAATCGTTGACAAAAGAGGAAGTTGAAAAATATGTAGATAGTATCGGTTTTCCTTCTGACGATATTGTTCTTTCAGGAGAAAAGAGCAATTCTGCAGTTGTACGATATAAAACTGATTTATCACAAGCGGATATTTTGAAATTCCAAAAAGAAACAACGGAGAAATATGGCCATAAACCAACTGTAAGTACTGTTTCATCTACAGTAGGTAAGGAACTTGTGAAAAATGCCATTAAAGCATTAGCCCTTGCAGCAATAGGGATTATTATTTATGTAGCAATTCGCTTTGAATGGCGCATGGGTATTGGCGCAATTGTGTCACTACTGCATGACGTATTCCTCATCGTTGCTGTCTTTAGCTTCATGCGTTTAGAAGTGGATATAACGTTCATTGCGGCTGTGTTAACGATTGTTGGTTACTCCATTAATGATACGATCGTTACCTTTGACCGTATGCGTGAAAACTTAGATCAATATGACACGATTACTGACCGTGAAGTATTGGCGAATATTGTGAATAAATCGCTCCGTCAAACAATGGGACGTTCTGTTAATACTGTGTTAACAGTTATTATCGTCGTTGTGTCCCTATTAATTTTTGGTGCACCATCTATTCAAAACTTCTCTATCGCGTTATTAATCGGTTTAATTACAGGTATGTATTCATCAATCTGTATTGCAGCCCAAATTTGGTATTCATTAAAAATTCGTGAAATGAAAAAATCAGATGGACAGCTACACAAAAAAGAGAAAAAACAATGGGGTACAGACGAACCTGTTGTATAAGTAGTGAGCAGGGAATAGAAAACAATTTAGTTTCTATTCTCTGCTTTTTCTATGCAAAAAAATCTGCTACCTTTTTAAAAGGTAGCAGATTTTCGTATATGTTTATAATTTAAATTGTTGAAGTAATTCTTGGAGCTGTTGCGCATTTTGGCTTAATTCCTCCGCAACAGCATTTACTTGCTGCATTGTTGCAACCTGTTCGTCTACAGATTCTGCAATCAATTGTGAATTGCTTGCTGACAGATTCGAGACATTGGCTATTTCCGTGACAGACGCCGAGACCTGCTCGGCACTTGCTGAAATTTCTTCTGATGTAGCAGAAATTTCTTCAATTTGCTCGGTAAAGGCTGCAACGGCTGAAGTAATAGAGTAAAATGCATCTCCAGCCTCATGAATTTTAACTACGCCATCCTTTACAGATGCTAAGCCGTTATCAACCGCAGCTGCAACATTGCGTGTATCTGTCAGAACTTCTTTCGTAATAGCAACGATTTGATTGGCAGATTGATTCGATTCCTCAGCCAGTTTACGCACTTCATCAGCTACCACTGCAAACCCTTTACCATGCTCACCAGCTCTTGCAGCTTCAATAGCAGCATTGAGTGCTAGTAAATTGGTTTGTTCTGATATGGCTGTGATGACTGTTGTAATTTGACCGATTTCTTCAGATTGCTTACTTAATTTTTGAGTTAATTGAGCAATCTCTGTAGTAGCCTCTGAAATCCTATCCATTTGGTCTTTCGCTGTTGAAATAGTTGCTCCACCTGTATGGGCAAGTTTCGTCATACTTTCTGCATTTTGATGGAGGCTTTGCGTTGCTTCCGCAATGCGTTGGACACCAGCGGCCGTTTCATCCATAGCCACCGCACTTTGCTGTGAAGCACTAGCAGATGAATTGATATGTGTTGCGTTTTCTTGAATTCTTTGGGCAATATCATCCGATGTTGCCGTCACTTCCTCTGTACTAGCTGAAAGCTCTTCAGAGACAGCTGATAGATGGGATGCACTATCTTGAATGTTTGTCATCAATCCAGCGAGATTTTGTTTTAATGAATTGACTGCATTTGCTAGTGTGCCAATCTCATCCTTTGCTTGATGGTTAAGCTCAGCAATCGTTAAATCTCCTTGCGCTAATGTATCTGCTGCACCTATGACCTTCCGAAGTGGCATAACAATGCTATTTTTAATAAAGTACATAAAATATAAACCGATTACTACACTAGCAATGAGGAGGCTAATGGCAATAATTATTGCGCTAGAAACGGTTTGATTAACATCACGATCAACCTTTTGAAGCTGTTGATCATGATATTCTAATAAGTCTTTCGTTAGCTTAAAAATTTCCTTATTGTATTTTGTAACATCGACATTTATGTATGTAAGTGCCAAATCCTTTTTACCGTTATTAAACGCTTGCTGTGCTTTTGCTGAATTTGCTAATAATTCATTTTGCAATTCTGTGATTTGCTGCATAATGTTTTTCGTATAATCAGAGCGAACAATGGTAGATAGTTCTTTTACGGTTTCAGGTAATAGCTTTTCATAGCGCTCTAAGTTGGCTTTAGCAGTTTCATCCTTATTATTTAAAATATAAGACCGTAAAAACAATCCTTGAGATGCAAGTTCTTGCTGTATTTTCTCGGTTAATTGAATTTGAACAATACGATGATTCAAGACTTCTTCTAAATCATTTTGTGTTGTTTTAAATTGAAGAAATGATAGGATGCTTGAAATGAAAAGTAAACATGTTAAAGAAATAAAGCCTAGATTTAGTTTTTTGCGAACGGTCATATACGTTCCTACTTTCTTTAATTATATGGAAAAAATAATGTTCTGAAATTACTATAACTTGATATATTTACATGGTCAATACTAAGAAAATATTCAATAGTAGGAAATCAACTTCCCTATTAAAGGGTATTTAAAAGGAGAATATACCCACTATAAAGGTCTACTCAAAAAGCATGTATCACCACTTTTTCTTCAGAATTTATTGACAATTATATTGCTTTGGCATAGAATTAAGGCTAACTTTTTGTTCGGATCAGGTAGAAGGCTTCGGGAGCGAGGTCAGCCTAAGAACAGATGAGCTGAGTTTAGATGAGAATAGCTGAGAAATTGTTGAATAAGAGTAGTAACATAAGTCCTGTAATGTAGAGAGTCAGTGGTTGGTGTAAACTGATTTACAGCTTATGTGAATGGACTTATGAGAGTCGCTAATAAACAGCGAACGTGATTCCCCACGTTATAGGGGTGCTTTTCCATATGTAAAACAGAGCTGGAAAGCACAAAGGTGAGAGCAAATGCTCTAATATGAGGTGGCAACGCGGTCATGATCGTCCTCTGCAATTAGGATTAATCCTTTTTGCAGAGGGCTTTTTTATTTGATTCAGCATTCGACTAAACAGTGAAAAAGAATCTTTAAAAAGGAGTTTAATAGCTATGCAAACAATGAGTTCTAGGACAAAAATGAAAACCATTAATGGCGATTCTTTAACACCTATTTTGATTTTTAGAAGGTTACAGGGTACACATAAATTTTTGCTGGAGAGCTCCTCCCAGCATGAGGGAGCAGGAAGATTTTCATTTATTGGAGCGAATCCAAGAAAGACTTATAAAGGAATGGGCCAAGAAATTCAGGAGATTTCCCATGAAACTGGAAAAACATATGTGCATAAAGGAAACCTCTTTGTCCTACTTAAACGACTAATGCCACGCATTACCAATACGACACAATTTCCATTCTCTGGTGGGGCTGTTGGTTTTATAGGTCATAGTGGAACAAAGGTGTTCAACGACAATCAAGTAGAAATGCTTGAGGCCCATTTTCATGTTTATGAAACAATTATTGTGTTTGATCATCTAACAGATGAAGTGACATTAATTCATACAAATATTGATGCGGAAAAACAACAACCTAGTTTGGAAGAATTGGCACAACAATTGTTAAACGGACATGTAAGTGATGAAGCAACTTCTCGGTATCATGGACTCGATAGGATGTCTTATGTACAATTCGCAAAAGATTTACAGACAATACAAGAAAGTTTAACTAATGATATCTCACGGGTTGTACTGCCCAAGCAATATGTAGCAAACTTTCAGGGGCATGCGTTTACCTTATACCGACAGCTACGTAAAATGAAGCCAGCAGCCTATATGTATTATATAGAATTCGATGATTATGTTGTATTAGGAACTTCCCCTGAAAGTCTGATACGTGTCAAAGGAGATAAAGTCATTGCAACGCCTATGGAGGGGACATATCCACGAGGGGAGACAAAAAGTGAAGACCTAGAAAATGAGCGCAAATTATACGATCATTCGGACATTAGAAAATCACATGCGCTTCTTGTTCGTACAGTTCAACAAGATTTACAGTCTGTTTGCTTCAGAGACTCTGTTCAAATTATTGATGCCATGCGTATTGAGGAATCGAAACAGGCATTGCATATGACATCAACGGTGGAGGGGCAGCTTTTACCTATGCTTCATGCGCTTGACGTATTAGCAGCAACATTGCCAACATTTTCGACTGTGGGATTTCCAAATGAACAGATGGCACGATCTATTAAAAGAAGGTCCAATTTTGGTGGAGCTTTAGGCTTTATTGGATTTAATGGACATTTAGATTTTGCCTTAACAGGACAGTCCATTGTAGTTGATCATGAATCCATGAATATGCAAACGACCATCACCGTGACGAAATATACAGACGTGCAGAAAGTATTAGATCGAGTGAAAGAGGAACAAGAGGCATTTTTACAGTTACTGACGAACAATGGAGGGCAAGATTAATGGAACAATTACAACAAAAAGTGTTGCAAGGCGAACACTTAATGTATGAGGAAATGCTGAAGGCGGCACAATGGTTATTTGATGATCAGACACCTAAAGACCAAATGGCATGCTTTTTAACAGCTTTATCAGTAAAGGGAGAAACGGCGCATGAGGTAGCAGCATTAGCAACAATTATGCGGTCTTTTGCACGTGAGGTAGCCATACAAGCTAGTGGCTATATGGATAATTGCGGTACTGGCGGTGATGGACTTCATACTTTTAATATCAGTACAGCTTCCGCTTTTGTACTAGCTGGAGCAGGCGTCAAAATAGCCAAGCATGGAAACCGCAAAATATCATCTTCCTCGGGCAGTTCCGATGTATTGGAGGCATTAGGTATTCATACAGCTATTTCTATTCCGCAAACTATTGAGTTATTGGAGAAAGAAGGAATCGCCTTTCTCTATGCGCCAAATGTTCATCCAAAATTAAAGCGGATTGGGGAGGTTCGCCGTTCAATAGGGAAACCAACAATCTTTAATCTTGTTGGACCTTTAACAAATCCAGTCCCATTGTCAACACAGTTCACGGGAATTAACCGACCTAATTTTGTAATGGAATATGCTTCTGTTTTACAAATGCTTGGGCGTGAACGAGCCATTGTCGTATCAGGACCACAAGGCTTAGATGAAGCTTCGTTAGCGGGTCAAAATACGCTAGTTTTAGTAGATAAAGGGGATTTAATTCCTTTTTCCTTAACAGCAGAAGATGTTGGTCTCCCATTTGCACCGTTAGAGGCAATCAGAGGTGGCAATGCAGATGAAAATGCTGTACTCATGAGAAAACTATTAGCTGGGGAGCAGAGTGCCTATTTAGATACTGTGTTATTCAATACAGGTATTGGCTTATTTGGCTATGGTCAAGCAGTAACGATTAAAGAAGGGGTAGCCATGGCAAAGGAAAGTATTTTTAGTGGGCGAGCACTTCAAAAATTGGAAGCGGTAGTTACCTTTAGCGAGCAAATAAAAAAAGTGGAGGTAGGTTTATGAATATACTTAACAAAATTCTACAGCAAAAGAGGATAGAAGTAGATGCTTTATTAGAGCAACCTGATCCTCTAGCAAGTTATACAGAAAAGACACGTCCATCGTTATTTGATTCGCTACGACAGGCGAATACGTTACAAGTCATTGCTGAAATGAAACGTGCTTCTCCTTCCAAGGGGCTAATTGCAGAAGGGGCAAATCCAGTTGCCCAAGGACAAATCTATGCACAAGCAGGAGCAGCCGCCATTTCTGTCTTAACCGATAAAGAATTTTTCAAAGGCTCTTTTGACGATTTAGCAGCGGTTGCTAGTGTTGTGAATATCCCTCTACTATGTAAGGATTTCATGATTGATAGGGTGCAGATTCGATTTGCGAAGGCAGCAGGAGCATCCATTATTTTATTAATTGTAGCTGCTTTGACGGACGAATCCTTACGAGATTTATATAGCTACGCAACGGGGTTAGGCTTAGAGGTTTTAGTGGAAGTGCACGATAGAGAGGAGCTCGACCGTGCACTTGCAGTAGATGCAAAGTTGATTGGTGTTAATAATCGAGATTTACGCACGTTTGAGGTCAGTTTACAACGTACACAAGAAATTGCTGACGCTTTTCCATTTAATGAAAACCGTGTATTAATAAGTGAAAGCGGTATTTGGTCACAGGAAGATGCACAACAAGTAGCAGCCATGGGGGCTAGTGGAATTCTTGTAGGGGAGGCATTAATGCGCAGTGGAGATGCTGGGCAGGCACTACAATGTTTTCAAGTACGAAAGGAGGGGCTTCTGTATGACAAAAGTTAAAATCTGTGGATTGCAAAAACAAGAACATGTCATAACAGCTATTCAGGCTGGTGCAGATGCCATTGGTTTTGTTTTCGCACCGAGCAAACGTCGCGTAACTATTGAGCAAGCTCAGCTTTTAGCGAACGAAGTACCTCAAGGGGTATTAAAAATTGGTGTCTTTGTCAATCCGTCTGCAGCTGAACTAAAGGAAGCGGTAGAACGTGTGTCATTAGACTATGTGCAATATCATGGAGAAGAAACGCCAGCATTTATTCAAGAACAAGGTTATCCAGCTATTAAGGCATTGTCGGTACGAGGCAAAGAGGATATTCAAGCTGCAGCTGATTATCAGGTAGATTATTATTTATTCGATGCACCTGGGACAGATTTTAAAGGTGGCAGTGGCCATACTTTTGACTGGAGCCTACTGGAGGAGGTAGGTATCCCACGAGAAAAATTACTATTAGCTGGTGGTCTCAACGTGGACAATATTGAAGAGGCCATCACAACGGTAGCCCCTTTTATGGTGGATGTTTCGAGTGGTGTGGAAACAGATGGAATGAAGAATTCTGCAAAAATACAGGAATTTTTAAAGACAGTAAAGAGGGGGATCATCTAATGGGGATTTCAATTGCAAATAGTGTACCGACAAAGGAAGGACGTTTCGGCCGATTTGGTGGTCAGTTTGTGCCAGAAACTTTAATGACCGCATTACTAGAATTAGAAACCGCCTATGATGATGCATTAAAAGATGCAACGTTTACAGAGGAGCTTACCTATTATTTACAGGAGTATGTTGGACGAGAAACCCCTCTCTATTATGCTGAAAATTTAACGAAGGAGCTAGGTGGCGCAAAGGTCTATTTAAAGCGTGAAGATTTAAACCATACAGGGGCTCATAAAATAAACAATGCCATAGGGCAAGCGCTACTTGCTAAACGTATGGGTAAAAAGAAAATTGTTGCCGAAACAGGTGCAGGACAGCATGGGGTGGCAACTGCTACTGCTTGTGCCTTACTAAATCTAGAATGTGTTGTTTTTATGGGGGCAGAGGATATCAAACGCCAACAGCTAAATGTGTTTCGCATGGAGCTTCTTGGCACGAAGGTCGAGTCGGTGGAAAGTGGTTCTAAAACCTTAAAGGATGCGGTGAATGCAGCATTGCGCTATTGGGTGACAAATGTTGAGGATACGCATTATATTTTAGGTTCTGCATTAGGCCCTCATCCATTTCCTAAAATTGTTCGGGATTTCCAGCGTGTAATCGGCGTTGAAACAAGAAAGCAAATTTTGCAAAAAGAGGGACGTTTACCAGATGCAGTAGTTGCTTGTATTGGCGGTGGCAGTAATGCTATAGGTATGTTTCATCCATTCGTTGATGATGAATCAGTAGCCTTATATGGTGTTGAGGCGGCAGGGAGTGGTCTTGATACTGGAAAGCATGCAGCGGCCATTGCCGGTGGACAGCTAGGGGTGTTACATGGTGCTTATATGTATTTATTACAGGATGAAAATGGCTTTGTTCAAGAAGCACATTCTATTTCAGCCGGATTGGATTATCCAGGGAAAGGGCCCGAACATTGTTATTTACATGATATTGGCCGAGCTCAATTTGACTCCATTACAGATGATGAGGCACTAGAGGGCTTGCAATTGTTAAGTCGAACAGAGGGCATTCTTCCTGCACTTGAAAGTTCCCACGCCATTGCTTATACAGCAAAGCTTGCTAAGACAATGCCGAAGGATTCTATTATAGTTGTATGCTTATCTGGTCGTGGAGATAAAGATGTTCACACAGTTCGAGCGGTACTAGGAGGGGATGCTAAATGACGACACTAAAACAAGCAATTGAACAAACAAAGGCTACAGGAAATAAAGCTTTTATCCCCTATATGATGGCAGGTGATGGGGGGCTAGAAACAATCAAGCCGACGATTTTAACTTTTCAACAGCTCGGTGTGACAGCGATCGAAGTAGGTATTCCCTTTACAGATCCTGTAGCGGATGGACCGGCGATTGAGCGTGCAGGAGAACGCGCACTGGCAGCTGGTGTGACATTAAGGAAAGTGTTGCAAACGCTCGCTTCATTTAGAGAGGAGATAACGGTGCCTCTAGTGGTCATGACTTATTTCAATCCAGTGTTAGCTTATGGCTTAGAGACCTTTGCCAAAGACTGTGTAGCAGCAGGAGTAAAAGGGTTAATTGTACCAGATGTCCCATTAGAAGAAAGTGCACTGCTACGTGAAACATTAAACCCTCATCGTATTGATGTGATTCAACTCGTTTCTTTAACTAGCCCTCCAGATCGAATTGCCCGTATTGCAGCTGCTAGTCAGGGCTTTGTTTATGCAGTAACCGTTAATGGTATTACGGGAGCAAGGTCTCATTTTGCTAATAATTTAGAACATCATTTTGCAGGTCTACGTCAGGCAAGTCCAATCCCAGTGCTGGCGGGCTTTGGTATTTCGACACCTGAGCACGTCAAAAAGATGGGGGCATTAGGGGATGGGGTTATTGTCGGGAGCGCCATTGTAACGGCCCTGCATGAAGGAGATATAGCAACAGTGGAAGCATTAATAGCTGCTTCTAAAGGTATACTAGCGAAGTCTACTCTTTAAAAGAGTAGGCTTTTTGCTTGGGAGTGAATATTTAATTTGAAGCATAGTTAAGGAAAAGTGATGGATCTACATCTCGAATGGATGGTAAAACTATCAATCTAATGGATAGTGCGTAACCAATCGAATTTCGGTATAATAGCTTTCGTAAGGAAGTGAGAAGATGATCCTATCGAAAAAAAGATGGCAGGTGGAGCGTCCAGATGCCACACTTGTCCAAACATTACAAAATGACTTACAACTTTCTGCGATTGCAGCAAAAATTTTAGCAGCACGTGGCTGTGAAACAACCGCTGACGCAGAAAGCTTATTAAATATGACCGAAGCAAATATTCATGATCCATTTCTCATGCATGGCATGGCTGAAGCGGTGGCGCGAATTGAGCAAGCACTAGAAAATGGTGAGAAAATATTAGTCTATGGCGATTACGATGCGGATGGTGTGACAAGTACGACTGTCATGCTAAATGTGTTATTGGATCTTGGTGCCGATGTATCTTTTAAAATCCCAAATCGTTTTATCCATGGGTATGGACCAC
The DNA here is from genome assembly GCF_038069745.1 of Lysinibacillus sp. FSL M8-0134. Taxonomy (NCBI): domain Bacteria; kingdom Bacillati; phylum Bacillota; class Bacilli; order Caryophanales; family Bacillaceae; genus Lysinibacillus; species Lysinibacillus sp. FSL M8-0134. The sequence continues at coordinate 3,027,957 of NZ_JBBPAJ010000001.1, read as the reverse complement.
ATGAGGCTCTATTTCGAGAAGCCTATGAAGAAGGGGTACAATTAATCATTACAGTGGATAATGGGATCTCAGGAATTGAACCTATCCGAGTAGCGAAAGAGCTTGGCATGGATGTTATTGTGACTGATCACCATGAACCTGGGGAGGAGCTACCGCCAGCAGATATTATTCTTCACCCGCGATTACCAGAAGGGCATTATCCGTTCGGAGAGTTAGCTGGAGTAGGTGTAGCCTTTAAGCTAGCACATGCTCTATATGGAGAGCTACCCATCCACTTAATTGAATTTGTTGCGATTGGCACTGTAGCAGATTTAGTGCCGCTAGTAGATGAAAATCGCTATCTGGTCAAACGGGGTATTCAGGAAATGCGTCGCTCCCTTAGTCCGTGGGTACAAGCAATGTGTGACATAGCGAGTACAGAGCAGGCAAAAATTTCTGAAGAAACGATTGGCTTTTATTTTGGCCCTCGATTAAATGCTGTTGGTCGACTCGGAGAAGCAGCTCCAGGAGTCGAGTTATTAATGGCTGAGGACAATGCCAAGGCAGCTGCGCTGGCAAAACAGTTAAATGCTTGCAATACAGAACGAAAAGATATTGTGAAAAGCATTACAGATGAAGCTATCGCCCTTATCGAAGCCGATGAAACGATTGGCAATTCCTTAGTTCTTGTTGTGGCAGGGGAAGGCTGGAATGCAGGGGTTGTGGGCATCGTTGCTTCTCGTCTTGTGGAGTTATATTACCGTCCAACCATTGTCCTTTCACTCGATCCTGATAAAGGGATAGCTAAAGGTTCCGCCCGAAGCATTGAAGGCTTCCATTTATATAACGAACTAGCAAAAAATCGGGATATTTTGCCTCACTTTGGTGGACATCCCATGGCAGCAGGAATGACCTTATCGTTAGAGCATGTTGATGAACTACGTAGACGTTTAGATGCTCAAGCAAGGGCCTGTTTAACAGAGGAGCACTTAACCCCTATTGTCCATATTGATATACCACTAAGTATTGATGAAATTTCAGCAGATGCTATCGAAGAAATTTCAGCACTTGGCCCATTTGGAACTGATTTTCCAAAGCCTATTTATGTACTGGAGGATGTAGAAATTTCATCCATGCGTAAAATTGGTGCATCAGAAAATCATATTAAAATGGAATTAACAAATGGCTATGACAAATTAGATAGTGTCGGTTTTAATAAAGGTCATTTACATGATGAGCTAACGTATGGCATCAAAGTTTCCTTTATAGGTGATTTACAAATTAACGAATGGCAAGGGCGAAAAAAAGCTCAATTTATGATTGAAGATGTCCAAACAACAGAATGGCAGCTATTTGATATCCGTGGAATCCGTCAAACAGCTCGTTGGCTTAATACAGTGCCGAAGGATGAGGCGATGTTTATAGCCTTTCGTCCTGAAACGATGACCTATTATCAGTCATTGATTGGTGTACCTATTACAGTAGTGGACCCTACACTTTCAAATGTTGATCAAAGTGATTATATTGTGCTTTTAGATTTGCCACAAAATGTTCAAAGATTAGAAGAAGTATTACAGAAAACGAAGCCTTCACGAATTTATGCGCACTTTTATATGCCAGATTCACAATATTTCAGTAGTTTACCTACACGAGAGCAATTTGCTTGGTTTTATAAATTCCTGAAAAATCGACCAGCATTTCCGCTTGATATGCACATAGCTGATTTAGCGAAGCATACAGGATGGCCATTAGATGCATTAAAATTTATGACACAGGTGTTTTTTGAGCTTGGTTTTGTTAAAATGGAGAGTGGACTGACGACTGTCAACGTGAATGCCCCAAAACAGGCACTAACAGAGGCACCGTCTTACAAACAACGTTCAGAACAGATTGAAATGGAGCAAAAGCTTGTCTACGCTCCTTATATAGAATTAAAACAATGGTTTGATGAACGAATACATGACTAGACGAAAAATGTTTCGTAGGAGGAGCAATAACATGGATTTAAAGCAATACGTCACTACGGTTGAAAACTGGCCGAAAGAGGGCATTATTTTCAGAGATATTACGACAATTATGGACAATGGAGCTGCATACAAATATGCAACAGATCAAATTGTAGAATACGCCAAAGAAGTAGGAGCTGAAATTGTAGTAGGTCCTGAGGCTCGTGGTTTTATTATCGGTTGCCCAGTTGCCTATGCACTTGAAATCGGCTTTGCCCCTGTTCGTAAACCTGGTAAATTACCACGTGAGGTCATTAGTGCTGACTATGGTCTTGAATATGGCAAAGATACATTAACAATGCATCATGATGCGATTAAGCCAGGTCAAAAAGTTTTAATCTGTGATGACTTACTAGCAACTGGTGGTACTGTGGAAGCAACAGTTCGCTTAGTAGAACAATTAGGTGGTCAGGTAGTAGGTTGTGCATTTTTAATCGAACTTTTAGAATTAAATGGTCGTGCTAAACTTGGCGATTTAAATATTAAAACACTTATTCAATACTAAGAGCAAGAAGAAAGCGCCCTAAAAACAATGGGGCGCTTTTTTTTATTCCTCCTCATAGGATTGGATGATTTTTTGCATTGTTCGCAATGTATCGTAGAAATCTGCATATTTTTCAATCCCGATATCCTCAATAATTCTATCTTGAATTGCTTGCCAAATGGGAGCAGCTTCATGCAACTTTTCTAACCCTTTTTCAGTAAGTGTAATCTGTTTCGTACGGGCATCGTTTGTGTCTCGCTTTAATTCCACATAGCCATGTTGCTTTAAGAGATTTATATTACGTGTCACCGTAGTTTGATCGAGTTGTAAAATTTCACCTAGACGGCTAATCGAGACAGCTTGCTGAAGGTCAATGTGTGCAAGCATTGAATATTGTGTTACCTTTAATCCAGTAGGCTGTAGCAGCTTATCATATAATTGTGTGACAGCCCTCGTTTTTTTTCGAAGGTTCGCACAAACACATATTTGCGTATAATCAATGTTTTTTAGTTGGTTCTTCATGGTCAGTACTCCTTTTAAGGGATTCTACTAATTGTAAGTATACACCTTAGAGGTGGAAATTACTTCTTGACAGCTATATGAGCGGCAGTTATTATCATTGTACATGTATATACATATAATTGGTAGGACATGAAAAAGAACCTATGGCAAAGGGGGCTGCGTCCTTTTCAGGGAGCCTACGATGTACCTTATGTCTAACGTTAGTTCACAAGGGTTTTCTTTAGCTTTCCAACTAGCGGGCTGAAGCGGCAAGTAAGTAGCATAGAATGGAAAGCCTTTTTCACCTATCCCATTAGAGAATGTTATTTTTTTTACTACCATAAAAACATGTATATACATGTTTTTAGTGCCACTCATATGAAAAGTAGGTGTTTGGATGAAGCGTGTTCATTATAGCTGGTTTATTTTAATTGTCACATTTTTTTCTATTATTGTGGCAGGTATTACATTGTCATCCTCTGGCGTTTTTATCAATCCTCTTGAAAAGGAATTTCAATGGGAACGGTCAACTATTGCCCTAGCCTTCGCCATAAGTCTATTTTTATATGGTATATCAGGGCCATTTATGGCGGCATTGCTTGAAGTTATTGGCTTAAAGAAAATGATGCTAAGCGCGATGGCTACGTTAATTGTAGGGATTACTTTGACATTTTTGATGAATCAATCATGGCAGTTAATTGTGATTTGGGGTGGCATCATCGGCCTTGGTGCAAGCCTTTTTCTAACGGTCCTTAGTCCCTATGTAGCTAATCATTGGTTTGTCAAACGCAGGGGATTAGCAGTTGGTATATTAACGGCTAGTACAGCTACAGGACAATTAATTCTACTACCAGTGCTAGCCATGATCATTGAACATTATTCTTGGCGCTGGGCAATGGGGTTAATTCTTCTTCTAAGTACGTTGATGTTCACCTTGATTGCTATTTTTATTAAAAATAAGCCTCAGGATGTGGGGCTAAACCCATATGGACAAGAGGAGTTTATTGAAGAACAGACAGTGCAGCAGAAGAAAAATCCGATTCATATTGCGTTTAACGGTTTACTAGAGGCGGTTAAGATTAAAGCCTTTTGGCTATTAGCAGGAAGCTTCTTTATATGTGGACTTTCAACGAGCGGCTTGATCGGGACTCATTTTGTTTCGTATTGTATTAGTTTTGGCGTTCCTTTAGTCACCGCTGCATCACTCTTATCATTTATGGGTGTGTTTAACTTACTAGGGACGACTGCCTCAGGCTGGCTATCAGATCGCTTCGATAATCGTTGGCTGTTATTTTGGTATTACTTGTTACGGGGAGCTTCTTTATTATTACTCCCTTATGCATTATCACAAGGTTCTGTTATTTTACTGACGATATTCACTATCTTTTATGGACTCGATTGGATTGCCACAGTACCACCAACGATCAGTATTACACGACAAATTTTTGGTATGCAAAAAAGTAGTATTATTTACGGATGGATATTTGCCTCACATCAAGCAGGAGCTGCTGTTGCTGCATATGGTGGTGGATTGATCTATCAATTTTTTAATTCCTATACATGGGCTTTTTTCCTTGCGGGTATATTCTGTGCCATGGCTAGCCTGTTCGTAATCATTGTCAAAAAACAAACACCACAGCATGTATAATAAACGAAAAAAGTTGAACCTCAAATAACGGGTTCAACTTTTTTTAAAATCCTTTGACATGAATCAAACAAAAGTTTATAATGTAAACAAATATAATAAAAGGTGATGCTATGAATGAAAGAGAACAGGCGGTGCTTGCTTTAATTCGCCAAAATCCGTTTATGTCTCAGCAAGAGATGGCAGATGCAATGAATCTTTCACGTCCAGTGCTTGCTAATTTAGTGTCTAGTTTAACAAAGCAAGGAAAAATTGTAGGTCGTGCATATATTTTACCCGAGGAAAATGAAATTATTTGCATCGGGGGAGCCAATTTAGACCGAAAATTCCACGTGAAAGGCAATGTTCAATTTGGGACATCTAACCCTGCTAGCTCTTCTTTTAGTGTTGGTGGTGTTGGTAGAAACATTGCTGAAAATTTAGGCAGATTAAACCATCAAGTGACATTGCTGACAACGGCTGGGAAAGATGCTGATTGGCAAGTCATCCAAGAAGCTTCGGAATCCTTTATGAACCTACGTTATGTGGAGCAGCTAGCAGAGGCTTCAACGGGTTCTTATACAGCTATTATGGATGAGCAAGGGGAGCTAGCATTAGCTGTAGCCAATATGGAAGTGTATGATCTACTAGTACCTAGCTTATTGAAAAAGCATGAAACAATGTTAGTCAACGCAGGCTGCTTTATTCTGGATTTAAATTGTCCAAAAGAAACAGTAGCCTATATCCAACAAGTAGCCGTTGCTCGTAATATCCCACTTGTCATTGTGCCGGTATCTTCACCGAAAATGAATCGACTACCTGAAACATTACAAGGAGTAACATGGTTTATTTGTAACACGGATGAAGCGGAAACAATTGTTGGACATAAAATTGAAAACGCTACCCATTATGAAAAAGCTTTACAACAGCTCCTGCAGCTAGGTGCCGAACATGTCATTATTACAGCAGGCAGCAAGGGTGTATATGCAGCATCTACTACCATTGCTCCAAGTCATTTTGCTGCCAAAGTGATAGAAAAAATTGAAGATGTTACAGGAGCAGGAGATGCCTTTGTCAGCGCAGTCATACATAGCTGGTTGACAGGACAATCCTTTGCGACAAGCATTGATGCTGGCTTAACAAATGCTAAAAATACTTTGGCATCTCCCTATACAGTAAGACCAGAATTATCCGTAGATTTGTTAACAAGTGAAATGGAGGAATAACAACATGAAAGAATTCATCGTATTATCAGAAGAAGTAAAAGCAGGACAAGCAAAAGGTCTACCAATCGTTGCATTAGAATCAACAATTATTTCACACGGTATGCCATACCCACAAAACGTGCAAACTGCGCGTGAGGTAGAGCAAATTATTCGTGATAACGGAGCAGTACCTGCAACAATTGCGTTAATTGATGGAAAAATTAAAATTGGTCTATCTGATGAAGAACTTGAAATGTTCGGGAATGCACAAGGTGTTGCAAAAGCATCTCGCCGTGATTTAGGTTACCTACTTGCAACGAAAAAATTAGGTGCTACTACAGTTGCAGCTACGATGATCTGTGCAGAGCTTGCAGGCATTGAAATCTTTGTTACTGGAGGTATTGGCGGTGTTCACCGTGGTGCTGAAACAACAATGGATATCTCTGCAGACTTAGAGGAATTAGCACAAACAAATGTTGCTGTTATCTGTGCAGGAGCAAAATCTATTTTAGATATCGGTCTTACACTAGAATACCTTGAAACAAAAGGTGTGCCTGTTGTAGGTTACGGAACAGATGAACTGCCAGCATTCTATACACGTCAAAGTGGCTTTGATGTAAACTTCCAATTGGATACGCCAGAAGAAATTGCTGCAATGCTATCTGCGAAATGGCAATTAGGATTAAAAGGCGGCGCTGTTATTGCAAATCCAATTCCTCAAGCTGAAGCATTAGAGCATACATTTATTACTAACATTATTGAAAAAGCTTTAGTAGAAGCTGAAGAAAATGGTATTCAAGGTAAAAACGTTACACCATTCTTACTAGGTAAAGTGAAAGAATTGACAGAAGGTAAAAGTCTTGATGCCAACATTGCATTAGTGAAAAACAATGCAGTAGTAGGCGCGAAAATTGCTGTAGCTTACAACCAATTACACTAATCCTCTTGTCGAAACAAGGACCCTTTGTGGCGCATATCGTCACAAGGGTCTTTTTTATTAAAAAAGAGATTATTTTTTCCATTTTTCAAGCTGTTCACGAGATTAACTAAACTAAATGATACAGTCTCTTTACAATAGACCATAATATTTTATACAATTAAGTTTATATCTAATCTGAAAAATTTGACGAGCAAGGTGGACATGTTATGGCGAAAGAGCAAATTTTGACTCCTGAGGACGTTTTTGAGTTAGTCAAATCCTACATGAATGATGAAAATGTCGCATTCGTGAAAAAAGCATATGAATTAGCAAGGGATGCTCATATTGAGCAATTCCGTAGCTCTGGTGAACCGTATATTATTCACCCAGTACAAGTAGCAGGTATTTTAGCTGAATTACAAATGGACCCGGAAACTGTAGCGGCAGGCTTTTTGCATGATGTTGTCGAAGATACAGATTTTACGCGGGATGATTTGGTACGGGAATTTGGCGAGGAAGTAGCAGTGCTAGTTGATGGTGTTACTAAACTGGGGAAAATTAAATATTTATCTAAAGAGGCGCAGCAAGCAGAGAATCATCGTAAAATGTTTGTAGCGATGGCACAGGATATCCGTGTCATCTTAATCAAGCTAGCAGACCGTCTTCATAATATGCGTACACTTAAGCATTTACCTGCTGAAAAGCAACGACGTATTTCCAAAGAGACATTAGAGATCTTTGCACCACTTGCACATCGCCTAGGAATTTCAACAGTCAAATGGGAGCTTGAAGATACAGCACTTCGCTATTTAAACCCACAGCAATATTATCGTATTGTCAGTTTGATGAAGAAAAAGCGTGATGAACGTGAGGCTTATTTAGAGAATGTCATGGCTGAGATGAAGTCACAGCTGAATGAGGTAGAAATCGAAGCAGATGTCTATGGTCGTCCAAAGCACATATATAGTATTTATCGAAAAATGGTGCTACAAAAGAAACAATTTAATGAAATTTATGATTTGCTAGCCATTCGTGTACTTGTAGATAGTATTAAAGATTGCTATGCCGTCTTAGGTATTGTGCATACATTATGGAAACCGATGCCAGGCCGTTTTAAAGATTATATTGCCATGCCAAAACAAAACCTGTATCAATCTTTGCATACAACTGTTATTGGACCCTATGGTGATCCACTAGAGGTGCAGATTCGCACAAAGGAAATGCACAAGATTGCAGAGTACGGGATTGCTGCACACTGGGCGTATAAAGAAGGCAAAAAGGTCGACCATCAAAAGCAAAATGTCGACCAAAAGCTAACATGGTTCCGTGAAATTTTAGAATTCCAAAATGAATCTTCCAACGCAGAAGAGTTTATGGAATCCTTAAAGTTTGATTTATTTTCCGATATGGTGTACGTCTTTACACCTGAGGGCGATGTCATTGAATTGCCAGCTGGTTCTGTGCCGATCGATTTCGCGTATCGTGTCCATTCTGAAGTCGGAAATCGTACGATTGGAGCCAAAATTAATGGGAAAATGGTACCTCTTGATACACCACTAAAAACGGGAGATATCATTGAAATTTTAACTTCTAAGCAATCCTTTGGCCCGAGCCGCGATTGGTTAAAGATAGCGCAATCCTCCCAGGCGAAAAATAAGATTAAGCAATTCTTTAAACGACATCTACGTGAAGAGAATATTATCAAAGGTAAAGAGATGATCGAAAAAGAAATCCGTGCACAGGATTTCGATTTAAAGGAAACAATGTCATCAGAAAACCTCAAACGAGTGTGTGATAAATTTAATTATACGAACGAAGAAGACTTGTATGCGGCAGTTGGTGTAAACGGTATAACAGCACAGCAAGTAGTCAATCGTTTAGCGGAAAAACGCCGTAAAGAGCGTGAGCAGGAAGAAGCTTTAGAGAAAATCGAACAAAAAATGAAAAATCCAATTCCGCAAAAACGTACGGAATCTGGTGTCATTGTAAAGGGCATTGATAATATGCTTATTCGACTTTCACGTTGTTGTACACCTGTTCCTGGAGATGAAATTGTAGGCTTTATCACAAAGGGGAGAGGTGTGTCTGTGCACCGTGCGGACTGTCCAAATATTCAAATCGAGGATGAGCAGGAGCGCTTAATTGAGGTGGAATGGGAGCATGGTGTCATTCCAGAGAAAAAAGAATATCCAGTCGATATCGAAGTATCAGCTTTCGATAGACCAGGTATTTTAAATGAGATCATGCAAATTGTTAGTGAAACAAAAACGAATATTTTAGCAGTCAGTGGTCGTGCTGATCGCGATAAGATGGCGACAATTCATTTAACTATTTCGATCTCAAATATTTCTCATTTGCATAAAGTTGTGGAACGAATTAAACAAACACCTGATATTTATTCGGTGCAACGGGTCATTAATTAATGGTAAGCAACAACATAGAATTGGGGTTTTAATGCATGAAAGTAGTATTACAGCGCAGTAAAGCTGCCTCTGTAACAGTAGACGGAGCTGTCACAGGAGCAATTGATAGTGGCTACGTTCTTCTAGTGGGTATTACACATGAAGATTCACAGGAGGATGTCCTTTATTTAGCGAAAAAAATAGCCAATTTACGCCTTTGGGAAGATGCTGATGGCAAAATGAACCATTCCATTTTAGAGCATGGAGGTGCTATTTTGTCCGTCTCACAATTTACGTTATATGGGGATGCCAAAAAAGGGAATCGACCAAGTTTCACAAGTGCAGCTAGACCAGAAGTAGCCGAACCGCTGTGGGAAGCTTTTAATCAAGCACTGCGAGAGCATGGCTTACATGTGGAAACAGGTGTTTTTGGTGCGATGATGGATGTTGCACTAATTAATGATGGTCCAGTCACAATACTTCTAGAATCAAAATAATGGTACATTTCCTATAATTCCTTCATATACTAAAGAGTATGGTTAGTTTTATAGGAAGGGGTGTCTACACATGGCACAGATGGGGAGTATATCCAATCCATATTTATACGAAACTTTTAAAATGATGATTGGTCAGGCAGTTGTCGTGCAAACAGAAAAAAATATTCAGCAAGGTATTTTATTATCCATACTACCTGACCATTTAATCCTAGAGATTAGTCGTACGCCTTACTTCATTCCAATGGAGGAGATTGTATGGGTAACGCTGGAAGCTACAAGAAAATAAGTATGTATGAACCTTCTCAACATAATAGTTGATAGAAGGTTCTTTTTTTATATATTTACGGTATAATGATTAAAATTATCGGAATATTGTGCGTATTAAAGGATCTGAGCATTTTGAAAACAATAGGGATTCTAGGTTCATTATTTTTCTGGAATAATATAAAAGAACATTTCACGTTGTTTCCACAAGTACAATTTATTCATTTTCCCTATACTTCACCAGATCAATGTGTAAATCTTTTTGATGAAGCTGCATCTTGTTCGGATATATTACTATTTGCTGGATCGATTCCCTATTATTACTGCTATGAAAAAATAAAAGCATCTCACATCCAAGCAGTGTTTATCCCTTTTGATGAATTGACACTAGCACTATCGTTATTATCCTTACAACATCATGAAAAGGTGGATTTATCCCAGCTATCGATCGATGTACCTAAGCAGAATAGTCTTCATCAGGTAATGATGGAAGCCGGTATTCCATCTACTGACGTCTATGTAAAAGATTACGAATGGGTTTATGATCAACCAGAAAAAATCACAAAGCTCAATGTGAATGATTTTATTCACTTTCATAAGGAATTATATAAAGCAGGGAAAACCACTTTAGCGCTTACTAGTTTACACGCAGTTTTTGTTGAGTTACAAAGATTAGGTATACCTTCGAAGTACATGGTTGAAAGCAAACAAACATTCATAATGACAATTAATTCAGCGCTTGAAGCTTATCAGCATACAATGTTGACTTCGTCGCAAATAGCTGTCGTTTCTATTTGTAGTAAACAAAAGTTGATGGATGAACAACAACTATTTGTAAAGTCGTTAGAAAATATTTGCAAGCGTTTTCAGGCAAGAATCACGCAAGCCCAACAGGAGCCTTATTTAATCATTTCTACTAGAGGGGTAATTGAACAACTTGATCCTGCTTATTTAAGATCATTAATTGAACAGTGTGAACGACAATTTAAAACCACTTTTACGATTGGCATTGGCTATGGATATTCATTACATGAAGCAGAAACTCATTCTTCCCAAGCTTTATTTTTCACGTCCAAATGGAGAGATGCATCGACCGTCATTTGTTTAGTAGATGCAGAGAATAAGTTACATGAACAATTATTTGAACATAATAATCAAATTGCATTAAGTAGCCATCATAAAGCCATTTTAGAGATGGCTGAAAAGGTGAAAATGAGTGCTAAAAATTTAAATGTTATGAAGCAATTTATCACAGTTACTAATAATCGCCCATTTTCAGCTACGGAATTAGCGCAATATATGAATCTGTCACGTCGATCTGCTGAACGCATTATTAATCGATTAATCGAGCATGATTACTTTAAGTTAGTAGGAGAGGAGCAACCTTATCATCAAGGCCGTCCGCGAAAGCTTTATAAGGCAACAAACTATTGGACATTCTGAAATAATAGAAAATTAATACTTTACAATAAATTTGAACTCATGTATATTTATTCTCAATTAACGACATATAACGACAACATTGTTCCGATGTCTAAATCTATGAAAAGGAGAGTGAATTTATGGAAAATGAACAGAATGTTAAAAAGAGAAGTTGGCTCAAAGTACCTCATACATATACCATTATTTTTGCTATTATTTTTTTAGCAGGTATTGCAAGCTATATTATTCCGGCGGGTGAGTTTGACCGTGTAGAGGATGAGGAAGGGCGAATGCTCGTTGTAGATGGAAGCTATCATCATATTGAGAGTGATCCAGTTTCATTTTTCGAAATGTTTACAGCGATTCCAATGGGGCTTGAAAAAGGAGCTCAAATTATTTTCTACATTTTCTTAGTCAGCGGTGTTTTTGGCATTATCCGTTCAACAGGTGCCATTGAAGCTGGTGTCTATAAAGGTGTAAAAGCGCTAGAGGGAAGAGAAAAATTACTCATTCCATTATCGATGATCTTGTTCTCTGTTGGCGGTTTTACAATGGGGATGGCAGAAGAAACAATTATTTTCGTACCGATTGGTGTAGCGATTGCTCGTGCAATGGGCTTTGATGCTGTAACAGGGACAGCTATGATTACTCTTGGTGCAGCTAGTGGATTTTTTGGAGGTATGCTTAATCCCTTTACAGTAGGTGTTGCGCAATCATTAGCAGATGTACCGCTATTTTCTGGAATAGGTTTCCGTGCAGTTGTCTATATTTTTGTTCTAGGTTTTGCCATATTTTATGTGTCTCGCTATGCTTTTAAAGTAAAAAAGAATCCACAAGCAAGTGTTATTTATGACATTGAGCAAAAGGCTAAATCTACTGTATCCGAAATTGACATTCCTACATTAACAGGTAAGCATAAATTTGTATTTATTGTGATGGCTTGCGGAATTGGCTTTAATATTTATGGTGTCTTTAATTGGGGCTGGTTCCTAACACAATTAACAGCATCCTTTTTAATTATGGGGTTAATTGCGGGGCTAATTGGCGGTTTAAAACCTGCGACTATTTTTGATTCCTTTATTGATGGGGCAAAAGCTGTAACGTTCGGTGCCTTAATTGTAGGCTTTGCCCGTGCAATCACGGTTGTGTTAGAGCAAGGAAAAATTATTGATACGATTGTTTATGCAGCATCAGAAACCATTGGCCATTTACCACATGCTATTAGCGCAATTGGCATGTTATTTATCCAAGCACTTTTGAATTTATTTATTTCATCAGGTAGTGGACAGGCAGCAGCCACAATGCCAATTATGATTCCAATTACTGATTTATTAGGATTGGAACGTCAAGTGGCTGTGTTAGCCTTTCAATATGGGGATTCCTTAACAAATTCTATCATTCCTACTTCATCTGCGCTAATGGCGTATTTAGCTGTAGCAGGTATCCCATATGAAAAGTGGATCAAATTTATTTGGAAGATGATACTTGGTTGGGCAGTGATTGCATGCCTTGCATTGATTGCTGCAGTAGCAATAGGGATCACTTAAAACGTGAAAAAAGCTGTGGAAGATTATTCTTTCCACAGCTTTTTGTTTATTCCTCTTGCTTATTAAAATAGTTGAGTATACCTTGATAAATACCGAGTGTTGCCTGCTCACGGAACTTTGCTGTCGTGATGACTCGCTCCTCGCTTGAATTACTCAAGAAGCCTAACTCAATAAGTACAGCCTTTTGACGATTTTCTCGAAGTACTAAATAGTTACCTTGCTGTGTCCCACGATCTCTCAATTCTAATTTACCTGAAAGGCCATCATGGATCGCTTCAGCAAGTCCTTTTTGATTACTATTCATATAATAGGATGTGAAGCCGTTAATAGAGCTGTCGTCTGTTGCATCATAATGAAGACTAATAAAGGCATCTGCCTCATATTGATGGGCAATTGATACACGCTTACGTAGAGCTACATATTCATCTGATTCCCTCGTCATGACCACATTTGCACCAGCAGCACTTAATTTAGAAGCAAGTAGAGTAGCTGTTTTCAAAGTAATGCCTTTTTCCTCTGTACCACGCTGCCCTGTTGTTCCATGATCATTCCCACCATGTCCTGCATCCACAACAATCGTCAGTCCATTTAAAGTTCCTTTTTTACGAGGTTCTTCTTTATCCTTTTGAGGTATTGTTGCTTTATTTGAACTTGTTGTTACTACCCAGTTCGCGACAAATGCCGTTTTTTCATCATCTAATTGTATTTCATAAAAATCATTCTTCACGCCGACAATCGGGTAATTAATGCCAGCATCGACACGTTCAACAACTTCAGCATCTGTTGACGCATCTGTTCGTAGGTTTGTCCCATTATAAATAATCGTAACAGACTCCAACTCTTTAGAAGAGGAAGTTTTGGAAGTACTCTTCACTTTATTAGAGAATGTACCGTAAAAACTATAGACCCATCCTGTTTTTTTATCATTGTACTGTATTTGTACCCAATTATGCTCTTGAGCCAGTACTTTAAAGGCTTGCCCTTTTGTCACAGTACCAACTTTTTTAGTATTTAAATCAGGTTTTTTACGGACATTTAGAACGTCCACTAAGATTGTAAAAGTAGTATCCTTGTTTACTGGTGTTGTAGTAGTAGTTACTTCTACTGCATCTTCTTTTGGTTCTATTTCTTTTTTAGGATTATCGTTTATCGTGACATAATCCTTTGAAACCCATCCAGTTTGTCCATTCCAATCAATTTTGGCCCATTCACTATTTTCTTCAATGAGGTTTGCTTGGTTGCCCGTCGAAAGTTGCCCAAGCACTGCTGATGAGATATCTGGCTCTGTTCGAATATTTAAACGGTCAACTTGTGCGATGACAGTTTTATCTAAGGCTTGTTTAGCATTTGTAGGAGCTGTCAGCCAAGAGGCAACCCATCCTTCGTAGTTACCTGTTTTTACTTGAATCCAATCACCTTCACGACCAATTGAGGATAAAGGATCACCTTCTTCTAATGTTGTAATGATAGGATAAGACAAACCAGGACCCTCACGTAAATGAAGAATTGTTCCAGCGACTTTTAGATCACTAGTGTCAGCGGAAGCTTTTTGAACAAAGTTCTTATTTGGCATCGCAATAGTTACCATTAGTATGAAGATCATTATACTATGTAAAATTTTTGTCCTCATCAGATTCCTCCTATTCCTTGTGCTATTTTACCATGCTTTTGTATAAAAATTCGTGGTAAAAAGGTAATGGAATTTGTCATTTTCATTGCTGTTTGATGAAAAATATAAAAATAGTTGACATTGGCTTGGCTAGTGACTAACATAAAGGGTAATCGAAAAATGATTAATCGCTTATGACCAAGCAAGTAGCGTGTACCTCTATTGGAAAAGAGAGGGGAAGACTTAGGCTGCAATCTTTCCTACAAATATGTATGATGCGAATAACACTTGAGAGGCTTTTTTCTGAAAAGCAGCAATGCCTACTAGGAAAAAACGGAATCGGCCGTTATCCGATTATGAGGAGGACACAGATTTATATTTTGTGTCAACTAGGGTGGAACCGCGGAAGCTTATACAGCTCTCGTCCCTTGCAATGGCAAGGAGACGAGGGCTTTTTTGTTGTCTAAAAAGCAATCGACCCTGCTGAAAATGGGGTGAATTCTGCGCTATGTGGAAGATGCTTCACTGAACAGCAAGAAAAATAGCTCCAACTGGTGAGCGGAGTGCTTAATCAAGGGTGGAAGCCGCTCCAAATGGAGAGGAAAGCGCTCAAAGAAGGACCGAAGCCGCTCCAAGTGGAGAGGAAAGCGCTCAAAGAAGGACCGAAGCTGCTCCAAGTGGAGAGGAAAGTGCTCAAAGAAAGCTCGAAGCCGCTCCAAGTGGAATGACAGCTGCTCAATCATAAGCAATCAATATAGGAGGGAAATTACATGAGTTTTAAAGTGCCACGAGGAACACAAGATATTTTGCCAGGTCAATCTGAAAAATGGCAAAAGGTTGAAGCGATTATTCGTGATATTTGCCGTGTGTATCGCTATAACGAAATTCGTACACCGATTTTCGAACAGACAGATTTATTTGCACGTGGTGTTGGTGAAACAACGGATGTTGTGCAAAAGGAAATGTATACATTTGAAGATCGCGGGGGGCGTTCGTTAACATTGCGTCCTGAAAATACAGCTGGAGTTGTCCGTGCGTATGTAGAACATAAAATGTTTGGTGCCCCAGACCAACCTGTTAAACTTTCTTATTTAGGACCTATGTTCCGCTATGAGCGCCAACAAGCCGGTCGCTACCGTCAATTCGTGCAATTCGGTGTAGAGGCAATCGGTTCAGCAGATCCTGCCATTGATGCAGAAGTTATCGCTCTTGCGATGGATGTTTATGAATCAGCGGGCTTAAAGGATTTGAAATTGGTCATCAATTCACTTGGTGACAAAGAAACTCGTGATACGCATCGTACAGCATTATTACAACATTTTGAGCCACATATAGAGGAGTTTTGCTCCGATTGTCAAAATCGTTTACAAAAAAATCCATTGCGAATCTTAGATTGCAAGGTAGATCGCGAGCATCCATTAATGCAAACGGCTCCAGCATTGACAGATTTCCTAACTAAGGAATCAGCTGCCTATTTTGCTCAAGTGAAAGCGTATTTGGATACATTGGGCATTACGTATGAAGTTGATCCAAATCTTGTGCGTGGACTTGATTATTACAATCATACGACATTCGAAATTATGTCGACTGCTTCTGGCTTTGGTGCTATTACAACACTTTGTGGCGGTGGACGCTACAATGGTCTCGTACAAGAAATTGGAGGGCCAGATGTGCCAGGTATTGGATTCGCACTAAGTATTGAACGCTTATTATTAGCGCTTGAGGCAGAAGGTGTGGAATTAGATACGGCTTCTGGACTAGATGTTTATATTATTGCAATGGGCGATGAGGCGAAACAAAAGGCTGTAGAGTTAACTAGTACGTTCCGCGCAAAAGGCCTTGCCACAGAAATGGATTATTTAGATCGAAAAATGAAGGCACAAATGAAATCAGCGGACCGCCTAGGGGCGAGGTTTACGATTGTCCTTGGTGAAACGGAGCTGGAAGAGCAAGCAGCAGCAGTGAAGCATATGGAATCTGGTGAGCAGCATAAGGTTGCATTTTCAGAATTAGTGAACTATTTATCTCAACAATCCTAAAAGACATGGCATTTCTCGTTAAATGCTACATAAAAAGAAGATATTTTTGGAGGAATTTAACAATGGCTACAAGAACACATGCTAGTAACGAGCTTTCAGAAGCGTTACAAGGCGAAAAAGTCGTATTAAAAGGTTGGGTACAGCGTCGTCGCGACCTTGGTGGTTTAATCTTTATTGATTTACGTGACCGTACAGGTATTACTCAGGTTGTTTTTAGTCCAGACGTTGCAGAAGCACATGCTTTAGCGGATAAAGTGCGTAGTGAATATGTAATTGAAGTGGAAGGAACGGTTATCCTTCGTACAGAGGACCAAATCAATCCAAATGTGCCGAACGGTAAAATTGAAGTAGAAGCTACAAAATTGGTTGTCATTAATACGGCCAAAACAACGCCATTCCAAATTGAAGATCGTACAGACGTGTCAGAAGATCTACGTTTAAAATATCGCTATTTGGACTTACGTCGTCCAGTGATGTTCGATACCTTTAAAATGCGCTCTGATGTTACACGTACAATTCGTAACTTCCTACAAAATGAAGGCTTCTTAGAAGTTGAAACACCAATTTTAACAAAGTCAACGCCAGAAGGTGCTCGTGATTATTTAGTGCCATCACGTGTACATGAAGGTGAATTTTATGCTTTACCACAATCACCACAGTTATTTAAACAGTTATTAATGGTTGCTGGCTTTGAAAAGTATTTCCAAATTGCACGTTGTTTCCGTGATGAAGATTTACGTGCTGACCGTCAACCAGAGTTTACACAGGTAGACATTGAAACAAGTTTCTTAACACAAGAAGAAGTATTAGAAATGAATGAGCGTTTAATCCAAGCCGTAATGAAAGAAGTGAAAGGGCTTGATATCCCTGCACCATTCCAACGCATGAAATACCAAGAAGCAATGGATCGTTATGGTTCAGATAAACCAGATGTTCGTTTTGGCTTAGAATTAGTAGCATTAAATGATGTTTTTGAAGGTTGTAATTTTAAAGTGTTTGCAGATACAGTGGCACAAGGGAAGCAAGTAAAAAGTATCAATATTAAAGGGGCAGCCGACAAATATTCACGTAAAGACATGGATGAATTAACAAAGTTTGTTGGTATCTATGGGGCAAAAGGTCTTGCTTGGTTAAAGGTTACAGAAGAAGGCTTAAATGGTCCAATCGCGAAGTTCTTTGATGAAGCATTAGCAGCTGCATTAATAGAACGTATGGGTGCAGAAGTGGGCGATATTCTAGTATTCGTAGCAGATACAGCAGCTGTAGTAGCCGCATCTTTAGGGGCACTTCGCACAAAATTAGGGCAGGATCTAAATTTAATTGACGAATCTCAATTTGCCTTCCTATGGATTACTGACTGGCCATTATTTGAATACTCTGAGGAAGATGGACGTTACTATGCAGCACACCATCCATTCACACGTCCGTTTGATGAAGATATCCCGTTAATGGACACAGATCCTTCAGCAGTTCGTGCTCAAGCATATGATATTGTATTAAATGGCTACGAACTTGGTGGTGGTTCATTACGTATTTATGAACGTGATCTA
The DNA here is from genome assembly GCF_038069745.1 of Lysinibacillus sp. FSL M8-0134. Taxonomy (NCBI): domain Bacteria; kingdom Bacillati; phylum Bacillota; class Bacilli; order Caryophanales; family Bacillaceae; genus Lysinibacillus; species Lysinibacillus sp. FSL M8-0134. The sequence continues at coordinate 3,009,909 of NZ_JBBPAJ010000001.1, read as the reverse complement.
CAAGAAAAAATGTTTGAATTACTTGGCTTTACAGAAGAAGAGGCTCAGGCGCAATTTGGTTTCTTATTAGAAGCATTTGAATATGGTGTACCACCACATGCTGGTCTTGCCTTTGGTCTTGATCGCTTTGTTATGTTATTAGCGGGACGTAACAATTTACGGGATACGATTGCATTCCCGAAAACAGCAAGTGCTAGCTGCTTAATGACAGAAGCACCAAGTGAAGTATCACCAGAGCAACTAAGCGAATTAAGTTTAGCAATTAAACCATTTAGAAAATAAACAATAATACAGAATACCTAGGTTTCCTAGCAAATATTGTTGGGAACCTAGGTATTTTTTGCGTTTTCTTATGAAATTATAGATTGTTAGAGAAAATCGTTTGAATTATCAGAAAAGTGGTGGTATGATATCTGTAATACGAATCCTGATGTGTTTGTCTAACTGCTAACTCTACTTCACAGTTTTGACCGAACATTATCGAATCGGGAGCCTTCATTTTGTAGTCGCAAACATGCCCCTAGCGGAGCGGGACGTTTAAAGCTGCAAAGCGGGCACCCCCCTGCAAATTGCGGGTTCAAAACGAATGTTTCTTGGCATTACGGCACAATTGGGATTCGTCCTATACATAGGATTAAAAGGAGCTTGAGTATAGCTCCTTTTTTTATGTTGAAAAAGGGACATAGCTATTGAAAAATAGGAAAATTTTGAAAATATGAAAGAATTACTTTTTATTTTTGGTTAATCAGCATATAATTGGTATAGACAACTATACCTTCATCAATTGCAAAGTTAGCCTTACAGAAAAAATGCTCAGGCAAACATTATCTTCGTAATTGGCTAGTAATATGATGAACATGAGTTGGAAGCAAAAAAGTCTCCATTAGCAAACGATGCATAAAAAGGCATTCAATTAATGATGGAGTAGACAGTAGAAATAGAGATGCCATGACAAAGTAGTCAATACAAAAAATAGTGTAAGCCAATGTTAAAAAATTACGACTTACCAAGAAAGCTAAGGATGGTTTTCATGTGAATTGTGTATTGCTTACTCAACATTTGCATGGGCAAAAAACGATTTGTCAGGTAAAGTTGTATTTGGAATATCATAAATGAGGCATAAGGAAGGTGCAAGATTTGTTAGAGAAAAATTCCCATATTCCTATTTATATACAAATAGAAGAGATTATTAAACAACGAATTTATTTAGAAGAATACAAAATTGGTGAAACAATTCCTTCAGAACGAGAGCTTTCCGCGCAATTTGACGTTAGTAGAATGACTGTACGTCAATCCATTACCAATCTAGTAAATAGTGGTCTTCTTTATCGAGAAAAAGGGAGAGGTACTTATGTTGCCAATCCAAAATTAGAGCAACCATTAAAGGGATTAACGAGTTTTACTGAGGATATGCGCACACGAGGCATGGAACCGAGCAGTAAAGTTTTACGATTTGAGAAAATCGTACCGCCGATGGATATCGCCAGAGACTTAATGATTGAGTCAGGAGAAGAGGTATTCTTTGTAGTTCGGATTAGAAATGCGGATTCTCAGCCAATGGCGATTGAAAGAACGTATATCCCTGTGAAAATATATCCTGAATTGGATGAAAAGCAAATTATGGGCTCGCTTTATGCCTTAATTGAAGCAAAATTCCATCAAAAAATTGGAAATGCTGTTCAGCAAATGGAGGCAGCCATTGTATCAAAAGAAGATAGTAAGTTTTTGCAGATTAATCAAACAGCACCAGTTTTAATTATTAAACGAACAAGTTATTTATCGGATGGTAAGCCGTTTGAGCTTGTACGTAGTACTTATCGAGCGGATCGCTACAAATTTATAAGTGAAATTAAAAGGTGATCATATGCATGCATATTTTTCTGAAATCGAAAAGCTAATCCAAGTTGTAAAAGAGCAGGAAGCTGTACGGATTAATGAAGCTGCTCGTATCATTGTGCAGCGCCTTCAGCGAGGTGGCATTATCCAACTTTTTGGTTGTGGACATTCGCAGTTATTAGCTCAGGAGGCATTTTACCGAGCAGGTGGTTTAGTTCCTGTGCGTCCCATTTTTATTGAACCGTTAGCATTACATGCGGGGGCTTTAGCTTCCTCAAGTAATGAGAAGGACCCGACTATTATTGAACAACATAAGGAACAGTTTGATTTTCGTGAAAATGACGTGTGCATTGTGATTTCGACTTCCGGGAGAAATTCAGCACCTATTGACGCCGCTTTATTAGCAAAGGCTAGAGGTGTTTTTGTTCTATCCCTACAATCGCTCTTCTATAAAGAGCAGCCTACACGTCATCATAGCGGGCAAAGACTAGAAGAAGTGGTAGATTTCATCATCAACACACATATACCTATTGGTGATGGCGTTTTGCATAAACATGAAATGCAATATGCGCCAGCATCTACTGTTATTGGTTCACTACTATTAAATGCGTTATTTAGCGAAATCATTGAGGAGATAGCAAAGAACTCAACTGAATTACCTATTTTTGTTAGTAATAATGTGGATTCAGATTGGTCACATAATGAAACAATGATTGCAAAATACCAGCATCGTATAGATTTTACATGAGCAATAGCAAAAGGAAATTTACGTTGAAAATGGGTTAAGTGCGGTTCGTAACTAGGAATAACAAAGATGTTAAGGGAATTTTGGAGAAGAGTGTTAAGGGATTTTGCAGTGGTTGTTGTTATACCACTGCAAAAGAGCCCTTGGAAAAAGAATTTATTTATCAATATTTATCAGAATATTCATTAAACAGAGGTGGTTAAGTATGAACATTAACATTGTCTCACCTAACGATTATTGGCAAATACATCAATTGAGGGATTATTGTTTTCCAAATAAATATACAAAGGCTCGTCGGGACGATTTTCACTATTGGATTGAGCATAGCACAACACTAGGGGCTTATGATGATAAAAAAGTCGTTGGGCAGCTTCTAATATTACCATTAAACATGATGGTGCATGGCGTCCAGTACAAAATGGGGGGGATAGGATTTGTCGCTACATATCCAGAGTATCGGCAACAGGGAATTGTGAAAAGGCTCATGACGGAAGCACTGCAAAAAATGCGGAACAATGGGCAGACGATTTCTGTTTTAGCACCTTATTCCGTGTCATTCTATCGATATTTTGGGTGGGAACTATTTTTTGAGAAGCTTCATTATACGATTCCACAAGTGAATTTTCCAGATTTAGGTAAACAACTAGATGTCGTTAAAAGGATGAGCTTTGAATGGTTAGATCCCGATCTTTTTCAGGGTATTAAGGAATTTCATAATGCAATGGCAATCGTACAACATGGTGGCATGGTACGTGATGATGCTTGGTGGAAGCGAATTGAGAGAAGGAGCCCTGATAGTCATTTTGCAGCTTATTTTCTAGATGGGCATCTAGAGGGGTATATTCGTTATGCAATAAGGCAGGAGACATTTGAAGTTCAAGATTTTATTGTAGCCAATCATTTAGCGGAACAAGCAATATGGCGTTATATTACGTCGCACGCAGCAAGTGTTAGTAACATTACAGGAGTTACTAGCAATCATTATCCATTTGGCTTTTATTTCAAAGAGCCACAATTCAAAAAGGAAGTCGTTCAGGATGTCATGATTAGGGTGGTGGACGTTTATGCATTCATGCAGCAGTATCCATGGGGAGAGATTAATGACATTTTGACTATTCGTATTGAAGATTCTTTTTGTCATTGGAATGAGCATGTCTATCAAATAAATAAAAATGGTCATGTCTCAATAATTGAGACAAATTCAACCGATACCATGCATATGTTAACACTACCAATTAATCTTTTTTCTGCAATGATGGTGGGCTATCTTTCTGTAAAAGAAGCAGTTATCTATGCTAATCAGCCTATAGAGAAAAAGATAATTGATCATTGGCAAAGGGCGTTACCTTCAGAAAAACCTGCTTTTTATGAGTATTTTTAGGCATTAAATTTGATGGAAATATAAAAATTTTTTGAACTTTTTTCTGGACTATACCAGTTAAAAAGAATCGTTAATTATGCTATACAACTGCAATAGCCCAATTTTGTAATTTATTAGCTTAGCATATATTTAATGTAAAAATTGTATTGTGGTATATACCAATAGGTGCTATTCTCAACATAAGTAAGCGATTACAAAATAAAAACATTAAAGGAGTGTTTCGAATGAAAAACATCATGTTAGTGTGTGTAGCAGGCATGAGTACTAGCTTATTAGTATCGAAGATGCAAAAAGCCGCACAGGAGAAAAATATTGAAGCTGATATTTATGCTATTGCAGAAGGAGAGGTTGAAAAAGTATTAGCTGCGAAAAAGGCGGATGTGCTTTTACTAGGCCCTCAGGTACGCTACTTAAAGGGCACGTTTGAATCAAAATACAAGGATATGGGTTTTCCTATTGATGTTATTAATATGGCGGATTACGGCATGATGAATGGGGAGAATGTCTTGAAGCAAGCCCTGCAATTAATAGGATGAAAGAGGGGACAACGGGAAATGGGAGAAGTAGCATTAATGGAATCGATTATGGGTCTTATTGTGCATAGTGGTAATACGAAAAGTGAGTGTATGGAAGCTATTCAGCTAGCAAAAAAAGGGGAAATTGAGGCGGCGAAGGAGAAAATCAAATTAGCGAATGAATCTCTAATTGATGCACATCACGCTCAAACGGGGTTACTGTCTCAAGAAGCAAGGGGAGAAAAAGTAGAGGTTTCTATGTTATTAATTCATGCACAAGATCATTTAATGAATGCTATTACATTTCGTGATTTAGCACAGGAAATGATTGAGCTATATGAACGAATCAAAGGGGAGTAACATCAAATTTTGATGTCACAATAAAAAGCAAAGGGAGTGTATGGGGATGTTCCGTTTTTTAGAAGAGAAATTTGTACCGGTTGCTGCAAGGGTTGGAAATCAGCGTCATTTAGTTGCCATTCGTGATGGATTTATTACGATTATGCCTTTAACGATTGTGGGATCTCTGGCTGTACTTATTAACAATTTGCCTATCAAATTTTATCAAAATGCACTCGATGCCATTTGGAAGCATGAGACATGGACACAGTTTGGTGGCAATATTTGGGGAGCTACATTTGGAATTATTTCACTATTACTAGCCTTTTGTGTTGCCTATCATTTGACGAAAAGCTATGACAAAGATGCATTATCTGGTGGAGTAATAGGGCTTGCTAGCTATATGACATTTGGTACGTTTGGTGAAGGTGGATTAACAGGATTAACTACAGGTACAGGTGGTATATTCATTGCTCTGATCATTGCACTACTTTCTACAGAATTGTTTTGTAAATTGTCTGGCAATCCCAAGTTACTAATTAAAATGCCAAATGGTGTACCACCAGCTGTTGCGAAATCATTTGCAGCGTTACTACCTGCCATAATAACTATTGGATTATTTGCTCTAGTTCGAACAATTATTTCGGCAGGTTTTGATATACCAGATATTGTTGGTTCCTTCTACACGGCGATTCAGGAGCCATTTATGGGTCTAACAAATACATGGCTTGCGGCTTTAATTTTGGCATTTATCCCTACATTTTTATGGACACTTGGCGTTCATGGAGCAAATATCATTGAACCATTTATGCAAACGATTAATTTACCAGCTATTAACGAAAACGTTGCTGCTATCTCTGCTGGTAAAGTAGCGCCTTACATTGTAAATAAACCATTCTTTGATGCATTTATTAACATGGGAGGCTCTGGTACGACAATAGCACTTATTATTGCGATATTCCTATTTGCAAGAAAGAATAAGCAATATAATACAGTTGGAAAATTATCCGCAGCTCCTGGGATTTTCAATATTAATGAGCCATTACTTTTCGGACTGCCAATTGTATTAAACCCGGTTTTATTCGTACCTTTCATTTTGACACCAATGGTAAACGTAACGATTGCCTTCTTTGCAACGAAGTTGGGCTGGGTGCCAGCAGCTACTGTAGCACCACCATGGACAACACCTCCGATTATTAACGGATTCCTAGCAACTCAATCTTGGCGTGGGGCAGTCTTAAGTATTGTGTTAATTGTCATTGCCGTTTGTATTTATTTGCCATTTATTTCGATGGCAAACCGTATGGCAAGGCAGAATGAGCAAAAAGCTGCTTTAGCAGCACAAAATGAACAACAAGCTGTTGTCCAAGCAGAAGGGCAAAAAGTAGAAGTTTAAGCGTGAACTAATGGAGGGTTTAAAGTGAGAAGATTAGGAATTTCGCTCTATCCGCAGCATACTACACTTGACGAAATGAAGCGCTATGTTCAGCTTGCCCATGACAATGGCTTTGACCGTATTTTTACATGTCTGATGTCATTAAAGCAGAAGGAAGAACGCCAGAAATTACAGCAAATTAACCAATTTGCTCAACAGTTAGGTTTTGACATTTCAGCTGATATCGCACCAGCCGTTTTTGATGATTTAGGCTATACCTATAGGGATATTGGCTATTTAAAAGAACATTTTTCTTTGGCAGCTATACGTTTAGACATGGGATTTTCAGGTCAGGAAGAAGCGCTGATGTCATTTGACGCAAGTAATCTGAAGATAGAATTAAATATTAGTAATGGTACGAAGTATGTCGATAATGTGTTATCTTACCAGGCAAATAAAGAGAATATTATTGGCTGTCATAATTTTTATCCAAGACGCTTTACTGGTTTATCTCGTCAGCATTTTTTACAAACATCACAATGCTTTAAGGAACACAATATAAGAACGGCAGCGATGATTTCCTCACAGCATGGTAAATTTGGACCTTGGGAGCAAACGGAACATGGTTTACCAACACTAGAGGAGCACCGTCAACTACCAGTTACTGTACAGGCAAAAGATTTATGGCACACGGGGCTAATTGATGATTGTATTATTGGCAATATGTATGCTTCAGAGGAAGAAATACGAGCATTAGGTCAATTAAATCGCTATAAGCTTGAATTAAAGGTGAGCCAGTCCTCAGATACTAGTAGTTTAGAGGAGACCATTCTTTTTCAGGAGCCTCATTTTAATCGTGGTGATGTTTCTGATTATGTCATTCGGAGTACTCAATCTCGAGTTAAATATAAAAATGAGGATTTTCCTATCCATGATACACGTCCACTTAAACTAGGTGATGTTACGATTGATAATAATCTTGATGTTCGTTATAAAGGTGAGCTTCAAATTGTTCTGAAGGACATTCCAAATGCTGGTTCCAGCAATGTCGTTGCTAGCATTGTCGAGGAAGAGCGATTTTTATTACCATATATCCAACCATGGGCATCATTTGGGTTTACCAAGTAAAGAATGGAGAGGAAGGGATTGAGTTATCAATCTCTTTTTCTTTATGGGGGGAAACATTGTTATGTATGTATTAGCAATTGATGGTGGTGGAACGAAAACGTCAGCTGTTATTTGTGATGAAAAGGGGAATATTTATGCTCAAGTGGTGACGACAAGAAGTAATCCAACAGCGATGGATAGAACCTATTTTGAGGCAATTTTGCATACAATCATGCAAAATTTACAGCAGCAAAATCCACAAGCACTTGCAGAAGTTGCTAGCTGTTTTGCTGGTATGGCAGGAGTTCAGGAGCTACAAGCAGGAGGCGTGGTTGAAGCTGTTTTACGACACTATGTTTCCAAAGCCGCAACAATTAGGGTGGATAATGATGCATTAATTGCTCTTTATGCAGGTACACTTGGCAAAGCAGGGATTGTTCAAATTGCTGGAACAGGGGCCATTACGATGGGGTACGATTGTCACCAACGCTTTCATCGAGTAGGTGGCTGGGGCTATCTTTTTGATGATGAAGGTAGCGGCTATGATTTAGGTGTTCAGCTGCTAAAAGCCGTATTTCAAAGTTATGATGGAAGAGCAACAGCTACACTCTTAACCGAAGCTGTGCTGCATCATTTTTCTGTAAAAACTGTGCCACAATTAATAGCCCATATTTATGGCGAGGAACATCCACGTACGGTCGTCGCCCCATTGAGTGTGTATATTTTTGAAGCAGCTGACAATGGGGATCTTGTAGCTAAGCAAATAATAGAAAATGCTTGTCAAAACTATTATAAGGCGATTAGGGCTTGCTATTTGGATATGCAGTGGGAGCAAGACGAAGTACCAGTCGTCTTAGTAGGTGGGGTGTTTACCAATGAAGCTCATTTTGTTTCAAGACTTCAAGCTATGGCACTAGAGGAAGCATTACCTTTTAGCTTTAAGACACCAGCTTTACCGCCAATTGGTGGGGCAGTAATAGCAGCATTTCAACAGCTAGACGTTCAGCCTCATATGTCTTTTGTTGAAGTATTTCAAAAAAATTATATATAGTAATCAAAGAGTAGTTGAAGTGATTCAATTGCTCTTTATAGTATGACTATAAGTAGGCAACTATTTTTTTCTTTATAATTTTCACTTGATGAATAACATGATAAAATGTAAGATAGGTTGTGTTTTTATCTTAGTATATAACTAGGTTTACTAATAAAATTTCATAGATGGAGAGTGTCAGGATGTTACATCAATTTTCACGTAACGAGCTCGCAATAGGAACAGAGGGTCTCGAAAAATTAAAAAATACAACGGTTGCCATTCTTGGTGTGGGTGGTGTGGGATCATTCGCTGCTGAGGCATGTGCACGCAGTGGGATCGGCCGCATCATTTTAGTTGATAAAGATAATGTAGATATTACAAATGTCAACAGACAATTAGTAGCATATCTATCTACTGTGGGCAAATCTAAATCAGCTGTAATGAAAGAGCGCATAGCAGATATTAATCCAGCATGTGAAGTGATTGATATGCATATGTTTTACACGGAAGAAACATATGAGGAATTTTTTGCACAAAACATTGATTATGTAATCGATGCAAGTGATACAGTTATGTATAAAATTCATTTAATGAAGGAATGTTTAAAGCGTAATATTCCTATTATATCAAGTATGGGTGCAGCAAATAAAATGGATCCTACTCGCTTCCAAATTGCTGATATATCAAAAACACACACAGACCCTCTAGCTAAAATCATACGTACAAAGCTACGAAAAGACGGAATTCATAAAGGGGTAACCGTTGTATTTTCGGATGAGAGCCCGATTGTCGTTCGACCAGATGTTGTAGAACATGTTGGGAAGCCAGATGCGGCGATCCGCAAAGCAAAGATGCCGCCATCGTCCAATGCTTTTGTGCCGTCAGTTGCAGGTTTAATTGCTGCTAGTTGGGTGGTCAATACCATCTTAAAAGATGTTAAAATTACTCGTGTACAAGGTTAAAGCCATACATTGCAACAAACAATATCATGGATTATTTTTGTAGAAGTAGCTACCTTCAATTTTTAGAGGTAGCTACTTTTTCTGTGTTACAATTAGACCGTTCTAAAAAGGAGGCGTAAACAGATGGAAAAAATTTATCAAATGGAATATAGAGGTTTAAATCTTTTCGATGAAATTAGCACAGTAGAGTTAGCTATAGATGAAGAAAAGCAAACCATCCATATTTTTGACGTTGGACAGGTTGTCAGCCCCATTTTTAATTTCGATGTATCGGCTTATGAATTATCAGATGGTTTTTATAAAATGGCGGATGTTCTGCGCCATAAGAAAATATTAACAGATCAATATGTAGAGGGTGATTTAACATTAAGTGAGTGGTTAATTAGGAATAATGCTTATTTTTATACACCAAAAAAGCGCATTAAAAAATATATGCAGGGTAGTATTCTCGAAATTGTTGATCAAGCACAGGAACAATGGTTATTTGATGAATATGTACAAAGGGTATAATTTTACCAAAATAGTTCCTCTTATGTACATAAAATGCTATTAATTCACGAAATTGTCTTATTTTTTTCATGTCTACACTTCTTCATATGGTTTATTGCTATAATTTGAATCATCCATAAGATAATCGATCAGTTTGTTTGGGTTGCTCATTGCTACTCAATGAATAGCAAAATGTGAAAACAACAAATGACATATGGGAGAGTGGGAAAATGGAAATTCAAGTAATTCGTGATCATTTAGATATTGTTAAACTTCAAGAGAAAATGAATGCCATTGTATTTGACTATTTGGATACCTCCAACAATTATCCGAAAGCCATGAGAGAATTAAATCCTTTATATACACAAGTAACAACATATTATAAGGCGTATATTGATCAGCGTGCTGGAGAATTACCAAGTGCGAATACGTATTGGCATTTATTTATCGATTGCTGTGCAAAATTATGTTACTTTTTAGCTGCATCGACTTATTATTCCTCAAATGCTTTACAAAAAACACCTGAAAAAGTGGAGCGTTTATTATCAATAGCTGCCTATTCTTTACCAAGTATCGAACAGGAAGAGAATGAACAATTATTAACAGATATCTTGGCCCTTTTAGCGGAAGTGCTAGAGGATGAAGAAAAAACGACAATAATACGCGATGAAGTGTTGTCCCAAAAAGGTGATGTGAAGAGCTGTCTAAAACAGTTTAAATTATTTGTTGATCAAGAACTATCAGCATAGACAAGACTAGACCATCTATTTTCAGAAAATAGCATATTAGACAAGAATCTACATAACTTATTCAATTAATTCTAGCTTTTTCTACAGTGTACGTTGTAGAAGATAATCGATTTACTTGCTTATTAAGTCTTGTAGATTCTTTTTTTATACAAGCATAAAAAAGACATGTTTTTTTAAAAGGTATTTATGAATTTTTGTCGAATTAGTTAAAAAATTGGTAGTACATATGCTCACTCTATTTGATGTTGTTCAAACTTATTGGAAGGGGGCTAGGCAATGATAGTAAACGGAATAGAAATAGATCTGGCGAATTTGGAAAAACCACTATTACTAATCAGCGAGGAAGATGAGCATCTATTTCAACGACTTATCCACTCAACGATTGAGCATGAGTTGATTCAATGTCAATTAGCTCTTTCTACAAGAAAATCGATTTCATTAGTCAGAGATATTTGGTTGGCGCTGTACAGGGATCGAGATAAATTATACGTCAATAGCGGTCATGCCATGCTATTTCCAATCCGTTTAATTCTTTTTGAGTTAGTTACACAAGCAGAATACTTTCAACGTTTAGCTAAAAAGTCACGAGATGATGAATGTCTTTCCCTTATTTATGCCGTTATTCTTTTACAATTTGTCTTGCAGTGGTTAAAGGATCGTTTTAGTAACAATCAAGAAGTATATGGTTCATTAAAACTATTATACCGAGTGTCAGATGATGAAGTACTTGATGAGGAATTTTTTGAAACAAGGGAACAAAAAATTGCAGAAGCAGTGGCTGTAAAAGCCATTCGCTTTGAAGTAAGAGAAAACAATCAAGAGTTCGCAAGTTTATTATATCAATCGTATAATTTAATTGTTTTTTTGCATAGTAAGGCAAATGAAGAAGATGGAGAAGAATCCATTTTGCCATCGCTTCGCCATATAGCTGAACCTTTAAAACAATTTTACAAGGAACGTTACACAACTAATAACCCGAGCTTTACAGGATGATTGCCAGTGTAGTCTTCATTATAAAAAAAGCAAAGTCACTAGCAATTGTGACTTTGCTTTTGTGCTTTTATTGATGAAATGATTTGAGCTTTTCGTAAATGCCTGCCATTCGTTTTTCTTCACCAGCAATCACCGGTTTATAAAATTCTGTTCCTACAAGCTCATCGGGTAAATATTGCTGATCCACCCAACCGCCAAAAGTGCCAATCGGCGTGTTATGTGGGTATTGGTAGCCGACATGCCCTAAATCTTTCGCACCTTCATAATGAGCATCGCGTAAATGGTGTGGAATATCACCTGTTCTCCCTTCATGAATGGCCGTTATGGCAGCATCAATTGCAGCAATAGCGGAATTGGATTTGGATGATAAACACATTTCAATAACAGCACTTGCAAGTGGTATTCGCGCTTCTGGTAATCCGAGTCGTTCTGCTGCTTGGACTGCTGCCAACATATGAGGGCCGACTTCAGGATTGGCTAAACCTATGTCTTCGTAGGCCATAACAAGGAGTCGTCTGCAGACAGCTACTAAATCACCTGTTTCTAATAAATGCGCTAAATAATATAAAGCGGCATTTGTGTCACTCCCTCGTACAGATTTTTGCAAGGCAGATAGTAAATTATAAAAATGAGAACCTTTTTTATCGCCATAAACACCAATGCGGCTAATGAGGTGCTCAATGATGTGGTCAGCTGCAATGGCTTGCCCATCAACCTCATCGCTTGCATAGTAAATAGATTCAAGTAAAGTCAATGCCTTTCGTGCATCTCCATTAGCTGCTCCAGCAATTTGTTCGATTTGAGCATCAGTTAATGCAAAATGATATTTACCAAGGCCTCGTTTTTCATCCGCTAGAGCTTTTTTTATAAGCTCAATTAAATGATCTTTTGTTAGCCGTTTTAGTTGATAAATCTCCCCACAACGTGAACGGATAGCTGGATTCACATCATGGTAAGGATTTTCCGTTGTAGCACCAATCAATACAATGGAGCCGTTTTCAACATGTGGTAATAAAGTATCCTGCTGTAATTTATTGAAACGATGAATCTCATCTAAAAAAAGGAGTACTTTTCCGGAAATTCTAGCTTCTTGTACAATATCTTCCACATCTTTTTTACCAGCACGAGTTGCATTCAGTGCAAAGAAAGGGAGCTTTGAGCTTCCTGCAATAGCATTCGCGATAGATGTTTTACCAATGCCGGGCTCTCCGTATAGCAACATCGAAGGTACATGTTCGTTTTGAATCATTTTATAAAGGGCTGTGTTGGGACCAATGAAATCCTGATGACCAACAATCTCATCAAGGGTTAAAGGACGCATTCGAAAAGCGAGTGGTTCATTGTGCATAATAATTCCCCCTTTCAGTCGTTGTCATGTTTTGCTTCGACCATGTTTTTACGTTAAAATAAAGCGCTGATGGTCATTTTTGAACGAGTATGAATCGCATTTATTAGTATATCATATCCTTCTAGGTGTATTTCCGAGTTCTTCAAGAGGAGATTATGATATACTGTTGGTAGTATTTTTGACTAGACTAATTGAGGGTGATAAAATGAAAATTTCAACAAAGGGCCGTTATGGGCTTACGATTATGATTGAATTAGCAAAGCATTATGGGGAAGGACCTATTCCATTGCGTAAAATTGCTGCGGAAAAAGAGCTTTCTGAAGCATATTTAGAGCAATTAGTGTCCCCGCTTCGTAATTCAGGCTTAGTAAAAAGTGTACGTGGTGCTTATGGTGGTTATATGCTAGCGAATCCACCTAGCGAAATTTCAGCTGCCCATGTTATTAGTGTACTAGAAGGGCCGATTCAACCTGTAGAGGGTATCGAAAATGAGGAAGCACCACAACGAGAGCTATGGCTTCGTATTCGTGATGCGGTAAAAAATGTATTAGACACAACAACAATTGAAGATTTAGCACAATATACAGAAGAAAATGTAGCAGAAGGCTATATGTTCTATATTTAAAATGTTTAGGCTAAAGCGCTGCTCCCCCATTCTTATCATATGTTGGTTGAAGTAATGGACTTCAAGCTGAATGCTTTTGACAAGCGAATGATAATCAATGTGGGTTCCAGCGCTTTTTATCAAAAAGGAGTTTTTTAAACATGAATTCATATATCTATCTCGATCATGCAGCCACATCTCCGATGAACGGCCAAGTCATAGAAGCGATGACAACTGCTATGCAGCAAGTATTTGGCAACGCATCAAGTATTCATGGAGCAGGTCGAGAAGCACGAAAATATTTGGACGATGCTCGTGAGGTATTAGCCAATTCCATTGGTGCTCAGGCGGGGGAGATTATTTTAACAAGTGGTGGTACGGAAGCTGATAATACGGCTATCTTTGGGACTGTCTATGCCCGTGCGAATGAAGGAAAACACATTATTACAACTCAAGTTGAGCATCATGCGGTGTTACATACTTGTGAAAAACTTGAACGGGAAGGCTTCGACGTGACCTATTTACCAGTAGACCAAATGGGACGTGTAGCGGTGGAGGATGTCCAAAAAGCACTCCGTGAAGATACCGTTTTAGTAACGATTATGTATGGTAATAATGAGGTAGGTACGATTCAGCCTATTGCGGAAATTGGTGAGCTATTGCGTAATCATCAGGCTACATTCCATACAGATGCTGTACAGGCTTATGGCTTAGAGGCGATAGATGTAGACCAATTACAAGTTGATTTATTAAGTGTATCCGCTCATAAAATCAATGGTCCTAAAGGAATTGGATTCCTTTACCAAAAGACGGGCACACCGTTAGCGAGTTATGCTTTAGGAGGCGCACAAGAGAAAAAACGTCGCGCAGGTACTGAAAATATACCAGCTATTATTGGTTTTGCAAAAGCTGTACAAGTTGCAAATGAGTTGCGTGAAGAAAAGCGTTCACTATACAATCACTTTAAGCAAATTATGCTTGATGTTTTTTCACAGGAAAAGTTAGCGTTCCATGTGAATGGCAATGAGGAGCAGTCATTACCGCATATTCTAAATATCAGTTTTGATGGCATGGAAGTAGAATCATTTTTAGTAAATCTTGATATAGCAGGAATTTGTGTATCGAGTGGATCGGCATGTACTGCTGGATCAATTGATCCATCACATGTGTTAGTTGCTATGTTTGGACAAGGTTCAGAGGAATTAAGAAACTCCATTCGATTTAGCTTTGGTCAGGATTTAACGGAAAATGATATTCGACGTGCAGCTGAGAAGACGGCACAAATTGTGAAAAAACTAGCTAAAAAATAATTTGCGAAACGAATGTTATGTTCTACAAATTTTGAAGAACGAACTGTAAATAGATAAAAGAAAAGGTGAACACAATGAAAGAAACACGTGACCCCTCACAAATTCGCGTTGTTGTCGGCATGTCTGGTGGGGTTGATTCCTCGGTAGCTGCATACTTGTTAAAACAACAAGGGTATGAAGTAATCGGGATCTTTATGAAAAACTGGGATGATACGGACGAAAACGGTGTTTGTACAGCAACAGAAGATTATGATGATGTGATAAAAGTATGTAATCAAATAGGTATCCCATATTATGCCGTTAATTTCGAAAAACAATACTGGGATAAAGTTTTCACATACTTTTTAGAAGAATATAAAGCAGGACGTACTCCGAACCCTGATGTAATGTGTAATAAAGAGATTAAATTTAAAGCATTTTTAGAGCATGCCATGAACCTTGGCGCTGATTACTTAGCAACAGGTCACTATGCACGTATTGACCGCAGAGATGACGGGGAAGTCAAAATGTTACGCGGTGTTGATGACAATAAAGATCAAACATACTTTTTAAACCAACTATCA
The DNA here is from genome assembly GCF_038069745.1 of Lysinibacillus sp. FSL M8-0134. NCBI lineage: Bacteria > Bacillati > Bacillota > Bacilli > Caryophanales > Bacillaceae > Lysinibacillus > Lysinibacillus sp. FSL M8-0134. The sequence goes on along the minus strand of NZ_JBBPAJ010000001.1, from coordinate 2,994,560 downwards.
CAGGAGCAATTATCTCACGTCATGTTCCCTATTGGTGATATTGAGAAAAAAGAAGTGCGTAAAATTGCAGAAGAAGCAGGATTAGCAACTGCAAAGAAAAAAGATTCAACGGGCATTTGCTTTATCGGAGAACGTAATTTCAAAGAATTTTTAAGTCAATATTTACCAGCTCAACCTGGCAAAATGGAAACGATGGATGGCGTTGTGATGGGACAGCATGATGGTTTAATGTACTATACACTTGGTCAACGACATGGTCTTGGAATTGGTGGAGATGGTGAGCCATGGTTTGTATTAGGAAAAGATTTAGAGCGAAATGTTCTACTTGTAGGACAAGGATTTGACAACGAGTATTCATACTCTACATCTTTAACTGCTGTGAAAATGAATTATACTTCGACAAAAAAATTGCCTGGGAAATTTTCATGTACAGCAAAATTCCGTTACCGTCAAACTGATACTCCAGTAGAAGTTGAAGTTTTACCAGATGGCCGTGCTCATATTATTTTTGCTGAGCCTGTTCGTGCTATCACTCCTGGACAAGCAGTTGTTCTTTATGATGGAGAAGAATGTATGGGTGGCGGAACAATTGACGAAGTCTTTAAAGGTAATGAAAAACTAACATATGTTGGATAGTTTGCGTTAAGACTGCTTTTACTGCCTCTTGGCTTCATAGAAGCAGTCTTTCGCTACATAAGAGGTGAAGAACGAATGAATTTTAATGAACAAGGCATTCAAGCATTTCAAGAAAAACGTTATGAGGATGCTGCACAATTATTTACAAAAGCAATTGAAGCAGAGCCAGAAAATGCTATTGGATATGTGAATTTTGGGAATCTATTAGCGGTGCTCGAAGATACAGAACGTGCTGAGCGTTTCTTTCAGAAGGCCATTACTGTGGATGAAACAGCGGCTACAGCTTATTATGGTTTAGCCAATCTATATTACAATGCAGAACGCTATAATGAAGCAGTGAAGCTTTACGAGCAAGCATTAAAGCATCATATTGAAGGCGCGGATGTCTATTATATGATGGGCAAATGTTTTGAACGCATGGAAAATTCAAAATTGGCATTGCCTTATTTACAACGTGCCGTGGAGCTTGCTCCCGAAGATACACAGATTCGATTAGCCTATGCCATTGTGCTATGTGCGTTAGAAATGTTTGAGGAAGGGAAGAAGGAACTGGATCTTTTAATTGAGCAGGATTGGAATAATGCAGATGCACACTATAATTTAGGTGTACTGTATGCCGTGTCCACAGAACAAACAGAAGATGCGATGTATCATTTGAAACAAGCATTTACATTAGAGCCTGAATATGATCAAGCACGTTATATTTACGATATGATTGCACAACGATTTAACTAATACATGCTAAGCAGCAAGAGCCGAATTGACAACTTGCTGCTTTTGTATTTTATCTCAATCGGTGGTGTTACCGTCAATCTATTACATAAAAATAATCCCTTCCTCTTTTCTTTTCAGTTCAAACTTGGTAATGTATGTCATGCAGGAAAGGAAAAGGTGACAAAATGAATAAAGTATTTACTGCACTATTACTTGTAACAGCACTTGCTGCCATTGAAGGTACCATTGTTAGTACAGCCATTCCAAGTATTACCGCTGATTTATTAGGAGTTGACTTAATAAGCTGGATATATTCCGCTTATTTACTGGCTTCTGCAATTGCCGCCATTATCTTTGGAAAGCTAGCCGATTTATTTGGTCGCAAACGGATGATTATTATCGGAATCATTATTTTTTTAACGGGTTCCATGCTATGTGGCTTAGCACAATCGATGGAGCAATTAATTGTATTTCGTGCGATCCAAGGGATTGGTGCAGGTTCCATTTTACCAATCACATTAACGATGGTTGGAGAGCTGTTTAAATCTGAGAAAGAACGTGCCAAAGGACAAAGCTATTTAAGTATGGTATGGGGCGTGTCTGGCGTGGTTGGTCCTTTATTTGGTGGCTTTATCGTTGACCAAGTGTCATGGCATTTTATCTTTTTCATTAACATCCCATTCGGCTTAGCTTCTATTTATTTAATAGCTAAACATTATAAGGAACAGCTTGAGGCCGTAAAGCGTAAAATTGATTACCTCGGTGCTATGTTATTTACTATTGGTATGGTGGCGTTGTTATTTGTCATAATTGAAAACAGCAAAACGCAGGCTTGGTTATCAAGTCAATCAATTCTTATGTATGGAATCGCAGCTATATTCTTAGGTGTTTTTATTTGGGTAGAGCTACGAGCTGAAGAACCCATTATTCCATTAACACTGTTTAAAAATGGTCGACTCATGGTCATTAATGCCTTAACATTAAGCGCAATGTCTATTGTCATTGGTGTAACAGTTTATATACCGATATTTGCACAAAGTGTTCTTGGAAAAAATGCAACACAAGCAGGCTTAATATTAACACCGATGTCAGTTTTCTGGACGGTGAATTCCATTTTGGCTGGTTATTTAATTGGACGTTTAACGAATAAGCGCATTATTCAAATGGGAACGATTTTGCTTGTTATAGGTACACTATTGCTTGCAAGATTATCTGAAGGCTCCAGTGATTTCAGTGCCTATTTTGGTTCCTCCTTAATTGGATTGGGTATGGGCTTTATTATGCCGATGTTAATGATTTCAATCCAAAAGGTTGCCAATCCAAAGCAACTTGGTATATCTATAGGTTTGAACTCATTTACCAATACATTTAGTCAAGCAATGGGCGCAGCTCTATTTGGGATGATTTTTAACCTTGCTACGAGTGAAAAAATGGCTTCATTGGGCAAAGGTGAAATTCAATTAAATGGGGAATTTGCAAAAGGTGGCTTTAGTCTAGAAGAAATTAGCTTTTTAAAGGAAACTATTGCAAATGGTGTAAGCTATGTATATATAGCTACCCTTATTTTTGCAGTTTGTACCCTGATTTTCTCTTTCTTTGTAGCAACAAAGTCCAAAGCATAGTTTAATTGGAAAATCCACTTGACCTTCTGCGGGAAGGAACATGATTTATTTTTCTCGCAGAACACCAAGTGGATTTTTATCATCTTATTCTTTATTTTTGCTAGGAAATTCTGCTAAATAGTTAGCTAAATGAGAGATAGGGGTACTATCTAACAATGAAGGCTCAGTCTCATTTTCTTTTAAAATATTGATTTCTTTATTTAGTCGTTCCATTTTTCGATCTAACTCAGCTGCTTGTAGGGCGGCTTCTTTTAATTCAATTCGTATATGCTCGGGTACTTCTTTGTTATATTTATAATAAATTTTATGTTCCAAGCTTGCCCAGAAATCCATTGCTATTGTACGAATTTGGATTTCTGTATAAACCTTTTCCATATGGTCTGACATAAAGATCGGGATTTTAATAATGAGATGTAAGCTTTGGTAACCATTTTCTTTTGGATGGGCAATATAATCTTTTACCTCTACAACCTCTATGTCATGCTGCGCCTGTAACATGGCGCTTACCTTGTAAATATCCTCTACAAAAGAACAGGTGATCCGAGCCCCTGCTATATCACGGATGTTTTCACGAACGGCTTCCATTGAAGGAGGAAGCTCTTTTTTCATCATCTTCGCTAAAATACTTTTTGGTGTTTTTACACGTGTCGATATATGCTCAATTGGATTATATTCGTGTATTAACTTAAATTCTTCTTGTAAGATATTAATTTTCGTCTCCACTTCTTGTAGGGCAAATTTATAGGCTAAAAAGAAGCGTGTGAGTTCAGTTTGAAATGACTTTAAAGAGTTTACTTCAAATTCGGTTTTCATACCTCATAAATCCTTTCTCTTAGTAAAATACTTATTATTTGTGCGATGGTTCGTTTATGTAGCTTTTAATGTAGTAGGCGATGATACTCCAATACGCTTATATGCTATACAATATAGAACTCCCATTACAAATAAAAGGTTTCAGAAAGACAAGAATGGATTAATAGGATGAGAAGTGGGGATTAAACAATGGGGAATGAGTTGCCCCTTTATTTTAACTAATAATTTCAGCATTTAAGTTATAACGCTTATTAAACTCATCTACAAAAACTTGTAAATCTATATAGGTTCCAATATAAGGTTCGGTTTCTTGATCACGTAAGAAGCCACATGTAGCCTTTAATGATTTTGAAAACTCTAGTAACATTTGCTCGTTATCCAGTTGTACGTGAATCGCAAGAGAATCGTCTTTTTTATTAACCTTGAAATATTTTCCGTCAATGATACGTTCTAAATTCGTTTCTTGAAAAGGGAAAACAAAATCCTTATAAATTAGCTTCACAAAATCCCGTCCTTTTTACAATATTTCACTACATCTGTATATGGTAAATCTCCGCCAAAAAGAGAGAGGGCACTTCCGATGGTCACATGCAGTTTTCCGTTGGCTAATAGGTTAAATTTTTCTAAGTCTTCAACTGAACGAACACCGCCAGCGTAAGTGGTTGGGATGGAAGTCCAAGCAGCTAAATCCCGTACCAAACTTTCTTGCATTCCGCCTTTTTTCCCTTCCACATCAACAGCGTGAATTAAAAGTTCATCACAAAACTGCTCAATATAGGCTATGGACGTTGCATTGACTTCGAAATGACTAAATCTGGTCCATTTATCTGTTACGACAAACCACTTTCCATCACGCATCTTACAACTGAGGTCAATGACGAGACGTTCTTTACCAATTAATTGGTTTAAATGTTTTAAACGTATTAAATCTAGCTGACCATCATGAAAAATATAGGATGTGACAATGACATGTGAAGCCCCTGCATCTATAAATTTTTGTGCATTTTCAGCTGTAATGCCACCGCCAATTTGTAAGCCTTGGGGGTAGGCAGCTAAAGCAGCTAAAGCGGCTTCTTCATTTCCTGAACCAAGCATGATGACGTGACCACCCGTTAACTGATCTTTTGCAAACAGTTGAGCAAAGTAGCTAGCATCATGATTAGAAATATAATTTTCTACGACGGCTTGATCCGTATACCCTAGAGTGCTCCCGACAATTTGTTTTACTTTGCCTTCATGTAAATCGATGCAAGGTCTAAATTCCAATGACTTCACAATCCTTCCGTGCTACTAATTCATATTCATCATAGCATGGAACGATAGTAAAAGGCGGAGAATTGTCATTTGTCAAAATAATGTAAAAATAAAGAGAGGAAAACATTTTTCTCTACGATATTTTTCCTAGGCTATGGTAAAATAAAAAGATTGAAAACAATTAAGAAAGGACGATCCGAACATGACAGATCATTTAGATTTATTCGAGCTCAATAAATTTTTTATACTCGGACGTCCAATCGTCTCCATTTTTCATAATGCACAAAATATGTATTCGATTGTACGTGTGAAAATTCAAGAGACAAACTTACAATATGAAGATAAAGAGATTATCATTGTTGGTTATTTTCCACCGCTACAAATGGATGAGCAATATCGTTTTACAGGGATTCTAAAGCAACATCCTAAATATGGAGCTCAATTTCAAATTGAGACTTTTACAAAAGAGGTACCTGCAACCGAACAAGGCATTATACATTACTTATCCAGTGATTTATTCGTAGGAATTGGGAAAAAAACGGCTGAAACGATTGTTGAAAAATTAGGAGCTAATGCACTCCGTGTTATTTTGGAAGATCCTAGCGCGCTCGATGCTGTACCACGGCTATCTACTGAAAAAAAAGAAGTGATTCATCGCACCATTGAGCAAAACTTAGGCTTAGAACGAGTGATGATTCAGTTAAATGAGTGGGGCTTTGGACCACAGCTCGGGATGAAAATTTATCAAACCTATCGAACTGAAACAATTGAATTATTAACAGAAAATCCATACCGTTTGATTGAAGATGTTGAGGGGGTTGGTTTCTTTCGAGCTGACGAATTAGGTGCGAAATTAGGCATTACTGGCAAACATCCTGATCGTGTCAAAGCAGCGATTTTCCATGTTTTAAATACGGCTGCATTATCGGATGGACATGTATATCTTGATGCTGAACATGTTTTGCCCCTCGTTAAGGATATGCTTGAACAAAGCCAACGACAGGAGATCCCATTTGAAGACATTTCTAAAGCGTGTATCGAACTGCGTGAAGAGGGAAAAATTTGTGGTGAAGAAACTCGGTTATATTTACCATCACTTTATTTTTCTGAGGTAGGCATTGCATCGAAAATTGTTTCGCTCATTGAACGAAATAATAAGGCGGAGCATTTTAGTAAAGATGAAATTCGTAAAGCTATTGGTGAAACAGAGGAGTTACTTAATGTTACCTATGCCGAAACACAGGCCAATGCTATTGAGCAAGCCTTAAATTCAGCGGTCATGATTTTAACGGGCGGCCCTGGGACTGGGAAAACGACTGTTGTCCGTGGAGTCGTTGAAGTATATGCAAAGCTGCATGGCTTATCATTAAACCCAAAAGAATATGCGCAAAAAGAGGAGCCTTTTCCAATCATTCTTTGTGCACCAACTGGACGTGCTGCTAAACGATTAGCTGAATCGACTGAACTTCCTGCAATGACTATTCATCGACTACTTGGCTTTACAGGGCAAGAAAAAGAAGAAGAGACAGAGCGTGAGGTGACTGGCAAGCTGATTATTGTGGACGAAATGTCCATGGTGGATACATGGCTTGCTCATCAGTTATTAAAAGCATTACATGAAGATGTTCAGGTTGTCTTTGTAGGTGACCAGGATCAGCTTCCACCCGTAGGTCCAGGACAGGTGTTAAAGGATTTATTAGCATCCAAGCAATTGCCGACGGTTGAATTAACTGATGTCTACAGGCAAGCTGAAGGTTCTACGATTATTGAACTTGCCCATCAAATAAAAAAAGGAACCATTCCCTATGATCTTACAGCCAAAACATCAGATCGTTCATTTATTAAGGCTTCAGCTGATCAGGTTGCGAATGTCGTTACGCAAGTTGTAAAAAGTGCGGTGGCAAAAGGTCAAGAAATTCGTAATATTCAAGTGCTAGCCCCCATGTATAAAGGACCTGCTGGCATTGATAATTTAAACAAAATGATACAAGAGCTCATCAATCCAAATGATACGGGTACTCGAAAAGAGCTTGTCTTCGGCGATGTCACCTATAGGATAAAGGATAAAGTCCTGCAGCTAGTCAATCAACCTGAAAGTAATGTTTTTAATGGTGATATGGGGGAAGTCATAAGTATTATTAAGGCGAAGGAAACAATAGAAAAGCAAGATTTACTAGTCGTTTCCTTTGATGGTATTGAAGTAACCTATCAACGTAGTGATTTAAATCAATTGACATTAGCCTATTGTTGTTCAATCCATAAATCACAAGGCTCTGAGTTTCAAACCGTTATTATGCCTGTTGTCAGAGGATATTCAAAAATGTTGCGTCGTAACCTTTTATACACAGGCATTACACGTGCAAAAAATTTCTTGATACTTTGTGGTGAACCTGATGTGCTGGCAGATGGCTTACAGCGTACGGACGATCTACAGCGATTCACTTCCTTACGAGCTAGACTCAACCCAATGGATATGAATGATGAGGTTATTGAAGTCGAGGCAGTCTCAGTGGAAGAAGAAGAGAGTAAAGAGCTATCCAATGAACAAAAGCTAACGGCAGAAACAGCACCTTATATTCATCCGATGATTGGTATGGAGGATATCTCTCCGTATGATTTTTTGGATGACTAAAGTAGTTACCTCGATCAATAAGAACATGTACCCGATTAGACTGACAGTATCTAATCGGGTTTTTTCTACTTAGCTGTGTCGTCACCTAATTTTTGGACATTTCATATACTAGATAAGTACAAAAACATAGGAAATGTATAGGGGTGACAGTATGGCAATAATGACAGGGCAGCAGTATATTGAGCGCATTGATGCTTTGAAAACGTATATTTCGATTGATGGAGAAGTTGTGACAGGAAAGGTGTCAGAACATCCTGCCTTTAAAGGGGTTATGCAAAGTCAAGCGAAACTTTTTGATCTACAACATCAAAGGGCACTTCTTGAAAAAATGACATACGAATCGCCAACTAGTAAAGAGAGAGTCGGCATGTCATTTCTTCAGGTTTTGACTCCAGAAGATCTTGTGAAAAGACGCCAAGCTGCAAGGGAATGGGCCTTAGCATCTAACGGTTTTTTAGGAAGAAGTCCTGATTATATGAATACGACGTTAATGGCCCTAGCTTCTGCATCAGATTTTTTAAAAGATAAACCAAACTGTTTTCCTGAGCATTTACTAAAGTTTTATGAGTATGCTCGTGAAAATGATATAACGATGACACATACCTTTATCGAACCACAAGTGAATCGTCAGCGCTACTACCATGAAAATGAAGATATTACGATTGCGGCAAAAATTACCGAGAAGACAAGTGAAGGTTTAGTCATTAAAGGGGCAAGATTATTAGCAACACAGGGTGGTATAACAGATGAATTGCTCGTTTTATCTACAAATGGCTATGATGAAGGAAAAGGTTTCGGCTTTTCTATACCGAGTAATACGAAGGGCTTAAAGTTTTTATGTCGACAATCTTTTGTAGGCGGACATTCTACTTTTGATCACCCTTTGAGTGCTCGTTTTGAAGAAATGGATGCGATCGTTGTATTTGATGATGTAGTTGTCCCATGGGATCGTGTTTTTTACTATGAAAATGTCGACGTTGCTAATCAATTTATGAATGTGAGTGGATTCCAGGCCTATGGCTTGCATCAAGTACTGTCTCGTCAAATTGCCAAGACGGAGTTTATCCTAGGGGTCATACAATCAATTGTGGATACAATTAATATTGGAGAATACCAACATGTACATCAAAAAGTGGTGGATGTCATTGTGGCTTTAGAAACGATGAAAGCATTACAATTAAAATCAGAAATAGAGGCACAGAGAGATTTGTTTGGCTTTATACGACCTGACCTATCCACGCTACAGGTCGCGATTCAAATTTTCCCGAAAGTGTATCCAACCTTCACAGATATTGTCCAGCTACTTGGGGCAAGCGGTTTAATGTCTATACCAAGTGCAAAAGCATTTGCAACAGATGACGGTGATCTTGATCACTACTTACAATCAATCCGAGATACAGGCGAAGAGCGAGTAAAAAAGTTCCGTTTGGCTTGGGATTTAACGATGAGTAGTTTTGGCACAAGACAAACACTTTATGAACGCTTTTTCTTTGGTGACCCTGTACGTTTAACTAGCCTGCTCTATCAGTCTTATCATCGGGAGCATTTCGTTCAGAGAGTGGAAGATTTCTTGAAGAGTGATTGATTAATTGTTTGACAGTTGTGATTGTATCCGCTATGATTTGTAGGAATAAAAGAATAAACTCCCTTCGTTAGGTGAGGCTCCTATGCTGGAGATACGCTACTACCCAAAAATGTCGAGAGACGCCAATGGGTCAACAGAAATCATCGAAATAAGGTGTTTTTTAACGTAGCTGGACATAATCCTATGCCGCATAGTGCTAAAACTCAACGTTTGAAGGTAACAAGCATGCAATGTTTTTTATTGCTATTTTTTGATATGTGTATTCAACACGCCTTCATTCGTAGAAGGCGTGTTTTTGTTATGAAAGGAAGGTGATGAGAAATGGATAGTAGTCCTGAGCCGAATAAGTACTATTTAGGTAAACAGCAACAATTAAAAAGTCGTCAATTTCTGATCACCGACGCAGACAAAAGGTAAGTTTGATTACCTTTTGTTACTTTCTCATAACAAAACACGAGGTGAAGTATAATGATTAAAATTCACTATTATGAAAGCAATAGTAAGACAGTGCAACATGATTTCAATATGCTTGATATACAACTTCCTATTCCTAACGGAGATTTATTATGGGTGGATTTATATGCTTATCGATATAATGAATTAAATAATATAGCAGATGTCTTTGGCTTTCATCCACTAGCAGTGGAAGATTGCTTACATGAAGGATCACGTCCTAAAATGGATAACTATGGTGATTATAAATTTTTTGTTTTCCATGCGCCTATCTACAATGAAAAAAGTAACAATGAAATTACAACTGTTGAGTTAAATATTTTTATGGGGCCAAATTATGTAGTCACTGTTCATAAACAGAAATTACAATGGCTTGGTCATATGGAAAAGGTTTGCTTCAATAGTTCAACGTATATGGAAAAAGGCACTGATTTTTTACTGCATACGATTATTGATGGAATTACAGATGAGTATTTTCCGGTATTAGAGCGCATCCGAGCACGCATTGATGAACTGGAAGAGGAAATTTATGATTATCAACCAAAAGTCGTTACCGAGGAATTTCTTGCGCTGAAGCGGAACATTATTTTAATTCGCCAAGCTATTATGCCGCAAAGAAGAATTTTTTCAACTATGAATGGTCAATGGAAATTTGACATTCAAGAAGATAATATTCCATTCTATAAAGATTTAAATGACCATTTAGAACGTCTTGTTGATTCTACGGAGACCTATCGTGATTTAGTCAACAGTACGCTAGATACGTATTTTTCAATTATTAGTGGGAAATCTATTGAAAAACTAAACTTATTAACGGTAATCTCGACGATTATGTTACCACTTTCTGTGATTACTAGCTTTTTTGGTATGAATGTACCTTTACCTTATCAAGACTCGCCGATTACAACAATTACGATCAGTGCCTTCTTAGTGTTATTTACATGGGGCATGTGGGTCTACTTCAAAAAAATGATTGCATAGCTATCGTTTGTTATACTAGTACTAATTGACAGCACAACAAATTTTTTTTATAATTTTCGATAGAAAAAGTAAAAACGATGATGGAGACAGTACGTATTTGTATGTGAAAAGAAAGGGATTTCTAGGCTGAAAAAATCCTCACAACAGCAAATGCCGAAAGCTACTCCAGAGTGCAGCTAATCCCTGCCGTTCACTGACGTTACAAGTGCTAAAGAGGTAAGTAAGAGCGTTTACTTACAACTAGGGTGGTACCGCGAGACAAATGACAAGTCCTCGTCCCTTTTTTGGGGATGAGGGCTTTTTTTATTTTCTTCGGTAGAACCTTAAAGGTGTAATTCATGTAGATTGCAGGATTCATATCGTGATTTTACAATATAAAAAATAGGAGGAATTTATCCAATGAAAGCAGTAGATATTCGCCGAATGTATTTGGAATTTTTTAAAGAAAAGGGGCATCATCATGAGCCATCAGCACCTCTTGTGCCAATAAATGATCCATCATTACTTTGGATTAACTCTGGTGTTGCGACACTTAAACCGTATTTTGATGGTCGTGTCATTCCTGATAATCCACGTATTACAAACGCACAAAAATCAATACGTACAAATGATATTGAGAATGTTGGGAAAACGGCTCGTCACCATACGTTCTTTGAAATGCTTGGAAACTTCTCTATTGGTGACTACTTCAAAAAAGAGGCTATTCATTATGCATGGGAGTTTTTAACAGATAAGAAGTGGATGGGCTTTGATCCAGAATTATTATCGATTACAATTCACCCTGAAGATCAAGAAGCTTATGATGTGTGGCATCAAGAAATTGGTATTCCAGAAGAACGTTTAATTCGTTTAGAAGGGAACTTCTGGGATATCGGAGAAGGTCCATCTGGTCCGAACTCAGAGATTTTTTATGATCGTGGCGTAGAATACGGCTCAGATGAAAATGACCCTGAGATGTACCCAGGTGGGGAGAATGAACGTTATCTTGAAATTTGGAACCTTGTGTTTTCTCAATTTAACCATAATCCTGATGGCACTTACACGCCACTACCAAAACAAAATATTGATACAGGTATGGGCTTAGAGCGTATTGTATCCGTTGTTCAAAATGTACCAACGAACTTTGATACAGATTTATTTATGCCAATTATTGAAAAAATCGAGGAATTTGCTAACCGTCAATATAAACGTCCGTCCGAAGTAGACTTAAATGAAATTTTCGGCTCAGAGGAAGATATTAATACACCATTTAAAGTGATTGCAGACCATATTCGTACAGTAGCATTCGCAATTGGTGATGGAGCACTTCCTTCAAACGAAGGCCGTGGCTATGTACTTCGTCGCTTATTACGTCGTGCTGTTCGTTATGCAAAACAAATTGGTATTGAAAAACCATTTATGTTTGAATTAGTGCCAACTGTGGGTAAAATTATGGAAGACTTCTATCCAGAGGTAACGGAAAAATGTGAATTTATTCAACGCGTTATTAAAAATGAAGAACTTCGTTTCCATGAAACATTAGATGGAGGTCTTGCTATCTTTAATGAAGTAGTTGAATCACAAAAAGCAGCAGGCCATGATTATATTCCAGGTGCAGATGCTTTCCGTTTATATGATACTTATGGCTTCCCTATCGAATTAACAGAGGAATACGCAGAGGAAGTAGGCATGAAAGTTGATCATGATGGTTTCGAGGCGGCGATGGAAGAGCAACGTGAGCGCGCTCGTGCAGCACGTCAAGATGTTGATTCCATGCAAGTACAAAATGAGGTATTAGCAAACTTAACAGTTGCAAGTGAATTTGTTGGCTATGATACGTTAACAGCTAATACTGAAATTGCTGCAATGATCGTCAATGGCCAAGTTTCCAAAGTAGCTTCAGAAGGTCAAGAAGCATTAGTCATTTTAGCTAAAACACCTTTCTACGCTGAAATGGGCGGTCAAATTGCCGACAGCGGTACAATTTCAAATGATAGCTTTACTGCTGTAGTAAAAGATGTTCAAAAAGCACCAAATGGGCAACCACTTCATACTGTAGTAGTTGAATCTGGTGAAATGCATGTAGAAGATGCAGTGCAAGCAGTAGTAAATCGTGATGACCGTAATTTAATTATTAAAAACCATACAGCAACACATATTATGCAACGTGCATTAAAAGATGTGTTAGGCGACCATGTTAACCAAGCTGGTTCTTATGTAGGTCCTGACCGTTTACGTTTTGACTTCTCACACTTTGGTCAAGTCACAAAAGAAGAGTTACAACAAATCGAACGTATTGTAAATGAAAAAGTGTGGGATGATATAGAGGTCATTATTGAAGAAAAAGCTATAGATGAAGCGAAAGCAATGGGTGCAATGGCATTGTTCGGTGAAAAATATGGTGATGTTGTTCGTGTAGTTTCAATCGGGGATTATTCTATTGAGCTATGTGGTGGTATTCATGTAAAACGTTCTTCTGAAATCGGCTTCTTCAAAATTGTTTCAGAAGGTGGTATTGGTGCAGGGACTCGCCGTATTGAAGCTGTTACAGGTAAAGTTGCTTATGAAGCGGTTAAAGAAGAAGAGGCTCTTTTAAATGAAGCAGCTGCATTATTAAAAGCAAACCCTAAAGATATCGTAACGAAAGTTCAGGCATTACAAGCTGACTATAAAGAATTACAACGTGAAAATGAAGCTTTATCGCAAAAAATCGCTAATGCTCAAGCAGGAGCTATTGTTGATGCAGCACAGACAATTGGAGATGTGACGGTTCTATCTACAAAAGTAGAAGCGAAGGATAACAATCAACTGCGTCAAATGATGGATGACCTGAAAGCGAAAATGCCAAAAGCAGTTATCGTACTTGGCGCTGTTGATGGCGAAAAAGTAATGCTATGTGCAGGTGTTTCCAAAGAATTAGTTGGTGGCAATTACCATGCAGGGAATATTGTGAAAATGGTCGCAGAAGCATGTGGTGGTAAAGGTGGCGGTCGTCCAGATATGGCGATGGCAGGTGCAAAAGATGCTTCAAAACTTGATGAAGCACTACTTTCTGTGTATGATTATGTTAAATCCATTTAATTAATTCACCAAAACATGTTATAATAAAGAGAAATTGGAGATGAGCTTGTTTGCACATCTCCTTATTTCTGAAAGCGAGGTGCTGGTCATGAGTTCATTTGATCAAACGATGAAATTTAATTTTCCAGAAGAATCAATGGAACAGGAAGTCAAGCAGGTAATGTTGAAAGTACATTCTTCATTAGAGGAAAAGGGATATAATCCTATCAATCAGATTGTTGGTTACTTACTTTCTGGTGATCCGGCGTATATTCCTCGCCATCAGGATGCTCGTAATTTAATTCGCAAGCTTGAGCGTGACGAAATTCTAGAAGAGCTTGTTAAATTTTATATCAAAAAGAATAACGAGGACTAGAAATGAGAATTATGGGATTAGACGTTGGGTCAAAAACCGTAGGCGTTGCTGTAAGTGATGCACTCGGTTGGACCGCCCAAGGTATTGAAACCGTAAAAATTGATGAAGCGAATGGTGAGTTCGGCATTGAACGTATCGCCGAGCTAGTAAAGGAATACACTATAACAGAATTTGTTGTAGGTTTTCCGAAAAACATGAATAATACGGTTGGACCGCGTGGAGAGGCTTCTGAGAACTATAAAAAGCTATTAGAAGAACATTTCTCACTACCGGTCAAATTATGGGATGAACGTCTAACAACGATGGCTGCTGAACGTATGTTAATCGAGGCGGACGTGAGTCGCAAAAAGCGTAAGCAGGTCATTGATAAAATGGCAGCAGTGATGATTTTACAAGGCTACTTAGATAGCAAAAATTAATTGATGAGGTGACAATACATGGCACAAGAGCATAACCATGAAGAAGAATTACACGTTCAACACATTACAGTGATTGACGAGAACGGAAATGAGCAGCTTTGTGAAGTGATTCACGTTCATGAATCTCCAGAGTTTGGGAAATCATACGTATTTTACTCAATGGTAGGCGCAGAAGAAGATGAAGATGGTTCAGTTGAAATTTTCGTATCTTCATTCGTACCTTCTGAAAATGGTGAAGATGGTGAATTAACACCAATCGAAACTGAAGCAGAGTGGGATATGGTAGAGGACGTTTTAAACGCTTTAGAGGATGAATACGAAGACTAATCTTCTTACTTAAAGCTTGGAACAAGGAGCGCAACTTGCAGTCCTTGTTCCTTTTTTATTGGGGTCTATTTTATAGGGGTGCGGAAAACCTTAAATATGTGAATCCGATTGTGTTTAGAGAGTAGAAAGGTTGTTAATGATAAATGAGATTGCTTATAAACTGGCAGGGTTCGCTTAAGAATAGAGGATAAGCGCTCATGTATTGGCAAGAGCCGCTCGCAAATTGAGGATAGGAGCTCATAAACAGGCTGAAGCTGCTCGCAAGTGAATGGTAAGCGCTCATAAACTAGTTGTAGCCGCTCGGAAGTGAATGGTAAGCGCTCATAAACTAGTTGTAGCCGCTCGCAAGTGAGTAGAAAGCGCTCATAAACAGGCTGAAGCCTCTCGGAAGTGAAGGGTAAGTGCTCATAAACAGGCTGAAGCCGCTCGGAAGTGAAGGGTAAGCGCTCAAACATAGGCAGGCCCCGCTCGCAAGCAGAGTGAAACTGCTCAAAAGGTAATCCCCAATCCTACCTAGATATAGGATGAAAGCATTTAAAAAGTAACTAACTTAATTAAGAAAACAAAAAAATACTCAATAACATGACAATAAACTGTCATAAAAGGAGGAAATCGAATGAATGAAGAAACGCAAGAATTTATGATAATCGGAAAAGATGGGAAGGAACAACGCTGCCATGTGGTCTTTACATTTGATGCAGAAGACAAGTCCTATGTGTTATTTTCAATTTTAGATGAGAGTGGTCAAGAAATCCCAGGTGATCTTTCAGCGATGACATTTGATTATGATGACAATAGTGGTGAGATGATAAATTTACAACCTGTTGAAACAGATGCGGAGTGGGAAATGATTAATGAAGTGGTGTTAACACTTCTTGATGAGTTTGAGGAAGATGAACCACAACTTATTACGGTGACAGAGGAAGACGGGACAGATCATGTTTGTGAGGTTATTCATACGTTTTCATCTGAGCAATTTGGCAAATCGTATGTTTTATATGTTCAAGCGACGGATGAACCTATTGACGAACGAGATATATTTGCTGCACAATATATTGCTGGAAACGATGGACAAATTGAAGAATTGTTGCCGATTGAGACGGATGAAGAGTGGGAATTTGTTGAGGAAGTATTAAATACTTTATAGTTTGAACGATTTCTTTAAGCTCAAAAATCTGCTAACAATGATTGTTGGCAGATTTTTTACATATGTAATTTCTCCTGAATTGTCGATTTCTGTTTGTCGTGAAAGTTGATTTCTAGTATGATAATGTTTAGTGATAGGGGGGAAACCCGTGGATAACGGTTCTAAAAAACAAGAAATGTTTTCAAAAATGCAAGAAAGAAAATCTGAGGTAAAAGTTGTGAGAAAAATCGTTGCAATTATTGCCGTTGTTTTCGTGCTTATAATAGGTGTAGTGGGATTATTTGGGTACAACTATGTAAAGGGTGCATTAAAACCACTTGATCCTAATGCAACAAAAACAATAGCAGTAGAAGTACCAATAGGTTCGAGTTTAACCTCCATTTCTACATTACTAGAGAAAAAAGGTGTCATTAAAGATGCACGTGTTTTTAAATACTATGCTAAATTTAAAAATGAATCTCAATTCCAGGCAGGAAATTATGATTTAACACAGGCAATGACATTTGATGAACTCATTGAAAGCTTGAAAACAGGGAAAGTATATCGTAAGCCAGTCTTTACGATGACTGTTCCGGAAGGCTTAACACTTGAGCAAATTGGTAAGGTAATTGAAAAGAAAACACCATACACACAAAAAGAATTTATGGATCTTGTGACAAGTGAAGAATTTGTGCAACAAATGATGGCAAACTATCCTGAGCTTGTAACAGATGCTGTGTTAGCAGATAACATTCGCTATGACTTAGAGGGCTATCTATACCCAGCGACCTATTCTTACTTTGAAGAAAAACCATCTTTACAAGCAATCGTAGAAGAGATGATAGCAGCCACAAATAATGTGGTTAAGAACTATCATGATGTTTTAGCAGAAAAACAAATGTCAGTTCATCAACTATTAACGTTTGCTTCATTATTGGAGGAGGAAGCTACTGCTCAAACAGATCGAGAGACAATAGCAAGCGTCTTCTATAATCGTATTAACGAAGGAATGCCTTTACAAACAGACCCAACTGTTTTATATGCACTTGGAGATCATAAAGATCGTGTTCTATTTGAGGACTTAGAAGTCGATAATGCCTATAATACTTACAAAAATAAAGGCCTACCACCTGGACCAATAGCTGGTGCTGGTAAGACTTCGATTGAGGCTACCTTGAACCCAAGTCAAACAGATTATTTCTATTTCTTAGCAGATAAAGAGGGTGTCAACCACTTCTCGAAAACTTATGATGAACATTTACAGAAAATAGCAAAATATTTACAAAAAGAAGAGTAAGCTTATGTAAAGCTTAAAAGCATATAGCAAACAGATGGATAGAAGGAAAGAAAAATAGCTTTCCTTCTATTTTCATGCTATTATAAAGTGTGATTTTTGATCAATCCGTTCATTTATGCGGGACAAATATGCGTGGTGGCAATTGTTTGCATATCTAAACAATTGCTCATTTTTGTATGGCAAAGTACCAAGACATCACGTTTGGTCTTTTTCTTTTTGTTGATAAATGATGAAGTACAGACAACAGCAAAATGCTTGTTGCTTTTTAAATGAGGGTGAAACAATGGAATTATCAGATGCATATATACAATCATTTATACAGCCACGTAATGAATTGCTTTTAGAAATGGAAGCATATGCGGAGGAGAATCATGTACCGATAATGCAACTAGCAGGGATTGATGCATTAAATCAACTGTTACGTATTCAAAATCCGTCAAAAATTTTAGAGATTGGCACGGCAATTGGTTATTCTGCTATTCGAATGGCGGAGGCCTTGCCTGACGTCCATATTGTTACAATTGAACGTGATGTAGAGCGTGTAACAAGGGCGAAAGCCTATATTGAACGTTCAACCGTATCACAACGAATTACGGTCATTGAAGGTGATGCTTTAGAGGTGGACGATGAGGCCATTCACACGACATTCGATGCTGTTTTTATCGATGCCGCAAAGGGACAATACCAACGCTTTTTTGAAAAATATGCCCCTTTAGTAAAATCAGGTGGAGTTTTGTATATCGATAATATGTACATGCATGGGTTGTCTGATTTAGATTTGAAGGATGTTCCACGTCGTAAGCGGACAATGATTCGCAATTTAAAAAACTTCACAGATTGGATCATGAAGCACCCGGATTATACAAGTGCTTTTTTACCAGTCGGTGACGGTTTATTACTATGCTTGAAGAGGTGACTACTATGAAAAAACCGGAATTGCTTGTGACACCACAATCAGTAGAACATATAAAAGCATTATTAGAAGCTGGAGCAGATGCTTTTGTCATTGGTGAACAACAATTTGGTCTACGTCTAGCAGGGGAGTTCTCTGTTGCTGAAGTGGAAGAAGCAACGAAGCTTATTCACGCAGCAGGTAAAAAGGTTTATGTTGCGGTCAATGCACTATTCCATAATGAGAAACTAGACGCACTTGCTGACTATTTAAAAGAAATGCAACGTATCGGAGTGGATCGTTTAATTTACGGGGATCCAGCGGTATTAATTATTCGTCGTGAGCAGGGCGTTACAATTCCATTACATTGGAACCCAGAGACAACTGCTACAAACTGGTTTACAGCGAACTATTGGGGAAAACGTGGTGCAACTCGTGCCGTGTTAGCACGTGAGCTTTCTCTTGATGAAGTATTAGAAATTAAAGAAAATGCCGAGGTGGAAATTGAGGTACAAGTACATGGTATGACTTGTATGTTCCAATCTAAACGTCCTTTACTTGGTCATTATTTCTTATACCAAGATAAAGTAATGGCTATTGAAAATCGTCAAGAAAATCGCAATATGTTCCTACATGATGATGAGCGAAATAATAAATATCCAATTTACGAAGATGTGAATGGAACACATATTTTCAGTCCAAATGATATGTGTATTATTGATGAGCTGGCCGAATTATTTGAAGGTGGCATTGATGCTCTGAAAATTGAAGGTGTTCTACAAACGGCTGACTATGTCGTAACGGTAACAGAAGCCTATCGTCAAGCTATTGATGCGTATTTTGATGAATCCGAAGAAGCGTATGAAGAGATAAAAGATGCTTTATTAGCAAAAATTGAAGATATTCAACCAGCCATTAGACCATTAGATACAGGCTTTATCTTCAAGGAAACAGTTTACTAGGAGGGGGCAATAACATGGCATTAGCGTTAGAACAAAATGACAAAATCCGTGAGATTGTCGACGGTAAACGTGTCATTACTAAAAAACCAGAGCTACTTGCCCCAGCAGGTAGCTTAGAAAAATTAAAAGTCGCTGTTCATTATGGAGCAGATGCAGTATTTATCGGTGGACGAGAGTTTGGTCTTCGTTCCAATGCAGATAACTTCTCGATTGAGGAAATGCGTGAGGGTGTGGAGTTTGCCAATAAATACGGCGCAAAAATTTATGTGACAACAAACATTTTTGCCCACAATGAAAATATGGATGGCTTAGAGCGTTACCTAAAGGATATTGAATCAGCAGGCGTAACAGGTATTATCGTAGCGGATCCGCTGATTATCGAAACATGCCGTACAGCAGCACCTAAGCTAGAAATTCACCTTTCAACACAGCAATCGCTATCTAACTGGAAGGCAGTACAGTACTGGAAAGAAGAAGGCTTACATCGTGTCGTTTTAGCACGTGAGGTAGGCGGCGAAGAAATGAAGCTAATGAAGGAAAAGGTTGATATTGAAATCGAGGCCTTTGTTCATGGTGCAATGTGTATTGCCTATTCTGGTCGCTGTGTTCTGTCCAATCATATGACTGCGCGTGATTCCAACCGTGGTGGTTGCTGCCAATCATGTCGTTGGGACTATGATTTATACGAATTAGAAGATGGTGAAGAAAAAGCACTTTTCGATGATAATCATGCACCATTTGCTATGAGCCCAAAAGATTTAAAATTAATCGAAGCAATTCCTCATATGATTGAGCTTGGCATCGACTCTTTAAAAGTTGAAGGTCGTATGAAGTCCATTCACTATGTAGCGACAGTTGTTTCAGTTTATCGTAGAGTAATTGATGCCTATTGTGCTGATCCAGATAACTTTAAAATTAAACGAGAATGGCTTGAAGAGCTAGATAAATGTGCAAATCGTGATACAGCTGAAGCATTCTTCCATGATGCACCTGGCTTCGAAGAGCAAATGTTTGGTTTGCATGGTCGTAAAACAACGTATGAATTTGCTGGTTTGATCTTAGATCATGATCCAGAGACAAAAATTGTTACAATGCAGCAACGTAATTATTTTAAACCAGGTGATGAAGTGGAGTTCTTTGGACCTGAAATCGAGAACTTCCGAATGACAATGGGAGAAATATGGGATGAGGATGGCAATAGCCTAGATGCAGCCCGTCATCCATTACAAATTGTTAAATTTAAATGTGAGACACCATTAAAGCCGCATAACATGATGCGAAAGGAGAATAACTAATGGCAGTAAAGCGTCCAGTTGTCATCGGAATCGCTGGTGGTTCATGCTCAGGGAAAACGAGTGTGACACGTGCTATTTATGATGTTTTTCGCGATCATTCAGTTGTTGTCATTGAACAAGACTTTTATTATAAAGATCAGAGTCATTTAACATTTGAAGAGCGCCTAGGAACTAACTATGACCATCCGTTAGCTTTTGATAACGATTTATTAATTGAGCACATAAAAAAACTTTTAGTGCGTCAACCAATTGAAAAACCTGTTTACGATTACGTGCAGCATACGAGAGCACAAGAAGTCATTCATGTTGAGCCAGTGGATGTTATTATACTAGAAGGTATTCTAGTGCTAGAGGATGCTGATTTACGTGATTTAATGGATATTAAGTTATTTGTGGATACAGACTCGGATTTACGAATTATTCGTCGTATCATGCGTGATATTAAAGAGCGTGGACGTACAACAGATTCAGTAATTGAGCAGTATCTATCGGCGGTTCGACCTATGCATAATTTATTTATTGAACCAACAAAACGCTATGCTGATATCATTATTCCAGAAGGTGGGGATAATGAGGTAGCAATTGATTTAATGGTCACGAAAATTAAAACTATTCTTGAAACCGACAACGTATTGTAATAAGATAGAGTGGTATTGACAATATTTTCATGCATATTTTAAAAAGGTATGCATACTATTAGGTCAAAGCGTAATTTGAAAACGTTTAAAAATAATAAAATTCGATTAAGTGCAATTTCCAAGCATTTAGTCGAGTTTTATGTTTTTATATTGAAGAAACAAGGAGTGAAGGACTTTGGCAAATGAAAAACAGTACCCTATGACAGCTGAGGGGAAACGTAAATTAGAAGAAGAATTAGTAAAATTAGAAACTGAAACACGTAAAGAAATCGTTGAACGTATTAAAATAGCACGTGATTTTGGAGATCTTTCTGAAAACGCTGAGTATGATTCAGCAAAAGAAGAACAAGCCTTTTTAGAAGGTCGTATTTCTACATTAAAATCAATGATTCGTAACGCAGTCATTATTTCTGAGGATGAGACAGATAACAGTGTAGTATCACTTGGGAAAACGGTTACATTTGTAGAAATTATTAATGGTAAACCTTCGACAGAAGAAGAATCTTATACAATTGTTGGTTCAGCAGAGGCAGATCCTATGGAATTCCGTATCTCAAATGAATCACCAATTGCTAAAGGTCTACTAGGCCGCGCTGAAGGCGAAGAAGTAGTTGTTCAAACACCTGGTGGCGAAATGAAAGTAAAAATTATTTCTATTAAATAATGTTAACATGTACAAGCAGTTGGCCATTCTTTCCAAGAGAGGCTAACTGCTTTTACCATTATTTGATTATCAGGCTTCCTAGTAATTTAGTGAGTATAATTATTTTGCAAGTGCTGTCGAACTTGATAGAATATTTGCTAGAGAGGGGGAGACATTATGAGTGAACGACAAACTCGAAGTAGTCGTCATTTGCAGCCATCTCGTAATAAAAAGCTAGATAAACTATTGAATGTTTTAATTGGCGTTGTGGTCGTACTTATTATTATCACAGCAACCTATGTGTTTAAATGGCAAGATGATGCAGATCAAGCAGTAAAAGATGAGCCAGCTCAAGAGGAAAAGAGCGGTGATAAAGAAAAAGAAGTGGACAAAGAGCCTGCGAATGAAGAGGATAAAGATCTTGCTGTCGACGAAGAAAAACCTTCACAGGAAGAGGAAGAAGCGGAATCTGAGACATCACAAGAGGAGCAAGGTACACCTGAGGAATCGACTTCAGATAATCCTATTGTAGACAAGGTCATCACGAATAAAAACTGGCAGCCAACACCTACAACACAAACAGGCCAGCATGTGTCTTCATATGACGATACGTCTGTAGACTGGGCTGAAAAAGTAGCAACAGTTTCTACTGTGACAGGTATCGACCAAAGCAATATGATCATCTGGCGTATGCAAAATAATGGTGGTCCTAATTCAGCCATTGCAACGGTTTCAAGTAAAGATAAATCCCAAATGTACCGTGTCAGCATGGAATGGGTTGACAATGAAGGCTGGTTGCCTGTGAAGCTAGAGCAACTGAACACATTAGAAGGCGCCTATTGACGAAAATCACTCTTTTGATTATTTTTAATAGAGTTGATAAAGAAGGGAAGTAACAGTTCATGAAAATTGCAGTAATTGGCGCAATGGAAGAGGAAGTAGAGCTACTAAGAGCAGCATTAAACGATGCACAAAGTACAATCATCGCAGGTAGTGAATATACAACAGGAACTTATGAGGGTAAGGAAGTCGTGTTATTAAAAAGTGGTATTGGTAAGGTGAATGCTGCCATGTCTACGACAATACTTTTACATGAGTTTAAGCCAGATGTTGTCATTAATACAGGATCTGCAGGTGGGTATGATGAAGCTCTTGAGGTTGGCGCTGTAGTCATTTCCGATGAAGTTCGTCATCATGATGTAGATGTCACTATTTTCGGCTATGAAATCGGACAAATGGCTGGTATGCCGGCAGCCTATAAATCAGATGAACAATTGATGAAAGTAGCTGAAGAGGCTGTTAAGGCGGTTGGAGAGCATCAGTATGGTATTGGATTAATTTGCTCTGGGGATGCTTTTATGAATGATCCTGAACGCGTAGAAGCTGTTCGTCGTCATTTCCCTCAAATGAAGGCTGTAGAAATGGAAGCAGCAGCGGTTGCACAAGTGTGTTATCAATTTGCGACACCTTTTGTTGTCATTCGTGCGCTATCAGACATTGCTGGGAAAGAATCGAATATTAGCTTTGATGAGTTTTTACCAGTTGCTGCAAAGCATTCGACACAAGTAGTATTAAAAGCCATTGCCTCACTATAAACTACACAAAATGGTCAAAATGTGCTGATTTTTCTGTGAGAAAAATCACAGTTAGAATAAAGGACAAATGCTACACTTTAGACTAATCAATCTCTTCATAATAGAATGGGAGGCATTCACGATGTTATTTCTAACAGCGGGTGTAGTCATTTTAACAACTTTAATCGGCACACTGATTTCAGCAGAACTATCAGAATCAGCACATTAATAGTATGTATGACGGAAAAGCTCCTTTGCGACATAGTCATGTCGCAAGGGGCTTTTTTCTATGCCATGAAATAGGCACATCTTCCGCCAAAGAAGCATTGAATTTTTCTATTGTCCATTTTACAATAAATTATTCAACCGACTTTTGGTCTCGTTTGTACAGTTGGTAGAGTTTAATAAGTGCTCGTTTTTCAATGCGAGATACATAGCTTCGTGAAATATTTAATCGAGCAGCAATTTCCTTTTGTGTAAGTGCATCCTGTTGATTTAAGCCATATCGCAGTGTTACAATTTCAAGTTCGCGTTCATCAAGCATATGCAAATAATGATATAACTGTGCTACATGCTCTTTATGCTCCAACTTCTCTGTTGCACTTTCTTCATCACATTGAAGTAAATCACGAATTTGCAGTGCATTTCCGTCTTTATCAGTTCCGATAGGCTCAAACAAAGAAACGTCTTTCTGAACCTTTTTTTGTGTCCGTAGATGCATTAAAATTTCATTTTCAATACAACGAGCTGCATATGTGGCGAGTCGTGTTTTTTTGTCAGGGGTATAGCTCTCTACTGCTTTCATTAGACCGATTGTTCCTATGGAAATGTAATCATCGAGTTGCTCATGTTTTGGATGGAATTTTTTAACGACGTGCGCGACAAGCCTCATATTACGTTCGATCAGATCAAGACGCGCTTGCTCATCGCCACCTAAAAATCGTTCAATACAAGCAGCTTCCTCTTCTTTTGAAAAGGGTTTATGGAATGTTTGCCCCTTTAAGTAGCCAAGCAACGCAGGGATCTCAAGCCATAACTGCAACATTGATGTGAAAATTCCGCTCATTGAATGATTTCATCCTTTCCCCATTTTTCGACAGTATATGTTTAAAAGCTGTGGGAAATGAAAAAAGTGCAACAGCAAATGCGCTGTTACACTTTTTTTAACGTAAATGTACTAATCATTAGTAAAGCTAAAATGGGAAAAAGGAAAAGATAAAATGCCGGATGGAACGTATTGGCCGCGAAATACGTTAAAGTTAAGAACGTACCTGCAGCTGTAATAGGTAAACCTGTGAAATAACCATTCGCTTCACTAATATTGAAGCGAGCTAAACGCATCGCACCACAGACGATAAATAATACGGCCATCATCATGCCGGCAAAACCAAAATCAACTAGAACAACTTCATACATTAGTAATGCAGGCGCCACGCCAAATGATATAATATCACTCATAGAATCTAATTGTTTACCTAGCTCTGACACTTGTCCGAGCGCTCTCGCTACCTTACCATCGTAGCGATCAAGAAGAGCTGCAATAAAGATAAACAAGACACTATAGCTATAGTATTCATGTAAAGTGGCCATAATAGCCGCGCCTCCAAAGGACATATTACTAATTGTGATGAAGTTAGCTGCGTGCGATTTCATTTTCTTAACCGTGGTATCCACCAACTTGTGATAAAAAAACAAGGGGGATCACTCCTTTGCACTTAAGATATTGTACCATTATACTTCGAATGCGAAAAAATTGACAGTCTAAATTAATGGATAGGGGTTTTACTGAATGAAAGAAAAACTATATCAACGCTTGATAGAACTAACGAATGGTAAGCAATCTTCCCATCTTTTGCAGACAATTGCAAAAGCGAAGTGGAGTAAACGTATAATTCCAAGCTACATGAAGTTATACGATATTAACCTTGAAGAAGTTTCAAAAAAACAACAACAATTTTCATGTTTACATGATTTTTTTACAAGAGAACTGCTAGAAGATGCTCGGCCAATTGAAAAAGATCCAGCCATTTTTACCAGTCCAGTAGATGCTAAAGTGGAATCTTTTGGACGCATTGAGTGGGATATGACATTTCTTGTAAAGGGTAAACCCTATGCATTACAGGATTTACTCGGCAATACAGAACGAGCAGCACAATATGCGGATGGACATTATATCGTATTTTATTTAAGTCCTGCAGATTATCATCGTATCCATAGTCCGATTGATGGAGAAGTATTACGACAATATACACTTGGTCAGAAATCTTATCCTGTGAATCAGCTTGGTCTTACATACGGTAAAAAACCAATTTCTCATAATTATCGTTTAGTGACGGAATTGAAAGTAGACAATAAGCAACATGTAGCATTTATAAAAGTGGGCGCAACCTTTGTTAATTCAATTGTGCTTACTAATACAACAACGAAATGGCGTAAAGGGCAAGAAGTTGGTTATTTCTCATTTGGTTCTACCGTTGTGATGCTGTTTGAAAAGGATGCGATTGAATTTACGGATAATGTTGTTAAAGGAAGCCCAATTAGAATGGGTGAAGCCTTTGCAAATATGCTATAATGGTCGAATAATACGTTAAGATTAGGGGTCGCTATTTTGTATAATTTTTTATTACCAAACGAATTTGTGACGAATATTTTTGAAATTACACCAGAGAAGTTACAAGAATTAGGTATTAGAGGAATCATTACAGATTTGGATAATACGCTGGTTGAATGGGATCGTCCAGATGCCACTGAAGAGCTAATCATATGGTTACGCATTATGAAAGAATCAGGAATTCGTGTTATTATTGCGTCGAATAACAATGAGGCACGTGTAAAACATTTTGCTGAGCCATTAGGTATCCCATATATTCACAAGGCAAGAAAGCCACTTCGAAATGCTTTTTATAATGCGCTAATTCAGCTAGGTTTGCGTCCAAATGAAGTAGTGATGGTAGGAGATCAACTGCTTACAGATGTGATGGGTGCCAATCGCTTAGGTCTGCATACAGTGTTAGTTAAACCTGTTGCCCAATCGGATGGGCTTGTAACAAAATTGAATCGTTTCATTGAACGTCGCGTGTTTAATGATTTGAAACGAAAAGGAATTATAACTTGGGAGGAACAAGAATGATTGAAATGCCAAATTGTATTGGCTGTGGTACAACAATTCAAACAGAAGATAAAACAGCAGTTGGGTATGCACCCCCATCATCTTTAGAGAAGGATGTGGTCATTTGCCAACGTTGCTTCCGTTTGAAAAATTACAATGAAATTCAACCAGTGTCATTAACAGATGATGACTTTTTACGTATTTTAAATGGTCTTGGTACACAGCAAGGCTTAATCGTAAAAATTGTTGATATTTTTGACTTCAATGGGAGCTGGTTACCGGGGCTTCACCGCTTTGTAGGAAATAACCCAGTCCTGTTGATTGCCAATAAAGCAGATTTATTACCAAAATCGGTAAAACCTAAAAAAGTAATCAACTGGCTTAAACGAGAAGCAAAGGCTCTTGGACTTCAGCCTGTTGATGTCCTGTTAGTAAGTGCTCATAAAGGCAAGGGGATGGCTGAAGCAATGGAAGCTATCGACGCGTACAGAAAAGGGCAAAATGTTTATGTTGTTGGTTGTACAAATGTTGGGAAATCTACGTTCATTAATCGTATTATTAAACAGGCAACAGGTGAAGGTGAAGTCATTACAACTTCTCATTTCCCTGGCACAACATTAGACATGATTGAAATTCCATTAGATGATGGTAGTGCATTATATGATACACCTGGTATTATTAATCATCATCAAATGGCTCATCATATTGATTCCAGTGAATTAAAATATATTATGCCGAAAAAAGAAATTAAACCAAAAGTTTATCAGCAAAATGCTGGACAAACTTTATTTATTGGGGCTTTAGCTCGATTTGATTTCATTCAGGGAGATCGCTCTGCCTTTACAATTCATGTAGCCAACGATTTACCAATTCATCGAACAAAGCTAGAGAAGGCAGATACGTTGTACGCAGAACATAAAGGAGAACTTCTGGCACCACCAACTGCAGATTTCATCGATCAACTACCGCCATTAGTTCGTCATGAGTTTTCTATTAAAGAAGCCAAAACAGATGTTGTTTTCTCTGGGCTGGGCTGGATTACAGTTCAACATGCCAATGTAGTAGTGGCAGCTTATGCACCAAAAGGTGTACAAGTTTCAATTCGTCCTTCCCTTATATAAATCGAAGGATAAAGTAGAGAGAGGGCTAGAAAATGAAGAAGTGGTTTGCAGTGATGGGTGATCCAATTGAACACTCAAAATCACCAGCCATGCATAATGCTTGGTTCGAGGACATGTCGATAGATGCGACATATATTCCTTTACATGTCCCTTCTGATCAATTAGAGTCAGCAGTGGCTGGTTTGAAAACATTAGGAGCAAGTGGTTGGAACGTTACAATTCCCCATAAAACAGCCATCATACCCTATTTAGATGAGCTAGATGAGCTGGCCCAAAAAATGGGTGCAGTGAATACAGTCGTACGAACAATGGAAGGAAAGCTGAAAGGCTATAATACAGATGGTATCGGTTTTGTTCGCTCACTTGAAGAAGCCGTTGGTACGTCGCATAAAGACAAGCCTGTGTTACTTGTTGGTGCTGGAGGCGCTGCTCGTGGTATTGCTTTTGCTATGCAGCAGCAAGGCTATAGCCATTTGTCCATTGCCAATCGTACAGTGGCTAATGCTCAAGCTATTATTGATGAAATGGGAATAGGTCGTGCGATTTCATTAAAAGAAGCAGAAGAGACTTTAGCTGATTTCAGCATTATTGTGCAAATGACATCGGCTGGCCTTGCCACGGGCAATTTTTCCATGCCATTTTCTTTAGATTTGCTTTCGAAAGGAGCAATTGTTGCAGATATTGTGTATAATCCATTAATGACGCCTTTTTTACAAGCAGCAGAAAAAAGGGGAGCAACGATTGTTACAGGTCTAGGGATGTTTGTACATCAAGGAGCCATCG
The DNA here is from genome assembly GCF_038069745.1 of Lysinibacillus sp. FSL M8-0134. Taxonomy (NCBI): domain Bacteria; kingdom Bacillati; phylum Bacillota; class Bacilli; order Caryophanales; family Bacillaceae; genus Lysinibacillus; species Lysinibacillus sp. FSL M8-0134. Next base: position 2,966,269 of record NZ_JBBPAJ010000001.1, on the reverse strand, counting down.
CTTTTGAGCACTGGATAGGAAAGTATCCAAATACAAATTCAATGATTGTGCAGCTTAAGGCACAATTAGGAGGAAACTAATTTTTATGTTAACAGGTAAACAGAAACGTTTTTTACGTGCGGAAGCACATCATTTAACACCTATTTTCCAAGTAGGAAAAGGCGGCGTTAATGACGAAATGACAAAGCAAATTCGTGAGGCATTAGAAGTACGTGAACTAATTAAAGTACGTATTTTAGATAACTGTGAAGAAGATAAACATGAAGTTGCTGAAGCACTTGCAACAGGCGCACATGCAGAGCTTGTCCAATTAATCGGTCTTACAGTTGTTTTATATAAAGAATCACGCAATCATAAAAAGATTGTATTACCAAAAGCAACGAAATAAGGTGAAACGATGAAAAGGGTCGGTTTACTGGGAGGAACATTTAATCCTCCGCATATAGGGCATTTAATGATGGCAAATGAAGTTTTTCATGCGCTAGAATTAGATGAAATTCGTTTTATGCCTAATGCAATACCACCACATAAGCATGCTCGTTTCGATGCAAGTAATGCTGAACGACTTGAAATGGTGAAGCTGGCTATTCGTCCATTTTCACATTTTTCTGTAGAGTCGTATGAGGTTGAGAAGGGTGGCGTATCCTATTCCTATGAGACACTTTCAGCATTGTGTAGAAGAGAACCAAATGTGAAATTCCACTTTATCATCGGAGGAGATATGATTGATTCGCTCCATACATGGCATTGTATCGATGATTTAGTGAAACTTGTGCAATTTGTTGGAGTAAAGCGTCCAGGAACAACGGCTACGACAGATTACCCTGTATGTATGGTGGAAGTGCCTCAAATCGATTTATCGTCCACACTGATTCGTGAACGCCTTGCTACTGGAGGAACGGTGACATTTTTGCTACCAGAAGCGGTAGAGACGTTCATACGGAAGGAAGGTCTATATGGAACGCGAACAGTATTTAGCGGCGATTAAGCCAAGAATGCCTGAAAAACGGTATGTCCATACAATCGGTGTAATGGAAACGGCAATTTCTTTAGCACAAAAATATGGGGAGGATGCGAAAAAAGCTGAAACAGCAGCAATCCTCCATGATATTGCTAAATATGCCGACATTGAATGGATGGAGGACATCGTTCGTGAAAAAAAATTAGATCCAAAACTAATTGGCTGGGGCAGTGAATTACTACACGGTCCGGTTGGTGCATATATAGCAGAAAGCGAGTTTGGCATCACTGATCAAGAGATACTAAATGCGATTCGTTTCCATACAACAGGACGCGCTAGTATGAGTCGTTTAGAAAAAATCATTTTTGTAGCAGATATGATTGAACCGAATCGCCGATTTGAAGGTGTCGATCGTCTGCGCAAAAAAGCTCAAAAAAATTTGGATAAGGCCATGAGTGCTTGTGTCCGCCATACATTGGCATTTTTAATAGACACAAAGCAGCCAATTTTTCCTTTATCAATAGAATGTTATAACGATATGATGAACAGAGAGGATAGTGAAGGATGACTTCAACTTTATTACAAGCAGCGTACAAAGCAATCGACGACAAACATGGTGAGGATATTGTCGTTTTAAATATGCAAGGAATTTCCCTTTTAGCGGATTATTTTATCATTGCTCACGGTAACTCAGATCGCCAAGTGCAAGCTATTGCGCGTGAATTGCAAGATATAGCGGAAAAAGAGGGCTATGAAATCCGCCGTATCGAGGGCTTCGATGCAGCTCGTTGGGTACTTGTAGACTTAGGTGATGTAGTGGCACATGTTTTCCATAAGGATGAGCGTGCTTATTATAATTTAGAGCGTCTATGGGGCGATGCACCACAATTAGACATGCCTGAGGCCTAAGTGAGTAGTTACGAACGCTTTGCCCATGTCTATGATGAGCTACAAAAGGATATTCCTTATAATCTTTATGTAGATTGGGTTGTACAACATGCACCAAGTAGTCAATATCCAGCATTGTTAGATATTGGTTGTGGAACGGGTGTGCTTAGCTTGTTATTTGCACAGGCTGGCTATAAGGTCAGCGGTATAGATTTATCAGAAGAGATGTTATCCATTGCTACAGAACGTTTTACTGCTGCAGGATATCATGCACCTTTATATTGTATGTCTATGGATGAATTAGACGGCTTTGAGGCATTGGACGTTGTTACAATTACTATAGACTCCCTTAATTATGTGATAGAGGAGCAAGCTGTCTATACGACATTAGAACGTATCTATCATGCTCTGCGAGACGGGGGACAGCTATTTTTTGACGTCCACTCCTTATTTAAAATGAATGAGATCTTTTTAGATGGACCGTTTACGTATGATGATGGAGATATTAGCTATGTATGGCATACAGAACCTGCAGATTACGAGCATTCCGTTATCCATCAAATGACTTTTTATGTTCGGGATATCGCGAGTGAATTATATGAGCGTTTTGACGAAGAGCATATTCAACGCACCTTCTCTATTGACCAGTATATGACTTGGTTGCGTACCATAGGTTTTGATCATGTTGAAATTACAGCAGATTTTACAGATGAAGCACCAGAATATGACAGCGAGCGCATTTTTATTCGTGCAGTAAAATAATTTAGAAAAGAGCCACATTGTTCAAGTAACAGTGTGGCTCTTTTGATGGAAAAGTCTTTGAATTGGTCGATAGAAAGGCTAGAGTGATGGATAGAACTCTAGGATAAAATGAGAGGAACGACTGTTCTAAAACTATAGTTCTTTACCGGTTTGCAAATAACATGAGATAGTGTAAGATATATGTACCTCCATATGATTATCTTTTGCAAAGAAAGGGTGGTGCTATGCTCCAATCTTTATGGCAAAAGTATAAAAAAAGTATGTTATTCCCCGGCATACTCGTACTCAGTGGACTTTGTTACTTCTATTTTTCGAGTTCAGACTCTTCACCTCCCCAAGAAGAGCTCATCGAAACAATCCAACCTATTGAAGAAAATAACCTTATTGATTCGACTAAAGAAACGGCTATACAGCAAGTGTTTGTTGATATAAAGGGTGCTGTACTATACCCAGGTGTTTATGAGCTTCAGCAAGACCAACGTATTCGAGATGCTGTCCAACTTGCAGGCGGCTATACAGAGGATGCAGACACACAGCTTATAAATCATGCTCAAAAAGTGCGGGACGAAATGGTCATTTATATTCCCGAAAAAGGTGAACAACTAGAGGAAGGAACTACTAATTTTATTAGTTTGCCTGCTGAAAATAATAGTAATGAGCAAAAGATTAATATTAATAAAGCGGATGTATCAGCTCTTTCAACATTGCCAGGTATTGGTCCCTCTAAAGCTCAAAGTATTCTTTCATACCGAGAGGAGAATGGTCCTTTTCAAAAGATTGATGATTTAAAAAATGTTAGTGGCATCGGTGATAAAACATTTGAGAAGTTACAAGATTCTATTACCGTAAACTAAACCTTGTAGATTTTGTGATATTGACGCCCCTTTTCAAAAAGGGCTACACTATAGTAGAAAAACAAGAGAAAAATCATTTGTTAGGCAAATTTTGGAGGTAGTCATATGGAGCGAATTACTTGGGATCAATTTTTTATGGCACAAAGCCATTTACTCGCATTACGAAGTACATGTACTAGACTAGCAGTAGGAGCAACTGTGGTACGTGATAAACGCATTATTGCAGGTGGTTATAATGGGTCTATTACAGGAGATGAACATTGTATTGAAAAGGGATGTTATGTAGTGGACAATCATTGTGTTCGTACGGTGCATGCCGAAATGAATGCATTGCTACAATGCGCTAAATATGGAACACCAACAAAAGGTGCAGATTTGTATGTAACTCATTTCCCATGTCTACCATGTACAAAGTCCATTATTCAAGCAGGGATTGAACGTGTGTATTATGCAACAGACTATAAAAATAATCCATATGCTCAGGAATTATTTGAAAAAGCAGGAGTGGAAGTCGTTCATGTACCCTTTGATGAGCGTAAAATTGATTTTTTGCGAGATGAAAAACTAGCATTGTACACAGAGATTCTAGATGAGCTTCGCGAGAGTGGTGTGTCACAAGAAAAATTGCTCCCATATGAACAGAAGGTGAGCGCATTATTTGGCATCAAGCTTTAAAGCATAAATGGATCCATATAGCACTTGCTGTACTTGTAGCTGCTCTTGCGGCACACAAGTCGGCTTGGCTACTCATGTTAATACTTCTTTTAGCACTGTGGCTCATCATAAAAGATGAGTCACGTTTTCTTGCAACGCTTGTAATGGCTTGTGGGTTACTATCGTATTTTTTCCTTTCAATCTATCATTTGTCGGAACCTTCCCCTTTACCGTCAACCTTCCCATTAACATGGTCAAATGACTATAAAATTAACGGTCAAACACTTCGAGGATTTGCAACAACCACAGATGGCCAAAAACTTTATGTTGTTTATACATTTTCTTCTGAGCAAGAGAAAAAGCTATATGAAAATACGTCCCTAACAGGCGTAACCTATTTAGCAAAAGGTGAACTTGTTGAGCCATCACCTGCTGCTCATACTTATGCATTTTCAATGTCAGATTATTTAACGAGTAAGGGAGCAATAGGTATAGTTGAAATCACGAATTGGAGTTACGTAGAAAAGCAAACTTCCTTCGTTACCTTCCTTGCAGAACGAAGATACAGCATAGAAAAGCATATTGAACGTACTTTTCCAAAATCCCTTGTAGTAGAGGCACAAGCACTTTTAATTGGAGAGAAGGACCAAATGGATGATGAATTGCAGCGTGCTTATCAAAAGTTAGGTATTACGCATTTATTTGCAATTTCAGGTTTACATGTTGCCTTGATATCTTGGCTATTTTTTGAAGGATTACTTAGAATAGGCGTTCGCAAAGAATTGGCTACGGTTGTTCTATTGATCCTCTTACCCGTTTATGGCGTCATTGCAGGAGGCGCACCTTCTGTGTGGCGTGCGGTTTCTGTGGTCGAATTAATGATGATACTGCGCATGATTAAGTTGGACCTACCAATGGATGATGCATTAGCTTTTAGCTTTATAGGCTTTGTCTTGCTTGAACCTGGCGTCATTTTTCAAATAGGCTTCCAACTATCCTATCTAGCAGCCGTAAGTCTTGTTTATTCCGGCACCATTTTTAAACAAACAAAAAATGAGCTTGCTCGCTCTTTTTGCATTACACTCGTGTGCCAGCTGCTCGTCTATCCTTTATTACTTTATCATTTTTATGAACTATCCCTATCCTCGTTCATTGTAAATATTATGTTTGTTCCACTCTTTTCCTTTGTAATATTGCCCTTTAATCTAGTGGTCTTTGTTCTAACGTATCTTCCCTTACCACTTGCAGACATGTTATTTATTGTCTACGAACCATTACGTCATTTGTTAACCGATATGATTTTTTACATGCAGGGGCTACCTTTCCAATTATGGTCACCAGGTAAACCAACTATTTGGCTTAGTTGTGTAGCAATGCTAAGTGTTCTAGTGAGCTTTTATTACTTAGAAACAAGACGATATGGGAAGGCAATTGTCATCCTCTTCATACCAGCCCTTTGGATTCATTTATCACCCATATTGTATAGCGAAACAAAGATCACGTTTTTAAACGTTGGACAAGGGGACAGTATCGTGATTGAATTACCATTTAGGAAAGCTGTGTATGTCATTGACGCGGGAGGGGTATTGCGATTTGAACAAGAGCAATGGAAGAAAACAGATAGACCTTATGAGGTGGGAAAGCAAGTTGTAGTGCCGTTTTTAAAAGGCAAGGGTATAAGAGCTATCGACATTTTTATTGCCACACATGCAGATGCAGATCATGTAGAAGGGGCAGAGGAAGTTTTACAAGAGATTAAAATGAAGGAAATTCATGTTACGCCGGGTTCATTGGAACAGCCTGTCATGAGAGATTTATTGAAGGAGGCAAAGAAATTCAAAGTTCCCATCAAGGAAAAGATGCAGGGGACAGCGTGGCATATCAGAGAGGTGGGTTTTTATTATTTATGGCCTCAAGATACCTTTTATGAAGGAAATGATGATTCACTTGTTTTATACATGCAGCAGAGGGGGTTTACAGCGCTTTTTACCGGCGATTTGGAGCAATATGGTGAACAACAGCTAATTAAGCGTTACGGGCATCTAATAGCCAATCTAACACTACTTAAGGCAGGTCACCATGGTAGTAAAACATCAAGTATAGAATCATTTGTCGAGTTACTCCAACCGCAATTAACGATTTTCAGTGCAGGTCTCCAGAATCGCTATGGACATCCACATGAAGAAGTGGTCCAACGTTTTACAAGTCGGAATTTGGCGACTTTTACAACAGGAGTAGATGGAACAATTGAAATTCGTATTCGTGGCAATACTACATGGTCAGTGTCAAAAATTGAAAAAGGCCTTGTCCAATGACAAAGCCCTTTTCTGTGCATAAGTCCAATTACTGTGATACAAATTCTACTATAGTTGCAATAATAAACATAATTGTGAAAACGCCAAATGATACACCGAAACCAACACCAGAATCGATGGCATCGTTACGTCGACATTGTATGTTTTTTCCTTCAAATGGATTCATTGTTATCCCTCCAATTCTGTTATTTATTATAAGACAACATGTGCATAAAAGCTATATTGAAAAGGAGAATTCCCCGTCTGGCAAGGAATCGACACAATTTAGTCAAAGACACAAATAGCCTTTAAAGGGTAGAAAGTAAAACTCATTCATCTTTCACGAAAGAGCTATTGTGTCTTCTGCTATATCAATAAAAAATCATGTATACTAATAGTATTGCTAGATGGAGGGGAAATTATGATTTCAACGGTTTGGAATACAATAAAAAAAGGTGAGCTGGCACCAGTATATTTACTTGTTGGTGAAGAAAGCTATTTTATAGATGAGACCATCAAGCGTTTAAAAAAAGCGATGGGCCCAGAAGAAGAGCTAGAAATGACAACATTTGATTTGGATGAAATGCCAGTAGATGCTGTCATGGATGAAGCAGATACAATTCCTTTCTTCTCAGAACGAAAATTGATTATTGCTAAAAATGCCTCTTTTTTAAAGGCAACCGAAAAAGGGAAGGAAAAAATCGATCATGATGTGAAGCGTTTAGAAACGTGGTTATCGAATCCATCCGATTTTTCAGTAACTGTATTTATTGCCCCATATGAAAAATTAGATGAACGTAAAAAAGTAACCAAAATGATGAAAGAGCATGCGTTACTTGTGCAAGCAGAAACACCAAAGGAACAGGACTTAGCGGTGTGGATTCAAGGCATTGTGAAAGCACAGGGCAATAGCATTACACAAGATGCAATTGAACTGCTTGTGACGATGGTTGGAGCGAACATGCTACAATTACAAATGGAAATTGATAAGCTAACCCTTTATTTAGGTGAGGGTGGTGAAATTACATCTACTTTAGTGGAGGATTTAGTGGCCAAAACATTGGAGCAAGATGCTTTTAAAATGCTCAATGCTTATTTGGCGAATGATTCTGTCGGAGCCTTGTCTATCTATCATGATTTATTACGACAAAAACAAGAACCTATTATGTTAGTTGGGTTACTCGCATCCAATGTTCGTACAATGTCGAATGTTTTTTATTTGTTGAAGAAAGGATATCATCCGCAACAAATTGCTAAAAATTTAAAAATACATCCGTATCGTGTCAAATTAATGGTTGAGCAGCGGAATCGACCGTCAGAAGAAAGTTTGTTAAGAGCCTTATATCAGTTAGCAGAGGTTGATTTACAACTGAAATCGACAAGCGGTAACCGAGAACGCTTTTTAGAGCTTTTCTTATTACGTCAACTTTAACACAGAAAGCTGTCCAATATTGCGACAGCTTTTTTTATTATCTATCAAAATTAAAAAGATCAGCTACTCATAATAGAGTATCTGATCCTTTAAACAATTACGCTTTTTTAGCAAGGCGAGACTTTTTACGAGCCGCCGCGTTTTTGTGGATAAGTCCTTTTGAAGCTGCTTTGTCTAAAGATTTGAAAGCTGCTTGTAAAAGTTCTTGTGTGTTTTCAGCGTTAGCAGCAACAGCGTTCTCAGCTTTTTTCACTGTAGTACGCATTGCAGATTTAGCTTGAGAATTAGCAATGTTAGCTTTTTCGTTAACTTTTACGCGTTTAATCGCAGATTTAATGTTTGGCATATATTTCACCTCCTAAATTAGGTACGAGATGATATCTTCTCATTGATTTCTTGTGTCAATACAACAAAAATCATTTTAACAAACGCTTGGCCAAATTGCAATAGATAAATGCAAAGAATATTTACTTGACAGTTTGAACAAACTACAGCTTGAGGTGAACTGTATGGAAAATTTTAATTGGCAACGAACAGATTTAATCGATGAATCAGAAGAGGTAGTTGTCCATCAGACAAAAGAACAAAAAGAAAAATTGGAACAATCAAGTGGCATTCAAATAGTAGATCGGAATGCTGGTCGAGTGAAAATTACAGACGTTCTTGTAGATGCTGAAGGGGAAAAGCAAATTGGTAAAAAAGAAGGACAGTATATTACACTTTCTGTCCCGACCCTAACATTAGAAGATCAAGATGGATTTACACAACTAGAACAAGAGCTATTGGTGAATTTTAAGAAATTGCATGAATCCCTTTCCTGGCAAGAAGACGATAAAATTCTAATTGTCGGCTTGGGGAATCGCACAATTACACCCGATGCGATTGGTCCGTATTTGATTGATCATCTGCATAGTTTAGATGTGATTGATGAAAAATTTGTGATGTATGCGCCTGGTGTAACAGGACAAACAGGCTATGAAACAGGTGAGTTCGTGGCTGCCATTGCTGAACGTCTACAACCAAAATTAATCATTGTCGTGGACGCACTTGCTACGAGAGCGAGTAATCGACTATGTAAAACCATTCAACTAACAAATACAGGTATACATCCAGGATCAGGGGTAGGGAATCAACGTCAGGAAATCTCCTATGAGATGCTGGGTATTCCAGTAACTGCAATTGGCATCCCGACTGTAGTTGATGCACCAGTTTTAATTGCAGATGCAGTAGAAACAATGCTTCGTTCGATAGCTGCTCGAGTGGCTGAACGAAGTAAACCATCATCAAAGCTTTCTTTATCCTCTTGGCAACCAGACATCAGTAAGGACCTAGATATGACGTTAGTTCAACCTATTTTCGGTGAATGGGCGACATGGACGAAAGAGGAACGTCAACAGCTTTTTGAAGAAACCTTCGCAGGCTCCCATACACAATTGATGGTAACGCCTAAAGAAGCAGACTATTGGATTGATCGCTATGCAAGATTAGTGGCTTCTATGCTAATGAATTGGGCAAGTGAAATATAAAAAAGTAAAATGAGAGCTCTTCTGAAGCACTGATTTTTATGCAGAAAACAAGAAATATTTTTTCGTTCTAAAAAATACCCCCCCTCCATACGATATGGGGAGGAGGGTGTGACTTTGCTAAAAAAACTACAATGGTCATTTGGTATATTATTGTTCTTTTTCGTATTACCTGTCATTGCTGGGCAACTTCCGTTCAACAAGCAAGCATCGACTCCGATTAAACAACCAGAAGATAAGCAGGTCGTGTTTGCCGCTACCAATTTAGCTGAACAAAGTGTGTTGGAACAAACGAAAGAACCTGAAGCAGATCAAGCCCCGGATCCGGGACCTGACCCATTTAAAGTGTTAGTGTTATTTACTCATTCCCATGAAGCCTATGAACCAATGGTAAAGGCAGTGAGCGGTAAGGTAGCGACTTCTCATGAAACGGTTAATATTATGAGCTTGAAAGATAAGATTGTGAATCATTTTAATGTAAATGGCTTGAAGACAGATGTTCTTGATGTAGATATTATGAAGAAATTACAAGCAGAAGGTAAGGGATATCACGAATCTTATAATGTGATGAGACCTTATTTAAGTAAGCATTTAGAAACAAATAATTATGATTTAATACTGGATCTACATCGTGACTCATTAAAACATGATCTTACAACAATTTCGTATAACGGGGAAAACTATGCGAAAATCGCAATCGTTGTTGGAGCTGAACATGCCAACTTCCGCTGGAATACAGCCTATGCGGAAAGTTTATCTTCCACATTAAACGCGATTGTCCCTAAAATTTCTAAGGGTGTTATTTCCAAAAGCGGTGACGGTGTCGATGGACGTTACAATCAGGATTTAGCGAAGCAAATGATGATTATTGAGATAGGTGGAATTGGCAATACAGAAGAAGAGATCAATCGTACGATTGCTGTAATTGGGAAGGCTATATCAAAAGCATTTGTAAATGATTCAAAAAAATAAAATGGCAGCAAAAAGTGAGGCTCTTGTAGACTCACTTTTTTACTATTGTATTATAATAAAATTTCCAGAAAAAAATCTCATTATTTGTCTTTTCATTGCTCCATTCTTGTCTTATAATTTTCAAGTTGACTCCGATTGCATGATTAAACGTAAATGAAAAGCATATGCAAGTAAGGTAAATATGATTTTGAAACATCTACCATTTTTGGAGGATGTATTTTTAAAAATATAGCATACATACATATGAATTTTAAAAGATTAAAAAAGTGATAATGTTTCATTTTTCTCTAAAACTTTTATCGTTTTTCAATCGTCAAACATATAGTGAACATAAATGAATGAACGATGGAGAGGGGATGATTATTCATTAAAGGGCGCAACTATGCGTCAATCAAGATTTAGTACTCTTTAAGGGCCATTATACTGAGGAGAATTTGATAGATTATTGAAGGAAGGAATAGTATGTCAGGCAAGTCATTAAATCATCGTTATATTCCTGGACTAGACGGGATTCGAGCATTAGCTGTATTAGCAGTTATTGCTTACCATTTTAACTTCAGTTGGGCTAGAGGGGGATTTTTAGGAGTAGATATCTTTTTTGTATTATCAGGCTATTTAATCACCTCTACCATTTTACCTTTAAAGGGCAATCAATTAACAGTCAGCCTCAAAAAATTTTGGATCGGACGGTTTAGACGATTACTACCAGCTGCCTACGTTATGATTGTTTCATCATTTGTTTGGACAATGCTCTTTCATAAAGAGCTCCTCCATACATTAAGAGGAGATGCACTGTCTTCTATTTTTTATTCAAGTAATTGGTGGTTCATTTTTCATAAGCTTTCTTATTTTGATAGTTTCGGATCTCCGTCACCTTTAAAAAACTTATGGTCCTTAGCCATTGAAGAACAGTTTTATCTAATTTGGCCGTTGCTCTTAATGATTGGGCTTTATATTGTCCAAAAACAAAGTCAGCTAGCAAAGGTCGTCTTTCTTGGGGCCATTTGTTCAGCATTAGTCATGGCGATCCTTTATCAGCCAGGTGCTGATCCTAGTCGCGTCTATTATGGAACGGATACTCGCTGCTTTGAGTTATTAATTGGCTGTTGGCTAGCCCTTGTTTGGCCAATGAAAAGGCTATCTTCTCAAAAATTATCGACAAACCATGTGAAGAAATTAAATAGTATGAGTTTTATTGCACTTACTATTTTTTTAGTCAGTATAGTATATGTGGATGAATATCAATCCTTTCTTTATAGAGGAGGAATGTTCTTATTTTGCTTGAATGCGGCGATATTAATTGCATGTGTTTGTCACCCAGTGAGCATTTTAGGAAAAATACTAGCCTGGAAGCCACTTTGTTGGATTGGATCTCGATCCTACGGGATTTATCTATGGCATTATCCTGTTATGGTGTTGGGGACACCTATTCATGAAATCGGTAATCCCTCCTATTGGCGAGTTGCATGGCAGTTTGTCCTCATCATTATGATTGCAGAGTTATCGTATCGCTTCATTGAGATGCCTATTCGTAAAGAGGGGTTCAAAGACTATTATCGAAAATACCTTGTCTTTAATAAAAATAAATGGGAAAGTATTTCACTATCCCGAAAAATTTCAACCGTCATGGTACCACTTTTCCTTCTTGTGTTTTTTACAGGAATGACGGGCGTTGTAGGGGAAGGGCAGGAAAGCACATCCAGTTCCTATCCAACAACCATTAAAATTAATGGAGATGAACCTACAGCCAATCTGAATGATCATGACAAACAACCAGAGACAGACGAAGCTACCACTAGTAAGGAAAAGGAAGTCGAGGATGTTCAGCAAACAGAAACGCCAAAGCAAGATGAAAATGACGTCCATGCAGTGCCTGAAAAGAAAGAATTTTATAGTGGCATATTAGCAATTGGTGATTCGCTTATGATTGATATTGCACCGACCTTACATACTATTTACCCAACTATTACGATCGATGGAAAAATAGGTCGCCAAGTTTCACAAGCTGTTAAACTAGCACCAAATTATGCAAGTTTTAATCAACCTAATAATGCAGTTATTCTTCAGTTAGGGACGAATGGTTATTTTACGAATGACCAAATGGACACACTCCTTAACGCATTTTCGAATGCGGATATTTATTTAGTAAATACACGGGTGCCACGTTCATGGGAGGCTAAAGTGAATGAAGCTTTACTCCAAAAAGCACAGGAGCATGAGCATATTACACTAATTGACTGGCATGCAGCAGCACTCAATCATCCAGAATACTTTGCCCCAGATGGCGTTCATTTAGAGAAAAAAGGGGTAGAAGTTTTAACAAACCTGATTCAACAATCCCTACAAAAGCAAAACTAATGAAAAAGTCAGTTTACACAGTTTTTCTGTGTAGCTGACTTTTTAGATACACCTAGTAGTTATTCGAGGTGGAAACATACAAATATGGTAAAAATTAAATGATATATGATGTTATAATTTTACTAATGATGGAAAAGGAGTGATTTCTTTGGAAGACTGTTTTATTTGCAATAAACATGCTGGCAATATTGAGGCTGCTGGTGTGATGATTTATGAAGACAAGTATGTTTATGTGGGTCATATTGATAGCAACGGTCAACCGAACTATTTAGGGCATATTATGATTGACTTAAAAAGACATGTACCGACCCTTGCTGAAATGACTGTTGAGGAAGCGCAGGCATTTGGAATCATCATGGCTAGAGTCAGCAAAGCACTAAAGGAGTCAGAAAACGCTGAACATATTTATGCACTTGTTTCAGGGAATTCGGTTCCGCATCTCCATATGCACCTAGTGGCTCGCTATGCTAATACACCAAAAGAATGTTGGGGTCCTATGGAGGTCTACAATTGGAAAGAGGCTCCTATGGGAGATAATAATGAGGTTATCGATCTATGTAATCGTTTAAAAACACACCTGGAGAATAACCAATATGAATAACAATAGCCAAGATTTTTGCTGGGTTGGTAGCGAAGAAAATTTTGTTGATCAAATAACTATTCACCAATTAAATCATATCATTGTCGGTCGATATGGGGGTAACTCGAATGCAGGGCAATATAAGAATGAGGATGGATGTTTAGTTTGGTATAACGAAAAAGAAAATTGGGAATTTGCCATTATTTTAGATGCACATAACACATCTGAAAGTGCAGAAAAAATTATAGCATTATTTAATGATGAAAAATACACCATAAAGCATTTGCTATCTATGGCCACAACCCGAAGAACTTTTAACATGCTAGAAGAAAAGATATTAAGTATGTTTCAATCGAAAGAGTTTTTATCGATTTGTAAAAATGTAAAGGGAGAAACTGCTTGTTTAATTGTTGTAAGAAAAGATCAATATAGTTGGTGGTTTTCCGTTGGAGATTGTATTTTTTATTTATTTCACCCTGAACTAGCCTCGTTAGGTCAGTACCAAATAAATCAAAGGCAATTCTATGAATGGATCGGACAAGTAAATACTTTTGAACAGGACGTCCCATGTTATAGCGTAGGAATTAGGGAGTTAAGAAAAGGTGAGAATCTTTTTTTTCTAACGACAGATGGTCTAATTGAATGTCCGAATGAGCCTTATGATAATCCTGCAAACATTTTTCATTCTATGAACAGCAATGATGATAAAAGCATTCAGTCGATATTGAAAAACATCCAAGACAATCATGTTAGAGATAGCACTACTATCATTTCTTGGAGAGTTGATAATTCGATGGAAGCCACTAAACCGAGTAATCAATAGAACTCTAAAAAAGAGGTGAGAATTACACCTCTTTTTTCTATACTGCGAACTATGATTTATTCATTATTAACTTCCAACCTATTACTTCAAGTGTCTATAACTTTCTATACAGGCTACTTCAGCCAAATTCTCTGCATTTATATACTTAATAATGTAAAACCTAAAAGCGGCATTAAACACCAAAAGTATTGATATTATAGGCTTTCCACTCTTGTTGCTGTTGTACTTTGCATATCGTTCATAGTATAATTCATTATAGTTTAATTAGGAGTGGAAAAGATGAACCGAGAAGCACGTTTAAAACGACAAGAGAATATACGAAATTTCTCTATTATTGCACATATTGACCATGGGAAATCAACGCTTGCTGACCGTATTTTAGAGCAAACAAAATCTTTAACTTCCCGTGAAATGAAAGCACAGCTCCTTGACTCAATGGATTTAGAGCGTGAGCGAGGCATTACGATCAAATTAAATGCAGTTCAATTAAAATACGAAGCGAAAGACGGCGAAGTGTATACATTCCATTTAATCGACACACCAGGACATGTCGATTTCACATATGAGGTATCCCGTAGTTTAGCTGCTTGTGAGGGTGCCATTTTAGTTGTGGATGCCGCACAAGGTATTGAAGCGCAAACATTAGCAAATGTTTACTTAGCACTTGATAATGATTTAGAAATTTTACCTGTTATTAATAAAATCGACTTACCAGCAGCAGATCCTGAGCGCGTACGTCAAGAGGTAGAGGATGTCATCGGGCTAGATGCATCGGAAGCGGTATTAGCCTCTGCAAAAGCAGGTATTGGTATTGAAGATATTTTAGAGCAAATCGTTGAGAAAGTACCAGCACCAACAGGTGATCCTGATGCACCTCTACAAGCGCTAATTTTTGACTCTGTTTATGATGCTTATAAAGGTGTTATCATTTCGATTCGTGTTATCAACGGTACTGTTAAACCTGGCGATAAAATTCGCATGATGGCGACAGGAGCAGAATTTGAGGTTATTGAAGTTGGGGTACATACACCAAAGGTTGTGCCACAGGCTGAACTAACAGTGGGGGATGTAGGGTATTTAACAGCATCCATTAAAAACGTGGGTGATACACGTGTCGGTGATACGGTAACCTTTGCTAACCGACCAGCAGCAGAACCATTAGCTGGTTATCGCCGCTTGAACCCAATGGTGTACTGTGGATTATATCCGATTGATACAGCCAAATATAATGATTTACGTGAAGCTTTAGAGAAGCTAGAGTTAAATGACTCTGCTCTACAATATGAGCCAGAAACATCTCAAGCACTTGGCTTTGGTTTCCGCTGTGGTTTCTTAGGATTGCTACATATGGAAATTATTCAGGAGCGTATTGAGCGTGAATTTAATATTGACCTCATTACTACCGCGCCTTCGGTAATTTACGAAGTCCATATGACAGATGGGACTTCCCTTAAGGTAGATAATCCTTCCTTTATGCCAGATCCACAAAAAATTGATCGTGTTGAGGAACCATATGTAAAAGCAACTATTATGGTACCGAATGATTATGTAGGAGCGGTTATGGAGCTTTGTCAAATGAAGCGTGGTAATTTCATGACAATGGATTATATTGATACTTCTCGTGTAAGTATTATTTACGAAATGCCTTTATCAGAAATTGTCTATGATTTCTTTGACTATTTAAAATCCAATACGAAGGGCTATGCATCATTCGACTATGAACTCATTGGTTACCAACCATCGAAACTAGTTAAAATGGATATTTTACTAAATGGTGAACAAGTCGATGCATTAAGCTTTATCGTCCACCGTGATTTTGCTTATGATCGTGGTAAAATTATCGTAGAAAAATTAAAAGAATTAATCCCACGTCAACAATTTGAAGTACCAATTCAAGCAGCAGTTGGACAAAAAATTGTGGCCCGTTCAACAATTAAAGCTATCCGTAAAAACGTGTTAGCAAAATGTTACGGTGGGGATATCTCACGTAAACGTAAACTTCTTGATAAACAAAAAGAAGGTAAAAAACGTATGAAACAAGTAGGTTCCGTTGAAGTCCCTCAAGAAGCGTTCATGGCTGTGCTGAAGATGGATGATACGAAGTAACCTTGAAATAACAGTATTTATAAGGTTTTAATCAAATAGTTTTTTAACAGTTGGGTGGAGATTGCCACCGATTTGCCACCGCATTAAAAATTGTGCCAGCAATTTATAAATTCTTAGCGATGGAATCAAAAATATCGGCAGCATCTCTCGCCATCTTCTGTGTTAAATGGACATAGCGGTCTTCAGTAATTGCTGATCTGCTGTGTCCTAATCTTTTTTGGACAGTTTTTATTGGTTGTCCACTTTCGATCAACATCGGGATTTACGATTTAAAATGGATGGATGGAGAATCCCTCCAAAATTGAACAGGCTACTTTAACCCTTCCAGCAACCTTTATTGCGTTTGATGTACTGTCAACCGATAAACCTCATACACAGCAACCATTGACCAGCTTCACAAATGTATCTTAGCTACAAAAATGAACGATGTACGTGAGTTTGTGAACGCTAAGGGGCTAACATTATCCGTGATATTGCGAACGGTACATAAACTATTGCTAGTACATTAAGAGCCGTTTTCACAGGAGCTTATAACAAGGCTGTAGGACGTTCAAAAGTGAAGCCTAATAAATCTTATCTATAGCAGAGCGAGATTATTTAAATCTATAAAGCTATAGTGATACCTGCCATTGCATTACCAATAATGGTAACAGTTCCTGATGAAGTGACTGTAAACACCATTAATAAAAGATCACCTGCTGCTACAGATACAGGTGGTGAAACATTCTTAAGACCCCTAGCTACGGAAAATAGGGTAGATATTGGGGTTAAATCAACAAATGCGTTTGTAGGAGAGAAAATATTGCTATCTGCAGCTGCACGGTAAATCTGTGCTCTAATTGTACTTTCTATCTGAGGTTGAAAAGTAGTAGTAGAACTAAAGGATGCAGAGATGGTTGTTATATTGCCTGCTTGTGGGTTAGAAAAAGCTTCTGTCACTTGAGTAGTTAGATCAATATCACCATTGGGTAGTAACGCTAATCCATTTACAGCACTTCCGAATCCGATTAAAGATATACCACTTGGTAATCCCACAGAAGTTGTAGATATAGAAGAAGTAAAAGGTCCGGAAGAGAAGGGGATGATTGAGATTCCTGAGGCAACTGAAGGTACTGGTGAACATGTGGCATCTAAAGCTTCAAAAGGTCCGATTTTGCAATTGTTTTTAGCTGACGAACAACCACAATTTATGGAATTATTATCACGCATTTAATACCTCCTTTTTCATCAGTCTATTCAGAGGGGGTGGGTGTTAAAAGGCTATTGTCATCCACCTTCCACAGATGTTAATAAAACTGTTGATAAGAAAGTAAAAGAACCTCGCAAAGTTGGGTATATTGTACGGTGATTTTTATGCCCATTTGTATACTCGATACCATGCCTGATTAATGCCATTCGAGTATTGAAGTGGGCATATATGAAATGCTGTTGTATCAATGGTTTGCACTTCATTTTAGACTGCTCATTACATGCGATTCTTACTACGTAAGAGAACCGTGGTGCAGATGAAAAAGGAAAGGGTGAAAGTGTGCTTTTTGAAATACAAATAGAGTCCTCCACAATTTATTCAGTTATCTATCATCCATTCGCGATGGTTACGAAACGATTTATACGCAACAATATAGGTCGTCTTTACGTTGATTGTGACAAGGTACCTAAGAAAGGCGGCCATGTACAACACACAATTATGCGAAATTAATTCTGGCTATTTTAAAAATGTCCAAGTGACTGGAAGAGTGAAGTCAAAATATCAGATGGCACTACAAGTATCATTGTGGACGGCATGTTTTCAAGGAATGGAATTCAACATTTTTTAGAAGTCGATAACTTTCAAACCATGAAGGAGTATCGTGAAAAGATTAAATGGTATAAAGAGCTTATACCAAGCGTTGTCAAGCAATTAGGTTATTACCCTTGTATGGTTGACCACAACAGAATCGCGTAGGCAACAGCTAGAAGCATCCTGTGGTGGGCTAAAGTGCACGGTGTACACAAATAACGATATTCAATAAGAGGAGGAATATAGATGTTTAAGAAACGTATTAAATCAGTGGTTGTACCTGCTCATGAATATACAGATTACAGTGATTGATTTGAAGGTGATGAAAAGTATGCAACTCTAAAGCATGTAGCAATAGCTGCAACATTCCCATCCATAGTTGCAGTGGGAACAGGGCTATTTATGTTTATGAAACTCAATGACAATATTCCTCCACAGATATGCCTGTATCTACTACACAACAAGTAATGGAACTAGCGGTAGCACAAATACCTTCCATAATTTTGCATTGCTTAATAAACAAAAAAGAATCGAGAGTAGACTTCTCGATTCCTTTTTAAAATTTATTTAGAGAAACAGTTGGAAAAACTTAGCTAATAAAAAGATGGGGACTCCTACCAATATTACGCCTGCAAAGAAATAACAAAATAACATAAAGACATCGAAAACCGCACCGGCTAAATCATCAATGAATTTTAACATTTCATTTCCCTCCAAACATAATAAGTATAGTCACCAATTAAGCATTTAGTCCTTACTTTTTAAAATGCTCCTACCGAATACTAAAATAGAAAATACATAGATGATACACACATTTATTAATTTTGTTTCCTATGTTTAAAGATTCTGTCGTAAAGTCTTTTTTAAATAATAATGTTTAAAATCTCTTCCAACATTATCGAGAGTTCCATAAATTTCATAATCATGATTTTCATAAAATGTTAACGCTTGAAAACTAAGTGTGTCTACTTTAATGAAATCGCACTGATTGTCCCAAGCCATTTGTTCAATTGTTTTCAATAATGTTGATCCATACCCTTGGCCACGAAGCTTTTCGTCAACCATCAGCGTATGGATCTCTAACCAGTTCCAGCAAATTTCTCCTAGAAGGCCTCCAAAAACTTGACCAGCATTATCAGTTAGAAATAAATTAATTTCCTGATAGCGGCCCTGTAAATCTGTTGGAAAGTGTTTTACATTATATTCATAAAGCATGTTATTGACAAACATTTTGTTTTTTTGATGTATTTCTTGTGTAATATGATAGGACATATTTTTACTCCTTAAAGTTGGAATGGTAATGCTCGCTTCCAAATCATATGGTGATTATTTGTTCCCCAAAAATGTTCAAGTATAAAGTCAGGCTGTCCAAACTTTTTCTGCCAGATGATTTGTGCTTGTTTGTATCCACTATCTAAACAAAAGCTAGATTTCTTTTGTTTTTCCAACGTTGTTAGTATTTTTTGTACAAGCAATGTCGCAATACCACGATTTTGGTAGTCTGGATGAACAAAAACGGTACCGATTTCTGGACAATAGGATAAATCTTCTTTGATTGTTTGTTGAATGATCTCGTTGGCTTCTCCACATTCGATGGTACCTATTATTTTATTTGACTCTTCGTCAACAGCTAGCCAAAAAAATCTTTTTTCGCCGCGGCTCTCTAGGTCCATTGCTACATACTTTTTTTTCAATTCCCATTCATGCTGTTGATCATCCACTAGCTCCGCAATCCCTTCTTTTGCATAAGTATCCTGAATAACATGGAAAAAGAATTGGTGTAACGCCTGTATGTCCGATTGTTGTGGACGTCTCAAAAGTAATTTCAAGTTTATTTGCCCCTTCTAAATTTTGTTAGAACAAGGTAAGCTCGTTCAACGTCAATTTCTAGTAAATGATTCATAACTGCCTATACAGCGTTAATCAATCAAGTGCAAGCTGTAACCTAATGCATAGTAAAGGGTAGCGCGATTGCTCCGTCCGTTAGTTTTGTCCTAAATATGCCTAATATAAGTCTATTATATGATTATAACATGTTATCCTTAATTGGTTAATGATGGAATATGGTAAAATGAAAAACAACTAAAGGGAGGGAATAGATTTTGATAGATTTACTTAAAAAGCTGGATACAGTACTTGAACAAATGCGCAGTTTTATCCAAGAGACTCATAAGCAAGAATCAGCATATCCAATGGTCTTTCATAATTATATCGAAGAAGATGTTAGCTCTTTTGTTGATAGCCGTTGGTCATTGCCTAAAGAATATGTATACTTTTTGAGTCATTATGTAGTGGAGGGGGTCACATGGAGTACTGGTGATTATATAAATTTACAGATCTATGGAGCAAGAGATTTAATACGAGGGCAGGAAGGTTACAACTATAATCCAGTGACAAATGAGGTAATTTCAGATTGGCCGGACGACTTTTTGGTCATTGCAACTGATGAGGGAGACCCTTATTGTCTCGATTTATCAAGAGGGGATAGCGCTATTTTTACCGCGCATCATGGAACAGGTAGCTGGGATTTTACACTGGCTTATGATAATTTACTGATGTTCCTGGAGAGTGTACTAACTGCGCCTGGTTTAGAGGAAGATTTGCCCGAAGCAAGCTGTGCAACGTACTATGAACTGTATATTACAGGTAATGGGCAGGATAAAATAAAGACATTATTGTTGCTTAAAAAAATATTATCTTGCGATTATGCACAGGCAAGAATAGCTCTAGAACAGCGTCCACTATTGATTTTTAGGGGAGTTGAAGCAGGTGCCCTAAGAGTAGAAAATGAGCTACAGCATATTTGTGCAGACTATGAAAAAAAGAAAATCAGTTTGGCGGAATTTCTCCAAAGAGGATAATGAAAAGGAATCATGAGGATGAAAGTGGTTCCTTTAAAAAGTTGTAGCAGTCACTTGTTCAATTCCAGAGGCTGTTTCTTCAGATGCAGAGGCAATCTAAAATTTACTAAGGCAACTATACAAAATAGTTGGCTGAGTCTAGAAAGAAGGGCTGCAACTACAGCGGAATAAGCCACTACCATTATCGTGCATAGCTATCATAGATAGAAAAGCATATATTTAACGTGGCATGAAGAAAATGAAATAGTCACAGCAAATATGGGAAAAATAGCTTCTAAACTGGAACTTCATTCTTTTGCAGGAAGTCTTTTCAGCCACCTGCTTGTTATAGTAAGAGAAAGTAAAGGGGGGCTAAAAGATGAGGATTACGAAGGCTAAACTTTTTGTTCACGATCTACAAAAAATGGAGCAATTTTATAGTGAGCTGTTAGGATTTGTGTTGTTAGTAAGTACAGAGGACTATTTTACAATAGCCGTTGGTGATAGTAGGATGACTTTTGAAAAAGCTCCATTAAGTATTAAAAAGCAGTATCATTTTGCACTAAATATTCCTAGTAATTTATTTCAACAGGCAAAAAATTGGGCAAAAGAGCGAGTAGCCTTATTGCATTCAGAGGGGCAGGATGAAATCTATTTTGAATTTTTAAAGGCTTATTCCTGTTATTTTTACGATCCTGAAGGTAATATTATAGAATTTATTTCAAGACAAGAGGTAAATCAAAAACATTCTTCCTCTAGTTTTTCCGTTGAGCATGTGTTAAATATCGGAGAAATTAATTTAACGACTGATGACATTCTAACGGTTGCGAGGAAGTTAAAAAAATTGGATATAATGTCTATAGAAAACAAGGACATTCAACCAGATGCCCTGAATTTTCTAGGTAACTATGAAGATGGTGCTAATATTCTATTAGGGCCAAGTGAGAGGCTTTGGTATTTTTCGAGTAAGAAAGCAATTGTCAGTCCGATCTGTATAGAAATAAATGAAGCTGTTCAATTAAATATGGATGAAAAAGGTCAACTAACCATTAAGCCATTATAATATTCAATAGAGTCGTATACATTTTTATAGAAGTAGCTGTTCCGTAGAATGTTGTCAAATATTTAATAAAGGAGCTAGAGTTGTTGAAAGCAAAATGCCTTAAAATTTATGAATTTGGAAATCCTCAAGAGGTGTTAAGGATAGAAAATAAAACGATCCTACCTCCACAAGGTCAAGAAATCCTAGTTCGTATGCGAGCGAGACCTATCAATCCTTCTGATTTAATACCGATATGGGGGAAATATGCCCATAGAATCACTTTACCAACAGTCCCAGGCTATGAGGGTGTAGGGATTGTAGAAGAGGTTGGGCCGCTCGCTAGTCCGAAGCTTATTGGACAGAGAGTATTGCCTCTCAGGGGAGAGGGAACTTGGCAGGAAGTGGTGAAAACCAATGCTGAATTTGCTGTAGCTCTCCCTGCGGTAATGGATGATTTTACTGCAGCACAAATGTATATTAATCCATTAACAGCTTTGGTGACCTGTACAGAAGTTCTCAAATTACGGCAAAATGATGTTTTGTTAGTGAATGCATGTGGCTCTGCTATCGGGCATATGTATGCTCAATTTGCGAAACTATTAGGTTTTCAGCTTATCGCAGTGACACGGAGTCAACGGCATACTGAGGAATTACAGCAGCTTGGAGCAAGCTTTGTCATAGATACTTCTCAAATGCCTTTATATGAAACAGTTATGGCATTAACCAAGGGAAGAGGAGCCGATGCAGCAATTGATTCTATTGGAGGGGAAGCAGGCAATCAACTTGCTTTCTGCGTAAAGCCCAGTGGAAAATTTCTAGCCATTGGTCTTTTATCAGGCATACAAGTGAATTGGACAAACATTGTGAAGCAAGCAAAAGTACAGGCTATGATGTTTCATTTAAGAAATTGGCAGCGACAAACGTCAACAGAAAAATGGCAGCAAACAATGCAACAGCTCATTCATCTTGTACATAATGGTTCGTTAAAAATGATGAAGGTGCAAACCCATTTTCCATTACTAGATATTCATAAGGCAATAGATGCTGTTCAATCGTCTAATAAAGGAAAAGTTTTTTTGACGAACGATCAATAACAAATGTGTATGTTTTACTCTTGAAAATGGAAGGTATCTCCACAGAGGGGTACCCCCTCGAAAAATGGGAGGAACCCGCTCAAAGGAAGGGAAAAGCCGCTCGAAATGGGAGGTAAACCGCTCAAAGGAAGGGACCAGCCGCTCGAAATGGGAGGTAAACCGCTCAAAGGAAGGGAAAAGCCGCTCGAAAATGGGAGGAACCTGCTCAAAGGAAGGGAAAAGCCGCTCGGAAATGGGAGGAACCCGCTCAAAGGAAGAGCAACCCCGCTCGAAATGGGAGGTAAACCGCTCAAAGGAAGGGACCAGCCGCTCGAAAATGGGAGGAACCCGCTCAAAGGAAGAGCAACCCGCTCGAAAATGAAAGAAATCCACTCCATCAATGTGTAGAAGGGGAGCTACATTATCAAGTAAAATAATAGATGCTTATTTTACTGATGGAGGCAATGATTGTCATTCTTGAGGATGTTTTATGATATAATCTTCTCTGATATAGATGGCTAGAAGGAGTGAGATCATTGTTAAAAACGGAAGTATTTGAACAATTAAAAACGGCAATGAGAGAGAAAGATACTTTAGCGAAAGGTGTACTATCTCTTTTAAAATCAGCATTAGATTCAGCTGAAAAGGAAAAGGGAGAGGTATTAACTGCTGAAGAAGAAATGGCCATTATTAATCGTGAGGTCAAGCAAACCAACCAAGCTTTAGAGGGTGCACAAACAGCTGGGAGAGCTGACCTGATTGAAAAAGAAGAAGCCAAATTGACTCTATTGAAATCTTTCTTACCAAAGCAATTGACAGAAGAAGAAATTACTGAGAAATTAGTGGCAGCTGGTATTGGAAAAGGAATGAACATGGGCGAGGCTATGAAAATTGCTAAACCATTGCTTACAGGCCAAGCAGAAGGCGCTGTTATTTCTAAAGTTGTGAAGAGTATTATTGCCTAAACTTCTACCACTACGGTAGAAGTTTTTTTATGGATGGAAAAATCCGCTATTCCATAATTAAGGATAGCGGATCTGTTCATTTTATAACTTGAATTTTTGAATAATATTACGAAGCTGTTGCGCCATTTCAGCTAAGTTATTTGAAGAAGCGGTTATTTCTTCAATACTTGCTGATTGCTCTTCAGAGGCAGCCGCTACGTTTTGAATATTACCTGAGGCTTGCATAGCTACTACGCCCACTTGCTCTACAGAAATAGCTATACTGCTAATGCCTTCATTGATGTTGGACATAATAGTATTAACATGATCCATTTCCTGCGTCAATGCAGTGATTTGACTATTGATATCTGCGAATGCTTCTCCTGATGCATCAAATGTAGCTGAGCTTTCAGCAAGATTACTACTGCTGATAGCCATTGAATTTACTGCTTGTGAGGTCTCTTCTTTAATGGTTTCGATACGTGTACGAATACTGTTTGTTGCATCTAAAGATTGATCTGCTAGCTTACGTACCTCCTCAGCCACTACGGCAAAGCCTTTACCATGCTCACCGGCACGAGCTGCCTCAATCGATGCATTTAAAGCTAATAAGTTTGTTTGATCTGTAATCTGGGTAATCAATGTTACAATATCCCCGATTTCATTTGTATATGTGCTTAATCGTTCTACGACAGTTGCAGACTCTTGAATGGCTTGAGATGTAACGGCCATTTTTTCTGTAGCATCCTGAATCGTCATATTTCCTTTTTCAGAGATTGCTGAAGTGTGAAATGCTTTTTCTGTAACATCAGTGACGCTTTTTACAACCTCTGTCATTTTGCTTGAGATAGTAGTAATATGACTTTCTACTTCTTCAATCGAAGAAGTTTGCTTTTCTGAGCCCACTGCTACCTCTTGCATAGAAGATGTAATTTGCTGAATGGATGCACTTGTCTGTTCAGAGCTTGCTGTTAATTCTTCTGACATGGCGGCCACTTGTTCAGCATTCTGAGCTATTTGATGAATCAATGAGCGTAAATCTTCCGTCATATTTTCTATCCCTGAAGACAGCTGGGCAATTTCATTGGAACCTTTTATTTGCAGAGGTTCGACAGCTAAATCCCCTTGTGCAACTTGACCGACATAGCGAGTCATTTTTTTGATTGGCTTCGTAATACCTACACTAATAAAGTAAGCAACGATCACCCCAAAAATAATAAATATAACGGTAAGAACAATACAAATCCATAGTGTTTCCGTTTGAAGTTCAGAGATGAAAGAGGCATCCATATCTAAACCGAAAATAATATCAGTATCTTTAAAGGGGATAAAAATAGATTTATGGATTCCATATTCATCCTCGTATAATTCACTCGTTTGACTAGTTCCAGAGTTTAAGGCTTCATGCATTTCTTCACTAAACACATAGTCTTGTTGATGATTATCGGTATTACTTAAAGCGACAATATGCTCCTTACCATTGGCTTTAGAAAGCACATAGGCATTTTCAATATCATACTTTTTAACTACTGTGTTCAATTGATCCAATACTTTTTTATATTTGTCAGGACTACCGTTATCCGCTGCTTTGACGTCATTTTTCTCAATATCTTCAAAAATCGTATTGGATGTAATCTCTAAAGTAGATTCGAATTGTTTAATCACAAAATTGTCGATAATCCGATAAGAAGCTACAAATAATACAACACTAAATAGCAAAGAGATAATCGCTATTGGAATAGTGAAACTGGCTATATATTTATAGAGTAAAGAGCTCTTAAATTTAGTGACGATACGCAATGTGAGACGCCTCCAGTACTTTAAGCTTTTGCTGTAAGAAATGAATCATATCTGGAATATGAGCTGTTTCTGTATAAGGTGAAATAGAGAAGAATTTCGCCGCTGCAACTGGAACATGTTGTGTTGTATCACTAGTATGAACGGTACAAACTCGTGTCGTGTCACCAAAGAATACTTCGTCTCGTCCTTCTCCAATAATTTCAAAGAATGAAGCGTTGATACCATTAATATGTTCAATCTGATCTTGTGTATAATGACCAGCTTGTTCAGCCTGCCAATTCAACCCGTCTGGATACAAACGGAAAGCTGTTACAGGACCGATATTCGTTTCATTTACCACCTGTAACATTGGTGTTTTCTCAGCTAATTGAGCACGGAAAGCTAAATTCACTCGTACATAATTAGCTAGTAATTGTTGATAGCCTTCTTTACCGAACGCCTGTAATGCAGCGAAAATAGCAATAGAGCTACCCATACGAGAACATTCTAATGTATAGCCAGTATGATAAGAGCCATAACCACGATTCCCGACATATGGCGTATCGAAGTCCTCAATATCTAATAATTGCAAGCTTTTACCATCTTTAACTAAGAATAAGCTTGTTAAATAAGGTGTTTGTCCAAGCTTTTGGAAGTCGAAGCACAGGCTATCTGCAATAGCTAAATGCTGCATACGTTTATGGATTTGTGATAAACCTTGTAATACTTCCTCTTCAAATTGTAGTGGGTTATTCTTGAAATCATAATCATTGAAAAAAGCATAAAATCCACCTAACGCTGAATCCGCATGAATATGTACTGGCTGTAAATTATATTTCTTCTCAAGCGTTGTTGTGACTTCTTTGATGGCTTGTACATCATCAATCCCAAATTGATCTGTTGCACCTGTAGTTGCTACTACATAGACAGGAATACCGCCATTTTCGATAACTTCTGTCATACGAGCATGTAGGTCTTCCACATCCATAGCATGATCTTTGCCTGCTTTTACACGTACTAAATGTTTACTACCGATGCCTACTGCTTCTACAGATTTTAATAGGCTATAATGGGCATTTTCTGAAGCAAAGCAATATAAGTTATTTGGTACACCGTCTTCCTTTGCATGTGGGAATTGTTTTGCAATAGCAAGACGTAATCCGCTGAATACCGCACCTTGACCGCCCCATGTAGTATAGCCAAAGCTCTTTGTATAATCATAGCCTACTAATTTTGACATCATCGATACTACTTTTACTTCACACTCAGCAGCAGCTGGACCGTAAACATCCCATAAGTTATTGCCGTTCAGTAGGGCATTTGTAAACTGGCCTAATACACCTGGGATACTTGCCATCGGTAAAACATTGGTAACAAAGTTACGTGTATGATAGGGATGTCCTTGCATTAATTGTGTTAATTCATCTACTACTTGATCGAGCCCAACACCTGTTGTTGGTACTTGATGGTCCTGCATTAGTTCTTGGTAAAAATTAGCAGAACGTTCTTTCATTGGACCAAGTGTAGTTTTATTAGGATTCTTTAATTCATCTAATGAGGAAACAATTTTCTCTAATAGGGATAAAAAATTCTCTCTTTGTTGAATATTTCCATCTTCGCTCTGGAATAATTGTTGGATATTGTGCATCATCATCATCCTTTTTTAGTTCATATTTCCTCTATTTTTAACTTAATAAAAATAGGACCTTATACTAATGGTATAATAGCATATTTTAGCAGAGTTGGTTATTATATTTTACTGAAAAAATATTTATTAACATTTCTGAAAAGTCTTACTTTCGTTGGTATAAAATACATTGTTGTTCTGTGTAGAGATAATAGCTGATGAAGGTGTACAAAATGTTGATTAAAGGGGAGGTGTGAAGTTATATAATTTATAATGTTGATGTTATATATAAAGATTGAGAAGGTGATACTTTCTAACTAACTTGAGTCTGCACGGAGAGTAGTACAGACCCGAGGTAACTGTATGTTTATTGCTGAAATTGTAGAAGTTCATCTACTGTAACAAATGTATATCCATCATTACTAAGAGCTTGCAACATTCCTTCTATTGCCTGCAATTCATTGTCAGTAGGATCATACATCGGGTGCATTAAAATGATAGATCCTGGTTGAATATTTTCAGTTACATAGTTAATTTTGTCTTCTGCGTTTGTAAAAAATGTATCGGGTTCTAAGTTCCAAGTAATCGTCTTGCGTTGATGTTTATTTAAGTAGTAAGGCAATCCAAATAATTTTTTACCATACGGTGGTCTTACGACAGGTGTTTTTTGGTAACCAATACTAGCAATAAGCGCATCGTTTTTTTCTATTTCATTTTTAATAAAGGAAGGGCTTTTTAATACCATACGCTTGTGTGAATACGTATGATTGCCAATTTGATGTCCAGCTTCCACAATTTTTTTAGCCTCTTCTGGATTTTCCTCAATGTCATCCCCAATTAGAAAAAATGTGGCTTTTACTTGGTAACTGTCAAGTAAGGCGAGAATGGCACTAGTATTTTTAGTAGGTCCATCATCAAAGGTTAAGGCAACAACCTTTTCCTCTGTTTTAACATGTGAGGTAATATTACCAAACAATTGATAATCACGAGCATTCATTAATTTATAGGCAGCAAATGTTAAAGCAATGATGAATAAAATCACCATTCCAGTATAAGTTAGTCTCCGTTTCATTGACAGACTCCTTTCTTTCATCATGACGGTTATTGTTTAAATGTATGTCATCTCAAATGCGATCACAACGAAGTTTCATCTTCTTTTGTTTGAATACCAAAAAATTAAGCATACTACGTTTGAGGTGAGGAGATGTATAAACTATTATCACATAACGATTTAGATGGAGTAGGTTGTGGAATTTTAGCGAAGCTTGCGTTTAATGATAAAGTGAAGATACGCTACAATTCCATTACGGCACTTGACCGTGAAATAGAGTTCTTTTTGGAGAATGACCAACAGAAAACGTTTTTGTTTATTACCGATCTTTCTCCAAATGAAAAAAATGAAAAAAGGATTCAGGATTATTACCAAGCCACTGGTAATGTGCAATTGTTGGACCACCATAAAACAGCTCTTCATTTAAATCAATATGAATGGGGAAAGGTTTTAATTGAAGATGAGCAAGGCTTAACATCAGCTACCTCATTATTTTATCAATACCTTGTGACCCATGGACTATTAGAAAAAACAGAGGCCATTTCAGAGTTTGTAGAGTTAGTAAGGCAGTACGATACTTGGGAATGGGAAAAGAATGGGAATTTTCAAGCACAACGGTTAAATGCCCTCTTTTTTTTAGTGTCTATTGAAGAGTTTGAAGAGAAAATGCTTGATCGTTTAAAAACAAATAATCACTTTGATTTTGATGAATTCGAAAAGAAAATTTTAAGTATGGAAGAAGAAAAAATAGAGCGTTATATTCGACGTAAGAAACGAGAGCTTGTCCAAACAAATTTGGGCGAATTTTATGCTGGCATTGTCTATGCGGAATCGTACCATTCTGAGCTTGGCAATGAATTAGGAAAAGAAAATGTTCATCTTGATTATATTGCCATGATGAATATGGGAAGTAAAAAAATCTCATTTCGGACGATTCATGACCATATTGATGTATCCTCCATCGCAGCCCAATATGGTGGTGGTGGGCATCAAAAGGCTGCCGGTTGCTCTTTAACAGTGGAAGCTTATAAACAGTTTGTGTTAGAAACATTTCATATAGAGCCTATTCCAGAGGATGCAAAAAGAAATCGCTATAACATCAAAGGAACATCATTTGGAACATTTTATAAAAACCTTGAAGATGAAGTGTTTCTACTATATACAAATAATGAAATAGACTGGGTAATAGAAAAAAATCGAATACCCTTAGAGCAAATTTTTTCAAGTTTTAATGAAGCAGAGTGGTTTTTGAAACGGAATTACCAAGCATGGCTAGTAAGAGATGATGTCTTTGTGGACTATTTAATGCAGGAAGCAAATAAAGTCCGTCATTCAAATAAAGGAATGTAATAATTCCTTTTACATATGAATTTATCCATCCTTCCGGTAAATCAAGGTTATATAATGCATCGAGACAAACTACAATGAAACATAACGATTATTAAAAAATGAGGTGTACATGTTGTCCGATGATATACTTCGAGTTGTTGATTTGGATAAGGAAAATCGAGGACGAAAAAAATGGAGTAGGAGTATAGTTGTATTTCTTTTATTGATGATGGTTAGTGGGTTTGTGCTGTATTTATGTTGGGATAAAGATGTTGACTTTGAAGCCTACAAAACAGAAGTAGGTAAGACAGCTACCAATAGCTTAGGTCGTTTAACGTTAAATGAAGTGATTATTGATGATAATCAAATTTTGTTAAATGCAACCTTCGAGCCTGTAAAAGAGTTTGCGCCTGATCATCAAGTATTCTTCTTCCCGCAAATACTTGTCAATGGTCAAGATTATATGGTTCGTAATGGTGGACAGTCCATAGCAAAATCTGCACACGTTTATACAATATACAATAGCATTAAAATGGATGATTTTCCGTCTGATGAACAATTAGAATTAGTTATTCGGTATAAAGATTGGAATGTAGAAACACCAATTGACAAGCCTTGGGAATTTCAAATAGAGGCATCTCAGGAACAATTACAAGAAGATCGGCAAGTCTTTTCTATAGGAAAAAAAATCGAGCATGTCGATCAACAGGAAATAACGATTGACAGAGTCGTTTCAACACCTATTTCGACCACAATTTATTTTCAGTCTGAAAAGAGTATAATAAATGACACTTTATACTTTAAAATTCAATCAAAAGCAGGGCAATCGTGGCGCTTTGAAACACCCTATCCATTAAATAAAGAGCGTACAAAGTGGGGGAGCCGTGTGGATGCTCTCTATTTAACAGAGGGGAATTATCAATTAATCCCAGTCGATAAAGAAGGTCAAAAAGTTGGTTCTGCCATTAAAATAAAGGAAGATTAGCCTGCAAGTAAAATTTACAAACTTTTAAAATGAAAGGATCTGCTTTCCATGTAAAATGAAAGAAAAGACAGGGAAAGTAGTTGAGAGTTTGCGAACGCTATGGGAGATATTTTGGGTTTCTTTAAAATTAGGCTGTACCTCGTTTGGAGGGCCAACAGCTCATTTAGGCTATTTTCAACAGGAATATGTGCAAAAAAGGAAATGGCTGTCTGCGCATGACTATAGTCAACTTGTCATATTAAGTCAATTTTTACCTGGTCCCGCATCCAGTCAGGTGGGGATGGGGATCGGTTTAGTAAGAGGTGGGCTATTAGGGAGCCTTCTATCATTTGTTGGTTTTACATTACCCTCAGTATTAATACTCATGGTATTTGCTTATCTGTCCATTTTGACAGAACTGAAAATGGATTGGATACATGGTTTGAAGTTAGTGGCAGTGGCGATTGTGGCGCAGGCTATTTTTGATATGAGCAAAAAAATACTTTCTACCACATTGCATTGGTTGATTGCCTTGTTGGCACTTGTAATTGTGTTGACATGGTTGCATCCATTTGCACAAATTACCTCGATAGTAGTAGCTGCCTGTATAGGTTTTCAATATATTAAAAAAGACCATGAGGACCATTCATCCAAAATGGTTCATATACCAATTTCTAAAATAACTGGCATGGTGTTATTAGCACTTTTTTTACTGTTACTGATCGGTCTACCATTCATAAGTGCCATTTGGAATCATGAATGGATCGCTATGATTGAGAAATTTTATACTGCTGGGGCCTTAGTATTTGGTGGTGGTCATGTTGTTTTACCTTTACTGGAAGCACAGTTTGTACAAAGCGGCCAAATTACTACGTCCGATTTTTTAGCTGGCTATGGTATGACACAGGCAGTTCCAGGACCCTTATTTACGTTTGCAGCGTATATAGGTATGGTCATTGCTGGTATTCCAGGAGCAATCATTGCTACTTTAGCGATTTTTCTACCTGCTTTTTTACTAGTCATTGGGACTCTTCCATTTTGGATTAGTTTAAGTCGTATTGCACGGCTCAAAGGGGCGATGGCAGGGGCAAATGCTGCAGTCGTAGGCATTTTAGCTGCTGCATTTATCCATCCAATTGTTACGCAAACCATTGTAAACGGGTTAGATATTTGTATAGTCGCGGTCTTTATATGGTGTTTAATTCGTTGGAAAATGCAACCCTACATACTGGTGCTCTTAGGTATTATAGTGGGAATTGTTTGTTATACATGAAAAAACTGCACTTTCGATTGTTAGAGTCTAACTAACATTTGAAGTGCAGTTCGTTTTTGTGGAGACCAATCAAATATACATCATCTTAAGAGTGTTGAATTGCAAGCTCTCTAGATGGTTTCATAGCGTTCCTGCTATTGATTCGTTATAATGTAGAAATGGAAAAGACTTAACGAGAAAGAAGGGATGGCTATGGCGCGAGGTGTTTACATTCATATTCCTTTCTGTCATCAAATCTGTAATTACTGTGATTTCAATAAATTTTATTTTAAAAATCAACCAGTGGATGAATATATAGAAGCACTAGGGAAAGAGATGGCCCTAGTAACAAAAAAATATCCTGAGCATTTTCGTAACATCGAAACGATTTTTCTCGGTGGAGGGACACCAACTGCTTTATCTCCAGAACAATTGGACAAACTACTAACGTATATTCATGCGTATATTCCAATGAGTAGTGTGAAAGAATTTACATCAGAGGCCAATCCTGATGAACTGTCTGCAGCAAAATTGCAAGTATTGTTTGATGGTGGTGTTAATCGCCTGAGTATGGGTGTGCAATCATTTGACCAAGGACTGTTACAGAAGATTGGACGCACACATAGTAATGAACATGTCTACGAAACAATCGCTTTGGCAAAACAGCATGGCTTTCACAATATTAGCATTGATTTAATGTATGGGTTGCCTGGGCAAACGATGGCTCAATGGCTGGATTCATTAGAAAAAGCTTTTGCGCTAGATTTACCGCACTTCTCTGCCTATTCCCTTATTGTAGAGCCAAAAACCATTTTCTATAATCAATATGCTAAAGGCAAATTGCATTTACCGACTGAGGATCTTGAAGCGGATATGTATGATGTGCTAATGCAAGAAATGTCTTTACACGGACTTCAACAATACGAAATTAGTAATTTTGCAAAACCCGGTTTTCATTCAGAACATAATAAAATATATTGGGATAATGATGAGTATGCCGGTTTTGGGGCAGGTGCTCATGGGTACCTAGCGGGTATACGCTATTCTAATCATGGTCCATTGAAAAAGTATATGGATGCTGTTTTTGCAGAAGAGCTACCAATTGTACATGAGCATGAGGTAACACAAGCGGAGAAGAGAGAAGAACAAATGTTTTTAGGACTGCGAAAAACAGAGGGCGTTATGCACTCTATATATGAAGAGAAATTTAATGAGCCGATGAATGCACAGTATGAGCAAGTCATCGAAAAGCTAGAATCAGAAGGGCTTTTGGAACATGATGAGAGGGGAATTCGTCTTACGCGCAAAGGACGTTTCGTAGGGAATGAAGTATTTCAACAATTTTTGCTAGAAGATTGAGCGATATCGTTGACATAAAATGTGGGATTTGATAATTTAATAATAGTATTAGCACTCCTCTTAGTCGAGTGCTAACAGAGGTGATAATCATGCTAACAAATCGGCAGTTACAGATATTGCAAGTCATTGTAGACGACTTTATTGTGTCTGCACAGCCGGTAGGTTCTCGCCAAATCTCCAAAAAACAAGGGATTACATTTAGTCCAGCCACTATTCGAAATGAAATGGCGGATTTAGAGGAATTAGGCTTTCTAGAAAAAACTCATACTTCCTCTGGTCGAGTGCCTTCGGAAAAGGGTTACAGATTTTATGTAGATCATTTGTTGAGTCCACAAGGTATTAATTCGAAGGACATACAACAAATCCAATCAATTTTCAATGATCGATTAGTAGAAGTAGAGCATATTATCCGAAAGTCAGCCAATATTTTATCGGAGCTGACATCATATACTTCCATACTTTTAGGACCTGATGTTCAAAGGCATCGTGTCAAACGATTTTCAATTGTGCCTCTTTCGAGCGATACTGCAGTAGCAATTATCGTGACGAACAATGGGCATGTAGAAAATCGCATGTTCAACTTACCGCCTGACTTTACCGCTTCGGATTTAGAGAAAATGGTGAATATCTTAAATGAGCGCTTAATCGGTGTATCATTAGAAGATCTCCATAAAAGACTTGAGGCTGAAGTGCTGGCTGTGCTACAGCAGCATGTTCGATCAGCGGATGATTTTATTCGCGCACTCGTGACAGCCACTATGCAAAATCCAGAAAGTAAAATTTTCTATGGTGGTAAAACGAATATGTTTAACCAACCAGAATTCCATGATTTAAACAAAGTCCGTATGATTTTGGACTTAATGGAGACGACTAGCCAAGTGCAGTCACTTTTTCATCCGAACGAATCAGGTATTCATATTCGGATAGGCTCAGAAAATAAACAATTAGAAATGGAAAATTGCAGTGTCATTACTACTACTTATTCCATTGGTGATGATCAACAGGGAGCCATTGCTATTATTGGCCCAACACGCATGGATTATAAGCGTGTCGTGGCTTTATTAGACGTAATGCGCTTGGATTTAACACAGGCCTTTACGAAGAATCGTAGTGAATGATAATGAGGAGGATTCAAGTGACAGAAACAACTGAAAACAAAGATTTAGTACAAGAAGATGTACAAGCTGAAACGACAGAAGAGGAAGTAGCACAAGCAGAAGTTCAAGAAGAAGTTGAATTATCAATTGAAGAACAGTATGAGGTAAAGCTGGCTGAACTACAAGCCAAGCTTGATGACGAGGAAAACCGTCACCTACGCTTACGCGCTGACTTCGATAATATGCGTCGTCGTAATCAGTTAGACCGTGAGGCTGCTGAAAAATACCGCGCACAAAACTTACTATCTGATTTATTGCCAGTTCTTGATAATTTTGAGCGTGCCTTACAAGTTGAGACAACTTCGGAAGAAGCTGCATCTATTATTAAAGGGATTGAAATGGTGTATCGCTCTTTAATTGAAGCAACAGAAAAAGAAGGTCTGCAAGTTATTAAAGCAGAAGGTGAACCATTTGATCCAAATGTACACCAAGCTGTTATGCAAGAACAAGATAGTGAAAAAGAGACGGGTGTTGTCTTACGCGAGCTGCAAAAAGGGTATATCTTAAAGGATCGTGTGTTACGCCCTACAATGGTATCTGTGAACGAATAGTCCTTGTACTATTTAGTCAATTAAAATCAGTTAAAAACGCATCCCTTGCGTTGAAATAATAGGAGGAAATTTTAATGAGCAAAATTATTGGTATTGACTTAGGAACAACAAACTCTTGCGTTTCTGTACTTGAAGGTGGAGAACCAAAAGTAATTCCAAACCCAGAAGGAAACCGTACTACACCATCTGTTGTTGCCTTTAAAAATGGTGAACGTCAAGTTGGTGAAGTAGCGAAACGTCAATCAGTTACAAACCCTAATACAATCATTTCTATTAAATCAAAAATGGGTACAGCTGAAAAAGTAACAGTGGAAGATAAAGATTATACACCACAAGAAGTATCTGCTATGATTCTTCAATACTTAAAAGGCTACGCAGAAGACTACTTAGGAGAAAAAGTAACAAAAGCTGTTATTACAGTTCCTGCTTACTTTAACGATGCACAACGCCAAGCGACTAAAGATGCTGGTAAAATCGCAGGTCTTGAAGTAGAGCGTATCATTAACGAACCAACTGCTGCTGCACTAGCTTATGGATTAGACAAACAAGATCAAGATCAAAAAGTATTAGTATTTGACCTTGGTGGTGGTACATTTGACGTATCAATCCTTGAATTAGGTGACGGTGTCTTTGAAGTACTAGCAACTGCTGGTGATAACAAACTAGGTGGAGATGATTTCGATGATGCAATTATCGAATATCTAGTAGCAGAATTCAAAAAAGAAAATGGTATTGATTTATCAAAAGATAAAATGGCTATGCAACGTCTTAAAGACGCAGCTGAAAAAGCAAAAAAAGATTTATCTGGTGTAACATCAACGCAAATCTCTTTACCGTTCATTACAGCGGGTGAAGCAGGACCTTTACACTTAGAAATCTCTTTAACTCGTGCAAAATTCGATGAAATTACATTACCATTAGTAAACCGTACAGTTGGACCAGTGCGCCAAGCATTATCTGATGCAGGTCTTTCAACTTCAGAAATCGACCAAGTTATTTTAGTTGGTGGTTCAACACGTATTCCAGCAGTACAAGAAGCAGTACGTAAAGAAACTGGTAAAGAACCTCACCGTGGTGTTAACCCAGACGAAGTTGTTGCAATGGGTGCTGCAGTACAAGGTGGCGTACTAACAGGTGATGTAAAAGACGTAGTATTACTTGACGTAACACCACTTTCACTTGGTATTGAAACAATGGGTGGTGTGTTCACGAAGTTAATTGATCGTAACACAACAATCCCTACATCAAAATCACAAGTATTCTCTACAGCAGCAGATAACCAACCAGCAGTAGATATCCATGTTCTACAAGGTGAGCGTTCAATGGCAGCTGACAATAAAACATTAGGTCGCTTCCAATTAGCAGACATTCCACCAGCACCACGTGGTGTACCTCAAATCGAAGTAACATTCGATATTGATAAAAACGGTATCGTATCTGTAAAAGCGAAAGACCTTGGTACAAACAAAGAGCAAACAATTGTAATCCAATCTGATTCTGGATTATCAGACGAAGAAATTGAGCGTATGGTAAAAGACGCAGAGGCGAATGCTGAGGCAGATGCTAAACGTAAAGAAGAAGCAGACCTACGCAATGAAGCTGATCAATTAGTATTCCAAGTGGATAAAACAATTGCTGACTTAGGTGAGCAAATTACAGAAGACGAGAAAAAATCAGTTGAAGATGCTCGTGATGAATTGAAAAAAGCACTTGAAGCTGGTGAATTAGAAGGCATTAAAGCAGCGAAAGAAAAATTAGAAGGCGTATTACAGCCATTAGTAATGAAAGTTTACGAACAAGCAGCAGCAGCTGCTCAAGCAGCTCAAGGTGGCGAAGCAGGAGCAGACACTGGTGCAGGTAAAAAAGATGACGGTGTTGTAGATGCTGAATTCGAAGAAGTAAAAGACGATAAATAAGAGTTAACACAGTTAAGTGAAAAGCCAAAGACCGCTTGCGGCTTTGGCTTTTGTCATGATGTGAGAACACTTCACGTGAATGGCACCATTTATGGAATAGCTGCATACGTTAGCTGCTAGGAAGTAAAAAAACTCTATATTATAAGACAATTAGTTCGAAAAAAAGAGGCAGTTTTATCAACTGCATGTTACAATAGATTTTATGCAAACAGAGCGGAGTGTGAATCATGGAGAAACGCGATTATTACGAGGTGCTTGGTTTAACAAAATCGGCTTCAAAAGATGAGATTAAAAAAGCATACCGTAAATTATCAAAACAATATCACCCTGACCTTAATAAAGAGCCAGGTGCAGATGAAAAATTCAAAGAAATCGCTGAAGCATATGAAGTATTAAGTGATGACCAGAAAAAAGCTCGTTACGACCAATTTGGTCATGAAGATCCGAATGCAGGCTTTGGTGGTGGCTTCGGAGGCGGTGGCTTTGGCGGCTTCGAGGATATTTTCAGCTCATTCTTTGGCGGTGGAGGTCGCCGTCAAGACCCAAATGCGCCACGCAAAGGTGATGACCTGCAATATCGCATGAACATAAAATTTGAAGAAGCTATTTTTGGGAAAGAAACAGAAATAGAAATCCCGAAAGATGAAACGTGTGAAACATGTCATGGTTCAGGAGCTAAACCAGGTACACAGCCTGAAACATGTTCAACATGTAATGGTGCTGGACAAATCAATCAAGCAGTAGATACACCATTTGGTCGTATGATGAACCGTCGTACATGTTCAACTTGTCATGGTACAGGTAAAATCATAAAAGAAAAATGTTCAACTTGTCGTGGAGAAGGAAAAGTCCAAAAACGCAAAAAAATTAAAGTGACGATTCCAGCTGGTGTTGATGATGGTCAACAAATTCGTGTATCTGGTCAAGGTGAACCAGGTATAAATGGTGGACCTGCAGGGGATTTATATATTATGTTCCGTGTCCAAGGTCACAATGAATTTGAACGTGATGGGGACGATATTTACTTCGAGCTAAAATTAACATTCCCACAAGCAGCACTAGGGGACGAAATTGAAGTGCCAACAGTTCATGGTAAAGTTAAATTACGTATCCCAGCTGGTACACAGTCAGGCGCTCAATTCCGTCTAAAAGATAAAGGTGTTAAAAATGTTCATGGCTATGGTATGGGTAATCAATACGTAACGGTGAAAGTCATGACACCAGAAAAATTAACGGAGAGACAAAAGCAATTACTACGAGAATTTGCAGAAATTAGTGGCGATATTCCTGAAGAACAGGGTAGTTCACTATTTGATAAAATTAAGAAAAAATTCCAAGGTGAATAATTAGAGGAGCTGAAGAGCTACGTGAAGTGGTCAGAATTATCCATTCATACAAAAAATGAAGCGGTAGAAGCAATTTCGAATATTTTGCATGAAGCAGGTGCAAGTGGTGTTGTCATCGAAGATTCTGCAGAATTTGCGAAGCCACGTGAGGATCAATATGGTGAAATTTACGCGCTAAATGAAGAGGATTTTCCGAAAGATGGCGTGATTGTCAAAGCTTATTTATCGGAGTCTAGCTTTTTAAATGAAACTGTCGAAGAAATTAAAGCAGCTATCACAAATTTAACAAACTTTAACATCGATATCGGTGAAAATGTAGTATCCATTGTTGAAGTCAACGAAGAAGATTGGGCAACTGCCTGGAAGCAATACTACCATCCTGTCAAAATTTCTGAACGCTTTACTATCGTACCAACATGGGAAGATTATACGCCTGTTTCTACAGATGAATTGATTATTGAGTTAGATCCTGGCATGGCGTTCGGTACAGGTACACACCCTACTACAGTGATGTGTTTACAAGGACTTGAAAAAGTCATTAAAGAAGGGGATACAGTAGTCGATATTGGAACAGGATCAGGTGTATTATCTATTGGAGCAGCATTACTTGGTGCCAAAAGTGTGCATGCTCTCGATTTAGACGAGGTAGCTGTACGCTCAGCACAAGAAAATGTTGCCTTAAATAAAGTAGAAGATAAAGTAGCGGTATTCCATGGGAACTTATTAGATACAGTAAAAGAACCAGCAGATGTGGTTGTAGCTAATATTTTGGCAGAGATCATTATGTCCTTCACAGACGACGCTTATACAATTGTGAAACCAGGTGGATTATATGTCACTTCAGGCATCATCGGGGCAAAACGTGATGATGTAAAAGCAGCACTTGAAGCTTCAGGCTTCGTTATTGAAGAAGTATTATTGATGGAAGATTGGGTCGCTATTATTGCCCGTCGACCACTATAACATGATTGAAGAAGCGCCAAATCGTGAGCCGTGTGCTTGTGATTTGGCGTTTTCTCTACCAGTAGTAGAAAGGACTGTGTAGCATGCAACGTTATTTTATTGAGACAGCCATAGAAAATGCACGTATTAGTGGAGAAGATGCACGCCATATTGAGCGAGTGATGCGTATGAAACAGGGCGACAAAATCGTTGTTGTTGCACAAAATACAGCTCATATATGTACAATTGAAGGGTTTGATAATGATGAAGTCGTAATTGAAGCGACAGGTCAAACGATTCCTTCACCAGAGCTACCGATTCAAGTAACAGTAGCTTGTGGCTTGCCAAAGGGCGATAAGCTAGAGCTGATTACGCAAAAAGCAACAGAGCTCGGAATGTTTGCTTTATTACCATTTGAAGCCGAGCGTTCCATTGTGAAATGGGACAAGAAAAAAGGAGCAAAAAAGCAGGAACGATTACAAAAGATTGCTAAAGAGGCAGCTGAACAAGCTCATCGTACACATATTCCAGTAGTTTTTGAACCAATTGGATTTAAGCAACTGGTACAACAAATAGAACTTTTTGATGCCGTTTTTATCGCAGATGAAGAAGATGCCAAGGCTGATGAGCGGACAAGATTTGCGGACAAGCTAAAAAATGTCGATGATAAGAAATCAAAATCAATGTTGATTATTTTTGGGCCAGAGGGAGGCATCTCTCGTCATGAGTCTGAAGCTCTAATACAAGCAGGTGCTCAAACGATGTCATTAGGGCCAAGAATTTTACGTGCAGAAACAGCGCCACTATATGCGTTGTCTGCCATATCCTATGAATTCGAATAACAGTAATGTACAACTAACTATCAACAAGACCTAGAAAAAGCCACTTAAAAATTATTTTAAGTGGCTTTTTATTTAATTAGTATTTGAAGCGGATCGGTGTTAAATCCGTGCTATAAGTGGATTTATACATCTATGATTAAAGATATGTATCATTACTAATACATAAAGGATAGTCAAAGTCACCCCGGAAAATCACAGGCTCAAACATTCCAAATAAAATATGTAAGTGAACAAGTTCATTGTCCATACATAGATTTAATTGCGACATATTCTAGCGATAGAGAGCTCACTAATACTATAAATGAAATGAGGGGATTTTTTGAGTGAACAATTTATTAATCAGATTCAACCTTGTCCAGTAACATCTACTGAACAAATACCGTTAACGAATGAGATTACGCTGCTAGTCACTACACCGCTTACGACGCCAACTATTAAAATTCCAGTTGTACTGGCAGAACCAACACTGCAAATCGTTGTCGAGTCGGATATTACGCTTAGTCCTGCAGCAACAGAAATCAAACGAGTGAAAAAGCATGTCTTTCTAAATCAAGTGAAACTGGTACCGGTTAGCTTTGCACGGATTGCTGGCACGGATTTC
Organism: Lysinibacillus sp. FSL M8-0134; assembly: GCF_038069745.1. Taxonomy (NCBI): domain Bacteria; kingdom Bacillati; phylum Bacillota; class Bacilli; order Caryophanales; family Bacillaceae; genus Lysinibacillus; species Lysinibacillus sp. FSL M8-0134. Next base: position 2,925,667 of record NZ_JBBPAJ010000001.1, on the reverse strand, counting down.
TTTAGAGTAACACGAGCTAAATTATTTGTAGCAGGACATATTCGGAAAAATATTGAATATGCTTCATCAGCATGTAATGGAGCACTTCAGGATAGAATTGCTGATGTTCCGTTTTCAGGTTTTACAGAACTATTTTTCCCACAAGCAACTGGTGGCGCTACGCCAATCTTAGGTATTTCCGAGTTTGCGGAGGCAAACTTCCTTAATGAAAGAACGCAAATGGATGCTCGATTAGATAAGGCTTTCTTCCAAAATCTCGTTAAATACAATGAACAACCATTTGGTGAATTAGTAGCAGCCAACTTCTTTGAACTTGATTTTTCACCGATTATGGCAGCTCCTGAAGAAGCATTCAGCACATTACGTGAAAAAATTGTATTAGAACTTACTGTAAAAGTATTGCAAGTTCAACAAATCCGTTTGGGCGCTGGAAGTAGTGTAGTAACACCTGTTCTTCCAGGGCTTACTCCACCAGCAACACCAATTGTCCCTGAAATTATTCCTCCTACTGAGTCTTGTTAATATTTTTATGTAGTGGAGCAGATATGGTAACAATAAAGCTAATATAAAATCAAATATGTTGTTAGGCAGTTGAAAGTTCACTTTACTTGAACTTTTAACTGTCTTTTTTGCAATATAAAAGAACATGTACAATCATATCTCATGGAGGGGACTGTGACAAAAGTAGAAATAATGCATAATATGAATTGTAATTAGTATTGTAAGTTTCCGATCATATAACATGTTTTAAAGGAATTAATATCATCGCAACTGATAACAAAAAAAGTTTGTTTATTGTTGTGCTTTTTTTGTCAAATCATTATTTGGGAGTGAACGAATGGCAACTCCATGGATTAACTTTAGAGAGATGAAGGAAATATCCTCTAAACAAAATAAATATAGTGAGTGGACGTATCAGACTAAAATAGATCACGAATCACCATTAGAACCTACTTATAACGGAGATAGTAATGCATTTGATGAAATAGGGGATATATCAATACTTGCAGAGGAATCCACTTTAACAGACCATGTAATCTCTAATGAAGAGCTACCCATACTTACTGATACGATTATTGAGGAAGAACACGAACATCATCCAAATTTTGAGCACTTCAGGGAGGATGCTAGCTTAGCTGAACAATTAGCATCTAATGAAGAGCTACCAATAGATAAAGAAACAAATGTTGCGCAAGAAAAAGACCATCCCCTAGCTATCAGTGAGAGCCACACAGAAGTGATCTTAACGGAACAATTAGCTAACCATGAAGAGCAATTCATATATATAGACGACCATCTCCAAGCGAACGATGGAAGTCTCCCGGAGGAACTGACAATAACCGAGCAACTAATCATCCATGAAGAACAACCTCTATTTACAGAAACCAATTCTGAGGAAGAATACGACCACCCCTCACATATCGAGAAGTGTCTACCGGAGGAACCAACCATATCAGAGCAACTCACCTCCAATGAAGGGCTTCACATACCTATCGAACCGATAGTAGACGAGAACAACGAACAATTTCAACATATCGATGCGGACCATGTCGAGGATTTAATTAAAGATCAGATAGCCTCCAATCAAGAACTAGCAAGTCCTACAGAATCAAATGATACGGAAGAAAATGACTATCTACCAAATAGTAATGAGAACGTGTCTGAAGAACAAGGTTTAACAACTCAAGCAGACAGTAATCTAAAATTCCCCAATAAAGCTCTTACTGAGGTTGAACATAATATACATATAGGTGACATAGAAAAATTAAAGTCAAACAATCCACCAGATCTTGATAAGGCGAGTCCAACCTCTAAACAAGGGGAAGTATGCACCACAACCAAAAAAAGTCCCTTTTCCACCTTTGTAGAAATTACCGATTTTCTTCATGCTCCTATTTATGGTGAAAATGTTCAACAGTTTACATTTGAATTTCTTGATTTACAAGACGAACTAACACCTCAACTTGAAACTAAGTTATTCCACACGATTAGGGATTACCCTGAACAACCTAATTATCGTTTGGTTCGCTCCAACATTAATCAAATGATTTCTTTAATAAGGACTGATAAAAATGATAAAAAAAATAAGTATCGTCATCCGTGTAAATCAGGAGTAGTTCCCTTACATAACTCGCAAACAATTCACAAAGGAGAAACTAACTCTTATTCCTCTGATTCTTTTATACATATACGAGTTCCTGTTGTGCTAGGGGAATACAAAATAGAAATATGTATGGAGGAATATATAGCTTTTGATAAAGGTATTAAAGAGGTTAAAGAGATCACAAATGAGGTACTACTGTCCGATTGTAGATTTGTACCTATTTATAAATCACAGACATTAGATAATGGAACATGTACGGTATTAAAGGGGAATTTATTTATAGAAGGTTATATACAGCACAATATTGAGTATACAGTGTCTAATAAGCCAAATGAGACAGACATTCATCCCAATCAATTGTGTCAAAATATAGTATTAGAATTAGTTATCCATATGCTACAAGTCCAAAAAATTAAAGTCTTATTTGACGGGCAAGGTTTTGGTGGATTATAGAAATTTATCGCTCAACTCAAATAAAATGAATGAAAAACTAATATATACGTCTATGTATAGATTTAATTGCTACATATTCTAGCGATAGGAGAGCTCTCTAAAACTAAAAAAATGAAATGAGGGAAATTTTTTGAGCGATCAATTAGAAAGTCAATTTCAACCTTGTCCTGTAACATCAACTGAACAAATTCCATTAACGAATGAGATTACACCCGTAGTCACTACACCAGTTACAACACCAACTATTAAAGTTCCAGTTGTACTGGCAGAACCAACATTGCAAATTGTTGTTGAGTCGGATATTACACTTAGCCCTGCTGCAACAGAAATCAAACGAGTGAAAAAGAATGTCTTCTTAAATCAAGTAAAACTAGTACCAGTTAGCTTTGCTCGTATTGCTGGCACTGATTTCTTTAGAGTAACAAGAGCTAAATTATTTGTAGCAGGACATATTCGGAAAAATATTGAATATGCTTCATCAGCATGTAATGGAGCACTTCGAGACAGAATTGCAGACGTACCGTTTTCAGGTTTTACAGACCTTATTTTCCCACAAGCACCTGGTGGAGCTACACCAATCCTAGGCATTTCCGAGTTTGCGGAAGCGAACTTCCTTAATGAAAGAACGCAAATGGATGCACGATTAGATAAGGCATTCTTCCAAAATCTCGTTAAATACAATGAACAACCATTTGGTGAATTAGTAGCAGCAAACTTCTTCGAACTTGATTTTTCACCAATTATGGCAGCTCCTGAAGGAACATTCAGCACATTACGTGAAAAAATTGTCTTAGAACTTACTGTAAAAGTATTGCAAGTTCAGCAAATTCGTCTTGGTGCTGGCAGCAGTGTAATAACGCCAGTTCTCTTAGGACTTACACCTCCTCCTAGTCCTTGATCATTGCTAGATTAGAGGAAAGCAGAACGACTTATAATATACTAACAAAGCTAGTAGTACAAACAGATATTTGTTTGTACTACTAATTTTCTGATTGTAGGATAGATCAATAAAAGTGTATTTAGTTGGACTAATAATAGAGTATAAAATTGAATTTGAGGATATATGAATCGATGTTTACTTTTGGTAATCTTTCGAAGCAATTAATGTACAATATGATTTGTCCTTAATGATATTTGAATGAATAGCAATAGAATGATATCCATTCAATGAAAAAAGGGTGCCTATAAAAATTGGCAACCCCTTTTTTTCAATATTAATTAACTGTTTCTAAAACACGTACAAATTGTCCTTTTGAGTGAGGGTAGCCTGCTTGTGTAATTTTTACTTTTACAAGTTGTCCGATTAGATTTTCTGGACCCTCAAAAACTACTTTTAAGTAGTTGTCTGTATAGCCTGTTAGAAGGCCTTCTTCTTCACTGCCATCATGCACAAATTCTTCAGGAATAACTTCTAGCACTTGATCTTCAAAACGAGAAGCATACTCTTTTGCTAGTTGATCGTTTAAAGCGATGAGTCGATGGACACGTTCATTTTTAATGTCTTCATCAATTTGATCTTCCATACGTGCAGCTGGAGTTCCTGTACGAGGAGAGAATGGGAAAACGTGTAGCTCAGAGAATTTATGATCACGGATAAAGTTATATGTGTCCATAAACTCTTCTTCTGTCTCGCCAGGGAACCCAACGATTACATCTGAAGTAACAGCTAAATCAGGTAGAGCCTCATGTAATTTTGTTAAGCGCTCACCAAAGAATTCCATTGTATATTTACGGCGCATACGTTTTAATACTGTATCAGAACCAGATTGAATCGGAATATGTAAATGATTCACGACAATCTTTGATTCACGTAGTACTTCAATTACTTCATCCGTTAATTGACTAGCCTCAATAGATGAAATACGAAGACGCTTTAAGCCTTTCACATTAGCTTCTAAATCACGTAGTAATTGAGCAAGATTATAATCTTTTAAATCTTGTCCATAGCCACCTGTATGAATACCGGTTAAGACAATTTCAAGATAACCAGCGTCAACTAATTGCTGTGCTTGATGTAATACTTCTTGTGGGTCACGAGAACGCATTAAGCCGCGCGCCCAAGGAATAATACAAAATGTACAGAAATTGTTACAGCCTTCTTGGATTTTTAATGAAGCACGTGTACGGTCTGTAAATGCAGGTACATCCAATTCTTCGTATACACGGTTTTTCATAATATTACGTACAGCATTAATCGGTTGACGTTCCGCACGATATTGTTCAATATAACCAAGTAATTTCGTACGATCTTGTGTTCCGACAACGATATCGACACCAGGGATAGCCATAATTTCTGCAGGGGATGTTTGAGCATAGCATCCTGTTACACAAATAACTGCATCCGGATTTTGGCGGATTGCTCGACGAATAACCTGACGAGATTTTTTATCTCCAGTATTCGTAACTGTACATGTATTAATGACGTAAACGTCTGCTTGTTGATCAAATTCTGTACGATCATAGCCTTCTTCTTTAAACAGCTGCCAAATTGCCTCTGTTTCGTAATGATTTACTTTACAACCTAGAGTATGGAAACTCACGATTTTTGATCGCTCGTTACTCATAATATATATCATCCTTTCAATTCACATTACCTTGTGTTTGCAACATTTAAATAGTTTTTTGGTGTACATATTTTAGATACGTGATTTATGATAACATAAACCTTATGAAATCAGTACATATAAGATTTTTTTGTGAAATAATTAAGTGATTTGCTTCAATATAGTCATCTGATAACTTCTGTGTTCTTAAAAGTTTACATTTCAGCTTTTATTATATAGAAAGAAATTAGACGCCAACGTGAAAAAATGATATGATTCGAAGAGGTACGTACATCTTGCTTAGTGAAGGAGCGTTTAACAATGGAACAAAATTTTGCGCGTATGATTGATCATACATTATTAAAGGCTGAGGCAACAAAAGAACAAATTGAAACATTATGTGCAGAGGCTAAACAATTTAATTTTGCTTCTGTTTGTGTAAATCCAACGTGGGTTAAACACAGCAGCGAGCTATTACAAGGTTCAGACGTTTTAGTTTGTACCGTTATTGGTTTCCCATTAGGTGCTAATACACCAGCTGTTAAAGCATTTGAAGTAAAAGATGCAATTGCAAACGGTGCAAAAGAAGTAGATATGGTTATTAATATCGGCGCATTAAAGGATAAGAACTACGAACTGGTACAAGCTGATATTGCGGCAGTAGTGGAAGCAGCAAAAGGTCATGCACTTGTAAAAGTGATTATTGAAACTTGTTTATTAACAGATGAAGAAAAAGTGAAAGCATGTGAACTAGCGGTAGCTGCGGGTGCTGACTATGTGAAAACATCTACAGGTTTCTCTACTGGTGGCGCAACAGCAGAAGATATTGCGCTTATGCGTAAAACAGTAGGTCCTGAGCTGGGCGTTAAAGCTTCAGGTGGTGTTCGTAGCTTAGAAGACATGAAAAAAATGGTGGAAGCTGGTGCAACACGTATTGGGGCAAGCTCTGGTGTGGCCATTATGAACGGTTTAATTGCTGATTCTAACTATTAAAATTTGTATATGGATTGGCCACAAGCTAATACAATTTATTGTAGGAGCTTGTGGCTTCTTTGTGTGCAATTAGAATAATATTTTTTTCTTCACATATACTCCACTGATGAATGTGAATCAGGAAGGAGGATGCCATGTTTACACAGTATAAGTATTGGAAGCCTTATATTAGCCCCTTTGATCCCTGTAAGCCCATAGAAGTAAAGTATTATTCAACGCCACCACAACTATATATGGGTTTTCAACCACCCGGACTACCACAATTCCAAACCCCAAGGGAAGCTTTAATGGCTGGAACACTATGGCCCCAATTATTTAGCCCATACCCAATTCCCCTAAAAAGGAGGGATGAAGCATGACTAAAAAGATGCCACCAGAATTTTATAAACAATTAGAAGAAATTCAGGCAATTGATTTCGTCATCGTTGAATTAAACCTCTATTTAGACACCCATCCACACGATTATGATGCCATTCAGCAATTTAATGAAAATACTGAGAAAAGTATGAAGCTCAAAATTGATTTTGAACAAAAATATGGACCGCTCATGAATTTTGGGAGAAGTTATTCGAATTATCCTTTTAACTGGATTGATACACCATGGCCATGGCAAGTCTAATCTAAAGACTAGGAGGAATAATCTTTGTGGTATTACGAAAAAAAGCTCCAGTATCCGGTGAAAGTTAGTACATGTAATCCAATGCTTGCTAAGTTTTTAATAGAGCAATATGGAGGAGCAGATGGGGAACTGGCAGCGGCCCTTCGCTATATGAACCAGCGCTATACCATTCCAGACAAAGTGGTAGGGCTCTTAACCGATATAGCGACTGAGGAATTTTCTCATTTAGAAATGATTGCTACGATGATTTATAAGCTAACAAAAGACGCTACGCCAGAAATGCTAAAGGAAGCGGGTCTAGGGGATCATTACGTGAATCATGATAAAGCATTATTTTATCAGAATGCTTCAGGAGTACCATTTACAGCAACCTATATTCAGGCTAAGGGAGATCCTATTGCGGATTTGTATGAGGATATTGCGGCTGAAGAAAAAGCGCGTGCCACATATCAATGGATTATCGATTTATCAGATGATACGGATTTAAATGATAGCTTGAAGTTTTTACGTGAACGTGAGGTTGTCCATTCCCAGCGTTTTAGAGAGGCAGTAGAAATTTTAAAAGATGACAGAAATCAGAAGAAAATTTTCTAAGACAAAAAATGGATGGCTGTATTCAAGTGAACTTGAAACAGCCTTTTCTTTGCTATTGAATGTTGGAAAATAAAGTAAGATCTTCTCGATGACCGATCATCACCAATAAATCTTCCTTTTCAATAATTTGCTCTGGAGAAGGAGAAATAATAATTTCACCTTCACGCACAATCGCAATCACACTGACGTTATATTTTGCACGTAAATCTAAATCCCGTAAATTATGCCCAGCCATTTTGGAGGGAATCATAATTTCTTCAATACTGTATTCCTTGGATAGTTCGATATAATTCAGCATATTGGGGGATAGTAGCTGATTTGCCACGCGCTCTCCCATATCTCGTTCAGGATAAATAATCCAATCAGCACCAACTTTATCTAAGACTTGCCCATGTCTTTTACCAAGTGCCTTTGCAATAACCTTTTTGATTCCTAGCTCTTTTAATAAGGACACAGTTAAAATACTAGACTGCATATCGTTACCGATTGCCACAATGACACAATCGAAGTTTCCTATACCAAGGGATGTTAAAGCTTTTTCTTCTGTTGTATCAGCTACTACTGCATGGGTTACATAAGGTTCTGCATCCTCAACTCTTTCTTCATTTACATCAATTCCTAATATTTCTTGTCCCGCTTCATGTAATCGTCGGGCGACACTTGTTCCGAATCTTCCTAAGCCTATTACGGCATATTGTTTGATTGCCATAGATCACACACTCCTCTAATTTGATTATCCAATCATAATATTTCCTTTTGGATGTCGAAAAGCCTCTTTTTTTCGTCGTTTTGTAATGGCGAAAGCTATAGTTAATGGACCAAGTCTTCCAGCGAACATTGTCAAAATAATAAGAACACGACCACCTGGTGTTAGTTCTGGCGTTAGTCCCATCGAAAGACCAACAGTAGCAAAGGCAGAGGTAGCCTCAAATAAATACATCATGAAGCTATGCCGTTGTTCAATAATACTAAGAAGAATTGTCACAACTATAACAATCATGGCGCCACACATTGTGACAGTTAACGCTTTTAAAATGGTTTCGTTGACAATTCGACGTTTAAATAAAACAACATCTTCTTTCCCTCTGATTTGTGACCACATGGTAGCTACTAATACAGCGAAGGTTGTAATCTTAATACCACCAGCAGTGGAACCAGACCCAGCTCCTATAAACATTAAGAGAATGATTAAAAATAATGTGGAATGGGTTAAGTCACCAATTGCAAGAGTATTGGACCCAGCTGTTCTTGGTGTTACAGCTTGATAAAAAGAACCTAATATTTTGCCCCACTCAGATAATGGACCGATTGTTTTTGAATTGCTATATTCAAATAAAAAAATCAAAATGGTTGCGCTAGCAGTCAATAGAAGTGTAGTCGCTAAGACAATTTTTGTATGGACGGAGAGCCTTTTTGTCTTTCGATATTCATACAATTCATTCATGACAATAAATCCTAAGCCACCAATTGTAATTAGCGCACAAATTGTCAAAACAACAAATGGGTCATCTACGTAGGATGTCATTCCGTTAAAACCACCCATTAAATCAAATCCTGCGTTGTTGAAATTAGAAATGGCATGAAAAAATCCAAAATAAAAAGCTTTTCCTATCGGCATGTCAAATGAAAAACGAATAGTTAAAATAAGGCCGCCGATTATTTCAATTAACGCTGTAAAGAGCAATATTCTTTTTACTAATTTAACAAGACCAGCAATCGAAATATTATTGAATGCTTCTTTTAGCAACAATCTTTCTTTTAAAGAAATTTTCTTTCCAAGTATTAAAAATAATAAAGTTGCAAATGTCATAAATCCTAGGCCACCGATTTGGATTAATGATAATATCACCAATTCTCCAAAAATGGAAAATGTATCTCCTGTATCCACAACAATCAACCCTGTGACACAAGTTGCAGAGGTAGCGGTGAATAATGCATCTAAAAAGGGTAGTCCGTTCCCATCCTCAGTGGAGAAAGGCAGCGTTAAAAGAAACGTCCCTATCACAATAATCAATGCAAAACCAAGTACGAGAATTTTGGGAGGATTTAATGTATTTTTAAAATTGTTCATCGTGTTCTCCTTAATCTTTTATTAAACGGCATAATAAAAAGACCTACTAAAAAAGCATGCACAGGCATAGAAAAACATGCTTTTAATGGTGGTCTTGTATGACCTCCTTCGCTTTAGCCGACGAAGTTAGCTGACGGGTAGGATGGCGAAAGAGATTCTCATCCCTTCTGCAATAGCAGAATTAACCCCAAAAGATTGGGTCCTCCGTTCTCAACGTTTGAGATTTGGCCGATATGAAATTGAATGTGATTATTCTACGCCCATATTCTATTTTTTGTAAACCCCTTAATTAATAGGAAAATGTAATTATTTTATATTGTGAGCGAAATATTCATTAATAATTCGAGCAAAAATAAAACCAAAAATTCACTTGATATTTTCGCACACTTTCTATTGACCATTATTAGACAATACGATATAATTTTTTAGTACACAACAGAAGGTTATTTGCCTAATTGTGTATTGACGTGTGTTCGGAGGGAGGGAAAGAGAGATGTCAAAAACTGTCGTTCGCAAAAACGAATCGCTTGAAGATGCTCTTCGCCGCTTCAAACGTACTGTATCAAAAAGTGGTACAATTCAAGAAGTTAGAAAGCGCGAGTTCTACGAAAAACCTAGCGTAAAACGTAAAAAGAAATCAGAAGCTGCACGTAAACGTAAGTGGTAATTTAATTTCCCATTAAAAATCCCTACGTTCATAACACGCAATTGTATGATTCACTGAGCAGACAAAGTTATACCTGAGATTAATCACAATGTTGATTAATTTCAGGTATTTTACATTGCTCATTCTTACGTACATAAGAAAAAGCCGAATGAAATCAAGTTGATTCATTCGGCTTTTTTGTACATACTAAGTGTTGGTATTTGGAATAGAATTAAAGAAGTTAATAAACTTTTAAGATTTGTGAAACTTTTCGCATGATAGACCGTATATAAGAGGAGAAGCATGTTAGAAGGGAGGGAAAAAGGTGCGAAAACGGAGAATCCTCAGCTATCTATTAGTAATATGGATGACTTTTTTGTTAGCGTTTCCATTAACTTCGGCTTTTGCAAGCAGTAAGGTCTACCAGGTTCCTATTCATAATGAAGTAGAGCGAGGACTTCACGCATTTTTAGAACGAGCTTTTAAAGAGGCTGAAGAAAATAATGCCGAGGCCATTATCTTAGATATACATACGCCTGGTGGCTTTGTAAATGCAGCAAGTGATATCGCCATGCTTATGGATGCCTCGGATATACGTAAGATTGCTTTTATTAATAAGGATGCCCATTCAGCAGGTGCTTTTTTAGCATTACATGCGGATGAAATCTACATGGTACCAAATGGAACAATCGGTGCAGCAGCGGTCATTGATTCAGCTGGGAATGCAGCAGATTTAAAGGCAAATAGTGCCTGGCTTGCTCAAATGCAAGCAGCAGCAGAAACATCTGGGCGTGATCCAAAGTACGCTTTAGCAATGGCTGATTCTAATTATGACCTGCCTGAATATCGTGCGGAAGGGAAAAACTTGTTAACTTTATCAGCCTCTGAAGCATTAAAGGTCAAGTACTCTGAAGGAACAGTTAAAAATTTTCAAAAGCTATTAGAGGTAACCAACCTGAATGGTAGCGATGTTGTTTCAATCGAACCGACCTTTTCTGAAAAATTGGCTCGTTTTATTACAAATCCAATCATTGTCCCGATTTTATTATCAATCGCAAGTTTAGGACTTGTGATGGAGCTCTATTCGCCAGGCTTTGGCGTTCCAGGTATAATGGGGTTATCAGCACTTGGTTTATTTTTCTTCGGACATATGGTTGCAGGCTTTGCGGGTTATGAAACATTATTGTTATTTATTGTTGGTTTAGCGCTTGTAGTTGCAGAGTTTTTTGTCCCCGGTGGTATTGTTGGTATTTTAGGTGGCGTATTAATAGTGCTAAGTCTGATACTGGCAGGTGCAAATATGATGCAAATGATAATAGCAATTCTCATTGCGTTGGTGATAGCGATGATAGGAATGGTGATTCTGATGAAATTTTTCGGGAAAAAACTGCATGTCTTAAACAAGCTTGTGTTAATGGATGCAACTACGACTGAGGAAGGGTATGTGTCCAATGTGAATCGCACAGAACTGCTAGGTAAAGTGGGGAAAACGCTTACGCCACTTCGTCCAGCAGGTACTATGGTTCTTGGTAATGAACGCATTGATATTGTTTCTGAAGGTGGCTATATCGATGTAAATCAACATGTAGAAATTATTAAAGTTGAAGGCTCACGTATTGTTGTGAGACGAACAGATAAAGAGATGGAGGAATAGAAAATGGGATTTGATTTAGCTCTAATTGGTCCAATTGCTGGATTGGTTATTTTATTCATAGTTCTCGCGGTATTCTTTACCTTTGTACCGGTAGCACTATGGATTTCTGCACTGGCTGCAGGTGTTCGTGTTAGTATTTTCACATTAATTGGGATGCGTTTACGTCGAGTAATTCCTTCTCGAATTGTCAATCCGTTAATTAAAGCACATAAAGCAGGTTTACCTGTTACAATCAATCAACTTGAGAGTCACTATTTAGCAGGTGGTAATGTAGACCGTGTTGTTAATGCGTTAATTGCGGCTCATCGTGCCAATATTGAACTTTCGTTTGAGCGTTGTGCTGCGATTGATTTAGCTGGTCGAGATGTATTAGAAGCAGTTCAAATGTCTGTTAATCCAAAAGTTATTGAAACACCATTTATTTCAGGTGTAGCAATGAACGGGATTGAAGTTAAAGCTAAAGCTCGTATTACAGTACGTGCCAATATCGAGCGTTTAGTCGGTGGTGCTGGAGAGGAAACAGTTATTGCCCGTGTTGGTGAAGGGATCGTTTCGACAATCGGTTCGGCTACCCATCATACTGAAGTTTTAGAAAATCCAGATATGATTTCACAAACCGTTTTATCAAAAGGTTTGGATTCAGGGACAGCCTTTGAAATCTTATCCATTGATATTGCTGACGTAGATATCGGTAAAAACATTGGTGCAGAATTACAAATTGAACAAGCACAGGCGGATAAAAACATTGCGCAAGCAAAAGCTGAGGAACGTCGTGCGATGGCTGTTGCCAATGAGCAGGAAATGATTGCGCGTGTTCAAGAGATGAAAGCGAAAGTAGTAGAAGCGGAGGCGGAAGTACCGCAAGCGATGGCTGAAGCATTACGTTCTGGTAATCTGGGGATTATGGATTATATGAACTATCGTAACATTCAAGCGGATACTGCAATGCGTGACTCGATTTCAAAAGTAAGCACAGATAAACCTGAAACGAATGAACCGAATGCTTAATAACGGAAAGGAGCGGAACTAAACATATGGAACAATTAATACTCTTTGCCATAATTGCTATAGTCAGCTCTATTTTCGGAAAATCAAAAAATAAAAAGCCTCAGAAACAGATGCCTCCTTTTAATAAAGACACAATGGTTGAGCCACCAGTAACGGAGGAAACGCCACATCGTACAGGGAAAGCACAAAGCTTTGAGGATTTTGCGCGGGACTTTATAGGCGAATGGATTCCTGAAAATCAGAAAGCCGAAGAGCCTAAAGTAGAAGCGCAGAAGAAGAAGGAAGTTCCAAGCTATGTTGCTCCGCCTGTCATTCAAGCGGATGTACCTAGTCGTTCTTCTAATCGAGAAAATAGGGGACGTCTTGCTGCTGGGAAAAAAGAGGCACACACAGCAGTTGAAATACCAGCAACTTTTCGTTTGCCTCAATCTAAAAATGAGCTCGTGCAAGCAATCGTGATGGCTGAAATATTAGGTCCGCCAAAAGCAAAACGAAAATAACTAGCATGTCCTCCTTTTTCGCTGCATATATTGCCGAAGAAGGAGGCATTTTTTATGAAAAAATTGTTTCAATTAACGCCACTACTTGAATTGTTAGAATATGAATCATTAAAAATTATTGGACCCTACCGTTTTATCCATGCAGATGCGACGACTTGCTCGTTTAATTATGCAGATTATCATATCACTGTTAATGCAGAATCAGTGACTATTAACGCTCTTAAGGAAGAAATGCTTCATCTCACGGTAAATAATCTACAGGAGATTCATATGAAAAAGACAAAGAATATGGGTGTGAGCTAAATGTGGAATAATCGGCCAATCATTGTACGTATAAAGAGGCATGAAAATGTTCATCCTTTTATTCAAGCATTGCATGCTCAACATATTCCGTTAAAACGTGTAGTCTTTCGTGAGCAAGAAGTTTCCTTTGAAACAACGATGCATTATTTACCGAAAATTCGTCGCGTTCGAAGACGCTTTCGCTTAAAAATGGCTGTTTTTTATGCAGATGAGCTACAAGTTTTACGTGCACAGCTTTGGACTTTGCTTGGTTTAGCCTTGATGATTGTCATTCCAATCCTATGTGCACAAGTCATTTGGCGGGTGGATATCGAAGCAGCGACGCCAGAATTAGAGCAACGGCTAGGCAAGACCTTTCAAGATACTTTTCAACTAGAAACACCACTCTCTAAAAAACAGTTACCTTCTAATACTACCATACGTCAAAAACTGTTAGAACAACACCGAGAGCTATCATGGGTGCATATTGATAAACATGGTGGAAGGGTCATACTTAGACCACAGGAGTCACCGAAACAAACAGAGCAAACAAATGAGAAATTAGCCTCTCATTTAGTAGCGACTAAGAGCGGAGTCATTACGCACTTTAATATTAAGAATGGTGAACGAAAAATTTCAATAAACGATACAGCCTATGAGGGGGATGTCCTCGTAAGTGGCGTAATAGAAAGTGGTACAGATCAGGTTTTTGTTGGTGCGAAGGGAGAGGTTTATGCAGATTATTGGTTAGAGTGCTCCTTTAAAATTCCGACGAAAATTACAATGGAAACTGTCCAACAAAAGCAATGGCGAGTATTGGTGAAGGGGATACATCAAGAAAAAGTTGATTATGTACAAAAAAAGGATTTACCGAATTGGTTAGACCCCTATGTTTCAATTGTAGAGGAACAGCAGACGAAAACTGTACAAGTTGAGCTTGATGAATCGAAAATAGAGACATTACTTCTCCCTCTATTGCATGAAAAGGTGCTACGTTCGTTGCCTGAAAAAACGATTATCAAAAAAGAAAACCTTTTACAGGCAAAGTGGGGGAATGGTACAGTTGAAGGGAAAGTTCTATTTTTAGTCAATGAAAACATTGCAAGTCCAATACAAGGCCTACAAGGAGAATGATTATGTCAGAACAGTTAACTGTATTACAAGTGGATAATCCAAATGAAGCGGTTATGCTACTCGGTATTTCCGATGCAAATATGAAATTAGTTGAAGAAGCACTGAATGTTCATATCATTACACGAGGTGAACAAATTCAACTTGCGGGTGAAGAAAATGCTAAGGAACAGGCAACATTTCTTCTGCATGCCTTATTGAAGGTCATTCGCAAAGGAATTAATATTGATCAACGTGATGTCACAACAGCTATTGAAATGACACAAAAAGGAACAATCGAATATTTTGCTGAACTATATGATGAAGAAATAGCCCGTACGACGAAAGGTAAGTCGATTCGTGCAAAAACAATTGGTCAACGAGAATACATACAAGCAATCCGTCACAAAGACGTTGTTTTTGGTATTGGTCCTGCCGGTACTGGGAAAACGTATTTAGCGGTAGTCATGGCAACACAGGCACTTAAAAATGGACACGTGAAGCGTATTATTTTAACTCGCCCTGCTGTTGAAGCAGGAGAGTCTTTAGGATTTCTGCCGGGTGATTTAAAGGAAAAGGTAGATCCATATCTACGACCTCTCTATGATGCTTTAAACGACATTTACGGAGCAGAACAGACGCAACGACTAATTGAACGTGGAACAATTGAAATCGCGCCTCTAGCCTATATGCGTGGTCGTACATTAGATGATGCCTTTGTTATTTTAGATGAAGCACAAAATACAACCCATCAACAAATGAAAATGTTTTTAACACGTTTAGGGTTTGGCTCTAAAATGGTCATTACAGGGGATAAAACGCAAATTGACTTACCTAAAAATACAGAATCTGGTTTAATCGTAGCTGAACGTACATTAAAGTATGTCAAATCAATACATTTCCAAGTATTAGAACAAGGCGATGTCGTACGTCACCCAATCGTAGCCAAAATCATCCAAGCCTACGAAGAACAGCAACTTTAGAATTGCAAAGCAATTCTAAAGTCTGCCCCGAAAGCGAAGCGCCAGGGGCAACGAGTTTTAAAGAAGTCTGCCCCGAAAGCGAAGTGCGCTGGGAAATGGGTTGTCGACGAATGTCGTAAACATAAAATCAATCAGTATATGGAAAAAAATGTGACAGCTATACGAAAATGTATAGCTGTTTTTTGCTTTCTTATTACATTTTTCGAGAAAAATGTATGTTGAATTGGTATGATAGTAGGTAGATAGAGGAGGTGCCAGATGGAGAAACAACTTCGAAAATTTACAGAGTTTATCGGTTTTCGCTACTTTATTATCATTATTCTCATTTTAACAGGTGGCCTACAATTTGCGTTTATGTATGGCAATGTTAAAGGAGTTACATATGATTTCAAACCATTACAGCTTGCGCCTGAAACCGTACGATCTACTAAAACGATCGAAGATACTTATAAGACACAGCAAGAGCGAGAAAAAGCAGCAAATGCGGTGGATTCGGTCTATCAATTTTCGGAGGATGTCGCCAAGCAAAGAGCAGCGATTGTAACATCATTATTTGACTATGTACTAGAAGTAAAAAAGGATGTTGCAAGCAGTAAGGAACCTATTCCCATTGCCGACCAAGTTACACAGCTTCGCAAAAAGTTTGAATCCATAGATGAAGACCAGATGCCTTTAATCTTTACAGATTCGCAGTTAGAAGCTTTATTAGTGCAAAGTGAAGAAGACTTAAATAGAACAAGTACGCAATTATCCAAATTTGTAGAGGAATATTTACAAAAATCCATTCGACCAGAAAATGTCTTTGTTGCTCAAAATGATTTTGAAACAAAGATTCGCGGACAACGAGGGTATCCAGATAAAATATTCAATACAGTGGTGTTAATAGGACGTACAAGTATTATTGAAAATGAAACAATCAATGAGGAACAAACAAAAATTCGAAAAGAACAGGCAAAGGAAAGTGTAGAGCCTACACGAATTTTACAAGGTCAAATTATTGTGCAGGAAGGTCAAATTATTGATAATGAGGCGTACCGTCAACTAGAGCTATTGGGGATGATTAGTAATAAAGCTTCCTTAAAGCCAATTGCAGGACTGATTATTCTCACTTTACTGCAAATGATGTTCATGTATATTTTATTTGAGCGTTGGGAGGCGGACGAACGAAAAAAACGCAATGCGCTTTTAGTAACAGTAATTGTTTATAGTTTGTCTATACTGCTCATGAAGTTTATTAGCTTAGTGTCTGGCGGCTTTGATGTAACGATTGCCTTTTTATTCCCTACGGCATTAGCTACAATGCTAGTAAGATTGTTAGCGGATGAGCGAGCGGCTGTTTTGATTACAGTGATGACAGCTGCTTCAGCTGGGGTTATTTTTCAAGAAGGCTATTCATCGGTAATGCAGATGGAAATTACGTTGTATATCATTTTCGGCGGATTTGCCAGCCTATTCTTTTTACGTAGTGTTGAGAAGCGCTCACATATTTTACATGCGGTTGGTGTGATTTCACTTGTAAATATGGCTTTTATCGCCTTTTACTTATTAATGACACAATCATCCTATGGCCTACCAGAATTAATGTTTTATTTTATTGCAGCAATGTTATCTGCTTTACTTTCAGGGGCCTTAACAATGGGACTTTTACCATTTTTTGAATCAGCCTTTAGCTTATTATCGTCACTACGTTTAATCGAGCTATCCAACCCGAATCATCCATTATTAAAAAAATTACTAATGGAAGCACCAGGCACATATCATCATAGTGTAATGGTTGCGAACTTAGCGGAGGCAGCGTGTGAAGAAATTGGTGCTGATGGATTATTAGCACGTGTTGGATGCTACTATCATGATATTGGTAAAACAAAGCGTCCAGCTTTTTTCATTGAAAACCAGATGTCTGGTATTAACCCACACGATTCATTACCACCTGAAACGAGTGCGGAAATTATTATAGCCCATACGACTGACGGAGCTGACATGTTAAAACGCTATAAAATGCCTCAAGAAATAATTGATATCGCCTTACAGCATCATGGAACAAGTTTGTTAAAATTTTTCTTATTTAAAGCAAAAGAGCAGGGGAAATCCATTGATGAAGCTACGTTCAGATATCCTGGGCCAAAACCTCAAACAAAGGAAGCGGCCATTATTAGTGTGGCGGATAGTGTAGAGGCAGCGGTTCGTTCAATGAAAGAACCTAATGCTGAAAAAATTCATAAGCTAGTACGAGCTATTATTGATGATCGAGTACAGGATAATCAGTTTGATGAATGCGATATTTCAATAAAAGAGTTAAAATGTATAGAGAGAGTTCTTTGTGAAACGTTGAATGGGATTTTCCACTCACGTATTGAATATCCAAAGGCAGACAAGTAGGAGGATCTATGATTTTAACAATTGATTTTACAGATGAAACAAATGAAGTATCAGTACAGCATACGGAGCTTGTTGAAAAGCTATTGCAGCATGCTGCGAGTATTGAAAACATTGAGCCAGAAACAGAGGTTTCTGTGACGTTTGTTACGAACGAGGCGATTCAAGATATTAATCGTGAATACCGTGGCAAGGATCAGCCAACAGATGTTATTTCCTTTGCACTAGAGGAGCTGGGTGAAGGGGAAATAGAAGTAACGTTTGAAGGTATGCCACGAATATTAGGGGATATCATTATTTCAACCGATCGTGCAAAAGAGCAAGCTGAGGAATACAATCATTCCTTTGAGCGAGAATTAGGCTTTTTAGCAGTGCATGGTTTTTTACATTTACTTGGTTATGACCATATGGAGCCAGAAGATGAAAAAGTAATGTTTGCAAAGCAAGATGACATATTAAAGACTTTCGGTTTAGGACGAGACTAAATGGATTGGCGCAAATACTTGGGATCTTTTGGCTATGCAATAGAAGGCATCCTAACAGCGAGTAAAGAACAGAATTTTAAATCGCATGTAGTAAGTGCAATTATTGTTATGTTGGCTGGTTATTTAACGGGTTTATCTCGTATCGAATGGTATATTGTGCTACTATTAATAGCACTAATGTTTGCACTAGAAATGATCAATACAGCCATCGAACGGGTAGTCGATTTAGCTTCCCCAGAGATACACCCACTTGCTAAGCAAGCAAAAGACATTGCAGCAGGTGCAGTGCTTGTATTTGCGCTATTCAGTGCTATAATCGGATTACTCATCTTTCTACCAAAATGGTTTTAATGGAAATGAGTGTCTTCTAATGTAAATAAACCATAAATGTGAGGGAGAATTAGTATAGATGACAATGGATATGCAAGCATTACTAGAAGAATCAAAAAAAGCACGTGAAAAAGCTTATGTTCCGTACTCAAAATTTAAAGTAGGGGCTGCTCTTCTAACAAAAGAGGGAGAGGTTATTCACGGCTGTAATATTGAAAATGCAGGCTATAGTATGACGAATTGTGCGGAGCGTACAGCGTTTTTTAAGGCAATATCTGAGGGCATTTACGAATTTGAAGCCATTGCGATTGTAGCTGATACTGACGGGCCATGTGCACCATGTGGAGCATGTCGTCAGGTCATGATGGAGTTTTGTGCTCCAACTATGCCTGTCTATTTAACGAATTTAAAAGGTGATGTTACGGTAACGTCAGTGGGCGAATTACTACCGTTTGCCTTTACGACGGAGGATTTAGAGAATGCAGGAAACTAATAATGGCTACAAGTCAGGCTTTATCTCTATTATTGGTCGCCCGAACGTTGGAAAATCGACATTTTTAAATCGTGTCATTGGCCAAAAAATTGCGATCATGAGTGATAAGCCGCAAACAACACGAAATAAAGTACAAGGCGTACTAACAACAAATGATAGCCAGATGATTTTTATTGATACACCGGGTATCCACAAACCAAAACATAAACTAGGCGATTTCATGCTCAAGGTTTCTAAAAACACGTTACGTGAAGTGGACGTTATTATGTTCATGGTCAATGCGGAGCAGAAACTTGGTAAAGGCGATGAATTTATTCTAGAAATGTTAGCTGGGAACCCAACCCCTGTCTTCCTAGTTATCAATAAAATCGATGCCATTCATCCTGATGAGCTAATAGGGATTATTGACAGTTATAAAGAACGCTATAACTTTGCAGAGATTGTACCGATTTCGGCTCTACAAGGCAATAATGTAGAAAATTTATTAGCAACACTATCGAAATATTTACCAGAAGGGCCACAATACTACCCAGCGGATCAAGTAACAGATCATCCAGAGCGATTTATTATTTCAGAGCTTATTCGTGAAAAAGTGTTACATTTAACACGTGAAGAAATTCCGCATTCTATAGCTGTTGTCATAGATAAAATTCGTCGAGATGAAGAAAATGAAGATAAAATTCATGTTGCAGCCACAATCATTGTGGAGCGCGATTCTCAAAAAGGCATTGTTATTGGTAAACGTGGTGCCTTATTGAAAGAAGTAGGGACACGGGCGCGTAAGGATATCGAAATGCTGCTAGGTTCTAAAGTTTATTTAGAGCTATGGGTAAAGGTACAAAAAGATTGGCGCAATAAATCAACGCATTTACGTGATTTCGGTTTCCGTGATGATGAATATTAAGATGCTTTTATAGTTTTTACGTTGAGCTGTCCAAAAAAATTTGGAGAGCTCTATTTTCATGGACAGCTTTTAGAAAGGAGGGGGACTATGCTTCATAAATGGGAAGGAATTGTTTTAAAGGTGCGTGCTTATGGTGAATCCAATAAAATTGTGACCTTATTGACGCGTGAGGCAGGGAAGGTTGCCACTATGGCACGAGGAGCTAAAAAGCCTTCTAGTCGATTAGCATCTGTCACACAACCCTTTACGTATGGCATGTTTATGGTACAACACCATACAGGCATGGGTACATTGCAACAAGGGGAGCATTTGAATTCGATGCGCCATATTCGTGAGGATATAATGGCTACAGCTTATGCTAGCTACATAATGGAATTAGTGGAGCGTGTGGTAGAAGAAGGAAAGCCGGAGCCCTTTGCATTTGATGTATTACTCCATGCTTTACAAGCAATAGAGGAAGGCTATGATCCTGAAGCCATTACCCTTTTTGTAGAATGGAAAATGCTGCCCTATACAGGTGTGCAACCCATATTACATGCTTGTGCCTCATGTGGAGCTGTAGATGGAGAGTTTGCTTTTTCCTTTGCACAAGGAGGTTTTTTATGTCATCGCTGTTATCAGCATGATCCCTACATCATCCGCTTAACCCCAACCCAGCTTAAGCTAATACGTATGTTTTATACAGTTCCAATTGATCAAATTGGAAAAATAGATCTGAAAAAGGAAACAAAATATTTTATCAAAAAAATTATTACAACGATTTATGAAGAGCAAACGGGTATTCGCTTTAAGACGAGAAAATTTATTGAGCAGCTAGAGAGAACACCTGAATTGCAAATACGGTCTAAAGAGGAAATGCCAGAAGATCAATAATGTTCTTCTGGCATTTTGCATTTTTTAAATTTCATCGTCTAATACGAATAAAATAGCCCGTTTACCAGCAATACTTTCAATATAAAGATCAGCTTAGCTCTCTCCCCGTTTTTTCCCCGTTAAATAGAGAATGGCAGTGTCTGCAAAAATCGATAACTACATAAACAGGGGCGAAAGGAGCTCAGAAGCGGCTAGTGTTAATTCATCCGTTACCTGTGTTGGTACGAATGGTAATTTGCTATCCGTTCACTTAATGGGTAGATTTCTGTACAATCCTCTTCTTTTACTTCTTCTGGCGTTGCCTTTAGCTTTCCATTAACGTTTTTCACATGTATTAAAAAGCTTTAGTACTTATCTCCTTCTATAAAGGTGAAAAATGGAAACTTTACGTATGAAACCTTTCCTTTAATAAGGAAAGTGGATGGATAAAATTTAAAATTTTACAAAATAAAATTAACGTAAAAATTTATTCTTATTTAATAAATACTTGTTTTAAAATCATCATTTATATGTCTATTGAATTCATTAATAACGTTGAAATTATAAAGATTAATTATTTTATAGTTAAATGGAATTGTATTTTCATTTAGTTTTCAATATATAAATAGTAGAAACTATTCATAGGAGTCCCATATACTAGTTGAAAAGGTATTTTAACCTATGATATTGTAAATGATGTAGATAATCGTATTTATATTTTTATGAGTATAATTAGTCGTTTCATCCCCGTAAATGTACGTTAGATAAATTTAGATTTGCCTATGAAAAGCCTCTATCAGCAAAAACGTATGCTTATACGTTTATCAGAATAACGCAGTCTTACGGAAGAAGGAGGGAGTCACATAGTGCTTAGTACATGCGTATGTGGCAGAAAATATGCTACGAAAAGTAACCTTAAGTATTCATGAAGTTGAAGCAAATGATATCTTAGCAGAAGATATTTTTTCAGAGTATCGCTTACTAGCTAAAAAGGATCTAGTTTTAACGGAACGAATTATTGCCTTACTTAAACTTCGTAAAGTAGATGAATTGTCTGTCTATTTACCATCTGATTCAGTTCGAGTTGTCCATGATTTAAGTGCGCAACGAACAAGAGAATATGAAGATCTCTTTGCCCCATTAATTGAAAAAAGCGAGCCAGTTGATGATTATAAGGAAAAAGTGAGTCAGCTTTTTATGACCACCCTGGAGAATGTCGTGCATGAATTGCGCTATGGGCAAATACTTAAAAGTATGCAGGATACAGCCTATGTACGAGAGATTTTCGAAAAAATTTTAGAAAAAAAACATCGTTATGAACTGCTTATACGTTTAAAGGAATGGGATGAATATTCCTTTGTCCATTCATTTGATGTATTTGTATTAGGTACCATCTTTGCTAGATACCTAGGTTTAATGGATATCGAAACGTTAGCAAGGGGTTATTTGTTCCATGATATTGGGAAGGTGTTTATCCCTCAAGAAATACTAAATTTAAAGAGAAAGCTCTCAGAAGATGAATTTGAAATCGTTAAAACACACACAACAAGGGGTTATGAGCTACTAGTAGAACAAAATGAAGAGGACATCGCCTATTTAGCGCGAGATCACCACGAACGCTTTGCCGGGAAGGGCTATCCGAATCAACTTTGTGCAGATAATATGAGTGAAGGTGTGCAATTATTACAAATTATTGATGTTTATTCAGCCATGACATCAAAGAGAGTCTATCATATGGGCTACGGTGCTACAGATGCTTTAGCTGTTTTATATAGAGATCGCCATTTATATAATGAGAATTTTATGCATAAGTTTGTAGAATGTTTAGGAATTTACCCAGTCAACTCGGTTGTAATGTTGTCAGATAATCGCAGTGCACAAGTTGAGTTAGTGTATGATTTATTTCCTACATTACCGAAGGTGAGATTGCTAGATGAACAGAAATCGATGAACCTGCCTTTGAATTATAGTGTGAAAATTGCGAAGATGATTGACTATCGTTCCAATAGCTTTGAAGAGATTTTTAACTTATTTGTGGAGCAATTGATTCGCTGTGATGAAAATAATCTGAGAATTCATTTTAATAAATTAATTGACCATTTACATCCTAAAGAAATTGTTTTGAAAATTTTCTTACCAGCCTTTCGTATTTTACGTGTGTTAACAAGAGAAATTCAAACAGATATGACGAAATACAAAACCGCTATAAGCATCTTAAAAAAACTATTAGAAGAGCAATTAAATGTTTTATACATGGATTATCAGCATGAGAAAACGGCCATTTTAGTAGTAGAAACATCATTACGAGAAAATTTTTTCATTAAGCTTGTACAAAGTATTTTGTATATTGATAAAATTGTACCATTTTTCATCAATCCTGGTGATGATCAGCGAATTACACAATTAATGGGACATTGCGATGTGAATGTCGCTTATTTTATTGAAGATGAGCGAACTGTTGATAAGCGAGTACGTCCTATGCGAGAAGGAACGTTTCTATATTACTCATTAGATGATATTGAAGAGGTACTTGTTAGTTTAATTGGGATGAGTATGAAAAAGTTTTCTTTTGAGGAAAAGATGCAAGAGCGCTTATTTTCAACATCCCAAGTATAAGAAAGAGGGAGTGCCTTATCGGCTACTCCCTCTTTTGGTAATTTAAACATTAGAATTGAAGATGTTTTTCAATATATGCTTTTACTTCTGCAATTGGCATACGAACTTGTGACATAGAGTCGCGGTGTCGAACTGTTACTTGGCCATCCTCTTTTGAGTCAAAATCGTAAGTG
Source organism: Lysinibacillus sp. FSL M8-0134 (assembly GCF_038069745.1). Classification (NCBI taxonomy): domain Bacteria; kingdom Bacillati; phylum Bacillota; class Bacilli; order Caryophanales; family Bacillaceae; genus Lysinibacillus; species Lysinibacillus sp. FSL M8-0134. The sequence goes on along the minus strand of NZ_JBBPAJ010000001.1, from coordinate 2,901,878 downwards.
ATACAGAATGGTGTACCAATTTCATCTTGTCGGCGGTAACGTTTACCAATAGATTGTGATTCATCGAAATCAACAGGGAACGCTTTACGAAGCTCAGCCCAAACATTAGCCGCTTCATCAGATAATTTTTTAGAAAGTGGTAGAACAGCAGCTTTGAATGGTGCTAAAGCAGGGTGGAAGCGTAACACTGTACGTTTATCGTCGCCTTCTAGCTCCTCTTCATCATAAGCATCACATAGGAATGCTAATGTTACACGATCTGCTCCTAAAGATGGTTCAATACAATAAGGAACATAGCGTTCATTTGAAACTGGATCGATATAAGTGAAATCTTCACCAGAATGTTCCATATGTTGTTTTAAATCGTAATCTGTACGATCAGCAACGCCCCAAAGCTCTCCCCAACCAAATGGGAATTTGAATTCGATATCTGTTGTCGCATTTGAGTAGTGAGATAGCTCATCATCCTCGTGATCACGAAGACGCATAGAATCTTCCTTCATGCCTAAGTTTAGTAACCAATTTTTACAGAATTCTTTCCAATATGCATGCCATTCAAGGTCTTCACCTGGTTTGCAGAAGAATTCTAGCTCCATTTGTTCGAATTCACGAGTACGGAATGTGAAGTTACCTGGTGTGATTTCATTACGGAAAGACTTACCGATTTGTGCAATACCAAAAGGTGTACGTTTACGCATAGAGCGTTGAACGTTTTTGAAGTTTACGAATATACCTTGTGCCGTTTCAGGACGTAAGTAAATTTCATTAGTAGACGATTCCGTTACACCTTGGAAAGTTTTAAACATAAGGTTGAATTGGCGAATATCTGTGAAATCAGCTTTTCCGCAATCAGGACATACAACGTCATATTTAATCATTGTTTCTTTCATTTGATCGAATGTCATACCATCGACAATGATTTCATCACCTTTTGCTAACGCAGCATCTTCAATAATTTTATCTGCACGATGGCGAGCTTTACAAGATTTACAGTCAATCATTGGGTCATTGAAATTACCCACGTGACCAGAAGCAACCCAAGCTTTTGGATTCATTAAGATAGCCGCGTCAATACCTACATTGTATTCTGATTCTTGAACGAATTTTTGCCACCATGCTTTTTTAATATTGTTTTTTAATTCAACACCTAGTGGACCATAATCCCAAGTGTTTGCTAGACCACCGTAGATTTCTGAGCCTGGGAAGACAAAACCTCGGTGTTTTGCTAATGATACGATGGTTTCCATTGATTTGTTAGCCATAAAATAGCCTCCTTCTTAGTTTTACAGATTATTCTTTTAGCGGTAAATCGCTAAAGTTTGTTCATTTAGTTGGACTAAATGAAAATAGCACCCGTCTCCGGGCACAATGTATGCCCAGGGACGAGTGCTAATACCCGCGGTTCCACCCTGATTGTTTTAAACAAAAGTTTAAAACCTCTTTTTAAAAAGTTAGCTCAGGGAGTGCCTTTTCTCTGTTGCTATGTAGACTTTCACCATCTTCTACTCGCTATTGAATGGAACAGATACTTTTTTCCCATCATCGCCTGTATAACGCAATTTTGCTCGAAAATACAAATAGAGCAAGCGTATGTGTCAATATTGTAGCATGTAGTTCTTTAATTCGCAATAATTATTAAAATAGTATATAATAATTGAGCATAAGTATAACACTATTAGATTTGAGGCGGTGAGTCCAATCGAACTCAATAAACGTCAGGAAGACATATTACAAATTGTAAAAGAAAACGGCCCTATTACTGGTGAACATATTGCCGAACGTCTCAATCTGACAAGAGCAACTTTAAGACCAGATTTAGCCATTCTAACAATGGCAGGATTTTTAGATGCAAGACCAAGAGTTGGTTATTTTTATTCTGGTAAAAAGGCATCTGTCAACCTAATGGATAGTATTCATAATTTAAAAGTGAAGGATTTCCATTCGGGTCCTGTAGTAGTACCAGAAACAATGACGGTTTATGATGCAATTTGCTTTATGTTTTCTGAAGATGTTGGTACACTCTTTGTCGTAGATAAGAATGAGTTTTTGACAGGCGTACTATCTCGCAAAGATTTACTGCGTACTAGTATTGGCACGCAGGATTTAAATAAAATTCCAGTACATATTATTATGACACGTATGCCAAATATTTCGTACTGTGAAAGATCCGATTCTTTAGTTGTCGCGGCGAACAAACTTATTGAACGAGAAGTTGATTCGCTACCAGTGGTTGAACCCCAAGAGGGTGGTTTGACCATAGTAGGTCGTCTTACAAAAACAACGATTACACGAGCTTTCTTATCTCTTGCACAAAATGTCTAAAGTTAGAAGGAGACTGCATGAAAAGACTACGCGTATTTGTTGTATCTGATTCAGTCGGTGAAACTGGTGATCAAGTTGCAAAAGCAGTTATTAGCCAGTTCCGACCGGGTCTTGAAAATACTGTTATTCGTCGATTTCCACATATTCAATCCGAGGAGCTTATTCGTAAAATTGTTTTTCTTGCAGCACAACAGCGAGCATTTATCGTCTATACACTAGTTCGTCAAGAAATGCGTAAATTATTACATGATCTATGTGAACAAGAAAAAATTCATGCCGTGGATATTTTAGGACCAGCTTTACAATCCATGGCGACCTTTATGGAAGAGAATCCTTTAGAAACACCAGGTATTGTTCATATGCTTGATGACGATTATTTTAAAAAAATAGAAGCGATTGAATTTGCGGTAAAATATGATGATGGTAGAGATCCACGTGGATTACTACAGGCGGATATTGTCCTTGTGGGTGTATCAAGAACGTCCAAAACTCCACTTTCACAATATTTAGCCCATAAAAAATATAAGGTGGCAAATGTTCCTTTAGTTCCAGAGGTAGAACCACCTGAAGAGCTTTTACAGCTAGATCCAAAAAAATGCTTTGGCTTAATCATTTCACCTGAAAAGTTAAACTCTATAAGAAAAGAACGATTAATGTCACTTGGATTGAATGATGATGCCATATACGCACAGCATGAACGAATTTTAGAAGAAATCCAACATTTTGAAAAAATTGTCGATAAAATAGGCTGTAAAGTTATAGATGTGACGAACAAAGCGGTAGAAGAGACAGCAAATACAATCATAGAACATATTTTGACCTGTAAATAAGAAAGTAATTTGAAACCACCTCGGTTAGTAGAGGCGGTTTTTTTGAGTGGATTTTGAAAATGGTATAGATAAAAACTAATTTTTGTTTTATAATAATAAAATTGTGGTAAAAATATTTATAAGAGAAAAATCCTAATTTTTTGTCGAGAAATAAAGGAATTTTAAAACGAATAGCGAATTGTGTTTCTATAACGCAAATATAGAAGATGGTGATGGAGTTGGCAGGGAAAATTCCAGAAGAAGTAATTGAACAGATTCGTACACAATCGGATATCGTTGATGTAATTAGTGAATACATGCAGCTGACCAAGCGTGGGCGAAATTGGTTTGGCCTCTGTCCATTTCATGGAGAGCAAACACCATCTTTTTCTGTATCAACTGATAAGCAAATTTTTCATTGCTTTGGTTGTGGTGCAGGGGGAAATGCTATTACTTTTGTAATGGATATGGAAGGTATTTCTTTTCCTGATGCAGTTGTGAAACTTGGAGAACGTGTTGGCATACAATTAGATGTTGAGCCAAGTTTTCCAGGGGGAACGAAAAAAGTATCTAAAGCAGAAGAAAGGATGAAGGAAGCACACGCTTTTGCGGCAGATTTTTTTCACCATCTACTATTAAATACAGAGGATGGCGAAGAACCTTTAAATTATTTACTAGAAAGAGGATTTACAAGGGAACTTATCGAATCTAATAACATTGGTTGGTCTCTCCCAAGCTTTGATGCATTAACAATATTGCTTGAAAGAAAAGGTTATAACTTACAAGAAATTGCGGAAAGTGGCTTAATCATTAAGCGAGAGGGAGAAGAACGTTATTTTGATCGTTTTAGAGGACGAATCATGTTTCCTATTCGTGATGAAAATGGTAAAATCATTGCCTTCTCTGGTCGAATAATTTCATCAACTGGTGAGGAAGCGAAATATTTAAATAGTCCAGAATCACCAATATTTCAAAAAAGTGAAGTGCTATATAACCTAGATAAAGCACGAACTTCTATCAGAAAAAATCGTCAAGTAGTATTGATGGAAGGTTTTATGGATGTACTAGCAGCTAACTCTGTAGGTGTAATGAATGCCGTTGCGACTATGGGTACCTCGCTAACAAATCAGCATATCACAAAGCTAAAGCGCTTAGTAGAGCAGATTACGATTTGCTATGATGGTGATAATGCTGGATTTGATGCAGCAAAACGAGCGGCGCAATTACTGCATACGGAGCGGATGAAAGTTAATATTGCTGTGTTACCAGAAAAATTAGATCCTGATGAATATATTCGCACTTTAGGTGGACAAGCATTTAAGGAACAAATTTTGGAAAACCCTCATGCGTATATTGCTTTTATGATGATGCATGCTAGACGCAATAAGAACTTTCAATTTGAAAATGATACGCTTCAATATATTCAAGAAGTCCTAGAACAGCTGGTAGGTAGATCATCACCAGTGGAACGAGATTTGTATATACGACAGCTATCAAATGAAACAAATATCTCGGAAGAAGCCATTTATGCCCAATTCCGAAAGCTGGAGGCTAATCAGGTACGTTCTACAAAAGCAGAAATGCCTACACAGATGCCTTCAATGCCAGTCACACAGCAACAAAAGCCTATGGACGCAGCCGAACGTGCCGAACGTTTATTACTGGCTCATATGCTTCATAATATAGATGTAGTAGACAGGGTATTACGAAGTGACCAGAAAGAGCCATTTGTACGAGATGCTTATATGGCAGTTTTTGTTCGCTTAGTAGGATTTTATGAGGAATATGGTCATCCAGATTATCAACGCTTTGTAGAAATCTTAGATGACGCTGAATTACGGAAGATTGTTATGGAAGCAGCTTTAGTCGAGCGAGATCCTGATCAAGCAGAGGCAGAGGTTATGGACTCCATCCGTCAGCTTCAAAAATATAGAATTGAGCAAGAAATTTATCAAAAGATGCATGAGTCAAAGGAAGCGGAGAAGATGCATGAGTATGCACGTGCACTTGAAATCGCCCAACAGATTATTCATTTAAGAAAATCGTTATCGGCGATTTAACCCGATTCGGTTGTTTAGAAGGAGGAAGGTTTATGGCGGACAAGTCAGAACGTTCAAAAGAGATAGAAGTAGAAATTACATTAGATGATGCAAAAAAATTCCTACAAGAAAAAGCAAAAACAGAAGGTGAAATTTCTATGAAAGAAATTTCAGAGAAACTAACGCCTTATGAATTGGAAAACGAAGAAATTTTCCATTTTGCTGAGGATCTTGAAAAGCATAAAGATATTCAAATCATTGGTAAAGAAGAATTTGAAGAAGAAAGTCTCATGAAAGAAGAAGCGAATGAAGAAACTTTCGACTTAAATGATTTGAGTGTACCACCAGGTGTTAAAATTAATGACCCTGTACGTATGTATTTAAAGGAAATCGGCCGAGTAGATTTACTGTCAGCTGAACAAGAAATTGCTCTTGCAGAGCGTATTGAGCAAGGGGACGAGGAAGCACGTAAACGTCTTGCAGAAGCTAACTTACGTCTTGTTGTATCGATTGCGAAGCGTTATGTTGGTCGTGGCATGCTATTCCTTGATTTAATTCAAGAAGGAAATATGGGTCTTATTAAAGCGGTAGAAAAATTCGATTACCGTAAAGGCTTTAAATTCTCTACTTATGCTACATGGTGGATTCGTCAGGCTATTACACGTGCAATCGCTGACCAAGCTCGTACAATCCGTATTCCTGTTCATATGGTCGAAACCATTAATAAATTAATACGTGTACAACGTCAACTTTTACAGGATCTAGGCCGTGAACCTTCTCCAGAAGAAATTGGTGAAGAAATGGATTTAACACCTGAAAAAGTACGTGAAATTTTAAAAATTGCACAAGAACCAGTATCTCTTGAAACACCAATTGGAGAAGAAGATGATTCACATTTAGGAGACTTTATTGAGGACTCCGAAGCACAATCTCCATCTGATCATGCAGCCTATGAATTGTTAAAAGAGCAGTTAGAAGATGTATTAGATACTTTAACAGATCGTGAAGAAAATGTACTTCGTCTACGTTTTGGTTTAGATGATGGTCGCACACGAACTTTAGAAGAGGTAGGGAAAGTCTTTGGCGTAACACGTGAGCGTATTCGCCAAATTGAAGCAAAGGCATTAAGAAAATTACGCCACCCATCTCGTAGTAAACGTTTAAAAGACTTCTTAGAGTAAATTTAAATAGATGGAGCTATCCCATTAGTGTGAAAATACCTAGTTGGATAGCTCTTTTTTATACAGTGAAAATGAAAAGTGCCCCTCTATTCACCTATCTAGTTATCTCCAATAATAGATAATTAGAATGAAGGGAATGATGGATTTGCTACTTTGTACAGATGTATTTTTAAATAGTGTGAGATAAAATTGTAATACAACCATTATTAAGCAATGTTTGGAGCTAACACTATGACAAATCCTCGAAAAAAAATAATTCTGAATGAAATTTTGTTTTGGAAGCAAAATAAACTTTTGCCAGAGCACTATTGCGACTTTCTAGCAGCTCTTTATACGGAAGGAGCAGATATAGAGGAAATAGAACCAGTGCAACATCCTAAACAAGCGATCTTACCATCAGAAAAAAGAAAAATGATCCTGTTAGTTGTAGGTCTATGTATCGCCATTATGGCTGTATTGGCTATCTATTTTACAATAAAATCTTTGACTTTGATCTTAACTGTTCTTGTGGGGATAGGCGCGTGCATATTATTCATTGTTGCATGGCAAATGGCACGAAAAAAACAACTACTAGCCCCTATTTTTCATGTATTAGCGGCAATTCTGCTGTTTAGTATGTCTATCCGCATTTGCACTACATATTTTAGTGGAAATAATATGGTTTTATTTTGCTTGATTGCAGCGAATTGTCTAATATGGCTTTGGTCGGGTATTAAAATGAAACTGTTATATTTCACAGTCTCAGGTGCTTTAGGATTACTAGCACTGATTGGGTATTATATCATAAATTTATCTTAACTCAGTAAGCATACAATATTTCCATCGAAATAAGCTTTACCATTAAAAAATGTTATTCTACAACAATGAATCTACAATTTGATCAACATGTAAATAAAGTTCTCATCTTTTGGATTAATAAAGTCTGTATGCTGAAACATAGCATACAGATTTTTTTATTTTTTGGTATATGAATGTCTGCAAAGGGTATGATAACAGCAAGAGTATAAGGAAAAAGAGTTGGATGGGGGGATCAATTTGACCAAATTTTGGTGTTTGCAAGACATATTTTATCCAATAGATACAGAAATGTCGAATTTGTTACAAACAAAGGAAAACTTAGCGAATAGGGCTTTTCGTTTCTTTGTTAATGAAGTACAATATTAGATGTTGACTGATTCTATATTATAATAGAAGTAGACTTAAAATGAGGAGGGGAAACTTATGAAAAACAATCCAGTCGTTCCTTACATCTTAATTCTGGCATTTGGTATTGGTCTTATTTTCTTCATGTCTTTACAAGGTGCAGATAACAAGAAAGAAATTGCTGCTGAACATGAGGGTGGTGGCGAAACTACTACAGAAACTACAGACGCGAATGCTGATGGTTCAGCACTAGTACAATCTTGTATCGGTTGTCACGGTGGTGATTTAACTGGTAGTATGGGTCCAAATCTACATGGCTTAGATGAAGCACATATCGTAGAAGTTTTAACAAAGGGTATCGAAGGTACTCCTATGCAACCTAACATGAAAACTGAAGAGGAAGCAAAAGCAATCGCTGAATACATTTCTACTTTAGAATAGTATGACTGACAAGTAGCTGTACTGCTAAAGTACAGCTACTTTTATCTTTAAAAGAATGCACCGAGGTCGTCTTGGGACTTTTAGGTACATAATAAAATGGGGTTGTCCACATAGAAATATGGACAACTCCATTTGTTTTTTTTCACGACATCATCCATACTATTAATGGACTCTATTGAAGATAGGCGGTATAAAATGAACGCACAAAAACTTTCAAAGCGATTAGAAACAGTAGCAAAATTTGTTCCAACAGGAGCTGTCATGGCGGATATTGGTAGTGATCATGCTTATCTACCATGTTATTTGATTCACCAAGGAACAGCCTCTCGTGCCATAGCAGGGGAAGTTGTCAAAGGACCTTATGAATCAGCTGTAGGACAAGTTCAGAAGGAAAACTTAGTAGAAAAAATTACAGTACGTCTTGCTGATGGATTAGCAGCGATTGAAGAGGCAGACCATGTAGATACGGTGACAATAGCTGGAATGGGAGGACCTTTAATTGTCTCCATTCTAGAGAAGCATCCCGAAAAGCTTCAAGGTGTCACACGTCTTATCTTACAACCCAATATACATGCCAAGGTCATTCGGGAGTGGGCTCTAGCACATGAATGGGCGATCCTTGATGAAGAGATTTTAGAAGAAGATGATAAAATCTATGAAATCCTTGTATTACAAAGAGGGCAAATGGAGCTATCAACAGCAGAGATTTTAGTTGGCCCTAAACTAAGCCAACGCAAATCACCAGCATTTATAAAAAAATGGCAACGTGAAAAAGACAACTGGCAACGTGTCCTTCAATCTATTGAAGGAGCAGAACAGACACCTGAAATTGAAGAAAAACGTGCAGAGCTAATGGCTTTAATACGTTTAGTGGAAGGAGTTTTGTAAGATGAAAGCGGTAAATGGTCAAGAAATCATTCAAGTATTTGAATCATGGTCGCCCAAGAAACTAGCTTGCATGGAAAATGATCCAATTGGTTTAGCCATTGGGACGCTCAACAAGCCTGTTCATAAAGTATTAGTCACGTTAGATGTCAATGAAGAGGTGGCGGACGAGGCAATTGAAAAAGGTTGTGAGCTGATCATCGCTCATCATCCTCCAATTTTTAGACGTTTAGCGAATATCCGCACAGATAATCCGGCAGGGCGCTTATATGAAAAGCTTATTAAACATGATATTGCTGTATATGCGGCACACACAAATTTAGATGTGGCTGAAGGTGGGGTCAATGATTTACTTGCAGATGCCCTAAAGCTAGAAAATCGTTCTATATTAGAAGAAACATATGCTGAAAATCTGTTGAAGCTAGCCGTCTTTATACCAACTGCCAATGCAGAAGCCTTACGTGAGGCGCTTGAAAAGGCTGGTGCAGGTCGTATTGGGGACTATGAAGCATGCAGCTATACGACGACTGGTGAAGGGCGATTTCGTGCATTAGCAGGGGCAACACCGTTTGTTGGCTCTGTTGGAGAGTTACATGTAGAGGAAGAAGTAAAAGTGGAGGTCGTATTTCCTGAATCCATTAAAAACAGAGTGTTAAAGGCAATGCTCACAAGTCATCCTTATGAGGAGCCTGCCTATGATGTTATACGTCTCGAGCAACAAACAAATGTTATGGGGTTAGGGCGTGTAGGTTACTTATCACAGGAAATGACGCTACAGCAATTTGCTGAGTTCGTAAAGCAGCAACTAAAAGTCCCAGCAGTTCGTGTCGTAGGTAATTTACAGTCAAAGATCAGCAAAGTGGCGCTTGTAGGGGGAGACGGTAATAAGTATATTTATGCGGCGAAGCGTGCAGGTGCAGATGTCTTTTTAACAGGTGATATGTACTTCCATACGGCACAAGACGCACAGGCTATTGGCTTACAAATTGTCGATCCTGGTCATCATGTAGAAAAAGTGATGATTGCAGGTGTTGCCCAAAAAATGGCTACACTATGCGAAGATAAAAAATATCAAGTTGAATTTGTACAATCAACCATTCATACTGAACCATTTTTATTTGTATAAGTGAGGGGAACATTGTGGCTAGTGAAAGACCAGCAGGCAATAAAGCCGGTAAGTTATGGATTATAATAGGTGTATTCATCGTTGTTTTTGGCATTGGTATGACGGTCATGACGAATACCATCAATGATAAGAAAATAGATGCTATGACCCAACAATGTGAGGATGATGGTGGACAAGCGATAGTTTCAAAGGAAAAAAACTTTTTATCCACTAGTTATTCCTTTGAGTGTCAATAATAATATTGCGGCTGAGCTCTAGTAGTACTAGTGTTTCAGCCTTTTTTATGCAAACAATCTATTGATAATGATAAGATTGGTATAAATTTATAATTTATTAAAAGAAATGGGGAAGTTGTCGTGTTTATCCGTTTATCAAAAGACCAGCAAGAAATGATACTTGCTGATATTCAACGATTTTTCTATAATCAGCGTGATGAGGACATTAGTGAATTTGAAGCAGAGCGTGTGTTAGATTTTATTAAGGAGCAGATTGCTCCCCATATTTATAATGCAGCTCTATCTGATGCTAAATATGTTGTAGAAAGACAATATGCTGCAATTGAGGAGGAACTCGATGCATTGGAGCAACCGATAAAATTGAAATAAATGCTCTCTACCCCTCTAATATAAATAATTGACAGAAAATAAAGAATTATGTTAATTTAATCTTGAATTGAAGATAATACTTGCAATTCCTAGAGTAGTGATGATTAATGGACTATTTTCTTGACCAAAATGGTTATGAGTGGCAATCGCGTACAGGAAGCGAGAATAGTCACAATAAAGGATGAAGTGGGGAGAATTTATATGTTGAAAATTGGTATTATTTTAGGAAGTACGCGAGAGGGGCGTGTAAGCCCACAGGTTGGCACATGGGTGAAGGAAGTTGCAGAAAAACGCCGTGATGCAGAGTATGAAATCATTGATATTGCAGATTTTAAATTACCATTTTTAGGAGAACCAGGTGGAGATACTTCAGGTGTAGCTGCATGGTCAGAAAAAGTAGCAGCATGTGACGGCTTTGTCTTTATCGTTGCGGAATACAATCATTCCATTACGGGTGCATTAAAAAATGCATTAGATTATTTACGAGTAGAATGGAATAATAAAGCTGCTGGTATTGTCTCCTATGGTTCTGTTGGAGGTGCACGTGCTGCTGAACATTTACGAGGCATTCTTGGAGAACTACTAGTGGCAGATGTTCGAGTTCATCCGGCATTATCATTATTTACTGATTTTGAAAATGGCTCTGTCTTTAAACCAAAAGAGGTGCAAGCAGATTCTGTTCACCAAATGTTAGATCAGCTCATTCCTTGGTCAACAGCTTTAAAAACAATTCGATCTTAAGTATTATTATGAAAAAAACGACCCCTTTCAAAGATGGTATCATTATGGAAGCGGTCGTTTTTTGATGTGATAACATACATTAATGCTTAATTTCTTCAATAACTTTTTCTTTTAAATCATTTTCCATAGAAGATAGTTTAACTGTATTGGTAAGGCGTTCTTTTAATTCTTTATCTGTCATAATGCCACGTTCCTCTAAAATTTGTACGAGTAGATTTAATGTCAGTATATTTTTAATATCCGCTGCTTTTGTGTCCATATAAAACACCCTCCAAAATATTAGAATTACTACCTTTTTAGTGTACTCCTTTTTGAAAAGCTTGACATAAAATGGACAAAATTAAGCGAATTTATTTCGTGTCCCGGAATATATCAGGAAAAGTAAGCAATACAATGACTAGCTAGTCGTTGAGGGAGACATTTCTCTTTACAACACCTCGCACTGCATCTGCTGAATCCCTATAAAAAAGTGAATATTGAAGTAGTAAGGGTCATACCTTCCTATCAGGAGGGATTCAATGGTTAGAAGGTTTGGGCTTGTTATAGGGTTGTTAGTGGTGATAATAGCTATACTAATCCTGTTTGATAAATTAGTAGTAGATGATAAGTCAGTAGCAAATAAAGGGGAGCAACCACCTATTACGAATGAAGAGTTAAGCCTATCTCGATTAAAGGAGAAGCTACTTGAAAAGTATGTCGGGATTGATGTTAAAACGACTGAAGAGAAGGAATTGGTAATACAAGTAGTCGGCACAGAAGATTATTTGCAGACGGTCAAAAAAGATATGGAGTCTATTGCCAAAAATGCAATTAAATCGTCTCCTTTAAAAAACTATCCCATCGTTTTTGAAAGATGGGAGTTTACCTCGTTGCGCGATGACAACAAGAAAATAGGGGATGATATTAACCTGTTGATGGAAGAGCTAATCGCAGGCTTAGAAGACTTTGATGTATACGAATACTTAGTCATTGAAAATCGAACGACTATTACGATTCAAACTACGATAAAAGGCGCCAGTCATGAAGGAATTCAGTTAGCAATAGGGATAGAAGAAGCCATTAAAAAAATTGTACAAGCGAATGCTTCACAAAATAATTCTTATGTCATTAATATATTAAATGCGCAACGTCAAAAAATAAATTAATCATGTAAAAGAAGATCTATGACAAAGGCATCGAGAGTCTATTCGTCGATACCTTTGTCATATTTACATCTGCAAACTATGTAGTAATGGCAAAAAGTGCTTGATAAAGAGTTGCAAGGAGTGCAACAAAGTGCATATCATCTGCCTGGAAAAGCTTAAACTGTATACCTGTTCGTACTAACTCCGTTTCAATAGGACTAGCACTAGCAATCTTTTCATTATTGCAATATAGATAAGCGGTAGAAGTAAAATCCTTTTCAAACCGAAAGTCTAAATCGTCCATTGTAAATGAATAAGAGGATTCCAATAATTGGATTGTTTTCCGTTGAATCGGTATCAAACTACCATCAGGCATCACAATTTGATGGCTGACTCCTTTTGTTAATAGGGTAGATTGTACTTGAAAAAGGGGTGCACCTAATGTAGATCGCGTTTCATAACGATAAGGCAATGTTTGCTGTGCTGCTACTAGCAAAACAGCATTCAGTACTTTGCCGGCAGAGGAACGCTCTACTTTTTGAAGCACACATATTGTTTCATTTTGTTCATTCACGATTGGAATATGGGTAAAGCTTTTCAAAGCTTTAGGATACGTAAGTGTAAATATTGCCATAAAGAAACCTCCAGTCATTATCTATACGAGTAAGCAGTTGAGGAGGTTTCATGAAAAGAGCTATCTTTTAGAAGCCGAACAGATAAAATTACTTTATCTTTTATCAGCTTACCTCGTGAAAAGTTGAATCATCTAAAAATGAACAGTCTGCTGAAATAGCGAATTTTTATTTCGCTTTCAGCAGACTGTTTAAATTTATGGCATTTGAGTGTGCCCAGAAAGAGTACGCTTTTCTTGCTCTGTATCAAATTCTTTTTCCATTTTTGAAACAACTACCGTAGCTACGCCATTACCAATTAGGTTTGTGACAGCACGTGCCTCTGACATAAAACGATCTACTCCGATCAATAGGGCAATCCCTTCTACTGGTATCATCGGAAATGCTGCCAATGTTGCGGCTAGTGTAATAAAGCCAGAGCCTGTTACACCCGCTGCTCCTTTAGAAGTGAGCATTAAGATGGCTAATAACGTAATCTGATGCCAAATATCTAAATCCACACCGTACGCTTGTGCAATAAAGATGGCAGCCATTGATAAGTAAATGGAAGTTCCATCTAAGTTAAATGAATAGCCTGTTGGTACAACAAGTCCGACTACTTGCTTAGAACAACCGTAATTTTCCAGTTTACGCATCATAGAAGGTAAGGCCGATTCTGATGAAGAAGTCCCAATAACGATAAAAATTTCCTCTTTAATGTATTTAATAAATTTAAAAATACTAAAGCCAAAGTAATGTGTAATCAAGCCAATAATCACAACGATAAAAATAAACATCGTAATATAAACAGATAGCATTAAAAATCCTAAGTTTCCGAGTGATTTAATCCCAAAGTTACCGATTGTATAGCTCATGGCACCGAATGCACCAATAGGAGAAATTTTCATGACCATGTTAACGATTTTAAAGAAGATATCTGCTACTTGCTCAAAAAATTTAATGACAGGCTTAGCAGGCTCCCCAATAGCTGCAGCAGCTAGTCCAAATAAAACGGCAGAGAATAAAACAGGTAATAATTCACCATTCGCTAATGCCCCAACGACATTCTCAGGAATAATTTGCATAATAAAAGCCCCTAAGCCATGCTCTGCTGCGGCAGCCTCTGTATATTGAGAGACATCAGCCCCATTGGCAGCCTCTGTATTAAAACCTTTACCTGGCTGAACGATATTTACGACGATTAGGCCGATTGCAAGAGCGAAGGTTGAAACAATTTCAAAATAAATTAACGCTTTTCCCCCAATTTTTCCAACCTTTTTTACATCACCCATACTACCAATACCTATTACAACAGTTAGGAAGATAATAGGTGCAATTAACATTTTGATTAATTTGATAAAGATATCTGCAAGTATTTTTAGCTTCGCACCGAATTCTGGGAATATTGCTCCGACTAGGATACCTAGTACAATGGCAATCAATACTTGCACCGTTAAGTTTTTAAAATTTATACGCATATAGTTTTCCCCCTATAACAACTATGGCTATTGTGTGAACGCTTTCATGTGGTTATCATAGCTGAAATTTTCCGACAATAGTTTTTATGACCGTAAAGTTTCTATTGTTCATTTTGTTCATTTTTGAGTGACGGGGAGATAAAGGTAAGAATAGCAATGGTTTGTAGCTGTTTTATAGTAGTTTTGGAAATAGGTAATCTATTATAATACAAAAGAAAAAATCCTTACTATTTGTAAGGATTAATCATTAATGACCAAAAGTATTAGGGAGTAACAATCTTTTCTATCTTGGATAAAACATGATCATTTTGTATATGAGTTTTATAAAAATCGTAGACAGGGGCTAGCTGCTCTTTAAAACGCTGTCTTTCTGAAGGGCTCATCGTATAAACAGTAAAATCAGCTTGCTGTTTGAGCTTTTCCATATCTTTTTCATTCATAAGTATTGCCTGTTCAAATTGCCATTCTGTTGTCTCTTTCATTGCAGAAATCAATTGATGTTGGATTTTTACAGGTAGAGAGTTCCAAAATGTTTCGTTCATTAAGACAGCATAGCCTAAAATTCCATGCTGAGTGATCGTCATATGCTTTTGTACTTTGTAAAACCCTTTAGAGTAAATATTAGAGGCTGTATTTTCTTGTGCATCAATTGCGTTTTTTTCTAAATCTGTAAAAACCTCACTAAAAGAAAGGGGAATTGGTGTTGCTTTCATTACTTCGAATTGTTTTTCTAAAATTTTACTTGGCATTGTTCGTATACGTAAGCCCTGTAAATCTTCAAATGTATGAATGGGTTGGTCGACAGACGTTAAATGCTTAAAGCCATTGTACCAAAAGCCCAGTCCCTTAATATGAAACGGTTCTAGCTCTTTTACTAATTGTTCCCCAATAGAACCTGTCAGGACTTCCTGTACTTCCTCATCTGTATTAAACAGATACGGTAAATCAAGCACCTGCCAATTAGGCACATATGCGGTCATCTTCGAAAAAGTGGGGATAATCATTTCCACGTCACCCTTTTGTAAGGCCTGAAACTCATTTTCATCATTAAATAAAGAGGAATTTGAGTACACATGGACTTTGACTTTCCCGTTTGTTTTCTCTTCTACTAACTCAGCAAATTTATTGGCTGCCTGTCCTTTTGGGGTATTTTCGGCTACCACATGACTTAAATGAATAGTAATTTGTGAGTCTAAGCCCTTTTGCTCATCATCATAGGGAAGCGGTTTAGCAAAGAGTAATCCTTGCTGAACACTGATTGCTACGATTAAAACAAAGACGGTTACAATCGTTCCAATAATAAATTTTTTCATTGAATACACCCAATTAATTCGTATTTTCTGATGTTTTTGTTATTCTAACATATGGAGTAAGCTAAAATATAGTAGGAGGGAGGCAATCATTTTGATATTTCAAAAGTTATCTATGCAGAGAAAAATTATGTCGCTGACTTTTTTTATTCTGATGCTTTCCTTTAGTATTGGTGGCACTTTTTTGTTGGGGTTTGTGATGAATGAACAAAAGACCCAACTTAGTGATCAAGCATTACTTGTGGCAAAAACCGTCTCACAGCTTCCCGAAATAAAAACCTATATAACCGATAAAAATTTTAATGAGGCGATACAACATATTAACCCAATAGTTGAAGAAATCCGTGATATAAATGGGGCGAAGTATATTGTTGTTTTAGATATGCAAAGACGCAAATACTCTCATCCAAATAGCGAGGAGCTTGGACGAATATCCCAATCTGGTGATTTAAACGCTGCTTTTTCAGAGCATTATTATACGTCAATCGCTCATGGGGGACATGGTGATATGGTTCGAGCATTTGTACCGATTATGAATAATAAGGGACAACAAATTGGTGTTACGATAGTTGGTTACAGTGTTCTTACCGTTGTAGAATTGCTGCAATCAATGCAAACAGAGCTTATCATTACTGTCATCTTATCATTAATCTTTAGTGCGTGGGGTGCGCGTACATTAGGGCTTCATATGAAAAAACAAATGTTTGGATTAGAGCCTCATGAAATTGCCAAAATGTATGTAGAACGGACAGAAACGTTTAATGCCATGCATGAAGGAATCATTGCCATCGACAATGATTTGACGATAACGATTTTTAATGAAAAAGCATGTGACATATTAGGTGTACATGAAAAACCATCTGCACTAATTGGTCAGAAAATTTTTCATGTCCTTCCTGATACTCGACTTCCTGAAATTTTGGAGCTAGATCAACCATTATTTAACCGTGAACTCTATATTAATAATCATAGTATTATGAGTAATCGTATTCCGATTCAAGTCAACGGAAAAACCGTCGGGGCAGTGGCAATGTTTAAAGATCGTACGGAAGTGAAAAAGCTTGCTGAAGAATTAACAGGTGTCAGGGCATTTGTACAAGCACTTCGTGTGCAAACACATGAGCATAAAAATAAACTGCATACTATAGCTGGTCTTTTACAGCTTGGACATCATGAACAGGCTTTGTCATACTTAACGCAAGTAAAAGAAGAACACGATGAAATCACCAACTTTTTAAATGAACGTATAAAAAATGAAAATATTTCAGGGCTTTTGCTTAGTAAAATTTCCTATGCAAAGGAACAAGGAATTCGTCTGGAAGTTGATCGTGAAAGTCGCTTAACGTCATTCCCACCTAACTTGGATCATCATGATTTTGTTATTCTATTTGGTAATTTAATAGAAAATGCTTTTGATGCTTTAAAGGATGCACAAGTTGAAGAGAAAGTGATTCATGTTTCAGTGGATGAAGACGATGATGTCTTAGCTATTTTAGTAACCGATAATGGTATAGGCATGACGGAGGAAATCAAGCAGCACATATTTGATAATGGTTATTCTACAAAAGAGCAAAAAGACCGAGGAATAGGGTTATTTTTAATAAAGGAAATCATTGAAAAAGGACAGGGTGATATCGAAGTCATCAGTGAACCTAACAAAGGAACGAGTTTTTTAATAACCTTTTATTATGCATAACAGGGAGGACGGACAGTGTTGCAGATCAAAGTATTATTAATTGAGGATGATCCGATGGTACGAGAGGTTAATCGTCAATTTATTGAAAAGGTTGAACATTTTCAAGTGATTGGACAAGCATCTAACGGTCTTGAAGGCATTACGCAAATACGTCACCATCAGCCTGATTTAATCTTTATGGATATTTTTATGCCAGAGCAAGATGGCATTACGAGCTTACGAAAAATACGTGAACTAGACCTACCAGTGGATGTTATTACCGTCACGGCTGCGAATGATATGGAGACAGTGAAACAAGTACTGCATCTAGGTGTCTTTGATTATATTATGAAGCCCTTTTCATTTGAACGGGTCAAAGGTACGCTTGATAATTATTTACGTTTTAAGAAGCAAACACAATCAGATCAGGAACTCACACAGCGGGAATTGGATCAATTATTTCATTATCGTGATGGGCAAACTAACGTGGAACAATCAGCTCCGCTAGGGTCGGAAAATAATCTTCCGAAAGGCTTCAATCGTACAACGCTTGAAAAGGTTGTGCGCTTTTTACATTCGGTCGATGGTGCATCTGCAGAAGACGTGGCAAGTGGTGTAGGAATTGCTCGTGTCACCGCAAGAAGATATTTAGACTATTTAGAGAAACAAGAAGAAATTACAATGGATGTCCATTATGGAGGTATTGGGCGACCTATAAACTATTATTTTAGTAAATAAAGAAAATCCTGATTGGCCAAAAAGCAATCAGGATTTTTTGTTTTTATTAATAAGGCATAATTTTATCAACTGGTGTCGGTGTTTTAATCTTTGGTAAGATTTTCTCTAATGTCACCGTACGATTGATTATATGTGTAGCAGCATCATGTTCATCGAATTGCTCAAGGAAAGTAATAACCTCTTTGACAATTGGAGTTGGCGTTGAGGCACCTGCTGTAACTGCCACTTTATTAATGCCTTTTAACCATTCGATTTTAAGCTCCGAAACATCCGCAATTCGATAGGATGGTGTTCCTGCAATTTCAACGGAAACTTGTGTTAAGCGGTTTGAGTTATTGGATTTAGGATCTCCCACAACGATGAGTAAATCCGCTTCTCCAGCTTGCTGAGCGACAGCTTCTTGACGAACCTGTGTCGCTAAACAAATCTCTTTGTGTACCTCGATATGAGGGAATTTTTCTTTTAAACTATCCATTAAATGGGCAACATCCCATTGGCTCATTGTTGTTTGATTTGTCACCAGTAATTTATCATTCGTTAAATTTAACGCATCAATATCGTTTGAGGACTGTACTAAGTGGACATGATCAGGCGCAACCCCAATGGCCCCCTCTGGTTCGGGATGTCCTTTTTTTCCGATATAAATAATATCATAGCCTTCAGCCGATTTTTCACGAATTAAATCGTGGGTAACTGTTACATCAGGACATGTGGCATCAATGGACACTAAGCCTTTTCGCTTCGCAATCTCACGAATTTCAGGTGAAACACCATGTGCTGTGAAAATGACAGTACCGGTTTCAACTTGTTCAATAATTTCTAGGCGGTTTTCACCATCTAATGTGATGATTCCGTCCTTTTCAAACGCATCTGTGACATGTTTATTATGCACAATCATCCCTAAAATGTAGATAGGTCTTGGTAATGTTTTATCAAGTGCGGCATTCCGAGCGATGACCATCGCATCAACAACACCGTAGCAATAGCCACGTGGATTAATTTTTAATACTTGCATGGTTGTGACTCCTTTCAAGCTTACCTATCTACATTATAACGGACAGGGACGGCGAATACAAAGAAACGTTCATTTACATAGGTGGTTGGAAGATACGTGGTTTAGATGGAAGTGGTTCAGGAGGCGTATATGATGCACTTTGCCTTGATGATCGTCTACTTCCAGTTGAAGCTTTTTTATCACTTCCTGCAGTATCAGCGCTAGCTGACCCAGCGGATGGAAGGCCTTGGAATCCTTTGTATAACTTTAATAGCGAGGGTATATTTTTTACCATAGGCATTGCTTGTTGAATATAAGGTGTATAGGTCTTAGCTGTATTGAATAAGCTATTTGCTTGTTGTAAGAACGAACCGATTTTAGAAGGTTCCTGCACAGGTGGCGTTGGCATTTGCCCTCCGAAGGTACCTATTCCATTAGCCATCGGAAAGCCGCCTGGAATTCGTGGTTGAACAGGAAAGCCTCCAGGCTGGTAAAAGGACTGCGGTGACATTTGTGGTGGTGTTTGCATGGGCATTCTCATGCCACCGGGATACATAGGATATTGATAAGGTGGTCGAAATACCATAATGATCTCCTTTCTACTTGTTTTTCATTGATGACATACCTGACTATAGCTATGATATGCAAAGGCTAGTGGGAGGGTTCGATATAGAAACAGAAAACAATGATGACATAGGATCACTGTCTAAAGAAAATGGTCGTTTCTAACCGACAAAAACGGCGAGTGACAACTTGTCGGCGTTTTTCATGATGCTAAAAATTACAGTACCCAGGGTTTCTGGCATTGTGGTATTCGTATTTTTGATTGCATATTCTTCTTATTTCAAGTACCTTTGATAAGGGCTTTTGTTACGGTAATCATAAAACGTTTAAATTATGTTTATGCTTGTAATATATAGGATGTAAATATACCTTAAAGTTCGAATCATGGTACAATGAGAAAGATGTTAGGAGGAACGAATGATGTCAAAATATACTGATTACAATTTTCAGCCATTTTTGCAGGACGCCATTGCAAAACTAGGCTTTACAGAACCGACACCAATTCAAAAAGAAATTATTCCACTTTTATTAAAAGGGAAAAGTGCTATTGGACAGGCACATACAGGAACGGGGAAAACACATAGTTTTTTAATTCCGATAGTTCAACGTATTGATGTAGAGAGACAGGAAGTTCAGGCTGTTATTACTTCTCCTACACGCGAACTAGCACAACAAATATTTGATGCGTTAAATCAGTTAATAGAAGGAACAGCTATTCAAGCAAAGCTATTTATTGGGGGTACGGACAAGCAACGCTCCATTGATAAATTAAAAACACAACCACAAATAGTTGTTGGGACACCTGGACGTATTCGTGATCTTGTTTCAGCACAAGCG
Source organism: Lysinibacillus sp. FSL M8-0134 (assembly GCF_038069745.1). Classification (NCBI taxonomy): domain Bacteria; kingdom Bacillati; phylum Bacillota; class Bacilli; order Caryophanales; family Bacillaceae; genus Lysinibacillus; species Lysinibacillus sp. FSL M8-0134. The sequence continues at coordinate 2,881,255 of NZ_JBBPAJ010000001.1, read as the reverse complement.
TTATTTGTGCATACGGCACCAATCCTAGTTGTTGATGAAGCTGATTTAGCTTTTGATATGGGCTTTATCGAGGATATTGATGGATTTGCTTCTCAAATGCCAGAGAAGCTTGAAATGTTTGTATTCTCTGCAACGATTCCTGAAAAACTTCAGCCTTTCTTAAAAAAATATATGGATGCCCCAGTGCATATCCAAATGAACGATAAGCGACCAGTGGCAGAGGGTATTGATTTTGTGCTTGTGCCAGTACGCTCTAAATCGCGTAATAAACGTTTATTAGAAGTAATTGAAGGTATTAATCCGTTTTTAGCTGTTATTTTTACAAATACACGTAAAACAGCTGAGCAAGTTGCCGGTTATTTAAATGAACATGGTATCCGTTGTGGACAAATCCATGGTGATTTAAGTCCACGTGATCGTAAAAAGATGATGAAACAAATCCGCGATCTAGAATATCAATACATTGTTGCGACTGATTTAGCAGCACGTGGTATCGATATTCAAGGAATTTCCCATGTTATCAATTACGAAATTCCAGAGGACCTAGAGTTCTTTATTCACCGTGTTGGACGTACAGCCCGTGCAGGTAATAAAGGAACTGCCATTACTTTATTTGAGCCATCTGATGAAGATGCAGTAGTTCGTGTAGAGAAAATGGGTATTCCTTTTGTGCAAAAAGACGTTAAAAATGGAGAATGGTCTGAGTTAAAAGAGCGTCATGCACGTAAAAATCGCGTGAAACAAGAGAATGAAATCGATGTGAAAGCGAAGGCATTGGTGCGTAAGCCTAAAAAGGTTAAACCAGGCTATAAGCGTAATATGAAATGGGAAATGGAAAAAATTAAAAAACGTGAACGTCGTTTAAAAGCGCGAGGTAAAAAATAGGGGGTTTTTTACATGCTACTTGGCTCACATGTTTCAATGAGTGGGAAAGAGATGTTGCTTGGCTCAAGTAAAGAAGCACTGTCATATGGAGCAAATACATTCATGATTTATACAGGAGCACCGCAAAACACACGTCGTAAAGCGATTGCCGATCTGAACATTATGAATGGTCTACTTCATATGAAAGAGCATGGTATGACAAATATTGTTGTGCATGCTCCTTACATTATCAATATTGCGAATACGGAAAAACCAGAAACATTCCGTCTTGGAGTCGATTTTCTACAATCAGAAATTGAACGCACAGCAGCACTAGAGGCAACGCAAATTGTCTTGCACCCTGGTGCGCATGTAGGTGCGGGTGCTGAAGCTGGAATTGCGAAAATTGTTGAAGGCTTGAATGAGGTATTATCGCAGGATTTCCCTGTTCAAATTGCATTAGAAACAATGGCGGGGAAGGGGACCGAATGTGGTCGTTCCTTTGAAGAGCTTGCTAAAATTATTGATGGTGTCACACATAATGAACGTCTTTCTGTATGCTTTGATACATGTCACACACATGATGCTGGCTATAATATTGTTGAAGATTTTGATGGCGTGCTAGAAGAATTTGATAAAATAATAGGCATAGATCGCATCAAAGTTCTACACATTAATGATTCAAAAAATGTGCGAGGCGCCCGTAAAGACCGCCATGAAAATATTGGCTTTGGCCATATCGGTTTTGACGCATTAAACTATGTAGTGCATCATCCGCAATTAATGGATATTCCTAAAATTTTAGAAACACCATTTGTGCCTTCAAACAGTGATAGTAAATCGAAGGCAGCACCTTATAAAGTTGAAATTGAGATGTTGCGTAACGGCACATTTAAGCCTGAGCTAATTGAAGCGTTAAAAGGGTAACGAACAAGTGCCCGAAATCAGTCGATGATGCTGATTTCGGGCACTATTTTGTTATTTTGTAAATAATGCAATAAGTTGACGTGAGCGCTTTCTACCTAATACTGCCTCCACTTCTACAAGGATGTCTTTAGGAATACCTAAAAATAGCCAAGAGAATGTGAATTGCTCCAAATAAGGGCGCAATTTTTTTACCTCAGAAGTCGTAATGTCGAAGCCTTCTTCACGAGCAATCGCGACAATTTCTTTATCAGAGCTTTGTGCTAGTTGCTGTAAAAATTGAATACTCAAAGTCAATCCTCCTTTATCACATGTTATTTTTCACGAAATCATGTACACACTTGCGATTTAGCCATTTGTTAAACATCCATCTTCTTTTCTTTACAAAAACTGCACTTTCCTATATACTTACAACTTGTAAATCGTAATGATTTTGAATTAGAAAGAAGCGATCATGCATGAAGACAACACTTATTGACATCGAAAATGTGTCATTTCAATATGACTATACGCAAGTTTTAAAAAACATTTCTTTTCGTGTAGAAGAGGGTGATTTTTTAGCACTTCTAGGTCCGAATGGTTCGGGCAAATCAACATTATTAAAAATCATTTTAGGTTTATTAAAGCCTCTATCAGGGGAGATCAAATTATTTGGCGAACCAAGCGCAACCTTTAAACATCGCGAATGGATTGGGTATGTCTCGCAAAAATCAAATGCCTTTAATTCTGGATTCCCAGCAACCGTTCAAGAGGTCGTGAAAAGTGGATTAACGAAAAAATTAGGGCTTTTTAAAAGACCAGGACGAGATGCCAAAGGGAAGGTCCAAGAAGCATTAAAGGCTGTTGGTATGGATGCTTTTATGCATCGGAATATTGGTGAACTATCAGGTGGACAACAACAACGAGTTTTTATTGCGAGAGCTTTAGTTAGTGATCCCAAATTGCTCATTTTAGATGAGCCAACTGTCGGTATTGATCATGAGAATGTGCAGTCATTTTATGATATGCTGGCGAAATTAAATCGGGAACAAGGAATTACGATGATTCTTGTCACACACGATGTCGATACGGTATCGAATCGCATTAGCCATGTGGCATGCTTAAATCAAACAATTCATTTTCACGGCTATAAAAATGAATTTGATACTATTTCACAGGATGCACTAGACGCTTGGTATGGTCATTCTGTAAGAAAGATTCATTAGAAGGGGAAGGCACTATGATTGAAGCAATTTTACATTATGAATTTTTACAAAATGCCTTTTTCTCTGGGTTATTAATAGGCATTCTAGCGCCACTTTTAGGTGTGTTTATTGTTGTACGTAGGTTATCCTTGATTGCGGATGCTTTATCACATGTCACACTTGCTGGAATAGCCGGGAGCTTATATATCAGTCAATCGGTAACAGCATTAGCCTTGCTCAATCCTATCTATCTAGGAATACTAGCATCTGTTAGTGGCTCTATTTTAATTGAGCGACTAAGACGCTTGTATAAGCATTATGAGGAGCTTGCCATTCCTATCATTATGTCAGGAGGCATTGGGATTAGTGCGATCTTTATCTCCCTTGCCAGTGGCTTTAGCACAGATTTAATGAGCTATTTATTTGGCTCGGTATCTGCTGTGTCTCGTCAAGATTTATGGGTCGTTATTGGAATTGCTGCTGTTGTCATTCTCTTTTTGTTTTTATTTTTTAAGGAACTGTTTGTTTTATCGTTTGATGAGGAATATGCGAAGGCAAGTGGACTGCCTGCAAGATGGGTTCATCTTTTATTTATGATTGTGACGGCGCTTGTTATTGCGGCGAGTATGCGTATAGTAGGTATCTTATTAGTATCCTCGCTGATGACGTTACCTGTCGCGGCTGCGATGCGCTTAGCAAAAGGCTTTAAGCAAACCATCATCTATGCAATTATTTTTGGAGAAACTGCTGTATTAATTGGTTTAATCAGTGCATTTTATATGGATTTAGCGCCTGGAGGTACGATTGTTGTCACTTCGATTTTAATCTTGTTACTTGTCATCCTAGGAAAGAAAGTGGCATTTAAAATGGCTGCAAAGCAGGGGGAGGTAGCGTAATGAATATTTCAAGAGCGTGGGAAATATTAAAAGAAAATGGCTATAAAAAAACAGATAAACGGGAATTAATATTAGATATGTTTGCTGCAACAGATAAATATCTAACAGCCCGAGATTTATTGGATGTTTTAAAAAAGGATTTTCCAGGGATGAGCTTTGATACGATCTATCGCAACCTTGCTACTTTTGTGAAGCTTGGAATATTAGAAGAAACGGAGCTTTCTGGTGAACGAAATTTTCGAATGCACTGTGAATCTGCTCATCATCACCATCATTTCATCTGCATGGATTGTGGGAATGTTAAAGAGCTTAATCTTTGTCCGATGGAAATGCTGGGAGAAAAATTGCCTGACTATGAGATTGAAAATCATAAGTTTGAAATCTATGGCAAATGCCCGGATTGTAAGCATGAAACTCTGTCAAATGAATACTGACAGAGTTTTTTCTGTGTAAAAAGAGGGTAGTTCCTGTATAGGGCTACCCTCTCAACTTATTAAGCTGCTGTTCTACGAATCGCAACAATTTTATTACAATCTACAATTAAAGGAGATGCAGCTGCACCTGGCTCAAAGAAGTATGCACAGCAATTTCGTGGATCAAAGGAAATGAAAGTCACACCTAAGAAGCTAATACCGCCAGATAAGAATATATCTAGTGTAGTTGCAAGCTCTAATTTTCTTAATTGTTGGCAAATACAACCTCTACAATTACTGCTCATTTTTGGTGTACATTTTTCTTCTTTTTCGCAAGAACATTTTTCTTCTTTTTCTTTGCGACAATGACATTTTTCCTCTTTTTTCTGACATTTACAGCCTTGCCAGTTCATATGAGTCATATATCGTCTATCTTCCATTGTAATACCTCCCTTCTTCTAGTTTCGTAAGGGTACCCTTACAGTAATAATCTATGTTTGGTGAGGAAAGAGAGGTTGGCAATATGTCCGATAGGCTACTCAATAATCTATATTTTTCTCAAAATCTTGCGTAGTGAGGAAAGCCCTAAGTAAAAAAAATGCTATAAATGCTAAAGCAAGATATTCATATCGGGATAGATTTGCGGTTACACCCACAAAAAAACGACGAGTCATTACAGAAACGTAAATCTTCGTCGTCTACCCTATGATTATTGATGTTTTTGTTGGAAATCTACCATAAAGTCTCGTAAAGCTTCACAAGCCTCAAGAGGTACCGCATTGTAAGTAGAAGCACGACAGCCACCTACAGATCGATGCCCATTTAGTCCAACAAAGCCGGCAGCTTTTGCTTCAGCAAGGAATTGTTTTTCAAGCTCCTCATCTGTCACACGGAATGTAATGTTCATTAATGAACGGCTATCAGTTGTAGCATGGCCTTTATAAAAGCCATTACTATGATCAATGGCATCATAAATTACTTTTGCCTTTAATTCATTGTGTTTTTCAATTTCAGCTACGCCACCTTTAGATTCTACCCATTTCAATACTTCTCCTAGCATGTAGATTCCAAATGTCGGTGGTGTGTTATAAAGCGAATTACTATCGGCATGTGTTGTGTATTTCAGCATAGTTGGAATATTTTTATTCGCTTTTTCTAGTAAATCTTTGCGAATGATGACAACCGTTACACCTGAAGGCCCAAGGTTTTTTTGAGCTCCTGCATAGATGATTCCGAACTTTTCAATATCCACTGGCTTTGACAAAATATCACTAGACATGTCAGCAACTAATGGCACATTTCTTGTATCCGGATAATTTCTCCACTGTGTACCGTAAATTGTATTGTTGGATGTAATGTGAACATAAGCATCATCATCATTGAATTGAATGTCTTCTAAGGCAGGAATATTACGGTATTGATTGTCTTTTGTACTGGCCGCTTCAACAGGTGTACCAAACAATTTAGCTTCCTTGAAGGCTTTCTCAGACCATGAACCAGATAGTACATAGCTAGCTTTTTGATCAGCTGTCAAAAAGTTCATAGGAACCATTGTAAATTGAAGGCTTGCTCCACCTTGTAGGAATAGTACCTCATAGTTTTCTGGAATGGCATAAAGTTTTTTTAATAAAGCAATAGCTTCGTTATGTACGTCGTCAAAAATAGCACTGCGGTGACTCATTTCCATTATGGACATACCTGAATCACGGAAGTTTACTAATTGCTGTTGAGCTCTTTCTAATACTTCTTGTGGAAGTGCAGATGGACCTGCGTTGAAATTGTATGCACGTTGTGTCAAAGTTTGTACACTCCTTGTTTGGTTAATAACAGAACTTTACTGGATTATACCGTAATTTTCAAGAGAAAAAATAAAATTCTTAATATTTGAGCAGAATAGCGACAGGCTCGCAACAAAATGTACACAATTGAGCATGTTTTTCGGAGTAAACACGAACGAAACGAAGTTATTTTTTGAAATGAAATGATATTTTTCGTGTTTAAAATATTTTTGTTGAAATATTCGTTTTTAATGTTCGTGTTTCTAGTTGGGTAAATGCTTCAATCTAGATGCCCTAAAATTTGATGTTTGATAAAAGAATTACCTTTCTTTACGACAGGTAATGCAAGTTTTTTGTATAATAATTTAGAGAATAGAAAACGAGGTGTTCATAATGTTTACAGTAGAGAAAGCTTGTTTAGTAGTTGTGGACGTACAAGGAAAGTTAGCGACAATTGTAGATGATAGTGAAGTGATGATTGAAAATGTAGCAAAGTTAGTACAAGCCATGCAAGCCCTTGAAGTACCTACATTATGGCTAGAACAAAACCCTAGTCGTTTAGGAGGAACAGCACTAGATATAGCCCAGCATTTACAAGGACAACCTATTGCTAAAATGGCCTTTAGCGCATGGCAAGAAGAGTCATTTGTAAAGAAATTGAAAGAAACGGGACGTACACAATTTATTGTAACAGGCATTGAAACACATATTTGTGTGTACCAAACAGCAAGACAATTAAAGGAACAGGGGTTTGAAGTAGAGGTTGTAGTAGATGCCGTTTCTTCTCGAACTAAGGCAAATAAAGAAATCGGACTGAGCAAGCTGAATGCACTCGGAATACATTCAACTAGTACTGAAATGATTTTATATGAGCTTTTACAACGTGCTGACCATCCACAATTTAAAACCATTTTACAGCTTGTAAAGTAGAGTTCATCAAAAATAAACTATTGGCTTTATCATACAATCATTGTAATAACAACGATCGGCCCTATATATTTTGCAATTAAGATAATATTTTACCCATTTTATACACTTTCATATTACGATGAACTTCACTTAGAACCACTGCTATGACCAAATTGTCCATATTTCAATTCAATCCCAGCAATTGGATGTGAATAAAACCATAATATTGTTGCACATTTTTATCGAAAGTGTTTTTTATATATCATCCTTCGAATAGGGAAGAAAAACCACTTGAAACAATATAGAGGCTTTTCCAAAATATACTTTCATATAATAAAAAGTAAAGGGCAGAAACGTTGTTCAGCGTTTCTGCCTTTCAATTTCAGATTTATTTTACTCATATCTATTATTTCATGGACAAGATACCTTCCACTACAATCACAAAAGTGATCCTTTTTTATGCAGGCATCTCAGTTGGTGTTGGTTTAGCATAGCCCTCTTTATAAGTATCATCAATGTACTGACGAATTTCTTTTAGGCTCTTTCCTTCTTTATGCAGTTGTGCTGACTGGACAGCAATCTCCAAGCAAACTAAACACCTTGTTCCATGATCATCCCAGACGATGGAACCATCCTCGCGTTTTTCCTGAATAAAGCAATTTAAATTATTTTTGTGGCCAGCTGATTCGCCACAGCCGCAATAACATGGCATCCATTCTAGGATCTCAGTTGATTGACCAGCGATTTGATAAACTAAGCGAATCTTTTCTTGTTTATCTTCTAAAAAGGATGGAAGGATGTCTGCAGAAGCGGTTTCCTCCTGAATATCACCTGTAGCATGTGAGTGACCTTCATGTGAAGCTTCCTGAGTTTTTTGGTTGGCTTCAGCCTCTTTTTTATCTTCCCCACATGCACTTAATAACAGTAAAGCCAATATAACAAAAATAGAAAGTGTTTTCTTCAAATATAGCGCCTCCTACATGTTTACAATACTTCCATTATAACATTGTTCTCTTAAACATTTACAGGCAGCCTTGTTGCAAATCAATGAAATATATCTAATCCACGTGTTTTGTTCATGAAATGTTCCATTTTCTCGCTCAATAACTTTTTTAAGAAAAAGCCAAACAAGATAAAAATAAACCAGAAACCAATTAAGAAGATGAGATCTGTCCAGACAGATGTCCAAATAATCCCTCCAACTGCCTCACGCATCATTTCAATGGCATAGGTAAAAGGTAAAAAAGGATTGATTAGTTGGAAAAACCTTGGTAGTAATTCGATCGGATAAGTTCCACCAGAGCCAGCAATTTGCAGAACGAGCATCACAATAGCTAATGCTTTACCTACATTCCCAAAGACAGATACGAGTGTGTAGACTACGGTTATAAATACGAGACTGATGAAAAGACCAAATAATACAAAATAGGCGGGTGCTTGAATAGAGCCATCAAGTAAGAAAATATCTCCGATGGTAATAATAAGTGTTTGAATAAAAGAAAATGTTGCAAATGTTAATAGTCGGCCAAAGTAAATTTCTCGAATACTGTATGACGTATCTCCATGAAGATTCACAGATAATAAGGAAATTAATAATAAACATCCAACCCAAATAGATAGTACAGTGTAAAACGGTGTCATGGCCGTGCCATAGTTTGCAATTGGGAATACGCGATGTTCCTTTAGTTTAATGGGTTCCTCAAAGAAGTCACGTTCAGCATTGACATCATTTTTTAATAATTGCACAATCTCAGCAATGTCTGCTTCCTCTTCAAGTGTACGTAGTTTATTTGCTAATTCTTTAATTTTTGAACTTAAAGTTGGAAATTCCGTTTGTATTTTTTGAATGGCATTATTGGCTGTTCCTAGTGTATTTTTGGCCTGTGTTAATTTATCTTTTGCCTGAGGAATGAATTGTTTTACATTGGTCAGCATCGTCGAAGCATTCGTTAATGTCTGTTGAGCACTAGATAACGTCGATCGAATTTGCGGTTCTAAACTATCGTTATAGTACGATAGAAATTTTTGCAAATTGGCCGTTGCGTTTTGTGCGATTTGTTGTATGGCAGCGACATCTTGTTTGATGACTTCTTTATCAATAGGCTTTATTTGTTCTATTTTATTTAGAACATCATCATGTAAAGTGTGCAATTGTTGTAATGCGTTAAGTGCGCCTGTAGTTGAATCATTAAAGCTTGGATTACGCTGTAAGGCTTCTCGAATCGTTGTAAGCTGTTCAATGAGTTGTTGGTTGTCTTCGGCATTACTTTCCTGTAAAGAAGTGATGACAGCAGTTAAGGAATCAACCAATTGCTTACGAGTGGTAGCATCTGCTTGAATTAATTTTTGCAATGCTTCCAGCGTTTGAATGCTATTGCTTATGTTATCTTTGGACTTTGTCAATTGATTTTTAATTGCCTCTTTCTTTTCTGCAATAGAAGTTGGATCGACGTTAATATTATTTAATTTAGTAATGATATCTGAAAAATGTTGTGCAATCTGTTGGACAGTTGCGACATCCTTTTTAATAACTGGAGATAGCTCATTAAATAGAGCATCCGCTTCATTTACTAAATGTAAACCCTTCTGAATGGTCGTTAAACCGTCCGTTGTCAATTGTTCCACTTGGGGTATTTGTGTAAGAGCTTGATTCAATAATTGATTGGCATCTTTTCCTTGCTTAGATGCTTGTGTTAAAAATGAGTTGATATCAGGTAAATGCTGTTCTATGGTAAAGACATAGTTTTCAAATTTGCGGAAATCAGGAATATCACGTTCCATTTCAACGCCAATTGTATTAAAAATAGAAAAAAGAGTGCCATTAACAGTCGATACAAATTCATTCGAAACCTGCTGAGTAAGAACACTTGCTCCTTTACTTGTTATTTTAGGGGCAATAGGATTCTTTTTTTCGTTTACATAATAGTCGATATGGGCTTTCGTTGGTTGATCTGTAAGAATCGACGTTAGCTTTTCGGAAAAATCTTTGGGAATGACTATGGCGGCAAAGTAATCGCCATTTTTTAAATGATCAATCGCTTTTTTCTCCGTTTCTAACTCCCAAGTAAAACTTTTATTTGTCCGTAAATTTTCTATAACTTCCTTTCCGACATTGATTGTATCCCCTCGGACATTTGTTCCAGTATCTTCATTTACAATAGCAATCTTCATATTAGATGTGTGGGCGTATGGGTCCATGGAGGCATAAATATTAAGCCAGGCATAAAGAGATGGAAGGAAGATGAGCCCTCCTATAATGACAGCTACAACCCAGTTTGTAACAATGTTGCGAATATCCTTTGAATAAATTTGAAACACATGCTGAAACGAGTTTTTCATTTAATCACCCCACATTCAAATTTTGCATGAACTCTCATTATGTATGTTCCCAAATTCACTTAAAATTATGTTATAAATGTGAAATATCTTCATTTAAAGGCAAATTAGTTTACTAGGTTTTTGAAAAACTTTATAATCAATCGCGAATACACTAAAACTAGGCTTTTAGTGTGAAAAAGGAGGTCACTACTTTAGTGAAAAAATTATTAATTATTGGTTCCGTTATTGTTGTCTTATTTGCAGCAATTATTGTGCTTACCAATGTCTCAAACAAAAGTAAGTTAGAAAGTGCAAACAACCCCTATGGCGATAAAAAGCTAAAACAAGAAACAATTGATCAATTAGATGATGAAAACTATCAAAACATTATGTTACCAGATGAACTAGAAGCTAAAATTAAAGCGGGTGAACCGGTCAATGCTTACTTCTTCAGTCCAATTTGTGTACACTGTCAAGCATTTACACCAGAGTTAATGCCAATTGCTGATGAATTAGGTGTTGATATTGCACAATTGAATGTCTATGAATATGAAGATTTATGGGAGAAATATAATATTGAAGCAACGCCAACATTTATTCGTTTCGAAGATGGTAAAGAAGTAAATCGCTTTGTAGGAGCTCTTAAAGAAGAAGATTTAAGAACATTCTTAAATACTGTTGTGTTAAAAAAATAGAGAAAAGCGAGATTGTGTCAAATTTTGATACAATCTCTTTTTGTTTTTGTAGTGTATACTAAAAATACTGAAAAGTTGTACACTGGAGGAAATGTCAATGTCAATGGATGAATATTTTTATAATGGCGAGCTAATGAAATGCTATGAATTAGCGAAGAAGGTAACAAATGAAGAGGAAAAAGCACTGGCACAAAAATATATCAATTTATTAGAACAGTATGAATTGGATCACTATCCAAAGCCAACTGCTCATTTAGAAGTTCAGCATACAGAACGAGCTGACGAAAGCTATCCAGAATCTGATCTAGTAGCTGAAATACGTGCAATAAAAGATGAAGCGGCATTTGCGAAGCGTATTCAGCAATTGGAGGAAGTGGCGAAAACAGGAACACCATCAGATAAAGCACAATCCTTTTTTACACAAGGGGAGCTGTTCTTATTTGCACATCATTACAATGAGAGTGTTCACTGCTTCCAACAAGCAGTGAAGGAAAATCCAAATAAAGCTGTCTATTGGGGGATCACAGGGCAGACGATGCACCGCTTTGGCTGGATACCTTTCGATGCGCTTGGTTATTTGGAGCAAGCGATTCAGCTAGATCCCACAAATCCTCGTTGGAAATGGAATAGAGCTCTTGTACTTATTCAATTAGCCAAGGATCTGCAAATGGCTCCATTTATGGCGAATGCGGCACTTACTTTGGAGGATGCGCTGGCTTCTTGTGGCGAAGAGCAAAAATCATTGAAAGATGCCATTCAAAATACAATCGACAATATGGATAGCTATGTTTTCTCATAAGATAATCGGATGTTTCCAATAGCTACGGAGACATCCTTTTTACTTAGAAATCAAGTGAGCTGGGTTCGTTGCCATATTTCACAATCATGGTATGATAAGAAAGAAAATGATTTGTAGATATAAAGGACGGATTTTTATGGCACAAGAAGTGGCAAATAAGTTTATTGAAAACGTTTGTAATCATTTAGTTCGCAATATGAATATCACAAAAGTGGAAGAGCATTTTAAAGAAACAATTGCCATGCAGCGACAATCAGCTAAAACGTCAACGGACTTTTGGGATATGCTAATGGTTAATATGCTTTATTTTACTGAAAATGAACAGGCGTGGGAGCAAGAATTTTTAAAAATGCTTGAAGCGAAAAAGTGGCTAGAGCCTGCAGCTTTGGAAGAGGAATTATTAATGCATCAGATGAGAATTCGTCAACAAGTGGCTGAGCAACTAGATGCAGCAAAGGACTTATTCCACAAGCAGTATGAGACGGAAGGCATGACGGAGGAAGCGATTATTTATGACTATGCGTATAGCTCTGCTGGTCATTCCATGCGCATGGATTTATTAACTGTTCTTGTATCAACGCCAGAGCAATCAACAATTCTCTTTGACGCAGATCCACAAGAGACTATCCGTATTGTTAATGGCTATATTGCTTACCATACAGATGGATTGATTAATAAAACGAAATTATGCTAACTTTGTTACAAAGGTTTACGTGAAAGGAAATTGATTGAATGAATACACCATTTACTTTTAAACATACACAACCAACAAATATGGACCCTACTAAAAAATACCCAGCTATTTTTTTACTGCATGGTATGGGCAGTCATGAGGATGATTTACCACAGTTAGTGCAGGAATTCAAAGAGCAATGTCATATTTTTAGTTTACGAGGGCCAATTACCCAACATCCTGGCTATGCATTTTTCACCATTCAAGAGGTAGGGCAACCAGATCGTGCTATCTTCGATAAAGTGTTAGTGGCATTACAACGATTTATATTAGAGGCCATTGATGAATATCAAATTGATCCTCATAAAGTATTTGTATTAGGCTTTAGCCAAGGTGCAGTATTAGCTCAATCACTTGCCTTTGTTATGGGGAATTTAGTGACTGGGATCATCGCATTAAGTGGCTATACACCAAAATTTGTTACTGAGGAATATGCCATCCGCTCTGTAGACCATTTGCATGCTTTTATTTCACACGGAGATTATGATTATGTAATACCTTCTCAATGGGGCATGGAAAGCAAAGAGATCTTTGAACAATTTGGTGCTACGGTGACATTTAAACAATATCCAGATGGACATGGTGTAACGCCAGAAAATATGCGTGACCTTGTGACGTTTTTAGCACAGCAACTACAGGAAGAAATTCAATAAGTAGAAATCCGAGGCAAAATATTGTCTCGGTTTTTTTAGTTGCTTCAACATGAAACATTGTATTAAATTATTTTTCTCCAATAGTGATTGGAAGAATCGAGTCAAGAAGGTTCAAATTCATGTCAGTCGGTGGTATCATAGAAGATGTTGTGAATGAGCGTGCTTTATTAGATGAAAACATGTACTTTATGTGAACATAGAGACAGAACCCATCTAAAAGGGGTAAAATAATAATTTGATGTGCTAGATGCAAATTTTGTCGCTTCGTATCGAGGGAAGCGTTTAGAAATTATGGAGAAAAGGAATTAAAATGAATGGAACAAAATCTGAAAACGGAGCATAAACCGCAATCCTCACGTGGGAATTCATCACGCTCTACTATTTTAGCGCAAACAGTCAAAACAGGGATTATTAAATCCAATTTAATTCCTATGTGGGCTGGTTTAACGCTAGGCATGTACAAAAATAAAATGGCGTTTATAGACAATATACCTGAAATCATTTTTTCAACAATCGGTTCCGCCCTTGTAATTGGAGCAGCAGGGGCATTTAATAATGTCTATGACCGTGATATTGATGCAATTATGCCCCGTACACAAAATCGACCAACTGTAACAGGGGAAATGTCAGCGAAATCGACTTTATCATTAGCTGTCGTCATGTTAATTATTGGAGTAGCTGTGTTAGCACTTGCTTCACCATTAGCTGCTGCATTTGGGTTATTAGGTGTATTCCTATATGTTGTCCCATACACAATGTGGACAAAACGTCGTACGATATATAATACGGAAATTGGCAGTATTAGTGGTGCAGTACCACCATTAATTGGATGGTCTGCTGTCTCTTCAGACGTTACGCACCCTGCAATACTAGGCTTATTTTTTGTGATGGTGATTTGGCAAATGCCTCACTTTTATGCCATTGCGATTCGCAAACGTATAGACTATGAAGCAGCTAGTGTGCCAATGCTACCTGTTGTAAAAGGAATGCGCCGTACGTATTATCAAACTAATTTTTATTTAATCTTATTGATTTTATCAAGCTTTTTATTTGGCTCGTTAAGTGTAGGCATTATGCTTGTGGCTTTAATATTAAGTATTGCTTGGCTCGCGATGAGTATTTATGGTTATCACAGTAATACAGATCAAGTGAAATGGGCTACAAAAATGTTTGTCTTTTCACTATTCCATATGACAATACTATTCTCAACAGTCATTGTGTACTCCCTAGTAGGGGTTATCTTTAAACTATATTAATAACCCTATTACGCCTCTGCATGTTGAGCTTACAAAAACAAAAAAACCAACAAGTTACTCTTCACTTGTTGGTTTTTTATTATCCACTGAAAAAATTCGGCGACTTGGCCACTCAAATGCATGCAATTGTCCGCCAAAAACAGCGCCACCATCAATGCCAATGATATTATTTTCCCCAAAATACACCCGATAATCGGTTGGATTTTGATGTAGATTATAAGTAGGGGTATGGCCAAAGATAACCGTTTTATCCCCATGATAGCCTGCATGGAATTCCTCACGAATCCAAAGCAATCTCATAGGATCGGTGTCAGCTATAGCGACTTCGGGTACAACACCACCATGGACAAAAATAGCATCCTCTAATTCAATATAGATGTCAAAGGTTTCGATTAATTGTAAATGTTCTTCAAGTTTTGGCAATGTTTTAATAAAGCTAGGCAAAGTATTGCTTTGGATCGCTTCCTCAAAGTCTTCTAATTGGTAGCCATAGCTTGCCAGTGTGGCCTCTCCACCACATAGCCCCACCCAATGGTTCCATGGCTTAGCAAGGCCAGAACGGCAGGCATTCAGCATGATGGCCTCGTGGTTTCCTAGCAACACCCTTGCACCCAATGCTTGTAGTTCACCAACTAAATTTAATACACCACTAGAAGAGGGACCTCTGTCGATGTAATCACCAAGTAAAAAAAGCTGGTCGCTTTGTGGATCGTAGTTTGCTTTTAAAAGCAATTCTTCTAACAGCCCTAGTTCTCCATGTATATCACTAATTGCTAGTATTCGATTCATTTACGAGCATCCTTTCTAATAGTACCACTACTTTTCAGTATAGAGAATTATTCTACAAATTTCGACTGTTCCAGCTTCTCTTGGACTTATTTCATAGAACTTTCAAAGAAACAATTCTCTTACTACTATTTTTTACTTTATCATATGATAGGTGATTTTATTTCTTTATTCATTTGTCTAGTGGGATGAGGGGAAGAGAGGGGAGAAGACCACGCATAACAGTAGAAGCAACTAGTAAAGCTTCTACTGTTCGAGCAAAGAAAAGTAGCTTGCTATAAGATTAAAGCTTCAATTTTTCCCATGCCTTCGTAGCTATTTGTTCATCAAAGGTTGAAATAAGGCGAAAGTTATTGTTGTCTAAAATGCGGAAATGCTGGCTGATGACATTTTGCTGTAAACGAAAACCATCATGCTCACTTATATTTTTCCACCATATGTATCCACCCATTGTTTTTTCTTTTGGCTGTAATGTGCCATTATTCGCAATTAAATCTACAACCTCTAAAGGATCGCCTCCAAGCTCATGCTGTAAAATGGTGCTGTCACGACATAGCGTGCAAACGGCAACAGTGGTTGTCCATCCTGCTAGAATACGGCCTTTTTCAATTTGGACTAGTGTTTTCTTCGAAAGTCCTAGTAAATCACTCATTTGATCCTGTGTAAAAGTTTTTTCTGTGCGGATTAATTTCAGTTTTTCTGAAATGAGTGTGATTAATTGTTCACGATTCATCCTAAACACCCCTTATTTTCAGATTGTTATGTTCCATTATACATGAAAGTAAGATGACGTGTTTCTGTTTCAATAGTGGGTTGGGAAGAGAAACGAGGTAAAAGGAAACAGACTGTTCATTATAGAACAGTCTGTTGAATGTTAAATCTCATATTTTTTCGTATCGGAGATGACACGGAAGTGGATGCCTTTAATTTGTGCGCTCACTTTATGGCGAAGCGTATCAATATCGACTAGCTCCTCTTTATTTTGAACACATTCAGCAATCTCCTGTAAAAGCTTTGTAAAGGCTTCTTTAAATAAAGAACGCATATTATCGAAATCTAGACTGCGAAAGCTGCCATCAATATCGAAAGCTTCTACAGAGTTTAATTGCTTAGAAGCACCCGCAAAACGATCGTCGTACACTGTGTAGTTTTCATCTGTCACTACGATAATATATAGGACCTCGCCTGTAATTGTTTTTAGTTCAATATTTGTTTTGTGTTTTTTCACATCAGAAATAATATGAATACCGTCTGAATGATATAGCTTAAATAATGTCATGAATATTGCCTCCTGAAACTAGAATCCTATTGCTATATTCATTATATAGTGCGATGGCTATTAATGGAATAAGGAATAATTTTTTGGGAGCCTTGCTATACCATTACATTTGTACTTCTGTTATGACGGAGGCTGTTTTTCTGAGAGGTCGAACCTCGATATAGTGAATTTGATGTCCTTGCTGCTCATAGATGCTAAAAACAAAGGAGTCGAGCTCAATGTTTTTTGATGCTTTAATGCCATTATTGACAGTTAAGAACCAACCACCTAAAGTTTCTACTTCCTCTGCATCTAGCGTAATGTTTAATAGATTTTCAACATCCTCTATAAGCATTTTTGCATTTAATATATAGTGATGATCTGTAATTTTTCGAATATCTGCAATTTCATCATCATCAAATTCATCTCGGATTTCACCAACAATTTCTTCTAAGATGTCTTCAACAGTCACTAGTCCAGATGTACCTCCATATTCATCCATTAAAATGGCCATATGGATGCGCTCTTTTTGCATGCGTACGAGTAGTTCCTGAATAGGAATTGTTTCAATGACTCGAATAACTGGGTTAATGAAATCTTCCAGTACTAATGTCTCGTCTGTAAGTTGTTCGAGTAAGCCGTGTGTAAAAAGTTCCTTTGCATTGATAAAGCCTAAAATATTATCGCGGTCACCATCAAAAATAGGGTAGCGCGTATATTTTTCAGCGGCAATAGTATGAATAATCGTTGTAAAGGATTCATTTTGTTCAATCCCGACAATTTCTGTTCTGGGAACCATGATTTCACGAGCAATACGTTCGTCAAATTCAAAGACATTATTCACATATTTCAGCTCGGATTTATTAATTTCACCACTTTTAAAGCTTTCAGATAGCAATAAACGCAATTCTTCCTCTGTATGTGAAAGCTCATGTTCACTAGCAGGCTTCATGCCAAATAAACCAACCAAAACGCGTGCAGAGCCATTTAAGAACCAAATGAACGGATACATTATTTTATAGAAAAACATAATGGGCTTTGCAAATAGAAGCGTAATCGTTTCTGCCTTTTGAATGGCTGCAGTTTTTGGAGCTAACTCACCAACTACTACATGTAAAAATGTGGCAATGGCAAAGGCCGTACCAATCGTAAAGATCGTCATATACTTATCTGAAATGCCGACCATTTCAAATAGAGGATGAAGCATAAATTCAAACGTTTTTTCTCCAACCATCCCGATACCAAGGGCTGTTACTGTAATCCCTAATTGGCAGGCAGATAAGTATTCATCTAAATGACTAACAACATGTTTTGCAGCAATCGCTTTTTTATTGCCCTCTGCAATTAGCTGATCCAATCTTGAGGAACGTACCTTTACAATGGCAAATTCTGTTGCCACGAAAAAGCCTGTTAATGCTAATAAAATGGTAAAAATCGATAAGTTTATTATGGTCTCCAAATAGTCGTTCTGTAGAAACAGAACGTCACCTCCTAATTATGAATGAGTAATAGTAAAGATTGCATTAAGGCAATACTTTCAGGGGAAACGTTTTTCTTTATATGTTCAATTTTTTTATGATCTTGCTTATCTAGTTGTTCTAGCAGAGAAGTGACATCATGCTCTAAGTCTTGCATTTTTAAACGAAGCATTTGTACGTCAATTTCTTCATATGGTGTGATGTTCATTTCATGTTGGATTTCCACAAGTGTAAGCCCCTGTTGTTTGCGTCGTTCAATAAAATGAAGCCGTTCAATCATAGTAGAGTCATAGTAGCGATAATTCGTTGCAGAACGCTCTGCATCCAACAAACCAATATTTGTATAGTAATCAATTGTTCGTTTCGTTATGCCAGTTTTTTCTGCAAGCTCGCCAATTTTTAATTTATCTGTCCCAATGCAAACACCTCCAAACCATCACGTGATGCTTTAATTATAACGTGATGGTTTTTATTAATTCAAATGATTGGTATCGATATTTCAAAATTGTAAGATTTCTTCGATGGAAAAAATAACGTTTCTGACACAATTGAATGCCAGAAACGTTACTATGTTTATGGAAGTAAATAGGCATCATATAGGTGATGGAGTGCATCTTCACCATTTTGTTCTAAGAGAATTTCCCCGTTATATGTAAGAGTTACTTTTGTTTGAGAGCTATCAATTTTGTCATCGATTATTTTACATGAAACGGTCACAACACCAGCTTCAGCAAGCATTTCTTTCATCTCTTTATTCCATGACTGGTCAGAAAATAGTGGGGGCTGCCAAGTACCTCTCACATGTAGCTCATTTTTTTCGGGGTCATAATCCCAGCGTATGTCACGTAAAATAGTTTTAAATAGGTCATTAACTGTAAATGATGTGTCTTGATAGTTAATGTCTATAGCGCGTATAGCATGTACATCTCGACTAACTGCACTAGCTGCGGAGTTGGCCGCTGAATTGATGCCCGAAGCAGCATCCTTTATTTCTGATATTCGATCACCGCAGCCAGACAGTAGTGCACAGATGCATGACATACAAGCAACTTTTGTCATCCATTTCACAAGTAGTCCCTCCAGTCTAGTAAGTTGTTATTACTATCTTATCGAAAAGAAAAATACGAAGAAAGGGCATGAAGGCGGCAGATTGTGACGGTTTTGCAACGATGCGACCTCCACTTGATTGTTCGGCATTTTGGAAGTATAAAAGTCTGAAAATTTAGTAAAATATTGAGGAGAAAGGGAGCGGTTTGTGATGAAAATTAATGATGAGATGCTTGATCGATTAGGGACGTATTTTGTTTATCATGCTGTTTATGATACTTATGGTATTACCTTTGAAAACTTTGTGGAGCGTTGGTTACGAGGAATTCTGGAGGTTTAGTGAAAAGGAATTGAACTTGCCATCATGGGCTCAATTTTTTTGAAAAATGCATGTTTATTCAAAATCTATGACATATAACGGTAGAATGAAAAGAGTCGTGTCCATATTGGAACACGACTCTGTCTTATTTGAAATAATTTGTGATAAATTGATTTGCTTCATGCCAGTTATAAACCCTTACAACGTTGTCAGGGACAGCCAGACGGTTATATGGTGTATCAAATAATACGACAGGAATTTTTAGCTCTTCAGCAAGCATCACCGCATTATCGTGCTTATCCTCAAAAAAAGCTTCTACATGATGTTTTTTTGCAGCAGCCAATTTATCATGGCTACCGAGAAGCTCGATATGATCGTAAGGGATAGCTTGCGTTTTAAACCAATTAACAGTGATATCTGCTACATTTTCACCTCGTGCAGAAATATAATACAGCTCGAAATTGTTTTTCCAAGCAGTTAGAATATTTTTTGCATCTTTTGCTACTTCAGAGACTTCATACATGTACGGCTCATTTTCCTTAAACCATGTGTTAAAGGCACCTCGGTCAACAGGGTGTGGAAAGGCAGATAAAAAATCGTATTCGCAAACGTCATCAAGCGTAATATTTACGTTATATTGTTTATTAATATGTGGAATGAGTGTACTTGGACATGTTACAGTCCCATCAATATCAATACCAAAGCGGGGCTTTTTCATGCTAGTACCTCCTTAGGCATTCGCTTTTTGAGCTTCTTCTGCGGCGCGCTTTTCTTCCATTTCTGCCGCCAATTTATCAATTTCTTTTTTCAGCTCTTCCACCATTGTTTCTTCAGGGACTTTACGGACCGTTTTCCCTTTCATGAATAGTAAGCCTTCGCCACGTGCACCGGCAATACCGATATCTGCTTCACGTGCTTCACCAGGGCCGTTTACTGCACAGCCTAATACAGCTACTTTTAAAGGTACATTTAATTTCGAAATATATTCTTCTACTTCATTGGCAATGGAAATTAAATCAATCTCAATGCGTCCACATGTTGGACAAGAGATTAGGGTAGCCATGTTTGAAGCTAGACCAAATGATTTTAATAGTTCTCGTGCTACTTTTACTTCTTCTACTGGGTCAGCAGATAGTGAAATACGCAATGTGTTCCCAATTCCTTTTGATAGAATGGCTCCAAGTCCTGCTGCTGATTTTACGGTACCAGCAAATAGCGTACCTGATTCAGTAATACCTAAATGTAGCGGGTAATTAAAGGCCTTAGAGGCTTTTTCATAGGCTTCAATAGCAAGATTTACGTCAGATGCCTTCATCGATACGATAATATCGTGGAAGTCCAAGTCTTCCAAAATTTTAATATGGTGAAGAGCCGACTCAACCATACCATCTGCTGTAGGATAGCCGTATTTTTCTAAAATATGACGCTCTAATGAACCAGCATTTACACCAATACGGATTGGTATACCTTTTGCTTTGGCAGCATTGACAACCGCTTCTACTTTTTCTTTACGACCAATATTGCCTGGGTTAATACGTACTTTATCAATACCATTTTCAATGGCTTTTAATGCTAATCTATAGTCAAAATGAATATCAGCTACTAATGGAATATGGATACGTTTTTTAATTTCAGCAATCGCATCTGCTGCACGTTCATCTGGTACAGCAACACGAACAATCTGACAGCCTGCTTCCTCAAGACGAAGAATTTCCGCAACTGTTGCTTCTACATCATGTGTTTTGGTTGTACACATACTTTGAATGAATAATTCATTACTACCACCAATTGTTAAGTTACCGACACGTACAGGACGTGTATTTGAACGGTGACAAATTTCACTCATTAACTTTCTCTCCTTTTCGGGCCACTATTTTCAGCCGTCACTGTCATTTATTTTAGCAGTGTAAGAAAATAAGGACAAGGAAGAAACGCTAACTTTTCATTTTAGGCATTTGTTTTCAAATTCAAACGAGAGAGGAAGCTTGATATTTTCACCAGGAATTAGTGCTTGTAATTGTAAGTGTGGGTTTAAGTTATAAAAAAGTTGTAAGCGTTCTGGAAAGGTCATGGGAACTTTTGCAGGGTGTAGGGCAAATAGGCTATGAATGGTATCTCCTTCAATCGTTTGTACTGTAATATAATTGGGCTCACGCTGTTTCTCACAAAGTCCATTTTCTGAGTTTTTCGTGGTTAAAGCAGCCAGCGGTATGGACCCTTCTGTTAAATCTACTTTGACAACAAAGGCGATGACAATGATGATAGCTGTTAAGATGAATGCGCGCAAAAAATCCCCTCCTTTTCTACACTATATTTAGAAGAGGGGGGATTCATGCACATTATTTTATATTTGGTTGTTTCGGATATTTTGTAAAGGCCACAATTAATAGAGTAACAGTTAATAATAAAGAGAGTACAGAGATAATGGTACTGTTAATTGGTAAATAGTCTGCTAGCATCGATAGTAAAGTTGCCCAAGTAATAGCAAAAGTAGTTGTTCTCCAGATGTGACGATATTCTCCACGGCGTTTCATCACTTTAAGGATAAATAAACCAGCTAAAGCATAAAGAGCAATTTGTGCAAAGATGAGCATCGTTGTAAAGACAAAAAGCATCAGAAATGTGAATGGATATAAGAGCCATTTAATGCCATCTATGTATTCGGTTAAACCATTGAAATTATCCATATCAAACGTATCGACTGACATACCAGCCGCAAAGCGACCTAAAGAGAATACGGATACGATGGTAATGAGTAGAAAAGTATATTGAATAACCTTTCCAATAGGTAATAAACGATAGGCTGCTAGTTTTTTAGGATGAATAAGACTATCGATAAAAAGCTGTGAGTGTTTCATGCTATATCTCCTCCAAGTGATAGTTTAACATGTTCGTAGAGGACAAGGTATGAAAGAAGTATAAATGAAGTCAGTTTAGATGATAAAATGTTAACATTATGTAAAGAAGTTAAAGGATTTCTTTACTTTTTGTTTGTAATCATTTAATGATTAGAAATAGAGTAGAGATGTAAGAATTGGAGCGAAAATAATTGACAATCGATTGGCAAAGCATACTCTTTCAGTTTTTAGGTGGGTTAGGGGTATTTTTATTTTCCATTAAATTTATGGGAGAGGGGCTTCAGAAATCAGCGGATGAACGTTTACGTGAATGGTTAAATCGCTTTACCACTAACCCGATTATGGGCGTCTTAGTGGGCATAATTGTAACAATTTGCATTCAATCAAGTTCGGCAACAACAGTAATCACTGTGGGGTTAGTGAGTGCTGGTTTTTTAACATTACGTCAAGCAATCGGCGTAATTATGGGGGCAAATATTGGTACTACCATTACAGCTTTTATTATTGGGATTAATATTGGTATCTATTTTTATCCTTTGCTAGCTATCGGTGCGGGTTGTCTATTTTTCTTAAAAAAAGCAACGTATCAACATATTGGTCAAATACTATTTGGCTTTGGTGGTTTATTTTTAGGACTAGAATTGATGAGTGCTAGTATGCAGTCATTACATCAACTAGCAGATTTCGCATCCTTAACGCTTCATTTAAGTAATCAACCAATATTAGGTGTATTTTTAGGGTCCATTTTTACATTACTAGTGCAAAGCTCTACTGCAACAGTTGGTGTGCTGCAAGGTTTATATGCAGAACATTTAATTGGCTTAGATGGTGCTTTACCGATATTATTTGGTGAAAATATTGGCACGACCATTACAGCGGTTTTAGCTTCTCTTGGTGCCTCTATCTATGCAAAACGTGCAGCTGCAGCACATGTACTTTTTAATGTCATTGGCACGATTATTTTTATGATATTTTTCACACCATTTATGCAATACGTACAGTGGGTGAGCGGGGTATTTCATTTAGAGCCTCGCATGCAAATTGCTGTAGCACACGGCTCTTTCAATGTCTTTAATATGATGATTCAATTACCATTTATAGCTGGACTAGCGGCATTGGTTACAAAGTTACTACCAGGACATGATGGCAATATTAATGTAACAACAAAGCATTTAGATCCAACATTTATTGATTCCTCTCCAGCCATTGCACTTGGCCAAGCGAAAGAAGAAGTTTTACGAATGGGTGAGCATGCTTTACGTGGATTAGAAGAAACATTTTTATATATGAAAACCGGTGAATCTGAACATATTCCTACGGTTTTACAATTAGAGGTTGGACTTAATCATTTAGATAACGAGATTACGGATTATTTAGTCATGGTGTCTAAGCAGCCTCTTTCTCGTGCAGACTCAGTAAGACACCATACCCTATTAACAAATGTGCGAGACTTTGAACGGATTGGCGATCATTTTGAAAATATAATAGAACTTTTACAATACAAGGATCACCATGAAGTGAGCTTAAGTAAATCAGCAAGACAAGATTTGATTGGTATGTTTAGTTTAGCAATAGAGGCTGTAAGGAAAAGCATAGAAGCACTGGATACGGCGAGCTTAAGTTTAGCCCAAGAAGTGACAGAGTTAGAAAGCTTGATTGATGACATGGAGGATAAACTCCGTCAAAAACATATTGCACGATTGAACACTAATGAATGTAGTGGGGCTGCAGGGATTGTCTATATGGATATTGTCAGCAATTTGGAACGCATTGGGGACCATGCGGTAAACATTGCAGATTCTATTTTAGGTATTCGTCATTAGCGACATGAAACTTTTCGCTTTGTTAATCCGTATGAAAGGCAACGCACGATAAAAGGAGAGAAACTGTATGGAAGTTGTTGGCTGGATCTTAGTGATTGCCTGCTTTATTATTTCATTTGTTGGTTTAGTGTATCCCATCATCCCGGGTGTTCTGTTTTTGGTTGGTGGATTTTTGCTATATGGCGTATTTTTCTCATTCGCAGACTTAAACTGGTGGTTCTGGGTGATAGAAATACTATTTGTAGTGTTATTATTTGGAGCCGATACTGTGGCAAATGCGTTTGGTATAAAAAAGTTTGGGGGCTCCAATGCTGGCATGTGGGGGAGTACCATTGGTTTATTAATTGGTCCATTTGTTATTCCAGTGGCAGGGATTTTAATTGGCCCATTTTTAGGTGCAGTGATCGCAGAATTAATTGTTGAAAAACGTACATTTAGTGAGGCAGTGAAAAGTGGTGTAGGCTCCTTAATTGGCTTTTTAACATCTACAGTTGCCAAAGCTGTCATTCAAATTGTGATGATCATTGTATTTTTTATCGCGATTTAGCCTTCACTTTTGATGTTTAATGATTGTGACGTAAGGGTAAGATAGTAAACGTATCGGTATTTCGGTCAAAAGGCTGAAATCTTCAAATTGAAGTATTTTTCGTTGAATGGTTTGACCAATTTTGATAATCTAAGGATGTACTAATTATTTCTTATTTTAGGGAGGAACTTAACAATGGCTTACGAATTACCACAATTAACTTACGCTTATGATGCATTAGAACCACATATCGATGCAAAAACAATGGAAATTCACCATTCTAAACACCACAATACTTATGTAACAAACTTAAACGCAGCAGTAGAAGGTACTGAATTTGCTGAAAAGGATATTAACGACTTAATCGCAAATCTTGATGCTCTTCCAGCTGACAAACAAACTGCTGTACGCAACAACGGTGGCGGACATGCTAACCATACATTATTCTGGGAAGTAATCGCACCAGGCGGCTCAAATACACCAGTTGGCGAAGTAGCAAAAGCAATCGATGCTAAATTCGGTTCTTTCGATGCTTTCAAAGAAGAATTTGCTAAAGCTGCTACAACTCGCTTTGGTTCAGGTTGGGCTTGGTTAATCGTTGATGGTGACTCAGTTGCTGTTACGTCTACTCCAAACCAAGACTCTCCAGTAATGGAAGGTAAAACACCAGTTCTAGGCTTAGATGTTTGGGAACACGCATACTACTTAAACTACCAAAACCGTCGTCCAGATTACATCGGTGCATTCTGGAACGTAGTAAACTGGGATGTAGTAGAAGCTAAATTCCAAGCTGCAAAATAATAATGTTAAGTAAATGGCTATGC
Source organism: Lysinibacillus sp. FSL M8-0134 (assembly GCF_038069745.1). Taxonomy (NCBI): domain Bacteria; kingdom Bacillati; phylum Bacillota; class Bacilli; order Caryophanales; family Bacillaceae; genus Lysinibacillus; species Lysinibacillus sp. FSL M8-0134. The sequence continues at coordinate 2,855,914 of NZ_JBBPAJ010000001.1, read as the reverse complement.
CAACGGTGAGCAATCACTGAGGCATAGCCTTTTTTGTTGGAAAAAAATGTTCAAGTTTGCAGCTTGGAATTGTTAATCTGACGAATAAAGGATATCGAAATGTTAGGTAGCAGAAAGTAAGGCAACCTTTCTTTAGAAAGACCGTCAAATAAATGATGTTTTCCACAAGAATTCGTAAGTGCGTGCTTTTCTGTCATACCTTCGAATGGTATACTTAGTATCGTGTATTGAAATGATTAGAAGATGAGGAGGGGAATACATATGCGCAAAGCACCAGGAAAAAACCGCGCGGCGAGTGTTAAAGCAAAACATCACTCTAATTTAACATTTCGTATGAATATCCTTTTCTTTGCAATATTTATCGTATTTTCAATGTTAATATTTAGACTTGGCTATATGCAAATCGTCAAAGGGGAAGATTATGTACGTATTTTAGAACGTACAGAAGAAGTTCCTGTCAATACAAGTGTGCCTAGAGGTCGCATGTATGATCGTTACGGACGTATTTTAGTAGATAATCACCCAGAAAATGCGATTACGTATACGAAAATGCAAACGACAACATCAGAGGAAATGCTCGATATCGCGAAAAAGTTAGCACAATTAATTGAACAACCAACAAATCGTGTCACACTGCGTGATAAACAAGATTTCTGGATACTCAAAAATCACGATGCTGCCTATGAAAAGGTCACAAAGGCAGAAGAAACAAAGATCCGAACAAAAGAAAATATTACAACAAGTCAAATCAATGCAGAGATTGATAAACTGGTACGAGAACGTATTACGAATGAAGAGCTTTTACAATTAACAGAGGAAGATTTAGAAGTATTAGCTATTTATCGAGAAATGGTGTCTGGCTATAATTTATCTCCTCAAATTATTAAAAGTGAAAATGTATCAGCAGAAGAATTTGCACGTGTATCTGAGCGTTTAACTGAACTGCCAGGTGTTAACACAACAACAGACTGGAAACGTGTAAAGTTATCATCTTTATCTATTCTTGGACGTACAACGGTTCCAACAAAAGGGATACCGAAAGAGAAGCTCAATTATTATTTAGCACGTGACTATTCACGTAATGACCGTGTGGGAGAAAGTTATATTGAAGCCCAATATGAAGAATTACTACAAGGTCAAAAAACAGTCGTCAAAAATATTACCAATAAAAAAGGACAGGTAGTTGATACAGTTACCACTTATGAAGGGGAGCCTGGTAAAGATTTAATCCTATCATTAGATAGTGAGTTGCAAGCTGAAACGGATAAGATTGTAGAAGAAGAGCTGCTTAATTTAAAGGCACTTCCTGGATCGTACTTATTAGATCGAGCCTTTTTAATTATGATGGACCCGAATACAGGGGACATCTTATCTATGGTTGGTAAGAAAATAGAAAAAGACCCTGAAACGGGGAAAAATATAATTGTTGACTACTCATATGGATCATTTACAACAGCCTATGAATCAGGTTCGTCTGTTAAGGCAGCAACCGTTCTTACAGGGTACAATCAAGGCGTTATTTCGATGGGCACTTCGATGGGAGATGAGCCGATTAAATTAGCTAGCACAGAACCTAAAGCTTCTATTTTTAACCGAAGTGGCTATGTACCAATGAATGACCAGTTGGCATTAGAACGTTCTTCCAACTCTTATATGTTTAAGATTGCGCTGTTAATTAATGGAACACCGTACAGTTATGGCATGCCTTTACGTTTAAAGGATGATACATTCCCAAAAATGCGTAATAACTATGCACAATTTGGTTTAGGTGTAAAAACAGGCATTGACTTACCAAATGAATTTAGTGGGGTACGAGGTCCATCAGGGCCAACAACGGGTGGTAAAACACTCGACTTGGCGATTGGTCAGTATGATACGTATACACCACTTCAATTAGCACAATATATTTCAACTATTGCTAACGGTGGCTACCGTATTCAGCCACATGTTGTAAAAGAGGTTCGCGATCCTTCACAGGATGGGAAGCAATTAGGACAGTTAGTGACTGAAGTAGGGCCAACTATTTTGAATCAAATTGACAATCCTCAAGAAGAGATTGATTATGTAAAACAAGGGCTTCGTCGTGTTTATACTGGTACACAAGGTACAGCACGTGGTCAATTCGCTGATGCTCCATATACAGCAGCAGGTAAAACAGGTACTGCAGAGGTAGTATACTATGGTCCACTACGTGAATACTTTGGTACAAACACGATCAACTTAACACATGTTGGTTTTGCACCATATGAAAACCCTGAAATTGCTTATGCTGTTGTTATTCCTTGGGCAACGACAAACTTGAATACACACTATACCCATAATAACGTAATTGCTAGACGTTCATTAGATAAATACTTTGAATTAAAAGCCAAATATCAAGCTGAAAAAGTGACAGATAGTAATGTAAAACAGCCAATTTTACCTGCAATTACAGAGGAAAAGATTGGTGAAGATGAGCAACAATAAATAAACCGCTAGGCATTTAAGTGCCTGGCGGTTTTTCTATTATAGAAAGAAAAAGTTAGGCAGATAATTGCTGAATAGCTAATTCAAACTGCTCTTTAGGCTTTTTCCCATAAAGCTCTATATTGTGATAGAAATAAGAAGCTATCATAAATTCAATGGCTTCTTGAAGTGTAAATTCCCGATGTTCCATTATTAATGACAAATATGTTTTAAAATAATCGGCATTTTGTACTTTTGCATGTTTCATGACAAAGGTCAAACTCTCCTTATCCCATACTGCTCTGTATAATGATTATCATTTTTCTGTGATATTCCTCAGATGCATGCACTAAAGTCTCCCTTATAGAGGAGTCTTCCTCAATCTATATATTATACTTCTTGACACAATTTTCTATTATAACACCTTTCCTATAGGAAGCAAGTTTCCTCAATTGTAAATGTATCTTTACAATCGTTTACAAAGCATTACATTCCTTTACATCTCTTTTACGAACAGTTTATACGACTTCAACAATCAGTCATTATAGTAAAGATTGTAAGACAAATAACTATAAAACAGTTCATGACGGAGGCAAATGAGATGAAAAAGTGGAAGTACTTAACGATGACAGCAGTAATGGGTTCTGCATTAATGCTAGGTGCATGTGGTAGCGATTCTGCACAAAATGGAAACAATGCAGAAACAAACGCACCAGCAAGTTCAGGACAAGAAGCTGCTGATGAAAAGCTACAAGGCTCTGTAGCTGGAGATGGCTCATCAACAGTTGCGCCAATTATTGAAGCAGTTGTTGAAGAGTATGCAGGTACACAACCAGATGTCAAAGTATCAGTGGGGGTTTCTGGTACTGGTGGTGGTTTTGAAAAATTCATCGCGGGTGAAACAGACTTTTCAAATGCATCTCGTAATATAAAAGATGAAGAGAAAGCTAAGTTAGAAGAAGCGGGCATTGATTTTACTGAGCTAGCTTTAGCATATGACGGTTTATCAGTAGTTGTGAATCCAGAGAATGATTGGGCGAAGGATTTAACGGTAGAACAACTACAAAAAATTTGGATTGAAGATGGTAAAGAGAAAAAATGGTCTGATATTGATCCATCTTGGCCAGATGAAAAAATCGTTTACTATTCACCAGGAACAGATTCAGGCACATACGACTACTTTGATGAAGTCATTTTAGATGGAGCAGATCTAGTAAGCTCAGCAACATTATCAGAGGATGATAATATGCTAGTGCAAGGTGTGGCTGGTGACAAAAACGCAATTGGCTTCTTCGGCTATGCCTACTATCTAGAAAACAAAGATAAATTAAACATTGTCAAAGTAAATGGCGTAGAGCCAACTAATGAAACAATTGAAGGTGGAGAATATACACCACTTTCACGCCCATTATTCACATATGTGAAAAATAGTGCGATGAAAGACAATGAAGCAGCATATGACTTCATTAAATTTACACTTGAAAACGCAGGTGATATGGCTGAAGCAGTAGGCTATGTGCGTTTACCAGAAGAAAAATATACTGAAGGCCTAAAAACGTTAGAAGGCTTAAAATAAGTAGACATGCATAGAGGGGAAGAGATGTATGCTCTTTCCCTCGCTTATTTGAAAGGAGTTCCCAATGGTTTCTCAAAAGGAAAATAAGACATCATCTGTTCAGCAATTAATTGCAAATTCGCGCAATCAAAAAACAAAGAAAATAGTGGAAAAAGCAATGCCAACTCTATTATTTTCTGCAGCTATTATCTCTATTTTGACGACATTTGGCATTGTTTTCACCCTTATTTTTGAAACGTTTGAATTCTTTAAACGTGTGTCGATTACGGACTTCCTTTTTGGTACAAAATGGTTACCGTTTTCAGGGAATGAACCGTTGTTTGGGATTTTGCCGTTAATCGCAGGAACATTAAAAGTGACACTTATTGCAGTTGTAGTAGCCGTGCCATTTGGAATTGCTTCAGCTATTTATTTAAGTGAATATGCAAGTGAGAAAACGAGAAGAATTGTGAAACCTATTTTAGAAGTATTAGCAGGTGTACCAACGATTGTATATGGTTTCTTTGCTTTAACGTTTGTCACACCTCTATTACAGGAAATTGTACCTGGTCTAAAATTATTTAATGCTTTAAGCCCAGGAATTGTTGTAGGGATCATGATTTTACCAATGATTACATCTCTTTCAGAGGATGCGATGTCTTCTGTACCAAATAGTATGCGTGAGGGAGCTTTAGCCCTAGGAGCAACAAAATTTGAGGTAGCAATCAAAGTCGTATTACCAGCAGCACTATCTGGAATTGTAGCTTCAGTTGTATTAGCTATTTCCCGGGCAATTGGAGAAACGATGATCGTATCTCTTGCGGGTGGTTCTACACCGAAATTTGATCTCAATGTAACGGATTCCATTCAAACGATGACTGCATACATTGTACAAGTTTCAACTGGTGATGCAGGCTATGGTACAACTATTTATTACTCTATTTATTCAGTAGGATTTACATTATTTATCTTTACGCTAGTAATGAATTTACTTGCTCACTATATTTCTAAACGCTTCAGGGAGGTTTACTAGCATGCGTTATATGGATGATACAGTCGTCATGAAACGAATGTCAAAGCGTATTACATTCAATAAAGTTTGGAAAGCATTATTTTTCTTAGCTACTACGTTTGCGCTTGTGACATTAGCAATTTTGTTATATCGCATCGTGACACAAGGAATTGATTATTTAAATATTGATTTCTTAACGAATTTTGCATCGAGGTTTGCAGATAAGGCAGGGATCAAGGCAGCTTTAATAGGTTCGCTTTGGTTAATGGCAGTTGTTGCACCTGTATCGATTATTTTAGGTGTAGGTACTGCAATTTATTTAGAAGAGTATGCAAAGAAAAATAGAATCAACGACTTTATTCGAATGAATATATCGAATTTAGCAGGTGTACCTTCCATTGTTTTTGGTTTGCTAGGGTTAACAATTTTTGTACGTATGATGGGTCTAGGTAAAAGTATTTTAGCTGCTGGGTTAACAATGAGTTTATTAATCTTACCTGTTATCATTGTGGCTGCACAGGAAGCCATTCGTGCTGTACCGAATGAGCAACGAGAAGCTTCATATGGTATGGGTGCAACAAAATGGCAAACGATTTTACGTGTTGTGCTACCTGCTGCAATTCCAGGTATTCTGACAGGCAGTATTTTAGCAATGTCTCGTGCCATTGGAGAAACAGCACCACTTGTTGTTATCGGGATTCCAGTTATCCTTCAGTTTTTACCGAACGGTTTATTGAGTCAATTTACAGCCTTACCAATGCAAATCTATGATTGGGCAAAAAGACCACAAGAAGCCTTTCAGTATGTGGCAGCCGCAGGTATTTTAGTGCTCATGACTGTCCTGCTATTGATGAATTCAATTGCCATCTTTATTCGAAATAAATTCCAAAAACGTTATTAATGAGGTGACCTTATGGTTCTAGATTTAAAAGATGAAAAAACTATTGTTAAACCGATTCGAGCGACAACTAAGCCTGCTGCGGAAGTGGCCAAAAATATTGTCTATGATACACGTGATTTAAATTTATGGTATGGCGATCATCATGGCTTGAAGGATATTAATTTAAGCATCTATGAAAATGAAGTAACGGCGATTATTGGGCCTTCTGGCTGTGGTAAATCGACGTATCTGAAAACGTTAAACAGAATGGTCGAGCTTGTACCAAGTGTTCGTACATCTGGTGAAATTTTATATCGTGAACGTAATATTTTAGATAAAAATTATACGGTTGAGGAATTAAGAACACGTGTAGGAATGGTGTTCCAAAAACCTAATCCGTTTCCAAAATCTATTTATGATAACATTGCGTATGGACCAAGAATCCACGGTATTAAGAATAAAAAAATTCTGGATGAAATTGTTGAGAAGTCGCTACGTGGCGCAGCAATTTGGGATGAAGTAAAAGATCGTTTAAATCAAAATGCTTATGGCTTATCAGGTGGTCAGCAACAACGTATTTGTATTGCTCGTTGCTTAGCGATTGAACCAGATGTCATCTTAATGGATGAACCAACATCCGCATTAGACCCAATCTCTACATTAAAAGTAGAAGAGCTTGTGCAAGAGCTGAAGCAGGATTATTCAATTGTTATCGTGACACATAACATGCAACAAGCTGCACGTATTTCCGATCGTACAGCATTCTTCCTTAGCGGAGAAGTAGTAGAATACGATAAAACGGATATCATCTTCCAAACACCAGCAGATCAACGTACGGAAGACTATATTTCAGGACGTTTCGGCTAAGGAGGAGCAATAGATGGTAGTACGTGAGCGTTTTGAACAAGAGCTGAAAGAAGTGCAGGGACAATTTGTGGCCCTTGCCAACAGTAGTATCCTAGCATTAAAAACAGCGTTTGAAGCTTTAGTAGAGCAGGATTTAGAAAAAGCCTTAAAAATTTTAGAAGATGATTTAGTGATTAATCGTCTTGAAGAAGCGATAAATGATCATGTTATTTTAATGATTGCTAAGCAGCAACCAGTGGCAACAGATTTACGCCGTTTAATGGTCCTTGTAAAAGCAGCATCCGATATGGAAAGAGTGGGCGATTATGCAGTCAACATCGCTAAAGAAGCCATTCGAATTGGCAAAGAACCTATAGTATTTCCGATGACTAATTTGCAAACAATGTGTAATAAAACAGTAGAAATGTTAGAGAGTATCATGAAGGCCTTTACAGAAGAAGATACAGTGCGTGCTAAAGAAATTGCTGAATTAGATGACTATGTGGATGATTTATATGGTGCAACGGTTACACTTTTACTTCGCGCTGGTGTAGAAAATCCGGCACATATTTCTCAAATTACACATCTCACATTTATCTGCCGCTATTTAGAACGTTCGGCTGACCATGCCACAAATATTGCCGAACATCTATTTTACTTAGTCAAAGGCAAACATTATGAATTAAATAATTAAGGGGGAAGAGCTGCTAATAAAGCTCTTCTTTTTATTTGGACAAAAGTTCACTTGTAGGAGCAACCAAGTTTTTTTAGTATCGTCAATATAACGAGCGTATTTGTATTGTCAAAAAAATTTTTTGGTTATACTATAGACATTATCCAAAAAATGTGGTGCTTTGGAGGTGCTGCTACGTGAAAAATCCGATACAATCACTCATAGAAAAATTGAACTTGGACATGACAGAAGAGCAATGTAACTATTTACATTTTTTGTATGAAAATCTACATCTTGAAGAACTAAACGACAGGGAGCAACGTTATTTCATCGACTACTTTTTCAAGAGTGAGCCTTTACGAAATATGGCAGCATTTGCACTTGAATTGGCAGATATTATGCATGAAATAAGAGAAAATATCCCTCCTATTGAGAAAGCTGAACGCTTAGCTGATGGCCGTGAACAACGTTTGTATTATGAACACAAATGGTCAGAGCTCAGACGTCAAAAGCTCAAGCAGCAAACGTTGAAAAGTGGAAATGTGTTTTATGTTCCATTTCATGAGTATAAGCAAGAGCCTGGTCCGTTAATTATTTGTTTGGAACAAACTACAGGGATGGCTGTTTACTCAGAGCTTTGTAAAAGCATGATTTTGCCATTATTTATGAATGCACATCGTGAAAGTCGCGATTTATATATTGTCCCTTATGATCAGCAAATACATGTTCATTACCGCTTTGAAAATGGACATTTAAATTTAGCTGATTTTAAAAGCTTTATCGAATATAAGGCAAAGGGAGAGGCTGCTATTTTGCCTGTTTTGCAGTTTGTTAAAGCGTTGCTGCAGGAAAATCAACTTGGTGCTGAAGCAGAAGTTATCATTTTTACAGAAGGAACGCCCATTGATGGAAAGCATTTAGTAGGGAAGCAAACGAAAATCATGCTAGAGGAAATGAAGCAAAAATACCATGCTGAATTTTCAGTCATTGCGATGCAGGAACATAATTTTAATAAACAGCAATTTTGGTTTGCTAGTAAGGCTTTTTTTGCGGATGATGCAATACAATAACAAATGGGGGCTAGCCATTATTACTACAGGTCAGCTCCTTTTTGTTGGAGATACATAGGTACTTTAAAGGAGAAATACATGGATTCATTACATTGGTTTTTACCTAAATTTACAGTCCCGACATGGATGGATGTCTTGATTGCCATCATCATTTGTCTAGTTGGTTGGCTTATTCAACGATTTGTCATTAAAAAAATTATTAACCGTGTTGTAACATTTCTAAGAAATCGTCAGCGACATTTCCAAGCAAACGTGCTAGCCCAGTTTAGTAAAGCAATTGGCTTTGCGTTTATGACGGCTGTCATTGTTCTAAGTCTATCATATCTAATAGAAGTCCCATTGTTTACGCATAAATCAACAAAAAACTTTGTCCTATCTCTTATGGTGTTTTTTGCTTTTAAAGGTGTTTACGATGTATTACATTTTTATACGAAGCAGCCATTTGAACTAACAAGTGAAGAGGATCAGAATGTTTTATTACCATTTTTTCTACGAATTGGTAAAGTACTTATTATGATTTTTGCTATGTTTACGATTGCTTCGTTATGGAATTTCAATCTCAATGGTTTTTTAACAGGGATTGGTTTAACAGGAGTAGCGATTGCCTTTGGGATTCGTGATACATTAGCTCATGTGTTTGGGGGCATGTCCGTAGCATTAGATAATCCATTCCAAATTGGGGATTGGATAGCGACTGAAGATCAGAAAATCGAAGGGACAATTGAAGATATCAATCTTAGAAGTACCTTAATCCAAACAGGAGATAAAGGGCTTGTGTATGTACCGAATTCTTATTTAGTCAATCGACCAATTTATAATTTATCGAGACGAGAAAAAAGAAAATGCGAACAATTTCTCTATATAGCTGCAGAAAATGATGAGGATGCTATCCGTGGCGCTTTATCGGCTATGCATAAGGAAATATATTTACATGCTCAAACAGAGAAAGAGATGATTCATGTTTATATTGATGAATTTCATCATAATTGTTATCGTGTGCTCATACGTTTCTTTATCGCAACGAACGACACAGCTATTATGATGGAAGTACGGCAGGATATTTTATTCGCCATTCGTCAAATAGTGGAGGATTTTTCAATTACGTTAGCGTCCTCTCCAGAGGATAACGATTTATAAAACAAAAATAAATTGAATTGTGTGATAGTTTGCTTTACAATATTAGCTAGAAATCAGCATTGATGAAGAATAGTAACTATTATTGATTTGTCATAGAGAGCTAGTGGTTGGTGGAAACTAGTACAAACGAATAGTGAATGGACTTCGGAGCTCTAATCCTGAACTACAAGTATGGATTAGCGTGTGCCTACGTTATAAGGCTTAGAGAGGGTCTTGCTTAAAGACCAATGAAGGTGGCACCACGGCTTTTCCGTCCTTTTGTGATGGAGAGGCCTTTTTTATTTTGATTCAGCAATATTTATTCCGAAAAATGATGATGCCAGGTATAATAGATTTCCTCCTTTTATGAGGGAGATCAATACTTAATTTGCATACGGATTTTAAGCAACCGTTGAATCAAGATGATGTCTCAATCGAATGTAACAGAGTTTTCTTGAGACATCAAGATATATTGGTGTAGAAGAGCAGAGCTTAGAGAAGGAGAGAAGAGTATGACAGTTGAGGTTAGGAAGTATGCCATGAAAGTTTTACAGGGGGATATGATGACCCCTATCTCTGTGTATCAATCACTTACAGGGCAGCATAAAATGTTGTTCGAATCATCAGCTAAGCATGAGGAAAGTGGAAGATATTCTTTTATCGCCCTAAATCCAGTAGCTGAATTAAAAGGAAACAAGGAAGAATTCTACTTTTCCAAAGGACAAGAAAATGACAAATCAAAGGGGAATGTACTCGATAAATTAAAGGAAGTCATACCCTTCCATGAAGAAAGCTATCCCTTTGCCTTTTTTGGTGGAGCCATCGGTTATTTTGGCTATGAAACAGCTTTTTATACGGAAAAAATCGGAGAATATTTACAGGATGAATTAGTGATGCCAGATGTCCATGTATTTTTCTATGATACATTCATTGTCTTTGATCATCTAACACAGGAAATTACGTTAGCTTCAATTGATCTATTTCAGGAGGGACGTTCATTAGCAGAAATGGAGAATGCTATTACAACGATGGAGCAACAACTTTGTGCAGGTACGACCTTTGAGGCATTGCAGGTAGATGAACTACATTTTAAGCCAATGCTTTCAAAGGAGCAATTTGTCTCTTTGGTGGATCGAGCTAAGCAGCATATTTTGAGAGGCGATATTTTTCAAATTGTGCTATCACAACGCTTTTCAGCACCATTTACAGGCTCTCCATTTTCACTTTATCGTCAATTACGTACATCTAATCCATCACCGTATATGTTTTACATGGATTTTGGTTCCTATATTATTTTAGGAACTTCCCCTGAAAGTCTTGTGAAAGTTAAAAATCGTATGGTTACAACGAACCCAATAGCAGGTACAAAGCCTCGCGGTGAGACAACAGTACAGGACGAAGTAATTGCAAAAGCTTTGTTAGAGGACGAAAAGGAAATAGCAGAGCACCGAATGCTAGTGGATCTAGGGCGCAATGATCTAGGGCGTATTGCCAAAGTCGGTACTGTAAAGCTTATGAAATACATGACTATCGAACGCTATAAATATGTCATGCATATTGTTTCAGAGGTAACGGCGGAACTACGAGATGACCTCCACATTCTAGATGTTTTACGAGCATCTCTACCTGCTGGGACAGTGTCAGGAGCACCTAAAATTCGTGCCATGCAGCTGATAAATGAATTAGAATCGATTAAGCGTGGTGTCTATGCGGGAGCGGTAGGCTATATTTCAACTACCGGCGATATGGATTTGGCACTTGCGATTCGTACAATGATTATTAAAGATCAACAAGCACATGTACAGGCAGGGGCTGGAATTGTCTATGATTCAGATCCATTGTCGGAATACGAGGAAACACTTAATAAAGCTCGTGCGCTATTGGAGGTAAGAAAATGATTTTATTAATTGATAATTATGATTCCTTTACCTACAATCTATTTCAACAAATCAGTATGCTTGGTAAAAGTGTCACAGTCGTTCGAAATGATGCTATTACAATAGAAGAAATTCAAGAAATGTCACCCGAAGCTATTATTTTATCCCCAGGACCAGGAACACCCTCTGAAGCAGGTATTACGGTGGATGTGATTAAGGAGCTACATGAAAAATTCCCTATTTTAGGTATTTGCCTTGGCCATCAATCGATCGGGCAGGCTTTCGGGGCAAATATTGTGCAAGCCAAAAACATTATGCATGGAAAGCTGTCACCGCTTCAGTATAAGAATACGGGCTTATTTGCACAACTAAATGGAGACATTGAGGTTATGCGTTATCATTCCCTTATTATTGAAGCACAGACATTGCATAAAGATTTCAACATTATTGCTACAGCAGGTGATGATGGGGAAATTATGGCGATTCAACATAAAAAATACCCTCTTTATGGACTGCAATTTCACCCGGAATCCATTGGCACAAAAGAAGGCAGTATCATGATGAAAGCCTTTTTAGAAAATATAGCGTAATGACACAGAAAAAAGCTGTCGCTTCATTTGGCGACAGCTTTAATATTATTGTTTTTTGCCTGTGATTAATTTTGCAATTTCTTCAAGAGTCATGGAAGAGTTGACCTCATAGGAACCTATCTGTAAGCTTCGAGCATATTTTGCGTTTGCGAGTAGTAGCTCCATCTCAACACTATTGGTAATGATGCCACCATCCTCAAGCTTTTGTGCAACAATATACGGTGTGATCCCGCTATATATTTGCAGTGTCATCATCTTCTCATCAGTGTTAGTTTTATCAGCAGATTGTTCAGAAGCATCTGGTGAAGAAGTTTCTTCAGTCTTATGTACTGGCTTTAATTGTTCCTTTAATGAGGCAATTTCTTTATTTGCCTTATCTAACTTCATTTGCAGTTCTTCTACTTGTTGCAGATTAGGAGAATCTTTCATAGGAAGACCCATGTTTACATCATAGCGGCCTGCGAGAGCTAGCAAAGCCCCGACAAGAAAAATTGCAATACCGAATGCGCGGATGGCAGATTTGTTCATCAATCATCGACCTCCGTTTGCAATCACTTGGCGAACTTGCTCTTCTGTTAAATTAGAACGGATACTAATTTCTGCTACAGAAAGACCTTGTTTATTTAATTCGTGAACCTGACTAACGATAATTTGATGAATGGGTTTAGTCTGCGTTGTTGTTGATGTAACCTTTGAAGCTTGTGCAGCCTGTTGAACAGCTTGCATCACTTGTTGAACCTTAGGACTTTGTACTTGCTGAGGACTAGGTGCTGATTTTGATTTCAGTTGGAACTCAGGCTCTAATAAAAGTTCTTCCTCGACAATTTTCATGCGACGCTTTAAATTATTCGTTTCTTGAAATATAGAGATGGATAATTCTTCGACATCTTTCTCGATTTTTTGTGAACTATTTTTGAAAAAGAACGATATGATGATCAGAAGAATCCCGATACTCATTAATAGGATGGATAAATCCAATAGTTTCACCTCAATGTAGTATGTAATTATAAGATATTTTACCATATGCAAAGTTAATATGAAATGAAGGTAGATTTTTTTTCAGTTTATGTTATAATAGGTTAGTCGTATAAATCATGCTCAAATTTAAATTCTTGATATAGAGTGGGAGGGTTAATGATGCGCGTAAACATTACTTTAGCTTGCACAGATTGCGGCGAACGTAACTACATTTCTAAAAAGAACAAGCGTAACAATCCAGAGCGTCTTGAACTTAAAAAATATTGCTCTCGCGAGAAGAAATACACTCTTCACCGTGAAACTAAGTAATCGCTCATTAAGCCAAAACCACAAGTGGTTTTGGCTTTCTACATTTTAGGAAACCATTTTGATGGAAAGACTCTAAGTTGATTCAAGTTTTACTATATAGGAGGTAGCCTGGATGGATAAAACAACTTTACGTAACAAGGTGAAAGAAGCACTCTCGACAATGACCGATAATACATATCATAGTCAATCTTTAGCTATAGTAAAAAAGGTGCTACAGGAACCATATATAATAGAAGCAAATACAATTGGTTTGACCATTTCAAATAAGCCAGAAGTCGACACATTTCTTCTAATTGAGGAATTATGGCAACTTGGTAAAAAGGTCGCTGTTCCAAAATGCCACCCGAAAACAAGAGAAATGTCATTTTACGCAATTGACTCTTTTGCCCAACTTGAAACTGTATATATGCATTTGCGTGAGCCTATTCCAGAAAGATGTGAGTTTGTTGACGCAAATGAAATGGATGTTATCCTTGTTCCAGGCGTAGTTTTTGACCGATATGGCTATCGAATCGGCTATGGCGGTGGTTATTATGATCGCTATGTATTAAACTATAAAAAGGGTAAGCTACTGTCCATGCTCTTTGATGAGCAAATCATTGATCGTGTTCCTACCGAAGAACATGATTGCCCAGTAGACATCATTGTGACACCCTCAAAACGTATTGATTGTCTAGGACAACGAGGAGCGAACGAAAATGGATAAAATGTTAGATATTTATGAACTCTTGAAAACCTATGGTACTTATATTTATACGCGGGATCCGATTGGCGATTTGATGTTAATGGAGGATGAAATACGCGAGCTTTATAAAGCAAATGTACTAGACATAAAAGATTATCAAATGGCATTACTACTCATTCGACAAGAAACAACAAGACTTCGTATGGAAGAGAATAAAAAGTAATGTTTGAAATATCATGTAAATGGGTATTGTAAAGTTAATGTAACATGTATGTAATATTCTTAAAACAGTGGATTTCCGCTGTTTTTGTGTTTTTACGAAACTTTTTACAATTCAAAACGTATATATAGATATCTGGCGCATAGAACAGCAAGGAGACGCATAGAAGAGCAGGAGAAAAAAATTTCAGGCAGATATGTGTTGATTATCTGTAAAAAAAAGTTTAAGATATATTTTGTTTCCGTAACAAAATGTAAAAAATTATTATTTTTTTGTAAGGAAGTAGGGAGGATGTTAGGAATGAAATCAATAAAGTGGCCTAAACATTCATTTATGATACTAGCAATTATAGCAACATGGATCAAAACGGTCATTGTTTACCACACAAGCTTCGAGATGAAAATTGAAAATGCCATGCAACAATTTATTTTGTTTATTAATCCATTAAGCTTTTTGCTATTTACGTATGGTTTATCACTATTTTTTAAATCAGCAAAAGCTAGAAATCGTTATCTGATAACGGTCAGCGTTATTTTGTCCATTGTCTTATACGGAAATGTAGCGTTCTATCGATTCTACAATGACTTTATTACGCTGCCAGTATTATTCCAAACAAGCAACTTTAGTGACTTAGGAACGTCCGTAGCAGCCATTGTTGAACCTTGGGATGTATTATATTTCGTTGATGTCATTATTTTAATCTTAGCAAATAAATTTTTACCAAAAATGAAAGAGGCATTTAAAGTGAATGTTGAGTTCCGACGTGCTTTCTTTGTATTGGCAGTAGCAATGACATTTTTAAATTTAGGATTAGCAGAAACAGAGCGTCCACAATTACTAACACGTAGTTTTGACCGCGAATTATTAGTGAAGAATATTGGTACATACAATTACCATTTGTATGACATTTATATTCAATCGAAATCATCTGCGCAACGTGCGTTAGCGGATGGTAGTGAACTAGTTGAAGTAAATAACTATATTCGTTCAAATCAGGCAGCCATTAACCCAGAAATGTTTGGGAAATATAAAGGTCGCAACTTAATTGTTGTGTCTATGGAGTCCTTACAAAACTTTGTCATTAATAATGATATGAATGGTCATGAAGTGACACCATTCTTAAACTCTTTAACAAAAGATAAAGATACGTATTATTTCAGTAATTTCTATCACCAAACAGGCCTTGGAAAAACATCTGACTCAGAGTTTATTTTAGAAAACTCCTTGTTTGGTTTAGGCCGTGGAGCAGTATTTTTCACGCATGGTGGAAATACGTATAACTCAATGGCAGAACGCCTTGGAGAAAATGGTTACTTTACAAATGTTATGCACCCGAATAATAAATCTTTCTGGAACCGTGACATGATGTATCAATCATTAAAAATCAATAAATTTTACGATATAGATTCATATACGGTTGAAGAAGGGCAAGCTGTAAACTGGGGTATGAAAGATACTCCATTCTTAGAGCAATCAGCTAATTTAATGAAAGATATGCCACAGCCATTCTATTCAAGACTGATCACGCTAACGAACCATTATCCATTTACATTGGACCCGGAAGATATTATGATTCCTGAATATGATTCGAACTCTGGTACTTTAAATCGTTACTTCCAAACAGTACGCTACATGGATGAAGCTCTAAAAGATTTCTTCCAACAGTTAAAAGATCAAGGTGTTTATGATAACTCTATTATCGTTATGTATGGTGACCATTATGGTATTTCTGAAAACCATAATAAAGCAATGGCACAATATTTAGGGAAAGAACAAATCACACCATTTGATAATGCATTACTGCAAGAAGTACCTTTATTCATCCATATCCCAGGATCTGGTGATGGTAAAGAAATGACAGAGATTTCAGGACAAATGGATTTACGTCCAACAATCTTACATCTTCTTGGCGTAGAAACGTCAAAAGATATGCAAATGGGGGCAGATTTATTCTCTCCAGAGCATGAGGACTTTGTTATTTTCCGTGATGGACGCTTTATCACAGATAAATACGTTTATGCTGGTGAAGCTTGCTATGACAAAGTAACTGGCGAAGAAATAGAAGGTGAGCCATGTCAATCATATGCTGATCGTGCCACAATGGAGCTAGAAAATTCCGATGCGATTATTAATGGTGACTTGCTTCGTTTCTATGATGAAAAAACAGGTAATTTAAAGCAGGATTCAGTTAAATAATCATATTAGAGAGATCTCATGACGAGGTCTCTCTTTTTTACATTATTATTGACAAAAGGGGATATATGATTATAATAAGTGTAAATATCTGCATAACGAAGATTTGTTTTTCGCATTTCGGAGTATAAGAGTAAAGGCATGGAAAAGAACGAGTAACTTTAATGGAACTGACAGAGAGTAGCCGGACGTTGAGAGGCGCAAGGGATATTAAAGTGAATACATCTTGGAGCTGCGTACCGAAAATTTAGTAGGCTACGACGGGGTTGCATCCGTAATCATTGCAGGGGTATCGCTTCGGCTGTACTTTTAGAGGAGAGCTATGTGAGTAGTTCTCGAAAAAAGGTGGTAACACGTTCATGAACGTCCTTTAGGAATAATCCTAAAGGCGTTTTTTTGTGTTTGAAGCGAACTAAACAAAGTGAGGATATTATTTCCTAATGGTTCCCAAGTAACTCTTATAGATCTTGCAATATTAATTTTTAATATTACAAGGAGATGTTTTGTATGTTTTTAACACCAGAGGAGCAATTCGTGATCATCAAGAAAGGTGTCGATAAAATCGTTGATGAGCAGGAATTACGTGCAAAATTAGAAC
The DNA here is from genome assembly GCF_038069745.1 of Lysinibacillus sp. FSL M8-0134. NCBI lineage: Bacteria > Bacillati > Bacillota > Bacilli > Caryophanales > Bacillaceae > Lysinibacillus > Lysinibacillus sp. FSL M8-0134. The sequence continues at coordinate 2,838,867 of NZ_JBBPAJ010000001.1, read as the reverse complement.
GATCATTTAAAAAACAGCAGCCTTTAACAATTAAATTAGGACTTGATCCATCCGCACCAGATATTCATTTAGGTCACGCAGTCGTTCTTCGAAAAATTAAGCAAATGCAGGATTTAGGTCATCATGCAATTATTGTTATCGGTGATTTTACAGGACGAATTGGCGATCCTACAGGTAAAGCAAAAGGGCGAACAGCCTTAAATGACGATACAGTGAAGAAAAATGCCCAAACCTATTGTGAGCAAATTTTTAAAGTGTTAGATAAGAACAAGACAACGGTTCGTTTTAATAGTGAATGGTTAGCAAAGCTGTCGTTTGAAGAAGTCATTCAGCTAGCAGCCACAACATCTGTTGCTCGACTTTTAGAGCGTGAGGATTTTCAGAAACGTTACAAGCAGCACGTACCCATTGGCATGCATGAATTTTTTTACCCCCTTATGCAAGCATATGATTCGGTGGAGCTAGAGGCTGATATTGAGCTAGGGGGAACAGACCAAACGTTTAATATATTAATGGGGCGAAACTTACAAAAGCAGCGAGGGATAGAAAAACAAGTTGCCATTTTTATGCCACTACTGGAGGGATTAGATGGCATTGAAAAAATGAGTAAAAGTTTAGGTAATTATATTGGTGTCAATGAAGCACCTGAAATGATGTTTAAAAAGGTGATGGAAGTACCTGATGCATTAATCGTAAAATATTTCGAATTAGCAACGGATGAGCACCCACTACAAGTGCAGGCCATTCAAGATAAACTTCAAAAGGGAGAGAATCCCCGCGATCTGAAATTGCGATTAGCAGAAGTGATAACGACTTTATACCATGGAGTTGCAGCAATGAAGGAAGCGAGAACTTACTTTGAAGCAGCATTTCAACGAAAGGAAATACCGAAAAACATTCCCGTTTTACTCTTAGAGATTGATAAGGAAAGGGTAGAGGATATCCTTCCCCAATTAGTGGCAATGGATTATATTCAAAGTAAAAGTGAGTTTTTACGGTTAATCAAGCAAAATGGGGTATCTTTGAATGGAGAAAAATTAGCGCTAGATGACCTTTCGCGCGTCCTAATGAATGATGATGTGATACAAATTGGTAAGAAACGATTCCTTAAATTAAATAAGTAGTGAAAAAAAGAGCAATCTCCGTGGAGACTGCTCTTTTTCTGTCTAAAATTTTAGTGTAATGTTGGTGGGTAACCGCTGTGAACAATTGTCATGATGACGAACCATCCAAATACAACAGCACTTAATAAATTGAAAACAACGCTTAATAGGTTCTTTTCTTTAATTGCTTGGAATGTACCAACTACAGCTAAAATCGCTACTAGACCAAAAATAACCATTAATAAGTTCATTAAAAATAGACACTCCTTTCGACATCAGAAAATGAATGTCGCAAACAATATTCCTCCTTAATTGTAAACGTTCTACTTATTTTTGTCGAGAACTAAAATAGCGCAAACTATGAACATTTATCGTCAAATTGTGGCAAAGCCTGTATAATAGAAAGTTGAGGTGATAACTATGATGAACGTACGAAGTTATTCTCTTGGACCGGTCCAAACGAATTGCTATATCGTATCGAATAAAGAAAAAGAATGTATTATATTTGATCCAGGTGAGGAAGCGGAGCGTCTTATTAAAACAATCCGTAGCAATGGTTTAAAACCGTTAGCTATCTTTTTAACGCATGCCCATTTTGACCATATCGGAGCCGTTGATGCTGTGCGTGAAGTGTTTGATGTCCCAGTATGGATTCACGAAAAGGAAGTTAGCTGGCTAGGAGATCCTACTAAGAATGGCTCTAGTAAATATGCTGCATTACCAGATTATCGAGTAGCTGCACCAGCGCAAGACACCATCATCAAAGAAGAACAGCCATTTGAAATTAGTAATTTTGTTTTTCAGGCTGTTTTTACACCAGGACATTCACCTGGTAGTATTTCCTATATTTTTGAGCAAGATGGTTTTGCGATTGTAGGAGATACGTTATTTGAACAAGGTGTCGGACGTACAGATTTATTGGGTGGATCGACAAAAATATTATTGGATTCAATCCATAATAAATTACTGTCATTACCAGAGGATACTATTATCTATCCTGGACACGGTAATTATACGACTGTAGGTGCAGAAATGGAGACAAATCCATTTTTAAATGGATTTTAAAAAGGCCGCATCAAATAAAAAAGCGTATCTCAATTGTAGTGAGATACGCGATTTTTTGTATTAATGACCGCCACCAGGTACGTGAATGAATGTTGTATAGTACGTGAAGCCAGCGAAGAATACAGTTAAATATGCTCCGAAAATGTACATGTACATACGTTCTGAAAGGTTTAAGAAGCCTAATAATAAGAATAAACCTGTATTACCTAAGAATAATAGCGATACCTCGTTCATACCACCAAGGTAGAACATAACGGCAAAAATACCTGTCCAGAATGCCATAACTTTATACATATTATCCATGAAGATTTCCCCTCCTTTTGCCCACGACACAATAATCTCTTACTCATTATAAATGATATGAAAGGTGTCTGTAAACTGGAACTTCTCCGATCTTTGTGACAAACAAATGGATTTTTAAACTAGTGATCGATTTCTGTCACGTTTATTTCATATTTACATAAATCACAATTATGTATCATACTTTCAACTTGCACAAGTTCATTATTAGAAAATAGAGCATCTAATTGTCCTTTTAAATAGGATTCATGTAATGAACAAACAATTTCAGAATGTGCTGTCAGTTGCTCCTGGAATGGACAATTAAAAATGGAGAATATCACTTTTTTTCCAAGTTCAGTTTGTTGAATTTGTGGAATATAGCCGATTAATGCGGCATTGTCAGTTAATAACTGAAGCTTTTCATCGAAGGAAAGAGAATTATTTAATGTCATTTCAGCACTGATATAATTTTTCATTTGCTGGTAGCCGTCTTGGTAGCTAATTTCTTGACACTTCGTTAACGCAGATGGTCCGACATCTTGAATTAATTGAATCGTCCATTTTAATAAACGATCTTCGTCACGTCTAGGAAATGTTAGTGATACACCTTTCTCTGAAGCTTTATAAACTCGTCCAGGTCTTCCACCTTTACCTGTTTTTACATAATCAGCAGAAATAATATTGATTTCCGAAAGTTTCGTTAAATGAAGTCTGGCAACGTTTGGATGGATACCAAATTGATCAGCTATATGTTGTACTGTGACTGTTTTTTTCTCTTGCAATATATACTCATAAATAGAGTATCTTGTTTCATCAGCAAGTGTACTCGTAATTTTCAATGGATGGATCATGTGTTTCACCTCTTTAAGTTTTTATAAAAATTATGTTCATCTACCAAGTGTTAGGAAAATAATCATGTTGATTCTATTATATTGTATTATTGAAAAAGATACATTCATTTTGGCATAAATATTAATTTTTTCATGTATTTATGTTCCTTTTTAGTGGAAAATTGCATTTTATCCACACTTTTATAGCAAAAAACATAATTGATAGTAAAATGTATAACAAGTTTTTATTTTCAGAAAAGGGCTTTTCTCGTGCACTTTTCCTCTTTATACTAGGAAATAACGAATAGAGCGGTCATATTCGAATGAACTAGAAGAGAGGTGCATATATGCAGAGTTTTGAAACAGTTGTTGAACAAAGATGTGAGCAACTTTTACTAAAGGCTTATCATTTTGGTGCATCCGATTTATTACTCGTTCCAAGCAATACAACATATCGGATCTATTTTCGAAAATATGATAAGCTTCTTCACGCTGGCGAGCTTCCGATCGATCTTGCAGAGAGAATGATCTCCTACTATAAATTTCTTGCGGAATTAGATATTAGTGAGCGACGAAAACCTCAAAGTGGCTCCTTTCAAAAAGCGATGGAGCAAAATCCATACGCCTTTCGTGTTTCTACATTACCTTCCGTCTTTTTAAAAGAAAGCTTAATTATCCGTTTACTTCTCCAAAATCATGCATTCCCACTAACTTCCTTAAGTTTTTCCAAAAGTGCAGCACATCAATTAATGGAGCTTGTGCAAAGCCAACAAGGTCTTTTGTTTTTTACGGGGGCAACAGGCTCTGGCAAATCTACTTCACTTTATTCCTTACTTCACTATTGCTCAACAGAATTAAATCGACATGTGATTTCCTTAGAAGATCCTGTAGAAAATAGCCAAGCAAATCTACTTCAGATCCAGGTAAATGAGCGAGCAGGCGTTACATATGCTACGGGATTAAAAGCCATTTTACGCCACTCACCTGATGTGATTATGATTGGTGAAATACGGGATAAAGAAACAGCGAAAATTGCTATTCAAGCGTCCTTAACAGGACATTTAGTTGTCTCCACAATTCATGCAAAAGATTCAATTAGCTGTCTTTATCGATTAATGGACTTAGGTGTGACAATAGAGGAACTTCGCCAAACCGTTATCGGAATTGTGGCGCAAAAACTTTTACAGGTGTCAGCTATACATGATGAACGACGTGCAATCTTTGAAATTTTACATGATATACATCTAACAAGAGCCATTATGGCTATTAAAGAACAGGGGAACTATGAGCTTCCATATAACCTCACATTAATGGGGCAAAAAGAACTAGTGGAGAGACGTTATGCAGCTACAAACATACATCGATAAATTTATGTTTTATTACAATAGAGCTACAAAATGGAGATTAAGGGAGCAGGCACAATTTTTTAATCGTTTATGTGTGCTATTGCAGGAAGGTTATTTATTACCACAAGCTATTTCAATGCTACTACCTCATCATATTAAGGCCCATGAGGACATTCAGCAGCAAATTGATGAAAAACTTAGGCAAGGAGTAGGTGTTACAGGGATACTTGAAACATTACAGCTTGCTAAACATTATTTAATGTCAGTCACAGTTGCAGAAAATAATGGCCATATGATAGAAGCTTTACAGGGTGTGGCTAAGCAGATAACTGTAAGTGAGAAGACAAAGAAAAAACTAATGAAGCTTCTTGTCTATCCAGTAACACTCATCTTATTTTTACTATTGTTATTTTTTGTGTTTCGAACAATTTTCTTGCCAAATATCGAAAGGATGGTTGTTAGCCGAACGAATGAATCAGGCGAATCAAGTATTGCTTTATCCAACATGTTATTACGTGTTCCAGATATTGTCATTCTTACGATAGTCATAATAACAGGTAGCTTATTAATTTTTCACCTCTATCTCAAACGACAGTCCATTGCCTACCAACTATCAATATTATTAAAAATTCCCTTCATTCAATTTTATATCAGGTTAGCTTTGACAAGACAATTTGCTGCTTATTTAGGAAGTTTGCTGCAAAGTGGATTTTCATTACAAGCAAGTCTCCAATTGCTTGAGGATCAACAACTACAACCTTTTCTTCAAATTCTTTCGCAACGTATTAAAGAAAGAGTCATTTTTGGTGAGTCCTTAACACAAGCGGTTATCGTGATGGCAGTTTTCCAGAAGGATTTCCCGGTTTTTGTAGAGCACGGCGAGCAAAGCGGTTATTTAGGAAAAGAATTAGTATTGTACAGTGAATTATTAATGGAAAAACAAGAGCAACTTTTGCAAAAAATACTAGCGTTTGTGCAACCAACCTTCTTTATCCTCATTGCTATATGTATTGTCGCAGCCTATGTCAGTTTATTATTACCAATCTATCATATGATTGAATTAGTTTAGGAGGAAAAAAATGAAACGTATCAATCGGCAAGCTGGTTTCACTTTAATCGAAATGCTAATTGTCTTATTAATCATATCGATCCTTATTCTGATTACTATTCCAAATGTTACAAAGCATTTTGCCACAATAGATAAGAAGGGCTGTGCAGCTTATATAACTATGGTGCAAGGTCAGGTGGAGGCCTATCGTGTAGATTTTATGGCCTATCCTACATTAGACGATTTAGTTGCAGAAGGTTATTTAAAAGAAAATGAAACGACATGCCCGAATAAAGAGGAAATTAAGATTACAAGTGACGGAGAGGTGCGTCCAGCTAATGCTAGCTTGGAGACTGGGTCTAATAGCTGATGATCGGTAATAAAAATGGTGGTTTTACGCTTCTCGAGATCCTTATTGTCTTATTTCTTATCATGAGTTTAACAGCGATCGTTAGTAAATTTTCATTCAAATTAGCGGAAATGAAGGAATTAGAACGATTTTTTACGCAAATGCAACTCGATATTCAATATATACAGACGTACAGCATGAGCCAACGCCAATATATCGCCTTGAAAATGGAAAGTTCAACGAATCGTTATGTCATTCAAAAAGATTTTTATACGACTTTATATGAACGACCTTTTCCTAAAGGGGTTGAGTTTTTACCTGCAGAGAGTTCGATTCATACACTTATTTATAATAACAATGGGAACGTTATGTCAGCCGGCACCATTGCCTTTAAAACATCTTGGGGAAAGAAAAAAGTAATCATAACGATAGGGAGAGGGAGAGCTAGGATTGAATGAGTCAGGCTATTCATTTGCGGAAACTATTTTAGCTATGGGTATTTTTACATTACTTTGCACATCATTATTACCCATTACCTATACAATGAAGACAAATCTACTGAATAAAAAACTAGAGGTGATTGCAGCTGAAACTGCCTATGAGGGCATAAAACAATATCAAGCAAAGCAACAAACAGAAGGCACTAGAACGATTGAACAAGTTGATTACCATTGGATATTTGATGGACAGGACGTTTGTGTTCGATTTCAAAATACACGTGAGCTACGCCAAAAATGTATCAACGTCAATGGTGAAGCTCATGGATGACAAGGGCTATACATTATTAGAAGCCATGTTTCAATTAGTTGTTTTTGTGCTAATTTCTCATCTTTTTGTCCTCGTCATATTATGGTTTGCTGAAATGAAATCAACGGTGTTATCGGATGAACAAACAAAATGGGAACTATTTGTCTCTGATTTAAATCATGCTCTACAAGATGTTTCTACATTTTCAGTTCGTGCAGATCACAAAAGAATGACTTTTCAAAGAGCAAATACACTCCATCATATTGATTGTTATTCGAATATTATTCGTGAACAAGTAAACGGTGGACATGTTCCTATGCTAATAGGACTCAATCGATGTCAATTTAACTATACAGAAAATATGCTGACAGTAGCTGTCGAAATGGCTAGTGGTGTTCAAAAGGAGCGGAGCTTCTATGTGCCAATTATTGAAAAATGACAGAGGGGCTATTTTTTTGATCGCAATTGCATTATTATTTTTTGTAACTACTTTTGTTCTTGCGTATTGTATGTCTTATGAAATGCAGTTTCGAACATATGATGGGCTAGAAAAATTGAATGTTCGAGCTACGATAAATTTATTAGGACAAATTTTGTCAGACAGTGTAGAATCGTAGTTATAAGAAGGTGATTCGAATTGCGAAAAATATATTTAGTTGGGTTTATGGGTAGTGGAAAGAGTGCGTTAGGAAGACGTTTAAGCTATTTATTAAAGATGCCATATTATGATATGGATCATGAGATCGTGCGTCAGCAGGGGATGACAATTCCACAGATTTTTGAAAAATACGGAGAGGCCCGCTTTCGGGAAATAGAAACAGAATTTTTGAAAAATTTCCGAAATGAGGCATGTATTATTTCCACAGGTGGTGGCGTTGCCATAAATGCTGAAAATCGAAAAATTATGAGACGTAGTGGATTAGTATTTTTTCTAGATGCGTCTTTTGAAGATATTTATAAACGAATACAGCATGATCCAAACAGACCCATTGTACAGAGCTCCACAAAGGAAGAATTAGAAAGTCTGTATCATTACAGAAGAAAGTTTTATCGTGATGCAGGACATATCCAAGTACTGACAGAAGGCAGAACGATTCGCCAAATTCTAGAGTATTTAGTATTTCAAGTGAAAAGATTAAAAAACGAACGATAATACAATTTTATTAAAATAATGTTCGTCTTTTATTATCTTTTAAAAAATGATTGCCTTTTCAATGCATTTAATGTTAGGATATAGACAAATAAGTAACTAAATGTTCATTGAATACTAAATAGTACCAAGATCTATCTTGGGCGGATGATTGTGCGGGGAGAGCGCGTATAGACGCCACCGAAGGAGCAAGTAGTAATGGCTATGAATCTCTCAGGTAAAAGGACTCGTACAAGACGCAACTCTGGAGAGAGCTGTAGTATAACAATAACAGCCACCAAAGGGGAAAGCCGACTAATTGGCAATGGTAAAAGCATTGCGAGCTAGTCTGGTGTAACTTTCAGGTGCAAGGACAGAGAATCCCGAAAAGGGGTTCGTCTGTCTTTTTTTATGTCTACAAGTATATATGTGAGCAAGAGAGCGCATGGACTGTACTACTACAAAAAGCAGACGAACTACTACTAGTAAAAATGTAATTAACAATAAGGGGGCAAAAAAGAATGGCGAACGAATTAAAACGTACACCTCTATTTGAAGAATATGCGAAGTACGGTGCGAAAACGGTTGACTTCGGTGGATGGGAATTGCCTGTTCAATTCTCTTCTATTAAGGAAGAACATGATGCAGTGCGTCATCGTGCAGGGTTATTTGATGTATCACATATGGGTGAAATTTTAGTCACTGGTCCAGATGCATTAGATTTTTTACAAAATCTTTTGTCAAATGATGTGTCAAAAATAGTGGCGGGCCAAGCACAATACACAGCTATGTGCTATGAAAATGGTGGCGTTGTTGATGATTTATTAACCTATAAATTAGCGGACAATCACTATTTATTATGTGTTAATGCAGCAAATATCGAAAAGGACTATGATTGGATGATGGAAAATCAACATCAATATGATGTGACGATTGATAACCAATCAGATGCCTATGCACAAATTGCACTTCAAGGTCCGTTAGCAGAAGAAGTGCTGCAATCTTTAACTTCAACTGATGTGAGTGCCATTAAATTTTTCCGCTTCCAAGAGGATGTTGAAGTGGCAGGCCATAAAGTATTAGTTTCTCGTAGTGGCTACACAGGTGAAGATGGCTTTGAATTATATGGTGCTCCAGAAGATATTAAAGCACTATGGGGAAAAATTTTAGAGGCAGGTCAGGATAAAGGCGTTGTTCCTGCAGGTCTTGGTTGTCGTGATACACTTCGTTTTGAAGCGGGGCTCCCACTATATGGTCAAGAGCTATCAGCAACAATTTCTCCACTTGAGGCAGGTATTGGCTTTGCTGTGAAATTAAATAAAGAAGACTTTATCGGTCACGAAGCATTAGTAACACAAAAGGAAAATGGTCTTCCTCGTAAACTGGTAGGAATTGAAATGATCGATAAAGGAATTCCACGCCATGGTTACAAAGTGTTGAAGGATGGTAAGGAAATTGGTGAAGTAACAACGGGCACACAGCTTCCTTCATCTAAACGTAATGTTGGTCACGCGTTAATTGACAGTCAATTCGCAACAATCGGAACTGAGCTAGAAATCGAAATTCGTGGTAAGTACTTAAAGGTAATCACAGTAGAAACACCGTTTTACAAGCGTTCAAAATAATAGTTGAAAAGAGGGACCTACATTTATGAAACATCGTTATTTACCAATGACGGAGCAAGATCAAAAAGAAATGTTAGACGTAATCGGTGTATCCTCAGTAGATGAATTATTCGAGGATATTCCAGAGAAAGTACGTTTTAAAGGCCTTTATGACATTAAGGAAGCAAAATCAGAGTCTGCTTTATTAAAAGAATTAACGGCACTTGCCGCAAAAAATAAGGACACAAATGCTAATGTATCATTTTTAGGTGCAGGCGTTTACAACCACTATAAACCAGTCATCGTGGATCATGTTATTTCTCGTTCAGAGTTCTATACAGCTTATACGCCGTATCAACCGGAGATTTCACAAGGTGAGCTACAAGCAATCTTTGAATTCCAAACAATGATTGCTGAGCTAACTGGTATGGATCTTGCTAACTCTTCTATGTATGACGGTGGTACAGCATTAGCAGAGGCAGGTATGCTGGCAGCTGGTCATACACGTCGTAAGAAAATTTTAGTGTCTGAAACAGTGCACCCAGAATATCGTGATGTTGTGGCTACATATGCCTATGGTCAATCGATCGAAATCGTGACAATTCCACAAAAAGATGGCGTGACAGATGTGGATGCATTAAAAGAGATGATTGATGACAACACAGCAGCTGTTATTGCTCAATATCCAAACTTCTTTGGTCAAGTAGAAGATATTCAAGTCATCGGGGATATTGCTCATGAAGCAAAAAGCTTGTTTGTGGTATCTTCTAATCCACTGGCATTAGGCATTTTAACACCTCCTGGTAAACTAGGTGCGGATATTTGTGTAGGGGATGCGCAAGTTTTCGGTATTTCTGAAGCATTCGGTGGACCACACTGTGGTTTCTTTGCCGTAACAACAAAATTAATGCGTAAGGTTCCAGGCCGTCTTGTTGGTGAAACAGTAGATGGTGAAGGTCGTCGTGGTTATGTATTAACATTACAAGCACGTGAACAGCATATCCGTCGTGATAAAGCGACATCTAATATTTGTTCGAACCAAGCTCTTCTTGCACTTGCAGCTTCTGTAGCCATGACAGCTCTAGGTAAACAAGGCATTCGTGAAATGGCAACACAAAATATTGCGAAAACACGTTATGCGAAAAATGCCTTTGAAGCAGCAGGCTTTACAGTAGCATTCCAAGGTGCCCACTTCAACGAAATCGTTGTGAAAACGAATAAATGTGTGAAGGAAATCAATAAAGGCTTAATTGCAAAAGGGATTATCGGTGGATATCCATTAGGTCAAAATTATGACTCTCTTAAAAATCATGTGCTAATAGCAGTTACTGAATTACGCACAAAAGAAGAAATTGATGCACTAGTTGCAGAAATGGGGGCTCTTAATGCATAACGAAAATCAATCACTCATTTTTGAAATTTCAAAAGAAGGTCGTGTTGGCTATAGCTTAGAGGCACTTGATGTGCCAGAAGTAGACCTAGCAGATTTATTACCTGCAAACTTAGTTCGTGCTGAAGCGGCAGAATTACCTGAAGTGTCTGAGCTTGATATTATGCGTCATTACACGGCACTTTCTCGTAGAAACCACGGAGTAGACTCTGGCTTCTATCCGCTTGGCTCTTGTACGATGAAATACAATCCGAAAATTAACGAAACAGTTGCACGTCTTTCAGGCTTTGCCAATGTTCACCCATTACAGGATGAATCAACAGCACAAGGTGCAATGGAGCTTCTCTATGATTTACAAACTTCTTTAGTAGAAATTACAGGAATGGATGAAGTGACATTACAACCAGCAGCAGGTGCTCACGGTGAATGGACAGCATTAATGATGATTCGTGCATTCCATGAAGCAAATGGTGAGGGACACCGTAATAAAGTCATTGTTCCTGACTCAGCACATGGTACTAACCCAGCATCGGCAACAGTAGCAGGTTTTGAAACAATTACTGTTAAATCGGATGAGAATGGTCTAGTAGATATTGAAGATCTTCGTAAAGTAGTAGGTTCTGACACAGCTGCTTTAATGCTAACAAACCCGAATACACTTGGTTTATTTGAAGAAAACATTATTGAAATGGCAGAGCTAATTCACTCTGTAGGCGGTAAAGTGTACTATGATGGTGCGAACTTAAATGCCGTAATGAGTAAAGCACGTCCTGGCGACATGGGCTTTGACTGCGTACATTTAAATCTGCACAAAACATTTACAGGTCCACACGGTGGCGGTGGTCCGGGTTCTGGCCCAGTAGGCGTAAAAGCAGACTTAATTCCATTCCTACCAAAACCAGTATTAGTTAGAACTGAAGAAGGCACATATCACTTCGACTACGATCGTCCACAATCAATCGGACGCGTAAAACCTTACTATGGTAACTTTGGTATCAACGTTCGTGCTTATACGTACATTCGTACAATGGGTCCAGATGGCTTAAAAGCTGTTACAGAATATGCAGTCCTAAACGCCAACTACATGATGCGTCGTTTAGAGCCATTCTATGATCTTCCATATAACCGTCACTGTAAACATGAATTTGTGTTATCTGGTCGCCGTCAAAAGAAACAAGGCGTTCGTACATTAGATATCGCAAAACGTCTGTTAGACTTTGGCTACCATCCACCAACAACATACTTCCCATTAAATGTGGAAGAGGCGTTAATGATTGAGCCAACTGAAACAGAATCTAAAGAAACGTTAGATGCATTCTGTGATGTAATGATTCAAATTGCGAAAGAAGCAGAAGAAAATCCATCGATTGTACAAGAAGCACCACATACAACAGTCGTATCTCGTTTAGACGAAACACGCGCTGCTCGTACACCAGTGCTTCGTTATCAAAAGGCATAGTATTAAAAACTGAACATAAAAGCGTCCGATAAGATTAATACTTATTGGGCGCTTTTTTATGGTTCTTGAAAGGCTATAAAGGTGATAAATTAAAGAGCCCCGAGCACTGGCTAGAACAGGTTTGTATAGCGCTGAAATGCTCAAGGAAATTATACTCACCATTGTACGATAAAACATAACTATTTAATATAAATGGCTGCATTGATATAATTACATTAATTTGCAATTTTAAGAAACTCTTTTTTATGAGATGTAATGTTACAGATTGAAATGTTCATGAACTAGTTAGGTCTTTTATTATTGATGGAAAAAAAGTTTTTGCGAAATGGAGGTTAGCAGTGGTAGTGAGTCACGCAAGGACTAATAATAGTCTATTATACTATAAATGTGATAATATTGAATTTTTAAAAGGTTGTGGACAATTATATACAGAATTTGATGATGGCGTTGCAACTAGGCAGATTAATATAATTAACAATGATATGTACTGTTCTTCATCATTACATGATTGGAATGAAAATATTGGATTTTTATTGTATGACGGACATATCGATAGTTTAGATTTAAGCGATAGTGTACCTATTACTCAATTAGAATTTGAGAATAAATGGCAGGAAGGAATTGTAGCTAACAAATCTCAAATTAACTACTTAAAGGGCGATGCTTCGCTTCCTTTAGAAGAACAAACACTCATCATTCATGTTGTCAATATTTTAGGAAAATGGGGAAAAGGTTTTGTTTTATCTTTATCAAAGCAATTCCCTTTTGCCAAAAATGAATATGTAAAATGGTCTAAGGATAAAGAAACTTTTGGGTTAGGAGAAGTTCAGTTTGTATGTGTAGACCAGCAGAGAGCAACTTTTGTTGCCAATATGCTTGCACAACATGGTGTGAGGAAAAATGATAAAGATCATACAACCTATATTGATTATGATGCACTTCGATTATGTTTAAGAAAAGTTGCGAGATTTGCATTAATAAATAGATTATCGATACAGATGCCTAAAATTGGTTCAGGTTTAGCTGGAGGAGATTGGGAAGAGATTGAAAAAATAATAAATGAGGAATTAATTTATTATAAAATTAAATGTACTGTTTTTGAATTGTGATAAATTAAATAAAAGTAGGGGTGGCATTTATGGTAGATACACAATTGAGGGAGCGTGTGTTTGACACTTTATACGGTGGGATTATCGGTGATCTAATGGGCGTACCAGTCGAATTTAAACAAAGAGGAACGTTCCGTGTGCAAGATGTGATGGGGTATGGTACTTACAATCAACCACCTGGTACTTGGTCTGATGATACTTCTCTAACACTCTGCTTGGTAGAAAACATTATTGAAAAAGGCGATACCAAAACATTGATGAACAAATTTGTGCAATACATGGAGCATGGCTATCTTACACCATTTGGCGAAATGTTTGATATTGGAATTACTACAGCGGAAGCCGTTTCCAACTATAAAAAAGGTGTTCCGCCAGCACAATGTGGTAAAACGGGCGAGTTTGATAATGGCAATGGTACACTAATGAGGATAGCTCCTTTAGTATTCGTGGTCATGCATGAGTTAGATTTTGCTAAAAGAAAAGAATTAGTTCATCAATATACAGAGATTACTCATGGTCATCCGCGTTCCATAGTAGGGTCCATCATTTACATTGAGCTATTATTAAGCTTATACCGAAACAATTCATTAGAAGTGGCCTTAAAAGAGGTATTTGACTTACTGCAAAATAATTTACAAAATGAAATGAAAGCAGAGTTAGATGCTTACACAAGGATTTTTCATGAAAACTTTTTAAATACGCCTGAAGACGAGATTAAATCAAGCGGCTATATTGTTCATTCGCTAGAAGCGGCTATTTGGTGTGTAGGTAATTCTACAACATTTAAAGAAGCGATTCTGATGGCAGTTAATTTAGGAGAAGATACGGATACCGTTGGAGCCATTACAGGTTCGATAGCGGGTATGTATAAACAGTTGGATGAAATTCCAGAAGAATGGTTGGGTAAAATTGTCAGTAAACAAAAGGTTGATGACTTAATTTTGGCGTTTTACGAGTATTGTGAAGCACAGGTGTAAAGAGAATGTAAACGAAAGGATGTGTCAAAATGCTTCCTATACATAATGCAAATTTACCAGCTACAGAGAACGACATTCTACAAGTGGAACATATTATGTCATGTCAACTCCCAACCGTTTATAGGCGAGTCCTACAAGAGGTGAATGGTGTATCACTGGCTAATGGGGTGTTAATTTACGGTACAGAGGAATTGATAGAAAGAAATGAGACTTGGGAAGTGGAGGAATATGCGAAAGGCTATATAGCTATTGGTGACGATGGTGGTGGAATGGTATTTTTAATGGCCATTCAGGGGAATGATTCTAGCGTTTTTGCAGTAGATAGCGGAGATATGAATCCACAACATGCCACGGTGGTCACTATGGACTTAAGTAAGTGGCTACAAAATGGCTGTCAGTAAAACAAATTAATCAATAAAAAGTTGAAGCTTATTCCTATCTTTGGAATGGGCTTTTTTAGGTGGGTTCTATGTCTTTTCTTGGAGAAATAAAGCTAAATTATTACATATTCTATTAATTATTTGTATTTTTTAGAAAATTATGTTGAATTATTGGAGAGTGGTAGTATAATAAAATTATAGTTACAAATTTGGTTAATAATTCCTTTGTTTAAAGAGTTTTTAGCAAATTATGTAATTATAAATTAAAACTAATGAAATGAGGCGATATTTTATGATTAACATGATTCAATATTTAGAGCAAAATCCGTCGTTGGTAACATTGTTAAAAGAAAAAAAAGCTTCTTTAATTGGTGTAACAGATCTTGAACAAAAAGCAATTTTGGATTCGTTTGATGAAGATGTACGATTAGAACATGGTCTTTGGTACTAGGTTAATAAAAAATAAATGGCTATGGTGTGCTATAAGTGCATATTTAATTTTAGGGATTTATTTACTTTATGTTACTTATAGCACGCCTTTTTTGGGTATCAAATTAGAAGAAAAAAATGATCAGTGGTTAATAATTGATCCATATTATAAAGAATGGGCAGAGAAGCAAAAAATTGCTACAGGTGACATTATTCTAGATATTGATGGGAAAAACATCGCGGATTTAGAAAACATCACTTATAATCCTGTCATTAGAGTAGCTAAAGAATTAACATTGTTGAAAAAAAACGGAGAAACGATACATCTACAGATTGCCCCATTTGATATACCAGAACAACTATTATATGTATTGGTATTGCCAGGAATCTTCTATTTACTAAGTTTAATTATCTCAATTTACTTATACTATAAACAAAAAAATACAAGCTTAATTAATTTACTTATTTTGTTTATTCTCACTGTATCTTTAGCATATGTGAGTATTGGTGCATCTGGAAGGCTAAATAGTGTTGGTACAGTCGTTAATCGTAGTAGCATGCTGCTTTGTCTTATTATATTAATTCATTTTTTAAGAAATTATTTTTTATTTTTAAATTTAAAATGGGGTTATATTAAAAATATTACACTATTGTATTCTATACCTTTAATTGTTGTATTTCTTAGTATATTAAGTATTGTCTACCCATCTACAAATCCATTATTATCAAAGATTACTCTATTGTTATTTTTTATTTTACTAATTGTAATTCTTTCTATATTAGGAAAGGGTTATATTTTATATAAAACCCCGCAGTTAAAACTTTTTTTATTGAGCATTATTATCCCATTCTTACCTTTTCTTTTTTTATTTACAATACCAGAAATTTTCTTTCATAAACATATACTCTCTGGTGATATTTGTTCATTATTTCTAATGCTTATTCCATTCAGCTTTATATTTACACAACTTACTGAACGTATTTTTGATATGGAGTATTTCATTTCTCGATTACGTTATTATTTTAATTTTTCTTTTGCTTTTACACTATGGCTGTTATTGGGGCTGTATTGGCTTACGGATCTTTCGATTACACGCATGACGGAGATTTTCTTTTTTGCTTTTCTCTCGTTAATGGCCCTGTTTTACATGAAGGAGCGGATTGATTATCGTAAGCGAAAAATCCTTTTCTCTACGAAAGGGGACTACATTCATCGCTTGTATACTACCGTTGATAGTATAGGTCGAGTGGTCAAAATCGAAGATCTATTGGAGAAATTTGTGCAGGAGGTTGTGCTCCAGCTTGAAATGGAAAGTGTTTATGTTCTGACCTATGATTTTCAAACACATCAGGTGACGTTAACGAATAAATCGAAGGAATACACGCAACATCAAATTGATGAGGTCCTTGTCGAGCGTTTAGGGCTAGGGGATATAAAAAAAACAGATCATTTCTATATCGCCTTTATTCATCAAGATGCGAATTATAAACGAATCCTTGTTGTTGACCATAATAAATCGATTTATCTAAAGGATGAGGAGTTGTTATGGCTTGAATTGTTATTGCTCTATTTAAACAATTTTATTGAAAATACGAAAATGGTTGAGGAGCTTTTAAATCAGTTAAAGCATATGAAAGAGGCTGATAATCGACAACTACCGTGGCTCAATAAATTACTTTGGCTACGCTTCGAGGAAGAAAAATATCAACTTGCTCAGGAACTTCATGATACGATTTTACAGGAACAGCTTCATATTGCGAGAGAAATGGATGTCCTTATGCATACAAAGGAAAAAGAGGAGATCCCAGCGAGACTCATAAAGCTGCATGAACATATGGTAACTTCCTTGAATGATTTAAGGGGCTACTGTGAAAATTTAAAGCCACCACTTCTCGATACGTTAGGATTAAATGCCGCCCTTGAAAAACTGATTCAAAAAATTCATAAACGAGCAAATTTTGTGTTGGTTTATACGATTGATCGACTTTATTTAGAGGATGAACGGTTAAACTTAATGATTTATCGCTTGTTCCAAGAATTGTTAAACAATGCTCTAAAACATTCCAATGCGAATACCGTTGAAATCTATTTATTAGGCACTGAAGAAGGTTTTGAAATTTTGTATACCGATGATGGGGTAGGCTGTAATATAGATGACATTCTACTTGCGGATTCTATGGGCATTCAAGGTATGCAAGAGAGGGTTCAGGCTTTTAATGGGAAATTCGCCTTAGATAGCAAAGTAGGTGAAGGACTAACCATTCGTATACAAGTTAGTGAAACCAATCAAACGCATCCTTATACGTATAGTACGCTGAACCGGCCAACTTATATGATACGAGGATAACCAAATGAGGTGTAAGCACATAGGTATATACTTATTTAAACCTTTTAATCTCTTCGTAGAGGCTACGAATGCGGATTAGAAGGCTTTTGTTTTTTGATATCTTTTACTTTTTGAGAGGGTTGATCAAAAATAAAATATTATCATCAAAAAAATATTGTTTTATAAGAGTAGAATAGAGAGAAAATACACTTTTTACAATTATTTCTCCAGAACAAAGGAAATTATAGCAGCAAGACCGATATAATTCATTAGAAGGATTAAGGAGGTCAATAGATTTGAATAAGAAATTATTTTTAACAGCAGCAGCCGTTCCAGTAGCACTCATTGTACCAGCTGTAGCAAATGCAGCAGAAACGGTTTCCATTAGTGGTGAAAATATAGTCAATGGAACATTAACAGTTGAGCAATTACCAAATAATGCAGTGGTCAATGGCTATCAATGGTATTACCTAGAGGACATTACGAGTGAAGATAGTTCAAATTCAGTAACAAATAAGCCGATTTCTGGCGCAACTTCACGATCATTTAAAGTGCCAGTTGAAGCAGCGGGAAAATCAATCTTTGTAGAAGCAACTACAATTGACGGTAAAAAGTTTCAAAGTGAGCCACGTGATATAAAAGCATTAGACTTGGACATCACTATTCCAACTTTGGAGGGTCATTCCTCTTCCAGTTTTGTAGCACCTGGTGAAACAGTGAAAGTAGCTGGCGTTTCTGTTACAGATAAGGGTGGTGCCAAACTACAAAGTGACCAAATTACATATAGTTATCAATGGTTTTATAAGCTTGGCGATAATTCCTTCACAATTATTGAAGGTGCCGCTGGGAGTACATATACAATTCCAAAGGACGCCATTGAAAAAGGCATCAAGGATATTAGCGTCACTGTTAAAGCAAAAGTAGGTCTTTCTTTTGTGGAATCTAAACTTTCAAATACCATTACTGTATCGACCGTACCTACTGATACGTTAACAAATGAAATTAAAGCATTACTAATCCATGATAATAAATACAATGTATCAGATTTTGAATCATTCGAAGCCAAAATAAAGGAATTAGAAAGTAAGTATCAAGCTTTATCGGCACCAGCAAAAGCAAATGTGTCCAATTATGATGTTCTAAAGAGAGCCCTCGCTGATGTGGCACTACTCAATAAATTAGAAGAAAAAGTAGATAAATTACAGGACGTGAATGAAAAGGATCGACCTAAATATATTCAAGAGATGGAAGAGGCCTATAATAAGCTTGATCAGTTACAACGCAGCTTAGATGCGAATGAAGTCCTCTATACGAACATTAAAAATTTATTAAATGAGCCAAATGATCTGGAGGAAATTTCAGAAGTTCGACGATTAAATCAAGCTATTGTTCATTTACTATCCTACGAAAATTCTCTTGCACAATATGTACCTTCAGATAAGGATACCCTAAAAGCGTTAGTGACTAGCATTGAAGAGGATATCGCAAAGTTATCCCCAAATTATCGTGGGGCAATTCAAAATCAAGCTATTTTAACAGAAGCTAAATCAGATATTAAAAAAGTGGAGCAATTTATTAGATCCTTTGATAAATTATCGGCAGACAATACACCGAATAAGCAAGTTACTGTGGCGAAGTCCATTCGATCTGCCTATGAAAAATTGACGTATAAGCAATTAAAATTAGTATCAGACAAGTATGTACAGCTTTTAGCGACAGCGGAAAGTGCTGAAGTGAGTCAAATTGCCGCATTAAATCATGATATAGAGAGCTATATTGGCGATGATATCTATCCAATCAATCCATCAGCTAGCTCATGGCAGAGTCATGTCAATAATGTCAATCGTATGATTAAAGAATATAAGAGCTTAACGAAAACATCGGCAGCTCAAATTGTTGGCTATGACAGTCTTGTTACTTTACAAAAAGATTTAAAAGCAGCTGAAAAAGTGATAAAAGATATGGACGCTTATCAAAAATTATCTCGAACAGCTGGCGTGACAGAAAGTAAACTGAATTCAAGCTATACGAGTGCTCTCAAAGCTTATAATAAGCTTACGACTTTACAACAGTCCCTTGTCTATAATGCCGATGACTTTTTACTGAATACGCCTAAGGTTTCGATTGATGACAATGGTAAAGTGCCTGCTGATAAGGCTGCTGCGGAAGCATTGAAGGCCGAAATAGCTAAATTTGCAGATGTCACTACCTTTACATTCAAACAATTAGAATCCGCAACTGATAAAGCGTCAGAAACGTATAAAAGTCTATCGTCAGGTGCAAGAAAATATGTGACGAATTATTATTTATTAACAGCAGCAAAGAAGGATATTTCAGGTGTGAAATCATTCCATAAAAAAGTCCAGACAGCTAGAGAAGAAACAGATGCTGCTAAACAAGCTAAAAAAATTGAAACAGTGCAAAAAGCGTATGCTAAATTACCTTCGAATCAACAACATTTAGCAAAAGAGCAATATGAGGCTTTATTAAATAATCAAATTATTGATGAAAATGCGCCGAATATTACACAGCTAAATCATGATATTGCAAGCATTTTAGCAAATGATCTTTATACAGTTTCCATTGATAGAATTAAAAATCTATCGACACAGTATAGTAGCCTTAGCTCAAGTGATAAAAAATTAATTACAAATTATGATATTTTAAAAGCAGCATTGGCGGATGTCAAAAAGGTAGAATCCTTTATGAAGACTTATGAGAAATCGTTTAATAATAATCCAAGTACAGTCATCAAGGCATTTGAAAAGCTGACGTCTAAACAAGTGAGCCTGATTGATGCTGCGACTAGACAGTTGATTATTGATAAGCAGAAAGGGCAACAGCAAACAAATGAAAGTGCTTTGCTGTTAATTGAGTCTATCAATTCTCTAGTTGTAAAAGGTGAATATATAGCTGGGTTAGAGGAAAAAGTGAAAGAAATTCGTGCGATTTATGATCAATTAAGTGCTACTGATCAGAAGATCGTAAAAAATTATTCGAAGCTGACACAGGCGGAAGGGGATTTGAAAAAGGTAGCAGACGTTCATGCTCTATACGTTCCAGTGGATGGAGATGAGAAGGCTCGCAAAGCATGGCAAACTGCCTATGGTAAGCTTTCAAAGAAATTAGAGTTACTTTATAACAACATGTATCCAACTGAACAATAATAATTACTACAAGAAGCCCCGATGGATTTTCGGGGCTTTCTTTATAGATAAAATCATTATTATTTGTCTAGTAATTTCATTGTTCGCTATACTATGTACAACAGAGAAAGAAATTTTTTACATAAACAATTATAGCTTTACAAAGAAGGTAGGAACAAAAGATGTATAAAATAGGTGTTGTTGGTCCCGCTAAATCGGTTGAGAGAATTATTGCGTTAGCACGGGAAATTGAACAGGATATGGAGTTTATTCCGTATATTTATGAAGTGGCGACGGAAACAAAGCATCTTGTCGAGACCTATAATCAGGATGTGGATTTCTGGCTATTTTCTGGCTACATCCCCTATAAGCTTGCCAGTCAAACGAATGTTTCCAAGGATAAATTGACTCATATTATTTTTTCCGAAGCAGCTATTTATCGGGGCTTTTTAGAGCAGTCCTATCAACAAAAAAAGTTTATTGAAAATGTCAGTATCGACATCATCCCATCGCCTTCCCAAATGGCGTCAGAGAGTCTTGCGGAAATTCAGCATAATGTCCATCACATGTATTTAAAGGAATTTGATGTGGCTGTTAATCCACAAGAACTATTTGATTTCCACTATGATCTCTGGCAGGCGGGCAAAATCGATTTTGCGATTACTTGCTATCCTTCTGTTGATGAAGAGCTGAAAAAAAGAGGTGTGCCGTCTTATTGGGTTTCACCGACCAAAACGGAAATTTACCATACCGTTCAGCTTTTTACAGAAAAAATCAAAACGTCCTATTATAAAGAGACCCAAATTGGTGCAGTTATGCTGGAAATAAAGGACTTCGATTCATTAAAAGAAAGAATGAAGCAAGGGTACCGTATACAGTATTTAGAATTGCGCATAAAGGAAAACCTGCTTCAGCTCTGTGAACAAATTGATGGCTCACTGATTGAAGAAGGGAATGGAAAGTATACTATTTTTAGTACAAGGGGAGCCATTGAAGGACAAATCCAATTTTTACAGGAAAAAATGTACCAGCTGTCCATTGAAATGGAAGCGAAGGTAACGGCAGGCATTGGTTTTGCTCAAACGGTGTTCAATGCTGAATTACATGCTCATCGAGGATTAAGACAGACGAAGGAAAATGAAGCGGTAGATATTGTTATGATTCAGGATGATGGAACAATTATTGAATCCGTAGGGAATGTAGAAGAGCTTACGTATTCCTATCGAGCAGAAGACCCTTTTATTTTAGAAAAACTAAAAAAAGGTAATATTAGTGTAAAAACGTACATGAAAATTTATGCGCTTGTGCAGAAAATGCACTGGAAGCATTTTACGACAAAGGATTTAGCGACACAGCTTCAGATGAGTGAAAGAAATGCCCAACGAATCGTGGCAGATTTATGTGGAGTGGATTTAGCGAGAATTTGTGGAGAAGAATTACAGCATACTCGTGGTAGGCCGATAAAAATGTATCAGCTTGTTTAAAAATAATGAAGATGTCCCAAGCCAAAAATGGTTTGGGGCTTTTTTTGTCCTTTAAAAACTGATTTATCAAGGAATTGTGAACCTTTTAAAGAGATGAATGTTCGTTTACAAAGACGATTATCTATTAGAAATTTTCAAAAAAATATTGTTTTTTCATAGAAGTTTGATTATTATACGAATATATAACGAAAATGTCGGTATATAAAAGGGGTTTTATTTTACTAGATATTACAAGGGGGCAAAGATCATTAAGGAAAAAAAGCAGTGAAGCAGAGACTGCAATGTTAGAGAATGTTTTGAGATATGGGAGGGATATGAATGTTAACAAATGAAGTAACTAAAAAATCTAGAAATGTTATCCTTGCGCTATTATTTTTGGGCTGGTCTTTAGGAAACTTAGACCGTTACATTATGAACTATGCAGTTGTTTCAATTACAGGTGATTTGCAATTAGATGCATCCTCTACGGGTATTATTTTAAGCGCTTTCTTTTTAGGCTATGCCATTATGCAAATACCAGGTGGCTGGCTTGCTGATAAATTTGGCGCAAAACGAATCTTACTGTTGGCTGTTATTATGTGGTCTATTTTCACCGGTCTAACAGCAATTGCTTGGTCATTAACGGCTATGATTGTGATTCGCTTTTTATTTGGCATTGGAGAGGGTGGATTTCAGCCAGCGAGCTCTAAGATTATTGCGACGATTTTCCCGAAAGAAGAAAGAGGAAGAGCCATGTCCATCATGCTTACTTCTGGAGGGATTGTATCATTAATTGTGCCGCTGCTAGCTGCTTATTTATTAGGAACGATTGGTTGGCGCATGATGTTTATTATTATCGGGTCGATTGGAGCGATTATTGCCTTATTATACTGGAAGTATATTCAGCTTCCGAAGGCTGAAATAGTAGAAGAAGCTGGGACAAATCATCCTACTACAAAGGTAAATTTTAAAGAATTATTGAAAACACCACTTATGTGGAATTTGATCATTGCATATTTTTGTATTTATGCAGTGAACTGGGGATTAGTTTCTTGGATTCCTACGTATCTTCAGAAAAATCGTGGATTGGATTTAATGTCCATTGGCTGGGCACAAACAATTCCTGCTATTACAACGATTATCGGTGTGTATGGCAGCGGATTTATTATTGATAAGCTACCAAGAGGAATGGAGAAGGTACTAGGGTCCATATCCTGTGCTGTCATCGGCATATTATTGTATTTAATGTTTACGGCCAAAACAGTGACGTTATTTATTGGTTATCAAACAGTTGTTTCGATCTTTATAGCGTTCGTCATTACGTTATTACCTGTTATCGTACTGAAGAAATTACCTTCTTCAATTACAGGTTCGGCAATGGGTATCGCCAATACAGGTGGACAGTTAGCAGGTTTTGTTACACCTATGGCAATTGGCTTTATGGTAGATGCTTTTAATGGTTCGTTTGATGCGGCATTTTGGATGTTGATTGGCTTTGCGCTCATCTGTATTGTGTCCATTGTCACGCTTAATGACCAAAAAGGGACTTTATTGAAAGCATAAAAAATTGGAGGGACTTTAATGAGTTTTCACGAAAAAATTTCGACATTAATTGAAGCAAAACAAGAAGCTAGTGTGGCATTAAGTGATGCTATATGGGCTGTACCAGAGCTTCATTTTCAAGAAAAAAAATCAATGCACTATATGAAAGAGGCGCTAGAAAAAGAGGGTTTTCAAACCGAAGTGGGTGTTGCTGGACTTAGTACAGCTCTGATAGGGACGTTTGGTTCTGGAAAGCCTGTCATTGCCTTTTTAGGGGAATATGACGCACTTCCTGGTTTGAGTCAAAAAGGTGGCGCTACACAACATGAACCTATTGAAAATGGAGGTAGCGGTCATGGCTGTGGGCATAATTTATTAGGAACTGGAGCCTTTGCAGCTGCTGTGGCAGTGAAAGATTATCTTGAGCAGCATAATCAATCAGCAACCATTCGATTTTACGGCTGTCCTGCCGAGGAAAATGGTTCAGGTAAAGCGTATATGGCAAAATCTGGACTTTTTGATGATGTTGATATTGCGATTTCTTGGCATCCAGGTACATTTTCTACTGTAATGACTTGTAGCTCTCTAGCAAACTATGCCGCTACTTTTAAGTTTACTGGAAAAAGTGCACATGCAGCAGCCGCACCACATCTTGGACGAAGTGCTTTAGATGCTGTTGAGCTGATGAATGTTGGGGTAAACTACTTACGAGAACATATCATTCCAGAAGCTCGTGTGCATTACGCCATCACAAACTCTGGTGGAACTTCACCGAATGTAGTACAACCCTATGCAGAGGTAACCTATCTCGTTAGAGCCCCTAAAAAACAACAAGTACAAGAGATTTATCAGCGCGTTGAAAATATTGCAAAAGGTGCAACGCTTATGACAGGTACGTCGCTTGACATTGATTTTGAGGGTGCTGCTTCAAATCTCATTACAAATAAAACACTTTATGATGTAATGTATCAACAAATACTTGAAATTGGCATGCCAGACTATACAATAGAGGATGAGCAGTACGCACAGGCAATTTTTAATACATTTACACCTGAAGTACAAGCTTCTTCGTTAGTAGGTTTGCGTAAAGAAGATGTTAAGCGTTTACAAGGAAAAGTCATTGCGGATCACGTCCCAGCCATGCTCCCTGAATTTATTATGGGGGGCTCAACAGATGTTGGAGATGTCAGCTGGAAAGTACCAACCGTACAATGTACAACCGTATGTATGGCATTAGGTACACCGTTGCATACATGGCAGGTTGTTTCACAGGGGGTTATGCCAATTGCGCATAAAGGTATGCTACAAGCGGCTAAAATCATGGCTTGTACAGCTATCGCATTACTTGATAATCCAGCATTAATTGAAGAAGCAAAAAAAGAATGGCAAGAACGTCTTGATGGAGAGACATATATATCTTTAATTCCGGAGGGAACACAGCCTCCAAAGCTATAAAAGGATAGCGATCTAGATAGAGTCTTCATAGGAGAACTATGAAGGCTCTGTTTTTGCCTCATTTTGAAAGGAGAACACATCAATGTCAACACAAGCTAATCATCATGATCATGATCATGATCAACTAGTGGCACAATGGGTGACACAATTTCGTCCTGCTGCCAAAGAGGGACAATGTGCAAGTTATATTCCAGCCTTAGCCAAAAAAGAACCGAATCAATTAGGTATTGCGATTATTGGAAATGATGGCCGCGAAATCAAAGCAGGAGATACAGCAGAATTATTTACGCTTCAAAGTGTCTCCAAAGTTATTACATTTATTTTAGCCTGTATGGATCGAGGAGTACCTTATGTGTTAGAAAGAGTAGATGTGGAACCGACAGGAGATACCTTTAACTCGATTATTCGCTTGGAAAGCCATCAGCCAGGAAAACCTTTTAATCCAATGATTAATGCAGGGGCTATTACAGTGTCCTCTTTGCTCGCGGGGAGTTCGCCACAAGAGAAGGTCACAAAGATTCTAGCATTTTTAGAACAAATCATCGGCAAGCAATTAAGTATTAATGAAGAGGTATTTCAATCGGAATGGCAAACAGCTAATCGAAATCGAGCATTAGCCTATTATTTAATGGACTCTGGTTTCCTTGATTGTCCAGTAGAGGCGGCACTTGAGGTCTACCTGAAGCAATGTGCGATTGAGGTTAATGTCTCAGATTTAGCCATGATTGGTTTAGTCATCGCCAACGACGGCTATCATCCACTTTTAAAGAAACAGCTTTTTCCTAAACAAGTGGCAAAATTAGCGAAGGCCTTGATGGTGACATGTGGTATGTACAATGCTTCAGGAAAATTTGCAGCATTTATTGGCCTACCTGCTAAAAGTGGTGTGTCAGGTGCAATCCTAACAGCCGTTCCAGGACATGCTGGCTTGCATTCACCGTTCCCCGCTGGCTGTGGTATAGGTATTTATGGACCAGCTATCGATTCAATCGGCAATAGTGTCGCTGGTGTACAATTACTCAAGCATTTAGCGACGGAATGGGACATGACAATTTTTTAACAAGTGGAAGATGGCTTCAGGGTAGTCTGAAGCCATCTTCTTTTTATTTTTTTCTTTTGATTTTATAAATAATCAATAGCGCGATAAACCAAATTGGTGTTAACAGCAGTGCTGTACGCGTAGCCTCAGAAATCAACATGACAATAAGTAAAAATGCGAAAAATGCAAGAATGACATAGTTGATAAATGGTGTTAGTGGTGCTTTAAAGTTTGATGCTTCATGTAAAGCACGATTTTTTCGTTTATAGATGATGTGAGAAATAACAATAATGCTCCATACCCATATAAAACAAATTGCACTAATCGTCGTCACAATACTAAAGGCATTCTCTGGCATCAGCTTACTTAGCAATGCACCTACTGATACAACAACAGCAGACACAACGAGTGCGTTACTTGGAACACTGTTTTTGTTCAGTTTTGCAAACGCAGGAGAAGCTTGTTTATTGTTACCAAGATTAAAGAGCATTCGACTTGTAGAGAATAAACCACTATTACCAGCTGAAGCGGCAGAAGTGAGTACAACAAAATTTATAATACCAGCAGCAATTGGAATTCCTGCTAATGTAAATACTTGGACAAAAGGACTGTTTTCGGCAGACATTTCATACCATGGATTGATACATAAAATAACAAATAATGCTCCTACATAAAAGAGTAAAATACGGAATGGAATTTTATTAATGGCAGACGGAATATTTTTTTGAGGATCTGCTGTCTCAGCAGCTGAAACCCCGACTAATTCTACACCAACGAATGCAAAAACAACCATTTGAAAGGCCATTAAAAAGCCATATAACCCATTTGGGAACACCCCACCATGTGCCCAAAGGTTTTCCACAGAAACTGGCCCAGAGCTAGTATGAAAGCCTGTCACTAACATAATAAGTCCGATAATGATAAGAGCTACAATAGTAATGACTTTAATGATGGCAAACCAAAATTCTAGCTCCCCAAAAAGCTTAACTGTTAATAAATTCAGTAGTAATAATAATACTAAGCAACCAATGGCTGGCACCCACTGTGGGATATCAAACCAATATTGTGTATAAACCCCTACAGCAATAATATCTGCCATGGCCGTCATAATCCAACAGAACCAGTATGTCCAGCCTGTTACATAGCCAGCCCAGGGTCCTATGTATTCAGATGCAAAATCCGTAAATGATGTGTAGCCCGCGTTAGATAGTAACAGTTCGCCTAATGCGCGCATGACAAAAAATAGTGCGGTACCGACAATTAAATAGGCTAAAATGATGGAAGGTCCTGCAAGGGCAATGGCTTTCCCTGAGCCTAAAAATAAACCAGTGCCAATCGTTCCACCAATGGCAATAAGCTGCACATGGCGATTTTTTAAATCACGTTTTAATTGTTGCTGTTCCACGTTAATCCCCCTCAAAGATGCGTAAAAACTATGACTGGAAAAATAAAAAAGAGACTAGTTGTGACACTAGTCTCGGAAAAACGTCAGAATAACAAATACCATTTATTCGCAAATATTTCATGAAATCTTTTAACATTCATGTGGCTTCGCTTATAAAAGCTGCTATTACTCCTCTGTCCTTTTGCCTGAGATAGTGAACCCTTCGGCGACGCATTGTGCGCTCTCTCCAGAACTGCTCCTGCTATAGTTTGATCCATAGCATTCATAGCTTATTAACTTTCTAATCAATTGTTATTGTAAGATATTATACATCCTATCAGTGCACGTAAAATAATTCAACAATAAATTTTAACTATTTTCAGAAAAATAGAAGAATGGGTTACTAAATGGGAAATCTCTGACGAAAAATAGGAATTCTAGACATAGAAGATTTAGTAAGGAGAATTGCTAAAAAAGGGGAGACACTTTTAGTGGAAGCTTGCATAGGGAGAGAAGCAAGCAGGCAAAACGGTATAGTTCGCTCCAAAGAGTGGTGAGGTCACCCCTTCTGTTGGGAAGGCACTTGAAAGTGGGGGAGCTCCGCTCTGAAGGAAGGCAATGTACTCAATATTGTCGAGAAACTACTCAAAGCCGGGGGAAGTGATCAATCTGGAGAGTGAACCGCTCAAAGGAAGAGTGAATCCGCTCCAAAAGAGTTGCAAAGTGATCATTATGTGTGAAGAACCGCTCCAAACTGCTGTCGAAGCGATCATTCTGGAGGGAGAGCCGCTCCAAAAGGGTAGCGAAGTGATCATTGTGTGTGAAGAACCGCTCATAGGAAGAGTGAACCCGCTCCAAAAGTAGCGAAAAGCGCTCAATATGATGTGAGAACCGCTCCAAAAGAGTTGCAAAGTGATCAATCTGGAGGAAGAGCCGCTCCAAATTGATGTCAAAGTGAACATTCTTCAGGGAGAGCCGCTCAAAGTTTCGGAGAAGTGATCAATCTGTAGGGAGGACTGCTCACAAGAAGAGTGAACCCGCTCCAAAAGTAGCGAAAAGCGCTCAATATGATGCGAGAACCGCTCCGAAAGGGTAGCAAAGTGATCATTCTGGAGGGAGAGCCGCTCAAAGTTTCGGAGAAGTGATCAATCTGTAGGGTGAACCGCTCATAGGAAGAGTGAACCCGCTCCAAAAGTAGCGAAAAGCGCTCAATATGATGTGAGAACCGCTCCAAAAGAGTTGCAAAGTGATCATTCTGCGGACAGAACCGCTCCAAATTGATGTCGAAGTGATCATTCTGAAGGAAGAACCGCTCAAAATTGGTTTCAAAGTGATCATTCTGCAGTGAAAGCCGTTCAAAGTCTCGGTGAAATGATCAATCTGTAGGGTGAACCGCTCATAGGAAGAGTGAACCCGCTCCAAAAGTAGCGAAAAGCGCTCAATATGATGCGAGAACCGCTCCAAAAGAGTTGCAAAGTGATCATTCTTCAGGGAGAGCCGCTCAAAGTTTCGGAGAAGTGATCAATCTGTAGAAAGAGGCGCTCCAAATTGATGTCAAAGTGATCATTCATCATGCAGAGCCGCTCAACTAAGATTGCAAAGTATCAGTCTCTAGTAAGGACCAATTTACAGTGTGGTATCATTAGTGAAAATGGGCTATAGGTTACCCCTTTTTGTTGGATTTTTTTCTGGTCCAAATGCAGGATTAAAGACTGGTTGAACGAGAGCTAGTATTTAATGATTTGCAATAGATATAATATAGTAGAAACTCTGAATTTTTTAAAAAAGAAGTCGTCTCATAGTTCTTTGAGACGACTTTTTTTCATGAGAGTATTAATATTTTTTTGCTTTTATTTTACCAGTCCAAGTTTTAAAACCGCCTTGAAGTTGGTAAATTTGGTTGTACCCACGTTTTTTAAGAAATAATGCAGCACGTGAGCTACGGCCTGTATTTTGACAGTATAGATATACTGGTAAATCTGGGCGGATTTCTTTATAACGTTGACGAAGTGTTGTAGAAGGAACATTACGTGCACCAAGAATGTGACCTGCATCAAATTCTTTTTGTTCACGGACATCGATTAGCTGTGCTTTACGATAGCCTTCTATGAATTGCTCTTGTGTTAAGTTGGTTACGGCTTTTTTTAGTCGTAGTGCATTAATACCAATATATGCAATGATAACTACTAAAACGACACCGATTGTGATAAGTATGTCCAAGATTTTCTTACCCCTTTCTATCTTCTCTATTATTATAAAAGATGCGCTAGCGATAGTCCAATGAGTTTGATAAAATTAACTAGGTTGTGGCAAATTCGTCTATTTTGTTACAAAAGCATATCGAGCAACCTAGAGTAATTTTTGTTAAGGTTGAACCACAGGTGGGGCCTGAGGGATCATTTTATATTTGTAGGAGATGAACATATGACAACTTGGTATTTTTTAAATTCAGGGAAATGTAGTCCTTCTTTTAATATGGCGCTAGATGAAGCATTACTTGATTGGCATAGTGAGGGGTTAATTCCACCAGTGATCCGTTTTTATGAGTGGGAACCTGCGACACTATCAATTGGTTATTTTCAACAAGCCAAAAGAGACATTAATTTAGATGCTGTTCGAGAACAAGGCTTAGGTTTTGTCCGTCGACCAACTGGTGGACGAGCTGTCCTGCATGAACATGAGCTAACATATAGCGTCATTGTTACTGAAAGTTATCCGGATATGCCAGAGTCTGTGACAGAAGCATACCGTGTATTAAGTGAGGGAATATTGCAAGGTTTCCACAACCTAGGAATGGATGCCTATTTTAGTGTTCCTGATACAGAGGAGAAAAGAGCTGACTTAAAGAGTCCGAAAAGTGCTGTTTGCTTTGATGCGCCAAGCTGGTATGAACTTGTCGTTGAAGGGAAAAAAATAGCGGGAAGTGCCCAAACACGTCAAAAAGGTGTTATTTTACAGCATGGCGCCATTTTATTAGATTTAGATCAAGAGAAATTATTATCGGTATTTAATTTCTCAAGCGAGGAAGCAAAGGATCGTATGCGTAGAAAGCTGCCAGAAAAGGCAGTCGCGATTAATAGTCTTGTCAAAGAGCCAGTGACAATTGAGCAATGTGTGACAGCTTTTCGAGATGGCTTTGCAAAATCGTTGCAAATTGATTTAAAACCATTTACACTTTCAGAGGAGCAATTAGAATATGTCCGTGCATTAGAAGAAAAAAAATATGCATGTGATGAGTGGAACTTTAAAAAGTAAAAAATGGTATGGAAAAAATATTTTTTTACGTTCAATCCTAGTTATAACAAGTAGTTCTGAATCTATTTAAAAAAGCAAGAGTTGAATTAAAAAACTATATATAGTATCTTTTTTTAAGACATATACACAATATGTAGTGTTTAATAACACATGATATTGTGTATTTATTTTGTAATGAAGAAAACAAGGGAGGCAAAATGATGGTACTCACAAATCATCAACCCGATGTAAACAAACAATTTGAGCAATTAAACAAAGATATTGAACAATTTTCACAGGTTCACCCAGTAACACCTGACATGCATATCACACATAAAGGTGTATCAAGACTTGTCATGATCGATCGCTACTCGTTTAAAGACACGGAAAAGAAAACACTAAAAGCTGGTGATTTTGTTGTTTTAACGGTAAAAGCTGATCCAAAATTCCCTGCACGAGGTTTAGGGACAATTCAAAAGCTGGACATGTCTACAAAAACAGCAGATATTTTGATTGAGGAAGATTATCGTAGCGCATTAGACGATCCGCAAGAGCAGGAAACGGGTGTGATTACACGTTCAATTGACGTGCTAGAAAAGCCTCTTGAAATATTTTATGAACAAATCGCAAAACGAAATGCAACGGGCCTTGCCGCTGTTGAAAAAACACCAGAAAAACGTCAAGAATGGTTTGAAAAATTTTATGAGCAATTAGTATCCTTGAAATTCATTCCAGCTGGACGAGTGATTTATGGAGCTGGATCTGAAACTGATGTAACCTTCTTTAACTGTTACGTTATGCCATTTGTCGCTGACTCTCGTGAAGGTATCAGTGATCACCGTAAGCAAGTTATGGAGATTATGAGCCGCGGTGGTGGTGTTGGAACAAATGGTTCAACATTACGCCCACGTAACACGCTAGCACGTGGTGTAAACGGTAAATCATCTGGCTCAGTTTCTTGGTTAGATGATATTGCTAAATTGACACATCTTGTAGAGCAAGGTGGATCACGTCGTGGAGCACAAATGATTATGCTAGCAGATTGGCATCCAGATATTGTGGAATTTATTATTTCGAAAATGCAAAATCCACGTATTCTGCGTTATTTAATTGAAAATACGACAGATGAATCAATCATTCGTCTAGCAAAAGAAAAATTAAACTTTAAACCTCTTTCTATGCAGGAAGAAGCAATGTATCAAGGCATCGTGAACTACAAAAATATAGAAGGCTTAGGCGGATTCGATACAGCGATTATTCGTGAAGCTGAAAATAAGTTACGTGATGGTGGTACTTATACAGTTCATAACCCTGAGTTTTTAACAGGTGCGAACATTTCCGTAACATTAACAAAAGAATTTATGGAAGCCGTTGAAAATGATGCTGACTTTGAGCTTCGCTTCCCAGCTGTAGAGGAATATACAAAAGAAGAAATGAACATTTACAACACGGAATGGCATAAAGTTGGCGATGTTCGTGAATGGGAGAAAATGGGCTATAAAGTCCGCACATACCGTACAATTAAAGCAAAAGAATTATGGAATTTAATTAATGTTTGTGCAACTTACTCTGCAGAGCCAGGTATTTTCTTCATCGACAATGCAAATGACATGACAAATGCCAAAGCATATGGACAAAGTGTTGTAGCGACAAACCCATGTGGCGAACAACCACTTGCACCATATTCTGTGTGTAACTTAGCTGCTGTGAATTTAGCACAGTTTGCAAATAAAGAAAATCAATCAGTTGATTACGAAGCACTACGTGAAACAGTACGTGTAGGCGTTCGTATGCAGGATAATGTAATTGATGCAACACCTTACTTCTTAGAAGAAAACCGTGTACAAGCACTAGGCGAGCGTCGTGTAGGTTTAGGGGTAATGGGCTTAGCGGATTTACTTATTTATTGCGAGAAGGAATACGGTTCAGAAGCAGGTAATGCTTTAGTCGATGAAATCTTTAAAACCATTGCTGAAACAGCATATGAGGCGTCTACAGAGCTTGCTAAAGAACGTGGTAGCTTCCCATTCTTAGTAGGTGCTACTGACGAAGAAACAGCTCGTTTACGTAAAGCCTTTACAGAGACAGGCTATATGCAAAAAATGCCTGCTCACATCAAAGAGCAAATTTTAGCAACGGGTATTCGAAACTCACATTTATTAACTGTTGCGCCGACTGGTTCAACGGGAACAATGGTAGGTGTGGCAACAGGTCTTGAGCCTTACTTCTCCTTCACGTACTACCGTTCTGGTCGTCTAGGTAAATTCATTGAAGTGAAAGCTGAAATTGTCCAAGAATATTTAGAGCGTCATCCAGAAGTAAATGAGCAAGAGCTTCCAGAATGGTTCGTTACAGCAATGGAGCTAAAACCAGAAGCACATGCTGATGTTCAATGTATTATTCAAAAATGGATTGATTCATCTATTTCTAAAACTGTAAACGCACCAAAAGGCTATACAGTACAGCAAGTTGAAAAAGTGTACGAGCGACTATATAAAGGTGGCGCTAAAGGTGGTACGGTCTATGTTGATGGTAGCCGTGATTCACAAGTACTTACACTAAAAGCTGAAGAAAATGATATGGATCAACTTTCATTTGAAGAGGAATTAGTAGAAGAACATACAAAACGTCCGGTCGTATTAGTAGATACGATTCAAGCGTTAGAGTCAACAACTGTAATTGGCTCTGACGTAGGGAATACATGCCCTGTATGCCGTAAAGGCACAGTCGAAGAAATGGGCGGCTGTAATACATGCACAAACTGTGGTGCACAGTTAAAATGCGGTCTGTAAATTAGATATAAAATCAGTTGTACGTTTTTCCCCCTTTAGATAAGATAATCTAAAGGGGTATTTTTTGTTTCAAATGGAAATATTTTGTTTATCTATTTAGGATACGAAGTTTTGAATACAGAAAAGGTGATTGAGGGGGTATGTAAATAGATGGATGTTACACAAATTGTTGGAAAAATTAATGAACTTTTCAATGTGAAAAATAAGGAAATCTATGCTAGTGAATCTGGGATTACATACAAGGCAGATAAAAAAGTAAAAAAAATAGGATACTGTGTAAACCTAACCCTTGAAACAATAGAGGAAGCAAGAATTCAAGGAGTTGATATGATGTTGACACATCATGATGCTTGGGAGGAACTATATGGATTGAAAGACGCATGCATAGAAAAACTAGCGGAGTATAGTATAAGTCACTACTATAATCACTTACCGCTCGATGACTGTCATTTTGGAACAAATGATAGTTTATTAAAAAAATTGAACTTAGAAAATATGAAAAGAACCCACGAATGGGAAGGATTATATTTTGGTAGAATCGCTGAATACGATAAAGAAATTGAATTTCATGAATTCGTATCAAAAATTGAAAACTTACTTGAAGAACCTGTTAGATTTTGGCGGTTCAATGACAAAAAGGTGAAACGAGTGGGCTTAGTCTGTGGTAATGGAGCATCAACAGCTTGTCTTAAGGAATCCGTTGAACATAAATGTGATACATACATTACAGGAGAATGTAATTTGTATACGATTCAATATGCTCAGTTTAAAGGAATAAATCTTATTATTGGGAGTCATACTTTCACAGAATTATTTGGAATTGAAAGTTTAGCATTGAAATTGAAGGACAATTATAATGATCTTGAAATAGTGAGACTTAACGAAGTCCATTATGAAGCGAATATAAATTAAGACATGATTAGGAAAGAGGGAAGGAATTGCGAAGTTAGCACCCGTCAGTGGTTGAAATAAAGTAAGTGTTTTTCTATCTTGGGGTACTTTTATAATGAAAAAAGTTCATCTGCGTTTAAAAAGTGGATTCCTTCAAGGGAAAGTCTGTTTGTTGAAATAGGATAAATGTATAAGAATAGAAAAGGGGGGAGTGAGGTATGAAAGTCCATAGAATAGATCATATAGGTATATTCGTTCATGATCTTCCTGCTGCCAAAGCATTTTTTCTTGACTTAGGTCTGGCAATGCTTGGGGAAGGAAAAGTGGAAGGCGAATGGGTGAAGCGGATGGGGCAGATAATTGGGCTTAAATACGCTCAAGAGGAATCTGCCGTATTACGCACGACAGATGACGCAAATCTAGAAATAGTAATGCTGCGCACACCAGAAGGGGACACAAAAATAGAACTAGTAAAATATCACACGCCATCAGATGAAAATGACAAACAGTACCCTTTAGTTAATAATCTAGGTATCCAGCATATAGCCTTTGCGGTTGAAGATATTGAAGCCCTAGTTACCAAATTAACAATGAAGGGTGCAAAACTTATTGGTGAAATATCTAACTACGAAAACGCTTATAAGTTATGTTACGTTCGTGGACCAGAAGGAATTATTTTGGAGCTGGCTGAGGAGATTAAATAATCTCGCAACTAAGATTACTTCATTACTATTACCTAAATTTTATTCATTATTTGTAACGTCCTAAAAGATCATCTCCCCTCTGTAGATTTTTAGGGTGAGATGATTTTTTTGTTGGATATTTATGTTAATATCACTATAAGATTGAAGTAGATTGAAACATTACTTTAAAGCAACGTCTTTTTTAGGGATGACACAAGTTGACAATCTCCCAATGAGAAACATCATGGTTTCCAATGGATACATTCAGCATAGAAATACAGTAATTTCTTTACAATACTCTATTTAGGAATGAGTTTATTCGTTAAGAAAAATGGAAGTATGAGATATTCGATTAAGAAACAACGAGTATATTAAGAAGATCATTAAGTTATACATAGAGCAGGTGAATGGGGGATTTAAAATTGATCATTACTGAAAATATAAAAGGGCAACGCTACCAACAGCTTATCGAATTACTAGCAAGTCAATGTAACCGCTTCGCCTTTGTTGAGAATAGACAATTAATGGCTGATGAAGAATTACGACTAGTCATTGTGGATGAATTAATCGTAGATATTGGAGATCGACTAATCGAAAGAAAAATACAACGCAAGTGGGAGACGACATGGCTTGGCGAAGGTACAGCTTATGTTTTTTATTTTATTTTAAATGATACTACTGCACAATTCTTGAAGGACCATAGCGACTCCCTTTTTGACTGGATTCATCCAAATTTACCAGAAGATTTAATGTTTTACCGAGATGATCAATGTTTACTAGCAGCGTGTTCACACGAAGGTTTTTTTAGGGTTGATGAAAACTTATGGAACAGTTTCTTATGAAGCTAAAGAGGGTGATTGTTCAATTCAAGTAATTTTCTAGTGTCCAGTTTCAATTGTTAGTTTTAATGTAAGCCACGGAGACGAATTCCTTTTATTCATACAATTAATGCAGTATCCCGTGAAATAATATGGGGTGAAACAATGTGTAAATTTTGGATATCGTGTATGTACTTATTCTGAAATCCTAGTTTTAAAAGATTAAAAAGGGATCTTATCGAATAAAATTATTAGAAACCACTATTTGAGAATAGATGGGATTTATAAGGGGGAAGCATTGTGACAAAAATTGCAATAATTTCAGATATCCACGGGAATAAAACGGCACTAGAAGCCGTTTTAGAAGACATTCGATTAAGAAATATTGAAAGAATTTTTTGTTTAGGTGATTTAATCGGCAAAGGACCCCGAGGCTCTGAATGTATCGAGCTTATCCAAAAGAACTGCGAACGAGTAGTTCGAGGCAACTGGGATGTTTTTATTCAATCTCCAACTGAGCTTGAATTTTTACAGTGGTTTAAAGATAGATTAACAGAAAAGGATTATCACTATCTAGCTTCATTACCATATAGTATTGATCTTGAATTAAATGGACAATTAATAAGGTTTTTCCACGCTTCCCCAAGAAGCGAGTTTGAACGCATTGTGCCTAGCCATCCAATTGAAAAGCGTCTGTCAATGTTTGAGAATAGTGAAGAAACTAATTCAATTCATTCTAAAAAACTTCCTGATATTGTTTTCTACGGCGATTTACATACAACTTTTTACCATACATATAAAAAGGGGATTCTGTGTAACGTTGGGAGTGTCGGAAATTCACTTGACTTAACTTCAGCTTCCTATGCGATTCTAGATGGCTCATATTCAAATAATGCCATTCAATTTATTAGAGTTGAGTATGACAGACAGGCTGAGCTTTTAATGGCAGAACAGCTAGGTTTGCCACAATTAGATAAATATTATGATGAGATTATGTTAGCAAAATATCGAAATGCTTAGGGTTTTTATTGGCACACATGAAAGTTTATATCCAGAGGCCATTCAATTTGATGAACAACTAACAGAACAAGGTGTCGCCATCACTACCTATGTTTATCCTAAAATGAATCATGTGTTTGTTGTGATGCCGATACCTGAAGCTATAGATGCTCAACAAAAAATTGTAAATATCTTAAGTAAATAATCTCTAGAGGCGTGTTTTGATGAATTCAAAACACGTTTTTCTGTGTTTTTTTTTATTTATCTGAAGATGTAGAAAATCACCTAAATAAGGAGGCATTATGCAAAAAGAATTGAGCATTACGGAAATCAAAGAAGTACATTTCCCCTCTGGATATATCTAAGGCCAATTTACATTGACCACTTATCCCTTGAGAACGACCAGTCATCAAAAATGCATTTACAACGTGTATGGAAAAATTTATAGTGAGGCATAGAAAGGACAGTGATCATATGAAGGTAGAAATTTCGATTGACCCTACATATCAAGAGCCTAAAGTTATAATTCTCACTGATAAAGTGACGGATGATATTGAGCATCTTATGCAAAGTATTGCGGCGGTAGCTGAAAGCACTTTACCAGTTTTCTCTCATAAAGGGGTTGAGTTAATCGACAGTAAGGAGATCGTGCGTATTTATACGGAGCAAAAAAAGGTTTTTGTGCAAACGATTAACGGTGTTTATACGGTCCGTTTTCGTCTTTATGAACTGGAAGAAAAGCTCAATCCTCACATGTTTATTCGTATTTCAAATGCCGAAATGGTCAATCGCCACATGATAAAGCGTATGGACATTAGTAAAACAGGGACAATCGGAGTTGAATTGAAGAATGGTATAAAAACATATGCATCCAGACGTTACGTAAGCAAAATTAAGAAACTTTTAGGAATTTGAGGTGAACAACATGCGAAAAGACTTATTAACACGTATAGTTGGTGGATTTGTGATAGGAATGGTACTTGGGCACATTGTGCAATTTTTTGTATCGATGGGGATAGGGCAAGGGAGTTACGCATGGGTAGTTCCTGAATTTCGAGCCTTTTTTACAAATGAAATAAGCGCCATTTTTACCCAATCTATTTTAACGGGTTTAATCGGTGTAACCTTTGCGCTGGCTGCACTCATTTTTGAAGTGGCAAGGTGGGGGATGTTGAAACAATATAGTGCTCATTTTTTAGTAACCGCAATGATTTGGATACCTATTGTTATGTTATTGTGGATGCCGAAGACCATGGCAAATGTCCTTTCTTTAGTAGCGAGTTTTTTAGGAACTTACATCATCACATGGTTCTTACAATATAAATTTTCTAAACGTGATATTGAGAAAATCAATGCCATACTTTCTGAACGAGGTGAAGAGCATGACGATTAACATAAAGGGCCTAACTAAACGTTGTAAGGCACGTATAGCCGTTCATCAATTAACGTTACAGATACAGCAAGGCGAATTTTTTGCCCTTTTAGGACAAAATGCAGCAGGTAAAACGACTACAATCAAAATGTTGTGTGGCCTTCTACCCACTTCAGAGGGAGATGCCATCGTCGACGGGAAAAGCATTATACAACATCCACAGGCAGTTAAACAAATGATCAATATCTCCCCACAGGAAACGGCTGTAGCACCTAATTTAACAGTTTATGAAAATTTGCTGTTAATCGGTCAAATTTATGGCTACGAAAAAACAGAGGCACAGCAACAAGCGCAGGTGCAGATGGATTTATTTGGACTAACAACCCGTAGGCGTGATAAAGCTAAGACACTATCAGGTGGTTATCAGCGCCGCTTAAGCGTTGCGATGGCCTTGATGTCAAATCCCAAAGTTTTATTTCTAGATGAACCTACTTTAGGGATGGATATACGAGCAAGGAATGAACTGTGGCACATATTAAAGCAATTAAAGGGGAATGTCACGGTTGTGTTTACCTCTCATTATTTAGAAGAGGTAGAGGCATTAGCTGATCGTGTAGGAATAATGGAAAAAGGACAATTACGTGCACTCGGCACAGTCCAGCAATTGATAAATGAGACAGGTAAGAAGTCTTTAGAAGAAGTATTTCTAGAAAAAACGGAGGTAAGGTGATGGTGAGGACTATTGTATTTGCTTCAAGAAATCATAAAGAGATTGTCCGAGATCCTGTCACGTTATTGTTTGGTATTGGCTTACCAATAGTATTATTATGTCTCTTTTCAGCTATGCAAAAAAAGATGCCTTTTGCTTTATATGAAGTGAACAATTTAACACCAGGCGTTATAGTATTTGGTTTTTCATTTCTGACATTGTTTGCCGGGATGCTACTAGGGAAGGATAAAAGCTCATCTTTTTTAATGCGTATTTTCGCTTCTCCTATGTCTGCAGCTAATTATATTTTAGGTTATATGCTGCCGTTAATAACGATTGCCTTACTACAAATCATGGGATGTTTACTTGCTGCTTACTTTTTAGGGCTATCTTTTAATACGTCTATCCTATTTTTGATCCTTGTACTGTTGATCATTGCTCCACTATATATTGGTATTGGCTTAGTGTTTGGCACATTATTTACAGATAAGCAGGTAGGGGGTGTTTTTGCAATATTTGTAA
The DNA here is from genome assembly GCF_038069745.1 of Lysinibacillus sp. FSL M8-0134. Lineage (NCBI taxonomy): Bacteria > Bacillati > Bacillota > Bacilli > Caryophanales > Bacillaceae > Lysinibacillus > Lysinibacillus sp. FSL M8-0134. The sequence goes on along the minus strand of NZ_JBBPAJ010000001.1, from coordinate 2,799,244 downwards.
ATGTTACAACTTGGTTAAGTGGAACTTGGTTTGAATTAGATATGGTTGGTGGGACATTTCAATCAATTGCGCACTTTTTACCTTTTGTTCATGCTGTCAATGCAACAAAAGCTATCCTACAAGGAGCCTATGTTGACATGCTTCAATCACTATCTATTGTGATTGGCTATACGATATTGATCACGATTTCCGCCATGATTGCTTTTAAACGTAAAATGCGTGCTTAACGTAAAAAGGCAGCTCCAACTACTTATTGGGGCTGCCTTCTGCTATTAATCATGATTTAATGTAGCAGCAATTTCAGGTTGTTGCTCTACTTGGCGCAGCATATTAAAGGATGCAATCGCTACTTCTACTTGATCGTCTTTTGGTTCGCGTGTTGTCAATAATTGAAGCCATAAGCCAGGGTAGCCAAGGAAGCGTAACACTGGGATATTACGGCAAGCGTTGGTTGCTTGTAATACTTCAAAGGAAATACCAAGAACAACAGGAATTAATAGAATACGATCTAAAATACGAAGCCACAGTGGGTCTGTAGGCACAAAGAAATATAAAAACATGCCGACGAACACTGTGAATAGAATGAAGCTACTACCACAACGATAGTGTAGGCGTGATTGAGCTTGGACGTTTTTTACCGTAATATCTAACCCCGCTTCATAGCAATTAATGACCTTGTGCTCTGCACCATGGTACTGAAATACTCGTTTAATGAGGGGCGTTAACGAGATAAAATATAAGTAGGCTAGCAGTAATAATAGTTTAATGCCACTTTCCAGTAAAATTTGTCCGGTTTTTCCTTCAATCCATTTAGAGAAAAAATCGGCTATAAAAACAGGAATTAATGTGAAAGCAAATTTTCCAAATAAAAAAGAAAGAATACCAACTAAAGCAACTCCAAGTATCATTTGAAGTTTAGAGCCTTCTTCTTTATGATCTTCTTCTTCGCCAGGAGTCACATCAAAACGATCTCCGGCAAATTGCATATGACGAGAACCTAAGCCAGCAGATTCAATAAGCGCAACTACGCCTCTTACAAAAGGAATTTTTTTAAGTTTTTGTAAAATAGGTTTTTGAACTTTTTTAAAATGATAATAATCAATGGAATCATCGTTACGACGAATGGCTGTAACGGTATGTTCCTTTCCTCCGAACATCACACCCTCTAATTGTGCTTGTCCCCCGTATACAGGTGAATTGCTCAAGGCTAACACCACTCTCTATATATATTTCAACTGTACCATTGTACTAAATTTAGTGAAAAACCTCTACCGTTACGCATAGTAAATTTTCTATATGGCTACACTAATCGTACATTTCAGGAAAAGATTAGTGTGTAAAAATGGAGGTTATCTTGTGAAAACAGCAGCGATTACAGCTTTTGTCAATGCGCTTGTCTTAGCATTGTGCTTAAAGGGATTACATTATTTTCATCTCATCAAATGGCATCCGATTGGGTTTTATAAGAAGTGGAATTGGTTCGAAGATAGCTCTAAATTATTTCAGTGGACCTTCTTTATCATACTTCTATTTATTATCGGTTTATTTTTATATATGACAATGCGCTATGTGTATATCATTCCAGCTGTCTTTTCTTCACTTTTATTAGGCCTTTTGGTGACCATCACCTTAGAGTGGATTGTATTAGATTTACCTTTACAACTAACTTCCTTTAAGAAACTCTCGATACCGTTCATCGTGATTGTCGTTTGTCTATTACGTTTCTTGCTGGAAACTGCAAATTTCCATCAGAAGGAGATGAATGCACATAGAGAAAGGACGTAGCTCACAATATCCCCTTGGTATTAAAAGGGGGTATTTTTTTGCACCATTTGATGATGTTTTTGCGAAAAGATGCTCCAGACTTTCAAAAGTTTTTTCAGTGATTTCAGCTGACATGATTACACTACGTCAAAGTGGATGGAGCTTCTAATGGAAATTAGTTGCTGAATGCACCGTGTATGATAAAATAAATGGCAAGTACATAGAAAGAGGCGAATAGAAGCGTGAAGTTATTATGTTTGAATGGACCTAACTTAAATCGACTGGGTAAACGAGAGCCACATATTTATGGACATGAAACATTAGATGATGTTAGAAAGAATGTTCAAAATCTTGCGGCTTCTTTAGGGGCTACAGTTGAATTTCGTCAATCCAATCATGAAGGGGTACTAGTTGATTGGGTGCATGAAGCAGAGGACGAAAAATATGATGGTATTATCTTTAATCCCGGTGCATATACCCATACAAGCATCGCGTTACATGATGCGATTGCAGGGATTTCTGTGCCGGTTATCGAAGTACATATTTCCAATATCCACAAACGTGAGGCTTTCCGTCATCATTCTTATCTTGCTCCGGCCTGCCTTGGTCAAATTTGTGGACTAGGTACGAAAGGCTATGAACTGGCACTACGTACATTTATCGAGAGGGAGAATTGATTATGTTGAAATTACAAAAGCTACGTAAAGCACTGCAAGAACAAAACATCGATGGTATTTTAGTTACAAATGAGTACAACCGCCGCTATATGACTGGTTTTACAGGGACAGCGGGCGTAGCAATTGTGTCTCAAAACGATGCTGTGTTTATTACAGACTTCCGTTATACTGAGCAGGCTGCTGCACAAATTCAGGACTTCCGAATTGTAAAGCATGAAGCAACAATTATTGAAGAGATTGCTACTCAAGTGAGTAACATGGGCATCAAATTATTGGGCTTTGAGAGAGATACTGTCAGTTATGGAACATATGAACTGTATAAATCGAAGATTCAAGCTGATTTAGTGCCGATTTCTGGACTTATTGAAAAAATTCGCTTGATTAAGACGGAACAAGAGATTAATATTATTAAGGCTGCGTGTGAAATTGCTGATCACGCATTTACACATATTTTAGGCTTCATCAAGCCTGGTAAAACAGAGCTTGAGGTTTCGAATGAATTAGAATTTTTCATGCGTAAACAAGGAGCAACTCAGTCTTCGTTTGACACAATTGTTGCGTCTGGTCTTCGTTCAGCACTACCACATGGCGTAGCAACGAATAAAGTAATTGAAAAAGGCGACTTTGTTACATTAGACTTTGGTGCGCTATACAATGGCTATATTTCGGATATTACACGTACTGTGGCTGTTGGAGAACCATCCGAAAAATTAGTAAATATGTACAATGCAGTCCTTGCTTCTCAACTGTTAGCACTTGAAAAAGTGGGTCCTGGATTAACAGGCATTCAAGCGGACGCGATTGCACGTGATTACTTAAAAGAACAAGGATACGGCGAAGCATTTGGTCATTCTTTAGGACATGGTATTGGTCTTGAAGTACATGAAGGCCCTGGCTTATCGATGCGTTCTGATACAGTGCTAGAGCCAGGTATGGCCGTGACGATTGAGCCTGGTGTTTATTTACCAGGAATTGGTGGTGTTCGTATCGAGGATGATATTTTAATCACCGAAACGGGTAATGAACTACTAACACATTCGTCAAAAGAACTCATTATTTTATAAACTTTGGAGGAACACAAATGATCTCAGTAAACGATTTCCGTACAGGTCTAACAATTATTGTTGATGGCCAATTATACCGCGTGTTAGATTTCCAACACGTTAAACCAGGTAAAGGTGCTGCATTCGTGCGTTCTAAATTACGTAACCTACGTAATGGCTCTGTAAATGAAAAAACATTCCGCGCTGGTGAAAAAGTAGAAAAAGCACAAATCGATAACCGTAAAATGCAATACTTATATGCACAAGGTGACGAGCATGTTTTCATGGACTTAGAATCTTACGAGCAAACTGAACTATCTTCAGCTGCTATTGAATATGAATTAAAATTCCTAAAGGAAAACATGGAAGTTCATATTCAATCTTACCAAGGTGAAATGTTAGGTATTGAATTACCAAACACTGTTCAATTAGAAGTTACAGAGACAGAACCTGGGATCAAAGGTGATACAGCTTCAGGCGGTACAAAACCTGCTACTCTTGAAACGGGTCTAATTGTACAAGTACCATTCTTCGTAAACCAAGGTGATGTTTTAATCATTAACACAGAAGAAGGCTCTTACGTATCTCGTGCCTAATTAATAAAAACCTACTCTTTAGTATAAAAGAGTAGGTTTTTATTTTATTTTTATACATATCATGTGAAAAGCTTCAATCGTTGTGCCATTCGATACAGGAAAAAGACCTTTTTTTCTCGTCATCCTCCATCTTTCTATCATCAGAAAGATGGTCATTTTTGGAAAGAAAGTTTACAATAATAACATAGTAAGGAGTGAAAGGTATGTTACAAACAATATTTGAAATGCAACACCCAATTATTCAAGCGCCAATGGCAGGTGTCACGTCACCTAAATTTGTGGCTGCCTGTGCTGAAGCAGGTTTATTAGGCTCAATTGGAGCGGGCTACTTAGATGGCGAACAGACAAAGCGATTCATTCAGGAAGTGAAAAAATTAACGACAAAGCCTTTTGCAGTTAATTTATTTGTACAAGAGGACCCAAAAATCGATATCGAGGTGTTACAACAAGCTCGTATGGCGCTGCAACCTTTTTATGATGAGCTTGGGTTATCACCTGTACAGAGTGTAGTGTCTAAGGATGTTTTTACAGGGCAAGTTCAGGCGGTTATAGAGGAAAAGGTAGCAATTTGCTCGTTTACATTTGGCATTCCATCAGCAGAGGTTCTTCAACAATTAAAAGACAATGGTATCTATACCATTGGTACTGCAACAACATTAGAAGAGGCTAAACTGGTGGAACAGGCTGGCATGGATGCGGTTGTCCTACAAGGTGGAGAGGCTGGGGGGCATCGAGGTTCCTTTACTGACCCTATCCAATTAATTCCCTTAGATGCGTTGCTACAACAAGTAGCTGGTCAAATTGCGATTCCAATGATTGCAGCAGGTGGGCTCGTGACAAAAGAAGCTATTCAGCAGGCACTTGAAAACGGAGCACAAGCTGTTCAAATTGGTACAGCTTTACTAGTAGCAGATGAATGCGAAATTTCTCCGCTCTATAAAAATGCAGTATTGGCATCGAACGCACAGCAAACAACGATTACGCTTGCATTTACTGGTAAGCCAGCAAGAGGCCTAGCGAATGAATTTACTAAACGCATGAAGGATGCGATAGTGGCACCTTATCCACTACAAAACTATCTAACAACTACCATTCGTAAGGAAAGTGCAGAGCAGGGCAATGCCGAATATTTATCCATGTGGATGGGCGAAAATAGTCATCTCGTACAGCAAACAGGTACGGTTAAAAGCATCGTGAACAAACTATTATAAATTTTTTTCGTAGTAGATCTCTATACATCTGTATAGAGGTCTTTTTTTTTATAGTGCGACATATATTGCTGTACACGAGGGGGCGTAGGAATGGAATTACAAGACGTATTAAGAGTTGCTGGAGTGGGACTAGTCGTTGCGCTTCTTCATGTTTTCTTTGATCAAACAGGGAAGAAGGAGTTTTCATTTTTCCTCTTTTTCATTGCCTACTTATATATGACAGCAGAGTTACTTCGATTTTTACGTCTATTCTTTAATGAAATATTAACATTCTTCCAATGGCTTACATCATCCGGGTAATGTAAATGGAAATTGTCATCGTCGCTGTTGTCATGCTGCTTTTATTATTGCTGATAAAAGAAGTTATACAGCCACTCCATGCGCTAATAAGTGTGATGTTTTCGTTTTTGCTTTTTGGCATGTTGTTCTCGACACTTTTATTGCCTTTCGTCAAGCAGCTTCTAGAAACACTTGCGTTTTTACCTTATGCGAAAGCTATTCTAATCAGTGCAAGTATGTTCTATGTCGGACAGTGGGTGTCATTGCTGCTGGCAGAACATAATTATAAAGTGCTCGGGAACATCGTTTTTGCTGCAGTGAAGATCGTCATTTTATTGTATTGGTTCAAAGAATTTTTGGCTGTTTTACAGGAGGTGTCGTCCATTTTAAAAAGGCTAAACTAAGGAGCGAAGCCATTGCAGGAGCAAATACTATCATTTTTAATCGACCCATTCTTTCTCTTGCTAAAGATGACGCTCATGCTTTGCGGCTACGTCATCATTATTTTGATTGTTAACATGATATTACCAGAATTTGAAAAAGGGACAAGGATACTATTTTTTCTTATTGTTTTAGCAACGATTGGTCCTGTTGTTGTAAAGTCCTTTACCTTAATTGATGAAATTGCACAAGGACTAGCCCATCTATTTACAGCATTTTATCCGATTCTTACATCAAGCTTTCTATTATCAAGCAGTATTACAGCGATTGCTTCCTGGCAGCCCTTTTTACTATTTTTTGTACAAGTCCTTACGATTATTAGTAGTAAGTGGCTTATACCAGGCGTGCTTTTGGCCATTGTCTTTGATGTTTGCAGTGTTATTGTCAAGGAAATATCTTTTACACGAATTGCTGAATTAATTCGTTTTACCATTATGAGTATCGTTTCGGCCTCTGTCATTTGCTACGTTCTTTTGATGACTGCAAGTGGTGTTGCAGCATTTAGTGTCAATGCGGCAGTAGCAGAGCCTGTGAAAAAATTAATTGAAGAAAATATTCCGGTTGTTGGTTCTTTTATTGTAGATAGTTTTTCGATGTTTCAGCATATGACACAATTCACTTCATCCGTTACAAGTATTAGTGCTTTTATTGCCGTCATTACGGTGTCATTTATCCCAACGGTTCAGCTAGTTGTCAGTGCCTATTCGTTGAAAATGCTTGCCGCTATTTTAGAGCCAATTGCCTTTGATGATATTTGTAGATTACTAGATCAAATTAGTAAATCGCTATTTACCCTGTGTGCTGTATCATTTTTAATTGCTTTTTCATTTATGTTTTCTTGTTTTTTCCTCATTGTGTTTGTACAAGTCATGGCAGGGGGGAGATAGATTGATTCTTTTATTGGCATTGCTCTTTGTTTGTCAGATTTTTGTGTTTCTAACGGATGATAAGGAAATAATTTCACTGACAAAGTTGGTCATCACGTTAGTATTTTTGCAATTGCTATTAAAGATTCCATTTATCAATTCATAGGAAGAAACAAGCGTACATACACTTGAAAAAGAGAAGATGAAAGGAGGCAATGTACAAGTGATGTGGAAAAGACACGAAAAAAAACAACGTCATTGATGGTTTTAATTTTGATAGCTGCCTCCGTGGGAATATTCATCATTTTACCTATGTATCAAACGAATTCAACAAGCGACAAAAGTTCACCGCTCACAAATGAAGAAAAGCTTGAGCAAACACTGAAGGCAATGCAAGGTGTTGGGGAGGTTAAAGTCTATTTTTATTATGGAGAGATGACAGATGATCAAGATGCCAATAAACTATTTAGCCAATATTTTCGAGGGACTGAGCAAAGCGCGAAAAACGTAACAGGCATGCTAGTTGTTTCAGAAGGTGCATCCGATATCTTTGTGAAAAATGAAATTCGTGCGGTCGTCAGTCAAGTGATGCAGTTACCGATTCATCGAATTATTATCGTTCCAATGGAAAATAAGGAGGAAAAGTAAATGCGCGTACGTAGAAGAACAGTTTGGTTTATGACATTATTAAGTTTAGTAGCAGTCATTTCAGTGTATTATTTGGTTGATCCAGCAAAGCAGTTTAATGGTCTTACTATCTTTACAGATGATACACTACAACAAACAGCTGTCACAGGTGTTACAGATCAGAAGGCAACAAATGATGCAACACAAGAAGTATCTTCACCGAGTCACTTATTCGAAGAAATGCGTATGCAGGTTAGTGATGAAAGAAGCCAGCTTCGTGAACAGTTAACACAAAAAATTGCTTCTGAAGAGGCTTCTGCTGAAGAAAAAAATGAGGCATTTAATGAAATGGATGGACTGATTAAGCGTGAATCAGCTGAAGCTATGCTTGAAATGCTCGTTAAATCATTAGGTTATTCCGATGCGTTTGTTCGCGCTGAAGGAGAAAAAGTTTCTGTAACAGTGATGGCAGAAGAGCTGTCAAAGGCACAAGCAAACGAAATAATTTACCTTGTAAAAACAGAGATGGAAGGCGCAAATGATGTGCAAGTAAAGTTTAGTGCAAATAATTATTAAAATATATAGAAAAAAATAAATATTTAATTTATTTATAAAAGGTTGTTATATATCAGCATAATGAAAAGGCTTTCGTTTAGTAAAGGAAAGCCTTTTATTTTGTTCAGATTTACTTAATTTTCATTTAACTATTTCAAATTGATTCGAAAAAATATAGAATAGTTATTGTAGTAGATTTTATTTCATAAGGAGAGTTAGAAATGTTCAAAATTCAAGAAATTCGTGAAATTATTAAATTAGTAGATTCTTCTTCCATTGACGAGTTTGTGTATGAAGTAGATGGCGCAAAAGTAAAACTAAAAAAGAATAATGTTGTTGTTACAGAAACTGTAGCACCTAAAAAAGAAGTAGTAGCCCCTGTTGTACAACAATCTGCACCAGCAGAAGCTCCAGTAGCAACACCAGCTCCAGCTAAAGAAGAAGCGCCAGCATCAGCTGCAGCTGCACCATCAGTTAACGACCCATCGTTACATAAAATTGTATCTCCTATGGTCGGTACTTTCTATCAAGCACCAAACCCAGATTCACCAGCTTACGTAAAAGTGGGTGATAAAGTAGGAAACGAAACAATCGTATGTATCGTGGAAGCAATGAAATTATTCAACGAAATCGAAGCAGAAGTGCAAGGGGAAATCGTTGAAATTCTTGTTAAAGATGGCGACTTAGTAGAATACGGCCAACCATTATTCCTTGTAAAAGCTGAGTAAGGAGTGCAAAACAAATGAAAAAAGTTTTAATTGCAAACCGCGGCGAAATCGCTGTGCGTATCATTCGTGCTTGTAAAGAGTTAGGCATTCAATCGGTTGCTGTATACTCTGAAGCAGATGCGGACGCATTACATGTGAAATTAGCAGACGAAGCTTATTGCATCGGACCGAAGCTATCAAAAGATTCTTATCTTAGCTTCCCAGCTCTACTTAGTGTAGCTGAAAAAACAGGTGCAGACGGGATCCACCCAGGGTATGGCTTCGTATCCGAAAACGCTGATTTTGCAGAAGCTTGTGAAAACGCTGGCATTAAATTTATCGGTCCATCATCTGATTCTATTAAAATTATGGGAATCAAGGACGTTGCACGTACAACAATGGAAGCAGCAGGTGTTCCACTTGTTCCAGGTACTGGTATTGTACCAGATATTGAAACAGGTAAAGAATGGGCTGCGAAAATTGGGTACCCTGTTATCATCAAAGCAACTGCTGGGGGTGGCGGTAAGGGGATTCGTGTAGCACGTACAGAAGAAGACCTTGTGAAAGGTATTGAAATTACGCAAAAAGAGGCTGCTGCTGCATTCGGTAACCCTGGCGTATATTTAGAGAAATTCATCGAGTACTTCCGTCACTGTGAGATTCAAGTGTTAGCAGATGGTTATGGCAACGTTGTGCATTTAGGCGAACGTGACTGTACAGTTCAACGTCGTATGCAGAAGCTAGTAGAGGAAGCTCCATCTCCGGCTCTATCTTCTGAGCGTCGTGCTGAAATGGGAGCGGCCGCAGTAAAAGCTGCACAAGCATGTAACTATGAAGGTGCTGGCACAATCGAGTTTATTTATGACTATCAAGAGGACAAGTTCTACTTTATGGAAATGAATACTCGTATTCAAGTAGAGCACCCAGTAACAGAAATGATCTCTGGTGTAGATCTTGTACAACAGCAGTTAAAAATTGCATCTGGTGAGAAGCTACCATTCACACAAGATGATATTCAATTAAATGGTTGGGCGATTGAATGCCGTATTAACGCAGAAAATGCCTACAAAAACTTCATGCCATCAGCAGGAACTGTCGATACGTATGTAACGCCAGGCGGCTATGGTGTACGTATTGATTCTGCAGTCTATGCAGGCTATACTATTCCACCATATTACGATTCAATGGTAGCGAAACTTATTGTTCATGCGAATACACGTGAGGAAGCGATTGCAAAAATGAATCGCGCGCTAAGCGAATTCGAAGTATCAGGTCCTGGGATCAACACAACCATCCCATTCCACCAAGCACTAATGAACAATGACGTTTTCAAATCAGCTCAATTTAATACGAAGTTCCTTGAAGAGAACGATGTATTGGGGACAAACAAATAATTAATTTGTGAATCTAAGGAATAGAATAATTCCAAATATCGTAATAAAATTACCTTCTAACATTCAATTGTTAGAAGGTTTTTTATTTGGATTTTTGATTTAGAGGATGTGACAGAGGAGTATACAATGACCAGTGTTTTTGAGGGTGCGTTTAAAGAGGAGACACGCGACTGATTACTACACCAAAGCTAATGATTGATAGGCTGAATTACATATATTGAAATATATTAAAGGTATCGTTTCAATCCCTATTCCGAAACCCATTTATCAGTCTTTTGAAGAGTTAGAACCTGGTAAATTATTGGGGGGGTAATTAAAGAGCATTGCAGAGGGAGTTTTTTTATGGAGCTAAAGGAGCAATTTTATTAATGGTGGAAGAATTTACATATATAAAATAGCGAAATTCATTGTTAAGATTTGATAGGTAAAGTATTCAATGGATTTAAAAAGGAGCAACCAAATTGAAATTATTTTTATATGTAACAGCTTATTTAGTTACGGCTATCACCACATTACTCGCATCTTTTCCTTTAGCAGTAATTTATCAAAATGTAAGTGGAAATGATGATGCGTATTTTGGGCTTTATATCATCTATTTTTCACCTATTATTGTCATTTGTTCGTTTATCATCTGTTATTTGTTAATTAAAAAAATAACGATTAAACCAATACTTTTTGGGACAATTATCGGCTTTTGGTTAATCAAGGTTATACAAGTAATCAACAGTTTATATAGCTCCTATAATTACAAATCTAACGAAGATTATATACCAAATATCTTCATTCGCGATGCAATTGATCTTTATATCCTGTTATTGCCGATCCTACTTGTCTTTTTATCACACTTCTTATTGAAGAAATATAACAACTGGCTGCATATCAGTGGCTTTACATGTGGAGCAACTATCGGTTTCTTTACGTCCTACGCAATAGTACTTTTTATAAGATCATTTACTAATTCATTGACCTCGTTTTTTCATTTCGATACAAACGAATTAATGGTAGTTATCGTAGGAGCTGCTATTTTCGCGGTTTTAGGAAGTATGATCGGATTCAAGAAAAGTAAACAGATACAAAGAAGTAATTGATCTACATACATGTTTTCGGCTGGTAGAAAAAGTAACCCTAGATTTCGGTAGTTTTATTGGTGAACTAACGGTGCCGCTAAGTTTAATCAACGATTATTTTTCTATTCGTATATTTTTTGTATATACTGTATAATTTAGTTAGGATAAATAACGTTGTTTATTTCTAAAGAAGAGGAGGGGGAAAGTTGTTATATTTGGCTTTATTACTTGGTATTGTTTTCATTGTAATTACAGATAAACTTACTCAAGCTTTTAAGCTATCAGGCATTTGGGTGGTGCTTGGTCAAATTTATGCGGCACTAGCGATCAGCATAGTCGGCAATCTTTCGGTTAGTCATATTACTATAGGTAATACCTTCGAATTAGGTTATTTGACGATTCCTTTTACAATATTATTTCTTGTTGGCTTTACAAATGTAATAAATCTAGAAAAAGTACATAATCCATCAATCTTGCTGTTACCAATTGTGTCTTTCGTTTGCTTGTCAATATTAGCTTACATTATGGGTAATTTATTTGTAGTAATCATAGGATTTTGTAGTTGTTTAGTTATGCTGTCTATTCTGTCATACAGCTATTTTTCTGGTAAAGTAATTGTAGGACGAACGCTTACTACGACAATTGGTTTCATCATAGCTGTACTATCACTATCTCTTATTAAAGCATCTATTGTAAATATTTATATTCCCATATTTACTTTAGCACTACCATTCACATTATATTATTGGATGAAAGATAAATTTACAAGTGTATACGCTATTACAGTTAGCGTTGTAACAGCTATAGTATTTAGTGTCCTAATGTTCATAGTTCCTTTTTATATGCTCTGGTACTTTGTTGTTGGATTAACGATACTTTTAGTGATCACACAATCCTCACGTAAATACCGTATAATTTAAAGTTGGATGGGAGCATCCTAATAAACATTGTAGGACTTGCGTATATGACGATTAATCATAAAAACAAGTCCTAAAATGCTTAAACAGTCTTTAAATACTTTTCATAGCAGATACATTGGTGTTTACGTGTGATATTAGTGAATTGTTCCATATCATGGCCGACATAATGACTGAATGTTGAAACAGGAAATAGATTTGGAACATTCGTTGTGATTCTATTAGTCATTTCACTCCCTTCAAGATAAATATGATAATAGGATTCGACTTGAGAAAACTCCATTTTTTTATACCAATTTTGCACCCCTTCATCGTCTCGCGTCCATGCTTCAAAGCGATTTAAATTTAGTTCAATGGCTCTTTTTTCAGCAACCTTTAATAAATTTTCGCCTATTCCTTTTCGTGAATAATCAGGATGTACAGCGATGTGCCAAATCATACCACCTAGTCCTTTTCCTCTTGAACAAACTGTGCCTTCTTTGATTTCATATTCTATATCAATTAAACCAATAATTTTTCCATCAATTTCAGCTACTAATTCAATGGAAGGCTGTTCATAGACTTCTTTTTTATTTAGCACATTGTCAAAATAAGCTGTTTTTAAAAAAGCAAGAACTCTACATTGTAGCCAGCCTAGTTCATCTTCTTTTTTATAGTTTCTAATTAACAATTCAATATACCTCCACTTCAATCAGTAATTTACCTACAATGAACTTGAGCCATTGGTTGCCCATCATATACCTGTTACATGATCAATCGATGTAGATTTACCATTAATTTGAATATCAATCGTATCATGGTGAGGTTCTAACGTTAATTTGTAAACATGCTGTTTTATTGCATTATCTTGCTCGTTTGTCACATCTAACTTGATCGTTATTGTATTATTTTGTGTTTCAAGATCTACCGTAACGGTTCCTTTTGATCGAAAAACGATGTAAGAAACATCTTGATCTACTACATTGAGTAATTGTAGTGTTGATTTTTCGTCCATAACCTTTTGCACTTTATCTGGAACTTCCTCAATTTCAGTAATGCTTAATGTTGATAGTGACATGCTGTAAAAAGAAATACGGTGAAAAACATAAAAAATAATAATTTTTTCAATGCCTTTTCATACCTCCTTTTGATTTACTATAATTTCCATTAATTGAATTGTACCATAGTAAAGGTATGGTAGGTCGAAATGGAGAGGGAGTACTGACAAAGAATTACTAACGATATAAGTGAGGGTTAAATCACTTTGAAATTAATAGAAGAGTTCATCATAAAGGGAGTCGATGGATAAATGCCAGTATATAATAAACTTGTAAGGGATAAAATTTTAGAAATGATAGAAGAGAAAGGTTTATCGTATTATGCACGAACTTTAGAATCAGAAGAATTTATCAAGGCAATCAAAACTAAGATGATAGAGGAAGCTACAGAATTTCACGAGGCGAAAAATAGTCAGGAAAGCGTTGAAGAATTGACAGATCTGCTCGAACTCATTCATACAGCTATACGTGTGTTAGGAGTAAGTTTTGAAGAACTAGAAGCGATGCGTGAGCAGAAGAAAAAAATTCGTGGTGGATTTGAAAAAAGAATTTTTTTGCTAGATGTAGAAGATCCATCAGGTTCGCTATAAATTAAAACGGCTTTCGACAGCCAAACCTTCCTTTTTATAGTATAATAAACGGTAGTACAGCATTTGTTTGTGATTTGTAAGGGAAAGGATGATATTTGTATGGCAGAGAAAGTAGGACAATCTTTCGTACAACCAACACCTTCTGGAAAAGAAGAGCTTGGAAAAATAGAGGTAGCGGCAGAGGTAATCGAAGTTGTAGCAGGTATTGCTGTCAATGAGGTTGAAGGCATTGCTGCAACTCGTGGAAATATTGCGACAGGTGTCGTGGAACGATTCGGTAAAAAAGTACACAATAAGGGCATTAAATCCGGTGTCACAGAAACGGGTGAAATTGCAATTGATGTATTTTGCTCTGTAAAATATGGATATGCCATTCCTAAGGTTGCAAAGGAAGTACAAACGCAAATACGCCAAGCTATTTTTAATATGACAGCACTAGAAACAGCAGAAGTCAATGTGCATATTACTGCTATACAGTTCGAAAAAGAAGAAACAGCAGTACATGAATAACAAAAAAAGGGTTGCCCTAAGATGATTTTTCATCAAAGGGCAGCCATTTTTTAAGGATTTCTCTAGGATTCATTAGTCTAAATGTATCGCCTTTTTTATAATTCAATATGCTTTGGCTTTCTCCAGAACAATGCCAGAATAACGCCAAGCACTAACACGATTGTGGCAAAGTAATAGGGATAGTTCAAATTTACATCGAACAAGATCCCACCTAAGATAGGCCCAAAAATATTACCTAGGCTTGTAAACATGGAGTTCATACCACCAACAAATCCTTGTTCATTGCCAGCAATTTTTGATAAATATGAAGTAACCGCTGGCCGAATTAAATCAAAGCCAACGAAAATAAAGAATGTGACAAATAAAATGGCAAAATAATGACTGACTATCGTCATAGCGAATGTTAGGATCGCCGAGAGAATCAATGAATAACGAATGACATTAATTTCACCCATTTTCTTTGTTAGCCAGTCAAACAGAATTAATTGAGCCAGGGCTCCTACAATACCACTTCCTGTAATAATAATGGCAATATCTGATGGCGTAAATGCAAATTTGTGATCGACAAATAAGCTAAATAGTGATTCGAATGCAGCGAGACCAAAGGATAGCACGAAAATAAGAATGAATGGAATAAAATAAAGCGGGCTAAACACACGCTTCACGCTACCTAGCATAGATGGTGTAACTTCCTCATTGTCCGTAGCACGCGACGGTTCTTTTAATAAGATCAACGACAGAATAGCCGCGAAAAGACCAAGGACCCCTGCCGCGTAAAATGGTACACGTGTACCGTATTCTGCTAAAAATCCTCCGATACCAGGACCGATAATAAACCCTGTGCTAATGGCAGCACTCATATAACCCAGTGCTTTAGGACGCTGTGCTAATGTCGTAATATCAGCAATATAAGCTGTTACGGCTGGCATAATAAAAGCTGCACTTACGCCACCGAGCATACGGGAGGCAAAAAGAATTTCCACTGAACGACCGAATCCGAATAAAAACTCAGAAAGCCCAAAAATAAAAAGACCTAACACGATCATGATTTTACGACCGATATTATCGACTAATTTACCTGCGATAGGTGATGCAATCAATTGGGTAATAGCAAATGCTGCTACCATATAACCAACAACAGAGCCCGAGATATGAAGCTCATTCATGATAGTTGGTAAAACAGGGATGACTAAACCAATCCCTAAAAAAGCAATGAAAAGATTGGATAATAAAATTGCTAATGTTATATTTTGTTTCTTGCTCATAAAGCTCTCCTTCTACCTGTTAAACGATACATGTTTTAAATCTACTAGAATATTTCCATGTAATACGATAAACCCTATAGTAACTATAGGGTCAAAAGATTTGTTTTCCATTTTTAAAGTTTTTATCAGTTTGGGAGTTTTTGAGGAGTTTATACGATTGGCCTTTAAATTTTTAGGGAAGATTCTTGTCCTTCTTGTTTTTGTCTAACCTTTAATTCTACAATAAACTTCTTTTCTTGCTCCATTGTTAATGTCGCTGGCATATAGAGTTCATACACTTGTGATTCAAATACTTCTTGCTGCGCCAATACATAATTTCTTAATTTTTCATAGTACGAAAAATAAGTTTCAGGGTCATATATAAAGGCAATACATACATACTTTCCAGCGGGAATGGTAGTTTGCTGTATATTTGCTGAGAGCTTTGAAAATGTGCGCTCTGTTAAAAGAGGAGTGAAAATAACATCATAAAAAATATCATGGACATCTTGATAAGGCTTAAGAGGATATATACAGCCATATCGACTATTTAACACACTCCCCTCGTTTTCAATGATTTTTGTTAGTATTGCATAATATGTATTAGCGCTCGATGTTGGTGTTAATTCAGTCGTTGTCACTTGAAGAACGGGCATTGCTTCTTCTACCTGTTCATATACTTCACCGAAGATCGGGATATCTATTTGTTCTTGTAATTGCTTTTTTGTTTTCAATAAAGTATTTTTCGCTTCATTTAAGCGTGAGATTTTCTCGTTTATTCGTAGCTCTTGCTGTGCAAGAAAATCAAGCAATTCATTTGAGGTTAATTTGAGCGCTTTTTTTATATCTTCGAGGGTAACACCGATATATTTAAGTGATTTTATTATATCTAAATAGAATAGCTGAGTGTCTTTATAGTAGCGGTAATTGGTGTAGGTATCTGTATAAGCTGGTTTAAATAAATCAATTTGATCGTAATAGCGTAACGTCTGAATCGATAAGTTTGAAAGTTTGGCAACCTCACCAATGGTATAATAATGTTCCTTCATAAATTGCCTCCATTAGTAATACCTAAAGAAGTTTCGAATGGCATCAAAGCGAATTTTATGCTTGCAATCGTCACAGTAAAATAGGTGAGATTTACGTTCCTTCATTAGTTTGTATTGTTCTTCACCTTCAACCAATTTAAATGGTTTTTTACAACTCGTACATATGGCTTCATATTGCATTGTGAACACCTCTGAAGTTTGTTTTCGTTTTTCTTTATTATACATGATGAGGAGGAAACAATCATTTTTGGAGAGCTTATTTGATTAAAAGGGAGCTCAATTAGGAATGATGTAAAAAGTTCCTTAAAAAAGGTTTCAGATTATTGAAAACTTGCTTGAAATCGTGTTTCTCGTGCGATTTTATGCTATTATAAACCTTAATGCCACTTAAGAAGGAGAGCTTTACATGAAACGACATGAAGCACGCGAAAAAGCGTTGCAAGTTTTGTTTCAGCTAGACAATACGGATCTAACAGTAGAAGAAGCAATGGGTCATATTAAAGGACAACCAACCAATGCCTTTTACGAAAAGATTGTTACTGGAACAGCTGAACATTTGGAGGAAATCGATGCTACTTTAGAACAGCATCTTGAAAAGTGGTCACTTGCCCGTCTACCGAAAATTGAAAGAACGGTTTTACGTCTAGCTGTATACGAACTTTTATACATGCCAGAAACACCAAAAAGAGTAGTACTAAACGAAGCAATCGAGTTATGTAAAACATTTGGCGATGATAGTTCATCTAAATTTGTCAATGGTGTACTTTCTAAATTTACAGAACAAGAATAATGTGTTGAATTGGAAGGAGTAACGAAGGTTTATGTCAAGTGCAATTATTAATGGTAAAGAAATTGGTCAAGAAATTCGTAATGCTGTAGCAGAGCGTGTCATTCGCTTAAAAGAGCGAGGATTAACACCTGGTTTAGCGGTTGTATTAGTTGGAGACAACCAAGCTTCAGCTACATATGTGAGAAATAAACAAAAATCTTGTGAAGCAATTGGTATGTTTTCAGAACTGATTAAATTACCAGCTGAAACTACGCAAGAGGAATTATTAGCACAAATTCAACTTTTAAATCAACGTGAGGATATTCACGGAATTTTAGTACAACTACCACTCCCAAAACATATTGATGAGGATACAGTCATAGCGACAATCGCTGTCGAGAAGGATGTCGATGGTTTCTCACCAGTAAGTGTGGGGAAAATGATGCTTGGCCAAGACACATTTTTACCTTGTACACCGTTCGGCGTGATGAAGCTTCTTGAGTATTCAGGAATTGACATTGCAGGAAAACATGCTGTTATTGTAGGACGTAGTCATATCGTTGGTAAACCAATGGGACAACTACTTTTGCAAAAAGACGCAACGGTGACATATACACATTCTAAAACGCCTGATTTACCTTCATTTACAAAACAGGCAGATATTTTGATAGCTGCTGTCGGACGTGCAAACTTTATTACAAAGGAGCATGTAAAAGATGGAGCGGTTGTCATTGATGTCGGTATTAATCGTGATGAGAACAATAAATTATGCGGTGATGTAAACTTTGCAGAAGTAGATGGTATTGCATCACATATTACTCCTGTACCAGGTGGTGTCGGACCAATGACAATCACGATGTTACTATTCAACACAGTGCAAGCAGCTGAAAATAGCTTGCAAAATAAATAACACAACCATAAAAGAGTCATCTCAACATTGCTTTGAGATGACTTTTTTGATGTATAAAAAAGAACTTCTTTGCTTTTTTGACGTCTAATGTAACGTTTGGGACATACATACGTAGAAGGAGGTTTTTATGGAAAACATCGATATTATGTTAATTGTAAAACATATCATCATTGGTCTTGTCCAAGGTTTCACAGAGCCTATTCCCGTATCATCGAGTGGACATGTTATGATTGCCAGTGAAATACTAGGACTTGGAGAACAAGGTTTTACATTCGCCATTTTAACTAATACAGCATCATTACTTGCCATTATGTATATTTATCGAGAGGATATTGTGCGCCTTATAAGTCATTTCTTTCTCTATTTAAAGACAGGGGAGAGGCGCTATAACGCTGATTTTCGCTTTGCATTGTATATTATCATAGGATCTATTCCAGCAGGCGTTTTAGGGGTGTTATTAAGTGATGTCATTGCTGACAATGTCAGTATGACTACAATTGCGCTCATGTTATTTGTCACAGGAGCTGCATTATGGTTAATACGTAATATGCAAGGGAAGAAGAAAGATGCTGATCTCAGGGCAAAAGACGCTATTATTGTAGGATTAGGGCAAGCAGTAGCTTTAACGCCAGGTATTAGCCGATCAGGAGCAACGATTATTTCAGCAATAGCAGTAGGGATGAAGCAGGATACAGCCTTACGGTTCTCCTTTATGCTTTATATTCCTGTAAGCTTAGGGGGAGTGGTCCTTGGGATTACGGATTTTTTAGAGGAGCCGAATAAAGGCGCATTGGCACTTCCCTATGCAGCTACTTTCATCGCTACGCTCATTATGACCTATTTTGCGATGCGATGGTTTATGGGTATTATGAAAAGCGGTAAACTTAGCTATTTTACGTACTATTGTTTTATTGTAGGTACGCTTCTATTACTATTCTATTAAAATGTAAAGTCTCATAACAACTATTGTTATGGGGCTTTGTTTGTTATGGATGGTAATAAGCTGTTTTCTAATAGTTTGATCGTGTATGAATATGTTATAGTTGTTTTTCGATAGTTGTAACCTCGTCATTTTTTCTAGCGAAACTGCATTTTGGCACGTCAACGACAGTAAAAAATGTTATGATAGGTGTAGTTTTTGTGAAAAACTTGATTATAGTAAAGGAGCCGAAAACATGTCGTCTGCTTCTTATTTAACAGTAAAAGCGTTAACGAAATATATTAAACGAAAGTTTGATGCTGACCCTCATCTACGTGAAGTATATGTAAAGGGTGAATTATCGAATGTTAAAATCCATCAATCAGGCCATATTTATTTTACGCTCAAGGATGATGGAGCCCGCATTGCGGCTACGATGTTTAAAATGGCGGCTACAAAATTAGCGTTTGAGCCAAAGGAAGGTATGCAAGTATTTATTCGAGGCGATGTAAACGTTTACGAAGGTTATGGTACCTACCAACTTTATGTACAGGAGATGCAACCTGATGGCATTGGTAGCTTATTTGTTGCCTTTAATCAATTAAAAGAACAATTACAAAAAGAGGGGCTTTTTAAACCAGAGTGGAAGCAACCGATACCAAAGTTTCCTGAAAAAATAGGTGTATTAACATCGACTACAGGTGCTGCTATTCGAGATATTTGTACGACGTTGAAGAGACGTTACCCCCTTGCTAAAGTTTTGATTTATCCAACTCTAGTGCAAGGAGCGCAGGCGGCTCCAAATATTGTGCAAAATATTCAACGTGCCAATCAGAATGCGAGTTGTGATGTGTTAATTGTAGGTCGTGGTGGAGGCTCAATTGAGGATTTATGGGCTTTTAATGAAGAAATAGTGGCACGGGCTATTTTTGAAAGCCGAATTCCTATTATTAGCGCAGTCGGACATGAAACAGATACAACCATTGCAGATTATGTAGCTGATTTACGAGCTCCTACACCAACGGCAGCTGCAGAGATGGCTGTTCCAGATCAAGCAGAGCTATACCAGCGGGTACTTACGCAAAAATCACAACTTCATCAAATAGTGAGGTCGCAACTTATGGCTGAACGACAACGTCTAAATAAGCTCCAGCAGTCTTATCCATTGTCCATGCCAGAAAGACTTTATCGACCATTTACTGAAAGATTAGCACAGCTCGAGTCTGGGTTGCAGACAGCGATGCAGGTGGAGTTGATGAAGAAAAAATCTCAGCTTCAACAATTACATAGTACGGTCGAGCAGCATTCACCTAAAAAGGCACTGGCGTTCCATCAACGTGAACTTGAAGCACGCATTCAACAATTATCCCGTGCTACTACGTATTATGTAGCGAAGCAACAACAACAATTTGAGGCCACTGTTAGAACATTAGAAGCTTTAAATCCGCTATCCATTCTAACAAGAGGTTTTACAGTAGCATATAAAGATCAACAAATGATCAAATCATCCACTGAGGTACAAAAGCAGGA
The DNA here is from genome assembly GCF_038069745.1 of Lysinibacillus sp. FSL M8-0134. Classification (NCBI taxonomy): domain Bacteria; kingdom Bacillati; phylum Bacillota; class Bacilli; order Caryophanales; family Bacillaceae; genus Lysinibacillus; species Lysinibacillus sp. FSL M8-0134. Next base: position 2,778,542 of record NZ_JBBPAJ010000001.1, on the reverse strand, counting down.
TCAACTTACACTTTCTTTCCATGATGGGAATGTTGTGGCTGAAGTGAAAAATATCTTGCCAAAGAATGAGGGGGAAACGTTGTGACAGAGAAACAACAAACGTTTGCAGAAGCCATGACGGCACTAGAAGAAATCGTTCGCCAGTTGGAGCAAGGCGATGTGCCATTGGAAAATGCAATAGATTTATATAAGCAAGGAATGGAGCTATCAAAGTTTTGCCATAGTAAGCTGCAACATGCAGAAGAACAGCTCGTATCGATTGTCCAAGAGACTGGTGAAACAACAGCATTTGATCCACTAAAGGGAGAGAATTAGGAAATGAATGAGCCATTAAAGTACTTTATTGAAAGTAACATACCACAAATTGAAGAAACCATGTTTGCACTTGTTGAACAAATTGATGCACCAGCCGATTTAAAGGAATCTATGCTCTATTCATTAAAGGCTGGCGGTAAACGAATTCGCCCACTTTTTGTGTTAGCAGTACTTGAGCTTTACCATAAAAATTTACAGGACGGCTTTCTTGTCGGTTCTGTAATTGAAATCATTCATACGTATTCTTTAATCCACGATGATTTACCAAGTATGGATAATGATGATTTCAGAAGAGGAAAGCCGACGAATCATAAAGTTTATGGTGAAGCACTTGCAACGCTTGCTGGAGATGCACTAAATACGTTGGCATTTGGCATTTTAGCACGTATGGAATTGTCTGCTGAAAAGCGCATTGAACTTGTCCAATTATTAAGTGTCGCAGCAGGAGCAGAAGGCATGGTTGGTGGTCAAGTACTTGATATGGAAGGAGAGCAACGTCAGCTTAATTTAACAGAGCTAGAACAGGTCCATGTCAATAAGACAGGTGCTTTATTACGCTTTAGTATTGAAGCGGGAGCCGTGTTAGCAGATGTGTCCAATCATGATCGTGCTACATTAAAGAAATATGCACATCACATTGGTCTAGCTTTCCAAATTCAGGATGATATTTTAGATATTGAAGGAACAACTGAAGAACTAGGGAAAACAGCAGGGAAAGATATCGCTAGTGATAAAAGCACCTATCCAGCGCTTTTAACATTAGCGGGAGCAAAAGAAAAGCTTGCTGAGCATTATCAACATGCCATTAACGCACTCGATCAATTACCAATCGATACCAGCTTATTACGCGACTTTGCTGCGTATATTGTTCATCGTAAAAACTAAGAGAGAAAATCAAGGCGTTGAAGGAAAAGAATATGCTAGAATAGGTGGGAACGTTTGCAATTTGCATTCAATGAAGTGCTCGTACTTTTAGCATATTGATAACACTGCTATAATGGTGGAAACACAATTGCGGTGAATATTTTATTGAAAAGGTGTGTGAGAAAGGTGGATTTAAATAAAATAACTAGTCCATCCTTTTTAAAAAACTTAAATAAGAAGGAGCTTGAGCAACTTGCACAAGAAATTCGTACCTTCTTAATCGAAAAATGTTCTGTCACAGGTGGGCATATCGGGCCAAATTTAGGTGTAGTTGAACTTACGATAATGCTGCATAAAATGTTTGACAGTCCAAAAGATAAGTTTTTGTGGGATGTTGGCCACCAAGCTTACGTGCATAAAATTTTAACAGGTCGTGCGAGTCAATTTGACACACTACGTCAGTTCAAAGGGCTTTGTGGATTCCCGAAGCGCGTGGAGAGTGAACATGATGAGTGGGAAACAGGTCACAGCTCGACGTCCTTATCAGCAGCCATGGGTATGGCAGCGGCACGTGATATTAAAAAAGAACATAGCTATGTAATCCCTATTATTGGGGACGGTGCTTTAACAGGCGGTATGGCACTTGAAGCGTTAAATCATATTGGACATGCAAAAACAAATATGATTGTCATTCTGAATGATAATGAAATGTCCATTGCACCAAATGTTGGAGCATTACACAATGTATTAGGTCGTTTACGTACAGCTAAGGAATACTCAAAAGCGAAGGAAGAGCTAGAGTCACTTATAAATAAAATTCCAGTGCTAGGAGGCAAGCTTGCTTCTACTGCAGAGCGCCTTAAAGACAGCTTAAAATATTTAGTGGTGTCCGGTGTGTTTTTTGAGGAGCTAGGTTTTAAATATCTGGGCCCAATTGATGGACATGATTTCGAAGCCCTAGAAATGACATTATCACATGCTAAAAAAGTGAAAGGGCCTGTTTTGGTCCATGTCATTACAAAAAAAGGAAAGGGCTATAAACCTGCCGAGGATGATACTATTGGTAATTGGCATGGGACAGGTCCCTATAAAATTGAAAACGGTGCCTTTGTTAAATCTGAAGCAAAAGGACCAGCGTGGAGTAGTTTAATTGCAGAAACGGTTCGTAAAATTGCTCATGAGGATGAGCGAGTAGTGACGATTACGCCAGCAATGCCTGTTGGGTCTAAGCTACAAGGTATTCAAAAGGATTTCCCAAATCGTTTCTTTGATGTAGGAATTGCTGAACAACACGCAGCAACGATGGCTGCAGGACTAGCTACTCAAAAAATGAAGCCGTTTTTAGCCATTTATTCTACATTCTTGCAACGTGCATATGACCAAGTATTACATGATATTGCTCGTCCAAACTTGAATGTTTTTATCGGCATTGATCGTGCTGGTTTAGTTGGAGCGGATGGAGAAACCCATCAAGGTGTATTTGATATTGCTTTCCTTCGCCATATTCCAAACATGACTATTATGATGCCAAAAGATGAAAATGAAGGTCAGCATATGGTAAAGACAGCGATTGAATATGATGGTGGCCCAATTGCTCTTCGTTATCCACGTGGGAATGGGATTGGCGTACCATTAGATGACGAGCTAATCGCTTTACCAATTGGCAGCTGGGAAGTCTTGCGCGAGGGGAAAGACGCATCTATTTTAACATTTGGAACGACGATTCCAATGGCAATGGCGGCAGCTGAAATGCTGGCACAACAAGGTATTGAGATTGAAGTAGTTAATGCTCGCTTCATCAAGCCAATGGATGAGGAAATGCTACATCGTATTTTATCTAGTCATAAGCCAATTTTAACGATTGAAGAAGCTGTCCTGCAAGGTGGATTTGGTAGTGGCGTATTAGAGTTTGCTCATGATCATGGCTATCTAAATGCACTTATTGATCGCATGGGAATTCCAGATCAATATATCGAACATGGTAATGTAGATCAGTTACTCGCAGAAATTCATATGACAGCAGAGGATACGGTTGCACGTATGCACGTATTAATTCAACAAAAACAGCAAGTAGGTTTGAATAAATAATGACAAAACAACCAAAAGAAAGAGTAGATATTTTACTTGTAGAGCGTGGGCTTTGCGAGACAAGAGAAAAAGCAAAACGATCCATTATGGCAGGTCTTGTTTTTTCAAATGAAATACGTATTGATAAGGCAGGAGAAAAAATTGCCATCGATGCGCCTCTACAAGTGAAGGGCTCTGATTTAAAATATGTTAGTCGTGGTGGCCTAAAGCTTGAAAAGGCCCTACAAATTTTTGATATGACTGTAGAAGGAAAGCTAATGCTTGACATTGGCTCCTCTACAGGCGGCTTTACAGATTGTGCCCTACAACATGGAGCAAGACATTGTTATGCATTGGATGTGGGCTCTAACCAGTTAGCTTGGAAAATTCGCTCGGATGAACGTGTCACGGTCATGGAGAAAACCAATTTTCGCTATACAACAGCCGCTGATTTAACGGAAGGGTTACCTGATTTTGCAACCATTGATGTTAGCTTTATTTCCTTATCGCTCATTTTACCTGTATTAAAAACATTGTTGCTTCCAGGTGGCGATGTGATGGCATTGGTGAAACCACAGTTTGAAGCTGGGAAAGACAAGGTTGGTAAAAAAGGTATTGTTCGTGATAAAAAAGTACATCTCGAAGTATTGGAAAAAACAGCTGCTATGGCAACAGAAATTGGCTTTGTTGTAAAAGATGCCTCCTTTTCACCTATAACAGGAGGGGAAGGGAACATTGAATTTTTATTCCATTTAGTGAATCCTGTCGGTGATGAAATAATTCCTTCATATACAGCTTTTAATGCACTCGTTGAAGAAGCGCATAATTCTTTAAAATAACACGTGCTCGCTTATAGAGCCGTGTTTTTTCTTGTGCTTTTTTGTTGAAAATGGTAGTGTGATTATACACATATACAATTATTTATAAGAGGTGATCTCGTTGAATAAAGGACAACGACATATACGAATTCGAGATATTATCGCCAATCATGAAATCGAAACACAAGATGATTTAGTCGATTTTTTAAAAGAAGCAGGCTATAATGTGACCCAAGCAACGGTGTCACGAGATATTAAAGAGCTACATTTAGTGAAAGTACCGTTACAGGATGGTCGCTATAAATATAGCTTACCCGCAGATCAACGTTTCAACCCAGTCCAAAAATTACATCGTGCATTAGCAGATGCATTTGTCAGCATTGATGGAGCATCTCACTTTTTAGTGATGAAAGCTCTTCCAGGTAATGCAAACGCGATTGCATCTTTACTTGACCATTTAGATTGGCCAGAAATTTTAGGTACAATTTCTGGGGATGATACCATTTTAATTATTTGTCGTAATGAAAATGAGCGTGAAAATACAAAAAATCGCTTATTAGACATGCTCTAAAAAATGGGGAATTTGATTCAGAGGTGACAATTTGTGTTAAGAGAGCTTAGTATTCGAAACTTTGCCATCATTGAGGATCTGACAGTAAGCTTTTCAGAAGGTTTAACAGTACTTACAGGGGAAACAGGTGCTGGGAAATCCATTATCATTGATGCTGTGCATTTACTTGCGGGTGGACGAGGCAATACTGAATTTATTCGCCACGGTGCAAGAAAAGCAGAATTAGGTGGCTTATTTCAAATTTCAAGTTTAGCTCATCCTGTTCTGAAAAAATTAGAAGAAGCAGGCATAGAAATTGAAGAAGATAGCATTATTTTACGACGGGATTTAAATGATTCTGGTAAAAGCATTTGCCGAGTAAATGGAAAGCTTGTGCCATTATCGGTACTTAGAGACATTGGCGCTAGCCTTATTGATATTCATGGTCAACATGAAAATCAAGAGCTGATGGATGAAAAGCAGCATATTAATTTACTCGACCAGTTTGCGGAGGAAGAACTGTCCCCTATACAAAAAACATATAGTGAACAATATGAAGAATATCGTTTACTAAAAAAAGATTTAGCTTCCATATCGATTGATGAACAATTGATGGCTCAACGTATTGATTTGTACCAATTTCAAATAAAAGAGCTAGAGGAAGCCAATCTAAAGTTGGGTGAGGAAGACGACCTTTTAGATGAACGCCGTCGTTTGATGAATTTTAATAAAATTTTTGAACGTTCTAGTGCAGCCTATGATGCCATTCAAGGCGATTCGAAGGGACTTGATTGGATTGGTAATGCTATGGGTGCTTTAGAAGACGCCGCGACGGTTGACGATCAATTCAAAGAAGCATCTGAAGCTGTGACATCTGCATTTTATGCCTTACAAGATGCAGCCTATCAGGTCAAAAATGTGTTAGATGACTTAGAGTTCGATCCAGCACGTTTAAACGAGGTTGAGCAGCGTTTAGCACTATTCCAAAATTTAAAACGCAAATATGGTTCGACAGTGGAAGAAATCTTAGCGTATTATGAGAAAATTAAAACAGAATTAAATGAATTATTGAATCGAGATGAAATTTTGCAGGTCAAAGAACGCCGAGTGCTAGAGATGGAATCGGTACTTAATGAACTTGCTGAAAAACTTTCAGCGGTACGTAAAACTGCTGCCCATCAATTGAGTGAAGCCATAATGGCAGAATTACGTGAACTACATATGGAAAAAGCAAAATTTATTGTTAATTTCGATGAATTACCATATTTCGATGCCAATGGAAAAGATCAAATCATTTTCTACATCTCCACAAACGTTGGAGAACCACCAAAATCGTTACCCAAAATTGCATCTGGCGGTGAATTATCGCGAATGATGCTTGCATTGAAAACGATTTTCTCTTCCTCAAATGGTATCACCTCCATTATTTTTGATGAGGTCGATACAGGTGTAAGTGGTCGTGTAGCGCAAGCCATTGCAGAAAAAATCGCAGCGATTTCCGTTAATTCTCAAGTATTATGTATTTCTCATTTACCACAGGTTGCGGCTATGGCTGATCATCATTACTTTATCAAAAAAGAGGTGGAGCATGATCGAACGTTCACTTCGTTATCGGAAATTGATCAAGATGCTCGAATTGAGGAAGTTAGCCGTATGATGTCTGGTACAGAAATTACAGCTTTAACATTACAGCATGCAACAGAGCTTTTAAAAATGGCAGATGAACGAAAAAAACAAATGCGTTAATCTTTATTCCAGAAACAGTCACGCTGTTTCTGGGTTTTTTCTTTTTGCACAAATATTTACCGCTTATAAGAATGGCACAACAACACATAGTAAAAAGACAAAAATGAAAAGGAGGTGTCGTATGAATCGTCATTGGCGTCAATTAGTCATTTTGCCTATGCTCATCTTTTTGTTAGTGATGCCTGTACAAGCTTTAGCCGCCAAAAAGCTTATACCAATGGGTGAAGCAATTGGGATTCAGCTCCAATTATCACATGTATTTGTCGCACATGATGTATTATTAGCTTCGAATCAGTGGATGAAGGGAGGAGCTGTCATTGAAAAAATAAATGATATCCCTGTTAAATCTCTTGCTGATGCCAAACAAGCTGTGGCAAAAAAAGGCCAACAAAAATGGACGATCAATAGTGAAGGCCAACAAGTTACATTGGAATTACAAAATCAAGAAGCAGAGCATGTCATTTCCTTTTTAAAAGATGAAACAGATGGAGTAGGAACACTGACTTATATTGATCCAGAGACAAAAAATTACGGAGCACTAGGTCATCAAATTGTCGATTCAACCCTACAAGAAGCCCCTGTTTTTAAAGCTGGCTCCATTTTTTTAGCTTCCATTCAACAAATTCGTAAAAGTACACCGGGCCAACCAGGCTATAAAATATCCTCCATTGAAAAGCATCAAGAACGACTCGGCAGTATAGATAAAAATACTATTTATGGTATTTTTGGCCGTTGGGAAGACGGTTATCAACAAAGATTACCCAAAGCCATTGAAATTATGCATGAAAAAGATATAAAAACTGGGAAAGCCGAAATTTATACGGCTATTGAAGGCAGTAAGGTGGAATCTTTTTCGATTGAAATTACAAAGGTTGAAAATGAACGCCTTGAATTTATAGTATCTGACGAAAAGCTCATTGAAAAAACAGGTGGTATTTTGCAGGGAATGAGTGGCAGTCCTATCATTCAAGACGGTCGTTTTGTCGGTGCTGTGACGCATATGTTTGTTGAAGAGCCGAAAAAAGGGGCGGCACTAACTGTAGCAGAAATGTTAAGAAGATCTTCATGAATTATGTCTGGTAAGAATTCGCTTCATTTTCAGGGGCAACAAAAGCCCAGGGAAAGAAGCGAATTTTACCCTTTTTTCTAGGAATTCAACATGTATTTCTAATAATTCCCTGAAGGAGTCATGATATTTAAAAAAACTGTAGTTTTATCAACTAATTTTATCTAAAATAAGTAATAAGAGCATTCGACTAGTTGCAATTATTTATCGTAACTTGTCGATAAAAAAAGAAAGTATCGGACTACATACTCATTTTTGAAAATGAAAAAGGTTTTTAAAACAAAAATGTCGAAAATTCCACAGTGTGCCAAAAACGGCATTTAGGGGTTAGGTTAACGCTTTGAGGTGTTCAAAGCAAGTCCAGAAGGAGGAATTGAAATGACAAAAGTAAAAGTAGCGATTGCTGATGATAATCGTGAGTTATTAAAAACAATGGAGCAGTATTTTCAAGGACATGCCGAAATAGAAATTATTGCAACAGCTTCAAATGGAAAAGTTTGTCTACAAATGCTTGAGGAATTTACACCAGATATTTTACTTCTAGATATAATAATGCCTCATCTTGACGGTTTAGCTGTATTAGAAGCCATGTATCAAAACGAAAAAATGTCATCTATCCAAGTTATTATGCTAACAGCTTTTGGTCAGGAAGATGTCATGAAACAGGCGGTAGATTTAGGGGCTTCCTATTTCATGCTGAAGCCATTTGAATTCGATCAATTGGTACAAAAGATTCTACATTGTGCTGGACAAAAGGCGACACTACCAAAAAAGACAAGCGTGTTACAACCGACAGTACCTCAAAAATTAAATCAGCATCAATTAGACAGTACGATTACTGCAATCATAAAAGAAATCGGTGTACCTGCACATATTAAAGGTTATTCTTATTTACGTGAAGCCATTCAAATGGTATTTGAAGATATAGAATTATTAGGATCTGTCACGAAAATTTTATACCCAGAAATCGCGAAAAAATTCAATACAACGCCATCCCGTGTGGAACGTGCAATTCGTCATGCCATCGAGGTCGCATGGAATCGTGGCAATTATGAATCGATTTCGTCGATGTTTGGCTATACGGTGCACCACCTAAAATCCAAGCCAACCAATAGCGAGTTCATTGCCATGATCGCAGACAAAATCCGTATTGATATGATGGCTAGCTAAGCGTGCTATATTGGTGTTTTTAGCGTGTAGCTTAGCGGAGAATGTAATTTATTACGAAAATGATAACGCCTTTTTAGACAGTTTACGTCGACTGTTTGAGGGGCGTATTTTTTATGTTCATTATTAACGAATTTGTCCTTTTTAGAAAGGTTCGTGCAATGAAGTTGTGAATCAAAAAAGCATTCTTTCGCAAAAACCTCTTTTTAGAGGATTAATATGGTTAATTTTGATAATATGACATAAATTGATTAATAGTAGTATTAAATATCAAATTTAAGGGGAAGAGATACTTGAGTAGGAGTAAGTTATTCGTTATTTTTTTAGTATTTATTTTAGTTGGAGTATTTGCAGCAGGTTTTTATACATTTAATGATGCACTAGTTGAAAAAACAGTGAAAATTGATGAACAAAATATTGTTGAAAAGAACGGAGAATACTACCTGTTAATTGATGAGCGTGAGTTAATATTACCGAAAAAGTATTACGATAAAATCGAATTAGAAAAATACAACGAATACAAAGTTAAATATGTTTACAATCGGTTAAATAATGATGGTGAAGTCGTGATGCTAAAAAGATATGGTGAACAGCCATGGGGTAAATAATGGTGTGAGACTGTAAGCCCTTATCCATTTTTTATAAGCTAAACTTATACGCTGGTGTTCAATTCATCATTACAAAACTCGGTAGCATTGATTAGGGAATTTAATCGATAGTTTTACAGAAAATGCTGTAGAAATATCTTAACTGAATAACGAGAACTGGAACAATCAAAGAAAAGTCGGCATATTAGTTACTCATTGCGATTGTATTCGTTATACTAAAACAGGTGATGAAAATGAAAAGTGTAAATTTCCAACTAGATGGAATGAATTCGATAGAAATAACGCAAATTGGGGAGGAACTATTTGAGGTACGTTTAGCATTAGATGGTAAAATTAGTATGCACTATATGACTCATGAGCAATTAGCTCAACTAGGCTGCACTTTCCATATTGAAGGAGGTATAGGTAGCTTGTTGAATAACTAAAGGTTCAAAATACCTATATAAAACTACTATTAATAGAGATGAACCCACTTGCTATCTTTCCATAGCATACTATTCCTCCAAAATAATTAAATGGAATTACTTTGAATTAAAAGGAAAATTTAATAAAAAAGCAGATAAATAAACATTTAAATAGTTAAAATTGTTTAATTTTATTTGTTGGAATGAAATTTTTGGCGGATTTTTTAATAATTGAGTAGTACTATTTTCTTTCTCGGTAGTGACAATGGTCTCTAAACAAATGTAAGGGGATTGTATATACTTACATATAGAGGGAAGGAGGAGGTAGCTTGATTCTAGTTCGGAATGACAACTTTGAAATTTCTGAAGAAAATGGCAAGGTATTTATGCTTACTTTTAGTGCCGGATTCCCATTAAAAGAATTTGATAGCATCCTACGTAGTCATCCACGACTTAAATTATCTAATTTTTCAATTTTAAAAAACGTGTTATCAACCCCAAACACAAGCCCAGTTGAAATTGGACGCTGGCTTCCGAATGTTGAAGCGGAGATCGCACGTGATAAAATGTCAGCCTCTATTTTTATATATGAAACACAAGAGTATATTCAAAATAATAAAGAAAAATTGACACAGCAAATACGAGAAACACTTGAAGAAAAAGGAATTGTTTACGGAATAGTAGACTTTGATATTTCAAAGGCTGAATCAGGAAAAGCATTTTTAATTGCTCAAGGCGAACAACCTATAGCAGGGATGGATGCACAAATTACATATTTGCCTAAACCGGAGAGAAAACCGGTCATTCGAGAAGACGGTAAAGCCGATTACTATGATATGAATTTTATTTCAGAAATTTCAGAAGGCTCGTGGCTTGGTGAAAAGATTCCTGCTACATTAGGTAAACCAGGAAAAAACGTGCTTGGTGAAGTAGTCGCTGCTGTACCTGGGAGAGATTTTCCTATTAAATACGACACAAAATCGGCCTATGAAGTGGAAGAGGACGGGAAAATCGTCATTCGCTCTAAAATTGCGGGTGTTTTAGATGATGTCAAAGGAATGATTGGTGTAAACAGACACCTTCCTATAAACGGTGATGTTGGCGTGGAAACAGGCAACCTAGAATTTAATGGTTCTCTCAGTATTAAAGGAACAGTAACAAATGGTTATACGGTTATTGCAACTGGTGATATTTCAATCGATGGTGCCGAAGGTGTAAGCGGTGCCAAATTGATTAAATCCATAGAGGGGGATGTTTATATTCGGGGAGGGATTTTTGGACTTGGTTCAACAGTAGTGGAAGCGGGTGGCAATATATTTGTTAAGCATGTGAATGAAGCGAATTTATTTGCAGGTGATAGTATTCATATTGGTTTTTATGCGCTAGGATCACAGCTTTCTGCCCATTCTATTTATGTTGATGAACGAAAAGGTAAAATCATTGGTGGGCGAGCAGTAGCAAAAAATACGATCGTCACAGCCATTTCTGGAAACCGTCTAGAACGCCGAACGGATTTAATCATTGAAAGCATCAATAAGCAAGAAAATAATTCAGTCATGCAAGAAAAAGCAGCCCAGTTAAAACAGTTGCAAGCAGAAATTTTAGCACATGAGAACAAAATGAAAAGTCTATTGCCATTTCTCAATCAGATGTCTAAAGAACAAACTGCTTCATTTGAAGAGACAAAACAAGCCTTAACCAAATTAAAAGCTGAAGCAGTGGAGTTAGATCGTGAAATTAAGCTATTAATGGATGAAATGCGCCATGTAGGGAAAGAAGAGATTGTAGTGACAAAAGAAGCACATCCAGGTACTTATATTCAAATTGGCAGAAAGTCATCGTTATTAAGCAAAATGACGAATGGTAAATTCCTGCTAGAATTTGGTGAGCTCAATGTCTAATTCTTGTATTCCTGTATTTGCACATCGAGGTGCTTCTGCTTATGCACTAGAGAATACTCTTCAAGCTTTTGAAAAGGCGATGGAGCTAGGGGCTGATGGCATTGAATTAGACATTCAATTTTCTAAAGAGGGATTACCCGTAGTGTATCACGATCCACAGCTATCAAGACTTGTGGGCAGCAATAAACTGGTGAGCGATTGTACGATGGAGGAGCTTCTACATTTTAAACTTGGCAAGCCTTGGAGACGTCTATTTTCATCGTATAAAATGCCGGCATTTGAGGCAGTTTTAGTGTGGGCAAATATGCATCAGATGCCATTGAATATTGAATTAAAATCAACCATCTTAGACAATAAGAGAGGGCTGATTAATTTCCTACAGGGGTTAGTTCTGCCAGAGGGGAGTCATTTTTCATCCTTTCACTATGAGCTTTTAGAGATTGTTAAAAAACATAGACCGGAATTTGAAACGGCCCTTATAGCCACAAAAAAAATCAAATGGGATCTTCTAGCTGATTATAAAGCAGCTGATACTGTGCATATGCATAAAAGGTACTATAAACCAAGATACTTGGAGGCTTGTGTTATAAATGAAAAAGCCTGTCGTTTTTATGCGATTGATGGCAGTGAACTATTTTTAACGAATCCACATCATGCTGTCATTGGATGGATTACGGATTATCCTGATAAAGTCATCGCAGTACAAGAACGTGTATAAAAATAGCTATCCAGTAAGTCGAGTGTGACTTATTTGGATAGCTATTTTTATTTCTTTTGGAAGCGTGGTGCTACTTTTCCATTTTTTCTGTCGCGATGTAGTAAAAATCCTGCGAAAAAACCAAAGCCTATCACGAAGAATATAACACCAACTACAAATTGTAGCCATAAAAATGGGAATGGCGAAATAAGCTTACCAAATAATGTATCACGCATAAATTTAATGCCACCTGCAGCCATAAGACCTGGAATAAGCATTACAATAAATGCAGCTAAACGGGCCATACTACCCCTCCTTATTCCTATGATTAATTGTACCTGTGGATGGTGGAATGTCAAGGAAGGTAGAAACGAATATAATATTTTCGCATAAAAACGAGGAGGGACAGAAAGTAGCATTTGTAACTGAATGTTTAGAAAATTCTTACTTAAATAAGAATATGTAATAATAGTTGCGAAATTGTGAATTTGTCAGTATTGTAAAAATAAGTGGAACAATATTATCCATTACTAAACAATTTTTTCTTCAAGCATTGGGGTCTAAACACCTACTGAATAAGAGGGGTTCAGAGCTAGTTAAGAGATAACGCTAAGAGGAATAGATTGTTAGACAAAACATGATGGGATGGGCATTTGGGGATGCACTTTCCAAAGCAAAGGGGCGAGTTTCATGGAAATCTTCAAGTATATGGAAAAGTATGATTATGAACAATTGGTATTTTGCCAAGATGAAGCATCAGGGTTAAAAGCGGTTATCGCTATCCATGATACAACACTAGGACCAGCACTAGGTGGAGCACGAATGTGGACATATGCATCGGAAGAAAATGCTATTGAAGATGCGTTGCGTTTAGCACGAGGAATGACTTACAAAAATGCTGCAGCTGGTTTAAACCTTGGCGGTGGAAAAACGGTTATTATTGGAGACCCATTTAAAGATAAAAACGAAGAAATGTTCCGTGCGTTAGGTCGTTTCATCCAAGGATTAAATGGACGTTATATTACTGCTGAAGATGTAGGTACAACTGTTTCAGATATGGATTTAATCCATGAGGAAACAAATTATGTAACAGGAATTTCTCCTGCATTCGGTTCTTCAGGTAATCCATCACCTGTAACAGCTTATGGGGTTTACCGTGGTATGAAAGCGGCTGCAAAAGAAGCATTCGGTTCCGATTCATTAGAAGGATTAAAAATTTCTGTACAAGGTCTAGGAAATGTAGCCTACAAGCTTTGCGAGTATTTACATAATGAAGGGGCAAAACTTGTTGTAACAGATATCAATCAAGCTGCAATTGACCGAGTTGTCAATGACTTTGATGCGATGGCTGTAGCACCAGACGAAATATATGCACAGGAAGTTGATATTTTCTCACCTTGTGCTTTAGGTGCCATTTTAAATGATGAAACAATTCCACAATTAAAAGCCAAAGTAATTGCTGGTTCTGCTAATAACCAATTAAAAGATTCACGTCATGGTGACTATCTACATGAATTAGGTATTGTTTATGCGCCAGACTATGTTATCAATGCTGGTGGCGTTATTAACGTTGCAGATGAATTATATGGTTATAATCGTGAACGTGCAATGAAACGCGTGGATGGAATTTATGATAGTATTGAAAAAATCTTTGCGATTTCAAAACGAGATGGCATTCCAACATATGTGGCAGCGAATCGCTTAGCAGAGGAACGCATTGCTCGCGTAGCAAAATCTCGTAGCCAATTCTTAAAAAATGAAAAAAATATTTTACACGGTCGCTAATAGACACAGTAAAAACATTATAGAAGTCGCATTGTCGACTTCTTCTAATTTTCAACAAGAAAAAAGACCATGAATAAAGTGAAGCTAAAGTTTTTCTGTAGCAAAAACGGACGTTAAAAAATTGGCAAAGTGATTGTTAAGTAAATAAAGACTTTAGCACTTTTCTCAAAAGGGGGAATAAACATGGCTCAAAATTATGATGTTGTCATTCTAGGTGGCGGTACCGGCGGATATGTTGCAGCCATCCGAGCTGCGCAGCTAGGTTTGAAAACAGCAATTGTTGAACGTGAGCGTTTAGGTGGTACCTGCTTGCATAAAGGCTGTATTCCGAGTAAAGCCTTACTTCGAAGTGCAGAAGTATATCGAATGGCCAATAAAACGGCTAGTGAATATGGTGTCGATATTGCAGGCGTGACACTTCAATTTGACAAAGTTCAAGCTAGAAAACAAGCAATCGTAGAGCAATTAAGCCAAGGTGTGAATACACTGATGAAAAAAGGCAAAATAGATGTTTATCACGGTACAGGGCGAATTTTAGGACCATCTATTTTCTCACCAATGCCAGGCACAATTTCTGTTGAAATGTCCAATGGTGATGAGAATGAAATGCTTGTTCCTACAAATGTTGTGATCGCAACTGGCTCGAAGCCTCGAGGGATGGCCGGTTTAACAGTTGATGGGCAATACGTACTAAATTCAGATCATGCCTTAGAGTTAGCAAGCTTGCCAAAATCATTATTAATCGTCGGTGGCGGAGTAATTGGCATTGAGTGGGCATCTATGCTTTGTGATTTTGGTGTATATGTAACGGTTGTAGAATATGGTCCATCTATTTTACCTGCAGAAGATGCAGACGTTGTGAAAGAAGTGACGAAGCAACTTGAAAAACGAGGTGTTCGGATCGTTACGAATGCTCGATTAGATACTACTACATTCAAAATTGAAAATGATAACGTTTTCATTTCGGCGAAAGTGAATGATCAGGAAGAAATATTTGAGGCGGATAAATTATTACTTTGTGTAGGACGTGAAGCGAATACGCAAGGTATCGGGTTAGAAAATACGGAAATCGAAGTTGAAAACGGCTTTATTAAAGTGAATGATTCTTATCAAACAAAGGAATCCCATATGTATGCCATTGGAGATGTCATTGGTGGCTTACAATTAGCACATGTTGCCTCTCATGAAGGTCTATCAGCCATTGAGCACATAGCGACAGGTAAAACAAAGACATTGGATGCTCTCAATGTACCGAAATGCGTTTATTCTTATCCAGAGGTTGCAAGCATTGGTTTAACAGAAGGTGCTGCAAAAGAGAGTGGCCTTTCTTTAAAAATCGGTAAGTTTCCGTTTAAGGCGATTGGTAAGGCTCTTGTAAATGGAGAGACTGAGGGCTTTGTCAAAATAATCGCTGATAAAGAAACAGATGATATTTTAGGTATTCATATGGTAGGACCGCATGTAACAGATTTAATTGGGGAAGCATCGTTAGCGAAATTATTGGATGCCACACCTTGGGAAATTAGTCAGGCTATTCATCCACATCCATCCTTAAATGAGGTTTTAGTGGAATCTGCTTTGGCAGTAGATGATCGTGCTATCCATTTTTAATTTTCTGAATTTCTTAGCTAAACTATCCAAAAGTGGGGATATAGGATAAGATAGTTATTTCTCTATAATACGAAAGGGGTGTTCGTATGCAAGATGTTCAAATCAAACATGAAGAATTAGGTTTGTCAAATGAAGATGTACTTGCTATGTTCGAAACAATGTTAATGGCCAGAAGATTAGATGAGCGTATGTGGTTATTAAACCGTTCTGGTAAAATTCCGTTTGTTATTTCCTGTCAAGGGCAGGAGGCCGCACAAGTAGGAGCAGCCTTTGCACTTGATAAAAACAAGGATTATATCGCACCTTATTATCGTGATATGGGTGTTGTATTACATTTTGGAATGACACCAAAAGAATTGATGTTGTCTGCTTTTGCAAAAGCAGAAGATCCAAACTCTGGTGGTCGTCAAATGCCAGGTCACTTTGGTCAAAAGAAAAATCGTATTTTAACAGGGTCATCTCCTGTTACAACGCAAGTTCCACATGCAGTTGGTGTTGCACTGGCTGGACGTCTACAAAAAGAAGATTTTGTTTCTTTCGTTACGCTTGGTGAAGGCTCATCCAATCAAGGGGACTTCCATGAAGGAGCAAACTTTGCAGGTGTTCATAAGCTACCAGTTATTATTATGGTAGAAAACAATCAATATGCTATTTCTGTACCCGTAGAACGTCAATTAGGCTGTGCCAAAGTATCTGATCGTGGAATTGGCTACGGAATGCCTGGAGTGACAGTTGATGGGAAAAATCCGTTACAAGTGTATAAAGTGGTGAAAGAAGCCGCAGACCGCGCACGTAATGGGGAAGGGCCAAGCTTAATTGAAACGGTAACATATCGTTTAACAGCCCATTCATCAGATGATGATGACCGTCAATATCGTACGGCTGAAGATATTGCTGAAGGTAAGGCTAAAGATCCGATTCTATTATTCGAAAAGTATTTAATGGATGCTGGCGTTATGACAGAAGCAATACGAACTGAAATTGAAGAGCGTGTTATGGCTGAAGTTAATGAAGCAACAGATTATGCAGAAGCGGCTCCATATGCACAACCAGAGCATGCACTTAAATATGTTTATGCACCAGTGGACGGAGGTGACGTGTAATGGCAGTAATGTCTTATATTGATGCGATTACATTGGCAATGAAGGAAGAGATGGAACGTGATGAACGTGTTTTCATTTTAGGGGAGGATGTTGGTCGTAAGGGCGGTGTATTTAAAGCAACTACGGGTCTGTATGATCAGTTTGGTGAATACCGCGTCCTTGATACACCTCTTGCAGAAAGTGCTATAGCTGGGGTAGGTATCGGGGCTGCGATGTATGGCATGCGTCCAATCGCTGAAATGCAATTTGCCGATTTCATTATGCCAGCTGTTAACCAAATCGTCTCGGAGGCAGCTAAAATTCGTTACCGTTCTAATAATGACTGGTCATGTCCAATGGTCATCCGTGCACCATTTGGCGGTGGCATTCATGGGGCGCTTTATCATTCACAATCTGTAGAAGCACTTTTTGCTGGTACACCTGGTTTGAAAATTGTCATTCCATCAACACCCTATGATGCAAAGGGCCTGCTGAAAGCAGCTATTCGTGATGAGGATCCGGTATTATTTTTCGAACATAAACGTGCGTACCGTTTAATTAAAGGTGAAGTACCATTAGACGATTACACATTACCTATTGGTAAGGCAGATGTGAAACGTGAAGGGGATGATGTAACAGTTATTACCTATGGTTTAGCTGTACATTTTGCTCTACAAGCAGCGGAACGTCTTGCTGCTGATGGTATTTCTGCTCATATTCTTGATCTACGTACTGTTTATCCACTTGATAAAGAGGCGATTATTGAAGCAGCAAGTAAAACAGGAAAAGTTTTACTTGTTACAGAGGATAATAAAGAAGGCAGTATCATGAGTGAAGTTGCAGCAATTATTGCAGAACATTGTTTATTTGAGCTTGATGCACCAATTCAACGTCTAGCAGGACCTGATGTGCCAGCTATGCCATATGCACCAACAATGGAGAAATATTTTATGATTAATCCTGAAAAAGTTGAACGTGCAATGCGAGAACTTGCGGCATTTTAATAAATCACACAAGGCTGTTTAAAAAAATGAAAGCCTTAGACGGAAGTACAGATTTTGACTTGATCATAAAATAGTCAAAATCTGTCTTGTTGCCTATCTATGTTTTATGATTTAGCGCGACATCAGATACAATGACGCCTAGGCTTAATTGATGGGAGGAATAAAGGATGTCAGTTCAAAATATTACAATGCCTCAACTCGGTGAAAGTGTAACAGAAGGTACAATTGAAAAATGGCTTGTAAAGCCTGGAGATACAGTTAAAAAATATGATCCACTAGCAGAGGTCGTAACAGATAAGGTAAATGCAGAAATCCCATCCTCATTTGAAGGGGTTATTACGGAGCTTATCGCGCAAGAAGGTCAAACATTACCAGTTGGAGCCGTCGTATGCTCTATTGAAATAGCAGGGGAAGGTGAATTACCACCACCGCCTCAAGAAAAAAAATCTTCAGTAAGCTCAGCTATTTTAAATGCAGGGGTTCAAAAGAAGCAGGAGGCACCTCAACCAGCTCCTACGCCTTCAGCTACGCCAAAAGAAGTACGCAAGGATAAAGTGCGCTACTCACCAGCTGTTCTTCGTCTTGCCCAGGAGCATGATATTGCACTCGATCAAGTAACAGGAACAGGCGAGGGTGGTCGTATTACAAGAAAAGATCTGCTTAAGCTCATTGAAACTGGCAATATTCCAACAGCAAATGATGTCGTGCCAGCACCATCAGCTGTTCAAACAACATCAGATGCTACTGTAGCACCAGCTCAGCAGCAACAAGCAGAAAAACCAGCAGCACCAGCACAACCTGTTCACCCAGGAGATATTGAAATTCCAGTGACGAAAGTGCGCCGTGCGATTGCAAATAATATGGTAAGAAGCGTTCATGAAGCGCCACATGCTTGGATGATGATGGAAGTGGATGTAACAGATTTAGTAGCTTACCGTGATAGCTTAAAGAATGAATTTAAGCAAAAAGAAGGCTTTAATCTTACATATTTCGCCTTCTTTGTAAAAGCAGTTGCTCAAGCCTTGAAGGAGTTCCCAATGTTGAATTCGATGTGGGCAGAAGATAAAATTATCCAAAAGCATGACATCAATATCTCGATTGCGGTAGCGACAGATGATGCCTTATTTGTCCCTGTTATAAAACACGCTGATGAGAAATCCATTAAAGGAATTGCTAAAGAAATCCATGAGCTTGCAGTAAAAGTTCGTACAGGGAAATTGGCAATGGATGACATCACAGGTGGTACATTTACAGTTAATAATACGGGAGCATTTGGCTCAGTTCAATCAATGGGTATTATCAATTACCCACAAGCAGCAATTTTACAAGTGGAAAGTATTGTAAAGAAACCAGTTGTTTTACCAGGTGGAATGTTTGCTGCTCGTGATATTGTGAATTTATGTTTATCATTAGATCATCGAGTACTTGATGGACTTGTATGTGGCAAATTCCTAAATAGAGTAAAAGAAATACTCGAAAATACGAATAAATCTTCAACGTCAGTCTACTGATGACTCGTCGGAAACCTGCTGTATAAAGGTTTCCGATTTTTTTTATGCTTTTCGAGTCGCTATTTGTCATGTAGAATAACAAATAGAAACTACTAAGGGGGGAAGCTGATTAGCGTCCGCATGTCAAACAACATGAAAAATATTGAATTTGAAATACCAGCCTATTCAGACTGGCAAGATGCAGCAATCAAAGCTTTAAAAGGGAAACCATTTGAGTCACTATTTACGAAAACAAATGAAGGTGTTACACTACAGCCACTTTACACACAAGAAAGCTTAGTAGCAAAGCTTGGTGAAGAGCTTGATTTACAAGTTGCCACAATCCGTTCCCAACAAAATAATCAAGTTTTTCAGGTGGCACAGCAAATTCATGCTGATACAAGTGAAGCTTTTTTTGCTCAACTTGAAGATAGTTTAGCACGAGGCAATGAAATTATTACGATTGATAGCCGTGTGAATTTTGTTTGGACAGAAGAAGTATTGGTCAAATTAGCATCATATTTCTCTGAATATTCATTTAAAATTACTATTCAAAATTCAAAAGACCCATTATTAGCAGTATTCGATCATATAGTAGAGGATCAACGAGAGGCAGTTAAAGGATTCATTGTTTCGAAAGATCCTATTTCTTTAGGTGCTTTTCCGAGCGTGCGCTCAGTCAGTGCAGATACAACTGTTTATCATAATGAAGGTGCCAATGCAGTACAAGAATTAGCCTATGCACTTGCATTAGCAGCAAAATTTGCCGAGCAGGAAGATAGCTTTGAAGCCTTTTCGAAGAAGTTTTTTGTCTCGTTTGCTATTGATACACAATTCTTTACGGAGATTGCAAAACTTCGTGCTTTTAAAGTACTTTGGAAAGCGTTCTCATCTGCTTATGGTGTGTCAAACAATGTAAAAATCCCAACAGTTGCCGAGACATCGTTAAGAAGCTTTTCTAAATTAGATGTTTATGTCAATTTATTGCGTTCTTCAAATGAAGCGCTTTCGGGATTAATCGGTGGTGCCGACCTCTTTACTGTTCATCCACATGATGTATTAACGAAGCCTACGGAGCAATCTATTCGTATTGCCCGTAATGTATCATTAATTTTAAAAGAAGAAACAAATGTCCTGAAAGTAACTGATCCTGCAGGCGGTTCTTATTTCATTGAGTCGTTAACAGCGGACTTTGTGAAAGAAGCATGGGCATTATTTTTAGAAATTGAGGCAGCCGGTGGAATTGATGAATACACAGCATCTGGTAAGCTGGCAGAGGAAATAGAAAAATCCTATCGAACTCGTATAAATGCTGCAGAAACACGCAAGCAATCATTAATTGGAACAAACATTTATGCTAATCCAGCCGATGCCCTTGAACAGGAAACAAATCCATTATTTGCTGACATTAAGCGTATCGCCATTCCATTTGAAAATCTGCGTGGAAAAATGACAGCAGCCCATGTCCAAACAGGCATTCTAGCAATAGGTACATTAAAAAGCGCTAAGCCACGTGCCGATTTTGTAGCTGGTTTCTTAAATACAGTTGGCCTAGTTCCCGAAAAAAGCGAGCCAGTAACAACTGTTGAAGAGGCAGTAGCATGGCTAAAGGCAACAGAGGCTAGATATGTGGTGATTGCAGGTAATGATGAAGATACAAAAGAGCTTGTACCAGCCATTTTAGCTAATAAACCAGCAGATGTGATAGTAGATGTTGCTGGTAAATTTAAAGACGAAGAAGAAGCATGGTTAGCAAATGGCTTAAACGGCTTTATTTTCGCAGGACAGAATATCATTGAAAAATTACAGTCTGTGTTCGCGAGCATGAAGGAGGTCCAACGATGAGCAAGCCAAATTTTAATGCAGTAGAAATAGAAAAAGTTTTAACAACTGAAGCACCTCAAGCGTCTGAAGACAAATTTATGACGAATGAAGGAATTGAAATTAAAGATATCTATACAAAAGAAGATATTAAGGAAGCTAAACATTTAAACGACGTAGCTGGTATTGCACCTAATACACGTGGTCCATACCCTACCATGTATGTAGCTCGTCCGTGGACAGTTCGACAATATGCAGGTTTTTCAACTGCTGAAGAATCTAATGCCTTTTACAAACGAAACTTGGCAATGGGGCAAAAAGGGCTTTCTGTAGCATTCGACTTAGCAACACACCGAGGCTATGACTCAGATCATCCACGTGTAACGGGGGATGTAGGGAAAGCTGGTGTAGCTATCGATTCTGTTGAGGATATGAAAATCCTTTTCGATCAAATACCGTTAGACCAAATGTCCGTTTCTATGACAATGAATGGAGCAGTATTACCAGTTCTTGCATTCTATATTGTAGCAGCGGAAGAGCAAGGGGTAACTCCAGAGAAATTAGCAGGTACGATTCAAAACGATATTTTAAAAGAATACATGGTGCGTAATACATATATTTACCCACCAGCTATGTCGATGAAAATTATTGCAGATATTTTTGAATATACAGCAAAGTATATGCCTAAATTTAACTCTATTTCGATTTCTGGTTACCATATTCAAGAAGCAGGCGCAACAAATGACATTGAGCTTGCGTATACATTAGCAGATGGCTTGGAATATGTACGTACAGGGTTAAAAGCAGGGATTGATATTGATGCATTTGCGCCTCGACTATCGTTCTTCTGGGCAATTGGCATGAACTATTACATGGAAGTTGCTAAAATGCGCGCAGCACGTCGTATTTGGGCACAGATGATGTCAACGTTTAATCCGAAAAATCCAAAAACATTAGCATTGCGAACACATTCACAAACATCTGGTTGGTCTTTAACCGAGCAAGATCCATTTAATAATGTTGCACGTACGCTAATCGAAGCGAATGCTTCTGCGATGGGGCATACACAATCTCTTCATACGAACGCACTAGATGAAGCAATTGCCCTTCCAACCGATTTCTCTGCCCGTATCGCTCGTAATACTCAGCTATTTTTACAAGAAGAAACAGCGATGACGAAAGTGATTGATCCGTGGGGTGGTTCATACTACGTCGAGAAATTAACAGACGAAATCACAAATTCCGCTTGGGCACTAATCGAAGAAATTGAAGCCCTTGGCGGAATGGCCAAAGCAATAGAAACTGGACTTCCAAAAATGAAAGTCGAGGAAGCTGCGGCTAAACGTCAGGCGAAAATCGACTCTAAAACGGAAACCATTGTCGGGGTAAATAAATATCGTTTAGCAAAAGAAGAGCCAATTGATATTCTCGATATCGATAATACAATTGTACGCCAAAAGCAAATTGAACGTTTAGAAGCAATGAAGGCAGCTCGAGATGAAGCGGAAGTGCAAAAACATTTAGCTCGTTTAACGAAAGCTGCTCAAGATGGGGAAGAAAACTTACTTGCTGTTGCAGTGGATGCAGCGCGTGCACGTGCCTCTTTAGGTGAAATTTCTGATGCCATCGAAGCGGTTTCTGGACGTCATAAGGCCGTAATTCGCTCTATTTCTGGTGTTTACTCTGCAAACTTCTCTGATGAGGAGCAAATTGCAGAAGTAAAACAAATGACAGAAGAATTCCTTGAAAATGAAGGTCGTCGTCCACGTATTTTAGTAGCCAAAATGGGACAAGATGGACATGACCGTGGTGCTAAAGTTGTTGCAACAGGCTATGCTGATTTAGGCTTTGATGTGGATATTTCACCATTATTTATGACACCAGCCGAGGCAGCTCAAATGGCTGTTGAAAATGATGTTCATGTCATTGGGGTATCATCTCTAGCAGCAGGTCATAAAACATTGGTCCCTGAATTGGTTGCAGAGCTTGAAAAATTAGGACGTGGAGATATTATCATTATCGTTGGCGGTGTTATTCCAGCGCAAGATTATGAATTCCTATATAATGCCGGCGCAGTAGCTATTTTTGGACCAGGTACAGTAATTCCTGTATCCGCACAAAAAATTATAGAGGAAATCTACAAACGTTTAGGCTATGAGGAAGTGTCTGAATAATGGACAAAAATAAAGAAATGGAAGACAGTGCGCTATTTGTCATGGACGGAGTCGAGGCAACTCACGACGGTATGCAATATGGTACACCGAAAAAATTCCGAAAGAAAAAGGCCGACAATTTGAATATACGAGAGCTTGCACAACAGGTACGTGCGGGCTCTCGCACCCATTTGTCAAAAGCCATTACCCTCATAGAAAGCTCTAATGCAACCCATAAAGTGCAAGCACAAGAGCTATTACAGGAGCTTCTCCCGCATACAGGGAATAGTATTCGAATAGGCATTACAGGTGTTCCAGGAGCAGGGAAGAGTTCCTTCATTGAAGCTTTCGGAACAATGCTTTGTGAAATGGGGAAACGAGTTGCTGTCCTTGCGATTGATCCAAGCTCTTCATTATCCGGAGGAAGTATTCTTGGGGATAAAACGCGCATGGAGGAGCTCGTCAAGAAGCCTACTGCATTTGTCCGTCCATCCCCATCAGCAGGTACCCTAGGGGGTGTTCATAAAAAGACACGTGAAACAATGTTAGTTTGTGAAGCGGCTGGCTATGATGTGATCTTAATTGAGACCGTTGGTGTTGGGCAAAGTGAAACCTATGTCCGTGGGATGGTTGATTTCTTCCTATTACTCGTTTTAACAGGGGCTGGCGATGAGCTGCAAGGCATGAAAAAAGGAATCATGGAATTAGCGGATGCCATTATCGTGCATAAAGCTGATGGTGATAATGTTCGTTTAGCCAAAAAAACAGTTGCAGAGTATAAGCAAATTTTACATTTTTTACAGCCTGCCACACCTGGTTGGATGTCAACATCGATGCCAGTGAGTTCACTAGAAAAACGGGGACTTGATAAGGTTTGGGCGACAATTGAACAATTCAAACAAATTGTGGAAGACAATCAATATTGGGCTACTCGACGTCAAAATCAAACAAAAGAGTGGTTCCAATCTATGATTACTGATCATCTAATTGATTTATTTTATGGGAATCCACAGCGAAAAGCCCATGTACAGCTGCTTGAACGCCAAATTTTAAGCGGACAATTGACAGTCACACAGGGTGTTGATCGTTTATTTAGCGAAGAGCAGGAAGACAAGTAAACTAGTCATATTGAAATCTTAGTAAAATCAAGTGATTTGTGTTGAGCAAGAAGGTGCACAAATTCTTTGCAAACTGCTATGATAAGAGATGTATGAGCGTCAAATACCAACTATATAAAATAAAGCTAAAATGACGCCGACTTGAAAGGAGCTATCGCTATATGAATATGGATTACGATTTATTTATGCAGGAAATTTTAAAAACAGCACGTGCTGAAATTGAGGCAGCTGGTTACGAACAACTTAAAACACCAGAAGCTGTTGAAGAGGCGTTTGCTCGCCCAGGTACTACATTAGTTATGGTTAACTCAGTATGTGGTTGTGCGGGTGGTATTGCTCGTCCAGCAGCTGCACAATGCGTACATTACGATAAACGCCCAGATCATTTAGTAACAGTATTTGCAGGGCAAGATAAAGAAGCTACTGCAGCAGCACGTTATCATTTCGGGGAAGATCACTTACCTTCTTCACCATCATTCGTGCTTTTAAAGGATGGACAAGTAGTAGCCGAAGTTGGTCGCTATGAAATCGAAGGGCATGACCCAATGTCAGTTGTAACAAATTTACAAGCTAACTTTGAAGAATACTGTGACGAACTGTAATTCTATACTTGTATAAGAAAAATCATTAAATGTAAGTAGAATAGCCACATAGATAACTTTATCTATGTAGGCTACCTACTTATCTCCATATATAGTGAGTTCCGTTATTATTAAAATTTTTGTAATATTGGCTAAATGATTAGCTATATGAGTGAAGAGTACTAAAGGATGGGAGGCAGTCGGCCTGAAGAAGTTTTCAATCGGCTATCGAACGTTAAAAACAGCAATCGGTGCAGCAATTGCAATTGCCATTGCTCAATATTTTGATTTAGCCTCGTATGCATCTGCTGGTATTCTAACCATATTATGTGTGCAGCCTACGAAAAAGAAATCCATTTATGCAGCATATACACGATTGGTCTCAAGTATTATTGCGATGATTTTTGCTTTTGTGAGCTTTGAGCTTTTTGCTTATCATCCACTTACATTAGCGGGTATGTTAATACTGTTTATACCAACCATCGTGTCGTTAAAAGTTGCAGACGGATTTATTTCCAGTGTCGTCATTATTATGCATATATACGCTGCTGAAGGTTTTTCG
The DNA here is from genome assembly GCF_038069745.1 of Lysinibacillus sp. FSL M8-0134. Classification (NCBI taxonomy): domain Bacteria; kingdom Bacillati; phylum Bacillota; class Bacilli; order Caryophanales; family Bacillaceae; genus Lysinibacillus; species Lysinibacillus sp. FSL M8-0134. Next base: position 2,753,132 of record NZ_JBBPAJ010000001.1, on the reverse strand, counting down.
CTGGCACTTGTTTATAATGAATTAGCATTAATGGCTATCGGCTATGGAACGGGAATTGCCATTAATATGTATATGCCAGACATTCAAAAGGAATTAAATTACTATAGAGTTAAAATTGAGGATCTTTATAGTAAGATTTTTATAGAAATTGCAAGCTATTTACGACAAGGAGATATGCTGTGGGATGGGCATGAAATCATAGAAGCGATAAAAACATTAGATGATGCCAAGTCTTTAGCATTTAAAGATGTTGAAAATCATTTTATGAGACGAAAAAATGATTACTACAAGTATTTTGATATGCGTGAGCGGCAGTTAGAAATTATTGAAAGAGTACTTCCAAAAATTACAACATTACCTGTTATAGTACAAGAGGCTGAAATTGTGGCAGATTTTTTACAAGACCTTGGTGAGCATGTTCACTCTGGAAATACAGCGCGACATTATCGAGAAAAGTTAGAGCAGGTTAAACATGATTTTTCACAGTTACCTTTACCACAAAATCATGAGCAATTTATCGCCCAGGCAGCCCTCTATCAGTTTATAGAGGAAATGGACAGGTATTTAGAAATAAAGCAATCATTTAAGGGTTTAAAGGTCAAAAAAGAGCGCCCACAGTAGTGTGGACGCTTGTGCCTTGCCTTAAACTAGCATAGATAATCCGAATGCTAGAGATGAGATTAGCATAATCGCTATCATGCTATAAACAACAATTTTTTGAAACTTTTTATTACTCATATGCTCGTTCGCTCCTTCTTTTCTTATAAATAGTTTAGCAAATCTGAAAAATTTCTCAAGTAGTAGAGTTTTGACAAAAAAGTCTGTAAAATAGAGTATGTACCATAACAGAAGGAGATGTCACCATGGAGAAAGTAGACCATATTGGGATTGCGGTGCGCGATCTTGATGAACGCATTACATATTATACAGAAACTTTAGGTTTAAAGTTGTTGAAAGTAGAAGAAGTAGAATCTCAACAGGTTCGTGTGGCATTTATCGACGCAGGCAACGTAAAAATAGAGCTATTAGAACCAATGAGTGAAAAGAGCGCCATTCATGGATTTATTGAGAAACGTGGAGAAGGCATTCATCATGTGGCCTTTGGAGTGACAGGAATTCGTGAGCGTATGGCAGAGCTTCGGGAGAAAGGTGTACGTCTATTATCCGACGAGCCAGGGCCAGGTGCTGGTGGTGCAGAGGTTGCGTTCATGCATCCGAAATCTTCATTCGGTGTGTTATATGAATTATGTGATAAAAGTGGAAAAGGGGATAAGTGATCAATATGGATATGTTCGACAAAATCAATGATTTATATGATCGTAAGACGGTAATTGAACTTGGTGGTGGCTATGAGCGCATCGACAAACAGCACGAAAAAGGAAAATTAACAGCTCGTGAACGTATTGAATTATTGCTAGATGATGGCACATTTTTTGAAATCAATCCATTTATTACGCATCGTACAGTAGATTTCGGGATGGACAAAATGGAAGGTCCTGGTGATGGTGTTGTAACCGGTTTCGGAAAAATCAATGGCCGTCCTGTATACTTATTCTCTCAAGATTTCACAGTGTTTGGTGGAGCTCTTGGTGAAATGCATGCGAAAAAAATGGCGACGGTAATGGACCTAGCTGCGAAAAATGGTACACCATTTATCGGCATCAATGATTCAGGTGGCGCACGTATCCAAGAGGGTGTTCTTTCTCTTGATGGTTATGGTCACATTTTCTACCGTAATGCGATTTATTCAGGGGTGATTCCGCAAATCTCTGTTATTATGGGACCATGTGCTGGTGGAGCGGTATATTCTCCGGCTATTACTGACTTTATCCTAATGGTTGATAAAACATCTCAAATGTTCATTACAGGACCTAAAGTAATCGAAACCGTAACGGGTGAGAAAATCTCCGCTGAAGATTTAGGTGGTTCAAAAGTCAATAATGCAGTAAGTGGAAACGCTCATTTCCGCGCACCATCTGAAGAAGAAGCAATTGATCAAATTAAGAAACTATTAAGCTATTTACCACAAAATAATAAAGAAAAGGCACCTCGTCAAGCACGTCCTGAAGGGGATGACTACCGTCCAGAAATCGTGGATACAGTGCCAATTGAAACAACGCGACCATATGATGTACGTAGAGTTGTAGAACAAGTAGTGGATGAAGATTCGTTCATGGAGGTTCACGCAGAGTTTGCAAAAAACGTAGTTGTTGGTTTTGCACGTATTGCTGGTGAATCAGTTGGACTTGTTTGTAACCAACCAAAAGTACTTGCAGGTGGATTAGATATTGATTCTTCTGATAAAGCGGCTCGTTTCATTCGCACGTGTGATGCTTACAATATTCCAATCATCACATTTGAAGACGTATCTGGCTTCTTCCCAGGTGTTAAACAAGAGCATGGCGGTATTATTCGTCATGGTGCGAAAATCCTTTATGCTTATTCAGAAGCGACAGTACCAAAAATTACAGTTATTTTACGTAAAGCTTATGGAGGCGCTTACGTTGCCTTAAACTCTAAATCTATTGGTGCAGACCTGGTATTTGCTTGGCCAAATGCTGAAATTGCTGTTATGGGTGCAGCAGGTGCCGCGAACATTATTTTTGCACGTGAAATAGCGAAATCGGATGACCCAGAAGCGACACGTGCTGCCAAAATTGAAGAATATAAAGAAAAATTTGCAAACCCTTATGTTGCAGCTTCACGTGGAATGGTAGACGATGTTATCGATCCTCGAGATACTCGTATTAAGCTAATTCAAGGACTAGATATGCTAGCAAACAAACACGAAACTCGTCCAGAGAAAAAACACGGTAACATTCCACTATAAAAAAACAAGCCTAGTAGCGTGATAGTTACTAGGTTTTTCTTTTTTTAAATGAAACATTTTTCCTTGTCATCCGTACTGATAGATAAGAGGAGTTGAGATGAATGGAATGGCAGCAATTACAAACAGAGCAAGAAAAGATTCATGCACAACTAAGAAAAGCATCCAGATTAAAGGAGCAAAGTCAGTTACTGAATAGCCAAATTGAACTTACACAACAGGAAATAGACCAACATACAGCAGCACTCAATCAAATTCGATCCAAACTGGATAAATTAGATAGTTTCTCGTTTATGAATATGATTCGTACGTGGACTGGACAACAAGATGAGCTTCGTGCAGAAAAAATTGATAAAGCAGCGGTACTTGAATTAAAGATGAATGAAGCAAAAAAAATGCAAGTTGACTTAACTGAAGATAACATTCAAGTAAAGCATAAACTAACGCAAATAGATGAAGTGGCCTTACAACAAGCACTGAAACAGGTACTTTCAAAAAAGAACAAGTACTTACAGCTTCATGATCCAGCACAAGCAGCTAGACTAGAGCATTTAGCAAATGAAGAAATGTTAACCAAACAACTGATAACAGAAATCCAAGAAGCTGAGGAAGCAGGAGAAGTAGCCTTAACAAAGCTAGGGCAAGCGGCAGCTTCATTACATTCTGCCAGCGGATACTCCACTTGGGATACTTTTTTTGGCGGTGGACTCATTGCCACTCACTTAAAGCACGATGCACTCGATCAATCGGAGAACTACTTACACAGTGCTCAAATTGCCTTGCAACGTTTTCATAATGAATTATTGGATGTTCATGAGATGTCAACAAAATCACTCCATGTGGAGACAGATGGTTTCGTTAAATTTGCTGACTACTTCTTTGATGATATTTTTTCAGCCTGGTCTGTCCATTCTAAAATTTCAACTGCAAGGGAACAGGTATCACGTGTGCAAGATGATGTACATAATACAATTTGGCGCTTACGGGATAAACATAACAAAGCAGTGAGCTATCTACAAACGATAATAGAAGAAAAAGAGGCTATTTTAAATGTCTAAGGAAAGTCTGAGGATTTTTTTCTCGGACTTTTTGTCTGTCGGATTGTTCAAGTGATTTCAACTCTTCTGACGTTGTGCTAAAATAATACGTATACTATAACGTGGAAGAACACGTAAACTAAGGGAGTTTTACAACATGACAAGTCGTTTAGTAGAAGAGTTTTTTGAGCTCGTTCAAATTGATTCAGAAACAAAGTATGAACAAGTAATTGCACCAATTCTTGTAGATAAATTAACTGCACTTGGATTTACAGTCATCCAAGATGATGCACATACGCGTAATGGACATGGAGCAGGCAATATTATCGCCACTTTAAAAGGTACTCTAGATGTGGAGCCAATCTATTTTACTTCTCATATGGATACAGTTGTTCCAGGGAAAGGCATTCAACCATCCCTGCGTGAAGATGGTTATATCGTATCCGATGGTACGACAATTTTAGGTGCTGATGATAAGGCAGGCCTAGCAGCACTCTTTGAGATGGTCAAGCGATTAAAAGAGCAAGATATAGAGCACGGAGATATAGAATTCATTATTACCGCTGGTGAAGAGAGCGGTCTTGCTGGTGCTAAAGAGTTAGATCCATCTAACATTAAAGCAAAGTATGGCTTTGCGGTGGATAGTGATGGCAAAGTAGGTGGGATCGTAACAGCCGCACCATTCCAAGCGAAAATTTTTGCAAAGATTATTGGCAAAACGGCACATGCTGGGGTTGCTCCTGAAAAAGGTATTTCCGCTATTACAGTAGCATCTAAGTGTATTGCTCAAATGAAGCTTGGGCGTTTAGATGAGGAAACGACAGCTAATATTGGACGCTTCGAAGGTGGCCAAGCAACGAATATCGTATGTGATGAAGTGACGATTCTAGCTGAAGCACGTTCCATTGATCAAGCTAAATTAGATGCCCAAACAAAGCATATGCAGGAAACATTTGAACAGGTTTCCGCTTCATTAGGCGCACGTGCAGAAGTGGAAGTGAAGCTTATGTATCCTGGATTCCGTGTAACAGAAACAGATAAAGTTGTGCAGGTTGCTATGGAAGCTGTTCGCAATATTGACCGTACACCAACATTAGGTATTTCTGGTGGAGGATCGGATGCGAATGTGATCGCAGGATTTGGTATTCCTACAGTGAATTTATCTGTCGGATACGAGGATATTCATACAACAAATGAAAAAATACCAGTCGAAGAATTAGAAAAATTAGCAGATTTACTCGTTGAAATCGTCAAGGAATCTGCAAAAAAATAACAGTCGAATAGAAGGATGTGAACGCATGGAAAGTGTCAAAGCAGTCGTTTTTGCTTGTGGGACAGAGGAATATGCGGTACCTGTAGAGCAAGCGATATCAATTGAAAAATTAGAGCATGTAACACCTATTCCTCATTTACCGAACTATCTTCTAGGCTTTACAAGAATTCGAGGTGAGCTTGTACCCGTTCTCGATTTTGAACGAATACTATACAACCGCTCCTCCAATACAGCAACTGCTCGTATTATTGTGATGAATACGGACGTTGTCAATTATGGATTACTTGTTACAGAGGCTCGTGAAATTCTTGATTTTGATGATTCCATACTGCAACAATTGGGTCTTGTCAATTATAGTAAAACGCGCTACTTTACAGCTGTAGCTAATCTAGAAAATCGTATGATAACATATGTTGATCCAAAAATACTGGTTAATTCATTAGAGGGCATTCGGGAAATTATCGATTATTTACACAAAATGCTTGAAAATGAAAAGGAAAACGTAGAGGCTTAAGTACTCTACGTTTTTTTATATTTGACTAGTAAATTTAACCTGTATTTTATCGTTTTTACCTGATCATACATGTGACAATTATGCATTATACCTACAGACAAACCGTTGCTAACCGCGTATGATAATGAGTAAGAAAAAACTGAAAAAGGCAAACTTCACCGAAAGGGAAGGACGCAAAGCCATGAGTCTAAACACTATTTTTTCAGTGCATGATTGTCAGGTTGCCAGGTTCTGTTCTAGGAGCCGTGGCGAGTAGAATGGAGTTAGTTTGTATGAAGAGACAATTAAAAATGTGGACAGCACTAATCGTCATCATGATTAGTTCATTAGCTTTATCAAGTGGAAAGGTTGATGCAATGGCTACACAGGAAAAGGCTACGTGGCTGTGGGATACATCCCTCATCATGGATGACCAAGAAAAAATATTATTATTTTTAGAACATAACGATGTTAAAAAGGTTTATCTGCAAATCGATCAAGGCATAGCGAACGATGACTATAAGCAGTTTATTAGCAACGCTTCTGACAAAGGTATTCGCATTTATGCATTGGATGGTGCTGCAAGCTGGGTTTCAGCTGAGGGTAGTCGAAGCCAAGACGAGTTGTTTAATTGGTTACATACATATAATGAGAATTCAACTGAATCTGAGCAATTTTCTGGGGTTCATCTTGATGTTGAACCTTATTTAAATAGTGGATGGAGCTCACATCAAGCACAAACGATAGGATCCTATCAAACACTAATAATGAAAGCAAGTGAGCAAGCAAATCAGTTACAACTTACTTTAGAAGTAGATATGCCATTTTGGTTTGATGAAGTTCAGTATCATAACGAATTTGGAAAAGGGTTATTAGCTGATTGGGTCATTGACCATGTGGATAGTGTGACGATCATGGCCTATCGCGATGCTGCAAAAGATATTATTTCTATTGTTGAGCATGAAATCGCTTATGCTTCCATGGTGAATAAATCGATTGTAATTGGTGTAGAAACAGGCGCTTCAGAGGAAGGGCAAAATATTACTTTTTATGATAATGGAGAAGCCTATATGAATGAACAGCTTTTACTTGTTCAGCAACATTTTTCAAATAATGATGCTTTTCATGGAGTAGCCATTCATTATGTGGAGAATTGGATGATCATGCGGCCATAAAAAAAGTCCTTCCAGTGTAAAACTGGAAGGACTTTTCTATTGGTATTAGGATAGTCGACCGCTGTAGTCCTCGAATTTAAATTCACGAATGACTTTAATACCTTCTTCATCATTATAAGAAACGATAGAAGGGAGGTTGACGCCGTTAAACATATGGTTTTTCACCATTGAATAATGGGCCATATCTGTGAAGACAAGTCGATCACCTGGTTTTAATGGCTCTTCAAACGAATAATCGCCAATCACATCACCAGCAAGACATGTAAGTCCACCTAAGCGATATGTGTGTGCGAATTCATTCGCTTGACCAGAGCCAATGATCATTGGGCGGTATGGCATTTCAAGTACGTCAGGCATATGACATGTTGCTGACGTATCTAAAATAGCAAGGTCCATCCCATTTTTTTGAATATCAAGTACTGTAGCGACTAAATAGCCTGTATTAAGCGCTACTGCTTCACCTGGCTCTAGGTAAACAAGCAGGTTATACTTTTCTTGAATATAATTAATGATGTGAACAAGTTTCTCTACATCATAATCTTCACGTGTAATATGGTGGCCACCACCAAAGTTTAACCATTTCATTTGGTGTAAAACATCACCAAACTTTTCTTCTACTACTTCAATAATACGCTCTAACGTATCAGAGTTTTGCTCACACATCGCATGGAAGTGCAAGCCATCAATGCCGTCAAGCTGTGATTTATCGAAGTTAGCTAAAGTCGTACCAAGACGGGAATTTGTATAGCAAGGATCGTAAAGCGCAGTTTCAATTTCAGAGTACTCAGGATTTACTCGAATACCACATTCAATTGTTTTACCTGCAGATTTCACTTTATCCTTGTACTGTGCCCATTGGTTAAATGAGTTAAAAACAATGTGATCCACATATCCTAGAAGCTCGTCCATTTCATGCTCAATATATGCAGGAGCATAAACGTGAACTTCCTTGCCCATTTTTTCATAGCCCAGGCGTGCCTCATGTAGTGAGCTGGCTGTAATACCTGCTAAATATTCCCCAACTAAAGGGAATGTTGAATGCATTGAGAAACCTTTAAGGGCTAGTAAAATTCGGCAGCCTGTACGATCTTGAATTGATTTTAAAAGCTCAAGATTTTTTGTTAATAATCGTTCATCCACTACATAGGAAGGGGATGGAACTTTTGAAAAATCAATTGGTTTCATCGGCTTAATTCCTTTGCATCTAAATCAAGGTCAAGTAATTCTGGGTTATGGCTTTCTTGCCATGGTAGACCCCATTTATTTAGTGCATCCATGAATGGATCTGGATCGAACTCTTCCACGTTCCAAACACCCGGTTTACGCCATTGACCATTCATCACAAGCATTGCACCGATCATAGCTGGTACACCAGTTGTGTAAGAAATCGCTTGTGAACCAACCTCGTTATAGCACTCTTCGTGATCACAAACATTGTAAACATAATACGTTTTTTCTTTGCCATCTTTTAGACCGCGAATGATACATCCGATATTTGTTTTACCTTTTGTACGTGGTCCAAGAGAAGCTGGATCTGGTAATACTGCTTTTAGGAAGTGAATTGGTTGAATCATTTGACCTTCAAATTCGATCGGCTCAATTGATGTCATACCTACGTTTTCTAATACTTTTAAGTGTGTTAAGTATTTTTCAGAGAACGTCATCCAGAAGCGGATTTGTTTTAAACCTTTGATATTTTTCGCTAGTGATTCAAGCTCTTCATGGTATAGAAGGTAAATATCTTTTGGCCCGATTTCTGGTAGGTTATAAACTTCTTTTTTCTCAAGTGGTGCAGTTTCTACCCACTCACCATCTTTCCAGTAACGACCATTCGCTGTAATTTCGCGAATGTTAATTTCTGGGTTGAAGTTTGTTGCGAAATGATAACCATGATCTCCCGCATTTGCATCCACGATATCGATATAGTGGATTTCATCAAATTCATGTTTTTGCGCATGAGCTGTGAAAACGCCTGTAACACCTGGATCGAAACCGCTACCAAGTAATGCAGTTAAGCCAGCTTTTTCAAACTTCTCTTTATAAGCCCATTGCCATTTATATTCAAATTTAGCCGTTTCAGGTGGCTCGTAGTTTGCAGTATCCACATAGTGCACACCTGTCGCTAAGCAAGCATCCATAATCGTTAAGTCCTGATAAGGTAGTGCAACGTTAATAACAACATCAGGTCCGAAAGATTTTATAAGCTCAATAACCTCTTCTGTGTTGTCTGCGTCTACCTGTGCAGTATGAATTTTTGTTTTTCCGCCGTCTAGTTTTTCTTTTAGAGCGTCACATTTTGAAACAGTTCTACTTGCGATACAAATTTCCTCAAATACGTCCGAATTTTGAACACACTTGTGTACCACAACACTGGCAACTCCGCCAGCTCCGATAATCAATGCTTTACCCAATTGTCTACCCCCAAGTTCATAAAAGTATTGTCAAACAAGCTGATTATACAGAAATTTGATATAGTACTCAATCATTGTTTTAAAATTTTCTACAAAAAATTTTGTTTTTCTACAACAATTAGTCGTAATCAGAGGGGAATACCTCGAAAAAGAAGCCAATTGTGAATGAAAAGAACTAAACGAATCAGCCTATTTAGTAAAAAAATGAATTGAAATCAACTCATATCAAAATGTTTCTGTTAGGAGAAGCAGTTCGACTAAATCTCTTTAAAAAATAACTGTAACATCAATAAAAGAATGAAATAGGATTCTTAAAGAGCTAATGCTTTCTAACTTTACATAAAAATATCCCTTTTACACTAAAGGTAGAAAGGGAACGTTTTATAGTAGTAATGGCAAGTCAAGTTAGTTTTATGCATATTATTTCAAATAACGGTTTGGTATTTGTTGCTTCTCCTCTCCCCAAACATAAAAGAAGATTACGAGCAATGTACTTAAAAATCCCATCACTAGAGCATACGTACTGAGGGCTACATGCACTTGACTATGCACGGTATAAATGAAGATAGCTCCTATTGTTAACAAATTTCCCATAATAAGCGATATAAAATGAAAACGTTTATTCATAGCAAGCCCTCCTATTTGTTGAAGTACTTTGCTTTCAAAATGAAGAAAGTTTACTTCAATTATCGCACAATTCAGAACTTTTATCCAACACTTTAAACTTCTAAGATAAATTAAAGATGCTTTTTTAATACATCTTTTTATAGTATGATGAGAAATAATAGGAAATATTCATAGATTATGACAAGAAAGGGGAGACGATGAATCGTGAAATTACGCAATTCATTAACTTTTCAACTAGGGACGATTATCGCTGGTATTTTAGTTGTTATGCTAGGGATCACTTCGCTCGCCACATACATAACTGCATACAATAAACTATATGATGCTGCTGGTGTAGAGGCCTATGGCTGTGCCAATATTACGACAGGTTTGATCAATCCAGAACAGATAGATAAGGCCATTAGCGGCGATCAAGCTGCACAGCAGCGTATTGGGAAGGATTTAAACTGGACAACGGGCCATAAAGATATTTTCCAAACACAATATATATTAGCCCTTGATGGTACATTAATAGCCCTTGATGATCAATTAGCTGAGAAAGGCTTTGCACCTGGCGATTCATTTTATGTAGACAAAGAAGCGCTTGAAAATTTGCTTTCACATCAACACCCGACATACTCACAACCATATACCTTTGCTGGGATGGAGCGTTTATCTGGCTATGCGCCTATTTTTAAAGACCACGACTCTAATAAAGAGATTATTGCCATTAGTGTTATCGATTTTGATGCCAATATCGTCAAGGAGCGAACTTGGGATGTCGTACGGAACGGTATATTAATTAGTATTTTCCCAATGCTTATTGCTTCTATCATTACTGGATTTTTAATCCGTCGAAAAGTAAAACCTATTACTGTCCTTATTCAGCAGGCAAAAGAAATTGCAAATGGTAATTTAGCTGTACCTGAAACTAAGATTAACAGTAAGGATGAAGTGGAGGATTTAGCGAATACATTAAATCGAATGACGGCTAATTTACAAAATATGATTATGACAATGCGTTCCACTTCCAATACTCTAACTAATAATGCAGATGAAACCGCTTCCACTTTGATGAATATGACTAATACAATTCAAGGTGTCGCTAATAATATTGAAGAGGTAACAAGTGCTGTGACTGCAGGGATGCATCATGCGGAAAATGCCACAGATGTTCTTACATCTTTAGCAGAAGATCTTCAAATGATTCAAAACAATGCCAATAAAAGTGCAGAGAATGCTCGACAAACAATGAATTTAGCAACAGAGGGTGAGCGATTAGCAAAGGATATAAGCAATGATATGGCATTAATTCATAGCGGATCAGGTGAAGTACGTCAGACAGTAGAAAACTTAGTTAGCTCTGCCACCAAAATCCAGACTATTACAACGTCTATCGCTACTATTGCCTCACAAACGAATTTGCTCGCCTTAAATGCTTCAATTGAAGCTGCTAGAGCAGGGGATCATGGGAAGGGCTTTGCCATTGTAGCAGAGGAAGTACGTAAGCTTGCTGAGCAATCCAATCAGGAGGTTTTACAAGTAGAGCAACTTATTGGGGATATTATGCAACATGTACAGCAAGTCATGACATCAACGAATAATAATACGCAATATATCCAAAAAGGAACAGAGACGGTGCGTTTAACAGCACAAGCTTTAGGAAATATTTCAACAGCAGTGGCTACTACAGTTGATGAAATGATTGCTATATCGAATGCCATGACCGCTGAAAATCAAAAATCAGCTCATATTGTTCAAATGATTCAACGATTAACAGAATCGATTCGAGATATTGAGGAAACGATGAATATGATTACGCTCGCAGCACAGCAAACAACTACAAGTATTGATGAGGTTTCACAAGGGTCTAATGAAACAAATCAAATGGCTCATACACTAGAGCAACATGTTAAAGCATTTAAATTAAAAGAATTGTAGAAAGATTAGGACAGGTTATCTTTTTCTTACACTATGAAGATGGTACACTAACTATAAGATTTTTCTTTAGGTGAAGGCGAGGATATGAATAGTGGTTAATCGAATGGATGAGCAAGTTCAACAAATCAATGACTTATTTGTAAGTGGACAAGTAAAAGAGAGTTATCAACTAGCTAAAGATATACTTGCCAATGAAACCATTAAAGATGGGGAGGCTAAACAGCTCATTTTGCAACATGTTGCATTGCTTGAGGCAAATGGTTATGCCAATATACCGGCAACTACTGATGAGAAGGTGAAGCAAAGTGTAGAACGAACAGATGGCTCCTATCCAGAACAAGATGTTCTTGCTGCTTATATAGGTAGTCAAGATAGTGAACAGTTTGGAAAAGTAGTCGATGAATTATTAGCAGGGACCATTGAAGCACAGGCGAATGCTTATTATACAATGGCTGAATATTATGTCCTTGCTAAAGAACATGATAAGGCAACCGTACAATATGCTGAGGCCATCAAGCTACAGCCAAATAAAGCGCTATACTGGGGGGCTTTTGCACAGTTTTTAAATCGACATGAGGGAAGCCCCTATCTGGCGCTGCGCTTAATTGAGGAAGCTATTCTATTAGATGGTATGAATCCTCGTTGGCACTATATTCAAGGGAATATTTTTTTACAACTTATAGCCGCAACTAAAAATTTAAGCTATTTACCGGCCTTAGAAGAAGCATGGGAAAAAGCCAAAAAACGTTGCACAGCCAAGCAAGTTACATTGAAAATGGACCTAGCAAAATCAAACGATGTACTGGCTCAATGGAAAAAGCAGATGCTATAAATCTAGAAATATATTTAATATTTATAATTATTTCCTTTAAAGTATATTTATGCTACCATGAATGTATAAACGGACGTATGAAGCTTATCGATGACATGAAAGAAGTGTTTTTTTGAGTTTATATGTAGCGTATGTATTAGTAGGACTTGCCATTGCCATGCCTGTAGGAGCAATTACGGTAGAAATGACAAAGCAAGGACTCAAAAATGGTTTTATACACGGCTGGGCTGTGGGACTTGGTGGCATGACCATTGATATAGTATTAGTTTTTGCCTTGTATATGGGACTAGCTTCTATATTGGCTATGCCGATGGTACAACTACCCATGTGGATTATAGGGGCAGGATTTTTATTTTTGTTAGGGTATGATTCGATCAAGAATGCCGACCATGATATTACGTTGGTAGGAGAAAAAGTCACCAAATCGTTTTTTGCCTCTTATTTTAATGGCCTACTAGTAGCAATTTCACCTGGTAATCTCGTTTTTTGGGTTAATGTATTTGGAGTGGTTTTAGCGAAATCCTATGGACAAGGAGAGCAGACAAGCTTTTTAATCATTGCTGCTGGTGTTCTTAGTGGAATTTTACTCCACGATATCGGTTTACTAACGATTGTCTCGGTGACACGTAAAGCAATGAATCGTAAAATGATTAAAACATTTACCATTGTAGCAGGATTCTTGTTAATTGGCTTTGCTGGTTATTTTATATATGAATTTATACAAGCAATTAAGATTTATATATGAAAAGTGCGATCTAAAAAGATCGCACTTTTTTTATTGCGCAACAACCTCTGTACGCTCATCCATACACATGACTATTTCTTCTGCTACTTGCTGCGCTAACGAAAGTTCAGACGTAAAACCAACACAGGAACAATTCATTTCCCCTAAAATATAGCAATCTTCTCCCGCTTCATTTGTATCTAACATAAAATCAGCAGTCCAAATCAGCGGTAAATCATGATTCCCTAATAAGCTTGTCATGTGAGGGAGCTGTGCTAAAAAGTTTTCTACAAGCTCTGGCCATTCTTCGGGCTGATCATAACGATAGTGAGCACCTGAAAAGAGCGTTGCACTAAAGGCATCCTTCGTTTCAGCAGGTTTCTTATGTACGACATGAACAGGGTGATCTCGTAACATCAATAAACGGATTTCCCCCTCTGTAATACGTGGAAGAAATCGCATATCAATTAACATACCATTGGCACCAGTAATATACTGCTCACAAAACGTCATAAAGTCGCCAAGTTGCCAATATTCAACATGGTTATCTTTTGCTTCTGTACATTTAATTTGAGCATCAAGTGGCACTGCAGTAACGCCCTCGGCCAGTGGGTCCACCAAGTTTACTCGCCAAATGCCTTCACCAGTTGAACCACGGTTTTGCTTTAGAACACGTTCAGTCACGGCTAAGGATATAGGGAATTGTGTTTTGAATGCTTCGATTGTGTAGTAGGCAAATGTATCATCAGGTACTAAATTAGTCGTGGTAAGCTTTGATAACACATCTTTAGAACCGTAGCTAATCATGGCATCTGGATGTGGCATTCCTATAATTCCCGCTTGGCATAGCTCCCGCAACATTTCAAAATACTCTTCTTCATGCTGCAAGTTGCCTGGATTAATGCGGGATACATAGGCTACACCATGCTCTTTTACATACTCAAAAATTGCCTGTTTTTTAGTGACATCAAAGAAAAGAACCTCAGCATCTTGCCCTCGTTGCTTTAATGCATCCACCATGGGCATTGTATCTGGGCGATAGCCGTCTGGTCCTTTATCTGTGCCACCCTCAACCTCGAAAATAATAACTTTTTTATCCATAATAGTACCTCCCTTTGTCTGTTATTATGTTCAGTATAGTTGACAAAAAGGGAGAAAAGATATATGAAATATGTAAAATTTATGTATAAATTCATATTTTGCTATATCTATAATAGGAAGTATTAACTATTACTATTTTGAATTATCTGATTTTAAGATGTTTCGGGCTGTTTCTTTTGAAAAACTGTGAGGTATAAAATCATCAAGAGAATTAATAATGTCCCCAAAAACTGATAGCCTCCAAATGAAATTTTTAGCCACCATACACTCGTGACGACAGCAGTTAATGGTTCTAGGCTTCCTAGTAAGCTAGATTCTTTTGGCGATAAATACTGCAAACTAGCAATATAAAACCAAAACGCAAGCATCGTGCCAAACACAATAATAAAAAGGAAATAAATAACGGTAGAAAAGGTCCAAGTTGACATATCAATAGCCCAAGGATGATGGAAAAAACTCATTACTAAACCACCTATGATCATAGACCAGCCAACAACTAATAAAGAGTGAAACTGTTGCAGAAGCGGCACGGCATATAGCGTGTAAAATGCAACTGAAAGTCCTGATAATACACCCCACAACACAGCTAGAAATGGAACTGATAAAGTCGACAAGGAACCGTTTGTTAAGAGCAAAAATGTTCCCACAAGAGTGAGTGTGACTGCAACGCCATCTTGTTTTGTTAATGGACTTTGCTTCGTTAAAAAGTAATAAGCCATGATAAACAGAGGTGCTAAATATTGTAGTAATGTTGCCACTGCTGAATTACCAATAGCGATGGACATCATATAGGTATACTGGACAGCAAGCATCCCAAGTAAACTAAATAAAATTTGTCTATATGCATTTTGCTTTGTCCGCCACACAACAAATATGGAGGCATGACGATGGGTAATTTTATAAACAGCAAGTAGTAGTATTCCAGCCAAAAGCAACCGACTAGAAACAAGCCAGCCTACCTCTATATTGTCCTGTTGAAACAGTCTCTGCGCTACGGTTCCTCCAATTCCCCAAAAACTTGCTCCTAGAATGACAAGTAATAAACCATATGTACGATTTTTCTTGATGGTTTGACCCATATCCTAACATCTCCTAAACTATCATGATAAAGTGATTATAATGGAATTAAATATGAAAAAATAGCGGTTTAATACTGTGAAAATATCAATATATTGAGGGATGTGAAAATTGTTGCCACACTTAAACATTTCGAAGGATTTACAAGAACTAACATTACATGGCACAAAGGAATTTCCAGTTGCCTTATATGAAACGGTCATGCGATTAGGAAGCATGGATTTCCTACCACTTCATTGGCATAAAGAAATTCAATTTGTTTATATAAAAAGTGGACGTGTCCAATATCGAGTAGGAACAGATGTATTTATATTGGAGGAGGGGGAGGGACTTTTTATCAATGTATCGGGATTACATGAAGCCAAACCATATCAAATTGAGCAAGCTTTGATTTATTGTGTAAATGTGGATGCAAAGTTGATGGGGGGACATGAAGGCAGCATCTTTCACTCTAAATATGTGCAGCCCTATATAACGACTAATCGATTGCCATATGTTAAGTTAACCGGGGAGTTATCAGAAAAAGTAGGGGATATAGCGGATATGATGCGAGAGCAGGCAGCATTCTTTGAGTTTAAGATATGGAGAGAACTCCTCTTCATTTGGGAATCGATGCTAACACAATCCATGCTAACAAAAGAAATCGTGGATTCTAGTATTATCGTACAGCATGAACGAGCAAAAGCTATGCTGGATTTTATTCACGCACATTATCACGAGAAAATAGCATTAGAAGATTTAGCTAGTCATGTTTACTTAAGTCGTGCCGAATGTAGCCGCTTCTTTAAAAAAATAGTGGGGATGACACCATTTAGCTATTTATTACAATACAGACTTCGCAAAAGCATAGAGCTATTACAGAATGATGAGCAATCCGTTACTGCCGTTGCGATTAATACTGGATTTAGTACAGTCAGTTACTATATTGAGAAATTTAAACAATATACAGGCTACTCGCCACATGTTTATCGCAGAAAGTTTCTAAGTGTGAAAAATAATTGAACTAAAATGGAAAGACGATAAACTTTTTTACTTAAAATATATACAAGATTAACCAATTGAAATAAAGTTTAATTAACAGTAGAAAGGGGGCTTAAGGAAAATGATCGTTTTAAAAAGAAAGCAAAATATATGGCTAGCCTTGTTACTATTAGTGCTAGCTAGCAATTTTATGCTCTATCATAGTGGATTAGGTTCGTCCATTTTACCCCTCAAAACGAACGGTGTAGTGATGGGTTCATTGTTTGACTTTGTTGTGGTCATGCCTGTGTTATATATGCTTTATAAAGGGAAATTCTCCTTAAAGCAGGCTATATTATTGGCCGCTTTTGGCTGTATTGCCGCACGCTTTATCATTCCCATGGAGCATCTTCAGCCATTTGTGGCCGTAACGTGGGCTGGTTTTGCGGTCGAAGGAACGGTTATTCTATTGGAAATTGTCCTTGTAGCAACCCTTGTACGATACTTGCCATCTATTTTAAAGGATGTTCGTGAAAGTTCCTTACCTGATCTCTTTTCATTTTCAAAGGCCTTAGAAAAGCATGCACCAAAGCATCCGGTTATTCAAATGATTTGTGCAGATTTACTAGTGCTTTATTATAGTTTTGCAAGCTGGAGAAGGAAAGAACCTCAAGGCTTAACTTTGCATAAACAGTCAAGCTATATTGCTTTTCAGCTTATGATTATTCATGGTATTGCCATCGAGACAATTGGTATTCACTGGTGGCTACATGAAAAATCCATGATCCTTTCGATTGTACTGCTTATTTTTAATTTGTATTCAGTTATTTTTTTTATAGCGGATATGCAGGCCATTCGTTTAAACCCCGTATACGTCACTGAGGATACTTTATATTTATCTCTTGGTTTAATGAAACGAACAGAAGTCCGCTTTGCTCATATTGCAGAAATGGTTGAAGACAAAGGGCAACTAGAAGGAAAATTATCAAAGGATACGATAGATTTTATTGCCCGTGATTTTGGAGAAGCCTATCCACAATTTATTTTAAAAATGAAAGAACCGGTAGAAGTGACATTTATGTTAGGAATAAAAAAACACTATAACCAAGTAGCGATTAAAGCAGATCAAGTACAGGAATTTAGACAAATGCTAGAAAAAGGAATGTCCAAACACTTCTAGCGTAACAATTCAATAGCCAGCGTTTTGAATAGGTTAATCAAAACGCTGGCCTTTTTATTTAATCAAGATGGGCAATCGCATGAAGAATATCATCGCGGACTGCTTCCCAAAATTGCTGCTGAGCCGCATCACAATACGTATAAAGCTCTTTATGCTGAATATGGTCGTATAGAATAGCAATATTATTTTGATGAAAGTATAGTCGATGATTTAAAGCTTCTCGTTCATCTTCAATACAAAATAGTTTATAAATATCTGCAACACGTTCAAGCTTTGCTAGCTTTTGCGTCATAACCTCATATTGCACTTGATGAAAGCGTCCAACTGCAGACGACATGGATATTTTAGCTCGATGCTCTGCCTGTAATGTACGCAACTCCTCCTGACGAATCGCCACACGGTACCAAAATTCATAACGATGCGGTAACTCTTTTAATTCATAGGTGAGTAAGGATTTCAAAATAACATGTACTTGTTCATATGTATCGATAATCTTCTCTGGTTCTTTAAAAATGCCAAACATACAACCACCCCCATGTAGTTTAATACTACGAGTAATGATTAAAATCCTTTAAAAACATCCTAATAATCAAAAGGTTAATAATTCCTGGGTTCTTGAACTTTTCCAAAGTATGAAATTGTTTTATTGGGTATGACAGTAAACGCTAGATTCTTTCTCTAGAAGGAGGGGGTCTAGTGTTTTTTCTTCATTTAGGACGGAATTTACTGATTTTATTAAGGAAAATAGTAAATTCAGAAAAATAGAGAAATAGCATTTACAAAACAAAAATATTTATGTTAACTTAAATAATGAAGTTGGTTAACTTAAAAAGGGGGGAAGTTAACAATGCAACATTTTTGGGTTGTAGGAACAGATACGGATGTAGGAAAAACCATTGTCACCACCATGTTAATGTGTCATTTACAAAGAAAGGGGTTAAACGTTACCCCATATAAGCCTGTTCAGACAGGGGAGGTAAATGACAATGGGCATGGCTATTATCATGATACAGCCATGTATGAAGCATATTCCTTACAGAAGCTTAAGCAAGGGCACATCAATAGTTATTCTTTTAGAGAAGCCGCTTCACCACATTTTGCTGCACAGCTGGAGGGACAGCAAATTCATGTAGACGAATTATTTCAGCACCTTCAAGGATTACAAGAATCCTATGATGTCGTGATATGCGAGGGGGCTGGTGGACTTTTTGTGCCGCTCACTGCTCCTAATGGTCCGACATTACTGGATGTGATTGTTAGGAGCAAGCTGCCAGTAGTGCTAGTTACAAGGACATCTCTTGGGACGATTAATCACACATTGCTAACGATGGAGGCATTACATTCTCGTCAAATCAATGTGGCAGGTATTGTTTTTAATGGGGACACAGGTAGCAAAATGGAACAGGACAATATACAAACGATTTTACAATACCACCCTATACCTTATGCAATTATCCCGAAGCTAAATAATATGTCACAGCTAATGGAGTATTCCATAACACACACAACTTTGTTTGAAAGGCTTTTTGCATATGAATCAAGCATTAACTGACTTACAGAAAAGAGATGTAAAGCATATTTGGCATCCATGCTCGCAAATGAAGGATTATGAGGCGTTTCCACCCATTGTTATAAAAAAAGGACAAGGAGTATGGTTATATGACGAGCACGACCGACGTTATTTAGATGCCGTATCCTCTTGGTGGGTCAATTTATTTGGGCATGCTAATCCACGTATTAGCCGGGCTTTAAGTGAGCAAGCATTTACATTAGAGCATACGATCTTTGCTAATTTTACCCATGAGCCTGCAATAAAAGTAGCCGAGAAATTATCAGCTTTAGCACCAGAAGGCTTACATAAAGTATTTTTTGCGGATAATGGCTCTTCTGCCATAGAGGTGGCCTTGAAAATGAGCTTTCAATACCATATGCAGACAGGTAAAACAAAGAAAAAGCGCTTTCTCGCTTTGACGGATGCTTATCATGGAGAAACGATTGGGGCTTTATCTGTAGGAGGAGTAGAGCTTTACAATGAAGTGTACAAGCCTCTTTTATTAGATACTGTTCGTGCCAAAGGGCCAGACTGCTATCGTTGTCCATTTCACAAAGAGCCAGCAAGTTGTAATGCGCCATGTAGTCGCTTTATAGAAGATCAGCTCAAAGAACATCATGAAGAAATTACGGCTGTTATTATAGAACCGCTTATACAAGCGGCAGCAGGTATGAAAATGTATCCACCCATCTATTTGCAACGCTTACGAGCACTGTGCTCTCAGTATGATGTGCACTTAATAGCAGATGAAATTGCTGTTGGCTTTGGCCGCACAGGTACATTGTTCGCTTGTGAACAAGCGGGGATTTCACCTGATTTTATGTGTTTATCAAAGGGGCTTACAGGCGGTTATTTACCATTATCTGCTGTCTTAACGACGGACCAAATTTATCAAGCTTTTTATGACGATTATGGAACAATGAAGGCATTTTTACATTCTCATAGTTATTCGGGCAATACATTGGCCTGCCGAGTTGCACTTGAAGTGTTAACGATGTTTGAAGAGGAGCAAGTGATTGCAATGATTCAACAGAAAGGTGAGCGTATGCGAGAGTTAGCAACGGCTGCATTTCATGAGGCACCTTATGTAGGAGAATACAGACAAGTTGGTTTAGTGGGGGCTATTGAACTTGTTGCCAATCAAAAGACAAAGGAACCATTCCCTAGTGAAGAAAGAATTGGTTATCAAATTTACCAACGTGCTTTAGCACATGGTCTACTCATAAGACCTCTTGGCAATGTGCTGTATTTTATGCCACCGTATATTATTTCTGATGAAGAAATGATCTTCATGATCGAAACAACAAAAGAAACGATTGAACAATTTTTCCAAGACAGGAGGGTTACAGTTGAGTAAACGTCACCATACATTAGCACTTGTCATGATTGCTATGTTTGCTGCTCTTACGGCAATCGGGGCTTTTATTAAAATCCCATTACCTGTCGTACCATTCACATTGCAAATTGTTTTTGTGTTTTTAGCTGGGTGCTTATTAGGTAGTCGCAATGCCCTTTATAGTCAACTTATTTATATTGGAGTAGGGTTAGTGGGATTACCAGTATTTACACAGGGTGGAGGTATTATGTATGTTTTGCAGCCTACATTCGGTTATCTGATTGGCTTTGCCCTTGCTGCCTATTGCATTGGGTTCATTATGGAAAGAATAAAGACACCAACAAAAAAGCATTTCATTGGGGCAACGATTATGGGGCTTATCCTTATTTATGCTGTAGCCGTTCCTTATTTATATGTGGCTTTGAATTTCTGGTTAGACATGAAGTCAAGTTGGTCACACGTTTTCGCTATTGGTTTTCTAAGCAGCATTGTGGCTGACTTTTGCTTAGCTATTACATCAGGGCTACTAGCAGAAAGATTGTATAAAGTATTTCAGTCGGCAAGAAATGTGAAAATTTCACAAGTGGAAAGGGAGAATGTCATATGAATTTTAAACAATTAGCGCAAGAAGTAATTGCTGGCAAAATCATTAGCAATGAGGAGGCACTGGCCATTTTAAATTGTGAAGATGATGAGCTATTGCAGCTGATGGATGGTGCTTTTGTGATTCGTCGTCATTATTATGGTAAAAAAGTAAAATTAAACATGATTATGAATGCAAAAAGCGGCTATTGTCCAGAGGATTGTGGTTATTGCTCGCAGTCGTCTAAATCTACTGCACCTATTGAAAAATATCCTTTTATTTCAAAAGAAGAAATTCTAGCTGGTGCTAAACGAGCGTTTGACAACAAAATTGGGACGTATTGTATCGTAGCAAGCGGTCGAGGGCCAACTCGTAAAGATGTCAATGTAGTGAGCGAGGCAGTCGCTGAAATTAAAGAAAAATACGGTTTAAAGGTTTGTGCTTGTCTTGGCTTGCTGAAAGAAGAACAGGCACAGCAATTAAAGGAAGCTGGTGTGGATCGCTACAACCATAATTTGAATACATCCGAACGTCATCATGCTTATATTACTACTTCACATACCTATGAGGATCGTGTCAATACGGTGGAGATTGTGAAAAAGCATGGGCTCTCACCTTGTTCTGGTGCCATTATCGGTATGAAGGAGACGAAAGAGGATGTAGTCAATATAGCACGTGCCCTCCATCAATTGGACGCTGATTCCATCCCAGTGAACTTTTTAAATGCCATTGATGGTACAAAGTTAGAGGGAACAAAGGAATTAAATCCCCGGTACTGTTTAAAAGTTTTGGCGTTATTCCGTTACATCAATCCTACAAAGGAAATCCGTATTTCGGGAGGTCGTGAAATTAATTTAGGGTCACTTCAACCGCTTGGCCTCTATGCAGCAAACAGCATTTTTGTAGGCGATTATTTAACAACAGCTGGTCAAGAGGCGAATAGTGATTATCGTATGTTGGAAGACTTAGGCTTCGAGATTGAATTAACACAAAA
This sequence comes from Lysinibacillus sp. FSL M8-0134, assembly GCF_038069745.1. Classification (NCBI taxonomy): domain Bacteria; kingdom Bacillati; phylum Bacillota; class Bacilli; order Caryophanales; family Bacillaceae; genus Lysinibacillus; species Lysinibacillus sp. FSL M8-0134. The sequence continues at coordinate 2,731,030 of NZ_JBBPAJ010000001.1, read as the reverse complement.
GCAAGAAGCAGTTTTTTGTTAACCTTATGAAATGAAATCTACTACTACAGCAAAACCGTACATTCGTACGGTTTTTTGCTTGAGACAGATAAAGTAAGGCAAATGACGGATGAGAGAAGCAAATTGGTGATATAAATTGAAAAATGACGGATAGAACTAACAGAGTTTACTGTTTTATGCCTATCAAATAACAATTTTCACAAATTGTTCAATGAAAGCGTTTTGAAATTGAACAGTTTGTGAAGACCTTCACATAAAGCTTTCTTTTCAAAAAAAACAGCGTAAAATAAGAATCAAGTAAGGAATTGTTATAAAACAGTTGACGATATGTAGCTCAAGTTTTGGTGGTTGTTATATTACAATAAAAACTAAGCGAAGGGAGCTTTTCACATGTGGGTTATTACAGTTTTTGATAAAAAGGATGTTCGGATTTTTGAGTATGCAAGTAAAAATGAGGCAACAGAAGCGATGTTAAAATTCAAGAAAAATGCAGTTTTAACATATACAAAATAGGTTTTTAAGACATGCAGCCCTCTCTTCTTTGAGGGCTGTTTTTTAATAAACGACAATTGAAAAGGAACTATAAAGTGGGGATGATATAAGATGTAAGGCCGATCGACACATACATCAATCCAAGTAATACACTACAGGTCTTAGGATGACCATTCATTATTCGTATTAAAAAACCGTATAAGCGCTGTGTAAGCGTTTATACGGTTTCACTTTTTATAATATACTTGCTAAACGTTTAATTCCTTCACGAATCACTTCAGGTGTTGCATTTGTATAGTTAAGACGCATTGTATTCACGTTTGTTTTTGACGTGTAGAATGGATCACCAGGTACGAAGGCAACTTTTTGTTCCATTGCTTTATGGAAAACATCAAGGGCTGGTGTACCATCCTTCATTGTTGCCCAAATAAACATCCCTCCGTCAGGGCGTGTATATTCAACATGGGCAGGGAAAAACTCTTGCATTGCCTCAAGCATCGCATCTGACTGATTTTTATACAGCGCAATTATTTTCTTTACATGTTCCGCATAATCATTACTAGCTAAATAATCATAGATAACATATTGAGAGAAAATATTTGTATGAAGATCAGAAGCTTGCTTTGCTGTTTCGATATGCTGTAAAAGCTCTTTATTTTTCGTGATGATAAAACCAAGACGCATGCCTGGTGTGACCGTTTTAGAGAAAGAACCTAGTAAAATACTATTTTCTAATTTACCAGCACCGATATATGGAAGTGGCTCGCCTTGGAATCGTAACTCTCCATATGGGTCATCCTCAATTAAAGCAACATCGTATTTGGACACTATTTCGCAAATTTGCTCACGTTTTTCTTTTGAGTAAGTGAGCCCTGTTGGATTTTGGAAGTTTGGTACCGTATAAATGAATTTTACATTAGGCTGTTGAAGGGCGCGCTCTAATTCCTCTAGGTTAAGACCATCGTTTTCAAGTGTCACCCCATAGAAAGTTGGCTCACTTAATGTAAAGGCTTGAATCGCCCCTAAGTAACCAGGCTCTTCGATAATAATGCCATCGCCTTTATTGATGAGTACTTTACCAATGAGTTCAAGTGCTTGCTGTGAACCTGTAGTAATAAAGACATCATCTGCCTGTACATCTAATCCATGAACACGCTGATATTTCGCAGCAATGTATTCTCTCAGTGGTGCATATCCTTGTGTTGATGAATATTGAAATAAACGGCTGCCGTTTTCCATAATGGCATGGTCCACTGATGCTCTTAACGCGTCAATAGGGAAAGAGATTGGGTTTGGAAGCCCACCTGCAAAGGAAATGACATCCTCTGCATCTGTTACTTTCAAAATATTTCGAATAAATGAGGATGGGGTTTTTAAGATTCTTTCTGAATATTGCATAATAATCGGTCCTTTTTTTCTGATTTTTTAAAAATTATATCATTGTCATCGTGTGCATACAATATTATCATTGTATGCAAGACAATTAAACTATTGTATGCAAATTAACAGAAAGAAGGGCTTCTTCAATGCCTATTAATTCATTTGACGAATACCCAATGAGTTGGAAGCCAGATATTAGCCATATTTCGGCTCCATTATATATAGCTATCGCACATCAACTTGAACAAGATATCAAGGATGGAAAGCTAGCGCCAGGGACAAAACTTCCTCCACAGCGTGAATTAGCTGATTTTTTAGATGTCAATTTAAGCACCATCACACGAGCCTTCAAGCTCTGTGGACAAAAAGGATTAATTTATGCCTCAATTGGGAGTGGAACGTTTGTTTCAACGGATGCGGCTAGCAACAAAATGTTACTCCCCACGAATCGTGCCACGCCTATCATTGAAATGGGCTCAGTGTTACCAGATAATTTTGTAAATGATGATATTACACGATTTATGAAAAAGATGTTGAACGAACCTAGTTTTAGCAAGCTATTTCAATATGGACGACCAGAGGGAAATGCTTGGCAAAATGAAGCTGTCATGAAGCTTTTTGAATTGGTGAATTTTCAAACCGATCAACCTATTTTGCTCGGAGCTGGCGGACAAAATGCCATTGTGGGAACACTCGCCGCCCTATTTCAGCCCGGAGACCGAATTGGTACAGATCCTATTACCTATGCTGGCATTAAAACAGCCGCTAATATGCTAGGTATACAACTGGTGGCCATACAACAATGCCAGGGCGAGATGACAAGAGAAGGTTTATTGTATGCCTGTAAAAATGAACATATCAAAGGCATCTATGTTATCCCTGATTTTCATAACCCAACGACACATACGATGTCCGTGGAAACGAGAAAAATGATTGCGGAAGTGGCCAGAGCGAAAGATTTAATCGTTATTGAGGATGCCATTTATAGCTTTCTTAAGGAACGAGCGCTTGCCCCTATTGCTTCCTATGCTCCAGACAAGGTCATTTATATTGCTAGCCTGTCAAAGACGCTATCACCAGGATTACGGCTTTCTTTCCTTGTGACACCTCCAACTTTTCGCAAAAGACTTATGGAAACTCTCTATAATATCAACATTTCCATCTCTCCTATGATGCTGGAACTTGCTGCTAGATTGATTCATGAAGGGGTGGCGCAAACGATTTTAGAAAAACATCGAGCCTATGCTAGGCAGCAAAATACGCTTGTTAATCAGTATTTAGGAGATTATCACATTTTAGGGGATGACGAATGTATTTTCAGATGGCTCCACTTACCTGACAAATTTACAGGTGTTCAATTTGAATTGTTAGCCTCCAAAGCTGGTGTACAAGTTTATGCGGCGGAGCGTTTCGCTGTTGGGAATACAAAGCCTGTGAATGCAGTTCGATTAGCCATTGCAGCACCAGAAACGCAATTGGAGCAGGCATTAATCATCTTAAAGGATATACTCGAAAGTAATGGTGATTATGCATTTGTTGATTAATGGATAGCAAGCGTATAATAAAGCGAAGAGAACAAAGAGGTGATTTAACATGACTCATAAAGGACGTGTAATTTTACATGTGGATATGAATAGTTTCTATGCTTCAGTGGAGCAGGCACATAATCCTAGCTTAAAGGGCAAGCCTATCGCAATCGCAGGTAGCCCAAAGGAGCGCCGTGGCATTTTAGTAACCTGTTCCTATGAAGCAAGAGCTCTCGGTATTTATACAACAATGACAGTCCATGAAGCAAAACGTAAATGTCCTGAGCTCTTGTTATTGCCTCCGGATTTTCAAAAATATCGAGCAGCATCTAAAGAAATGTTTACGATTTTGCGTAGCTATACTCCTTTAGTAGAGCCTGTTTCAATCGATGAAGGCTACATGGATATTACAGAGTTAAGTAAGGAAAAACATGCGTTAAGTATTGCCCAGGAAATACAAGAGCGTATGTTAGCGGAGCTTGATTTACCTTGTTCCATCGGTATTGCACCCAATAAATTTTTAGCGAAAACCGCTTCTGATATGAAAAAACCGATGGGTATAACCATTTTACGGATACGTGATATTGAACAGCAGCTATGGAATCGTGAGGTTGTCAATATGCATGGTATTGGGGCAAGTACAGCAAAAAAATTAAATGCACATGGTATTTTTACAATTGGTGACTTAGCTCAAGCAGAAGAGTTTAAGATGAAGCAAATTTTAGGGAAGAATGGTGTGCGACTTCGAGCAAGGGCCAATGGGATAGATCATAGAGTAGTTGATCCCGAGGCGATTTTTGATACGAAGAGCGTAGGAAATTCAACAACATTACCAGAAGATGTGACAGATATTCGCACACTACATAAGACGATTGAAGGGCTATGTAAAAAAGTAGCAGAACGCCTTGATGCCAAACGTTTAGCTGGTTCTACGATCAGTATTCAAATACGTGATGCAGATTGGCATAATCACACGCGTTCAAAAACAATGTCCAATGTCCTTTATCGTTTTGAAGAAATTTATGATATTGCTTGTGCATTATTTGATAAGCATTGGGATGAATCTCCAGTAAGATTACTAGGTGTAACAGTTTCCAATGTGGTGGATCGTAAGGACTATACCCAGCAATTATCGATTTTTAATTATCAAGAGCATGTAAAAGATGAGCCTATTCTCAAAATAGTCGATGAAATTGAGGGGCGTTTTGGCAAGGGGATTATAAAACGAGGAGTAGATCTAGGGAAACGGTCATCTTATCAATCACAATCAAGCTTCAGTAAAGATTTTTTAGATGACCATGATTAAAGAGTGAATGAAAGCGGGAGTAAACATGTACTACAAGGAATATGGCGATACTAATAATCCGTTCATGATGTTTATTCATGGTGGGGGTGTTGGGGGCTGGATGTGGGATCAGCAAGTTCAGTATTTTACCAATTATTACTGTGTAGTACCAGAGCTTATGTCACAATCCTCTTTTTCCATTGAGCAAAGTGCTAGAGAGCTGCTACAGCTAATTGAAGAAAAAGCTAATGGTAAGCCCATTATAGTAATAGGTTTCTCGTTAGGAGCTCAAATAGCTATTCAAATGCTAAGTATAAATCCAAGTTTAATTGATTTTACCATCATTAATAGTGCGCTTGTTCTTCCTTCTCCTGTATTAGAATGGATGCTACCGCCGCTCATTCGGCTGACATTTCCGCTTATAAAAAATAAAACATTCGCGAAACTCCAAGCGAAATCTTTATATATCGATGACCATTATTTTGAACGCTATTATCGTGAAAGTTCAGCTATATCTGTCAATACATTAGTTCGAGTTTTACAGGAAAATATGTCGTTTACCATTCCCTCCGGTTTTCGCAAAGCCCAAGGGAAAATTTTAATAACAGTTGGAAACAAAGAGAAAAGTATTATGAAAAAATCAGCAATAGAACTAGTTCGCAGTCATCCCAATAGCAACGGTGTGTTATTGACTAACATAGGTCATGGAGTATCGTTAGCTAAGCCTGCATTTTTCAACCATTTTGTAGAAAATTGGATTCAAAAGGGTCATTTACCTGAGGGAATCGAGATTCAATAGAACTACTCCATTATGAGTAACCTTCCACATAATGGAGTTTATACGAAATTATTTACGAAAATAGTGTGGATATAAATCTTTATGCTGTAGCACCCATTCCTTCATTTCAACAATCATTTCTTCATAGCTTGGGACAACAAAGGAAAAGTCGTTCCTTGTATTTAGTAATGTTTTATTCACGTTAACAAGCTGATAGGGGAGAATGTCCAGTTTACTATCCAAAAAGTGTCGGTTACATAACTGAAGAAGTTCATATTTTGATATATTCGAAGTATGGACGAGATGATAGAGCCCTGTTAGTTCTTCATAGGTAGCACGTTCAATGGCTTTAGCTAATGTAATTGTTGTGACACCAGTCCAAATAGCACCTGTATAACCATTAATAGGGCCATCTTGTTGCATAAACCAATTGAATAATCCGATGCCGTTTTGTTTTAAATCAGGACCAATAATCGAATTACGAAATGTTAAATGCTTGTTTCGCTCAATTTCACCTAACCCTTTTGTGCGATCATAAAAGGTCTCCCCGTCTCGCATACTTTTTTCATGATAGGGGGCATTCTGCCCTGAAAAGACACAGTCTGTGCTTAGATGAATAAGCTTTGTTTGTTGATTTTCTAGGAGAGCTACAATCGCATGTGGTAGATAGCTATTTAGCAAAATACTTTGCGCGGGATTTGCATCACAAGCATTGTTTAAAACACCTATACAATTAATTACGACATCAAAATCATTGTCTTGCAGCAGGGATCGTAAAAAATTGGAGTCGGTTACATCACCTGTTATATTGTGTCCGAATGGGAAAGAAGTTCTAGAGTATGTTGTTACGTCATGCCCTTGTTCCCATAAATAGATAGCAATGGTGTGGCCAGCCATACCGGTAGCACCGAGCACTAAAAATTTCATGGTGTTCCTCCCGTCCAATGGAGAAGCTCTTTTTGAATAAGAGGTAATGTTAATAATTTTTCTTTAATATCAGCCACACTTAATCGTTGTGTATTGTTAGAGTTATATTCATCAGTTAAAGTAATTTTTGGAGAGCCCTCCTCGAGGTATTTTCCATAATTTAAATCCCGATTATCCGCTGGGATGCGATAAAATTTGCCCATATCAATGGCCTTTGCAGCTTCTTCTTTTGTACATAATACTTCATACATTTTTTCCCCATGCCGTGTCCCGATAATTTGAATGGTATTGTTTGCCTGAAAAATTTCAAGTAAAGCCTGTGCCAAATGCTCGACCGTTGCAGCGGGCGATTTTTGTACCATAATATCTCCATTTTGTGCATGTGAGAAAGCATAGATAACTAATTCAACTGCCTCCTCAAGCGTCATCATAAAACGTGTCATATTTGGATCAGTAATCGTTAAAGGTTTTCCTGCTTTTATTTGTTCGATAAATAATGGAATCACCGAGCCTCGTGAAGCCATGACATTGCCGTATCTAGTGCCACAAATAAGCGTTTGATGAGGATCAACCATTCGAGACTTTGCTATAAACGTCTTCTCCATCATTGCTTTGGAAATCCCCATTGCATTGACAGGGTAGGCTGCTTTATCTGTTGATAGACAAATGATTTTTTTCACACTTGCTTGGATGGCGGCAGTTAATACATGGTCGGTTCCTAAAATATTGGTTTTCACAGCTTCTAAAGGGAAAAATTCACAGGAGGGAACTTGCTTAAGCGCAGCGGCATGGAATACATAGTCTACGTTATACATAGCGTTGTGAATACTTTGTATATCACGGACATCCCCAATATAAAATTTTATTTTCGAATGCTGATAGAGCATACGCATATCGTCTTGTTTTTTCTCATCCCTTGAAAAAATTCGAATTTCTTTAATATCAGTATTTAGAAATCGCTTTAAAACTGCGTTACCGAAAGAACCAGTGCCTCCTGTAATCAGTAATATTTTATCTGTAAACATTGTATGGTTTGTAGCACCTCCTGTATGTTGATTAGGATCATTTTATTTCAGGCCTTTTTCATGCAAATCACATTCAGAGTTTTCCCTAGGATAGTTGTACCAGTAGGCAAATTCATTTGTATATTTACAAGTTGGATTTTTATCCATGAGTGCACAGTTAAAATCCCAATCTCCCGCAATATCTTTCCGAATGGTAAACTTAGCATCACCGATAAAACTTCTTCGAATGATTTTAAACTGACCAGGTAATGAGTAGCGGTTGGATTCATCTTTAATAAATCCATAGCCATTTTTTATAATCATGTTGTAATAATAAATATCAAACTCACCATCTACCTGTGCGAGTACGTTGCGAATGGCAGGCAAATAATGATCATCGCTATCAATGATGGCTATATAGTCTCCTGTTGCCTCTGCAATACACCGATTATATGCAACGCTCGCGCCTAGGTTTGTTGGATGAACGATGATTTTTAAAGCCGCACAGTTTTTTTGATAGTCTTGTAAAATAGCTAATGTATTGTCAGTGGAACCATCATCTACAACAATAATTTCATAGGCATATTCTTTTGGAATGCTGTCAAGCATTGTTAAGATCCATTCTTCACTATTGAATGCGGGTGATAAAAAGCTGATTTTCATGTGATCCCTCCATTCTTTCATAATTAGTAGAGTTACTTAACCGAGCGGATTCTTTAATACAATATGCGTGAATATAGTGTGACTGTAGGCCAATGCTTGTTTTTAGAAGCTTTTGAGAGAGTAGTTTTTACATCTATCAAGCTCTTTTACTAGAGAAATGTGCTGCTAAGGGCGAAAATTTACTAAGTTGTGCACGTTTAACAGGGGGGGACATAAACTAGTTAGAGTGCTTTATTAGAAAGAGGGATACGATGTCAAAAAAGATCGCCTTTATTTGTAGCGTGGAGTCCTATAAACTTTCCGATGCACATATTTTCAAAGATTTATGCCTTGTACCTATTTTACTTGGGGACTACTTAGGCTATGAAGTGAGTATTGTTACAACAGAGATGAACGACGCCCTACTTCAACAATCTTTTCCTAATGTGAAATTTGAACATGTCCCATTTGGCATTGACTATGTGGCGAATATGAATGCCTATTTAGTGAAGTATGCAAAGGAGATCGACATAGTATTCGCTATCGGTCCCTATCCATCCTACCTTCCTATTCTCCAGACCTATAAGCACTATCATCCAGATGGGAAAATATATATGAAGTTAGATGTGAATCGATTTTGGCTAAACCGATTAAAAACCTATCCATATTTTCTAGAGTTACTAAAACTCTGTGATCTCCTCACCTCTGAATGTGTATCTATTCAAAAGGCCATTCAAGAGTTTTCACAATTGGAAATTAAACATCTGCCCAATGGCTTTTATGAGCATTTTTACACAGAGCCGGTGCCGTTTCAGGAAAAAGAAAATAGAATTTTAATGGTGGGACGCTTAGATTCGCCAGAGAAGCAAACTATATTGGCTGTTAGGGCTTTTCTAGCAGCACAAATTCCAGACTGGGAGCTTCGGTTAGTAGGTCCGATGTCTGCAACATTCCAGCAGGAGCTGCTAATGATACTGGATAGTCATCCACTTGCGAAGCAAGTGACTATCATAGGGCCCATTTATGATAGGGTGAAATTAGAGGAGGAATACCGTAAGGCTAAAATCTTTTGTTTAACGTCTCTAGTTGAATGCTATGCACATGTTTTTGTAGAAGCAGCTAAAAATGGTTGTTATATTGTGACAACTGATGTGGATGGTGCTGATGATATAACCCAGCAACAACGTTTTGGCACCATACATCCGACACATGACTGGGAAAGTATTGGCCGGACATTCCAGCAAGTCACGAAGCAGGAAGCATTGCTAGCAAATACTTGTGTAGAATTGCAAGCATTTGCACGAAAGGAACTAAACTGGCAGCAACTTGTGAAGAAGGTTGCTGTATATTTGGATGAATAAACGTAAATATTCTTTCTCTAAATAGTGGAGTATTCTTTTCTTTATACCATTATTTCCTATATAATAGATTCTAGAAATATAGGTTAGACAATCATGGGTAGACACAAGGGGAGACAGGAATGGAAATACTACAAGCAACAATGAACGAACTAGAAGACTTAGCAAAATTATTTGATGAATATCGCCAATTTTATGGGATTGATTCAGATATAAGTAGTGCCAAGGCATTTTTACAATTACGATTGGCTTTAAAAGAGTCTGTTGTTTTTGTAGCGCAGGAAGATGGTAGGGTGATTGGATTTACACAATTATATCCAACATTTTCCTCTGTCGCTTTGCAACGCGCCTTTATTCTCAATGATATTTATGTAACCGAAGATGCTAGAGGCCTAGGGGTGGGCAAGGCATTGATGGAACAGGTATTTCAATATTGTGAGCAACAAGATGCTCGCTATGTTACGCTACAAACAGCAGCCGATAATGTAAATGCGCGTAAACTTTATGAAAAACTTCACATGAAGCAAGATGAATACTGTAATTATGTGAAATATTTTATGTAAAATAAACGAGCAAGCATCCTGTCTACGGACGGATGCTTTTTTGTGCTAAAAATCCCCTAGATCTATCATAATCTAGGGGAAATTAGGTTGGTTATTTAATTTCTAGCGTATAAGGTAGGGTACTTGCCTGACCATAATATTCACTGACTTCAATATAGTATTTACCAGCATCTAGTTCTACTGTACCTACCTCAGCATCTCCTGCCCCATAAAGATCTAGCGTTTTGACTGTTTTTCCATTTGCATCGATCACTCGGATGACGCCATCTAGTGATTTTTCTGTTTGAAGAGAGAATGTCACGTCGCGCTTTTGGTCATTGTTCCATTCAAAATAATCCTTATCACCAAATGGGATACCTGCATTTAAATACTGACTTGCGATCCATCGATCCTCTTTTTTCGTAAGAGCAGATGGTTTGGTTGGGATTCCATTCACTAATTTAGAATCGGCATCTTCGTCTGCTCGCTTATGGTCAAACAGCGTTAATGTATACGGTTGAGCGGACACTTGACCAAGCCCCATGCTGTTAACAAGGATAAAATAGCCTCGATCTTTTTTAGCCGTAAAGGATGTGTTGACATCAGTTGTTCCCATCATTCCAAGGAGCATTTCAAGTATGTTGTCACCAAGTCCAAATGGAACTTCAGTTTCCATTTCCTTTGGATCAATTTTCATATTACCGTTCGTATCCTCGATAATCGCTCCTGCAAATTTCAAGTCTTTTTGCAGTTCATTTGGTAGTTGCGCTAATTGTTCATTTGTAAACGGAACCGAAGAAAGAAGCAGGCTCATCACTTCATCATTGCCTTCTTGCTTATAGTAGTAGTAATCTACATCATCTGAATAAATGAGATGATCTTTGTAAGTAGTACCCGGTTGAATTTTGAGGGCTTTTGCTTCCTCATTATTTTCCGGATTATAATCTGCTGGAATTTCACCTATTTTACTAGTTTTCAATGTGTAAGGATCAGCAGAACGTTCACCAGCATTAACAACAGCTACTACATATGTTTTGTCCTTTTTTAATGGAATGACCTTTGCTTCATTTTCATTACCGGCTGAACCAAGTAGTAGTGCTAAAATGCCGAGATCATTTGTTAAGGAAGAAACCGGAATTAATTCCTTTGCTTCCTCGTCATATTCAAACACTGTACCCGTAGGCATTTGGTTTGTACCTTTGTTAAAGCTAAAACTATAGAGAGCGTCTTCCTTCGCTTTAAATGTGAAGAAATCTTCATCATATTCAGTTTGGAAATAAGCTTTTTGATCTTCGCCGATATCAAAGCGTATCGCCTGTTTCAGAATTTGATCAACATTTTCAAGATTGCCCGACGTCATAGGTGTCATTAACATACTCATCAGGCTATCCATTTCATTGCGTTTTTTTATGTTACTTGGTGAAATAGGTACTTGTTCCTCTGGGACGTTTTCTTCTAACATGGCTTCATCTAAAGGTAGTCCATCCTCGTCAGGAGGAAGGGTCACCACTTCACCTTTTAATGTGTAAGGAATCATAGATTCACTGATCGTTTCCTCTTTTTCAATGCCACCACTAAAGAACATCTCCATTGAAAACTCACTATTACTCTCATTAGATACACTTAATACGTATTCTTGATCTGGAACAGCATCGATTATCATGCTGACTGCTTCACCTTTCGCTGCACCATAAGCAGATTGTATTGGATAAGCTTCCTCTTCTTCAACTTCCTCATTTTCAGCTTTGCCGGCTTCTTGTGGTGGTATTGGAGAAAGGTCATCTTTTAGATAAAGCTCCATAGAAGCGGTAACACCTGGAATCCCAGTAAGATCAAATTTTAACGTCGTAGGTTTTTTTACAGAAAACGTGAAATAATCTTGATCTTGCTGTTGATCTTTTGACAGAAGGGTATAGTTTTTGCCTGCTGTACTATATGGGAACTTTTTAATGGTCTCCATTGCAGACTTATCCAATGTATCGATTGGCAGGTCCTTCGTCGTTTGTGCTGTAAAGACATAAGTAGATTTACCTTTTAAGCTATAGCTACCATTATGATCTTTAACACCAACTAATAGCGTGCCTTTTTGATCTGCTTTAAATAAATATCCTTCTTTTTTACCTACACGAACATCATTCACATTGATCGGTTCTACATCACCAATCCCGCTATTTGGGTAGAAATATAAGTCAAAGGCATAATCATATTTATCAGCACCTTTTAATGTAAGCTGAGCATATTCATCCTGGTCTAATTCAACCTTGTACCATTTTATCTCGTCCTGTTGCTCAAATACACCTTGTTCCGTGTTCAACTTATTTTTAGCTAGTACTTTGGCATTTTTAAGCTGATTTTCCTTAGTCTCTGAATAATGCTTAGGCAGTTTATTTAAATCAAACTGTAATGCTTTTACAGGATCTACAAGCCCATGACCATACGTAAGATCATAACCCTTCTCGCCCAAATCTTGTGCTGTCATTTCCAGAATGGCTTCTATTTCATGCGGCTTTAAATTTGGATATTTTGATTTAAGAAGGGAGACAATACCTGCCACGACTGGCGATGCCATAGATGTGCCACTAAATTTGACAAAGGAAGAACCTTTTTTCCCATCATGAACCGTACTATATATTTCCTCACCAGGTGCCACAACATCAACGGACGGTCCGTAATTTGAATAACTTGATAGCTTGTTGCGATCATTCGTCGAACCAACACTAATGACACCTTCGAATGAAGCGGGGAAGGAGTAATCATCTGTTGATTCATTTCCAGCAGCAGCCACAACTGTTATTCCACTATCAATGGCTTTCTGAACAGCTTCCTTCATCAGTGGAGATTCCCCATAGCCCCCTAGACTCATATTAATGACATCGGCACCTTGCTCAATGGCATAGAGAATGCCCTGTGCAATAATGAAATCATTTGCGCCCTCTTTGCCATTGAATACATCAATTGGCAGTAGCTTTGCTTTTGGATTAATCCCGTGTCCACCAATACCATTATCTTTTGCTGCGGCGATAATTCCCGCCACATGTGTTCCATGGTCGCCTGGATAAGTAGCATTTGCAGGTGCTGCTGCATTATAGGGTGGGAGTACTTGAGATTTGAGATCGGGGTGTTTAAAATCGACACCAGAATCAATGACAGCAACTTTTACATCATGATCGCCAGCTAATTGGAGTGCTTGATCCATTTGCAGTAGACTTAAATGATACATCTCTTGTTTTTTTGGATCTATGTCTTTAGTGAAAGAATGATATACATAGCTAGGGGATACACTTTTAATCCCGTTTTGCTTTAAGTAGTATGAAACGGCCTTTTCGATTGTTACCCCTTTGTTCAGTTGAACTACATCGTAACCTAATGAAGGAATAGAGCGGATGACTTTAGAGCCAATTTTTTTATGTACATTTTTATCAAGACCTGAATGCTTGATAACAATTGTATCCTTGCTCATCCATTTTTCTTCATTCTTTTCTATTTGTTTCGAACTGTTTGCCAGCACATTTTTTGCTGTATGTTGTGGTGTCTCAGCAAAGGCAGAAGCGGTAGGAACCATTAGTGCAGCGGATGCTACCACTGCGACAGATTTGTTAAACCAACTTTTCAATTGTTATCTCTCCTTGGGGTTGTAAATTTAGTCTCGACTATACATATACGAATAAAGATTAGTAAAGTTTCGTAATTGAGGAAAATTTTTCTCTAGCATTCAATTTGGTCAATTAATTTTTCTATATCTTTTTTAGAGCGAGGCATACGGATGCTTTCCTGCACTAATTTCTTTTTTTGTAATGCTAAGACCATTTCTAAAACCCATGGTCGTTCTAGATGAGCTTGTGTTAGCAATTCTTCATCATAAAACAAGGTGATAGGATCGCCATTATAAATAATTGATCCACCCTCCATAACAATAATTTGATCCGCCCATTCATAAGCAAGAGAGAGATCATGAGTAGCTAGTAAAATCGTTCTTTTACCGTCTGCTAATTTAGCTAAAGTTTGTAAAACTTTTGAAGAATAATAATTATCAAGACCAGCTGTTGGTTCATCTAACAGGAGGACAGAGGGCTCCATCGCTAACACACCTGCCATTGCCACACGCTTTTTTTGACCTACACTTAAAAAATGAATCGGTTTTTCGAGTAAATTTCCCACTTCTGTCTGTGCAACAGCCCATGCTATTTTTTCTTCAACTTTTGCAGTAGACCAACCAAGGTTCAGCGGTCCAAATGCGATATCTTGCTTGACAGTGCCTGAAAAAAGTTGATGATCCGCATCTTGAAAAACGATGCCGACTTGCTGGCGAAGTGCCTTTAATGCCTTTCGATTGTATTGAAGCTTATTTCCTTCAAATAATATCGTTCCAGCAGTTGGCTTCAAGATGCCGTTCAGATGCTGAAATAAAGTCGATTTTCCAGCACCATTATGACCTAGGATGGCGATTTTTTTTCCTTTAGGTATGTGTAAGGTAATGTCTGTCAGAGCCTTCGTTCCATCAGCATAGGCATAGGACAGCTGATTTAGTTCAAAATAACAGTTTTTCATGAGAAGTATCCTCCATAAACGATGAGCACTAGAAAAATAACGGCCATGCCTAGCCAGTTTTTCTTGCTATAAGAGCTCGTCTCTTGCCAATAAACGCTTTCACCACCCCGTGACTGCATGGCATTGTTGAGCTCTCGACTACGCTGAAACATTTCAACAAATAGTGCCGCAATAAGCATAGATATAGAGCGTAGCCACTGCATAGGTGAATGGTAGCCAAGCCTGGCCTGCTGGGCTAGATGAATTTTTTGCATGCTCTCTAAAAAAATAAAGATAAAATGATAGGTTAATTCTACTAGCTCGACTAGGAGTGAGGGAAGTCGCCATTGTCGTAGCACAAAACAAATTCCTTGTACGGATGTGGTCAAAATTAAAAAATATAAACAGCTAATACTGCCAAGAACGATAAAGAACAAGTGTTGCGCAGTTAGGACACTTGCTTTCCCGATGAATATTGTCCAAGCCATCCACGTGAAAGACCAAACATGCGCAGGTAAGACAGTGGTTGAAGGTGTAATAGCTAGTAAAATGGATACGAGACTCGTCAGCAAGAAAAAAGCTGGTAGTAATAGTAATTTAATATAGTATTTAAGCGGGATTTTCGCACCTATAATGATAAAAGCACTCATTACAAAAAATGTAATGAGTGAAAGACCTTCATCTTTCATGATAAGCGTTACTAGAAGTAGTCCAAGTGAAAAGATCATTTTTTCAAGTGGATGAACGAACGCTAGCTTATTGAGGTAGGCATATTTATCAATGAGCAACATGTTGGTTAACCTTCTTTATGTTTGCCGCGCATATAGCCAATGAAGTAGCCAATAAAACCAGCACCAATAGCGGCTTGTAGGACGAATAATAAGCTTTCGATTTCACCACTTGGCGGCTCCCATAAGCTGTCGAACCACGGTTCATATTCTGCATCGATTTCTCCAATAGCAGCTTCTGCTTCTCCATCAGCACCACCAAATTCTGCTCCTTTTTGGATGAACAGTGGGATGATGGCTAACAGCACTACAATCACTAATAGCAATACATTACGTTTCATTTTAATGTGCCTCCTTTGTAGAGAAAACACGTAAAGTTTTTAATTCGCTGACATTGTATTTTTTCAAGAAATTCATCACAATGACTGTTAAAATTCCTTCACTAACGGCTAACGGAATTTGAGTTAAGGCAAAAATTCCTGCGAACTTTGTAAAGGATGCCATAAAACCTCCAACCTCTGAAGGGAAGGCTAGTGCTAGTTGGACAGAAGTCACAATATATGTACCTAAGTCACCAAGCATAGCGGCAAAGAAAACGGCAAGTGAAAATGACAACCCTATTTGTTGAGCCCCTTTAAAAACAAAGTAAGCAATAAACGGACCGACAATAGCCATAGAAAAGGCATTGGCTCCTAAAGTAGTGATACCACCATGCGCTAATAGTAATGATTGGAATAATAACACAATCGTCCCAATGACACTCATTGCTAAAGGTCCAAATAAAACTGTTCCAAGTCCAACGCCAGTTGGGTGGGAGCAGCTCCCGGTAACAGAGGGGATCTTTAAGGCCGATAGCACAAAAGCAAATGCTCCTGAAAGCCCTAAGAGCATTTTTGTTTCAGGGTTTTCTTCCATTGTTTTTCGAATGGAACGCAATCCTAGAATAATAAAGGGAGTCGTGATGACCCACCAAAAAATGGCCCATTCAATGGGTAAAAAGCCTTCCATGATATGCATAGCAAAGGCCCGGTTTGGCACGATTAACAAGGCCAATAAAAAATAACTAAGTTTCCACCATGAAAATGTCAAAAGCTTTCCTCCTAACGATTAGTTTTTTAAGAATGTAGCGTGCGTAAAATAAAAAAGCACTTCTCCGCTGCTGGAAAAGTGCATAGCTAAAAAAAGCAAATCATTCTCATCTGCTAAGCCGCACACCTATCCTCGTAGGTTGAAACGATCACCTTTTTTTCGGCAGGTCTCCTGGCTCTAGTTCAACACTTTATAGGTCTTCCCATCATTGGACAGTGACATTATCTATAAAGCTCCCTATTACAGTGGCGGGACCGCGCCGGATTCAAACCGGCTTCCCTTTTAAGTAAAATGGCAAGCATTTTACACCGAAAAAACATAAAGTTGTGAGATTTCACGACAAAGTGTAACATAAATTTCCATAATTGTGCTAGATTTTTTTATATAAAAATTTTTAATTGCATATCCATATAGAAAATTTAGATAGAAGTAAGGAGTACTTAGTTTTTTAAAGAATAAGATTCGAGCAAAATTGATAAATTTGTCATAAATTTTTAAAGAAATATTGAAATTTTAAAATAATAAGATATGATAGAGACAGTTTTCTAAACAATTGAAGAAGATAATAAATTTCATATAAAACGTCAATAAGTGCTCGAATAGCTCGAGATAATAGGGAAATTGGTGAAAATCCAATACAGCCCCCGCTACTGTAATAGCTGATGAATTCGCAGGTACCACTGGTGAAAACTTGGGAAGGTGCGATAGTAAAATGAAGCTTAAGTCAGGAAACCTGCTTATTTGATTGTGCATGCAAACTTTTCGGAGGGAGAAGTTGAAGCGAGAGCGAGTACCTGTATTTTATTCTATTCGTTTTTATTTGGCTTCTACAAAACCTTTACTCTTCGTTAAGAGTGAGGGTTTTTTCTTTTTCCAGAAAGCAAATGAGGGGAGACAGAAGATGACAACATGGAATTTAGAGGGGATGAAAACACATCTCTTTATTTGCAATGGCAGTAGCTGCATGAGAAAGGATGCTGAGGAAATTACCTTAGCCATTCGAGATGAAATACAGCGACAAGCACTCGATCAGGAAATACATACGACAAGAACGCGCTGTAATGGACGATGCAAGGATGCTTGTGTAGTCATCGCCTATCCACAAGGAAATTGGTATCGAGTGCCATCAACAGAGCATGCAAGAATACTCGTACAAGATTTACATCATGAATCATTATACAACGAACATGTCTTTACACTTCGGGAAGGTACATTACAGCGTACAGCACAAACGACAGCCATTAAAGGGATCGAAAAGGTGAAAGAGGGGTAACAGCATGGCGCAAAAAGGGAAAATTTTCGTAGTGGGCTTTGGACCTGGAGATTTTAAGCATATTACGACACGAGCAGTAGAGGCTTTACAACAAAGTGATATGATCATAGGCTATAAAACCTATGTAGAGCTTATTCAAGATTTAGTCAGTGCAAAGTCTATTGTCAGTACCGGAATGACAGAAGAGGTATCACGTGCTCAAGAGGCTGTTCGTCAAGCAGAAGCAGGCAGCATCGTCTCCGTAATTTCGAGTGGGGATGCGGGCGTCTATGGTATGGCGGGATTAGTGTACGAAGTGTTAATCGAATTAGGCTGGACAGAAGCTACAGGCATTGAAGTAGAAATAGTTCCTGGTATTTCAGCAATCAATTCATGTGCTAGTTTACTAGGGGCTCCGATTATGCATGATGCTTGTACCATTAGTCTGAGTGATCACCTAACACCATGGAATTTAATTGCAAAGCGTGTCGAGGCTGCTGCAATGGCTGATTTTGTTATTGCTTTATACAATCCTAAAAGCGGTAGGAGAACAAGACAAATTGTAGAAGCACAACGAATTCTCTTAGAATATCGCTCGCCAGACACACCAGTAGGACTTGTAAAAAGTGCCTATAGAGAACGTCAGGAAGTGACGATGACAACATTAGCAGAAATGCTCGAACATGATATTGGTATGCTGACAACCGTGATTATCGGCAATTCATCGACATTTTTCTATGATAATAAAATGATTACGCCACGTGGCTACCAGCGTAAATATACACTTGGGGAAGAAAAACAGCCATTACGACCACATCAGCGTTTACGTGAAGAAAATGAGCCGTGGGCAATGAACCAAGAGACAGGGACTGCACGTGATGACTTTGCAGCAGACCCTAATGCTGGACGATTTAATAAACCCAGTGTAGCGGCTACGCCTCGGCCGAAAAAAACAGCGCTTGAAATGGCAACAGCGGCACTCGCCATGGTGAAAGGAACAAGTGCAATTAAGGTCACGCCGCCGAAGCTTGTGCAGCAAAAAATAGAATCTATTTTTGAGCTAGCAGTAAGTCCTGGGGTAGCCAATAAGTTTTTCACACCACAGCAAATGATGACATTAGCAGAGGTGGTTGGAGAAGAGGGCACGATGGAATATACGCCAGACCATCAAATCCACTTAAAAATTCCGACGACAGAGCCTGAACGCATTACAGAGAAATTACAGGAAGTAGGCTTTTTATTAGCGCCTATTGGGGATGTCCTGTCATTGAAGGCTTGTGATTTTTGCTATGGTGAAAAGGCTGATTCCATTCCATATGCGGAAGAAATACAAGAAAAACTAGGCGGCATGTCCTTACCTAAAACATTAAATATTGGCTTCAATGGCTGTGGTATGGCCTGTTATCGAGCTGTATTTGATGATATTGGCATCGTCTATCGTAAAAGTAAATTTGATGTTTTTATTGGAGCAAAGCCAGTCGGTCGTACGGCTCATGCAGCGCAGCCAGTTGTAGAAGGGTTGGAGCCTGAACAGCTACTCCCACTTATTACAGACATTATTGAAGAATATAAAGCAAATGCTCATCCAAATGAACGCTTGTTTAAATACTTTAAACGTGTGAAAAAGATACTGCATTATACGTATCAAGATATGTCTTCCAAAATAAAAGTAGAGCCAGCTCCGTGCGGCGACTAGGTAAGGAGAAAAGAGATGAAAGCGATTTTATTTGTCGGCCATGGGAGCCGTTTAGCAGCAGGGAATGATGAGGTACGTACATTTATCGAGCAAATGAAGCCTCGTATTGATGAACAGTTTTTAGTGGAAACTTGTTTCCTTGAATTTGCATCACCAAATATTGAAGAGGGCATTACAAACTGCGTGAAGAAGGGCGCGACAGAGGTTCATGTAATACCGATCATATTACTGCATGCTGGTCATTCGAAGCTACATATTCCAGCAGAGATCGAGCATGCGCGTGAGCATTACCCGAATATTACTTTCACGTACGGTCAAACAATTGGAATTCATGAAGAAATCTTTGCGATATTACAAGATCGTCTCGCTGAAATTGGTTTTAATGCGGAACAGGAAGAGCAAGATACAGCGATTTTATTAATTGCACGAGGTGGCAGTGATCCATCTGCAAATGGTGATTTTTATAAAATTACTCGTCTTTTATGGGAGGAGCTACCTGTTAAATACGTGGAAAGCGCTTTTATGGGTGTAACGGATCCTCGTGTCGAAGAAGGGATCGAGCGCTGTGTCAAGCTAGGTGCTAAAAAAATTGTTATGCTTCCTTATTTTTTATTCACAGGGATTTTAATGGAACGTATGAATGATATGTGTAAGAAATTTAATGAGCAATATCCAGCGTGTGATATTCAAATTGCTAACTATTTTGGCTACCACGAACGATTACAAAATGTTTTATTAGAGCGTATTGAGCAAGCAGTTAACGGTACATCAACAGGGATGCAAGATTTAGAAAATTATCGCGCCTATGCGGCGGTTCATGGTCATGCCCATCATCACCATCATCACGATCACGATCATGGTCACGACCACCACCACCACCACCATCATGATCACGAACATCACGAGCATCATCATGAAGAGGAGCCGGTAAAATGATTTTCATGTTAGCAGGGACGAGTGATGCAAGGGATCTAGCTCTTGCCTTACAAAGTGCAGGCCATGCTGTAACCGCCACAGTTGTAACAGAATCGGCAGCTTCAAGTCTTGCTGATGTTGGCTTGCCACATTTAATAGGTCGATTGACAGCGGAAGAAATGGCGTCCATTATTTTGGATCAGGGCTATCAATTGGTAGTAGATGCTTCCCACCCCTTTGCAGAGGAAGCCTCGAAAAATGCAATGGCTGCAGCTAAACAGGCGCAAGTACCTTATATCCGTTATGAACGTGCGCATGAGCATTATACGCATCCACTTATTACTGTGGTGAAGGATTATGAGGAGGCAGCCAAGCTAGCAGCAGAAAAACGCGGTGTCATCATGTTGACAACAGGCAGTAAAACACTTGCGACATTTACAAAGGTTTTACAAGGCTTAGAAAATACAAGAGTGATCGCTCGCATGCTACCTAGATTGGACAATATGGAAAAATGTGAGGCACTTGGTGTTGCACAACGTGATATTGTAGCCATTCAAGGTCCATTTTCAAAGGAATTAAATGAAGCCCTTTTTCGTCAATATGGGGTCACTTTGATGATTACCAAAGAAAGCGGTAAAGTCGGTTCGGTTGATGAAAAGCTAGAGGCAGCTCTTGCCTGTAATATTGAAACAATTTTGATAGCAAGACCCAATATTCAATATGGGCAACAATATTCAACATTTGAAGAAGTCTTACAGGCTGTTCAACATACTATTTAGGAGGCATTATCCATGGATTTTAAAACAGATTTCAAACCGTTAACAGTAGACCCAGATAAAATTTACGACTATAGTTTCTCGATTATTGCAGAGGAGATGGGTGAGCATGACTTCTCCGAAGATGAATGGAAGATTGTACGTCGTATTATCCATGCATCGGCTGATTTCGAACTAGGTCGTAGTGTCATTATTACTCCCGGCGCCATTGAAGCGGGTATTAAGTCGATCCTTGCTGGTCGTCATGTCATTGCCGATGTCCAAATGATTGAAAGTGGATCTGGTAAAAAACGTTTCCAAAAGCACGGTGGTGATCTGCATTGCTATATTGCAGATGAGGATGTAGCAGTAGAAGCGAAAAAACAAAATACAACACGTGCCATCATTTCTATGCAAAAGGCTTCTAAGTTGCATGAAGGTGGTATTTATGCAATCGGTAATGCACCAACAGCATTACTGGAATTGATTCGTTTAATTAAGGAAGGCTTAGCAAAACCAGATTTAATTATCGGGATGCCAGTTGGTTTCGTGTCAGCTGCTGAGTCGAAAGAAGAGTTGCTCAAACTGGAAGGTATTCCGTACATTACAAATGTTGGCCGTAAAGGCGGTAGTACAGTGACGGTTGCCGCATTAAACGCCATCTCACTCTTAGCGGATGAGCAGGCGAAAAAATAATGGAGCGGAAGCCCAAAAAGGATCCCAAGGACATGCGTCACGGTTATACGACTGGAGCCTGTGCGACGGCAGTATCAAAGGCAGCATTACTGGCCCTTATTACGAAGGAAGAACAAGAGACAAGTACCATTCATTTACCTATTGGTCGGGATGCAACCTTTACCATTGAAAAATGTACCTTTGAGGAAAATGCAGTGAGCTGTGAAACGATTAAAGATGCTGGCGATGACCCTGATGCCACACATCAGGCACTCATCGTTGGCACAGTAAGCTGGGCAGATACACCAGGCATCCATTTAGATGGAGGAATTGGTGTCGGGCGTGTAACAAAGCCAGGCTTGCCAGTAGCTGTCGGCGAGGCAGCCATTAACCCTGTACCACGTAAAATGATTGTTAGTACTGTCCAAGGTGTTCTGGACGAATTTCACATTACAAGAGGCGTGAATGTGGTGATTTCTGTACCGAAGGGAGAGGAGATTGCTAAAAAGACGTTAAATGGACGACTCGGTATACTTGGGGGCATCTCGATCTTAGGCACAAGGGGAACCGTCGTGCCTTTTTCAAGTTCAGCCTATATGGCAAGTATTGTTCAAGCCATTAGCGTTGCCAAAGAGGCAGGCTGTGAGCATGTCGTGGTAACGACAGGTGGTCGCAGTGAAAAATTTGCGATGAAACAATATCCTCATTTACCAGAAGAGGCCTTTATTGAAATGGGTGATTTTGTCGGCTTTACATTAAAACATTGTAAGCGACTCGGCATCAAACAAGTTTCTCTTGTTGGCATGATGGGAAAATTCTCGAAGGTGGCCCAAGGCGTGATGATGGTGCATTCCAAAAGTGCACCCATTGACTTTAATTTTTTAGCGCAACTGGCAGTAGATATAGGAGCAAATGAAGAAACAATAGCACAAGTACGTGAAGCCAACACAGCGTCACAAGTAGGAGAAATAATGATGGACAAGGGCTATGATGCATTTTTCCATCATTTATGTGAGGCTTGCTGCTACTCATCCATCCGTCATATAAAGGGTGGTTTAACACTTTCTACATCGATCTATTCGATGCAGGGACAATTATTAGGAAGGGCTGATGACATTGCATCGATCGATGAAATTGATTGGGATCGGGGATAACGGATTAGCAAGCTTATACCCTCAATATCTGCAGTTGATTGAAAACTGTGAGGTACTGGTTGGGGGTGAACGTGTCCTTGAATTTTTCCCAGACTTTGCAGGTGAAAAAATCACCATCAAAGGAGGACTTTCAACACTTGTTGAGAGATTGTCTGAAGAAACTAGAAATACAGTCATCCTGGCCTCTGGCGATCCATTATTTTATGGTATTGGGAGCTATCTTGCGAAAAAGCTTGACATAGAGATTTACCCTTATATGAGCTCCCTCCAGCTTGCTTTTGCGAAGATGGGAGAAAGCTGGCAGGATGCTTATGTAACGAGTATTCATGGTCGACCAATGAAAGGCTTGGCACAAAAGATTGATGGGAAAAAGAAAGTAGCGCTTTTAACAGATGCAGAAAATAGTCCAAATGCCCTTGCTCGTTATTTAAAGCATTTTGGTATGACGGAATACCGTGCGTTTGTAGCAGAAAACTTACAGGGTGTTCATGAAAAATACGGCTGGTACTCGCTTGATGAAATGGAAGTCGGTCATTTTTCTCCGTTGAACGTCGTGATTTTAAAGCAAACAATGGAACCAAAATGCTATACACTCGGGATAGATGATGAGGAGTTTTCACAACGAAAGCCAGATAAGGGGCTTATTACGAAAAAAGAAATTCGTGTTTTAAGTTTACAAGCGATGCAGCTTCAAAAGGATAGTGTTATTTGGGATATCGGCACGTGTACGGGTTCTATGGCTATTGAGGCAGGTAAACTGGCTCCAGAGGGACAAGTATTTGCAGTAGAAAAAAATGCACCTGATTTAGAAAACTGTCTTCAAAATCAGCAAAAGTTTCGAGTCGATATAACGGCTATTCATAGTAAAGCACCACAAGGACTAGACAACTTTCCTGACCCTGATGCCATTTTCATTGGTGGCACTGGTGGGGAAATGGTTGAGTTACTGCAATTATGCTGTCAGCGTTTAAAGCCAAATGGGCGCATTGTGTTAAATGCAGCGACAATTGAAAATTTATATAAAGCCGTTGAGGCATTTAAGGCTTGTGGTTTTGCGGTTGACATTTTACAGGCTCAGCTTGCACGCAGCAAACCTATTTTAGATATGACACGCTTTGTACCATTAAATCCAATATATATTATTTCGGCTTATCGAAAGGAAGAAAATCATGAGTAATCTAGGTGTTTTATATGGCTTGGGCGTCGGTCCTGGCGATCCAGAATTAATTACAGTGAAGGCATTTCGTGTGATCCAGGAATCTCCTGTTATTGCCTATCCAAAAAAGCTAAGAGGTAGTAAAAGCTATGCCCATCGTATTGTAGATGTGTATATAAACCCTGACGAAAAAGATATGCTGGGGCTTGTCTTTCCAATGACTAAAGATGAGGCTGTTCTAGAACGTGAATGGACAAAGTCTGTAGAACTAGTTTACGAAAAATTACAAGAGGGCAAGGATGTAGCCTTTGTCACAGAAGGTGATCCATTATTATATAGTACGTTCATCCATATGATGAAATTAATGCAGGAGATGCATCCGGATGTAGAAATCCGTACAGTTCCAGGGATATCCTCATTCAATGGTTCCGCATCTCGTCTAGGAATTGCGCTAGCGGATGGTGATGACCGTGTTGCAATTATCCCTGCGTATGATGATTATAAGGCAATGCGTGAAGCCATTGAAAGCCATGATGCAGTTGTCTTTATAAAAGTGGCAAAAGTAATTGATTTAATGCTTGAGGTGCTACGTGATCTAGATTTACTTGATAAAGCTTCTGTGGTGACAAAAGTAACATCAGACGAAGAAGTCATTTGGGATGTACGGGAGCTAGATGGTGTCGATTTAGAATATTTAACATTAATGGTGGTGCGTAAATAATGAAAAAAATCTATATAGTCGGCGCCGGTCCAGGTGATCCAGATTTAATTACTGTTAAAGGTTTACATATGTTACAAACAGCGGACGTTGTGATGTATACAGATTCATTAGTGAGTGAAGACCTCATTGCGAAAGCGAGACCTGATGCAGAGGTCATTCGGACGGCGGGTATGCATTTAGAGGAAATGGTGGCTGTGATGGTTGATCGCGTTAATGCTGGGAAAGTAGTGGCACGTATGCATACAGGTGACCCAGCGATGTATGGTGCGATTATGGAGCAAGTGGCACTTTTAAAAAAAGAAGGCATTGGCTATGAGGTCATTCCTGGAGTCAGCTCTGTATTTGCATCGGCAGCGGCTATTGGTGCTGAGCTAACCATTCCTGATTTAACACAAACACTTATTTTAACACGTGCTGAAGGGCGTACACCTGTGCCAGAATTTGAAAAGCTTCGTGATTTAGCGAGTCATCATTGTACAATTGCTTTATTTTTAAGTGCAACGCTTACAAAGAAAATTGTCAAGGAACTACAAAGTGCTGGCTGGGCTGACGATACGCCAGTAGCGGTAATTCAACGTGCCTCATGGCCAGATCAAAAAATAGTCCGTACGACATTAGTAGAATTAGATGAAGCGATGCGTGTTAACGGTATTCGTAAGCATGCCATGATTCTAGCAGGTTGGGCGTTAGATCCGACTATTCATGATAAGGACCAATATCGCTCAAAGTTGTATGATGCAACCTTTACACATGGCTTTAGAAAAGGTGTGAAGACAAGTGATTGAGTTACAAGAGGGCGTGTTACCAGAAGTTGATCAACGCAATCCCTATGCTGTTGTGGCGATTACTAAGCACGGTGTTCAAATTGGACGTCGCCTACAGCAAACATTTGCAGCCAGTGATTTATATTACATGAGCAAATTTGAACAAGGTGATGAAGCAGAAAGGCATATTCAACTATTTACGGGCACAGTACGCTTATTATTGCCAACGCTATTTAAGCAATACAAAGGGTTGATATTAATCATTTCACTTGGTGCAGTCGTCCGAATGATTGCGCCGATTTTAAAAGATAAAAAGACAGATCCTGGTGTTGTCGTCATAGATGATCGAGGCGAAAACGTTATTAGTGTCTTATCGGGGCATCTGGGTGGGGCCAATGAGCTAACACATGAAGTGGCAGCTGCACTTGGTGCTAATCCGATCATTACAACTGCTTCTGATGTGCAAAAGACCATTCCTGTTGATTTATTTGGCGCACGTTTTGGGTGGGTATGGGATAGTGCCGACAAATTGACACCTGTTAGTGCTTCTGTCGTCAACGAGGAGCATGTGGCGATCGTGCAGGAAACAGGTGAACGTGATTGGTGGATGCGTGACACACCAATGCCAGAGCAAATTAAAATATATCCATCTACACAGGCAGCCATTGATGCCAAACCTCATGCTACCTTATTAATAACAGACCGAATTATCGAGCAAGAGGAAGAGATTCTTCTAGAAAATGGTGTTATTTTTCGACCAAAATCCATTGTGCTAGGAATGGGCTGTAATCGTGGTACATCTTTAGAGGAAATTGAACAAGTAATTGATGAAACGTTGGCAGAGCTTAAACTTTCGAAAAAAAGTGTAAGAGCGTTATGTACAATTGATCTAAAGAAAGATGAGCCATGTTTCATAGATATTACAAAGAAATATGATTGGGAGTTCATCACCTATTCACCGGCCGAATTAAATGAAATCGACTTTCCATCACCTTCAGAAACGGTTTTTAAATATACAGGAGCATATGGTGTTAGTGAACCAGCGGCGATGCGCTATGCACAGGTCCAATCACTCATTCTAGAAAAGAAAAAATCAGGTAATGCTACGATTTCAGTTGCTAGATACCTATTTTAAGGAGGAAGTCCATGCAAACAAATCGTTTTGTACTGGCTGGTACGGGCAGTGGCGTAGGCAAAACGACCTTTACTATTGGTCTGATGAAAGCTCTACAAAATAAAGGGAACATTGTGCAGGGCTTCAAATGTGGTCCTGATTATATCGATCCTACCTATCATACGGCTGTAACAGGCAGGGTTTCACGTAATATTGATAGCTGGATGTTCTCGCATGAAGCAGTCCGTGATATTGTGGCACGTGCCAGTAAAGATGCCGATGTATCCATTATTGAAGGAGTGATGGGCTTTTACGACGGAAAAAGTCCATTATCAGATGCGGGTTCTGCAGCAGATATTAGTGTAGTGACAGAGAGTCCGGTTATTTTAATAGTCAATTGTGCAAGTATGGCACGTAGTGTGGCGGCTGTTGTAAAGGGCTTCCAATTGCTCTCAGATAAACCACGAATTGTAGGCGTTATTGCTAACCAAGTTGGCAGTGTGGGTCATTACGAAATCGCCAAGGCCGCTATTGAACAAGAATGTGGTATCCCTGTCATTGGCTATCTAAAGCGGGAGGAAGGGATTGATATTCCAAGTCGTCATTTAGGTTTAGTGCCCGCCATTGAAAGAGGGGAGCTCGATTCCTTTTTTGAGAAACTAGGTGACCTTATGGCTGAGACCATTGACTTAGATCAATTACTTGATTTAACAAGGGCTCCCATGCTTCAAGAATGCGGTCAGCTATTTAGAGAAGAGCCTTCACAAAATATTTGTCTCGCTGTGGCAAGAGATGCAGCCTTTAATTTTTATTATGAAGAAAATTTGGCTTTGTTACGTGCGAAGGGTGCGACATTGCAATTCTTCTCACCACTTGCCAATGAACCTGTACCAGCACAAGCTGATGGCTTATATATTGGTGGAGGCTTCCCTGAAGAATTTGCGGAGACACTTGCTAAAAATACCGCTGTGAAAAATTCGATACGTGAAGCTATCACTAAAGGTCTGCCAACATTAGCAGAATGTGGAGGCTTTATGTATTTAACAGAGGCGATTACCAATAGCCATGGTGAACGTTATGATATGGTAGGTGTCATTCCAGGAGAAGTAGCGATGCAAACAAAATTAGCAGCACTAGGCTATCGTGAAATTTTTGGTACTGCGGATAATTTCTTAATCGGTGCAGAGGAACAAGCGAAAGGACATGAATTCCATTATTCTAAATATAGTGGCTCTCTTCACACCCCTGCCTACGAAACGATTGGACGTTTTGGTAAAAAGCAAGAAGGCTATCAAAGGGGAAATTTGGTGGCTGGTTACACACATTTCCATTTTGTATCAAACCCAAAGCTAGTTGATAATTGGTTAACAGCTTGTAAGAAGGTGAAAAATGATGACTAATTATTTTCCAATTCATATCAATTTAGAATATAAAACAGTTGTGATTGTAGGTGGCGGTCATGTTGCAACACAGAAGGTAGCATCCTTGTTACCAGCAAAGGCCCATATCGTCATTGTCAGTCCTACACTCCATGACACATTACAGCCACTTGCTGAATCAGGGCAAATTACTTGGAAGCAAAAGGAATTTGAACCACGTGATTTGGATGATGCGATTCTCATTATTGCAGCAACGAATGAGACGGCTGTTAACGAAGCTGTACAAGAGGCTGCACAGCATTGGCAATTAATTAATCGAACAGATCAGCAAAGTGAAAGTGATTTCATTACGCCAGCGATTGTTCGCCGAGGTCCATTGGTATTAACTGTCTCAACATCGGGAGCAAGCCCAGCTTTAGCCCGCAAAATTAAAGCAGATTTAGAAGATCAATTTGATGAAATCTATGAAGACTATGTATGCTTCTTACAACAAGCCAGGTTAATGATTGCTGCAAAGTATGACAAGGGCCCACAAAGACGTGCGGCATTGCAAGCATTGCTAGAACCAAACATTTTGGAATGGACACGTCATGGTGAAATCGATCAACGTGAAGCATATTTACAACAATTATTGATGGGAGAAAAGCAATGAAGGATGGAATCGTATATATCGTTGGAGCAGGCCCTGGAGATCCGAAGCTCATTACTGTGTATGGCCTGGAATGTATTCAAAAGGCAGATGTCATCGCTTATGACCGTCTTGTGAATCCTACATTGCTTGATTTTGCAAAAAAGGATGCCGAGCTCGTTTATTGCGGCAAACTTCCAGGGAAGCATCATCTCATCCAAGATGAAATTAATGCATTACTTGTTGAAAAAGCACAACAAGGAAAGGTTGTCACACGTCTTAAAGGGGGCGATCCCTTTGTCTTTGGTCGAGGTGCCGAAGAAGCAGAAATACTAAAAAATCATGGTATTTCGTATGAAATCGTTCCGGGTATTACAGCAGGAATTGCGGCTCCTGCTTATGCAGGGATTCCTGTGACACATAGAGATTTTGCGACAAGCTTTGCTCTTGTGACTGGCCATGGTCGTGAAGAAAAAGGGGAAGATTTCTTAAATTGGCCTGCACTAGCAATTGGCATTGATACCGTTGCTTTTTATATGAGCGTTGGCAATATTGCCTATATTGCTCGAAAATTAATCGAGAATGGACGTAAGGCAACAACGCCTGTTGCAGTCATTGAATGGGGCACAACTGCTCAACAACGAACGATTACAGGGCAACTTGATGAGATTGCAGGCATTATTGAACGTGAAGGGTATCATAATCCTTCTATGATTGTAGTTGGCGATGTAGTCAATGTACGAGAAAAAATTCAATGGTTTGAAGAGCAGGGACTTGCCTTTTCATAATCATTTAGTTGAAGCGCAATAGGAGGAAGTAATATGACAGTCATCGAAGCATTAAAAAAGCGACGAGCAATTCGAAATTACACAACGCAGCCAGTAGAAAAGGAAAAAATTGAACAAATTTTACAGGCAGCAACTTATGCGCCAAATGACCGTATGCGTGAGCCTTGGCATTTTTATGTCATCCAAGATGAAGCCATGAAGCGCTATGAGGCAATGGCGAGTGCTTATTTACAAGAGCGTTTCCCAACAAAGCCGAATTTAGTAGAAAGCTCTTTAAAGGTTGTCCAAACAACGCCTGTAGCGATTGTCGTAACAGCAGATGTGGTAGAAGGTGATGCCGATGCAACGCAAGACAATGTCTTTGCCGTATGTAGTGCCATTATGTCCATGTGGCTGACAGCTGAAGAGCTTGGACTTGGTTTTGTCTGGCGTACACGTGGTGTCGGACTTGTTCATGATCCACGTATGCACGCATTTATTGGAGCAAGTGCTAGTCAAAAAGTAGTCGGAACAATATTTATTGGGTACCCACAAGAGCAAGAACTGAACGACAAGAAGCGCACGCCATTTGAAGAAAAGACAACTTGGCTCTAAGGAGGCTAACAGCATGGCAAGAAAAGGCTTGTTTTTAGTATATACAGGCGAAGGAAAAGGTAAAACGACAGCATCACTTGGTGTAACATTACGCGCGGTTGGCCGAGGCTTAACTGTGCGCTATTTACAGTTCATCAAATCCCCCGAACGTACTTACGGAGAGCAAATTGCCCTTCGTAAACTTGGCGTAGAGATGGAGCAGATGGGTATTGGCTTTACGTGGACAAAAACACCTGAGGAGCATCGTACTGCCTTAGCAAAGGCATGGATAAAAACGAAGGCAGCTCTGCAAGATGAGAGCATCGATTTATTGGTACTAGATGAATTAAACAATGCACTCGCGATTAGCAAGTTTCCAATCGATGATGTCCTACCATTAGCAGAAGTCATCGAGGCTATCCAGCAACGCCCATCTACCATGCACCTTGTCATCACAGGAAGAAGCGCACATCCTGCGTTACTAGCAATGGCTGATTTAGTATCGACCATCGATGCAACAAAGCACTATTATGATGAAGGTATTCCAGCAGTAAAAGGACTAGAATTTTAACAATCCGTTGGATGAAGGGAATATCTGCGGAGAAAAGGTGAATACCCGCGGAGTGAAGGTGAATACCCGCGGAGTGAAGGTGAATACCCGCGGAGTGAAGGTGAATACCCGCGGAACGAAGGTGAATACCCGCGGAACGAAGGTGGATACCCGCGAAGCAAGGTGAATACCCGCGGAGTGAAGGGGGAATACCCGCGGAGTGAAGGTGAATACCCGCGGAGTGAAGGTGAATACTCGCGGAGTGAAGGTGAATACCCGCGGGGCCAGAGCATAAACCGCGTTACACCAATAATTACGGAGGAAAGTGACTATGCCAGCAAAATCGATCATGATTCAAGGAACCGCTTCCGATGTTGGAAAAAGTATGATATGTACGGCATTGTGTCGTATATTTTCGGATGATGGATTTCATGTAGTGCCGTTTAAATCACAAAATATGGCCCTAAATTCATTTGTAACAGCTGATGGTGGAGAAATCGGCCGTGCACAAGGGGTACAGGCCGAGGCAGCACGTGTTGTGGCGACGACTGATATGAATCCCATTCTGCTGAAACCGAAGCAAGATATGATGTCAGAGGTCATTGTCCATGGCAAGCATTTTTTAAATATGGATGCCAAAAGCTACCGCAATAATTTTGTTCAGGAAGCGATGCCGATCGTTGAAAAATCAGTACGCACACTCCAAAATACATATGATGTTATTGTGCTAGAGGGGGCAGGTAGCCCAGCAGAGATTAACTTAAAGGATCGCGATATTGCCAATATGCGTATGGCGCATTTAGCAGATGCAGCAGTAGTGCTTGTTGCTGATATTGATCGTGGTGGGGTCTTTGCCTCGATTGTTGGTACATTAGCATTGTTAGATGATGATGAACGTGCACGTGTCAAGGGACTAGTTATCAATAAATTTAGAGGCATGCGTGAATTATTAGATGATGGTTTAGCATGGGTGGAGCGTGAAACAGGCATCCCGGTTCTTGGTGTTATCCCTTATGTAGATGTCAATATTGAAGCAGAGGATTCCCTTGCTTTATCATCACTGCGCTTTAAAAAGCCAAAACGTGGCGAGTTTGCCGTAGATGTTGCGATGATTCGTTTGCCACGTATTTCAAATTTCACCGATATTGATCCATTTTTTGATGAGCCAGAAGTAGGTGTACGCTTAATTGGACATGTTAACGAGCTTGGCACACCAGATTTGCTTATACTGCCGGGTACAAAAAGTACTATGGATGATTTAGCTTGGTTAAAAGAGCAAGGCTTCGATCAAGCCATCCATCATTTACGTGAGCGCGGAACAAAAATAATCGGCATTTGCGGTGGATTTCAAATGCTTGGTGAAACATTGCTAGACCCTGAGGCGGTAGAGGGAAATGGTGAATCTGCTCATGGTCTTGGTTTATTGCCAATGGAAACGATTTTTGTAGGCAATAAAAAAACGGTACAAATGACAGGAACAAGAGGACAGGACACATTGACAGGCTATGAAATTCATCTAGGACGCACGAAAATTTTACGTGATGAAGTATCGCCATTCTTACAGCTAGAGGATGGCAGAGAAGATGGTGCGGTTAGTCGTGATGAACAAGTGATAGGAACGTATTTCCACGGCCTGTTTCATAATCGTACATTCACTCGTCAGCTAGTTAATGAAATACGAGCAAAAAAAGGGTTAGCAGCTTTACCAAGTGATGTAAAAAGTGACGCCGAACGAAGAGAAGATGCCTATAATATGTTAGCCGAGCATGTTCGAGCCAATCTTGATATGAAAAAGATTTATGAAATTTTAGCATTAGAGGTATCTGTATGACGAGAAAAGGACCGTTAGCCATTAATTATGAGGCTTTATGGCAAGAAGGCATGAAGGACTGGCATGGTAATATGCCTGAGCGTATGGTGAATGATCAGCTAGAGGAGCAATTTTGGGCGCAGTCTGTTGCACGTAAAAAAAAGGGGCAAACAGATCCTTATGCTGCACGTATTTTCCAGGAGCTTCAGAAAAGCATTGAACCACAGCATTCTGTGTTAGAAATTGGCCCAGGCTGGGGTAATTATACATTGCCATTAGCCGAGATAGTAAACAAGCTAACATGTGTGGATAGCTCAGAAAGCATTTTACAATACTTACAACAATGCATGGCTCATCAGGAGCACGTTTCATATGTTCATGCTAAATGGGAAAGTCTAGAGAATGATGAAATGGAACAGCATGATATCGTCTTGGGTGTGAATTGCTTTTACCGCATGTATGAGATTAAATCTGCCTTACACCATATGAATCGACTAGCAAAAAAGCGTGCCATCATTGGGATGACAACAGGGCCTATACAGCCACACTACGAGCGATTATATGAAAAGTATGGCTATGAGATCAAATTCCCGCGCAGAGATTATATAGAATTTTTGAATTTACTGTATGAAATGGATATCTATGCGGATTGTCAAATTATCCCGCTGGAACGTGTCTATGAATATGAAAGCTATGAACAGCTTATAACAACGCAAAGTAAAAAAATACTAACGACGAACTTCCAGCGAGCACATGTGGAGGAATCTCTCCTCCCTTTTATTGAAGAAAAGGATGGGCGATATTATTATCGTCATGATTTTCATGCAGCACTTGTTTCATGGCAACCAAAATAAACGAGAAACCTTTGGAGAAGGCCATTCACCAAAGGTTTTTCTTATGGGGAATGATAAGGTACAATAAAATGATAAAAAAAGAAGTGAGGTGGCATATGTGCAGCTACATTTTTTAGGGACAGGCGCAGGCATGCCTTCAAAAGAACGAAATACGAGTGCATTGATGGTAAAACTGTTAGATGAAGTGAGCGAAATGTGGTTATTTGACTGTGGGGAGGCAACACAGCATCAAATCTTACACACGTCATTAAAGCCTCGGAAAGTAACAAAAATTTTCATTACACATTTACATGGGGATCATATTTTAGGATTACCTGGTTTTTTAAGCTCTCGATCCTTTCAAGGAGGAGATGAACCCCTTACGATTTTCGGACCAGCAGGGTTACAGCAATGGATTGAACAAACATTGGCCTTATCCAAAACTCATTTAACGTATCCACTTCGCTTTGTAGAAGTGCAGGAAGGGCTTATTTATGAGGATGCACACTTTACAATTCGTGCAAGAGAACTTCGTCATGTTGTTCCATGCTACGGCTACCGTATTGAACAAAAGGATTTACCGGGCGAGTTATTAATCGACAAAGCACAAGCACTCGGTGTGCCTAAAGGACCGTTGCTTGGACAATTGAAAAATGGCCAAGATATTGTGCTTGAAAACGGCAAAGTGATTCAAGCGAAGGACGTTGTGGCACCTGCAAAAAAAGGCTTCACCCTGACGATTTTAGGTGATACGAAATATTGTGAAGAGGCCATACAGTTGTCGATGGGTGCTGATATCCTGGTGCATGAAGCCACATTTGACGGCACAACAACGGATTTAGCTGCCAGCTATGGCCACGCTACAAATGTGGAGGCGGCAAAAGTCGCACAGCAAGCGGGTGCGCAGTATTTACTATTAAATCATTTAAGTGCTCGTTTTCTTCCACATGATTTACCTCAATTTTTGGCAGAAGCACAGGAAATTTTCCCTCAAACGCTCCTGACTGCTGACCAAGCCGTCTTTACATGGCAAAACAATCAATTAATTTAATGTCTAAAAAACATCTATTGCTGCTAATAGATGTTTTTTTGTGAAGAAGATAAAGATTCTTAGCCCAAAAAGCTAAAGAACAGCATGACTGACTTTATCGATCAGTTACATACGACACTAGAAAACCTCCAACTATCAGCAGATACCTATATAGGAAAAATATAGTAGGATAAATAGCTTGTTTCACGTATAATTGAAAAAGGGGTGTGGTGAAATGAATCAACAAAAGATGCCACCAGCACTATTACGATTAATCGTTATTTTTCCAAATGTGCTGAGCTATTTATTACTATTCGGTTTAATTATTTTTGTCATGACCAATTATGAAACATTAAAAGCGACGAACAACCTAACCGTTTGGATTATTTTTATTGTTGTACTAGCACCAGCTGCGACATACACGACTTTCAGTATCGTCAAGAAAATTCGAGCGGGACATATGTAAGTGTATTACGTGTTATCACTAGATTTTTTTCTAGGGTAACACTTTTTTTGACAAGTTGTGCTCAATCGACTATATTTTTGTTAGTTACAACTAACATTTGGGGGAGTTAGAATGAAAAAAGATACAAAAGATAAAATTCTTGCTGCTGCCACAACCTTAATGACGGAAAGGGGCTACTCGAATGTGTCGGTGAAAGATATTGCCTCAACTGCTGGTGTTAGCGAAATGACTGTTTTCCGTCATTATGAAACAAAATTGGGTATCCTACAAGCAGTGCTACATCATCATTCTTATATCCCATACTTTGAGCATTTATTTGCGCAAGAGTTATCAGGGGACCTTGCTAATGACTTACAGCAGATTGCCAATACATATCTAGCTTTTATGGAGAAAAATAAACCTATTTTTCTTATTACAACCCAAGATAGAAGTTTGCTACCTGGATTAATGGATACCATTTCGGATAACCAAACGAAGCAATTGCTCCAATTATTAGCTGCTTATTTCCAATCTCAAATCGAACAAGGAAGGATGAAGGAAATAGATACAAAAGGACAGGCTATTGTTTTTTTAACAAGCCTTTTTGGATTTTTTGTATCAAATGCATTATGGGATTATCATTTCTTAAAAGATCAAAGGGATACTTTTGTTCATAATTTAATAACTAATTTTGTGAGTGGAGTTATTGTATAACTTTCACTCACACAACTTTACTATATTTTTTTAAAACAAAATGTTAGTTAGTACTAACATACATAGAAGAGGGGGTTTATATGAATAGAAAAAGAAATTTAATAGTAGCTATTTTACTAGCTGCTGCATTTGTGTCTATTCTCAATCAGACATTATTACTTATTGCTATGCCACCAATAATGGAAGATTTCAAGATAGATGCCAATTTAGCACAATGGCTCACAACTGTGTATTTATTAACAAATGGCATTCTTATCCCGATTACAGCTTTTCTAATCGGTCGTTTCTCGAATCGTTTACTGTTAATAGTTGCCCTCACTTTATTTAGTGTCGGAACTTTTTTAGGCGCATTTGCACCATCTTTTACAGTTTTACTTTTAGCACGAATCATTCAAGCGGCTGGTGCAGGTGTTATTATGCCTTTAATGCAAACGGTATTATTAACGTTGTATCCGAAAGAAAAAAGAGGTTCTATTATGGGATTGGCAGGTCTTGTTACAGGTTTTGCACCGGCAATAGGCCCAACTTTATCAGGATGGATTTTAGAGCAGCTTACATGG
Source organism: Lysinibacillus sp. FSL M8-0134 (assembly GCF_038069745.1). Taxonomy (NCBI): domain Bacteria; kingdom Bacillati; phylum Bacillota; class Bacilli; order Caryophanales; family Bacillaceae; genus Lysinibacillus; species Lysinibacillus sp. FSL M8-0134. The sequence continues at coordinate 2,695,240 of NZ_JBBPAJ010000001.1, read as the reverse complement.
AGACATTTATTTTTTACGGTATTACCTGTTTCGGTCATTGTATTGACAGTGGCCACAATTTTTATGAAAAATGTAACGACTAAAAAAGAGCGGCAGTTAGATAGTCTATCAATTGTCTATTCTTCGTTAGGTTGGGGTGGCCTATTATATGGATTCAGTATAGCTGGAGCGGTTGGATTCAAATCGATGCAAGTATTTGTACCGCTAGTAATTGGTGGGATTATGCTTCTTCTATTTATTAGACGTCAGCTTCAATTACCCAAACCGATGCTTGAATTTCGTGTATTTCAATCAAAGATCTTTTCCATTACAACTTTTTTATCGGGTTTGGTTTATGCGCTCATGATCGGCATTCAAATATTATTAACCTTTTATATTCAAAATGTACGTCAACTTTCGGCATTGGAAACAGGGCTGGTGTTATTGATAGGTGCCCTTGTAATGGGCTTTATGTCTCCAGTGACCGGTAAAATTTTTGATAAGGTTGGAGGAAAAGGCTTGGCACTTGTAGGCTTTACAAGCATTTTACTTGGCTCAAGTTTTTTAATGTGGGTATCAATGCATACAAAACTCTGGCTCATTGCAGGGACATTTACAATCATTTCTTTTGGTATATCAATGATCATGATGCCACTTACAACTGCAGGCATGAACGCTTTACCTACCCATTTGATGGCACATGCGACAGCAGTTAATAGCACGCTGCGTATGGTTGGGGGAGCATTGGTAACAGCATTGCTGGTAACAATCATGAGTACCGTGTCAACATTACAACAGCCAATGGATGCAGCTAACGCCTTGTTAAATGGAATCCGTGCGTCTTTCTTTGTGACAACATTATTGAGTGCCATAGGGTTACTATTATCTTTCTACTTAAGTAAAGAAAACAAGGCTGAATAACCATTACGCTTGTTTCATTCAAATGCACTGCGCATAAAAATAGCCCACCTAGAGAAACTAAGGCAAGAAGAGACTTCGCAGTTATAGAAAAGAGAGGTGCTTTTTGTGAATCCAATCAATTGTGATTTTTCACCGATGAAAGAAACATTAAAGGATGAGCTTCTCCAAGTAATTTTGTCCTTGCAGCAAAGTGTTGAAGAAATGGATACAAATACGAATTGTCTTCTCGGCAATTTTGAAAAAATTAAAGAGAGATTTATGACAATTGAAATGAAGGCGGCTACGTTTTATTTAAATTGTTATCTTTCCCCGTTTACAGAAAAGTATCCGGAATTGTCGCATAGTGTGCAAAATATGTCATTGAGAAGGCATGGTGGTTTAATTGTAATTCAGCGACAAGATGCTTTAGAGGCTTTCATTCAGCCTGGTATTCATATCGGTGCAGATTTAACTCATTCCTTATTAGAATCTATTTTCTTCCCGGGCAATCCGTTACATGATGGGGCAGTGTTAGTCAATCGTAATCAGATAGAGTCAGCAGCCAACGTACTGCCACTGTCAGAGCGTTACACGGGTGAAAAAAAATTAGGAACAAGACATCGAGCTGCGCTAGGATTAAGTGAGATGAGTGATGCTCTTGTAATGGTTGTTTCCGAAGAAACAGGCAAAATCTCCTTCGCCTTTCAAGGCAATCTATATCCCATTTCAACACCTGGCATCATATAGGGATATTCCCTATGAATAAATATCTCAAATTCAAGATATTTTTCTTGCTAAGTTATCACTTGCGTGGTAAAGTGATAACTGAAGGGAGGATGAAGTCGTGAGAAATCATACATTAGGCTCATTAACATGGATTCGTATGATGCGCTTTACAACCCAAAGTAATCAGCTATCGAATGAATTTTTAAAACGTTTTGATTTAACAACAGCACAATTCGATGTTCTGATTCAAATTCAAACTTATGCACCTATTACACAATCTCAATTAGCAAAGAAAGTAACGGTTACTCAAGGGGGCATGTCTCGTATGCTTGCCCGACTTGAAAAAGAGGGACTAATTGAGCGTAAGCAAAATTGGAAGACTAAAACAATTTCATTGACGGCAAAAGGGGAGCACATGATTCAAGCTGCAACCCCCAGTCAGCTTCACTTCCAGTCCTCATTTTTTGAAGAAGTGTTAACAGATGAAGAACTAAAATCTTTATATAAAGTCATGACAAAGCTTGAAAAGCATAGTCGAGAAAAAAAATTGCCACCTGTGTAATTTTTTTTGCATCGTCACTTGCTTAGTCAAGTGAAAACGAGAAGGAGGAAATTGAGGATGCACAAATTAAACGGACACCATCATATTTCGATGCTGACGAAAAATGGCAAACAAAATAATCATTTTTACACTAAAATTCTAGGGCTACGCCGTGTGAAAAAAACAGTAAATCAAGACTCACCATCTATGTATCACTTATTTTATGGTGACTTAACAGGAGCACCTGGTACTGAATTGACATTTTTCGAAATGCCGGTTGCGGGACGTACAGTGAGAGGGACGAATGCCATTACACGTATTGGCTTACTCGTACCAAGCTTTGAAAGCTTACTTTATTGGCAGGAGCGTTTTCAAGAGCTAGGAGTTGAACATAGTGGCCTCACATCGTATGCAGGTAAAGATGCGTTATTTTTTGAAGACCACGAAGGATTACGGATGGTGCTGTTAAACCATCAGGGGAAGGAAGCGCCTGCTCAATGGCAAACATGGGATGGCACAGATATACCAGAAGAACATCGCATTTTAGGGATGGGTACAATTGAAATCACTGTACGTTATTTACAACGAACAGTAAATTTACTAAAAGATTTATTTCACTATTCAGTGGTTGAAGATGATGACAAAGAAGCCATTCTGCAATCAAGTGAAGGGGAAGTGCATGGAGAAATTGTCGTCAAGGAATTAGAAGGGCCAAGCGAGAAACCTGGTAAGGGCAGTATCCATCACCTTGCATTACGTGTCTCAACCGTTGAAGAGTTACGGCAATGGGAAGATAAAATTAAGGAGCGAGGATTGGAGAGTTCAGGTGTCGTTGATCGTTATTATTTCCACAGTCTTTATTTTAGAGATCGTAACGGTATTTTATTTGAAATAGCAACAGATGGCCCAGGGTTTACAGTGGATTCCGCCATCGAGGACCTAGGAAAAGAGCTCGATCTTCCACCGTTTTTAGAACAGAAACGTGCGGATATTGAAGCGATTTTAGAACCACTTGATTAAGGAGAGAGAACATGATGGAAAAATATCGTATTAATCAATCACAAGGACTAGAATTTGGATTATATTCTTTAGGTGACCATATTCCAAACCCATTAACAGGACACCGTATTTCTGCACAGCAGCGATTAAAAGAGCTAGTAGAGGCTAGTCAATTAGCAGAGCAAGCTGGTATTGATGTTTTCGGTGTTGGTGAAAGTCATCAAGCTTATTTCACAACACAAGCACATACAGTCGTGTTAGGTGCAATCGCGCAAGCAACATCAAAAATTAAGCTGTCTAGTTCTGCAACGGTATTAAGTGTTTCGGATCCTGTACGTGTCTATGAGGATTTTGCCACAATTGATTTATTATCGGATGGTCGTGCGGAAATTGTTGCGGGACGTGGTTCGCGAGTAGGGGCCTATCATTTGCTTGGTGTTGATTTACATGATTATGAAGAGCTTTTTGAGGAAAAATTAGAGCTACTTATGAAAATCAATGATGAAGAGCTTGTGACGTGGGAGGGCCAATTCCGTGCACCACTCCATCATGCACAAATATTACCGCAGCCAAAAAATGGCTCATTACCGATTTGGCGCGCTGTCGGTGGCCCTCCTGCCAGTGCTATCAAGGCGGGCTATATGGGAATCCCTATGATGCTCACAACATTAGGAGGACCAGCTGTTAATTTTAAACCATCTGTAGACGCCTATCGAGAAGCGGCAGAGCGACAAGGCTATGATCCAAAGGAATTGCCAGTTGCGACAACAAGCTTATTTTATGTAGCAGACACAACGAAAGAGGCTTTACAAGGTATGTATCCACATTTAAACGGTGGTTTCCAAGCCATTCGTGGTGGAGGGTATCCAAAACAACAATTTGCTCAAGCTACTGATACACGTGATGCCTTGATGGTCGGTAGTAAGGAAGAGATTATAGAGAAATTACTCTATCAGTATGAATTATATGGTATGCAACGTTTTATGGCACAAATTGATTTCGGTGGGGTACCGTTCGATAAAATCATGAAAAACATTGAAATAATCGGCAATGATATTATCCCTGCAATAAAAAAATATACAGTAAAATAAGGAGTGTACCATCATGAAAATAGTCGCGCTTGCCGGTTCGATTGTCGGTTCCAAAACAAGAACAGCTACGCTTAAAATGGTTGATCTATTACAAAAAAAATACCCAGAGCATGAAGTCACGCTACTGGATCTCGCAGACTATCAGCTAGTATTTAGTGACGGTCGCAATTACTTTGACTATGATGGTGATACAAAATATGTCACAGAAACGATTATGGCTGCAGATGCTATTGTCATTGGGACACCAACCTTCCAAGCTTCTATACCCGCTACATTAAAAAATATCTTTGACCTGTTACCTGTCAATGCCTTTCGCGATAAAGTGGTTAGTGTCATTGTGACTGCGGGGACGTCAAAGCACTATTTAATGGTGGAGCAACAACTAAAGCCAATCCTTGCCTATATGAAAGCACATATAGTTCCGACTTATGTATTTATAGAAGAAAAGGATTTTTTACGCAAAGAAATTGTCAACGATGATGTCCTTTTCCGTCTAGAACGATTGGCTGAGGATACAGTTATGGTTACGGATGCTTTTGCAGATATTCGGGCAAAAAAAGATGCAGAATATGATTTTTAAGATTAATAGAAGAAACGCTGTGTTAGTAGTAGGACACAGCGTTTTTTTGTGCTTCAGGCTAGCTATTTGACCATTGAAACCATCGTGCATGACCGTCTGGACTTTCCATTGTACGAATGGACTCGATTGTGCCTTGATTCATAAAATCCTGATGTAGCTGTCCATCAAATAAATTGTTATAGCAATGGTAGAGCGGTCGTTCCATGCTAATCTCTTTTAATTGTTCTAGTAAAGAATGTCGTAATTCGAGTGGTATTTGATTGGCAACATGTGTATGATACACCACCAACATAGCTTCTTGCTCAACTGTCCGACTGAGCTTTTTAATCAATTGAATAGCATCTCCTTTAACCAATTGAATATCTATTTCATTCATGATTGGGAGAGCTTGATTGACTAATGTTCTGCGCTCATGGTGTTCAGGCCAAATCAAAGCCTGAAGCCATTGGCATTCTTTCATATCCCGCAAATCTATCGGATTTAAATCGATACCTATTCGTTGACAAACAACAGGAGGCTTTGACAGAGAGGCAGGCAATGGTTCACCACGATTTTCTGAAATCAACATGATATCATTTTCAGTATTGGTAATGGCTAATTGTTGGTTATAGCAATAATTGTAGTGATCCATGCCAAGCTGCAACCCTGCACTTGCTCCAATTTCAATGAAAGCTAGCGGTTGTTGATGCTTGTCATAAATTTCAGTCATCATTGGGTAGAGATAGGAACAACGTCGAATTTCATTTGTTTGGACAAGCCTTTCTTGTAACAATGTCTTTAATTCATTTGTATGGGACAGTACAAATGCTTTAAAAGCAGGGAACACCTCCTGTATTGGGAGAGGAGAGGGTGTTAAAGATGCATAATAATGAGTTAATGGCTCATCAGATGTTGCTAACAAATAATGAACTGCTGCCAACAATAAATTGGGCGCAGGCTGACCCTGTGGGATCAAGGAGGCAATAGCTAACAAATCCTCATCATTGGCAATTTTATAAGCTAAATGTTCATACAGTGGGCTTGATCCTTTGCATTCATTTTTGGCAAACAACAGAAATTGTTGACTTAATGTAGTATTTAGCATACGTTTCTCTCCTTTTGGTAGCATCTATATTAATTATCAGTCTATTATTATTGTATAATTTAGTAAATTAAATATATTTAATGAATTTAATTAAAAATTTTAATCAAGGAGGTGAGATGTTGGAATATAAGTGGGTCCAATCTTTTATTGTCGCAGCTCAAACTTGTAATTTTCGAACAGCAGCGGAGCAACTGCATTTATCACAGCCAAGCATTACCGTCCATATCCAGCAGTTAGAGGAATTTTTACATGTCCAATTGTTCAAGCGTGAAAAAAACCGTGTCCAATTAACGGACGCTGGAAAGCTGTTTAAACTGGAAGCACAGCAGATGATGAGCCAGTGGGAGCAAAGTATTGAACGTATCCGATTAGCAAGTATAGGTATTCAGGAGAAGATGATTATTGCGATGACCCCTTTAATGGTTGAAACTATATTGCCTCATGTCATCTATCAATTTAGCAATGACAATCCGACACTTGAAATAGCAATTTTAGTAGAAGATTCAACGAAAATAGAAGATTTAGTCAATCAGGATAAGGCCGATATCGGTATTTCGTTATTACCTACACGTTATCGACAATGGTATCAAGAATTACTTATCGATAGTCCACTCGAGTTAGTTATTCCACTTGATGCCTATGATGATGAAACAGGAACCTATATTGATTATGAGGAGCTATTTCAAACGTACACTTTGTTTACGCACCATCATCCAACCATTTGGGGAGAGTTATTACATAAATTAAGAGAAAAATATGTTGTAACGAAGCAAGTATCCATTTCTCAATCGTATGTGGTAAAACGCTTTATTAAAGATGGGTTAGGGATGTCATTTTTACCTCGTATGATTGTAAGAAAAGAACGGATGGAGGGGCGATTTAATATTGTTCCTTTTGAAGCTTTCCCATTACCTAGTGTGCCAGTATACTTATTTTATAAAGAGTCTACACAGGTTACACAGGGATTGGTCGATGTATTGCAAACAAGAAATTATTTATAATTCACACGACGTTCAAAAATGCAATATACATGATGCAGTTAGTTGAAAGGGTTTTCAAAAATATCCTAACTAATTATGTTATCATAGAGTTCTAGAGAGCAAGGGGGCAATAAATATGGTATTTTCTCTTTTTAAAAAAAAGAAAGCAGCACAGCCACAGCCATTTAAAAATAGAGTTGAGTTTTGTATCACTAATTTGTCACTGGGTGCAGCAGATGCGTATGACATATTAATGGAACGTGATGAGATAGATATCGAGGAGTCGGGTTGCACATCCCATTGTGAAATTTGCGAGCAAGGTATTTTTGCAATAGTAAATGGAGAAGTTGTGACAGCAGATGATGCGGAGACATTAGTACAGGCTATAGATGAAGAATTAAAACAAAATCCACTTTTCTAATGAAAAACAGCTTGCTAGATAGCAAGCTGTTTTTGCTGGATACTCATTTACCAACCACGAGCGTATTGTACAGGTGGTTGAACTTCTTCGCCTAATTCTTTAGCCGCATGTAATGGCCAGTAGGGTTCCCGTAGTAAAACACGTGCTAAGAAAATTAAATCTGCCCGATTGTTTTGGAGAATTTCTTCAGCTTGAATGGCACTTGTTATCAGGCCAACAGCGCCAGTAGGGATGTCAGCCCCGTGCTTGATGGCCTCGGCATGTGGTACCTGATAGCCAGGAAAGACATTAATCGCTGCATGGACAACACCACCTGTTGAGACATCGACTAAATCAACACCTTGGGATTTCATCCAGCGACTAAAGACGATGAAATCCTCCATTGTCGTGCCATCTTCCGCATAATCCTCTGCAGAGACACGCACCAATAAAGGCCCCTCCCAAACACTGCGAATCGCATCGATAACTTGACGAAGGATACGATAGCGATTTTCTTGTGAACCACCGTATTGATCTTGACGTTTATTGGAAGCAGGTGATAAAAATTCGCTAATTAAATAGCCGTGTGCGCCATGAATTTCTAGCACATCAAAGCCAGCTTTTGCGGCACGAACTGCTGCTTGTTTAAATGCTTCTACAACATAGTGAATGTCATCTTCAGTCATTTCCGTCGGGGTTTTATAATCTGAACTAAAGGCAATGGCTGAAGGGGCAAAAATTTCACCATCTACTGCTGCCTTCCGCCCAGCGTGGCCAAGCTGGATACCTGCTTTTGCACCATAAGCTTTTATTCCTTCCACTACTTGACGCAAGCCTTCAATATGTGCATCATCCCAAATTCCTAAATCTTTATTGGAGATGCGCCCTTCTGGAACAACACCTGTCGCTTCTAAAATAATTAAACCAACTTGACCTGCTGCACGTGTGGCATAATGGACCAAATGAAAAGGTGTTACCATGCCATCATCTTCAGCAGAGTACATGCACATCGGTGCCATGACAACACGATTTTTTAAGGAGATTGATTGCAATTGATAAGGTTCAAATAATTTACTCAAAATAAAGCCTCCTAATTCCTAGTGATACACTTTATTTTGCACATAATATTAACCATTTGCAAGTGAACGAGATCGAGCCTCTGCTTCTTTAATGCATGCTTCGATGGCTTCATTAAATTGATATTGCTCTAAAGCTTGAATACCTGCCTCCGTCGTGCCGCCTGGACTTGTAACCTTTTTGCGTAAAACATCTGGTTCATCTACTGATTGCTTAAGCATTTCGGCCGTACCTGCTAATGTTTGAGTCATTAAAAGTCGCACAGTATCTTTGGATAACCCCACCTTCGTACCTACTCGTTCAAAGGCTTCCATTAAATAATAAATGTATGCAGGACCACTGCCTGAAAGAGCTGTTACAGCGTGTAATTGATCCTCATCAACTTCAATAACAGAGCCGACAGCCTCTAATAATTGGAGGAACATGACACGCTGACCTGAAGACACCTCGTTATTAAATGCAATGCCACTTGCTGACATACCAATTGTGGCAGACGTGTTAGGCATCACTCTTGCTACAGGGCGATTCCCTAAATATTCTGTAATGGTAGTAATGGCAATTCCCGCTAGAATCGACAGGATAGCAGATTGCTCCGTAATCTTAGATTGAAGGTCACACATCGCGGCAATAGCATCTTTTGGCTTCATCGCTAAAATAATAAGATCCGCCTCCTTGTAAATCGCCTGATCAAACAGACAATGAACGCCATATGTTTCTTGTAGAAATTGTAAGCGTTCTTTGTCAGAGCGATTGGTGACGTAAATTTCCTGTGGGGTAAAGACCTTTTCCTTAATCCAGCCCTGTATCAATGCCTCTGCCATCGACCCTGCACCGATAAATAAAATTTTTTTCATGAACAAAACCTCCAGTTCAAAATAAAAAAGCGCTCTCGTCCTTATTTCGAAGGACGAAAACGCTATTGTTTCCGCGGTACCACCTTTGTTTGCCATTAGTTGGCACAACTCTTAGCCCTTTTATCGCAAGGGAAACGGTTATGTTTACATAACTGCTCAGAAGTAGGTTCGGTAATGGGAGTGGGTGATGTTACTTTCAGCATATGTAACACTCTCTAACACCTTCACCAGTTACGTACTTGGCTTCCTCAACGCACATAAATAATTAGATTATTCAAAATTATAGTGATGAATCGGCAACGTGTCAACAGGAGGATGACGAAAACAGAAAAAACTTGTAAAATAGAATGAATCAGTATTCACTAGCGTTTGAAAAGGGGGAGACAACTTTGTCTATATACAAAATAGAAATACCAACACCCTATGAAGTAGGAGATGTCAACGCATTTGTTGTCAAAGGCGATGCACTTAGCATATTTGATGTTGGACCAAAAACAATGGAAGCCTATGATGCTTTGAAATGGGGGATTCGAGCAGCTGGCTTTGACATGCGTGATATTGAACAAGTTGTGTTAACCCATCATCATCCAGATCATGCTGGATGGGTCGATGCTTTTCCACATGCAGAAATTTTGGGGCATGCCTATAATGATAAATGGCTACGTCATGATGAAGAATTTTTACGCTATCACGAGCAATTTTATAGTGAGCGTTTGTTGGAGCATGGGGTACCACAAGAATATATTTCAAAAAGTGTACATGTTCGTCGTGAATTAGAGCTAGTGGGCGAACGGCCATTAACACAAATCTTGGCAGATGGAGATGAAGTGCCTGGTCATCCAGGATTAAAGGCGATTGAAACTTTGGGTCATGCTCAAAGTCATTTTATTTTCTGGGATGAAAAAACACATCATGTTATTGGCGGTGATTTATTACTCGAAAAAATAACGCCAAACCCATTAATAGAGCCACCATTGGATCGTACGATTGGACGACCAAAATCATTACTGCAATATAATGAATCTCTTGAAATTTTACGCCAATTACCTGTCAAAATGATGCATACAGGGCATGGGGCAGAGCTAGTGGATATACCATATTTAATTGATAAACGTTTAGAGCGTCAGCACCAGCAATCGATGAAGGTGTATGAATTATTAGGAGACGATCAATTAACGGTTGTACAAGTAACAAAACGGCTGTATCCAGCTATTTTCCAGCATCAGCTTGGCTTAACCCTTTCCAAAACACTAGGTCATTTAGATTATTTAGAAGCCAGAAATTATATAACTTCTACAAAAACGGAAGCAGGTATTTATTTATTTCAAAGGAAGTAGGTTCATACATGAATAACCATAACAAGACGATCTTTGTGACTGGAGCGACAAGTGGTGTAGGCTTAAAAATTACAGAATTGCTTGTTGCACAAGGCCATACGGTATATGCCACAGGTCGCAATGCTGTCGCTCTAAAAGTACTAGAACGATTAGGAGCACATGTCATTCAAGCAGATTTAACTAATTTACATACACTGGATGATGTTTGTGCACAGCTCCCCCCTCTTGATGTTGCGATTCTCTCAGCAGGCGTTGGAAAATTCGCTAATGCATCTGCCTTAATGGATGAGGATATTGCTCAAATGATCGAATTGAATGTCAGTGTACCAATCTATCTTGCGAAAAGATTAGCCTCTACGATGATGGAGCGTCAACAAGGCCATTTGATATTCATCGGTTCACAGGCGGGAAAGGTAGCTACCCCGAAAGCGAGTGTCTATGCTGCTACAAAACATGCGATAGTAGGTTTTACAAATGGACTTCGAATGGAGTTAGCACCTTACATGGTCAACGTAACCGCTATCCATCCTGGTCCAATTGATACACCATTTTTAGATAAGGCAAATGATGCAAGTGGTTATCGAGAGTCCCTAGGTAGATTTTTATTATCAGCCGAGGAAGTGGCAAGAGCAACAGTGAAAACGATCGAACGCCCAGTACGTGAAGTCAACTTACCAAAAATCATGGGATTATCAAGTAAATTATATGCACTTGCGCCTGCAACCATTGAATTTTTAGGCAAATCGTTTTTCCATAAGAAATAACAAAAATCTAACTGTAAACATGCTTTATGCGTGTCTACAGTTTTTTTCATATTTATGTAAATTTGTTGATATAGTAGTGAAAATGAAGCAAATAAAGGAGAATACGATGTATACAATCGGACAAGTTGCTAAATTTTTAGGCATTACAAGAGATACAATCAAATTTTATGAGGAAAAGGAATTGGTAAGACCACAGCATAATAGAGAAAACGGGTATAGAACCTACAATCATTTTGATATCTATGATTTAACAACGATCAACTTTTATAGAGAAATTGATTTGGAAATCAAAAAAATCCAGGAATTAAGAAAAGGCAAGAGCATTGAAGGGATTCAATCTATAGTAGAAGAGAAAGAACAGGAAGTGTTAGAGGAGATTGCTTATAAAAAGCTCCAATTAAAAAAGCTCCAGCTCGTAAAAGAAGACTGCGAAAAAATAAAACAATTTTTAGGAAACTACACGATAAAAGAAATGAAACCTCTAGAAGTAATGGGGGAGATCGACCATTATAAAGCTTATGATGATTATGACACGTTAAAAGAAAACACTGACAGTTTAAAAAAAGCGGTGATTCTTACTTCGTTAAGAAGAGTCATACGGTTCAATGATGAAGGCATGGTAGAAAATCAATTTGTGATTGTCAGGAAAGTAGAAGATGGTGAAAACATAATCGATGGAGACATTGTAGCTCATCCCAAATGTTTGTATACAGTCATTGAAGATGGGCGATGGTCTACGGGTGGCAAAAATACAGACGAAAAAGTGGAAGCGAGCATTAGACAAGTAGCCAAAGAATACGGCTATGAACTGGTAGGGCTTGTTTATGTTAACTTATTACTGACCACTTATGAAGAGGGACTTGAACGTATTTTTTTAGAAATGTATGTACCGGTCAAGTAAAGAAAAAATACGATTGACCTGTGAGTAACCCCCAGGTTTATGCTAAAGGTATTCGTAGTGAAATGGGGGATTTAACATGAGTAGAACAAAGAAGCTTAAAAGACCAGTAGCAAGCTTTATACTTTTAACTAATGTCATTTTTTGGCCACTTTTTTGCCTTGTGGGAGCCATCAAGCTTTTAGGGCTTCCAACTTGGGTGTTTGACGTAGTTCGCTGTTTGTCAGCTTGGTCATCAACGTTTGCCTTTGCCATCTTATTTAAAAAAATCTATCCTACGCAAAGCTTTGCCCACTTTGTGAAAAAGAAATTAACCAATAAGCTTCATCTTTCAGTCATTGTTGTTGTACTGGCAATACAAGTCTCTATCTTTTTCATGATTGTCTTTCTTGTATGGAATAAGGAAGGGGTAGACTCTATTTTGACAATATCTTCTTGGGGGATGCTAAGCTATTACTTTATTAAAAATCTTTTATCTGGACCATTAGGTGAAGAATTAGGATGGCGAGGCTTTGCACTACTAGAGCTTCAAAAGAAATATTCCCCATTAATAGCTTCCATCATCATAGGATTTTGGTGGGGGATGTGGCATGTACCAATTTGGCTTACAACAGGATTTATGGGGATAGATTTAATCAAATATAGTTTATTCTTTATGTTGTCTATCATAGCAACGAGTATCATCATGGCAGCATTTTATAATTTAAACCAAAATCTCATCATCCCCATTATCATTCATCAGTTCTTTAATTTTTTTATTGGTTTGATCAATGGCAACTTAGTCGATTTATTAATGTACAATGCCATTCTTTATTCACTAGCCGCCATTCTTCTTATTTTAATTAACCCCAAAAATGTATTATATAAGACCATTCCCATGAATAATTAGAAAAGAATCCAGTTTTTAAGATGGATTCTTTTTTTTTGTTCATTGCTAAATTTATATTGTATACATTTATATAAATAGTAAAAAAGCGTTTTTTAGAGTAAATATTCGTGTTACCATCATGACTTAATGTCTGCAGTGACAGACTTTTGACAGGAAAAATAATTGTCTATGAATTTATAAAAATACACTTGTATTTATTTTTATAACATGATACTATTCGTGTATAAACTTTTAAATGAATGTATAAACATACATATCTATAGTGCAATGGAGGCGCATTTTTAATGGCAAATAAAAAAGTTGTATTAGCTTATTCAGGTGGACTTGATACTTCGGTAGCAATTCCATGGTTAAAAGAACAAGGTTGGGATGTAATTGCAGTATGTCTTGACGTTGGCGAAGGAAAAGATCTTGAATTCGTAAAAAATAAAGCTCTTCAAGTAGGAGCTATTGAATCTTATATGGTGGATGCAAAAGACGAATTTGCTGAGGAATATGCATTAATTTCATTACAAGCACATACTTGGTATGAACAAAAATATCCATTAGTATCAGCACTTTCTCGTCCTTTAATCTCAAAAAAATTAGTAGAGATTGCGAACCAAGTAGGCGCAGATGCTGTTGCACATGGTTGCACAGGAAAAGGAAATGACCAAGTTCGTTTTGAAGTTTCCATTAAAGCTTTAAACCCTGATTTAGAAGTTTTAGCACCTGTACGTGAGTGGGGTTGGAGCCGTGATGAGGAAATCGAATATGCGATGAAACATAATGTACCGATTCCAGCGACATTAGACTCACCATTTTCAATTGACCAAAACTTATGGGGACGTGCCAATGAAGCAGGTATTATGGAAGATCCGTGGGTGTCTCCACCAGAAGAAGCTTACGGTTTAACCGTTTCTGTTGAAAATGCACCAAATGAAGCTGAATATGTGGAAATCGAATTTGTTGCTGGTAAACCAGTAGCCTTAAACGGTAAAGAAATGAAGCTAGCAGATTTAATTCAAGAATTAAATGCGGTAGCAGGTGCACATGGCGTAGGACGTATCGATCACGTGGAGAATCGTCTAGTTGGTATTAAATCTCGTGAAGTGTATGAAATTCCAGGCGCAAAAGTGTTGTTAACAGCTCATAAAGAACTGGAAGACTTAACACTTGTAAAAGAATTAGCACACTTCAAGCCAGTAATTGAGAAGAAGCTATCTGAATTAATTTACGATGGTTTATGGTTCTCACCATTACGTGATGCACTTGAAGCGTTCCTTGCACAATCACAGCAATATGTAAATGGTACAGTACGTGTGAAACTGTTCAAGGGTCACGCCATTGTAGAAGGACGTAAATCACCGAATTCACTATACAATGAAAAGCTAGCAACATACTCCAAGGAAGATCAATTCAATCACGCTTCCGCAGTTGGCTTTATCGAATTATGGGGTCTACCAACTGTAGTGAATTCTTCTGTTAATAAAAAGTAATATTGAACGAGCAATGTGTGGTGAGGCATTTGTGTTTTCACTACACTTTGGCTAAGGACTAAAGGAAAAGGTGAGCTGACATGACAAAACTTTGGGGTGGACGTTTCCAAAAATCAGCAGAAGCATGGGTAGACGAGTTTGGCGCATCCATTGGCTTTGACCAGCAACTTGTGCTAGAGGACCTTGAAGGTAGTGTTGCACATGTCACAATGCTTGGTGCAACAGGAATTTTACCGGCAGCTGACGTAGAGGCCATACTAGGTGGTCTTGCCCAATTAAAAGAAAAGGCAATTGCAGGTGAACTTGAATTTAGCGTTGCCAATGAAGATATACATTTAAATTTAGAAAAAATGCTAATTGATTTAATTGGTCCTGTTGGTGGTAAGCTACACACTGGTCGTAGTCGTAATGACCAAGTAGCAACGGATATGCATCTATTCTTGAAAAAGCGAGTGCAGGAAGCCATTGATTTAATTGTAACATTCCAAGAAACGCTATTAGAGAAGGCACAGGAGCATATTGAAACGATTGCACCTGGTTATACACATTTACAACGTGCGCAACCGATTTCCTTTGCACACCATTTAATGGCCTATTTTTGGATGCTTGAGCGAGATAAACAACGCTTTACAGAATCCGTGAAACGCATAGATATTCTGCCATTAGGAGCAGGGGCTATGGCGGGTACAACTTTCCCAATAGACCGTATAAAATCAGCAGAGTTACTTGGTTTTACTGAAGTATATGCAAACTCTATGGATGCTGTAAGTGACCGTGATTTTATCGTCGAATTTTTAAGTAATTCGTCATTGCTTATGGCCCATCTCTCGCGCTTTGCAGAGGAAATTATTATTTGGTCTACAGATGAATTTAAGTTTATCGAGCTAGATGATGCCTTTTCAACAGGCTCTTCGATTATGCCACAAAAGAAAAACCCTGATATGGCAGAGCTAATTCGTGGGAAAACAGGCCGTGTTTATGGTAACCTTTTGGGCTTATTAACTGTATTAAAGGGTACGCCATTAACGTATAACAAAGATATGCAGGAGGACAAAGAAGGCATGTTCGATACGGTGCATACCATTCTTGGCTCACTTAAAATCTTTGAAGGCATGATTCGTACAATGACCGTTAATACGGAACGTTTACATCAAGCTGTCCATTCCGATTTCTCGAATGCAACGGAGTTAGCAGACTATCTTGCTACAAAAGGGATGCCATTCCGTGAGGCGCATGAGGTGACAGGCAAACTTGTCTTTACATGTATTCAAAAGGGCATTTACTTATTAGATTTACCATTGGAAGAGATGCAGCAGGAAAGTAAGCTCATTGAAGCCGACATTTTTGATGTGCTAGCACCAGAAGCGGCTGTTCGTCGCCGTCATTCCCTTGGTGGAACTGGCTTTGATCAAGTAAAAATTCAAATTGAAAAAGCCAAAGCCTGTCTTCAAGAACATTAATTTTGCGTGCATGTCCAAGTGACTTTTGCATAGATATTCATTAAAGCTGTCCTGTGAGGCACTATGAAAACCTTTAACCTTTTCAACTGAGCCAGAGGGTGAAGTGAAAAAGAGACCCTTACATACGTGAAGGACAATCCCCAATTCTGGAGACGCGGAATTGGGGTTTTTGTATATGGAAAGATGGGGAGGAATTAAGACAATGAATGACCGTTTGACAAAGGGGCTCGAAACAATCAAACAATATGTCACAGAGGAAGAAGCAGCAAGGATGATTGAATCTGATGCCTTAGCCGATGTTGCACCCGATTTACGCAAAATGATTATTGAATTTGCTTATGGTGATGTCTATTCACGACCAGGCCTGGATGTGAAAAGTCGGGCACTTGTTGTTATTACTGCAGTTGTCACACAAGGTGCCACACCACAAACAAAAACACATATCCAGCGAGGTTTACATGCTGGCTTAACACAAACAGAATTGGGCGAGGCACTTTTACAATTAGTACCCTACATTGGCTTTCCAAAGGTACAAAATGCTTTAACAATCGCACAACAAGTTTTTGCAGAAAAAATCATGCATAAAAGCAAAAGCAAAGACTCATAATAAAAGAGGAAACACTTATTAATCTAAGATGATGGGGAGGATGCAGAATGAGTAATTGTCAAACACCCAAAGACCAAGAATCTCAGGAAAGTCCGCCACAACTGTCAACGGTTGAAGCTTCATAAATCTTAAGCCTAAAGGTGAAACAGAACTATTCTGTTTTGCTATAGATTAAGAAGAAGCGTAAACTATACCAGTTAAAAATCAAATAGAGGCAATAAGTGTCCATGGATCCAGAATTATTTCTGGGTCCTTTTTTAGTTTAGTTTGAGGAAACAAGGGTGTTAGAAGATATTTGGGTAGAAACCACCGAATAAGTGTTTGGAACTGATCAAAAAAGGGGGGAATCCGCTCGAAAAGGAGAAAGTAATCATAAAGAGTGTGCCCCCGCTCGAAAAGGAGGTGGAAGTGATCATAAAAAGTGTGTATCCGCTCGAAAAGGAGGTGAAACTGATCATAAAGAGTGTGTATCCGCTCGAAAAGGAGGTGGAAGTGATCATAAAGACTGTGTATCCGCTCGAAAAGGAGGTGGAAGTGATCAAAAAGTGCGTGCCCCCGCTCGAAAAGGAAGTGAAGTGATCATAAAGTGTGTGAACCCGCTCGAAAAGATGATGGAAGTGATCATAAAGAGTGTGCCCCCGCTCGAAAAGGAGGTGGAAGTGATCATAAAGAGTGTGTATCCGCTCGGAAAGGAGGTGGAAGTGATCATAAAAAGTGTGAACCCGCTCGAAAAGGAAGCGAAAGTGATCATAAAGTGTGTGAACCCGCTCGAAAAGGAGGTGAAAGTGATCATAAAGAGTGTGCCTCCGCTCGAAAACGAAGCGAAAGTGATCAAAAAAAGTGAAGACCCGCTCATAAAGAAAACAGAAGCGCTCATAAAGCAGTAGAATCCGCTCCTAGCAGAGGCAAAAGCGCTCACTATATGTAAGGGCGCCACCTTTAAGAGTAAAAATTCCAATACAAGATAGCCATCACCAAAATAAATACCTTCATTTGACATATAATCAAATCTGTATTACCCTAGATATAACAGATTCTGTTTGGTTGTTAACAATACAGATTGGAGGGGTGACATGCAAATACGGTTAGATCCAAGCAGTGAATTGCAGCTTTATAAACAATTAGCCAATCAATTGATTGAAATGATTGCTACAGGTGAGTTAAAAAACGGTGATACATTACCATCTGTACGTGCCATGGCTACGGATTTAGGAGTCAATGTAAGCACGGTGAGTAAGAGCTATCATGAGCTTGAAGATAAGGGTTTAATTGAATTAAAACCAAAGGCAAAAGCTATTATTATTGGTGGTCAAAAGCGGGAGCTTGAGGAAACAGAGGTGGAAAAAGTAGAAAATGCTTTAAAGCCTATTATGGCGGAAGCTTTTGCTCGTGGGCTCGAAAAAGAACAAATGACAAATTTGTTCCAACGAATTTTAAAACAATGGAAGTAGGGGTAGTATGCTTATAATAGTAGGCATCTTTATCATCGTCGGGATTTTGGAAGCCATGACACCACACTTATCAAGAAAATCGATAGTCTTTGGAGTTTCCATACCAGAACCCTATGTCATGCATCCTCAATTACTGCTTTGGAAGAAAAAGTATAGCCAAATAATAGGTGCTCTTACAGGTCTATTTTTACTCGGACAAATCGGCATATACTTTTCACCCATAAAAGAGGATAAGATGGTTTTAATTTCCTTTATTTTCTTGTATGTTATGCTCCTTCTTTCATCTGGCCTTTACATGAATTACCATGTCAGAACGAAAAAATTAAAGGCACAGGAGCAGTGGGAAGCACACATAAAAATGGTCTACGTTACAGATTTATCTATTCGCCAAAAAGATGAAACACTATCGCCTGTATTTTTTAGCTTACCAATCATTATGACAGTAGCACTCATCACTTTTACGTACATGAATTATGAGGCCATTCCAGATGTTTTTGCGACGCATTGGAATGCAGCAGGCAAGGTAGACGGCTGGACGGAAAAATCATGGATCTCTGTCATCAGTATGCCGCTTCTATTATTAGCGATACAAATCAGCTTTTTCATTCTGGGGCGGGGCATGAAAAGTGCCAAAATACAATTGAGTGCACAAGCCAAAGAAGCGTCGATTCATCGTGAGCTAGCTCATCGTAAATATGGAAGCTGGTATTTAGCTGCGATAAATTTTAGTATGACAATTCTTTTTGTTGTTTTACACTATACAACTGTGATTTTACATGACCAAACAGCCCCATACTTTTTCCCACTTTTTCTTGTTTTTAATGTCGTTACGTTAGGGGGCTTGCTATTACTAATTTGGAAGTTCAGTACAAGTAATGAGCGATTTGATGAAATACATACAAATGAAACAGCTGTAGCAGATGATCAATACTGGAAATGGGGCATATTTTATTGCAACAAAAATGATCCATCCCTATTAGTGCAAAAAAAATACGGAATTGGCTGGACCGTTAATTTTGCCAACAAGTGGAGCTACTTCTTAATTGGTATAACATTATTGCCAATTTTATTGGTGATTTTTATATAGAGAGGAAGATTAGATGAAAAAATGGTTATTGTTATGCTGTACGCTGTTACTCTTAGGGGCTTGTGGGCAAAAAGAGGCGACAGCTGAAAATCAAGAAACAAAAGGGGAACGTGCCATGAGTGAACAGTTTATTGGAAAATGGGAAGGAAATATTGAAACACCTAATGGACCACTACCGATTATCGTTGATTTACAAAAGGAAGCTGGCACATTATCTGTCCCAGCGCAAGGCTTATCGAACTTTCCATTTAAAAGCGTGAGCTATACAGGCGATAAAGTAACAGTGTCCATTCATTTAAACGGCTCTGTGATTGCTATAAATGGAACATTAAAAAATGAGCAAATAGAGGCTACATTCCAACAAAACGGTGCCAAATTCCCATTAATCTTAAAAGCTTATAAAGAGCAACCCGTTACGTACGAAACAATAAAGATTCCTGTTGAAGATGGTAACTTAACCGTAGCATTGCAAAAGGCTAGCGCATCTCCAACGCCAGTGGCACTTATTATTGCTGGTTCTGGACCAACAGATAAGGATGGAAATTCAGCTTTAGCTGGTAAAAATAATAGCTTGAAAATGCTTGCTGAAGGGTTAGCGCAAGAGGGCATTGCGACAGTGCGCTATGATAAGCGTGGACTTGGTGATAATCAAGCACTTTTAACAAAGGAAGAGGATAGCACGTTCGATCAATACGTAGATGATGCAGTACAAATTATCCAAGCATTACAAGCTGATGAAGCTTACTCAAGTATTCACGTTATTGGACATAGCGAAGGTTCGCTCATTGGTTTGCTAGCAGCCCAAAAAACAGATGTAGAGTCCTTTGTCTCGATTGCGGGAGCGGGAAGACCATTGGATGAGGTGCTATTAGAGCAAATAAAAGGTCAGTTACCGCCAAAGCTATTCAACGAATCGACAGACATTTTGAAATCGTTAAAACAAGGTGAGCAAGTGAAAAATGTTTCGCCAGAGCTTCAAGCACTCTTCCGACCATCTGTACAGCCTTTCCTTATTTCCTTGTTAAAGTATCATCCTGCCGATGAGCTTGCCAAAGTGAAAAGTCGTGTATTATTAGTCCAAGGAACAACCGATTTACAAGTGAAAGAAGCCGATGCGGAGGCATTAAAGAATCGCAAACCAGAGGCACAGCTGCTTTATATGGAGGGCATGAATCATGTGCTTAAAAAGGCACCAGTCGATAGTGCCAAAAACTTAGCAACCTATGCAGACCCTTCATTGCCGTTACATGAAGAATTACTACCAGCGATAGAGCAATTTATACAAACGAAAAAGTAGGTTGATTGACTATGGGAGTTCTTGTCTATTTAATAATCATGTTGCCATTTCTCATCTTTGCCATCGTTTTATCACAAGGTAAAGGAGCATTTTTAATTGCCGGCTTTAATACGTTGCCACAAGAAGATAAAAAACAATATGACGAAAAAGCACTAGCAAAATTTATGGGGAAAATGATGTATGGTTATTGTTTTTGCGTTCTCTTGTGGATTCTGGATGAAGTATTTCATACACAGTGGTTATTTAGTATAGGATTTATTCTTTTCATAGCCCTAACGATTTTCTTAATGATTTTTGTGAATACCGGCAATCGTTTCAAAAGATAAATCGTGCAATGACAAGACTAAAATGTACATTTTCCGGTGCTCTTCAGACTGTAGACCAACTCAATGAATTTCGAGTTAGTCTACAATCTTATTTCTTTCGTGATGAATCACCTTGAAAGTTTACTTTTTATCAACATACGAATATGGAGTTCTTTATGTAGAAGGGGATTGGAACGCAGGACGGCGACTCCAGAGGTAAAGCGGGAAAGTCGAGATCCAGGACTGAGAGCAAAGAGGGAAGCAAAATAACGTTCTTTCACTTAATGATCATCATCGTCTCTTTTATAAGTGGTAGTCATCACTGTAATCTCCATCTCCTTCATGAAAAAAAGTGAGTAGCGTTTTCATCCATGAAAATTTGTATAAATTCATCCAGGTAGCTCATAATAACAAAGATTCACTTATGAAATCTATAATGATGAGGAGGATGAAAAATGAGTAGGTTCGAAAATTTAGATCCAAAATCTCAAAAAATCCACCGCAACTGGTCAAGGATTAAGCATTCCAAATCGCAAGTAAATGGTGAAACGGAGATTACCCTCCATAACCGCCTGTTGCGAAGTGAAGCAAAGGCCCGTCAGTTTTAATCATGCTAGAAAAGTAAGTGTCATCAAGCCCAGAAAAAATTCTGGGTTTTTTTTATGGATAAAAATAGAAAGTGGCATGTATTATTATATAAAAAGGAGGATTAAGCTTTGAATATTTCTATTCCTACATATTTACAGTCATTTGCAGAAAACATCCAACAAGAAGATGTTGAAACCCAGTTTCAGCTTCATTCTAGTACAGGCAATCGACAGTTTGAAATTTGGTTTTACGGTGATTTATTAACAATTGAAGACGAACCATTGCCTATCATCACTGGCGAACATGCTAGAATCGTCGCTAAAGATTCTGAAACAACGGAGGAGATCTTACTGTTTGATGCGACCCTACATGGCTATAATGCGCTATTCTGCGATGAATATACAGAAGATCAACGTGTTAATCGTCCGTTAAAGAAATATAATATGCCGGCCACTGAAATAGTCGTCTCATTTTTCTATAATATTGACTATGATGAAGAGGCTGATGACTATCGTTCAGATGACCATGGAAATGTGCTCCTCATCAGTGGACAAACAGCAGACTGGGAAACAATCAAATGCAATGGTTATGATGCTTTTGCTTTTTATGTCAAGAAAGAGGTTGGCACACTACTAGCATTTGCGCAAGAAGAATTAGCCTAGTAGGAAAGGATCGAGGAATGAATGAAACGAATACAATTCACACAAGAAGTAGCTAATGAAATCATCCATTATAATTCAGTGGATGCTTTTTATCGAAAGATCATGAAAACAGAAGAACCTACCAGTATTGGCTTGATCTATATTGAACCAGGCGGTGTCGTAGGTATGCATGAAGCCCCCATTCCACAGCTATTTATTGTTGTTCAGGGTGAAGGTTGGGTTTGCGGTGAAGATGGAGAAAAGATGGTTATAAAAACAGGAGAGGGTGTACTTTGGCAACAAGGACAAGCGCACGAATCAGGCAGTATGACAGGATTAACAGCACTTGTAATCCAGGCAGAGCATCTACATCTTACATAAAGATTGAATTTGTTCGTATAAAAAGCTTAAGAGAGAGCAATAGATGGTGCAAGTCTATTATAGGCTTGGTGTATTAAGTAAATGCACTGTGATTTATAAAGGCCAATTTTCTAATCGTAGAAAATTGATAATCGTTTTTTATTTAAAGCAGTACTTAACTGTGCTAACTAAAAAAGCGACCTTATTGATGAGTTACCTTCGCTAAAAAACGGACTAGATTATCCCGCTTAAAATGAAAATGCCACTTACATATTTTCAAACTAAAGAAAATCAACTACAATAGACGGATGGTAGAAACTCTAAATTCTACCTATTTATCTTTATTTATACAAAATACACTAGAGGAGCACGACGATGAAAAAGAAGTTTTTATCTTTACTCATGACCATAATAATGGTCCTATCCGTTAGCGTATCGGTGTATGCCGATGAAACATCGCCAGTAGCGACAAGAGGAGATATCGTTACAACCTTGTTGACAGCAGCAGATGCTTATCAACCAGGAATTAACAAAGCAACTGTAATACAAGGCTCTAAAAACGGAGATTTAAGAGAGAATGAGCCAGCTAAGAAAGTGGAAGCATTAGTCATGTTGAGCAGAGCATTCGGTGAATTGCCAGAGCCAGTTGGCAATGACCTTCGCAGTGGAACATTTGACATTGAGTTTACAGATGTACCTGCATGGGCAAAAAAAGATATCGATAAACTGACAAAAGCAGGCGTCCTGACGGGTAACGCTGACGGTACCTTAGGTGCAAATGACACGATTACGATTGCTGAATTCCAAAACATCATCGCTAGAATATGGTCACTTAAAGGCTCACATTTAAATGATGATTTTTATGAAGCAATCAATAAAGAATGGTTAAATAAATCAACAATTCCGGTAGGAGAAATCATGGGTGGTGGTTTCCCTGAGCTTCAAAAGGAAAATACCGATAAAATTGAAGAAATAATAAACGCGCTCTCTGGTAAAGAATTTGCAGAAGGCACTAAGGAACAAAAAATTTCCGACTTCTATTCGACAGCGTTAGATACAAAAAATAGAAATAAGCAGGGGATTGAGCCCATCCAAAAATATGTAAAGGCAATTAACGAAGCTAAAACTCTTGATGAACTTGTTCAAGCAGATCTTGCTCAAGAAAAAGAATTAGGACTAAGCTCACTTTTCTGCTTTGCCATCATGAACGATGCAAAGAACAGCAGTGAAAATGCATTGTATTACGCCGGATTAGCAACTGGTTTGGATAAGAACAGTTTTGTTACGGAAGATGCAAATGCAAAAAATGCCTATATTGAATATATGACAAAACTTCTTGTAGTATCTGGCGAGGAAGAGTCTACAGCGAAAGCACTTGCTGAGCAAGTTTACGAAATGGAAAAAAGCTTAGCTTCTGTGTCGCTCGATCCTCATGAACAAGGCGATGTTAATAAATATTATAATCCATATACAATTCAACAATTCGATGACATGTTTAAAACTGTAGATATGAAGCAAGTCTTGACATCTATGAAGGTCGACAGTGCTGATAAAGTAATCGTATTCGATTTAAAGCTGGCGGAAAAAGGTGCGGAAGTCTTGAATGATACGAACCTTCATGTGCTTAAAGCTTACTCGAAAGTGCAATTACTTATGGCAACAGGCAGTTTACTATCAGATGAATTTGGGGACGCTGCTAATGAGTTTGCTGCAACGTTATATGGAGTTACAGGAGAAAAAACAGAACAGGAAAACGCTGTAGCCCTAACAACGAGTACAATGAGCGGATATTTGGAGCAAATGTTTGCCGAGAAACATTTTTCACCAAATGCTAAAAAAGATGTTGAGCAGATGGTAGAGAAGTTAATTACTACGTATGAAGAGAGAATTAAATCTCTTGATTGGATGTCTGAAACAACAAAAGCGAAAGCTATTAAAAAGCTGGATACTATGATCGTTAAAATCGGTTACCCAGATAAGTGGGATGCGGCATTAGATAACGTAGCGATCAAGACTTATGACGAAGGCGGTTCACTGTTCTCTAATACCTTTGCAGTAAACAAAGCATACATTGAGAACACGAAAGCTAAGCTAGGAAAACCGGTGGATAGATCAGAATGGGTAACGAGCGTATACACTGTAAATGCTTTCTACAATGCTCTTAATAACGAAATTACATTCCCTGCTGGTATTCTGCAAGCTCCTTTCTATGATATTAACGCTAAACCTGAAGAAAACTATGGTGCTATTGGCATGGTTATTGGTCATGAAATAAGCCATGCTTTTGATAACAACGGATCTGCCTACGACGAACATGGAAATGCAAATAACT
The DNA here is from genome assembly GCF_038069745.1 of Lysinibacillus sp. FSL M8-0134. Taxonomy (NCBI): domain Bacteria; kingdom Bacillati; phylum Bacillota; class Bacilli; order Caryophanales; family Bacillaceae; genus Lysinibacillus; species Lysinibacillus sp. FSL M8-0134. The sequence goes on along the minus strand of NZ_JBBPAJ010000001.1, from coordinate 2,670,535 downwards.
GGTGGACAGATGAGGACTTTGAGAAATTCAAAGATAAAAATCAGAAATTGATTGAGTTTTATAATGCTATTGAGATTATTCCAGGAGTATTGAACGACGGGCAGCTGACACTAAGCGAGAATGTCGCTGATTTAGGTGGGATGGCTGCTTCACTACAAGTTGTCTCTCAAATGAGTAATCCTGATTATAAAGCCTATTTCGAAAGTAATGCAGAAATGTGGAAATCCACAACTACAAAAGAATTTGCAGCGGTTCTGAGCAAAAACGATGTACATTCAGCCAATAAAATTCGAGTAAACCGTACGATTGTAAACTTCCAGCAATTCTATGATACCTATGGAATTAAGGCGGGAGATGGCATGTATGTAGCCCCGGAGGACCGAGTTTCTATCTGGTAAAATTTAATTATATCGATAGCTGACTAAGAAGACCATTTAATGTAAGGCTGTATATTCAAAAACTATAGCTGTTAAAATCAAAAAGACAGATTTAATCGACAAAGCTTGTTGATTAAATTCTGTCTTTTTTCCTGAATCGCTAATCCTACGAGGGCCAGTTATTTTAAGAAAAAGATATCTCAACTAAAATCTTTATCTTATTAAGTATAACCCTGGCGACTGATAATATTGCGCAAAACACTTTTAACTTGTTGAGAAGTCTGCACAATATCATCGCCATTTCTTCACGAGCATCAGGCTTTTACCATATGATATGTTTATTAAAACGCTAGTGTCTCAAAAAGATAATAATAAACTATTTAAGTTTCAGGAGCTGCGTTACCTTCATATATTTAAAACCAACTTTTACTAGGAAATTCTGTACAAAAGTAATGTCATTTTCGTGTATCTATCGTATAATAAGTGTCAACACTTTTCACCTGAAAATCCAATTTTTATCTTTATTGTAATATCCAATCAGTAGAGGGGGATTACTTTCATGCAAGTAGTTGAAAAAGCATTTGGCTATATTACGAGAGAACGTGAGGAACAAATACAAGTACTCGTATTTGAACAAAATACCATAGGGGCAGGTATTCAAGTTCCAAAAGGTACAGTTGAGGAAGGTGAAACACCATTAGAGGCAGTGAAGCGTGAAATGTTGGAGGAGACAGGTCTCACATCGCTTGTCGTCCAGGGACTCATTGCACAGGATTACTTTAATCATCCGTCAGGTATTTTACAGAAGCGATATTTTTTCCATTTAACCACGAATGAATCATCAGATTCTTGGCAGCATCATCCAACGGGATTGAACGAAGGAGACTTACTATTTTCTTTTTATTGGATTTCGGTAGAGCAAGATGCATTGTTGGCGAAGGGGCATGGGGATTATTTATATCGTTTATTAGCCAAGGTGGAAAATTGAGCGTTCAATAATAAAAACCGCGTCATACTAGGCGCGGTTTTCATGTTTCTTCAATTATGCTCGTGCAGCAATCTCCAAAGCTTGTGTGAAATCAGCAATTAAATCCTCTACATGCTCAAGCCCTACAGAAAAACGTAAAAGGCCATCTGTAATCCCACGTTTTGCACGCTCCTCAGGCTCCATAGCAGCATGACTCATCTTTGCTGGGTAGGAAAGAATTGATTCCACTCCCCCAAGTGAGACTGCAAAAACAGGAATTGTCATCGCTTCGACTAATGCTTTTGCAGCTGCATAACTTGGTAGACGGAAAGATAATACAGCTCCAGCACTTGTACATTGTTGCTGATGAATGGCATATCCTGGGTGTGAGGCAAGTCCAGGATAGTAGACTTGTTCCACCAGTGGGTTACTAGCTAAAAATTCTGCAATTTTTTGAGCAGATTCAGCAGAACGACTAAAGCGTACATCGGTTGTTTTAATATTTTGTAATAGTGTGAAAGAATCCTGTACACCTAAAATATTTCCGAATGAATTTTGGATAAAATATAGCTCTTGTCCTAGCTTTTCATCAGCTGTGACTGTTAAGCCAGCAATGATATCAGAATGGCCAGATAAAAACTTTGTTGCACTATGAATGACTACATCAACACCAAGTTCTAATGGCCGCTGGTGTAATGGTGTCATAAAAGTATTATCTAAAAATGTAAGACATTGATGTTGCTTCGCAAGTGCCACTACACCACGAATGTCGGTAATACCTAATGTTGGGTTCGATGGTGTCTCCATATATAATAGTTTTGTAGCAGGGGTTATCGCTGCCTCAACTGCAGCTATATCTGTAAAATCCACAAAACTATGGGAAATGCCAAAACGTGGTAACACTTTCGTTACAAAACGATACGTACCTCCATATACATCCTCCGTCACGACGATATGGTCACCTTGTGATAACAACATGAGTGCTGCTGATACGGCCGCAATTCCAGAAGAGAACGCATGAGCACGAACGCCACCTTCCAGCTCGGCAATAGCTTTTTCTAACGCATCTCTCGTAGGGTTGCCAGAGCGTGCATAGTCATATTCGCCAAACTCATCAATACTTTCTTGGTGGAACGTAGATGATAGATACATAGGAACGTTAACGGCCCCTTTTTGATTCGCATAGCCATCGCGAACCCCTGCGTGAATGAGACTAGTTTCAATACGTTGCTTCATTTTTTATGCCTCTTTTCTAAGGATATCGAACACTTGACGTAAGTCTGCAATTAAATCTTCTGCTTCCTCAATACCAACAGAGAAGCGTAATAAACGATCACAAACGCCGCGTTCAACACGTTCTTCATAAGGCATATCGGCATGTGTTTGTGTAGCCGGATACGTAATAAAGCTTTCGACACCACCTAGACTTTCAGCAAATGTAATTAACTTTAAGTTACGAAGGAATGGATCTATCCATTCAGGCTTTTGCAAACGGAATGACAACATACCACCTTTTCCTGTATAAAGTACATCTGTCACTAATTCCTCTTCCTCTAAATAAGCAGCAATTGCTTTCGCATTCACATCATGTTGTTTTAATCGAAGATGCATTGTTTTTAAGCCGCGAATAAGCAGCCATGAATCCATCGCCCCTAACACCATGCCACTGCCATTATGAATAAAACCAATACGTTCTGCTAATTCTGCGCCTTTCGCTACTACTAGACCAGCTAAGACATCATTATGTCCACCGATATATTTCGTAGCAGAATGTACTACTATGTCTGCCCCTAATTCGATCGGACGTTGGAAGTAAGGAGTATAGAAGGTATTATCGACAATTAATAAAGCTCCGTGCTTATGTGCTAATTCTGCATACACTTGTAAATCAAATTCCTGCATAAGGGGATTTGTCGGTGTTTCAATAAATAATGCACGTGTATTTTCAGTAATTAATGCTTCCACTTGCTCAACTGATTCAAATTTTGAATAGACAGCTTTGATATTATAAGTTTCTTGGAAGAAGTTAAAAAGTCTATATGTACCGCCATATAAATCATCTGGCACCACTAATTCATCGCCTGGTTTAAATATGGATAGGACTAGTTGAATGGCAGCCATCCCAGAGCTACAGGCAAAGCCCATGTCGCCACCTTCTAAATCTGCAATCCCTGCTTCTAAAAGAGCACGTGTTGGATTCTTTGTACGAGTATAGTCAAAGCCAGTAGATTCTCCAATTCCTCCATGTTTATAAGCAGTTGATAAATGAATTGGTGGACTCACAGCACCTGTTGCCGGATCACTTAAATTTCCTAGTTGTACAAGTTTTGTTTCAATACTTCTGTTTAATGTCATGACGTCACTCTTTTCTCCAATATTATTAAAAGCGACAAATTTCGCTTTCAATTTAATAGTATTCTCAATAATTGTTACCAATTTAACATGGATACCCAAGAAGAACAAGGGTGATTTCAGAAAATTAGCTAGATTATTTATTGTTAATCAAGTAGGAATAGTAGGGTATAGAATGTGATGACGTCAAATAAAACGAAGGGAGAGTGGTAATACTATGAAGTGGTAATACTATGAAAGGAAGCAGTGACCACCAAAAGAAGTAAATTTCAACATAGAAGCTCAAAATAAAAGCATCTGCCTCAATGTGACAGATGCTTTTGACCCTTATGTTAGGCTTGTTCTTTTTTTAGCAAGTCGCGAATTTCTTTGAGGAGCTCTTCTTTAGCATCCAGTTCAGGAGCTGGTTCTTCAACAACAGCTTCCTCTTTTTTACGAGTGAGTTTCGTCATGATTCGTAAGGCCATAAAAATAGCAAATGCAATGATTAAAAAATCAATGATTGATTGTAGAAATACACCTAAATTGACTTGGGCTTCACCTGAGCCAAAGACAAAGCTCTTTGTTAAATCAATACCACCTGTTAAAACACCAACTAATGGCATAATGATATTTTCAACTAAGGAGGTAACAATTTTACCGAAAGCACCACCAATAACAACTGCAACTGCTAGATCGACAATATTGCCTTTCATCGCAAATTCTTTAAAGTCTTTCCACAAAATAAATTCCTCCCTATTATTATCCATAAAATTAATCAATCTGTATTTTACTATATTTTTCCCAAACCTTTCAACCGCTTTCGTAGTGAAAATAGTAATCTTGTTTAATAAAGTACATAATTTCAAAAGATTTACTACCTATATCGTAAAATTTGGTAAAATGGATGAAGAATACTAGATTAGGTGTGACTTATGGCAAAGAAAAAGAATAACAAACCGATGTTATCATCAGCCACAAAATTGGGCATGATAGCATTATTAATTCCTATAGCGATAACTGTTTATGTCCTGACATTTTTTGCGTGGAAGGAACTTCAAACACTACCGATTTTCGAAAAACTCGCGCAACAAAAGGCGATTGAAGAAATTCAACAACATTTCGATATGAATATTCCAGAGAAATACATACCTATATATGTAGCGGCTGAGGAGAAATATGGTGTACCATGGACATTACTTGCAGCACACCATCGAATTGAAACACGTTTTTCTACTATAAAAACGATGGTTTCGTCAGCAGGAGCAGAAGGCCATTTGCAATTCATGCCTTGCACATTCGTTGGTTGGAAGCATCCCACTTGTTCAGGGCTAGGTAAAGGTAATATCACGAAGGCAGAATTAATGAACCCAGAAACCATTGCAAAATATGGAGGCTTTGGCGTAGATGCAAATGGAGATGGCATAGCTGACCCATATGATATAGAGGATGCGGTATTTAGCGCAGCTAATTACTTATCTAAATACGGTGCTGCAAAAGGGAATATTAAGAACGCTGTTTTTGAATACAACCATAGCAAAGAATATGTAGAAGATGTGTTGTATTACTACAAATTATATGATGATTATCATGATGATCTCAAAGCGGCTGTTCTTATAAATAATGAATAATAAAGAGCCATCACATTGGATGGCTCTTCATTACATATTTAAGTTGCTTTACGCATACCTTTTAGAATAAGGCTGACGATAAAGATCAGCACGATAGCACCAATTAGTGCTGGGAATACGTAGAAATCACTTACTTTCCAACCCCAGTTCCCTAAAACCATACTACCAATCCAAGAACCAACAATACCTGCAATAATATTCCCAATGATGCCACCAGGTACATCCTTACCTAAAATTACGCCAGCTAACCATCCAAGAATTCCTCCGATGATTAAATACCAAATGAAACTAATCATTATTTTCATCTCCTTAAAATTAAGATATAATGGCGATTACTTAGTTATACCCTGAATGGAGTAGATTAAACGCATTGATCTTGTTTAGTAATTATTACATGCTTTAAATTAGGCTGGGGTATGATGCCTAATTTGCGTTGGCTGGAGGGATGACAGCCAATCCTTCTGCATAATTTATTGTGAAAATGTCCACATTAAATACAATACTTCTATATGGTCCATACATCGAATGAATCGCTTACTTCTATAGTATGTTCACAAATGAAATTTGTACCAGTATCTACAAGCTACGCCAACTCCCCATTGTAAGTAGTATAAAATCAACCATCTAACTAAATTATTTGCAAGAACAGACTGTTCATTCGCGACAACCTACATTTTTGTTGATGCAGAATTTCAATTTCCTATCACCTATATGCATGTTCATTTTCCGTATTTGTTATAGGCTATTATTCATAGTTACCTAATCATTTTTCATTTTAGTGAAAGGAAAAATGGGAAAATCATCACTTTTTGAATAGTTTGAAAATTTTGTTTAAAACGATTATAATGTAGGAAAAGGAGCGTGTTATTTATGAATATGGCTGTCATGAAACGTTTGAATCGTCAAGGTTTTCTTATCGCTGGTTTGCATTTGTTAGTTTTACTAAATCTTGCAGCCGATTTCTTATACACATCGTAACAATTAAATAGAAAGGTGAATAAAATGTTTGTCTCATTCTAAAACAACCGTGTCGTGTAAATTATTTGCAGCTCACGGTTGTTTTTATTTTGACCAAATAACTGAAAAGAGGGATTTTTCTGCCAAATGTCAAATACATAGACATATAGGGGAGGGGTATGATGACGCTAAGATTAGATCAAGCATTCATTGATGTGGAGAGACCTTTTGCATGGTTGGACTTAGATGCGCTGGATAAAAATATCCAAATTGTACAAGATGCCTGTGGCGAGAAACAAATTCGCATTGCGACAAAATCGATTCGTTCTGTCGACGTGCTCCGGTATGTTCAAAAAAACCTCGCACAGGTTGTAGGATTTATGACGTTCACGGCTGCCGAGACGATTTTCTTACTTCAGCAGCAATTTGATGATGTATTACTAGGCTATCCGGTAATGGAGGAAGCGTCTATTCGCCGCTTGTTGCAATTCGTCAAAGAAGGAAAAACGGTTACTTTTATGGTTGATCGACAGGAACATGTCCAATTATTGGCGAGGTTAGGGGAAGAAATAGATGTACGTGTACAAATCTGTATCGATATCAATGTGTCGAATGATTTTAAAGTATTGTATTTTGGAACAAAGCGTTCCTCATTATATTCGCTTGAGACGTTAACTCCTTTCTTACAATATATTCAAAAAAATCCTTTCTTGGAAGTTGTTGGAGCGATGGGCTATGAGGCCCAAATTGCAGGGGTTGGTAATCGTCCTGCAAATGCTTTAAAAGGTAGGGTCATAGACGCCATGCAAGTGCAGGCCAAAAAACAAGTTACACAATTCCGTCGACTAGCTATTGCCCATATTAAAGCGTATTTTCCAAACCTACGCTTTGTTAATGGTGGTGGCTCTGGGAGTATGTCTTACACCGCCAAGCAAAAAGAAGTGACTGAAATTACTGTAGGATCTGCATTTTACGCTCCTGGACTATTCGATCAATTTACTCATTTACAGCTAGAAAAAGCAGCTGGATTTGCTTTAAGGGTGACGAGAAAGCCTGAAAAAAATATCGTTGTTTGTCACGGAGGGGGCTATACGGCTTCAGGTGCAGTAAACATGGACCGCTTGCCAGTATTCTATGAACCTACCACATTCGCATATCTTACCTTAGAGGGAGCCGGTGAGGTGCAAACACCTATTAAGGTCAAAGGAAAAACGGTCAATATTGGCGATACAATTTATTTTCGACATGCCAAAGCAGGAGAGCTTTGTGAGCGTTTCCAAGTGCTACATGGTATTCGAGGGGACAAGTATATCGGGCGTTACACAACTTACAGGGGGGATGGCCAATGTTTTCTATAGAAAAATGGCGAAATGGAGAAAAATGGACTAACTGGGCAGAGAATGTTATTTCATATCCAAGCGAAATGTATGCACCACATTCTATTGAAGAAGTTTCAACTATTGTAAAACAAGCACGCGAAACAGGAAAATCGATTCGTGTCACAGGTGCAGCTCATTCATTTAGCGCTGTGGCAATGCCGGAGCATATAGCTATTTCCCTACATAATATGCGTGGATTAATTGCTGTAAATGAGGAAAGGCAGGAGGCAACTTTGTGGGCTGGAACCTATCTCTATGAAATGGGTCCAATGCTGGCAAAACATGGCTTTGCTTTAATCAATATGGGGGATATTCAGGAGCAAACGATTGCAGGGGCAGTATCGACCGGCACACATGGTACAGGTGTTACACTAGGTTCATTGTCATCTGCAGTTATGGCATGGGGCTTTGTAGATGGAAAGGGTACTTATCATGAGCACAGGAGAGGGATGGACGATGTATCCGAAGCCCTTCATGTATCATTAGGTATGCTTGGTATTCTTGTCAAAGTTACGGTCAAGGTAATGCCACTATATGGCTTACATTATGTGGGGGCAAGAGAGACATTGAGCAATGGACTTACTACATTTGCTGAGGATATTCGTCTACATCGACATGTAGAGTGGTTTTATTTCCCTGGAAGTGAGACGATTCAAGTAAAGCGAATGAATGCTGTAGCGCCTATCTATCAAAGTGAATGGAATAAGAGAATTGAAACTCTAAAACTTCAAATAGTAGAAAATGGTGCTTTCTTTGCTATGTCAGAGCTATGTAAATGGAAACCTTCGTTAAGTGGTACGATGAGTAAAATAGCTGCTGCTAATGTCGTGGAAAGTGAAAAAGTAGGAATAAGCTATGAAATTTATCCTTCACCTCGTAGTGTAAAGTTTCAAGAGAGTGAATATGCCATCCCGTTATCTCACTTTGAAGCCTGTTTAGAAGAAATTCATGCAACCTTTAAAAAAGGCCTTTTTGATGTACATTTTCCATTAGAGTGTCGAACAACTGCGGGTGAAGCAGGTTTTTTAAGTCCTACGCAGGGGCGTGAGTCAGCCTTTATAGCTTTTCATATGTATAAAGGGATGTCGGAGGAGCCTTATTTTAAATGGGTGCATACATTGATGCAAAAATATGAAGGTCGGCCTCATTGGGGAAAACAACATCATTTAACAGCACAAAAAGTGTATGAGTTATATCCGGAGATCGAAAAGTTTTTAACGGTTCGGCAGCAGTATGATCCAGATCAAGTATTTTTTACAGGATACTTAAAAAAACTGTTTCTATTGTAAGCGCTCTCTCTATTTTTATATGATTCCACCTTGTCCTAGTATTTGGTAGGTCTATTATTTATTCATTTTTGTTTTTATCAGAAAAATTTAAATTTGAACGAAATGTCAAAATTTTTATCAAAGCGAGATAAAACTTATGCTTAATCAGCATGTAAACGATTTCAATTTTGACAGATTTTTTGAATTGTTTAAACAATTCAAAAAATAGTGTTGACGAGACCTTTTTTTCGTACTATGATAACAACAATTTAACACGTTCGTTACAGCAGTGATCGACTAGAAAGCTGTTAATCTATAAATAAAAACAAAAGAGACAGAACATTTTGATTATAGTGACGAACAAAGTATGGAAAGCAATGAGGGGCGTTTAAAATGAGAAGTGACATGATTAAAGTAGGCGTAGATCGAGCGCCACATCGAAGTCTTTTATATGCAACAGGCAAAGTAAAAGCAAAAGATTTAGGCAAACCATTTATTGGGGTTTGTAACTCTTATATCGACATAATACCAGGTCACGTTCATTTACGTACGTTCGCTGATGTAGTGAAAGAAGCTATTATTGAAGCGGGTGGTATTCCATTCGAATTTAATACAATTGGTGTCGATGATGGTATTGCAATGGGGCATATTGGGATGCGTTATTCATTACCTAGTCGTGAAATTATAGCAGACTCAGCTGAGACGGTTATTAATGCACACTGGTTTGATGGTGTTTTTTATATTCCAAACTGTGACAAAATTACACCTGGTATGCTTATGGCAGCAGTTCGTACGAATGTACCATCTATCTTTGTTTCGGGTGGTCCAATGGAGGCCGGTACCTCTGCTACAGGTAAGCAGCTTTCCCTCACATCAGTTTTTGAAGGAGTAGGGGCTCATAAATCAGGGAAAATGTCAGCTGAAGAGCTGTTAGATATTGAAAATAATGCATGTCCAACATGTGGTTCATGCTCAGGTATGTTTACAGCAAACTCCATGAACTGCTTAATGGAAATGCTAGGTGTCGCATTACCAGGGAATGGTACAATCGTAGCTACTTCTGAAGAGCGTCACCAGCTGATTAAAGAAGCAGCTAAACAATTAATTCGTATGGTAAAAGAAGATATTAAGCCACGCGATATTATTACAAAAGAAGCTATTGATGATGCATTTGCTCTTGATATGGCAATGGGTGGCTCAACAAACACTGTTCTTCATACATTAGCCATTGCGAATGAAGCAGAAATAGACTATAACATTGAAGATATTAATAAAGTAGCGGAACGAGTACCGTATTTAGCAAAAATTATGCCTGCTTCGGATATTTCAATGGATGACATCAATAAAGCCGGTGGAGTTAGCGCTATTATTAACGAATTAACAACGATTCCAGGTGCTATTCACCCAGATCGTCCTACAGTTGCAGGAGTGACAATGGGAGAACTTGTTAAAGATTATCACATCACGAATGATCAAGTCATTCGAACAAAAGACAATCCATATAGTGCTGTAGGTGGGTTATCCGTATTATTCGGTAACATCGCACCGGATGGTTCTGTTATTAAAGTAGGGGCGGTTGATCCTTCCATCCAAGTATTCAAAGGCGAAGCAATCGTTTTTGATTCACAAGAAGCAGCCCAAGAGAATATTGATAATGGAACAGTTAAAGAGGGCCATGTAGTCGTCATTCGCTACGAGGGACCTAAAGGTGGCCCGGGGATGCCAGAAATGCTTGCACCTACCTCTGCGATTCAAGGTCGTGGTCTTGGTACAAAGGTTGCTTTAATCACAGATGGTCGTTTCTCAGGAGCATCTCGAGGTATTTCAATTGGACATATTTCACCAGAAGCAGCTGAAGGTGGTCCAATCGCTTTAGTTGAAAATGGAGATATTATTGAAATTGATCTACCAAATCGTACGATTAATTTACAAGTTTCAGATGAAGTTTTAGCTGAACGTCGTGCAAAATTACCAGTCTTTGAGCCAAAAATTAAACGAGGTTGGCTAGCAAGATATTCAAAATTAGTGACGAACGCCTCAACTGGCGGCGTAATGAAAATTTAACAACTAAATATATGAAAACGTTGATGAGGTTAAAGGTTCTAGAGCCTTGTATCTACCAGAGAGCCGGTCGTGCTGGAAGCCGGCGATACAACTAGATCCGACATCCCCTCGGAGTGGGCTATTAAACGTGTTTACACCATTAGATAGCTCCGGGCATAGTCGAAAGTGCTCGTTATTAATGAATAAATGTTTTATGACACTCTATTGGATGCGAATTCTTTCGCATTGGTGCATAAATGCAATCATTTATTCGCGAGGTAGCAATTATTTGCTATAAAAAAGGGTGGTACCATGGAAAGTCTTTTTCATCCCTACGTAAGGTAGTTCTTTGCGTGTGGAGAAAAAGGCTTTTTATTATTTTCACGAATGAAATGCAAACTCTCAACCAAATGGAAGAGAGTGCAGATAATCCAGCTTGTGACACTTCATTAATCTACAACACTGATGTGTGAGTTTGAAAGATATAAAGGAGGCATAATTTGATGAGTGCAAATGTTTCAATGAATGAACAAGAACAATTAGTAACAACTGTTACTGCTGAGCAAACCTATCAAGCAAAGGACGGTGCAGATGTATTAGTGCAGGCATTGCACGATCAAGGTGTTGAAATCATCTTTGGCTATCCTGGAGGAGCCGTATTGCAAATCTATGATGCAATGTATAAAAATCCAATCCGCCATATTTTAACTAGACATGAACAGGGTGCTATTCATGCAGCCGAGGGTTATGCTCGTGTTTCTGGTAAAACGGGTGTTGTTATTGCGACAAGTGGGCCAGGCGCAACAAATCTCGTAACAGGTATTGCGGACGCCATGATTGATTCCATTCCATTAGTTGTCTTTACAGGTCAGGTAGCTACTTCTGTAATTGGAACAGACGCTTTCCAAGAAGCAGATATCATGGGGATTACGACACCAATTACAAAGCACAATTACCAAGTGCAGGACGTAAATGATATTCCACGTATTGTTAAAGAGGCGTTCCATATTGCTAGCACAGGTCGTAAGGGACCAGTTGTCGTGGACTTCCCAAAAAACGTTTCACAAATGTTGTTTGATGTAGAGAATCCGCCACAAGCACCTGATGATATTTATTTACCAGGCTATCAGCCAACATATAAACCAAATTACTTACAGATCCAAAAAGCGATTCAAGCGATTTCCTTGGCAAAGAATCCAATCATTTTAGCTGGTGCAGGTGTTCTCTTTGCTGATGCACGTGAGGAATTAACAGCCTTCGCAGAAAAATACCGTATTCCAGTAACGAACACATTGCTAGGACTTGGGTCCATTCATGGTGAACATGATTTATTCCTTGGGATGGCAGGTATGCACGGTACAGTAACAGCAAATACAGCCATCACAAAATCTGATTTATTACTTAATATTGGTGCACGTTTTGATGATCGTTTAACAGGTAATTTAGCCACATTTGCACCAAATGCAACAATCATCCATATCGACATAGATCCTGCTGAAATTGGCAAAAACGTTCCGACAGATATTCCGATCGTTGCAGATGCAAAAGAAGCTTTGAAAGCATTATTGAAAAAGGACTTCGAAGGTCCTGATACAGCAGATTGGTTAGCCTATTTAAACAATCATGCCAATGACTATCCATTATGGTATTGCAAGAATGATGGTGATCAGGAAGTTTTACCACAAGAGGCATTGCAATTAGTGCATAAAATTACTGAGGGTGATGCCATTGTAACGACTGATGTTGGGCAGCATCAAATGTGGGCAGCGCAATACTACCATTTAAATAATGATCATGCATGGGTAACGTCTGGTGGACTTGGTACGATGGGCTTCGGCTTCCCAGCCGCAATTGGCGCTCAATTTGCGAAGCCAGACAAAAAAGTTATTTCGATTGTAGGAGATGCAGGCTTCCAAATGACTGCACAGGAGTTATCCATTCTACAGGAGTTTAACTTACCAGTAAAAATTGTGATTTTGAATAATAGCTGCCTTGGCATGGTCCGTCAATGGCAACAGACATTCTATGAAGAGCGTTATTCATCATCGCTTATGCCAATCCAACCAGACTTTGTTAAGTTAGCAGATGCCTATAATATAAAAGGCTATCGAATTAACACAATTGATGAAGCGGAGGATATTTTCCGTGAGGCACTACTTTCTGATGAGCCAGTATTAATTGATTGTCGAGTGAAACAGCTTGAATGTGTTTACCCAATGGTAGCACCAGGCAAAGGCTTACATGAAATGATTGGGGTGAAAAAGAATTGAAACGAGTAATTACCGTAACTGTGATTAACCAAAGTGGTGTGTTAAACCGATTGACAGGTCTATTGATGAAGCGTCAATTCAATATTGAATCGATTACAGTAGGTCATACGGAACAAGCAAACTTTTCAAAGATGACTTTTGTAGTCCACGTCGAGGATGAACGCAAGATCGAGCAGCTAGTGAAACAATTATCGAAGCAAATTGATGTGTTAAAGGTCAATGACATAACGGATAAATCAATTGTTTTGCGAGAGCTAGCGCTGGTAAAGGTTATTTCACCGCCAAATTTACGTTTGGAAATGAATTCGATTGTCGAACCATTCCGTGCTCAAATTATTGATACGGCTAAAAACGTTGTGACGTATCAAGTGGTAGGGCACCCAGACAAAATTGATGCCTTTATCGAACTCATTCGACCATATGGCATTAAAGAGCTTACTCGTACAGGGGCCACTGCTTCTGTTCGTGAAACACAAAAAATCTCAAATCCACAGCTCTCTATTTTAAAATAGTTTGCATATAAATTTAACAAGCTTTATGGAGCTAAAAAAACAAACCAAATTCTAGGAGGAAATGAACTATGGCTACTATGTATTATGAACAAAATATCAACGAGGACGTACTAAAAGGAAAGAAAATCGCAATCATCGGTTATGGCTCACAAGGACACGCACATGCATTAAACCTTAAGGAATCAGGCTTTGATGTAGTAGTAGGGGTTCGCCCAGGTGGATCTTTCGATGCTGCAAAAGCAGATGGTATTGATGTAAAAACGGTGGCGGAGGCTGCACAAGAAGCAGATGTTATCCAAATTTTATTACCAGATGAGCGTCAAAAAGCAGTTTATGAAGCAGAAATTGCACCACATCTACAAGCTGGCAAAGCTTTAATGTTTGCGCACGGCTTCAACATTCACTTTGGTCAAATTACACCACCAGCAGATGTTGACGTATTTTTAGTAGCACCAAAAGGCCCAGGACATTTAGTGCGTCGTCAATTCCAAGAAGGAGCTGGCGTACCAGGTTTATTCGCTATCCATCAAGACGCGACAGGTCAAGCAAAAGATTTAGCACTTGCTTATGGTAAAGGAATTGGTGCCGCACGTGGTGGACTTCTTGAAACATCATTCAAAGAAGAGACAGAGACAGATTTATTCGGTGAACAAGCAGTTCTTTGTGGTGGTGCAACACAACTTGTAAGAGCAGGATTTGAAACGCTAGTAGAAGCTGGCTACCAACCGGAATTAGCTTACTTTGAAACACTTCACGAGCTTAAATTAATTGTTGACCTTATGTTTGAAGGCGGTATGGCAACAATGCGTTACTCGGTGTCAGATACAGCTGAGTGGGGAGATTATGTGGCGGGACCACGCATTATCGATGAGTCAGTAAAAGCACGAATGAAAGATGTGTTAACAGATATTCAAGATGGTACATTTGCTCGTCGTTGGATTCAAGAAAATGAAAATGGTCGCCCAGAATATACAAAATTCAAAGAGGCTGGTGCAAACCATCAAATTGAAGAAGTGGGTGCAAAATTACGTGCTATGATGCCATTCATTAATGAAGGTAAAGAAAAAGTTGTGAGAGAAGTGGCTACAAGTGCGAAAAATTGATATTTTCGATACGACGCTTCGCGATGGTGAACAATCTGCTGGGATCAACTTAAATACGGCCGAGAAGATTGAAATTGCCAAACAGTTAGAGCGCCTTGGAGTGACAATTATTGAAGCAGGGTTTCCTGCTTCGTCACCCGGTGACTTTGATGCCGTCCATCGCATTGCAGGAACCGTAAAAAATTCTATTATCACAGGTCTAGCTCGCTGTATCCAAAAGGATATCGATACGACTTGGGAAGCAATTAAAGTAGCAGAGCAACCACATATTCATGTTTTTCTAGCAACCTCACCCATTCATATGGAATATAAGTTAAAAAAATCCCCAGATCAAGTGATCGAGCAAGCGGTTGCGGCAGTTAAATATGCAAAAAAATTCTTTCCTCTTGTGCAATGGTCTGCCGAGGATGCATTCCGTTCGGATCGTGAATTTTTAGTACGAATTATGAATGAAGTGGTTGCTGCTGGTGCTTCAACGATTAATGTTCCTGACACTGTAGGCTATGCTTCCCCTCAGGAATATGGCGCATTATTTAAATTCCTACTGGAAAATGTAAAAGGTGCTGACAAAGTAAAATTCTCTGCCCATTGTCATGATGACCTTGGGATGGCCACAGCCAATACGATTGCTGCCATCGAAAATGGTGCCGCGCAAGTAGAGGGAACCATCAATGGTATTGGCGAACGTGCAGGGAATGTAGCACTAGAAGAAATTGCGGTGGCACTGCATATTCGCAAAGATTTTTACCAAGTGGAAACAGGCATACAGCTGCAAGAGATTAAACGCACGTCTCAATTAGTCAGTAAATTGACAAACGTTGTGATTCAGCCTAATAAAGCAATTGTTGGAAAGAATGCATTTGCGCATGAATCAGGTATCCATCAAGATGGCGTCTTGAAAAATCCGGAAACCTACGAAATTATCTCACCTGCCCTCATCGGTGAGGGTGAAATACCATTAGTACTTGGGAAACATTCTGGGCGTGCTGCCTTCCGTGATCGTGCTGAAACAATGGGCTTCAACCTTTCCGATCAAAAGCTGAACAAAGCGTTTGTGGAATTTAAAAAACTAGCTGATCGGAAAAAAGAGATTACAGAAGAGGATTTACTAACTCTTCTCACAGAACAACAGGTTCAAATAGAGGATGTACCACTCTTTGATTTAAAGATGGTACAAGTGCAATATGGAACAGAAAATATTCCTACTGCTACAGCCATTGTCCTAACACCAGAGGGGCTAGAGAAAACGGTTGTTGCGACTGGCTCTGGTTCTGTGGAGGCCATTTTTAATACGCTGGAGCAGCTTGTACCTGGAGCTGTTCAGGTGCTTGATTACCGTGTGTCATCTGTAGGGAAGGGCCGGGATGCACTTGGTGAAGCGGTTATTAATATTCGTTATGATAATGTATCGACAACAGGCCGCAATTCTTCACAAGATGTTTTAGAAGCTTCGGCTAAAGCTTATTTAAATGCCATTAACCGTCATTTAATACAAGCAAGTCTTCGCGCACAGCCTGTATAGGTTGTAAAGGTAGTGAATTGTGTGATGTACCATTCACGAGTCGGATGCAATGATGTCATGGCGTATTGTATCTTTCAAGAAAAATTACGCTTAGTCGTAATGAATACGCTCATCTAAATAGTTGGTAGGTGAGCGTTCTTACTAAATTAGCGAATGCGCTAAAAAAAGAAAGGTGTTTTGACGATGGAGAAAAAAATTACAGTCCTTCCTGGTGACGGGATTGGGCCAGAGGTTGTTGCTTCTGCTGTACGTGTACTACAAGTGATTGGTAAACGATTTAATCATACATTTCATTTAGGATATGCAACAATTGGGGGTGCTGCCATTGATCAGCACAACAATCCATTACCAGAAGAAACAATCGAGATGTGTGAAAATAGCGATGCGATTCTATTAGGAGCTGTTGGTGGACCAAAATGGGATCAAAACCCACCTGAATTACGCCCAGAAAAAGGGTTATTGCGTATTCGCAAACACTTCGATTTATTTGCAAATCTACGTCCAGTAAAGGCGTTCCCGAGTTTACTAGATGCTTCACCATTAAAACGTGAAGTAGCTGAAAACGTTGATTTAATGATTGTTCGTGAACTAACAGGCGGCGTATACTTCGGGGAACCACGTATGCGTACTGAAAATGGCGCAATTGATACAACTGTTTATTCAAAAGCAGAGGTGGAGCGTATCGTTGAAAATGCCTTTGAGCTAGCACGTTTACGTGGAGGCAAATTATGCTCTGTTGATAAGGCGAATGTTCTTGAAACAAGTCGCTTATGGCGTGAAGTCGTAGAAGCAAAGAAAAAAGACTATCCAGATGTCATCGTAGAACATAATCTAGTCGACTCTGTTGCGATGAAACTAATTACAAATCCTGGTCACTATGATGTAGTAGTCACTGAAAATATGTTTGGTGATATTTTAAGTGATGAAGCATCAGTTATTACTGGTTCTTTGGGCGTCCTTCCATCGGCATCTATTCGTGGTGATAATTTTGGCTTATATGAACCTGTACATGGATCAGCTCCGGAAATTGCAGGGCAAGGAGTAGCAAACCCTGCGGCAACAATTCTATCTGTTGCGATGATGCTACAATATTCCTTTGGCCTGAAAGAAGAGGCGGCAGAAATTGAGCGTGCTGTTAGTGCAGTATTTGATGATGGTTACTTTACAGCAGATCTTGCTCGTGACGGCAGCCGCATTTTATCAACAAATGAATGGACAGATAAAGTGATTAACGAAATTGATACTAGTTTTGTTTCACAAAGTATTATGACAACATATATTTAAAGAAATAGGTGAAGACAATGGGTAAAAATATAATTGAAAAGATTTGGGATAAACATGTAGTTTATCAGGAAGAGGGCAAACCGGACCTGTTATATATTGATCTTCATTTAATTCATGAAGTAACATCTCCGCAAGCTTTTGAAGGTCTCCGTTTGAACGGACGCAAAGTGCGTCGTCCTGATTTAAGCTTTGCGACAATGGATCATAACGTACCAACGAAAAATTTACCGACAATCCATGATCCTATTGCACGCAACCAAATCGAAACATTGGCTAAAAATGCAAAAGAGTTTGGTGTTGAGCTAGCAGGAATGGGTCATCCTGACCAAGGGATTGTACACGTTATTGGGCCAGAGCTGGGATTAACACAACCAGGGAAAACTATCGTTTGTGGCGATTCTCATACATCAACTCACGGTGCCTTTGGTGCGATTGCTTTCGGGATTGGTACATCAGAAGTTGAGCATGTCTTATCAACACAAACTTTATGGCAAAATAAGCCGAAAACGATGGAAATTCGTGTTGAAGGGGAGCTACCAGTTGGGGTAGCTGCAAAGGATATTATTTTAGCCATTATTGCAAAGTTTGGTATTGGTGTTGGCACTGGGCATATTGTGGAATTCACTGGAGAGGCTATCCATAAATTGTCTATGGAAGAACGGATGACAATCTGTAATATGTCGATTGAGGCAGGAGCGAAAGCTGGGCTGATTTCACCTGATCAAACAACAATGGATTATATTCGTGGTCGCAAATATGCGCCACAAGGTGAAAAATTGGAGGAAGCAGCCGCTTATTGGTTAAGTTTGGCTTCCGATGAGGATGCTACGTACGACACAGTTCGTATCATAAATGCAGAAGAAATCGAACCAATCATTACATGGGGCACAAATCCATCGATGGGTACGGGTGTTTCTGGTCATGTTCCAACACAAGCAGATTATGAGGATGAATCTGATAAGGCAGCTCTTCAAAAAGCTTTAGCCTATATGGGCTTAGAGGAAGGGCAACCTTTAACATCTATTGATATTCAGCATGTCTTTATTGGCTCCTGTACAAACTCACGCATTAGTGATTTACGCGCAGCTGCTAGTGTCATTCAAGGACGTAAGGTGCATGATAATGTAACAGCAATTGTTGTGCCGGGTTCACATACGACGAAAAAGCAAGCAGAGGAAGAGGGCTTGGATAAAATCTTTATCGAGGCAGGCTTTGAATGGAGAGAGTCAGGTTGCTCCATGTGCCTAGCGATGAATGATGATGTTGTACCAGCTGGTGAACGCTGTGCCTCTACATCCAATCGCAATTTTGAAGGACGTCAGGGAGCGGGTTCTCGTACACATTTAGTATCACCACCGATGGCAGCTGCAGCTGCGATTGCAGGTCATTTTGTGGATGTACGTGAATTTGTGAAGGAAACTGTGTAAGTCTTGCTTTACACGGAAGGGATGATTAAAAATGGAACCAATTAATATCGTTAATAGTGTCATCACACCACTTGATCGTAAAAATGTTGATACAGATCAAATTATTTCAAAAGAATTTCTTAAACGTATTGAGCGCACAGGATTTGGACAATTTTTATTTTATCACTGGCGTTACGATGCACAAGGCAAAGAGATCAAAGACTTTGTTTTAAATAAACCTGAATTTAAAGAATCCAAAATTTTAGTGGCGCAAGATAATTTTGGCTGCGGTTCATCCCGCGAACACGCACCATGGGCCATCTTAGATTATGGCTTTAACGTGGTGATTGCCCCTTCTTTCGCAGATATCTTCCATAATAACTGCTTTAAAAATGGCATTCTACCTATTAAGTTAACAGAAGCAGAATGTGATGAAATTCTGGCTAAGGGATTAGCAAAGCCATATACAATGGAAGTAAATCTTGCAGAGCAAACAGTGACAGGTGAAGATGGTAAAGTTTATCATTTCACAATTGATCCGTACTATAAGGAAACATTACTAAATGGTTGGGATGAAATTGCTTTAACCTTTAAATACGAAGAACATATTGCTGCCTATGAGGCAAAGCGGGTAGCATTCTAAGCAAAAGTGGCTGGATAAATCCTAGCTATAAACTAAAAAGCCAGTGAAATTTTACGATTAATAAAATTTCGTTGGCTTTTAAAATTTTTTCAATAAGAAAGTCTTCTGATACATTAACTCATCAAAAATATATTAATTAGTTTTGCTTTATATAAAAGTAAAGTTACAGAAAGAATGTATTGCCTTCTATGTTCACCATTTCAAAGCTATTCTGTAGAAACTTTCGATTCGACAGTTGAAGAAAAAGCATATTCAGTTATTACTCATTCTAACTGGAAGACATAGTGTTAGGAGAATCAGTGAATTGAAAAGATGGTATACGTTATTTAAGCTTCAGGATAATAATGCTGAAGGAGTATGTAAGGCTTTTTCCTGATGAAAGTGCTATGGTTATCGGTTCTAACTGCAAAGCAATGGGATTATTTTTTAGAAACGATATAAAACGTGCTATTGTATAAAATACAATATTTAATAGTAGGGAGATAGAAAAGAAAGTTTTTAACTAATTTCATGTTGACTATTTTGTTAATATAATATATTATTGATTTCTATCGTGAAATATCGATAGATGTTAATAAGTATTAATCACAGGTGTTAACATAAAAATATTTTGATATATTGTGAAACATCATTTAGCGAATAAAATATTTTGAATTAGTTGTTGACAAACACGAAAATGTTTTGATATAATAAAATTCCTGTCACTGTATGGCAGTATAAAATGAACCTTGAAAACTGAACAAGCAAAACGTAATCAATAAAGTTTTAAGTAACTAGTTTCGGCTAGTGAACGAAACAAAATTTTGGACATCAAAATTGATGCCAGCAAAACAATTTGAGCTAATCAAATTTCTTTTATGGAGAGTTTGATCCTGGCTCAGGACGAACGCTGGCGGCGTGCCTAATACATGCAAGTCGAGCGAACAGAGAAGGAGCTTGCTCCTTTGACGTTAGCGGCGGACGGGTGAGTAACACGTGGGCAACCTACCTTATAGTTTGGGATAACTCCGGGAAACCGGGGCTAATACCGAATAATCTGTTCCACCTCATGGTGGAACACTGAAAGACGGTTTCGGCTGTCGCTATAAGATGGGCCCGCGGCGCATTAGCTAGTTGGTGAGGTAACGGCTCACCAAGGCGACGATGCGTAGCCGACCTGAGAGGGTGATCGGCCACACTGGGACTGAGACACGGCCCAGACTCCTACGGGAGGCAGCAGTAGGGAATCTTCCACAATGGGCGAAAGCCTGATGGAGCAACGCCGCGTGAGTGAAGAAGGTTTTCGGATCGTAAAACTCTGTTGTAAGGGAAGAACAAGTACAGTAGTAACTGGCTGTACCTTGACGGTACCTTATTAGAAAGCCACGGCTAACTACGTGCCAGCAGCCGCGGTAATACGTAGGTGGCAAGCGTTGTCCGGAATTATTGGGCGTAAAGCGCGCGCAGGCGGTCCTTTAAGTCTGATGTGAAAGCCCACGGCTCAACCGTGGAGGGTCATTGGAAACTGGGGGACTTGAGTGCAGAAGAGGAAAGTGGAATTCCAAGTGTAGCGGTGAAATGCGTAGAGATTTGGAGGAACACCAGTGGCGAAGGCGACTTTCTGGTCTGTAACTGACGCTGAGGCGCGAAAGCGTGGGGAGCAAACAGGATTAGATACCCTGGTAGTCCACGCCGTAAACGATGAGTGCTAAGTGTTAGGGGGTTTCCGCCCCTTAGTGCTGCAGCTAACGCATTAAGCACTCCGCCTGGGGAGTACGGTCGCAAGACTGAAACTCAAAGGAATTGACGGGGGCCCGCACAAGCGGTGGAGCATGTGGTTTAATTCGAAGCAACGCGAAGAACCTTACCAGGTCTTGACATCCCGTTGACCACTGTAGAGATATAGTTTCCCCTTCGGGGGCAACGGTGACAGGTGGTGCATGGTTGTCGTCAGCTCGTGTCGTGAGATGTTGGGTTAAGTCCCGCAACGAGCGCAACCCTTGATCTTAGTTGCCATCATTTAGTTGGGCACTCTAAGGTGACTGCCGGTGACAAACCGGAGGAAGGTGGGGATGACGTCAAATCATCATGCCCCTTATGACCTGGGCTACACACGTGCTACAATGGACGATACAAACGGTTGCCAACTCGCGAGAGGGAGCTAATCCGATAAAGTCGTTCTCAGTTCGGATTGTAGGCTGCAACTCGCCTACATGAAGCCGGAATCGCTAGTAATCGCGGATCAGCATGCCGCGGTGAATACGTTCCCGGGCCTTGTACACACCGCCCGTCACACCACGAGAGTTTGTAACACCCGAAGTCGGTGAGGTAACCTTTTGGAGCCAGCCGCCGAAGGTGGGATAGATGATTGGGGTGAAGTCGTAACAAGGTAGCCGTATCGGAAGGTGCGGCTGGATCACCTCCTTTCTAAGGATTATTTCGGAATACAAACCTAGGGTTTGTAAGATTACGTTTTGCGTTCAGTTTTGAAGGTTCATTCTTCCGAATGAAATACTTCAAATATGTGCTCCTGTCGCTACGCTTTCGTCGCAAAGCTGCGAAGAAGTAGAAGCAGGCAGTAACTTTGTTCTTTGAAAACTGGATAAAACGACATTGAAATTGTAACAAACACATTTATTTTTTAAGTTTTTTATAGGCTTAATAACATTAGTAAGGTTTCAAGACACAAGCAGTTCTAGGAAGCAATCGAGTGAATGAAGGAGCGTACTTCAGTACGTGACTGATTGAACGAGTGAAGCTGACAACGAAATGCGATGTGTATTGAAAGCTGTAGGTTAAGTTATTAAGGGCGCACGGCGAATGCCTTGGCACTAGGAGCCGAAGAAGGACGGCACTAACACCGATATGCTTCGGGGAGCTGTAAGTGAGCTTTGATCCGGAGATTTCCGAATGGGGGAACCCACTACGTTTAATCGCGTAGTATCTTGACGTGAATACATAGCGTCTTGAAGGCAGACCCAGGGAACTGAAACATCTAAGTACCTGGAGGAAGAGAAAGAAAAATCGATTCCCTGAGTAGCGGCGAGCGAAACGGGAAGAGCCCAAACCAAGAGGCTTGCCTCTTGGGGTTGTAGGACACTCTATACGGAGTTACAAAAGAGCGAGTTAGATGAAGCGACTTGGAAAGGTCCGCCAGAGCAGGTAAAAGCCCTGTAGTCGAAAGTTCGTTCTCTCCTGAGTGGATCCTGAGTACGGCGGAACACGTGAAATTCCGTCGGAATCCGGGAGGACCATCTCCCAAGGCTAAATACTACCTAGTGACCGATAGTGAACCAGTACCGTGAGGGAAAGGTGAAAAGCACCCCGGGAGGGGAGTGAAAGAGATCCTGAAACCGTGTGCCTACAAGTAGTTAGAGCCCGTTAATGGGTGATAGCGTGCCTTTTGTAGAATGAACCGGCGAGTTACGATTACGTGCAAGGTTAAGCTTTAGAAGGCGGAGCCGCAGCGAAAGCGAGTCTGAATAGGGCGAAATAGTACGTGGTCGTAGACCCGAAACCAGGTGATCTACCCATGTCCAGGGTGAAGGTAAGGTAACACTTACTGGAGGCCCGAACCCACGCACGTTGAAAAGTGCGGGGATGAGGTGTGGGTAGCGGAGAAATTCCAATCGAACTTGGAGATAGCTGGTTCTCTCCGAAATAGCTTTAGGGCTAGCCTCGTGATGAGAATACTGGAGGTAGAGCACTGTTTGGACTAGGGGGCCATCCCGGTTTACCGAATTCAGACAAACTCCGAATGCCAGATATTTATACACGGGAGTCAGACTGCGAGTGATAAGATCCGTAGTCAAAAGGGAAACAGCCCAGACCACCAGCTAAGGTCCCAAAGTAATCGTTAAGTGGAAAAGGATGTGGCGTTGCACAGACAACCAGGATGTTGGCTTAGAAGCAGCCATCATTTAAAGAGTGCGTAATAGCTCACTGGTCGAGTGACGCTGCGCCGAAAATGTATCGGGGCTAAACGATTCACCGAAGCTGTGGATTGACATCTACGATGTCAGTGGTAGGAGAGCGTTCTAAGTGCGTTGAAGTCAGACCGGAAGGACTGGTGGAGCGCTTAGAAGTGAGAATGCCGGTATGAGTAGCGAAAGACGGGTGAGAATCCCGTCCACCGTATGACTAAGGTTTCCTGAGGAAGGCTCGTCCGCTCAGGGTTAGTCGGGACCTAAGCCGAGGCCGACAGGCGTAGGCGATGGACAACAGGTTGATATTCCTGTACCACCTCCTCACCGTTTGAGAAATGGGGGGACGCAGTAGGATAGGGTAAGCGCGCTGTTGGTTATGCGCGTCCAAGCAGTAAGGCGTGTGTGTAGGCAAATCCGCACACTGTAACGTTGAGCTGTGATGGCGAGTCCGTATGGACGAAGTTCCTGATTTCACACTGCCAAGAAAAGCCTCTATCGAGGTGAGAGGTGCCCGTACCGCAAACCGACACAGGTAGTCGAGGAGAGAATCCTAAGGTGTGCGAGAGAACTCTCGTTAAGGAACTCGGCAAAATGACCCCGTAACTTCGGGAGAAGGGGTGCTCTTGAGCGTGCAAGCGCATGAGAGCCGCAGTGAATAGGCCCAGGCGACTGTTTAGCAAAAACACAGGTCTCTGCAAAACCGTAAGGTGACGTATAGGGGCTGACGCCTGCCCGGTGCTGGAAGGTTAAGAGGAGTGGTTAGCGCAAGCGAAGCTGCGAATTGAAGCCCCAGTAAACGGCGGCCGTAACTATAACGGTCCTAAGGTAGCGAAATTCCTTGTCGGGTAAGTTCCGACCCGCACGAAAGGCGTAACGATCTGGGCACTGTCTCAACGAGAGACTCGGTGAAATTATAGTACCTGTGAAGATGCAGGTTACCCGCGACAGGACGGAAAGACCCCGTGGAGCTTTACTGTAGCCTGATATTGAATTTTGGTACAACTTGTACAGGATAGGTAGGAGCCAGAGATCTCGGAGCGCCAGCTTCGAAGGAGGCGTCGGTGGGATACTACCCTGGTTGTATTGAAATTCTAACCCATGCCCCTTAGCGGGGCAGGAGACAGTGTCAGGCGGACAGTTTGACTGGGGCGGTCGCCTCCTAAAAGGTAACGGAGGCGCCCAAAGGTTCCCTCAGAATGGTTGGAAATCATTCGTAGAGTGTAAAGGCACAAGGGAGCTTGACTGCGAGACCTACAAGTCGAGCAGGGTCGAAAGACGGGCTTAGTGATCCGGTGGTTCCGCATGGAAGGGCCATCGCTCAACGGATAAAAGCTACCCCGGGGATAACAGGCTTATCTCCCCCAAGAGTCCACATCGACGGGGAGGTTTGGCACCTCGATGTCGGCTCATCGCATCCTGGGGCTGTAGTCGGTCCCAAGGGTTGGGCTGTTCGCCCATTAAAGCGGTACGCGAGCTGGGTTCAGAACGTCGTGAGACAGTTCGGTCCCTATCCGTCGTGGGCGTAGGAAATTTGAGAGGAGCTGTCCTTAGTACGAGAGGACCGGGATGGACACACCGCTGGTGTACCAGTTGTCTTGCCAAAGGCATCGCTGGGTAGCTATGTGTGGACGGGATAAGTGCTGAAAGCATCTAAGCATGAAGCCCCCCTCAAGATGAGATTTCCCATTACGCAAGTAAGTAAGATCCCTCAAAGACGATGAGGTAGATAGGTTCGAGGTGGAAGTGTGGTGACACATGGAGCTGACGAATACTAATCGATCGAGGACTTAACCAAATTGTTTGAAGCAATCAATGCGCCGTTTATCCAGTTTTGAAAGAACAATTCTTTCAACAAAAGAGAGCTTCAATACCTTGTGTATTTTAAAGCTTAAAATAATGGAACTTCTGCTAAGAACGCAACATCCATGTTGCAACGCAGAAGCCAGCACATCCATGTGCAAGTCTAGTGATGATGGCAAAGAGGTCACACCCGTTCCCATACCGAACACGGAAGTTAAGCTCTTTAGCGCCGATGGTAGTTGGGGGCTTCCCCCTGTGAGAGTAGGACGTCGCTAGGCAAAATAATAGTAGTCGAGGATTTATTCCTCGGCTTTTTTTATTTTCTCTTAACCAATACTGCTTCACTAAACCTTGAAAATATAACAAAGTCATTTAGACCTTCTAATATCTAAAAATGCTCGAACCTGGCTTTCTTCTTTAACCATATCCAACGACTTGATTCATTATAAATTTCCTCCTAGAACTATAGTTTGATTCCTAACTTCTCCATGCAAAGTCAATGCTCCACTTGTTAAAGCCCAAAAAGTAACTATGTTGTAAGCGGGTCCTCCCCTAATAAAACCATATAAAAATGGTTGACAGGATATCAGTTGACCTAATAATACGAATTTGAGCTTGTATTCTGTTTTTTTCCTTAGCTTCAATCGATGCAAATAAATATGTATAGAATGTGAAATATCACCATATAAATATGAATTTTCAGAATATAACTGCTATGCATAAATGGGATATTTTGATAATGTGAAAGTAGATGTAAAAAGTAGTAAATTGCTGAAGGAGGAATATAGAATGATTACTTATTCAGTTTCATGTATTTTTTGTAAAAAGACGTTTGAAGTAATTGAAGGGACCAAAAAATATACCATGTATAAAAGAAATATGAAAGGGAAATTTTCCTGTGATGATTGTGATACAAAAATTGAATTTGAGGCCAGAAAAGGGCTATTAGGAAAACTATAAAAAGCTCTGAAATCAACCTGTCTTTGTTCTTTTTTCTGCATTAAAATAGAAAGTAGAAGAAAGGTAGGGAATTCAATGATTACAGTCATAGGAAGTTTAAATATGGATCTAATTGTACAAATGGATGCTTTTCCTAAGCAGGGGGAGACGATTCTAGGTCAGGCATTTCAAACGGTACCTGGTGGTAAAGGGGCCAATCAAGCAGTTGCGGCAGCCCGTCTTGGTCATGAAGTGGCAATGATCGGCTGTGTGGGTAAAGATAGCTTTGGTGAGGCATTACGGAGTGTTTTACAACAAGAACATATACAAACGGGTGCCATCGTAAGTAGTCCTTCTGCTCTGACAGGGATAGCGAATATTCTTATTTATAATAACGACAATCGCATTGTTGTTGTACCTGGAGCAAACTATGAATTATCTCCATCACATCTTGAGGCTTCCAAGCACTTAATACAAAAAAGTCAAATGGTGATCATCCAGCTTGAAATTCCAAAAGAGACGACAGCTTATGCCATTCGAATGTGTAAAGAGGCAGGTGTTCCCATACTATTAAATCCTGCACCTGCCGCAAATTTTGATGTGCAATGGATGGAGGATATTACCTATTTAACACCAAATGAAACGGAATGTGCAGAAATTTTTAATGAACCGATTGACCACCTTTTAGAAAAGTATCCAAATAAATTAATAATAACGCTCGGTAGTGATGGTGCACGTTATTCTGATGGTACCTATCCAATCCATGTGCCAGGCTATATGACGACTGCTGTGGATACAACAGGTGCTGGGGATACGTTTAATGGTGCGTTAGCTTATGCCTTAGTAGAGGGACAATCGTTGGATGAGGCTGTCTACTTTGCTAATATTGCTGCTTCTTTATCGGTAGAAAAATTTAGTGCACAAGGCGGCATGCCGACACTTGATGCTGTATTTGCACGTATGGCTGGATTTTAAAAGTAGTAGATATTTAGGAGAAAGGTCATTCAATTAGAAAAAGATGTAAGTTTAAAATAATTATTTCAAAATATTTCTATCAAATAAAATAGAAAGCATTGTTTAAACTATTTCTTTTAGTCTGAATAGCTAATAATAAGTAAAGTTAGCAGAGAATTGTTATAAGGATGAATTCCTATTTGTTGTATAAACATATAAGTATTTTGTCCTCTTTTCGACAATCCATGTATTAGAAAAGCCATAGTTTCATTTATAATGGACTTATAGATACATACGAAAAGAGGTTTTGAGGATGACCAACATTGACAACACGCCAATCGAATATACAACCTCAGCGAATAATATTCTGCCACAATTTGTTGATCAACTTCGACAACTATATGGCATTATTGTCCAAAATACATATGTGAAAGATACGGCTAAACATTTAAATCGTATTATTCAAGATGCCAATAATCAGACAATGATTTTAATCGTTGGAAAAGAACGTGTAGGTAAAACAACACTTATTAATGGACTGCTAGGACGTGAAATTCTTTCAGTAGATGATCAACATCCAACAGGCGTAAATACATTTATACGTTACGGCGAGCATGAGGAGATTAAAGCTTATTTTTTAGATGGTGTTGTAGCCATATTCGATCTTAGTAAATTAGAGCTATTAACTACTGGCGATACGTTTGCTTCTCAGATTTTACGTGAGCATTTGGACTATTTAGAAGTATATTTGAAAAATGATTTACTTAAATCGGTGACGATCATTGACTCTGTTTCATTAGAAGCTGGGGGAGGAGAAATGGCTTATTTCTCTGAAGCATTGATGAATAGGGTGGATGAAATTTTCTGGGTTTTACGCTCGGGCTCTATGGCTATTGACGCTGAAATATTATTGCTGGAAGCCTTAAAAAATAAAGGGGTTGAACCTTTATGTGTTATTAATGGTATTGATGCTGATGATCATGCTGCGGCATTTGTCTCCTCGCAACAACAACGAATAGGTCATTTAATCAGTGATTTTGTCGCTGTTTCAGCTAGAAATGCATTGGAAGCCAAGCAAACGGACAGTCATGAGCTTTGGGAAAAAAGCCAGTACGAACATTTAATTACTGAAATACATCGTTTTGCTGAAAATAGTGATAAAAAAACCTATGCCATTTTAATTCGCTTCTTACAATGGCTAGAACGTTTCCGCTTCGAATTAACTGTCATTCCACAACGCGATCCATTTCAATCTGCTGTTGAGAATATTGAAAAATATGCAGGCGATACCCAGTATGAATTTTCTCGCAACCAACGAGACTTGGCGATTGTCAAGGAATATGAGCAAGAATACGAAGAAGTTGCTCAAACATTTAAACATGTTCAAACATTATATCAGCTATTACAAACAATCTCACAACATGATTATTTACAGGATGCTAAGGTAGATAAGTTTACAGAAATTGCTGTTTACTATCAACAAATGTTGAGAGAATATCGTACTATGCACAGTGAGTATTCACGTGAATACGAGCGTTTAGATGCACAGCATAAAAAAATTCATGGGAAAGGGCTCATGAAGGCTATTTTTGGTCAACATACACAAAATGACTTTTTCAAAGAGCGAGTAGAAAAGTTAAATGAGCAACAAGTGATTTGTGTCGCGCAATATGACAAAGTACAACAAGCGGAAGCTGCAATGTTGCAAGCGATTCAAGACATACAGCCTTATTTAATAGAATTAGTAAAAGAGCGCATGAGTCGGATTGAACAAAAAGTGCAAGAATTAAATCAACAAAGAGCAAAAGAAAAGCGCCAATTAAAGAACTATGCTGAAAAACTAAATGAATTTTCATGTTTAATTGAAGCTCAAGGCTATATTAAAGGTACCCTTCAGCCATTTTTAATGAATGAAGAGATACCTTTGAAAGCCAAGGATCTCAAAATGCTTGAAGAAACTGTACAGGCTATTTTAAGTATCGATTTATCGTACAACGGCTTACTTACACGCAGTCAAATGAATAATAAAATGGAAAGTATCGCCATCCCTTTTGATGTAAGAGACAAGCATCATCTAGAAGTGCTTTCTTTAAAGGAAGAGGATGTAAAATCAAACGATATTCCTGAAATTCCAAAGAAATTGGCGATCCAATACGAAGAATAAGCTAGAACAAAACGTTCTAAGAGGGCAGACCTTTTAGAACGTTTTTATGTTTGATGAAACATATCATTCCATTTTTACGTATAAATAGTAAGGAGGGGATTTACTTGATTGAAATTAATGGCCGCTTTACGGATGCAAAAATATTTGCTCAAACAGCGCTCCAAACAGCAATCGACCAAATTCAAGAAATGACAGATCAGGCGTTTATGGCTGGTACGAAAGTACGTATTATGCCAGATTATCATGCGGGCAAAGGCTGTGTCATTGGCACGACTATTCAATTGCAGAATCGTGTTGTTCCAAACCTTGTTGGAATTGATGTAGGATGTGGTGTATTTGTAGCACAATTAGATGTTTCGACTGTCGATTTTGCTAAGCTAGATTCTATCATCCGTACACATGTACCAAGTGGACAGGAGATACATAAGGAAGTATCGCCTGCCCGTCAATTTTTAGAATTTGAAGGTAAACAATTTCGAGCAAGCGGTTTGAAAGATGAGTATACCAATCTGTCATTAGGTACTCTTGGTGGTGGCAATCATTTTATCGAACTTGCCAAGGATGAAGAAGAGCAGCACTATTTACTAATTCATACAGGCTCACGCTATGTAGGAGCAAAAGTAGCTAATTGGCATCAAAAAAGAGCATATGAAAATTTACGTCGACAAGATTTGACGGAAAAAATAGCAGAGCTTAAACGACTAGGGCGAGAAAAAGATATACAACCAATGATCCTCGCCTATAAAGAACAAAATCCTGCTGTGCCGAAAGAGTTAGCCTATTTAGAGGGTGACTATTTCCATGACTATATTCATGATATGAAGATTGCTCAACAATTTGCACGTATGAATCGTTGGACTATTGCCGAAATAATCGCTAAACAGATGGGGTGGCATTTCACGGATACATTTGATACGATTCATAACTATATTGATACTGAAACAATGACACTTCGCAAAGGGGCTGTTCGAGCCAATAAAGGAGAAAAGCTAGTTATTCCGATGAACATGCGCGATGGATCACTTATTTGTATTGGAAAAGGCAATGCAGAATGGAATTATTCAGCGCCACATGGAGCAGGGCGTATGTTCTCACGACGAGCTGCTAAAAAAGCATTGAATATGAACGATTTTAAAGACACGATGCAGGGCATTTGGACAACATCCGTCAATGAGGAAACATTGGATGAGGCACCGATGGCTTATAAGCCAATGTCAGAAATAATATCGGCCATAGGAGAAACTGTAGATATTGTCAAAGTCATTAAACCTGTCTATAATTTTAAAGCGAGTGAGGCAGCAAAACCGTATGAGAGAAAGGGCAAAGTGGATGATTAGCCATTCTATTCTCAATAGGCTATAAATGGTATAATATAGCTTTACATTAATGAAATGGGTGGTTTTTTGGTATCTTCAAAAGATGTGGCAAAGTACGCTGGTGTTTCACAAACAACTGTATCGAGGGTGTTGAATACGCCAGAGCTAGTAAAGCCAAAAACAATTGAAAAAGTAATGAAGGCGATTGAGGAACTAAACTATATACCGAATGATATAGCAAGATCGCTTGTTCAGCAAAAAACAGGCATTATTACACTAATTTCAGGACCATTACATAATCCTTTTTTTGTTGATACAACAACAGCGATCGTTAATTATGTCAATGCTCGAGGCTATAAAGTCAATGTCTATTTTGGGACAGAGGACAATTTAAACTCGATCTATAATGCCGTTTTAGAAACGAAGGCGGATGCCATTATTTTATCTTCTATGCTATATCAGGATGAGCTATTTTTTAAACTAGAAAAACGCGGAATTCCCTTTATTATGTTTAATCGTAAGCATCAAGAAAATAGACATTTTGTAGAAATTGATAATGTGCATGCTGGCTATCTTGCGGCAAATCATCTCTTATCTTTAGGGCATCAATCGCTATGCTGGATAGGTGGTCCACATCAAATGAGCACCTTCTATGGTCGCTATCAAGGATTTGTCCAGGCTTTAAAGCAACATGGAATAGATGACAAAACTGTGCCTACATTTTTTACAAACACCAATAAAGATGAAATTGAACGCGCCTTTGAGGAACTATTAAAGTTGGATAGAAGACCTACAGCTATATGTGCGGCTACAGATGCTATCGCCATTGAAATATTGAATCTATGTTTAGAGAGAGGGTTCAAGGTTCCAAGCGATTTCAATGTCATGGGCATTGACAATGTTGAGCTTAGTAAACACCACTCCATTGCCTTGACGACAGTAGGTTTAACGTCAGAAGAGAACTTAGGTTTTATAGCGATTGAAAAATTATTTGAGGTTATGGAGAAAAAAAGTTCTTGCATTAGACAAACAGAGTCTGTTAAACTTTTTCCAAGAAATACAACGTGTAAAAATGAACTGATGTAATATCAGTTTGTTTTTTACACCATAATGGTTACGTATTCATTTCTTTATTTTCTGAAATGAATACGTAACCATAAAGAAAGGAGTGAATCAAGTTGAAAAAGGGCTTATGGATCAACGGAGAATGGAAGATGACTGCTGAATGGGTGGAGGTCCAAGCCCCTTATTCACAAGAGGTATTGGCACAAATTGCGATGGCCACAGAGCAAGATGTAAAGGAGGCCATTGAAAGTGCACAGGCCGCAGCTCCTCAAATGGCTGCATTAACGGCTTTTCAACGAGCAGAGATATTAGAGCATTTATCCACCCTTTTTGCAGAAAATCGAGAGGAAGCGGCGAGTATTATTGCTATGGAATCAGCAAAGCCGTTAAAGTATGCCTACGCTGAAATTGATCGCACAATTGAAACGTATAAATTTGCCGCTGAAGAAGCGAAGCGTCTAACTGGTGAAATGATTCCTATGGATGCATCGAAAAATGGAGAGGGGCGTTTTGCTTATACAATTCGTGAACCAATAGGTGTCGTGGCAGCGATTACCCCCTTTAACTTTCCCCAAAACCTAGTGGCCCATAAAGTAGGCCCGGCATTAGCAGCAGGCAATACAATCGTTCTAAAACCTGCCACACAAACAGCACTGTCTGCTCATTTTCTAGCTAGGTTATTGGCCCAAACTAATTTACCAGCAGGTGCCTTTAATCTCATAACAGGTCAAGGAAAATTAGTAGGCGACGTGTTTTTAGCACATCCAAACGTTAAAATGATTACGTTTACAGGAAG
The DNA here is from genome assembly GCF_038069745.1 of Lysinibacillus sp. FSL M8-0134. Classification (NCBI taxonomy): domain Bacteria; kingdom Bacillati; phylum Bacillota; class Bacilli; order Caryophanales; family Bacillaceae; genus Lysinibacillus; species Lysinibacillus sp. FSL M8-0134. The sequence goes on along the minus strand of NZ_JBBPAJ010000001.1, from coordinate 2,637,903 downwards.
CCCAGCAGTAGGGATTTCTCTACGCAATCGAGCAGGTTTGAAGAAAGTAACTTTAGAATTAGGCTCCAATGCAGGCGTAATTATTGATGAAGGGGTACAGCTCGAGCGTATTATAGATCGTATTGTAATGGGGGCATTTTCCAACCAAGGTCAAGTCTGTATTTCTCTACAGCGAATCTATGTTATGGAGAGTATGATTGAGGAATTTTTAACGCTGCTGAACGCCAAAATCGAGCAGCTGACTATTGGTGATCCAATGGATAGTCAAACAGATCTAGCAATGATGATATCACAAGCTGAACAACAGCGAGCGTATCAATGGATTGAAGAAGCGGTTGCTGAAGGAGCACAAGTGATTACTGGAGGCCGCATTGACAATCATATTTTATTGCCTACGGTTCTATATAATGTTCAACCACAGAGTCGTGTGTCTTGTGAAGAAATTTTTGCACCTGTCGTTACTGTCAATACAGTATCGACTATTGAAGAGGCGATAGCGGCTATCAATGACTCTCACTATGGTCTACAGGCGGGTATCTTCACACCTTCTATTCAGACAGCTTTTCAAGCTACGAAAGCATTGCAGGTAGGTGGGGTCCTGATTAATGATGTACCTACCTATCGAGTCGATCATATGCCATATGGTGGTGTAAAGGAAAGTGGCACTGGTCGTGAGGGCATTAAATATGCATTAGAAGAAATGACGGAAATGAAGCTAGTAATATGGAATAACCAATAATCACGAATGGAGATGGGAAAATGAAAATGATTAAACAACACCCAAAATTGTATGTGATGGACAATGGTACGATGCGAATGGATAAAAACTATATGATTGCGATGCATAATCCTGCAACAATCGACCATCCAAATCAGCCAAATGAATTTGTGGAATTCCCAGTTTATACTGTTCTAATTGATCATCCAGAAGGCAAAATTTTATTTGATACTGCGTGTAATCCAAACTCGATGGGACCAGAAGGACGTTGGGGTGAATTTACGCAAAAAGCATTTCCTATCAATATGCCAGAAGAATGCTATTTACATCACCGATTAGAAGAATTAAATGTTCGCCCAGAGGATATCAAATATGTCGTAGCTTCTCATTTGCATCTCGACCATGCAGGTTGCTTAGAACTGTTTACAAATGCGACGATTATAGTGCAGGAGGACGAGTTTAATGGCACATTACAAACATATGCTAGAAATGTAAAAGACGGTGCCTATGTATGGGGTGACATTGATATGTGGATTAAAAATAATCTACAATGGCGTCTCATTAAACGTGGCGAGGATCATGTGAAACTAGCAGAAGGTATACAAGTATTGAATTTTGGTAGTGGTCATGCTTGGGGCATGCTAGGGTTGCATATTCAAATGCCTGACACAGGTGGCATCATTTTAGCTTCAGATGCCATATACACAGCTGAAAGCTTTGGTCCTCCTGTCAAGCCACCAGGCATTATCTATGATTCTGTAGGCTATAATGCAACGGTTGAACGGATTCGAAGATTAGCACATGAAACAAATTCACAAGTATGGTTTGGACATGATCCTGTTCAATTCAAATCATTTAGAAAATCGACGGAAGGCTATTACGAGTAGATAGGAGTAGAGAAGCCATGCATAAATTAACCTTTACACCTGCTAGTTATACTGGCTGGGGCTGTTTGAGTCAGCTTCTGCTAGAGGTAAAGAAATTTAACGCTTACAATATTTTAATCGTGACAGATCCATTATTAAAAGAAATAGGTTTAACAGATTATGTTGAAAAGCCTTTAATTGAAGAAGGCTACAAGACAACCATTTATACCGATATTGCACCAGAGCCTCCGCTCGCAATTGGAGAAAAACTGGTTGATTTTACGAGAAAGCATCCATTTGATTTAGTGATTGGTGTAGGTGGGGGCAGCGCACTAGATTTAGCAAAGCTTGCCGCTGTATTAGCAACACATGATGGAAAAGTGGCAGATTATTTAAATCTAACTGGAACAAAAACAGTAGACAATAAAGGATTACCTAAAATCTTAATTCCAACTACTTCTGGGACAGGCTCGGAGGTAACTAATATCTCTGTGCTGTCACTCGACACAACCAAGGATGTCGTGACACACGATTATTTACTAGCAGATGTAGCGATTGTAGATCCTGCCTTAACGATTTCCTTACCAGCGAAGGTGACGGCTGCGACTGGTGTAGACGCGTTAACTCATGCGATAGAAGCCTACGTATCAGTAAATGCGAATGCAGTAACAGACGCACTTGCACTACAAGCTATCCGATTAATTAGTCAGTCAATACGAACAGCTGTCCATAATGGGCAAGACAAGCAAGCGCGTACCGATATGAGTTATGGCAGTTATTTAGCAGGCTTAGCCTTTTTTAATGCCGGTGTAGCCGGTGTTCACGCTTTAGCCTATCCGCTTGGAGGTCAATTCCATATTGCTCATGGTGACTCCAATGCAGTGCTGTTACCATATGTTATGGGCTATATCCGACAAAGTTGTGAGAAACGTATGAAAGATATCGTCGATGCGATGGGGGTATCTTCTATCTACTTATCACAGCAAGAGGCTTCCTATAAATGTGTAGAAGCATTACAACAACTAATTAAAGATGTTCAAATTCCTTCCACTTTACAAGGATTCGGTATACCTGCTTCAGCACTCGAACAGTTAACAGAGGATGCAACCAAACAAACACGTATTTTAGCACGCAGTCCTATGCCATTAGAGCGAGATGATATTTATCAAATTTACCTTGCTGCCTTTGATGGCGAAGTCCGTGAACCATAGAGAACATGAGAAACGTTGATTTTTCAGCGTTTCTCTTTTTTTTGCTTTATGATATAAATACTTGGAAAAACCTGAACGAAATAGCACGCTCAACAGTCTAATCATTAGAGGGGAGTGAGGAAGTTGGATGAACAAGCATTAGTAAAGCGTGCCATCGCTGGTGATGAACAGGCATTTCTTTGCCTTATTCAAAACCATGAACAGACATTGTATCGTATTGCCTTTGCCTATGTAAGAAATGAACATGATGCTGTAGAAGCCGTTCAGGAAACAACCTATCGAAGCTTAAAAAAAATACATACTTTAAAAGAGGTAGCTTATTTTGGTACATGGCTTGTCCGAATTTTACTCAATATTTGCTATGATATGCGAGAAAAAAGATTACGTGTAGATTTACAGGAGAATGTAGAAATGGGTGATCATACACAGGATCATCAACGCTTTGAAATGACTGATATTATTGTAAAATTACCAAAAGCACAGCAGGAGCTCATTTTTCTTAAATATTTTCATGACTTACAAAACAAGGAGATTGCTGCACTACATAATATCCCCGAGGGTACGGTTAAATCTAGATTGCATACAGCACTAAGCAAGCTAAAACACTACTTTATGGAAAAGGGGGAGCATTAAATGAGGGACAGGTTTGATTATGATAAATTCGCCCAGGAATTAACACAAATAAAAGTACCACAAGAGCAATTGGTCAACGCACGCTTGAAAAGTATGAATCGCTACCATTCTGAAAAACGAATACGTCAACGAATTTGGCAAAGCCTTGCTATCGTAACGATATTGATAGTAGTGCTAGTAACATCTATTCGTGTATCTCCTGCACTTGCAAATAGTTTGGCAAAAATACCTATTTTTGCACCAATTGTCCATATGATCAACGATGATAAAGGTGTCCAAGATATTGTAAATAATCAATATTACGAGGAGCTTGGCGTGTCACAAAGTAAAAATGAATTAACGTTTACACTTCAAGGTGTTATTGCGGATGAAACAGGGATGATCCTCCCTTATACATTAACTGCCCCATTCGATATTCAACAGCTCGACATCAAGAACATACATCTCAAACTGAATGGTGAAATAATACCCGTAGGTCTGGGATATGGCTGGTATCATGGAGAAGAAACGAAGGTCATTGAGGAAAATTTTCAAGTAACATTTAACGAGCCGATTAATTATCAAGGTGCACAATTTGAATTAGTAATACAAGTTAATGATCAACAGCAAACAACTTTTTCCATCCCATTCTCAGTGAAAAAACCAATCGCCAAAGCTAAGGTATATGTAGTAAATAAAGAACTGAGCTTTGAAGGCCAGCATATAACGGTAAAATCTGTTTCTATATCGCCACTTCGAACAGGTATTACAATGGCTCTTAATCCCCATAATACGATGCGGATTTTAGGCTTTGAGGATATTCGTATGTTGGACGAAAGGGGAGAGGCTTGGACAACGATTCAAAATGGTCTGACAGCAACAGGGACTTTACTAGATGGGGAAGCGACATTCTATCTGCAAAGTAATTATTTTAGGGAACCTAAGCAGTTATCATTAGCCATTGGGAAAGTAGTAGCCCTACCAGTAGGTCAGGATTATATAGAGGTAGATTTTAATAAAAATAAGGTGTTAGCAAAGCCACCACTAGCAGGGCTAGCTATACAAGTGAATGATCAGATGGTAACCTTACATGCACCAAAGCACTCTCAAGATAAATTAAGTGCATTTCTAGGAAGAGCAGTCGATGCTCAAGGCACTGAATTTTATAGTAATGGCTCTAGTCATTCTGGTCCGAAAGAGAATCAAATTGTCCAGAATGAAAGCTATGATTTAAAGGGTATTGTGAACCCAGTACGGATTTACTTTAATTATTATGAAAATTACCTAGAGGGAACAGAAATAATAGATCTTCCATTGAATTAACAAAAAAATCTGCCGTGGATGGCAGATTTTTTAAAATCACATGTTACGCTTCCGCATCTGGTGTAAAAGTACGGGTAGCCAATTCAGCATCAAGCATAAAGATGGCGTTTGAGTCATTTTCGATACGTTCAAATTTACGAATTAATGTATCAAATGTAGATTCTTCTTCCACCTGCTCGTCAATGAACCATTTTAAAAAGGCCATTGTTGCATGCTCGCGTTCATCTAAAGCGATATCTGATAGATTATAAATACGACGTGTCACTTCTTTTTCATGAGAAAGGGCAGTTTTAAAGGCATCTAAAATCGATTCAAAATGATTGTCTGGGCTATCAAAGCCATGAATCGTTGCGCGGTAACCCATATCACTTAAGAAATTATAAAATTTCATGGCATGGAAGCGTTCTTCTTCTGCTTGTACAAAAAAGAAGTTAGCGAAGCCATCATAATCTTGATCAGTGCAATAGGCTGCCATTGCCATGTAGGCATGTGCAGAGTAAAATTCAAAATTCATTTGTTCGTTAAGAGCTGTGTGTAGTTTTTCAGATAACATAAAGGTTTTCCTCCTTTTGCAGTAAATGACTTCTTTACTAGTATACAGTGTAGGAAGAGGAACATACAAAAAATTTATTTTTCGTGGAAATTTATGCAAAAATGAATTGATATTCGTTCTCAATTAGAAAATTTATTCCAAATGACTGTTCAAGGAAAAATGAAAAAATCGCTTCGACATAAGTCTTAGCGATTTTTTCAACTTTATTGTTCTTGTTGTTTTTGATTTTTGACACCGACTAAGTAACCACCAAGTGCGATAGCGACTAAGACAATCCAGAAAGTAGCTTTCCATACAGTCGAATGTGGGAATTCGTGTGGAATAACGCCCAGTTTTTCATGTGCTAATGTTAAAACAGCTAATTTTACACCAACCCAGCCTACAATTAGGAAGGCTGCAGTTTCAAGTGAAGGGAATTTATCAAGAATTTTAACAAACCATCGAGCGGCAAAACGCATCATAATGACACCAATAATACCACCTAAGAACATGACAGCAAACTGACCAGCATTAATGCCACCGATATCAAATTCACCGATATGTGGTAATGTTACGGCGATGGCCACGGCTGCTAAAATTGAATCGACTGCGAACGCGATATCAGCAAGCTCGACCTTGACAACCGTCATCCAGAAGCCAGATTTCTTTTTAGGCTCCTGCACTTCTTCGGAGTTTTGCGAAGCCTTCCGTGAATCATAAATATGCTTAATCGACATAAACAATAGATAGGCAGCACCGATCGCTTGAATTTGCCAAAAATTTACGAGTGTCGTGATAAGGAATAGTGCGGCAAAACGGAAGATAAATGCCCCGACCAATCCGTATAATAAAGCTTTTTGTTGCTGTCCTTTTGGTAAATGCTTAACCATAACAGCCATCACCACTGCATTGTCAGCTGCTAATAAACCTTCTAGTACGATTAATACGATGAGTACCCATGCGTATTCTAAAAATATTGCCTCCAAATGTATTTCCTCCTTTAAATTTTGAACAGAAATGAATGGCGTGCTTCTAACTTATTCTTTCCTAATTTTAAGCAAAAGAAAAAGACCCCTGCCTAAAAAATAGGCAAAGGTCTTGCTAAGCAATTAACTGTTCGTTGCACAGAATGTATTCTGTGTGACAAGAAATGCCATCACACCCGATGGTAGATACCATGTAATGACGAATGTGAAATCAGATGCATCGATCGCATCTGCTAGCTACTCCCCTTTGACAATAAAGTCAAAAGCTATTCAGTTCTTACATAAATAATAGCATGCGGAAAAATGAAAGTAAATAAAAATATACTGCTATGGAGAAAAAATACTTTTCCGTTATGTTTGCACAAATGGTACTATTAAAAGATAGGCGAAAATTTTACAACTTAGAAAGGAGACAAACATGTATAGAAAATTTTTTTCCTACTATAAACCACATAAACGTTTGTTTGTCATCGATTTTTCGAGTGCTATCATTGTAGCCATTTTAGAGCTAGCTTTTCCACTTGCCGTTCAGTGGTTTATCGATGAACTGTTACCAACAGGCGATTGGAACATGATTGTGAAAGTAAGTATTTTATTGCTGCTTGTTTATGCAATTAGTACTTTACTGAACTTTATCGTCAACTATTTAGGACATAAACTCGGCATTAATATTGAGACTGATATGCGACAGGAATTATTTACACATGTCCAAAGACAATCATTCCGTTTCTTCGATAATACCAAAACAGGGCATATAATGAGCCGCATTACGAATGATTTATTTGATATTGGTGAGTTTGCCCATCATGGACCAGAGGATTTATTTATTGCCATTATGACCTTTGTTGGGGCCTTTGCTATTATGTTCAATGTGAATCCGACACTCGCTTTAATTGCAGCGATTATGGTGCCATTTTTAACATGGCTTGTGACTTTTAGTAATATTAAAATGAATAATGCTTGGAAGACGATGTACGGTAAAATTGCTGATGTCAATGGGCGTGTAGAGGATAGTGTATCTGGAGTGCGCGTTGTGAAATCCTTTACAAACGAGGATTTTGAAATTAGCCGATTTAAAGAGCAAAATGGATTCTTCCGCTCGGCAAAATTGTATGCTTATAAAATTATGGCCGGAACACACTCCAGCATTTATATGATGACTCGCCTTTTAACATTAGTGGTGCTAGTTGTCGGTGCTTGGCTAAGCTTTAATGGCAAGCTATCTTATGGGGAGCTCGTGAGCTTTGTCTTATATACAAATGTACTTATCAAACCAATTGATAAAATTAGTGCATTATTAGAGCTTTACCCAAAAGGGATGGCTGGCTTTAAGCGATTCCGTGAATTAATTGAGCAGGATCCTGAGATTCAAGATCGTGAGGACGCGAAGGTCATCAAACATTTAGATGGTGATATTGCGTTCAACAAAGTGCACTTTAATTACGACTCATCCAAACAAGTTTTAAAGGATATATCATTTGATGTAAAAGCTGGACAAACCATTGCCTTTGTAGGACCATCAGGAGCCGGTAAAACGACGATTTGTTCGTTAATTCCTAGATTTTATGAGGTCTCTAAAGGTGCGATTACGATTGACGGTATCGATATACGCAATATGACACAGGCTTCATTACGTGCACAAATTGGTATCGTACAGCAGGATGTCTTTTTATTTACAGGGACTATTCGTGAAAACATTGCCTATGGAAAACTAGATGCTAGTGAAGCAGAAATTCGAGAGGCAGCGAAAAAGGCTCATTTAGAGGCATTTATCGCAGAACTGCCAGAGGGCTATAATACCCAAATTGGGGAACGAGGCTTAAAATTATCAGGTGGCCAAAAACAACGTCTAGCTATTGCTCGTATGTTCTTGAAGAACCCACCAATCTTAATTTTAGACGAAGCAACCTCTGCATTAGATACGGAAACAGAGATGATTATCCAGCAGTCTTTAACCGAGCTTGCTGAAAATCGAACAACGTTAGTTATTGCCCACCGATTGGCAACCATTCGCAATGCAGATCGAGTATTAGTTGTCACACCGAACGGCATTGAAGAAGACGGTACTTATGATGAGCTAGTTGCACAAGATGGAATCTTTGCTAAGCTCCATCATATTCAATTCCGGAAAGGACAAACAGAACAAAGCATGCAGAAGGATTTTGTTGAACTAACGTAAGTTAAGGAAAAGGGAGAATGATATTGCATCATCTCCCTTTTTTTGTCTATTCTTCTACATCATCTAACTGTTTGTAATAACTCTCTACAATAGGATGAATATCTGGGGTTGAATCGTAATAGATATCATCAATTTCATTTAATGTAAAGGAAAATTCTTTTTTGCCATCTAAAAGTTTAATGCCATATCGCCATCCAGAACGCTCTTCTTGATTGGTTTGTGGCGTAAATTCTACATCTTTAATTAGATTTAAAAAATCATTGATTTGTTCTTGCTTTGTAATTGTTTTGTAATAGCCAGTTGAACCATCTTGAATAATTACTTTATCCACCTGTTCAATTTGAGCATCTTGATAAAATTTTTCTAGTGTTTGTGTCTTTCCATGAGAACAAGCAGAAAGTAGAAATAAAATTCCGACTATTACCCCAAACACTTGTTTTTTCATTCAACCACCCCCAAGTTTAATTCTACCACCTAGATAAAAGCACAAGATGATATTGGATAGATTTTATGATAAATTTTGAATAAGGAATAATTTTTAAACGACAGTGACTAAATCTTTCATGAAAGGTTGAGGTGAAGCAATGGATAACGAGAAAATCATTGGTCAAACGAAAAGTGTAGGCTTTCAAATAGGTGTTAGAAGGACTTTTCCTTTTTCACAGGAGCAAGCTTGGGCATTAATCATTGCTAAGGAAGGTTTACATTCATGGGTAGGGGATGGTGCTACTCTTCATTTGGAGCCTGGGCAGAAGTATCACTCTAAAATCGGGGCAGGGGAAATTAGAATTGTTAAACCGTTAGAGCAGCTTCGACTTACTTGGCAAAAGGAAGGGTGGTCAAGACCATCCACCGTTCAAATTCGTATTCTACCAAAAGAAAGTAATAAAACTACGATTAGTTTTCACCAAGAACATCTTTCTGATCAGAAAGTGCGAGAAGAAATGAAACAATATTGGGAAAGTGTACTGGACAGTATTAAAGCGAGGGCACATACTATTTGAGAAAAAAGCATCCCTACTTTTTGATCTGACCCAAAAAAGTTAGACATATTTAGTTAAGCTACTTCTAAGACCTGAGTTCGGTACTCCACCGGGCTTAGGTCTTTTAATTTTGCCTTCATTCGTTTGTGATTGTAATAGTGAATATAGTCATGAAGTTCCTGTTCGAAATGTGCCATGGATTCAAATTCTTGTAGATACAGGAGTTCAGATTTTAATAAGCCAAAGAAATTTTCTATGACTGCGTTATCTAAACAATTGCCCTTACGGGACATACTTTGCGTAATCCCATGTTGTTTTAAGGTTCGTTGATACTTTTTCATTTGATAGTGCCAACCTTGATCCGAATGAAGAACGACTTGATCACCTGATTGAATGCGCTCCAATGCTTGTTCTAGCATATCATGGACGAGGTTATACACTGGACGATTCATTACCGTGTATGCAATAATTTCGCCATTACATAAATCAAGGACTGGTGATAAATAGCGTTTCTCACCAAATAGATGGAACTCTGTCACGTCTGTTACCCATTTCTCGTTCATTTTTTTCGCTGTAAAATCACGTTGTAATATGTTTGGGGCAATTTTTCCGACTTTTCCTTTATACGAACGATATTTCCTCATGCGGACTTCACATTTTATGCCAATGGCATTCATCAAACCGTTAATCGTTTTGGGATCATGAACAATGCCGTATTTTTTAAGTTCTTTAGCAATCCGACGATAGCCATAACGTCCCTTATGTTCATGATAAATGGACTGAATTGCGACTTTCACATCAGCGTATTTATCAGTACGATTCAAACGCTTTTCCCAGTAATAATACGTACTACGTGGAATATCAGCGACTTTGATTAATTCCACCACTTCATAGATTTCCTTTAGTTCGTAAATTACTTGCGCTTTGATTTGGTTGGTAATTTTTCTTTCATTTGAACTAAAGTATTCAACTTTTTTAAGTAGGCATTCTCCATTTCTAATTGTTTAATACGTGCTGTTAACGCCTCAACAGACCCTTCAGCTGGTATTGATTTCGTTGTTCTTTTTGTGTCTTTTTTCATGGATGGACGCCCCTTTTTCTTGGAAACAAGAGCATCATAACCACCAACTTCAAACTTTAATTTCCAACCCCGAATTAAGCCAGAAGATGAAATATTAAAGAGAGCAGCTGTATCAACTGAAGATGTACCTGTCTCGTTCATATAATTTAGTACATTCATTTTATAGTCAGCTGAATAGTTTGTATAGGACTTTAAGAAAGTCTCTACACCATTTTTTTGATATCGGCGAACCCATTCACTTACAACCCTTTTTGTCACTCCGATGTCTTCTGCGATTTCAATCATAGATTCATCTCCATTTAAGTATCGCTGGACTGCTTGAATACGTTGTTCAGCCTTTACTTTTGCCATAAAAAAACCCCCGTAAAAGTTAGATTGGTGTCTAACTTTTACGGGGCAGTTCATTTTTAAAGGGATGCTTTTTGCTTAACTTTTTGATTCTTTGTTTTCATGGCCTTTAGGTGAGCGTGTATAATCCTGAGGAGCCAGTGCTTTATTGCGCTCAGTATAGCCTTTGGGTGATAAGCGGAAGACGGATTTTTTAATGGTAGCCCAATTTAAATCTGTCGCAAGATTCATGTAGGAATAGCCATAAATTCGAATATTACATACATAGAGGAGTGTAAAATATAAAGAAACGAAGAAGCCGAACAATCCGAAAAAGGCACTTGCAAGGATAAAGGCAACACGTAAGATGCTGACAGAGGTAACAAGCGATTGATTAACCAATGTAAAAGAAGCGATCGTCGAAATCGCGATGACAACAATCATTTCAGGGCTCGTTACACCTGCACGAATGGCTGCATCCCCAATGATTAATCCACCTACAACACTAATTGTACCTCCGATTACGGAAGGTAGACGCAAGCCCGCTTCTCGAAACAATTCAAACATTAAAAGCATAAGCAGCATTTCAAGGGAAGAGGGGAGAGGTAACCCCGATTTTGCTTGTACAACTGTCGCGAGTAGTTGTAATGGTAATTGATTTTGATGATAGGTCGTTAAGGAAAGCCAAAATGCAGGCAGTAGTAAACCGATTAAAATCCCAAATATTCTTAATAAGCGTTCAAGTGAACTAAAGATTATTGGGTATTCATTATCCTCGGCTGATTTAAGTAGTAAAAACAAATTAACAGGCGTAATAACAGCGTAGGCAACGCCATCTACAAAAATAACAAATCGTCCTCTTGCTAATGCTTGAACTGCATAATCGGCTCTTCCTGTATAATCAAACTTCGGAAAAAGCTTAGAATTTTTATTTACCCGTTCCATCAATAAATCGCCACTAAAAACAATATCCGTATCAACGGCTGCAAGCTGCTTTTTAATGCCATGTAAAATGTCCATATCTACAATGTCATCAAAATAAAGAATGGCTACCGTTGTCTTTGAACGTTTTCCTAGCTCCATTTTTTCTACGCAAAAGGAATTGGTCGGTAATCGTTTTCGGATAAGTGCGATATTGACGCGTATATCTTCGATAAAATTATCCCTTGGCCCTTTTACAAGAACCTCCATGCGTGTTTCTTCAGGTTTACGATTAGGCTTTTTTGCGATATTGCTAGCATAGACAAGATTGTCTTTGTGAAAATAAAGCAATAAAAACCCACTATATACAAATGTAAGGAGCTGTTCCTTGTCTTCTATTTTTTGCAAACTTGGAATATGAAGATGTCTTTCAATATTCTCTTCGAATGGAACATCATCCAAATGATCATAAAGATACTGAATACGTTGAATGATCACCTCATTAAGCATTTGTTGATCAATCATGGCATCACAAATTATAAAGTGTACTTTCTCCTGATTAAAGGTAAATTCCTGATATTGAATATCCGCTGATTTTTGAAACAATTTCTTAATTGTACGCAGATCTAGCGCTTGCTCTTGCTGAGGCATTATGCTTCACCACTTTTCATGTCTTGTTTATCAGTTTTCCCCTTTTTAGAAGATTTATCCGACAAGAAAGCTACGATAACGAAAAATATGGACAGCGCAAAGAAAAAAATAAATGTAAAAGTTAAAATATAATTTCCTTTCACCTTTAAAAATAAGCTTTCATTTAACATAATTAATGGTAAACAAAGGATGAAGAAGGGAGGTGCCAGCATTTGCCATATACGCTTTTTATCTCCTGTCATTTTCAATAAATCAGCTACGATGTACAAAAGGAAACTTACACGTATAAAAGTTCCGGTTAACCATTGGTAAATAGAGAAGAAGTCAAGATGTTCAATATAGCGCCCAATCGTCACTAAACCCCATTCTTCATAGGCAGGATAGCGTTGTTTAGCGGCTTCACTTGGACCAAACTCCGTTATGGCCCCAATTAATGGACCTAAAGTTAAACCAACTAGGATCGCTAGCATAATAGCAAAGTGATACCAGCGAATTTGCTCTTTATACTGATGTTGTAAAAATAACAATATTAACAGCTCAATAAACCCTGATGCTGGGAATATCATACCTCGAAACACGGGCTGTAATCCATGTTCAAAGAAGGGTCGTAATAATTCATAATCTTTTACTTGTATATTGGTAAAGGCAACAAAAAAGCCAAGAACGACAACCCCAAATAATACAAAGACATTTAAGATGACGATCGTCTGTAGACTAGTGGTCACCAGTAGTATACAAAGAAAAATATAGATAACTAATAATATGATAACAGGCGTTTGAGGTAAAAATGTCGTATTGACCCATTGTAAGGTTTCAACCATTGTAAAAGCAGTCATAACCATTAAAAAAATAATAATCGTATAAATAATAATGGTAGAGCCGATTTTTCCGATTTTTTCGTTTAACCAGTCTCGGATGGATTCTTGTTTAGTTTTCTTGTGAATATACACAACAAGAAATAGCCAAAAGAACATGATACCTCCAGCAAACAATACGGATAGCCAGCCATCTCTTTTGGCCATATCTAAAAGAGGAGGAAGAATGGTTACATGGTTTTTCAAGCCAATAACTGTCATTGATAGGAAGATGACATGTAAAATACTGATTGATCCTACACCTTTCATGATGAAAACCCTCTAACATTGATTGATACATATTAGCTTAGACAAAAAAAGTCAGCTTTATAAGCAAAAAATGGTATGTCTACATGAAAAAACGAGGTATTTGATGAGTCAATCGTCAAATACCTCGTCGTATGGTAAGTTAGCTACATTAATGAATATATTTCATGCTAACAAGATCTTCTTGTAGGACATCTGTTGGAATTTCAAATTCTACAACACCCATGTAACCTGGAGCTACTTCATATTTATCGAAGGAAATCACCAGCTTCCCTTGATCTGAAATATAAAATGACTGATCTGGTTTGATTGTTGTAAATTCCTCCATTAAATCTTCGTCGGCAAGACCAGCGCCTTTCACCCAATACACTTTTTCTTGATTAGATTCTGCAATTTGTGCACGCATTTGCTCTTTGATATTTTCACTAATCGTCTTAATATATTGTTGATCTTTAAAGAGCATCGGTAGTGTAATTAAAATTTCATTTTCTTTATCAATTGTATCGTATTCCATCACCGTAGAAGACGAGGCCACTGTATTCACAACATAACGACCAATCGATAATATTTGCTCATTATCTGTTTTTATTTCAAAGCCACTATCAACGCCTAAATGACCTCCACCATTGGCCTTTAAATCACCAACTTCTGCGATGAACTGATCGTAGAGGGCCTTTCCCTCTGCACGATATTTTTCATTTAATGTATTCGCAAGGTCTTGATTATCTAAATTTTCAATGGATGGAACCTTAATATTGGCATCATAATTATCTTCTGTCACTTCATATTCTGTCCATGTTAATACTTTGACAACACTACCGACAACGGGAATTTCAGAGAGTGTTTTGGCCATTGCCGGACTAACATTTAAGCTAGCAGTAAATAGCATAGCTGCAGCAGCTGAACCAAGTAACCATTGTGGTGTACGGTTTTTTTTCTTTTTTCTGCCTTGCTTCAGTGCCTTTTCAACGACAAAGTCTAGCTCCTTTGGAATAGGAACCTCTATATATTGTTTTTCTAAATCTCGTAATTTTTTATCCATGTGCAGTTTCTCCCTTCACATCTTCTAATTGTATTTTCAATAGTTTTAATGCTTTATAAAGACGCGATTTGGCTGTACTCAACTTGATATCGAGGATGTTCGCCACGTCAGCGAGTTTTAAATCCTCGAAATAGTGAAGAATGACAACCTCACGATACATTTGTGGGAGCTCATCTAATGCATGCTCCAAGTCGACATTTTCATAAACGTCCTCTTGGGCAGGTGTTAAATATTGCAGTGTATCATCATCTGTAACCTGTAAGCGTTTATGCTTACGTAAAAAATCAATGGCTGTACGGACAACTATTTTGTAAAACCAGCTTTTCATATAGGTCACATTTTCAAGTCGATCTAATGACAGCATGGCTTTTTGAATACTGTCCTGTACAACATCTAGTGCGTCCTGTTCATTTTTTGTATAGCTATACGCGAGCAAATAAAATCGCTCTTTTTGTTCACGAATGAATTGGACAAACACCTCTTCATGTTGAAATGCATTTCTTGTTTTCATGTCCAAAGAAGCTCCTTTTTTAACATTGTCAAATTGTATACATGTACTAGACGTGCGAAGGGTGGGAAAAAGTTAATAGCATTAAAAAAAACTTACCCCAATATGAGATAAGTTTTATCCTTCTATAGTTGTGGCATACGTTATGCATAACAGAGTGTTATGAAAAATAGTCATATGTATTTTTCAAGAGTAATAGAATAGTCACAACGATAAATAGTTTACGAACATAACCACTGCCGCGTTTAATGGCAAATTTAGATCCAACAATGGCGCCTGCAATTTGAGCAAGCCCCATTGGTAAACCATAGGCATAATTTATTTGTCCTAAGTATATAAACATAAGAAGGGCGGCTATATTGCTGCCAAAATTTAAAAATTTAGCATTTCCTGCCGATTGTAAAAAATCAAACCCAACCATTAGAAAAGCAAATAATAAAAATGAGCCTGTCCCAGGACCTAAAAAGCCATCATAAAAGCCAATAAGAGTGATGACGATAACAAAAATCATATAGCGTTTGGGTGTTAACTTTTTATAGGTAGTCATACTTCCCCAGTCTTTTTTGAAGATAGTATAGATGGCTACTGCTGCGAGCATGAACAACATGAGTGGCTTAAGTACACTCGGATCCATTAAGTGGACAATCCAAGCACCAAGCATGGAGCCGAAAAAGACAAAAGGGAATAATTTATACACGGCTTTTATATCTAGTTTACCAGAACGATAAAATGTCACGGTACTAGTAAGTGACCCCATCGTACCTGCTAATTTATTGGTTGCAACTGCAGCAGAGGGGGGAAGGCCAACAAAAAGGAGGGCTGGCAAAGAAATAAGTCCGCCACCACCAACAACAGAATCAATAAATGCTGCTAAGAAACCGAATAGGAGTAGGATGATTAAAATATTTATGTCTAAATCAAAAGGCACAACAAGGTCCTCTCTTTTCTATTGTAATAATCTGATAGTAGCGAACTGAAGATAGGCTGTAAATACTCTTTTAGTATTTTAGAGTAGGGAAGCTTAAAATGACTAGATAGTAAAATGATATAATTTCTACATTATTCAAATAATTTCTACTTAAAGTCGTTATTTTGATGTATTATGTAGAAGATGGTGTTTTTACTTAAAGGGGACGTGATGACATGAGTTTAGGCAATCATATACGCGTTTTTCTCTGTGTTGTGTTTATGGGGGTTCTTGTAGGATATGTCTTTAATGCAAAAAAAGATATAACAGATCATGACTATATTGATCTCGTAAAAGAAGGCTATTTGGAGAATTTTTCAGATGTGACAGTGCGAAATGCGTTTAATTATGCGTTTTTTGAACCATATTGGCGTTATTATCAGGCAAAGACTGGAGAACATGTTGTTGAATTATCAGGGGATATAACGTTTCAAGATGAAAAAGGACATGCGATTTTACAATTTGTTGTTAACGAAGAAACCCAGCAATTTTCTCTTCAAGCGATGAAATTTAATGACGTGGTATTCAATCAGCAACAAAAACAAAAGCTAGTGAGCTTGGTCTATCGAACATGGGAAAATAAACAACTAGCTTATGAGTAAGGTTTTTTATTTTGTAAATCATCCAAACTGTATTACAGTAAAAGAGGGAGCTAAGAGACAGAGAGGATGTTTTAAATGAGATTAAGTATTTTAGATCAAATGCCTATACCTAAGGGTCATTCGGCAGAGGAAGCCTTCCAACGTACAGAACAACTGGCACTGCAAGGTGAAGAACTTGGCTATCATCGTATGTGGCTAGCTGAACACCATAATAGTCAGTCACTAGCAAGTTCAGCTCCCGAAGTGACCGCTGCTTTTTTAGCTGCGAAAACAAAGCGACTTCGCATTGGTACTGGTGGCGTCATGATGATGCATTATTCACCATATAAGCTTGCAGAGGTATTCAAGACATTATCTGGCCTAGCACCAAATCGTATTGACTTTGGTGTAGGGAGAGCCCCTGGTGGCGATCATGCTGCTATTTATGCTTTAGCAGAGGGAAGAAGACAACGCTTCACAGAACAGTACGACAAACTCGACATTATTTTAAAGTTAATGAATAACCAGAAAACAGGTGAACATGTTTATGATCAAGTTGTTGCAGCCCCAGCACAAATTTCTTTACCTGAAGCTTGGTTACTAGGTTCGAGTGGGCAAAGTGCTATGCAGGCTGGTCAACTGGGGGTAGGGTATTCTTATGCTCAATTCTTTACCGGTAATATGTCGAAGGATATTTTTGATGCCTATAAAGCCTATTTTACGCCTTCTTATTATATGGAAAAACCACAAATTATCGTCACATATGCAGCAACTGTTGCACCGACATTAGAAGAAGCGGAATATTTGGCTAAACCAATTGATATTTCTCGTCTTCAACTGATGAAGGGCCAAATTATTCAAACGATGTCACCAGAAGAAGCAAAGGATTATCCACTAACTGAGATGGATAAAATAACGATTGCTAATAATCGTAAAGCGAACCTTGTTGGTACACCAAAGGACATTGCTGCATTTTTAATTGCTGAGCAAGAACACTATGGGTTTGATGAAGTAATGCTAAATTGTAATCAATATGAATTAGACAGTCGTTTAAATACTTATAGATTCCTGGCAGAGGAATTACTATAGAAAAATATACCATCTTTATAATGTTTTAATTAAGATGATTATTAAATCACCTCTTGTTTTTTTTGAGGTGATTTTTTATTGAAAATTTGAGTAGAAATTGTCATGTTGAAAGAAAAAGAAAAACCCGGAAATCATTTTCCGGGTCTGATTACCACTTACTATTTTTGCTCCATGACACACTGCCTCGCTTCCGTATAGATTCTTAAGATTATCCTAAGAAAACTGTACTTTAGCTTTATTCAGCTTTGATGGTCCTTCAGAGTAATCGATCAATCGCACTCATCGGGTTAACCCTCCTAGTCATCGGATTTGAAGTGAAATCTTTATTAGTATAGATCAACTATTATTTTTTATACGTCTTCAATAAATAAAAAATTTAAAATCTTATTTATCTTTTTTGCATTTTATTGATCGTAGTTATTTGAATAATTAAAGACAGCAGCCTATTTTATAAAATGGGTGCGGTTTTAATTATTGGGATTTATTTCTAGTCATGTGGTTGACTTGAAATGTGCATAAAGCTATATTTACAAATGATGAATTAGACAGCAGAATATGGGAATAAGGTCTAAAGGAAATTAAGAAAAGAAATGGGGAATATAAATGGGATGGTTGCTCCTGCTTGCTGTTTTTAGTGGGTTAATTTTATTTATAATTAAAAAGCGCGCATTTACATTTGGTTTATCTCCACAAGCTTTAGAGATTCGACCAATTAAAGGATTAAAAAAGCTAAGTGATCACCTGGAACAATCCCTTAGTAAAAATTTTATGGCGAACGTAGAAGAGCGGGTAAGGCAAAAGAATAGGTTAAAAGAAAATGAGTATGAGTGGAGACTCCTTGATTTAAAACGTTATTTTATCTTGACATCTCTTTTTAAAGAGTCACCCATGTTTAGTGAGAAAGTCGATGAGCTGTGGCATCAGATGCTCATGTTTACCCGGGAGTATGACGAATTTTCAAAGAAGTATCTAGGGACAACATTGCATCATAGTCCCAATGTAAATATACTGCCAGATCCAGATTTACGAGGATTTTTTGATTGGGTGTATGCGGAGCTTTTTTTCATTAGAAATGAGAACATCCATCTTTATAAAGGATTTTTCAGAAATCCTGTACAGCCGGCAATTATTGATGAATTTAAAAATCTACCAGAAAATGAACTAATAGAACTCTATTTTAAAAAAGATACCAACTATATGTCTACTGTTCTCTCTCTTATTTCTTCCATGAAGAAAACAGCTAATAGAGTAAAAGACTATGAGAAAAACGTCATACAGGAAATGCTGAGAAAAGGAAAAACACAGCAAAATTATAACGCCATGCTCATTCCTTTCTTATCTGTTTCTTATTTTCATTATGATGAATTTCAAAGTTACATGAAAATTAGTAGCAATAGCTCATCAAGTTGTACAAGTTGCGGATCAGCAAGCTCCTGTAGTTCTTGCACGTCCGCTAGTTCTTGCTCTAGCTGTGGTGGGGGCGGAGATTAATGTAAAGAACCAATGTAGATAAAAAGAACTCCATTTTGTTTTTTCAAAATGGAGTTTCTCTATTAATATTCCTTTTAAACTCGAGCAGAGCCACTAACAAATGATTGATCTTGATAATACATATTTTTTACAAGAACATTAGAGCCTAAGCATTTTACGGCTGGACAATGGCAGTTAAGCGAAGTCTGATGGGACATAGGATGAACCTCATGACGTGCACATTTCATCTCATTGATGATTTGGTTATGAATATGTTCTAAGTACGGTAAAGTTTTTTTGTTTAACATTGTTTCCGCAGAAACCATTACACCATGTTCTGCAAGCATCTTTGAGTTATCAATCATGCGTTTGAACAAAGCTGCTCGCTGTTCATAAGTCGGTTTTCGCTCCATCATGGCAAAGCCTGTTTCAATGAATTCATCGATTGTACCCCAGTTATGTGAGATATGTAGTACATCTAAATACGGTGCAATCAGTAAATAACGTTCAGGCTCTAATGTTAAGTTGGAATTGATTTGTGTGCGTACGTCTCGTTCATGCGCATATTTCAATAAAGGCAATACATAGTTTTGAACGGACTTCTTAGACATCATCGGTTCTGCCTTTGTTATAAAAAAATATAAAAAAAATCCCAAAATTACTGCTACATGTAACTATTTTGATTACGCAAATGCTGTCGTAGAACATTTTTACAACAACTTGAAAAATTTTACTTTCAATACAAATCCTTTATTAAATCCAGAAAATGCTCACTTGATAAATGTTAATGAATTAGAAAAAATTAATGTAAATCATTTCAAAAACATCCACAATAAACAGCTATACACCTGTTAAGGATGGAAAACCTTATGAACACGTATTATTTAAAGATGTTGCATTTTGTACTTGTGGAAGCATTTCAACACGCAAAAAAACAGAACTTCACCAGTTGCTTATTACTGTAAATCGAAATTTAAACGATATAACTTAACTCCGTGTATTACAAAGCAACGCAAGAAATATTAATTGTAGAGAAGATAAAAGAGGATACGAATATAGTTGTCAGAAGTAGAGCGGATGTAAACAAAATAATAAAATAGATTATAATAAAGAGTAAGTTCGATTTCGAGATAATTTATAAATAGACCTTTAAAAATTATTTTATCTGTGCGAAAATTATAAGCATGGAAAGGAAGTTTTTTTATGTTTACAGTACAGAAACCGCATGATGAATGGGAAAGTTACCATGATATTGATAGGTATGGGAATTTAACTTTATCAAATATTGAATTTACTACAACGCATTTATGTAATATGAGATGTTCGCATTGTGCAGTTGGCTACACATTATTAACGAAAGAATTACCAGCAATACCTACAGAAGAAATTATTCGAAAGTTAGATGAGGTCGAAACTTTACGTACAATGAGTTTTACAGGTGGAGAACCTTTAATGACTAAAAAGGGTATAAAAGATAATTTGTTACCACTTTTGAAATATGCTAAGGGTAGGGGGATTAAGACACAAATTAATTCGAACTTAACTTTACCAATGTCTCATTACGAATTAGTTGCTCCTTTTCTAGATGTTATGCATATATCGCATAACTGGTGTGACGAAAAAGAATTTGTTGAAACAGGCTTCGCTATGATGGAAAAGCAACCGTCAATTGAATATAGAGGGAATTTATATCGTAATATTTTCGACAATGCTAGGGAACTTTCAAAAGGTGGAATGTTTGTTTCTGCTGAAACAATGTTAAATCGTAACACCGTCCCACATATGAAGAAAATTCATAATGAAGTGGCTAATGAAATGTTATGTAAACGACATGAGATTCATCCTATGTATTCTAGTGATTTTGCTAGTAATTTAGAGATAATAGAATTAGATGAATATAGAGATGTCGTAAATAATATTCTTGATTTTAGAAACGAGGATATTTGGGTATTATTTGGAACATTGCCATTTTATCCTTGTAGTCAAGATGAGCGAAATTTAGCATTAATCAAGCGAATCAATAGTGAACCAAATACAACAATAAGAAATGATGTTGATGGACGATCAAGAATGAATTTAAATATTTTCACAGGGGATATATCGGTTACAGATTTCTCAGATGATGGTTCGGCTTTTGGAAATATTAAAAATGAATCATTACCTCAAATTTACGAGCGATGGTTAGATTCAAATATTTCTAAATCAATTAATTGTCACTGTCCAGCAGTAAAATGTTTAGGTGCAAATGTAATTGTAAAGAATATGTATTATCCTAATAAAACATTTATTAGTGGTTCAGTTAAATAATGATATTGAAGACCTCCTTTGGAATAACCATTGGAGGTTTTTTGTGATATATATTATTCTACTAAGAATGTTTTTGAAAAATAAAACGTAACTATTGAAAATAAAAAAATAATTGATTTAAAAAACGGTGTAGCTGGATCTAAAGTTTTAGCTAGAGTTTTGACTAATTGTATTAAGAGCTGATTGAAATTTTACTCTAAATACACAAAGATTGTAAAATAGAACAGTAACCATTACGGTTACTGTTTTTATCATTAAAATTGTATAATTCAACTAAAAAGATATAATATTCAAATTTTTATTTATACCTTTTGAGAAAGGGGTATTCTATGCTCAATAATATTTATTACAATAAATTTGAATAAATGGAAAAATTACAATATATTTTTGGAGAAAAGAAAATTTATTCTCAGTCGACTTTGTATTAAGCCTAATATTATGATTTGGAATCTCTAATTGAAGATTACTATTTATTCTGTACAAAATATTAAGAAACTGTATATCAGGTTTTGGATCATTTCCATCTTTAAATAAGGAGTATATATCGAATGGCAGTATATACTTATCTAATATTTCCCTTACCCAAGCATTATCTTTTAACTCTTCCAAAATAAATATAATTTGGTTATTCTTACAAAAATCTTCCTATATATTTTGTAGCTTTTCAATAGCTCTAGCATTCTCCGAAAGATTATTTTTTTGGATTAATCTCAATATAAAAAGTTCAATTCCCCATTTCCCACATAGAGTCTTTGGTAGCCTTAACTTTCTTATAATAATTCGCGTATCTGAAAATTTTCAACTCATAAAATAGTGGAATTTACCTTGCGTTCAATTTACTAGGGGAACATCAAGAATAAAGCAACTTATATTTAAATTAGCGAATAAAATAAATGTAGAAAAAATTGTTGGTAAACAATATTATACAGGTACTAAAAATAGAGATAGGCAAGTGCAAAGAAAATAGCTAACAATGTTAAATTCAATAAAATATTATATTAATATAATTAATATTAATAATAGTTTTGGATTCACTGATATAATTATTGATGAACCGTAATTGGGTTATTCAAATTGTTTTGTATGAAAAAATCCGTATTTTGATTGTTTAAAAATAACCCTGTATTTGTTAAAAGGTTCATATGAGCCTCTGCAGTAGCTGTTTCTGGGTATATAAGACGAATTGTTCGTGCATCTTGATTAGTCATTTGTTGTATTAGCATTTGGACATGATTGAATTATACGTCTGCTCGATACTTCACGATACCTTGGTCAACAGTATCTATTGCACCTGAAGGCTTCGGTTCTACTGGATTTACCGGCTGTGGTACCGATGTTGTTTCCACTATAGACATATTAAGTTTTTTAATTATTAAGTTATAATGTTTAAAAAGAGGATATAATTAACAAATGAGTATTATGGAGAGTAGGCAAATAAAGTACCTAAGAATTATCACTTTTTGCTCTTTATAATATTATCAAGACTTTAATAATAAATAGAATGGAGTGATATTGTAATGTCATGGTTAACAATTGTTGGATTTTTTTTACTCTTTATAATATTTATAACTTGCGGTACTTACTTATTACTTAAAAATAAAAAGGAAAAAAATGTGCATAATAATATATTAGGTTTTATTTTTTTATTAGTAGGGATAATCCTATTAATATTAAATTTATTATTTTTGCTCGATTAATAACTTGAAAATATTACCTAATACTATATATATAACCAAATGTATGTTAACCTGGGAATATAGGGGAAATTAATAAAAGATAGGAGTGTGGTGGTGTGAGGAATTTAACTATTCCCTAAATAACTTGAATGGAGAATAAAAAATGAAAAAAATTATTAGAAGTTTAGTTCTTGTAATTACTGCTGTACTTGTATTTTCAAATTTCGCTCCAATTCTTGCAAATGCTAAAGAAATGGAAAAGAACAACTTCCTAGCTACATCAAAACAAATAATTGATAATTCGGACTTCAATTCAGAATTAGGTATGGTTGATAAGGAAGCAATTGAATACCTTGATAGCCTTCAAATAAATGTAATTGAAGATAATGAAAATTTTAGAATAGTAGAGTCAATTGAAAATGGCAAACCGATGGTAGCAACATTTGATAAGAATTCTAATGTTCTAACTACTCAAATTAAGGGCGATGATTCATCTAAATTAGTAATAGATTTGAATGAACTTGCAGCTTTAGAAGAGTCAATGAAAGAACAGACATCTGGTGATATTAGCGCTTTCGCATCTTCGTTGAAACAAGATACTTTCACAAACTATGAATATACTATCGAATTTACTTCACCTGAATCATGGCAATTACGCAGACCGAATCCTGATAATCCAATAAATTGGTTGTATAAAGATGTAAAGAAAACAACTAGTAACGCTACTAACCTAGGAAATTTTAAAAATGCTGTAAACGATTTAAATGATTATGAATGGAAGTATATTGGTGCAGCATCTGGAGCAGGCATATTAGCTATAGCTGCGCTAATTGTTGGTGCTATAAACGGAGGTGCAGGTATTGCTGTCGGATTAGCAGCAGCTGGAGTAACTGGTGCTGCTTACAATTATGCAATATCAATGAATAGAGCAGCAAATGACGCTCATTATTATTACTTCCAGGTTTAAGATTTTACGTACCACTAATGAGAGTAATATAGTAATATTTTTATTAAATTAATAAAGAGGTTTAAATGGGTTGGGACAAAACCCATCTCTAAATTAGAAAAGCCTGTGAATTTTTACGAACAGTAAAAATTCACAGGCTTTAAATTTTTTATCTGAAACTATTAGAAAATGGAAATTAAAGATTTATAATGTTTTATATATCGAAGAAGGGGATAAAGAACAAAAACAATGGAAAACAATAATAAATTGAACACTAGTCACCCAAATAATATCAGGATTGCATGTATTAGTAAATGTAGCTATAATTTTTTCTTTCATGGTATAGCGACTTTACAAAGTAAATTCTCCTTCTCTCACTTTGATTATCCGCAAGTATCAATTAAAACCCTCATGCACAAAATTCTTTAATTCACCATATTACTCCCTAATTAATTTTGTTTTGAGTAAATCCTCAAAATATAAACTTAGGAATTTTCCAATAACCATTATTAATAATAAAGTACCATATAAGACAATTAAAACAACAATAAGTTCCTAAATAAAACCAAAATACGTCAGATAAGGTCGTCATCTTTCGTACATCTTCCTTTCTAGCATTCTATTGTCTCATATTCATCGATAATTTCAAATATGAAATTACAGAACGGGCTATTTTAGGACTAGATGAACATTTTTTTACTTAATTAAGGAAAAACTCCGCTGTTTCACATATTTAGAAACAAGAAATGTAAAACGTATACATGTCCTAATATTCTGGAAAATATTCATTAAAGGACATTTTGCTGTTATTTTTCTAAAAAAACGTTATCATGAATAGAGGAATTAGTCACAATGCATCAAAGAAAGTGGGAACGGACATGACGAAATATGAAATACTATTGTTTGACGTGGACGATACGTTACTAGATTTTGATCTAGCTGAAAATGCAGCACTTGACCGCATGTTTAAAGAGGAAAACATAGCAGTTACTCAAGAGATGATTGCGCGATATAAAGAAATTAATGAGTCCATGTGGCGTGCGTTTGAGCGTGGGGAAATAACAAAAAATACATTACATAATACGCGATTTGCTGTTGCCTTAAAGGAATTTGGTATAGAAGTCGATGGAGCCTACTTTGAAGCACTGTTCCAAAAATATTTGTGTGAGGCCCACCATTATGTAGAAGGTGCCTATGAGGTAATTGCACAGCTTGCAAACCATTATCATTTATATGTGGTGTCAAATGGTGTCACGGCTACACAAAATAAACGTCTTGTGGATGCTAAGCTAGCGCCACATTTTAAAGACATTTTTATTTCGGAGCAAACAGGCTATCAAAAGCCTATGCTAGCATTTTTCGATTATGTTTTTGAACGGATCGATGATTTTGATAAAGATAAAACGCTGATTATTGGGGACTCGTTGACATCCGATATTAAAGGCGGTTTACTATCAGGTATCGACACATGCTGGTTTAATATCCGTAATATCGAAAACACAAGTGAAATTAAGCCACATTATGAAATTAACAAATTACACGACTTATTTGAAGTATTGAATAAACAGCTAGTTTAGTATTCGGTTTTAGAAATAAACGTATAAAGCAATAACATTAAATAAAATATCAATGGTACAGTAGTAATTAGGAAATGAAAATCCTGAAAAATTTACACGCATAACATTGTAAAAAAACAATCGTATGCGTGTATTTTTCTCTCTAATCACAAAGTGTAAATCTGTATTCAGCACTCTTTTTATACCACATTTCATATAAATGACATTTTTACTGAGTTAGAAAAAGTCCAATTTTTCTTTAAAAGAGAAATTGGACTTAGTTATTATTGTCGAGATGTAGTTGTTTGAATAGTAAATTTTGAGACATTTTCCTGCATTTTATTAGCTAACTTATCTAATTCTTCACTGGAATGGGCAATTTCATAAAGGGAGTTTGTTTGATTCTGTAGATAGGCGGCAGCTTCTTCTGTACCAGCTGCATTTTCTTCAGATATGGCAGATAAGTGTTGTAGAATATCTATTACTCCATTTTTCTTGTCATCCATATTATTGCCTATTTTATATAAATCCTCAATAACCGTTTGTATTTTTTCAATAGAAACTGCCACATCTTCAAATTTGCCATTTGTAGTTGCAACACTTTTAGCTTGCGAAGTGACAAGGTTGCTCATTTCTTGCATTGTTTGAACGGCGTGTCCAGTTTTTTCTGTTAAATCTCCTATAACTGTGGCAATTTCCTTAGTAAATTGATTGGATTGTTCAGCCAACTTTCGTATTTCGTCCGCAACAACAGCAAACCCTTTTCCTGCTTCGCCGGCCCTCGATGCTTCAATAGCCGCATTTAAGGCTAGTAGATTCGTTTGTTCTGAAATTGTTCTGATCATCTGGCTTGCATTTTGAATTTTCCCAGAACTTTCGTTAGTCGTGAGAACGATAGCATAAATTTCTTTTGCTGCAATATTATTTTCTTCTGTTTTAGCAACAAGCTCTTCTAATATGAGTAAGCTTTCATCTTTAGCATTGCTTACTTCATCGACAAATAGAGTCAACTGTTGTAAATAATTCTGATTATTTTCGATTAATTCTCCGAGCTCGCCAATATTTGCAGTCCCAAATTCAGTATCTTTTGCTTGTTCCACAGCACCCTTAGCGATGTCTTCAACTGCAGATGATAAATCCTTTGACGACGCTAAAGAAATACTTGTTGCATCTTTAAGTTCTTCTGATGATGTAGTAACCTTATTCGAAGTAAGACTGATTTCAGTAAGCAAATCAACAAAATTATTCTGCATCTCGTTTAATGCATATGTAAGTTTGCCTATTTCGTCATTTCTTCTTACATACTTTGGATCGATTAACTCAGTAAATTCTCCTTTTCCCATTTCATGGCATTTATCAACTGCTAACAGCAAAGGTTTGAACATTTTATTTAAAATAATAATCATTAGGACGATGATGATGATACAACCAATACCAACTGTCATCAATTCTTTTATTAAAATTCCATTCGTTGCCTCAGTAATATCGCCCTCAAAAATACCTACATCCATAGAACCGTAAAGCGTATTATCTAGATAAATCGGTACCATTATATCGAACGTCCAATTTTTCTGCATATCCGCATAAAATCTACTCGTCATCGTTTTCCCGTTTTTTGCTCCATCTACAGAGTAGGGGTCATCTTCATAATTTTTACCTATTTTCTCTTGATCACTATGAGCTATTGCCGTAACGTTTTTATCGATGATAACTGCATAGGCTATTCCATTTTGTTTTACTTTGTTTTCAACAAAATTTTGCAATTCCACTGTAGGATTAGAGGTCGAATCTAGAATATTCTCCGCTTGACGGGCAATTTCATTGACCTGTTGAATACTCTTTTCCAATAGGGCATCTGAAACATTTTCTTCCACTATTTTAATATTCAAATAGGAACTAATGCTAATGATTGAAATAAACAGCAAAAGTGATATTCCGATAATACGATTTTTTAAGCTTCCTTTTCTGACTTTAGAATTTTTCCAGTGTTGACTCATATATGCTTACCCCCTTCTTTTTAATTATTTCTACGTTTCAATCCATTATAGTTCTATAGTTGTATTTATTCAATGCTTTTTAAGTAAAAAGTATTACTTAGGAGCTTTTTTTTATTTAGTAGTATGCCAAATGTTGTGTTTTGTTAGGTCTCATTTTAAACACTACAAAAAATCATTAGGACAAAGAGGTGTTTTTAGTTATAGACAAAGGTATAAAAAATAAGGGAAAAGGCAAAACCTTTTATGAGACTAGTTTCCATGAAAGGGGAAATCTTCGATGAATATGGTTCTAACTGCTAATAAACGTCAAAAAGGGCGTCATTCTTCCTTAACTGAGCTTCGACAAAATGGGGCTATTCCTGGTGTTGTTTACGGTTTTCAAATGGAGCCGACAGCCATTACGTTAGATGCTAGAGCTTTTGCGAAAATATTAGCTGCTCATGGTACGAAAAGTGTATTTCAACTCGATGTGGAAGGACAACGCATCAATGCTGTTCTAACAGAAGTGCAGCGGTGTGCCTTAAAAGGTAATGTGAAACATGTTGATTTCAAGTCGATCAATATGTCGCAGGAGCTAGAAGTGGATATTCCAGTAACCGTGATCGGTGATGCTGTAGGAGTTGCAGAAGGAGGCTTCCTGCTTCAGCCTAATCGTGAGGTTCGCATTAAAGTGAAGCCAACTGAAATTCCAGAAACTATTGAAATAGATGCCACGAATGTTGCGATTGGAACTTCCCTTTATGTGGGGGATATTCGTCAACAGTTTCCTTTTGAGATTTTACATGAAGATGACTATACACTGGTGACCATCACACCACCAGCTGCTGAAAATGTGCAGGAAGATGATACAGTCGACGATACACCTGAAGTGATTGAAGCAACAGGGCAAAATACGGATGAACCAAGAGGATAGAGCAAAGAGGAGCCATCTTACACTAAGTAAGTGGCTCCTTGCCGTTTATTGGCTGAACTGCTGTATCGATTTTCGATAACGATAATACAGGGTGATGTAAATACCACAAGTAGTTAAAAATAGCCATGGGGGGATAAAGCGCATGATGGCAAAGGGTGTTTCAAATAAAAATGCAAAAAGAAAAGCAAACCCTTCTTTTTCCCATAAACCAGGCGTAAAATAAGCATTTTTTATACTGAACAAGGAGGAGAAACTATCATTAGCATCAAAAATCATTAAGAAAATAAATGAGAGTATGGCCCAGTTGCTTGCATGTTTCATTAACCGTTTATACTTCGCAATGTGGGAATCATGATCTGAAAATAAATCATCATGGCCATCTTTTCTTTTTACCCAATAATGAGTGCCATCATATGATTTCACTTTTAATAAGCGCCATCCAAAATCCTCATGTAATTGCTTATAGGTAACTTGCTTTTCTCCGCGAAGGTCCTGCTGACAATCGATTCGAATAACTTGTTCAAAATCTTCTGTTTGTTGAAATGTATATAAACCAGCAGAGTTTATGTTGGAGCATACCCAGCCCTTGGTTAACATTTCATTTAACCATCGCTCTTCCTTTTCAATATCAAAAAAGACTTTAAACTTTATCATGTTTGTCAGCTCCCTCATATAAAGATAAAATTCGCTGCAATCTTTGTTGCTCTGCAGCTAATATGTCTAGACCCTCTTCTGTTGTTTGATAAACCTTACGCCTTGTATCCTGGGTTTCAACTGGCGCAATCCAATGATACTTCAATAAATTTTCAATAGCGCCGTACATAGTACCAGCTGCAATTCTTACACTACCAGCACTCATTTCCTCGATTTTTTGCATCATTGCATAGCCATGTAACGGTTCCCGTAAGGCGAGTAAAATATAATGCATCGTTTCGGATAAAGGTAATAATTTATGTTTTTTCACATTTTCACCTCAATATATACAGTCGAACTATATAGTTTGATTATATATAGTTCAACTGTATATAGCAACTGTATAAAAAAAGACAATGCCATTTTGCATTGTCTTGTAAGCTTATATGACAGCGCTCTTAACGCCAGTCCATCTCATAAATAATTTTTCGTTATATGATAGGGCAAATTGTACGATGGGTCCAAGTCCAAATGCCATAAACACTGTACCGATGCCAATCGGACCGCCAAGAAGGAAGCCTATAATGGCGACCGTTACTTCCATCGTCGTACGAGAACGAGTAACGCTCCAGCCAAGTTTATGAACCATCATCAGCATTAAGGTATCACGAGGCCCAATGCCTAAATTTGCCACCATATACATACCACAGCCCCAACCTAGTAAAACTAATCCTGTTAGGTAAGAAACAAGTTGCATCCAAAAACCATCAATATCAGGAAGCCAATAATTAAAAATATCAATAAAAATGCCGGCTAAAAACATATCGATAAATGTTCCTGGTAATGGAAATTTTTTTGTGATTAGCATATCAAACGCTAAAATAGCAAGTCCTAAAATAATGGACCATGTACCGATTGTTAACCCCAACGTTTTTGTTAAGCCAATATGTAGGACATCCCAAGAGCCGACGCCAAAAAGTTGCCCTTTAATTGTTAATGTGATGCCAAAAGATAGCACGATAATGCCTGTTATGAAAAACAAACAGCGCGTAAAAAAAGCTTGTTTCATTTTTAACCCTCATTCATCCGTAAATTCCTGTTGTCCATCCAATTATTATAGCAATAGTTTTTCGATATGCCCGAAGATTGTCATTTCACATTTTTCAAAAAAAGGCGGTTTAGCTTTTTTATGAGAGGGCAAAATAAAGATGTAGATGAAAGGATGGGATGAAATGACATCTGTACGCGATGAAATTTTAGAAGTATTGAATCGAGAAAAGATTGGAACGATGGCTACTGTTGAAAATGGCAAACCTTACTCCCGCTACATGACGTTCCAGCATGAGGACTTTGTGTTATATACAGCGACGAATAAGCATTCTGAGAAAATGGAAGAGCTTCGTAAAAATCCATATACCCATATTTTATACGGCTATGAAAATGGCGGCTTTGGGGATACGTATGTGGAAATTGAGGGCAAGCTTACGGAGGTACAGGAAGAAGGCTTAAAAAATAAACTAGCAGAAATTTTTACTAGTATTTTTGTTGGCAATCAGGACGAAATGGTGACATTAAAAATTGAGCCCATTCGTATGCGTTTGATGAATAAAAAAGGTCAGCCCCCTAAAGAGCTAGAGTTTACGAACGACCATTAATCAATGGTCGTTTTTTACTGACGTCATGATAAATAGTTGCATTCACGGGCATTTTTTTGGCATGATAGTTCTTAAAAGAAAAAGGAGTAAAGGCGATGTCGACAAAATTACAGCAGTTAACGCAAAATATCTTATCATCACAAGGAAAAATAGAGGCAGATTTTATTCTGAGAAATGCACAAGTTGCAGATGTTTTTTCATTAACGTGGAAAAAAGCAGATATTGTTGTGAAAAATGGCATGATTGTAGCAATTGATCGCAATCATAGATTTCATGCAAAAGAAGAAGAGGATGCTACAGGAAGCTATGTCATTCCTGGATTAATTGATGGTCATATACATATTGAATCTTCCATGTTAACACCAGGAGAGTTTAGTCGGGTGCTCATTCCTCATGGTATTA
The DNA here is from genome assembly GCF_038069745.1 of Lysinibacillus sp. FSL M8-0134. Lineage (NCBI taxonomy): Bacteria > Bacillati > Bacillota > Bacilli > Caryophanales > Bacillaceae > Lysinibacillus > Lysinibacillus sp. FSL M8-0134. Next base: position 2,606,650 of record NZ_JBBPAJ010000001.1, on the reverse strand, counting down.
CAACGGTCATTACAGATCCACATGAAATTGCTAATGTCGCAGGGGCAGAGGGCATTCAATTTATGCTTGATGATGCTCAAAAGGCGGATATGGATATTTTTGTGATGCTACCATCTAGTGTACCAGGTACCCAGTTTGAAAATGCAGGTGCGACACTAACAGCAGAAGATTTAGAGCCGTTCTTGACACATCAACAAGTTCGCGGCTTAGCAGAGGTGATGGATTTTCCAGCCGTGTTAAATGGGGAACAGGGCATGCTGCAAAAAATTGTATTAACACAGCAAGCCAATCTCGTTATAGATGGTCATTGTGCTGGCTTACAGAGCACACAAATTACAGGCTATCGTGCTGCGGGTATTCAGACAGATCATGAATGTGTGACTGCACAGGAGGCCATCGACCGTGTGGAGCAGGGCATGTATGTCCTTATTCGTGAAGGCTCAGCGGCGAAAAACTTACGTGATTTATTGCCAGCAGTTCAACCACACAATGCTCGTCGTTTTGGTTTTTGTACGGATGACAAATATGTAGACGAGTTAATGGATGAAGGAAGCATCAACTATGATGTTGCTATGGCGATAGCAGAAGGGATGTCACCATTACAAGCGATCCAGCTGGCAACTGTTAATACAGCAGAGTGCTATCGTTTATTTGATCGTGGGGTACTTGCACCTGGCTATAAGGCTGATTTTGTGCTTGTGGAGGATCTAACGAGTATGCAGGCCAAAGCAGTTTGGAAAAATGGTCGGAAAGTGGCTGAAAATGGAGCAATGCTGACAAGTCGTCAAGAGCCGGTTGTTCCTGCTCATATCCATCACTCTGTCCATTTACCAACTGTTACAAAGGATATGCTCCAGCTGTCATTCACAAAGGGAACGAAGGCAAATGTCATGGAAATTGTGCCAAATCAGCTGATTACCAATCATTTAGTGATCGATGTGCCTGTCAAGGAGGGCGTTTTTGTACCTTCTGTAGAACAAGACCTACTGAAATTAGCTGTTATAGAACGTCACCATCATTTGCATACGACAGGCTTAGGGATTGTTAAGGGCTTTGGTTTACAAAAAGGGGCAGTAGCGACTACAGTAGCACATGATTCACATAACGCCCTTGTCGTCGGTACAAATGATGATGATATGGTTCTGGCACTTTCGCGTATTCAGGAAATCCAAGGAGGCTTTGTAATTGTAGCGGATGGCAAGATATTAGCAGAAATGCCGTTAACAATTGGTGGCTTAATGACAGATGTACCAGCACAGCAAGCTAAAGAACAGCTAGCTAGCTTGCACAGTGCCCTGCAGACCCTCAACCCAACATTAGATTTTCATTTTCTACTGACATTTTCATTTGTTGCATTACCAGTCATTCCTGCACTAAAGCTAACAGATACAGGATTATTTGATGTGACAACTTTCCAGCATATTTCTATAGAAGCTTAGACGAGAAAACGACCTAATTGCAGAGAGCGATTAGGTCGTTTGTTATTTTTTATAATTAGATAAATGTGTTTTGATACTCCTCTTTATTTTAGGTAGTTAAACAACGAGTCTTCTATAAGAGAAAAATCTGTTTACATCGTGCAATTTGCGACAAAAGAACACGAGAGAGACTATATCTTTAGAGTCTCTGGTATTCCGGTAGAGAAACAGAGTTAAATATTGAAGAAATTCATAATGACTTCATTTACAAAAAGTATTTAAGATAGAAAAATATCCACCTTACCTCATTGAAAAAGGTTCATTTGATTACACACTTATTTTCAAAAGAGTGAATCAAATGAACCTTTTTAGGTATCCTAATGATTATCTTTACTCGACGAGTCATTGTAAACGATATCTTGTAGCACATTTTTTAGTTGCAAAAATTGCTGCTCTGAGATATTGGATTGCTTCAATACTTGACGTGAAACTTCAGGTAGCTGACAACGAACGTTACTTCCTTCTTTCGTTAAAAATATTTTCATTAGTCGTTCGTCATCCTTGGAACGTTCACGACAAATATAGCCTTTTCCCTCTAATTTTTTTAATAAAGGTGTTAATGTTCCTGAATCTAAAAATAAGCGTTGTCCCAATTCTTTTACAGTTATTTGTTCGTTTTCTTCTAAAGCTAATAAGGTGATGTAACCTGTATAGGTTAGATCATATGGCTTTAATAATAATGTATATTGACGAATGATTTCTTTTGATGTGGCATACAAAAGAAAGCACAATTGATTATCTAAATGATTAGGCATAAATATCCCCTCTTAAAAGTTCTTCTTCTACCACTAATATTAAAAATAAAGTTCTTACTTGTCAAATACAATTAAATTGTGTACAATTCAATTTGTAATAATTAGATTGTGTACAATTTAATTGATCAATTTAAAATAAGGGGTTTTGATTATGAAAGAATTATACTCAACTACAATGATTAATACTGGTGGGCGTAGTGGCACATCATATGCAGAGGATCAATCACTATCTTTAAAAATTGCGCCACCTGGCTCAAAATTAGATAATGTTACAAATCCAGAGCAATTATTCGCTGCTGGTTATAGTGCTTGCTTTAATAGCGCATTAGCTTTAATTAAACGCCAAAAGAAAATTGACAATTCATCCACAATAAAAGTGACAGTACGATTAATGGAGCAAGCTTCATTTGATTATATTCTAGCTGTGGACATCGAAGGTCATATTGAAGGCTTAGCACAGGAAGAAGCACAAGAATTATTGGAGTTAACACATACAGTATGTCCTTATTCAAAGGCAACAATGGGAAATATCAATGTCACAATTAAAGCAATTTAACTATTTGAAAAAGAGGGAAATGACATGTCAGAAACTACACCATTAAAACAAATTATGCAAGAACGAAAATCGGTACGTAAATACAATGCAACAGCGAAAATATCTCGAGAAACGATTATGCAACTAATAGAAGATGCTACTTCTGCCCCTTCATCGAGCAACATGCAGCCATGGCGATTTATCGTTATTGATGATAAGGAAATTCAAAAAAATATTAATTTCTTTTCATTTAATCAAGAGCAGATAGAAACAGCCTCTGCCATTATTGCGGTTATTGGTGATATTAAAATGTATTTAAATGCTGAGGAAATCTATGCAAAAAATGTAGAGTTAGGCTATATGCCAGAGGAAATAGCGAATAGGCTGGCAAAAGATGCATTAGCGATGTATGGTGCAGCACCGACAAGCACATTAGAAAACATAGTGCATTTTGATGCTGGCTTAGTGTCTATGCAAATTATGTTATTAGCGAAGGAAATGGGATATGATACCGTTCCAATGGGTGGATTTGATAAAGCGAAATTTGCTGAATACATGGAATTACCAGAAAATGAAATTCCTATATTATTATTGGCAATTGGTGAAGCAGCAGCACCAGCATATGGTTCTTCTCGTCTTCCAATAGACCGCATCGTCAGATTTAATAAATAATTGAAAAGCAATGTCCCAAATAGGGACATTGCTTTTTTAGTGTAATTGTGTCTAAAGTTTTCAAATTATACAAGGGAACATTCCTAAATATAACCATTTTTTATTGATATTTTTACATAATATGTTACTTTGAGATAGGTAATATTGTACCAAATGAGGAAAATATTATTAGATAATCAATATAGTACTATAGGAGGGCATATTATGAATAAGAGTTTTAAAATGAATCAAGTGTTAATTGGGATTAGTACATTGGCACTTTCGTTAGGAGGGTTGCAAGCGGAAGTATCAGCAGCAGAAAAAACGTCTTATCATGTATTACAAATGAAACCTGCTGGTATAGAAACGCCGAAAGATGAAATTGCGCATACCACACAAACTGATGCAACATTATCATTTGAAAAACGGCTTGAAATAGAAAGTTTATCGCAACAGCAGGTTCAAACTTTAGAACGTGCTAACTCGCAGTATTTGCAAGAAAAGTATTCGATGGCAGAGCTTAATAGAATGAGTGATAGTGAGCTCATGAATACTTTGGGCACTATTCAGTGGTATCAAATTACAGATTTATTCGAATACAGTGAGGAAACAAAAGTTTTTTATCAAAATGAAGAACGCATGCAAGTTATTATTAATGAATTGGGAAAAAGAGGGGGTTCTTTTACGAAAGAGGATTCAAAAGGTATTGAAACATTTGTAGAACTATTGCGTTCGGCTTTTTATGTTGGATTTTATAATAACGAACTATCTTATTTAAATGATCGCAGTTTCCATGATAAGTGTTTACCAGCATTAAAAGAAATAGCTAACAATCCAAACTTTAAACTTGGTACAGCTGAGCAAGACAAAGTAATATCTGCCTATGGGAAACTTATAGGGAATGCTTCTAGTGACGCGGACACAATTCAATATGCTGCGAACATTTTAAAACAGTATAACGACAATCTTTCTACATATGAAGGCGAGTATTCAAAAGGACAAGCTATATACGATTTAATGCATGGGATTGATTTTGATTTGCAGTCGTATTTGCATGATGCTCGTAAAGAAGCTAATACAACAATGTGGTATGGACAGATAGATAGCTTCATAAATGAGGTTAATAAAATAGCACTATTACATAATGTAACAAATAGCAATAGTTGGTTAATCACTAATGGTATTTATTATGCAGGGCGTTTAGGTGTATTTCACAGTAACCCTAATAAAGGTTTAGAAATTGTTACAGAAGCAATGCATATGTATCCATATTTAAGTGATGCTTATTTTGTAGCTGTAGAGCAAATAGCTACAAATTACCATGGAAAGGATTACAGTGGAAATCCAGTAGATTTGCAGAAAGTACGTGAAGAAGGAAAGAAGCAGTATCTACCGAAAACATATACGTTTGATGATGGATCAATTGTATTTAAAACAGGAGATCAAGTAACAGATGACAAAGTTCAACGATTATACTGGGCTGCAAAAGAAGTAAAAGCACAATATCATCGTGTAATTGGCAATGATAAAGCATTAGAACCAGGAAATGCTGATGAGATACTAACAGTTGCAATTTATAACTCCCCAGATGAATATCTTTTAAACCGTCAATTGTATGGATATGAAACCAATAATGGTGGAATTTATATTGAAGAGAATGGAACATTTTTTACTTATGAACGTACGGCACAGCAAAGCATTTATAGTTTAGAAGAGTTGTTCCGCCATGAATTTACACATTATTTACAGGCTAGGTACGAGGTTCCAGGTTTATTCGGGATTGGAGATATGTATCAAAATGAACGACTAACATGGTTCCAAGAAGGAAATGCAGAATTCTTTGCGGGATCAACGCGTACAAATGATATTGTTCCACGTAAGAGTATTATTAGTGGATTATCAGATGATCCATCACAACGCTACACAGCAGAACAAACAATGTTTGCAAAATATGGATCATGGGATTTTTATAATTATTCATACGCACTCCAGTCTTATATGTACCATCATCAATTTGATACATTGGATAAGATTCAAGATTTAATTCGTGCAAATGATGTGAAAAATTATGATGCGTATCGTGAGACTTTAAGTAAAGATCCACTGCTAAATTTAGAATACCAAGCCTATATGCAGAATTTGATTGATAATCAAGAAAAATATGAGGTACCACAAGTATCAGAAGATTATTTAGTACAACATCAACCGAAAGCTTTAAAAGAAGTAGAGCAAGAAATCGTGGATATTGCTAACATCAAAGATGTTAAAATGACAAAACATCAGTCGCACTTTTTCAATACATTTACACTTGAAGGTACGTTTGTAGGGGGTAATACAAAGGGTGAATATCATGATTGGAAAACGATGAGTAAACAAGTGAACCAAGTACTTGATCAATTGTCGGAAAAAGAGTGGAGCGGCTTTAAAACAATGACAGCATATTTTGTGAACTACCGTGTGAATGCAGCAAACCAGTTTGAATATGATATTGTTTTCCACGGCGTTGCGACGGATGAAGGAGATAATCAAGGCCCGTTTGTTAAAATAAATGGCCCTTATACTGGCATCAAAAATGAAAAAATTGAGTTTAAAAGCGATGGTTCAAAAGATAATGATGGAGAAATAGTTTCCTATCTTTGGGATTTTGGCGATGGAGATACAAGTGATGAAGCAAACCCTACTCATCTATACGAAAAAGAAGGAACATACAATGTGACATTAACCGTGAAAAATGATAAAGAAATAGAAAGTAAAGCTTATACAATTGTCACTGTAAGGAAGGGAACAGAAACAGAGAATAATCATCCCGAAGAAGCGACAATCATTCCATTTAATAAGCCCCTAAAAGGTAGCTTGATTGATCATGATACTGATGTGTATCAGTTTGACGTAACGTCTTCAGAAGAAATAGATATTGCAGTCTTAAATGAAAATCAAATTGGCATGACGTGGGTGCTTTATCATGAGTCTGATATGCAAAATTATGTATCTTTTGGACAGGAAGATGGAAATAGTATAAATGGTAAACTTAAAGCTGGACCTGGAAAGTATTATTTATATATTTATAAATTTGCTAATGAAAATGGGACATATACAGTTAATGTCCAAAATGAAGCACAAACAGAAACAGAGATGGAACCAAACAATCGTCCCGAGGAAGCGACAATCATTCCATTTAATAAGCCCCTAAAAGGGAGCTTAATGGATGATGATAATACAGATGTATACCAATTTGATGTGACATCACCAAAAGAGATAGATATTTCTGTCCTAAATGAAAATCAAATTGGCATGACATGGGTGCTTCACCATGAGTCAGATATGCAAAATTTCGCATCATTTGGACAGGAAGATGAAAATAATATAAAAGGTAAATTTAATGCAGTAACAGGAAAGTATTATTTATATATTTATAAATATAATAATGAAAACGGGACATATACGGTTCATATCCAATAATTATATATGGAAAGCATTCATTCCTTCTAGACTGTTGCTAACTAACATACTAATAAATAAAAGAAATAAACGAAAAATGGAATATATTTTGGCTATAAACTTTATGTCAAAGTTTTTCTATTCGAATAACTTTGATTTTTGCAGGATTTGACTCCAACTTTTCAGAGTACCAAATTCTTACTTTATCGCCACTTTTAATATCCTTCATAGAAAGTTTCAATTCGTTATTTAAAATTGAAACTGATTCAAATTGATTTGAATACATGAAGTTTTTACTAGAGAAACTCTCTAAATCTGATTGTTGAACGTCCTTTCCTTGAATAAAATAGACTGTTCCTTTCTGAATAACTATATAGCCAATTTCATTTTCGCTATATTCTTTAGATAATAGTTGGCTAACATTACCTAAGAAATATAAAATAACAAGAAGAAGTAACAATAAGACCATGTTAATAATAGGTTTCGAGACTATGTTCTTAATTCTAATCACTACCTTATTTAATTATTTTATATTAAATATAATTTATTGTTGCTCGCTTCTATATTACTAAAATAAAAAGACTTTATTTGTACTACTTCCTTAAGAAGCAGGGATAGACATAGCGATTACTTTCAATTTTCAAATTTGTAGCCATATCTACACTCACTATACAAAAGAAAGCAAAATGTGATGAAATCAAATGCCATAATTATGTAAAGAAAACATACTAACATCAGTAGTACAAACCTAGTCCGAGGTTTGTACTACTATTTTTTATAGTAAAAGAGTAAACAAAATTTATAGAAACATTTATCAGTATTCTTTATTTCTCCTTAAAGAGTTGAGGGAAATGTGAAAGATGCTAAAAAATTGTCGGTACCATGCCTCCATCCATACGAATCGGAGATCCTTTAAATGCGGATGCATAAGGACTACATACAAATGTAGTTAGTCTCCCTATTTCAAATGGTTTAATAAATCTTTGTATTTCAGATTGGGGGAGGTTTGTCGTCATAAATGCTTTCTCTTTCTCTGAAAAACTCATACCTTGATTAGGAAACATACTATCAATTATTTGATACACATTTTCAGAGAGTGTAGGACCTGGCATGATTGTATTGATTGTAACTTCTCTTCCTTTTGTTAATTTAGATAGGCTTTTTGCCAAAGATAAGAGCATTGTTTTTGTCATGCAATATTGAGGCATTTGTCCTGAGGGCATAATGGCTTCTTCACTTGCAATAAAAATAATGCGTCCAAAATTATTTTCCAACATGTTAGGTAAGTAAAATTTAGATAATCCATTTGCTGCAAGAACATTAGTACGGAAGTAATTTTCCCATGTATCATCGTCAACGTCTTCGTATTGCATTATTTCATACATACCCATATTGTTAACTAAAATATCAATACTTGGATATTTTTCGAATAAAGCTTCTCTTTGCTGAGGATTAGCAATATCAGCTGTAGCATTTTTGGGGAAAGTCGATGGATAAGCTGATTTAATTTCATTGACAATGCGTTCTACCTCTTCATAATTTCGCCCATTAATGAGTACATTTACACCTTCTTTGGCTAGTTCGATAGCAATTGCTTTACCTATACCTCTTGTTGATCCAGTAACTAATGCAATTTTATTGTTTAATCCCATATCCATAATCCAATGCCCCTTTATTTAGTATGATTATAAAGTAATAAAATCCTATTTTTGTTCGAAATTTTTATAAGATCCAATGATCTAGTTTGTTTCTATATGTTTAGCACGCCAATTTGATGGTGTATCACCTTCCCAAAGGTGGAAGGCACGGTAGAACGAGTTCTGATCTTCATAACCAATCAAGAAGGCGATATCTTTCATATCAAGCGAGGGATCAGCTAGATACGCTCGGGCCTGATCCTGTCGAACTTGTGCTAACAAATGTTTAAAGCTCGTGCATTCATTAGTAAGCCTACGCTGCAAGGTACGATCACTCATCCCTAACTCGCTTGCGATTGTCTGAATATCAGGGCGTCCTCCTGCTAAGCTTCGTTTCATCATCCATTTGACCATCTCGGTGAAGGAGCGGTTATGTTGGTGTTCATTTAACGATTGATCCAAAAGAGGGGTCAAAATTTCCAACAACTCCAAGTTATATGAAGTAAAGTGACGGTCCAGATCTCCTCGATGTAACGTCAACCGGTTACGCTTTGCACCAATCTGAATACAACAACCGAAATAATCTTCAAGAGTCTGTACATCGCCCATTGCATGTGTAAATTCAACTAACTTAGCTGTTATAGGTTGACCTGTCCCACGGCGTCCAAGCTCAAGTAGAAATGCAAGTGTGATACCAACCAGCATAGGGGGACCGGATTGCCCAGGATACGACCATTCTAGATCGATTGTACAATCCTCACCTTCCTCAGTGATACGTAAGCTTTCAGGAGGACACAGTTGCTTGTACCGTGCCATTCTTTTTAGAGCATCACGATAATCACGAGCATGGTAGGCTACTAAGACAGTAGGCGGATAATGATTTGAATCAAAGCTAGTGGCTAGTTTGATCATTCCTTTGGCAGTATCGTCAATAAGATCAGAATAAGCCTGCCAAATCGCTAAATATTGGATTGTGGAGACTACTGATTCATTCATGATCGTGAGTGGTAGTCGTGCTTTTCGAACTACGTCGTGGGGGACTATCCCTAATTGACGTATGCCTTCCCAAAATCCCACCGGCATTTTTATACGATTAGAGCTTTGTAACGTCAACATTTGAGCCTCCTTAATTCATTTGCATGTAGTGTTTATACGTGATTATTGTCTTCAGTGTTTGTACGGGACAGTTTATATAGTATCGTTTCCATCACGACTTGTAACTAGCAAATAGCGACTAAAAACTTGCTATGTACGCCAAATTTTTAGAAAACAAATTTTATTTTTATTGATAGCTTGATAGAGCAGGTAAGCTCCTGGCAATTCTGTTAACTTTAGCATATCTAGATTACTAGGTTAGAAGTATTTTTCTTTTTTCAAATAGCCAAGAAAGGAATTTACAAAATCACTTTTTTCGATTGATTTTATCGAAATAATCATCTTTATCGATTTGTTTGATCATAATAAGATATAGACATAGGGGAACAATAGTAAAAACTTCAAGGAAGCGGGGATAAAAAACATGTCTATAGCAGTTATTTACGGTGGAAATCGTCCGGATGGGAATGTAGAGACTTTAACAAAATTAGTCACACAAGGCTTGATGGTTGAAGAAATTTATTTAAAGGATTATAGCATTGAGCCAATAATCGATAAGCGTCATGCAGAGGAGGGTTTTTCTGATGTCAACGATGATTATAATGCCGTCATTAACCGAATACTTCCGCATGATATTCTTATTTTTTCTACCCCTATTTATTGGTATAGTATGACAGGAATAATGAAGAACTTTATTGATCGATGGTCCCAATCTTTAAGAGACCCGAATTATCCTGATTTTAAGGCATTGATGTCTTCTAAAAAAGCATATGTCATTGCAGTTGGAGGGGATGAGCCGTCTATCAAAGGTTTACCAATGATTCAGCAATTTCAACATATCTTTGACTTTGTTGGTACAACTTTTGCAGGCTATATTCTAGGTGAAGGAAATAAACCAGGCGATATCGTTCAAGATCTAAAAGCAATATCTGCAGCAGAACATCTTCGAAAAGAATTACAATAGCTTCTTTGTTTAAAAGAGACGCAGATAACTAATAGTTTGATTTATTTTTTTGAGCAGATGACAAAGAACGTATTTGGACGATAGTGGTTCCAAATACGTTTCTTTTATTTGAAAAGGCATGAACGTCCGAAATTTCAATTGGCTGCTTCTTTCTTCCATCTACCAACTAGTGTACACTTAGTTTTATTATCGGAAAAGATGAATGTTTTGGCAAAAACTATCGAAAAAAAAGATAAAGGAGTTCGAGTAATGGATTTAAAGCAGCTTCAAACGTTTTTAACAGCAGCTGAAACATTAAGCTTTACAAAGACGGCCCAGCTTCTTGACTACGCTCAATCAAGTATTACAGCTCAAATAAAAACATTAGAACAAGAGTTAGGTGTTAATCTTTTTGAACGTCTTGGTAAGCGTATTATCCTAACGGAAGAGGGCAAGCGACTTCAACAATATGCCAAAAAAATGCTAGAGCTAGATCGTGAAATGAAAAAAGCGATATCCAACGAGCAGGAGCAAGTCCTATTAAAGGTGGGAGCACAGGAAAGCCAATGTGTCTATCGTTTGCCGAGCATTTTACAGCAATTTCAACAGGTTCACCCCCATGTGAAAATCATTTTTAAGCCAGTGCATACAACGGACATTGCTAAAAAGCTATTACAGGTAGGGGATTTAGATGTTGCCTTTATAACAGATACGTACCAGGAGACATCAATGCTACAGCGACAGCGGTTGATTGAAGAGCAGCTTATTTTCGTCAGTGCACCTATTGAAAGAAGGGAGCCGCTTTCCGCTCAACAGCTAGCACTTGAAACGATGCTGTTAACTGAAACAGGGTGCTCTTATCGAAATCATTTAGAAGCATTGCTTCAACTAGAAGGGGTTAGGCCATTACAAATGATTGAATTTGCCAGTATTGAAGCGATCAAACAATGTGTAATCGCAGGCTTAGGGATGACGTTTTTACCTAAAATGGTCGTAGAAAAAGAGCTGACAATGGGACTTGTAACAGAGATACCGTCCACATTAAAGCTAGCTCCTATTTATACAGATATTGCTTGGCATAAAGATAAGGATTTGCCACCGTGTCTCCTTGATTTTATTGCTATTGCCAAGCAGAAGTATCAAACGCTTGGGGATTAAAAAAGAGCCTGAATGTATCAGACTCCTTTGCTAGCTATTGTTTCTTTAATGTTCCAGAGAAATTAGTGCCTTCATTACGCTCTGCCCGGCAATCAACCTCAGACACTTTGAGGGCATTGTTGGATAAACGCTCTAATTCGACAACACAGCGATTGCCATTTGAGGATTTATTCATCAAAGCTTTTGTACTACTTGTTATCGTGGCAGTTCCATTGACATTACCTGAAGCTGTTCCATCATTTGCTGTTAAAGCAATAGAGAAGCTATTACTTGTAGCGTTGGAAATGACAGCGTCGCGGCGGTTAAAATCATTGGCACCCTTACCCCATTTGTAATAATACGTGTAGACACCTTCCCAGGCACTTTTACCAGGTGTAGCCTGTTGCAAAGATTTATCAAGCTGACTTTGAGCATTTTTCGCTCTTGCCATTAATGATACATTGTTGGCATTATCATGTATGGCTTGTGCATCTGCGGAGATTTCATAAAAATTTCGTTCATCCATGCGGTAAAGCATTGTGACTACTTGGGCACGTGTCATATTGTTCGTCACCCCATAAAACTTCTGTAAATTACGGTCTTCATACTGTGGATTTTGCCCTGATGAAATATAATAATCGAGTAAAAACTGAATGGATTGATCTAAGCCTTTCTTACCACTAGCTAAATGAGCAATGGCTTGTGCCACTACACCACGCTTCACTGTAGCTGCTCGAATTCGGTTGTCGAAATAGCCATTTAAAGGAACTCCATAGCTAGCGAGCTGGTTATAAAATTCATCTGACCAGTTTGCCGAAGGAGTTTGTTTCTTTAATTCATCGATAGGGGATTCAAGCTCATAAAAATTAGCTAATAGTTTGGCTAATTGCTGTTCAGTAATAGTAGCATTTGGTTTAAACGTCCCATCAGTAAAACCATTCACAATATCATATTCCTCTGCCCATAAGATAGCTTCATAGGCATAATGATCCTCTGATACATCTCTAAAACTAGCAGCTTGTACATTGCCTGCACTGCCTACGATAAGAATGGAAAATAATAATGTACATATTAATTTTTTCATTTGTCATCTTCATCCTTTCTTGCTCGTTATGTTAATAGTTTGCAGGAAATGGATAAAAACTGCAAATTTTTCTAAGATTAATAGTCCTTATAAGAAAAAATAATCGCTATCTTCTGCTGAAGAAGCGATTATTTAAAGTTATCTATTGGGCTGTATAGCCACCATCTACTGTTAATGTGTTACCTGTCATAAATGTTGAATCGTCACAAGCCATAAATAAAACAGCTTTTGCCATTTCCTCTGGTTGACCTAAACGTTGCATCGGTGTTACTTGACGTAATGGCTCTTTGCTCTCTTCTGGGATAATAGGTGTATCAATAAAACCAGGGCATAGCGCATTGACACGGATACCACGAGTAGCAAATTCCAATGCTAATGAACGTGTTAAATTAATGACGCCACCTTTTGCTGCATTATAGGCTGCTGATCCTGCTGATCCAACCCATCCATACATCGAAGCGGTATTAACAATTGTACCGCCGTTTGATTTTAGCATTTCTTTAATGGCAGCTTGCGCCATTAAAAATACGCCATCTAAATCTACATTCACTGTTTGGCGCCATTCCGCATAAGGTAACTCTTCTGTTGGTGTAACACGACCAATCCCCGCATTATTAAAAAGGACATCGACTTTGCCAAATGTCTCGATTGTTGTTTGATAGATAGAAGCAACTTCAAGTTCATCAGTTACATTTGCTTTAATAAAGATAGCCTCTGCTCCCGTTGCTTGTAGTTGAGCAGCAAATGCTTGGCCTTTTTCTTCATTTAAATCAACAAGTACTACCTTTGCACCTTCTGCAACAAAGAGTTGAGCAGTTGCGGCACCAATACCAGAAGCACCACCTGTAATAATTGCGACTTTATCTTGTAATTTCCCCATATATGACACTCCCTTTAGGAATAATTTTTCTTGCACACTACGTAAATCACGGTGTACTTTTATTGTAAAACGCTTGAAAACGGAAACAATCACTAATGTCGTCGCAAGTGTCTAACTAGTAGACAGATTTGCTCAATATGTCTAAAAGGGAGGAAAAAATAGTGCCAAAATGGACACAAAGACAGGAAAGAACGCGCCGTCATTTTTATGAGGCGTTTAGCGAGCTAATAAAAATACAAGGGTTCCAAACGATTACAGTGAAGGATATTGTAGAACGAGCAGGCTATAACCGTAGTACCTTTTATGTGCATTTTCAAGATAAATTCGAGCTGGCAGCAAATTTACTGGAACTGATGCTGAAAGGTCTTGAAGTAGCTGTAGGTGAACCGTATCTGTATGGAGAAAAGGTTTATACAACAAAATTAAAAGCGCCATCTTTCAATATTATTCATTATATTTACAAGCATCGGTTATTTTTCGAGCTATTGAACGTCGAAGATACAATTCCTGGATTGCATACACGTATGCCGCTCACCATTACAAAAATTTATCAAGAGCAATTTAAATTTGAAACGATTAATCATCAGCCTGTTAATATGGACATGTTCAAGCATTATACTTCTTACGGCTTTTATGGATTGATGATGCAGTGGATTGCCAGTGGCTATGAGAAATCCGAGGATGCATTAATCAAAGATATTATTGAATTGACCAAAACACATATTTATGCATTTGAATTTATTGGGAAACCGCAAGAAATGGAACCGTAAAATAAGTATTGAAAAAAATCTCTAATGATCTTATTAGGGATTTTTTTATATGGGCGAAATTAATTTTTCCTTAAGAAAAAAATTTTTTACAAGAAATTTTAATAAAGTAGTTGAATTTTCTTTTATTTAAGCATATATTTTTCCTAAGGGAAACAAAATATCTCTAAAGAAAGAAGAGTGCTCGGATGAAAGAAATTGGTGATTTCAAGCTGACGATTCTTCCAATGGTTGTCTTATTGATTCTTACAATTTTATGGAAACTTACGGAATCAGTAGGAGCTGGCATGATATTAATCATTTTCTGGATGAGTTGGCGCCAGCTTATTCGGAAAATCATATAAACAATGTGGTTGCAGAGAAAGAGTGACGCTCTGAATATTGGAGGCTATGAAAATTGCGGACATAGCAACGGCAACGATGCTTGTCCGCCTATTATATTCATTCCCGCTTTTTTCAAGCAATCGCTAAATAAGAGAAAGTAGAGGTACAAAAATGAAACAATGGTTAGGTGTATTCATCCTATCACTCTCCCTGCTATTATTCGGTTGTTCAAGTGAAGCGGAGGGTGAAAAAGAGGGGATTGTTGTTGCAACCACTGGACAAATTGCAGATGCTATTAAAGAGATTAGTGGTGACCATTTACAAGTATCAGCATTAATGGGGCCAGGAGTAGATCCTCATTTATACAAGGCGACTCAAAGTGATTTATCAAAATTAGATAAAGCCGAAGTCATTTTTTACAACGGCTTACATCTAGAAGGACAAATGCTTGCTATTTTTGAACAAATGGCAAAAGAAAAAACAGTCTTGGCTGTGGGAGAGACATTAGATGAAAAGCTGCTCCTTGCAAGTGATAATGACGCCATGTTGCATGATCCGCATATTTGGTTTGATATTGAACTTTGGAAGGGCGTTGTGAAAGCAATTAGTGTACAACTTCAGGAGGAATATCCTGAATTTAAAGAGGATTTTCAAACAAATGAAGATGTTTATTTAAAGAAACTGGAGGATTTACAAAGCTATGCAAAAAATCGTGTCAATGAACTACCACAAGAGCAAAGGATATTAGTAACAGCACATGATGCGTTCAACTATTTCGGTAGAAGTCAAGGGTTTGAAGTACGTGGCTTGCAAGGACTTAGTACGGATTCAGAGTATGGTGTCAAAGATGTGCAGGAGATGGTCGATTTTTTAGTAGAAAATAAAATTAAGGCTATTTTTATAGAATCCAGTGTGTCAGATAAAGCGATGAAAGCCGTGATTGAAGGGGCTCAAGAAAAGGGGCACGACATTGTAATCGGTGGAGAACTATTCTCGGATGCGATGGGTGCTGAAGGTACAACAGAAGGTACGTATATCGGGATGTATCAACATAACATCGACACAATCGTCGATGCATTAAAGTAGGTGAATGACGATGTATGCATTAACAGTGGAAAATCTATCAGTCGCATATGATAAAAAAACAGTATTAGAAAATGCCTGTGTGACGGTGCCTAAAGGACATTTAGCTGCCATTATTGGCCCAAACGGTGCAGGCAAATCAACATTTTTAAAGGCTATCTTAAATCAGCTGCCTAATAAAGTAGGAAAGGTTGAAATTTTAGGAAAAGTGTTTGAGCCAAAAAGTTTAGTTGTTGGCTATGTCCCACAGCGCAATGCTGTGGATTGGGATTTCCCAACAAATGCATTGGATGTGGTGCTGATGGGACGGTATGGTCATACAGGTTTATTTAAAAGACCATCCAAGCAAGATAAAATGGTTGCCCGTCAAGCATTAGCTAGTGTTGGGATGCTAGACTTTGCAGAGCGTTCCATTGGGCAACTTTCAGGAGGTCAGCAACAGCGTGTATTTCTTGCAAGAGCCCTTGCACAAAACGCCGATATTTACTTCCTAGATGAGCCATTTGCAGGGGTAGATGCTGCGACAGAAAAAACGATTATTGATATTTTGAAAGAGTTAAAGGCACAAGGGAAAAGTATTTTTGTTGTGCACCATGATCTTCAAACCGTCAAAGAATATTTTGATTATACGATTTTATTAAACAAAACCATTTTAGCATCGGGTGCAACAGAAGATGTATTTACACCAGAGCAATTACAAAAAACATACGGTGGTAAACTGTTCATGATGCAGCATGTATAAGGAGGGGGCACTATGTTAAGTGGTAACTTATTGTGGGTACTGAGTGGAACGATGTTACTTGGCATTGCTGCTGGCATCACAGGCACATTCTCCTTCCTGCAAAAACAAAGCCTAGTTGGTGATGCTGCGGCCCATGCAGCATTACCAGGTATTGCGCTCGCATTCCTGTTAACAGGACAAAAGGAATTACCGATTTTAATGCTGGGAGCGGGCATTACATCTGCATTATCAGTTTATTGTATACAATGGATTGTATCGTTTTCAAAAATGAAAGCAGATGCGGCTATTGGCTTAGTCCTTACAGTATTCTTTGGTATTGGGGTTGTATTTTTAACAGTTGTTAACCGTAGTCCAATCGGTAATCAGAGCGGTCTGAATAATTTTATTTTTGGGAAAGCGGCGACGATGACCAAGGCCGATTTAATGTGGCTCTTTATTAGTGCAAGCATCATTATTTTAGTCAGTCTCTTGTTCTATAAGGAATGGAAGCTACTTATTTTTGATCCTGTCTATGCAAAGGGAATTGGCTTACCGATTGAGGCTTTAAAGGCAACGTTAACAGTGTTAATTGTTATGACGATTGTGACAGGAATCCAAGCGGTGGGTGTCATCTTAATGTCGGCTTTATTAATTATTCCTGCTGCAAGTGCCAAGCTTTGGACGAAGAAATTAAGTACGATGCTCATCTTGAGTGCCGCGATTGGAGGGATCGCTGGTATAACTGGTTCCTTTATTAGTGCGATTCGGACGGGATTATCGACAGGCCCGATTATCGTTTTAGTTGCAGCAGGAATATTCTTTATTTCCTATTTTATCAGCCCAACTGGTCAAATTAGTAAATATCGTAGAAAAATGCAATTTCGAAAGCAGGGTGATATAGGATGATTGAATTTTGGGTTATCTTCACGGGACTATTAGTTGGTGTTACATGTGGCATTGCTGGTGTTTTCCTAATCTTACGTCGCATGTCCATGATAGCAGATGCCATTAGTCATACGGTGCTCTTTGGCATTGTGATGGCCTACCTGATTACCCAAACATTAAATGGCTTTTGGATGCTCGTAGGTGCAGCAGTTGCAGGGGTGTTAACAGCTTATCTCGTACAACTATTGCATTCCTCTGGGATTCAGGAAGACGCGGCGATAGGGGTGGTATTTACATCCTTGTTTGCGGCTGGTGTCCTCCTTATCACCTTGTTTGCAGGCAATGTCCATTTAGATGTCGAACATGTCTTAATGGGGGAAATTGCTTTTGTTCCTTGGGATCAATGGACAGTGCTTGGTCTAGCGATGCCTAAAGCTGTATGGATGTTATTACTGGTCCTCATGATTAACAGTATATTCCTGCTATTATTCTTTAAAGAAATGAAGCTTGCTACTTTTGATCCTGTGTATGCTGCAACGATTGGGGTTCCTGTTGTCCTTCTTCATTACGGCTTTATGACATCCATTTCGTTCACTACTGTAGCGGCCTTTGATAGTGTAGGAGCGATTTTAGTAGTTGCTATGTTAATAGGTCCTGCAGCCACCTCCTATTTAATCAGTAAGACAATTAAGCAAATGTTTATCTATAGCATGCTCTTCGGCGCTACAGCCTCTGTGATAGGCTATTATTTAGCCAAGTTTTGGGATACTTCGATAGCTGGAATGATGGCGACAACAGTCGGGTTTGTCTTTATCGTTACCTTCGTCAGCCAAAAAATAATCGACCGAAGAAAAAAAGCACTAGTTCATAAATTAGACATGCCGTAAAGACAATAAACAATCAATAGCATTTTTATGAAAGGTGAAAAAGGGTGTTCACTAACTGCAAACAACTTCATTGGGAGCCCTTGTACGGATGGACCAACAATCAATCCTTTGCCTCGATTCTCACTCGTGACAAAATTCTTTTTTAACAACATGAAACATCGTTTGAGCGTCCATCAAACGATGTTTTTTCTATTTAGCTTACAAGTTCAAACTTTAGGATGAGTATTCCTCATAGGAAAAATAGTATACTCGTTAAGAAATGCTAGAAAGGGAAGGAATGGCATTTTAACTAACAATTTTTTCTATATTTATATGTACGAATATTTAAAATTTTGTTACGATAAATTTTATTGAAACAACAAGGAGAACAGCATGTGGAGAAATAGAAACGTTTGGATTATTTTATTAGGTGAATTTGTCGTCGGTCTCGGCCTATGGGCTGGTATTATCGGCAATCTAGCCTTTATGCAAGAGGTAGTACCGTCAGACTTTCACAAATCACTAATTATTTCTTGTGGTATTTTAGCGGGCTTAGTTGTCGGTCCAATGGCAGGTCGAATTATTGACCAATCAAAGAAAAAAACGGTTGTCCAAATGGCCAGTATTGGACGAATCGTCAGTGTTTTATTTATGTTTACAGCTCTTTATACCAATTCAGTTATTTGGATGATTCTATTTTTAATTACCTTGCAAATAGCAGCAGCGTTTTATATGCCAGCCTTGCAATCTATTATCCCAATGATTGCGAAAGAACAAGATTTAATTACGCTGAATGCTTGGCAAATGAATGCAAGAACCATTTCGAGGATCGTAGGTACGGCAGCAGCAGGATTTATGTTGAGTTTTTTTGAATTAAAATGGTTATATATTATTTCATTTATTGTCTACGTGGTCATGTTTGCCATTACAAGCTTACTGCAATTGAATGAAACGTCCAATGAAATAATGTCAAATAAAGAAAAAGGGAATTTTAAAGAAGTGTTGCCGATGGTGAAAGAGCACCCAATAGTTCTCATGACGCTTGTCTTAATGTTAATTCCAACTTTATTTTTAGGTTCATTTAATTTAGTCATTATGAAAATTTCAGAAATACATCAATCGACGACCATTTCAGGATTGTTATACACAGTGGAAGGTATCGGCTTTATGCTAGGAGCGGCGGGCTTAAAAATCATTGCTGAACGTGTACAATTGGGTACACTGCTCTTTTCATTAGCCTTTATTATCGGATCAATGGAGCTCATGCTGTTACTAGCAGATATTCAATTTTTTGCCTTAGTAGCCTTTGGAGTCTTTGGTTTTTCCGTTGGTTGTTTTTTCCCAACAACAATGGTTATTTTCCAGAAACAAGTACCGAAACAGTTCCATGGGCGCTTTTTCTCCTTCCGAAATATGATTGATTCGGTTGTCTTTCAAATCGTCCTGTTGTCGACGGGTATGATGCTCGATTTAATCGGCTTAAATGGCATGGGGCTTGTTTTTGGGATTATTAGCCTAAGCTTAACAACTACTTTTTTGTTTTACTCAAAGAAAAAGAAAGTCGTTATGCATGCCTATTAATTTCGTGTCATTCTTGCTCTGCTTCTTCAAGCGAAATACCCATAGTGGTATACTGATGAGGGCAGATAAAAAGGAGCTGTCTACCAGACAGTTCCTTCTTCATTTAATGTGGGACAATGGTAAAACCATATTAAAGTAGATTAAAGTCATCTTATCATCTTATAAACATAAAGTACCTTGAGTAGGCTTCCAATATGGATAGAAAAGCAGCGATGAGATAGCTACCTTCTAAAGCTAGCAAGGTACGATATGTAGATTTAAAGAAAGTAGGTTAAAGAATGGATGGAAAAAATCAAGAGGCAATAGCGTCCTATATTGATTCACCTGAAAAACTGAAAAGCTTGTATAAGCGTGTATTAATGGTTGTCAGTCTATCCCAAATTTTTGGTGGTGCTGGTCTTGCGGCAGGTATTACAGTAGGTGCCTTATTAGCTCAACAAATGCTGGGAACGGATGCCTATGCGGGTGTACCATCTGCCTTATTTACGTTAGGATCAGCAGGAGCGGCTTTCATTGTAGGAAAAATATCACAGCGATATGGCCGTCGTACAGGCTTATCAACTGGTTTTATAGTAGGTGGACTAGGTGCAATAGGTGTTGTTCTAGCTGCTTTGCTAAATAATGTAATTGTATTGTTTGCTGCTCTATTAATCTATGGTGCAGGCACGGCGACCAATTTACAGGCCCGCTATGCTGGGACAGATTTAGCCAATGATAAACAACGAGCTACAGCGATTAGCACGACTATGCTCATGACAACATTCGGTGCTGTACTAGGTCCGAACTTAGTCGAAGTAATGGGAAAAGTGGCATTATCTATTGGTATTCCAGCTCTTGTGGGTCCTTTTATTTTATCTGCAATTGCTTTTATTGCCGCTGGACTTGTGCTATTTATCATGTTACGTCCTGATCCTTTAGAAATTGCCAAAGCTATTGAAGCACACAAGCACAAAATTAAAGCAAATAAAACACCAGCCATGCAAACATCAGGCAATAAAAAAGGCCTAGCAGTAGGGGCAACGGTTATGGTTTTAACGCAAATTGTCATGGTTGCGATTATGACGATGACACCAGTACATATGAAACATCATGGCCATGGTTTAGCAGAGGTAGGCATTGTTATCGGGTTTCATGTAGGTTCCATGTATCTTCCTTCACTCATTACAGGTATCCTTGTCGATAAAATTGGACGGACAGCTATGAGTATTGCCTCAGGTATTACACTGCTATTTGCTGGTTTAGTGGCCGCGTTTGCACCGAGCGATTCGATGGTGTTACTCATTGTGGCACTTTCTTTACTCGGATTAGGTTGGAATTTCGGTTTAATTAGTGGGACAGCTCAAATCGTCGATGCGACAGAGCCTTCCATACGTGCAAAAACACAAGGAAAAATGGATGTCTTGGTTGCATTGGCAGGTGCATCAGGTGGGGCGCTATCCGGTATGGTAGTGGCGAATGCAAGCTATGCAGCATTATCCTTAGCGGGAGGGCTATTGTCTCTAGTACTGATTCCTGTAGTTATTTGGTCGAGAAGAGCGGCTTAAAAAGGAGAGAAGAAATTGGCATCTAATCTAATTATCATTCGAGGAAATTCTGGCAGTGGCAAAACGACAATCGCTAAAAGTCTTCAACATCATCTTGGACATGGCACGCTTGTGGTCCCACAGGATGTGGTACGTCGTGATATGTTAAAAGTTCATGACAGAGAAGGGAACCTTTCCATTGAGTTAATTCGCCAAATCGCGGAATATGGGAAAGGTCGATGCAAATTTGTCATTGTAGAGGGAATATTGAATGAAAGTCGTTACGGAGATATGCTGAAAAACTTAATCCAATTTTATGATCAAAAAGCCTTTACGTATTATTTCGATTTAACTTTTGAGGAAACTGTTAGTCGTCATCATTCTAGAGCCAAAAAGAATGAGTTCGGAGAAGATTCATTACGTACGTGGTGGCATCCGAAAGATTATCTTGGCGTCGCTGGTGAAACGCTGTTGACGAATGATATGTCACAGGAAGATATATTAAAACTAATTTTAAAGCAGCTACAGAAGTAATTAATATGGATAGAACGGTATTTAGGTCTTACCCTGATCATTCTTAGGGTAAGATTTTTTCAATTGGAACTACTTTGAAGGGAAAAGCGTCACAATGTTAAATCGTTAGAAAGCTCAGAGTAGGTATTGATGTGGATTTAATAACAGAAAAATTAATCATGATTGCTTTATTCATTTTAATCATTCATGCTATTGAAACGCTTGCTTATGCAGTACGTTTATCAGGAGCACGGGTCAGATTACTAGCGTCAGCTTTATCTCTTTTTAATGTGATGGTGATGGTGTCGAGACTAGCAAATATGATGCAACAGCCATTTACAGGAAGCCTAGTTGATACTGCACCTGTTGATACTGCTTTGACACATGTCGAATATCAGTTTCGAATGATTATAGGAGCGGCATCATTTGGCACACTAGTAGGAATCTTATTAATCCCTACCTTTGTAGCCATTTTTTCAAGGGCCATTGTCCATTTGGCTGACGAGAGGGGTTCAATCCCAGCATTGTTGAAAAAAGGCTTTACGCTTGAATATGTGCGACGAGGTGTAAAGCATATTCATAAACCTCGTTTTACCTATCTAAAAGGCATCAGCTTACGAGATATACCAATTAAATTATTTGTCATTAATATTATCATTACGGCCATCTATACTATTGGGGTTTTATCTGCTTTGTACGCCACTTTATTAGTACCTGAATTAAAGACCACTGCGGTTATGGCGTCTGGATTAATTAATGGCATAGCGACAATCCTTTTGATTTTATTCATTGACCCTAAAATTTCTATTCTTGCCGATGATGTCATCAATAAAAGAGGAAGTTATATTGATTTAAAGAAAGCTTCCGTTATGATGATGTTTTCCCGATTTTTAGGAACGATTGTGGCACAGTTATTATTGATTCCTGGTGCTCATTATGTTGCGTGGTTTGCCAAACTGATTGCTTAACAAAAAAACACCCTCATACTACATGAAGAGCAGGTAAAACACTCGAAAGTCATCACATAGGATGGGGACAATATTTACACCATACAAATCCACAAGAAATTGTAAGGACGTTTATGGAAAATTAAAGTAAAAAATCTTATCTCTTCATTTTTAGAGGTAAGATTTTTTGATTCTTACAAAATCTTTCATTTCCACGGTAGGTACATAATTCAACTTGGCAAAACGATCCTGCAAGACACAATACTAGTGAGAGGCAGAATAATATTGTCATTAGTAATGGTCACCTAAAGTGATAATCTTGAACGCGACATTAAAAAGCAAGGGCAGTAACAAGCTACTACGCGGCTGTTTGGCTCTATAATATATCGCAATCCTCCTCTAAATATAAAAGTAATGCCATTCACAAAACTTTAAAATGTAATCCATACTTCGATGAGTGTTGAAATACTATCTGTTTATAATTAGCATATAGCAAGATTAAATTATGTGAGGAGCTAGTTATGAAAAACTATCAATTTATTGCTTTATTAGTGATAACAACCTTTTTAATGGGTTCATCATTTGCCATCGTAAAAATAGGATTAGTGTATTCTTCGCCTTTATTATTGGCTGCATTTCGATTTATACTGGCAGGTATAATTATGGCTGTTGTTGTTAGGATCTTTAAAAGGCCACATCCTGCTTCAAAGGAAGAATGGTTCAAGCTTTGTATCATTGGGTCGTTTCAAACAGCTGGTGTCATGGGGTGCATTTTTTTAAGTCTTCGCACGATTACAGCCAGTGAATCTTCTATTTTAACCTTTACAAATCCCTTATTCGTTGTGATATTTGCCACCATTTTTATGAAAGCACGTTACCGCTTCTATCAATGGATAGGCGTTTTACTTGGCTTAATAGGGGTGATTATTACCATGGGGGCTCATTTTGAATTAAAGATGGGTATTCTGTTTGGGCTTCTATCAGCAATTTTTTGGGCCATTGCGACCCTATTAGTGAAAAAATGGGGCGTATTATTTGATACTTGGGTTCTATCAGCCTATCAAATGCTATTTGGAGGAGTACTTCTTTTGCTAGGTAGCACCTTGCTAGAGCAACCATTCTTTATTGTTCATCAGCAGTCCATCTTACTTTTGTTATGGCTTAGCCTTCTTTCTTCCATCATTCAATTTGCAGGGTGGTACTATCTTCTTCAAAATAGTGATCCAGGGAAAACAAGTGCCTATTTATTTTTAGCTCCTTTTTTTGGCGTGTTAACAGGCTGGGTGTTATTAAACGAACCGCTAAAACAATCACTCGTTATGGGCGGGTTGTTTATCATTAGTGGCATTTATTTAGTCAATCGGACGTTTAGTAAAGGAACGGGCTAGGAGATAACCTCTTAGCCCTCTATTTTGTTAGCAATCTATATGGAATATCTCTTTAAAACCTGTCCTACCTTTCTCTGTCACTTTGATGGCGCGAATAGAAGGTACTCGTGTAAGCCAGCCGAGGCTCAATAATTGGTTTAATAGTTCGCTACCAAGTGCACCAGCCAAATGGTATCGTCGTTCACTCCAATCTAAGCAGGCATGAGAAAAGGAGCGTCTTTTTCTTTTTACAGCAGCTAAATCAAGCCCAAATGTAGTGAAAAATAAAGTGCCTTCTTCTGTTAAGACAAATTGCTTATCCTCTAATTTTATATAACCTGCATCCGTCAAGGCTTCCGTTAATTGGACTCCTAATTTACCTGCTAAATGATCATAGCAAGTGCGAGCATCCTGTAATAATTTCATTTGGCTCGATTGTTTTAAAGAACGGACCTCTGGTGGAGGTGAGATGGCTAAGAAAGACTCCAAAAATTGAGCAATATCTTCACCAGCTAATTGAAAATAACGGTGTCGGCCCTGTTTTTCAACTTTTATCAGCTTACCTTCGATTAATTTAGCAAGATGAAAGCTAGCAGTTTGAGGTTTGATGGCAGCCATATATGCCAGTTCACTAGCAGTATGGAAACGGCCGTCCATCATACTAGCAAGGATGGTGGCTCTTGATGTATCGCCGAGTAGTGATGCAACTTCAGCCATGTTTGGATTAATTCCCATATGTCACAATCCTTTCAATTTTCTATATTATGATTTTAGTCAAAGTTATTATCGTTTACAATAAAAGTTATAGAGGAGGAGAAATAAATGGAAACGTACTATGCAGTAATTTTTACATCGCAAAGAACCGAACGAGATGGGGAGGGCTATGGCGAGATGGCGGAAATAATAAACACATTGGCACAGCAACAGCCTGGCTTCCTGCGTGTTGAAAGTGTAAGAAACGATGAAGGTAGAGGTATTACGGTGTCCTATTGGGAATCACTAGAAGCTATTCAAGCCTGGAAAGACAATGCCAAGCATTTGACTGCACAACAATTGGGTGAAGGTAAATGGTACACAAACTATCAAGTAGAAATCTGCCAAATAATAAAAGAGTATTCTTTTGTAAAATAGAAATAGTGAATGAGAAGGGGGCCTACTTTATAATGATAATCGCGGACAAATGGCATGAACTTAGAAAAAATTTTAATCCTTCCAATCCAATAACGATTAATGAAATGCATGCTTTCAAAGATCAAGTAAAGCAGGAGCCACAAACTGAAGAAACGTTAAGGATACTAGTAGAGGTTTATTGCTTACTAAGAATGTATCCAGAAGCTTATCAATTATTTACAACTATTATGAATAAAGCAGATAAGAAAGATCTGAAAAAATATGGCGTTCTCCAAACCTACATAAATAAACCAAATTCCGTTAATCCTCTGTTACCAAGAAAAATTAGAGAACATCGGCAATTAAAAACGAAAATCCCAACGTTTAAATATTTACCAAACCCTCTCGAAGCTAAAATTTTTGAAACAGATGAATTCGTTGTATGTGATTGTTGCCAGCAGGAGGTTGATGTCTATTATACTGGTGGTATTTATGCAATTGAGGATGTAGATTATCTTTGTCCTTCCTGCATACATAGTGGGGAAGCAGCTCAAAAATATGATGGTTCTTTCCAGCAAGACTTACTAGATGATGAACAGGTTACGAATCCTAAGTTTGCCGAGGAAGTGCTCTATCGAACGCCTGGCTATGTAAGCTGGCAGGGCAATAATTGGGTGGCTCATTGTTCGGACTATTGTGCGTTTATCGGCTATGTCGGCTGGAGTGATTTAGTGGAGCTAGGGATAGACAATGAATTTGACAATTACACAGGCTTTTCGAAAGATGAACTTTCTGCATCCTTAATGAACAATGGTCATCATCAAGGCTATTTATTTCAGTGCTTAGAATGTGACCGATATGTACTATATTCTGATTTTAGCTAATAGTTTTTGGTTTTAAGGAGGTAGAAAAATGGAACAATTTCTTCAACGATATTTGTATTCTTGGTGCTTAAATGGTTGGTTAATCCACGATATTTTTTTATATGTCATATTGGGCTTAGGATTATTACTAGTATTGTTTATCGTTATAAAACGGAAACGGCTCATCACGTCTAGCATTTTGCTCATTATTTTTTTATTGATCAGCAATTTCTTAATGATTATTTTTGGCTTAGCAGGGAGAGCTTTTCCAATCAAATCAGATTCCGCCATTTATACAGATGATTCACAAAGTATTGCTGTTCAAATGGTGCGAGGCTCTGAAAATAACGGAACATCGAATGGTATTACACATATAATTTCTCATTATCTCCTCGTTGCAGTGAATATCGAGACAGGAGAAAAGCAGTGGACACAATCTTCCTCTTCTAAAGAAACACTTATTGGGAAATTTATGGGTGGTCTCCTTATTCATCATCGTGACGATGAATTTGGCCAATTGTCATTGCTAGATATGACAACAGGCAAAGAAATACTCTCTGAAAAAGAATTTCGTCAGCAGCATCAGCCATTAATAGATGTGTTGAGCAATGGTGCCCATCAGATGGTAGCCTTAGAAAATAATTTATATTTGGAGGGTGTCGATGGGAAATTCTATCGCTATGATGGGAAGACGTTAAGCGAGGAGCCAAAAGCTAAAGACTATCTTTCAGCACGCTTCTTTATTGAAGCATCTTTACCTGGTTATTTTGCCACGCATCAACAGCCAGTAGAAGACGATCAAGCAATCAATAATTTTAGTCGAGCTGTCCTAACAGAGCCTGCCATACAAGCTTATCAAAATTTAGAACCTAAAGTGATTGATGTGGATATAGCCCAAAAAACGGCGATCGTTTCTTATCGAAAAACACAGCGAGAAAGTGCGGATCATATTTTACTACTGTACGATATGAACAAACATCAAATAATATGGGAAGAAAATATAGGGATCATCAACCAAGAGCAACAACAGCCTGGTGTTCGCATATTAGAGAATACCTATGTCATTCAAGCGGGTGATAGGCTAGTTGTTTTAGATAAGGAAACAAGGAAGAAGACCGTTCACTATCATCTACGATGGAATCGACCGATCGATTAAACGTGAACATATTGAACAAGGCCCTTGTATTAAGGGAAGTAAATAATCAAGGAGAATCATAGTTCTTTTTTCGATTCTTGTAAAATAGCGTATAATTTAAATAGGAAGAAACACTACTTAAAAGGATGACGACGAATGAACGAGCAATTAGTAGAATGGATTATTCGCTTTCAAAGAGATAAAGATATAGAAGCTCTCGCCAACTTAAAAGACTATTGTTATGAGATGATTGAGCCCTTGATTATGGAATTTACAGCGAAGTATGGTGAAGAGGCAGGAGAGCTATTACGTTTAAAATGGGACAAACGATTTTATTTTATTTTTACTAAATATCAGGTCAATGTGGGACTCCCATTAGAGACATTTGTCCAAAATACGTATCGCTTTTATTTCATGCAGGTATTAAAAAAGGCTGGTTATAAGAAGTGATAAAAAACCCTTCATTTAGGAACTGCTCGCTTTTTTAAGACAGTCAGCCCAAATGAGGGGTATTTATTTTTCTCTTTATAAATAAATACGTTTAGATGAATTGGCTATGTTCATTTCTTTACGATATTTTGAAACTGTTCGACGTGAAATTCGAACACCCTCCGCTTCTAATTCTTCCGTTAGTTGTTGATCTGATAGAGGGAATTTCCTATTTTCATTTTCTACTAATTCTTTAATGCGGCGTTTGACAAATGATACAGAATCAAGTTTTCCAGCGTCATTGATTATGCCTTTTGTAAATAGAGACTGTAGTGCAAAGACGCCATGTTCTGTACGGATATATTTATTTTTAACCGCACGACTTATCGTGGATTCATGCATATTTAATGCTTGTGCAACATCTTTTAAACGCATTGGAGATAAGGCATTTATTCCATGCTCAAAGAATGAAGCTTGCATATCAAGAAGTAATCGTGTCAGGCTGTATAATGTTTTATCACGCTGAGCAATCCCTTGCGTTAAAACAATGATATCGTTCATGCATTGTTGGTAATAGGCATAATCTTCAACGGATTCTTTTAGTAGATCTACGTAATTTTGATTAATTTCTATTTTAGGTAAAAACCGATTATTAACTTCTATAATCCATTCCCCATTCAGTTTACTGATGATTATATCAGGTATAATATATTCGTTATTCGTATGACTATCCAGTGAAATTGGGATTGGTTGTAGGTTTCGTATATATTGTATGGTTCTTTGCGTTTCTTCTATAGAAATGTCATAAGTCGTACTTAACAATTTAATTGATAAATTAGCTACTTGCTCTAAATGATGTTGTATGAATTGAGCTGCAAAAGGTGGGGCTTCTAGATCATTGTATATTTGAATTAATAAATATTCCTTAAAATCTGTTGCTCCAACGCCAAGAGGTTCGAAGGTTTGTAATAGTTCTAGAAGTATTTTTATATGGTCTAAAGAGATGTTAAAAGATTCAGCAACTTTGGATAGGTCTACATTTAAAAATAAGTGTTCATCGAGGTTACATATGAAATATTTTAAAATATCTCTATCATGCGGTGTAATATCTGGGTGGAAGGGTATTTGATCAAGTAGTTGGGTAATGTATGAATGTTGCTGTGTTAGCCGAGTTTGAATAAAATCATAATGTTGTTTTTGCTTAGGTTGAATACCTTTTATAGACATTGTGGCAAGGTCTACAATGTCCTTTGTATGATTCATATTTTTCTCAATTACAGTTAATAAAGGGTTTTCATTTGATTTCTCATAAATATGTTGTTCTAATTCTGAGCTGGAGTATTGTAGTAGTTCCAATTGATGAATGAGTTCGGTTGTCAACGTTTGGGTAATTTGTTGTGAGACGTTTAAATTCATTTTCAAGGGAATCACCTCATTTTCTCTATGTAATGTTATTATTATCTAATCTAGATTTTTTGTCTATAATAGATCAAATAGTTAATAAAGATTATTTGTAGGAAGCGAATGAAGACTACAAACAGAACGGTATATCACATAGTTAATGGATCTTAGGTTATCTGGTAATTTTATGCTCCTAATGATAGAGGATTCAACCATGGAACCGACTTGACATGTTCCCCTCTAATGCACTAATGTTTCATAGATTACAATATAAATAATTAAATTAGCTACCCATGTACTGCCCCATTAAGTATTAAGTTTTACTTTTATAGGGCCTCAATTTTGGGTGGCTTTTTTGTTGTGAATCCTACCTACAAGTTTTCTAATTGGAAAGGGATTCTATATTATCCTTACTGACAGAAAATTTTAAAGGTAAGATGTAACTTTTGGCGAATTAAAAAAGAGAAGATAATTGGGCTTCCGTTCCATATAACATAGTTTAATTAGGAGCTATTTTTTACTATAACTAAATTAGTATTATTACTTTTTTGATGTATGTGGAGGGATATGATGTTGAATGCCGAAAAATTAGTGCAATCTATGCTGGATGCTTTTGGTGAACTATTACAATTAGAAATGGCCTATTTCACTTCAAATGGTGAAGTATTTCTAGCAACAGAAGAATATAGAAAGCAAAAAGGGATAACAGTACACCTGCCGTTCTTCCAAAAATATTATTCTAAGTCTGTTCAATATTTACAAAAGCCTGGCCAAATGAAAGTGTGTTCTGGTTGTAGATTCCAAAATAATTGTCCATCTAAAGTGGAAATGATGATGAATTTAGTAAAAGGAGATCGTCACTTCGGATATTTGACATTTGTCAGTTTTACAGAGGAGGGGGAGAAAAAACTTTCTTCTGAGCAGAAGATATATCAGAATTGGTTAACTCGGTTGGGAGATATGATTATCAATGCCTTGAACAGTGAAGGATCCTATTTATTACTTGAAAATAAAAAAGGAACTGACACGAAATATGTATTAGGCAACGCACCTCACTTACAACTTATCAAGAGTAAGTTAAGTAGTATTGCAAATAGCCCATCGTCAATTGTCATAACGGGAGAGACGGGGACGGGAAAAAGTTTATTAGCTAAATATATCCATTCAAATAGCATTACACATAAAGGGAAATTTATAGAGCTGAATTGTGCAAGTATTCCTGAAAACTTGTTTGAAAGTGAGTTATTTGGCTATGATGAAGGGGCGTTTACAGGGGCAAGAAGAAAAGGAAAAATGGGCTATTTTGAAGTGGCAGACAAGGGCACTTTATTCCTCGATGAAATTACAGAATTACCATTACATTTACAGGCAAAGCTGTTAACGGTATTGCAAGATGGACTTATTTATAGAGTCGGAGCAATTGAGCCTAGAAAAGTAAATGTAAGAATTATTGCTGCTACAAATAAATCTTTAGAAGATATGGTGAGAAAAGGTGAGTTTCGTTCGGACTTATATTATCGTCTAAATGTTATCCCTTTAACGTTGCCCCCTTTAAAGGAAAGAACGGATGAAATTGAATATTTGATTGAAAAGCTACTTGAAAAGATTCAGCATAAAACAGGGAAATTTATTAAAGATTTTTCAAATGAATTTTTGGAGGAGTTGAAATTATACTCTTGGCCAGGGAACATAAGAGAGTTAGAAAATGTATTAGAGTACAGTATGGTAATGGAAAATTCCCTACAATTAACTAAGGAAAGCTTACCCAAATATATTATCGAAAAGAATAAAGCGAAAAATCTTTATAGCAATTCTACTATATTAAAAGATACAGAAATGGAGGTCATCTACCAAATGCTCGCTCGATATGGAGATGATACTGCTGGAAAAGAACGAGTTGCCGAAGAATTGGGAATAAGTACAAGGACGCTTTATAGAAAACTAAAAAGTGTAAATTTATAGTATAAATTAGTTTGACACAAATACCAAGCTTGTGGAAGATTTTTAAATTCCTCACCTCCTTTGAGTAATTTAAAGTGAACTTCCTAGGTATTTGTGTTTTTTTATGGTTAATTTTAATGACAAAAGTGACAACAGAAATGACAAATATGGCAAAAGGAAAGTGAGTATATTGTTAACTCTCCTATTGATCGCATTATGAAAAAGTAGCTTTAACACCTGAAGTTTCTGACTTTTCTGCAGATTGAATAGCTTTGTGAAATTAAGTTTTCTACAGTTGGCACGTATTTTGCTAGATATATAGTAAGGAAATGAAAGGAGGAAGATGTATTTGGAAGACTACTTTGAATTAGAAGGTAAAGTGGCTGTGATTACAGGAGGGGCCTCGGGGATTGGTCTTGCTACAGCTAAATTATTAAGTGAGTTGGGAACGAAAACTGTGATTCTAGATATAGATCAACAAAAAGGTGAAGATACAGAAAAAAATTTAAAAGAGGCTGGTTTAGATGTTGAGTTTTTAAAATGCGATGTGACGAATACACAAGACTGCCAAAATGTGGCTGATTCTATCCAGAAAAGATACGGAAAAGTAGATGTACTTTTTAATAATGCGGGTATTATTCGCAGAAAAACAGTAGTGGATCTAGACGAAGCGGATTGGGATGCTGTTATTAATGTTTCACTTAAAGGGGTTTATCTACTTTCTAAATACTTAATCCCACTCATGAGAGATAACGGTGGCAGTATCATTAATACAGGTTCAGGATGGGGAATCAAAGGTGGAGACAAAGCCGCATCTTACTGTGCTGCAAAAGCAGGAGTTGTAAATTTAACAAAGGCTATGGCCATTGACCATGGCCCTGAAAATATACGCGTAAATTGCATTTGTCCTGGAGATACTGACACACCATTACTACGTGGGGAGGCAAAACAATTAAACATAGACGAATCAAGTTTTTTACGTAGTTCGGCTGTAGATAGACCGTTAGCAAGACTAGGAACACCTGAAGATATTGCGAAAGGGGTTCTATTCCTTGCAAGTAATTTATCAGCTTGGGTTACAGGAACTACATTAACAGTTGATGGTGGCGGATTAGCCTAAAAAATATAGAGGGAGGCATTTTAAATGAGTAAAAAGGTTCATCCATATATTCCTAATATGGTATCTGAGGTCAAACAAGAAATGTTAGAGGAAATAGGAGTTCAATCCGTTGAGGAGCTTTATTCGTGCATTCCGGAAAATTTACATTTTAAAGGTACGATGGATATCCCGAAAGCTTTGAATGAATTAGAGTTACGACGCCATATTGATGGGCTTTTAAATAAAAATATAAGCTCCAATGAATACATTAATTTTCTAGGAGCGGGTTGCTGGCAACACTTCATTCCAGCCGTATGTGATGAAGTGAACCAACGTGCGGAGTTTTTAACAGCTTATGCAGGAGAGCCCTATGAGGATCATGGTCGCTTTCAAGCATTATTTGAATACCAAAGCTTGATGGCGGAGCTTGTGGATATGGAAGTTGTTAATGTTCCCACATTTGATTGGGCTCAAGCTGCATCTACGGCGATTCGTATGGCTAGTCGGATTACAAAGCGTACGAAGATTTTACTTGCTAATACACTTTCTCCAGAACGCAGAAGAGTTATAACAAACTATGGTACACCCCAATTATCATTTGAAGGGGTCAAATTTAATATTAATACAGGATTAATGGACTTAGCCGATTTAGAAGCAAAATTGTCAAACGAGGTTGCAGCTATTTACTTCGAAAATCCATCGTATTTAGGCTTCATCGAGTCGCAAGGACAGGAAATTTCACAACTAGCTAAAAAATATGGCGTACTGATGATTGTTGGAGTTGATCCAAGTTCACTAGGGGTTTTGGCACCACCAAGTCAATATGGGGCTGATATTGTTTGTGGAGATCTTCAACCATTAGGTATGCACATGAATTATAGTGGAGGGCAAGCTGGATTTATTGCAACCTATAACGACCCGAAATTTGTGAATGAATATCCATCCCGCTTGTTCGGTATCATTCCGACTATTAAGAAAGGTGAATATGGTTTCGGTGACATTGCCTATGATCGTACTTCATTTGCGGATCGAGAAAATGGTAAGGAATCTGTAGGTACACAAACAGCTCTTTGGGGTATTACGGCAGGTGTGTATTTATCATTAATGGGACCTAATGGCCTGTATGAGTTAGGTCAAGTTATCATGCAAAACAGTCAGTATGCAGTAATGCAATTGAATACGATTAAAAACATTCGAGGTTCAAGAATTACCTCACCATTTTTCAAAGAGTTCATTATAGATTTTAATGATACAGGATTAACAGTAGAAGAAATTAATTCACGATTACTAGAGCAAAAAATCTTTGGCGGTAAAGATTTATCGTTGGAGTTTCCTGAATATGGTCAAGCAGCACTCTATTGTGTAACCGAAGTTCACACAAAAGAGGATATCGATAAGCTAGTGAATGCTTTATCTACAATTACTGGAAATTAAATGGTGGAAAGGAGTTTTAACATGGATAAGATTGTAAGAGATAATGTAAATAAAGACTTTCATCAAGCTAAATGGAATGAACCTATTATTTTTGAGTTACATCAACCAGGAGAAGTCGGAGTAGAAGTTCCACAACCTTCAAATGAGGTAGTAGAAGCGGTCGGTGATGGTGTTTCATCTTTACCGCAAAATATGAAAAGGGTAGCTAAACTGAATTTACCAGAAATCGGTCAAGCACGTGTGCTACGACATTATGTAAGGCTTTCACAAGAAACATTAGGCTCTGATTTTAATGTTGAAATTGGACAAGGTACTTGTACGATGAAGTATATTCCTAAAATTAATGAATTGCTTATTCGTAATCCTAAAATAATGGAACTTCACCCTTTACAAGATCCAAGTACTGTCCAAGGAATGCTCGAAATCATTCACAATATGGACTTAGCGATGCGTGAAATTTCCGGGATGGATCGCTTCTCCTTCCAACCAAGTGGTGGGACACAAGCATTGTTTGCCATGGCATCAATTGTACGCAAATATTTTGAAGTGAAAGGTGAGGCAGATCAACGTAATGAAATTATTACAACCATCTTCTCTCATCCATCTCAAGCAGCTACAGCAGTAGTAAAAGGTTACAAAATAATTACTATTCCCCCAGATGAAAATGGTTTCCCAGATATTAATAAATTGAAAGAAGTTGTATCAGAAAGAACTGCTGGATTTGTAGTAGCTAACCCTGAAGATACAGGAATTTATAATTCTAAAATTAAGGAATTTACGAAAATAGTACATGATGCAGGTGGAATTTGTTACTACGACCAGGCAAATGCCAATGGACTGTTAGGAATTACACGAGCAAGAGAAGCAGGCTTTGACATGTGTTTCTTCAATCTTCACAAAACATTTGCAGCACCTCACATGTGTGGAGGACCAGCAACAGGGGCGCTCGGGGTGACAGAAGAATTAAAGCCATATTTGCCAGGACCAATTGTTGAGAAGGTTGGAGACCAGTATGTGTTAAATGATCAATTAGAGCATTCGATTGGAAAAGTACGATCATTCCATGGGGTAGCACAAACTATTTTACGCTCTTATGCTTGGGTTAGAGCACTAGGAGCAGATGGTCTTAAAGCCGTGGCAGAAACAGCTGTATTAAATAATAATTATCTGTATAGTAAAGTATCAAAAATTCGTGGTGTAAGTGTGCCGTATATACAAGGGCAACGATTAGAGCAAGTTCGATATAGTTGGGAGCAACTGGAGAAAGAAACAGGTGTGACAACAGAGGATGTGCAGCGCCGAATGACTGACTTCGGTTTACATTACTGGACTAGTCATCATCCTTATATTGTTCCGCAACCATTTACACTTGAACCAACAGAATCCTATTCTAAAGCAGATTTAGATGAATATATTCAAGCGCTGGAGCAGATTTCTAAAGAAGCATACGAAACGCCAGAAATTGTTAAAGCAGCACCGCAAAATAGTACAATTCATCAATTAATTGAAGCAGATTATTTAGATGAGCCATCAAAATGGTGTATTTCATGGAGGGTATATCAACAAAAGATGAAAAATAAAAAGGAAGTATTAATAAATAATAGGTAGGGGGTGTTAGGATGAGAACCAATCATAGAAGTTTAAAAAATAAGAGAGTCGTCATCACGGGAGGCGCTAGTGGTATAGGATTAGCCACAGCACAACGTTTTATAGAAGAAGAATCGATAGTGGCTATTTTAGATATTAATAAAGAAGGTATTGAACAATCGATAAAAGAAAATCCCGGAATTGCTAAAGGATATGTAGTAGATGTTAGTAACCCTGAAAATGTAAATGCTGTTTTTGAGAATATAAAAAGAGATTTAGGTGGTGTAGATGTTTTTATTGCGAATGCAGGTATTAGCATTCGCAATAAGTTTCTTGATATTAGTCCTGAACAATGGAATAAAGTATTAAACATTAATCTAAACGGTGTATTTTATACTTCACAAGCAGCCGCAAAAATTATGGTGGAGCAGGGCAAGGGTGTCATACTTATGACAGCGTCTACAAATGGAGTGACAGGTCATCCATTCTATGCGGATTACAACGCTTCCAAAGCAGGTGTTAATCTATTAGCAAAAACAATGGCGTTAGAGCTTGCTCCAAATATCAGAGTAAATACGATATGTCCTGGATACGTGCTAACGCCAATGCAAATGGCTGAATATACACCAGCTATGTTGGAAGTTGTCAATGAAGGTATCCCCCTGAAACGACATGCAGATCCTCAAGAAGTCGGAGCATTATACGCTTTCCTTGCTTCGGATGATTCGTCCTATATTACCGGACAAGCCATTGCTATTGATGGTGGAGAACTAGCTTAATTAAATGGAAGGGGTTATTTGATGAAGAAAAATACATTCTATTTATTATTGGTGTTGGTCATTTCGTTGATGGCGGCATGTTCGGACAATAGAACAAATACACAAGTTGCGGCAACTGCGGATGCAAAAAGTGAGGATCAAGACAAAGGTGTAGCAACAGAAATGAAATTGGTTAAGGACGGAAAGTTAACATTTGCAATGAGTGGTTTACTAAAACCATTAAATTATAAGGAAAATCAAGAACTAGTCGGCTTTGATGTTGAGATCGGGAAAGAAATCTCAAAGAGGATTGGCCTTGAAGCAAATCCCGTAACCAATCCATGGGAAACGATTATTCAAGGGTTACGAGGAAATAAATATGATGCGATTATTGGTAGTATGACAGCAACTGAGGAAAGGTCTAAACAGGTTGATTTCTCAATCCCTTATTATGTTTCAGGTGCTACAGTATTTATCTCTAGTGAAAATAAGGATATTAAAACAGTAGAAGATTTAAAGGGAAAAACGATTGGTGTTATGCAAGCTAGTACTTATGTTGAAGATGCAAAGAAATATACAGATAAAATCAAAGAATTCCCTAGTGAAATTTATGCATTACAGGATCTTCCACCCGGTCGTCTAGATGCAGTGATTACAGATAGAATTGTAGGTATTTCAGCAATGCAAGAGTCAGGATTGAAGATTCAAGCCCTAGGAGAGGTCATTAAAAGAGAAGAAATAGCAGTGGCGATTAATAAAGATAACGAAGTTTTATTAGAGGCGATTAATAAAGCGATTGAAGAGATGGTCGAAGATGGAACGTATAAAGAAATAAGTATGAAATGGTTTGGGAAAGACTTGTTAGAGTAACTGTTAAAAATAGTGTGCCTAGTATGCTAAAGATGTACTAGGCATAGAAAATAATTGAATTATAAGCTAAGTAAATTGAAAATTCTTTCTATTTTACTTTCTAAATAAGTGTCTTTCATATCCACATCCTTAAAAGAGGTTAGGTGATTACTATGGATTTTCTCACAAATGTAACATCAATATTTCAAAAGCATGGCATTGAGTTTTTAAAAGCGACCGTTTTAACCATTGAGTTAACAATAGTTTCTTTATTTATTGCATGTGTGATTGGGTTAGTGTTTGCCTTTTTTAAAGTATCCAATATTCAAATCCTGGAAAGTATTGCTAATACCTATATTTTTGTTGTTCGTGGTATGCCTTTAATTGTACAACTTATGTTCTTATACTATGGAATTTCTAGTATCTTTACCTTAACAGACTTTGCAGCTGGGGCCATTGCGCTTGGAATCCATTCAGGAGCTTATATTGCAGAAATTTTCCGTGGATCCATTCAATCTATAGATAAAGGCCAAATGGAGGCTGGTCGATCTTTAGGAATGACCTATTTTAAAACAATGAGACGAATTATTTTGCCACAGAGTTTTAAAAGAGCTATTCCAGCATTAGCTAATCAATTCATCATAGGGTTAAAAGATTCGTCTTTAGTAGCCTACATTGCAGTATCTGAATTATTTAACCATGCACTATCAACCCAAGCTTACAATTATATGCCTCTTGAAACATACTTTGTTGTAGGAATTTATTATTTAATTTTAGTCTTATTATTCACATTGTTATTTAATAAACTTGAAAGTCGACTGGATGTTGGAAGGAGGAAAAAACGTGATAAAGTTGAAATCGCTTTCTAAATCATTTGGTGACTTGAAGGTGTTAAAAGATATAAACCTTGAAATTAATAAATCGGAAGTAGTTGTTCTCATAGGGGCTAGTGGCTCAGGGAAGAGCACTTTATTACGCTGTATGAATTTTTTGGAAATATTAGATTCAGGTACGATAAGCATTAATGATGAAATTATTGATGTAAAAAGAACTAATTTAAATCTTGTAAGAGAAAATATGGGTATGGTATTTCAACATTTCAATTTATTTCCCCATTTAAGTGTTTTACAAAATATAATAGAAGCACCTATTCAGGTAAAAAGGCAAAGTAAAGAAGAAGCAATTAAATTTGCTATGAGTTTGTTAGAACGAGTTGGTCTTGCTGATAAAGCTAATTACTATCCGGAACAACTATCTGGTGGTCAAAAACAACGAGTTGCTATTGCTAGGGCACTTGCAATGAATCCGAGTGTTATGTTATTTGATGAACCAACATCAGCATTGGATCCTGAGTTGGTAGGGGAAGTTCTAGAAACCATGAAAAGCCTTGCTAAAGACGGCATGACGATGGTCGTCGTCACACATGAAATGGGCTTCGCTAAGGAAGTAGCCGATAGGGTAATTATGTTAGCAGACGGTAAAATTATTGAAGAGGGCTCTCCAGTAGAAATTTTTAAAGCTCCAAAACAAGAAAGAACCATTAAGTTTTTACAGCAGGTTTTATAATTATTTCTGTAATTAGGGGATGATGATCGATGTTAAAAACGTATGAAGAAGTATTAAGGGTTACGAACGAGCTTGTAAATATTGAAAGCGTTGTAAATACCGAAGGGGAAATTGATATTTCAAAGTCACTGGCTAAAACAATTTCTAGTCTGCCTTATTTCCAGAAAAACTCCAGTTATGTATTTACTTCACGTACGATAGATGATGAGGTTGAAAGATACAATGTGTTTGCCTGTGTAAAAGGTACTAAAGGAGATAGTAATAAAACGGTTGTGTTAATGGGACATACAGATACGGTAGGTATCGATGATTATAATAGTTTGAAGGAGAAAGCTTGTTTACCTAATGAACTTCATGAAGTGTTAAAGAGTGAAAAAGTGCCGCCGTTGGTAAGAGAGCATTTAGAATCAAATGAATGGTTATTTGGTAGAGGAACACTTGATATGAAGAGTGGTGTTGCAAGCCATTATTATTTATTAAAATATTATTCTGAACATCCAGAGGAACTGAATGGAAACATTGTATTTTTTGCTGAGTGTGATGAGGAGGATAGTTCCCATGGAGTATTGTCTGGTTTAACGGATCTAAAAAGGTTAAAAGAAGAACATGGTTTTGATTACGCAGCATTAATTAACTCCGATTTTGTTGCTCCTAAGTATGAGGGGGATGAAAGTAGATATATATATAAAGGCAGCGTCGGTAAACTACTCCCTTCCTTTTATATTACTGGGGCGGAAAGTCATGTAGGTTCTAGTTTTGAAGGACTTGACCCTAACTATATTGCTGCAGAGTTAACTAGACAAATTGCATATAACCCAGAGTTATGTGATCAATCATTAGGAGAAACACCAATGCCACCTGTAAGTTTGAAGCAAACTGATTTTAAAGAAACATATACAGTACAGACAGCTCTTGCTTCCTATGTATATTATAATTTCTTTGTGCAATCCTGGTCACCTAAAGAGGTCTTAGAAAAGTTAAAAATCCATGCAGAAATGGCATTTGATAATGCAATCACTAATTTAAACAATCACTATAAGAGATATTGCGAAATAAGTGGTCAGGAATATGCAAAATTGCCATGGAAGACAAGGGTATTGTTCTATGAAGAATTAGAACAATCAATTATTGTAGAATATGGGGACGATTACAAAGAACATATAAAAATTTTTAAACAGGAACTATTAAAAAATAAAGCGTTAGATGTACGTATGTATTCTGCAAGAGTGGTAGAAGAAGTTTGGAAGTGGTCGAAGGATAAGAGTCCTGCAATAATTATTTTTTATTCTTCATTGTACTCACCATGTGTTGAAGTAACCGGGAAAAATGAAAAAGAAAAAAATTTACTAATGGCTTTAGACTATGCTGTTGAAAAAGTTCAACCATATTATGATAAGCCTATTGTTCAAAAAAACTATTTCCCTCATATTTGTGATATGAGTTGCGTCGCTATAAATGTCGATGAAGATAGTGTGAATTCAGTTATTAACAATAATCCTAGCTGGGGAACCAAACATTATGTAAATTATGATGCCATTAGAGAATTAAATATCCCTGCAATCAATATTGGGCCATATGGATATGATGCACATAATAGATATGAAAGAACCGAATTGAAATATACTATGGAGATAATGCCCAATTTAACAAAGCTAGTAATAGATAAATTGCTAA
Organism: Lysinibacillus sp. FSL M8-0134; assembly: GCF_038069745.1. NCBI lineage: Bacteria > Bacillati > Bacillota > Bacilli > Caryophanales > Bacillaceae > Lysinibacillus > Lysinibacillus sp. FSL M8-0134. The sequence goes on along the minus strand of NZ_JBBPAJ010000001.1, from coordinate 2,566,594 downwards.
ATAATTAATGGATACATGCTCATGGTCATTCCTATTTTACTTCTTTTGATAGTTATCTAGCGACAGCCTTGATCTCTATGTAAGATAACTCTTAATAGCAAATGATGTGGCTGAGAAATTGGCAGCTTACTCTTGTTCGCATAGAAAAAACACCTTCACGTTGATTGTTTGGTTAACCCATTATTCAACGAAAGGTGTTTTATTTGTCTCATTATATTACTGATAGAGTAAATCTTCTGCTAGGTGAGTAAACACTTCACCGATTATGGATTCCTCGGCATATACCGAGGAACCTGTATTTTCTTCAGGTTGAGCGAAAGGAATATGAGCTACTACATTGGTCTGCAATAAATCTGCTAGTTGCTCAGCGCCACCCTGTCCAAATAGAAAATTTTTGTGACCATCGGGCCCTTCAAAATAAGCCATGTTTTCGACAACACCGAGAATGGTATGTTTCGTATGTTGGGCCATTAAGCCGGCACGTAAAGCGACATGAGAAGCGGCTAGATGGGGTGTTGTCACAATTAATTCCTGTGCCTGCGGAATCATCGCTGCCATATCAATCGCCACATCCCCTGTACCAGGTGGTAAATCTATCAGTAGATAATCTAAATCTCCCCATAGCGTGTTGACAAGAAAATTGCGAATCCACTTGTTCAGCATAGGTCCACGCCACATAACAGGCTGGTTATCCTTTGTAAAAAAGCCCATCGACATTATTTTAACGCCATGGCTCTCTACTGGAATAGCCGTTTGGTCAAGCATAGTAGGCTTTTGCTCAATATTCATCATGGCAGGAATACTAAAGCCATATATATCGGCATCTAAAATACCTACACGTTTCCCAAGACGGGCAAGTGCGACGGCTAAATTAATAGTCACAGTAGACTTTCCTACACCGCCTTTACCACTTGTTATAGCAATGAATTGAACGCCAGAATTAGGCAGTAACATATTCGGCATTCCTTGATCTGTTACATTTTTCGATTTTAACGTGGATGTTAATTCACCACGCTCTTGGTCCGACATAACCCCAAAGGTAATGGCAACATCGGAGGCACCAATTGCTTGTAGTGCCTTCTCGACATCTTGCTGGATAGTTGCTTTTAACGGACATCCTGGAATGGTTAACATAATATCCAGGGCTATTTGGGTGTCGTTTATTTGAATATTACGTATCATATTTAAATCTACAATACTCTGGTGCAGTTCAGGGTCTTCTACCTGTTTTAATGCGTTTATCACATCTTCTTTTACGAACATTAACGTAACCACCTTACTCTTTTAAGCCTTTACCAAGTCCTTTTAAGAAATGGACCCCGAAATTAAGTGCGCGATTGACATCTGGATCATTTAACATTTTTACGAGCTTAAAGGCACTTACTTTTTCATCGGACTCCAGTGCTTTGTTCGCTTCATCGACACCAGCGTTTAGGCCTTCAATTAGCTTTGTTGTTGTTTCAGGATTGAGCTCTGTCAATGCGCCTGCGACACCCATTAAATTGTTAATGATATTTGTGACAGGCTTGCGTGTTAATTGCCCAAGGGCAATATGAGCCACTTCCTCTTTTGCTTCTAATAGCTTAGTAGCTGCCTCTAATGCACCTATATCATTTAATTCAGCCATAATGGTGAATACTTGATTGACTGCTTCTTCATGATCAGAAAGTAGTTGTTTTAAATTGTCTAATTTCTGTTCCTTCAGTTGTTCTTCTGTTAATTGTTGTTTTCTTATGTTTGTAATCGGTACAGCCATGCTCTCACTCTCTTTCGTTAGTAGTTGTTAAGTGAACGTAGCCAGGACGATTCCATTTCCGTTGTACCTCCACACCGTTTTGAGGATGACGTTTTTTATAGCGTGGATTTGTGCGTGGAAGTGGTGATTTTCCTTTTGCTTTTAACACTTCTACGCGTACCTTTGTTTGCTTATAGGCTGGTGTGGATGTATTCACATCTGCTGCAGGGCCCGTTAAGAAGTTGATGGCTGAATCTTTGCTTACCGAGTTCATTGGTAAAAATAATTCATTTCCTTGCACCCGATCTGTGACGAGAGCATTTAGCTTTAATGCACCATATGGAGACACTAATCGCAGTAGGGCGCCATCTGCAATGCCTCGTTCTTTCGCTAATTCTGGTGACACCTCCACGAAAATTTCAGGTACCTTCGATTGAATACCTTTCGATTTATTTGTTAGGTTCCCCTCATGGAAGTGCTCAAGCATACGACCATTGTTAATAAGACAATCATACTGTGCCTCAAACTCAACAGGTTGTACCCAATCATTTAAAGCAAAGCGAGCTTTTTTATCTGGGAAGTTAAAGCCATCTTCATATAATAAAGGTGTATCTTTTCCATCATGACTACCCCAACAGAAGCTACCCCAGCCTTCTAGAACATCATAGTTGGCTTGAGAGAATAGGGGAGACAAGCTTGCCATTTCATCAAAAATGTCACTTGGGTGGTTATATTGCCAATCTGCACCTAAACGACGAGCAACTGCTTGAAGAATTTCCCAATCTGCTTTTGATTCACCAAGTGTTGGTAAAGCTTGATATAGACGCTGCACGCGACGTTCCGTGTTTGTGAATGTACCTTCTTTTTCTAATGAAGGCGCAGCGGGTAATATGACATCCGCATATTGTGCTGTTCGTGAAAGGAAACAATCTTGAACCACAAAAAAGTCTAGTTGTGACAGCACCTCATCGACATGGTTGGCATTACAGTCTACAAGCGCCATATCCTCACCTACTAAATACATCGCTTTCATTTTCCCTTCCATGATCGCATCTAGCATTTGCATATTATTTCGACCTGGTTGTGATTGAATAGGGACACCATAGGCTTTTTCAAATTTTGCACGTGCCTCGTCATCCGTTACTTTTTGATAGCCTGGCAATAAATTTGGTAGTGTACCCATATCGCATGCACCTTGAACATTGTTATGACCACGAAGAGGGTAGGCACCTGCACCTGGTCGACGATAGTTACCAGTTGCTAATAATAGATTCGATATAGCGGCTGATGTATAAGAGCCACCTGTATTTTGTGTTACACCCATACCCCAAAGAACACAAGTGCCATCTGCATCACGAATCATTTCAGCAACCTGAATCAATGTTTCTTTAGAAATACCTGTCATTTCTTGTGCGTAATCGAGTGTGTATTTTTCCAGTACTTGTGTAAAATCACTAAAATGAAGGACGTTTTCTCGAATAAAGGCCTCATCGTGCCAACCTTGATCGATCATATATTTAGTAACAGCCATTAACCAAACTTGGTCAGTACCTTGTTTCGGACGCATAAAGATATCTGATCGTTCTGCCATTTCATGTTTACGAATATCCGCGACTATTAACTTCTGACCATGTAATTTATGTGCACGTTTCACACGTGTCGCCAGAACGGGGTGTCCTTCAGCAGGGTTAGCTCCAACAATAATGACAAGACCAGCTTTGGCAATATCTTGAATGGTACCAGCGTCACCACCCATACCAACAGTACGTAATAAACCGTCAGTAGCAGGGGATTGACAATAGCGAGAACAGTTATCCACGTCGTTTGTTTCGAATAATTGACGCGCCATTTTTTGAATTAAGTAATTTTCCTCGTTCGTAATTTTAGACGAAGAAATAAAGCCAACAGAACCAGGGCCATATTGTTGCTGAATACCGCCGAGCTTAGAGGCAATTAAATCTAGTGCTTCATCCCATGACGATTCAACAAACTCTTCATTTTTACGGATAAGTGGTTTTGTAATACGCTCCTCTGAATTAATGAAGTCCCAGCCGAATTTTCCTTTGACACAAGTAGAAATGGCATTAACTGGACCATCAGATGGTTGTACTTTTAAAATTTTACGTCCTTTTGTCCAAACTTCAAATGAGCAACCGACACCACAGAACGTGCAGACTGTTTTTGTTTTTTTAGTACGTTTACTGCGCATGGCTGCTTCAACTTCAGAAACGGCAAAAATACCACTATAGCCAGGTTCAACTTCCTTAATCAAATGAATCATGGGGTCCAACATATCCTGTTTAAGACCTGTCATAAATCCAGCTTCTCCAAGCATCGATTTTTCCATTAAGGCATTACATGGACAAACGGTTACACATTGACCGCAACTTACACAGGAAGAATCATTGATTGCAACACCCGTATCCCAAATAACGCGTGGTCTTTCAGCCTCCCAATCAAGAGATAATGTTTCGTTTACCTGTAAATTTTGACAAACCTCCACACATTGACCACAAGCAATACATTGGTTGGGATCGTAGCGGTAAAACGGATGTGACATGTCTACCTCATGAGGTTCAACTTTTGGCTTATAAGGATATTTCTGATGTTCGATTTCCATTAATTCAGCTGTGTTGTGTAACGCGCAATTCCCATTGTTGTTATCACAAACTGTACAGTACAATAAATGGTTTTCGAGTAGACGGTCCATTGCTTCTGTTTGTGCTGCTTTTGCTTTGTCTGAAGTTAAGTAAACATCCATGCCGTCTACTGCCTTTGTGGAGCAGGATCGAACTAATTGGCCATTGACCTCTACGATACATGTATCACATGTTTCAATTGGATCAACAGCTGGTACATGACATATTTGAGGATGTGGGATGTCATGTTGATTAATGGTATCAAGGATTGTAGCTCCTTCTTTTACATCATACGATACGCCATTAATTTTAATTTGAGTCAAGGTTACTTCCTCCTTTTGCACGTTGAGACTACTAGACAATATGTTACGCTTAAGACAAAAGGGAATAACAATTAGAGTTGGTTATTTCTGAAAAGTTTGTCTTGTTATCATTGTAATTCCCAATGGTTCTTAAAAGCTACCTCAAAATAGGTGAATTGCTAGATCGTAACAACTTAGCAAAGTCTTTGTTGTGAAAAAATAAAAAAATCCACCATGAAAACGCAAGTCTAAGACATGCTAATGATTCATGGTGGATAAAATTCTTAGCAGGTCTTGCTAAAAACTCAATCTACTTTTATTTTTATACAATAGAATTCAAATATTAAAAACACTATGCTTTATATGACATAGGGAACAAAATACATCAATTCCATTTGTGATATAAATGATTATAGCCCTTTCCTTCAAAATGAACAATATTTATCATAAAATTTATTAAATGAGAATTGTTATCAAGAAATATTTTCTCTTTTATTTTTTTTCATGTTGCTATATCATTAACAAACTGTAAGGGTGACCCTCATCTCAATTTACTAAAAAAAGTTAAAATACGATAGGAGAATCATTGCTATGTCTAAAAAAGTACATGAATTTAATGACATGATTCGAAAGTTGCGTAAGGAATTATTCGGTAAAGGACCAGAGCGTATCCATACCGTTTTTGTTGAAAATATGGCTGTATCTACTTTGTATGGAAATATTACCCCAACAGAAAAATTCATTGCCAGTACACCTGATGGGTTAAAAATGGTACATGCTGCAAGAACAAGTATGATTCAAGATTTATATACGCAATCACCGCCAGAGGGAATGGAAGAATTGATGGGCAGTAAATTGCTTCACTTATTTTCAGATATAAAAATTGAAGAGGATTTTGCGATTTCCGTCTTTGTTTTTGAAAAGAACATCAGTGAGTAGGGGGAATGCCTGATGGATCGAGCGGTAACACGAAAAATTGTCCGTGTGGAAGGGCAGCAAGTAAAAGAAATAGATGATTTGATTGTCTCAGAATACGCTGTTACAGTAAAAATTAATCAGCAAGAATTTGTTACGATGGTGTGTACACCAGAGTATGTGGAAGATATGGTCATCGGTTATTTAGCTTCGGAGCGAGTTATTCGTAGCTATGAGGATATTGAGGAAATTTGGCATCAAGAGAAGGAAGGCTTTGTCCATATAAAAACTAAGCATGTCAATCCCTATTATCAGCAGACGCAAAACAAACGTTATATTACCTCTTGCTGTGGTATGAGTCGACAGGGCTTTGTGTTTACCAATGATGCATTAGTAGCGAAAAAAATGGAAGACGTTCATGTGCAAATAACAACAGAGGATTGCTTCCGTTTAATGCATGCGATGCAGGATGGGGCTGATATTTTTAAGAAAACAGGTGGTGTGCATAATGCCGCACTTTGTGATGTCCATGGCATCGTTTTAACCCGTATGGATATTGGACGACATAATGCTTTAGATAAAATTTACGGCTATTGTCTTCGCCATCATATTCGTATGCAAGATAAGGTTATCGTCTTTAGTGGGCGAATATCGTCGGAGATTCTTTTGAAAGTATCCAAAATTGGCTGTGAAATCGTTTTATCTAAATCAGCACCAACAGAATTAGCCTTGCAATTGGCCGAACAGCTAGGTATTACAACAGTGGGCTTTATTCGCCAGGATTCACTGAATATTTATACACATCCACAACGCATCCTATTATCAACTCAGAATGCACTGAAAGAAGGAGATTAGATGACGGATCTACAAGACCAACTTCACAGACCGTTAAGAGATTTAAGAATATCCGTGACAGATCGCTGTAATTTTCGCTGTCGCTATTGTATGCCAGCAGAAGTGTTTGGTCCAGATTACGCATTTTTACCGTCTGATAAAATATTAAACTTTGATGAGATTGAACGTTTAGTAAAAATTTTTGTGTCGTTAGGCGTTAAAAAGATACGTATTACAGGTGGAGAGCCACTGCTCAGACGGGATTTACCCGAATTAATCGCACGAATTAACCACATAGACGGTGTAGAAGATATTGCCTTAACAACAAATGGTTCATTATTAAAAAAATATGCCCAGCCACTGGCAAAGGCAGGATTATCCCGAGTTTCAATTAGTTTAGATTCACTCAATGATGAACGTTTTTTCGAGATGAATGGTCATCGAGGAAAGGTATTAACGGTGTTAGAGGGAATTGAAAAGGCAGCAGAAGCGGGTTTACAAGTAAAGATAAATATGGTTGTTCAAAAAGGCAAGAATGATCAAGATATTGTCACAATGGCTCAATTTTTTAAAGAAAAACAGCATATTCTACGCTTTATTGAATATATGGACGTAGGTAATTCGAATGGTTGGCGATTAGATGATGTAGTATCTAAAAAAGACATCATTGAGCAAATTCATTCGTTTTCTCCGGTACAGCCAGTTGCTCCAAATTACAAAGGGGAAGTAGCAACGCGTTATCAGTATCAAGACGCACAGGGGGAAATTGGTGTCATCTCATCTGTGACGGATTCCTTCTGTTCCACATGTTCTCGTGCGCGTCTCTCTGCAGAAGGAACATTATATACTTGTTTATTTGCTACAGAAGGTACAGATTTAAGAGATTTATTGCGTTCAGGGCAAAATGATGCGGCCATTATGGACTGTATTACAACTGTTTGGACAAAAAGAAATGATCGCTATTCTGATGAACGCAATGAACAAACAATGGCAAAGAGGAAACATGCAAAAATCGAAATGTCTCATATAGGAGGGTAGAGCATAAAACAGAAAAAATCGGCAAAATGATGCCGAATTTTTCTGTTTATTTATGCACAAAAGTGCCACTTTTTCCACCTGTTTTTTCAACAAGGTAGGTTTCTTTAATGACCATTGTTTTATCAACGGCTTTACACATATCATAGAAAGTTAATGCAGCAATTGACACAGCAGTAAGGGCTTCCATTTCAACACCTGTTTTCCCGCTACATTTAACAGTAGCTTGAATATGGAGCTCATAGCCATGTTCTGCTTGTTCATAGTCAAATTGGAAATCTGTGCCTTGAAGCATGATGGGATGGCACATAGGAATGATATCGGCCGTTTTTTTTGCACCCATAATCCCTGCAATTTGAGCAACTTGTGTCGGATCACCTTTTTTAATGCCACCTTGTTGAATGGCTTCATAGACGGTATCAGATAAAGTAATCGTACTGCGAGCAATGGCTATACGTGTTGTGACTTCTTTTGCTGATATATCGACCATTTTGGGACGACCTTCCTCGTTCCAGTGTGTGAAATTATTCATTGTTAGACTCCTTTTTAGTAGTTTGTGACCAATCTTGTTGGGCATTGATATTGATAAATGTTAGGCAATTGTCCTCAAAAGGGACATAGCAAACACGAACTTGCTCTAACAGCACTTTCATACTGCGTTTGTTTTGCTCCGTTAACTGTTGCGCCTTTGGTAAAGCAGTGCGCCGATATAATGCAGCTAATGGTTGATCGCGTTGGGCTTGTCTAGGAACAATAGCATCATATTCGTCATTAATTTTACTAAGCATTTTCTCAATAAAATCTGCATTCATATAAGGCATATCGCTCGCTACAACAAAGAACCATTCTACATCAGGATTGGCTTTCATTAAATGGTGCAGGGCAAAAAGAGGTCCTTGATGTGGCTGCTCTTCGATAACCCATTGGACATCTTCCTGCTCAAACATCTGTTGTAGGTGTGCGTTCGTAGCAATGATGAGAGGATCTAGCTGATTTTTTTGTAAGGCTATGAGACTATGTTTATATAAAGGCTGCCCAGCAAACAGTTCAAACATTTTAGGCTGACCATAGCGAGAGGATAGCCCGCCAGCTAACACAACACCTGCTATTTTCATAAGCGATTCAACTCACCGACAAAATGTTGGACTGTTGGAACAATAAGCTTTGTCATAGCTAGTGTCACTGCATTGGTGGAACCGGGTAATACATAGATAGCTGTTTGCTGACGGCTACCAGCTGTTGCCCGACTAAACATTGCTTTTGGACCAATTTCTTCAAAACTAAGTGTTCGAAACAACTCACCAAATCCCATCATTTCCTTTTCAAAAAGCGGCAGAATGGTGTCATAGGTTTGGTCTCTTGGTGTAAATCCTGTTCCACCTGTGACAATAACGGTATTGATTGTCGGATCACTGCACCAATTCTTCACATGCATGGCGATATCCTGTGGTTCATCCTTTGTTAGTTGATAGTCTCTTACTTCAAATGTAGCTTCTTGAAGCAAGGATTGAATACGCTGACCTGCATGATCATCTGCCTTTGTGCGTGTGTCACTAACGGTTAAAATTGCAACTTGAATGGGTTGCTGGTGATGTGTGGGATGCACAGTAAAAGACCTCCTTCATTCGTGTTTTACTGAAAAACATTGCTTTTATTATAATGCTATAAAGCAAAAGGTCAAACGAAAATTCATAGAAAGAAAGGCCCCATTGTTATGCAAAATAGATATTCTAGACAACAATTATTTAATTCTATCGGACAAGCAGGGCAGCAGTCCATCCAGCAAAAACATGTCCTCATTATAGGTGCGGGTGCATTGGGAAGTGCTAGTGCAGAAGCTCTTGTCCGTGCTGGTGTTGGTAAGTTGACGCTCATTGATCGTGATTATGTAGAATGGAGTAATTTACAAAGACAGCAATTATATACAGAACAAGATGCACAGGAAAAATTACCGAAAGTGATTGCTGCCAAAACAAGGCTCCAAAGTATCAACAAAGAGGTAGATATTCATGTCGCCATAATGGATGCTTGTACAGAGTCACTTCTGCCATTATTAGTAGGTGTCGATGTCATGGTTGATGCAACAGATAATTTTGATGTCCGCTTTGTGATGAATGATCTTGCACAAAAGCATCGAATTCCATGGGTGTATGGCTCTTGTGTTGGTAGCTATGGTGCGACCTATACGATTGTACCAGGTACAACACCTTGTTTGCATTGCTTGTTAAAGGTTATGCCCCATACAGGAATGACGTGTGATACGGTAGGAATTATTAGTCCAACAGTTCAGATCGTTGCTGCCTATCAAGTAGCAGAGGTTTTAAAGCTACTCGTTGGTGATGAAAAGGCCTTACGAAAAAGCTATTTAACATTTGATGTTTGGCAAAATCAACATTATGAAATCAATGTGGAAAAAATAAGGCAGGAGGATTGTCCCTCTTGTGGTAGCAAACCAATCTATCCTTATTTATCCTATGAAAATCAAACGAAATTAGAGATTCTTTGTGGACGAGATGCAGTACAAATACGACCTCCGAAGCCGATTTATTATCAGTTGGAGCAGCTAGCCAACCAGCTTCGTCCCTACGGTGAAATTCAAAAAAATCCTTACTTGCTATCATGTCAAGCCGAGGATTATCGAATCGTTATTTTTCAAGATGGTCGTGTCGTTATACATGGAATACAAGATATACAAAAAGCTAAAAGCATTTACTATCGTTTATTAGGTTAAAGGAGTGTACCGAATGGTAGAAAAAAGACAACCAATTCCTGTGGCAGAAGCTGTTCATCGTGTAATGGATTATGCCTTTCAAGCAAAAAAGGAGCTTGTGCCATTAACGCACGTTCATGGACGTTTTATAGCAGAAGCTATTCGAGCTGACCATGATGTACCTGCCTTCGATCGTTCCCCTTATGATGGATATGCTATTCGTTCTATTGATAGCCGAGAAGCTTCCTCGCAGCAACCAGTCCGTTTTCAGGTCGTTGGGGAAATTGGTGCAGGCTATGTCTATGACGAGGTTGTTGGCGAACGACAAGCTGTCCGTATTATGACAGGTGCGCCTATACCACAAGGGTGTGATGTAGTTGTGATGCTGGAATTAACGTATACGTTTGAGGAAAATGACCAAAAGTATATGTCAATTAAACGGTCATTTGAGGCGGGTACCAATATATCCTACAAGGGAGAAGATGTGCAGCAAGGTGCCATCCTCATTGAACGAGGGCAATATATTAACCCAGGAGTCATGGCCTTACTCGCTACTTTTGGTTATGAGCAAGTGCCTGTTTATCGTAGACCTGTCATTGGTGTGATTGCTACTGGTAGCGAATTACTAGAGCCAGGTGAACCTTTACAGCCTGGTAAAATTCGAAATAGTAATGCGTATATGATGATGGCTCAAATTGAACGTGCTGGCGCAGAAGTAAAATATTTCGGCAAATTAAGCGATGATCTCAATTTATGTATTGAGCATGTGGAAAAAGCCTTACAGGAAGTCGATGTTCTCATTACAACGGGTGGCGTTTCTGTAGGTGATTATGATTACTTACCAGCCATTTATGAAGCGATCGATGCAAAGGTATTGTTTAATAAAATAGCAATGCGCCCAGGTAGTGTGACAACGGTAGCGGCTCGCAGGGGACAATTACTATTTGGACTTTCTGGTAATCCTTCAGCTTGCTATGTAGGCTTTGAGCTATTTGTACGCCCAATTATTCGTACTGCATGTGGCAATCAACAACCACATTTACGTCGAGAGCAAGCGATTTTAGGAGCAGATTTTACAAAGCCTAATCCATTTACACGCTTCGTACGAGCGAGTGCCTACTATGAAAAAGGTCAGTTAGTTGCTGTCCCATCTGGGTTTGATAAATCAAGTGCGGTTTCATCTTTAGCGACAGCCAATGCTTTTATCGTTTTACCTGGTGGCTCACGCGGCTATGAAAAAGGGATGTCAGTAGCAGTCCTATTGTTAGAAGATAAACAAGGAAGTGAGTGGCCTTGGGACAAAATCGAAAAATACTACAGATAGTTGGCTATCAAAATAGTGGAAAGACGACATTAATGGAGCAACTGATCAAGCAAGCTACAGCAGCAGGATTACGAGTAGGGACCATTAAGCATCATGGACATGGTGGAGTACCACACGTAGATGCTTCGAAGGATAGTGGTCGTCATGAGAAGGCGGGAGCAGATGTCACGGCAGTTGCGGGAGCAGGTACTTTACGGATGAGTATTCACCAAAATCATTGGCATCTGGCTGAAATACTAGAAATGTATGCATCCTTTCCACTGGATGTCATTCTAATTGAAGGCTATAAAAAAGAACATTATCCGAAGATCGTGCTCTTACGAACAGCACAGGATGAAGCTTTACTACAACAAGTTTCTAATATTATTTGTGTGCTCTATTGGCCAAGCTATCCACTTGATTCGTCACTAGCTATTCCAGCCTTTTCAATTCATGAAGAAGCACAGTATATGAAGTTTTTATGGAAGGAAATGAGGAAACCATCATGACGTCAGCATTATTTGAAATTATTGATAAACCTATTGATGTAGAGGAAGTAAGACAAAAAGTACTTAGTCGAAATGCTGGGGCTATTACACTTTTCATTGGCACCGTGCGTGAAATGACGAATGGTAAAAAAACATTGCATTTAGAGTATCAAGCCTATCCTGCTATGGCAATTAAAATGTTTGAACAGATTGCAAAGGAAATACAAGAACAATGGTCAGAAGTGAAAGTGGCCATCACCCATCGTGTAGGTCATTTAGCTATTTCGGATATCGCTGTAGTCATTGCTGTTTCATCACCACATCGTAAAGTGGCCTATAGGGCGAATGAATATGCGATTGACCGCATAAAGCAAATTGTGCCGATATGGAAAAAAGAACATTGGGAGGACGGGACTGAATGGATTGGCGATCAATTAGAAAATGTCCCTTATCCGCAAGGAAAACCTGCCATTCAGGAGGAGGAAAAGTGTGATTAATATTTTATTATTTGCTCACTTACAGGAAGTAGTTGGGAAATCGAAGCTCACGGTAGAGCTCTCAGATGTGTCGGTTGCTCAATTGAAAGAGTGGATGGAACAGCAGTATCCGGAGCTATCATTACAACAAATGATGACAGCCATTAACGAGGAATTTGCGACAGATACAACGATTATCAACTCGGGTGACACGATCGCTTTTATACCACCAATCAGTGGGGGGTGACTGAAAAGAGGTAGTTGGTTGTAACCAACTACCTCTTTTATACTTTCAGGAGATGAATGCTAAGAAGCATAATAAAAGAAATGGCAATCATACACAAAACCCATGTCCAGGCAAGTGTCATGTTCCCTGAATCAAGCGCCATATAAATTGCAAGTGGGGTTGTTTGTGTCTTCCCTGGAATATTTCCCGCAAACATTAGAGTTGCTCCAAACTCACCCAAAGCTCTTGTAAAACTTAAAATTCCACCAGATACTAGTGACTTTAATGCGAGGGGAATGGACACATAAAGAAAGACTTGCCATTCATTTGCGCCATCCATACGTGCCGCGTTTTCGATATCTTTTTCAACAGAGGCAAAGCCAGTTTTAGCGGACTGATACATTAATGGAAAAGCAACGATTGTAGAAGCAATGACGGCTGCCCACCAAGTGAACATGACTGGCTGATCAAAAAGCCACACAATTAAATTGCCTAGCATACTATTTTTTCCGAACAAAACAATAAGCAGGAAACCTACTACAGTAGGGGGTAAAACAAGTGGCAGCAATAACAAGGTTTCAAGCACTACTTTACCTTTAAAATGACGTGTAGCCATCCATTTGCCCATTAGAATACCTGCTACTATCGCCATTATTCCTGCTACAAAGGCAATCTCTATCGAAAGCTTGAGCGGAGACCAGAAATCAACGCTCATCTTTATTGGACTCCTTTAAATCCATATTTTTTAAAGACACTCATGGCCTCATCCGTCTGTAAAAATTGATAAAAATTTTCCGCCTCGTTAGTATGCTTACTAGCTTTTAGGACACCTACAGGATAAATAATCGGCGCGTGCATACCCTGATCCGCAGTGGCAACGATATCGACTTTATCGGAGACAAGGGCATCTGTTCGATAAACGATTCCAGCATCCACATTTTCTGTTTCGGTATAAGTAAGGACTTGCCGCACATCTTTTGTGTAGACCACTTTCGATTCAAGTAGATCCCAAAGCTGCATATTTTTTAATGTGTCCACACCATACTGCCCAGCAGGTACGGTTTCGGGTGTACCAAGCGCTAATTTCCCTGCTTGCTGTAGATCTTCAAAGGAATGAATTTGTTTCGCATTATGTTTAGGAACGACTAATACTAATTCGTTTGCTAATAAATTGATTCCTTGCTGTCGATCAATCATTCCTTCTTCTACAAGGGTATCGAATTTATCCTCTGCTGCTGACAAGAAAAGATCTACAGGAGCACCCTGTAAAATTTGTTGTTGCAGTGCACCTGAACCACCGAAGTTAAAGTGGATTTTGATGGATTCATGTTCTTTTTCATAAATTGTTTGAAGTTCTTTTAAGGCATCCTGTAAACTAGCTGCCGCAGAAATTGTTAATTCAACAGGTTTATTTGCTGAGACCTCATTTTCTTGGCTACTACAGCCAGCTAATAGACCTCCTAGTATAAACACTGTTGCAAAGAAACTATAAAAGTATTTTCTCATGATGATGGTACTCCTTTTATAACTCGTTATAACAAGACATAACCAATTATAATAAGACATAAGTAAAAAGGAAAGATAGGATTGCTAGAAAACTTCAAGATGTTCATCAGACAATAAATACGTTACCATGTAAAAAGAGGCTTATAGGAGGAGAACTTTTACATGTCACAAGAACAATCCTATACGATTGAAGAAGTCGCACAATTATTAAAGGTTTCAAAATTAACAGTTTATGATTTGGTGAAAAAAGGAGATTTGCCCGTTTTCCGTGTCGGCCGGCAAATGCGGGTAGATCGTATGGACTTGCAAGCCTATATTCAAAAACGTAAAACAGGTACAACTCAAAAAGTGCCCGTGCCAAAGATAGGCAATCAAGCAAAACAATATCCTAAAATTATTATTAGTGGACAGGATTTAGTGTTGGATTTATTAGCAAAATATATTGAGAAAAGACAATCGATTAAAGTATTACGTTCCCATGAAGGTAGCTTTAATGGTGTCATGGCGTTGTATAACGGAGAATGTGATATTGCGAGTTTACATATGTTTGATGGTGATACAGGAGACTATAATACACCCTATGTAAAAAAGATTTTTGTGAGCCATCCTTTCATACTTTTCAATGTCATTTCACGTCGAGCAGGTTTCTATGTTCAAAAAGGAAATCCGTTGCAACTTCAATCATTTGAAGATTTTAAGACTACAGCGTGTAAGCTAATCAATCGTGAGAAGGGCTCGGGTGCTCGGACTTTATTAGATGAACAATTGCGAATTCACCACATCTCACCATCCACTATTGAGGGGTACCATAACGAAGAAATGAGTCATCTTGATGTTGCCTCTGCTGTAGCAAATGGTCATGCAGATGTTGGAATAGGAATTGAAAAAATGGCTAAGCTCATTAATGTCGATTTTATACCTGTAGTAACAGAGCGTTATGACATTGTGTTATTCAAATCACCTGAAAATCAACCATTAATTGATCTAGTGAAGGAAATTTTGACTGCACCAGATTTTCAGGCGGAAGTGGCTGCTTTAGGAGATTATGATATTTCACAGATGGGTCAAGTCATGTATGAAACGTTGTAATCTAAAATTTTTCATTGAGTTTCCCTACAACATCGATTACAATTTTACTGGGAAATTGTATGGTCGTTGTGTTATTCCTACATTGCTCAACGTCAACACAATTTCTATATAATACATGGTGAGATGGATAAATTAGTAGATAAAACTGCTTAGATATTAGCCCGCCATAAAATAGTTTGCGATTTATATGCGCAACTATTTTATGGTGGGCTTTTTATATAGGCTAAAAAATAGGAGTTGAAACATGTGACTTGGTCAGTTTTACACATCATTGGTATTATTGCATACGCGATTAGCGGAGCATTTGTGGCGTTACAGGCCAACTATTCGTTTATTGGTATATTTGTGCTTGGTCTAACAACCTCTTACGGCGGTTCCATCATTCGCAACGTTGTCCTTGATATACCTGTGTCAGATATATGGGAGCGTCATTCCTTACTCGTTGTCCTCATCACACTAACGACCCTTTTATTTATCAAAAGGGATTGGATACATCACTGGAACCGATGGGGATATTTCTTTGATTCGATTGGCCTTGCTTCTTTTGCTATACAAGGAGGGTTATTAGCAAAAAGCTTGAATCATGATCTAGGCATCATTATCATCGCTTCGATGTTTACTGGTGTGGGGGGAGGAATGATTCGTGATTTATTAGCTGGTCGAACGCCACTTGCATTAAGAGAAGAAATACATGCCGTATTGACTTTTTTATGTGCTCTTTGCATATGGGCAGGGTGGAGCAGCTCTCTTGAGTTGTCGATAATCGTTATTGCCATCGTGCTCATTCGAATGTTATCTGTAAATAATAAATTAAAATGGCAGCGTCCTTTTAAACAATCTCACTAGCATGATGTGAAGTGGTGATAAAATAATCAACATTCACAGGAAAAATGGACTAATTGTCGAAGTAGGAGTAGATAACTTTTTCAATATGAATGGGGGAATGAAAATATGACTATAAAACGTTTAAGTGAGTGGTTGCAAACATCAACGAACACGGTCATTTTAACAGGAGCGGGCATGTCAACAGAAAGTGGAATCCCAGATTTCCGTTCAGCATCGGGCTGGTGGAAAAATATAAATCCTCGAGCTGTAGCGACAACTGAGGCATTGACAGAAAATTATTCTTTATTTCATGAGTTTTATAAAATGCGCCTTGAAAATTTAGAAAAAGCAGCACCTCACGAAGGTCATCAAATTTTAGCGGATTGGGAACAAAGGGGAATCGTTTCATTAGTGGCTACTCAAAATGTGGATGGTTTTCATCAATTGGCAGGAAGTCAAAAAGTAGAGGAATTACATGGTTCGATACGTTCCATTCGTTGTCACCGTTGCCAGCAGGCGGCTTCCATGGAGCATTTCTTGAGCAAGGCTAGTTGCAGTCATTGTGGTGGCAAACTTCGTCCAAATGTCGTTCTATTTGGAGAAAGTCTACCGCAAATTAGCTGGCACACGTCAATGGAGGCGATTAAAAAGGCTGAACTTGTCCTTGTCATAGGAACAAGCCTTGAGGTATACCCCGTAAACCAGCTGCCGATGATGACAAGTGGGAAAACCGTTTATATTAATTTAGATATGTCGCAGCATGCAACGCCATTCGATTTAAAAATAGAGGGGAAAATAAAAGAAGTGTTGCAACAATTAGAAGTGTAAAAAGGCGCCCTTGCGAAAACAAGTGGCGCCTAAAACATTTGCGGTAAAAATTCCTTTGTGAATCGTTGATTTTTACGTAGCCATATTTTTAAAATCATCCGATGTGTTAGCAGTCTATGCCTTTTATTTGGCCTTGCCTTTGCTTCTAGTAAGCTTTGAAGTAGAATACAAGTTTCAGTTGCAAAAGCTTCAGGCTCCACGAGAACATCGAGCTTGTAATCGATGAGCCGAGATGCCTGGACCTTAGTAAGGAGTTGGGCAAATCGCGTATTCATAGCTGCATAATTTTCTTCTAATTCTAGATCGATCAGTTCGTAAAGTGTATGTTCTATTTCAACTTCAAGTTCTTGTAGTAGTTCATTTAATGGCTGTGTCAATAAATATCACCTCTTTTACACTACTAGATAACCAATAACAGCAAACAATATGCCAACTAACACGGTACTAACGATATAGCTAATGACCTGCCTCCATTTTTGCTGTTCAATCAGCTGGAGTGATTCAAATCCAAAAGTGGAGAATGTCGTATAGGCTCCTAAAAAACCAATGCCAATCAGTTGCCATAACCAATCACTAAGCTGTAGAGCAAATACAAGACCAAGTGCAAACGAACCTGTACTATTGATAATAAACGTTGCCCACGGGTATGGATGTGCTAGTAATTTTCCTAGATAAAATCTTGTAAGAGCACCAAAGAATCCACCTATTCCTACAAAAATCATACTACATCCCCCTAGCCACTCGAATTCCGAGCCATGCACAAGCTAGTCCACCTACGACACTCGCCACAACATAAAGTATAGCCTGAAGCCACTCGCCATTTTCTAGGAGTAATAGTGTCTCTAAGGAAAATGTCGAAAAGGTGGTAAAGGCGCCACAAAAGCCCGTACCAATCCCAAGTACAATTGGTGTGCGCTTTGTAAAAGAAGTAAAAAGCCATGCTAAGCAAAAGCAACCAAGTAAATTGATAAACAGTGTCGTTAAAGGAAATGGTCCTGTATTTGGAATAATAACACTAAGACTATACCGACTAATGGCACCAAATATACCGCCAATTCCTACAGCTATAAATGACTTCAAAGTAAAGACCCCTAACTAAAAATGACTATAGTGAAAGTGTAGCATGAGTAGAAAATTTTAGAAATATTTCTACTCAACAACGCCGATCTATGTCCCTAAAACTAGCTTTTATCTGTATATAATGTTTAGAAGCTGTTTAGAAGGGAAGGGAAATTTTGATTTGGCTCTTTAATATATCAAAATATTAAATATGATGAAAGAGTTTTCATTTAAATAAGATTCTTAAAAACGTTGACATGGCATTCGCCGTTTACGGAATACCCGTTAACGGCTTAACCGGAAACGGAAACCCCGCCACTACTAAGTAATAAATAACTAAATAATAAATAACTAAATAATAAATAACTAATGATGATGATATATAAGGATTAGAAAGATGGAAGAAGATTGCGGCAAACATTGGCATCATTTTATGGCGTATTATCGGGGTATTTTTTATTGCATGTTTTTAATTTCAGCCTTTAGGTTAATGTAAGCAATCATCAATTATTGTAAAGTTATAGTCGATACTCAACTAACATATCTGCCTTTTGGTTCCATAAAGCAATTCAATGCTTTAAAGCGATAACTATTTTCTAGGAATGATAAAAAATTACAGGAGGATAGTTGACAAATATTTCTATAGTGTGATAATCTTCAAGAACACTATAACAAATCAACCAAAGGAGGGCATGACAATGTTAATTTTACCAGTATCATATTCATTCACAGTTACATACATTGTCCATGCCTAACGTTTATTTAAGATTGCAGAAAAAGGTATGGATTCCGTTCTGCCTTTTATAAGAGACACATGCTCTTTGTAGGGTATGTGTCTTTTTTGGTGCCTAAAAAGGTTGTAGTGAAAATAAAAAAGGAGTGTATGTATATGCGAAACACAGTACAACGAATGATTTTCAAAAAGGAATTTCTTGAAAGTGGGTAGCTATCCGCAACAGCACGGAAGAAAGAGGGTTATGATGAATGTTTGACGTTTTAAGTAAATTAGGCTGGTTCTTTAAAAAATATTGGAAGCAATATACAGTTGCGATAGTGCTGCTGATGATTGCCAGTGGGCTGGAAGTTGTTCCTCCCTATTTGCTCGGTACTATTATCGATCTGTTGACTGCAGGAGAAATGACGCCAGCAATTTTAACAAAGTATATATTAATTTTCATTGGGATTATTATTGGGGGATATCTATTAAATTTTGTGTGGCAATTCCGACTATTTGAAGGGGCTATAAACCTGGAGAAAATTTTACGTCGCAATTTAATGCAGCATTTTTTACGGATGACCCCAACGTTTTATGAGAAAAACCGCACAGGGGATTTAATGGCACGTGCAACAAATGATTTAAATGCCGTCTCCTTAACAGCAGGCTTTGGTATTATGACGTTGATTGACTCAACGATTTATATGGGCTTTATCATTTTTGCGATGGGTTATATGATTTCGTGGAAGCTAACATTTTTTGCGATGTTGCCTGTACCTATAATGGCCATCCTAATTCAATATTTAGGGAAAATCGTTCATGAGCGCTATATGAAGGCACAAGATGCATTTGGTGAGCTGAACGATAGTGTACTTGAATCTGTAGCGGGCGTGCGAGTGGTGCGTGCCTATGTGCAGGAAAAAAAGGATGAGGCTAATTTCGCAGATATGAGTGAAACAGTCTATGCGAAAAATATTCATACAGCTAAAATTAACGCTTTATTTGGTCCAATAACAAAAGTTGGGACTGGGATTAGTTATGTTGTAGCGCTTGGCTATGGAGCTTACTTAGTGTCAACGGAGGCCATGACTGTTGGGCAACTGGTCACATTTAATGTCTATTTAGGGTTAGCTGTTTGGCCAATCTTCGCCATTGGAGAGTTAATCAATGTAATGCAGCAAGGGAATGCCTCACTTGATCGGGTGCAGGAAACATTGAACTATGAAGCGGATGTTCAAAATATTCCGAATCCACAAATGATTGCGACACCTAAAGCAATTGGTTTTGATGATTTAACATTCCAATATCCAATGAGTCAGGTGAAAAACCTACAGCAAATTTCACTATCATTAAAAAAAGGCCAAACGCTTGGCATTGTTGGTAAAACTGGAGCGGGGAAAACAACGTTCCTACGCCAATTATTACGAGAATATCCAATCGGTCAGGGTCAGCTTTTGATTGATGGTATCGATATTACGGCTCAAACGAAGGAACAGATTCTTGATTGGATTGGTTATGTACCACAAGATCATGTACTTTTCTCTCGTACTATCCGTGAAAATATATTATTTGGGAAAGAAGATGCGACCCAAGCTGAATTGCAGCAGGCCATTCGTGCCGCGTATTTTGAAAAAGATCTAGAAAACTTACCAATGGGTCTTGAAACACTTGTTGGGGAAAAAGGTGTATCTCTTTCAGGCGGTCAAAAACAACGAGTGTCTATTGCTCGTGCGTTGATTAAAGATCCTGAAATTTTAATGCTTGATGATTCGCTTTCCGCTGTCGACGCGAAGACAGAGGCAAGAATTATTGAAAATATTCAGCGTGAACGTCATGGTAAAACGACGATTATTACGACGCATCGCCTATCAGGCATCCAACATGCTGATGTCATTATCGTATTGGATGATGGGCAAATAGTAGAGCAGGGAACACATGAGGAACTTCTTTCACAACAAGGATGGTATAAAGAGCAATTTGACCGTCAGCAGCTAGAAGGAGGTGCCTCATGAGTACGAGTCAACGTTTAACTCGCTATGCGATGTATTTTAAAAAGCCAATACTTCTTGGCTTGTTCTTCCTAACAATCGCCGTTTTTACGGAGCTTGTTGGGCCATTTATTGCCAAACATATTATTGATCATTACATGACGATAGGTCATATTGAAATCAAACCGATAACATGGTTATTACTAGTTTATTTACTGTTAGCCATTGCAACAGCCATATTACGCTATTTTATGTATATTTATTTACAAATTGGCGCGAACCGCGTCATCCAAAAATTACGGAAAGATGTCTTTGAGCATATTCAAACTTTACCAATTCAGTACTTTGATAATTTGCCTGCAGGTAAAATTGTGGCGCGCGTAACAAATGATACAGAGGCGGTTCGTAATTTATATGTGCAGGTACTTTCCAATTTTGTAACGAGCTTTATTTCGATCATTGGCGTGTATATCGCACTCTTTATTTTAAATTGGAAAATGGCGATGCTTGCTTTAACAATGATTCCGATTGTTTACTTATGGATGATTTTATATCGAAAGTTTGCTTCAAAATATAATGACGTCATTCGTACGAAAATCGCAGATATAAACGCTATGATTAACGAATCCATTCAAGGTATGACAATTATTCAGGCGTTCCGTCGTGAGCAACAAATGACCAAGGAATTTGATGACATGAATAATGAGCATTATGCTTATGAACGTAAGCTACTAGTGCTTGACTCAGCCACTTCCTTTAACCTGGTGAATACGTTAAGGCTCATCATGTTTACGGTCTTTATTTTCTACTTTGGTACGCAATCATTTACAGCAACTCAAGTGATTTCCGCAGGGACATTATATGCGTTTGTCGATTATTTAACAAAGCTATTTAATCCGATCACGAATATTGTAAACCAATTTTCACAGCTTGAGCGTTCACTTATTGCTGGTAAACGTGTCTTTGAGGTACTAGATACGGATGGTGAGCCTGTTTCTGAAAAGAGCTTACCAAGATATAAAGGAAATGTGGTCTTCGAAGATGTTTCCTTTGCTTATAAGGATAATGATTATGTATTGAAAAACCTATCATTTAAAGCGCATCAAGGTGAAACCATCGCTTTAGTTGGTCATACGGGCTCTGGGAAAAGTTCCATTATGAACTTACTATTCCGCTTCTATGATCCATCGAAAGGGAAAATCACAATCGATGGCATTGATATCACCTCTGTTCCTCGTCAAACGATGCGTGAACATATGGGGATTGTGCTACAGGACCCTTATTTATTTACAGGCACGATCGCCTCCAATGTGAGCTTAAACAACCCTAACATCTCACGTGAAAAAATTGATGCTTCTTTAAATGCAGTCGGAGGAGAACGTGTTTTAGCCAACTTACCAAATGGTTATGATGAGCCAGTTATTGAGAAGGGGAGTACGTTATCATCAGGACAACGTCAGTTGATTTCCTTTGCACGAGCACTTGCCTTCGATCCATCGATTTTAATATTAGATGAAGCGACTTCGAATATTGATACGGAAACGGAAGAGATTATACAGCATGCCATGGACGTTCTTAAAAAAGGACGAACAACATTTATTATTGCCCATCGACTTTCTACAATTAAAAATGCGGACCGTATCCTTGTGCTTGATCGAGGGAAAATTGTTGAGAATGGTACACATGATGAGCTACTAGCCCTTGGCGGTATTTATGACAAAATGTATCAAATGCAAGCAAGTTCCTTACAGTAATACTGGATGAAAGAGCCCCACTTCATACATGGAAGTGGGGCTCTCTTGTTTATCTTACATATTTAAAGACATTCACAAAGAATAATAGGACGGACAGCGCTACAGCAATGCCACCACCTGATACAAATAATTCAAATAACCAGCGTGGTACATCAAGATAGACCATCATCATGCCAACAAGGAGGAATGGTAAACCAATATTATAAAGCCAAAATTGTGCCTTAGCGAGACCAGTTTCTGCAGCTTCTTTATACGTTGAATAAATTAAACCTATGAATCCAGTAGTCAGCCAACCTACCACACCGATATGAGCATGTGTCGCCTTCCATTGAAGTTGAACAGTATAATGCATAAACAGGCCAAAAGCAAAAACAATCAATAAATAAAAGACTGAAACCTTTATCCATTTAGCACCCATCATCCACAACTCCTTTCTTGAAAGTCTTTTTAGCTAGCTGCTACAGTATATTCTTGTCAAATTAAAAAGATGCTTGTGTAAATTTGAAAATAATTGTTGTTTGCAGGGGAAAAACCGAAATTTTTCATCAAGTTTGAAGATTATTATAGTCTTCTTTTCTATTGGGAATTTTCTTATAATATGTAAACTTTTTCTCGAGTTCTGCGTTGTATAGGCAGAAGGGAGGTAGACATGGCAAAGCAATCATTGAATGAGTTTCTACAACAAGTAGGAACTCTGTTATATCGTTATTTAAGAAAACGTGGATTAGCCCATGAGGATGCGGAAGATATCGTCCAAGATACTTGCTATAAGTTTTTATTACATAAAAATGGGATTCAGTCAGATAAAGCAATGAGCTGGTTATATCGCGTGGCAACCAACCAATTTTATGATCTCAAAAGAAAGGAAAAGCGCCATCCAACAACAGAATATGATGAATTTCAATTGACCTCATTAATAAATATTCCTGAATTTCAGGTTTTAAAAAAAGAAAAATTAAAGGACATAAGAGACACGCTTGACACGTTATCCATCTTGCATCAGGAAGTATTAATCCTCAAATATGAGCTGGGATTATCATATAAGGAAATTTCAGCATTAATGAATAAAAATGAAAACACTTTAAAAACGCATGTGAGACGAGCTCGGGAAGAATTTACTGTACGATTTAAGGAGGATATTTATTATGAATAAAGAACACCATAATTTTTTATTTGATGATAAACAAACGAAAAAAATAATGAGAAAGGCAAGGTTTTGGTCAACAATAAAAATAATTGGCATCACACTGATTGTTACGCCTATTGTTCTAATAGCATTTTGGTATGGTCTTAGACATTTATCGTTAAACAGTGCACAAAAAGTAAGTGATGACATTCATTTATTTAACGAAATAAGTGCTCCAAATGTTCAAATTAGTAATCAGAAATATGACGATAATTTACTCGGAGGAAAAATAATAACAACGACCTATAAGGTGCTCGGAGATCAGCATCGTCCCTATATTTGGACACCTATCGAAAGTGATTATAATTTATTTGGAACGCTTACACAAACTTACATTTCTAACTCTATCCAAATAGAAGGTTCAGAATCACTGGCAGAAACACATCAACTCGAACGGTTTAATGACTACACAGGTGATCGAGAAATGTTTTTTTACCATCCTAAGATTTCCTACGATCAATATAAAGATAAAATTAGTGAACTGAAACAATTGGAGAACAATACTTTAGTAGAATTAGCCATCTCTTTTGATAATGCCTATAGTTTTGATGAAATTAAAAGCAAGCTGCCCACTGAAGTGCAAGTAGATTGGTGGTGGGTGGATGCCTATACAGATGATACTTTAGATTTTTTTCAGCAAGGACAGAATACAATTCCAGCCAACTACCCATACATTTATGGTTTTCAATCAGAGCAATCAAAACCAAAACCTCGCCGTTCTTCAAACAACGAGGTTGACACCTTTATTCGAAACATTGAGCTACTTCGGGAAAGTAAAAATTTTGAGTGGGAAACAAACGAGGTTTATCAAGCTTTAATAGGGGAAAATGGAACCTTGGAGACAAGTGATGTGAAAATAATTGGGGCAGTCGTAACTGGCACACCCGAGCAATTACAGTTATTACAAGGAAAATCCTATATTAAAGCATCTACTTTCGGGGTAATATCCAACCAAAAATAGAGAATGTAAGAGATCAAATAGTTCATTAAAAGGTAAAGCTTATTTTAGCCATTCATAAAATAAACTTTTTCTGTGAAGTCTAGTTAGTTTACAATTAAATAGTTTAATATTAAACTATTTGTAAATGAACAATAAGGAGATGTTGATAAATGACTAAACTACAAGATAAAGTAATTATCATTACTGGTGGTGCGGGTGGCATTGGTAGTGGGATGGCAAAAGCAATGGCAAAGGAAGGGGCCATCGTTACAATTGTTGATTTAAACAGGGAAGCGGGCGAGACAATGGAAAAAGAATTGCAAGCAATCTCTCCGAAATCTATGTTTTTGCAGGCAAATTTAATGGAACGCGATCATTTACCAAAAATTATTGATACAGTCGTAGAAAAATACGGTAAACTAGATGTGCTAGTTAATAACGCTCATGCTTCAAAACAAGTTACAATAGAAGAAATAACACAAGCAGATCTTGATTTATCATTTGGGACAGGCTTTTATCCAACCTTCTACTTAATGCAAGCAGCACTACCACACTTAAAAGAAACAAAAGGTAATATTATTAACTTTGCATCTGGTGCAGGAATACAAGGACATGAGACACAGGCAGCGTATGCAGCTGCTAAGGAAGCCATCAGAGGCATTTCTCGTGTAGCGGCAAATGAATGGGGTCGTTATGGTATTAATGTCAATATCATTAGTCCACTTGCTGATTCACCAGGTGTTCAGGCATGGGCAAAAGCACAGCCAGAGTATTATGAAGCGGTTAGAAGTAAAATCCCGCTAGGTCGTTTCGGTAATGTTGAGCAAGATATCGGCCGTGTAGCTGTTTTCTTAGCATCCGATGATTCTCAATACATTACGGGTCAAACGATTATGGTGGATGGAGGTTCACTAATGCTTCATTAATTCTCGACGTTGAGGAGGATTATTTTGAAACAGACAAATATTTTTAAACTGATTCATATGATTGAACAGGTGAATAATGCCAACATTATACGTTTTACAAAAGCGTTTCCATATCCTTTAGGGATTTCACCCATTTTAGTTTTAAATGAGCTACATGTGAAAGGCCCTCAAAAACAGGCAGAATTAGCTGAAACAATCGGCTATACAAAAGGAGCCATGACAAGCATTGCAGAAAAGCTGGTCAAGCTTGGCTTAGCGGAAAGACTGTATGATCCATCTGACCGTCGCACTATTCGCTTACAAATTACAGACGAGGGTCAAGCGGCCTTGGCAAAGGCGCAATCCATTGGAAAAGAAGTCTTTGTACAGCTTTTTGATGTATTAGATGAAGAGGAAATTGCCCAATATTTGCAGATTCAAGAGAAATTAGTACAGGGCATTCAAGAGAAAAACGAGTAGCGAAACATAATTTAGAAAAACGAAATCAACTCCCCTCTATCAACTTCTAAGAGGGGAGTTGATTTTCTTTTAGTTGAATTTTTAGGTTAAACGATCGAGGCGGATAGGCTGCTCAAAACGAGCGGATAGAATTCAAAAAGTGACGGATAGAAAGAGTATTTCAGAGGATAGCGCCCACTTTTTTACTCGATAGAATTGCTCAGAGCGGATAGGCTGCTCAAACGAGCGGATAGAATTCAAAAAGTGACGGATAGAAAGAGTATTTCAGAGGATAGCACCCACTTTTTACTCGATAGAATTGCTCTGAGCGGATAGGCTGCTCAAACGAGCGGATAGAATTCAAAAAGTGATGGATAGAAAGAGTATTTCGGAGGATAGCGCCCACTTTTTACTCGATAGAATTGCTCTGAGCGGATAGGCTGCTCTATTTACCTAATAGAACGATTGCACCCAATCATTCGATTAAAAGGCAATTGTAAAATAGTTGAATTTATTGAAAATTGTCCGAGTTCATTTTATAATCAATATACGGTTCTATTATAGAGACATTCGAGGTGTGAAATGACATTAAAAACATTAGATAACTCATTAGAGGTTCTCAAATATTTTAATAAGGAAAATCCGACGTGGGGTGTACGAGAGTTAGCGAAAGAGATGAATATTAGCCATTCAATTATTTATCGGATTTTGGCGACTTTCGAAAATCAAGGCTTTCTGATTCAAAATCCTGAAACGAAAAAATATGAATTAGGGCTCCGATTTTTGGAATATGGCCAAATGGTCAAAGATAAATTAAATCTTTCTGATTTTGTTTTACCGATTATGAAGAATCTTGCTGAGGCTATCAAGGAATCGGTATTTTTAACTTGGTTAGATGGGACAGATGGCGTCACAGTGGAAATAGCTGAGAGCTCTCAAACGATTAAATTTTCGGTGTCAATTGGCACACGCACACCCTTACATATTGGGGCATCTTGTAAAACCATTATGGCTTTTCTTCCTGAAGAGAGGAAAAAAGAAATTATGGACCATGGCATGAAAAGATTAACCCCAGAAACGATTACTGACCCTGCTGAAATGTTAGCTGATTTAGAGAAAATACAACAGCAAGGCTGGTGCTTTACAACGGGAGAATATTCTCATTCTGTATTTGGGCTTGGTGTACCTCTTTTTAATAGTAAAAAAGAAGTCATTGCCTCATTAACGATTGCAGGTCCTATTTATCGTAAACCAACCGAGGAAAAGCTTCCTGAAATGATTAATGTTCTGCAATATGGTGCGATGAATATCCAACGTTATTTCGATCAATACAGCTTTAAGTTCTACCATGAATAAACAAAAGGCTCAAGATAGCTAATAACTATCTTGGGCCTTTCCTTTAGAGAATTCTTTGAATTTCTTCATGAGGGATACAGCTGTGTCGATTTCTTCAAAAGTGTTAAAATAGTGCGGCGAAAATCGAGCCATTTTTTGAATGTGATTGCGCTCCATAATGGTATTCGCCATAAAAGTTCCAGCTTCAATGATGACACCATGTTGTGCTAAATAATTCGTGATATCATCGGGAGAAAGCCCCTCAATATTAAACGGTGTAATTGATAATCGATAGTCACTATTTTGTGGACCATATAAAACAATACCTGGAATGGTTTCAAGTTGTTCAAGCAAATAGTTAGTTAGCTGTTTGACACGCTCATAAATGTGATGAATACCGATAGCATTTGCATAATCAATGGCTGCTCCTAAACCTAAAATACTTGGAATGATCGGACAGCCTGGCTCAAAACGTTTAGCTGTCTCTAAAAATGAATAAGTATTGTTTTGATAATCCCATTGTGTACTACCCCAACCAATCATAAGAGGCGTCAGTGTGGATATAAGCGCTTTTCGTACATATAAAATTCCTGATCCTTCAGGGCCACGAAGCCATTTTCGCCCACATGCTACTAAAAAGTCACACCCAAGCTCTTTGACATGGAGTGGGGTTAAACCAACTGTTTGATTGGCATTAATCAATGTCAGTACATTGTGCTGCTGTGCGAACTGACATATTTCCTTAGCAGGCTGAAGGGCACCTGAGGCATTGGACATATGGGCAAAAGCAATTAGTCTTGTTTGTGGTGTGATGAGCTGCTCGAGTGCTTGTAAATCCACCAAATAATCTGCATTCGTTTTCAACACTTTTAAGTGAACACCTTGCTGCTGAAGGGCAAGCCAAGGCACATAATTACTTAACATTTCTGTATCGAGTACAATGACCTCATCACCTTGTTCCCACTGCAAGCCACCTGAAACATAATTAATAGCCATGGATCCATTGGGCACAAAGGCAATTTCTTCTTGCTCCGCGCCGATAAACAAAGCAGCCTTCTCTCGAATTTTCTCTACTTGTTCATACGTTTCTTGACGAAAAGATGGTAAATAGGGGCCGATACTTGCTTGTTTTTGAAGATAGCTCGTCATCTCATCTACTACTGGCTGTGGCATGGCAGAAGCAGCAGCTGTGTTTAAATACATATAATGCTCAAGAAGCGGCATATCTTTTTGTATTTTCATCATATCGATCATTGTGCTCACCAGCCTTATAGGATTATTAATTCCTTCGTATAGTTCATTAAATTCTCATAGCCATTTTCTGTAACAATGAGATTATCCTCGATACGCACACCACCCACATCCTGTACATAAATACCTGGCTCGACCGTAAATGCCATGCCTGATTTCAACACTAAGTGATTACGCTGCATTAAATAAGGTTCTTCATGTGCACTTAAACCAATCCCATGCCCTAGTCGATGTGTGAAGTAGTCACCATAGCCAGCACCACAAATAATTTTTCTTGCAATATCATCGATGTCATGTGCTGTCATACCTGGTTTTATCGCAGCTATTGCAGTTTCATTCGCTTGTTTAACAATATTGTAGATTGTTTTTAATGTTGGTGAGACATCCCCTAAAGCGATTGTTCGGGTCATATCAGCTACGTAGCCCTTATAAATTGCACCAAAGTCAATGACGATTAATTCACCTATCTCTATTTTTTTTGTGCTAGCTCTGCCATGGGGAAGTGCACCGCGATAACCTGAAGCTACAATGGTGCCAAAAGGTGTTCCTTCTGATCCACGTCGTCTCATTTCATATTCTAATTGTGCTGCTACTTCCATCTCTGAAACGCCAGCTTGAATAGTTGGTAATGTAGCTTCAAGACTTTCTTCAACAATTTGTACTGCCTGTCGCATAAATGTTATTTCATGGTCATCTTTTTTCATCCGTAGTTCACGAATGGAATCACCGATATCACATAAATTGTCATATGTAAGCTTTTCGATGGCTTTCTGCTCCTTGACGTGCATAGTGTCAAACTCTACGCCAAGTGTGTGCAATGCTCCAAGCTCTTTTTTAAGTTGCTGGATGGCCTGTGCCGGTCCTTCCTCATCTGAATAAGATAAGATAGCACCACCATTATTTGCATCTACTTTCGTTAACTCTACTTGTGGTACTAGAAAAAACAATTGATTGTTAGCGGTAATGACAGCTAATGTTAAGCGCTCACTTTGCTTTAATTGGAGACCTGTAAAATAATACATGTTCGAACCAGGCACTAGGACTGCTAGATCTATTTGCTGTTGCTGCATGTGAGAAACTAGCTTCTCTCTTCTTTTTTGAAACATTGATATTCCTCCTACCTATTAACTAGATTAATTGTTTCTTATATAGAGACGTTGTATCTGAAAGTAGTATATATCAATAATAATGAATTTTCAATAAATGAAGGAAATAGATAAACTAAAAGGAAGTTAATTTACAAATGAGGGAATAGTATGCTGTGAATTTAGTAAATACTAGTGTACGTCTTTTTTTCGTTCATTATGCATATAAGTAGACTAGATAAACTTTTTTCCAACTTAATACGTCAAAAAGAGGGGCAAAATTGTTAAGCAAGAGAGGACTTATGTATGGAAAAAAACATGAAACGCTCTAAAGAGAAAAAGAGCAAGAAAAAAATATGGCTGTGGATAGTCGGTAGCCTATTAGCAATTTTTTTAATTTTTATAGGGACTGCCTACTTTACCATCCAAAAAACCATGAATAAAATAAATACACCACTTATTCAAACAACAGATGCAGCACAACCAGAAGAAAAAACAGTGATCAAAAAAGAACCATTCTCGGTTCTGATGCTTGGGGTCGATGAACGTAAAGATGATAGTGGTCGTTCAGATACGATGATTGTGATTACTGTGAATCCAGAAAAGCAGACGATGAAAATGCTTAGTATTCCCCGTGATACTCGTACAGAAATTGTTGGTCATGACACCGTTGATAAAATTAATCATGCCTATGCCTTTGGTGGCGTTCCGATGGCTGTGGATACGGTGGAGAATTTTTTAAATATACCAATTGATTACTATGTATTTATTAATATGGAGGGCTTTTTGCAAATTATTGATACGCTTGGTGGTGTAACGATCAATAATGATATGGATTTAACCTATGACGAATACCATTACCCAGAGGGTGAAATTACGTTAAATGGTAATGAGGCGCTTATTTTTTCTCGTATTCGTTATGAAGATCCACGTGGTGATTTTGGTCGTCAAATTCGACAACGTCAAATTATTGAAGCTGTTATGAAAAAAGCCTCCACGCCATCTACGTTATTAAAGGCAACAGATATGCTTAATGTGTTAGGCGATAATGTTCGCATGAACTTCTCAGTCAAAGACCTGATCCAGCTACAAAGTATTTATAAAAAAATGGATAAGGATATTGAGCAAATATCGTTTGAACAGGGAGAAGGTCAAAGGATTAATCGTATTTGGTACTACATTCCGAATGAGGAAGAGCTTCAAAAAATACAAACAGATCTAAACAATCATTTAAAAAGCAAGTAAGCTTGGTGCTTACTACACGTAGTGTCAACAAAGTAAATTTTTCGGCCATGAAGGGAGGGAGATGAATGAATGGGAGGACCCAGGTGCTTAGGTATACAGCGCTTAATCAGTGCATGCAAAGCTATGTACCTAAACGCAAAGTGCGAAGAAATCCAGTCCAATCAGCTATTAGAGGCCTACAACTATTATGTTTAAAATTGTATATGTAAAGATAAAAAATCATTCAGGTAGGGTGCATGCCTAGTTGAATGATTTTTTTTAATGAATAGAGCTAGTTCATTTTTCAATATAGCTTGAAAAATCAGAAAATTAAATGTATACTGATATTAGAAATGGTTAAAAGGAGTGATTGTGATGATTTTTGGCACAATATTATTAGCATTTGCATTACCAGTAGGTATCGTATTAGCAGTCGATTTATTAAACGAGCAGCGTCTCTCTGCTACACAATCCAACCATTCATAATGATTACACAACAGAAGGATAAATACTAGACAATGTTACGTTGTAGCAATTGTCTTTTTTTTTGATTTGGAAACAATTTGCGTGATTCATTCGTCAATAGTATATAGAAAATGTTATACTATTAAAAAAACAGTATCGGGGAATGAGCATGCAAGAGGAAAAAACAACAAATTTTAAAAAAGAAATACTATCCTACATCAAGATTATTGTCATTACGGCTGTTGTCGTTTTTGGCTGTAAGCAGTTTTTATTTGCGCCAATTAAGGTGCAGGGAGCTTCGATGTACCCGACGTATCATGATAAGGATATTATTATTGTAAGTAAAACAAGTAAAATTGAACGATTCGATCAAATTGTTTTCCAATCTCCTACCGAGGATGAACTCTATATTAAAAGAGTAATAGGTCTTCCAGGGGATAAAGTTGAAATGAAAGATGATGTATTGTATGTAAATGGGAAAGCATACAAAGAAGATTATGTTAATCGTGAAACAGATGATCCTAATCAATTACGCATTACAGAAAATTTTACTTTGGAACAATTAGTTAATGAAAAAGAAGTACCAAAGGGCATGTATTTTGTGCTTGGGGACAACCGTTTAAAAAGTTTTGATAGTCGCCACTACGGTTTAATTTCAGAGGATGCTGTTTATGGTGAATCTAAAGCAATACTATATCCATTTAGCCATTTTCATATCGGTTCAAAATAATGAAAAAGAGGCCACTTCTTTGAGTGACCTCTTTTAGTTTTTTGGTAAATCTGTACAGCTCTTATACGTAGGGTAATAGACACAAACTCTTGAATTTTCAACAGTTTCTTTTATAGGCAATACCTTACTTTTCACGGGAGAGCTAATGGCTGGTTCTTCGATTGTGAGCTCTTCTACTACTAATTCTACGCCATAAAATAGTATTAAAAAATAGCAGACAAATCCTACTATACGCAAACAATCACCTCGTAAAATAGTTAGTATATGTTAATATGTATGGTCAAATTCATTAAAATATAAGCAGAATTTCGAAATTTTCTCTCGATTCGGCAGTTTTATAAGATCATTTAATTCTATAAAAAAAGCTATTGTCAACGAAATTTTGATGTGCTACTATAGCTAAAGTAAATATTTGATCTGTATAACCTCAATAATATGGATTGAGGGTCTCTACCAGGAACCATAAAATCCTGACTACAAAACTTTGCTTCATTTTTGTAGTCAGGATTTTTTTATGTTGATTCAGCCGTTAGTTTGTAGCGTACCGAAGCGTACCTTGCGGCGTAATGCATATAAAAAATCTCCTGCAAAAATGAAAGTGTAACGAAAGGGAGATTACGATGAATTGGAGAGTTTATATTCTTGCGGTGACTACCTTTGCAGTAGGGTTAGTTGAATTAATTGTTGGTGGGATACTGCCAAATATTGCAGAGGATTTACAAGTATCTTTAGCAACAGCTGGGCAACTAATTACGATTTTTGCACTGGTTTATGCTATTTCTGCGCCAGTCCTGTTATCCTTGACAGCTAAGGTGGAAAGGAAGCGCTTATTCTTAATATCATTATTTATTTTCACGTTAGGTAACTTAATGACCTTCTTTAGTACGACGTTCATTATTGTGCTAATTGCCCGTATTTTCACAGCGATGAGCACAGCATTAGTCATTGTATTATCTTTAACGATTACGACAAAAATTGTTGAGCCTAAACATCGTGCCAAGGCGTTAGGACTCGTTTTCATGGGTGTAAGCTCTGCGCTTGTCATTGGTGTACCAATGGGTATTTTTATAACAGAAGCTTTCGGTTGGCGAGCTATATTTTTAGGCATTAGCATTCTGTCAACACTATCCATGATTTTAATTGCCTTATTACTTGAAAAAATGCCAATCGGAGAAGTAGTGCCACTGAAGGCACAAATCAAATCTTTAGCTAATTTAAAAATCCTTACAGCTCAGTTAACTACGTTGTTTATGCTAGCAGGACATTACATGCTCTACGCTTATTTAACACCTTTTTTAGTAGAAGCATTTGATATGAGTCCTTCATGGATTAGTATTTGTTACTTAATCTTCGGTATTGCCTCTGTTAGTGGGAACGCAGTAGGAGGCTGGGTGAGTGATAAAATTGGCACGAGTAAAGCCATTATTTTGATTGTGTCTGCCTTTGCTATAGTTTTATTCAGTATTCCTTACACGATCATTGCTTTACCGCTATTTTTAGTGTTTACAGTTTTATGGGGTGCATTAAGCTGGGCATTGACACCACCATTACAAAATTATTTAATTCAAACTGATCCTAAATCATCAGATATTCAGCAGAGCTTAAATACAGCTGCCCTTCAAATTGGGATATCCATTGGATCAGCAGTTGGAGGCGCCATGTTTGCTTTGACTGATTCTGTTATGCATTTAGCGAGCTTTGGAACGATTCTAGTTCTCTGTGCATTAGGTTGTGCTATTTTCTCTATTAAAAGAGCGCCACTTGGACAGGAGCAGCATGGAGATTATCAATCAGCCCACCACAACTCATAATAGAAACAACCTAAAAGGTATTGGGGAAGCTATCTCCAATACCTTTTTAGCTTGATTTAGCAGAGGTTTTGGATCTATTAACTGCAATTATGTTAAGACTTAGTTTGATTGAATCTATGTTTGTATCTCTTTCAAAATTAATTTCTCTATGAATTCTAAGCATACTCTAAATACATATGGAATAGATTGTTGTAGTTAATGAATTTTATAGGAGTTTGAGATTTAAGTGCTCTTACTATTTTCAAGAAAAATAGTAGGAGCTCTTCAAATCTTGTAAATGGAAGGAGAACCCAATGACTGAATATCATCAACAATCGTCTGCTGAAGTCATGAAGATATTGAGCGTCACCCCACAAGGCTTGACCGATGATGACGTCCAAAAAAGGCAACAGGTCTATGGCTATAATGTATTAGAGGAAGGTAAAAAAACAAGTACGTGGGCTGTATTTTTCGGACAATTTAAAGATTTATTAGTTATTATATTACTCGTTGCGGCCTTCGTTTCATTTCTACTAGGGGAAGTAGAAAGTACGATTGTTATTATGATTGTAGTGATTTTAAATGCTATTTTAGGTACTGTACAACATGTAAAAGCAGAACAATCTCTAGACAATCTGAAAGCGTTGACCTCTCCCATTGCCAAAGTCATGCGTAACAATCAACTAATGCAGATTCCTTCGGAGGAAATTGTGATAGGAGATCTTCTGATATTGGAGGCGGGCGATTACATCAATGCAGATGGCAGACTACTAGAATGTCATAATTTACACATTAATGAAAGTTCCCTAACAGGTGAATCGATTGCTGTAGCCAAAAGTACAGATCCTATACGAAAAAATAATGTGACCATTGCTGATAAGAAGAACATGGTGTATTCAGGAAGCTTTGTAACTAATGGCCGTGGTATTGTAATGGTGACGGCAATCGGCATGCAGACAGAAATCGGCAAAATTGCGAATTTACTCGATACAGCCAAGGAGAAGAAAACGCCCCTACAAATTAGTCTTGATCAATTCGGTGAAAAATTAGCATTAGGGATTACACTCATTTGTTTAGCTATTTTTACAATTGACCTTATTCGAGGACGAGCCTTAGTTGAATCATTTATGTTTGCAGTCTCCCTTGCTGTTGCAGCAATCCCAGAGGCGCTAAGTTCCATTGTGACTATCGTATTAGCTTTTGGCACGCAGAAGATGGCGAAGGAAAATGCGATTATCCGTAAGCTTTATGCGGTGGAAAGCTTAGGAAGTGTTTCAGTTATTTGTTCTGATAAAACAGGGACCTTAACAGAAAATAAAATGGTGGTACAAGAAGTCTTTGTCGACCAGAAAAAGATACCACATGATTGGCTTAATCCAACAAATCCAGTGGAAAAAGAGCTGATGATCAAGGCACTTTTATGTAGTGATGCTGTAGAGCGAGATCAGAAAGAAATCGGCGACCCTACCGAAATTGCTCTTGTGAAATTAGGAAAGCAGTACGGCCTTGATGAACTGAAAATTCGAGAGCAATATAAACGCTTGGCTGAAATTCCATTTGATTCGGCAAGAAAGCTTATGAGCACGGTAAATCAGATGGACAAGCAAACGGTGATGATTACGAAAGGGGCATTGGATGTACTTTTGCCCAAAGTAACGAGAATCAAAACATCCACAGGCATTTTTGAAATGACCGCACAGCATCGTCAGAAAATTGAAGCGGTCAATCGTGACTTTTCAATGAATGGTTTACGTGTGCTGGCCATTGCGTATAAAGATGTTTTCCCTCAGCAAAGCGTTGATACAAGAGCTGAACGTGACTTAATCTTTGTCGGCTTAGTTGCGATGATGGATCCTCCAAGAAAAGAATCGAAAGAAGCAGTGGAAAGCTGTATAAATGCAGGCATTAAGCCCGTTATGATTACCGGTGACCATAAAATTACAGCTACGGCGATTGCCCAACAAATTGGTATTTTACAAAATCCAGAAGAAGCGATTGAAGGACACGCCCTTGATGGTTTAACAGATCAAGAGTTACAAGATAAAATTGATGATTATTCTGTCTATGCTCGTGTTACACCTGCACAAAAAATTCGAATTGTAAAAGCCTGGCAGGATAAAGGTCATGTTGTTGCTATGACAGGGGATGGTGTCAATGATGGACCTGCCTTGAAACAAGCAGATATTGGTGTCGCAATGGGGGTAACAGGTACAGAGGTTGCAAAAGATGCCTCATCGATGATTTTAACCGATGATAATTTTTCGACGATTGTTAAGGCAATCGCTAATGGTCGTAGTATTTATACGAATATAAAAAATGCTATTCTATTCTTATTATCTGGTAATGCTGGAGCTATTTTTGTTGTGTTATATGCAACGGTGTTAGGCCTACCTGTTCCTTTTGCGCCTGTCCATCTATTATTCATCAACTTATTAACGGATAGTTTGCCAGCTATCGCCATTGGGTTAGAGCCCAATAATAAGAAAACGATGAAGGACAAGCCTAGAAATATTCATACACCTTTATTAAATAAAGCCTTTACGACACAAGTAGTATTAGAAGGTATTTTAATTGCCATCTCCACCATTATTGCTTTTCAAATTGGTCTATCGACAGGCGATACGTTAACAGCTAGCACAATGGCCTTTACAACACTGTGTTTATCCAGATTAGTGCATGGTTTCAACTCCAGATCCAAAGAGTCGATTTTCGCTATTGGTGTATTCTCGAATAAATATACATGGCTCGCTTTCTTAATCGGTGTGCTCAGCCTACACTTTGTCTTGTTTATGCCAATGCTCACAACAGTCTTTGAGGTTGCCCCATTGACGATTGCACAGCTAGGCTTCATTTATAGCTTATCTGTATTACCATTCCTCGTAAATCAATGGTATAAGCTTCTGTTCGTTAGGAGACGATAGTAAGTTAAAAAAAGAAGCTTCCGTTATGGATGAAACGGATGCTTCTTTTTAGCGTGGACGAGCCTCTAACCAACCTTTACGCTGACTATAGTCAATCAATTTTGATCCCAGTAGTGAATAACGCATATGAAGTTCACCATATTTTGTTAAATGGAGCTTCTTCACTGACAGATCGAGTGCTTGACTTACGGAAATTAAAGAGGAGGCGATATTCATGGATAAAATCGCACTAATTTCACCATCATTAATCATCGATTTGCCGCGAAGGTCTGTTATTTTCATCGTATTATACTCGATGGATGTAGTAGGTGCCAAGACGCCATTTTCCTTAAGTAACAATGTCAGGTGCTTATTTTCCTCTTTTAAACATTGAATAAACTCCAGGATCATTATCTTTAATTGTTTATCACGCGTATGCTTAAAAAAGGCATGGCTTGAAGCAATATATCCTTGATTGACACCAAGCTGTGACCAAAGCTTAAAAATCTCCTTAAATCGTAATGATGCTAGATTGTCTTTTAACATTGAGACACTTCCTAACTCTTAGGTTATCTAAGATTAGGATGGACAAGAAATGACATTCTATTCATCTTTTACAATAAAAGTTTACTAAGAGAACGTACTAATAATATGTGCCATAGGGATACGGATGTGGATAAGGGTAACGATATGGATACGGATAAGGACATGGTTTCATATAGTGCTTTGGCTTCGTTTGTTTATCGCTTGCTGATTTGACATGATTACAGCCTTTTGCTGGACCAATATAAGTTGTTGGAACAACCGGTGCAATGGTTTTCTTCCATTGTTCCTCATCTAAACAATACGTGTGAGCCATAATATTAGCTGGAGTAAATTTCAATATATCAGAGCCTAAAATGACTTCTGGTGTTGGCGCATCGAAAATAGCGAGTAAATGGGTGTCATCTTCTGTCGCTATTTCATAATGCCACCAGCCCTGTGGTACATTAGCGACTTGCCCAGGCTTGATCGGATAGTTTTGAATTTTCTTCGTAAAGGGATTCAATAGGGAAACTGTCGCCGCCCCAGTAATACAATAGACAAGCTCAGCTGCATTTTGATGGTAATGTGGCTCAACAACATTATCTTCACTTAAAAAAATATCGAGTAAAGATACATTTTCTAATGTATTTAATTGTTCCACGCCAAGCACATTAATATAATTTCGTGAATCCTTTTTAAAAAGCGTACTTTTGTTGACATCAAAAGTGAATTCCGCAGACGGGGAGGAATAATCAATATTTGTGTTTATAGTTACATCCTTTCTCACTTCAATTGTACTCTTCATTATCACCATAGAGTATGTTTCTATTATTGCTAGGCTTACACAAATGCCTAGCTCTCAGTGGGAACTCCTGCTTCATCTGCCTTTTTAAAGTTACCTAAAATTACCACTTCTATTTAAGAAAGTACATACGTATAATAAAAAACGAACATTCGTTCTTCTTCAGAGAGCTATGTTTACGAACTACAGTAAGTAAAGGAGCATTCAACATTATTATCATCAATGGTCATGTAATGGATACCTAGAAAATATGGAATGCTAGCTTTATTACGAGTTGCTTCCTATACAAAAGTGGGCACGGTGTTTCACGCAATGGCTTATATGGCGGACACTTGCTTAAGGAGTGGAGAAAATGATAAAAGATAGAGGAACAATGAAGTGGACAGCGATGATGTTACCAGAGCATTTAATGCTTTTGAAAGAATGGAAACAAGAGGTGTTTACAGAGCCACCTCGTGAACGCACTGAATGGGAGCTTGAAGAATTACAGCAAACGATCTCGCGAGCAATTGTTCAACATAACTATATTATGTTAACTATATGGGATCAGGCTCATTATGTTCAATGGGGAGGCTTCATTCAGGCGATGCATGAGGAGGAGTTATTACTAGAAACTATCACCACAACGAAGCATATTCCCTTAAAGTATATTTATGCTGCCCATATAGAAGATGATGGTCTTGAATAATAGAGAGCATCGACTATTAGACCTCAATGTTTACAGCTCGACTTTGCAGTGAAATTATTGCAGCATATCTAACAATGTCAGAGCATTTTAAGATGAAGCGTGTATTGTTCCCTTCCATTGTTAACGTTTTTATAGAAGGATTATGTTCACATTAAACGTCAGCTCGCCAAACAGCATATTCTTTATACTGGCATTTTATAGACCATTATTTTATCGATGCGCGGAATGTTGCGGTAGGAAATGATGAGGTGTTCGTTAAAAAACGAGTTGGAAGAGCTTGTTTTAAAACAATTTAACATCACTCATTTGAAAAAACAAATGAGTGACGGTTTCTTTAAAGTGGTAACTGCATAACAATTTGTTCACCAATAGGCCCCATTCTTCTTTCTCCGTTATCTACAAAGCCCACTTTTTGATAAAGATGCTGTGCGGCGATATTTTTGTGATTGACGACTAACACCACTTCATTACATTCATTAAAATGTTGCTTCACAAAGTCAGCAAGTGCAAACATTGCTTTTTTAGCATAGCCCTTACCTTGTTGTTGATGATCGATGGATAAGGCAGTTAACAACATAGCATTAGGGTTTGTAGAATATTCCTTTACCCTGTCAGTTGCATGAAGAACAAAAAAGCCAACTGGCACATGATCACTTAATATGACGATAGGATATTGTCCAACCGTCTCTATGGAAATTTCTTTTGGAAGCGCTGTAAATTGGTGTTGGTCTTCCGGTAGTTCAAAACTATGTAACTGCTCCACATAATCTTCTGAAAAATGTACTAATTCAATGTTCGCTGTTTTTTGCATAAAAAAGCCTCCTTTTTTATTATTCTAACTACAGAACAGATGTTCGTCAAGGAGGCTTGTATAAAAATAATGTCAGCTAGGATAGTTTAACTTAAAAAATTACCAAAAAATAAAATGAAGGAGATACTGATTATTAGGATAAGTGTGATCAACATTGTTATGATCCCTCGTAGCAATGTTGCTAAATTTTTTACATCTTTCATTCCAACAAAGCTGAGGTAGAAACAGGCAATGGACAAGAGTAGAGTCAATGTCAATGGATGAAAATGAAGTTGTGTAACAAAAAAGTCTTTCATTGTGCCTGAAAGAAAAAATAGTAGGATGCAGCCTAAAGATAAAACAAATGACCAGAAATTTAAATTAATTCCCATTGTTTTCCTCCCTCCTATAGAACGAATTTGTCGTATGAATGTTCCAATGATACCGTTTGATAGGGTAAAGGATAAAACAGCGAAACATGGAATGACAAAAAGAGGTCACTTGGACGAAAGTGACCCCAAATACCAATAAAAGGAGTGTACGTAAAGTTGAAAGAACTTTACACTACTATTATTATGATGAGCTAGCGTTTTAAGATAGTTATCTATCTTAAGCGCTAGCTTTTAATTTCAACTAAATACTTTAAGTATTGAAAAAACGCTGTGAGAAAAACTCCAATTAAAAAGGACAATAGATAACTTGTATGTCAACTAAGGAGTGCCAATAAAAAAACATCCTAGATGGATGTCTTTAGTATAATGGCTGCTGCATCTGACAAGGTGGAAAGCCATTTACATCTTGAATCATATGAAAATCGTATTGTTTTAAGGCAAATTGGCTTTGATACAAATATTCGAGGACAAGAAGCTTTCCACCTGAAACGCCGCAGAGGACACCAGAAGTACCCTGCCCATTTGTAAAAGAAACACCGACTGGCCGCCCGATTAAATAGGGGATCTCGTGTTGCCAAGGCACAATTACCACTCCTTTTATTGTAATATATGAAAGAAGTGGTAATAGGTGTGGAGGTCAAATACCTAAAAATGGGAGTCGTTTTGTCAGTAGCTTATAACGATTAAACAATATACTCTTCCAATTGTATTAACAGTCAATGGAAGACTTTTGGCACTTTAGTGTATTTGGTTTATGCAGTTTTTAATCACAATTTTTGCATGCATTAATTTTACTGAAGAAAGGAAAAATAGGTTTGTCTTGATAAAATATGAAGCGAAAGTAGGTTTGGAAATGGACAAGGATCTACATTACGGTGATGATTATAAATTTATACCGGCGACATCTGTAGGGAGCGGTATTGGCGTAGAAGTACGACCTGATTTATATCAATATACAATACAGATCGTCAATATTGTGCTGTACGGTCAAAATGCCAATGAATTTGTGTTAATAGATGCAGGTATGCCGAAAAGTGCGGAAGAAATCATTGCTGTAGCGGAAAATCGTTTTGGAGCCAATGCTCGTCCCAAGGCCATTATATTGACTCACGGTCATTTTGATCATGTGGGAGCCATTATTGAATTAATCAAACATTGGAATGTCCCTGTCTATGTGCATTCTTTGGAATTACCCTATGTAACGGGAGAACAAAATTATCCACAACCTGATTCTACAGTTAACGGTGGTTTGATTGCTAAAATGTCACCTATTTTTCCGCATGAATCAATTCAATTAGGGAGTAACGTGAGTGCTCTTCCTTCAGATGGTTCTGTCCCCCATATGCCAGGATTCCATTGGATTCATACGCCAGGGCATTCACCAGGACATATTTCTTTATTTAGAAGCGAAGATGGTGCATTAATTGTTGGAGATGCCTTTGTAACGGTGAAACAAGAATCTCTCTATAAAGTATTGACCCAGACAAAAGAAATTAGTGGTCCACCTAGATATTTGACAACGGATTGGCAAGCAGCTTATGAGTCAGTGAAAAAATTAAAGGAATTAAGACCTTCTGTTGCCATTACAGGACATGGTTTAGCAATGGAAGGAGAAGAATTGACAGAAAATCTTCAGAAGCTTGTGGATGATTTTGACCAAATTGCTTTACCTAATCACGGTAAGTACCTCAATTAGCTGTAAAAAGGGCGGGATAGCACAGTACAAAAACATCTTGGGGGCGATGTTAAAGGTGCTATCCCGCCATTAATGTATGTTTGTATAGTAATGAACATAACCACTGTAAATAAATTGAAAAGTAATTGAAATATAGATTAAAAGCTAGAAGTAATAGATAGGAACAGGAAAAAACAGTGGGGTAAAAACTACCCACACTGTTTACTTATTAAAGTAGAGAATGGTACTTAGTGAGCAACTTGCCCGCCATCTACTCCGTATACATAACCGTTACAGAAGCTTGCAGCATCTGAAGAAAGGAAGACAACTACTTCAGCAATCTCTTCTGGTTTAGCAGAGCGACGCATTGGCACATTAGAAACAACCTCGTTCCATACTTCAGGACTATCTTTCCACATTTGTGTCATTGGTGTTTCTGTTAATCCCGGTGCTACAGCATTTACACGGATACCATCTTCTGCATGGTCAATAGCGGCCGCTTTCGTTAAGCCAGTAACTGCATGTTTGGCAGTAACGTATGGGGCCATATTTGGATCGGCAATTAAACCTGCTACAGATGCAGTGTTTACAATTGTACCACCACCATTTTTGATCATGTATTCAAGCTCATGTTTTACAGCAAAAAATACACCTTTAACATCCACTGCCATTACTTTATCAAAAGCCTCTTCTTCAATATCAACGAATTTGGCTGGCTTATTTAAAACACCTGCATTGTTGAAAGCGTGATGGAGTCCACCAAATTTTTCTACTGTTTGTTGTACTAATAATTTCAATTGATCAGCGTTTGTTACATCCGTTTTAAAAAATACAGCTTCTCCACCTTCTTGTTGGATTAGCTCAACCGTTTCTTGTGCACGATCATCGACATCTCCAATGGCTACTTTCGCACCTCGGCGAGCAAAAGCAAGTGCTGTAGCACGACCAATACCAGTAGCTGCTCCAGTTATTAAAACAACACGACCTTCGAAATCTTGTAAGTTCATATTTCCTGCCTCCTATTATTTAAAGAGCTTCTTGTTAACATGTGTAGTATAGCGTTCCTTAAAAATTGTATTCAATAATTTTGTAAGAATGAGCTTATTCCTTTATAGTAATAAGCATTAGAGGGAGGACAAAAAATGCAACTAACACAAATAGAATATTTTTTAATGGTAGCCCGCCTAGAGCATATGTCCAAAGCAGCTTTGGAACTAGAAATATCACAGTCTTCCTTAAGCAAAACGATTGCGCGTTTAGAAGAAAATATTGGCGTACCACTCTTTGATCGAAAAGGGAAATCGATTCGCTTAAATGAATACGGGCGAATGTTTTATGAGAAGGCGGAAAAAGCGCTAGATGATTTATATGAGGCAAAGACAGAGATTCAAGAGCTAGCTAATATTAGAGAAGATAGTGTCGCCATAAATGTCATGAATTCAAAACTATTACCCAAACTGTTTTTTAATTTTTATAAAAAGCGTCCGAACGTTAAAATCCGACAATATGTATTACCAGATAAATTAGCCCAACAAAAATTAATTTATGGTGAAATAGATTTAATGATTGTTATCAATCCGATTGCTGATCGAAGAATAGAATGGGTTCCACTATTTACAGAAGAGATTTTTTTAGTCGTTCCAAAAAATCATCCTCTTGCTGTAAAAG
Organism: Lysinibacillus sp. FSL M8-0134; assembly: GCF_038069745.1. Classification (NCBI taxonomy): domain Bacteria; kingdom Bacillati; phylum Bacillota; class Bacilli; order Caryophanales; family Bacillaceae; genus Lysinibacillus; species Lysinibacillus sp. FSL M8-0134. Next base: position 2,523,357 of record NZ_JBBPAJ010000001.1, on the reverse strand, counting down.
AAAGTGTTTCACTAATTGAAACCAAGGACGAGCTATTTATATTATCCGAAACAGAGCAAAATTTCAGAGCAACTGAAAACCAACTATTTGAAAAGGCAGGCTTTACTCCGCAAATTGCATTTGAAGGAGAAGATTTGTCAATCATTTTACAATTAGTGAATGAAGGGAAAGGCATCTCTTTTATTTTTAAAAATTCTTTTTTAGATCAGTATTTAGATAATGCCAAGATATTGAAAATTTCAGATCCTGAATGCTTTCAAACGGTAGGCATTGCTTGGAATAAAAACAGAAAGAGTTCATTTGTTGTCAATAGTTTTCGTGATTTTGCGATCAACTTTTTAAGTGATAAGAAATAGAATTAAGATTGGGTCGATTCACCACCATCTACATGTAATACTTGCCCTGTAACATGTCTAGAATCATCCGATGCTAAATACACAAATGTAGGAGCCACTTCAAAAGGCTGTGCCATACGGTTAAATAAATTAGTTCCATGTAGGGCGTTTTCATCTGAAGAGAAGCTGGAAGGAATAAGTGGTGTCCAAATACGGCCTGGGGCTATCGCGTTTACGCGAATTTGCTTGTTCGCAACGCTTTTTGCCAAGGAGCGAGTCCAGCCAACAATAGCTGCTTTTGTAGCAGTGTAATCAATTAATAAAGGTTCACCTGCATAAGCCACAACGGAAGCAGTACCAATAATAGAGCTTCCTGCTTTTAAATAGGGAAGGGCTGCTCTTGTCGTATAGAAATGAGAATAAACGTTAAGCTTAAATGTTTCATCAAATTGTTCATCTGTGATGTCTGTAAGATCATTTTGTTGGAATTGAATACCGACATGGTTACATAAAATATCTAAACGGCCAAAAGTGTTAATCGTTTCTAAAACAATGTCAACACATTGTTTTTTATGACGTAGATCCCCAGGAAGTAACAAACACTTTTTGCCTAGCTCCTCAATTCTTTTTTTCGTTCTATTAGCATCCTCATGCTCATCTAAATAGGCAATGGCGACATCGGCCTCTTCCTTTGCAAAGGCAATGGCAGCGGCAGCGCCCATCCCACTATCACCCCCAGTGATAAGAGCAACTTTCCCCTTTAACTTGCCACTCCCTTTATAATGAGGGTTTTCAATGATAGGCTTTGGTACCATTAAGCTTTCTAGACCAGGCTGGCGTAATTGTCTTTGTTCGGGTTGTGTTAGAGGCACCTCTTTGTATTGTGTAATTTTACCATAAATAGGGTAGTGTGGGTACGGATCGTCTTTTTTATTGTCCTCAAACCATTGTTGATAAAATTGAATTTGTTGTACTAATTCCTCGTAGTCTTTTGAATTCCAGTCATTTGGATTGTTGATAACCAATCCCTCCTTTTCATCATATACTATGAATGCTTACCTTTTTATGTTAAAGCATAGAAAATAGCTATGAATGCAACAGGGGGAGTGTCAAATGGAAATTGAATTTTTTCCAGAGGTTATGCGGTTATTAGAAAACGAAGCAGCATACTCATTAAACATTCATTATTTGAATTATACTTGGCTCACACCGACCATTGGTGTTAGACCACCTTATTATAGTCAACCCATTTACGAGCCGTATTATCCAATAGTATAGTATGATGCAACTGTAGATTGAGTTCGGTGTTATGCCGAACTCTTTTTAAAGTAGGCTTTTTTTCCTTTTCTTATTAGAAAAAATAGTTGAAATAAGGAGATCCTGAGATTAAATTTCATGGATTTTGCTAGGATAGCAATAGAAAAAAAGAAGAGAAGGTTTTATATGGAAAATAAAAAAATCATAAAAAAGGAAGCTAACCCGAAAGATGCTATTGTAGTGTTTACCTCCTTTTCATTCATTTGTTTAGCTATTATGTTTATGTTAATCGTGTACGAGGTAGTTAACATTGAGCAATACTTAACATTTAATCATCCTGCTCAATTACTTATGTATGTCATCATTGCTTCCTTTGCTTTAGTCTTATATGGCGTGATTTTAACGTATGTTGTACCCTCGAATGATATTGATGATACAAATAAGAGTTATCAAATGTATTCATTACACGAGATTTTCGCCTTTATGTTGTTAGGTGCTGTGTTTGAAGAGCTTCTGTTCAGAGGAATTATCCAAAATGTTCTTTACATTTGGCTGGATCATCAGTGGATGGCCATACTCATCACTACATGCTTGTTTTTAGCCATTCATGTTCAATACTTTAAAAAGCCAATCATGCTCCTGAATATTAGTATTCCAAGTCTGACGTTTAGCTGGCTTTATTTTAATACATACAATATTTTGGTCCCCATTATCGTCCATTTTCTGATGAACTTAGGGATAACACTTTTATTTAAATATAATGTTTTACGTGTTAAAAAATCCAACTGACAACTAACCCCATTCTCAAATGAGAACGGGGTTATGTTTGTTGAGCTTTTAAAATGAACTAACCTTTTTCTGCTTCACCTTTTTTACTTCTAAGTAGTAACGTCATGAATAAAAAAGTTGCTACCCAAAAAGAAAAGAAAAAATTTTCAAGTAAGGCCCAATCCCCATGAGTGAGATGATCATAAATCGTTGTAAATAAAAACAGTGTTACAAAGAACACGATATATAAACATTTTCCGAATGTAGTCAATGCAAGCACCTCTATTTGTAATGTATGTTAAATTGTCGATTCACTAGTAAAAGACCTATTGGAAGGCATTATTTTGATTGTCGTGGAAGAAGTAGAAGCCAAAAATTTAAAAATAGGCAAACAGAAGTATAGTTATTGTTAGCTATTATGGGTTTTTTTATACGAGATAATGAGAGATTGAAAAAAATTATTAACGGTAAAAAATGTGAAACTTCTAGGGGAAAGAGATTTTATATGTAAAAAGGAAGGATATTAATAAAAAGGAGTCGTATTAAACAGTTATATTCATTTTTGCGGTTATCAAAATATTGAAAGATAGGGGAATAGAACATGTCAAATAACGTAGGTTCTTTATTGGCGGATTATGAAGTGACCTTTGCAACGAGTAAAGAAGCAGACCAAATAGTTCATCTTTTAAAGGATGTAGCAAAATGGCTAAAGGAACAAGAAATCGATCAATGGGGATTTTTAGCTGCTGGAGGAGAAGATGATGAAATAAGGCAGGCGATCAGTAATAAGGACACTTTTATTGTTAAACGACATGAAGAGATTGTAGCAACATTTACGCTGTATGACACACCAAGCTCTTGGGACAAACATACTTGGGGACATGTAAATGATGAAGCCGTCTATCTTCATCGATTAGCTGTATCTCGTTCTAATATGGGCTCTGGTTTAGGAAAAGAATTATTACAATGGCTTGAACAGTATCTTAAAAAGGAAGGAAAAAATACGTTACGATTGGATTGCGTAGAGAAAAATAATAAATTAAATGATTTTTATCGTAGCAATGGTTTTGAACAAGTCGGCATTGGAGATGGGCATACTTTATTTCAAAAGAACTTATAGGTGAGGAATAAAAATTGGTACCATTTCATAACAAAAAGGAATCGATATTTCTTGTCGATTCCTTTTGGCGATAGTCTGAGCTGAAACCTGCTTGTATATTGTGTTATTGAATATCCTTTAAAGCATTGAAAAATTCATTAGCACCTTTTAGAATCTTGTATTCATAAAGAAATTTATTTTCTGTTTTAGTTGAATCGTTATCTAAATCTAGAAATGCAATTTGTTTTTTCTTTTCGGATACGTGCAATCCATAGCTTTTATTTGATTCGATGTTAATAGAATAATCCATATCTTCATAAGGAGTTGCACCGAGTGTTTTTTGTACTTGCAAGTTGTTTATCGCATCCATAATTTGTTTTTGTTGTTTTTCGTTTGTGACATTTACTCTTTCAGGATTTAGCGGTTCTGATTCAATTATAAGGATGTTTAAAGAAGTTGGTTTTTTATTTAAAATGGCATCTTCAAAAATATCTGCTACTGTATAAATTTTTTCAAATTCAGCTTTAGCAATGGCTTCATGTTTTTTTAACTCTTTATTTTCGTACACATCCCATACCATTAAGCCAATTACGACGGCAAGAACACTAATTGTTATGAAGAGTCGTTTCCTCATATTTTCCTCCTTTCCGGCCTTCGGTAAAATTATATCAAAAATGTTTAATTTTGTAAGTGTGGATTGGCATAAATAATCACTCATATAAACTAATAAGTAGTTATCTATTAGCCGTTTTTTGCACCACAAGTACCCCAGAAAAAAAGTATCTGCACCCAAATGTACCCCACATAAGAATACAAATACATACATATAAATAAAGGTAGTAGAAAAATAAGCATCGTAGAAACGTTGAGTTTAAGGGATCTGTTACATTGTAAATACACCCTCATAAAGTGAAATCTTAAGGAAATCTTCAGGTTCTACTAAGGAAAAATTTAAGATTAGCTGTGTATACTTATAAAAAAAGGAAATTCACGAAACCATTTGAAGATTTAAAACGTATTGGTAGTAGGAGAGAACATTGGAGTAGGTGAAGATATGGCACATACGATTTACATAGTATTAACCAAAACAGGCACATTATTATCGAAAGCAATTGGCATGTATACAGGCAAAGAGATGAATCATGCATCCATAGCCTTTGATGAGGGGCTATTTGAAATGTATAGCTTTGGTAGAAGACAATTAAATAATCCATTAAGTGGAGGTTTTTTACGAGAGGATGCGGAAAGAGGACTATTTGAATCCGCTGATTGTGTTATTTATCGTTGTCGGATATCTCATTATCAATATTTAGAGATGATGAAAATTGTTCGATATATGTATTGGAATCGAGATCGCTATAAATATAATTTTATCGGTCTTTTTGGGGTAGTGATGCAAAAGGAAGTGAGACGTGAGCGTGCTTATTTTTGTTCCCAATTTGTAGCGACGCTATTAAAAGTGGGCGGTTTAAAGATAGTCCAAAATCCAGCATTAATGACGCCTCATTGCCTAGCACAATTACCGTATTTAGAAAAAGTATACGCAGGGAAACTAGCAGACTATTTACATGCTGTACGTGAGCCTGCCATGATGTATGGCTAAGTCATCCGTTTTCTTTTCACCATGTTATTCAATACGTTGAAAATTGCATAATACTCAGGCTATCTTTTTGTTTAGTACGAAAAGATAGCCTGTTTACTGTCATTAGTCATATTTACCTTGTTCCGAATGAAAATAAACCTAGGTACTGAAAAACAGAAAATGAGTCCTATTCCTGTTAAAAGAGCTACCATAAAATTGGTATTATAACTATTAGGTATGTATGTGCAACGATTGAATGATCACCTAAGGAGGACTTAGAAATGAGCGAAGAAGTAACAGCAGTTGGATGGGATGCAATTGATCAGTCCTTAGCAAAAGTATATGGCGACCAGGAGCCTATGCATTATGGAACGATGATCCCTTATTCACTAGGCGGACAAGACCCTTTAGATGGGATAAGTGCCTATAAAAGTGAATCACCCATTCCACATTGGCATTTTGTTACATATGGATTCTCGGAATTATATGAAAAGGAATTGGAAAATAAGGAATACAGTGGGTATGGATTTGAATTGACATTTCGATTAGTGCGTCACGAGGACGAGGAGGAGCCACCTGCTTGGGCCTTAAACTTACTTCAAAATATGGGCAGATATGTTTTTAATAGTGGCAATGTTTTTAGAAAAGGCGATTATTTGGATGCCAATGGTCCTATTTGTCTTGATTCTGATACGCAATTAACCGCACTGGCCTTTACACATGACCCAGAGCTTGCAGAAATGGATACACCTAATGGCAAGATGGAGTTTATTCAAATGGTTGGTATTTCAGAGGATGAGCTTGAAGCGATGCAGACATGGAATACATTAGGGGTGTTAGAGGCGGGGATTGAGCAAATACCAAGCTATATTACTGATTTAACACGACCTTCTCTACTACAAAATCCCAAAGTACAAGAGGCAGTTGAGCGAGGAATAGAGGAAGAGGGGTCCAATACAGGCTTTCTTTTTGTCGATCAACTCGCTTGGGAAGAGGGGAAAAAGGGTTGGTTTCATAAACAATCCAATATTATGCAACTAGGAGCCAAGCAAGCGGAGGTTATAAGTAAATTATTACGAGGACGTCTATTAAAAAATAAGAATCTTAGCTTAGTTGGTCAACAAACTACAATCCTTTTTAAAGCGGATGATCAGGTGGGCTATCATGAGACTGAACAGGAAATTACCATAACATTAAACAAGGACGCGGTGGAGGAACTAAGTCAAAATCTTGTGCCGCAAGAAGGCCAATTTACTATATCTACGTTAGCAGGAGTGAGCTTTCAAATTTTGAAAACGCATATTAAAAATCAAGAAGGAGCGGTTGTGAAAACAATCGGATAAGGTGGATCTCTCGCTAGGCTTTTTAGCGGGAGATTTTTCGCTAAGCATGGAAAAGGAGGTTGTATGTTTGGAGCAATGTGTAGAACATTTTCTAGCAGATGTATGGGAGCAGCTTACGTCCATTTATCAACAAGAAAGTAAGAGAATACGTTCATTGAAAGGTCAAAGTCGACTACAAGCAGGCATTTTTAATTATTTAAAAGTTACTTGGAAAAAAGGAAAAACGCATAACGGTACTATTTTTATTGATGTCTATGAGCCCTTTAGTTGGAGTGATAGTGCCTATAAGGTGGAGGCGGGTCCATACATACAAGAGTTTACAGAAAAAAGCTATATAGTAGAACTTTTTACGGCATTATCTACAAAAGTGGAAACGATTTTTCTATCAGAACAATACGGCCCTCGATTTTTTGATTACCACTTTCAAATCGTGCTTGAATTCGAACAGGATAATACGGTGTTCCATTATCAAGAGAAGCTGTTGAATAATCGCAAACTAGAGTTGACAAAAGAAGCGCTGACAACATTTATTGAAACAAAAGTGATGGCTGAGCTACCTGTGCGTCCAAGTGATAATGATGAATTTTTCTTCGCACAATATTTGGTCAATCCGCATTTTTTTCATCCAGTAGCTGATCAAATCGAACCACTAATTCGTCGACTACAAGAGAAGCATCTTGCCAACAAAGAACGTTTAGATAAATGGATTTATTATTATACTTCAGCATTTAAGCAGTGGACAGAGGAGCATTTTTTAACGCACTATTTTGAACAAACAGGAGAGTATATTAAAGAGTGGGTGCTTAAAACTACTGATCTCCCTCCACAACTTGAGCAGGAACATATAGATTTTTTCCTGTATGTGGCGTTAAAAATAGGTCAGAAAGAGCCTGCTACTTGCCTAAAATACCTTGAGCTTGCCAAGCAGCTCGGCTCTCAGCAGGCAGTTGATTATTTGCAAACAGGGAGCGGTCGTTTTGAAAGCACGCGAAAGCGCGATGTTTTTCAAGGACAAGCGAATGATATATTGCAAACAATTGATATACGAATCATAGCAGAAGAGGAAGCGGCTTATCGAGAAGCACTTCATTATATCATTGATCTTCTAAAGGAAGGCTTTCCTAAAGGCTACAAGTTGTCATTGAAGTCTAAAGTAAAAAATTATCTTCCTATAAAAAAATTGGCTAAATCAAAGCTTCATCAGTTTTTTGCCAATTGCCTAGCATTTCCTACCCTTTTCCCTTTAATAGCGGACTATGCACAAGTAGCTATGGAAGAATTTGCTTGGTATCAGGATGTGGAGCCAAGTGAAAAATCAGCAATGCCGGGCACCTATGCAGTATTTGGATTAGGCCTTTCTAGTGATGCCTATTTCTCGCTTATCCAAACCTACATGGCGCTCGTTGATATAGAGCATCAGTCTGTGCAAGATGGTTATGCAGAGGCCTTTATAGAAGCTCATGGCCTCTCAGTAGAGCTAATGCCTGTTTTGGTAGCCATATTAATGGGTTCGAATGAATCGGCTAAGCCACTAAAAGGCATTGATATGTGGCAGCCAAACTTACTTGGGGCTCTTGTGCAAGAGTTAGAAAATAAGAAGGACTACGAGCGAGAAGTTGTGTTATACCGACTATTTGGTAATCCAAAGAAGCTAGCCCAGCGTAGGAAGCAAGAAGAAACATCGAGTAAGGAGCTAGATAAAATATTACAATGGATGAATTAAATAATGGAGGTAATCGAAATGGATTGGCTAGAGGTTAGTAAATCTAAAGACCTTGAGAGGGTACGAGAGGCTGTGACCAAGCTTGATGTAAATGAACGCGATGAGCGGGGAAGAACACCGTTAATGCTGTTTATTACCCATCGTATGCCACTTGAAGGTATTAAGCTTCTACTAACAGAAAACATAGACTTAGAAGCTCAAGATAAGCTAGGAGATAGTGCGCTGAAAAAAGCGGTGAAGTTTAAGCAAAGAGATGTTATTTCCTACCTACTTACTAGGGGTGTAGCGTTAAACGCTTCAGAAGGGATTAGGGCAACGGCTTGGTATGCGGCAAGAGAGCATAAAGGGATAGCAGATTTATTGCTGGATACTCCTGGCGCAATTAGACTGACTTTGAGCGAAGAAGAACAGCAACAGGTGAACGCCATTTTATATGAGGAATCTATTGAAATAATGTGCAGCCGCATTAGTAAGATATCGTCGGCTATCATTTTACACGCCATTGTTATTAGCTATAACTGGGATGATGGACCAGAGCCTATGCTCGCGGCAATGACCAATCCAATTTGTGCTCCTATTACATTAATGGAGATGTTTGAGCTAATGGAAGGTGATTATTGGCTAGAACAAACAGAAGAAGAAATTGCGGGTTCACAGTGGAAACGTCCATGGAAAGAGATGGCCGAAAAATTAGCAGCACAAATAGATTATTCATGACAGAGATAAGGGGATTTATAATGGATCAAAAAGCCAAGAAAATTTTAATGCAAACCTATTGGCAATCGGGTAGATGGAGAGCTGAAGGGGCTACCTATACAGTTGAAGACTTTCAGTATGCGAAAGATAAAGGGTTGATGTTTGATCGCTTAACGATATCCCATGATGAATGTATTAAAAGGCTCAGACAACTCCATGATGAAGTCTTAACAAAAGAACTGGTGATCCAAGCATTTTTGCATAGTTTGTCAACTCGCAAAGTTCATTTGCGCAGTGCCCTATCTAGCTGGGCCCTTACCTATGATCTACCGAATCATGCCTATCACGAACGACCTGTAGCTTCGGTAGCCTATAGTGCGTGTGGCTACTGTAATGAACAAAAAATAATGCCAAAAGAATTGTATGTAAATGAAGACTTAAATGTGCTGAATTTTGAACGAATCAAGTGGGGAGGTATTCGTCTAAATTGGCTATTGTATTGTTTGCTGGATTTAGAATGCTTAGTGAAAGAACAACAGGCATTTACTGTTTGCGAGGAAGATGTAGCTATTTTGAAAAAGATGGTAGAGGCGATTGGATCCTGTCAAGACACGGATGCAGCTAGACAGCTTGAGAAACGGTGGAAAGATGTTTTTAAGTCCAATCAATATGAACGAGATGTTGTCATGGAAATATGGGGCTATGCAGGAATACTTGTATCAAAGAATGACTTTCGGAAGGAGCGAGGACGAGGAACAGATTTCATGTCAATGGCTACTTGGAGGGGGCAAGACGGCTATTCACAAGAAAAGTTGAAGTTCTACTTTGGCTCCTATCTGTAAGAAAGGAGCGTTCACGGATGAAGAAACCAGTCCATCGTTCAATTAAAATTGTCGATATTGCAAAGGAACCATTAAAGAGACTACCATACCAAACAGCCGCCCCTAATGGAAAAGGCATAGCCTATAAAGTGCTTCCTATTTATTGGGGAGAGATGGTGCTACCTAAGGAGCTAGATGCGTTGGTCGTTACCTCTGATTTACAGGGAGTTATTGACCACGAGCAAAAATTGCTGGGAGAAGGGCTTGCTGATACATTAGCACAATTGTTTGAAACGCACTTTTCTGATTTGAATCCATCCAAAGTGGTGGTTTGCTTATGTGGAGATTTGTATGTAGATCCGTTAAAGAGGGGGTCCAGTGGCAATCCATTGTCGGTATGGCAAGCTTTCCAAAGTAAATTTGGTGTTGTGGCGGGTATTGCGGGGAATCATGATGTTTTCTCATGTGAGGCAAGAGCTATATTGGACGCTACAGCAGGTATTCATTTTTTCCCTAAGGCTGGCAAGCTGCACTGCGGTGAAATGACGATTGCAGCATTAGGGGGAGTTATTGGTAGGGCTGATAAATCGAATCGTATGAGCGAAGCTGATTATTTAACCCATTTACGTCAGTTATTAAGGCAAAACCCTGCAATTTTATTGCTACATGAAAGTCCTGAAGTGAGGCTACATAGGCAACCTGGAAACGCAAGTATTTGGAATGAGCTACAGCAAGCTTCTAATTTAATTGTTTGCTGTGGACACGTTCATTGGGATACGGAGATGGTAGAGTGTGATAATGGGTTGCAAATTTTAAATACAGATGGCCGAGCTTTTATTTTTACGAAAGCTTCATTAGATTAAAGGAAGTTAAGAAAGGGAGGAGCATGAAATGGGGACTTGGGGTTATAAAGCGTTGGAAAGTGATGAAGGATTAGATGTTGTGGGCTTTTTACAGGATTTTATCAACCAACACAATGAATCAAAACAGTTACTATTAAGGAATAGTATCCAGGCAATGAAAAATCAAGGCTTTTTCGGGGAGACCTTTGAAGATATCGATTTTTTCTATGATATGAGTGCAATGGCACTAGCGGAATTCTACATCCACTATCTCAATACTGGTCAATTTTACGGTAAAGACAGCAATGATCCAAACATACACATGACGGCAGATAAAAGCTCTTTGACATTTATTTTAAGATATTTAAAAGATATTAAAGACGATGTTCGTGACCAACATGGGAGTAGAGAGCTTGTTGAATTATGGTCTGAATCCCAAAGTTGGCCTGAATGGCAAGCCAACCTTGCCAATCTTATTGAGAGAATGGAACAAGAAATTAGCCATTTAGCAGCAATGGAAAAATGGAAGTGAATGAAATGACCTATGATTTTTGGATAATGGCTTCCATTTTGGAATTAGTTGAATATCCAGATGAAACAAATGATGACTATTTCCCTCACCCAACTTTTCAGGAAATTATGGATGTGCTGGATATCCAAGTGCCTATAAAAGAGATTTACGAACGTTTTTTTGATCAATCCATCCATACAGGGGATGTTTTAGTATTTACCAATAAGCATCTGCCACATGCCTGTATTGTGTTTGATACGTATCGTGATCCACTTGATCAACAGGATCTAATTCAGTTCGGCTGGAGGGTGACTGCAAAAGATGTTCGTATAATCAAACAGTTGTCACGAGAACTATATGATCATTGCGATTTTTCCATTCGTTACGAGGAAGGGCAATCCATCCTTTATCAGGTACTCCAAAAGGAGTGCTATCCTCGCAAATATTACTATGAGACGGTCTATGAGCAACAAATAAAACAGTACTTGGTGTAAAAAAAGATCCGTGACACCTTAAAAAGTGCACGAATCAGTACTATGTTATAGGATGAAATAACTAACAACAGATAAAATGATGGCAATACCGAGAATAGGTGCAATTAATTTCATATGACGCTTTCGCTCCATAACTACAATTGCAACATATTCACGAATCATAGCGTTTGGCCAGTAATAAAAGGCCGTCTTTGAGCCAATGCCTTGACTGTTTAAGCCAGCAAGTCTTGCATAAATACCCGCACGAAATAGGTGAAAATTATTTGTTGTAAAAATGCTATTGTAAGCTTTACCTTGTGTTATTTCATCCATGAGTTGCTTCGAAAACAGCATATTTTGATAAGTATTAACAGAGCGATTTTCTTGTAATGTATGCTCGATAGGTATTCCCTTTTCAATGGCATAACGTTGCATCGCCTCAGCCTCTGGAAGATTTTCATCAGGCCCTTGTCCACCAGATAAAATGATGGTCGGTGGTGTGGAAACAGCTGCCTGCTTATGATAAAAATCGATCGCTTTTTGAATTCTACTTGCTAACAGCGGTGGTACTTTATCATTGATTAGCCCACTACCTAACACGATGATAAAATCCTGATTTAATCGTGGTCGATTGAATTGATAGAGAAAATAGGCTGATAAAAAATTGGATAGGTGGATAAAGAAATAAAACGTAATCAGTGAGATCGCTCCAAATATCGGTTGAAGATGACTTGAAAACAAGCTAGCAGGACTAATAATCGGTAATAGCATAAAAAGTAAAATGCCTATAGCCACAAGCAAAGTTAAAGAATTAGCTAAACGCCTGCCCTCTCGCTGCATTAATACTCTTGCATTTAAAAATAAACCAAACATTAAAGCAACAATGCCAAAAGGAATTAAGATGAATAAGGCAATTAATGGAATAATGACAATGAGCCTTATAAAGTAATGGTCAGATGCTAAAGATAGAATGACGCAGAATAATAGAAATGAGCAGACAAATACATTAAATAATAGTCCGTTGATCATTTTTCTCGGGTCTTTTAAATATGATATAAGAAAAATGATGAAAAAAATAAGTGGTATAATGCCAAAATACATAAAAAAAGCACCTCTAGTGATGGAGTGGGTTAATGATATCTTTATATTATAAGTAATTATTGGATGAAATCAACCATCAATAAAAAATAGAGAGAGCATGAGCATACTCCCTCTATTTTTTGTGAGAGCGACTGCGACTATACGTTTTATTGACATAATGAATATATTTCTCGCGCGTCAATCCACCAGTTTGGCGATTAAAATCATCATAAGTGATGTCTTCCGGCAAGCCGAATTCAGCTAACGCCTGTTGTCGTTCCTCGCGATAGTCAAGGTGATCTAGTGACTCCTCTACAATTCCTTCTTCTGGCTTCAACCAATCACTTGCTACGCCTGCATAGACGCCATGATTGGTAAAACGACTAGCTGTTTGAAATGAGGTTAAAGGTGCAGGTTTGCTAATTGTTCCTGAGCCCCAGGAAAGACGATATCGAGGCTCTTTACCATAGTCTAGTGTCACGCCATATCCCATTGGGAAGACAATATCTGATTCTATTAGCATTTTGTGACCCACCTTTTCATAGCACCCACGCATAAAATGATCGTCCATAACAATATAGGTTTGGGCGGCCAATGGAGCGGATTGGATTTCCTCAAGAGAAGGCGAGCGCTCTGTCGTTGTCAACAAGTAGGGACGGACAAATAAAGGCATCGTCATAACATTATGCCAAATACTATCCTCTGCAAATAAATGATCTTTCTGCATTTGACGTAAATCACCGATTACAAGCACATAGCCATCTTCAAATAAATCAATTTCTACACGAAAAATATCGCCTGGCACAGTCTTATAGCGTAAACTTTTCATCTTTGTTAGCTTAGCTAGCTTGTCAGGGTAATCTACAGGAAGTAGGGATGGAAATTGCTGTAGCCAATTCAAGAGAGCTGTTTTAGTCGTTAAATGCTCAAAGCCTGTTAGTGGTAACTGATAATATGTTTTGGTATTACGAGCTGTAATATAGCTAGATGGATGATTTTGATTGCCTAAACCAGCCGAAAAAACAACGCCTGTAGCTTTCACTGCAGAAATATTTGTGTAATTCAATTTTTTTTCTTTTCCACGTGCGGTTTGAGGGACAATGACTTCACGATTACGTGTTGAAATGTCGACATCTGCTTCTTGGTAGCTATGCTCATTAACGAAAATTCTTTTTTTAATGACATCTCCATCGAGGCAAATAAAATAATCCTCTCTAATTTGAAATATGTCCCAGTGTTCTTCTAGTGTGTCAAGGCCGAAATAAGGGCGCAATGAATTGGTTAACCAACTAGTAAATGGTGTCATCTAAACTTCCTCCTACCTATCGTTTCCTATTTTCGTCAAGTATACTGAATTAGATAGGTGTCGAAAATAGCTCAAGCCGAAAATAGTTACTTTTGTGCAATGATCATGATTGCTTTTGGATTAGATGATCACCTTTTTCTTCGGGCTATAGAACTGCTATAATGATAGACAGAGGTGATGAACATGCATATTGTGATGACGGAAGGCATACCCTATGCTTGGTTGGAGCAACTACAGGAAGTCCATGCGCATGTCTTTGACGGCGATTATTTGCCACTCGAAAAGCTAGAAAAGAAAGAAGGTCTTCTTTGTCTATTAGCAGTTGAAAATGACACTTTAATTGGCTTTAAACTAGGCTATCCACATCCAGATGATGTATTTTATAGTTGGTTGGGTGGCGTTCATGAAACGAAACGAGGGCTGGGGATTGCAAGTGAATTAATGAAACAACAGCACGCACATATCAAAACATTAGGCTTTCAGAAAGTTCGTACATATGGCAGAAATGCATTCAAAGCAATGCTTATCGCCAATCTCAAACATGGGTTTGATATCGTGTCCACATTTGTTGACGAGAAAGACAGACATAAAATTATATTAGAAAAACCACTTTAAGGAGTTCAAAAACATGAAAGCATATTTAGCAAATGGATTATTTTCGTTAGGAGATCGTTTAGTCAACGAGCAGCTAGCTGCAGCTATTCGTGAGGCAGTGCCAGGCATCGCTTTATACGTACCACAGGAGAACGATGCCATTAATGATAAGTCTGCCTATGCAGATAGTTTGGCAATCGCGCAAGCTGATTTAGAGATGTTAGAAAAGAGTGATGTATTAATCGCTGTATTAGATGGGGTTGAAATTGACTCAGGGGTAGCCGCTGAAATTGGTGCGTTTGCTATGCTCAATCGTCCTATTGTTGGTGTACTGACAGATGTTCGTCAGCAAGGGCGAGATAATATGAAAAAAATCGAGGCACTTGTCCGAGATGGACTAGAAAATCAGTTTGTTTACCGTAATTTATTTGTTATTGGTTTAATTAAACGTAATGGAATCATTACATCTTCCATTCAAGAGACGGTGGAAGCAGTACAAAAATTGTCAAACAAGGAGGCATAATCATGTTATTAGCTACATCAGATATTGTCGCAGGCAAAGACATTATCGAAAACATTAGGCTTAGTGAAAGGAAATTCTGTTCAATCCCGAAACATTGGTCGTGACATGTTAGCTGGACTTCGTAATATTGTGGGTGGCGAGATGAAAGAATATGCTGAAATGCTCGTTCGTTCTCGTGAAATCGCCACACAAGCCATGGAGGAGGAAGCACGACAATTGGGCGCAGATGCAATAGTTGGGGTTCGTTATGCAACTTCATCTGTCATGGATGGTACATCAGAAGTGTTAGTGTACGGAACAGCTGTAAAATTAAGATAATGGGTGTGAGGACTTTAATGCATTTTATTAAAGTCCTTTTTTATAGCTATTATTAGCTAATTAATTGTAAAATTTTAGTTAATTATGTCGAGAATAACGTTTATTTCGTTCTTTGAATGGTGTTTTATTGTAGGAGGCGTATAGTACCAATAAGATATAGAAATATCTAGAATTGATAGAAGGAAGAAAGAGTGGGATATATGGTGGATTCACAGCAAAGCAAAGGCTATCGGGTTCTGTCGATGTTTAATCGACTAATGGATGGCCATGGGATCAACAAGAAGCAGGAAGCATTAACACATCAGGTTGGTGAAAAAACTATACAACGAGACATCGATCAAATACGAGCATATATTGCCAAGGCGAAGCTCGATTGCCATTTGCAATATGCGCGTTCAGAAAAGGTGTACAAGCTAATCCATACAAATAACAACCGTTTATCGAAAGAGCAAGTATTGACGATTATTAAAATTTTGATAGCATCTAAGGCGCTTGTAAAATCAGAGTTGAGTACTATTATTGAAAAGCTTGCTTCCAATGTGCAGGCAAATAAACGGGAACAAATGGTTTTAAATGAAAATCATTTTGATGTAGATACATATCGTAAACAATCTCTCATTCCACTAATTTGGCGTATTTCAGAAGCCATATCCAAAAAAATAATCATTCAAATCGATTATCTTCATGAGGATGACATAACCCCAACGGAAATAATGTTACAGCCTCTTACTATTATCTTTTCAGAGTATGACTTTTACTTAATTGCTTATGACTATCATTCCAAAAAGGATGTACCCATTGCCTATCGAATGGATCACATTCAAGATAGTCGTGAACTAACGAATAAATTTTACAAGCCATTTACTGACCATTTTCAAGTGGAAGAACTTCACAAGCGCAAGCCGTTTATGGATGCGGGTGAACTTTTACCTATTCGATTTCTCTACAAAGGAAAATCACCTAAGACCATCTTCAATCGATTACCCTCAGCTAAATTACTTTCACAAAACGATAGCGAATACTTTTTCGAGGCAGAGGTATTTGGAATAGGCATCAAAATGTGGCTGCTGAGTCAAGGTGCGACTATCGAGGTATTAGAGCCAATTGAGCTAAGAGAAGAGATTATTGCAACAATCCAAGCTATACAGCAAAATTATCGTTGTATTTGAAAACCCGTGCTTAAGTGCACGGGTTTTTCTATTTCTGAAAATGCTGCTCAATGAATGTCATATCAAAATCCTGGGTAAGTTTGTAATCTTTCATGTAGTTTTCTTCATATAAATAAACAAATAAATGCTTGTCATCATCTAAACGTAAGCCAATTTCTCTGTCATTATTAGTTGATAAAGTTATCCAATAAGCTTCCTTGAAATCGGATTTAGCAAACCATATTTTTTTTAACGGCAGGTCTTTAAATGGCTCCATCATCTGATTGATTTTGGCTGTATCTGTTAAAGTGATTGTTTTTTCATCTGAAGAACGAATAATTTCAATTTCATGAATTTCCTCTAGATCGAGACGCTCTGTTACCTCTGTTGTAAAATCTGTGTCCCTTGTTAACAGCATTGTCGAGATATACAGAATAAGTAGTGGGAGTAAAATGCCTAGTAGTAGTTTGTATCGTTTTTTCATGCTCGTCTCCTTAAATTCTAAAAATTCACACATATGTATTCTTTTCCACGCTATAATTGAGCATATACTGAAATGATAAAGGAAGGCAATCAAATGACACATAATTATGAAGAAAAAGAATTATTTTATCCAGATGGTACAATCATGTATCGAGGTGGCGTCAAAAAAAACGATTTTGGTCACGATATTTATGATGGCAAAGGCACACTATTTGATCAAGAAGGCCAACCATTATACGAGGGTGAATTCATCAATCATATGAAGCAAGGCAATGGCATCATGTATTTAAAAGGACAACTCATTTATCAAGGTGAATTTATTCAAAATAAAAAACAAGGTAATGGTATTTTGTATAAAGATGGTCAAATTCATTATGAAGGCCATTTTCGTAATGATTTAATGGATGGCTATGGCATTTTATATTATGAAGAAGATGTAATTGCACCGTATCAAGAACTACGATCAATGTATCCACATTTAAATCAACCACAATATGAGGGTGATTTTGTCCATGGTATGAAAAAAGGAAAAGGCAAGCAATATTATCCGACCGGATTTTTACAGTACGAGGGTGATTTTATTTGGCATCATATGCAGGGAGCTGGGAAATTATATTATCCTGCAGAGTCTCCAACAGGAGAGGAGCTTGACCGTGGAGTGACTACACTCTATTATGAAGGTTATTTCTTTGAGGATCTGAAGCATGGCAAAGGAAAGGTCTATTCTAGAGAAGGTGTACTGGAAGCGGAAGGACATTTTAAAGAGGATGCAATGACGGGTCATGGAACGCTTTATTATGATAATGGACAGGCTTCTTATATTGGAGATCTTGTGCAGGGGAAAAAACATGGACGAGGCGATTATTATAATGAAGAGGGCAAAATTATTTATAGCGGAGAATTTATAAATGACGAACGATTACGTATTACGCCCGAAATTGAACAGGAAATTAACAAACTTCAAAAGCAATTGGATGGTCTTGTAGGTCTTCCAAATGCAAAGAAAGAATTACATAATTTAATTAACTTTATTAAAATTCAAAGCTTACGTGTAGACCATGGTTTAACAAGCTTTCCTATTACCTACCACCTTGTTTTCACAGGTAATCCAGGCACAGGCAAAACAACAGTGGCACGTATTATTGGGCAAATTTATAAGCATTTAGGCGTATTATCGAGTGGACATTTTGTTGAAACAGACCGTGCAGGGTTAGTTGCAGGATATGTTGGTCAGACAGCCCTAAAGGTTCAGGAGGTCGTCAATAAAGCAAAGGGGGGTGTCTTGTTTATTGATGAGGCTTATTCATTGATTAATGATAAACAGGATGCATTTGGTAAGGAAGCAATTGATAGTTTATTAAAAGCTATGGAGGATTTACGAGATGACTTAGTCATTATTGTTGCTGGCTACACAGAGCTTATGGAGGAATTTTTACAATCAAATCCAGGCTTTAAATCACGCTTTAATCATTTTGTGCAGTTTGATAATTTTAGTACGGATGAGCTCTATGATATTTTTGCTATGCTTTGTCAAACAAATGATTACCAATTTGGGGCAGCATTTGCCCAGCGTATGAAAGCTCAACTCCACCAAATACCTATTGAAACGATTCCTAATTTTTCTAATGGACGTTATATCCGAAACTTGTTTGAAAAACTAGTAACGATCCAATCCAATCGATTGATACAGCAAGCAATGATTACAAAGGAAGAACTGATGACCTTTGAGGAGCAAGATATTATACAAGGTATTTCAGAAAATTTATTTGATAATACTTTTTAAAGCAAGGAGTAGAAGAATGAAAAAGCTAATTGCAATTATTTTAGTGTGTGCATGTATTTTACCGCGTGTCATGACGATTAATTTTACAATCAATAATAATATTAATGTCCGTCATAAGAAAGAGAGTTGATAGTCAATGAATAAAATGGTAATATAATACAAAACATACGCTAACGTATTTTTTTCGGGGGTTCATATGCAAGTAACAAAAGATGACTGGATTAAGGCGGGCCTACAACAATTAGCAGAAGACGGCATCCATAAGGTACGCATCGAGGCATTAGCTCGGTCGTTAAAAATTAGCAAAGGTAGCTTTTATCATTATTTCCGTGATCATCAGCAGCTATTAGATGCCATGCTTGACTATTGGGAAACACATGCAACAAATGCCATCATTCAAAGTATGGAGCAGGAGGATGCAACTTTAGAACAGCTGTTACGCATAAGCTTTTATAAAGATAAAAAGATAGAAATCGGCATATATGCTTGGGCTAAATATGATGCCCATGTCGCAACACGTATTGTTCAAATTGAGGAACAACGCATTGCCTGTGTAGCAAAGCTCTATCAAAAAAAGGGGATGACGAAAGAGGTCTCCAAAGATCGTGCGAGATTAGCTTATTTAACCTATATAGGCTGGATGACACGATTTGAAGCTAATCCTCATTTTGATTTAGAAAAAATGATTAAACTACTATTACAGTAGAACTGATGTCCCTTGAAAGCAGCAGTATGCTTCTTGGGACTCTATTTATCGCTAAAACATACGATATCGTATGTTTTGAGTGCGAGGGAGGAACCTATTATGTATAGTTTATCAATTATGGCGATTGTCCTTTTATGGATGATTAGTATCATTCATATTTATTGGGCTTTTGGGGGACGATGGGGAATTGGTGCAGTGATTCCAGTCAAAGGAGGGGGACAACAAGCAGTTTTCGTGCCAAGAAAATGGGGAACGCTCTGTGTTGCTACCCTTATACTACTGGCAAGCCTAATTATCCTCATTCAGCAAGGATTTGTGGCGTATTTTCAACCCTCTAGTTTTTCTAAAGTAGGAAGTTCAGTTTGTGCATGTGTATTTATTGCAAGGGCTATTGGTGATTTTAAATATGTTGGGTTTTTTAAAAGCATCAAACATTCACAATTTGCCAAAAACGATACGAGATTTTATAGTCCGTTATGTTTGTTTTTAGGCTTCATTTATCTCGAGCTATTGTTTTAACAGCAATCATCCTCTAACATGAAAGCAAGGGATAGGGGGAAAAATATGCAGCAAAAGATTTATTTACTTCGTCATGGTGAGACGAACTATAATAGAGAAGGAAGATATCAGGGACAGCTCGATTCACCATTAACCGAACTTGGTCGAGAACAGGTTCAACAACATGCACGCATGCTAAAAACGCTAATTGGTGATGCAACCGATTGGAAAATCGTTACAAGTCCACTGGGGAGAGCTATGCAAAGCACTGCCCTGCTTTGTGAAACAATCGGTTATGATGTGAAAGATGTGGAACAGGATCATCGCTTGACAGAAGTTGCTGTAGGGCAATGGGCTGGCTTAACCATGGCAGAAATACAGCACACCTGGCCAGACTTGTTAGCCGACACGGATGTTTTTAATTGGTATTTCCGTGCGCCAGGTG
Organism: Lysinibacillus sp. FSL M8-0134; assembly: GCF_038069745.1. Lineage (NCBI taxonomy): Bacteria > Bacillati > Bacillota > Bacilli > Caryophanales > Bacillaceae > Lysinibacillus > Lysinibacillus sp. FSL M8-0134. The sequence continues at coordinate 2,503,023 of NZ_JBBPAJ010000001.1, read as the reverse complement.
GGGAAAGCTACGAAGCTGTAGTAAGCAGGTTAACCTCATGGCTGGAGGATATACAACAATACTCAAAGCTAATTGTTGTCTCACATGGGCTAACTAGTCGGATCTTACGAGGAATTTACGCGGGTCTTCAGAAGGAGGATGCTCTCAAATTAGAAGTTTCTCAAGATATCTTTTTTAAATTAGCTAATAAAAAAATAACAAGAATTTGTTCTAATTTTGAAGATGACTATTATCTATAAAACGTTTTTAATTGCTTTTATTTAGGAAGGAATATTCAGAAATGCCTCTTATTATATTGTGTAGGAGGCGTTTTTTTATGAAAAATTTGGTGTTGCTTTGCTGTATTGGTATCGTGGTGTTCGCTTTGTATTATACAAACAAAACATATGAAAAGGTTCAACTAGAACTGCCATCATTACATAGTCAAAATGCTTTGTTACTCAATACACAAGGCGAAGTATTATTTGAAAAAAATGCTGATGCCATTATTTATCCTGCATCCTTAACAAAGATCATGACAGCCATAGTGGCAATTGAATTAACAGAAGATCTACAAAAACAGACCATTGTAGAACCACAAACGATTGCTATCTATACTGCTCAGAATGCCTCAATGGCAGGCTTTCATGCTGGTGATTTTGTGACAATTGAGGATTTATTATATGGTACTTTGCTTGCCTCAGGCGCTGATGCAACGGGAACACTTGCTGAGGCAATTGCAGGCAGTGAGGAAAAATTCGTCACTTATATGAATAACAAAGCACAGGAAATAGGCATGAATGATACCCATTTCGTTAATACAAGTGGTCTACATGACGAGGCACACGTATCAAGCGTTCGGGACATTAGTAAACTTCTACGTTATGCGTTAGAGAACCCTACCTTTTATCACATATTTACTTCAAAAAGCTATACAACCCATGTACCTAATGAGCTAATTATCACAAACTCGTTGTTTACAAAAATGCCTGGTTTAGATGGACCCATATTAGGCGGAAAAACGGGGTATACACCTGAAGCCGGATTATGTCTCGCGTCCATCATCGAAAAAGAAGGCAAATCATTTCTATTCATAACAACCAATGCCCCAAGCGATGTTCGGACACCACCCCCGCATATTGAAGATGCTTTAACTGCCTACAATGCCCTGTAGATGGGAAATCTATGAAAACATCTCAACTTTTTCATAGCCTGAAACGTCTTAATAGTGCGGGCTGTTCTATGAGATTCGATGAAGTTTTAATTAAGGAGTAAAGTGGGCGCTCCAAATAAAGAGTAAAGTGATCATAAAAGTGAAGGAAGCGCTCTAATTAAGGTTCTAAGTGATCATAAAAGTAATGGAGTCGCTCCAAATAAGGAGAAAAGTGATCATAAAGGAGAAGAAGGCGCTCCAAATAAAGAGTAAAGTGATCATAAAAGTAATGGAGTCGATCCAATTAGATAAAAAGGTGATCATAAAAGTGAAGGAAGCGCTCTAATTAAGGTTCTAAGTGATCATAAAAGTAATGGAGTCGCTCCAATTAGGTAGTAAAGTGATCATAAAGGAGAAGGAAGCGCTCCAATTAAGGTTCTAAGTGATCATAAAAGTGAAGGAAGCGCTCCAATTAGAAGTAAAGTGATCATAAAGTGAGTGAAGCGCTCCGAATAAGGAGAAAAGTGATCATAAAAGAGAGTGAAGCGCTCCAAATAAAGAGTAAAGTGATCATAAAAGTAATGGAGTCGCTCCAAATAAGGAGAAAAGTGATCATAAAAGTAATGGAGTCGCTCCAATTAGGTAGTAAAGTGATCATAAAAGTGAAGGAAGCGCTCCAATTAGAAGTAAAGTGATCATAAAGGAGAAGAAGGCGCTCCAAATAAGGAGAAAATTGATCATAAAAGTAGTGGAGTCGCTCCAAATAAGGAGAAAAGTGATCATAAAAGTAATGGAGTCGCTCCAATTAGGTAGTAAAGTGATCATAAAAGTGAAGGAAGCGCTCCAATTAAGGATCAAAGTGCTCACCAAAGTGAAAAATGCTCCCATTCCGGGAGCAAAGCGCTGACCAAAGCAAAGGAGATGCTCCAATCCTTGAGAAAGTCGCTCATCATGATGAAGAAGGCGCTACATTCCCAAAGAAATTCCCCCACAGAAATAGGTCCGCCATTCATTCCAAGCATTACCCGCAAAAGGAGGTGAAATCTTTATATAACGTTTTTTATGCTGTGGTTCGTAGAAAAACGGGAACAAGCAGTGTATAAAGGTTTACAAACGCGCAGATGTGAACGGTCTTATAGAATGGAATCTAGTTGATTATTACTATTTTCTGGCATGAACGATTACTCTATAATTAAAGTTAAATCTTCGTATTTTTTTAGCAAACGACATGGAAAGACATCTAAGGGCGGTGTAGAACAATGAAAAAATTATTACCCTATACTATATTTTTGACGTTTATATTGGCATTATTGATTGGACCATTAACTACCAATGCTGAAGGGTCCGTGGTCATTCAGAAAGTTACCAAGGATACTATCATCTATGAAGAGCCTTCCTCGAATAGTGCAGAAATTGGTGAACTAACGAAGGGAAGCTTTGTTACTGTGCTAGCAGCAAGCAAAGGCTGGACACATATTCAAACGCCAGAGCAGATGGGCTATGTGCCGTCTGATGTTTTAGTCAAGTTGAAGTCTGAGGGTTATGTAGTAATGCAAAAGGGTGGCACGACGTTATTTACAGCGCCAAGGCAAAACGCACAAAAGGTTGGACAGTTATATGAAGGACGCGTGGTTTTTGTATATGGTACAGCACCGGGTGGCTGGTCATTCGTCCAATATGGTGAAGATACAGGCTATGTTGCGACGAACGCTTTAAAAAAACCTGTCCCAACAAAGAAACGAATTAATGCAGTGAATGGTGCTGAATTACGTTTAACAGCTAGCCCAAGTGGAGAGGTCCTTGGTATACTTGCCAATAAAACGACTGTTCAGTATTACATAACACTTGCTGGCTGGTCCTATGTGGAAGCGGGTGACCAAAAGGGGTATGTCAAAGCTTCAGAGCTAGCCAATATTCAACTAACGAATAATAAAGTATATAATAAAGGAATTCCAGCAGCAAAAGGTGCGAAAAAACGTGTAGCTTTAACGTTCGATGATGGGCCTGATGCCAAAGTGACACCACAAATTTTAGCGACTTTAGAAAAATATGATGCGAAGGCTACGTTCTTTATGGTAGGGAAAAATGTCTCAAAAAATGCAACGATCGTCAAGCAGGTTTATGAGGCTGGACACGAAATTGGTAGTCATACGTTAAGCCATAAGAAATTAACGACTTTATCAATAGCGGGTGTTAAACAAGAAGTCAATGGCTCAAGTAATGCCATTTATTCGGCCATTGGGCAGTATCCTACCGTTTTTCGACCACCTTATGGAGCGACGAATGAGCAAGTCCGGTCCGTCATAACTATTCCGTCCATTTTATGGTCGATTGATACGCTGGATTGGAAGCACCACAATCCAGATAAGATTTTAGCTTCTGTTAAAGCATCTGTTAAAGATGGTAGCATTATTTTAATGCATGATATTCATCAAACGACAGCGAATGGTTTAGAAAATGTTATGCAATACTTACAAAAACAAGGCTACGACTTTGTAACGGTAAGTGAGATTTTACAATAATAGTAAAGCCGTGTAATAGTCTTGTAGAGACCTATACACGGCTTGTTGTTTATTTAAATAAATTAATCGTTGTAATAATAATAGGAATACCAAACACATCGATTAAAAATGCGCCGACAATTGGTACCACGAGAAAGGCCTTTTTAGATGGACCAAAACGTTGTACAACGGCTGACATATTAGCCATGGCATTTGGGGTTGCTCCTAAGCCATGTCCTGCAAAACCGGCAACCATTACAGCGGCATCGTAATTTTTGCCGAGTAATTTAAACAACACGAAAGTACTAAATACAACGATAAAGAATACTTGTGCAAAGACGATGATGAATAAAGGAAGAGCTAAATCAGCAATTTCCCATAATTTGATACTCATTAGCGCCATTGAAAGGAAAATACCTAATGTCACGTCCCCGATTAAGGAAATACTTTTCATATTAATGGCTTCAGGTTTGAATTTATCCATAATATTACGCACTAATACAGCGACAAACATAGCTCCGACATAACCTGGTAGGACGAACCCTGTTGCTTCTGAGAATAATGTCCCAACATATGTCCCAACAGCCATACAGAAAGTAATTAATAATACTTGTGTAAAGAACGATTCAGAAGTAATTTGTTCCTGTTTATTTTCATAGTCGATTTCTTCAGACTCTTGTTCATCCGGTGTTAAATTGTATTTACCTACTAGGTATTTTACAATTGGACCTCCGATTAAACCACCGGCAACTAAACCACATGTTGCGGCAGCGGCACCTATTGTCATGGCAGAAGAAATACCTAAATCCTCTAATGTTTGTCCAAATGCAGCGGCAGCCCCATGACCACCTTCCATTGAAACTGCGCCAGCCATCATTCCGATTAAAGGATGTATGCCCATGAGTGAGGCAAGAGAAACACCAATCACATTTTGCATTAAAGCGAGGAAGCCACATGCTAGCCAGTAAATAATAAGTAATTTACCACCGAGCTTCACTAGTTTAAAGCTTGCCCCTAATCCAATTGTAGTGAAGAATGTAATCATAAATAAGCTTTGTAATGAAGTATCAAGTGAAATTTCTATAACACCTGTTGTCTTTAAAATCGTTGCAAGGGCGGCAAATAGCAAGCCACCCACAACTGGTGCTGGAATACAGAAACGTTTTAAAAATCCTATTTTATTAATGAGAAAGCTACCCAATGCAAAGAGTGCAACGGCTAAAAACACAGTTGTAATTTGATTTATTTCGATCATGAGCCTTGCCCCCCAAGTAAGTTGTTTAATGCTTCATAGACAAAATATGCCCCTAGTTTTACAGTGCGACCATTTTCATCTAGTAACGGATTGACCTCACAAATATCAAATGAGTGTGTATGAGGATGTGCCGTTACTTTTTGTAGTAGTGAACGTACAGTGGATGGATCAAGTCCAAATGGTGAAGGAGCACTTACACCTGGAGCAAATGCTGCATTCAAGACATCCATACATAATGTTAAAAGAATATAATCATGCTGATCCATATAGTGTTGTAGGTCATCCATTAATTGCTGTTGGTTGGCTACGGTCATTTGATCTTCGTAAATATACTTCACATTTAATTCATCTGCTTTTTCGAATAATTCTCTTGTATTGCCGTAGCGTTGGATACCAACGACAAAATAATCGGTATGTGGATCCTGCTCTAAAATTTGACGGAACATGGTACCTGAAGAAGGTTGTTCATCGTATGGTCGTAAATCAAAGTGGGCATCGATATTGATGATACCAACCTTAGCCTCCTTTGGTAAGGCAGAGCGAACGCCTAAATAATGGCCATACAGTGTTTCATGTCCACCACCAAGCACCACACATTGTAAGTTCTTTTGCAATACGGTTCCGACAACTTCGCCAAGCTCATGCTGTGCTTCCTCTAAAGCATGATTGAGACAAACGACATTGCCGACATCGATAATTTGCTGCTCGTCCTCAAACGTCCACGGTAAGCTAGATAGCCCTTCTCGCAGTGCATTTGGGCCATTTGCAGCTCCTACACGACCTTGATTTCGACGTACCCCTTCATCACAGATAAACCCAACTAGTGCAGCACTTTTCTTCGCTGAAGCGCTTACATCATTAATCGCTAATCTTTGTACTTTTTGATGTAAACGAAAGCTACTTTTATTTGTCGTAGAATCTATACGGCCTTTCCATTGTTTTTGATCTGTTAGTGTATACATAACCTTATCAACCCCATTGCTAATATTATTGTAGAAAAAGTATTGTTGTAATTCATTATATATTCACATAATTATAATTACTAATATATAATTAATATTAATCTATAGCTTTTAGCTATAAATGAAGGGGGATTTTGCTTTTGGATATTAAACAATTACACTATTTTATTGCCGTTTCAGAACATATGAATTTCTCAAAAGCCGCGGAAAGACTGCATATTTCACAGCCATCATTAAGTAATGCCATCAAAAAATTAGAAGAGGAGATAGGATCACCTTTATTGGAGAGAAATACGAGAAATTTGCAGTTAACAGAAGCGGGTGAGGTGTTATTTGAACGTGCAAAAGTTATTGTAAAAAATATGGAAGTGCTAAAAATTGAAATGGATGAAGTCATTATCCACGGTACGAGGGAAATCACTATAGGTGTCATGGAATCTATTAAGCATTGGTTGCCTAAAGTTATTGCCAATTATAAAAAAGATTATCCAGAAATGATCATCCATTTAGTTGACATTTTAGGCAGTAAGCGTGTGAAAAAATCCTTAAAGAGCTATAAAACTCATTTAATCATTACCAATCAGTTGATGGATGATCCAGAGTTGGAAGTCAAAACCTTATATGAAGAGAGATTGGTTGCAGTGTTACCATTACACCACCCATTAGCCAAAAAAGAAAAAGTAACTATTTCTGATATAAGTGAAGAGCCATTTATTATTAGTACGGAAGGCTTTCAAACAAGACGTGATATTTTAGATACCTTTGAACAGGCAGGTAAAAATATTCATATTCAATTTGAAATTGAACGCTTTGAAACAGCTGTTTCCCTTGTCCGAGAAAATTTAGGAGTAACTATTTTACCGGAAAATTATTTACAAGGCCCGACAGCTAAAACCATTATAAAAAAAGAAATTGAAGGGGCAAATCTTAGTCGAAATGTTTATTTGGTGTATTTAAAAAAGCGTCATTTACCTTTGGCCATTCGTCAATTGTTGCAAGACATTTTGCAGTATTTTGAAACAAAGACAATATAGAAATAATTTTCTGTTATATTAGAAAATTCACGAAATAAAGCATTGCTTTACCAAAAATATAGCGGTAACATTTAATGTAAGAATGAAAATGAACATTCATTCATTTTATCAAAATTCAAGCAAAGGGGGTATCTTCCATGAATTTTTCTTATAGTGAAAAAGTGGTGGAGTTACAAGACAAGCTGACGAATTTTATGGAGCAATACATTTATCCAAATGAAGAAGTTTATACGGCACAGGTTGAAGCAATGGAGGATCGTTGGGGAGCGATTCCACCGATTATGGACGAGCTAAAGCAGAAGGCACAGCAGGCAGGATTATGGAATTTATTTTTACCAGATAGCGAATATGGGGCAGGTTTAACAAATTTAGAATACGCGCCTTTATGTGAAATTATGGGGCGTTCCCTTCTGGCACCAGAAGTTTTCAATTGTAATGCGCCTGACACAGGTAACATGGAGGTGCTTGTACGGTACGGCTCTGCCCAACAAAAAAAGCAATGGCTTGAACCGTTACTAAAAGGAGAAATGCGCTCTTGCTTTGCGATGACCGAGCCTGCTGTTGCATCCAGTGATGCTACGAATATTGAGGCAAGCATTGAGCGAGATGGGGATGAATACATTTTAAATGGCCATAAATGGTGGACAACAGGTGCTGGTGACCCGCGCTGTAAAGTGGCCATTTTTATGGGAAAGCATAAAGATACAACAGCACCAATCCATGAGCAGCAGTCTATGATTCTAGTACCAATGGACACACCAGGGGTAAAAGTAGAGCGGATGCTGACGGCTTTTGGTTACGATCATGCGCCAGAGGGTCATGGTGAGGTGACATTTACGAATGTGCGTGTACCAGTAGACAATATTTTGTGGGGAGAAGGCAAAGGCTTTGCTATTGCTCAAGGTCGTCTTGGTCCAGGAAGAATACATCATTGTATGCGTCTAATTGGCGCAGCTGAACGTGCATTGGAGGAAATGTGTAGAAGGGTACAACAGCGACATGCCTTTCATCGCCCATTAGCAGATCAAGGGGTAATGCGTGAGCGTATTGCTGAATCTCGCATCGATATTGAACAGGCAAGACTTTTAACCTTAAAGGCAGCTTATATGATGGATACGGTGGGGAATAAAGAAGCGAAAGCAGAAATTGCGATGATTAAGGTGGTTGCACCTAATATGGCACTGCGCGTCATTGATCGGGCTATCCAAGCATTTGGCGCGGCAGGGGTCGGACCCGATACAACGCTTGCGGCACAGTGGGCGAATTCTCGCACATTGCGCTTAGCAGACGGACCAGATGAAGTACATCGAAATACTATTGCTAAGCTGGAATTAAAAAAACATGCGACTAAACAAGAGGAGCTGGTGAAATGACAGTACTTGAGTTATTTAGCTTACAAGGTAAAACAGCTATTGTAACAGGTGGTGGCCGTGGTCTTGGTGCGCAAATTGCCCAAGGATTTGCAGAGGCAGGGGCCAATGTAGTTCTATGCTCACGAAAAGTAGAAGCCTGTGAGGAAGTTGCAGCAGCACTTGAAACATTAGGTGTCCAAACATTAGCGTTAGCTTGTGATGTCACAAAGCCTGAGGATATTGCTAATATAGTGGCTAAAACGATCACAACATTCGGTAAGATTGATATTTTAGTCAATAACAGTGGGGCATCTTGGGGCACACCTGCTATTGATATGCCTTATGAAGCCTGGCAAAAAGTATTTGATGTCAATGTTAATGGGACCTTTTTGATGAGTCAAGCAGTTGGCAAAATTATGTTAGAGCAAAAAAGCGGCAAAATCATTAATATTGCTTCGATTGCAGGACTGGGTGGTACCTTACCGGCCTTTATGGATACCATTGCCTATAATGCGAGTAAAGGGGCTGTTATCACATTAACGAAGGATTTAGCGGTCAAATGGGGACCACACGGTGTTCATGTCAATGCCATTGCGCCTGGGTTTTTCCCAACAAAAATGTCCAATGTTTTAATTGAACGTGGACAAGACTATTTGATGGGGGTTACACCTTTAAAACGTTTAGGCTCAGAAAATGATCTTAAGGGAGTAGCATTATTTTTAGCGGCCCCAGCTTCAGACTATGTAACAGGTGATGTCATTGTAGTAGATGGAGGCATGAGTTCCATTATATAAGGGGGAAAATAAAATGGATACAATGCAAGTAAGGGCAAGTGAGCGTCTAGATGCTGTTAAATTACAAGCCTTTTTAGCAAATCATTTTCCTGAACTTCCAAAGGGGAAACTGGAAATAACACAGTTTAGTGCTGGACATTCTAATTTAACGTATTGTTTAAAAATAGCTGATTTTGAAGTCGTTCTTCGTAGACCACCACTTGGACCAGTTGCCAAGAAGGCACATGATATGAAGCGAGAATTTACAATATTATCGGCATTGCATCCTTTCTTCAAAGCGGTTCCACAGCCGTATGTTTATGTGAAGGATTCCGATATTATTGGCAGTGATTTCTTTTTAATGGAGCGCAAAAGAGGTGTTGTCCTGGATACACATTTTCCAACAGGTACAGTACCTTCAGAGGAACTAGCTTGCCAGTTGTCTGAAATGATGGTCGACTCTTTAGTTGCACTTCATGCCATCCCTTATCAAGATACATCATTAAAGGATATGGTGAAGCCTGATGGATTTATGGAAAGACAAGTCCATGGCTGGATCGAGCGCTATGAAAGGGCGAAAACGGCAGAGATTGCCGAAGTAGCTACTTTGACAGAATGGTTAAAGAAACATGTTCCAAATAATAAAGAGGCAACAATTATTCATTATGATTATAAATTGAATAATGCCATGTTCTCTAATGATTATGCTGAAATGATTGGTCTATTCGATTGGGAAATGACGACGGTAGGGGATCCACTAGCAGATGTCGGCGTGGCGATGAGTTACTGGATGCAGGCGGATGACCCGAAAATGCTGTTACATGCACTTGGTGAACCACCTGTAACCATCATGCCAGGTTTTTATACACGACAGCAATTTATTGAACGCTACGCAGAGAAAAGCGGGCGAGACGTTTCAAACATTCAATATTACTGTACATTTGCTTATTTCAAATTAGCCGTCATTTGTCAGCAAATTTATTACCGCTATGTGAAAGGGCAAACACAGGATGATCGCTTTGCCCGAATGGATAAAATGGTGGCTGCATTAATTCAACAAGCCTCAGAATCGATATAAAGAATAGAAAAACGGTTACTTTTCACCAAAAGTAGCTGTTTTTTTATAGGCATTTATAGCAGATTATCCGACACTATGTTTTTTATCTATGTATGACTTCTCGCACGAAGACCCATTTACATAACCTAACATCGCCCGTAAAAAAATAAGAGAGAGCGAATGTGTGTTCTTATTTTATCATACATTTTCTCACTTATAAAGGGCTATGAGAAAGGCGGTGGCAAAACAAAAACAGGTTCATTCGAGAACCCGTTTAATATTATGACCATATTTGATCAAGCTTATCGCTGTAGAAGTGAATAGCTTTTTTATAATCGATTATACCTTGATGACTGGTTGTCCGTACTAATGTATTTAGCAATGTTTCCATTGATTTACTATGCTCGCCAAGATTATAGAGTGTCATGGCGTAAAAGACTTTGACATGCTCAGCTTCCGGAAATTCGTGCATGGCTTGTTCAAGTATCTGTTTTGCTTGTTCATATTGCCCTAGAGTACGATAGGTACTACCTAATCCGAGGTAGGCATCAACTAAAACATCAGGTTCAAGTCCTAATGCAATCGCCTTTTCATAGTGTGGAACTGCTTCCTTTTCTTTTCCTAAAGAATCGTATGTCCAGGCACATTGAAATTGATAGTAGCCATTTTCAGGGTTTCCCTTTAGTAGAGCTACCATTAATTGATTAGCTTCCTCAAGCTGGCCATTTTTTCTTAACGTAATAATAGGTTCTAATTGTTTATCCATTTTATTTAACCCCTTTGTTGTTTTCCCATTCATAAACATAGCTAGTAGCCAGAATATTTGGAGGTAGATAATCGCGAGGAATTGTTGATGAAAATCTAGCGCTAAATAGACAACGGTTTCATTTCCGATACTGGAACCATTAGAAAAAGCATGGACCGCTATTCCGGCATAGGCGCCCCCCAATGTTGTGATGAACTCTACATAATTAGTATGAGAAGGAATGCTTTCAGTCGCACCATTAGACTTTCCTTCATATACTTCCTCCTTTTGTTCATTATACATGATACTAATTGCTAGAAAGCGCTACAAATGGTATTGTTTGTGTAAAAGTACCATCTTTGAGGTGAATAGAATGCTAGATCGTTCAATGGAAAAGACATGGGAACACCAAGAGGAAAGGGAGTGATAGCACAAAAAAGAAAAGAGGATACCAATATGACATATAATAAAATGGTTTGTGATGGATTTGAATTGAACTATTGTATAAAGGGGCATGGTCAGCCCATTTTAATTGTGGGTAGTAGTATTTATTATCCACGTCTGTTTTCACAGGAATTATCCCAACATTTTCAACTTATTTTTTTAGATCATCGAGGATTTGGGAAATCAACAAAACGACCTATGAAACAAGAAGATTATACTTTAGATAAAATAGTTGAAGATATTGAACAAGCTAGGCAAATACTAAAGCTGGATAATGTGATTATTTTAGGACACTCAGGTCACGCATTTATGGCGATGGCGTATGCTATAGCCTATCCCCAGCATGTTGAAAAAGTCATCCTATTGAATACAGCCCCAACAAATAGCCAAGAGAGACAGCAGCAAAGCATTTCCTATTTTGAAACACATGCAAATGCAGCGCGTAAAAAACAATTTGAGCAAGATATTGCTTTGTTGGAGCAGGATATTGAACAGGACCCCAAACGACGCTTTGTTCATATGTGTATTCGTATGGGGGCACATAGCTTCTATGATTATACTTTTAATGCCGCATCCATGTGGGAAGACGTTGATACGAATATGGAAATCATTGATTATCTTTGGGGTGTGGCTTTTGCCCAGCAGAATCTAAGTCAACTTGTACACCAATTCCATAAGCCAATCTTTGTAGGTTTAGGCAAGTATGATTACTTAGTTGCACCTGTAGCCTTATGGGAAACAGTAGATCAAGTTCCCCACGTAACGAAAGTCATTTTTGAAAAAAGCGGTCATAATTCAATGTTTGAAGAACCTGCGTATTTCGATGAACAACTTATACAATGGATCAAAAAAGAATAATTATGAGGGCTGGTTACGCTATATGGCGTATAACCGGCCTTATTCCTTATTATGTTTTGCAAAAAAGGCTACTTCCAAAAAGGGAAGAGCCAAAGAGTTATTTTGCTGTACAGCTTTTACGAATCGCTTCAATTTTACGGCAATCAATGATGACAGGCAGTCTATTTCCTTCGATTTGAAGGAAATTCCCACAGCAGTTTTGGGAATCGAAGTAGAGGAAATAAATACGTAAAAATCTTGTGCCATCAGATAGGAAAACATCTACTAATGTCCCTGGTTCGAAACATTCTAAATGATGACAGATACAATTTTCACAATGCTTTTTGCTCTGACCTTTCTCCTGGACTGTTTTTTCAAATTGAGGGCTATTATAATATTTGATTTTATAGGAATCTTCTTCAGCCAAATGATCATTGCCATCATATTGGCCTAAGTAATAGTTCTTTGATTCACAATAGCATTTAGCAAATTTATGATAATTATTAAATTCCCAATTTATTCGTGTTAAATATCTATTGTCATCCATTTCATACAACGCTCCTTTATGTCATTTATCTATTTCTAATCTATGTCATAGAGCCTTCTGGAAGATGGTAAAACGTCCATTTATCTGAAGATTAAAAGAAAAGACCAGACTCACAAATAGAGTCTAGTCATTTTTACTATAATCATCTTTCAATAGTCCATATATTTCTAAATCAACAACCCCTTTACCGGACCACACTGTAGCTTGTCGTAATAGACCTTCTTTTATAAAGCCATTTTTTAGCAGCACCTTTTTCGAAGGCTCGTTTAAAGGCATAACCTCTGCCTGGATTCGATGAACATGAACTTCCTCCAATAAAAATTTTACAACGATTTGAAGTGCCTCTGTTGCAATACCTTTTCCCCAAGATGTTTCAGCTAAATAGTAACCGATTGTCACCATATTTACTTTTTGATTAAAATCCATTGCTTCGATAATGCCAACTAATTTTTCGCGTTGAGATTTTTCAAAAATTCCCCATTTTATTCTGCTTTTCTTCATATAATCTCGTTCAAAATGGCCTATCATTTTTTGAACAGTTTGCAGGTTGTGTTTGGGGATAATTCCACAGTACTCAAAAACCTTATCATTATCATAAATAGCGAATATCTCTTGTATATGAATGTCTTCTATTTTTTTGAGTTCTAGATTTGTTGAGTCTAAGATTGGGAACTCATTAAATACTTTTTCAATTATCATGATGGTTGCTCCTTTAAGGGAATATAAATTTTCATGTTTAAAGCATGTGGATAGGTAGAGTGCATGACGTCAGTTACTTCAAAGTCAGGACCAGTATCTCGCTCATAATGAGAATGGGGAAGCCATACTCCATAAATGTAACGTCTCGTATTTTGTATTCCCTCTGCAGTACTAGTCAATGAAAACTCAGCATATTTACCAGCTGGAATTTCAAGATGAATAAAACCTTCCTCTACATGATCTTTAAATGCTTTAACTTCCTCTCCAACAATAAAGGAAAATTGCCCATCCTCCTGAAAGTGTGAAGAAATTCCATATGCTATATTAGGAGCAACTTTATAGGAAATGCGCTCATAATATTTTTGTTGACCAAAATTCAAATAAAAGCCTGGAATATCTCCATAATAGTGATCGTCTTGTAATGTTGTTTTGTATTCATAGCCCACGATTAGTTTTTTAGATAATTGAAGTATTTCTGGTCGCTGCATAGGGAGTTCTCCTTCCAATTTATAGTCCAAAAAGTTCATTTTGGCTTGAAGTGGTATGGAGTAGGCCCCTTTTCGATATTTAGCAGGTGTAATACCGAAATACTGTACAAATGCCCTTGTGAATGCCTCTTGAGAACCATATTGAAAGTTGATTGCAATTTCAAGTATAGTTTGTGAGGTTGTTTTTAAGAGGAAAGCCGCTTCTGAAAGCCTCCTATTCCGAATATACTGCTGCACCGAAAAACCTGTAATGGCCTGAAAAAGTCTTTGGAAATGAAATGGTGAAAAGTAAGATTGGGAAGAAATAGCTGTAATCATTAACTTTTCCTGAAGGTTTTCCTCAATAAACTCTATGGCGTTTTGAATTCTTTCAAAATAATCCATACCATCATCCTTTCTTGCCTCTATATTACCGTTTATGGTGGATGAGCTTTTGATAATTTGTGCTATTTCGTACATTAAATTGTCATCAACTAGAAATCAATAGTAACATTGAGAAAATTAATTAATAAATGTATAATTTAACTAAATTTACAAGAAAGTGAGTGATATATAATGAAAGTCAGCTCTGTATTTACACTAAATAACATGAAGGTGTGGGGGGATTAAAAATTTGATTCTTCCGCAACAATCGGAGGAGAAAAAATGTACAAAAATTACGGACCGTTAAGCACAGAACTTTATGATTTTACAAAACCAGTAGGATACTCCCTTGGTGGGGATATTGAATATTATCTAGAACGATTGCAGGGTATTACAGGTAAGGTACTTGAAGCTGGAGTTGGCTCTGGTCGATTCTATATTCCTTTTAAGGAAAAAGGCATTGATATAGAGGGGATTGATTATTCTCCGGAAATGCTAGCTTCCTGTCGAAAACAATGTCTAGAAAGAGGGCTGACACCAGTGCTTTATGAGGGCAATGTCAGTAATTTTTCATTAAGTAGGCTATACGAGGCGATTGTTATGCCTACTGGCTCGTTCTGTTTAATCGAAAGTTATCGGGAGGCTGTTTCTGCGTTAACGTGTATGTATCAGCATCTAGTTCCTGGTGGACGGATTATCATTGATTTATTATTTCCGACAGACTGGAAAACGGGAGAAATGGCGACAACCTATTTTCAAATTTCGGAAGATGAAGGAATTGCACTTGAAAGAAAATCGATAGCCATGAACTGGGTGGAGCAGAAAACATTAACAGTATTAAAATATGAAAAATGGCGACAAGGAAAATTAGTGGATACGGAACTACAAAAGTTCCCATTGCGTTGGTATGGTGTAGAGGAATTTAAATTTCTATTACAAAGTATTGGTTTCACTACTATCACTTGTTCAGCAAACTACATGTATACTAAACAGCCAAGTCAAGAAACGTCACTCATGACATTTGAAGCTGTTCGCTAAAAACAAAATGACCAGTCATCGTAGCGACTGGTCATTTTTTATTGAGTTTTAATTTTGTTGCGGTACCTACTCCTTTTGTCTGGACATCGACTACAAGATTAACCTCTAGCTCTGGATAAAGAGTCGACCAATCTTTTTTTATTCGATTCCAAGCTTTATAATTCTCACGATGTAGTACTTCGCCAAATTTTAAAATATCAGCCTGATAGGTTTGTTGAATCGTTTGGATTGTGCGCTCTATACTTTCCTTAATTTGCTTGCTCGTTGCTTTATTTAGAGCATCGATGGTTTCGGGTTTGGTTAAATCTAGAGGGCAGCTTATTTCAGCGACGTTCTGTTCAATATCCAGTTGAATCGTAATCGAGGGAATGTCATGCTGAATACGTCCTGTCACTTTTGTTGAAGATTGAATAATTTCTGTCGATATTTTCCCTTGCTCAGGGCAGGCAAGCGTTTCAAAGGTACTCTTAATATTATTGTGTAAAAAGTTATAATTTCTGCTTTCTTCTTCTGTCAAAAAGCCAATAAGCTTATAATTTTTAAAAACAGCCAGTCCACCATATTGTAATTGTGCGGGGCTCTTAATTTTTTCAACATTGCTGCTAGATTTTCCAGCATCCGCATCACCATGAATTTGAATGGTAGGTAATACGGCGCTATTATCTATATGACCCAAAGATTGAACTAAATCGTCGAGAATAACAGATTCAGTCGTTCCCCAGGTTGCTTCAGTATCCTTTAAGGATTTAAACAATTTACTAGCTGGAATATCCTCTAATGGTGTTAAAATACTCAAAATTTCTTGGGCAGTCGATTCATGGGCAATAATAATGTTAAATTCGCTTCTACCCTCTGGATCCCTTTGTAGTAAATCTAAAATGCTATTCATTCCTTCTTTAGCCAACTCTTCACTGATGATTATAATTTGCGCATGGGAATAATAGGGTTTCCTTGGCGTCAAAGTGGTTAATTTTCGCATGGCGTCAAATAAGGATTTTCCCTTAGCATGGTAGGTAAAAACAGGGACTTGGAAACTAGAGGCTTTGTTTGAGGCTACCTGACTAGGGTTAACAATTTGCACGGAAATTTCAACAAGCTCGTCCGATTTATCGACCCCAAAGGCCGTAACGATAGCCAATTCGTTTAACTCTCGTTTACTCCAACATCCACCTAACAAAAGAATAATGAAAAGCAATAGTATGAATGACAGTGTGTGCTTGATGATCGGCACCTCCTCAAGGAAAAGGGCAAAGATAGTCCAACATTATTAAGGATAAGCAAATAACAGCCAAAATAATCAAAAAGTGATATTGAGGTAACTCTTTTTGTAAACTGTTATTAGGATAAGCAGAGCATGTCCGCTTGTCTGGCTAGTAAACGTGCATACACTTGGGATGAGGCTTATTTTTTAGTAAAAAACTTTAAGTGGGCCCTTTTAAGGGTTGTTGTTAATAATAGATGGGCCACTGCATTCACAGTGACCCTAGTAACGAATCTAGGAGGTGTAAGGCTAATTAGCTTTACACTACTATAGTATACTAAATTTATATATTGAAATAGTTAATTGCCTGAGAAATAGAAAGAAAATTAAGAATAATATAAAAATAAATTAACTATACTTATTTTTTAACAATATGCATGTAATGGATGGTTTCAAAAGCTGATAAGTAATCCGTCCGATTCTGGAAATAAAGCTGTTGAATAGCAGGAGGGGTAAGATGTTCGTATATGAGTAAACCCAATGGATCTAACATCTTCTCCATGTCCTTATAAGTAAAACACGATTTCATCGGCTCGCCACCTGCAGCAGCCATCTTCACCATGTTGTCCACTCTATTAAAAAGGCCATTTTCCTGAAAGAGAGTTTCATCGGCATAATCCAACACAATGGAACTGCCTGATGGAACAAGAGCAAATAAATGAGTGAGTAAACTTGCTAATTCTTCTTTCGTTAAATAATAGGAGACACCTAACAGACTAAAAAACGTCTTTTTATACTGAAACCCTTGCTCAAAGAGGGGTTGAGATTGAAATTGTTTAGTAAAATCCATTGAAACAAAATGAAGATGCTTCATTGGTGGAAGTGATGCTTCTTGTAATCGTTTCTTCTTAAAAGCCTGGGTTGTAGGATGATCAACCTCAAAAATTTCTACAACTGTTTCTAACTGAGGATGACGATAAGGAAAAGTATCCAAGCCAGCGCCTAAAATGACATATTGCTCGATACCAAGCCGGATTTCATGATGCAAGACATTTTCGTTGTATGCTGCACGTGCCAAGGGAGTAGGAGCGAGTTGAATTTGCGTTATCCATTTTACTAAATTTTTTACATTATCTTTAGTTGGTATAGCCATGTCCTTGTTAAAGAAGTCGATGCCTTGTATCAGGTGATCTTGAATACTTTGAAACTCTTCAGGTGAGATTAACTCTTTTGCTACATAATCATCAAAAATTTTCGGTGTATCCATTTGACTATGATAAGCTCTACTAAAGGCAGCTATTAATGAAGTGATACTAGATTGCTGTTTATTCATATTAACACTCCTCAAAAAAATAGGATTCCCCTGGCCAGGAGAATCCTATTATACAAAACAATATTTTAAATGTAAATTTTAGCATAAAATAATTTTTTTGTCAAGTTTTCAGTACTTTGATTATACGAGAGGGGAAGATAGATCATACTATAAAATTAAATAAAAAATTTTAAAAATAAATGTAACTTTTTTAACTAACAGCCGTCTAACTTATTAGTAGAATACAAAAAAACTAAAGTAAACGAGTAATATTCACTTTTCACAAAAGGGCCAGGATCACATTTTCGTGATTTCCTGGTCTTTTTGTGTAGGGAGACCCATTTTATTAAAAAAATATGAAACCTTTAGGCTGTTCATTCGTATTATAATGTGAATCAAAAACTAAGCAAAAATTTAGTTAGATTCACTTTCACTTAAAAGGCTAGGACTTACAGCATGTTGTAGGGTCTAGTCTTTTTTGTATCATTGTTCAGATTTTGTTCAGAACAATATGTTAGTCTATTCAAGAAGATTTTCATAGTCTTTACCTAAACGCAAAATGACCAGCACTCTGTGAAGAGTGACTGGTCATTTTGTTTAATGATGATTAACTAGTTCAGCAAAGAATGGCATGTTTGTTTCAAAATTAGTAACGGTCTGTAAATCTTCTGCCTGTTTTACTAATTGAACGACAAGGTTATTAAAAGGTGTGGCAACACCCAGCTTTTCGCCCAGCTCCGATACTACTCCATTAATATAATTTATTTCCGTTTTACGTTTTTTCTCTAAATCCTGTAGCATACTTGCTTTAAGTAGTTTAGAGGATGCCATCAATTGTTGGAAGGCTTTGACACGTTCAGGGATATCATGAGCCTTTTTCACTTCTAATGAAGCTATATCGAAGCCATTCATTTTGGCAAATTGTACTCCAGCAGCATGCCCCACTTTTATCGTTTCATCCGCAATATGCACGGCGCTAATACTACTCGTCTCATGATCAAGAACGCCACCAAAATTCGTATTGAGCGCGGCAGAAAGACCACTAAAAGCATTGTTAATTAATAGTTTAGACCACTTTGTGCCAACTAAATTGTCTGAGATGTGTGTGCCACCTACAAGATTTAAAATTGTTTGTATTTGTCTAATTCTTTCTGTTGTTTCTCCATTTAATTCACCAATTTGAAATGCATATTGTTTGAAGTGGTTATATTCTGTTGTCAAACTAGATATGCCCGGTTGAATGAATGTAGCACCAAACTCAACTGATCCAGCAATCACACGATTTCGCCCTACAATTGCAGCGACTTTTTCTTCTGGAATCCCATTTTGTAAAGAAAGAACGACACTTGTTTCATTTAAAAATGGTAGTAAGCCTTGTAAAACCGAGTCATTATACAATTGTTTTGTTAACAGTAAAACTAAATCATAAGTTCCTGACATATTTTTAGGCGTAATGGCTTTTACTTTCACTTGAAAGTCAGTAGTTCCTGTTATTTTTGCCCCTGATTGATTCAATTCGTCTACATGTTCTTGATAAACATCAATTAATTCGACATCTTGTCCACCGGCAGCAATATATGCACCAGCGATTGTTCCTAAAGATCCTGCTCCTAAAACGGCGATTCTCATCTAAATGCCTCCTTGGTTTATTTAATTATTCAATAAGCTTAGCTATTTGTATTTTGTCACGTTGTTTCTCCAATAGCTTCATCTGCATAGTTCCATACGGCTTCATTGCTTGATTAGATAATGTATGGATTAGTGTTCTTTCTATTTTTCAGTTAAATAATCGTAGACAACAGTAGGTGATGCCAACGATAGTTCTGTGACAATATGGGAAGCTGATACAACTTCTAACACTGGTAAATCAGCCATTGGGGCAAGTGCATGGGCAAAAAGTTCAAGTCTCGCTGGACCTGACCATGCTCCCAGTATTTTAATATCGGTAATTTCACTTCTCACTAGCTCACAAATTCTTGGTCGTCCATCATAACCAGGCATCTTTTTCAACATATAATTGGGTTTGATAATTTCTTTCAGTGCCTCTTGATGATCCAGTGGGAAATGTTTATATCCCATTGTTGCATTAGCCACTCTTAATGAACCATAATCTAAGAGACCAACTAATGTATCAGAATCTACAAATAAACTAGGCTTACCTAATTTTTTAGGATACGCAGCAATTTCTCTACCAGAGGCAATGGCGGGGAAACTATCAACATACATTGCATGTAAATAATCACCTTCTTCACCATCCATGCTAACAGGAATGACCTGACCACACTCTGTATAAGAACCTAGCCCTGTTACATCTGGCATTTTCATGATTTCAAATTTGACAAAGGGCTCCTTCACTTCCAATGGTTCTGGAACAATTTTCTTAAGTTTTTCCATATCTGTTTTATAGACGATATTTAAATATTCACGGTTATAAAAGCGATAAGGTCCAATGGGATAAGCACCTGCATCCAACGGTGTTGTGAATTGTCTCATTACTTCATCTTTTCTCATGAAAAACCACCATTCTTTCAACTTTGTCTTCTTACAATAACTACTTTAATGCGGATTTTACATTGTGTCTAATACATAATAAGATATAAATATATTTATTTAGATAAATGAATTAGGGGGCTTAAGCGAAATGGAACTTTTACAATTGAAGTATTTTCAAACAGTAGCAAATACAGAGCATATTTCGAAGGCGGCTCAACAGTTAAATATTGCACAGCCATCCTTAAGTTTGACTATAAAACGTCTGGAGGATGAACTAGGCACAAAATTATTTCATAGAAAAGGAAGAAATATTGAATTAAGTGCTGCAGGACAGATTATGCTCAAGCATGTTAATAAGGTATTTATCGAACTAGAAAATGCAAAAATGGATATTCAATCACTTGATGAAATCAATGCTCGTACAGTTAAAATAGCCATATCAAATACACGATTTCTCGTTGGACTAATTAGTCAATATATTAATGATTTTCCTCATGCCAAAATTCAACAGGGAATTGAGACAAGGGATGATATACGTATAAATTTAAAGAGAGGGGATATTGATCTGGGCATAGCAGGCCCTCCAATCATTGATGAAGAAATTGAAACCTGTGTGCTTGTGGCAGAGGATGTAGTACTTGTGTTGCCTTCTAATCACCCATTGGCTGGTCAGTCAGAGGTTGCTCTAGCTAAGTTTGCAAATGAATCCTTTATTTCCTTAGCCAACAATGCAGAATATAGTCGTTTTACAACGTCACTTTGTGAAAGAGCGGGATTTATGCCTATCAAAAACTATGAAGTAGATTCAACCCTTCTGGCAGAAATTATCCAGCTGGAACAGGGTGTAGCCTTGTTGCCCATATCGGTTTGTAGAAAGTTCAATTTACATTTTGTAAAAATAGCTAATATGAATCCAACGTATACAGTAGGTCTGTCCTGGGTAAAAAATTCCATTTCGTCAGCTGCCGTTCAACAGTTACGGGACTTTATTATTACTTACTTTAACGAAAATAATGAGCACTACAAAATTTAATACCTTTGAAACGGGTTCCTGAAATGCTCGAAAAAACATAAAAATTCCCTAAAATTTTGTTGGAAAATATTTTAACTTGTTCATTGCCTCAACTTAGCGTAGTATTATAACGAATCAAAACTAAGTAAGTTAGTAAGATTCACTTTCACAATAAAACCAGGCGTTCTTCTTAGAAGAGCACCTGGTTTTTTGTTAGTTGCACAATAAGCGACTTGGGATTATATTCTATTATTTAGCAGGCAAATACCCGCGGAGTAAGGTGAAATACCCGCGGAGCAAGGCTGAATACCCGCGGAGCAAGGTTGAATACCCGCGAAGCAAGGCGAAATACCCGCGGAGCAAGGCTGAATACCCGCGAAGCAAGGTTGAATACCCGCGAAGCAAGGCGAAATACCCACGGAGTAAGGTGAAATACTCGCGAAGCAGGATGAATACCCGAGGAGCAAGATGGAATATCCGCTATCGGCGTTATTCAGTAATACACAAAATCAGCTACAATAAGCAGATTTCTTCTAAGATTAATCGGAAAATCTATGTACGTATAGAAGTTAAAGAAAAAACTTGTTGCAAATATTAATTTTTTATTTTAATCTTTTAATATTGTGTCAAAAAAATAATATTTTTTCTTCTTATCAAGAGAGATGGAGGGACTGGCCCGATGAAATCTCGGCAGCGGAACTTAGTCATTAAGTTACTGTGCCAAATCCAGCAAGAAATGACTTGATAGATAAGAGGTGTATTTTCAATATAAGGCCTCTTCTTGTTCATTCAAGATGAGGCCTTTTTTTATGGAAAAAGGCTGATTTTAATTTTTTTGGAGGTAAAACAGTGAAGAAAGAGAATCCATGGGCGCTGATCCCATTTGTTGTTTTTATGATATTATTTATTGGTTCTGGGGTTATTACAGGTGATTTTTATGCCTTTCCTGTCATTGTTGCTATCACCATTGCAGGTGCTGTGGCTCTAGCCATGAATCGAAAAGAATCGTTTACGAAAAAAGTTGATATTTTTTGTCAAGGTGCAGGGAATTTAAATGTCATGATGATGGTTATTATTTTTCTCTTGGCTGGGGCCTTTTCAGAGGTTGCAAAAGGTATGGGGGCAGTAGATTCCACTGTTAACTTTGCTTTATCGGTCGTTCCGCAAAACTTACTGGTTGTGGGCTTGTTCATCATTGCCTGTTTTATTTCCCTCTCAATGGGTACATCCGTGGGAACGATTGTTGCATTAGCTCCAATAGGCGTTGGAATAAGTGATCTTACAGACCTTTCTATTGCTTTAGTGATGGCGGCTGTTGTTGGTGGCTCAATGTTTGGTGATAATTTATCCTTTATTTCAGATACAACCATTACTGCCGTACGTTCACAAGGCGCACAAATGAAGGATAAGTTTAAGGTTAATTTTTGGATTGTATTGCCAGCAGCGATTGTAACGAGCATTATTTTAGCAATCATTTCAATGGGTGAAACAGCACAAGTGGCGCATGTAAGCTATAATTGGGTTAAAATTGTACCATATGTTTTAGTGATCATTTTAGCGTTATCTGGGATGAATGTTTTCCTTGTGCTGGCACTAGGGATTGTCCTTGCAGGTGCTGTTGGCTTAGTAGATGGTAGCTATCACTTGATGAGCCTTCTGCAAACGATTGGAGAAGGCATGTCCGGTATGTATGAAATCGCCTTTCTTGCCATATTAATAGCTGGAATGGTAGAGGTTATTAAGTTTAACGGAGGCATTGACTTTTTGCTGCACCTTGCGACAAGTAGAATTAAATCGAAAAAGGGTGCTGAATTCGGCATTGCTAGCCTTGTGGGTTTAACGAATTTATCTACTGCTAATAATACAATTGCGATATTAATTGCTGGGCCACTTGCTAAAAATATTGCTGAACAATATGACATTGAGCCAAGAAAATCCGCAAGTATATTAGATATTTTCTCCTGTACAGTCCAAGGGCTTCTGCCGTATGGGGCTCAATTCCTTGCTGCCGCAAGCGTGGCCAAAATATCACCAGTAAGTATGCTGCAATACTCGATCTATCCCATTCTTATTGGTATTTGCGGAATGATAGCTATTTCTATCGGATACCCTTCAAAAAAGAAAGCCTAAAGCTCAAATAAGACCAGCAAAGCAAAATTTTAGCTTAGCTGGTCTTTTTCATCTCTTAAAGTAATGGTTTAGATTTAGAAGGATTACTTTCTTGCCTGTATTAGTGTAAACCAGTTGTTTCCGTTTAATGTTCCAGAAACGTTGTATACTGGCTGATAGAAACCTTTTGTGTCATACATATACGTTAGCTCGATTAATTCAATTTCAAGCTGATCGTCTTTTTTTAGAACCAGCTCTTCTTCTGTAACGAGTGCATTATACTTTATTTGAGGAAATTCTCCATTCTTTATTTGCTCATATACTTCAGCAGGGGACAAGATATCTACTTCCCGTGTAAATTGATTTCTTTGAACATTATAGGCTAATGAATATGCACGTCCATCTTGTGTAAGATCAAGAACTACATCCCCATACCAATAGTCGACATTTAAATCGGGACGATCTGGAAGATTCCATTCAAATTCCCCGTTTTCCAGTACAGAAAACTCTGCTTCTTGAGGGAGGATAGAAAGTTCGTCCATCAATGCCTTCGCCTTATCAATCAAGTGTTCCTGACCAGTCGATGTCGCTTGCTGCGAATAATTATTCGCTGTTAACGACCAATTCCCCATTGAACTTATAAATAATGTATATTGCATACCTGCTTTGTCTTGCAATAAAATTTCTCGGTCGTCTTTATAATTCTTTGCACTCAACTCCGATAACCCTAATTTATCTTGCAACAATGTTTCAACTTCTTCATTATAAATAATTTTTTTATAAACGGGCGCAACAGTAGGGTTTGAGTCTAATTGCAATGAAGTAGATACATGAACACCTGACATATTGGATTTTGTATAAGCGTTTATTGGCAGATGTCCAAATTCTTGTTGAGCATATACCAATGACATCCCAATAAAAATCAATCCCATGATAAGAGGGATAGCCAAAGTTCCAACAAGACTTTTTATTTTTACTTTTTTGTGATGAACAATAGAAGCCCCTAGTCTGTATAATTGGTATCCGATAACCCCACCAAGTGAGTTGTTGAATAAGTCATCAAGCTCGAAAATCCCTGCTCCTGTAAGTGTTTGGTATGTTTCAATTGAAAGTGTAGCACATACGACTACAAGGAAAAGCCTCTTAAAAGCTTTAAATTTAGAGAAAAGTAAGGGTAAGAAAATCCCAAGCGGCACAAACATTAATATATTAAAAATACAATTTTGAAGATCACGTAACGAGTATTTTTTCCAGGCATCGATATAACCACTGAATGGTTGAAGATTCATCTCTAGGAAATGAGAAGAACCACGTCCAATAATCGTTAGCTCACATACAAATACGATATACCCAATGAAGAGTGCGCCAAGCATCATTTTAGTAATACTTAGTTTTTTTCGTTCGGATGGTTGTTTTTTATAATAAACGAAATAATAGAGGGCAATAAGCAAAAACTCAATGCCAATAATAATGATGACGGGCAACATTAAAATTCGAATATTAATAATAATTTCTGTTACTCCCAAGATAAAACGCTCCCAACTAATTGATTCTGTTCATGGTCCACACACATAAAACATGTGTTGACTGTCGACCTTCATTATTGTAAATGGCAATTATTAATAATTATTGAGAATATTTATGAAGATTTCTTAAGATTTTTTCATCATATATGGGGAGAGGGGAGAGGGGTAATCGAACACCTATTTTATAGAAACGTCAAATGAGTGTTTTTATTTTAATAGTGACATTTATATTAATAAAGGTTTAATGAAATCATAGTATTCAAATAATATTTTCCTAGGCCATTATGTATATTTATCAATGATTTATAAGGCTTCAGTTGTAGTGTCTTGTCAGTCCATATAATCAAAAAGAGTATAAACAATTGTCAGAAAATATCAATATACCCTATAATAAAATAAAAACTGAGATAAGAGGTGAACTTATGGGGAAACCAGTAGATTACAATCTATTTCCGGGTTATCAAAAAACACATAATTCCAGACTTGATGAACTAAAAGAAGAATTTATCGAGGAACAAGAAAAAGCAAAAATAGATGGACATATATTAGAGTTTGAAAAAACTTCATCTGAAGAATTGTCTCAATAAGCATCTTTAAAAGAGATGCTTTTTTCTTTGCTTCAACAGGTGAAGAAATAATTTAGGGTCACCGGGCTTTAAAGTGACCCTAAGTAACAAATGGGGAGGCTGTGACGGTCAACTAGCGTCACAACCAAATAAGTGCGTGCGATACACTCCCTATTAATTTGTGTAAAAAAAGGCTACTTATACAAAAAAATGTCCCTTTTATGTTGTGAATTTTTAGTAAATCACTTTAATTAGACAAGATCAAAGGTTTTAACCAAATTGGTTTCCAAGACCAATTTTAAAAAAATTTACGTTTGGACTAGACAAATATAATTTTTTGTTATATAGTTAAGTTAATAAAATCGTGCGTAAACAAACAATGAATTCACATATTACAAAGAGTATTCGTTTTTTGATTAATACTTTTTGTAGTATGTGTTTTTTTTTAAAGTATTATGATTTTATTTAATAAGTTTAAAATGGAGGTCATTGATTATGACACAAGGTACAGTAAAATGGTTTAATGCAGAAAAAGGTTTTGGCTTCATCGAAGTAGAAGGCGGACAAGACGTATTCGCTCACTTCTCAGCAATCCAAGGTGAAGGTTTCAAATCACTTGAAGAAGGCCAAAAAGTTGAATTCACAGTAGAAGAAGGCCAACGCGGACCTCAAGCTGCTAACATCGTAAAACTTTAATTCTTAAATGAATGAAGAAAGAAAACCACTTGTTATAGAGTGGTTTTCTTTTTTATTTCAGAGAAATTTGTTCAGAAATTGTTTAGTAAGATGTGTTAAATTTTAAATGTCATCGTAATTCAAGCCCGTTGCCTTAATTGGCAATGGGTTTTCTTATTTTATTTATATATATAGCTTTCATTTTTTAGCATAATTACATGAAGAACAGATAAACTAAAAAGAAAATTGAGCAAAGGGGGATCGTTTGGATGGACGAAGCAGCTTGGCAAATAATTGCTAAACTAAAACAGGAAACTTACGAAGTAGATGATGTTAAATTTAAAATGACTTCTACTGAAGAAGGAGATGTGACGGTTATTTACTTTTCTTCTTTAGTGGAAAAGATGACCATTCAAACGATGGTTTATATCCCTTTAGCCAATAATATTAAACAAATACATCAAATTTCTGAATATGTGGATTCAAAGAAAATTAGTGAAGCTGTCAAAAAATTAAATGCGGGGCAAACGCTTTTATATTTTCATGAAACGAACGGATTAGTAAGTGTTGATACTTATAGTGCACCGACCAGGGCAATTGCTAACACAGAAACAGAATCAACTGTTATTGGTCCACAGGATGCCTTTACTGAATCGTTAGAAACGAATATTTCTTTACTTCGTAGGCGCATTCAAAGCCCTATGCTAAAAAATGAAAACCGTATTATTGGTTCCGAGGCAAATATAAAAATTTCTATTATGTATATGGAAAACATAATCAATGAAAAAAATTTAGAGAATTTAAGAAATCGAATCGATCAAATTGATTATCCTTTATTTACTGATGTCTCAGTCTTAAAACAACTAATTGAAGACAATCCTTTTTCACCATTTCCACAATATTACATGACCGTTAGACCCGATAGTGTTTGTCGCTATTTAATTGACGGCAGAATTATTGTTTTTCTAGACAATAGCCAAACTGCGATTGTTTGTCCAACATCATTTTTTGAGATGTTTGTGTCGGTTGAGGATTATTATAATCGATGGACGACGGCTTCATTATTAAGAATGTTACGCTTTTTTGGCTTTTTCCTTACAATCATGATTACGCCGATGTATATATCAGCCTTAACTTTTCATCCGGAAATTTTACCATATGAATTATTATTAAATCTTCAGGAATCGAGGAGTAAAGTTCCATTTCCGCCTCTTATAGAAGTGTTGTTTATTGAACTGATTGTTGAAGTTTTACGAGAAGCGGGTTCTCGAATGCCTACAAAGGTAGGGCAAACAATCGGTATCGTTGGCGGTATAGTTATTGGAACAGCTGCAGTGCAAGCTGGTCTTTTAAGTAATATTCTTATTGTATTAGTAGCTACATCAGCGTTACTATCCTTTCTTCCCCCTATATTTTTAATGAGTAATGCAAGTCGATTTGTACGATATATTTTTATCTTATCTGCCGGACTGTTTGGCTTGTTTGGACAAATGCTCGCCCTTGCATGGCTAATCCATCATTTACTAAGCTTAAAATCTTTAGGCACTAATTTCATGACACCTGCTATACCACGTAAACCAACTGATTTATTCGATAGTATTATTCGAGCTCCAATAGACTATATAAGGGACAAGAAAGGTATTTCAGGAACAAAGAAAAATTGAGCAAAACAAAGACCAGGCTCTCTAAAAAAGGAGCTACTGGTCTTTTTTGAATTAATAGGCATATGGATTTTCTCTATGAAGTTGCCAATACAGTTGAACAAGTTGTGTTTCATACTTAAAATGTTGTTCGTAAAAATACATATGTTTCTCTGGATCAATATGTTCATAGTATTTCGCTAACGTACCATATAAACTTACTTTTTGAAGCAATTGTGCTAACCGTGGATCCATTTCATTCCGCCCTTCTTTGTGCTCTAGACTTAACATATGTAAACCCATGAAGTATTTCTGGGCCTGTTAGAAAAAAGAAAGGGAACGGTACTCGATTTAAATTTGAAAGGTTGTAATATGACAACGTTAGGTTCTAGGAATTTTAGATAACTTTATTACATTAAAAATAAAGCCTATCAGTCCGCAAATAAAGAAAACATAGGCTACGAGAATGGACATAGCTTCTAAGTTGTTTGTAAAGATTCGATATCCTCCTAAAGTAAGTAAAGCCAAACAAGTAACCGAGCCAAGCAATGATTTATTCTTGTCAGACAAAAAAACACCCCCAAAATAATGATATATAATATGTTAACATGAATTATTATTTAAGTTAACATATAGGTTTTTTTATGAAAATTAATCAGGGGAATCGAAGCCCTTACTCAAATGGTTTAACTAATTTGTTTCCGAATTTTTTAAAAATATCTGATAGGCTTCATATTGTTCCTTCAGTTGTAAATGGGCTTCCTCACGTTTTTCTGGCGTTCTCGTTTCTATGTAGGCATTCAAGCATTGAAGATATTCGTTCTTTATATTGAAATCCTCCAAAATATTGTTCTTTAATAGAGGGCTCCATCTGTAGACCGCCATCAGTATGATTAGCAACATCCACAAATGCATCATATAGTAGCTCAAATAGTTGTGCTCGTTGTTCTAGAGTATACTGTTCACCTGTTTCCTAAAATAATATAATACGTTCAATTGGCTTTTGTATGATATATAGTTGTCCATAAAGTAGTGATCGATAACTTTTTATTAGCTGATGTTGGTGGTAAAGCATAATCCCAATTACCATCACTACTACCAAAAATCCTCCTATATATAATATGGCACTCCTATAATTTATTTGCATCCTTAAAAGGTAAATATACTTTGGCAGGGAGGCAGTACTATAATTGAAGGATAACGATCCAAATATCAGTCATATTGCCTTCCATAAAGAATTCATTTTATCAGTAATTTATTCGTGAAGTATCGGTAAATATTAGGGATTAGATGTAACTGATTTTTAGACAAATAAAACTAAGATCTTAAGGGTCACTCAGATAAAAGTGACCCTTAGCACCAAAATAGGAGTGTTAGGCTAAAAGCTAAACTATATTTACCTTTCTAATGGAGTTCTGGTTGTGATTGTACCAGTATGAATTGGGTTTCGGGTTAACGAATCTTAAGTTACTTTTTACTGACCGGTGTCTCTTAGGTGACAGTTTTAAGGTAAAGATTGATCTATCCATGAGGATTAAAGTGTTTTAATTATGTTCATGAATTGCCATTATTATCTGAAAATAAATTTAGAAGATTGCTCCATTTGTTAAAGCAATATCATCTGCAACTTTATAGAAATATCTATTTTTTATTGGGAGAATAACTTCTTCTTCAGGAAGAACCTCTAAAGGTGATTCATTGGAATCTATGTCAATAGCGTTTATACGGTGCCGAAATACTCGATTATTTTCACTGTGGCAAATAAATTTTTGTTGGTCCAATTTTTTCATCTTTCCTCACCTCCCTTTTTAATATGTTGTGGACCCCGTAAATTATAGGTATCTGTTACAAGGAAAAAATCCCCAAGAGAATACATCTTATCCTATATAAATATTTTATGAATAAAGATTGGAAGGCGATTGGTAATATGTCTATAAAGAAAATGATTTCAACCTTTTATGAATGTGATTTTTTGTATAGCTTAAATAATTGAAAGTATAATATGAAATTTGAAGAAATATAAGGAGATAGATTTTTTTCTTGTTACTGAACAATACAGAAAGGGGATAAGTCGGAGGTAAATGAATGAATAGGAAAGCCCTATAGCAAGCTATAGGGCTTTTATGATTTTAACTGTTAAAATCTGATGGGAAATTAAAGAATTTCTGTTAATTCTGAGTGCACAAGTCTTTGAGCAGTAATGATAACCCCTGAAGCAGTTCGTCCGTAAACACTATATAATCCTCCTGTTTGGTTAGGAGCAATTTCAACTTCATATTGAGCCGAATTTCCTAAACCTGGTGTTACAAAAGCAGAAGCGTTTGCACCCACGCTAAATGGAGTTGTTGATATAAGGTGTCTTGTACCGTTTAGTCTAAAAACTCGAACTACGCCAGTAAGTTGACCTCCAGTAAGATTGAGAATTTTGACACGAACGCTAGTTGCATTAGCTGGTTGATTTCCTGTATTTTCTATTGGTCCAGTTGTTAATGGCATGTAATTTTCACCCCCTCCAATGTAAAGATCTATAATCTGCAGATTACCTTTTCATAATATGTAATAGGTTGTTACTTTCCTTGGTCGTATTAATCATATTTCTCAAAAAATAAAAAAATTGTAGAGATGAATTAGTAGATATTTTTTCAATAGAAAACTTATAAACAAAGGTGTTCTTATATACCAAGGCTTATTACATAGTAGAAATATCTATATCTTTATAAGAACTTAAATTGGACGTTATCAATTTAAATACTCAAAAAAAGGAATAAGACATAAACATCTATTTCCTGCTCTATAGCTTGTCATTTAGTTTTTATTCATGTTTGAGCTCAAGTGCTACTGTTCGTATCGTTTAATTATCGCGTATAAGTAAGTGAATCAAATTTATGGCACAGAAAAATGCACAAAAAAGCCGCAGCGTCAGCAAACGCCACAGCTTTCTGAAGAATTTATGAAACAATATGTAGATAACTGCTATGAATTGAAATTGGGTTTTCATTTCAGCCATATCATTCATTGTTTTTATACTATATAAATATTTAACAGATGAAAGATCAATAGAGAACTATTAAGGGCCACCTTGTAGTGACCCCTAAGTAACAATTCGGGAGGTACCAAGTTAAACTAAATTAGCTTAACACTACTATTTATATGATTCGATGACTTGGGTTTTATAGTTTATTGCCTTTAGTAAAGAAAAAACTATAAAAACAAAATCGTTCCAATTAAAAGGCTGGTATTTGTGAAAGATGTCCTGATGCCTTTTAGTTAGTGCATGCCACATTTCCCTATAGTTCCGGTTATAAAGTGTTTTATTCAGGGAAGAAAGGACAACTTTTGCAGGGAATTATTCCAATTTGATGATTTTTTGCTATTATTAGAGTTGGAGGTGGTTATTAAAATGTATAGTAATACAGCAAATATGCTTAAACAGACTACAAATCTTATCAATGCGTTGATTAAATTAAAACAAAATCTAACTTTTGTGAAATCACATGTTAATAGCGATAAAACGCTGGCCATCTATTTCTTAAGTAATGCATATAGTGACTTTAATTTATTTAAAACTATTTATTTATCCGTAACACCTGGTGACCAAAAAATTGATGAATTTTTACAGGAACATGAAAAATTCTTTCTGGAAGTAAATAAATACTTAGAGCTTTTTAATGATGATAATGTTATGGAAGATAAACTTCATAAGGAAGTCATGTTTTCAATCAACGAAACAGAAAGGTATTTGTTAAATTTATTAGATATGTATAGATAAATCAAAATGCCCAGGTGCTGATTTTAATTAGCCTGGGCAAAATAGGTTAAGAGATTACTTTGAGCATTCGTATTTTTCCTTAAAGAGCGGGCTTAATTCGCTCCATACATCAAACTTATTGCCATTTATATCATAAAAAACAAAGTTTCTCCCCGTATGTCCTCTTTCCTCAATTTCCCCCACTCTAATTTGTTTTTCAATAAACTCTCGATGTATAGCTTTTAAAGCATGTAAACCATCGACTTCAAACGTTAAGGAAAAATGCTCATTGCCGTAAATATCATAAAAATTGGCGCTTTGATTTTCCTTAGACTTAACTAGAAATATACTTTGGTTAGCAAAATTAAGTATAGCCTTGTCTTTATCTTGATTACTTAATTCCGCTCCTAGTTTGTTTACATACCATTCTGTTGATTGTTCTACACTTACAACTGGAATATAGGTGGTACCTACTCTTAATAATTTTTCACTCAATGATTGTTCCTCCTTCGCCACCTTTTAAAAAGGAAAATTCTGATAATACAAGAGTAGCAGATTCACCCATTTTGAGCAAAAGAGAGTGTTTCTTCGCATTTATGAAGCTGCAGCAGCCAATTAGAAACAAGGTATTAGTTCATTCCATGCAGAATATATTGATAGCACGCTAAAGGTAAGGTGGGGACTGCAATGGATAAACGAGTTTTATTTGACTTTGAAATTGAGTTTACAAACGGGGGTGGAATTCAAGGGCAGGAATTCCGTCTTGATATTGATGGTGATGACATATCGGACGAAGAGTTAGCTAAGTATATAGTAGAAGATATGAGGTTATTGATGGTGGGAAAAGTAAGAATCCTTAATAAGAAAATTATTAATGAAAAACATAAACGAAGTCCTACTCATGAATAATACTACTATTGTTATAGAGGACCTAAATATTTTGGATTATTTTCCTAAGCAATATGTTACTATTCAATTAGTAAATGTTAGTTTTGGTGAAAAAGGGGAGTTATGAGGAATATGGGGTTCGAATTTAAAGATTTTCCAAAAATAGAGACAGAACGCTTTATCTTACGAAAAGGAAACGTTGAGGATTGCCAGGATCTTTTTGAGCTTTATTCCGATGAAAATGTAGTCAAGTATATGCCGTTAAAAGTATTTGATTCAATGGCAGATGCATTAGATGAAGTAAATTGGTACGATAAAATTTTCAAGGAACAAATTGGCTTAAGATGGGTAATCGAAGACGCTAAGTCTCAAAAAGTGATTGGAACATGTGGTTATTTGAATTATGAAAAACAACATAACCGTATAGAAATTGGGTATGATTTAAGACCTGACTATTGGGGGAAGGGTATGATGCAAGAGGCTTTAAGCGAGATAATACACTTTGCCTTTACATCGATGGGAATCAATAAAATAGAGGCGAAAATTGAACCGGAAAATACATCATCAATAAGATTAGTGGAAAAATTGAATTTCTCCAAAGAAGGTGTTTTAAGACAGCATGAATTTGAAAAAGGGAAGTATGTTGATCTTGTCATCTTTTCACTTTTGAAAAGTGAATATTAGGAGGTCTAGAAGAGTCACACGCGCAATGAAGTGGGGCTTTTTCTTTTGTTTTGAAACTGCCACAAACATAAAAGCCGCAGCGTTTACAGACGCTACGGCTCGAATTGGTTTATGCCCTTATGTTTAGGCTAGTCAGTTACAAGCATTATAACACATTGAAGACGAAAGACGTTAATTATAACTTAAAGAGTTTGCCTATGCAGTTCTTTTTTTCTGATTGAACTAAGTATAGGCTTGTTGCACAAGAATTTTTCAAAATTAGAAAGGTGTATATTAGAAAATAGCGAATTAAAAGTGTATTACATCATTAAAGGAGGAAGTATTATGACTACACCTGACTACAGAACACCAATTAAAAACCAAATCGGTGGTGTGTTTATCCCAGTTCGTAACCTAGAGAAAGCAAAAGAATGGTACAGAAAAATTCTTGGATTGGAAGGAGGAGAAGAATATTTTGGACACGTATTCGTGGTACCGATGGAAGGTACGGCTGGATTAATATTAGATGCCATGCCAAAGTGGAGAAAAGAGGATGGTGATATTTCTACTTACCAAGTTCCAGCCATTCAATTTTTAACGAATGATATTGAGGCTGCTTATCAATTTATGCAGGAAAATCATGTGGAACTTGTTACAGAGATTCAGGATCATTTTTATTTTGTATTCAAAGATTTAGATGGGAATTTATTAATGATTTGTAAAGAAGCATCTTAATGATTGTAAACGATTGCTTTAATGAAATTTAAGAGTATGTCTTATCATAGAAAAATAAACTCGGATGTCGGTCGATGAGATGAGGTTTAATTGCTAAATGTTAGGACTAACGACCGACCATCTTTTGTAGTCCTTCTTAACAAATACAGATAGAGGGAATAGCATTCATCTACATTCGCTGGGATTATCGAAATTAGAAAACCTTCCATTATTTTGATATTATAAATATCAATGCTAGGAAGAAGGGGATTTTTCTGAACTCAAATGTGTCTATGTTGGTTCAAACTATATTAAATGAATATCTTACACGATTGAATAAACAAATTCCAAATACACTGGAAGGGTTATATTTACATGGTTCAATTGCTCTTAACGCGTATAGCGAAGGTTCTAGTGATATTGATTTTATCGCAGTGATAAACAGACCTTTAACTGAATTAGATGTGAAAGAAATAGCTAATCTGCATAAAGCTTTGAATCAAAAATATAAGGGAACAGTGATGGATGGATGTTATTTATTAGTTGAGGATGTTGGAAAAGACGAGTCGGAGATAAAAAATTGTTTATACGTAAATGACGGTAAAATTAAATGGAGTAATGAAGGGGTTAATCCCATTACTTGGTGGATTCTAAAAAATAAAGGAATAACAATTTTAGGCACAAGTATAGATACATACGACTTCAATGTAAATGACAAAATTCTAAATGACTACATATTAAAAAATATGAACACCTATTGGGCAAATAGATTGAAAGCTAGAAAAAAATATCAATCTATGTCAATTCTGTTACCTAATAAATTAATTGATTTAGAAGTTGAATGGTCAATTACAGGGATGCTAAGACAATTTTATACATTGCAAGAACGTGAAATTGTTTCAAAAGTTGAGGCAAGTAAATATGCTTTAAAAAAATTACCTGAAAGATGGCACAATATTATTAAAGATGCCATAAGTATTCGAGAAGGTTCAAACATCCGTTATTACAACTCAAAAAAACAACGTATTAACGATATGATTCAGTGCATGGATTACATACTAAATACGAGTAATGCTAATCATAATATCAAATTTTAAAAGTCTGTACTAGCTTTTGAAAGTGAATAAATCTATCAATTTCGATGAAGGGGGATAACAAGCAGCGCGTGCGGTAGTTTTTTGCTGCCAGATATCCCTTTTTAATTATATGTAAATGAGGGGATTACCATTGGACTTTGTGGTAACGAAATGTAGTTGTGGAAGGTCTAATTGGATTTTAAATTAAACAGGCGTGGGAGATCAGAAAGAGTAAGAGCATATGTGAGAGAAAAAGGAATCCTACCCTCATTTGACGAAATAATAACTTGCTAGTATTTTATTTTTCAACTAGGAGGGGTTTTTTTGCAATTATTTTTTAAATATAATTGGATGGTAAGAGAAGACTGGTTTCGTTGGTGTGAAGAGTTGAGCGAAGAGGAACTCCTGCAAAACAGAACTGGGGGAATGGGTAGTATATTACATACACTTTTCCATATAATTGATGTCGAATGGAGTTGGATCCGTATTTTACAAGGTAAGACCGATTTTCAGGAGAGCTTTGACGACTATAATAGCTTGGAAAAGGTTCGTCAATTGGCATCGGCATTTCATGCAGAGGTTGAAAGCTTTGTAAACCAATGGGATGACAGTATGGAAGAGCGTTTACTTCATAACACATTAGAAGACGGAAGAATTGAAACACATACATGGGGTGAAATCGTTCGCCATACTATAGCACATGAAATTCATCATATAGGCCAATTATCGATATGGGCAAGGGAAATAGGGAGAGCGCCTGTTTCTGCAAACTTTATTAGACGAGGACTTTCCTCGGCATTGCAAGCTTCAGCAGATGGTCATAGTGAATTAAAAAGGTAGTGTGCTTACAAGTTGTATTTATAGGTTCAAACCATAACCTTCTAAGCAGTTAAGAGAATAAGTGATGTTTCAAAATTTGAAGGAGTATGGTGATAATGGAAGAAAAGAAAATAACCTGGTTAGAACTTTTTTATGACTTGATATTTGTAGCGGCTGTTTCGACTGCCACAAATGTATTACTTCATGTTGAAAAGGGGGAAATTCGCCCGGAATACTTTTTGAAGTTTGTTTTAATATTTATCCCTATCTGGTGGTCTTGGGTAGGACAAACATTGTTTATTAATCGTTTTGGACAAGATTTTTTATATCAGCGTATTTTTACAATTTTTCAGATGCTATTTGTCCTTATTATGACAGCCAGCTTATCGGTTAACTTTGATGAATATTATCTGTCGTTTCTTTTTGGCTATATTGGGTTAAGAGCTCTAACAGCTATCCAATATTTGGTTGTTCAACGTTTTGAAGAGGGCGATAGGAAAAAGGTAGCGCAATTTTTTGGTACACGTTTTTGGATTGGCATCATCATCTCTTGTTTTTCTATATTTTTTGATTCATGGATTCGTTATAGCATTTTGTATACAGGGATTTTAGTTGATATCCTGGTGCCTTTTTTGGGGCGTAAATATTTGGTGAAAGCTCCGTCTAATACGTCTCATTTATTAGAACGCTTTGCTTCATTAACACTCATTCTTTTCGGAGAATCAGTCGTTAGCACCCTTTATGTGCTGCAGCCTCAAAAAGGGGATTGGGATGCTATTTTATTTTCCCTCATATCGTTTATTCTTATAGTTTCAATGTGGTGGCAGTATTTTGAAAATGTTGAAAAGAAAGTTGACAAATCGATCAAAACATCAGGCCAAACCATTATTTATGGGCATCTATTCATATTAATGTCTTTGAGCATGATTGCTGCTTCCATTAAACTATTGTATCTAAATGAGGTTCATTATTCATTTGATTTATATTTTATTTTCGGTTCCGTATGCCTATATTTCATGACAACTACTATTGTTTTTCATCAATACAGGTTTAGTCAAGATCGTTTAAAACTTTATCATTTAGTATTATTTATAGGGATCCTAGCTTCCTTCTTTATTATTAATTTGATTGTAGAAGTGCCAAACGTTGTAATTATGGGAGAAATGACGCTGTTTTTTATCATCTATGCTAAATTAACAACGACTTGAGTGAGACTAATAAGTGGATAAAATGGAGTAATCTTTCGTTAATTGAGTGGCTATACATAATAGACATGATGCAGCAGATTATCCAAGCTAAAAACACTCTATTTGAATGTTTCTTCAAAATAGAGTGTTTTTCCATAATGTTTAATTTAAGAAGGGTCACCTGGGATAGTAGTGACCCTAAGTAACAATTCAGGAGGTCCCTGTTAAACTAATTTAGCTTAACACTACTATTTATATGCTCAGCTACATTGGGTTTTATAGTTTATTGCCTTAGAATAGAAAAAGAATGATTAAAATATTGTTTAAAAAATTCATAAATTATCCTACCATTACGTTGCAAAAGAGTCACTACCTCAATGCTTTACACACCAATTTATCGATTTTTGTAATAACATAAAAAAGCTGCAGCATTTACAGACACTACAGCAAATTACTGAACAATATGATTAAAAGGGGATCGAAGTTATGAAATTTGAAGAACTATATAATATTGCAAAAAGTGTCTTAAACCCAAAGCAAATTTCAAAAAATTCTTATGCAGGTTCGGTTGCTGCGGCCATTTTAAGTGACAATGGTAAGGTCTATAAAGGGGTATGTATAGATACTCCTTGCTCCATGGGATTTTGTGCAGAACATGCAGCAATTGCTGCTATGATTACTGATGGAGAAAGTAGAGTAAAAAAAGTTATTGCAGTTTATCAGGATGGAACAATAATACCTCCATGCGGAAGATGTAGAGAATTCATTTGTCAAATTCATGACGATAACTATAAATGTGAGGTAATGGTAAAAGACAATACTGTCCTTACTATAAACGACTTACTTCCTGTTCGTTGGGAGTAAATATATTGAAACAATAAAAAAGGGTCACTTGAGTTGGAAGTGACCCAAAGTAATAAATGGGGAGGCCGTGACGGTCAACTAGCGCCACAGCAAGTGCGTGCGATACACTCGATATTAATTTGTGCAATTTAGGGTTACTTATACATAAAAAAACTACTGTAACAAAAAGCCCTACTATCCAAGCGTTTTAAGAAGCGCTTGGCTTGCATGCACCGAATAACTAACCATGGGAAGCTTTCATCTTAGGATGAAGGCTTTTTTGGTGGGATATATTTCATATAAATTTTAAATGGTTTGTAATTAAGTTTAGGATGTTTACTGGATAAAAAAAGCGAACGAATGCTCTTTGTTTGGGAGCTTGGAATAAGGAATTGAATAACGAATTAAATGCCAATCACCATGAATAATGTTAAATATAGGCAAATGCATAGCCCTCAAGCCTAATTTAGCATAACCTATACCGATATCGAGAGGAGGAAACATTATGCGCGATTATTATGATCAATATGACAGAGATAGATATGATGATGACTATGAATATGATTATGACAGTTATGGGAGACGTCGTAGAAGAAGACGTCCACGTTATCAATACCCATATTATCCATTCTACCCATTCTATCCATTCTTTCCGTTCTATCCACCATACTATCGCCAACCATACTACCGTCCATACGGCTACTAATATAAATAAAAAATCGCTCTGCGCAGTTTAAACGGATGAAGGGTTTCTTTACCCCTAGTTTATTCATATTATTATTTAATAAAGTTTTGTTTAGAATTTATATGATCATCTATTTGTAAAAGATTCCATCTTCTTTCCAAAAAAGTCTAGGTATTCAATTTGAGCCTAGACTTTTTTCATTTAAGTTATTTCAAATTGTATGTAGAAATGTTGTTAAAGGTGCTAGAGTATGGAAATAGTAGCGCCATTATGTTTTTTAATCAAACGTAATCAGACAATGTCATCAAATGATTGATTACCCACAGGATGAAAAGAATACATGTATCAATTTCAATGAAGAATGTGAATGGCTATCAAATTAAGGTAGCCTTTTTTATTTCCATAATTTTTATCTTGTCAAAATACAAACATTTGTTCTATTATGTATACAAACAAGTGTTCCTGTATAAAATAACAAATAGGAACATTTCACGTATTAGGAGGAAACTTTGATGAGGGAACAACTGATTAAGGCTATGCAACGTAATCAATTGGTAAACATGATGTATGTATCTAAAAATGGGTCTGTAACAAAAAGGCGAGTAAAGGTTATTAAAATCGTTGGCGATTCATTCCAAGCATTTTGTTTTACAAGGCAGGCAAAGCGTACTTTTTTAATCAGCAATGTTCTAGCAGTTATTCCTATAGTAAGTAAGGGGCGTGAGGTTGTATGAACTATGAGGATATGCCGAATCGACCTATTATATGCATCGATATGAAGAGTTTTTATGCAAGCTGTATTGCCATGTTAGAAGGGTTAGATATTTTAAATGACCCAATTGCAGTCGTGGGTAATTTTAATCAACCAGGCAGTGTGGTGTTAGCAGCATCCCCAGCAATGAAAGAGCGATTTAAAATTAAGACAGGTAATAGACGTTATGAAATCCCTCAACATCCAGATATAAAATTGTTTGAACCAAAAATGAGTTTTTTCATCCAGATGTCGATGACTATTACAAAGCTAATCGCTAACTATGTACCAGTGGACGCCATACATGTTTATAGTGTGGACGAAAGCTTTGTGGACTTAACTGGCACAGAAAAATTATGGGGATCTCCTGAAGAAACAGCGAAAGAAATTCAAAGAGCAATTCTTGATCAATTTAATGTGCCAAGCGCTATAGGGATGGGGCCCAATATGCTGATGGCTAAATTGGCTTTGGACATCGAGGCAAAGAAAACAGGCTTTGCTAAGTGGACTTATGATGATGTGCCAACAAAATTATGGCCTGTACGACCTTTATCAGAAATGTGGGGCATAGGTAAGCAAATGGAAGCCAACCTAAATAAGATGGGCATTCAAACAGTAGGTGGATTAGCTAATGCTAATTTAGATGAATTAGAAAAACGCTTTGGCATTATGGGCAACCAATTATATCATCACGCCTGGGGAATTGATTTATCTAAACTGGGTGAGCCATTAATTACAAACGGAGCTTTAAGCTTCGGTAAGGGACAAATGTTGATGAGAGATTATCACACACGAAAAGAAATATCAGTCGTTCTCTTAGAAATGTGCGAGGATGTTATGAAACGTGCAAGAGATGCCGGTTTTGTTGGCCGCACCATCAGCTTAGGTTTATCGTACAGTCGTAATGCGATGACGAAGGGATTCCACCGTTCAAGAACGATTGCTGTTCCAACAAATGAAACACTTGAAATGTATAAAGTCTGTATTGAATTACTCGATGAGCATTTTGCAGGGGAGCCAGCTCGACAGCTTTCTGTCCGGATATCCAACTTAGAGCGAGAGCATAGTATCCAATTAGATTTATTTGACGAGCGAAAACCACAGCGGCAATTGATTGGACCAACAATGGATGCAATACGTAATAAATTTGGGGCGACAGCATTATTACGAGCGGTATCGTTTACAAGCGCTGGTACTGCTATCAGCCGTGATCGCTTAGTTGGTGGACATTTAGCTTAGCATAGGAGTGATTGAATGATAAAGGACAGAGGAACGATAAAATGGGCAGCCATGATGATGCCAGAGCATTTAGATTTTCTCAAAGAATACAAACAAGATGTTACTGATAAGCCGAGAGAATTAGCTGAATGGGAACTAGAAGAATTACAACAAACAATGGATCACGCTTATCGTCAGCAGCTAGATGTCAAGCTAGACGTGTGGACGGCAGGTAAAACAACACAATGGACAGGAATTATTAAAGCGATTACTACTACAGAACTCATACTCGAAACATTACTTAAAACGAAAACAATCCCCATTCAAAGTATAAAGTCAGCTCAACTAGAAGCTGATTATTATGATTAAACCTGAACAACGCCAGCTGTTACACAAGTACTTATTAATAGAACTAGCGGTAAAATCATTGCAGATTGATTATCAAAAAGCAGAACAGTTTAAAATGAAAGTTGTCTTTCTTCCATTGATGGATGCGTTATTAAAGGACTTACGCCAAGAGTATTTTGACCTCAAAAGACAGCTTGCACAGCAGCGTATACGAGTGGTTGGCTGGCATCGTGTGGATGAATATTTTAGTGATGTGCAAGTTGCAACTGCGGGTAATGATGTCGTCCTCCGTTATGCAAATCAGGCGTTGAAAACACAGGTGGAAAAATTATTGATTAATTATATAAGGAACAACCAACAGGTTCTCGAATGAGGCCTGTTTTTTGAATAAGGGACATTTGAAGCCTGTCTTCATTCTTGATATAATCAACTATTCGTTTGTAATAACGCATTATACAGTAAATTTGTCAAAGGAAAGCGAGGTTCCAATATGAAGGCTATCAGCCAAGAAATCCAAAATCAATCTATTAAATCTCTGGAGTCGACGTGTAATAAACTTGCAACTGCTTATCAACGTATGACAGAAAAAGGGGTTAACACAACTCTTGTTAAAAAGAGGCTAAACGCTGTGAAAATGGGTTTAGAAAGCCTCAAAAATATTTGGAATGGGGAAAACTTTTCATCTGATGAAGAAACCATATTGATTTC
The DNA here is from genome assembly GCF_038069745.1 of Lysinibacillus sp. FSL M8-0134. NCBI lineage: Bacteria > Bacillati > Bacillota > Bacilli > Caryophanales > Bacillaceae > Lysinibacillus > Lysinibacillus sp. FSL M8-0134. Next base: position 2,461,614 of record NZ_JBBPAJ010000001.1, on the reverse strand, counting down.
TAAGAAAATTCTAGAAGATATCATGCCATCTATCGAAAAACAGATCGCAAAAGCAAAAGAAGGTAGTTCTCAAAAAACATTAAATGACCGACGTTTAACTGCGCTTAAACTTGCAATTGAATCATTAGAAAAGCGTTTATCGACAAGTCTAAGTGATTAGACAAGATAATTAAGAAGTATCTACGACAAATGATAAGGCGCTGGAATATTTTGTGATAATATTCAAAAGTAGAAGGAAATTGTTATGGACCACAAATTGAGAAACAAATGTGTTCCTCGAAATTTTCTTTTACCCAATAATCTAGGCTATTAAAAAAACGGAGAAAAGCGATATCCACTGAATTATTTAATGAAATTGCATTGAAAGCGATTTGATTCCATTGTTCTCGATTAACTTTGTTTGGACCAAAGTAATTAAAATCCGGTAAAACTTCTTCTATGTATAAATGCAAAACATCAAAGGCTTCTGTTGTTAAAAAGATAGAAGATTTATGCCAATGTTCGTTTTTAAAATCACCTCGCATAAATTCAAAAACATCACGCCTTCCATTTAGTTTTTCTAACGTATTTATTTCCATTTTTTATACCTCATGATTAAATTATTTAAAGCAAAGAGTGAATCTAACCTAGATTCCTTTTTTCGACTTTGTCTATTATTTTTAAATGCTGAATGGAGTACTCTCATTTTCACTTTCCTATTGTTTGAAGCTAGTTATGTCATTATCTCAATAGCCTTAAAACTGAGTATAACTTCATTGATTTTAACAGTTAAAATCTGTTTAGATAATTAAAGAATCGGTGTTAACTCTGAGTTTACAAATTGTTAGGCATCAATGATTACACCTGAAGCTGTTCGCCCGTAAACGCTATATAATCCTCCTGTTTGATTAGGCACAATTTCAATTCAAATTGAGCCGCACAACCTACACTACGACATTTAATATGATTAAGATCAAACAAAGTGGGTACATAACAATCATAGATACATCAAGGAAGCCTAATTTTTTTATTAAATACCAATCCTACAATTAAAGTCTTTACTCCTTATTCGTATCATATTTTGAAGGTCCATAAATATTAAAAGTGAGGTTGCATATATCCTTTTTAAAGACGTAAACTATGTTCTAAAAAGCACAAATGATTTTGGGCATTTATTGATTAAATCTTCATTAGAAGTTGGATAATTTCAAAATATAATTGTAGGAATAATGAAGAAAAGAAGGTGAGACGATGTTCGATCAAATTGCATATATTATTTTTAGAGCCCTATTAATTCTAACAGTTTTGGTTGTTTTTGTTGGAATTGCACTTGGGGATACTATAATCAGGAAAAAGTAAGACTGGATCCAAATAGTTTCTTTAAAGATCATATTGTGTAAATGTTTTGATTTTGAAAAAGTTCCAGAAGGGATAAATAACCAGGCGCTCATCTAAAAGTGAGTACCTGGTCTTTTCTCATTTATAGTATAGGGAATTTATTTAGTGGCTGTAGGGAGTTGCTGTACCGCAATCGGGCCATTAATGATTAGATAACTAATACATGCCTATTGGGTATTTATGTTAAAATTGAATAATGGCAGGGGGAGATTAAATTATGGATATTATCACATTCGGTGAAAAGAAAGAAGATATAGCATACATAAGGAGACCAGCTGTTTATTGTTTAATGTTCGATAGTCATAAAGAAAATTTAGCGATTATTCAAACAATTGATGGAAAGTATTTTCTTCCAGGCGGCGGAATTGAAAATAATGAGACTCATGAAGAATGTTTAAAAAGAGAAGCCCTTGAAGAAATGGGGATGGCTATTGAAATGGGTAATTATGTAGGGTGTGCCAGAAGATATTTTTATTCCACAAATGAAAATAGGTATTATCTTAGCGAAGGTTATTTTTATTTATGCGATATAGGGATGCAAATAAATAAAGCAACGGAAGAAGAACATTTCCTTAAATGGATAGAACCCATCGATGCAATAGGAAAATTATTCCATGAACATCAAAGCTGGGCAGTTAATGAAGCAATAAAAAATCAATTATAATTGATAAACAAAAGGGCTTCTTTTCGGAGGTTCATATTTAGCTTGGCCTAAAGCAAATTTAGAAAAACCTATTGTGATGTCCGTGATCATATATACTTATTCCAGAAACGGGCGCAATAGTGAAAACCCTTAAGGAGGTAATGTGGTGAACCGGCACAAATTAATAATAACTCAGTATAATCCAAAATATGCTGAACAGACAGTGAGAATGTGGCGAGAAAGTAAGGAAAGGGCTATTGGTCAGAAAGAAGCCCATAGCTTTGAAAATCATATATACTTTTTAAATCATATATTACCTGAGCAGTATCAAATAGATGTAGCGTTAATTGATGACAATGTAGTTGGTATGATTGCCTATAATGAAAGGGAAATAAGCCAACTTTATATTCATATTGATTATCAAGGATTCGGTATAGGTCAAACATTACTAGATAAAGCAAAAGAACAATCAAGTGGGAGATTATCATTATATACATTTGAAGTAAATGAAAACGCTCGACGATTTTATGAAAAGAACGGATTTAAAATCATTTCTAGAGGGCACGAAAATGAAGAAAATTTACCAGATATTCTATATGAATGGATATCTAATAAATAATGTATGGAGATTATAGGTATTAAAATGGTTAAGGAACAATATCATTTTATTCAACAATCAGGCGCTTTTCTGAAATTAAGGAAAGCGTCTTTACTCATGGAAAGGGCATATTTTTGAATAAAATTAGTTATTTAGATGTCACGACCATGAATACTAACAATCAATCATACCTACTGAAGTAAACAAAAGAAATTATTGATTAATAGAAGGTTCTAGGCGATGTTAGTGAGCTGTAGATATTCCTTAAAGGCTTGAATTGGATTCGCAAAGTTTAATATGACGGTTTTTGTTTTATTTTAGAGGGAAAGGGTAGAGGAGACAACATGTACTTCTTTTTTTATGGTATTTATATAAGTGGTTTAAATAATTTTGTTCCGTTCCATAATAAAAATACGGAAGTGTAATGACCATTGCATAAACCGCATGGCGACAAGTAGATACAATGTTTTTAGAAATGAAAGAACGGAGAGGAATCACTATTACTTTTGATTTTAGTTTTCTGGAAAACTAACTTGGAGAGACAAAGAAAATATCTATGTCCATGGCCCGCAAAAAACATAAATAGGGAGGTAGAACTTTAATGATAAAAGTTGGTATTTTGGTTGGTAGTCTTCGGAAAGAATCTTTTTCAAAAAAACTTGCAATACATGTTGCATCTTTATTCCCTGAAGGATATAAAACAGAATTTGTCGAAATAGGAAATTTACCTTTTTATAATCAGGATTTTGATGATGAAGACAATGCACCTTCAGAATATACGGCTTTCCGTAACAAGATGAAGGAAATTGGGGCTGTTTTATTCGTAACTCCTGAATATAACCGTTCTATACCTGCAGTAATAAAGAATGCATTGGATGTGGGTTCTCGTCCTTATGGAGCAAATGTATGGGATGGCAAACCAGCAGCAATTATCAGCCAATCACCTGGTAGATTGAGTGGTTTTGGTGCTAATCATCATTTACGTCAACCTTTAGTATTCTTAAATATGCCAATACTACAACAACCTGAAGCTTATATTGGAAATGTGGCTGATTTACTAGATGAAAACGGTAATGTGAAAGATGAAAGAACGGTTAAATTTTTACAAACCTTCATTGATGCATTCGTAGATTTAATTAAAAAACATAGCAAATAAAAAATAAGGCAACGGAATCCCTTCCTATGCCTTATTTTATTGTTTTCAGAAGAAAGCAACATCATTTCTAAAGTAAATTGCTTACGTCTCCAATAAAATATACATACTAATAGTTGAGAAATATATGAATACGTGTCTATACAATTGACCATATTAAGTCTGCAAATCAGGGTTCTACTAGCCTTTTGCAAGTTAAAATAAAGGAGGAAAGCAACAGAATGGCTGACTTGTATACACGTTTATCAAAAGATAATGCAGCCTTACTTTTAGTCGATCATCAGACAGGATTAATTTCTGGTTTAGTACGTGACTATGGGGTAGATGAATTTAAAAACAACGTCCTCGCACTTGCACATACCGCGAAGTTTTTTAATTTACCTGTCATCTTGACCACAAGTTTTGAAAACGGACCAAATGGGCCACTGATGCAAGGGCTTGTTGAGTTGTTTCCAGATGCGCCTAAGATTCCACGCCCTGGACAGATCAACGCCTGGGATAATGAGGATTTTGTCAATGCAGTTAAAATGACTGGTAAAAAGCAATTGATTATTGCGGGTGTTGTAACAGATGTTTGTGTTGCTTTTCCTGCATTATCAGCGCTTAACGCAGGCTATGAAGTATTTGTCGTAACGGATGCGTCAGGAACTTTCAGTAAACAAGTTGCAGATGCGGCATTAATGCGTATGGCCCATAGTGGCGTACAACTGATGAACTGGTTTAGTATTGCCAGTGAATTGCAAAGAGATTGGCGAAACGACATCGAAGGTTTTGGTGCTTTACTTGCAAGCCAATTACCTAGCTATCAAAATGTTATCGGAAGCTATGAAGGAGCTCAAAAAGATTACATTAACCAGAAAAGATAAAAGGGAATTACAAAGAAACGCGAATTCACTACAACTCCGCGTTTCTACTCCCTACATGATTTACCTAATTATTGGATATCGATGTAAGTGTTAATATCAAGTTTGTATAGATCCTGCTTTTATCACGAAAAAAATTATTGATTACATACTTCAAAATTTTAGAGAATCTGTTCGGAGACCGAATGGTGGATAACCAAACAAAAAATTTAAACAATGTATCAATGATGTTTCTCTAACTGTTTGGTAAAATGAGCATCAATTTCAAGGGGGACACACAAGATTTTATAAAATGGATTGGCAAGATTACTAAATACAGATAGTGGTCAAATTTTACAGGGATGACTAACGGAGCAGAAGATCAATTCATCTGTTAGAGCAGTTGATGACGTTGATAAAACGTAAATATTTCCAAAGCGCATACCCCACATCCTGTTTTGGATGGGGGTAAAATATAGTTTATTGTCCAATTACTTATCTAATGTCCTACTCTCATTTTTGCATTAGCTTCTTTTGTTTCATCATCTTCAGCATGTTCCGACTGTTGTTTTGGTCTACCAAGGATTGTTCCTAAAAGCACACCTGCTAATGCAATCCCAGCAGCTAGAAGGAATGTGTCACCATAGGCAGAAAAGGTAGCTTCCATTGGGTCAGCTATTGTTTTCATATGAGTAGTAATTTTTGACGTTAGAAACCCAGTCATACCTGCTACTGCAAATGAAACCATTACTTGTTGGGCCGCTGTTGTTAATGGTGTGACGCGACTTACAAGATGTTTGGGAGCAGATTGAAGAACATGGGTATTAATTGCCATCATGGATAGTCCCATACCTGCTCCAATCATCACTAAACATGTAATGATAAATCCTGTAGTTGTGTCCATAGAAATTCGGGAAAGCATAACTAGCGCTGCGGTAATAATAGACAAGCCAGTTATAGCTAAAGGACGAGCACCTATTTTATCATATAAACGCCCTCCAATTGGCATCATAACACCCGATGAAAGAGCTTGTGGGAGAAGAATTAAACCAGTAGCTAATGCACCGTAACCTCTTACTGTTTGTAAAAATAACGGGACAATAACCATAACCCCAAATAATGCGATTTGAGAAATCCATGAAATCACAATTCCTTTTCTAAAGTCAGATGATCCAAAAACTCTCAGCTCTAGTAAAGGCTGCTTTTGACGAAGTTCAACAATTATGAATAGAATGAGAGCAACTCCACCTACAATTAATCCAGTAAGAGTTTCTATTGAAGTCCAGCTTTTGCCACCTTCACTCACTCCATAGGCTAGCATTGCGAATGCGATAGGCGCTAATAGAATCCCTAAATAATCAAGGGATGCAGCGGTCTTTCGTTCAACATTCGGTAAAAATTTCAATCCAACCAAAATTGCAATAATCCCGATTGGTAAATTAATAAGGAAAATCCAATGCCAAGTAACGTATTCAACTAGATATCCTGCTAGAACAGGTCCTAAAGCAGGTGCTAAAAGCATCGGAACCCCAAGTGCCCCCATTACAGACCCAATTTTATCCGAAGGAGCGAGTTGGAAAATAATAGTCATTCCTATTGGTGCTACCATTCCTCCCCCAAGTCCTTGAATAACTCGATAGAGGATAAGCTGTTCAGGAGTTTGTGCAACAGAGCAGAGAACGGATCCAATTGTAAAAAAGGTAATTGTAATTAAAAATATCTTTTTTGCTCCAAATCGGTCCGTCATCCAACCAGCTAAAGGAATGACAGCTGATAAAGCGAGCGTATAACCTGTTAAGGACCATTGCATGGTCGAAACATCAGATTTGAAATCTGTCACAATGCCAGGCAAGGCAACATTCATCGCCGTACTATCAAGAATTACCATCATCATACCAACAATGACAGCTAATAAGGGGCCTATGATGGTTCTAATAGAGAATACTTCATTGTTATTTTCTGTTTTTACTGTCATACGATATAAATCTCCTTTTAGAGTGCAGATATACTGTTAATATCTTGATATCATAGGTGTATTATTAAGTATCGAACTTTTTAAGAAAACAGGTTCAGCATGTCAGATAAGTTAAAAATAGTAATGATAGTTGCCAGTATCGCCAGTATGAATGCTGGAATTGCCTGAGTGATAGAATCCTTTGCCCTAATATGCGTCATCACTCCACCAAGCATCGTAATCGCAAGCCATAAGCCAGCTAATGCTGTTACTCCAGGATTCCAAAAACCGATAATTAAACCAGTGGCCCCAATTAGTTGTACCAATCCAGTAATCACTCGGAACCATTGAGGTAGGTTAAGGTGCTCGAATGTTTCTACTTGCTGTTTATTACCAGATACCTTCATAAACCCAGTCAACAAGAACACTAAGGCTAGCAGGCTTTGAAGAATAATAGATATAATTAACAAGATAATCCCTCCAATATATTGTTTTTTTTCACAATACCCTTCTATGGTACAATGATATTATAGGGTATTGATTTAGTGAGCTTACTCAATATAAGTTTGCTCAAAATGAGTTTATGCGATTAATTTAAAACTGTCAAGGAGGAATTTTTATGACAAATCAACATTCTTCAAAAACATCTGCAGTAGAGGGTATTCATGCGTTAATTAAGACTTCTCATTATATCCAGAGAGAATTTGAAGCACATCTATCAAATCTTGACATGCCGTTTCAAATTTCAGGACCCAGACTTCGTGTTTTACTTGCTGTTTCTGAAGTAGAGAAAATACGAATGAGCGAGTTAGCAGCCAAATTAGGGGTTAAGGCCCGAACAGTTACTGACTTTGTAGATGCGTTGGAACAGGATGGACTTCTTGTCCGGATGCCTGATCCAATAGACCGACGAGCTACTTTGATACAATTAACTGACAATGCACAAATGCAAATTAAAAAAGTACGATTACTTGAAGAAGAGGCAGCAGATATTTTATTAAAGAATCTGACTCAAGAGCAGCGACAACAACTTATTGAACTACTATCCAAACTTACAAATTATAATGAAGTTCAATGTTCATTAGATGACTGACTTAAAAGAACCGATTCCCCTTGAGACAAGGAAAATCGGTTTTTTATATATTAATAAATACAAGGACCATATGAATCCTATAGTCATGTTTAATGTTAATGCTTCAATGGGACATGATATTGGAGTTAAAAAAATTCTCTGAACGAGTAAAATGGAATAAGGTTTTTTATTTGAACAATAGGGATTTAGAGGTGATCAGTGATGACACTTAAATGGTTATGGATATTGGTTATTGCGTTTAGCGTCCTAGAATGGATTTCAATCCCATTCATAGGAGTATTTTCAGGAAAACTATATCGATTAGTTGATGGTATATTAATAATAGCTTTTATTATTTACCCATTATTTTTCATTACTTCTCTTTTACTATTACAAAAGGGAATTAAAAAAATTGGTGCAGTGATTTTGCTTATTCCATTAATCGTGTATGCCCCCTTGCTAATAGGTCTTCAACCGTTGCTTAAATAATATATTACTATTGAACTAACGGATGATTTAGGTTAAGAAGAAAATATGCTAATGATCTTTCACAATCGGGCGCTTTTCTGAAATAAGAAAGCATCTTTCTTCATGCAAAGGGCCATTTTGTGGCAAAAAAATTAACTGCAAAGGATGGGTATTATGAAGATAATCGAGACGGAACGATTATACCTTAGAGAGTTAAAAATGGACGATTGTAACGAATTATCAAAAGTGCTTTCTGACCCAGAGTCTATGCAATATTACCCTCATCCATTTACCCAAGAAGAGGTTAAAAATTGGATCAAATGGAATGAGAAAAATTATAAGCAATATAAGCACGGTCTATGGGCAATTGTTTTAAAAGAAGGAGATACATTTATCGGTGATTGTGGAATAACAATGCAGAACATCGATGGTGTAAGGTTACCTGAAATTGGGTTTCACATTATTAAAGAGTATTGGAATAAGGGATATGCCACAGAAGCAGCGTCTGCTTGTAAGGAATATGCATTTAATGTTCTTGGCTATTCTGAAATATTTTCATATACGACCTTAAAAAATATTCCATCACAAAAAGTTGCGGAAAAAATCGGGATGGAAACTTATAAATTTTTTGAGAAGAATGGTGAACAACAAATCGTTCAAGTTGCATACAAAAGCTTATAAATAGTTAGTATCCCATTAGCTATTATGCCAGAATAGGGCGATTCCTGAATTGAGAGGTTCATTTTGGAGTCTTTGGAGTTAAACTTAAAATTTGATTAAGATACTCATGTAGAAATGGGGTGTCTTTTTTTAGTATTTTATTCGTTAGATAAAAGGTTTAGTAAAATGCTAGTTGTATAGATGATATTAAATATTGTAAAATGATGATGGTACTATAAAAACCAAATCAGTACCAAGAGTTCAGGGGGCGGATTATGAAACAGAGAATCTTAACAGAAACAATTCACCAAATTCAAACGAAGGGGTTTACATTTACAATTAGTGACTTAGCAAAACAATTAGCTGTGAGTAAGAGGACAATCTATGAGTACTTCTCTTCAAAGGATGAGATAGTAGATGAAGTTATTCGTAATGTAATAGAAAGTATTCAAGAAAAGGAAAAACATATTGCTGAAGATGATACGTTACAAACAGTTGAAAAAATAAGACGCATCTTAATTTGTATTCCACAACAATTTATATTCATAGATGCACATTTATTAGTAGAACTAAAAAAACACCATTATAATCAATGGTTGAAATTAGATCAGTTTTTACGTGAAGGTTGGTCTACTGTAATCCGATTAATAGAAGAGGGAATGAGAGAAGGGAATATTAGACAAATTAATATTCCGTTTTTTATTGAAGTATATTTAGGTTCACTCAATCGCATATATGATCCTTTGTTTATTGAAAAGAGTAATTATACATTGAAGAGTATGCTCGAATCTATTATGGACATGTTGCTGTATGGAATTGCTATTTCCAAATAGAAGGAGGGAGAATAATGCAGTGGATTTATTTAGGCTTAGCGATTTTATTTGAAGTAGCCGGTACAACTGCGATGAAGCTATCTGATGGACTGACGAAACTCGTCCCAAGTATTCTTATTTTTGTGTTTTATATCGTATGTTTTTCATTTTTGTCATTTGCATTAAAGGGGATGGAGATGTCCGTTGCCTATGCGGTTTGGTCAGGTATGGGAATTGTTACGATTACAATAATTGGTTTCTTTTATTTTGGAGAAAGTATCAATGTAATTAAGATACTAGCGATTCTTTTTATTTTAATTGGAGTCGTTATCTTAAATTTTAATAGTTCGGCACATGAAGAGAAAAACAAAGAGATGGTGGAGGAACGTGTAAATTGAAACGTTTAAAATATTTTTTCCTTATTACTGATATTGGGTTTATTATATATTGGTTCATAACAATTTTTCATATGATTCCACAAGAATATTTGTTTAAAGATTATCAAAATCCTATTTTAGTTGCATGGAACTGGTCTTTTCTACCTTTAGATTTGTTAATCTCGTTGACTGGATTTTTAAGCTTGTACTTATATTCGAAACAAAAACATATTTGGAAACAATTTGCTTTTTTATCATTAATTTTAACTTTTTGTTCAGGGTTACAAGCTTTAGCATTTTGGACAATCCGTTTAGATTTCGATATTTCTTGGTGGATTCCTAATTTATATTTATTAGTTTATCCATGCTTTTTCTTTAAAGGTATTTGGAGAGAGTGTAGATCGTATGAGACTTAAATAAAAATCCGGTTTCCTGTTTTATTTTACAAAAAATGTTTAAAGTGGAAGTCGTAACTCAATAATATATTATGTTATACTCATACTGATTAAGAAATGGAAGGAGCATTATACATGTGTTGCTCATGCTGTCCAGTAGTTGACAAATCCTTATCTGAATAAGAAATGATTAGATAAGGAGATGGAGATATGTTAATTCAAAATAAAATTATTCAAAGTGTTAGAGATAAATGTATTGCAGATGAATTTGTTTCAGCATGTATGATGTATGGGTCTTTTACAAAAGGTGAAGGAGATCAGTATTCTGATGTTGAGTTTTATATATTCATTGAAGATGATAAGATGGAGAAATTTAGCTCTAGACATTGGGTTTCTGAAGTTTATCCAATTCACTTGATCTTTTACAATGAGTTTGGAACAGAGGTAGTGATTTTTTCGAATATGATTCGTGGAGAATTTCATTTTCTTCCTGTCTCAAAAATAGAAATCATAAAAAGTTTTAAGCCTACAGGACTTTTTCCCGATCCTGAGTCTATGTATATTTATGATTCTACAGAGCAATTAAAGCCTTTACTAGATGATTTAGGTGGAGCTGGACCAGACCGAATGACTGATGAGAATGTTAACTTCGCTTTTAATAACTTCGTGAATGCTTGGTTGATGGGTGTAAATGTTATGAGAAGAGGAGAGTTAGCACGTTCTCTGGAGGCTTTAACCCTTGTGCAAAGGTATATACTACAATTAATAAGGGTAAAGGAAAATACGGTTGAACGATGGTTAAATAGTACAAAAAATTTAGAAGAAGATATAAGTACAGAGTCGTATAAAGATTATGTATCCATAACCTCAAAATTAAAAGAAAATGAGATAGAATTGGCTTATAAGAACGCGTTGAATATAGTTGAAGCTTTGAATGAAATGCTAGGTTCTCTCTATAAGGTTGATGTAGACAAAGATCTAATTAGTAAGCTACACAGCTATCTCAATGAATAAAAGAAGTATGAAAATTCACTGTTTATAAGCAGATAATTTTTCGGCTAACAGACGCTTTTCAATAATACGGAAAGCGTCTTTATTCATGGTTTGGACCAAATTTGTGGATGAACGCGTAAAAAGGGATTAAACTATTAGTTCGGCCACTCAAGAACAATTCCGAGCACTAACTAATTGAATTTAAAATCATATTTTTTACCAAAGATGGATGGTTATAAATATATGGTAATTATATCCATGTTATCTGTTGTATTGTATAATCAAACTACAATATTTAAAAGGTGATGATAAATTTGCTAACAATATTACAAATTCTTTTTTCAATCATAGTAGTATCACTCTCAACTTACTCAATTATCACAAGTGATTATCAGTTGAGTTTCCTAGTGTTATTCTTCTTAGGATTATTGATTTTAGTTCTTGGAATAAAAGAATTTCAAAGAGAGAGAAAAGTTTCTGGTTGGTTCCATATTGGGGTATTTTTATTTTCAGTATTTGTTTCAATTGAAATCTTCTTTAAATAAAGGAGTGGTTATCCTGTGAACTTCACCCACTTTCCATAATTTCAGTCAAACTTTGCTGATTTAGCAGATACTCTTACTCTAACAATTGAACAGAATCACGAAAAAAGGTTAATCGAAAAATTTAAGAAAGTCAAATTAACGCACCCTAATTGGGTGTTTTTATTTTGCCCTGAAAAGTGTGTATCAAGCAGTTTCCTCCCCCTTTGACTGCTAGGGCAACGGTACTTACTTTTGAGAGTGAAAATAAATTGTTTATTATCTATTGACATGGAGTCAACTCCATCTTTTAAGATGAATGAAATAAAAAGAATGGAGTGATGGAATGGTAATTGTCACAAATATATTAATTGGTTTATACGCAGTTTTAATAGGAATAGCAGGGCTAAAAAAATGGAAAGAAATCGGATTCCAAGTACAAACGTTTTTGTTTATTACCGTATCAATTAGTATTCTTTTAATATTATTTATACCAAACAAAAACTGGATGTTTATGCTGTTGATACTTGCATTTATTCTGTTACATATATTAACAGTTACTGAAGGGCTATTAACAAATGGACGGATTAAGTATAGCCATCATATCGTTCGCTTTATATTCCATTGTATAATGGCCTTAATGGTTTATAAATATATAATCTAGAAGGTGATAATAATGAAAATTTCCGAATTTGCAGTATGTACAGGCCTTAGTAAAGATACTATCCGGTATTACGAAAAAATGGATTTATTGCATCCAGAAATTAAAAATAAGCAGCGTCAATATAATAAGAAAGACATTGATATAGTTGAAACAATCCTTAAACTTAAACAAACTGGATTTTCACTCCAAGAAATCAAAATCCTTTTTGAATGGTCGGGAAATACTGATAAAAATAAAAAACTCACAAAAAAAGAAATACAAAATCTTCTTGAGATAAAAGTTTTATTCCAGGAAAAGTATGAGCAGATGTTACAAAAAGAACATCAGATTAAACAAATAAAACAAGTATTACTAAATACTGATAACAAAATAAATCAGCTATTAGAGAAAAATAAAAGATAAATTTTTTTAGACATAACGATGTGTCGTATAGAAATTTGTTTTAATTTCTAAGCAACTAGCATAATGGGGTGATTACATAACAAACAAATGATGGAGGTGGTAGTGAGTGTATGAGATATGGCTAGACCAAGAAATCCGAAATGTTATAAAGCGTTTCAAATGTGGCTTGAAAGCAAAGGGCAAATGCTCCTAAAGGATATTGCAGAACAACTAGAATTACTCGATTCGCAAATACGTAAGTGGAAGAACCAAGATAAATGGGATGTTTATGAAAGGTAACGTTACTAAACGAAGTAGGGGTGCTCCTGTAGGCAACAATAACGGAAAGAGCCATGGCACACCAGTCGAAATCAGAAAAGGATGATGATATAATGCGATTTACTAATGAAACATTTAAAGCTGCAGTTCGAGGATTGCCTCAAACAAGCAGTAGACAAAAAGCTTATTGATAAATCTCATTTTAACGGTGAGTAGCATTAAACAACAAAGGCCCGTTACCAAAAAAGAGCATTAGGATATGAGGCAGAGAATCCGTATGCAAACGATATTATGGTTACCGATTATGATAATATCGGCATGCCAAGAGGTGGAGGTATTAGTGATCCAACACCTAAACAGGCATTCAGAAACAAAAGCATATTACCAGAACGACTAGTGAGAGAGTACCAAAATAAGATAGCATTCATTGATAAAAGTTCTAGCCATCTTAAGAGAGAGCGAGAAATTACTATTTTACACTGGAAGTTATCAGGTATGAAAACGAAACATATTGCTGAACTAGAGGGGATTACGGAACGACATGTACGTAGGATTATCAGCGAAATGCCAAAAGAATGTCCGAAATGTCTGTTGTTTCATAGATTTACCAATTTAATTGTATACTGTGAGGGAGGACGGCGCGGTAAAGGTTTCCTCCCCTGGTATTTACCAAAACCTAAATATTAGGGAAAGACAGACCGACGACTGACCTGCGCTGAATAAACTTGTTCGGAGCGAGACATACGTGGCCGGCACATATTTTTAAAGAGATAAGGCAATGCCCCAACTTACGTGTTTTGTTAAGAATAATATGTATAAAAATAAATCATTCCCTTGTTAAAAAGATCACTTAATATAGTGGTCTTTTATTTAGTTAATAAAAGCTAATTAATACATATAAGTTTAGTAAAATTGTCTATTTCATTTGTCCCTTCATTGAATAATGTAATAAAACAAGGAGGATGATAAAATGGGTTTCGACAGTTTCAATAGAAGTGAAAAGGAACCAACTAATAAAAGAATTAGCAGAATTCATGATGATTGCGAAGAAAGGTGTAATGACAAAAATATCCATCAAGGAGTACAGGTACCACAACAACCTGTAGGTATGGGGCTTCCAGGGTCTGCTTATATTTATGATACAACTTTACAACTAACTATCCCGAGTAATGGCCAAGTTACTTTTAATACAAATGGCAATATTACACCTGCAGGGTTTGTAACACATGTACCAGGAACAGCACCTATCATAATAAATCAAACGGGTACTTACCTTATTACCTATGAGTTGAATGTTGGAGGTGGCCCTAATGCATTTGCTCTTTTCAATGGCGACAACCAAATAGCTGGTTCCAATTATGGAGACTCTACTGGTAACTCAACGAAAAATGGTCAAGTAATAACAACTTTAAATGCATCAGATGTTCTTACATTAAGAAATATTAATGTCAACCCAGTTACTTTATTAAATAGCATTACTTTGGGCACACAAGTTATCAGTGCATCTATTGTCATTTTAAGATTAGCATAATGGTTTTATTGCGAGTCACATCTAATAAGGTGTGGCTTTTTGTATTTATAGATTAATTTTGTTTTTACAGTTTCGAATTTTGAAAGGAGTGGTTTATATGTGAACTTCGTCCACTTTCCATCATTTCAGTCAAACTTACTACATCCACAAAGTGCACGGAAATGCACTCTAAAACTAGAACACAATTCGTTACAAAATAACGTGGTGTCGCTCTACCACGAGTCGGAAAAGAGCTCTCGACAATAAAACATAGATAAATTAAACCTTCATCAGAACAAAGATGAAGGTTTTTATATCATGATATTATAATGGATTTTATTTTTTATACTAAAAATGGTTTAAAATTGTAATTATCATTATCCTTCGATAGTTATTAATGCATATTTTACAATTATATATAAAAATTTACATTTTATTATTCATATCAAAGGAGGAATTTTAATGAAGAAGAGTTTATTTATTGTCCCTGCTGTAGCAATCGGTATTTTCACTGGAGTTTCTAGTGATGCGTCTGCACAAGAGTTAAATTCTAATACTCAAGCTGCTGAAGCTCAAGTACAAGCTATTACTACTAGTAGCATTTATGATAATGCACCTGAATTAAAAAACGGTTACAAATTAAATAGTCAAACAAGTAATACATATCCTATACAACGTTACAAATTTTACTATGATGGAAATGATGGATATGCACATATTTTATTCCAACCAGAAGGTAATCAAAAGTTAAACGTTTTAAACGGTAACTTAATTTAGGCATTCTCCATTTCTAATTGTTTAATACGTGCTGTTAACGCCTCAACAGACCCTTCAGCTGGTATTGATTTCGTTGTTCTTTTTGTGTCTGTTTTCATGGATGGACGCCCCTTTTTCTTGGAAACAAGAGCATCATAACCACCAACTTCAAACTTTAATTTCCAACCCCGAATTAAGCCAGAAGATGAAATATTAAAGAGAGCAGCTGTATCAACTGAAGATGTACCTGTCTCGTTCATATAATTTTTTGTTAAAGGCAGCTAAAAAAGAAGGTGAGCAGTAATGGCTTACACATTTAAACAAACCTTCTTGCCAGCAAGCAAGTATTCAATTAAGGCAACATACACCATTGTGCCTCAATTTATAACTGTGCACAACACAGCCAATGATGCTACTGAAGCAAAGGAAATTGAATACATGATTAACAACAACAATCAGGTGTCTTATCATGTTGCTGTGGATGATAAAGAAGTAATACAGGCAATACCATTTTACCGAAGTGCCTGGCATTGTGGTGATGGTGGAGGTGACAAAGATCCGAACGCACTAAAGAAAAGCAACCGTACTTCTATAGGTGTAGAAATTTGTTACAGCAAAAGTGGTGGTGTTCGCTATGGAGTGGCAGAGGAAAACGCAGTTCAATACATTTCTAAGCTATTAAAGCAATTTGGTTGGGGCATTGAGCGAGTTAAGAAGCATCAAGATTGGAACGGTAAATATTGTCCGCACCGTATATTGGCAGAAAATCGCTGGAATAGTTTCTTGAAACGAATTGAAGAAACAATGAAGCCGATGGAAATAGGAAAACCAACAGAAAAGGATGAGGATATTATGAAATTCACTAACTCAACAACAAAAGGTGCGGTACGTGATTACATTAAACAAGCCGTGGATAAAAAGTTAATTGATAAGTCATGGTTAGATAAATTCGATGCTGGGACATTAACTGGTGGTGATTTTAAAGGATTGGAAATTATCATTGCTCAACGTAGCAATTAATGGCAAAAGCCCAGGTACTCATTAAATTGAGCCTGGGCTTAGTGTGTCCAATTTACAGTAAACTATTAAAGTATAGACTTTGAACAATTTTATTGCTTTTTTAAATTATTTCGTTAATTATGCGATTTATCCAATTAGTAACTAACCGATCTCTCTCTTCGAAAGCTATATTACTTTGCATCTTTAGATAGTGTAAATCTTTTTGTAGTTTGGGCAATTTTTCTCTTAAAGTGAAATTATTTTCAGATTCCTCGTCTATAAAAATTAATTTTTGGTCATTCACTAATGTTTGGTATACTCGGCCTGTATACTCTAGGTCATCAATATAAACATTAACATGCCCTCTAACCTTAGGGTGAACATAAACATGATTTCCTTTAAGTTTAGAGAGTGAATACATGAAAGCCTCTAATCTTATTTTATTAATATAAAATTTGTGGCCGTAATAGAGTTGTTTGTGTTTCTTTGGGTTAATATCAAATACCTCATATCTAACACAAATATCTGTTCCCTTAGGTCGTTTCTTATTAGTCCAATGAGAAAAAGGTAACAGCCGTTCTTTTACTAAATAATCAATATTACTATGATCCAAATCACACCCATAGCTTAATATAAAAACTTCTTCATGTTCATTCACTTAATCGGAGTCCCCCATGCAGGTAAGCTATTATGTCTTAAAAGTGTTTGTCCATGATGATATTCAAAACCATCATATTTAAGGTGGTAGTGCCAGTTAGTTACAGTTTTATTTTGTTCAAGGCCTACATGTCCTCTCATAATAGAATTACCATTTTTTCCGTAAATTTCAAAAATGTGTTCACCTTGTCTAATTCCATTTGCCCCAGAACCTTCTGGTCCTACGAATTTAGAATAGCCATGTTTATCAATTTCTTTTTCAGCTGCAGCTATCCATTTATCCTCAATTTTATCTTTTACTTCCTCACCAATCTCTTTTTTTATTTTATCACCCATTTTCTTTTTAAGTGCATCTTTAATCAATACTCTGATTAATACATTTGCTAAACGGGGTTGAATGTTATCATTGTTAGTTACATTCTGTGAAACAGCAAAGGCATTTAAAGTTACCGATGGATAATTAATATCATAAAAATATTTTAGTAATGCAATATTTTGATCTTCAAGACCATATGAATTAAGGACAGTAATATCAGCATTTTCAAGAAATAAACTGCTATGTTCAGAAATAATATCTAAACTTAATTGTATATCATCTTCTGTTAAATTTGTTTCTTGTCTAATTAAATCTAACCCATTTTGAGTGTTGGCAGTGCTAGTTAAAGGTAAAGTTAATTGAAGAATTAATGTAAATATTATTATTATAGATAATTTGTTAAATATTTTTTTCATTTTTGACTCCTTGTATTTCAATTTTATTAATATTCCGGAATATTAAGGAAATCATCTCATTTTAAATAATATTTTTCAATAATTTCCTTAAAGAAGAAAAATTCCTAATATTAACAATATTCTTTGTGGCTAATTATTTTCTTACCTAAATTTTCGGTAGCAGGGGTTTTCTATTTCCATAAATTTAATCTTGTCAAAATACAAACATCTGTTCTACAATTATACAAACAAATGTTCTGTTTAAGGAGAGCTTAAAATGGCAGCTAAAACAAAAGCAATAAAAAAGAAAAAGGAGCCTAAACACCCAGAAAGAGATGAATTTGATTTAGAGGAAATAGTAAATGCATTAACTGAAGTTATAGAAGAAAAACAAAACAAAGTCTTTAGCATCTATAAACGCGACGAAGCTCTAGAAGGTACAGTCACCAAAATGGATGCAAACACAAAACTAATCCATATTAAAGATAAGTACTACAACATTCATAAAGTACATTTCTTAGATATTTTAAGTATTTCAGATACTGAATATTAGTGGAGAGTGATTTGTGATGCTACATGATCGTGGGAATATGAAATGGACATCAATGATGCTACCAGAGCATCTAAAGTTGATAAAGGAGTGGAAAAGAGAGCAATTTTACGATAAAAAGCGAGAGTTGGCTGAATGGGAACTTGAAGAAATCGAGCAAACAACCCAACGCGCTTTTAAAATGAGGAAACTAATCAAATTAACACTATGGGACCATAACAAGCTACATGATGAAATAGGAAAAATAACAGGAACAGACTTGTATAGGAAAGAACTACTTTTAGATGCTGATTTATCAATAAAACGTATTCAATTTGAGAAGATACAAAAAGCATAATTGGTAGATACAGATGATTAAGCCTGATGAGCGTAGAAATGTACATGAATATATCCTATTGGATATGGCAGTAAAATCTTTACAAAATGACTACGATAAACTAGGGAATCTAAAGATGTCCAAGGTCTATATCGAAATAGTTGATGTTCTATTAAAAGTTATTAGGCCTGATTATTACAACAAGAAGCGAATGCTAGCCAAACAAAAAATAGAGGTAGTGAAGTGGATTCATATAGACCAATATTTTAGCGATGTTGTGGTGAAAAATCCTGGAGAAGATGTAGTGCTACGGTACGCAAAACAAGCGCTAAAAACCCAAGTTGAAAATCTTATTTTTCAGTACTTAAAGGAGATAAGTGACAGTACAAATACTATTTAATTTTCAAACAAGCATAACCCCGTTCTAAGCAAGGACGGGGTTAAAATATAGTTGTGTTTTTTGAAATAAGTTATTTCTTTACACTAAAAAATAAAGTCTTTAAATCTAGGTTTATTCCACAATCGCGCCCGATTGTGGAAGATTGTTATTAAACTAAGACACCAGTTAGTTGAATAACTTGGGAGCCATTAATCTTAACTATCAATCAAAATATACAGGTTCTTGCTGATTATACAAATGTTTAAATGCAAGTTGAATTTGTGATTCTGTATTTCTTGCCATCGATAATTGTGGTAATTCATTTTCGGCGAAAAATTCTACGGCATCTGTTTCAATACTTTCTTTCGGTTGACCGCCAATGATTTCACATTGGATAAACATTTTATAGACGTGATATGGAGAAGGTGGATGAGGATGGCATTTTTTGTCGAATAAGGCTAATAATTTTATCGGTTTTACATCAAATCCTGACTCTTCTTTTACTTCCTTGACTGCAACTTCACTTGGTGATAAACCTATATCACCCCATCCTCCAGGTAACGACCATTCCCTATCCTTTGTTTCTCTCACCATTAATATTTTATCATTTCTAAATACAACAGCTCTAATATCAACTTTTGGCGTTGCATACCCAGTTTCATTTGCAAATAGTTCTTTTATAGTTGTATTGTCTATAGTTGTATGATTTTCCAAAATTTGAACACTAATATTTCTAATCAACTCAAATCTTTCTACATCATAAACATCTTTAGAATAGGTTAGTCCGGCCTGTGCAATGGATTGAAGTTGTTTTGCCCATTCTAACCATTTAGGTTCCATTCATTATTCACCGCCTACTTATTTTTATCTAATTTTACCTTGTTTTTATTTAAAATTAAACATTCCCAACTTAACTAACCTGCTCGTTAGTTTAAGTAGAATCCTTCACAAATATAATTAAATATTAACTTAAATAATTAAAGTATTCTTATTTAGTGTTATTCAACAATATGGCCCGTTTGTTGAATAAACACCATTTAAAAAAGTCTAAGGAAGAGTAGTAGTATAGAAGTCATCGCAAAAATTTTAGATAAAGATATTATCTCTCAGTGAACGAATCTAAATGGTTACCATCAGTACCTTGATTTACATGTATTCTTGCTTTCACTGACATGAGATAATGTAGGTTAAGGAGGGATAGGTAATGTTATTTACTCCAATTAAACCAATGTTACTTCACATGGGTAACAATGAAGAAATTAATGATAATCCTGATTGGATTTACGATATAAAATGGGATGGCTGGCGCATCCTTTTACACAAGCAAGGCAAACGGATTGAGGCTTTTACTCGACATGGTAACAATGTGACAGCTAAGTTTCCGGAACTTCAAGAAGTTGGACGTTCAATTCAGTCACATACAGCAATCATTGATTGTGAGGGAGTAGTGTTAAAGAATGGTGTATCTGTGTTTGATGACTTCGCTTTTCGGGGTCGACTAACAAACACAAGCAAGATTGAACAGGCTACTTTAACCCATCCAGTAACTTTTGTTGCTTTTGATGTACTGGCAACGGATAAAACATATACAAACAAGCCATTAGTGGAACGCAAAGAAATCCTTTCATCAATAATTGAACCCTCTAATAGCCTGCTTATCACACCTTCTGTAGCAGGTAATGGCAATAATATCTTTCAGCTAACAAAAGACAAAGGCATGGAAGGTATTGTAGGAAAACGAAGCAATTCAACATACAAAACTAATCATAGATCGTATGATTGGTTAAAATATAAACACTTTAAAATCACAGATGCAGTAATCTTAGGTTATAAAGAAAATCCATTTACTATGCTGGTTGGTAAACAGTTAAGCAATGGTAAGTATAAACCACTCGCAAATTTAGAATTTGGATTCAAGCCAGGGGAAAAAACTGCATTTAGAGAAATAGCTAAACAAATCGTTACCAAAGTAGAACGAGATATGATGTGGTTGGAACCTAGACTGTGCTGCAAAGTTCAGTATTTAGAGAAAACTGCATCAGGGTCCTTAAGAATCGTATCGTTTAAAGGTTTGATTTTGATAAAGTTCCAGAAGCAATAAACTGATAACCAGGCGCTCGAATGAGTACCTGGTTATTTTTGTAGGTGCTGTATTGTAACTGCTCGTGCACGTTTATTTAATTATTCAAAAAGTGGTACCCCACAGTACCCCAGATAGTACCCCATTTAAAAGTGTTTATATGAGTTTATATGGAATAAAAATTTATATTAGAAAAATCGATATTTATTTTAAATACCAAGAAAAGCAACGCTCTATTTTTCACCGTTCTAATTTCCTCAGAGCAAAAACCCCACCAAATCAACATTTTTACGCTATAATGTAGGACGAGGTGAAGAAAATGTTTGTGAGTGAGAAACAGATTGAAATAAGGTATGCAGAGACCGACCAAATGGGTGTGGTGTACCATGCAAACTACATCATTTGGATGGAGATTGGACGCACACAGCTTGTAAGTGATGCGGGCTTTGAGTATGCCGCTTTAGAAAAAGATGGCTATGTATCACCAGTAATGGATTTATCTATTTCATATAAGGCAGCGATGCATTATGGACAGGTGGCAACTGTGCGCACTTGGGTGGAAAAGCATGACCGTTTACGTACAACCTATGGCTATGAAATTTTACATGAGGATGGCACGGTAGCAGCCACTGCTCAATCCGTACATATTCTAGCGCATAAGGATACATTGCGTCCGGTATCATTAAGTAAAATTGATCCTGCTTGGGATGCCAAATATAAAGAAATTGCTGTTGAGGCAAAATAGGAGAGCAACGAATGGAAATGTTTTTAGCGTTAGGCGCGATTTTAGCGTGTCTAGGTGTTGTTTTAGGTGCTTTTGGTGCACATGCACTGAAGGATAAATTTGCATCACCTCATTATGCTGCCATTTGGGAAACGGCTGTGCAATATCATATGTACCATGCTTTAGGGATTATTGGGCTAGGGATTCTATCTAGTGAGTCTCTTTTAGGAAGTACTAGCCTGCTTTCTTTGGCTGGATATCTTATGTTTACAGGGATTATTTTCTTCTCTGGTAGCTTATATGTGCTAGCAGTGACAGGTGTGAAAAAACTTGGTGCGATTACACCTATTGGTGGGATGTTATTTATCGTAGCTTGGGTGCTTGTTGCGGTAGCAGCATTGGCTTAAAAGATGTAATGAAACGGGATAGTTCTTTATGATTCATATCATAGGAGCTTCTCGTTTTTTTACTCTTTCATACGATAAATGAAACAATTTGTCCGATAATGCGTATTACATAGTGTTTGTAGATGATAAAATAAGTTAAATATCAAGTTGAAGGTGGGAATAATATGGGTTTATTAAAAGCTGGGGTTGGCGCATTAACAGGTGTTTTAGAGGATCAATGGCGTGAATATTTTTATTGTGAGGCATTATCCGCAGATATCCTTGTAACAAAAGGAATGAAGCGTACTTCGAAACGTGGATCAAATAAAGGGAATGACAATATTATAAGCAATGGTTCGATTATTGCTATCAATGAAGGGCAGTGTA
The DNA here is from genome assembly GCF_038069745.1 of Lysinibacillus sp. FSL M8-0134. Taxonomy (NCBI): domain Bacteria; kingdom Bacillati; phylum Bacillota; class Bacilli; order Caryophanales; family Bacillaceae; genus Lysinibacillus; species Lysinibacillus sp. FSL M8-0134. The sequence continues at coordinate 2,438,970 of NZ_JBBPAJ010000001.1, read as the reverse complement.
TGATGATTGTAGAGCAGGGGAAAGTTGTAGAATTTTCTTCAGAAGCAGGGGAATATGTCTATGACACATCAACAGAACCTTCGATTATGTATGGCACAGACTTATCACAGGGAATAATGGAAACGTTCAAGCAGATAGGTAAGCGTTTCACATTTGGAGGAGAGCCTGCGAAAGATCAGCGAGTTTATTATTTTAATAAGAAAGAAATTGTTGGAAATAAATATGGAACCCCTGCACCGATTCCCTTCCGTGTGATTGATCGCAATATTGGTTTAGATATTGACATCGCAATTCGCTGTCATGGGGAATATTCGTATAAAATTATTGATCCATTATTATTCTATACAAATGTTTGTGGTAATGTGGAACGTGAATTTACACGAGATACGATTGATAGCCAGTTAAAATCAGAATTAATGACGGCATTACAGCCAGCCTTTGCGCAAATCTCTGCAAGTGGTGTTCGTTATAGTGAAATACCGGCTCATACTGTTGCGTTAGCAGAGGCACTCAATAAAGTGTTATCTGAAAAATGGCTTGCCACACGTGGCTTAGCTGTTGTGTCATTTGGGATTAGTACACTGAAAGCTTCTGAAGAAGATGAAGCAATGATTAAACAACTTCAGCGTAATGCTGTGATGCGAAATCCAGGAATGGCGGCTGCTCATTTAACAGGGGCACAGGCAGATGCGATGATTGCGGCTGCTAACAATGATGGGGGAGCTATGGCAGGATTTATGGGCATGAACATGGCTACACAGGCTGGTGGCGTTAATGCTAGTCAACTCTATCAAATGAATGAACAAAATAAGCAAGCCCAAATGGCTCAAGCTGCTATGCAAGAACAGACAGCGAAAGCACCTAGTGCATGGACATGTGCATGCGGTCATGAAAATACAGGGAAGTTCTGTTCAGAATGTGGTGCAGCAAAACCAGCTGACGAGGGTTGGACATGTACGTGTGGAGCGGTAAATAAAGGGAAATTCTGTAGTGAATGTGGGATGAAAAAACCAGCAGGCGCTTTACTTTATGCTTGTGATAAATGTGGTTGGACACCAGAAGATCCTTCAAACCCACCGAAGTTCTGTCCGGAATGTGGAGATGTTTTTGATGAGAATGATGTCAAGTAAGGAGATGATGGCCTATGTCAATGCAAGAGGTTGAAAATGCCAAACAAGTGAAGCTTGACTTTGATGCTGAATGTCCGTCCTGTAGTGCATCGATCGAGTTTAATCCTGCAACAGGAAAGCTAACTTGTCCTTATTGTGGCTTTGAAACGGAAATTGCTACGCCGGAGCAAGAAGAGGAAAAAGTTGCCCAGGAAATGGACTTCTTAAAAGCAGAGGAACGTGGGAATTTTAATTGGGGCGTGGAGAAAAAAACAGTCATTTGTAAAGCGTGTGCAGCCGAAACGATTTACGATGCCTTGCAGGTTGCTGACAGTTGCCCTTACTGTGGTTCCAATCAGGTTATGGAGGCTACTGCTGATAATACGTTAGCACCAAATGGTGTATGTGCTTTTGAAGTAACGGATAAGCAAGCAGGGGAACATTTTCAAAAATGGATCAAAGGCAGATGGTTTACACCGAAGGCTGCTAAAATTAGCGCAAAGCCTGATGCCTTTAAAGGGGTTTATCTTCCTTATTGGACATTCGACTCCAAAACAAGCTCTAGATATTCTGCAAGATATGGACGACATCGAACAGTTACTGATAAAGATGGGAAAACTCATACTGAAACAGATTGGTATTCGACAAGTGGCTTTTATCAGGAATTTATCGACGACCACTTAGTAAGTGCAACAACACGTTACGATCGTGATATGATGCGAAAAATTGAACCATTTAATCTTTTAAATAATAAGGCTTATAAACCAGAATATGTAGCTGGATTTTTGTCAGAGCGTTATAGTGTTGGCTTGCAGGATGGGTGGAATCAAGCTAAAAGTGAAATTCATGATCATCTTCACGCGCAAATTTCCTCCAAAATTCGTTGGGAAAATAATGCGGATGTTGTATCAAATCTGCGTTTTTCCACCAACCATGATGATATTACATACAAATATCTAATGTTACCGATTTGGCTGTCTTCTTTTCGTTATAAGGAAAAGGTTTATCGTTTTATGGTCAATGGACAAACTGGGCGAGTAGGTGGAGATGCCCCTATTTCACCACTTCGTGTAACGATAGCTGTTATCATATCATTAATGGTGATAGCAATGATTTGGTATTTCTTTATGTCGGAATAATGACTAGCAGCACTCCTTTTTGGAATGCTGCTTTTTTCATCGATCCATCTTTGCAAAATTGATGACATTTGCCAAAGATCATTAAATACGTAGGGACTCAGCCGCAAAATCAACATAAAATTGACTTAAAATACTAGGTGTATGACTGAATTATGTGGAATGAACGGGCTATTCCCCTGCATTGTCATGGCCGTTTTATTAGTATGTCGCATAAATTATAGTGAGAGAGCAGCCTTGAAACAATGACATGTAGGTTTGTGTGAGAGCATAGAAATGATAGAGTAAAAATACAGCCTCCTATGTCTAAAAGTCATAAGAAATGGTGAAAATCGAACAATGGCTACAACTAAGCCAATCTAAAAAATTTAGGTTAGATTGGCCAAAAATTATGATAGGTGAAGTTGCGAATTTACTTTAAACCACTTATTATACAGACAGAGAGCATTTTTTTAGATATTAATGGTATGTGTAATGTTATTTTTGAATAACTATAAAAAGTTATTCATAATGGAGGTTTCGATGATGGACGCAATTGAAGTGTTAACAAATTTAGATCAAATACATGGGTATTATCAGCCGATATTTAGCGCAGATGCGCATACGGTGATTGCCTACGAAATTTCCGGACATCTACAAATTGAAGGGCAACAAATTAATTTAAAGGACTTCGTTAATAATGAAGATATTCCAGAAGAATATCGAATTGATATGGAGCATAAAATTTTACATGCAGCCTTAGCCAAAATTGATGAAATTGCATCAGATATTGATATTTACATTCCAAGTAATCCTAATTTATTGATGCAAGATTTTGGTGAAAGTCATTTTAATATAATCCAGCAATATATAGGAGAAGAAGATTTACATCGAATCGTTATTGTTGTATCAGAGCATCGTTTTATGGGGGATATAAACAAATTACACCATGCCCTTCGTTATTTTACGACGTTCGGCGTGAAAATTGCTGTGCAAGAAGTAGGAGCGGAAAGTCATTTAGAGCACATTGCGTTATTGGCGCCACATATTTTAAAGGTCAATACACGTGATTTAAATTATGATTCCTGGTCAGCACAATCGGACATGATTTCTGCCATTGGCAGCCTTGCTTATAAAATAGGGGCCAATCTTTTATTTGAAGATATTGAAACAGTGTATCAGCTACAATTTGCTTGGAAAAATGGAGGTCGCTACTATCAAGGGCCATATTTAGCAAATCCTTCAATGACCTTTGTCGATAAAGACATGTTAAAGGAACGCTTTAAAAAAGAATGCCAGCAATTTATTACGTCTGAAAAGAAAATGCTAGAGGCGCAATTTTTGCAGCTTAAAAAATTAAGGGATGAACTAGAGGCGATTGTTCACCGTGTCAAACCAACGAGTGACAATATCTCGCATTTAGAGTATTTAGCTGAACTACTGGATAACTACTCCTTTAGGCTATATATTTGTAATGAAGATGGATTCCAGTTAACGCCTAACGTTATGAGAATTGACGGCAATTGGGAATTGCAGCCACGAGCAATTAATAAAAATTGGAGTTGGCGACCGTACTTCCTACAAACGATCATTAAAATGCGCAATGATCAAAGTGGAGAGATCTCAGAATTATATCGTGATATTGAAACAGGAGAAATTACGAGAACATTTTCAATCGCCATCAACGAACATGAATATTTGTTTGTTGACCTTTCTTATGATTATCTTTATGAGCACAGTATTTTTAGATAAGCTTACAAATCCTAATATATCAATGGTTGTGGGGTATAACTTATGATTGTACCCCACTTTGTACACCAAATTTGATGTTTAAATGATTTATTCGATTTTAATCAAAGATGAAAGTACTTGAGTTGCCTTTAATTCCTCATCAGCGAGGGAATGAGCATATACCCTCATCACCATTTCAGGAGTATCCCCAATGATTTTTGCAACTGTAGTTACAGCGGTTCCCTCTGCAATAAGAATACTTACAAATGTATGGCGAAGTATATGGGACGAGAAACGCTCAAAATTATGCTTCTTTTTTAAAGCGTTAAACATTTTAGATATATAATTACTGCTAATTGGTTCTAAATTGGCAGTAATAATTACATAATCATTGATCTGACCCCATATTCATCACGTGTTTTTGTTATAGATATGATGTTTTGCATAAAATCTATATCTTTCCACGTAAGGCCAGCCAATTCACCTTTACGCATCCCTGTAGTTGCTAGTGTAAGCAAAATAACATGAGTAAAGCAAAATACGGGAACAAGAAAGTTATACACGACGGAGTTATATTCGATTCAGCGATAGAAGCAAAATATTATGTTCACTTGAAGCACTTACAAGCACAAGGTATTGTGACATCCTTTGAATTACAGCCAAGGTTTGTGTTACTGCCGAAGTTCGAAAAGAACGGAAAGAAATATCGCGATATTTGGTTATAACGCTGATTTCACAGTTCATTATGTTGATGGTCATACAGAAGTGGGTGACATAAAGGGAATGGTTACACAGCAATTCGAATTGAGGAAGAAGTTGTTCGAATACCGTTTTCCTCACTAATTAAAGCTTCTGACGTATTCAATGATTGATGGTGGTTGGGGGATAACACATGATGAACTTAAAAAGGCTAGGAAAGCAGGACCTGAAAGAGAAGCAATTAATGAAGGGTGAGCGTGGCTTTGATTGCTATGGACCTTGAAATGGCTGGAAGGATTGGGCCAAGGGCTGGTGGGTTGTTAGGGAAGAGGAAAGTGGTTAGTTGAAAGAAAATGTGAAAAAAAATTTTTGAGCTACTTAGTGAATTTAGATAACTTCTCAACTTCTTCAGGAGAAATATTTTTAACTTTATATGAAATGACTGCCTTATTTGAAATCACTTTATATTTTTCTGCAGATTCACCAGGCGGTATACGAAAAGTGATGTTAATTAGTTTAAATGGTTGATCGTGGGCACCTTCAAAGGAAATAACCCTTAAACTAACATCATAGTAGTCGTTTTGTCTATTTCGTTCAATTTTTTCAATTCTTGCATAATCGAATAATTGATTATCACCATATGAAGACATTGTTTCAAGAATTGGTAAACCTAATTCACGTAGAAAGGCTAACTCAATCACACTTGGGGGTTGGTTTTTAGGGAAATACTGTATATCTGATCTAGCAAAAGTAGAATTTATCCCTAGGGAACTTATTAAAAATAACGAAATGATTATTATTTTTCTCATAGAAAAAATTCCTTTCAGTATTTGTTCAACAATGAAAAATACAAAATTCTATAAAAGGTTAAAAATTTTAATGAATTATTCTGGTGGATATTTATAAGTCTTAAGGTGAGTGTGATTTATCAATTTAACCTCAGGACCAACAGTTATTTCATAGGTCATTCTATCTTTTCCTAATGAAATATTATGTCCGCCATCTGTAGGCTCAATTTCAAATGTAATTTGCAGATCAAAGCCTCGGAAATGATTTCTTTTTGTTTCAATTAATTCAATTTTCCAAGGAGTAACAAAGGGTGAAACATCCTTTAAAATCTTCGGATAATAATAGCTTCTCAAATCCTTTTCAATATAAGGAGTAAGGATGAGCATGAGCATATCCTGTAATCTAAGGTCGTTAGAATCATGAGTGGGTCCATAAAACCCTAATCCTGTCCTTGGTAGGAAAAATAAAGCAAGAGTAATTAATATTATAAAAGCAGATAAGCCTTTTTTCATTTATAAAATAATACACCTCTTTTAAATATTGTATAAATTTATTATTAACCATCCATTTAAAAGTATGTAGTTAAAAGAGAAGGTAAAAAATACTTGAGATAATTCAACAGTAGTTTACTGCACAATATGAGTAAAGAAATTATAAAGGGTCACTAGTTTGGAGTGACCCTAAACAGATATTTCATTTAAATTTTTTTGGGTTATCAACTTTGATTGAAGCAACCTCTCCACAGTTTTTACAAAAAGTCATAAGAAGTGGTGAACCAAAAGTCATTACTGATCCGATTGGTCTTATATTACCCTGGCTACTACTACCACCAACTTGACCGGTTGTAAAGGAATCACTACCACAAGCCTTACAAACCAATTTATCACTTTCCATAATATCACCTCAATATGTAATTTGTGTAAATTATAACATAGAAAAAGCTGCAGCGTTTGCACACGCTACAGCTCGAATTGGTTTATGCCCTTTGAATAATGGCTTAGTCATTAGCATTATAACATAACTTAGGAGGGCAATCCTATGTTAAAAGGGCAAATAACAGTTACGTAAGAGAATTTGTTACAGTGGATTGAGAATTATCGGTGGATAGTAAAAAACAATCGAGGAAGCAAGGTAACAAGTAGCGAAGGAAAATAACAATAGTTACATTGGGGCGAAAACCGCTATGTACGGGATTGAGGCAACTCTACAAAAGGCAAGTGGTGGGACAAGCGATCCAGTGTACACACTATAATAGGAATAAATTTCCATATTAAGCTAGTTCAACAACGAACACAATCATGTTGCTATTTTACCTAAATTTATCTTTCTTAATCATAAGTGTTCCTTGTAAGATTGAGCTTTGGCATATAAGTACTTCCGCCTGCTACCATTTCTTTTGTTTCAACATCATAAATTGCATAATTACCTCTAAATTCTTTTTCTGTGTCTTTAAAGGAATAAAAAAAATAAACTTGTCTATCAGGACTAACGGTCTGATGATAGTTAATATCTATATAAGGGTAGGTACTAAGAATATTTCCATCAAAAGTTATATAATTTAATCTTTCTACCTCATTGAACAATAATTTTTTTCTAACATTTACAGTTGCATCAGGCATTTCTTTAAAAAGAACAGTATCCAAATGCCATTGTTGTTGCTTTGGCTTCTGCTTATATCTTTGATAAACCTCCTGATGTATAGGATACTTTAGGTTCCTTAATGCCTGGTAAAATTCATCTACAGTTTCATTAACAACTTTTTCCTTATTTGCAGGATATAAATATTCATTATTATCTGAAGGATTAGTTTGAGAATGAACAGGACTTCCTAATAATATAGAAAAACTGAACAAAAATATAATCACAAACGAACTAATTAAGAATGGATTTTTCATTTAAATTACTCCTTTTTAGAAGTAACGTACCCTAAATGTTCTTTAACTATCCTGCTCCGTTAGTTTAAGTGAGAAACTTCCCAATCTTACTCTATATTTCAACAGTAATATCGAATTTTATTGAAAATGTTCTTCCACAATCTGGCCTTTTGATGAAGAAAGACGCATTCCTTAATAAAGAAATGCAAACCCGATTGTTGAACATCCTTTTTTAACTACCCCTAAAGTAAAACTCAAACTTTCATTTGGTAATGACATATTAAAGCATGATTTATTCACGAATCTTACCTAGTAAATAGTCTCGATGCTTAAAACTTAAATCATAGTATTTAAAAGTACCTTCGTGTATTTGTTTCAACACTTGATTAAAAACTCGATAGGCAAAATCGTATTGTGATTTTGTAATCCAATTATTGTGTAGAGCCTCTTCTAATTCATCTTTATCTTTTTCAATGATTTCTCCAGTTGGTAATACAACAATATCTAAAAATAAGTCCATCATATAGGGTTCTCCATTCTCAACGCCATTTCCATATGTGATATCTATGTACCACTGAATAATTTCTCTATTTTCATTAAACATTGATGTAATAGCGAAATTTTCATTGAGTGGTAGTTGTTGTAACCATAAGTAATTGTTATCAACAATACAAACCTTTTTAATTAAATATTCTGTTATTAATGGCTCTTTTACTTCATTCATTTTTATAAGAGCAATAAATCCATTAAAATCTTTGTCATTTATCTGCTCTATAGAATAGTCGCGTTGTATAATTCTAGTCCAATCATTTCTATGTAAAAAACGCTTTTTCAAAAGATAATCGCTCCTCAAATAATATTATTGGTAAATTATAACATTAATTGAGTTTAAAATATATATAACATATCCGTAGAGTTTTGTACCATTGCATAAAATAATGTTATTCAACAATTTGGCCCGATTGTTGAATAAGTGTAAAGATAATCAAGTTGTTTACTTTTTAAACGCATAATAGTTCAATAAAGCCTATTACTCAACTTTTATACATCCGACTTACTCGTTTTGGACTTAATGATACATTAAACTAATCCTCCCAATAAAAAATAGCATCCATGACTAAATACTCTCTAGGTTCACGATAAATTGTCGGTATTTTTGTTTGAAAAGACAAAGGTTGATTCATTTTTTCAGCTTCTAATAGTTCATAATCAAACTCTTTTAAGGCTCGTTTCAATTTTTCTGCAATTGTTTGGAATTTCTCGCTCAAATCTAATAAATTTGGACTAGCAAGCAAAGAACCATATGCCCCACCAACTACTTCATTCGTTTCGATACGAATTGTTTTATATCTGTAATCTTCGCCCATGATTGCTACAGGTGCTAAACGACAAATATCAATAATAATCCCATCTTTCTTTATCTCTCGATGACCGTACTTCTCTTCAACGACTATAAAATCCTCTTTTCGATAACAAAAAAATTCAACAAAGGAGGCGTATCCACTGCCAAAATGACTCCACTCTGCTTCACATACTAAATTAGGAATACGGTTTATTCGATGAAATAACCGTCGGATATGGGCTTCAATTTCTAGTTCATTATTTGTATTATAGGGGAACTTGTTCCCGCCGATCTTTCCTTCAATTAAGCCTTGTAATTGTTCGTTAGAAAACATGTATAAAACACCTCTCATTTGATTATGCCCGATTTACAACGAAAGAGCACATTTCATACTCTGAAATACGCCCTTTAATGGAATATAAACTTCATTTTGTGGCTTTTAAGTGTGTTTACAAACTTGCTTTTGGAAACGTTATTAAGCTTATTTATGTATACTTTATAAATCCTTGTTTTACTAAAGCACCCGTTAACCATTCACGAAGGGCAAAATTAGCACGTCACCACAGAAAATGAAAGATGGATAAGTTCTTTCATGGGAACTTAATTTCGTTATTTGCGAGTTTAAGGTGTTTCTGGTCAAATATAGCAATTCAGATTCCACAATAATAATCTAAAAAGTAAGTGGTGTACCTTTGGAAGAAGTTAAGTTAACGAGATATAAGTGGAATCAATAGTTGTTACAGGTGATTTTATTGTTGGATATTTATGTTAAAATTAATTTTGAAGATTTTGAAGGTACTTAAACTATTGATGAGGGGGTATGAAAATGAATATTTATTGGTTAGGTGCAGGGCTTTTTCCTCTTGACTGGGAATTTTGTTTTTTTACAGTTTCAGAATACAAGGAGAAAATAATTGAGAAAAGAGAGAGCAACCCTGAATATTTTGATATGAAAACAGGTGGAGTGGACAAATTGTTTGCCCTTATAGATCAACGTGTGACGTTTGCTTTAAATAACTTTAGGGAGGAATTGAAAGGATATAGTGATGAGTTAAGATGTCCTGCCATGATTACACCAATTCCTAGAGGGGATAATAGTAATGGTGCAGATTTTATCATAATTTTAAAACGTGATGAAGATGGAGATACAGCAGTTTACTCTCCTTATCCTATTTCATATTTAGAAAATTAAGAGGGCATGGAAAGGTTGAAGGTAAGAGGTGGTAAAATGAAGTTCCATTTGTTAGAAGAGGATAGTCTTAGCCATGAATATCCAAATAGTTCTGATTATTGGGATGAAAACAGGGTTATTTCAAACACGAAAGCAGAAATCGATGGACTTATTATGTTGATTTTAATGCAAGTTTACAGCACCACTTCCTACTGGATAACAAGTTTCTCCTAACCTATTTATATGCTCCAACTTATCGTTAAAGCCAACTTTATATAATGTATACAAGTCATTCATTTTGAGTGGCTTTTTATTTTTGTCTTTATTTTCTAAGTGCTAAGAAGAGTGCAGGGAACTAAACTGCTGAATTCTTATCAATGGTAAAGAAGACTAATTTTTTAGTTCAACGAAATTTTTTATCTAGGCTCTGCATACTCCACGATAAATGAGAAGGATTAGTATTTTTGTGACAATTTAATTGAAAAAAAGATTGTAAAATAACAATTCGTGATTTATATTGGAGATTATGATTTTTTTTCTAAATCTCAAAATCATAAACAAAATTCATTTTATATAAAAATTATAGGAGGGAAGTGAGTGATGAAGATGTATATTTATCCCCTATTAGTAGTGATTGCAGCAAGCAGTTTTGGTATCGTTTCAACGATTATAAAGCTGGCAATGCGTAGTGGTTTTACTGTCTCTGAGGCAGTAACAAGTCAGTTTTTTATTGGCTTTTGTATAGCAGTATGTATCTTCTTAGTTACAAACAGATCAAAATTGAGCTTTAAAGGTGTTAAAACCCTTATATATGCAGGGATTTTAACAGGGCTAACGAATATTTTATATGGTCATTCTTTGAACTTTTTGCCAGCATCATTGGCAGTAGTTTTACTATTTCAATTTACATGGATTGGTATGTTGATTTCTAGTATAACAAAACGACAACTTCCAAGTAGAATTGAATTCGTATCTTTAATCATATTGGTAGTAGGAACAATACCAGCTGCTGGTATAATTGATGTTGATTTATCCCAAATACCTTTCCAGGGGTGGTTATGGGGGTTAGCAGCAGCACTTTGTTATTCCTTATTTTTGTATGTTAACGGGAAAGCAACTGAAAGTATGACAACCTCTAACCGCTTAGTATTTGTTTCATTCTTTGCATTCATGATTACTGCCGTTTTCCAGTCTCCAGAAATTATTTGGAATGGTACTTTGTTTAACGAGGGACTGTGGATTTATGGATTGGCATTAGGGTTATTCGGCATGATTATACCGGTTTTCCTGTTCACAATTGCAGTGCCTAAAGTAGGATTAGGTATGTCATCAATATTGAGTGCTGTTGAATTGCCAATCGCGGTCATGGTATCCGTTATCTTATTAAGCGAAACGGTTACAACTTTGCAAATAGTAGGTATCATCACTATTGTTATCGGTATAAGTTTACCAACAATTCTAGATAAAGATAGATTGTTAAGAATCGGTAAAGCAAAATACAGAAAATCAAGCAAAGAAGTAGCAAAAGAATCTTCTATTTAAAGATTTACACGTGTTGGCAACCCCGTTATACAAGTACAGTTGTCACATTAAATGTACATTGAATCGGACAAGACAAGGTTTAGATAACAAAGATAATAAAAAACTCGTATTTTGATGAAAGATTGATCAAAATACGAGTTTTCTTATTTTATTAATAACAAATGGCTATGAGGGAAGTAAAGGATCTATCGCAATTTACCTTACCTAGCTTACATTCATCAATGTGAAAATGATCCCCTAAATATCAAATTAAATGTCTACTTTTTTCTTTTTTCAATTGATTTTAATAATGTTAAACCAGCAACACTTATAAGCGTAATGCTATACATAATCGTCTTATTGGCTTCTCCCCAAGTAACTACCATTCTTGTAAGAATTAGCACTAGTAATATGAAGTAAGGTAAGTAAATTCGCAATTTATAAAACCCCTTTTTTCTTTAGTCTCTGAAAAAAGCGAAATTAACTAGATTCAATTTTTCATAAGCTAGGCGTTTGGAAAGCAATGTCCCTTGCAGTATTAATGATACTTGATGAAGTATGAAAGTGTGTATCCATATAAGTAGTTTAAATTTTCAGGAACGCTCAATATCCCCTGTGAAAAGACCAAGGTACTTAAATTGTGGATTAGCACTTGACCGTAGTGTGATTAATAACAAGCAACATTTATCTAGCAGTCTAGGTACTCAATTAAATTTGGAGCCTGGTTTTTTAATTTTTAAATTATTTTTTAAATAGTATCTAATTTCGATTGTTATTGTAACCATAATAGTGTAAGATGCATACTATAAGTCATACAGTGTATGTCGTACAGTATATAAAATTGAGGTGGGTGAATGAGCACTTTATTGAATTCATTAACGACAGAACTTAGGAGGGGAACGCTGACATTAGCGGTATTAAGTCAATTACGAACACCACAATATGGATATTCACTTGTTCAATTATTGGAGAATTCGGGCATTACCATCGATCAAAGCACCTTATATCCATTGCTTCGCCGTTTAGAAAAACAGGAGTTAGTAACGAGTAATTGGGATACATCTGAAAGTAGACCGCGTAAGTACTATGTATTAAGTGAATATGGTTTAGACATTTTTTTGCAATTAAAACGAGAATGGATTAACAATTCAAAAGAACTATATGAGTTATTAAAAGGGGATGATGATAACGATGAATCTGATTGATATTTATATTCAAGAGGTCACTCGGAGGTTGCCCGAAAAAAATCGGGAGGACATCGCACTAGAGTTACGGTCAACTATTGGGGATATGTTGCCTGATGATTACAGCAAGGATGATGTAAAGGGGGTTCTTGAAAAGTTAGGAAATCCAGCAGCATTAGCAAGTGGTTATCGAGATCAGCCAATGCATTTAATTGGCCCACGCTATTTTGATGTATATCTATCATTATTAAAAATGATTTTACCAATTGCTGCTGTGATTGCGGTTATTTCGATGTTTGCTGAATACTTTATTGGTTTTGATGAAGGAGAAGCGATCATTAATGTTGTCCTCACTAGTATTGGTGAAGGAATTTGGAGTATCATCGAAGTAGGAATCCACGTCTTTTTTTGGCTAACAGTCGTTTTTGCCATTATCGAACGAACAGATAAAGGAAAAGATCCGCAACCATTGTCAGCGAGTTTAAAAAAATGGACCCCTGATGATTTGAATAACATCACGTATATTCCTAAGAAAAAAGCCATTACAAAGCTTGAAGTGTTTGGTTATTTAATGTGGACAGCGTTTTGGGCAACCCTTTATTTTTATGCAAACCATCTTCTAGGTGTATATGAAGGTGGGGGAAATGGACTTAAATTCGTAATTCCAGCTTTTAATCAGGATATTTTACTTCATTATTGGCCAATTGTTATCGTTGTCATTGCTCTTGAAATTGGGTTAGCTCTCTACAAATTGCTAAAAGGACAATGGACGAAAAAAATGGCCATCTTTAATACTATTGTTGAGCTTTTCGCAACCGTTGTTTTCATTGTTTTATTAAGCAATCCGAATTTAATGAACGAAGAATTTATCTCGTACATGAGTCATTTATTTACCACATCAACGAAGCAATTTGAAATATGGATAGTTGGCGGGGTAATCATTATATTTGTTGTATATGCGGCAATCAGTATATTCGATGGCTTCCGTAAGGCTAGAATCCGTTAATTCAATTTTATTTTGAAAGATTGAAGTATAGTTGATCTTTTTCTATAAACGTTAGATTGTTCAGAAAATGTTCAGAATACTATGTTATTCTATAAATGAACACGCATATTAACAAAAAACTAGGTACCTCCTATAAGAGGTACCTAGTTTTTTTAGCTTACAGGGTCACTTGGGATGGAGTAACCCTAGTAACAATTTCGGAGGTGTAAGGCTAATTTAGCTTTACACTATTATATATATGATGTATTCGTTATGGTTAAATAGTTAATTGCCTGAGAAATAATGAAAAATATCTTATAAATATTTGCGCAATTTTATTGAATTTTAAGGATAGAAATGGTAAGTTGAAAATAACTTTAGGTAAAAGGAGGAGAATTCACATGAAAAAAAGATCAATTCGTTTTTTACGCATGGGTATTGGATTCTCTACTGCTGTTTTTTTCTAAAATTGATCAACAAGGGTGAAGTCTGCCCTTTTTTAGAAAAATAATAACCTAAAGGAGATCTAACTATGAAATCAAAACTAACTCGTAAAAATCCTATGCAAGTGCCAAGTCCTGTTGGAAAGTATAGTCATGTAACCATTATTCCTAAAGATGCAACGATGTATGCATTTTCTGGTCAGATAGGGGTTGGACAAGACGATCAATTGCCACAGACATTGCATGAGCAAATTGCCAATACGCTAAAAAATATTGAAATGATTTTAACAGCGGAGGGAATGGATGCCACGCAGGTAGTGAAAGTAAATATTTGGGCGACAGAGGAGATAGATTGGGATTATTTCTATCAACAATGGGAAGCGATGTTTAATGATTCCTATCCCTCTATGACTATAGCCTACGTATCGGCACTAGGATTACCAGCCATTAAAATAGAAATTGAAATTTGGGCAGCTAAATAACATGAAAAATCGACAATATCCAATTGGGTATTGTCGATTTTTGGTATGAGTTTTAATATTAACGCAACATTCTTTTTAATTGCTTCATTTCATAATTTAATTCGTCAATTTGCTTTTGTAGTTTGTCAATGTCATCACGATTACTCTCATTTTCTTTCAATTCATCCTCTAAAGCAAGGCCAGCTGCAATGGTTGCTAGTGCATCACCAAGTGTTGTAATAGCTCCTGCAATCACGGCCAGCTTAGCTGCCTGACTCACAGAATCACTTGCCTCACTATTCCGATAGCCCTTGTTATTTTTCATACAATCCTCCCTACAAAAAAGGGTTTTATTTGCATAGTATGCAATGGGTATGTGGCAGGTGAAGCATAATGCTTGCTGCATATAATAAAAAAGGTCACTTATGTTGCGATAAGTGACCAAATAATATGGGGATGTGTTTCTTGCTGAAGATATGAGCAAAGATGGAAAGCGAGTAGGGTACATTACCAATATATGACGTTTAACGCCATGCTGATAGGTATTTATCATTGACTAAAAAATTAATCGATGTTTTTTCTATGTCGTAGAGGAGGGACTGTCCAATAGGTACCCATTCGCCAGAGCCATTCCATTGGCCCGAAGCGGAAAAAGTGTAACCATCCTTTACTAAAGAGCAATTGGAAAACATAAATCCCTAGACAAATCCATAATGATTCGATGAAACGAAGCTGACCAATTAGATCGAATGCATGCCCAATGACCAGAATAAGTGCTGTTTGCCCTAAATAATTAGTTAAAGCCATCCGACCATAGGCTTTTAACGGTGATAATAGGCGCTGGAATAGAGGGCTCTGTAGTAATAGGATGATTGCTCCCATATAAAATGCTGACACTATTGGACTAATCTGTAGACCTATTAATGTAAATTGCTCTACATTTATGATATGTTCTTCTAATTGATCCTTGGACAATTGGTCGAAGTTGACATTGGCTTCAGGCACATACTGCCATTGATAAAACCAACTAGCAATACTGATACAGAACATTACAATTGTTGCAAGCATCAATTTATTACGATGAATAGAAATATTTTCAAATAAACGATATTGACCAGCTGCTAGACCTAGTAGAATAAGTGGAAATGGCATCGCAATTTTTATGCCAAAATAAGCTGTAAGGGCCAATAGCAATAAACCGATAATTACATTGATTTCTTTACGCATTTTATAAAAAGGTAGGGCTATAAAACCAAAAATGGCATAAATGGTTAGTGCTTCACCAGGTTGAAAATAGAAATGGACAAGCCCCATAAGTAATAAAATGAAAAGTCTTCGGCTAAATAAGGCATAAGCTTTCTCGTTTCTAGCCATAGCACGTGAAATAAAAAGGTAGAATCCTACTCCAAATAAAAAGGAAAAAATAATGAAAAATTTACCTTCTATAAAAAGTGTTAAAAAGCGATTATAGGCAATATCGCTTGCTAGTGTAGGTGGTTCAATCCACATTAATGAGGGGATATTCACTAAAATAATACCGAGTAAGGCGAACCCTCTTAAATAATCTAACGTATCAATACGTGTGTTGTTGTCGGTTGGTTGCAACAGTCATCTCCTCCTTCATGATCAATTATAAGGAAGGTCACTAAAAAGTAATAACGATGAACGTTACGTGAATCTGACAAAATTGTCACTTGAAATTTAGATGTCGCGTTGTTCTGGATAAATCGATAATAGGTCATGCGCCTGTTTTCGTATAAGTTGGATTAGTTCTTGTGGTTCTTTTACAATGGCGTGCTGGCCAAGACGGAAGAAAAGGGAGCTAATAAAATGAAGCTCTCCTTTATCGATCATCATCTCAATAAACCCCGTCCCATCACTTGAACGAACAACTGCCTTTTCAAGGTTCGGCTCACTTAAACATTGGCGCACACCCTCTCTAGTTAATTCCACATATAAACGAATAGGCTGTTGAGGCTCATAGTCACTCTCTAGCCATTGCTGCAAATTAATGGTAGAATCAGGGTTCTTATCGCTGACTTCTATGGAATGAATACGGTCTATTCGAAATAAGAGAATTTTTTCAAATGGTGCATGAAGGGCAGGCATATACCATAAGCCATCATGAGCATACACACCAATAGGCTGGACATGCTTTGTCGTGATTCCAGATTTTGATTCATATTGGATATGTAATTGTTCCTGGTTGATTATTGCTTCTAACACGTCTGTTAATAGTGGTGTTTCTATTGTTCGCTTAGGGTTCCAAAAGGCAATATAGGATTGAAGCGTATCTACCTTTTTTTTCGCTTCTTGCTGCAAGGAGTCATACAGCTTTTGAGATACAGATTTCATTTCCGTATTAAAAGGTAGATCCCGGTAATAATGAAGAGATTGAAAAGCGAAAAATATGGCTACCGCTTCTTCCTCTGTAAATAGAATAGGAGGAAGAAGCGTGCTCGAAAGTACTGTGTAGCCACCGTTTCTCCCTTGTTCCGCGTAAATAGGCAGGCCCATATCACTTAAATCTAACAAATAACGATGCACGGTTCGCACAGAAATATTAAAATCATCTGCAATTTCCTGCGCCGTAAATTTCTTTTTAGCACTGATATATAGCAAAATATCAATTAAACGTTTAGCTTTGGACATATTTTTTCACCTTTTGATTTAATCATGCCAGTAGTTGTCATGTTTTATAGTTAGTATAGACGTTGTACAAGTGATTATCAAAAAGAAGAGGAGTTGACATGATGTCACGAGAAATAGTGGTATTTATCGCAGCGAGTTTAGATGGCTTTATAGCTAAGGAAAATGATGATTTACAGTGGCTAGAAGAAACAGAGGGAGAAGGAGATAACGGCTATTCGGATATGTATCAAACCATTGATACCGTCATTATGGGCAAACGAACATATGATTACATCGTAGAGTATATCGAGCCTTTTCCATATACAGACAAGAAATGCTATGTGTTTACTACAACTCAAACGGAGAAAAATGAGCACGTTGAATTTGTCCAAGAGGATGTTGTAACTTTTACTAAACAGTTAAAAGCACAACAAGGCGCAAAAATCTGGATGGTTGGTGGAGCCTCTATACTAGATGCCTTTTTACAGGAACAGTTAATTGATGAATGGATTGTTACGATTACACCACATTTGCTGGGATCGGGTATCCCACTGTTTAAATATCCACGTCCTTTTGAAGAGTTAAAACTACTCGAAACTAAACGATATGGTCAAATGGTGCAAATGCATTATCAGGTAAGGGAAGAGGCTTAAGGTAGCCTCTTTTTTTCATGGTTTTTGCAAAAATCAAAGACTTTATAATAAACGAGCATGGACAACCATAGAAGGACTTAGTGCATGAAATTCACTTCTTTGCCAGGAACCGTAAAGATGTTTCAACTCAAACCCGTTTTGCTGTAATAGTCTAGTCATTTCCATAGGATATGTGTAGCGCAGTAATATGGCATCTTCGAAAGTTTGTTGCCCTTGTTGATGAACAGCACGGCACGTTAATATTTGCGTGACAGGATTATATTCTTCACGATGGAACGTCTTTCTATTTTCACCGTTGCTAGTGATTGTTTGTTCTTTGTATTCATCAACGGCGGATAACTCATTTAAAATGGCATTTCTCGTATCAAAAAGAAATGACCCCCTGGTTGTAAATGCTTCTTCACAGATTGCAATAAAGCATTTTGACTTTCATTTGTTAAAAAGTCCTGAAATGAATTGCCTGTCATATAAATAAAATTAGTCGTTATAGGTAATTGTAGTTGTGTACAATCTTGTAAGCTAAATTGGATTTGCACACCTCGTTTACTGGCTTTTTCGATCGCGTGCTGGATCATTCCTTCATGTAGATCTACCCCAAAGACAGGAATACCCCGTGCAGCTAATGGAATAGCTATACGTCCTGTCCCGCATGCTAATTCGATAATGGGCTCTTTTTTCGTACCTATATAGTCCTGAATATAATGAAGATCGTCTTGATAATTAGCATAGAGATTATCATATTCGGTTGGGTCATTATATTTTTGTAAATTATGCTCGAATTCATGGTAGAACATTTTTATCCTCCTATTTTCC
Organism: Lysinibacillus sp. FSL M8-0134; assembly: GCF_038069745.1. Classification (NCBI taxonomy): domain Bacteria; kingdom Bacillati; phylum Bacillota; class Bacilli; order Caryophanales; family Bacillaceae; genus Lysinibacillus; species Lysinibacillus sp. FSL M8-0134. The sequence goes on along the minus strand of NZ_JBBPAJ010000001.1, from coordinate 2,420,449 downwards.
TTTGCTAGAATCATTGTATAATAAAGGGAATATTTCTACAAAGATACATAGGGTAAAGGGGCGTTCGGGGATAATGGCAATTCCACAAAAAATACATATCATTGGGTCCGTTGGCAGTGGGAAAACAACATTAGCAAAGGAATTAGCTAAAACCTATCACATCCCCTATTATGAGTTGGATAATGTTGTTTGGATTAGAAAAGAAACAGGGGATAGTATGAGAACGGAACAAGAAAGAATGGCGTATTTACAAAGTATTGTCCAGACAGACTCTTGGATTATTGAAGGAATTCATCAAGAGGAGTGGGTAATCCAGAGCTTTCAGCAAGCAGACTGCATCATCTTTCTTGATACTCCCTATAAAATCCGTATTTTTCGCATTATTAAAAGGTTTGTGAAACAAAAAATCGGTATTGAAAAAGCCCATTACCAACCAACTTTTTCTATTTTCTTCAAAATGTTTCGTTGGAATAAACGTTTTGAGCTAAAGGGTAAACCTAAATTTTTCAAACAACAGGGGGATGTATTGGATAAGCTGTTAGTGGTACAACATAAAAAGGATGTAGATAACTATTTCGAGCGTATCCTGTAGAAAGGATACGCTCTCTTTTTAAGCATTTTTCTTTGTGCGGGTGGTGCGTTTTCTTGGAGCGGGCTTCTTCGTTTTATCTAAGGAAGCCTGCAGTGCTGTCATTAAATCTGTGACATTATCGGGAATTGGTCGTTGTTTATCACTTGCAGCGATTGTATTCGTAGCTTTCTTTTCTTCGATTAGTTCTAGTAGAGCGTTGCGATAATCGTCAGTATATTTTTCAGGGTTAAAGGTAGTGGTTAGCTGATCTACAAGCATGAGAGCTGTTTCAAGCTCCTTCGGCACCACGTCTTGCTCACTAGGTATATTGGGCACGTCGCCAACACTTCTCACTTCATCTGGATAATGAATTGTTTCCATGACGAGTGCATTTTGATAAACTCGCACAACGGCAAGCTGTTCTTTTGATCGAATAATAATTTTCGCGATACCAATTTTTCCTGATTGCTCTAATGTTTTACGCAATAGGGAATAGGCTTTAGCACCGGTTGAATCAGGAGATAAGAAATAGGTACGTTCAAAATATATCGGATCGATTTCGGTTAATTGAACAAAATCAATAATTTCTACAGCCTTCTCTTCATTTTCCTTACGTAGGTTTTCTAAATCCTCTTGATCCAAGACAACAAATTTATTTTTTGTATATTCGTAAGCCTTAACAATATCCTCATCTTTTACTTCCTGATTACAGCCTTCACAAACCTTTTTGTAGCTAATAGGTGTATGGCATTCTTTGTGAAGCTGACGCAATTTAATATCTTTATTTTCAGTAGCGGCATGTAGTTTAACTGGGATATTGACTAAACCAAAGGAAATACTGCCTTTCCACACTGTATGCATGTTTGTCACCTCGTTTTTCTTACTATGATGTATTTTGCAGCTTTTTATGTATTGTAAATTGAAATCGTCAAACACTGTAGATAAAAAACAAAGTAGGTAGTGTTGAATGAAACCAATGCTTTTAACGGAATCAAACGATATTCCAAATGGGGATGAGTGGTTATATGAAACGAAATATGATGGTTTTCGTTGCCTATTAATATGGGATGAACAGCCGATACTCATGAGCCGAAATGGTCGCAATTTAAACTACTTGTTTCCTGAGATTTTAGCTTTCTGTCAGCAAATATATGCATCTGTAAAGGCTTTTTTGCCAATAACCTTGGATGGAGAGATTGTTTATTTAAGCAATCATTATAAAAGTGAATTTGCAGTTGTTCAAAAAAGAGGGAGAATGCAAAATGAGGACGTCATAGAGGCACATGCAAAGACCTTTCCTTTTCGTTATCTCGTATTTGATGTATTAATTTTTAAGGGGGAGTCCCTTCACAATCGCTATTTAAAAACAAGGAAGGAGCAATTGACGAAGTTTGCTTCAAAGGTACTATTACCGAGCGTCGACTTTGAGGATAGAGGCTCGATTCAAATTGTAGAGGGGGAGGAAGAGAGCGAGAATTTATGGCAGGCAATAAAGGTTTACAATGGCGAGGGCATGGTGGCAAAGAAGAAAACAAGTAAGTGGCTGGAAAACACTCGTTCAAATCATTGGTTAAAAATTAAAAATTGGCGATATGTGACGGTTGTAGTCACACAATATAACCATAGCAATGGCTTTTTTCATGGCTCAATTTATAAGGATGGTCAATTGCGCGAGGTTGTGACGTTTAAACATGGTATGACAGAAGAAGAGCACCAAACACTTGTTACATTTTTTCAGACCAATGGACAGCGCCAAAAAGAGTTATGGCATCTAGAACCATCTATTTGTATCGACGTTGCTTGTATTGATTTTGATGGTAGTAAGCTCCGGGAACCTAGATTTCATGCCTTTCGATTGGAACAAACACCGGAGGATTGTCAATGGCAGCACATGCAACGACAGCTTTTTCCGATTCCCGATTCTGTGCCTATTACTCACCCAGACAAACCTGTTTGGCCAGAAATTGGCATAACGAAGGATCACTATTTGTCCTATTTACAAAGCATGTCACCATATTTATTACCCTTTCTAAAAGACCGTCCTCTCACTTTAATTCGTTTTCCACATGGTGTGCCAGGCGAAAGCTTTTATCAAAAAAGTAAACCAGATAAAATGCCTAACTTTGTGGCAACGGCGGTGATGGATACGATTGATTATATTGTATGTAACAACTTAGAAACTCTGCTGTGGCTAGGTAATCAACTGGCATTGGAGCTGCATATTCCGTTTCAAACTTTCCAATCCATGTACCCGACAGAAATAGTTTTCGATTTAGACCCACCCTCAGCTGAACATTTTTCATTAGCTGTAGCTGGTGCACTGGATTTAAAAAATATCATTGACTATTTTCAGCTACAATCATTTGTCAAAACATCAGGTGGAAAAGGCTTACAGCTCTATATACCGCTACCAACCAACACCTTTACCTATGAGGAGGTTCGGGTGTTTACAGAATTTGTTTGTCGATTTTTATGTGAGCAAAAGCCAAATTTGTATACAATTGAGCGATTAAAAAAGAATCGCCATGAAAAATTATATTTAGATTACGTGCAGCATGCAGAGGGGAAGACCATCATTGCCCCCTATTCTACGAGAGGCAATCCAAAGGGCTTAGTCGCAACACCTCTAAATTGGGATGAAGTTAATGAAAACTTAAAACCAGAGTTCTTCACGATTCCCGCTGTCATAGAGCGCATGAAAAAAATAGGGAATCCCTTTCAAACATTTCGAGAGGTAGGGGAGAAGCAGGATTTTCGAGCTGTATTGGCTCAATTAAAACAATAATTTTCCTTATAAATTTTTTAACCAGCTTAGGACACGAACAATTTGAAATGGCTCCGCTACTGAAGGAATGAAACTCACAAGGAAAAACATAGTGATCGGGATAAGCTTTAGAAAACCTTGCTCCTTTTTTAAAAAGGCTCCAATACTCATAACAAAGCTCAATAATAAACAAGCAAATCCAACAAACATTAGCCACTCTAACCCATGAGCAAGGAAATAGGCGAGACTAAGCAGTAAAACAGCAATGACAGTGAAAAATAAAGCAAGTTTTGGCCACATAATAAGTAACCTCCTTTTTCGTTAATTATAATACCAATTTATAGGAGCGAAAAGAAAGGCAGAGTAGGAGTCGTTTGAGAATGGTGATGATCACTTTGGGATGAGATATGAGCGTTTCGAGGAGAGTTACGATCACATTTGACCGAGGTATGAGCGTTTCGAGCAGAGTTACGATCACATTTGACCAAGATACGTGGAGTTACGATCACATTTGACCGAGATACGAGCAGTTTGAGGAGAGATATGATCACATTTGACCGAGGTATGAGCGTTTCGAGCAGAGTTACGATCACATTTGACCGAGGTATGAGCGGTTTGAGGAGAGATATGATCACTTTTGACCGAGATATGAGCGTTTCGAGCAGAGTTACGATCACTATTGACCGAGGTATGAGCGTTTCAAGCGTAGTTATGATCACATTTGACCGAGATATGAGCGTTTCGAGGAGAGTTACGATCACATTTGACCGAGATACGAGCGGTTTGAGGAGAGATATGATCACTTTTGACCGAGATATGAGCGTTTCGAGCGGAGTCATGATCACATTTGTCTAAATTAGGAGCGTTTCTAGCAAAGTGATGATCACTTAAGCCTGCAATGGGAATACTCCAATCACAATGTCAAGCGCTTTTGACTCAAGAAGGAGCGCTTCAATCAATAGGATGATCAACCTCAGTCCCAAATAGAAGCGTATCCATCAAAGTCAAAAGCATCAACATTCAAAAGAGAAACTTTACATTCCTTTTAAAAAGAGGTGTCTCCTCATCATGGAGACATCTCTTTTTACTGTTATAGAGGCACTTGTGCATTGACTTTTTCTAAGTAATCTAGTATTCCCATTGACGACACAATGGTATCGAAAGGAATCGTTTGATAGACTGGATGATCTGTTGGAATGCCGTTTTCCTGTAAATAGCTGAATAAAAGCTCCTTTAAGCGAGCATCTAAATAGTGGACTTGCTCCTGGAAGTCGCTTGATGCGGCTTGGGCTTTTTTACCTTCTGCTAAAAAGAGGGGTGTCCAATAGCGCACTTGGCGATAAGCTTCAGCTGGATTTTTATAGGCACCATAATGCCCAAAATATAACTCAGCTGCTTGAAGTTTTTCGTACAACTGAATGGATTGCTCCATTGTTTCTGGGTTGTATTGGTTAGGCGAAGTGGATGGAATAATTAAATCAATTGCTTCTCCATCCATTTCAGGATAACGAACCCCGGTTGTATCCCCTACAAAAAGACCATTGGTAGCGGAATAGAGCATAGATACATGATGTTTTGCATGGCCTTCTGTATGATAGAACGTTAAATGGTGTTGGCCTAAATCTAGACGTTGCTCGTGACTTACTTCAATAATTCGTGCAGCATCAATTGGCACAATCGGATCAAAGAGGCGATCAAATTCAGCTCCATAGACTCCTTTTGCACTGAAAATAAGTCGGCTTGGGTCAATCATGTGAGCTGCCCCTCGTGGATGGACAACTAATTTTGCATTAGGACAGCTTTGCAAAAATAACCCTGCTCCTCCTGCATGGTCTAAATGAATATGTGTCACGATGACATAGTGAATATCCTCTAATGCAATATTTAACTCCTTTAATCCTTCCATTATGTAAGGAACGGATGGGCTTGCAGAAGTTTCAATTAGAGTAATTTTTTCGTCGATTAATAAATAGGAGCTCGTTCGTTGTTCCCGATTTAAATCATGTGTATCAATACAATAAAAATTTGATGCAATTTGTTGAACTCTACTCAATTCATTTTCCTCCTTTAATTTCAAAGATGTATAAAATATGCTTAAATATACAATATTTAGCTACAAAAAGCAGTAGTTATACTATATAATAATAGAAAATTAAACTGAATGTCCATTCATTTTTTAGGGGGATTACAATGGAGCATAAAATTCGTTACGACACGCGGAAGGTCCACCGTGTAAATTTAGCTATTATTTCAATCTTAGCTATTTTAATTTGTGGACCTCTAATCCTATCGAAAGGCATATTATTTTTATTTGTTGGACTAGCCGTCATCACGTTGGCAGTATGTAACTATTTATTGCCAATCAAAACCTATGTCAAAGGCTTTATTTTTGGCTTAATTCCGTCTAGTGTTGTCTTTACCTTATTTTTGCTTGATAGCTTTTCATTAAACAAACATTATATTTTGCTTTGTACGGTGGCTATTATTGCCCTGTATTTTAAAAAGGAATTAATCGTATTCTTTGGGATCTTAACAAACATCAGTTTTTTCATATTATATATGGTTAACTCACCATCTTTACTGGGGCCATTTGATGATATCGTTGTTTTTGTGACACTTTTGGCGATTATGAATGGAGTGATTATTGCCTTTTATTTAATTGCAAAATGGGGCAATGAGCTGATTGAACATGCAGAAATTCAGCAAAATGAGATGCAAGCATCCTACAATCAATTACAAATGACCTTTCAAGAAATTGAAAAAAGTAGTCAGGCTCTGGACGAGCATGTGACACAGTTCCAACAAACAATGCAAAGGATTTCAGGTTCAAGTAAACAAATATTAATCGCCACAGAAGATATTTCTGCCAGTATCCAGCAAGAGTCATCTAGTTTACAAATGATTCATGGCACCATGGGCGATTCGGTTCACTTTGTTAATGAAACATTGACCATCTCGAAGGATACAGTGGCAAGCTCTACTCAGCTTCAGCAAGAAGTATTGGCTGGGTGGGACAAAATGCAGGATGCGATGACACAAATGAGTGTGATGAGTCACGCGATGAGCTCAACGGCGGAAACGGTAAACGAGCTTCAGCATAGTTTGCAAACAGTGGATAGCTTGTTAAAGGGCATCACACATATTGCTCAGCAGACAAATTTATTGGCACTTAATGCAGCCATTGAAGCAGCTAGAGCAGGGGAACATGGGAAAGGATTTGCCATTGTTGCAGATGAGGTGCGTAAGCTAGCAGAAGAAAGCGCCGCTATTACTGTAAGCATTACCAATGTAACGAAAACCTTGTTTGAAAAATCAACGGAGGCACATCAGCGTTCCGAAGACGGTGAAAAAGCGCTTCAGTACGGGGAACAACTGTTACGAGATGTTAGTCATTTCTTCAATGTTTTAAAGGATTCATTTACGCAAACAAATACAGATTTAACTAGAGGAATGAATGAATTAAGCAATGCCATCACACAATTCGAGTCAATTCAAAAGCAAATTGAAAAGCTAAATAAAATGACCGAGCAAAATGCAACGTCTACGGTTGACATATTGCATTCTGTGGAAGAAGAAAATCACCTATTAGTGACGATGACAGATTCAACAAACCGCATTCAGACGTTAAGTGAGACGTTAAAGTCATTAGTCATAGCTAAGGCTTGATCGAATTATTGAAATTGAAATAAATGGTAGGGTAAAATAATAATAGGATTAAACATCCTAGATGGAGGGTATAGAGTTGTTATTCATCAGTATTGTTTTATCCATACCGGTATATGGCTACTGTATATGGAGTTTGTATGATCCAGAGGAAAGCTTTTTATTTTTTGAGCGCTGGCGCTACAAAGAGACGCCAGAGGTTTCCGAATTGCAAATTAAATTAATACGCATTGGTAGTGTGTTTGGTATGGTGATTGTCACCATTTATTTAATTGTGGTAGCGGTGCAAACGTTCGCCCCTTCAGAACCATAGCCAAAATATCATGTAAGAATTGAAAATAAGGAGGTTTTCTATGAATATTCGTAGCTTACAAAGTTCAGATTACTATACTTTATCCCCGTTAATTAATGACTGGTGGGGCGGAAGGAATATGTCAGATAAACTACCTAAATTATTTTTCGATCATTTTACGAATACGAGCCTCATTATGGAAAAGGATGGCGAAATTATTGGTTTTCTAGTCGGCTTTTTATCGCAATCCAACTCAAATGAAGCGTTTATCCACTTTGTTGGAGTCCATCCTGATTACAGAAAACAGAATATTGCCAAAAGACTGTATGATGTTTTCTTTCATGTGGTAAAGCAATATCATCGAAATATTGTCAAATGTGTAACGTCTCCTATTAATGAAGTGTCCATTGCCTTCCATACTAATATGGGGTTTAGAATGGAAAAAGGTGACAAGACAGTGGATGCTATCTCCATTCATAGTAATTATGGCGGTGAAAATCAAGACCGTGTGTTGTTTTATAAGATCCTACCGTAATTAACTTTACAGAATTTGCATATAGTCCCGAATAAGGGGGCTATAGATGTTTATTAATAGAATATTTTCTTTATGGTTTCTACTTGCATTTATTGTTTGTGGTGCATTTGTTTTGTTAGCAAATGCACCTATTCAATATGTTGAAAAATCAACTATTACTATGTCACGAACTAGTAATAATGAATTATTAAGTTATATTCAACAATATCATTTTTTAATTAGTGATATTTTTAATGCCCTTTGTAAAGAATCTTTTAGCTTTCAATTAGACTATGGTGTTCTGCCCAGCGGAAAGATTGAACTGCTAGTGTCCTTACCGGAAGAGATGGACATAGTGGCGAAGAAGAAAATGGAGGAGATTATGTTAAATTGTATCCAGAAAAATGATTTAAATCCAATCTCTTTTCAGCTGACATTGAAGGACCTTTATGAACCGGCAGCAACAGAATCGACTCGACTTAGCTATAATGACGTTATGGCTAATCTATTTGAAACGATGATTGATCAAAACTATGGTGACTTTAGTGTCGAGCACAGCATTACCTCAGAATCTATTCAAGTAATGATTAATTTAACGGAAGATAAAAATGCAGGGATGCAAAAGAAAGCTCAACAGTTAGCGGAAGATATAATTCGACAGCATCGATTTGATGTACAGGCATTTCAAATTGAAGTACAAAATAAGATTGCTATTCATTAGCAATTAGTCGAGCACTTATTTTCAAAGGCTGAGCAGACCATTGTGGTTTTGCTCCTTTTTTTGCTTAAACGTGATGGTTAAATAATTCTTAAAAAATGGAGGGATAACATGAGTAAAAACAAAATTGCAGTCATTACAGGTGCGAGCCATCCACGAGATATTGGAACAGCCATTTGTAGAAGATTAGCTGCTGATGGTGTACATATTTTTTTCACGCACTGGCATGCTGATCATAATTGGATTGGTGAATTTAAAGATGAACTTCTCAGTATGGGGATCATGTGTGAAGAAATGACAATTGATTTATCAGAGACCCAAGCAGCACAAACGATTCTTCAGACGGTCGAAGAAAAACTAGGCGTCCCTTCCATTTTAATTAATAATGCAGCCCATTCCACACAGGATGGCTATGTACAGTTAGATGCCCAGACGCTTGACCAACATTACGCTGTAAATATGCGATCAACATTTCTTCTTTGTGTTGAATTTGCTCGTCTTTTTCAAAAAGCCCATTTCACGTCTGGTCGAATTATAAATATGACATCAGGACAAGAGTTAGGTCCTATGGTGGGAGAGCTAGCCTATGCAGCAACAAAAGGAGCCATATCAGCTTTCACACGAACATTAGCGCAAGAGTTAGCTCCAATAGGAATTACGGTCAATGCAGTGAATCCAGGGCCAACCGACTCGACGTGGATGAATGATGAAATTAGAAAGTACCTGTTACCAAAGTTTCCGATGGGACGTATTGGATCACCTGAAGATGTCGCAAGAGTAATTAGTTTTCTTGCGAGTGAGGAAGCTCAATGGATGACAGGACAAATCATCCATTCAGAAGGAGGCTTTCTACGAGGGTAGACGAGAGAATTGAACAAGATGAGCGAGCCCTTGCAAAAGATGTATAAAAGGCATATAGAAATCTTGCGAACTACAAAAGGAGGAGTTTTCAGTGTTAGCTCAATCATTTGATCATGTGAAAAAATCAGTAGAAAATACTTTTCAAACACTTCATTGTACAGGAGCAGCTCTCGTTTTATTCCATAATAATGAATTACAAGTCGAGCAATATTGGGGGAAGCATTCAAATCAAGAAAATGCACGTTCTATCCAAGCAGATACCAAATTTCATCTTGCCTCATGCCGTAAAAGCTATATTGCGTTTGCGGTTGCCTATGCCATCTATCATGGGTATATTCAGTCATTGGATGATGAGATATCTTTGTATTTATTACCCGACCGCCAAAAGGATGTATACAATGGTATTACGATACGCCATTTAGTAACGCATTCACATGGTCTTGAATATATAGATGGGGAGGATGTTCAGACGTTTGCTCCAGGTACGAGCTGGGCTTATCGGGGTAGAAATATAGAGTTACTATCCGACATTGTAAAATTCTCCACAAAGTGAACGATTGCTGATATTGTCAATGAAGAGGTATTCAAACCTTTACATTTTTCCGAAACGAATTGGTATCATACATTTGATGACACCTTTGTTGAAGTGATTCGGCAACCGAATGACCGTTTTTGGTCAGCTTCTTCAAATTTGGATGGCAGTCAAATGAATATGTATGTCTCCGCAAGAGAATTCGCAAAATGGGGGTTACTTCACCTAAATGAAGGGAATTTGAATGGCAAACAAATGATTCCTCCGGATATTTTAAAATTAGCCACAACGATACATAGTCCTGCATTCTCCAATCCTGACCTTCCAGAAAACGGCTTCTTCTGGTATGTAAAAGGGTCGATGGCCAAGCGTTCAGAAATAGGAGCACTTGTACCAAATGGAGCATTTCAAATTTTGGGATACACTACCGTCACACTGCTTGTCATTCCAAGTGAAAAAATCGTGGCAGTTAGGTCTTTTAATAGTTTTGGCTCTCCAGAGGGGTATGATTACTTGGCAGATGTTCGCAGTTTTGGAGATTCTATTATGGTAGATTTAAATAATAATATCCAAAAAACCTCGAGGCTGTAGATATACAATGCCTCTTCACTTACAATAAATGTGTGTTAATATTAAACAATAATGGTAAGTGAGGGGGAAGTACTTGAAATTCAAATTATTATTTTCTTTTTTGCTAATATTGATCGTATTAGCAGGATGCACAAGCGAAAAAAAGTTTACTGTAGATGATGTAAAAAAAGTAAAGCTAGAATTACTAGAAAAGGAAACCCTTCAAGAAGGAATATCCTATACTATCCAATTGGTGAATGGCAGTGATTATACTATAAAGCAAAATAATGTGTATGTTTCTTTTCCTATTAAACACGGTGAAAGTGGCTATAAAGGGAATGAATATCATGTTGAAGCGACTGGAAATAAATTAAATATTCAACCAGGGGAAAAAATTACATTGACTGTTTTTATGCCATTTGAAGGCTTGGGTGATAAAACTTTGTTTGGTATAGATCATCCTGAAATTAAATTAAGAGGCTATATGGAAACCGTTGATGATGAACATCTATTTACTACTGGAGGATCCTTAATGAAGGATTGAAGCTGTTTCAGGCCATAAAATTTAGGGGTAGATAGCTTTTTCAGATAGTACAATAAAAGACTGAGAAATAGCCTTAAACTTATTGGCTCTTGGTTGTCACTGCGAGATGCCCTTTAAAGCCAAACCAAAACGTATTTTTGCCGTCACTGTTCTTTTTGATGCCCCAATTTGGTTCGATTGGCGCATCTTGCCACAGTGTCTTCAGTGGAGTATCGAGTTGATGCATGATTTCTTTTTCATAAGTCGACTGATTGGCTTTGATTTCTGCTTGTTTCGTAAGCCAATCCTCCCATTCTTCTTTTGATTTTCGTTCACGTTTTTGTGGTGATGCAGGTACTTTTTTCTTTGAAGGTTTCGCCGCATCGCGTGATTCGAAATTTGTGGCAGCGATGTTACAGCTCAGAAATGGATTAAGGGTAGTTGTTTTTTAAAAATCTTTACCGAAGACTCTGAGGGAAATAATAATAGTGGTGGGATAGCCAAATACGATTTCAGTTTGGGGCGATGCTAAAGAAGCTATCCCGAAACTAATAGATAAAGGGATTTAATATCAATGAAAACGATTGAAGGTAAATTTTAAAGTGGGAAATGATCAAAAAACCCCAGTTTAATACTGGGGAAGTGCTGGTTCGCCAGGTTTATAATTCTATAGGATATGAGAGCATTTTAATTGAGGGGTGGATAAAAACGGTTATTCAACACACCTGAATTATTTTAAAGGGATTCCAAGTCCTAAGGCAGAAGCAATAGTTACAAGAGAGGTAATAACACCAAGTATTGCAGTTAATTTCTCTAATGGTTTTTTAGCTTTCTCTTTATCTCCATTGTTTATGTGCGTTTGAAGTAGTTCAAAATGCGCTTCTGCAATTTCATGTTGTTCACCTGATAGGCGTTGAATATCTTCGTGAAGTTGTTTTAACGCACCGCTAATATCATCAGATCGGCTAGAGATCCCTTGATTCAGTGTACCGTTGTTTTCAATCGTGATATTACCTTTATTTTCTCCAAAAGTTAAACCACCATATTTACTAGATTCACCCATATAACCATCTCCTAAAATAATAGTTACTTGCCCGAGTTTCGATACTGTATCTAATAATTGACCAGAATTTTCTTTTTCTAAAATATCTATAATTTCTCTTAAACTCTCAGGTTTATTTTGTTTACTTAACCCCACATTAGCCATTTTGTTATTATTTTTTTTTTGGAAAAACTTTGTTTGAAATCTTCACTTAATTTAATGATTGGAATTGCGTTTAAAGGATCAAAACAATTTTCGGCCCCACAATACTTACAAGTAAGTGAATCCATATTTTCCAATTCATATTTATTGGCAGTTAAAATACTTCTACTACATTCCTCACAGTGGAATTCTAATTCTATAACGAGCGCTTCTTGTTTTTCTAATTCAGATAATTTCTCAATAACTACTCCAAGAGGTAAGCCAGTTATTTCTGCAATATAACTATGGTAAAATTTATCAACTTTACTTATAGCAATTGCCTCGAGTGCATTATCTATTTTTTGAGAAATTTCCCATGGTTTTAAATTGCTCACAACTTTTACCTCGCAGAATCAATTTTTCTCTAATATAATCCAATACATGTTCAGACGCAAATACATTGAACTTAAATGTCTTTGTAGTTACGCCAATTCGAATAGAATATTCTTGTACCACTCCACCAACACTATATTCAAATAGTATTGATCCTTTTTGTTTGGATAGATAAGGCTCTAAATAATTATACAATGGTAAGCCTCTTAACTCTCTAATGCTACCTAATCCAATTGTTTCGAGACCACTTAAAAGTAACAAAGAAAAAGGTGTTGTTTCTAAAATGCTGGTAATATCTTCGCTATTTAAGTTTTGCTCAAGAGCTGATAATTCACCATTAGTATAGTATTCATCAATTGCAGAAAGTATTCTCACAATGGATTTACCTTGTGTTTCTTCAAATGAATTTATTATTCCTGCTGGTCTTCCTGTAGCATCAATAAGCCTTCCTTGAAGAACATCAGCTAAAGGCTCAAGAGTTCCGCCATACTTCTGTAAGAAATCATACTGTTTGAATTCATATTCTTCATCTACAATTTTAGCTAATCCAGCTATGATTTTCTTTGCAACAGCTGAACTTGCTCGTACTTCTATTATTCCCTTAACTTCATCAATATAAACTGTAGTAATTTCATGTTTAATGTATTCTCTACGGTTGGTTAAAAAGTAATCTACATTAACCCCTGTTCTATGAATAAACCTTAAATAATATGCTTGTGAACCTTCGATTTCAGAAGCAGCTATAATAGTAGGTTCAATGGGAACATTTTCGCTATTTGGTGTAATTACTGTTTCGAAAGGGTTGAATGGCATTTTATTAATAATACTTTGTTTAAGTCCAGTTAAACCAGTTGGATTTGTAGTTCGATACCAAACTAAAGAAACGGGCCCAGTAAAAATATTATTACTAATCGTTGTAAGAACATCTCCTTCAATAAGTTCAAAAGCGTCCCATACTCTACTTGCTAATTCATTTACATTACCTGTCGCTTCTAAAGTCATATCACTACAAACCTCTTTAAGTAGAGTTTTGGTCAATTTATTCAAGTCTTGGGGGAAAATTAAAGATTTTATTGTATTCATTTAACACCCTCCAGAATTATATTCTTTATTCGATGAATGTATACCGGATATATTAATTAATATTATATGTTTTGAATACCCAAAAAATTACAAAATAGTATTAATAGAAAGGAGTGGTATGACTTGGAACGTGTATACGCCAAAATGAATAAAAATTATATAGTGTGGAACTTTCACAAAAAGACGAAATGACTTGAGCGTCAAGATTATCTAAGCAATTGGGGATATTTAGATAAGTAAGCAGGTGGAAAAGAAATCATTCTAGAACAATAAAAAGACACTCATTTTTGAAAAAAATGAGTGACTTTCTTCTATAATATTTAAAAATTTCGCGTGGGTATAAAGGGAAGCGTTGAATTATCTTCAATACATTAATTGAAAATCAGATCATGATTTTTCCTAATATTAAAGAATCTGTGTAATTCTGAGTTTACAAACCTTTGTTTAGTAATGATTAACACCTGAAGCTGTTAACTCGTAAACACTATATAATTTGATTTAATGATTCTTCCTAATCGGGATCATGGTATTGGGTGCAGATGTTTATTATATTCGACGACGGTGGGACTAAATTTTGTTCAGTCTTTTTTCTTCTACATTTTTGTGGATTGCTTAGCTTATATACATTTCATATGTTTAAAAAATGTCATTCCTGATTTTTAGTAGTGAGCCACAAATAATCATTCTACAAAAAATGAATAGGAGGGTTTATTTGAACAATAAATTTCCTCGAAAAATACATATCATTGGCTCTAATGGTGGAGTATCCAAAAGGTTGCTTCTTTTTATTTTGTAAATTTGGTATAATTACCAATAAATACAATAATGTTCCACGGGAGAAAATGATGAAAATTAATAAATTTGCACTGATATGGTCCTGTTGCATAATTTCATCTGGATGCACAACGACCTTAACTCAAACAGATGAAACCTCTTCTCAAGAAGAGTCGAAAGTAATTAAAAGTGAGCCAGCTGAATCTGGTACCATTCAAAACTTGAAAGAGGAAAAGGTAAATCAAAACGAGAATAAAATTGAAGTAATTCGTGGTCATTTGATTGATGAACAAATTGGAATTACTCATGCCCGTCTAATTGATGAACAGATAGCATCCTCTATTGGTGAAAGTAAATCATACTTTGATAACAAAGGGGATTCAAAGGTAAAAATTTACATTCTAAATACTGGTACGGAAAGCTTTCAATTTAGTATTAGAAATGTAAATGATACAAAGAAAATAGTGACCGGAGTATTAAATACGAATGAGACTTATGAAGTTGTAATAAATGATTTACCAGAGGGCTCTTACATAATATCTTATGTGGTTGTAGAAGAAAATCCACCAGCAGATATTGCTTTATCAGTGAAGGTCGATTTAGTTGGATAAGAGTAGGTGAAACAGATGGAACAGAAGAGACAAATGTTAAAGCAGATTATCATTTATAGTATTAAAGAATTTAATGATGATATAGATAGAATTCAAATAAGAAATGTTGCTTTTGACTTTCCAATTATAAAGTAGATTAGCCAAGTCCTTAGGTAAACTGTGGCAAGGAAATTATTTTAGCATTGATTTTTGTAGTTTCTCCTATAATAATTTATACTCTCTAAAACTTTTCATCAGCGAAGGAATGCGCATATGTTTTCAAGAGGGTAGATGTAGTCATTCCAAGAATTTTGTAGGGAAATCAGTATAGCTATGCCCAGGTGGAATTGGCACGGACTGCTGAAAGGAACAATTTAAAGAGGACTATGCTACGTATATTTGGTTGTTGAGAGAGCTTGCTAAAGATGCTTGAATACCTGTTGTGTTGGATGGGGCAGGTAACCGCATCAAGTCACATCGCTGGATTACTGATAATTTAAAGGGTACTACACATAGAGATCCTTATGATTATTTAGCAAGCATAGAGATTACCGAGGCGCAATTCAAGTTGGATATGCAGATTCCGCGATGGATAAAAATATCATACCAGTTGTTACAAAGTAGAATGAAACAAAATGAGCCAAAAAGTAGTTAAAAATATCGAAGCTGTTTAAATATGGGAATTTCATTATCTGTTCGCTTATAATTAAATAAGTAAAACGGATGTTTTATTATAAAGGAGAATAGACTTTATTAAAGATCAATAAAGTGTATGTCTCTGATCCTATCTATACCTTATAGTCAGGGAAGAAGTGGTACGGAATTTAGTAGAAAGCCTTGAAAAAGTTAGTTCAGAAAATTTCTAGTAGGAGCGTGTAAAATGGATTTAAAAGAAAAGTTGATATTAATAAAAGAGAGTGGGTACCAAGCACCTCCCGATAGATTCCAGTTGATACTTGAAATGATAAATAACATCGGTTCTTTGGATGCCCAATTACGTGATGAGTTAATTTATACAACCTTATCACATTGGATTCCTGATAATTCTCTAACAGCAAACGAACTAGAACAAATTCTACCGATTGTTTTGGATAAAAACCATTTGCTTTTTAAGCTTGGTGAAACAAATACAGACTCTGTCTTCACTCGATCTTTCTCCATGCTAGTCATACCGCTCCTCTTCAGGAGGCATAGAGAATCACCATTTCTCTCAAGAGAGCAAATTCATCAGATAAAAGAGATAGTATTTTACAATGTACAAGAAGAGCGAGATTACCGTGGGTATGACGAAGAAAAAGGCTGGGCTCATGCCATAGCCCATGCAGCAGATGCTTTAGAAGATTTGGCACAATGTTCCGAACTGGATAAAAATGACCTCTTAACTATCCTCGATTTGGTTTACGAAAAGATGACCATAACAGATCGAATTTACTCCGATGGGGAAGATGAGAGAATGGTAAAATCCATAATTAGTGTTTTAAATAGAAAAATACTTAGTCAGACTTATGTAGAGCAATGGATTCAAAGTTTTGGTGATGTGGAGAAAAATTCAGAATTCCTCCCTGCCTTTAAGCAAAAAAATAATATAAAGAACTTTTTAAAAAGTTTATACTTTCGAGTTAAATTTTACAAAGTGGATGCCGTTCTCTGCTCGACTATCGAGGATACATTATATAAAGTAGAAAAAGTATACTATTCCTAATTTAAAAAGTGTCGAATTAAAAAAGAATATCTTCATAATGTATTTACTCTCTTGGTAGTTATTTGTAATAATAAAATATAGTAGAATGTTGTTTGTATATTAAAAAATAAAAATGCCTCAGATTGTGCCAAAGAAATACTATTAATTTTAAAGGAATTATTGTTCTTTCCTTATAAAATAGTACTGTCCAAACCTTCTTTATCAACATTTTACGAACTGGGGCACCATTAGAAAAAGTTACAGGTGCCCTAGCAAGTGCCCCAAAAAGTACCCCAGTTAAAAACATTTAGATAGCTTCGTTAGATAGGTATAAAAACCCTCATTAATTCAAACCCTTGATATTATGCACATCAAAAAATTAAAAACATCAGGATAGAAACCAAGGTCATAAGTTATGCTTATCAACACTATGTATTGAAACCCCTTGATATCAAAGGGGTGGGGGAGGTTCGGTGTAAACCGTACCTCAATTCGTACCCCACTTTTAATAGTTTTAGAGAGATTTATCAAAATGTAAGAATTGACTCATTACTTGCATCGCTTGTTTTTCTCTTTCAGCGAAGGAATGTGCATATGTTTTCAAGAGGGTAGATGTAGTCATACCAAGAATTTTGGCAATCGTGGTAGGCGGTGTACCAGATGCAATTGAAATTGTAGCAAAGGTATGTCGTAATCCATGTGGGGAAATAAATTTTGCCCCATGTAACTCATGCATCCGTAACAAAGTTAATGCTGCAGCATTTTGATTCAGTGGATGACATGTTTTACTAATGAAGACTAAATCATCCACTGCATGTTGTATACCGTACGCTAGCTTCCTTTCAATACACCATTTACAGTATTGTTCCAGCTGTTGTGCCAAGTCATCAGTCAAATCAATTGTCCTGATACTATTTAACGTTTTTGCTGATCGCTCTCCATGAACGTCTCTAGTGCGACTAATATTTATTAATTTATTTTTAAAATCAATTTCTGACCAACGTAAAGCACCGGCTTCGCCTCGTCGCATTCCTGTCGCTGCAAGTAGGGAAATTAAAGTATATCTAGTAATATCACAAGATTTTTTTACACAGCTTAATAAATATGCTAACTCAGTAGGTGTTAAATAATTTCCTTCTACTTCGTCAGTATTTTGTTTCTCCGCACGTGGTATATCAGCCTTTGCAATTCGATTTTTATCTATTATTTCATCTTCCACTGCGGCATTTATACAACCTATAAAAAAATTATGATATGTTACAATACTTTTTGGTGCAGCGATAGGTATTAATCTATCAATAAATTGTGATTGATAAATACTTTTGGTTAGACGTGAAAGTTTATGATGACCAATGAATGGGTGAATATAAGAATCAATGATATTACGATAAGTTTTAGGGGTAGTTCCTTTCCATTTTGATTTTTTGCGATCAAAATAAATTTCTACCCATTGTGAAACCGTCATATTATCATTTAAAGCAATCTTTTCTCCACCATTTAAAATGGTACTTTTAATAGCAATTAGAGCTCTTTCTGCGGCAAGGATTGTATCAAATTTATATTTTGATTTCTCTCTACGCTTACCGTTATGATCGTAATAATTGTAACGGTAAGCATATTTCTTTTCTTTATCGGCATCCATGTACCAATAAATATCCTCTTTTTTTGTAGCGTTTAATTGATATCTAGCCATTTTGTCCACTTCCTATCTAACTAACCCGGACAGGTACATTAGCGTATAGGACAGCTATTTACATCACTCCTTTCACAGTGGTAGCTAAAGCGGTTAACATCTCACTTATGACCCGTCCTTATCACTCATCATCTCATATTTAGAAAGGTTATATTATGCAACCTCTGCATAATCTGCTTATTGTTATATTGTGTTAATCTCCTGAAAGCAAAATCGTATTCTACGTTAAAGATTTGCATTACTTTCTTAATTGTTTGTGGTGTATGATCGTCTATTGACAAAGCCTCCAACATAAAAGTAGGAATACAAGCGTGGTACATAAAATTGTTGGCCTTGAATTCCTGGTACTCACGAAATAAGGGATACATATGAAATTGATCACCTGTATGTAATAGGACATGTGATAGCTCATGGCAAAAGTCTTGCCATTGTAGCTGTGGCGATTGATTTTCATTAAGAAAAATATAATGCCGTCCATTAATAAATAAGGCCTGACTCTTATCTGGCCAATAAAAAACTTTTAATCCCATTCTAAAAGCCACTTCTTCAACATACAGCAGGGTAGGGTCTGTAATGCCCAGACGAGTGTAGAACTGCTGGACATAGTCTTCAAGATGTGTATAGTGCATGTAAATCAACCCCTAAAAAGACTATAAAAAGAACGTGTGTTCCTATTTATTGTATAATAAAACCCCACTATTTAATAGAGGGGGAGAAAAAAAGTATTGTTACAATTAGGATAAAAATTACACTGAATATCTGCCATAATTGAATATCCGTTTTTAACAAATTTTTTAAGTATTCTTTGTTTATAATAGTTGTATCTAAAGTTTGTGTGTGTTTAAGTGGTGAAACACCATTTACTGTAGTTTCAATCATCTGTAATAAAGCTCTTTTGTTCTCTTTTGAAGATATATCAGTATTAATTAACTTTAGCATATTGATTAAAGAACGAATACTTTTTATATCTTTTGCAACTGATAAATAATCTGAGTCCAACAAATTAGAGAAAAGTTTATCAGTTATCTCTAATGTAAATTTAGATTGAATTACAATAAACATTTCTTTTAATTCAACATTCCCTAATTTTGGATCATCTGAAAGCATTTCAGTTAAAGAATCTAAATTTGTTTTCTCAAAAGCATTTTTTAATTCGGCTAGAACTTTATAATTTTCAGTAAGCTCTAGCTGAATCATTCTAAGTGCCATATAAGAAGAAGCTTTTTTTACACCTATTTCTTTTTGTTTATTTAAATAATAAACTAGTAATGCGATTAAGCCGGATAAAGTAGCACCTAATAATGGAGGAACAGATTTAATAATGACTTGCATATTTCCCAATTCCCCGAAAGGGAATTTTAAATTTATAAGCAAAGATATACTAATGAATAAAAAAATACTTAAGAATATTATTATACTTATCAATATGGAATGTATTTTGGTACCATTATTATTCATTATTCATCATAACCTTTTTAAATTGGTCAATAATATTTTGTTTTTCATTTTGAATTTCTGGGAGATCTGTATTATCTGGTGCATTCAATACATTGTTTACTGTAGCTGAAATCTCCTCGGATCCCTCCCCACCTAATTTAGATGGCGAGGAGGGGGGAACTTTTAAATTTGATTTTAAGTCCCTTATAATGGCTGGTTGAATTTCAAATGCATAGTTAATATTTGTGAAAATACTGGTGTAATCTTCTTCTAAATCTAATGGTTCTTTACAAATACTACATTCATAATCTTCTGATAAACTCGTAGTAATTGTAAGTTCGCCACATTCTGTGCATGTAATTAAATATAACTTTTTGAAAACACCATTTGTTTTAGATAAAGAAAAAAATAGATTAAAAGTTTCATAGTAATCTTTTGCAAAATTATTCGCATATTCTTCAGCTTCTACGTATTTTTTATTTCCATTTATATTATCAATTAAAAATCTTCTAATAAGTATATATGTTTCTTCAAAAGGATATAATAATTCCAAATTAGAATCGTCTTTATAAATACTTTTTAATTTCTGATATAACGTATCCATTTCTTATGCCCCTTGTAGAATCAAATTTGTTTTTATAAAAATCAATCATTAATGAACCATAGCTTTCTTTTAATGTAGCTTCGACAAAATAGAAGTTTTCTCCTTCAATTTCAGCATCAAAATTTTTTGGATTAAATTTATAATACATAGAAAGTTCGGTTATTTTTTGTTCAGTATGGATTAAGTCCTTTAGAGTCCAATATAATTTCTTATTATAAACATTAAATCTGCCTGCGTCTCGTGTTGTTGATTTAGTAGATAACCCATCAAAAAAGGCAAAAGCAAACATATACCTATTTCCAAATGAAATTTCTTCTAATTGAGATGCGATATTTTGATAGTATATGGATTTTATCCTATTGGTATATGACTCAATCTCTTTAGAACTTGCAGGTATAGATAATTGTTTTGTTAAAAAAGTATTAATGTTGTTGTTTAGTTCTTCATCTGTATGACTGTCAGAAGAAGATTTTATTAACTTTTCGGCTCTAGCTGATTCTACTTTAAACATTTCGTATAGTGTAGAGTGTATTTTTTTCTTTCCGTATCCATTAAAGGTAAAATCGTCATTCAAATTTTTTATGCAATTGATAACTTGTGGCAATAATTTATTAATTTTCTTTTTGCTTTTTTTTCTGTGGATTTCACGAAATTTTATTATTAACATTTTGTTGTGAAAATCTAAAACACAAGGGATAAAGAATATCAAACTATTAGTGTTCGACTCCTCTCCATATGTATATCCATAGCGTAATAATATTATTATTTTTTTTTCTTTTTCTTTTAATCTGATTGAAACAATTTGTAAAGAATCTCTGTCCCTAATATCAAATGTATAGATTGGAGTATTCAAAAGGGCAGTATTTTTTTTGAATTCAGCAACTATTTCTTCATATGTTTTTGAATGTACAAAATCATATATGTAGTAGTTATCCGGAATATTTTCAGTCAGATCCGTAAAAAGTCTTTCTTCAAGTTTTGAATCATCAAAACCGTCTTCAGTTTTTAATTTATTTATAATATCACTAATAACTTCCCAACCACGTGTTCCAGGGTATTGATTACGTATTCTTCTATATTCTTTTGGATCTGGATGGTAATCATTTAAAATACTATCTAAAATATTTACTTGGAAATTCCTTAATAATTTGCCCGAATACTCTAATAATGTTTCCATTGCAGTCACCTTCATTTATCTTATTTATCAAATATTGTTGAAATAAAAAATTTACTATTTAATTTGTTTGAAAAAATTTCTCTGTGTCTTCTATTTTAGAAATAAGTTTAGGTATATCTCTAAATGATAGGTTGTGTAGACAACTTTTCAAAAAGTATGTAGTTTCATTATTTTTTCTATTTAATCTAGAACCTAATCGTGCATTGATAAAGCCAGTTTCTTTAAGAATAGGGTTTTCATCCAAAAACTTTTCTATTTCATTTGATTTAACTGTATATAGTTTTATATCTTCCATTTGATTAACATATTGACCAATTAAATAGCCAACTATTGTTGTGCCTTGTGTTACAACCGATGAAATAAAGAAATCACTTAATGGATTACCTTTTTCAACAGAGTATTCTCCTGATGTTATCTTTAATAATTTCATATAAGAATCTGGATTAGGTAATACAATTGTTACTCCCTCAAACTCTTCAAATCTTCCTAGTGAGTCAATTTCCTCTTGAGTATAGTAAACCTTTTTCTCTTCTTTTGTAATATCCTCTATACTAGTAGCAGCAATCTCTTGAGAAGGTCGTGATGGATCAATATTAAATTTTTCACTAATTACTTCAGATATCGCTTCTTGAATACTTTTTACTATTAAAGGGCGAGAAGTATTAATAAATTGTTGAGTTACCTTAAATTTAAACCGTTCTTTAATAACAAATTTGATAAAATCATCATTTGGGGATTCAAAAATTTCTTTAATTACAGATTTAAATGATTGAAAATATATTAACGATTCAGCGAGGATTTTTACTGTTTCTTCATCATATAAATTTTTAGAAAACTTAATTAGATTTTCAAAATCCTCTTCATTATGATTTATAATATTGAAGATAAAAAAGGGCTTAGAATCCATTATATTTGAGTTATTTAAATCAGTAAAAAAGTGATACTCAATTCCGTTTGTTAAAATCCCTAATTTAACACTTGGAAAAGTACTGAAATATCTACTTAATTGTGGGGCACTTTTATTGATTTTCGTATTGATCGATTTTGCCTCAATAAAAATTCGAGGTTGCCCATTGATAGAAATAGCATAATCTACTTTTTCATTTTTTTTATGAAAATCAGCTGTGAATTCTGGAGTAACTTCTTGGGGGCTATAGGTATCGTAACCTAACCCTTTAAGTAATGGTAAAACAAGAAATTGTTTTGTAGATTCTTCGTTTTTAATCAGTTCACTATTCTCGGATATTACGTTGTTTAATACTTCTATAGTTTCTTTAAGATTCATTTGTACACTCTCCCTTTGTGTTTGAATTAATACAAGGCATACTATAGTCAAATAAATTGGCTATCTTTAAAAAGCCCAGCCAAGTTCAGTTTAAACGTATATTGCTCCATCATTAGACTTAAAATCTCCCGTTGGATTGAATCCATTTTTTTATTAATAGTCAATAATTCTTGCGTAAATATACCTATAAGAATGACAAAAAAATAATATAACATAAATAAGTAATTTTTCCAATAATGGTGCTATTAAAGGACATGATTATAGCATGTCCTTTTCATAGATATCATTATGTTACTTTTAGTCTTAATTAAAAATCGTTTATTTGGCTCTCTCTAAATAACGATTACAATTCCCCATTATCTTTTAAAATCTCCCACATCTTACGCAGCTTCTCCAAATCTTCTTCCTTCGATTTCGGCAATTCTTTGTACCATTTTTCAAGGGTAGGGTTATTGGCAAAAGCCTGAAACTCTGCTTCGTCTTTTTCCTGTTGAGAAAGGGGAGCAGGATCATCAGTACTTCCTAGCAGATAATCAACACTCACGTTGTATTTTTCTGCAAGTTGCTTTATACCACTAATGGAAATTTCATTTCTTCCTTGTTCATAGTATCCATATGCACTTTCTGAAATATTTAGATATTTGGCCACATCAGCTTGTGTCAACTTAGCTTCTTTTCTAAGCGCCTTTAATCTTTGTGGAACACTAGGCATAGTTTACACCTCTTTTACTGGATGTATTGACATTATACAACTATTTGTTGGGTTTGTTGCCTATAGTCTATTTAAAACAACAAAAAATCCGATTTTTTGTTGACAAACAACTTTTTGTTGGGTAACATAAAAACAACAAAAAGTTGGGAGGTGATTTCTTGGCTACACCAATTCGCCGAAACGTTTTAATAACTCTTAGAAAAAATAAAAACTGGGTGCAAAAAGATGTTGTTGAAAAATTAAAGAATGATTATGGGATAGTTATTTCTGAAAGTTACTATGGCATGATAGAACAGGGTGTAAGGACGCCTTCGTTAAAAGTAGCACTATCAATATCGGAATTATTTGATGTTAGAACAACAGAAATTTTTTTAGATATAAAAACAACAAAATGTTGTATTTAGTTATCATAGGCTAAAACATGTCTCTAAATTACCCATAAATTTGTATATAAGTTACAAGGGAGGTTTTATCATGAACCAATTAGTCGTCATTCAAAACCGCCAAGCTGTTACAACATCTTTGCAAATTGCGGAATCGTTTAACAAAGAGCATCGCAATGTTTTACGGGATATTGAAGGGTTGCTCAAAAATGAGCAGACCCAGAATTTATTCTTTGAAAGTTCATATCAGCATCCGCAAAATAAGCAGACTTACAAAATGTATTACATGAATCGAGATGGCTTTACGCTCTTAGCAATGGGCTTCACTGGACCGAAGTCATTAGAGTTCAAATTGAAGTACATCCAAGCGTTTAATGCGTTGGAGGAACAGCTTCATCCAACGCCGTTATCAGAAAGAGAACAGTTGAAAGCTTCGATGAGACTATCACTTGAGACATCAGAAGAGATCGAAACATTAAAGGTCGAGGTGAGCGAAGTGAAAGAAACCGTTCAATCACTCTATAAAACGATGCGTATTGATGGCAATCAAGAGTCTCAAATCAGTAAACGTGGGCGAGAAGTTGTAATCGCTGCTTTAGGTGGCAAAGAATCGATTGCCTACAAAAAAATAAGCCGTCAAGTATTTTCAGCTTTTTGGAGAGATTTCAAAAATCACTTTGAAGTCCCACGGTATGGAGAAATTCCTAAAACACGTTTTGCTGAGAGTATCAAATTTATCTCAATGTGGCAGCCATCTACAACTCTACGAATGGAAATCAACGCGTACAATCAACAGGGATTAAAACTTGTTGAAGGTGGTGCCAAGTGACTGTGATTAAAAATGATATGGACATTACTCAATTAGTACTGGAGAACGCTGGCCTTTCTAAAAAAGAACTGTTAGAAAGGTACGACCAAATAGTACAAGCCACCATTAGGAAACGAACACTGTATTGGGATATCGATGATCTAGTTCGAGAAACTAGATTTAGTAAGGCGTCCTTAGAAAAATATATTCTTTGTGACCCTCGAATTAGGGAGCACCAAAGACAATTAGGCTCTAGATACAAAAGGGTTTGGTTAGCAGAACCCACAGCTAAAGTGCTCGATGAAATTTTGAATAAAGATTACTAAAAAATAACTACCCGGACAGGTATGTAGAAGAGATTGGGGCAAACAATCTCATATCTCAACTATAAAGATAACTTAATAGAGAAACCATGCATGGTAAGCATAATATGCACTTTCTGCATAAGGAGGTGATTTCATTGCATGTAGATGTTGGAGAGTTAATCAGAAAGTGCCGCAAGAAAGCAAAATTATCGCAGGAAGCCTTCGCGGAGCTTATGCACACTACGCAATCTACGATAAGTCGAATTGAGCAAAATCTCATTGCTTGTGAAGCTAAATTTTTAGCTCGAGCAGCAGCTATTACAAATTCTCAAGACACAGTAATAGCGGCATTATTTAGCGCAGATGCAGCAGTGCAGTTTTTACAGACAGTACCAATGTTTATAGGAGGAGGGATTATCAATTGGATCATGTAAAGAAATTGGAGCTAGAGATAGCCGCAAAGAAAGCATGCATTGAGGATTTACAAGGAGCCATGGCATTTCATAGACAGCACGGTACATACAACTTAGCAGCTGAATGTGCTTGGCGGATTAAAAAGGCAGAACATACTATTAGACGTTTAGAAGTCCAGCTACAAGATAACAAAAATTTTGGTGGGTTAATTCAAGATTTTAGTAGGCGAGGTATTTCCCTAAAGGTGGTGAAGAAACTTGCTAATGAAAATATTAAAAGTTAATAAATGGAGTAATTTGTCATTGCAAGAACGCTTAGTGTCTGTTGGGAAGTGGTGGTCAGCATGGTGAAATGGTTAGTGAACTATTTGTATATGCCAGATGACGGCCGTGATCAAAAACATAAGGAGTTCTGTGTGATATGCGGAATTGTCATAATTGCTATTGGTGTACCAATCATTATTGCTTACTGGCAATAAAAAAGCTGCTTAATCGTTGGAGCGATTAAACAGCAGAACTAAATTAGTCTCGATAATTATATCACAAAACTAGATGATTGCGAGTACGATACTCGCTCTCGTCAAGCAGTCTATAACCCGTTCCTCCCCTTGACGGATTGCTTTGCAGTTATAGGCTGCTTGATGGGATACCATCAGAAAGTAGGTGATTGAAATGCGTATTGTTTACTTCAAGCGTTTATCAGATCAGAAAGAAATTCGATTTTTACAAGTCAAGAACACAGGCCTTGAAGGAGTCGCTAAAGATGGAGAAGTTGTGACATTGAAATTTGCAGAACGTTCCACTCTTTATTCTCATTCCTATACAAAGTAAAGACCACTGCCGCAAACAGTGGTCTAAAAAATTATTCGAAATGATAGTTACTTTGTATTTTACGCCCAAGACTTCAATAAATCAACTAGCTAGGAGGAAGAATATGCTTTTTTCCGAGAGTAATGTAAATATTTCGGCAGCATTAGCTAAAGCATGGGCTACTATTCAAACACCAAAACATAATGCAAAAGTAAATGTTCGCACCAAAAATGGTGGCTCATATACGTTTGAATACACTGATCTCAATGGCATTTTGGATGCTGTCAGACCTATATTTGTTCAAAATCATTTATCCATTATTCAGAATAGCTATACAACCGTTGAAGGCAATTTAACAATGGCTTGTGTAGAAACCATATTCCTGCATGAATCAGGAGAGTATGTGAAATCTTATCCACTAAAATTTCCAGCAGCCAACAGCATGCAAGATTTCGGTGGTCAGATTACTTATATGAAGCGCTATAGCTTGTCAGCTATGTTAGGGCTGGCTACCGAGAAGGATGATGATGCAAATGGAGCGAGCGGAAACGATTATCAATATATGAATCAGGCTCCTCCAAAACAACCAAGTAACATTGGTCAGCCACAGCAGCAAAAAAATCAATCAAATCACACAGGTTTAAGGACTCAGGAACAGTTCAATGAAATAGCAAAATTGTTGAGTGAAGTTGCCACAGCATATGGTTCCGATCCTAACACAGTTTATAACGGTGCTATGCAGAGATGCAAAATCCCTGATAAGAATTCAGATTTATTAACAATGAAAGAAGCAGATAGCTTAATTCAATATTTACGCGCTATCAAGATGCAAGTGCTTCAATGAATTCTGTACCGCACAGAGTGTTGTTACCACATTGGATTTTTGAACAGGCGGCAGACGATGAAAAGGAATTATATCGCCTTGTACGCCGGTACATATGGCAGAGCTACCCTGATTACAAGTTGATAGAAATCAAAGGCAGTTTTGCCATTTGTAAGCGAACAGATGGATTTTTATAAGGAGGGCAAACCAAATGTTTACAACAGGAAATACAACAGTAGATGCGATTGGACAGATGCATTTAGAAGGGAATGTCATCCCACATACTTGGTATGAAAGCATCCGATTAAGCACAGGTAAGCCTGATTTAATTGCTATCACATTGCTCAGTGAAATTGTTTATTGGTATCGCCCTACACATGTGAAAGAAGAGGCATCAGGGCGTTTACTGGGCATAAAAAAGAAGTTTAAAGCGGATGCGCTACAACGTTCTTATGATAGCTTTGTTGAACAATTTGGCTTTAGCAAAAAACAAGTCAGAGAAGCCATGGATCGTTTGGAGCAACTTGGTTTAATTACTCGTGATTTTCGGACAATCACATCCAATGGAACAAATTTATCCAATGTATTATTTATCGATTTGAACATAGGACTTTTAGAGGGTATTACCTTTTTAGGTAATAGGGTGTTACCCAAAAAGGTAACAGGGTATTGCCCAAATGGGAAAGAGGGTGTTACCGATATGGGCAACAGGGTATTACCCAAACGGGAAATACCTATTGCCCCTGAGGGTAATACGTATACAGAGATTACTACAGAGATTACAAATACAGAGATTACTAAAAAGAATACTAGTCGCAAACGGGTTTACGACGAATCTTCTGTTGAATATCAATTAGCAAGTAGGCTTTATGAAAGAATTCTTGCTAACGATGCCAATTTTAAAAAGCCAAATTTGAATAGCTGGGCTGATCATATTCGTCTCATGATGGAACGAGATCAACGGACTGCTCAACAAATTGAATACTTAATTGACTGGTCACAAAACAACAGCTTCTGGCAATCAAATATTCTTTCAACCAAAAAACTACGTGAAAAAGCAACCACATTAATCCTTCAAATCAAAGGGGAAAGGGAGAAAGCTAACGGAAGTATTCCTCCGCAATATCAACGGGTGCGGAGAGAGATTGTTCCACAATGGTTTAAAGAGCGGCAACTTGAAAAACCACAAAATGGAGAAATCATCGAATCATCAAAACTTATTACGGATGTAGAGGCGGAGCCGTCGGAAGAACAGAAAGCTTACTTTGAAGCAGAACGACAAAAAATCTTAGCAACGTTAGGGAAGGTGGAAGAAAAATTTGAGCAGACATGAAGAGCATATGAAAATGCGTGACCATTTCGCCAAGGTTGCTCAGGCAAAAGGTACTTTTACTAATGGCACTGACCAAGCACTGGTACGGGCAGTGACACATGATGAAGTAGCGAAGCGTATTAACAGCTTGTCAGTGAGTATCAGTTCCCGCTTCCAGTCCTACAAGACGTACAGAAGCGGTTAAGTGACAGCAACTGCCCCCATTATGCAATGCAACAACTTAGATATTTAGAAAACAATGTGCATGCTGGTATCGCCAAAAAAAGGGAGGATTCAAACAAATGATTAATCGTGTTGTATTAGTTGGCCGTCTTACAAAAGATCCTGAGTTACGTTACACACCGAACGGGATTGCATCTTGCCGCTTCACAGTAGCCATTAACCGTACATTTGCCAATCAAAATGGTGAGCGTGATGCAGATTTTATTAACTGCCAAGCATGGCGTAAAGCAGCTGAAAATCTAGCAAACTATCAGCGCAAAGGGGCACTGATTGGTTTAGAGGGACGTATTCAAACACATAGTTACGAGGATCAGAATGGACAAAGAGTGTATACCACAACGGTTGTAGCGGACAGTATCCAATTTTTAGAGTCACGTAGTCAAGCTAGTGGTCAACAGCAGCCTAATTCATATTCATCACAACAGCAACAACCTCAATATGGCGGACAAGCTTACGGCAACAACCAGCCAAACTATGCCGGCGGGCAATCACAGCAACAATTCGCTGGTCCTATGCCAGGGCAAGGTGCTTATCAGCAAAATCAGCCGCCTATGAATCAATCTAGCTATACAAGAGTAGATGAGGACCCATTTGCGAATAGTCGAGGACCGATAGAAGTGTCTGATGATGATTTGCCATTTTAGGAGGCTGATAGGATGAGGCGTTGTAAAAGATGCAACAGACCCTTAAAAAATGGAGAATCCATTGTAAGACAGTATGGGGTTACTTGCTGGAAGCGGCACTTGAATGATCTTGAGCAAGAGTTTTTGAAGAACCAGCTCACCATTTTTGACGTGCTAGAGGCAGAAAATCATGAAGAAATGAGGGCGCAGAATGTTTTATAATCAATCAACTAAGCAGCGTGCGAAATCAGTAACACATGCTAACCGTGGCAAGTTTTTAGAACGTGTCATTGATATGGCCAACACAAAATATCGTAATGCGGGATTAGCTGACATTCGTAAAATTCCAACGCCTGTACAAATTACAAAAGATAAAGGCTCCCAAGTAGAAGGACGGAAGGAAAAGCCTGAATGGGTGGACTATGCAGGTGTCTGTAATGGAACAGCAGTGGTATTTGATGCAAAGGAAACGAAGGGCAAAAGTTTTCCGCTCCAAAACTTACATGATCATCAATACGAATTGCTCCGCTCCTGGTACGAAAAAGGCGCTATCACCTTTTTGCTTGTGTATTTCAGCGAGTTAGATAAATACTATCGTTTACCATTTCCACCGCTTCAAGCAGCTTGGCAGACAGCTAAAAATGGTGGGCGTAAATCGATTCCACTTGAAACATTTGTGGAACATGCAAGCGAAGCCATATCGATGGACGGCTATACTTTGCACTACTTGCTGCCATTTATCGAAAGTAGGTGGTGAGGGTGTTACAGGGAAAATGTATTGATAACGGCGGCTCTATTAATCTTACAAAAGGTGAAGTGTACTATCTTTTCCCACATGGCGGTCATGCATATTGTGCTAGCCGCTTCCCTAGACCTGGGTCTCACTTTGGGGCCTACCAAGAGAATCACTTTGAGCTAGTGGATGTTGCTATTGATGCACCAGCACGAGTACTTAATAAATATTTGGCTCGTGTAGTAAAGCCACCCTCACATTTTTATCAAATTGACGAAGAATACATCATTACGGAGCCAAGAGCAGATGGTTACTACAGTGTGTTTTTTAAGCATCGTCCAGATGGTCCTCCAATCGGCGCATATAAACGTACAGAATGTTTTGAGCGTATTGTAAATCATGAAGAATCAGCAAAAGACACAGCTACCATATTTGAGGTGGGTGACATTGTAGAAATTATAGACGCATCGATTATTAAACGTAAACATTATGAAAATGGTGTGCAAGCAACAGTGATAGAGAATTTTTATGGTTGTATATCAATTCAAAGAAATGAGCCCATAGATAGGATGGTCATAGGTAGCGTGCTTTTAGTAGGAGAGGAACTACAGGCTATTAGAAAAGTTGGATCGAGAACCGTACTAGAAGCGGTTATGGTGAAAAATAAGCAGGAAATGGTGAACCAAACGGCAACAATTGAGTGCGAAATATCTGAAACAGTGAAAGTACCTGTCAAGAAGCAAAAATATGAGCAGTTGAGTTTGTTTTGAAAATGGGATAGACATATGAAAACAAACATACTTAGGAAAGCTAAATCAAAGGGAGTGAAATTGGGAATAGTAGAAAGATATTGTTCAGGAGGTTGAAGAATGAAAAAAAACAAATTTCTATGTCCGCCAATAATTCATCCAGGAGAGATTTATTAAATTGACAGAATTGACTATTCTGGTGGATATTTATAAGTCTTTAGGTGAGTGTGATTTATCAATTTAACTTCAGGTCCATAAGATATTTCATAGGTCATTCGATCCTTGCCTACGGGATTATACTGAATGCCTGTAGGTTCAATTTCAAATGTAATTTGCAATATAAAGCCACGAAAATCATTTACTCTTCTAGTTTCGATAACTTCAATTTTCCATGGAATAACCTGAGGTGAAAAATCATTTAAAATCTTTGGATAATAATAGTTAGACAAATCTTTTTCAATATAAGGAGTAAGCATGAGCATATCCTGCATTCTAAGTGCGTTAGAGTCTTGAGTGGGTTCATTTATCCCAATTCCTGTCTTTGGAAGGAAAAATAAAACAAGAGTAATTGATATTATTAAAGCAGATAAACCCTTTTTCATTTATAAAATACACCTCTTTAAAAATATTTTATAAATTTATTATTAACAATCCCTTTAAAAGTATGTAGCTTCAACAGTAGTTTACTTCACAATAAGAGGATTAAATGAAAATAGAGCGATTATAATATCGCTCTAAAAAACTCATAAAATCCCATGTTCATTGGGATAGCCCAAATAAAGAATCCAAGAAGGGCAATTGGGCCAAGCAAAAAGTTGTAAACTTTATTTGGCAATATACTGCCCAATAGGATTTTATAAATCACTGCACATCCTATCATAACAACTGGCAGTAAGATCAGTGGTGGTATAAAAAACAACAGACTGCCGCCACTCGATATATCTGTAAATATGTCCATTGAATTACCTCGTTATGTATTTTTTGTAAATTGTAACACAAAAAAGCTACAGTGTCGTAACTGGTAAAGCAAACTAAAAGGGATATAAGGAAATACTAAAAAAGGAAACAGACATAATCGTCTATTTCCTGTTTCATAGCTTTTAATTTAGCTTTATGTTTGGCTTTTGGAATTGAGTGATACTGCTCGTATCGGCACATTCTACAAGAGCAATGAATTTTTCCTTTGTTTAATGTACCACGTACAGGCATGAACTCACTTTCACGTAACATTACATCTTTTAAAATTGACCATTTCTTTCTGATAATTCGCTCTCTCTGATGGCGAATATAGGCTTTAGAACGGTTTTTCATCAATATCAGCTCCCTTGAGAAACCCAAGCTTGCAGGGCGGTCAAGGGAAGTATCGGCACTCCCTACAAGCTTGGTTTGTAGCTGACATATAGAATTAATTGGTTCACATCATCATTCCTTTTTTGAAAAAGCCGCAGCGTCTCAGAAGCTACAGCTTGAATTTGTTTATGCCCTTCTAGGTTAGTCAGATAAGTAATTATACCACAACTTAGGAGGGCAAACGTATGTTAAAAGGGCAAACAACAGTTACGAAAGAGAATTTACTTCAGTGGATTGAGAATTATCGATGGATGGTTGAAACCATTGAGGAAGCACGACAGCCAGTAGCGAAGATGGATAATAACAGCTACATTGGAGCTAAAACAGCTATGTATGGCATTGAAGCGACATTACCGAAGGCTAGTGGTGGTACAAGTGATCCAGTGTATACAGAAGTGCAACGTCGTGTATATTCGTTAAATTATCGAATTAAGGAATATGAGCAAAAGATTGCAGAGGTGCAGAACCGAATTCCGTTAGTGCATGGGGATAGAGAGATTGAAGTTCTTCATAGACTGCTAGATGGTGATAGTATGAGAGCGATTGGTAAGCACATGAAATTATCCAGTACGACAATATTTAGGGTTAGAAATAATATATTGAGTCAGATGTTGAAGTAGCCGAAAGGCTGCTTCTTTTTAAAACATTTATTCCACAATCGGGCCAAGATTGTTGAATATCATTTTTTTTGACAAGTACCAAACGATGGTTTGAGAATGTTATAATTTAAAAATATAACCATTTTGATATGGAGATGTTGAAATGTAAACTCAAAAATTAATGTTAACTTTATTTTTATTTATTGTTCTTTTAACAGGCTGCGGATTAGAAACGAAAACATTGACTGAATTTTATAAAAATAACCTTGAAGATGTCACTAAAATTCAAGTACAAGATGGAAGTACAGGTTATTCAAAAATCATAACAGATAAAAAAGTAATTAGTGAATTTTTGAGTGAAATCAAGGATGTACAATTTATACCTGAAGAAAATCAAGAAGATAGAGCTGGATTCCTTTATGCTATTACCCTTTATGAAGGTGAACAAATGACTTTTATATTTACGGAAAATGAAGTAACTGATTTTTACTATTATACAGAGCCTGATATTTATCCAATAGTTGATAGCTTTTATAAAAATCTTAAAGTTGAAGAAGAATAAGTATATCCTTGTGCAACTAATGATGGCTTTTGGTTGAAGATTTTAATACTGAAATAAATTAAAATGGCTTGATTCTTTTAGTGAATCAAGCCATTTACTTTGTCAAAAAAAGCAACAATACATATGCTAATTGGGGGGTAATCTATTTACCTCGATGTACATAATGTTGTGTGGTATTTCCTGCATTAAATTGATCAGTAATATATTGTACAGCCTCTTGTAGCGCTAATTTACTGTTACAAGTGAAAACATCTATTGCCGCATAGCCGTACTCTGGCCACGTATGAATCGTTAAATGTGATTCTTGGATAATGACAACACCGCTAACCCCGTAAGGTGAAAAATGATGGAAATGTTCGGTCACAATTGTTGCTTTTGCTTTATGGGCAGCTTGACACATAATCTTTTTAATGTGTTGTACGTCATTGAGCAATGCATCATTGCAATCATGTAACTCTAATAAAATATGATGCCCTAATGCGTGCTGGGATTGTGATTTTTTTACTGTTCTCTTAATTTGTGAAAACTTGTTATTTTTGCAATTCGGACAACCACTGGATTGAAGCTGTGTAATCGTAGTGTATTCGTTGCCAGTGCCTACTGTAAGTGAGTTCTTACAATGATTACACTGATAAACAACAGATTTCTTCTTAACCTCTCCTGTGTAAATTGGTCGCGTAAATTTACGCTGATTAGGAATATATGGATTCATTTGCTCTGTAGTTTGTAATACGAATAACTGACTTGTAGCACCTAAAATCTGCGCACCTTCATAGTTGTTTAGGTCGTAATGAATATTATTAATCACGAAGCCCATTGCATATAAGCTTTGCTGTAGCTCCAACTGCTTTTGATAGCTACGTTTGGCATAGGAAAAAAACACATGCCGCATTGCTTCTGGCTTTAGTGCATTAATTGCACGTGATAAAAAGAGCTGTGCGCCAATCAAGGTATACGGTGTATCTGTATATACGCAATCAAACTGGTCAGCATATGTTTCGGGCAAAGGCTCCTGAACGTTATAATAATCTGTTGTAATCGGAAGCTCATAGTCTTTAGCTATTTTGCTAATAGTATTTAAAACTCGTCTATCAATATCTAATACAACAATTTTAGTTGCAGAGTGTGGAGCGATTTTCTTTATTAAAAATGCTAATGCAATACTGATGAAATCATCATCGCCTAAACACAAAATATGCTTATTGAGTAGCATCGTATAGTCTAGTGCGAGCAATGCACGTTTTAAGGCTGTCTCAATTGTACATTTTGCTTGATCAATTGCCACGTCAGCTGAAGGTCTAGCCTCATAAATAGTGGTTAATTCGCTTATATTTTGTGAAATCCATTCTATTCGAACTGTATCATCTGTCGTTAATTGTAGGTAGAGTTCGGCATCGGCACCTGAGAGTTGGAAATATTGCATAACGGCTAGCTGGCCTTTTTTCGTTAAGCTATGTTTACCCCAACCTTGTTTGGCAAATTCTTTTTTCATAGCTGAAACGATAGGTATTGGTAAGGCTGTCATATAAGCTAAAGATTTAGTTGTACAATTATTATGGAAATATAAAGCAAGTAGAGCTTTCTCTAATGTATGATAATGTTCTTCAAGCTGCATATCAGCTGTAATTTGTTGTAATAGTTTTTGCATTGTAGATTCGTCCTCTCAATTTTAATAAGTAAAAAATTAAAATTGTCTAAATCAACGAATAGAAAAAGCGCGACTAAAATTAGTCGCGCTAAAGGTTTATACTAGCCTACTAATTCTAATCTTGCTTTTTTTTTTGCACAACAAATAACACCCATATAAGGTGGTTTTGTTCAACAAAATTAAGCTATAACGTTGATTTAGATTAGAATTCTACAGTAACAAAAAGTTCACCCTTTAATAAAATAGTACTTCAACTATAAAATAGACATAGTAATTTCGCAAGTTATATTTTTCGCTATCCCTTATTAAACTAATGGGTGCTTTACTTTAATAACGATTTTCAACAATCGGGCGCTTTCCTTGAAAAAGGAAAGGGTCTTTTTTACATTTAAAGACCAGATTGTGGAGTAAATAAACACATATTTATATAGTGCATTCAAGATTTTTAAAGAGTACACTTGAAATATAAGAGAAATTCTATTGAACATTAGAAATAATAGTTGGAGAGACATAGTATGAAAAAGGAAATAACAATCGAAGATTACAACCCGAATTGGTCCAAACAATTTGATGAAGAAAAAGAAAAACTAAAGGAAATATTAACTGACAAATATATATCAATTGAACATATAGGAAGTACATCTGTTGAAGGTTTATGTGCAAAACCAATTTTAGATATCGCTATTGGAGTAAATGATTTAGAAATTGTGAGTGAATTCATTGAGCCTTTAAAACAAATTGGGTATGAATTTGTATATCATAAAGAATTTCCTCAAAGGAGTTTCTTTAGAAAGGAACAATGGGGATCTGGGACTCATCATATACATTTTTATCAATATCATGGAGAACATTGGAACAATCAAATTTTGTTCAGAAATTATTTAAGAGTGAATCCTGATGTTCTAAAAGAATATCAAAAATTAAAGATTAATTTGGCAGAAAAGTTTCGTTTTGATAGAGCTTCCTATACAACAAATAAAGCTCCATTTATCCAGAATGTATTACAAAAGGCTAAAGAGGAAAATGAACAGAAATGATTTTTTTCACTAAAGAGGGCTTTAGTTGGAAAACAATCTTCAACAATCGGGCGCGATTGAGGAACAAAAGGAACAGATGTAACAAAAGGAACAAATGTAAAACATGTAGCATGTTTTGTGATAGAAAAAATATGATGTAAACTCGGAGGTAGGTCGGCGCGGTAAGGTTTTCCTCTCTTGGTATTTATAAAATCCTAAATATTAGGGAAAGACAGACCGACGACCGACCTGCGCTGAGCAAACTTGTTCGGAGCACGACATACATGGCCGGCCCATATTTTTTTAAGAGATTAGGTATCTTAATTAATATAAAAGGCTAATAAAACTGAAGGAGTGTTATCATGTGATCTTCGTCCACTTTCCATAATTTCAGTCAAACTTACTACATCAACAAAGTGCACGGAAATGCACTATAAAAATAGAACACAATTCATTACAAAACAACGTGGTGTCGCTCTACCACGAGTCGGAAAAGAGCACTCGACAATTTACCACAATATCAAAGCTTTCATCTTCGGATGGAGGCTTTTTCTTATGTTAAAGAAAAGGAAGGATGTAATTAATGGGTAACAAAAACAAATGCTTTTCAACTGAATGCAATAACCAAGCAGAAACAGAATTTTGTCCAGAGTGTTTAGCAAATGGTGGTTTTAAGCCTCGTCCAGTGAATCCACAAATCGAAAACAACTTTATGCACCATGCACCAAAAGAGGGGCAACCACAGAAGTATGAGGCTATTCGTGAAAAGGCGAAAGAGTTTGCTTATTTAATCGATGCAGAGTGTCCAAACAGCCGTGAGAAGTCAGTAGCTATGACTAATCTTGAAACTGCTGTTATGTGGGCAAACGCTTCAATTGCACGTAATTAAGAGCCCTTCACAGGGCTTTTGCTTTTACTTATAGAGGTGGTGTATTAATGGCAAAAAGATTGTTATGACTATATGTAATAGGAAACATGTTCAATTATGTACTTTCTCTATTACTAGGGTATGAGCGTGATGTTTATGCTCTATCGTCAATATGGATTGCCATTGCTGTAATTGCAATTTGTGAGTCCGTTGAGAAAAAGAAATAAGAGCCAAACGTTACAAGAGAGGCTTTTATTATGCAAGAAATACCTTTCGCTTTATCATAAAGTAAAAGAGAGGTGATTACATGCAGCTTTTAAAACCAGAAAAAGCGTATTTTAGTGAAAGTGCCATTAGTCATTTGAAGGAAAAATATAATATACCACCAGATTTTGCTGATAAAATGTTACAATCAAAAATTCAACAAGTCCTGCAGTTTACAGGGAAAGACAATTGGTATTGGGAGCAAATAGTTTTTAAAGAGACTAACGGAAGTATTTTTCTATGCAATGACTCGGAAGAATATGGGCTACCTAAAGAATTATATTTAGGAGATGCTACTGATATTGTTTGTCTAGTTTAAGAAATCAAGCCTGCATCAATGTGATGAGGCTTTTTCTTTATCCGTTTTTTACTATACATAGGTAATGAGGTATGTTTAGATTTTTTTATAAGAAAAAAGTTTATTTGTCTTGTCAGCCCTAATAATCAAATGTATCTAAAAGAATTGTCAGAAAATATCAATATATTCTATAATGAGTAAAAATTTGATAATTTGAGGTGATAAACCAGTAGATTACAATCTATTTCCAGCCTATCAAGACTCCCTAGATTCCAGACTCGATGAACGTAAAAAAGACTATATTGAAGAACTAGAAAAAGTGAAAAATGAGGGTGTTGTATTAAGATTTGAAGAAGCTACTGACGACTTGCCCCCTTAAAGCATCTCTTATCGAGGTGTTTTTATTTTGCTTTGAAAACTGCATCAAACAGCCAAAACGCTACGAGTTGAGAGGGCAGAGTTTGGTGTGGTTTTGAGAGTGGAATTTGTAGAAAATTGTTCCAATTTGTTATCTCACAGATTATTATTGAGTGGGAGGTTGTACAAATGTTTAAAAATTGGAGTAATCGAGATTGGTTTTGGCTTACATTTATTTTATTAGCTAGTATTTATGGTGTTGTAACCTTTAGGTTAAGTGATAATTTAGAAGTAATTAATTTGTTTTCATTTATATCAAGTTCTATTTCAATAGCCTTAGCAATTATCGCGATATATATTGCTTTGAAACAAGACAGGGATAGTCGTGCTATCTCAAAAGAAACTTCAATATTACTTAATGCTATTACTGGTAAAATAGAAGGGATGGATAGTAAAATCGATAGATTGGATCCTA
This sequence comes from Lysinibacillus sp. FSL M8-0134, assembly GCF_038069745.1. NCBI lineage: Bacteria > Bacillati > Bacillota > Bacilli > Caryophanales > Bacillaceae > Lysinibacillus > Lysinibacillus sp. FSL M8-0134. Next base: position 2,382,190 of record NZ_JBBPAJ010000001.1, on the reverse strand, counting down.
GAACTGTAACTGAACCAGTTGAAGATCAATTAAAAGAAGAAATCAAAAAGATTATTAATAATGTAGAGTCTCAAGTAAATCCTCAAGTAATAGATGAAATTAATTCAAAAATTAATGAAAAGTTTAACTCAATTAATCAAGATTTAGAAGATTACTATATCAAAGAGATGTCTAATGGAATGAAAAACACTTTAAAAATATTTGCCCCTATAAAATATCAAAATGAGATACCTACGTTTATTAAAGATTTTAATAATGAATTTAATGTGAGAGGTATTTCTTATAATTTAATAAAAGATATATTAACAGTTGACTTTTATGATGATAATGAAATTAAATACACTGAACTTAAGAATTTTATAGCTAAATATGGTTTAAGATTACAACTACACATGGTGGACAAAAGGAGATGAAACTCATCCTTCAGGGGTGTTTTTCTTTTCCCCTCAAAAGTAAGTAACGAGCAGTATCACCTTTAACAGATAGGGCAACGGTACTTACTTTTGAGAGCAAAAAATTATTGAGGTTTTGTATATCAATTATGTTCTATGATAGATTGGGAGGTGAGGTTATGGAAAATTGGAAAAGCTTTTTATATGAATCGGCAAAAGACTATAGTTTAAAAAATTCTATGTCTAATTTTATTCTGGCAAAAAAATATTTAATTGAGAAATTTGAGGAAGTTTTGTTACCACTAAATCGAATTGACGATAATTTATACAACATTGAAGATTATTCAATAGTTCGTGTAGGGAATATTGAGATAGTAATCTTCACTGAATTTGAACTTCCAGGACGAAATATTGATACTTTACGTATTTCGAAAAGGAATGTAGAAACTCAGGAAGAAGAGTTATCAGTCAAATTTCTTCTAAGTAAAAATGGTGGAAAAATTCAATATGGCGATTCTTCTCCTGAAGATGTGACAGAAGAGAGTATTGATTTATTGTTAAAACATTTGTTTATAGATAGCTTCAAATGATTTTTAAGCATTCGTTTTTATAGACGAATGCTTTTTATTTTACAAAGCAACTAGCGTAATGGGGTGATGCCATTGATTGAACCTAAGTTAACAGTGAAGCAACAAGCTTTTGCTGATTACTATATCGAATTAGGAAATGCCACAGAAGCTTATTTAAAGGCATATCCGAATGTGAAGAAAGAAGCGACAGCGAGGGCAGCAGGAAGTCGCATGTTAACAAATGTTAGCGTTAAATCTTATATAGACGACCGTATGGAGGAGTTGAAGTCCCGAAAGGTAGCAGATCAGCAAGAAATATTAGAGCTACTAACTGCTATTGCAAGGGGCGAAACAACTTCAGCAACTTTACGTGGCATCGGAGAAGGTGCTCAAACAATTGACGAAGATATGCCTCCAACTACTGCCGAGCGAATTAAGGCTGCTGAATTACTTGGTAAGCGTTATCGAATGTGGGTTGATAAGGTGGAAACGAATGGTGAAACTAAAGTGGTTATTGTGGATGATGTGTAATGGCAGAACAACGTATCAGCTTAGCTAGTATCATTACAGAGCAGTTCAAACCGTTTTGGCGAGCATCTAGAGCAAAGGAACATTTACGGTATGTACTAAAGGGTGGTCGTGGTTCTGGAAAATCGTTTCACATTCCTATGCGTATCCTGTTAGACATCATGGAATATCCGGTGTCAGCACTTGGCATCAGGAAAGTGCAGAACACCATCTTAAAGTCCGTGTACGCTAACTTTAAAGCTGCCGCAAATATAATGGGAGTACGTGATCAATTCCGTTTTGTAGATTCGAAACTAGAGATCACTCACTTAGGCAGAGGAAACAAGATTTATTTTGCTGGTGCCGATGATCCAGAGAAAATTAAATCTATCAAAGATGCTGATTTCCCATTAGCCATCGTATGGTTCGAGGAATTAGCAGAGTTTAAGTCAGAAGATGAAGTAACTACAATTGAAAACTCGATCCTACGTGAGGAGTTGGAAGGGAAGATATTCTCGCAAGCTGACAGACAGCAAGCGTACCCTTTTGACTACTCTTTTTATTATTCCTACAATCCACCGAAACGTAAGCAATCGTGGGTGAATAAGAAATATGAGAGTTCGATGATTGATGCCAATACTTACGTACATCATTCGACTTATTTAGGTAATCCTTTTCTTTCGAAAAAGTTTATAGAAGAAGCAGAAAATGTAAAGAAAAATAAGCCATTAAAATACCGTTGGGAATACCTTGGTGAAGCAATAGGCAGTGGTGTTGTGCCATTTGATAACTTACAAATTAAAAAAGGCTCAATCACTGATGAAATGGTTAAATCCTTTGACAATATCCGCAATGGAGTCGACTTCGGTTATGCGACTGATCCACTGGCATTTGTTCGATGGCATTACGACAAAAAGAAGAATGGTATCTACGCTATTGATGAAATCTATGGTGTGAAAATCAGTAACCGAAAGTTAGCAGAGAAATTGAAAGCCAAAGGTTATCAATCTGACCGTATAGCAGCTGATTCAGCCGAACCAAAGTCAATAGCTGAATTACGTGATGAACAAGGTGTACCACGTATTTATGGTGTTAAAAAGGGTCCTGATAGTGTTGAATATGGTGAGGAATGGCTAGATGATTTAGACTTCATTTGCATCGATCCTCTACGTACACCAGACGTAGCACGAGAGTTCGAAAATATTGACTACCAGACTGATAAAGACGGTAATCCTCTTGCTCGTTTAGAGGATAAGGATAACCACACTATCGATGCCACACGCTATGCGTTCGAAGAAGATATGCGTGGCAGCACATACAGTTTTGATTAGAAAGAGGTGAGAACATGAGTTTTTTTCCGTACCAAGGTGCTGTTACAGACACAGACGTCATCAATGAAAACATAACAGCTGGTGCAAACAATGTCATAACAGATATCAAATGGCTTGAAAACGAAATCAATAAGTTTAAAAAGTCGGAGAAACGTAAGTGGATACTGATAGGCGAGGCTTATTATGAAGGTGAACAAGACATATTAAAACGTGAACGATGGGTCATTGGTAAAGGTGGAAGGCTAGAGGTAAATAGAAACCTCCCAAATAACAAGATACTAGATAACCAGTATGCCAAACTTGTAGATCAAAAGGTTAACTATCAACTAGGTAAACCAATAACAATTGAAACTAAAAGCGAAGAGTATCTAAAAAAATTACAGGACATTTTCAATAAACGTTTCCACCGCACGTTAAAAAGTGTTGGACAGGATGCATTGAATGGTGGGCTTGGCTGGCTTTATCCGTATTATGATGAAAATGGTAAGTTTGCTATCAAACGTTTTCCTCCATATGAAATCATACCGTTCTGGAAGGATTCAGAACAAACAATTCTAGACTTCGCAATTCGCTTATATGCTGTAAAAGAGTACGAGGGTGATAGAGAAGTTGTAGTGGAGAAAGCAGAAGTTTATAGTGCCAATGGCGTGGAACATTATCAGTGGTTCGCTGGACATCTTGTAAAGGATGTAACAAGATCCCAAACCTCTTATATAACTATACGTGATGGTGAAAATGAATTAGCTATGAACTGGCAGCGAACACCATTAATTCCGTTTAAATTCAATAACAAGGAAATCCCTCTTATCAAGCGTGTGAAATCACTACAAGACGGCATTAACGTCATGTTAAGTGACTTTGAAAACAACATGCAGGAGGACGCCAGAAATACAATTCTCGTTCTCCATAACTATGATGGGCAGGACTTAGGTGAGTTTAGACGTAATTTATCTATATACGGCACCGTTAAAGTAAGATCAGCGGATGGGGCAAAGGGTGGCGTTGAAACACTAACAATTGAAGTCAACGCAGACAACTACAAATCTATCTTATCGCTATTTAAAAAGGCTCTTATTGAAAATGGGCGTGGTTATGACGCTAAAGACGAACGTATGGCAAATAACCCAAATCAGTTAAATATTAGAGCGATGTACAGCGAGATTGATCTCGATGCAGATGGTATTGAAACAGAGTTTCAGGCTTCATTTGAGGAATTGCTATGGTTTATCAATGTGCATTTAGCTAACTCAGGTCAAGGTGATTTTGAAGGTGAAAGTGTAAATATCATTTTTAACCGTGACATTCTTATTAATGAGATGGAAGTTGTTGATGTATTAAATAAATCACCTTACTTGTCTGAAGAAACAAAGATTGCACAACATCCATATGTGAAAGATGTTCAACAAGAGATGCAGCGAAATAAGAAGGAGCGTCAGGAACGTTTGAATGAGTTTGACGGCTTTGATGACCATTTTAAAGCAATGAATGCAAAGTCTGGTGATGATAATGGCCAAGAGTAGAGATTACTGGCGCGGACGTTTCGAGATGTTGGAGCAAGCACAGCATGAGAAAAGTGAGGCATACTACAGAGATCTTGAAAGAGCCTATATCAGAACCATGCAAGAAATTGAGAAGGATATAGCTCGATGGTATCAACGCTTTGCTGAAAACAACGAAATCAGTCTTGATGAAGCTAAACAGTTACTTAAAACTGATGAACTGCGAGAGTTCAGGTGGACAGTAGAGGAATACATCGAATATGGCAAAAAGAACGCTGTTAATCAAAAGTGGATGAAACAACTTGAAAATGCCTCTTCTCGTGTTCATATAAGCCGTTTAGAGAGTTTACAGTTACAATTACAGCAACATGTAGAAAAACTGTATGGTGAGCAAATTGAGGGCTTTGAGCGATTGATGAAAGCTGCATATCAGAAGCAGTACTATCACACAGCATTTGAGGTACAAAAAGCTTTTGAAATTGGTTTCACACTTCAAGCGCTAGACGAAACGAAGCTAACTAAAATAATCAGTAAACCATGGACTGCTGATGGTCAAACATTTAGTCAAAAGATATGGCGTGATCGTAACCTCTTGCTAGATACATTGCATACTGAACTAATACAATCAATGGCTCGCGGTGAAGCTCCTGACCGTATGATTAGTACGATAGCTAGAAAAATGAATACCTCACGTTCTAACGCTACTCGGCTTGTTTTAACCGAATCAGCGTTTTTTAGTGCTTCTGCTCAAAAGGATGCATTCAGTGAGCTTGATGTTGAAAAGTATGAGATTATCGCTACATTAGACAGTCGTACAAGCAGCATCTGTCAGTCAATGGACGGTAAGGTGTTCAAACTAGCTGACTTCATGCCTGGGGTGACTGCTAATCCGTTTCATCCGAATTGTCGAACAACTACAGCACCATACTTTGAAGATGATTACAGTCAACGTATTGCTCGTGATCGTGATGGTAAGGTGTATTACATTGATTCAAAAATTAAATATCCTGAGTGGGAAGAAAGGTTTGTGGCATAAAAAAGGCAGTCTACTATTCTGTATAACTGCCAAATCATTTAAAACTATTTTTCGTACTGTCTCATAGAAACTATAGAACTAGTTTTATATACCTTTGTATCATACGAATCTTCGTCATTTATTGTAAAGAAGTCATTTAATGCAAAAGTTGTTGTTAGTTCTGGAATGTATCCATCATGGATATGAAAGTAATCATCCAATACTATTGGAGCAACTTTTGAGCAAAATCTTTCTCCATTATGTTCTGTTAACCTAATTGGAAAAATTAAAGTATCTTTACCTATTGTTATCTTTTCTCCATTAGAAAAAGAGATTTCAACTTCTACTTCAAACATAACTATCACCTCCTTGAAATTATTATAAAGGAGGGAGAGTGATAATTAAATATTTGGTGGATATGTTATATTTTATAGTTTCGTCTTTTTAGCACTTGCAGACGTTAAAGAACAAGTATTTAATACCTAACAGGTCGTTACCTGTAAAAAACGAATTAGGAGGCTACTTAGATGAAAAAAGAAGATTTAATTGCTATGGGATTAAGTGAGGAACAGGCTGATGCTGTTGTTGGTAAATACGGAACAATGATTCCTAAAGAACGCTTTGACGAGGTCAACAAGGCGAAGAAAACACTTGAAGATCAAGTGAAAAATCATGAAACACAGTTAAAGGATTTGCAAGACAAGGCAAAAGGCAATGAGGAGTTACAGGCTGAAATCACAAAACTACAAGAATCCCATAAACAAGCGACAGAACAGTACGAACAGCAGTTGAAAAACGAGCGTTTAACTACTGCATTGAAATTAGAATTTACAGGTAAAGTACATGATGTTGATTTAGTTGTCAGCCTTATTGACAAAGAACAGATTGAGCTTGATGAAAAGGGAAATATCACAAAAGGACTTGATGAGCAACGAAAAATGTTGCAAGAATCAAAGTCCTTTTTATTTGTGCCAGAAAAGCAACAACCGACATTCAAAGGTTGGGTTCCTGCTGGTGGTGCTGACAATGGTGCAGGTGCAAGTGATGTGGGATCTAACTTCGCAAAAATGGCTAATGAAAAAGGGTCGAGTGATACAAACAACAACCCTTGGGACTAAATAAAAGGAGGGCTATATATGCCGTATGTAAAACCAATTGAAAAATTCCAACGAGTAAACTTTTTAGCATCATCTAAGGTACAAGCATTTACGTATTTAGTGAGTGATGTGGGTGTAGCAGCTGATGCGAATGGAAAGAAAATCGTAAAGGCAGGTACCATCTTACCGGTGAATGACGCTACTGCAGAGGGCATCTTGTACACCGATACTGATGTAACAAATGGACCACAACCAGGTTCATTGATTGTTGAAGCTTACATTTTAGAAGATCGTCTACCTACTGCACCAGATGCAGCAGCGAAAACAGCACTAAAAGAAATTAAATTCCGATAATTGGAGGGAAATCAATATGCCAGATGTTTTAGAGTTATTTAATCAAAAAACTGTATTAGATTATATGAAAGAGCGAAAGTACCAATCTTACGGTATTGGTGAAGCGCTTTTCCCAGAAACGAAGCATAACACGCTTGAATTTGAGTATCTTGTAGGGGCTAACGAATTACCTGTCATCGCAAAGGTGCATTCATTTGATACAGAGGCAGAAATTGGCTCGTTAGATGCTGCTAAACAGGTGTTAGAGGCAGCTTATATCAAGAAGAAATATCAGATTACCGAAAAGGATCTAATTGCATTACAATTCCCACGAACAGCACAGGAGCAACAATATTTAATGCAACGAGTATTTAATTTAATCGACAAAGCAGCAAATGATGTTCGTGCTAGCGTTGAATTAATGCGTATGCAAGCACTTAGTACAGGTGAATTGAAATTAGCTTTGAATACAGCAGATGGTACACCTAAGACTCTTACGGTTGGATATGGAGTACCAGCAGATCATAAAGAGGCACTTGCTGGAACTGACCAATGGGGAACAGGTACAGAGGATATTCTTGGAGATTTAGAACGATGGTCTGATGCGTTAGATATTACGCCAACACGTGCGTTAACCTCCAAAAAAATTGCAGCTCTTATTTTACGCAATCCGAAGATTATCGGTTACCTATACGGCGCTGGTTCTGCTCGTGTGGCGAATTTAACAGATTTAAACGCCTTCTTTGCACAACAGGGATTACCTACTATTGCTGTATATGAATCAACTTCTAATACCAAATATCGTGAGCAAAACGCTGATGGAACATATACAACGAAGAGTTACTTCCCAGACAATAAATTCGTTATGTTTGGTGATGGAGCACTTGGTGAATCGTTATACGGTCCAACACCAGAAGAGTCACGCCTTATTCGTGGTGGTTCTGATGTTGAAATGACTTCCATCGGAAAGGTAATCGGTATGGTGTATGAAGAAGGAAAAGATCCTGTTTCAACATGGGCAAAAGCAGCAGCTACAGCAATCCCTTCTTTCCCAGAAGCGCAAAATGTATTCCAAGCGCAACCAATTGCATAAGGAGGCTATTTGAAATGGCGAACATTAAAGTAAAAGTGAAAAACGGCGCTTTCCCTATACGTTATAAGGGAGAGCGTTATTTAGTTGGTGAAGAATTGACAATCGACGAAAAACATTTAAATAAATCAATGATGGAACGATTAGAGGAACCGAAGAAGGCAGCCCAATCTAGTAAAACGTCGGAAAGTGAGTGATGCGCATGTATCTCGATGTAGTAATGCGTTTATCTGCGCTTGGAGTGACGTTATCTAGTGCTCCAAGTAGTCCTGATGATATGTTACTCAAATTTGCTATCGATAAAGTAACTAACCATGTTAATAACCAAACTAATTTAACGGTAATTCCAGCAGGTTTAAATGAAATTGCTATCGATATGGTAGTTGGAGAGTTCTTACTTACCAAAAAAGCAATGGGCTTATTGGATGTTGAAAAACTGAACTTTGAAGCAGTTACTAAACAAGTGCAGGATGGTGACACGAATGTAGTGTTTGCTGTTGAGGCAAATAGAACACCTGAAGCTCAGTTTGATGCTTTCATCTTATATCTACAGCACGGTAATACAGACTTTTCGAAGTATAGGGTACTCACATGGTAAGTGCTCGTAGAAAGGCTGTAGAGTTGTTGTACACAGGATTATGTACATTGACTGTATGGGCAGAGGTAGAAAATCCTGTTACTCATGCCACAGAACATAAAGAAGTACCACTTTTCACTAATCAAAAGTGCAAACTGTCATATGAAAAACAAACATCAACAACGCCAGCTGGTGGTCCTGCATTGATTGCTCAGACTACCAAACTATTTATCGCACCTGAATTAGATATTCCAGCCGGTTCTAAAATCATAGTGACTCAACATGGTAAAACCTCTGAATTTGCCAGAAGTGGCAAACCAGCTATCTATACAGACCATCAAGAAATAATGCTTGAAGCATTCGAGAGGTATGCATAATGAGTGTTAATTTTCAGCAATTGAAGGCATTTGAGCGAAAGTTAGCTAAACTAGCAAGGGGTGATTTCGAAAAGTTCTGTGAGGCAGCCGCCAAGGAATTAGCAGCTAGGTTGTTAGGTAAAGTAATTAGACGTACTCCAGTAGCAAAAGTGGATGGAGGAACTTTACGACGTGGATGGACAGCTAAAACACATGCAGAGGCAGAATCAGGTTCAGGGAAAAATGCTAAAGAATACGCAGAGTCTTTAAGTGTTCAAAAACAAGGTAATGTTTATGAATTATCAGTAATAAACCCAGTAGAGTATGCACAATATGTTGAGTTTGGACATAGGACGAGAAATCACGAAGGATGGATAGCTGGCCGATTTATGATGACGATTTCAGCAGATGAAGTTGATCAGCAAGCACCAGCTATTCTAGAACGAAAGCTATTCAATATGTTAAAGGAGGCTTTCGATGGAAATTAATGATATTCAGAATGCAATATCAGTTAAGCTCCATGAAGCTTTCGGAGCAGATTACAAAAAATATATCGATGAAGTACCGCAGGGGTTCGTGACTCCTGCTTTTTTTATTCAATTTTTAAACCTAGAGCAGATCAGACAAATCGGTAAACGGTGGAAAATAACAACATTATTTGATGTTCAATATTTCCCTAAAAACGGCTTGTCAGAGGCGTCTAATATGACTTTGAAAATACAGCAAGCCATAAAAGAAATAACGCTGTTAAATGGTTCTCTAATGCTTGGTACAGGAGCAAACAGCGAAGTTGTTGACGGTATTGGACATAACTTTATTCATTTTAATTTCTTTCTACAGGAAGTTGAAGAAAAGATTTTCATGGGCTCATTAGAGCAATACATCAATAAACAAAGGGTGATTCCAAATGGCGACAAATAAGATACAGGAAAAAATTGAATCTGTAAAAAGTGAAGATGTAAAAGAGGCTATAACAGCAACATTGCAAACTTTCACAAAAGCACAGCTAGTCAAAAGTAAAAAATACGTTCATCGGCGTGATGCTTTGAATGCGTTGTTGCATGACAACAAATTGTACTCATTCACCGAGGTGGATGGCATTTTAAAACAGTTTGATGAAGGAGGGAAAGCTTAATGGCATTAGGTGGAGGCTTTTGGTTAACGCAAAATAAAGTGTTGCCTGGTACGTATCACAATTTTATTAGTAAGGCACGAGCATACCTAAATTTATCTGATCGAGGTTATGCAGCGTTGCCAATTGCTCTTGATTGGGGAGTAGACGATGCAGTAATGACAGTGACTAAGGAAGACATGCAGAAAGACTCTTTAAAAATCTTCGGCTACGATTACACTCATCCAAAGCTAAAAGGTATTAGGGATTTATTTAAAGGTGCTCTTACAGTATTCTTCTACAAACTAAACCTTGGTGGCTCAAAGGCAGCAAATGAATTTGCTACTGCTAAATTCAAAGGTGTACGAGGAAATGACATTACTATTGTTATTCAAGCAAATGTAGATGAACCATCAAAATGGGACGTTAAAACACTTATTGCTGGCACTTTAATTGATGAACAAAATGCTATTTCAACAGCTGCTGATTTAAAAAATAATGATTTCGTTGATTTTAAAAAGGATGCTACCCTAGCTGCAACAGCAGGTACAAAACTAACAGGCGGAAATAACGGAGCAACTGCATTAACAGCAGGAACACCTCACCAAATGGCCTTAGATGAATTAGAGGCATATGGTTTTAACACCTTGGGTTGTCTATCAGAGGACTCGATTATTAAATCGCTATATATGGAGTATACAAAGCGTATTCGAGATGAGGTAGGAGGTAAGTTCCAATTAATCGGCCATAAACTTGGAAAAGCAGATCATGAAGGTATTATAGATATTCAAAATGATGCAATTGGTGCTGATGAGGAAGTTTTTGGAGCTGTATATTGGGTTACAGGTGTACAAGCAGGAGTAGCCGTTAATCAATCAAATACAAACCGTACGTATGATGGTGAACATGAGCTTGATATGTCAGAAACAAAGACTCAACCACAATTAACACTATTACTTAACGAAGGAAAATACGTTTTCCATCGAGTGGGTGATGACTTTAATGTGTTAGAAGATGTAAATACATTTACATCATTCAGAACAGATAAAAATGAGGACTTCTCATATAACCAAACAATTCGGGTTCTAGATCAGCTTGCAATAGATACAGCTCATCTATTTAATACTCGTTATCTTGGTAAAGTGCCTAATGATACAGATGGACGTATTTCATTGTGGAATGATATTGGTAAACATCGCGGAGAAATGCAGCGTATTCGAGCTATCCAAAATTACGATAAAGAAAAGCTGTTAGTTGGGCAAGGTGAGTCGAAAAGAGCTGTAGTCGTACAAGAGGAAGTAATAAATACACTAACAATGTCACAACTTTACGTGACGACGATGGTAGCGTAAGGAGGTAAAACAATTGAATAAAAACAAAATATTGATTCCACTAAATCTACAGTATTTTGCCGAAGCTACCATGCATGCTCGTGATGCTATTCATGGGGCGCAAGGTGTGGCATGGGTCACACTTGAGGGGAATCGTTATAAATTTGCACAGTTAATTAACTTAGAGGCACGATCAGAAAAAACGAAAACGAAAATCCCAATCATGGGTCAAGTAGCAAAGGGAAATAAAGCTACTGGTCTTGAATATAGTGGTAGTGCTACATTCCATTTTAATACGTCTATTTTCCGAAAAATGTTGTTGCACTATCAAGAGACTGGCGAGGATATTTATTTCGATATTCAGGTGACAAATGAAGATGGTTCTTCTCAAGTTGGACGACAAACAACAATTCTAGTTGATTGTAATATTGATGGCGGTATAGTTGCGTTATTAGATGCAGATGCAGAGTATTTAGAGGATTCATTTGATTTCACATTTGAACGATTCGAAATGCCAGAAGAGTTCACTGTTTTACCAGAAATGCTATAAGACAAGAGCTCACATTGTGGGCTCTTTTAATTTTATTGAAAAGGAAAAGGTGATTATAAATGTCAAACTTAGCTGCATTCTTTGCACACAATAAAAAGCAAAATGGAAATATTAAGCGTGCTATTTCTAAAAGTTTCGTTGATGAACAAGGAAAACCTATTGAATGGGAGTTTGCGCCAGTTTCGCCAGAGCGGGATGCTGAATTAAAGTTTGAATGTACAAAGCGTTCAATGATTACTCAAGGAAAACGTAAAGGACAATTTAACACGGACTTTGACCATTTTAAATACCAACGTTTATTAACGGTTGAATCTATTGTATTTCCAAATCTGAACGACAAAGAGTTACAAGATTCTTATAAAGCAATGGGTGCAGATGCACTTCTTGGTAAGATGCTGACAATTGGTGAAATTGCAGATGCATCAGCTGCGGCACAAGAAGCCAACGGTTATGAAGCCGATTTGGAGGATTTGGTTGAAGAAGTAAAAAACTAATTGAGGACGGTGATGGTGACGCTAATATCATGCATTGGTGGGTCCATAAAATGCATCGCCTACCGTCTGAATATATGTCTCTATCTTTAGCAGATAAGTCTTGTATTATTGCTTCGCTACAGATCAAGATTGAAGAAGATAAAAAGCAAGAACGTGAAACAAAACGAGGATCTAGGAAAGGGAAGAAACGATAGTTAATTAAAGTGAGGTGATTAAAGGTGTTATCTAAAGTTCCGTTGAAAAATGCTGAAGAGCTTCTCCAGCTCCTTAATAGGGTGAAGACTCTAACAAATGAACTTGAAGAAACTCTTCGTTGCATTAAAAGTTTAAATTGTGTTGATAAAAACCCCGACGATGAATTACTTGATACATCGGTGGGTTCAGTAACAGATAGTGTACTAAAAGAATTTACTTCGAAACTACAGTCGGCGCTTGAAACGTTTTCTTAGGACATTCAAATTCACCTTCTACACTTAATACATTTAACTAGATGGGAAACACCATTCACTTCAATTTGGTTAACAAGTTTTGTAAAATCTGATAATGAGGGCATAAAGAGTGCTTTTTCTTTATAAATAAAATTAAAAACTTATACTAAATATGACAAAAAACTTAACGAAGTGGATAAGAGGTGCAACCATGTGGTGGAAACTAAAGAAAATTACTGATAATGAAAAGCAAATTGTCTACAGATATAGTCGGGAAAGCGATGAGTTGGATGGTGAAATTGCATTTGATAGAGAAACTAAAACGTTCCATTGCATCAAATTAGCGAGTGGTGATACCGAAAGAGGAGTTGAATGGTTCTATCCGCATTTATGGCGAACTATTAGTAAAGAGAATGCTCCAGATGAACATTTTATAGCCATTGGTTAAAAGCATTTACTAGATTTATAAGTGTTTTTTTACCAACAGCTATAGTGAAAACTCTCCATATTATGTATATTTGTGTATAAGGAGGGATTCTATGAGAAAAGTAAATGTAATATTGACATTGGTTATCTTGGTTTTACTTAGTGCATGTTCTACGGGGAATACGAATACAAGTTCAGATAAGCCAATTGAACCTATAATTGATGCTACACAATTTAGTAAAATCAATAGTACTCAATTAGTTGGAATTATGGGAGAACCTGAAAAGATTGAGGACTTTGAATGGACAGTGCCAAAAACTAATCAAAGTATTGTAGGTAAATTGTATATTTACGAAAAGAATAAGTTTGAATTTATATTATTTGATGATGTTGTTACAAGGCTAAATGTATATTCAGGGCAATACTGGGGATATGATGAATCAACATTTAATTTTGAAGAAAAAGACGATATTTTCCCTTTATTTGGTATAGAGTATAATAATCAAATAAAGAAAGTAGCAGATACAAATTTCGCTTTAAGATACAGTCCTGTCTCTGATAAGATTGATGATGTGTGGATTCAAGAAATAGAGGATAAAACTTTCGGAATCGCTAAAATCACATATGACCCTTCTTACTTCTAAGAGTATACATACTTTGATGATGGTTTATATAAAATACTCAAGTAGTATGTTTTTCCATCAAATTAAATATAAAGGTATAGTGATATCTCTCCATCTTATGTAAATTTATGGTGAGGAGGGTGATTTATGATAACAATAATTATTGTACTATTTGTAATTGCATTTGTTTTAATAATACCGTTCGCCTTTATAAAAGTTGCACTATCTAAATCAAAAGAATGTACAACATGCGGCAGGAAAATAAAAATGGTAACAAACATTGTGAAATGTCCATTTTGCAAAACCAAATATTTTAAACATGCTGATGGTACATATCGAATCAAGGAATAGCACTCAATTATGGGTGCTTTTTATTATGTCAAAAATGAGGTGAGTTCTTGGCAACAATTCGTACCGCGATACAAATTGAAGATCGATTGAGCCAACCTATCAAGGCTATGCATAATGCAGTATCTATGATGGTCAATCAAATGGAGGCGATGCATACTGCTTCTGGAACTATGTTCGACACTTCTACAATTGCGTTGATGCGAAGAGAACTAGCTACTGCAGCCAACTCTATGGATCAGATTGAACAACAAATTCGTGCTGCTGATAACGCGCAATTAGGATTAAACAACCGAATACGTGACGGTACAAGCGAAATGGATGGTTTACTTAGTAAAGTAGGAGCTTTAATTGGGGCTTATTTGTCACTACAGGGTTTGGGTAATTTAATTCAGATTTCTGATGAGTTAACTAATACCAAAGCCCGCGTACAACTGCTGGTAGAAGACATGCCTGTAATTCCTAATCAGTTGGCTAAAGTTGATTTTGGACTCGGTGATATGAGTGACATAGAACTGGCACAACAACTTATACATGATGCTGCGCAAAGGTCATATTCGTCATTTAAAGATACCGCAGACATGGTTTCGAGAATCGGTACTAATGCTCGTGATTCATTTAGCAACTTGGGTGAAGTAGTAGCATTTACTGAGCTTGTGCAAAAGCAATTTGGTATTGCGGGAGCTAGTGCAGTTGAAGCAAGTAATGCAACAATCCAATTATCACAAGCACTAGCCAGTGGAGTTCTACGTGGTGATGAATTGAACTCGATTTTTGAACAAGCACCAAACTTAATATCAACCATTGCAGATTATATGGGGGAACCTCTAGGTGCTATTCGTGATTTAGCTGCTGACGGAATGATTACAGCTGATATCGTAAAAAATGCAATGTTTGCGGCCACAGATGAAATAAATAAAAAGTTTGATAGTATGCCAGTAACGTGGTCACAAATGTGGACTTATTTTAAAAATGAAGCCTTACGTGCATTTGGTCCAATGTTAAAACAAATAAATAATGTTGCAAATAGTGATCGATTTAAAGAATTTGTCTCCAGTGCAACACAGGCTTTGTATTTAATTGCTGGAGTTATAGGGTTTGTTTTTAACGCAATTGTTACAGTAGGAGCTTTTATTTACGACAATTGGTCTTTAATTGAACCAGTAATTTTAGGAGTAGCAGGAATCATTGGTGTACTGATAACATATTTAACTCTTGCTAGAGCAGCGATTATAGCTATAACCGTAGTTCAATGGCTATGGAATGCGGCACAATTGGCAAACCCAATTGTATGGGTAGTAATGGGTATTGTAGCCTTAATTGCAGTAATATACTTAGCTGTTGCTGCAATAAATCACTTTGCAGGAACGTCTATCAGTGCAACAGGCATTATCGCTGGAGCATTCATGGTATTAGGTTCAGCCATTTATAATGTAATAGCCTATCTATGGAATATGTGGGCTTCCTATGTAGAGTTCTTTGTGAATGTATGGAAACATCCGATGTATTCTGTGAAAAGATTGTTTTACAATTTAGCCACGAATATATTAGACGTAATAATTTCAATGACAAATGGTTGGGACAGTTTTGCAACCAATTTTGTCAATGCAATAGTTACTGCAGTAAATGGAGCAATTAAAGCTTGGAATTGGTTCGTTGATTTATTGCCTGCGGATATAGCAGCGAAAATTGGTATTGGAAAAGGTAGCGAAATCGCTCATACAACATCAATTACCAGTGATTTAAAAGGTTTAAAATCAGGTTTAAAAGACTGGGTAGGTGATACACCAGCTGATTACTGGGAAGCTCCAAAGATGGAAATGAAATCACTAGGTGCTGCATGGGACACAGGTTACAAGTGGGGTGCTGATCTCTTTAATTTTGACAAAGGCAGTACAGGTGGTAATACTGATGCACTTATGAAGTCTATTAACGATTCTCTTGGTTTAGGGGACAAACTCGACAAAGGCAATGAAGCAGGTAAGAAAACAGCAGACAATACAAAGAAAGCTGCAGATGGCATTAAGATGATGAATGAGGATTTAAAATATCTTCGTGACATTGCTGAACGAGAAGCCATTAACCGATACACAACAGCTGAAATAAAAGTGGACATGAAAAACGAAAACCACATAAATAGTGAAATGGACATCGATGGTGTTATTGATAAATTCGGAGAACGAGTTGAAGAAGTAGCAGAAATGCTAGCTGAAGGAGGGCCAACAGAAGATGTATAACTTTTTTGTAGATGGTGTACAGTTTCCTGTTGCCCCAGCTGAACTTAGTACAAAGATAAATGGACGTAACGAAACGATAGTACTAATGAATGAAGGCGAAGTAAACGTAATAAAGAAAACAGGGCTAACGGATATTGAGTTTGAGGTATTACTCCCAAACGTCAAATATCCGTTTTCTGTTTATCCAAACGGTTTTCAGCCAGCTACCTTTTATCTTGAAAAACTAGAAAAATTGAAGGTTGATACCAAACCATTTCAGTTTATCATCAATCGCATGATGCCTAACGGTAATTTGCTTTTCGACACCAACATGACCGTATCAATTGAAGATTACGAGATATTAGAATCCGCTGAAAACGGCTTTGATGTCAATGTACGAATAAAATTAAAACAGTATAAAGATTACGGTAATAAAAAGATCAATTTGAAAGCTGCTACAAAGGCTAGTAATTCAACGAGTACTGCTAAGACAGCAACTAAAGCTGTAGTAGAGCAAAAACGGCCAACAACAGGTAAGACGACACCGAAAACTCATACCGTTAAAAAAGGAGAAACACTATGGGCGATTGCTAAAAAGTATTTAGGTGATGGCTCGAAGTATACCCAACTAGCAAAAATCAATAACATCAGCAATCCCAACGACATTAAAGCAGGGCAGGTGATAAAACTTGGTTAAATCAAAACTATATATCATGAGTAGAGGGCAACTATACGAATGTGCTGTAGAGGAAGGGATTGAGTGGGAAACACATCGAAAAGGCACACCTGGAAAGCTCACATTCAAAGTGGTTAAGGATGATGTACTTAATTTTCATGAGGGAGATGCCGTTCGGTTTGAATATGACGGACATAAGATATTTTATGGTTTTGTCTTTACCAAGAAACGTACAAATAACAGGGTTATCACTGTTACCTGCTATGATCAGCTGCGCTACTTTAAAAATAAAGACACGTATGTGTATTCTAAAAAAACGGCTGCTCAAGTACTTCAAATGATTGCTAAGGACTTTAGATTAAAAACAGGCACTATAGATAACACAAAGCATGTCATTCCCTCTATGGTTGAAGATAATCAAGAGTTGTTTACCATTATGGCAAATGCCTTAGCTGAAACCACTCTTCATACTAAAAGTTTATACGTACTTTACGATGACTTCGGCTCTCTTAATTTACGTGAAGCTAGGATACTTAAAACGGACTTACTTATTGACGAAAGCACAGGGGAATCATTTGAGTACACGACATCAATTGACGAAAATACGTACAACAAAATTAAGCTGATACGTGAAGATAAAAAGAAAGGTAAACGTGAAATTTATATTGCCCAAGACAGCAGTAAGATCAACGAATGGGGCGTTCTACAACTCACTGACAAACTAGGAGAGAAAGATAATGGTAAAGCAAAAGCTGATGGCATGCTAAAGCTGTACAACCGTAAATCTAGGAAACTCCACATTAATAAAGTATTCGGTGTACCAACTGTTCGTGGTGGCAGCCAAGTAGCTGTCCAGTTGTATGTGGGTGATTTGACTGTAGCAAATTTCATGATGGTAGAATCAGTGAAGCATGTTTTCAAAGAATCTGATCATCGAATGGATTTAAAATTGATTGGCGGTGATTTTATTGCGTAGCATGGAGGACATTTTAAAAGAGATTCAAAAACTAGTCCTTGGGGTCATTAATGCTCAAAAGCTTTCTACGGTTGTTTATGGCACAGTGTTAAGTGTAAGTCCCTTGGAGATTCAAGTTGACCAAAAACTTACTTTAAAAGAGGAACAAATAAAGCTTACTCGTGCTGTGATGGATTATGAAGTAGATATGACTGTAGATCATGTCACAGAAGTTCGCTCTGGTGGTTCAGGTGAAGCGTCATTCGAAGCGCACAATCATGATTACAAAGGGCGAAAAAAATTCTTAATCCACAATGGACTAATTGCAGGTGATAGGGTGACTATGATTCGTGCTCATGGTGGTCAACAATTTTTAATCATAGACAAAGAGGTGGTTGGATGATTCCGCAAAATAATTTTGAAGAAGAGTTAACGGCTGATTTTGAAGAGGTCGCTCAACCATCTCGTACTTACAAATTAGACTTGGAAAGAAAGCGCATCGTGGGGTATACGGATGGACGAGAAGCTATTGAGCAGGCTATATATAAAGCATTAAGCACAGAGCGATATGAACATTTAATTTACACATGGAACTATGGTGCTGAAATAGCAAAATTGTTTGGTCAGCCTATTCCGTATGTATACAGTGAATTAAAACGACTTATAACCGAAGCATTAACACATGATGATCGCATCGAGAGTGTTGATGCTTTTTCTTTTAGTCATAAAAAGAATAAAGTGCATGTGCAATTTACAGCTCATACCATAGCAGGTGAAATTGAAATAACAAATGAGGTGGTGGTTTCATAATGTTTGAGCATCAAAGTTTTGAAGTGATTGTTGAACGTATGTTAGAACGAATCAGTAATGATGTAGACAAACGCGAAGGTGCCATTATCTATGATGCAGGAGCAATGACAGCGAAAGAACTTCAAGAGATGTATATAGCGTTAGACAGTATCATTTTAGAGACATTTCCTGAAACAGCATCGCGTCCAAATTTAATAAGACGAGCAGAAGAATACGGTGTCTATCCTTATGAAGCAACCAATGCCATATTAAAAGGTGTTTTCAACAAAGATATTCCTATTGGGTTTCGATTTTCTCTTGGTGAATTAGATTATATAGCCATCCAACGAATTGCTCCAGGTGTTTATGAAATGCAATGTGAAACTACAGGTGTTATTGGTAATACACAGTTCGGTGCCTTAATTCCAATTGAATATATTGATGGTCTTGAGACAGCAGAACTAACAGAGCTACTCATTCCTGGTGAGGATGAAGAACCTACGGAGGATTTCCGTAGACGTTTTTTCCTCACTCGTAAGCAAATACCGTATGGTGGCAATCGGGATGATTATATTCAAAAAGTTATGAGCATTCATGGTGTTGGAGGAGTTAAGCCATATCGTACTCCAGCAGGTGGAGGAACAGTTGGAATAACCATTATTGATTCTGATTTTAACCCTCCAACAGCCTCATTAATCGAGGAAGTGCAAACTATTTTAGATCCAGTTGTGAATAGTGGTGAAGGACTTGGAGTTGCTCCATACGGTCATCGGGTAACGGTGAGTGGGATTGAAACAGTTACTATTGATATTTCCTTAAAACTAGTCATTTCTAATGTAACGATAGGGCAGCTACAAAATGAAGTGGAAGATACGATTAGTGATTATTTCTTTTCTCTTCGAAAAGATTGGCAAAACTCAAATTTTCTAATTATTAGGCAGCTACAAATCGAATCAAGATTACTAGATATTGTTGGAATTAGTGATGTACTGGAATCAGCAATTAATGGACAAGATAGTAATTTCAATTTAGCTCACAATCAAGTACCGGTACTTGGGACGGTGATTTTGGATGCTTGATAATCGAGTCGCACGAAATTTACCAGATATTTATGATGGTATTAAAGAAACAGACGAACTTACAGAAACAGTAGCAGTTGAATTAGACAATTTAGATGTAGCACGTAAACAAGTAGAAATTGAACAGTTTATTATGACAGCCAGTGAAAAGTTTATAAGAATGCGTGAACGTGGATATGACATACGTGCTGATCCAACTGTAGAAACATTGGATTTTCGTAGACGTAGAATCATAGCGAGACAATCAACTAGGTTGCCAATTACTCAACGCAAAGTACATGAAATATTAACGGAACTAGTTGGTCATTCCAATTTTGAAGAGCATTTAGATGTAGAAAACTGCACAGCAACATTTACATTTGAAGCGACAGATACCATGTTAAATCGTGAAATTGATCTTACACTAGAGCGAATTATTCCTTTAAACATGGGATTAAAAGTGGCAAGACGTTTATTGACTAAATTATATTTACCAAGCTACCTAGCAACAGGTTCAGAAATCACGCTACATCCAATGAGTATAGGAAAGATTGAAACTGAAACAAGGAGTAATAACTTGGTTGGTGTTAAAACATCATCAACAATCACCATTACACCACTATAGGAAAGGAGCGATATTGTGGCTCAATATGGAACAATAATTACAAACATCGGGCTTGCTCAAATCGCCAATGCCCAAATCACACAGACGAAGGTTGGATTAGAGTACATTGCGCTTGGTGATGGGAACGGTGCTCATTATGTACCTACACAAAACCAAACTAAACTCGTTCACGAAGTTTGGCGAGGTCCAATTGCTGAACTTTCAATTGATCCAACAAACAGTAATCGAATTATTATTGATGCTGTGGTCCCTGTAACAGCAGGAGGATTTACAATTAGAGAAATCGGTATTTTCGATGACAAGAATAACTTGATAGCCATAGGACAGTATCCAGAGAAATATAAACCTCAATTAAGCGAGGGCGTGTCAGAAGAAACAATTATTCACTTTGTCATTGAAACGAATAATGCTGATGTTGTGAAACTTACTATTGATCCTACAGTAATTATTGCCTCTCGTAATTATGTAGATGGGAAAGTGGCACAGGTACAAAAAGCGCTTACTGAACATTCGGCTGAAAGTAATATCAACGCCCATAAGATTGGAAACATTGATGGGCTACAAACAGCATTGGAAGAAATAGCTGATTCACAAATGACAGTCAATGGAAAGGCAATCGAATACAACGGTGACTATAATTTACTAAGAAAATCTGGGTGGTACAACGGATCGCAATCGTGGGGAGCAAAAAATCTACCGCCAACAGGACCAGCCTCATATCTAGTAGAAGTAATAGCATGGAGTGGATATAATGAAGGCTCGGTCACTCAATTCGCCCGTTCTTCAAACAAACCAGAAGTTACATGGTTCAGACAAGGATTCGCCAACGGTAACTGGAACCCATGGACTAGGGTAACTGATGCTCTGTACAACATCTATGTCGATCCAGTGAATGGCGTAGACGAAGACGGTAAAGGGTGGTCAGATGGAGCCAATGCATATAAGACCTTAGGGTATGCATTGGGCAAATTACCTAGATTGTCAGGATATGAAACGACTCTAACACTAGCCGCAGGTACGTATTCGACCCTTAACCTCTCTAATTATAGAGGTGGGCTTCTTACTGTAAGAGGCGCTGGGGCAACTACAGTGATAGACTGGATTATGTTCTCTCATATTGACAATCTACAATTAAGGGACTTCAATGCCGTAATGGGTCTTGATTTACGAGTAGTAAATAATTTTTCTATACAAAATGTCAACAGCCCATATGGAACGGATGGTCACGGGGTCTACTGCTTGGCATCATCTGGTATGATTTCTATGTCTACTTACAGTAGCAAGACATCTGGTGCTGGAATCAAACTAGATAATGGGTCAAATGTTGTACTAGATACAGTGTCTGGTTCGGGTAACAAAATTGGGATCGATGTAGAATTATCAATATGTAGGAGACGGGCATCGTCAATCACGGGTACGACACCAACACGAGCCCTCCATGGTGGTCAGATTCTATAAGGAAGGAGGCTCAATGATGGCAGTAGCAATTTTATACCTTAAAGAAAGTAACATTATCCATGATTTTTACGACAATATTGTAATGTTAGATGGCAACAGATTAGAATTTGATGGCGGTTATGTAGAAGGATGGAAAGATGAAGAAATTGGCGTAATCATCACAGAAGATCTCACGCTAGATATGGAGATTGTTGTGGAGAAAATCCTAAATGATGACGGTGAGGAGATTGGAAATCATACACATCGAATTTACTCAATGAAGGATGCTGCAGGAAATGCCTATGTAGTTGGTGATGAAGTTCCAGAGGTCGTTGATATAAAAGACCAGTATGTATATGTAGATAAAATGAGCCAACGTATAGCAGATTTAGAACTAATGATTGCTGAATTAATCGTACTTTAAATAAAAGGAGTTGGCGGAGATGATGTTAGCTGATTACAAAGTTAGAATTATTGCAAACGCATGTATTACACGTTACACAAGAGGCGAAACGGATATACTAGAAGTTTTAAACAGCTATAAACTATCCGAAGAAAATGAAAATCTTGTACTTGCACAAATTTATGCTTTTAGAGCAGATATCGAGCAAATTGAAAATACTGAAGGTGTTTAATCGTTCCATATTGTTCAGTAATACAAACTAAACGCAAGCACAGACTTAGCGTTATTTTTATTGTCAAAAATAAATTACTGACTTTACCTACATTAAACTCAATAATAAGTAATAGAAAAGTAAATGGGGGTTTTGTCAGTGGAGTCAATTTATAAAAAAATACATGAGACAATAATAGAAGTATGGCGTTATGATATAAAAAGTGATTACAATCTTCATTTTTTATTAAAGGAAGATACGTTAAAAAATGCAATGTATTATCATATTAGAAACCGGTTGGGTGATACATTTATAAAAGATAATCATTTAGCCATTTTTACGGAATATGCTATTGATACTAACCAAAAGATAGATTTAGTTGTTGTTAAATTAGATGTAGAAAAAGCAAAAAATGATTATTTGGGGAATTGCGTTGAAGAAATAATTGCAATTGTAGAAATGAAATATAAAGGACAATATGTCCCTGAGAAGTTTTTTATTAATGATGTAGAGAAAATATTGGCTTATACAAATAAATTTACATTTAAAGAAACTAAATTCTTTCTAGCATTCATAAGAGAAAAGTATTTTTTTAGTGATGAAGTTACCAATTTTTTGTCGGAATATGAGGATGTCCCAAGTGGCAAAATCGTTGAACTTTTATCATATGGATCAATTGAGGAAGATGATATGGTTTGGAAAGTATTCGAATCTTAAGTAGAGGAAAACCAACCTTTATGTCGAAAGATAAATAAAGGAGTGATGTATATGGATGAAAAAGTGCATTTAAAGTGTGGTTACACATACTTAAGAAAAGGTGTAGAAAAATCAGCTACGTACATTTCACCAAAGGTCAGTCAGAATTTTACTAATCCAAATGTTATTGCGAATAAATTAGCAAATGAAATATTAAATGCAACAGGAAGAACCGTGCAAAAGTTTTTGTTTGTTGGAAAAGAACCAGTTAAAGAATGAATGAGCACTCTCTTATGAGGGTGTTTTATTTATTGTCTAAAGAAGCAGGAAATCCTTTCCTTTTGTCGAATGATAGTAGGGTGAGAGGGTGTTGACAATATGGTTAATCTATTGAAAGAAGTAACAGATAATGGGTACCTTTTAATTTTTATTTCAATTGTAATTTATATTGTACCCAGAGCTATTAATTATTGGAAAGTATCTGAGCTCGAAAAGAAATTTATGAATGATTTTGAGAAAATTAAGGTTGATTTTTTGAAATTATCTTTAGTGATTATAGTAATATACTTAATTATTATTTTGTATATGATCGCAAATCCCAAAGAATATAAGAACATTTTTGAAGAGCACCTTAATATTTTAATTTTTGCATTTGCATTTATATGGGTATATGTAGTGGTAGCCTCGCAATTAGTTATGACATTTGTAATGTGGTTAGATAAAATCTTATCTAGACCTATAAATTATTTTATCCAATTAGAAGGTACAACAGATAGATGGAAAATTATTAAGATGGGTCCAAAAGACAGTTTAATTATTTATAAAGAAAATAATGATAATCTTCAAATGGTATTAGAAAATTGGAGAGGAAGGGAAATAATAATAGAAAGAAGTGATCAATTACCATGTGCATGGTTATTTGATGAAAAAGAAATAAAAAACAGGAAGATTCCTATCAATTTAATAATAATATCAACTCTTTTTTTAGGTTTTTCTATTTTGATGTTTATTCTCATATACAATAGTGATTCTCTAATCTCTACTTTCTACTTTTTTGGTGCTCTTTTGGGAATAATTATTACTACGCTACTTATCAGGAATTACCGAGACCATAAAGATTTTAATAACAATGCTAATAGCAATGCAACGGAAAATGCAAGTTAAATAGATTACATTTCATTTAGTTTGAAGGAGTGGTGTACATGGATGATGAAAAAGTACATTTAAAGTGTGGTTACACATACTTAAGAAAAGGTGTAGAAAAATCAGCTACGTACATTTCACCAAAGGTCAGTCAGAATTTTACTAATCCAAATGTTATAGCAAATAAACTTGCAAATGAAATTTTAAATGCAACAGGAAGAACCGTGCAAAAGTTTTTGTTTGTTGGAAAAGAACCAGTTAAGAATGAATGAGCACTCTCGATCGAGGGTGCTTTTTATTATGAGAGTAATCGAGATGGGCAACGGTACAAGTTACTGAATCTCGATACTTCTCATGGCTTTTTATTATAGGGTAAAGGATTGGTGATTGAATGGATATTGTATCTACAGTAACAACAGCAAGTCATATAGCAAACTCACAGGTGGTGTGGTCAATCTTGTGTATTTGTTTGGTCGTTTATGTATTTTGGAATTCAGCAAAAAGAGAACAAAAACTAACGGAAAATTTAGAAGCTTTAACTGCAGCGCAAGGTAAGCAAGCAACTGCAATGCAGGGAATTAGTCGTAGTTTAACATCGTTAGAAGGCCGTATGGACCGCATGGAAAAACATACTTATAAAAACAAAGAGAAGGATGATGAATAATGGATTTAACAAACATTTTTACTGTAGCAGCAATAATGGTTGCAATTGTATTAGCAGTTTCAGAGATACTAAAAAAGACATTTAACCTTAATACACAGTACATGCCAATCACATCGGTAGTGATTGGTATTTTTATTGGTTTGGTTTTATGGCCGTTAGCTGAATATCCAGTGTATGTCATGTTAATGGCTGGGTTTATTGCAGGACTAACAGCGTCAGGCACATTTGATTTGTTAAAGGCAGCTAAAAAAGAAGGTGAACAGTAATGGCTTATACGTTCAAACAAACCTTTCTACCTGCAAACAAATATTCAATCAAGACGCCGTACACCATGGTGCCTCAATTTATCACTGTGCACAATACAGCAAATGATGCACCAGCTGCTAACGAAATTGCTTATATGATCAATAACAATAATCAAGTATCTTATCATGTTGCGGTAGATGATAAAGAGGTGATTCAAGCTATTCCGTTTAATCGTAACGCTTGGCATTGTGGAGATGGTGGAGGTAGTTCGGATCCTAAGGCATCAAAGAAAGGCAACCGTATTTCTATTGGAATAGAAATCTGCTACAGCAAAAGTGGTGGTGTTCGTTATGGAGTGGCTGAAGAAAATGCAGTTCAGTACATTGCAAAATTATTGAAGCAATACGGCTGGGGCATTGAGCGAGTGAAGAAACATCAGGACTGGAACAGCAAGTATTGTCCCCACCGTATATTGACAGAAAATCGTTGGAATAGTTTTTTGAAACGAATTGAAGAAGCAATGAATCCGATGGAAATAGGAAAACCAACAGAAAAGGATGATGATAAAATGCAATTCTCAAATGAGACAACTAAAGCAGCAGTTCGTGATTACATTAAACAAGCTGTAGATAAAGGCAAGATTGATAAGTCTTGGCTTGATAAATTCGATGCGGGTACTATGACAGGTGGGGATTTTGAAGGTTTGAAGATTATTATTGAGCAGCGTAGTAAATAATGCTCGTTTCCGTAAATTCGCTAAAACCAGCAAAGCTAAAATTTAGCCGAGCTGGTCTTTTTGTTTAACATTATACTATTAAGAAGTATAAAAGTAGTAAAAAACAAAAAATAAATACACCAATAAATATTAAATTAAAGGTATCTATATTTTTTTGATTATACTCTGGAGGTTGTTCGAGTGTAGTTGTAAAAATCTTTTGTGAAGGCAAAGCCTCATCAACAATTTTCTCCTTCGAAATTGGTGTTTTTTCAATTACAGAATTGCAATATTCACATACATATAAACAGTAACCATCTTTATTTACTTCTTCAAATGAATTATTGGCTAAACAATTAGGGCAATTTATCAATTACATTTTCCTCTCTGCTCATATCTGCTATTTCCCATTTTAGGAAAATCAGGATGTTTTGTATATAGAAATAAAAGTTAATATTCTATTTAAGAAGAAATCGCTAAACAAATCGTTATCAAGGTTGAGCGAGACGTGACGTGGATGGAGCCAATGCTACATTGTAAAGTTCAATATTTAAAGAAAACCGCATCAGGATCATTAAGAATTGTATCGTCTAAGGGTTTTGATTTTGATAAAGTTCCAGAAGCTATAAACTAAAACCAGGCGCTCGAATGAGTACCTGGTTAATTTTTTTATTTTAATACAGCATCATTTAACAAGACATTAAATTGTTCGACTTTACTTTCATCTGAATAGTCTTTCTTTAACACGTAGTTAGAAATAATCCCTTCCACTGTTATTTGTTGTTCAACTGTTAGTTCAGCTTCTTGATCTAAATCAATTACTGCAAAGTTTGTTATTTCTTCTGGATAAACCCCAAGAAAAAAATCTTCTTTATTCTTATCTTTATCAAAGAGCTCATCGTAATCAATGAACTCTTAGTTTTCAATGTCTCTATTGCCCATATAGATAATAAACTTATCAGCACGTACAGCAGTAGTTGAACCTTCTCTTCTTCTTTTTTGACCAATATTTGAACTTTCAAATACAAATTCTGTGATTACACCAGAAGCGGTTGCTTTCCTACCAAGTAAATCAAAATCATCTTCAAATTGTTTTCCGTTTTTATGACCAAGAATAATCATATCCACCAATTTATCATCTTTTACAGTTAGTAGTTTATTTGTAAAATCCGCTATTGTTTTCCCTTCTAAATTTTCATCTATAAATTGTTTACTTTGTTCTTCTAATGATACTTTCTTCACAGTTTCTTTTGGTTTTGAGGATTCACTTTCACCGCATCCAGTTAGTGCTAGTGTAAAAATAAGTGATGCACTTAAAATGAGTTTCTTCATATAAATATTTGCTCCTTGTATGAGTTGTAAATAATAAAATTGTATCAATATTGGATGGTATTGTCAGTATTGTATATGTAGATTAATATTGTATTTAAATTGCCATCTGTATGATGAAACTTTTTGTTTAATTGCGAAGAATTTAATTATAATCCTACAGTAGAGGTAAGTATTTCTACATAATTTTTTTGTTATGATTTCTACTTTTTTATATATACCTGTCCGGGTGAAGTATTTAATATTTAATACTGCGGTACACTTTTTACAAAAAGTCCGCGTACCACAGCTCGTACCGCAATCTGTACCACAGTTAAATACATTTAAATAGGCTTCGTTAGACAGGTATAGAAACCTTCATTAATACAAAACCTTGATATTATGCACATCAAAAAATTAAAAACATCAGGATAGAAACCAAGGTCATAAGTTATGCTTATCAAAAAAGATAATATTAATGTAATTTACTTATGAATATAAATGCGCTATCATGGGTATTGGAGAAAAGATGCTACACATTTTTAAAGCCTTTTCAAAAAGATAAATTAGGGGGATCCGCAAATGGCACAAGGTAATTTACACAATAGCCGTGCATCATTCGAAGTGAATGGTAAAACTTACAATTACTATGACTTAGCTGCGATTGAAAAAGCTGGCGTTGCAAAAGTTTCAAACCTTCCTTACTCAATCAAAGTATTATTAGAATCTGTTTTACGTCAATATGATGCGTATGTAATTAAAGAAGAGCACGTAAACGAATTAGCAAAATGGGGCAATGGTGCTGATCCAGAAGCTGAAGTACCATTCAAACCTTCTCGCGTTGTATTACAAGACTTTACTGGTGTACCAGTAGTTGTTGACCTTGCATCTCTTCGTTCTGCAATGAAAGAAATGGGTGGAGACCCAAGCAAAATCAACCCTGCTATTCCAGTTGACCTTGTAATTGACCACTCTGTACAAGTTGACAAATATGGTAATGCATCTGCATTACAAGCAAACATGGACCTTGAATTCGAACGTAACGCTGAGCGTTATAACTTCTTAAAATGGGCTCAAACTGCTTACAATAACTTCCGTGCTGTACCACCAGCAACAGGTATCGTTCACCAAGTAAACTTAGAGTACTTAGCTCCAGTTGTACACGTTAACGAAAATGCTGATGGCACATTCGAAACATTCCCAGATTCAGTAGTTGGTACTGACTCTCATACAACAATGATCAACGGTATCGGCGTTCTTGGATGGGGTGTAGGTGGTATTGAAGCTGAAGCAGGTATGCTTGGTCAACCTTCATACTTCCCAATTCCAGAAGTTATCGGTGTTAAATTAGTTGGCGATCTTCCAAACGGAACAACTGCTACTGACTTAGCATTAAAAGTAACACAAGTATTACGTCAACGTGGCGTAGTTGGTAAATTCGTTGAGTTCTTCGGACCTGGCGTATCTAAATTACCACTAGCTGACCGTGCGACAATCTCTAACATGGCTCCTGAATATGGTGCTACATGTGGTTACTTCGCAATTGACGAAGAATCATTAAACTACATGCGTTTAACTGGTCGTGACGAAGAGCACATCGCGGTTGTTGAAGCTTACTTAAAAGCAAACCACATGTTCTTCGATCCAACATTAGAGCCAGTTTACACTGACGTATTAGAAGTAAACTTAGCTGAAATCGAACCAAACCTTTCTGGTCCAAAACGTCCACAAGACTTAATTCCACTATCTCAAATGCGTTCTCGTTACAAAGAAGCAGTAGTGGCACCACAAGGTACACAAGGTTTCGGTTTAACAGAAGATGAATTCGCAAAAACTTCTGTAGCGAAATTCGCTGAAGGCGATGTAGAAATTCCAACAGGTGCTGTTGCAATTGCTGCTATCACTTCTTGTACAAATACATCTAACCCATACGTATTAATTGCTGCGGGCTTAGTAGCGAAAAAAGCTGTAGAAAAAGGTCTAACAGTGCCTAAATGGGTAAAAACTTCTTTAGCACCAGGTTCTAAAGTTGTAACTGGTTACCTTGAAGATTCAGGTTTACAAACATACCTTGACCAAATCGGTTTCAACACTGTAGGTTACGGTTGTACAACATGTATCGGTAACTCAGGTCCATTATTACCTGAAATCGAAGATGCAATTAAAGCAAATGACTTATTCGTAACTTCAGTTCTTTCTGGTAACCGTAACTTTGAAGGTCGTGTACACCCACTTGTAAAAGCTAACTACTTAGCTTCTCCACCACTTGTTGTTGCTTATGCACTTGCTGGTACAGTGGATATCGATCTACAAAAAGATTCATTCGGTAAAGACAAAGATGGTAACGAAGTATTCTTCGCTGATATCTGGCCATCAACTGAAGAAGTTAACGCAGTATTAGGTACTGTTGTTAACCGTGAATTATTCCAAAAAGAATACAAAACTGTATTCACAGCGAACGAAAAATGGAATGCAATTGAAACATCAACTGAGTCTCTATACACATTTGATGAAAAATCAACTTACATCCAAAACCCACCATTCTTCCAAGGTCTTGCAAAAGAGCCAGAAGCTATTAAAGGCTTAGACGGCTTACGCATTATGGCGAAGTTCGGTGACTCAATCACAACTGACCATATTTCTCCAGCTGGTGCAATCGGTAAAGATACACCTGCAGGTAAATATTTAATTGAAAACGGTGTTGCAATCCGTGACTTCAACTCTTATGGTTCTCGTCGTGGTAACCACGAAGTAATGATGCGTGGTACATTTGCAAACATCCGTATCCGTAACCAAGTTGCTCCTGGTACAGAGGGTGGATTCACTACTTACTGGCCAACAGGCGAAGTAGAGTACATCTATGACGCATGTATGAAATACCAAGAGCAAGGTACTGGCTTAGTAGTACTTGCTGGTAACGACTATGGTATGGGTTCTTCTCGTGACTGGGCTGCGAAAGGTACATTCCTACTTGGCGTGAAAACTGTTATCGCACAATCTTACGAGCGTATCCACCGTTCTAACTTAGTAATGATGGGTGTTCTTCCACTTCAATTCATGCCAGGTGAATCTGCTGATACACTAGGCTTAACTGGTAAAGAAGAAATCTCTGTTAACATTACTGACAATGTAAAACCACGTGAAATCTTAACAGTAACTGCTAAATCTGAAGACGGCACAGTTAAAACTTTCCAAGCTTTAGCTCGTTTCGATTCAGAAGTAGAAGTAGACTACTACCGTCACGGTGGTATCCTACAAATGGTTCTACGCGCAAAAGCTGCTGAGTAATCATCAACTTAAAAAACCGATCTCTTAGGAGGTCGGTTTTTTTATATGATAATGAATTGGATAAATGTAAATATTCCTAATTTATTTTCCAAGTATCCTAGCATTTTCCTAACTATTTATATAGAATTAGAATGTAAGCCTTTTTACAATTACATAAATGGGGGATGATGATTATGACAAAGAGAAAACATAAACTTTACACAGCGGCCACAACAGCAATAGCCATTACAGCTTTAGCAGTAGTACCAGTTTCGGCTGCTAGTGCATTTTCAGATGTAAGCAAAGATTATGCACATTTTAGCAGTATTTTAACACTACATGAAGCAGGCATTATTAATGGTTTTCCAGATGGCACATTTAAGCCATCACTAGACGTAACACGTGGACAAGCGGCTAAGATGATTGCAGGTGCTTTTGATCTTGCAACAAATTTAGAGAGTGCTGAAAATCCGAAATTTAAGGATGTAGACGCAACTAGCCCATATTACAACGCAATTGTCACATTAGTTAATCTTGGCGTAGTACAAGGTTATGAGGATGATACATTCCGCCCAGATGAAACGATTACACGTGGTCAAATGGCAGTAATGGTGGCACAGGCAACAGGCTTAACAGCTAAAGGAGAAAGTCCATTTACAGATGTACCACAAGATAGCCCATTTGCAGAAGCCGTAACGGCATTATATGAGGCAGGTATTGCAAAAGGCGTTACTGCAACGGAATTTGGTGTAGATAAAAATGTGACTCGTGGTCAGTTAGCGACATTTATTGTGAACGCATTAGACTTACCGGTAGATACAATGCCTATACCAGATGAAAAAGATGAGCAGCCTCAAGAGGAACAGGTGAGTGAAGAACAGCCTACTACAACAAAGGATAGTGCTGCACTTGAGGAATTATTTACCAAAACATTAGCTAAGCAAAAAGAGCTAAAAAGCATGAAGGCTACTATGACCATTTCACAGTCAGTAGAAGCTAACGATGGTAAGGAAACCATGAAAATGGATTCTAAAGGCAATATGAACATGGAAATTGTTACAGAGCCAATGCAGTTCTTTGCGGATGGAACAATGTCCCTAACAGATCCAACAAGTGGTGAAGCAATTAATTTACCAATTAAAATGTACATGACAGCTAAAGATGGTATGTATATGTATGAGGCAGACCAACAAGCTTGGGTAAAATTCCCGAAACAACTATTTGATGATGTACTTAGTCAAACAGGCATGCAGCCAGATGCAGCGGAGCAATTAGAGATGCTGCAATCATTTGCTGAAGACTTCACTTTAAATGAAACAGCAAGCCGCTACGAATTAACACTAAAAGGTTCAGGTGAAAAATTCACAGAGCTAGTAAAGCAACAGCTTGGTGTAATGGATTTAGGCATGGACGCTGATTTAGAGGGACAATTAGGCAATATGTCTTTTGACAATCTCACATACAAATTATTGATTAATAAAGAAACATTTGATGTAGAAGAAATTGCGATGGATATGACGTTAAGTATGAAAGTAGAAGGTAATTCGATAAAAACAAGACAGCAAACAACGATCAAATACCATGATTTCAATGCTGTAACAACGATTACCATTCCAAAAGAAGTGCTAGAAAGTGCAAAAGAAATAGATCTTAGCACAACAGAAACAGCACCTATAGGCAAATAATAAAAACGCTTAAAAAAGTAGGCTTAGTGCAAGCCTACTTTTTCTATGTTTAGCGAAAGCCCATTAAGTCTTTTACTTTCATTGTATTTTCGCTAGACGTTAGGGTTTCTAGTAAGCGGAAGGCAACATCAAAGGCCGTTCCTGGATTGGATGAGGTGATTAAGTGATCTGTTTGTACAATGCGCTCATTAACAATGGTTGCACCGAAGCTTTCCAGTTGTGCTAAACGTTTACTCGTTGGGTGATTAAAGGTCGTTGCTTGACGATGTTGGAGTATACCACAATTTCCTAATATAAGAGAAGCAACACAGATCGTTGCAATCGGTTTTTTACGTTCGTCAAAATGCCGTACAACCGTTTGAAATTCCTCACTAAAGGCATCCTCATAAAAGCCTGCTTCCTCAAAGCCACCAGGGATCGCTAATGCATCAAAATCCTCTAATGTAATTTCGTGGAGCAATTTTTCAGGAGTCACTTTAAAATTCCATGTGCATTGCAGCTGTTCATGCAAACCGACAGTCACAACCTCAGTTGTACCATCACCTTCCCATTTATTCCAGCCAAGAACATCTGTAAAAACACTTGCTTCTACCGCTTCAAAGCCATTTGCTAATAGTAATAATATTTTTTTCATATTTATTAATCCTCCTTTTATTGCTTCTATTGTAATCAATAGGACGGACTGATAACAGAAGTTGTATAATGTATTTTAGACATATGGCTTTATTTGAAAAGGTATTATGTGAAAAAAAGTTGATTATGAAAGGTGAAGTCTGATGGATCAAATTGATACACAAATTTTAAAGCAGTTACAGCACAATGCAAAAATTTCGATGAAGGAGTTAGCGACCACTGTCCATTTATCTTCTCCAGCTGTTATTGAACGTGTCAAAAAGCTAGAGGAACAAGGGGTAATCGAAGGGTATCATGCAAAAGTAAACATCAAAAAAATGGAGCGCACTATTCAGGCGATTATTTTATTTAAATCTATTGATTGTAAAAGTCTCTCTGCATTTTGTAATGCCCATCCCGATGTTCTTGAATGTTATCGAGTGGCAGGGGAAATTAGCTATATCGTCAAGCTAGCAACCTATTCAGTAGAAACATTAGAGGAATTCATAGATGCGGCTATGCCTTATGGTACTCCCTCTACCAATATCGTATTATCTTCAATGGAAAAAAAGGTGATTACACCATTTAATGACAATAATTTTGAATAAATGACAAAAAAAGCAAACCTTAAAGACGTGAGCACCGTTTAAAGGGTAGAGAGGGGGAATCATGTTGCTAATTCATGAACTGGAAAAAATAATGGAACAGCATACAGAGAGACTTATCCGTCTTGCCTTTTACTATGTAAGAGATTTACAAAGTGCAGAAGATATCGTTCAGGATGTCTTTATAAAGTTCTACGATAATCAGCAGAACTATGAGGAACGTGGTGAGCTTAAGGCTTATTTATCGAAATTAGTTAGTAACCGAAGTAAAGATTATTTACGAAGTTGGACTTATCGGAGAATCCAAGTACAACAAAAAATTGCTGCCAAGCAGACGATCACAAGAAGGGATATGCTTGTCCGGCAAGATGAACAAACTTTGATTGAAAATGCAATCCTAGCTCTCCCATTCAAGCAGCGTGAGGTCATTATTCATTTTTATTTTGAAGAATTGTCTGTAGTCGACATTGCGCAGCTGATAAATATTCCTGAAAGTACAGTAAAAACAAGGCTACGTCGAGGGCGAGAGTTACTAAAGCTACAGCTACAGCATGTTGAATGGGAGGTGCTTCTGCATGAGTAAAGTGGATATTCGTGTCGTACGGGATTTATCAGAAAGCAAAAAGCGTGTGATGGCAAATGTCATTCAGCATTTAGAACAGCGTCCTGTTAAAAAATCTACTAGACGCTGGCAATATGGGCTTTTGGCCATGATTTTGAGCGTCTGTATAGGATTGTTTGTATATTTGCAATACAATGATCATCAAAAACAAACCTCTATGATACCACCAGTATTAGATGAACGAATTTTAGAGCTTCACTTACAAAAGGATGCTTATATGAATGGAAAAAATCGACTCTATAGGGCAAGCTTTGATAGTTTTTTATATCTTGAATCGACTTTTGCTTATGCGCAATCAATGAAGTTAATCCCCTCACGGGAGCAAGTAGATAAAGAGTTAGAACTGATTATGGAGGGTTTTAGCAATGAAACTCAGCCAACGATGAAGGAACGATTACAAATGCTGCAAATTACAAAAGAAGATTTTTCTGCAAAATATGCAAAGCCAATCGCTTATAAAATGGCTACAGTTAACTTATTAATGGAGGTAAGCAGAGTCGAATATCAAAATACAAGTGATCCAATCCGGATGTGGTTCGTTGAACAAAAAGCTATGAACTATTTAAAGCAGCACTATCATAAAGACGTTGCTTCTTTACAAGAAAAATATAGAATCCCAGAGAAGGAAAGTCAAATGATGTGGAAAAGAAGTGGAACAGTCTTAGCCATCAAGGAACATGAATTTTTAGTTGTCTCTGGCGTCTTGGATAGCGAGATTGGTCAATTATCTGTAGATGAATTAGTGAAAAAACATAGCAATGGTACGTGGTTCCCTCTAGTGGATGTCCCGAAAACATTATCAGTTGGCGATCGTGTTGAAGTACAATATAGTCAGGCAATTGGGTATGATGGTTCTCAACCTATAATCGATTTTAAAGATATCGTGGGTTTGAGAATAGTAGAAGAATATTAATAAAATAAAGGCTACCATTCAAAAATATAGGATGCATAGCCTTTTCCTTTAATTTAAATTCCGTTACAATAGTTGTAATATTTTCCTTAAATGGAGGTGTTGGGTTGTTATTTGCTATAGTAGATTTTACAACAGCCTTTTTCCTAAGCTTACCTCTTCTACTAATTTATTTTAAGAGTAGGTCGCAGCAAGAGACTCCTTGGCGTTGGTCGTTTCCTCTATGGTTATTCAATTACCTGAGTATTCGATATTTCGTTTCAGATGGAGAGCTATTTTGGGTTGTCCTTTGCTGGCAGCTACTATTTTTATGGCCAATTAGTCTAGTAATATATCTTCATTTATACAAAAAGGAAAAGAATTGGTCGTTTTACATAGGTTTGAAGAAAAAGCATGTTGTTTTTGTGGCAGCATTAATGGCGCTATTTGCGAGCTCTCTCGTGTATTCACTTTTTCTGGCAAATCAACAGGTAGTTGCTTTTCACCAGCAGGTAATGCAAGAGCTCGAGGCCAGCCCGGATCGTCAGCTTTATTTGATAAACAATACGATTGCACCTTCCACACTGCTCGATGTAGCTGATCATATAGCTGAGGTTCGAAAGGGACAGGTTTATGCATCTACTTTGCCTTGGCGAAGCAAGGTTGTTGTGCATCAGGATAATTGGCAAAAGGAATTTACATATGTTCGTTTTTATAATGGTTGGAGGCTAGATGGGCTATACCAAGAAAGTAATTGGGAGAATCAAAAAGATTAAGTAAGGGGAGTCAACCAGTTGCTACAATACGTTTGAAGGAAGATGAGTTAAAGAATAAATTAATGGCATTTTTTTGCGATGCTGGAGCAAGGATTAGAGCAAGATGAGGTAATTCAATTAGTGCAGAAAATGCCATCAACAGTAGTTACATTAAAGAGTCAATTAGCTGAAGAGCATTACAGAAACGCAGTATTCAATTACAAAACATTGCTAAAAAGCTTTTTTATCCAAACATATAATCAATCAAAATATGCGACCCTTCATCAACAAATCGCCACTTGTCTTAACGAGTTATCATAGGCGAAACATGATTGACAAACATTGGCTAATTTGATACGATGACATGCAATAAAAGCATACAAATTCGTTGATGAGAAAGAGTAGTGTTTCATTTTGTTCTACAGAGAGCCGGCAGTTGGTGGAAGTCGGTGTGCAGATGTTACATGAAAATCCTCTCTGAGAAGGTTAGCTGAAGAAAGTAAGCTAACCCGGGTGTCTACCGTTAAAAAGAACACGTATGATTGTACGTTGCTGAGTGCTATTGACCATTGTGTTAATAGAATTAGGGTGGTATTCGCGGTTAACCCCGTCCCTTTTCTTGGGACGGGGTTTTTTGTATGCCTTTTATACAAATTTGATTGTATAGGAGGAACTAATATGCAGGTAGAACAAAAGAAAGAAACAACGGTTGAACGAGAAACACGGATTCGAGCTTTGTGGGAACAAGAGGATACCTTTGCAAAATCCGTAACCAATCGAGCTGGACAGCAGCCATTTGTATTTTACGAAGGACCACCGACAGCAAATGGTTTACCACACGTCGGCCATGCATTTGGCAGAACAATTAAAGATGTTGTAGCTCGCTATAAAACAATGCAAGGCTTTTTCGTTGAACGAAAAGCAGGGTGGGATACACATGGATTGCCTGTGGAGTTAGGGGTAGAAAAGACATTAGGTATCTCTGGAAAACAAGAGATTGAAAATTACGGGGTAGAGCGTTTTATCCAAGCATGTAAAAATAGCGTTTTTACTTACGAACAGAAGTGGCGATCCTTTACAGAACAGCTAGGTTACTGGCTCGATATGGATGATCCTTATCTTACACTAAGTAATGATTACATCGAGTCCGTCTGGCATATTTTAAGTCATGTTCACAAGGAAAATCGTTTATATAAAGGGCATCGGGTGTCACCATATTGCCCTAGCTGTCAAACGTCCTTAAGCTCTCATGAAGTGGCACAGGGCTACAAGGATATCAAAGATTTATCTGTGACAGCCATGTTTAAGCGACAGGATCACGACGAATATTTCTTAGGCTGGACGACGACACCGTGGACTTTACCTGCCAATGTTGCTTTGGCAATGAATCCTGCACTTAAATATGTACGTGTAAAGCATGCAAATAACGTATACATCCTGGCTAAATCACTTGTAGCAAAGGTATTTTCAGAGCCTGTAGAAATAGTAAGTGAGCATGATGGGCATGAGTTTGCGGGTGTTTCCTATCACCCACCATTTTCTTATGTAAAGGTCGATAAAGGGCATGTTGTTGTCATGGCAGATTATGTGACAGAGCACAGTGGTACAGGGATTGTGCATATCGCACCTGCCTATGGCGAGGACGATTATAAAACAGTTCAGCACCATGGTTTATCCTTTATTAACGTAGTGGACTTGAAAGGATGCTATACAGATGAAGTACCAGAGCTTGTCGGGCGATTCGTGAAAGATTGTGATGTCGATATTATAAAAATGCTTGCAAAAAAAGAGCTGTTATTTGCAAAAGAAAAATATGAGCATAGCTATCCACATTGCTGGCGCTGTGATTCACCATTGTTGTATTACGCAACAGATAGCTGGTTTATCAAGATGTCATCCTTAAAGGAGCAGCTTTTACAAAATAATCAACAAGTGACATGGTATCCAGGTCATATTAAGGATGGTCGATTTGGCAACTTCCTAGAAAATTTAGTGGATTGGAACATCAGCCGAAACCGCTACTGGGGGACACCGCTCAATGTATGGGTTTGTCAGGGTTGCGGTCATGAGGAGGCTCCAAACAGTATCGCAGCATTAATAAAATTAGCCAAAGGGGCTGTTGATGAGCAAATAGAGCTTCATAAACCATTTATCGATGACATTGTCTGCACTTGTCCTCAGTGTCAGGGAGACATGAAGCGTACACCTGAAGTAATTGATGTTTGGTTTGATAGTGGCTCGATGCCATTTGCGCAGCAGCACTATCCTTTTGAAGATGTGGCGACTTTTCACAATCAATTTCCAGCAAATGTCGTTATTGAAGGGATTGACCAAACACGAGGTTTTTTCTATAGTTTATTAGCCGTATCGACCTTGTTTACAGGGAAGCCACCTTATAAAAATGTCCTATCGTTAGGGCATGTGTTAGATGAGCATGGGCAGAAGATGTCTAAAAGTAAAGGCAATGCTTTAGAACCAGTTGAATTAATCGAGCAGTATGGAGCGGATGCTTTACGCTGGGCCTTTCTAGTAGATAGCTCCCCTTGGAATCCGAAGCGCTTTTCCAAGAAAATTGTATTGGATGCGAAATCAAAGCTAGTAGATACACTTGATCATACGTTTAAATTTTATGAAATGTATGCCACAATCGATGGGTTTACGTATGATGCCTCAAATACTGGTACACGGTCACATTTAGATCATTGGATTTTGTCTCGCTTACATCACACTATCCGAGTTGTGACAGCTGCCATGGATGATTACCAATTTACGCAGGCGACTAGGGAAATTGCCCAATTGGTGGAGGAGTTAAGCAATTGGTATATTCGCCGTTCTCGCGCCAGATTTTGGGCAAATGGGCTGACTGTAGATAAACGAGGAGCATTTAGTACACTTTACGAGCTTCTAACATCTATTTGTCAATTACTAGCTCCGTTTACTCCATTTATAGCAGAAGATATTTACCGACAATTATGTGGGAAAAGTGTCCATCTTGAAAACTATCCAATATGTAACGAGCAGCTAATGGATGTGAGGCTGGAACAAGAAATGACAATGGTGTTAACAGTAGTGGAACTAGGACGTAGTATACGCAATAGCCAGGGGATGAAGGTTAAGCAACCTTTAAGTGAACTCATTGTTGCAGTAAATGGTGAGTTGGCAGATTACCAAGTCTATAATGAGCTCATTCAAGATGAGTTAAATATCAAGTTCTGTAGATGGACTCATGACTTTTCAGCCTATGAACTTGTCTATTATAAGCTGAACTTTAAAACAGCAGGAGCGGCATTTGGTTCAAAGGTGAATCAGGTAAAAGACTATGTAACGACATTAACAAATGAAGAGAAAAATAAGTTACAGCAACAAGGGGCATTAGATATCGTAATTGAAGATCAACAGCTTACATTGCTGTCAACGCATGTGGCCGCAGAATCCGTCGTGAAGGAGCATTATATAAAAGCAGAGGATAGCACTTGTCGTGTCTTGCTCAATGTACAACTAACGGAGAGCTTATTACAAGAGGGGCAAATGCGAGAATTGATCCGTACAATTCAAGATGCACGTAAAAAATGGCAGCTACCAGTGGAGCAATATGTGTCGATTGCCTTTAATGGGAGCTCGGAAGTCTTATCTATCATCCAGCAGCACGAAACTTTATTACAAGCAAATGTGTTGGTCAAAGCTCTGCATTATGGTGTGGAATGGGACGAAGAAACATCGATAGATACAGCCCTGTTTAATGAAAAGCTTACAATTTTTGTTGCGCTGTAAGAAAAATGCTCAGGTTACCGCCTGAGCATTTTCTATGTATGCTACAGGAAGCCACTTGCAAGATAACAGGCTGTTGCCCATATAAAGATGGCAGAGCATTTATTAAATAATCGCATTAGTTTTCCAGAGCGATCCAGTTTTTTGAACGAGGCTCCC
Source organism: Lysinibacillus sp. FSL M8-0134 (assembly GCF_038069745.1). Classification (NCBI taxonomy): domain Bacteria; kingdom Bacillati; phylum Bacillota; class Bacilli; order Caryophanales; family Bacillaceae; genus Lysinibacillus; species Lysinibacillus sp. FSL M8-0134. The sequence continues at coordinate 2,342,609 of NZ_JBBPAJ010000001.1, read as the reverse complement.
GTCAAAGTAAGTCCGAAAAACCACAGCCAGGAAATTAAGACACAGGCGAGGGTAAAAATGATTTGCTCTGTACCACTATATTTTAATGCGCTCGTCCCAATAACACCGATTGTATCTAATATCGCATGTGGATTGAGGAGCGACACAGAGAGTGCAAAGAATATTTGTTTTTTTACAGGCAGTGCTTCGCTATTAGTGGTAGATGACGGATTTGAACGCCAAATACTATAGCCCATATAAAGTAAGAACACGATACCAACCGTCATTAACGTAATTCGTAACCACTCAAATTGTAGGACAATTAATGATAAACCGAATACCGCTAGTAAAATCAACATTGTATCACAGATAGCTGCTGTCACACTTGCAGGCAATGCTTTGAATACATTTGGTTGTGTAGCACCTTGCGAAAAAACAAAAACATTTTGTACACCTAATGGCAATATAAGACCAAATGCTAAAATGATACCATGAAGAAAAGCTTCCAACGACAATCCCTCCTTTCACTCTTCATTTTAGTTATGGTATAACTAAAAGAAAACGACCAATTGGATGGTTTTTTATCCACCCAATTTTCTAGAATGGAAGGGGATGAATCATGAGCTGGCAGCCAAATAGACAAAGTGACTCCACGTTACAGCAACAAATTGTTCACTGGGTAATCGCTCAAGTGGAACGAGGGGACTGGGTGGCAGGGACAAAACTTCCTACCCAACGACAATTGGCTATGCAGTTTGAAGTAAATCGAAGTACAGTTCAACAGGCTTTGGAGGAATTAAAAGCTATGGGCATTCTTGAGGCAAAGATAGGCTCTGGTGTTTATGTTACTGACAATTCCTGGCATGCATTACTTCAGCAAACACAGCCGAATTGGCAAACCTATATCGAAACAAGTATTCATAAGCCAAATTACCACACCATCCAATTGATAAATGAATACGAGCAGCGTGATGATGTCATTCGATTAGGAACGGGTGAGCTTGCTCCTGACTTGTTACCAACTGAGGAAATGGAGTCTTCACTTAGAGAACTATCATTTCAGCCGAAAAGCTTAGGTTATTCTTCACCACAGGGCAATGATCAACTTCGTGCAGCAATCTGTCACTATGTTAAAAAAAGAGGAATCGATGCTGAGCCCCAGCATGTCTGTATTGTTTCGGGTGCGCTGCAGGCATTGCAGTTAATTGCCGTTGGTTTATTAGAACAAGGGTCGATCGTATTTCAGGAACCAACCTCCTATCTAAACTCTGTCCATCCATTTCAATCAGTCGGTATGCAGATGATTGGCGTTCACCGTGATAATCAACTTGCTCAAACATTAGCTCAACGGAAACGAAAAAAACAAGCCGTCTTTTACGCTATTCCTACTTTACATAATCCAACTGGATATGTTTGGACAGCACAGGAAAAAAAGCTACTGTATGAAGCCTGTCAAGCAACGCGAATTCCGATAATCGAGGACGATGTCTATCAAGATTTGCTTTTTGAAGCTACATCTCCACCGATTAAAGCAATGGATCGAAGCGGGCAAGTCCTTTATATGGGGAGCGTCTCTAAAACCTTAAGTCCTGGGCTCCGCATCGGCTGGCTTATCGGCCCAACAACCGTCATCGAACGACTGGCAGATATTAAAATGCAAACAGACTATGGCTCAAGTGCCATCTCACAGGAAATAGTATTGCATTGGTTGCAATCAGGGAAATATGACAAACATATCGTAGGTTTACGCCAACAATTACAAGATCGAGCCGATTTTACAGAACGTATTTTACAGGAAAAATTTAAGGATATCGCAAGTTGGGATAAACCAAAGGGAGGCTTCTATATTTGGCTTAAGTTTCATGAGCCTCTTGTAGATAAAGAGTTCTTTCTAAAGCTGTTGCAACAACAAGTATTAATTAACCCAGGCTATATTTATGATCCTCAAGACCATCACCATATTCGATTATCTTACTCATATGCATCCTATGAGGAATTACAGGAAGGCCTACAAATCTTGCATGACTGTGTCGTCGACGGGATGGGAAAGTGAGATATTGAGTGAAATAGGTATTATTTTAGGGGGATTCGCTCCAATTAGGGTGCAAGGTGATCCAAAAAGCGGGAGAACCGCTCCAAAATAGAAGAGAAGCGCTCCAAAGAGAGAGGAAACCGCTCCAACTAGAGTGAAAGGTGATCCAAAAAGCGGGAGAACCGCTCCAAAATAGATGGGAAGCGCTCCAAAAAACGGGGAAACCGCTCCAAGTAGGATGCAAGGTGATCCAAAAAGCGAGGAAACCGCTCCAAATAGGATGCAAGGTGATCCAAAAAGCGGGAGAATCGCTCCAACAAGGATGCAAGGTGATCCAAAAAGCGAGGAAACCGCTCCATCTAGAGTAAAAGGTGATCCAAAAAGCGGGAGAACCGCTCCAAAATAGATGGAAAGCGCTCCACAATGAGAGGAAACCGCTCCAACTAGAGTGAAAGGTGATCCAAAAAACGGGGAAACCGCTCCAAATAAGATGCAAGGTGATCCAAACCGCGGGAGAACCGCTCCAAAATAGATGAGAAGCGCTCCACAATGAGAGGAAACCGCTCCAACTAGAGTGAAAGGTGATCCAAAAAGCGAGAGAACCGCTCCAACAAGGATGCAAGGTGATCCAAAAAGCGAGAGAACCGCTCCCAATTCGATAGAAAGTGCTCCAAAAAGAGAGGAAACCGCTCCAAATAGGATGCAAGGTGATCCAAACCGCGGGGAAAGCGCTCTAAAATGTAGGGAAACCACTCCAAATTGAGTAGCACGAAGTAACTAGCTTCTAAACAACGAATTAATCTACAAATCCTTTTAATAATTCCAACCTGAGTCACTTCACCAACATAAAGAAAAGTGAATAATCAAAGCATTGCACCCATACATTTTAGAAGAATCATAGCGGAAAGAGGTGAACGTTTGGAGAATTTGCCACCAGGTTATTTTCAGGTGCCACAGCCTGTTAGGAGTGATGGAGCAGGAGGGGTGGATAAGGGGCCACGAGATATTATGCGGGATTTAGAAAATCCTGATATGCTGGTACCGCCAACGACTGATGCGGGGTTGATTCCTAATTTGCGCTTTTCGTTTTCGGATACGCATATGACCTTAAATCAGGGGGGATGGTCTCGGGAAATTACGGTTCGTGAATTGCCGATTGCTACGACATTAGCGGGTGTTAATATGAGTTTGACACCTGGAGGCGTGCGTGAGCTGCATTGGCATCAGCAGGCAGAATGGTCTTATATGCTCCTTGGTTATGCACGCATTACCGCAGTCGATCAAAATGGCTGTAACTTTATTGCTGATGTGGGACCAGGTGATTTATGGTATTTCCCGCCAGGAATCCCTCATTCTATTCAGGGACTAGGGGGCGGTTGTGAATTTTTATTAGTGTTTGATGATGGGAATTTCTCTGATCTCAATACACTCTCGATTTCGGATTGGTTTGCCCATACGCCAAAAGAAGTATTGTCGGCTAATTTTGGTGTTCCTCTGAGTGCCTTCCAACATATTCCGAACGAACAAGTGTATATATATCAAGATAAGGTTCCAGGACCCATAGATTCACAAAAAGTACAATCTCCCTATGGAAAGGTTCCACAATCTTTTAAACATCGTTTGTTAGCTCAGCCTCCATTGAAAACACCGGGAGGCAGTGTGCGCATAGTTGATTCGACTAATTTCCCCATTTCAAAAAATATTGCGGCTGCACTGGTAGAAATTGAGCCTGGTGCGATGAGGGAATTACATTGGCATCCTAATAACGATGAATGGCAATATTACTTACAAGGAAAAGGACGGATGACTGTTTTTACAGGGAATGGTACAGCTCGAACATTCGATTATCGAGCGGGAGATGTTGGGTATGTTCCATTTGCTACGGGTCATTATATTGAAAATACAGGCACAGAACAATTATGGTTTTTAGAAATGTTTAAAAGTGACCGGTTCCAGGATGTATCCTTAAATCAATGGATGGCTCTCACGCCAACTGAATTGGTGCAAAGTAATTTACGGGTCGGCCCTGAGTTGTTACATGCCTTAAGAAAGGAAAAATGGCCGGTGGTGAAATATCCTGGTTTTTCCTATTATCCGAAATAGCAAAGCAGGTGAAAAAATTCTCACCTGCTTTTTGATTAATATTGATATTTTGTGCGTGTTAACAGCAAAATGGCGATAGCGGGCACTGTACATATGAGCATGGCTGCGAAGGATAGTCCAGGCGATAGTTCATATAAATAGCCTCCTAAAAACGTCAGGATGGCCGTACTTAAGCCCATGGCTAATGCAGAGTATAGACCCTGTGCATTTGGAATTTGTTCCTTTGGTAAGGTTTGTGTTAGATAACGAATAAATGCATAATGCGCTAAAGCAAAAGATAATGCATGCAAGGTTTGTGAGGCAATAAATACCCATACATTTGGGAACATAAAGATGAGTAACCAACGTAGGGAAGAACCGCTTGCTGCTAAAAGTAATAAAGACGAAGAGCGCCACTTTGTCAAAAACGTATCAGCTTTCATAAAATAGAGGATTTCGCAAATAACAGCAATGTTAATAATCATCCCCATATAAAATGGGTCTACATGTAAATCCTCTAAATAAATATAGCCATAGCTATAATAGGAGGCATGGGCGCCCTGTAGCAAAATAACGATGAATAATACTACAGGGAAGCCTTTGATACTCCATAACATTTTCATTGATAAAGATTTTGCGCGTTGATCTTTTGTTGGCACAACGAGTAATTCCTTTGGTGTTGCTAATTGCTGCATGAGCAACATGCCAATAAGACCAATAATCATGCTCCAAAAGATCACGTTTTTACCGAAAACCCCAGTCAGCATACTAATGATCAATACAGCAATGACAAAACCAAAGGAACCGTAGGAGCGGCTTTTGCCATAGTGAATATTGCCGTGCTGGACAAGTGTTGCTGCACTACTTTCGACAGCAGGTAACAGTGCCGGATAAAAAATACTAAATAAAATCGTCACGATTAATAATGCGATAAATCCTGTACTTGGTATGTAGAGTAATGCCGTCAGAAGAGCTCCTACTGCTAATATCGTAATGAGTCGTTTGTTGTTTACATATTTTGCAAGTGTTGGGAAGAAGAAAAGATTGGATGTTGCACGAGCAAGTAGACCACAGCCCATGACTACACTCGCCTGTGATACTGTCAGATGTTTTGCATCAACAAGCCATCCTGTCCAATAGGGTAAGAAAATGCCCCAAGTAATGAAAAATGTAAAGAAATTTTGAGAAAGCCATCGTTGATTGTTCATATATTTACCGTACCTCCATTAACTATGTTGAATAATAGCACGTTCACCGCTACAATAATGTGAGATATCTCATATTTTTTATAGGAGAGAATAAAAAAATGCATATACTAACAGCTGAAGCGCGGAACCATTATCTTGGAAACTATCCGATCAATGATTTTTTCTCATTTGAAATTGATCCCTATCTGGAAGTCTGTCAATTTGACAAAGGAGAATGGATTTTTCAGGAGGGCTCCTTTCCAGATACATTGTATTACATGATCGAAGGAAAGGCGAAGCTCTATATGACGCATAAAAACGGCAAGGTTTCACTCATTGAATATTTGGAAGCACCACGTTTTATGGGGGAAATTGAATTACTAAATGAGGCAAGGTATACGAAGGGGATCCAAACCGTAACAAAAACCATTTGTTATTCGATTACACAGTCGTGTAAGGAAAAGTTACTCGCGGATGCTTTATTTTTACGCAGACTTTGTGTGTTTTTAGGGGAAAAAGCCACAAAAATGACGTCTAAATATACACAAAATCAGGCATATCCCTTTGAAAATCGTTTAGCAGCCTTTATCCAATTATCTGCCGACCAAGGTGTCTATAAGGAGAAACATACGGAAATCTGTGAGTATTTAGGAGTTTCCTATCGCCATTTATTATATGTATTGGCACAGTTTTGCGAAGAGAAAATACTAGAAAAGCGCAAGACAGGTTACCATATAATTGATGAGGAGCGCCTTGCACAGCTAGCACAGGAAATTCAATAGTATGATGGAAATTGTTGATTTTCTTTAAAAAGTCGTGCTTAGAAAGAGGAGAAAGCGATCTATAAATGAAGGGAAACGCTTAAAATGAGGAGTAAGATAATCTTTAGCCGGAGAAAACGCTCGCACATAATTTTCATTAATGTGCTCAACCTAAACAGTCCGACCAATGATTATTTAGACTTCACACATAGAAGTCTGGACATGGCTTGTTGTATTCACTTTTTTTAATGAGCCAGCGTGCGATTTCCTTGCCACTTTGGTAAAAGTCAACCTCATGCACCTTGTTTTTTTGGATGGAAATGTCTAATGTATCTACCATAACGTCAAAAGGTAAAACGCCGATACATAAATGTTGATTAGGTACAAACTTTTCATCCTTACTACCGGTTTGCAATGCTTCATCGTTCATTAAATGTTGTGTCATATGGAATGCAAGTAGTTCTCCTTGTGCCAATGTTGTGCTTGGTGAGTAACCAATACTTTTCATTCAACATGCCCCCTTTTGTCGTTACATTTATTGTACAAGACTCATTGGGAAAATAGCCGTCATTTACAAGGCTTTTACAATAACTTTAAGGTTCATGGAATAATTAGTAATTTGTAACCGTATTCATACCATTATGGGATAAAAACCATAGAAAACTGATATAAATTCTTTTAAAAAAACTCATACTCAAACTATTGTGAATTTTTCTAACACAAAGTATTATTGAAGTTAGATTTAACGTGAAAGTTTTCACAAAGTCACGTAATCGTTAGGAGGAATTTTGATGAGTGCAATTCGAGTAGGTATTGTAGGATATGGAAATTTAGGACGTGGTGTGGAGTATGCCATTTCACAAAATCCAGATATGGAATTAGTAGCGGTGTTCACACGCCGTGATCCTTCAACGGTAAACGTAGCAAGCAATGCTAGCGTATACTTAGTAGATGACGCTGAAAAATTCCAAAACGACATTGATGTCATGATTTTATGTGGTGGTTCTGCAACGGATTTACCAGAGCAAGGTCCTCACTTTGCACAATGGTTTAATACAATCGATAGCTTTGATACACATGCGAAAATTCCTGAATTTTTTGATGCTGTAGACGCTGCTGCGCAAAAATCTGGTAAAGTATCGGTTATCTCAGTTGGCTGGGACCCAGGTTTATTCTCATTAAATCGCCTATTAGGGGAATCCGTTTTACCGGTTGGTACAACATACACATTCTGGGGAGATGGTCTAAGTCAAGGTCACTCAGATGCCGTTCGTCGTATCGAAGGTGTTAAAAACGCGGTTCAATACACATTACCAATTAAAGAAGCTGTAGAACGTGTACGTAATGGGGAAAACCCTGAACTCACAACTCGTGAAAAGCACGCACGAGAATGTTGGGTTGTGTTAGAAGAGGGGGCAGATGCAGCAAAAGTGGAACAAGAAATTGTCACAATGCCTAACTATTTCGATGAATATAACACAACAGTTAACTTTATTTCTGAACAAGAATTTAAAGAAAACCATACAGGTATGCCACATGGTGGTTTTGTCATTCGCAGTGGTGACAGTGGTGCAAACGACAAACAAATTCTTGAATTCTCATTAAAACTTGAAAGTAATCCAAACTTCACGTCGAGTGTATTAGTAGCTTATGCGCGTGCTGCACATCGTCTAAGCCAAGCAGGTGAAAAAGGCGCGAAAACAGTATTTGATATCCCATTCGGACTGCTTTCACCAAAATCAGCTGCAGATTTACGTAAAGAATTACTATAATCATAATGGCAATTTCCCGGTTATCATTGATTTGATAATCGGGATTTTTTATTTTAAGCCATTATTTCTCTAAAAATATGGTAAACTGTCAATAATTTAAAAATCTGAATTTTCGAGAAGATTTTAGTAACCTTACAAAGTATGGAGGTTATTTAACGTGACAACAGATATTATTATTCAATCCAAATGTATAGCTCCAAGCCCGTCTAATCATTGCATTAATAGAGCAGCACTGATGAAAACACTAAAACAAAGTCATCAGCATACTTGCACAATTCTTCATAGTGGAGCAGGGTATGGTAAAACGACCACCCTTACTCAATTCCTTCATAACGAAACTAGTAAATTTTCTTGGTATAGTGTCTCCGATGAAGATGATAATCTATTACCTTTCTTAAGGCACCTTTTTTTTAGTATACAGCGAGTAGTACCGAATTTTGGGCATTCATTTGCTGCGTGGAACCAATTATCTCGCTTTCCAAAAATGGAGGAAATTAATCGCTGGTACAAACTTTTTGTGAACTGCTTATGTGATATGGATGAGCCTCTACTGATTGTTATTGATGATTTTCATCATGTAGATCATGTTTTTCACATTAATTATATAATGGAAAAAATGATTGAATTTGCTCCGCCCACGGTTCGTTTTATTATTGCTTCTAGAACATTACCTAATTGGGATATTACAAGGAAATTAAAGCTGCAAAAAAAATTGCTCATCATCAAAGAGGAAGAACTTGCATTTTCAACCGAGGAAATTGCCGTTTTTTTTGAAGAATATGTGGATGTGCATTTAACAGCTACTGAAATGGAGAAGGTGCTAGAGATTACCGAAGGCTGGGCTATTAGTATTTCTTTATTAGCTGAGCAATGGCACCATGCGTCTTTAGAACATTGGTTAACAATTTCAACAAACGACCTTTTCACATTTTTGTCCGAGGAAGTGTATAGTACGATGACTTCGACTGAGCAGGAGATGATTTTGAAGTTGGCGATTTTTCCTACCTTTTCAGTGGAGCTATTGAAGCAATTTTATGGCCTTGACACCGCACAAATGCTACATCCATTAACACAGCGCCATTTATTTATTCAACCAGTAACAACTGATGGTTTATATCGGTTCCATGCATTGTTTAGCCGATTTTTAGAATTGAAGTGGAGACAATTTCCAAGCCAGTATAAAGCGCTACATAAACAAGCTGCTTTGTATTATGTGGAGCATCATAATATTCAGGCTGTCCTCTATCATGCCTTTAAAACAAATGACCATGATTTTTGTGGGGAGCTATTACAGCAACATGCAGAACCATTAGTACGTGCTGGTCAGTTTGAATGGTTGTTGGAAAAAATCAATCGGTTTACAGCACAGGAGAAAAACAATTTTTATAAGCTATATTATTTTGAAGGTGAATGTCATCGCTATCGTGCTTTTTATGAAAAAGCAAAGCAATCATATGAGAAATGCGCAGAAATTGCCGAGCAACAGCAGGATCATTTATTTATGACCAAGTCCCAAGCAGGCTTAGCGCATATATATTTAGACACCATTCAACCTGCCTTAGCGGAGCCCTATTTAGAACGGGCATTAGAGCTAGCTCAACATACACCATTATTAAAAGAGGAATTATTAGAACTACAACGACAATACGCAGAAAATCTAGTGAATTTAGGAAAGGCGAAAGGTGCTCAACTTTTTATCGAGGATGTGGCATTGCCTGAGGATGTCGTTCAACGAGCCAATGTTGATGTACGTGTTTTATTACGTACAGGACAATTACAAGAGGCGAAGGAATTATTAACGCAACGGCTTGAATTACCACCCCAGCTTGTGGCGACACATCGTGAAAGTGAACTACTTGCATCTTTTGTCTATGCATTGTTAGGCCAAGGGAAGGATGCTTGGTATGCTGCACAGCACGGCATTCGGCGGGGGTTAAGAGAAAAGTCCATATTCATTGAGGCTGTTGGCTATATCAGAAAGGCGCATGCATTGCTGTTAATGGATTATCCTGATCATCAAGGTGCATGTAAGGCCTATGAAAAAGCCTTATCTTTAATGAATACGATCAATATCTCACGGGTTAAAGCTGAGCCTTATATGGGGTTAGCCATTGTCAAACATACGTTAGGGGATATGGTCGCAGCGAAAAAATACTTAGCGCTTGGTTTACAGGAAACAGAGCAGGTACAAGATGCATGGATGACGGCCCTTATTCTTATAGCAGAAGTGAAAATCATTCTTTCTGAGCAAGAAACAGAACGAGCAAAGCAATTATTAAAAAAAGCTCAGCATTTATTTCACGAATGCGGTGATCGTAATGGCTTGATGCATGTTTTGTTTTATCAAGCAGTCATTGCTTTTCAAGAACAGAATGTCGAGCAATTTCAACCATATTTTCAACAATTTGCGCAATTATGTTTGGCAAATAGCTATGAATATTTTTTGCAAAAGAAGATGATTCTTGGTCCAAGTAATCGCATGATTTTCTACGAACTATTGCAATTTAGTCAAAATGGTGAGGAGGAACATCCAGCCATTCAAGCATTACGACATTATTTTCAAGTGGAGGGTAGCATCAGTTATCCGCATGATGAAGTTCAAATCAAACTTTTTGGGAGTTTAAGTTTAATTAGAGGGCAACGAAAGCTGGAAGATAAAGAATGGCAACGCGATAAATCAAAGGAATTATTTGTCTATCTGTATTGTCACCGTCATCGCTTTACACCAAAGGAGGAAATTGCCCAGGCATTATGGCCTGAACGCAGTATCGAGTCCTTAGACCGAGATTTTAAGGTAGTGTTAAATACATTATTAAAAGTGTTGGAACCACAGCGGAATGCAAGACAGGATAGTTTTTTTATTCAGCGAAAAAATAGTATGTATCAGCTACAGCATATCTCTTTTCTCCACATTGATGTGGAGCGGTTCCTCTATTATTACCAGTTAGGTATGGAGGAATTTGATCCAGAGCTGTCCAATGAATGGCTACAATTAGCAGAAGCGAGTTATACGGATACCTTGTACGCTGAAAAAAAGCAAATTGACTGGCTTGCCCAGGATCGCGAAAAGCTACAATTTTTATATATTGAAGTGCTTGAACGGTTAGCACAAAATGCAACGCGACAACAGCAATTTAAAAAAGCTATCAACTACGCAGAGAAGATTCTACGAGAGGATGCCCTTTGGGAGGAAGGGTATCGCTTGCTCATGTACAGTCACTATCAACTGCAAAATCGTTCCCTTGCATTAAAATGGTATGAAAAATGTGTCCATCAATTGCAGCAAGAATTAAACACAACGCCGATGGAATCCACCATGGCTGTCTATGATTTGATTATGGGGTAGCCAGATGGTCGAAGACGGGAGCAATCCTACACTATCTCTAAATGGTAGGAGCAAAGAGAGCCAAAAATAAGCAAAACCGCTCGAAAGTAAGGAGAAGTCGCTCCTAAATAGGGTGAGCCGCTCCAAAGTAGGTAGAAGTCGCTCATAAATAGGGTGGAACCGCTCCAAAGTGGGTAGAAGTCGCTCATAAATAGGATGGAACCGCTCGAAATTAAGGAGAAGTCGCTCGTAAATAGGGTGGAACCGCTCGAAAGTAAGGAGAAGTCGCTCATAAATAGGGTGAAGCCGCTCCAAAAAAGTGAGAAAGCGCTCATAAATAGGGTGGAACCGCTCGAAGGTAAGGAGAAGTCGCTCATAAATAGGGTGAAGCCGCTCCAAAAAAGTGAGAAAGCGCTCATAAATAGGGTGGAACCGCTTGAAAGTAAGGAGAAGTCGCTCATAAATAGGGTGGAACCGCTCCAAAGTAAGGAGAAGACGCTCCTAAATAGGGTGAAACCGCTCGAAAGTAAGGAGAAGTCGCTCATAAATAGGGTGGAACCGCTCCAAAGTAGGTAGAAGTCGCTCATAAATAGGGTGGAACCGCTCCAAAAAAGTGAAAAAGCGCTCATAACAAGGCAAGAACCGCTCGTAAATAGGGTGAGCCGCTCGTAACGTGAGTCAAACCGCTCAAACAAGGGAGCCAAACATAATCCATTTCTAAAATAATATAAAAAGTAATGTATCCGGGGGAACAACAATGCCATTTTGTCAGATTAAGAAAGCGAATATTTATTATGAAGTAATTGGAACAGGAACACCGATTATCATGCTACATGGATTTTCTCCTGATCATCGATTGATGAAAGGATGCATGGAGCCTATTTTTGATGGGCGTGAGGGGTGGAAACGTATTTATTTAGATCTTCCTGGTATGGGCAGAACGACAGATTATTTAACTATTGAGAATTCAGATGAAATGCTAGATGCGGTCATTGAATTTATAGACGAAATTATCCCTAATGAACCCTACTTGTTGGTGGGGGAATCGTATGGTGGCTATTTAGCGCGTGGCATTATGAGAAACTCTATGGAACAACTATTGGGGGCAGCCTTTATCTGTCCTCTAATTATTCCTGAGAAACAACATCGAACAGTGCCAGAGCATCTTGTGATGAGAGAAGATCCTATATTTTTATCAACATTAAGCCAGCAGGAGAAAGACGATTTTAAGGCGCATCAAGTTGTACTGGATGCCTATAACTGGCAACGCTACACGACAGAGGTGCTAGCAGGATGTAATAGAGCAGATCAAGATTTTTTAGAAAAAATTCAGCAAAGCTATCATTTTTCCTTTGCCGTTGATCAACAGTCCTTTGGCATGCCTAGCCTCTTCTTACTGGGAAAACAAGATTCAGTAGTTGGCTATAAGGACGCGTTTTCGATTCTAGAGATGTATCCAAGAGCAACCTTTGCAATTTTAGATATTGCTGGTCATAATTTACAAATTGAACAAGCTGATTTATTTAAAAATCTAATGAGTGAGTGGTTGGACCGAGTAGAGGGAGAGATGGGTTAAAATGATACTTGCCAATGAAACAGTTTGGCGAGATATTACGTAGATTACTATTTCATTGAAAGGAGTTGATTGTTAGTGCGGTATAAATACAATCTAGATGACATTTCATCGGATATGTTGAGAGGCTTTTTTGTAGATTGGCCCAATCCACCTAGCCCGCAAACACACTTAAAATTATTGGAAAATAGTAGTAACGTCGTCATTGCGGTTGATGAACAGTCTAAGCAGGTAGTAGGATTTATAACAGCAATTAGTGATGGAGTTTTATCGGCTTATATTCCATTCCTTGAAGTACTTCCAGCATATAAAAATAGAGGCATTGGCAAGGAATTAATCAAGCGAATGCTGGATGAGCTGAGTAATATTTATATGATTGATTTATGTTGTGACGATGATTTAATTCCTCTATATGAAAAATTTGGGATGATCAGATCCAATGGGATGCTCATGAGAAATTACAAAATGCAATCAGGAATACCGAATGAATAGTTTAATACTATAAAAGACAAAAATGTTGCTCATTCAACGTTTTTGTCTTTCTTTTTAGCTGTTTACAATTCTTTTAGTATGTTTAAATTTTTAATAAACAACTCCATCACATCAATATTGATCGTTGTCCAATCTTGATATGCGGGGGGAATTGAAACGTCTTCCATGTTACTTACCTTTTTCGATAACAATTTCATTTCATTAATATAGTTTTTTAGCTTGATGATATCTTTTTTAGTCCCTATGGATCCGTGACCAGGGATGGCCTTTTGAATGGCTAAGTTATTTACTTTTTCTAAAATATTTTCCCATTGTGTTGGATTGGAATATGGGAAGAATGATGGATGCATACCGACAAATAGAAGATCAGCCATAAAAATGATTTCATCTTCAGGAATATAAAGAAACGAATCACAGGGAGAATGACCACCTCCCAGTGTCATTATTCTTGCAGTACGTTTGGTTCCGATAATAGTAAACTCGTGCGTAAAAGTATATTGCGGCAAAACTAATTCCAGGCGAGGGATTGAGATTTCCATCTCCTTTAAAAAACTTATTTCATTCAATTTCTGTGTATCAGTTGGATGAGCATTTTGTTCAAGTGAGGCAATGTACTTTTTTAACCCTTTCAAATCGGCCTTCTGTTCGGCTATTTTTGCTGGATGGTTTTCCTTCATTTGTTGAAGTGTTGTTTGACTAGATAATATATGACAATCTTTAAATACTTGGTTTCCTCTCGTATGATCGCTATGGAAATGACTATTAATTACCCAAGAGACGGGTTTGCTCGTAATACTTTCAGCTAGATTCCTTAGATCTTCAGCAGCTTGCTGAGTGTTAAATGTATCAAAAATAATCGTTTTATCGCCTAAATCAATGAAACCAGCATTGCCAAACGCGCCACCACCATCTTTCGCAATAGCAGCATAAATGCCTTCACTTACTTTTTCAAGATTAAAATGACTGGAATAGTAATTACTCATTAAATTTCCCTCTCTTTTTTACATGGTGTTTAGTATAGATAATTCGTGTTGCTAAATAAAAAAACCTGCACTATTCATTCTTCTTTTATTAATTCGTAAAATTATAATACCATAAATACCCATTTGCAAATGGTTGTCACAGGCAAGTGATTGTCTTAGTGGGCACATAATAAAAGAGCCATTGTCCCTGCCGTTGCGCTTCGCTGCACTTTCGGGACAGAAAACAAATCTGCCATTTCGGTAGATCTTAAAAGAGCTTTTTGTCCCTGCCGTAGCGTTGCACTCCACTTTCGGGACAGAAAACAAATCTGCCATTTCGGCAGATTTAAGAGAACATTTTGTCCCTGCCGTTGCGCTTCGCTGCACTTTCGGGACAGAGCTAGATGGCCCAAATATGAGCCATCTAGCTTGTAACTAATTTGTAACTGGACTTTTATATATTGTTGTCATAGCAAGAAAGCGCTTTCTATTGAGCTTATCTTAAAGGGGGATTTGGGATGAAGAGGCATTGGTATTGGTTTCTTTTTGTGATAGTAGCTGTATTGTTGGTGGCATGTAATGGGGAAGAGGCAAAGGATGAAGGAGCGGGTGCGGATACTTCTGATGGTGAGACGAAGGCGGTGACGGCAGAAGGGGGCACGATCAAGATTGGGGTGCTTGCTTCGTTAACTGGGGCGCTTGAGTCTTATGGGAAGCAAACACAGCGGGGATTTGATTTAGGGATTGAGTATGCAACCGGCGGTACGATGGAGGTCAATGGGAAGAAAATAGAGGTTGTTTATGAAGATACCGAAACGAAGCCTGAGGTGGCTGTGCAGAAGGCTACAAAGCTATTAGAAGATGATCAGGTTGATTTTTTAGTAGGTTCTTCCAGCTCTGGTGATACGCTGGCTGTCCTACCACTTGCTGAGGAGTATGAAAAAATTATGGTGGTAGAGCCTGCGGTGGCTGATAGTATTACGGGTTCAGAATTTAATGAGTATATTTTCCGTACGGGTCGGAATTCCTCACAGGATGCCTATGCAGCAGCAGCGGCCATTGCTGGAGAGGGTGTGAAGATTGCTACGTTTGCACCGGATTATTCGTTTGGCTGGGATGGTGTAAATGCCTTTAAAACAGCAGCGGAGAAATTGGGGGCTGAGATTGTCTTAGAGGAATATGCCGATCCAGCAGCAACTGATTTTACGTCCAATTTACAAAAGGTAATTGATGCGAAGCCTGATTATTTATTTGTGGTTTGGGCGGGGGCTAATTCACCTTGGAATCAAATTGCAGATCTTAAAATTCAAGAAAAGGGCATAAAAATTTCAACTGGGGCGCCTGATATTATTGCGCTGCAATTTATGAATCCGTTGATTGGCATGGAAGGCTTCTCAGTGTATTACCATACGCTTCCACAAAATGATGTCAATAAATGGTTAGTTGATGAGCATCAAAAACGCTTCAATGAAGTACCAGATTTATTTACACCTGGTGGTATGTCTGCAGCGATTGCCATTGTGGAGGCATTGAAACAATCGGATGGGGATGCGGATGCTAACAAGCTGATTGACATTATGGAAGGGATGTCATTTGAGACACCAAAAGGCACGATGACGTTCCGCGAAGAGGACCATCAGGCACTTCAGTCAATGTATTCAATTCGCTTAGAGCAGCAAGATGGCGTGGATTACCCTGTACCAGTACTTATTCGTGAATTAAGTCCTGAGGAAACAGCACCTCCTGTTATGAATTAGACTTTTGAGAGGCGGCGTCACGCTGTCTCTCTACATAATCACTAGAGATGAAGGGAGTAGAAGATGGAGCCGATACTTTACACCGAAAATTTAACGATTCGTTTTGGCGGACACACCGCTGTAGACCGCGTCAATTTTCAAATGCCAGAAAAGCATTTGAAATCGATCATTGGGCCGAATGGAGCTGGTAAAACAACCTTTTTTAATTTGATAAGCGGAGAGCTAAAGCCAACAACAGGCGATGTTTATTTTAAAGGACAATCGCTGGCCAATAAGTCAGCCATTGAAAGAACTCGTATGGGGTTGGGTCGTTCCTTTCAAATTACGAATGTATTTCCAAACTTATCGGTCCTCGAAAATGTACGTTTAGCCGTCCAATCCAAGGAGAAAATTCGTTATCAGCTATTCCGACATTACAAAAGCTATAAGGCGATTACTGCTAAAGCAGAGGAATTATTATCTCTCGTTTTACTCGACAATAAACGTGATGCCCTCACAACGATGTTATCGCACGGGGAAAAAAGAAAGCTTGAAATTGCCATGCTATTGGCGTTAGATACGGAAATTTTACTGCTAGATGAACCTACAGCAGGTATGTCATTAGAGGAAGTACCTACGATTTTAGAAGTCATTCGGACGATAAAACAACAAGGAAATAAAACGATTCTGCTCATTGAACACAAAATGGATATGATTTTAGATGTATCCGATTCCATTATGGTGTTGTTTAATGGCCAGCTACTAGCAGACGGTTCACCAGAGGAAATCATGAATAATGATACCGTGCAACATGCATATTTAGGAGGGCTGTACGATGACCACCTTACTGACATTAAATGAGGTTCATACACATATCGGTCAATATCATATTTTGCAGGGCGTTAATTTTGAAGCGAAGGAGGGGCAGGTTACCGTACTGCTGGGACGCAATGGGGCAGGTAAAACGACCACGCTGAAAACGATAATGGGGTTAACGCCGTCGACAAAGGGAGACATTGCTTTTCGCTCTCATTCAATTAAAAAAAGCCCAACCTATAAAGTAGCCAAATTAGGGATTGGCTATGTGCCAGAAAATCAAGGAATCTTTGCGGATTTAACAGTTGAGGAAAATATGAAAGTAGCAATGCGTAAGGAGGATTCTGCGACATTAGAGCGGCAGCAGTATGTGCTTGAGCTATTTCCGGACTTAAAGAAGTTTTGGAAAAAGGCAGGAGGGCATTTGTCTGGTGGTCAAAAGCAAATGCTGTCCATGGCAAGAGCCTTTATCAATGATAGTCAATTAATTTTGATTGATGAGCCGTCTAAGGGACTTGCGCCCATTGTAGTGGAGAAGGTAATGGAAGCCATTGTGGAAATGAAAAAGAAAACGTCCATTGTCCTCGTGGAGCAAAACTTTATCATGGCTAGTCGGATTGGTGATACCTACACCTTAATAGATGATGGCAGGACCGTGCATTCGGGCCATATGAAGGATCTCATTCATAATGAAGAACTAAAGCGGAAATATCTTGGAATTGGATGAAGGGGGTGACCATCTTTGGAGCTTTTCGTCAATTTAATCATTAATGGCTTGGCAACGGGGATGCTGATTTTTTTACTAGCAGCAGGCTTGACGTTAATTTTTGGCTTAATGGATGTGTTGAACTTTGCGCATGGTGGGTTATTTGTTTGGGGCGCCTATGCGGGAATTTTTATTTATATGTTTACGGAAAGTTTCCTTATTGGAATTCTTGGGACGATTGTGACGGGTGCGTTACTTGGATTAATCACAGAGAAAATTATTATTACGCCCGTTTATGGCAATCATATTCAGCAAATTTTAATTACCCTGGGGCTAATGCTTGTGCTACAGGAACTCATTAAAGTGGTCTTTGGCCCAAATGGTGTTGCGGTAAAAACACCTAGTTATTTAGCGGGTAGCTGGGAAATTGGCGACGTTATTATTATTAAATATCGTTTATTTATCATTGTGATAGGTTTCGTTATTTTTGGTATTTTCCAATACATGCTGAAGCGTACAAAGATTGGATTAATCGTTCGTGCAGGTGTACAGGATAAGGAAATGGCACAGGCCCTTGGTATTCATATTAAGCGTGTATTTTTATATGTTTTTATGGTGGGCGCAGCGTTGGCGGCACTTAGTGGGATGTTGATGGCGCCCTATTCTGGAGTTATTTACGCAGAAATGGGCATGGAGTATGCCATTTTAGGCTTTATTGTAGTGGTCATTGGCGGTATGGGTAGTTTTTCGGGCTCTTTGCTTGCAGCTATTTTAGTAGGGCTTGCGGGTAGTTTTATGGCTTATTATGTGCCTGTCTTGTCACTAGCAGTCAATATGATTCTCATGGCCATTGTGTTAATTTTCCGTCCACAGGGGCTGTTTGCGATGCGAAGGGAGCGAACATCATGAACAATAAAATATCCTTGCGTTATATAGCCTTTTTCCTTTTACTAGCAATTTTTATTGTTCTTCCTTTTGTCAATGATTCGAGAACTTTGCTCATTTTACTAACGCAAATCTTTATTTTTGGGATATTAGCAATGAGCTATGATATTTTACTAGGCTATACAGGAATTGTTTCATTTGGGCACGCTATGTTTTTTGGTATCGGTGCCTATACGACAGCAGTCATGCTCAAGCAAATCGATAACACACTGTTAATCTTTGTGCTGTCCATAGTGATGGGCATGGTTCTGGCAGGGTTCATTAGTTTTTTAGTAGGGTTATTGACCTTGCGTCTGAAAAGTCATTTCTTTGCGATGCTTACGCTTGCTTTTTCAGGATTATTTTTAGTATTAGCTGAAAAGTGGCGCTCTGTCACGTATGGCAATGATGGCTTTACTTTTCGAGCACCCGATATGTTTAGAGATCGGATGACATTTTATTTCTTTGTGCTAGCAAGCCTAGTGCTCATCTTCTTAGCACTTTATCGTTTTGTGAACTCGCCGACAGGTCGCATTTTAATTGCTGTACGAGAAAATGAACTACGGACGAAATCATTAGGCTTTAATACGTTGCACTATAAAGTTATAGCCTCCGTTGTTGCGGGCATAGTGGCAAGCTTTGCAGGCTCCTTATATGCAGTGTCATTGCGTTTCGTCAATACAAGTGTGATGGCAATGGATATTACACTCGATGCCCTCTTAATGACGATAATTGGTGGGGTCGGCACGTTAGTCGGGCCATTATTAGGAGCGACAGTCATTGAATATGCTCAGCACGCTCTATCCGGCTTGGCACGAGATTATCCAATTTTTGAACGCTGGATTATCTTCTTTGGCATTCTTTATATTTTAGCTGTCATCTTTTTCCCAAAGGGCATTATTGGCTCACTAAAACTACTGTTTTGGAAATGGCGAAGAAAGCTAAAACAAAAGAAAGCGACGGTTGCCCTGCCACAGGAAAAGGAGCGATTTGAATGACAATCGGTATTGTTAGTACAGGTATTTATCTACCTCAAAATAAAATGACAGCGCAAGAAATAGCTGCTCTTTCGAATATTCCTGAGGATATTATTCGTCAAAAAATGGGCATTCATGAAAAGCCAATTCCTGGCGCACATGATCATACAGTGCAAATGGGGATATGGGCTGCACAGGAAGCGATTCAAAAGGCAAATATAGATCCAAAAGATATTGATGTTGTTATTTATATAGGGGAGGAGCATAAGGAATATCCACTCTGGACAGCCTCCATCAAAATGCAGGAGGAGCTTGGTGCGGTCAATGCTTGGGCCTTTGATGTGCAATTGCGCTGTGGCACAACGATTATGGCATTAAAGGTAGCAAAAAGCTTAATGGCCTCAGATGAAAGTATTCAAACTATTCTTCTAGCGGGCGGATATCGGAATGTGGATTTTATCGATTATAGCAACCCTAGGACACGTTTTATGTACAATTTGGCTGCTGGTGGAGGGGCCATAGTATTACGGAAAAATGAGGGTAAAAACCAGCTTTTAGAGGCTGATATTATGACGGATGGCTCTTTCTCGGAGGATGTTGTCGTTCCAGTTGGGGGAACGAAAACACCGTTAACCCCATCCCATTTAACTGAAAACTTATATAAGCTTGACGTATTAGACCCAATTGGTATGAAAGAGCGCTTAGAACAGAAATCTTTAAGGAATTTTTTGAAGGTCATTCGTAGCTCTTTAGCGAAAAGTGGATACAGTGAAGCACAGCTTGACTATTTAGCGATGCTGCATATGAAGAGGTCTGCCCATGATTATATTTTAGCAGACCTTGGTTTACAGCAGGAGCAATCGATTTATTTGCAAGAATATGGGCATATCGGGCAGATTGATCAACTATTGTCGTTACAGCTAGCATTGGAGCAAAAGCGTATTCAAGAAGGTAATATTGTTACATTGGTTAGTGCAGGTATTGGCTATGTGTGGGGGGCTATCACAATACGTTGGGGATAAGGGGGAAATGGAATGTTAAAAACAATTCAGCTCGCAAATGGTGAAACGATGGCTTATCGTAAGCGCTCAGGGGGAGCCCAACTTTTACTATTGGTTCATGGTAATATGACATCTTCTAAGCATTGGGATATTCTTATGGATGCTTTAGATGACAAATATACAATTTATGCTATCGATTTACGAGGTTTTGGTGGATCATCGTATCATAAGCCTATCTCTGCCATTAAAGATTTTAGCGATGATGTCAAGCTATTTATCGATGCTATGCAGTTGCAAACCTTCGATATGATTGGCTGGTCAACAGGAGGAGCCGTCTGTATGCAGTTTGCCGCTAATTATCCAGGGCATTGTCAACGACTGATTTTACTAGCTTCCGCTTCAACACGTGGTTATCCATTCTACACGGATTTAGGAACAGGCAATCCAGCATCCTTTAAAAGAGCCTATAGCTATGAAGAAGTGTTGATTGATACATCCAAAACAAAGCTTGTGCAAGGCTTCTATGATACAAAAAATGGTGAAGGCTTACAGTCTATATGGAATGCATTAATTTATACCCATCAACAGCCGAACGCAGAAAAATATCAAGAATATATAGAGGATATGCTGACACAAAGGAATTTAGCAGAAGTGTACCACGCACTCAATACGTTTAATATGAGTGCTATTGACAATGAGATTGCAAAAGGCTCTCAAGAAGCCCTCCTACTCCATATTCCGATTTTAGTATTGCGAGGGGATCGGGATTTGGTCATTACAGAGGAAATGAATGCAGAATTGCTACATGATTTAGGCAAGGAGACACAGTTCGTTAGTTTAAAAAATTGTGGGCATTCCCCACTGATCGATGATTTAGCACAGCTAACAGCCGAAATCGTGGCTTTTTTAGAAATTGGGGGGAGAAATCATGCTATTAAACAATAAGGTTGCGATTATCACTGGCGCTGCAAATGGGATTGGTTATGCGGCTACCGAACGTTTTATTGAAGAAGGAGCATTTGTGTTTATCGCCGATTTTGATGAACAGGCAGGGATTCAAGCTGCCGAACAACTAGGGGACAACGTGGCCTTTATACAAGTAGATGTAGCAAGTAGAGAGAGCGTTCAACAACTAGTAGCAGCGGTAATCGAACAGAAAGGTCGCATTGATATCCTAGTGAATAATGCAGGGATTACAAGAGATGCAATGCTGACGAAGATGACAGAGGACCAATTTCAGCAGGTTATCGATGTTAATCTGACTGGGGTTTTTCATTGTACTCAGGAGGTTATCCCCCATATGGTGGCAGCTGGTGGTGGCAAAATAATTAATACATCATCGGTAAGTGGGGTTTACGGTAATGTTGGTCAAACGAATTACGCAGCTACAAAAGCAGCCATTGTAGGAATGACGAAAACGTGGGCAAAGGAATTAGGGCGTAAGGGAATCAACGTCAATGCAGTGGCACCTGGGTTTACAGAAACGGATATGGTCAAAAAGATGCCTGAAAATATTGTGGCTCAAATGCGCTCAATCGTTCCCTTACAACGATTAGGGACACCACGGGATATTGCCAATGCCTACTTGTTTTTAGCATCTGATGAGGCTTCCTACGTCCACGGTCATACGCTACATGTGGATGGAGCCATCATGATGTGATCGGGGGGTGTTAAGATGTTTGTCGAGCAAGCTTGGATTTTAAAACGTGCCGCCTTAACGCCTCATCACATCGCGTTAATTAATTTAGCAACAGAAGAGCAGTGGACCTATCAGCAATTATCTGAGGAAATTGGTAAATGGAGTCATTTTTTTGAGCGTCAGCAGCTACAAAAAGGAAGTAGAGTCGCTGTTTTTGCAAAAAATCACATTCAATTGTTTGCTGTTTTATTTGCTTGTGGGCTACGTGGACTTATCTATGTGCCGTTAAATTGGCGTTTGAGTAAAGAGGAATTAACACAAATTTTGAAGGATGCTACCCCTTCTATTCTGTTGTATGATGAGGAAGGTTCTTGTCCCTTGACACTAGAAAAGATGTTTCCTCTTCAGAGCATCGAGCAAGAGAAGGATACGGTACCAAGTAGGCAAGCAGTGGACATGGACGATCCATGGTTAATGATTTATACGGGAGGTACTACAGGGCGACCAAAAGGGGTTGTGCTTTCCTTTCAATCGGTGAATTGGAACGCCATGAATACAATTATTAGCTGGGGTTTACATGCTCAAGACCGTACATTAAATTATATGCCGATGTTTCATACAGGTGGTTTAAATGCATTATGTATACCATTACTCATGGCTGGTGGGACGGTCATCATTGGCGATAAATTTGAAGCAGAAACAGCGCTGCAAGCAACGAATCAATACAAAACGACCATTTCCCTTTTTGTGCCAACGATGTATCAAGCGATGATTGCTACGAAGTACTTTCAGGAAAATCAATTTCCTTCGATGAAAGTATTTTTATCAGGCGGTGCACCATGTCCTCATCCTATTTATGATGCCTTTTACAAGAAGGGGCTATTTTTTAAAGAAGGCTACGGTTTAACCGAAGCAGGACCTAATAATTTTTATATAGCTAGAGAGCATGCTTACGCGAAAAAAGGGGCTGTCGGAAAGAGCATGCAATTTAACGAGGCTAAAATCATCAACCCCGCAGGGCAAAGCTGTGCACCTCGTGAAGTCGGAGAGCTCTTCGTAAAAGGAAAGCATATGTTTCGATTTTACTGGAATAACAAGCAGGAAACTGCCAATATCCTGCAAGATGGCTGGTTAAAAACAGGCGATTTAGCCATGATGGATGAAGATGGTGACTTCTATATCGTGGGACGTAGAAAGGAAATGATCATTTCGGGCGGCGAAAATATTTATCCGCAGGAAGTGGAGCAATGCCTATTACAGCATCCGCATGTACAGGAGGTTGCCGTGATTGGAGTAGAGGATGACTATTGGGGTGAGATTGTAACAGCTTTTATTGTCTGTCAAAACCAAACTACTGCTGTTTTAGATGAACTCAATGAGCTATGTCACCAGCAATTAGGACGCTATAAAATTCCAAAACATATCATTTTCCTAGATGAATTACCAAAAACAAGTGTTGGTAAAATTGATAAAAAGGTATTGCAACTACTTGTCGATACGCCGAACTGTTAAGTAAATAAGTAGCTTAGCGACTCTCACATTTCTTTAAATCTAAATGAAGTGAGGGATAAATGGATGACACACGCATTAGTTATTGGTGGAACAGGGATGTTAGCTAACACATCCCTATGGTTAGTAAATAATGGTTATCATGTTTCAGTCATTGGACGGAATGCCAATCGGATGGAACGTTTGCTAAACAAGGCAAATAACTCATCCATGAACCCCTTTGTTAGTGGATTATCGTGATGAATCCTTATTATTAAAGAAAATACGAGAAACGATGCAGCAAAATGGACCTATTGAATTAGTAATTGCTTGGATTCATTCATATGCTGATAGTACATTAGAGCGCATAGCAAGTGAAATTTCACAATGGCAAGGCGGATCATGGAAACTGTTTCATGTCTTGGGGAGTCGTGCAAATCTTACTGAAGTTAAAGGGCAAATCGATAAACTTGATGCCCTACAATACCATCAAGTTCAACTTGGCTTTAAAATTGAAGATAGTCATTCACGGTGGCTTACAAATGAGGAAATATCACAAGGTGTCATTGATTCCATTCAGCATGATCGGTTACTCCATACTGTGGGAACGATGGAGCCTTGGGAAAAACGTCCGTCATAAGCAAATACCATTCCTAAAAACCTTCGTCTCATTCGATGGACGAGGGTTTTTATTTTTTAGAGCGATTGAATTTCGTTATTGACGATTGGGTGTTTGCTAGAACCCTATTGAAAAATCCAAAAGTATTGATAGCTTCGAGACTACATAGGATAAAAAACGTTTCTTACACTTCCCATCAGACCAACATATCAGTAAAATAGAGTAGGTTAGGGGGATTGTCATGTGAAAGATCAACGCTTTAAAATAGCGCATCGAGAGGCGCTTATTGGGATTGGACTAGTCATTGTCAACTTTGCGATTTGGTTTGGCTTTGCCTATGGATTAGGCGGAGGAGATCCAGCTAATTATTCGTATGTATTCGGTTTTCCTGCCTGGTTTTTCTATAGCTGTATCGCAGGGACAGGCTTTATGATCCTGCTCATCTGGATTGTCATGAAACTCTTTTTCAAAGAGGTACCATTTGATGATGAGGAGGGGGATCATTAATGCATTGGCAAGTTGTATTTCCTTTGCTATTATTTCTAATTATTATTTTTGGGATTGGTATTTGGGCTAATAAGCATATCCGTTCCTCTAATTCGTTCCTTCAGGAGTATTTCCTTGGTGGTCGTGAAATGGGTGGCTTCATTCTAGCGATGACGATGATTGCTACATATGGTAGTGCAAGTAGTTTTATCGGTGGGCCAGGTGTTGCCTATACAAAAGGCCTTGGCTGGGTATTACTCGCGATGGCACAGCTTCCGGCGGGTTATTTTGTCCTCATGATTTTAGGTAAAAAATTCGCTATCATTGCTCGTCGTTACCAGGCCATCACATTAATTGACTTTTTACGAGAGCGCTACAAAAGCCATGTCATAGTGATTTTATCCGCCATCAGTATTATTGTCTTTTTATTTTCTGCGATGATGGCACAATGGGTCGGGGGCGCACGTTTAATTGAATCTTTGACAGGCTTAAGCTACACAACGGCACTGTTTATTTTTGCTATTTCGGTGTTAGTGTATGTTATTATTGGAGGCTTCCGAGCAGTAGCTTTAACGGATACAGTCCAGGGCACGATTATGGTTATTGGTACAGTTATTTTATTAATTGGCACAATTATTGCAGGTGGTGGTATCGATAATATTATGACCTCACTAGTCGCTGAAAATCCGGATTTTGTATCACCCTTTGGCGCACAGGGAGATTTAACACCACTTTATGTCTCGACATTTTGGATTTTAATCGGTGTGGGTGTCGTAGGACTCCCACAAATTGCAGTTCGTGCGATGAGCTATAAAGATTCAAAAAGTATGCATTTAGCCATCATTATCGGTACGATTGCGATTGGGACAATCATGTTTGGTATGCATTTAATTGGTGTATTAGCTCGACCTGTCCTACCTGGTATTGATATTGGGGATAAAGTGATGCCACTTCTAACGTTGAAGGTATTACCGCCATTTTTAGCAGGGATTGTATTAGCTGCACCAATGGCCGCTACGATGTCTACTGTTAATGCACTGCTCATGCTTGTTAGCTCCACAGTTGTGAAAGACATCTATTTAAATTACATGAAGCCAAAAGCAAGTGATGCAGAAATTAAGCGTGCAAGCTTTATTGTCACAACGGTCATTGGATTAGCAGTCATTATCTTTGCCCTAAA
This sequence comes from Lysinibacillus sp. FSL M8-0134, assembly GCF_038069745.1. Taxonomy (NCBI): domain Bacteria; kingdom Bacillati; phylum Bacillota; class Bacilli; order Caryophanales; family Bacillaceae; genus Lysinibacillus; species Lysinibacillus sp. FSL M8-0134. Next base: position 2,316,872 of record NZ_JBBPAJ010000001.1, on the reverse strand, counting down.
TCCACCAGACTTATTAGTATGGTTGAATTTATTTGCCTTTGGTGGGCTGGAGGCAGTCTTTATTTGGACCGTGGTCCTAGGATTGTATTGGAAGAAGGCGAACAAATATGGTGCAATTGCTTCGATGATTACAGGCATGTCCCTGTACATTGTCATTGATCGCTTCTATCCTTCCATCTTTGGTATGCATACAGTCACGCTGCCAATTGTAGCATCCTTCATTATTTTTGTTATGGTGAGTCTTGCCACTAGTCATAAATTTAAAAATGAACAATTAATGATTTAAAGTAAACACGCCACAGATTACAATTCTGTGGCGTGTTTTAATTTAATGCATCATAAAATCATAGGCGTTTTTCGCTAATAATGTCATCGTCACCACGATAAAAAGCGTACGAACAAAGCCGCTTCCTTTTTGAATCGCCATTTTTGAGCCGAGCATTGCTCCACCAATTTGAGCGATCCCCATGACTAAACCATATACATAATGAATTTGCCCTAAGTAAGCAAACATACACACACCAGCTACATTACTCGCTAAATTTAAAAATTTCGCATTGCCTGCTGCCTTTAAAAAATCAAAGCCTATCAGCAGGAAGCTAAAGATTAAAAAGGAGCCTGTTCCAGGACCAAGAAAGCCATCATAAAAACCAATAGCAAATAACAGCAGCATAAATAAAAATAAATGAGTTTTAGATAAATTTTTTACAGTAGAGACAGCACCCCAATCCTTTTTAAAGATTGTATAAATCCCCACTGCTGCAAGCATGACTAACATTAGTGGCTTTAGTAATGCTGGGTTGATGAGATGGACAGTCCATGCACCACATAATGATCCGATAAATGCTAGAGGAAAATATTTAAGGACAGAGCGAATTTCCAGCTGACCAGAACGGTAGAAGGAAATAGAGGATGTTAGTGAGCCCATTGCCCCTGCTAGTTTATTAGTGGCAACAGCAGCCGCTGGGTTAAGACCAACAAACAGTAGAGCTGGCAATGAAATTAATCCGCCTCCTCCAACTACCGAGTCGACAAAAGCTGCCAGAAATCCAAATGATATTAATAGAATGATAATATGTACATCGACATCAAAAACCATGATTACACCTCTTCTAAATTAGTTACTACTGAAATAGTAACTAATTTATTTACTGCTGTAAACCCTAACTTTTTTATTGGCAAATCTTCACAACAGTAGCCTATAATAAAGATAATGGAGGGATTACATGGAGGAATTAATCACCCAGTTGAAAGATATGGGTTTTACAGAATATGAAGCAAAAGCCTATACGGCACTCGTTCAACAAAGTCATGTTAGTGCCTATCAGGTCAGCAAAAATTCTGGCATACCGCGTGCAAGAGTGTATGATATTTTAAATATCCTTGTAGAAAAAGGGATCGTGTTGAAAGAAGAGACCGCAGAACAAACGACCTATTCAGCCATGCCCGTGTCCGTATTTTTACAGCAAATGGAGCAGCGCTGGCAAACAAATTTTTCGTCGATAAGTATGAAATTAGAAAAGCTAGAGGAAAATGTTCAGGAAGTGGAGCATAAAGTCGTGATGCTAAAGGGTAAGGAGTCCATCCTCAATTACTGTCAGTCACTTTTAAGAAATGCAAAGAAAAAAGTGATTCTGTCGATGTGGGAAGATATGTACGATGCGCTACGGCAAGACCTTCAAGAAGTGTCACAGCGTATTCCTGTGCATGGCATTACACTGTATGTAGACGAACACTTAGCGACTATTGACCGCCATAGGGCCACACACTATACGAAAAAAACGTCTACTCCACATTGGTTTATTTTATCGGTAGATGGTCAGGAAATGATTTATGGTCACTCGCCATCCGCGCAAGAAACCGCCTTCATCACTAATGACCCTGTCCATATCTATTTGTTAGAGGATTATATTTGGCATGATGTCCTTATCAATAGACTAGTAAAACGCGATGATCAGGAGCTTGAGGATTGGATTGCGAAAGAGCGAAAAGGTTTTTTCTTAGAATAAAGATGAGAAAAGGGGAGCATTCTGAATAAATTAGTGTTGCTAGGTTTAGGGTGTCTACTAATGTTAGCAGCATGTAATGCTACGCCACCTACCACTCCACTCAGCATTCGTGAACTACCTATCGTCCCAGAACATGTGCAGAAAAACATCGTTTCTCAGGACAATATTCAATTATTGTATGAAGATGACGCGACGTATTATCTCGTCTATTATTCAAAGGGGAATGTACTAGCAAGTATCGAAGTAGGGGAAAATAGACTTATCATTCATCTTAATGAAGGCAGCGAGCAACGAAAAGAGGCCCAACCATATGTTTTTAAAATATCGAAAAGCCCTGAACAGAACCTTATTGAGGTCTTCATCAACAAGCAAAACACACCCATCGATCGTATGACCATCCTGTGAAAAAAGAAACCGAAATCTCACTTTGATGAGATTTCGGCTTTTTGTAATTTGTCTTAATAAAAGACTTTATCAACATTGTATTTGGAGCGGAAAGTATTAATGGCATATGTTTCGTAAATTTCACGTTCCATTGGATCTTCTACTTCATAGACTTCAATTTTGAACACTTCATCACGGTGGTTTTTCATCGGTGATACATTATCCTCAAAGTGCTTTTTAATACGTTGACGGATTTTACGAGCTTTCCCAACGAATAATAGCTCATTCTTGTCATTATAGAATAAGAAAATGCCGCCTTTATCACGTGTGATTTTATGGAAATCAATAAAGCCAAAATAAGGTGTGATTGGCACATCACCTGGTTTTACTTCTTGTTCGCGTTGACGGATAACTACATCTGGTTTTGGAAATTCAATTTTAATCAAACTATTCACGTTCCTCTCTCTTACTAAAGCTATATGGTAACATAAATACGGCATGTTTACCATAAATTTTAAATATCGAAAAGCCACTAACAGCAAGCTTAGTGTACTTCAAATGGACAAAGAACATGCATAGCGAATCACAAAATATTCTATGAATTATTGATATTCTAACTAGTTCATGTTACAATTCAAGGTAATTAAATAATCTTATCAAGAGAAGCTGAGGGATATGGCCCTATGACGCTTCAGCAACCTCTAACATGTGTTAGAAAGGTGCTAATTCCAACAAAGGATATTCCTTTGAGAGATAAGAGTGGACGTGAAAAAAATCCTTCTCATTCTATCTCGTATGGAATGAGGGGGATTTTTTAATTTTTAGAAAAAGAGAGCGAAAACAGAGAGGGGAACGCAAGATGCCAATTAATATTCCGAAAAATTTACCAGCTGGAGAACATTTACGTGAGGAAAAAATCTTCGTGATGGAAGAGGATCGTGCGAAAACACAGCAAATTCGTCCGTTAAATATATTAATTTTAAATTTAATGCCGGAAAAAGAAAAAACAGAACTCCAATTATTACGGTTATTAGGGAATACACCGTTACAGGTCAATATTACGTTTTTAAACACTGCCACACATGAATCAAAAAATGTTAGTAAATCTCATTTACAGCTATTTTATACGACATTCAACCAAATTCGTCATCGACGCTATGATGGCATGATTATTACAGGGGCGCCAGTAGAAAAATTGGCTTTTGAAGAGGTCAACTATTGGCAAGAAATTTCAGAAATTATGGATTGGTCCAAAGAGAATGTGACATCCGTATTACATATTTGTTGGGGAGCACAGGCTGCTTTGTATCACCACTATGGAATTGGAAAGATAGAGCTTTCAGCTAAATGTTCTGGTGTCTATTCCCATGTCATTACCGATTTAACGGTAGATTTAGTGCGGGGCTTTAGTGATTTATTTACCGCTCCTCATTCTCGCCATACGTCTGTGTCAATTGACGATGTACGCAATCATCCAGACTTACGCTTATTATCTTATTCGGAGGATGCAGGGGTATTTATCGTACAATCAAAAGATAATAAAAACATTATGATTACAGGTCACCTGGAATATGATGCAACAACACTAGCCGATGAATACAGTCGTGATGTGGCTAAGGGCCTTGATATCGCCGTTCCCGTAAACTACTTTCCAAACGATGATCCAACTAAAGAGCCTATTAATACATGGCGTGCCCACACCCATTTATTATTCTCGAACTGGTTGAACTACTATGTATACCAAGAAACACCATATGAATGGGATTTTGTTGACGAAATTGAGTATCATATTTAATTCAAATAAAAAGTCTAATTTCTTGCTAATTTAAAAGAAATTAGACTTTTTGATTGTCATTGCTTGTTTCTGCTTTGGGCATTTCGCTCGTTTCAGCTTTCGCTTTGCGATTGCGAATAATCGCCACAATCAGTAAAAGGATCGGTAATAGAATGGTGATGAAAAAAGAAAAGATTGGCCAAATTTCATTATTATATTTGTTCGAATGGACAATGTTTGGGTGAACTATTTGAGAAAGCCCAATAACAATTAGTCCCATCGGTATAATGAGAGGCCGATGATCCTTGATTTTTAAAATCTGGGCAAGGCCGACAACGGTCGTATAGAAATACATAAAAGTTCGAATATAAATGGATGAGATCCACATAAAGGCCATTATAATCTCAATCCGCTGCAAAAAATTCCCTATCGATATTCTTTGTGCTAAGGCATAGCTTGGAAAGGTTCTAGAAGCCGTATTTTCAGGACCTAGTACAAGAATTGATAGCACAATCAATGTCACTAAAACAAATCCACCTAAGATGGTCCCAATATAAAACCCTTTCTGCGCGGATTGCTGTACATTAACCGCAGCAGGGTAAAGCATTAATAACACAATTAATGGAAAGGAAAAAATACTCATAAAACGAATAATACTATAAAACATTGATGATTTTGTTGCCTCGAGTACAGGTTGAATATTTTCAAACGTAATCTGAGGGGTAATACAGACAACAAAAAAAATAAAAATAAAGACAAATAACGGAAAGAGGATTTCTGCAGACCGCGCAAAAGTTTCAATGCCTAAATAGGCAGCATACATAATGATAATAATAAATAGCAAGGCAATCGCCATGGTCGGTGTTTCCGGCATCACTTCTGTTTTCATGAATATCCCGATAAAATAGAGTAATTCTCCAGCGGAAAGAAAGGTTAGAATCAGGAAACAAATGGCTGTGAATTTCCCCAAAAAGGGACCGAGTATTTTTTCGTTTGCCTCAATAAAATTAAGAGAAGGTGTTTGGTTGGCTAGCGTCATAAATAATTTAATAACCAGTAAACTGAGGATGACCCCAATGCTGGCAGCAATCCACGAATCTTGCTTAGCGGCACTTGTGATGCTAGCGGGAATAATTAAAATAGCTGTACCGATTGAATAAAGGAGGGTAATAATTGTAAACTGTCTTGAGCTAATGATTTCCTTTTCCATCGAATCCCTTCCTTTTTTAGTCATTCTCTCTATTTGCTTAATGACAAAATATAATCTCTAATCGGTGTAAATATAAATGTTATTAAATCTAATGGGCTCGGAATATGGATTTTAAGGGCAATTGCCATATTTAAAGCTGTACCAATAAGTAACAAAATGGAGAACACAACAATGCCCTTTGTATCCTGTTGTTTTTTTAGTTTTGGAATAAAAATAATGCCTACGATGACCGAGATGATCAAGATCGCAACGGCTAGAACCACTTCGTTACTCCTCCTTTGGTTTGTTTAGTAATGAGTTTTGCATTGTACCTAAACCTTGCGTTTTCACCTTCACATGAACATGAATCGGCAATTCTGGAAAGATAGTTGGCCAATCATTTTTGATTTTTTTCCACTGTTTTGCATCTGCCCGATGGAGTGTATCACCAAATCCTAGAACATCAACTTCATATTGTTGTTGTATTTTCTCTAATGCTTCTTCGATTCGCCCTTTGATACCTTGAGCTGTTTTTTGATTCACATAATCAATAGATTTAGGTTTTGAAAGGTCGATATCACATTCTACTTCTCCCACGTTCTGCTCCACTTCTATTTGAACATCGATTGCTGGCTCTCCATGTTGAAAGGAGCCTTTTACTTTTGTTTTGGAATGTGTGATTTCTGTAGATAAAGTACCTTTCTTCGGACAAGCGATGATTTCAATGGTACTTTTAATTTTGTCACTGAGAAAACTAACACTTTTACTTTCTTCCTCTGTCAGTAATCCGATGAATTTATCCTTTTTAAAGACAGCTAGACCTGCGTATTGTAATAAAACGGGTGTTTTGACGCGCTGAACATTGGCTTGATCGACGCCTAATTTTTTATCGCCGTGAATTTCAATCGCAGAAATTAATGCTCCTTTATCCTTACTACTTAATGTGTTAACTAATTCATCTATATTAATAGCGATTGTGGAGCCCCAAGCCTTTTCAGAAACCTCAAGTGAATTTAACATTTTATTAGCAGGCACCTTTTCGATGGGTGTTAGTACATTTAACACATCCTTTGCTGCAGCCTCATAAGACATAATGACATCGAAATCTTTTCGAAATTCATGATCCCTCGAAATTAAATCAAGTGATTCACTGATTCCTTCTTTTGCGAGCTCTTCTCCTAAGACGACTACTTGCAGATGAGCAAAATAGGGTTTCCGTGCTGCAAGTGTTGTCATTTTGCGAATAGCCTCAAAGATAGTCTCACCCCTCGCATGATAGCTAATAACAGGGGAGCGTTGTGTGGAGGCTTGTTTCATCGACACTTCACTAGGATCGACAATCTGCACAGTGACCTCATATGCATCGTCTATTTTATCTATTCCAAGTGCAACGACAATGGCTAATTCATTTAATTCACGCTTACTCCAGCAACCACTTAATAATAAAGTGAGGATGCAAAGTAAGCCGATCACTTTTATTTTCGCCATATTTAATTTCCTCATTTATTCAGTAGTGATTACCTCTTTTTTACATCTTTATATTGATGGCCTCTGACAATGTTTTTCTGGTTAACTAAACGAGGTCGTGTTAGTAACTTTCTACGTGGGAATAATAGAAAGGCATCTTTTTGATCCTTCAGGACTAACGGTGCAAAAGGGCTTAAATAAGGTACACCAAATGATCGAATACTACATAAATGTAGAATAATCAACATAATGCCAAACATTACACCAAATAAACCAAACATCGCAGCACAAATCATTAATGGAAACCGTAGCACACGAATAGTATTCGATAGGCCATAAGCAGGGAAGAGGAAACTACAAATGGCTGTTAAGGCGACAATGATGACCATTACAGCAGAAACAATGCCTGCTTCAACCGCTGCTTGACCAATAACTAAGGTACCTACAATCGACACAGCAGGACCGATTGTTCTTGGCATACGAAGTCCAGCTTCCCTCAAAACCTCAAAGGCAATCTCCATTATGAGTGCCTCTACTACAGCTGGGAAGGGGACGCCCTCCCTTTGCGATGCAATACTGATTAACATTGGTGTTGGCAGCATTTCTTGGTGAAAGGTTGTAATGGCTACATACAGTGATGGTGCTACTAATGCTAGACTAATACCAAAAAAGCGCAATATGCGGATCAGGGAGCTTATCATCCAATGCTGATAATAATCTTCTGCTGACTGTAAAAAAGATGTAAATAACGCTGGCACCACTAAGACAAAGGGTGTTCCATCTACTAAAATCGCTACTTTCCCATCTAATAATTCACCAGCAATGACATCGGGACGTTCGGAGTTGTAGATAGTTGGAAACATGGTATTTTTAGAATCCTGAATGAAATCCTCAATATAACCACTTTCCAATATGCCATCAATATTGATGCGGTCTAAACGAGCTAATACCTCTGCGACAATTTTGTCGTTCGCGATGCCATTAATATACATGACTGCTACATCTGTTTGTGTGACATCACCGATAATACGTGATTTAATCCAGAGGTTTGGACTTTTTATTTTACGACGGATTAGGGCTGTATTGGTACGAAGTGTTTCCGTAAAGGATTCCCTAGGTCCTCGTATAACCGATTCCGTCGATGGTTCTGTTACTGCTCGATCTTTCGCACTTCTTGTGCTGGTCACTATCCCTTCAGCAAAGCCATCTAATAATATAACCGTTTCACCATTGAGAATAGCTTGGTAGAGCGTTTTAAAGTGCTCAATATTTTTTACATCACCAACTGTTAAATAGGAATTTCGGACATATTCATTAATGGTTGTAATTTCAATATCTTGTTCTTCCTCAATGTTAGCCATCAGTTTATCAATAACAGAATCGGAAATGGTTGTTTTATCTGATAAACCATCAATCGATATAATGGCTAGGTGATGAGGTTCAGTTTCACCAATAGTAATTTTTCGTATAATGATGTCATTGCTATGACCGAGTGAGTTCTGAATGATTTTTAAATTTTTAGCAAGGGACGTGTATAACAAATCGTTCATAGTATGGGATGGGGAGGTATCAATATTGTTAGACGTGGACATGTGTTTTCCTCCTCAAATGGACGTTCATTACCATTAGAGTGGACAAATTTTTTACCAGATAAACGAAGAAGGCATGAAAATCTGCCATGGATTTCTACTGGATGTCTTCTCAGCTTCGGGTACCGCTAAAGATTACTTCAACGTAACAACCTTGGACCATGAAGCGAAATAAAAAACAATGTTTCCTTTCATATGCTGAAAGGAAACACTGCTTTATGTACGATAATCATATTGTAATTCATCTTTACTTGCATCAACGTCAACATGTAGATTGTGATCGTTAAAGAACCAGAGGTCTTTCTCTTCAATGTAATAGGTTACACCATCAATTTCTGTTTGAACACCTATAGCGATCGGTTCTTCACGAGTCATGCCAAGTGAAAAGCCTTCGTGAAAAGGACTAGAACCACCATAGCGTGCATAAAAGCGAATGGTATCACCTGATTCTACTTCCATTTCCTGCTTGAACCATTGTAGGGCTTCATCTGTTAATGCAATGTTCATTTCGAATGCTCCTCTCTTCCTACAGCCATTTTACCTTTGGCTCGGTGCCGTTTTTAATCCGTGAAATATTGGCACGGTGACGATAAATAATAAAAGTGAATAAAAAGGCTACCAAAATGCCTAATGCAAAGTCACCTGTAACAAAATAATAAACGATTGCATAAATAAGTGCTACTAAAGCGGCTATCATAGATGTTAAACTAACGATTTTAGTAATTTTTAATGTCACAATAAAGGCAATAAATAATAGGACAAACAGTGGCCATGAATAGCCTAATAAAACACCCGCAGAGGTTGCCACTGCCTTCCCACCACGGAAGTTGGCGAAAATCGGAAACATATGGCCGATTACGGCAACTAGGCCGAGTAGTAAAGGATGGAGCATACTGTCAGAGAAAATAGGAAGTGTCACGAGTAACACTGCGGCAGTTCCTTTTAAAACATCCATCACGGTCACCACGATACCAGCTTTTTTTCCTAACGTGCGGAAGGTATTGGTTGCACCTAGATTACCGCTCCCGTGTTCACGAATATCTGTGTTATAAAAAATTTTGCCTATCCATAATCCAGAAGGTATAGAGCCAATTAGATAAGCACATAAAATAATAAGTCCATTGATCATAGCTGGACTCCTTTCATTCATAGTCAATACTTGGTACTAATAGTTTGTAACAAGTATTTTACACTTTTTCTTGCTAATCTACAATGTTATGAAGGAGATTTCATTATGGGTCTTGAATTCAATTACCATAGGGTAGTCTTTTAGACATGAGAGGATCAGTTGTGGAAAAAAGCCTTTTTAAAAATATAGGCATAAAGGCAATTTTGTCAATCGTTCATTCCTTTGGTAGAATAGAAGTCTAACTTTATCCAGTTAATCGCGAGATACATCGTAGCACTTTCATCGCTCGAGATGGGTAGCCAAACAAATGGAAGTGAAACTAAATAGGCTACTATGCGTCAAACGATAATGGATAGTAGTAGCAGTCTGTCTTGCTTAAATTCCAAATTTAAGCAACTGTTGAAGATGTTTACTATAAAAAGAATCAAAACTGTGAGCAATTTTTAAAATTTTATTGGACCTGTCGCTAGCTATTGACAGGAAATGCTATTATTATTAGGATGAGAACATAAATAGAACATGTGTTTGTTTTTTGGAGGGGAATTTTTTTGACGAATAAACAGTCACCTAGCGTCTATAATGATGACGCTATACAAGTATTAGAAGGATTAGAAGCGGTACGCAAACGACCCGGCATGTATATCGGTTCGACGGATGGCCGTGGACTTCATCACCTTGTGTATGAAATCGTAGATAATGCGGTAGATGAAGCACTGGCTGGCTTTGGATCTCATATTATTGTCAAGATTCATCAGGATCAGAGTATCAGCGTGCGAGACTTTGGCCGTGGTATGCCAACAGGTATGCATAAAATGGGCAAACCAACCCCTGAAATTATTTTTACTGTGCTGCATGCAGGCGGTAAATTTGGACAAGGGGGCTATAAAACAAGTGGTGGCTTACATGGTGTAGGTTCTTCTGTAGTCAATGCACTCTCAACGTTTTTAGAGGTTACCATTCATCGTGACGGTAAAAAATATCGTCAGCGTTTTGAGAACGGTGGACATCCTGTTACAACGCTAGAAGAAATAGGACAAACAAAGCAAACAGGTACTCTTGTTCATTTCCTACCGGATGACAGTATTTTCTCTGTCACAAAATTCAATTATGATACGTTAGCAGAGCGTTTACGTGAGTCAGCCTTTTTACTAAAAGGGTTAAAAATTGAATTAATTGATGAGCGCGAGGAAGGCAAAAGTGATGTGTTCTTTTATGAGAATGGCATTGAAGCTTTCGTTGCGTATTTGAATGAGGAAAAAGACGTCCTTCATCCGGTGAAGTATGTAGAAGGTATCCAGGATGAAATCGAGGTAGAGTTCGCCTTCCAATATAATGATGGTTATTCGGAAACGATTTTATCCTTTGTTAATAATGTTCGTACACGTGACGGTGGAACACATGAAACAGGTGCGAAAGCAGCATTAACGCGTGTATTTAATGAATATGCACGAAAAATTGGCTTGTTAAAGGATAAGGATAAAAACCTTGAGGGGACTGATATTCGTGAAGGCTTAGCGGCCATCGTCTCTGTTCGTATTCCGGAGCATTTATTGCAATTTGAAGGACAAACAAAGGGCAAGCTTGGGACAAGTGAGGCTCGTTCTGCAGTAGATAGTGTAGTGTCTGAGCAAATTTTGTATGTACTAGAGGAAAATGCGGAGTTATCAGCTTCTCTTGTGCGTAAAGCCATTCGTGCGCAGCAAGTACGTGAAGCTGCTCGTAAAGCGCGTGAAGATGCACGAAACGGCAAGAAAAACAAAAAAGGTAGTACCATTCTGTCTGGTAAACTAACGCCTGCACAGTCTCGGAATGCCGCAAAAAATGAATTATACTTAGTCGAAGGTGATTCTGCTGGGGGCTCTGCGAAACAAGGGCGCGACCGTACATTCCAAGCGATTCTGCCACTGCGCGGGAAAGTCATTAACACGGAAAAAGCCAAGCTACAGGATATTATGAAAAATGAAGAAATCTCAACGATTATCCATGCGATTGGCGCAGGTGTTGGTACAGACTTTGCTGTAGAAGATTCCGCTTATAATAAAGTAGTAATCATGACCGATGCTGATACGGACGGAGCTCATATTCAAGTATTGCTATTAACGTTCTTCTATCGATATATGCGCCCACTTATTGAAGCAGGAAAAGTCTATATCGCGCTACCACCACTTTATAAAGTTTCTAAGGGTACTGGAAAAAAAGAAGTCATTGAATATGCTTGGACAGAAAGCGATCTACAAAAGGCCATCAAAAAAGTTGGAAAGGGTTACATATTACAGCGTTATAAAGGTCTTGGAGAGATGAATGCAGACCAGCTTTGGGATACAACGATGAACCCTGAGACACGGACATTAATTCGTGTCACAATCGAGGATGGTGCACGTGCAGAGAGACGTGTCACGACGTTAATGGGTGATAAGGTAGAACCCCGTCGTAAATGGATCGAAGCCAATGTAGACTTCGGTATGGAGGATGATGCCAATATTTTAGAGAATGAATTCATCCAACAAGAGGAGGACCAAGCATGAGTAGTACGGAAAAGTTTCAAGATTTACCTTTAGAAGAAGTAATGGGTGACCGCTTTGGTCGCTATAGTAAATATATTATTCAAGACCGCGCGTTGCCTGATGCACGTGACGGTCTTAAACCAGTACAGCGCCGTATTTTATATGCGATGTTTACAGAAGGAAATACCCATGATAAGCCGTTCCGAAAATCTGCGAAAACAGTCGGTAATGTAATCGGTAATTACCATCCACACGGAGATAGCTCTGTCTATGAAGCGATGGTGCGTATGAGTCAGGACTGGAAAGCACGTCATATGCTTATTGAGATGCATGGGAACAATGGTTCGGTCGATGGAGATCCACCAGCTGCCATGCGTTATACGGAGGCACGATTATCTGCGATTGCTGGTGAAATGCTACGAGATATCGGCAAGAAAACAGTTGAGTTTGTACCGAACTTTGATGACCAGGATATGGAGCCAACTGTTTTACCAGCACGTTTCCCTAACTTACTAGTGAATGGGTCTACAGGGATTTCGGCGGGGTATGCGACAGATATTCCGCCACATGCTTTAGATGAAGTGCTAGATGCCGTATTAATGCGCTTAGATAAGCCTACTGCGACAGTGGATGAATTAATGACGGTCATTAAAGGGCCAGATTTCCCAACAGGTGGTATTATCCAAGGCGTTGACGGCATTAAAAAAGCATATGAAACGGGTCGCGGTAAAATTATTGTCCGTGCACAAGCGGTTGTGGAGCCTATTAAGGGTGGTAAAGAGCAAATTGTTATCACAGAATTACCATACGATGTCAATAAGGCGAATCTTGTGAAAAAAATTGATGAGCAACGCGTAGATAAACGTCTTGAGGGGATTGCGGAAATTCGTGATGAATCTGATAGAACTGGCTTACGTGTTGTCATTGAACTGAAAAAGGATGTACCAGGACAAGGAATTCTCCAATACTTATTTAAAACAACGGATTTACAGGTAGCTTATAATTTTAATATGATTGCCATTCATAATCGTCGTCCAACAATGATGACCTTACCATTATTATTGGATGCCTATATTGCCCATCAAAAAGAAGTAGTCACGAACCGTTCCATTTACGATTTACAAAAGGCGAAGGATCGTTCCCATATCGTGGATGGGTTAATTAAAGCCCTTTCCATTTTAGATGAAGTGATTGCAACAATCCGTTCTTCTAATGATAAAAAGGATGCCAAGCTTAATTTACAGGCGAAGTTTGATTTTACAGAGGTACAGGCAGAGGCGATTGTCAGCTTGCAATTATACCGTTTAACCAATACAGACATTACAGAGCTTCGACAAGAACAGGACGAGCTAAATAGGTTGATTGCTAAGCTAGAGGGGATTTTACAAAGTGAGGCAAAGCTTGTACGTGTCATTAAACAAGAATTGCTTGATATTAAGAAACGCTTTACAGAGCCTCGTCGCTCAAGAATTGAGCAAGAAATTGAAGAGATTAAAATTACCTTAGATGTTCTTGTACCAAGTGAAGAGGTTGTCGTAACCGTAACGAAGGATGGCTATATTAAACGTACTTCGACACGTTCACATGCCGCCTCGAATGGTCAGGATTTTGCGATGAAGGATTCGGATTACTTATTGTATGAAGCAACCTTAAATACACAGCACCATTTACTCCTATTTACAAATCGAGGCAATTATATTTATCAGCCTGTTCATGAGCTGCCAGATATTCGCTGGAAGGATCTTGGTCAGCATATTTCAAGTATCGTGCCAACGGGTGAAGATGAGTCAATTATCGCTGTATATGGCTTTGAAACATTTGATCAACCAAATACGTACATCTTCACTGCGACAAAGGATGGTCAAATTAAACGCTCTCCACTTGCCGATTACGCGGTGACACGTTATTCAAAACCAATTAAAACGATGAATGTGAAGGCTGGCGATGCCATGATCTATGCAGCGTTTGTGACGGATGACGTGGAATTGATGTTAACAACAGATACGGCTTATTCAATTCGTTTCCCAATGGAGGAATTACCAGTAACAGGTGTAAAAACAGGCGGAGTAAAGGGCATTACGCTAAAAGATGGGGAAGCCTTAGTCGGTGTGAATGTGCTACAACCTGATCAAACGCAATATGTTGTCATTGTGACACAGCGTGGGGCTGTTAAGAAAATGAATGTCGCAGAGGTTGAAGTAGCCAGTCGTGCAAAACGTGGTCTAAAAGTATTAACAGAATTAAAAGCAAATCCGCACCGCATTGTGGCCGTTATTCAAGCAACAGATGAGGAGCAGATTGTTATTGAAACAGAAAAAGGCGTGCAAGAGGTGTTAGATGTCCAAGCATTGACTCGTGCTGATCGCCATTCCAATGGATCGTTTAAAGTGGATATCGCAACAGATGGGGCTATTTCCCATGTTCTAACGACCAAAAAGGAACAATAACCAAGCTTTTTTAACGCCCAGTCTCTTTTGTGAGCTGGGCTTTTTTTGGTGTAAAACGGTTAAACCAAATTAGTACCTTGTCTTTTAAGAGTAACTATGGGTATAATAATCAACGAAAAGTTCATAGCGAAAGAATGTAGGGGGGCTAGTAGTTGCTAGCTGAGATTGTGTCCGATAGACGCTGACCCTTTGAACCTGATTTGGCTCGTACCAGCGTAGGGAACATCTATTCAAAAAAGCAAAGTTTTGAAGATTGATTGCAATTTACGTCTGGGAGGAATCCTAGGCGTTTTTTTATATTTTCAAACACCTCTTGCCCATCGTATTTACGCTTTCTTTCTGGTGACACGCATTCCTTTATGAACACTTTCATATTACAAACTGGGAGGACCTAGCATGAAAAAATGGTTATTTATTCTATTGGCTGCACTTGTAACATTAGTGGGCTGTAGTGACAAGGAGGACAAGCAGGCAACTGATAAGCTAAAAAAGGTGTCAGTAGTACTGGATTGGACTCCGAATACAAATCATACAGGGCTGTATGTCGCGAAAAAGCTTGGTTATTTTGAGGAACAAGGCTTAGATGTTGATATTATGATGCCAGGGGAAGCGGGAGCAGATCAGCTTGTAGCTTCTGGTAAGGCAGAATTTGGGGTAAGCTATCAGGAAGGCATCACACAGGCACGTGTCCAGGATGTACCACTTGTTTCGATTGCCGCCATCATTCAGCATAATACATCGGGCTTTGCTTCGATTGCTTCTAAAGGGATTACCTCACCAAAGGATTTCGAAGGTAAAACTTATGGCGGTTGGGGAGCCCCACTAGAGCAAGCGGTACTCCAATCGTTAATGCAAACAGAAAATGCCGATATTAATCAATTAGATATTGTCAATGCAGGTGATTTAGATTTCTTCACGATGATGGAAAAAGATATTGATTTTGCGTGGATTTATTATGCATGGACAGGTATTGAGGCAGAGCTTCGTGGGGAAAAGATTAATATGTTGTATTTAACGGATTATAGTGATCAGTTGGATTATTATACGCCTGTATTGGCTACTAATGAAAAAATGATAAAGGACAATCCTGATGTTGTAAAAGCCTTTGTTGCAGCTGCTTCTAAAGGTTATGAATACGCAATCGAGCATCCGAGTGAGGCTGCAGATATTTTGCTAGAAGCGGCACCTGACTTAGATAAAGATTTAGTGCATAAAAGTCAAGAATGGTTAGCTGATAAATATCAGGACGATGCGAAGCAATGGGGAGAGCAAAAGCTTTCTGTATGGGAAAACTATGCTAATTGGATGTCTAGCAACAAGGTATTAGAGGGCGAGTTTGATGCAAAGCAAGCCTTTACGAATGATTTCTTACCTAAAAAGGAGGCCAAATAAATGGCAAATTCATTAATCAGTGTCCAAATTATCCCGAAAACAGAGAAATATGAGGATGTCATTCCTTATGTGGATGCAGCCATTGCTGTGATTGATGCATCTGGTGTGAAATATGAAGTACATCCGCTAGAAACGACGATGGAAGGTGAGCTGTCAACATTGCTTCAACTTATTGAGAAAATGAATGACAAGATGATAGAGCTTGGTGCTATTAATGTGATTACACAAGTGAAAATACTCTATCAGCCAACTGGTATTACCATGGATACATTAACGGAGAAATATCAGTAATGAAACAAGCGTTTCAAAAGGGAAGGACGATCATCTTTATCGCCTTCCTCTTATTCATCTGGGAACTAGTCGTGCATGTGGCTGAAGTTCCCCATTGGCTTCTACCTGCACCAAGTCGTATTCTGATGGAAGGCTTTCAGTCGTATCCAACCTTTTTACCACATGCTTTGGCTACGGTGCAATTGGCCATATTAGGCCTTGCTATTGGTATTGTTTGTGGTTTAACGGTAGCTATTGTGTTGCATCGATTTTCGTTTATTCGGGAGTTGTTTTATCCGATTTTGATCATGTCGCAAAATATCCCAATACTTGTCTTAGCACCGCTCCTCATAATATGGTTTGGCTTTGGCTTATTACCAAAGCTCATTATTATTTGCCTTGTGTGCTTTTTCCCGATAGTCATTGCGGCCATGGACGGATTTCGTCAAACTTCACCTGAATTAAAGCACTATTTTGCGATGATTGGTGCGACAACTTCGCAAACTTTTTGGAAATTGGAATGGCCGCATGCATATCCTGCTATATTTTCAGGCGTTAAAATCGCTGCTACATACAGTGTCATGGGTGCTGTCATTGCAGAGTGGCTTGGTGCGAAAAAGGGTATTGGCGTATATATGACCTTAGCTCAATCCTCCTTTCGCACGGATCGTGTATTTGTCGCGATTTTTGCCATTGTTTTGTTAAGCTTACTGTTGTTTAGCAGTATACGATTTATAGAAAAAATCATGGTGAAGGGGAGAGGTAACCATGCTCAGCATTCAAAACATCAGTAAATCCTTTGATGCCCTGCAAGTCCTTGAAGATCTGTCCTTTGAGGTTAAGGATGGCGAGTTTGTAGCTATTGTGGGACCTTCAGGAAGTGGTAAAAGTACGTTGTTTCAATTAATAGGTGGTGTCTCTTCAATCGATCATGGGGCCATTTTATTAAATGGAGAGGATTTACAGCAAAAGAGAGGGACGATTGGCTATATGCCCCAGCAGCCTTGTCTATTGCCTTGGCGTACCATCTTAGAGAACGTTACCATCGTGGAGGAATTACAGCGTAAACCAAACGTCGAACGTGCCAAGGAATGGCTAGAAAAGGTTGGTCTTGGGTCCTTTATCGATGCCTATCCAAATGAACTGTCAGGCGGCATGCAGCAGCGAGTCTCCTTCATACGTGCCTTAGTTAGTGATAAGCCCATTTTATGCTTAGATGAACCCTTTTCGGCGCTAGACGAATTTACGAGATTGGAAATGCAGGCATGGCTTTTATCTATCTGGGAAGAGTACCGGAAATCTATTCTATTTGTTACGCATAGTATAGAAGAGGCTCTCTTTTTGGCAGATCGAATATTAGTCTTAACGAAAAGGCCTGCAACGGTTAAAAAGGAAATGATCGTACCGTTTGCTAGACCTCGCCGAGAGGAAATTCGTCATTCTGCTGCATTTACAGCCTTAAAGCAACAATTATTTATGTATTTACAAGAAGAAAAGGGTGATATGCATGCTGATTGATGCTCATATTCATTTAGATCAGTATAAAGATGAGGAGATTCCAACTTTGCTAGAAGATGCCGATTTTGTCATTGCGGTTAGCATGCATTTGACATCATGCCAAAGGACATTGCATTTATCAAACAGCTATCCTCAAGTTAAGGTAGCTTTTGGCTTTCATCCTGAACAGTCTTTACCAAGTCAATGTGAAGAGGATGCACTATTTGATTGGATTCGTTGTCATGCAGATGAAATGGTCGCTGTTGGAGAGGTTGGCCTTCCTTATTATTTAAGGCAAGAACATGCTATTGATGACCGTCCTTACGTGGTGCTATTAGAGCGTTTTATTGTTTTGGCAAAGGAACTTAGCAAGCCGATTATCTTACATGCTGTCTATGAGGACGCTGCCATCGTATGTGATTTGCTTGAAAAGCATCAGTTTCATCAAGCTCATTTTCATTGGTTTAAAGGGGATGAAACTGTAGTGAAACGCATGATTCAGCATGGTTATTTTATTTCCATCACCCCTGATTGTTTGTATGAAAAAGAAATTCAACAGTTGATTGAAACGTACCCTATTGAACTCATGATGGTAGAAACAGACGGTCCTTGGCCGTTTGAAGGTCCATTTACGAATAAGCGAACATCTCCGTGGATGATGCATTCGACGATTGAGGTGATCGCGCATATTAAGGGGCTGTCAACACAGGAAGCGGCTAAAATCATTAGTGAAAATACTAAGAACTTCTATCAGCTTTAATAGTTCTTCTGCATTAAAGTTAAGAAAAAAGCAGTATAGGGTACGAATTAGTCGTCCTTATACTGCTTTTTATGTTTTGAGTAATCATGCTCTAATTTTTCATTCTTTGTTTTTGTTACACGTTCATGTGTACTAAAGGAGATCGATTGTCGATTTTTTTCAACATCCTTGCCTACTGTCCGTTTAACATGCATTCGTTGCTTTTTAGCTTTAGATTGTGACATACATTTACCCTCCAATCCTTTCTAACATTATAGTAGCGAATAGGGGAGAAAAAGTAAAACCTCGTAAGCAAGATACTTACGAGGTTCTCATGGTATTAGTGAGATACGTCCTGTACAGAAATACCTGTGTTAGCTTTCACGTCTACTTCACGATATTTCGACTCATCACTTTCTTTAGATAGTAATGTGCCAATAAAGCCACCAAGGAAACCAAGTGGTACAGAAATTAAAGCAGGATTCGTTAACATGATTAATGGTTCACCAACGAAAATTGCCTTACCTTCAACTGGATTCCACACGTTTGGTGAAATAGCTACTAATACTAATGCTGAAATTAAACCTGTTAACATCGCTGTTACAGCACCAGCTGTATTAAAGCGTTTCCAATAAATTGTGTAAATGATAACTGGAAGGTTAGCAGATCCTGCAATACAGAATGCTAGAGATACTAAGAATGCAACGTTTAATGTTTGTGCACCAAGCGCTAATAGGATAGAAATAACAGCAATTGTAATCGAACCAATACGAGCTGCAAGAACTTGCTCTTTTTCTGTAATTTTACCCTTTTTAATAATTTGTCCATAAATATCATGTGATAGGGCAGATGCACCTGACAGTACAAGACCTGCTACTACTGCAAGAATTGTTGCGAATGCTACCGCACAAACAAATGAGAATAGAATGTCGCCACCAAGTGCTTCTGCAAGAAGTGGGGCAGCCATGTTACCAGCAGCGTTTGCCGCGATAATGTCTTCTTTCCCAACGAATGCTGCTGCACCGAAACCTAAGAAAATAGTTAGAACATAGAAGATACCTACAATCCAAGTTGCCCAAATAACCGAAGAACGAGCTGTTTGTGCGTCTTTTACTGTGAAGAAACGCATTAAGATATGTGGTAGCCCCGCAGTCCCTAATACTAACGCAATAAGCATTGAGATAGTATCAAGTCCATCCGTATATTTTAGACCTGGGTTTAAATAAGCAGCACCACTATCAGTAGCTGTTGTCATTTCTTTGAACATTGTAGATATACTGAAGCCGAACTCTTTTAATACTAAGAACGAGATAATTACTGTACCTAACATTAAAAGACAAGCTTTAATGATTTGTACCCAAGATGTTGCAGTCATACCACCGAATAGTACGTAAGTTGTCATCATGAAACCAACGATTAATACGGCGATCCAATAGTCGATTCCTAAAAGTAATTGAATAAGTGCTCCTGCACCAACTAGTTGTGCAATCATGTAGAATAAAACAATTGTAATAGTGCTTAAAGCAGCTGTTCCACGTACTTTTGCGTTATTGAAACGCGCTGTAATCATGTCAGCTAATGTAAATTTCCCTAAGTTACGTAATGGCTCAGCTACGATGTATAACACCACTAAGTAAGCTACTAAATAACCAATAGAGAAGAAGAATCCGTCAAATCCAAATAATGCTACTGCACCAGCGATACCTAGGAAAGAGGCTGCTGATAGATAGTCACCAGCGATAGCTAGTCCATTTTGCCAGCCTGTTAAGCCACCACCAGCAGTGTAGAAATCACTTGCTGAAGATGTACGTTTAGAAGCCCACCATGTAATAACTAAAGTTAAACCAACAATGGCTACGAAGAAGAATATGGCTGTAAAGCTCATTCCATTACTCATAGGCGGCCACCTCCGTTTTCATATTCAGCGATGATCGCTTTTGCTTCTTTATCAAAACTGTTTGCTTTCGCTACATATAAATGACATAACCCCCATGTCATGATGAATAGCCCTGCAGAATAAATCCACACCCAAGTAATTTCCCCAAATGCCTTTTGGTGTAGAATTTCCGTGTATGATGTCAGAATTGGTAACATCATGTAGGCCAATAAAAATATGGCAGTTATAGACCAAAGAAAAGAGTTCTTTCTTCGTACAAGAGCCTTAAATGATTCTTGGTTAGCAATTGCATCATAGTCAATCACGACACCTTTTTTCGCTTGATTGTTCGCCATTAACATTCCCCATTTTGTGTATATTTTTTCTGCCTCAAGACTAAAATTTGCTAGTTTAGTGAATTCACATTTTCATTTTATGAAACAGTTCACAAAATTGCAATACATTTCAGAAAAATTATGTAAAAAAAATTTTTCTGAAAATAGTCCTAGGAGAGAAAAAATGGCACAAAGTCAAGGGTATAAAGGGTTTTAGAAAATTCAGATAAATAAATGAAGTAAAGAGAAATCTAGATTCTTGATAAAAAAAGGAGGGTAAATTTACAAAAAAATCTCGTTTTTTTAACTAAAAATAAACACTATTCACCTAGTGGAAATTGGATTTTTTCTGTTTTTTGGAAGAGGAATAGTATTGTTCGATAAATAAATTGGTAGATATCGAATAACAAAAAAGGCGAAAAACTCGACCAAAAATCGAATTTTTTGCCTATTTTTTTGCACTTTTTGAATTGAGATTCATTATAAGAGAGGTGTATAAATATTAATGAGAAATGTCCGATACTGACACACCCGTATTCGCTTTCACGCGAATTTCTTTATAAATACGTTCTGCCTCTTCCTGTGGTACTTTACTTGAAGAAAGAACTGTACCTAGATATCCAGCAACAAAGCCTAGAGGAATGGTAATGATAGCTGGAACCGCAAGTGGGACAAGTGGTTGTCCTACAAAGATTGCAGCACCTTCAACTGGGCTCCACACATTTGGTCCCATCGCTCCTAAAATTAAACAAGATACTAATCCTGTTACCATTGCCGTTACAGCGCCTGTAGAATTAAATTTCTTCCAATAGATTGTATAAAGGATAACAGGTAGATTGGCTGAAGCACCGATACAAAAGGCAAAGGACACTAAGAATGAAACATTTAAGCTTTGAGCGAATAATGCAAGAATTATAGATACAATGGCAATCGAAATGGAGCCAGTACGGGCAGCTACCACTTGTTGCTTTTCTGTTAATTTACCTCCTTTCATGATTTCTCCATAAATATCATGAGATATCGCAGACGCCCCAGTTAACACTAAACCTGAAACAACGGCTAAAATAGTCGCAAACGCTACGGCACCGATAAATGCCATCAATACATCGCCACCTAAATAATGGGCAAGTAGTGGGGCAGCCGTGTTACCAGCCTTACTTTCAGCAAGAATTTGATCAAGCCCAACAAAGTTTAATGCACCAAACCCTAGGAAAATCGTTAATGAGAAGAAAATAGCTGTAATCCAAGTTGTCCAAGAAATTGATGCACGTGCTGTCTTGGCATCCTTGACTGTAAAGAAACGCATTAAAATATGAGGTAAGCCAGATGTTCCTAAAACTAAAGCCATCATCATAGAAACAGAATCAATAGTACTTGTGTATTTTATTCCGGGTACAAGGAATTCCTCACCATGATCTACGGCAATTGTGTCAAACATTTTCATAAGAGAGAAGTCAAATTTCACTAATACTAATACGGCTAAAAGACCTGTCCCAAATAATAATAAGCTTGCTTTAATGATTTGTACCCAAGAAGTCGCAGTCATTCCACCAAACAAAACATAAGTTGTCATCATAACGCCGACAATTAACACAGCAATCCAGTACTCAATTCCAAACAATAGTTTAATTAATGCACCGGCACCTACTAGCTGTGCAATCATATAAAGAATGACAATAATAATAGTGCCTGACGCAGCTACACCACGGATACGTTTTTCATTAAAACGAGCCGTTAACATATCTGCTAATGTATAGCGTCCTAAATTACGCATAGGCTCAGCAATGACATAAAGTAGCACTAAATTTGCCACTACATAGCCTACAGAGAAGAAGAAACCATCAAAACCTGTTAAGGCAATCGCACCAGAAACCCCAAGGAAAGCTGCGGCAGATAAATAGTCACCAGCAATCGCAAAGCCATTTTGCCACCCCTTTAAACCACCACCAGCTGTATAGAAATCAGCTGCAGAGGACGTACGCTTTGCTGCAATATAAGTAACCACAAGTGTTAAGCCGACAATAGCTAGAAAGAAGCCGATAGATACAATGTTCATTTATTTTCTCCCTTCGCATGATATTCTTCGAGCACAGCAGCTGCAGCTTTATCGAATGAAGCCGCTTTTTTTACATATACTGTACAAAGCACAATGGTCATGATAAATAAGCCTGCGGAATATACCCATACACCCGTAATATTTCCGAAGAATTTTTGTTGTAGTACAGGATGGAAGGCAAGGATCGGTAGCAAGATATAAAGGATTAGAAACACTGCAGTAATCGAGAAAAGAAACGTATTTTTCTTTTTCACAAAGCTATTAAACGATTCCATTGCCTCTATTGCATGATAATCAATAGACTGAGCCTGTTTTTTTGTTGAAACGTTCACCATTATTATTCCCCCTAAAGTTATATATTTCTGTTTCAAACGACATATTTCTTTTTCGTTCGTCGTTATATTCACTTATTTTATGAGGGAGAATCTTATAATGCAATACTAAATTTTGAGTTTTTATAATTTTTAGTCACTTTGAATCATAGGAAATAATGTAGAAATAATAAGGAATTGTTAGAAAATAAATGTATAAAAGAGAGAATGGATTTTTATTGAAATAATATTATTAAAATAGTTTGTTGTTAATAAAGGTGAATGTAGAAGAAAATAATAACCTAAAAGAGAATATTGTGTTTTATATTATTTTAAGATTAAATTTTGCATAGGATCTAAAAGTGGATAATTGTGTTATATAACAATTATCTGATGCCTTGGGAAATAACAAAAAATAATAAAAAACTTCTAAAAAATTTTTTTAAAAATAAGTTTTGTTTTAAAGATTTCACATGATAATATACCAAAAAAAGTTAATGTTCACAGGTTACACAAAAAGCGATCTGTAAGTAAGTTCATTATCTTGTATTTAGCTTGTATTATGAATAAAATAAGGTGATGAAATGAAGGGAAGTGGGGCAACTCAAATGAAAAAGAAAAGTATACTGCTAGTTTTAGTTTTAGCCTTAAGTAGTATTTTAGCTGCTTGCGGAGGTTACAAGTTTGAGCCAACATTAAATCTTGAGGTTCAAGATTTTACAGTAACCAATCAAAAAAATGAACAAGTACGCCTCGATGATCTGAAGGGAAAACCGTGGTTAGCCATGTTTATTTTTACAAACTGTACGACCATTTGTCCGCCAATGACATTTAATATGACAGAGGTCCAACAGGCACTTCAGGATGAGGGTTTAGAGGATTATCAAATTGTCGCCTTTAGTGTAGATCCAGAAGTGGATAAGCCAGAAGTATTAACGAATTACTTAAATACGTATAATGTTGTGGATGACAGCAAATGGCAGTTGTTAACAGGCTATCAACAAAAATTCATTGAACAATTCGCACGTAAATCATTCAATTCATTAGTTAAAAATGATCCTAACTCAGACCAAGTCATACATATGTCAAACTATTATTTAGTAAACGCAGACGGCACAGTTGTCAAAGACTATGATGGCGCGACAAACGTACCAGTAGAAACTATTGTTGGAGATATGAAAGCTCTTATAAAAGAAAGCAAATAACGCAGAGGTCCATGTGACTTCTGTGTTTTTTTATTGTCATAAGGGAAGAGTATAAGTTATTGACCTTCTCACTTTGATTCGTCTCGATTTTCTTTCTCAATATTGCAAAGAGTACACCATTACGATATTGTTGTTTTCAGTTATCGTTCATTAACTTAAACTATTGAACTAATGAAATAAAGGAGGCTTCGAAATACATGAATAAACAGGACCAGCTTTCCATGATTAAGGACGACTTTATGAATTGTCAAAAGGTTCTATTGGCGATTGGTGATGAAACCCGACAATCAATTTTATTGGTTTTAATGGGAACAGATTGTCAAACTGGATTGCGTGTAGGAGAAATCACGGAACAAACACATCTTTCTCGACCGGCTGTGTCACATCATTTAAAGATTTTACGAGATGCTGGTGTTATTTTAATGCGAAAAGAAGGTACAAAAAATTTTTATTATATAGATATACGTACAAAATTAGGGTTATTAAAAAATCTTGTCTTAGATATCGAGACATTGTTAACGGAATATTATTGACGATAGATGATTTGGAGGAATAAACAATGAAAGCAATGGTGATTGATCGATATGGTAAAGCCCCAATGAGGTTGGCAGAAATGCCTACACCTGAAATTAATGATTATGAGGTACTCGCTGAAATTCATGCAGCTAGTATTAATCCAATTGATTTCAAAATACGTGATGGAAAGGTGAGGCTGTTAATACAATATAAAATGCCTCTTATCCTTGGCAATGATTTTTCCGGTGTTATTGTAAAAGTAGGCAAAAAAGTAACTCGTTTTAAAGTTGGGGATGAAATATATGCGCGCCCAAGGAAAAGTAAAATTGGTACCTTTGCAGAATATATCTCCATTCATGAAGATGATATCGCCCTAAAGCCTAAAAATTTGAGCTTTGAAGAAGCTGCTTCGATTCCACTAGTAGGATTAACCTCATACCAAGCCTTACATGACATCATGCAATTACAAAAAGGTCAAAAGATATTAATTCATGCTGGCTCTGGTGGTGTTGGAACATTTGCAATTCAACTGGCAAAAGCAATGGGTGCCACAGTTGCTACAACGGCAAGTGAAGCTGGTGCCAATTTAGTGACCTCGTTAGGTGCAGATAAAGTGATAAATTATAAGAAAGAAAACTTTGAAGCTATTTTAAAAAATTACGATGCTGTCTTTGATACGCTTGGAGGAAAGACACTAGAAAAGTCTTTCAAAATTATTAAGAATGGTGGAAATATTGTAACCGTATCAGGCAGGCCAAATGCCCGCTTCGCCAAGGAATATGGTTCAGGATGGTGGAAAACCTTGTTATTTTCAGCAGCAAGTCGTAAGTTGACTGCACTGGAAAAGAAACATCATGCTCAATACTCATTTTTATTTATGAAGCCAAGTGGCGATCAATTGCGTATTATTGCTGATTTGATTGAGTCTGGTAGCATCAAACCAGTTATTGATAGAACTTTTTCATTTGAAGAAGCAGAAAAGGCTATGAAATATGCGGAATCTGGTAGAGCTAAAGGGAAGATCATAGTAAAAATTAAATAATATCATGTTCTAGCAAATGTTTCGTTTGTACAAACATGCCCTTCACGGTTTACGTTGTTAATTGTTTATTAGAACATATGTAGGCTGGAGAAGGGCTTTCTTTATGATATTGCTTCACTTGCCCAGAAATTTCTGAAAAAACAAAAAATGATGTTGACTTATGATAATCGTATTTTGTATTATGTATACATAAAACATAAAGAGTTTAAACCATTCATATAAATTCAATTTTTTAATTTCGTATGGTAAAGACTTAATAAAAAGGATGGTTATTATGGAAGGGGCACAATTAAAGCCGATTGAAAAAGAAAAAACAACACAGGACAAAGTGTATAAAGAAATTAAAAAAGCTATTTTATACGGTGGTATAACTAGTGATGAAATTTTTACAGAAGTTCAATTAGCCGAAAAATTAAATACGTCAAGAACGCCGGTAAGAGCTGCTCTTCAAGACTTGATAAAGGAAGGCTTACTTGTTTCTGTTCCAAGAAAAGGAATGACTGTGAAAAAACTTACCGAGGATGAACAAAAGGAAGTCTTTTTATTAAGAAGTGCAATTGAAGTAGAGGCAGTAAAAAAACTAATACAGATCATTACATCTCCTGATCAATTAAAATCACTAAAGCTAATTGTGGAGCAACAGGAAGAGGCGCTGCAAAATGATGATGCGATTCGTTTTATTGGACTCGACCATGAATTCCATCTATCACTTACAAAGTTAGCTAAATTTACTATTATGGAACAAATGCTGACGAATCTTCATAATCTAACACAGCTTATGGGTTTAAGAGCTGTTAGGCAGCCAGGACGAATGAAAAGTGTGCTAGAGGAACACCAACAAATTATTCAAGCTATAGAGGAAAAAAATCCTGACGCAGCTTCTGAAATGATTTTACATCATTTAGAAAAGACGAAAGAAACGTTAATGGTTATGGATAATTCCTAATAGCCATTAATGCTTTGAAGGGAGGTGTTAAAGGAATTTACTACTGACTAGAGTCACTTCAAATTATTCAATTAGGGAATATCTAATCCTATTTTTTATTTTATTGAAAGCGCTTGCGGTGAAGTCTATATTAAATTATTGTAATTTTTAGAATTATTTCAGGAATCAATGTATACACAATACAGTATACAAAATACTTGATGGGGGTATTGATTGTCTGAAAGATTGTCTCTTTAACATCTATATAGTTAACACATTGGGAGGAATGAAAGATGGTTAGAACAAGTCAAGAGTATTTACAAGCATTGAAAGATGATAGAGCGATCTACATAAATGGAGAAAGAGTGAGAGATGTAGCGACTCATCCTGCTTTTAAAGGAATTACAAATACAATTGCTGGTTTATACGATTTAGCATTAGATGAATCACAAAATATGCTTTATAAAACTGAGGATGGAACGCTAGCAAATAAAATCTATATGATCCCCAAAAGTCGTGAGGAATTAAAGGAACGTAGATTGGCCATTTCTAAATGGTCTGAAGCAACTTGTGGATTTGTTGGCAGAAGTCCAGACCATGTCGCTAGTTTTTTAGCTTCATTTGCCAGTTCACCAGAAGTATTTGAACGTGGGGGAAAAGGTTTTGGAGAAAATGTGTTAAATTTCTATAAACATGTTCGAGATCATGATTTATATGTAACCTATGTTATCATTCCACCACAAATTGACCGAAGTAAAGCAGCTCATGAGCTAGAAGATAAATACCTCCCTGTAGGCGTTTATGAAGAAAAAGAGGATGGAATTGTAGTAAGAGGCTCTCAAATGCTTGGTACAGCTTCAGCCGTATCAGATTACTTATTTGTAAGCTGTCTTACGCCACTACGTCCTGGTGATGAAGACTATGCTTTATCCTTTGTCTTACCGATTAATGCAAAAGGGTTGAAATTTTATGCGAGACCTAGTTACGCTGAAAAATCACCAAGCACATTTGATTATCCTTTGTCTTCTCGCTTTGATGAAAGCGATTCGTTAGTTGTTTTTGATGATGTATTTATTCCATGGTCACATATTTTTGTCTACAAAAATATTGATATTGTAAGGGCCCAGTTCCATGAAACACCAGCTCACGTTTTAGGCAATAATCAAGCACAAATTAGATTTAGTAACAAATTAAAGTTTTTAATTGGTGCAGCACGTAAAGTGACAGCAATGAATGGTATTGATAAAATCCCTTCTGTTCAAGAAAAGCTAGGTGAATTAGCATCTATTGCAGCATCTGTAGAAGGTAATTTATTAGCTTCAGAATATAATTGTACGATTGATAAAAATGGGGTAGCTCGACCAGATCCACGTTTCCTTTATGGTGTAGTTGGTCAGCAGGATATTATTTATGCATCTACTATTCGAATTTTAAGAGAGCTTTGTGGTGGAGGTGTTTTACAATTGCCTTCCTCATATAAAGAAATGATCAATCCTGATACGAAAGATGATATATACCAATATATCCGTTCAACAGGGGTTGGTGCGGAAGAGAGAATCAAATTATTTAAGTTAGTATGGGACATTATTGGTTCAGAATTTGGTGGTAGACATCAACAATACGAATTGTTCTATAATGGAGCACCATTTGTAACGAAAGGCTACGCATTTAGAAATTACGGCTATGAAGAGCCAGTAAAAATGGTGGAAACATTTTTAGAAAGTTATTCTCTTCCTACTCAAGTCGAGGAACTAGTTTAGGAAATATTGAGAAAAGGAGGTTGAAAATATGAAGATTGCTTCCATCCAAATGGAGATTAAAGAGAATGAATCTAAAATCGCCCGTATAGATCGTGTGGAATCCATGATTGATAAGTTAAAAGGTCAAGATTTAATTGTGCTACCTGAAACATGGGCTACGGGATACTTTGCATTTGATCGATATGTTGATGAATCAGAGGAAATAAATGGAGATTTTGTCCAACGATTCTCTTCAAAGGCAAAAGAAGTTCAATCCTATCTTTTTGCAGGCAGTTTCATAGAAAGAAATAATGGAAAATTTTATAACACAAGTGTTCTATTTTCTCCTGATGGGGACCTAATAGGCACGTATAGAAAAATTCACCTATTCCGCTACGGTTCCCATGAAGGGAAAATCCTTACTAGAGGTAATGAAATCACTGTAGTTGATACAGATTTTGGGAAGGTTGGATTATCAACTTGCTATGATTTACGATTCCCTGAATTATATCGTGCACAGGTAGATTTAGGAGCAGAGCTACTTCTTGTTACATCCGCTTGGCCACATGCTAGATTAGAGCATTGGAAAATATTTAATACAGCTCGAGCATTAGAAAATCAATGTTTCTTAATTTCGAGTAATTGTGTAGGCAATACGCATGGCGTTCATTTAGGCGGACATAGTCAAGTGGTCGATCCTTGGGGAATTGTAATGGCAAGTGGAGGAGATGAAGAAACGATTGTAAAAACAGAAATTGATCCTTCTCAAATTGCGCACATTCGTGATATTTTCCCTAATTTAAAGCATCGAGTTTTAGACAGACAGGAGGAGTACATTTGATGAATATTATCGTTTCAGGAAAGAGCATGGAGGTTACACCTAAACGGCTGCTTATTGCTGGCTATACAGGAAAAGATCAGGCATCTGTAAAAAAACATATTGATGAATTAAAAGCGATTGGCGTTCCAGCACCACCTCAAGTGCCGATGATTTACGATGTTTCAACAGATCTTATTACGACAAGCTCAGCTATTTCAGTAGTCAAAGAAACGAGTAGTGGTGAGGCTGAAGTCGTTATTATGAATGTGAAAGGACAATGGTATGTAGGACTAGGCAGTGATCACACGGATCGTGAGCTTGAAAAAGTCTCCATCCAAAAATCCAAACAGGTTTGCAGCAAGCCTATTTCATCACAATTTTGGTTACTGGATGACATTGCAAGTCGCTGGGATGACATTGAAATGAGAAGTTGGATGCTGGTGAATGGTGTGAAACAGGAATATCAAACGGGAACACTTGGTGAGTTCCTACATCCAAAAGATTTACTAACTATTATTGAAGACCGTGGATATTATTGTGAGGATATGATGATATTTTGTGGCACCTTACCAATTGTTACTGGAGAATTTATATACGGTGACGGTTTTTCAGCAGAATTATATGATCGTTTAACTGACCGAAAAATCGAATTAGATTACAAGGTTCATATTTTAGCAGATGCGGAGGTCGTTTGACATGGGAAAACCAGATATTGATGTGCTTATTAAACCAGAGCATGAATTTGTTAATTATAAAACGTTTGAGACAGTTGCTTCAAAAACGGTAGAAGGCTCCTCACAACGAATTATCGCAAAGATTCCGGGTACTGAAGTGGCAACACGTATTCTGGAATTAGGCGCAGGGGTAGATACGTCCCCAGATGGCGTACAAGTTCATGATTTCTGGGAAGAGTTATATATTATGGAAGGGTCGTTAATTGATTTACGCCTGAATAAGGAATTTTCAGCTGGTATGGTAGCATGTCGTCCACCTGGAATGGAGCATGGTCCGTGGAAATCACCAAACGGCTGTAAAATTTTCGAGGTTCGTTATTATGCGAATCAGGAGAAAGAAGAGCATGAATTTGTTGACTATAAAACGTTTGAGGCTATTCCTTCAAAAACGGTAGAAGGCTCCGCACAACGAATTATCGCACAAATTCCAGGTACTGAAGTAGCAACACGTATTCTTGAACTAGGTGCAGGGGCGGACACTTCCCCAGATGGTGTACAAGTTCATGATTTCTGGGAAGAATTATACATTATCGAAGGATCCTTAATCGACTTACGCTTGAATGAGGAATTTTCAGCTGGTATGGTAGCATGTCGACCTCCTGGCATGGAGCATGGACCTTGGAAATCACCAAATGGCTGCAAGATTTTTGAAGTTCGCTACTACTCAAATAAAGAGTAAGCATAGATAGAGAAGCTAATTAGATGGGGTGAAGAATCTCATCTAAAATGCCTCTGGTCAACACCTACACTTTTTATTGTCCTTTAATGTATACACAGTACAGTATACATTTATATAACTTGTAAGGAAGGTGAAGCAAAGTGGAAGTTTTGTATTTAACACATCCATTGAACGGGCATGCCATTCAAGAACCACATGTGATGGCTTTAGGTTTTTTCGATGGCGTTCATTTAGGTCACCAATATTTATTACAGCAAGCAAAGAAAGTAGCTAATAAAAAAAAGTTAAAATTGTCAGTAATGACTTTTCATCCTCATCCTAGTGAAATTATTAAATGTGAAACAGATAGAAAATATATTACCCCGTTATCTTCTAAACTTGAAGAAATGTCTCAATTCGGTGTTGATAGAGTTTTGGTAATGGAATTCACATTGCTTTTCGCTTCACTTCCTGCGAGTGAATTTATTAATCAATATATAATCAATCTCCATGCAACACATGTTGTCGCGGGTTTTGACTTTACCTTTGGTTGTAAAGCGCAAGGAAATGTAGATTATTTACGAAAGGCTAGTTTATCCAATCCCTTTGATGTAACGGTCATCCCCAAAAGAATTACGAATGATAACAAGATAAGCTCAACGTTGATTAGAGAATTAATAAGTGAAGGTGATGTTCACTTAGTTCCCTATTACTTAGGAAAGCATTATGAAATAAAGGGAAGCTCCCATTACCCAAAAGATCTGTTTATCTATCAGCAGTTGAATAGTATGGAGTTTCATATTCAAGAGAAATATGTGATGCCAAAACCAGGCTTGTATAAAGTTGAAATAGCTTATGGAGATAGAACCATTCAAGGCTTTTTAAAACATAGTGGCTCCAATGATTCCAGGGTAGAACTGAATAGTAATAAACTAGATAGGCTAAAAGAGGGAAATCATCAAGAAATGACTGTAAAATTTTTTAACAAGGTCGCTTATATGGATAGTATCCCTATTTGGAATTAAAGTTTAACTACAAAATGGTATTAAAAAATCAAATAGTTGGGGGAATGTGATGAATGGGAAATGAAAAATCAACTGCAAGTTCCCGAAAAGTATTATTTGCTAGTTTAGTAGGCAGTACCATTGAATTTTACGATTTCTTTCTTTATGGTACTGTGGCAGCACTTGTTTTCAATAAATTGTTTTTCCCAAGCCATGATCCGTATGTAAGTTTGTTACTCGCTTATGCATCCTTTGGTGTCACATTTTTTATTCGACCTCTTGGCGGCCTGATTTTTAGTCATATGGGTGATAAGTTCGGAAGGAAAAATACCCTTGTCGTTTCATTACTATTAATGGGCATATCCACGGTATGTATAGGCTTGCTCCCAACCTATAGTACAATTGGAATTTTTGCACCTATTCTGCTTGTGTTTTTAAGACTTCTTCAAGGTATTGCAGTTGGTGGAGAATGGGGAGGAGCTGTTCTCTTAGCAGTAGAAAATGCACCAAAACAAAAGAGAGGTTTCTATGGCAGTTTCCCCGCGATGGGAATCCCTCTTGGTATGTTACTTGGTACAACGGCTATTTCAATCGTCAGTTTACTACCAGAGGCTCAATTCCTTTCGTGGGGCTGGAGACTGCCTTTTCTACTTAGCGCAGTTCTAGTAATTACTGGTTTTTGGATACGCCGTGGCATAGAAGAAACATCAGCATTCAGTGAAGAAAAGCAAAAAGGTAATGTGGTAAAGGTTCCGCTTTTTGAAACAATACGTTACCATTGGAAAGCCGTCTTCATTTCATTGGGGGCAAAATGTGTGGAAGTAGGTCCATTCTATCTTTTCACAACCTTTTTTATCTCCTATGCGACAGAGCACATAGGCTTTTCGAGGACTACCGCATTAAACATTATAACTGCTGCAACCATTGTGACGACACTTTGTATTCCAATCATGGGGAAAATATCAGATGTATTGGGGCGTAAGCGCCTTTTCATGATGGGAGCAGCTGGAATCGCAGTCTTTTCTTTCCCTTACTATTATTTATTATCAACACAATCAACATTTTGGGCTTATGCCGCTGCCATTATAGGTTTAGGAATTCTCTGGTCTTCTATTGCCAGTATCATTGGCACCATGTTTACAGAGATGTTCAGTACAAATGTTGGGTATACAGGCATTACACTTGGTTATCAAGCAGGGTCCGCATTGTTTGGTGGAACTGCACCTATGATTGCTACAGTTTTGCTAAGTACTTATCATAACTCTTGGATGCCACTCGCTCTATTTATTGCGATCCTTTCTGTTGCTTCTTTTATCTCTGTAACATTTTTACGCAAAACGCCAGTGATGGAGGAGAGCCTAGTAGATCAATCACTACCACAGAAAGAACTAGTTGTTAAATAGCAGAATCCACAATCTATAGTCTGAATATTTAATTATTTAAGAAGGTTAAAATACGAAAAATTTTGAGGAGGAAATCATATGATGGACGATAGAACATTTAGAAATACAATGGGGAAATTTGCTACTGGGGTGACAGTTATTACAACAGTTATGGATGGGGAAGCACACGGTATGACGGCTAATGCATTTATGTCCGTTTCGCTTGACCCTAAACTGGTCTTAATATCCATTGGTGAAAAAGCAAAAATGCTAGATAAAATTAATACTACAGGAAAATTTACAGTTAACATTTTATCAGAGGAACAAAAAGATCTATCGATGCATTTTGCAGGACAAATAAAAGAAGAGCGTGCGATTGATTTTGATTGGGTAAATGAACTACCTATTATTAAAAATGCATTAGCTAGCATCGTATGTAATGTCCATAGCAAACAAATAGCAGGAGATCATACACTCTTTATTG
Source organism: Lysinibacillus sp. FSL M8-0134 (assembly GCF_038069745.1). Classification (NCBI taxonomy): domain Bacteria; kingdom Bacillati; phylum Bacillota; class Bacilli; order Caryophanales; family Bacillaceae; genus Lysinibacillus; species Lysinibacillus sp. FSL M8-0134. The sequence goes on along the minus strand of NZ_JBBPAJ010000001.1, from coordinate 2,283,395 downwards.
GGGAAGTAACGGATATTGTGATGAATGATGGCGCACCTCTTGCGTTCTTTGAAGGCAAATATAGCAAAGTTAGTCAGCCAATAAGCTTATAACCATCTGTTAAACATCTTCCAATAAAAAATCGAAACCATCGTTTGAGCATTATTTGTTCGAACGATGGTTTTGTCTTGTTTTAAACTTTTCATTTTTCAAGTTGGAAAATGGACTGCTTAATTGCTATAGTTATGGATGTTTTTATTCAATCCTAAGGTTGATAAAATCACATCACAATACGAGTAGGAGTGATAACAATGGTTAAGGTACGTTACAAAGTAAGAGAAGTCGAGAAGGTACCCCTCTATTATAAAAACTGTTCTGAGGTGTGGTTGATTGATGGTGAAAAAACATTTCAAACCCTTATTTTAGGGTAATTTTTAAAATATGTTCAAGCACTTCCGGCTATAACAAAACGTGATGTTGGTATATTTTAAGGTGTTGGTAAAAATATCTCCACTTTTTCCATATGCACCATAAAAAAGTACATTTTCTAGTTTCCTCTTAATATCAGATAAGTAACTCAATATCTATACAGAAAAGAAATTTAGATCTTAAATTTACCTTATAATTCACAGATCTAAAAGGAATTGAAGATTGGGCAATAGAATACATTAGAGGATATGTGAAGGAGGATGGACTATGGTCAAAACGATAATGATAGTTGATGATGATCTTAATATTGTAGACTTGTTGAAACTTTACTTAAATGCTGAAGGGTATATTACATTAGAAGCGTTAGATGGCAAAACCGCTTTCGATCAGTTGAAAAATCAAGCAATTGATCTTGCCATTATTGATATAATGATGCCAATCATCGATGGTTACGAACTACTAAAAATGATTCGTCAAGAATATAAAATCCCGGTTATTTTACTATCGGCCAAAAACCAAGACTACGATAAAATAACAGGGCTGAAATTAGGAGCAGATGATTATATTTCTAAACCATTTAGCCCTTTAGAAGTGGTTGCTAGAATACAAGCACAGTTGCGGAGGTTTTATGAATTTAATGATTCATTTTCTACTCAACAATCCTCTCAACTAAAGTTAGGACATTTACTTTTGTCCCATCGCGAATGTGTGTTATATATCAAAGACAAACCGATTCCACTCAGTGCTCGAGAATACGAACTGTTAAAACTTTTGATGAGTGAACCAGGACGTGTCTTTACAAAAAAACAAATTTTTGAACGTGCATGGAATGAGTATTATATTGCAGATGACAATGCAATTATGGTTCAAATCAGCAGAATTCGCGAAAAGATTGAAGAGTGTCCAAGGAAACCAGTATATATAAAAACCATTCGCGGCCTTGGTTATCGTTTTGCCAAGAAAGATGAGCTGACTCCATGAAATCAAAGAATAGACTTCAGCGTATGTTAATTGTTACATATAGTTATTTTTTTATAATAATCGCACTTATTGCTGCCTTTTCATTGTTTATATTAAATGAGCAGATTCTTAATTATTTTACGGACACCGCTCATGAAAACGATATTGTCCTATCTAAAGCGGTTAACACTATGGATCGACAGGATAATCAAAACCACGAACAGGTCTTTTACAACATGCTCTTGCAAACGCTTCTTCTCTTTATCACTTTACTAACGATTACTGTGTATATTTTTGGGAAATGGACGGCATCAAGGCTTACCACACCTCTTCGTTCAATTGCAGATGGTATCCAGGATATTGCTCGTGGTCAATACAATAAGCGACTAAACTTTAAAGCAAGTTATGAACTTGCACAAATTCAAGGCGATTTTAACATCATGGCAGAACAACTAGAACGATTGGAGAAGGAAAAGCAACGCCTAGAGGAGAGCAAGCATCGTATGCTTGTTGACCTCTCTCATGATCTAAAGACACCGATTACCACAATTAGAGGTTATATAGAAGCAATAGAATTGGGGCTAATTAATGAAGACGAGCGACGGCAACGAATTTTACGCTTAATCTCTGACAAAGCAGAGCTCTTATCAATACTTATTGACGACATTTTTACTTTATCTAAACTAGATAGCCCTCAGTATCCTTTTAATGTTCAAATAGCTGATATAGCTGAATTTACGAGACAAATCGCTGCAGAATATTATGAAGTATTTTCAGAAAAAAATTTTATTTTTCAATTTGATATCCCTAAAGGTGAAATCAATTTTCCATTTAACTACACATGGTTATACCGAGCTATATCTAATATTCTCACGAATGCATTAAAATATAACCCGCCAGGTACAACCGTACAATTGAAGCTTTTAACAACGGTAAAAGGTATTGAAATTCATATTCAAGATGACGGGGTCGGCATTCCAAAAGCAATTATAGAAAACATATTTGAAGCGTTTGTTCGTGGAGATCCATCGCGCAAGAGCGATGGTGGTACAGGGTTAGGGCTAGCGATTGCCAAACAAGTTATCGAAAAACATAGTGGAAATATTACGCTGACATCGAATGGTGGGACGAGTTTCACAATCTTCTTACCTCAAAATGTTCTAACTCCCAACTAATTTATTTTTCTAAATATACATGCATAAATGTAAGGTTATTGAAAGAAAGATGAAAGCAGGTGGAAAGAGTATTCCTATAACCTACAATAGAGTTTTTAGATTGTAGGTAGGAGGATGAAAAATTGGTAGAATTTAAAAAAAGGAAACTCACATATTTTGTTAGAAAGTTAAATGGAAAACGAAAGCGTATAGAGCCATTGTCATTTGGTTGGAATGGTGCAGCTATTGCTTTAAGTACTTTGGCAATTCTTTTAATTTTGATTCAAGGTAAATTTTTATTAGATCAGCGTAGCTTATTAGACAACACTATTGGAATCCTTATATTTATTTTATTCGTAGCACTTTTAAGTGGGGTTATTACTCTCTTATTACATGGAGTCAAAATAATTCCTAGTCGTTATATATGGGTACTGTTTAGTTCACTTATATTTCTCTTGTTTTGCTTTATCGGCCCTTTGAATGTAGCAATCCCATTTATTCTATTTGTAGCAGTTGCCGTTTCCTTATGGGGTGGACTACTATACAAATGGTTGAAGGGCAGTTACAGAAATGTAAAAAGAAATAAAAAAATTAGCGTACTCACTTGGTTACTTGTGCTGACTATTGGGATAGGTGTATGGGGCTATTGGCTCATTCATCCTGGAGAAGCCAACGCTCCAGAGGTTATATTAAAGCAGCTGAAAACATCGGATCGGTATGACAATGTCTTGCTTCATAACCCAGCGAAACCAGGCAGCTATCCAGTTAAGAAGCTCACTTACGGTAGTCCGAACACTTATCGGGAAGAATTTAACCAAAAAAATTCTTTATTAACTAAAACTGTAGATGCTAGCGATTTTGTAGAAAAGTGGTCTTCTATTCGTACGAGAACACTTGGTTTTGGACCTGATACAATGCCGTTAAATGGTCATGTATGGTACCCAGAGGGGAAAGGAGACTTTCCTTTAGTATTGATTGTTCATGGAAACCATTTAATGACTGATTACTCTGATACAGGTTACGAATATTTAGCTAACCTTCTTGCGAGTAGAGGGTATATTGTTGTATCTATAGATGAGAATTTTCTTAATGTTTCTCCCTACAATGATATGTTTTTGGTCAGTCCACTAGTGAATGAGAATCCAGCAAGAGGTTTATTATTATTGGAACATTTACAGACGTGGAAAGAATGGAACAGCACTAAAAATAATCTATTTTATCAAAAGGTGGATATGGAACAAATTGCCTTGATAGGGCATTCCAGAGGCGGAGAAGCAATCGCAATTGCCGCTGCTTTTAATAAAATGCAACACCCTCCTAATAACGGAAATATTCAATTTGATTATAACTTCAATATACGATCGCTTATTTCCCTTGCTGGTACTGATGGACAATTCTTACCATCAGGGAAACTACTTCCGCTAGAGAATTTAAATTATTTAGCGCTGCAAGGGGCTCATGATATGGATGTTAATGGCTTTGATAGTTCTAACCAGCAATATCGTATTTCTTATACCGATAAACAAGATTATATGAGTGCTTCTGTCTATATTTACGGCGCTAATCATGGTCAATTTAATGAAGAATGGGGACGAGGCGATTTACCTGGTACGGCTAACCTACTATATAATCTAAAACAAATTATACCGCGCGATCATCAAGAAACTATCGCTAAAGTATTGATATCTGCTTTTCTAGATAGTACGTTGAAAGAAAAGAAACAATACAAAGAGATATTTAAAGATTTAGGTTATGCTAAAGAGTGGCTTCCTGACACGCTATATATTAATAATTACTACGATTCGCAAACATCTTTAATTGCTACGTATAATGAGGATATTGATCTAAACACAACCACTGTCCCAGACGGAAAACTGTCAGGTGAAAATTTAAAGGAGTGGAAAGAAGAAAAAGTCAAAATGAAATTAAAAGAGGCCGATTACAGCGCTGTTCATTTAGGTTGGGAATCTAATGACTCTCCTCCAGCTTCTTATACAGTGACACTACCTAATAGAGGGATTGAGATACAGAAAAATGATTCTATAGTATTTTCAGTCGCAAATGATGCAAAGGATGGAAAGGAAATAAAAAAAGAGACGCTGATTGATTTTACAATCACTGTAGAAGATAGCGACGGTAATAAAGCAAGTCTGCCTCTTCATCATATTTCCAAATTAACACCAGCAGTAAAGGGAAAAGTGCTTAAAAAACCTTTTTCTAATTTAGGCAATATTTCAGAGCCGGTATTTCAGCATTACGATTTTTTATTAAATGATTTTAAAGACATGAATCCTCAGTTTGATTCTTTGAAATTGAAAAAAATACATTTTCAATTTAATTTAACGAAGCAGGGGACGGTTTTAATAAATAATATTGGTATTAGAAATGAAAAATAATGTGAATTTGAAATTTAGTTAAGTTAGATAAAATATTGATTTCTAATATTTAGATATATAGATTTATGATTGATGAGTGTTTTCAAGGACAGGGATATGGAAAGTACGCAAGAATACATTAGGAGTAGAAATGATTATACGGATAGTCATATTGTTAAGCCATATACAAACAATATCATACTTAATCCAATATTGATTTTGTATGTAAAAAACCGAAGGCTAGGCATGATAACATACCTACTATTAAATACGTGGTTTCACTAATAAAAATGAAATAATCAATCTAGTCATATGATGAAAAACATAGTTGTGAAATTTCTATATATTTGAAGTAATTATTATTACTTAGGGGAAAGGGAGGTAGATAACTTGAGTTATCAAATTATAACATTACCAGCCTATCGGGCAGTAGGATTAAAATGGGAGGGAACGTTCTCTGAAATTGTACCTCATTTAAAAAATATCATTCAACAAGTTCAAGACCGTGCCGATGAGCTAGAGAATAGGGTGAATCCTACTATTCAATTAGGTTTGTCTTATCATGTAATTGACAATGGATTCACACATTACGCGGTGTATGAAGTGAGTGATGAGCAGGAAATTCCTGAGGGAATGATTGAAATATCGGTTCCTGAATGGACGTATGTGAAGACAACACATAACAAAGGAGAAGATATTCAAAAAACCTATACTGACTTACATCAATGGTTAGTTGATAGCGACTATACCGCATATAGAGAAGCTGGTGTAGATTACTCTGATCCTTACATGCCGATTAAGCATGAACATTATCCAGTTGATCAAGATCCGAACGATCCACATTTTGATATTTATATACCGATTGTAAAAAAATAGTGTTTTCTTAAATACAATCAGGCTCATAAAAAGGAATCCGTTTTGATTAATTTTCTATCAGAACGGATTCCTTTTATTATTTAATAAAGAACACGCCATAAATAAAAGGTAGCGTATGATTCCCAGTTTTTCCATGGACACGATAATTCTACTATTTCATCTTTCGTAGGTTTACGGTCCATATTCCGTATTAGTTTTATCGAATTAATAAGACCCACATCATCGATTGGAAAAGCTGTCTGGAACCTAAGGCAGCGCATTAAAACATAATTGGCTGTCCAAGGACCGATGCCTCGTATTTTAAGTAAGCTTTTTTCAGCATCCTTAAAGCTCATGTTCATTAGTTGTTCCCTCGATAATGCTCCATCTGCCATTAATTTAGCAATACCAATGATATATTCACTTTTTTTTACAGTCATTTTAATATCCGCTAAGTCGGTAGGTGTTAATTGTGCAATTTGTTCGTACGAAGGGAAAACCCAATACTTTTTACCATTCCATTCGACTGAATCCCCATATTTTTCTACGAATTGCCTCTTTAAGGAGTACGCAAAGGATAAATTAATTTGTTGCCCTAAAACTCCCCAGCATAAAGCTTCAAATAAATCAGGAATACCGATCACTCGCAATCCATAAAATTTTTGAGCAGGCATTTTAAGTAATGGGTCTGTTTTTGCCATTTCAAAAAATGGAGTTAAATCGTTATTTAAATCAAACCAATCATAAATATATTTCACAATCTCTTCTCGTTTCCACTTTTCAATAGGTCTAGAATCATTTAAAAAATGAACATTCATTTGTTTATTATTCATTACATTTATCTGAACTAAGGACTGAATTTCCCCGATAGCTATAACTTTTGTTATGACATCGTTCTCTATAGCATACATGCATTCATTTTTTTCCCTTGTTAGATAGCCTAGGTTTGCATCCTTATCAAAATCATCGGGTAATGTAATAACTATCACATCATTGACTTCATCCCATGTCACATTTCATTCTCCTCATCTTATTAAGAGTAATTTTACTTTACCACATCATAATCTTTCTTTATTTTGTTATCTTGCTATTACATTCTAAACACCTTATTTTTTTAGAATGATGGGGTTATAGTGTTATTTATCAAGAATGCTAACTAGGAGTGGATAAAGGTGGTCCAAGATATTAGAACACGCGTTGTAAACTTAAATTGGAAATTAATTCAAAATGAATTAGATGAGCAAGGATTTGCAAAGCTTCCAGTGATTTTAACAAAAGAGGAATGTGAGCACTTCATAGAATTGTATTGTCAGGAAGATCCATTCCGAACAACCATCAATATGAAGAGATACCGCTTCGGGAGTGGAGAGTACAAATATTTTTCCTATCCATTACCTGAAATCATCCAAAGTTTAAGAGAGTCTTTTTATTTTGAATTGGCCAAAACAGCCAATCGATGGTTAGGTTATTTCAAGAAATCAAAACAGTTTCCAGATCATCTTCAAGATTTTTTAAACATCTGTGAAAAATATGACCAAACTAGACCGACACCTTTACTATTAAAGTATGAAACGGGTGGGTTTAATTGTTTGCATCAAGACTTATATGGTGACGTATTTTTCCCGTTTCAAGTCGTATTTGTGTTAAATCAACGCGATCATGACTTCTGCGGTGGAGAATCTCTATTAGTGGAACAAATTCCTCGTGCTCAGAGCAGGGGACATGTCATTACACTAGAACAAGGGAGTGCGCTAATTTTCCCTACTAACCATAGACCCGTTCTAGGTAAAAAAGGATATTACAAAAATACAGTTCGGCACGGAGTAAGCACAGTTACTTCTGGAGAACGATACGGTCTTGGAATCATTTTTCATGATTCTAAATAAAAAACTTCAATATCTTACTATTTAATCCTCGGAATTATACATTCTGGATGGATAGAGAGTAAAATTGGAAGGAGAGGTGAGATTAATGACGGATTATATAAACAACGGACATAAACAGATTTTAATAGATGGAGAAATGATGACGGATGAGAAGTGGCAAGCCATTATTAATAATGATACAGCATACAATAATCAATTTTTTTATGCAGTAAAGTCGACAGGTATATTTTGCAAACCATCCTGTAAATCCCGTGTTCCGAAAAAAGAAAATGTATATATTTTTCAAAACGCAGAACAAGCTCTCCGTGCAAATTTTCGCCCTTGTAAACGCTGCAAGCCCACTAATGAAAATCTGCCTGATAGCGAGTGGGTTGATTTAATTACTGCATACATTGATCAACATTTCACAGAAAAATTAACCCTTGATTCGTTAGCAAGTATTTGTCATGGAAGTCCTTATCATATGCATCGGACATTTAAGAAGATTAAAGGCATTACGCCTGTTGAATATATACAACAAGTTAGAGTGCACGCGGCTAAAAAGAATTTAATTCAGACAAATAAAGCAATTGGAGATATCGCCATAAGTGTGGGTATGACTAATACGCCTTATTTTATTACTTTATTTAAAAAGAAAACTGGACTGACTCCCGCACAATTTCGTCAAATGAGTAAAACGGAGGAAAAGTACAATGAAAACAAAAATTAAACCAACCCTATATTGGTCTTTACTACAGTTTCGGAATTGGAAGTTTTATATTGCTGCAACTTCAAAGGGTCTAGTCTTTGTCGGTTCACAGAACAAGCCAATTGAGGAATTGTTCGAATGGGCTAAGAAACGCTTACCAGGAAGTCCTCTTGTCAAAGATAATGAAAAGCTTGAACCCTATGCGCTTGAAATCATTCAGTATTTAGAAGGAAAGCGGAAAACCTTTTCTGTTCCATTTGACTACATCGGTACGCCATTCCAGCTAGCAGTCTGGCAGGCACTTTGCGACATTCCTTATGGACAGACGAAATCCTATTCCGACATTGCCAATACTATAAATAAACCTACTGCTGTTCGTGCTGTAGGAGCGGCAATTGGGGCTAATCCTGTATTAATTACTGTACCGTGCCATCGCGTAATTGGGAAGAATGGCACGTTAACTGGCTATCGTGGTGGATTAGAAATGAAGACACAGCTCCTGGATTTGGAAAAGCGAGCTTCTTCTAGTAAGGTGTAACGCTATGAATGGAGGTACTCACATGAAACATGAATTATTTTATAAAAATCCGAAAACCATTCTGAATAAAGGGACTGGCTTTCTTTCTGGATATACACATTCACTAAATCCTTATACAGGCTGTTCTTTTGGATGCTCCTATTGTTATGTACGCGAAATGCCTGTAGCCCTTTTTCGAGAAGGAGAATGGGGGAATTGGGTCGATGTGAAAAACGGAGCAGCCAATGTATTAAAAAAAGAGCTCCATCGCGCCAAAACGAAAGGGAAAGTCACCATTTTTATGTCATCCAGTACAGACCCATACCAACCAATTGAGCATAAGGAAAAAGTGACGCGCTCTTTACTAGAAGTGATGCTAGAAGATCCCCCTGATTTTCTATTAGTACAGACGAGAAGCCCCCTTGTCAGTCGAGACATCGATTTGCTGCAACAATTTAAAGATAAAGTTCGAGTAAGTATGACGATTGAGACCGATTCAGAAACGATACGTAAGCATTTTACACCAAAAGCGCCCCCAATCCAGGCACGCTTTAAGACATTGGAAAAATTAGCGGCTTCGGGCATACCAACCCAAGTGGCTATCGCTCCCATCTTACCAAGTGGAGACTATTTCCCTGTGAAATTAAAGCCATTTGTCGATCGTATCTGTATCGATGACTACTTCATGGGCGACGGCAGTGGAGGAAAACGTACAAAGAGACTTGGTATAGAGAACAAATATACCCAACTTGGACTAGAAGAATGGTATGGACCACATGTAATAAAAAAAGTATACAACCGCTTTATTGAAGTCTTTCCAGAAAATCAAGTTTACGTGAGCCAGGCTGGGTTTGAGCCATAAAAAATACGAAATTCTTTCGGGCAGCCTTCATAACCATTCTTGTGATAATGATTGAAAAATTTATTCTTAGAGTATGTTATGTCGCACTTCTTTTTTACGAAAATTTTTATTTATTGATACAAAAATATTCGTGTTTAATCCACTAAAATGCGATTTGTCCATCGTCTGGATACACCCCAAATTGAGTTAAACACGAACATTTAAATTGAAAGCAATGAAAAGCAATGATTCATTTGGAAATATTCAGAACTATTTGTCTAGCAAAAACGTCTAAATGCTAAATAAGCAGGGCTTTCGAATAATACCCTAGTAACCTCGAATTGGCATCCTCACCATATGAAAAGAATGTTGAAAAGAGATGTTCCATAGCAGCCTAACGGGTGAATTATATAAGTTGAGATGCTTATTAGAACGAAGGAAGGGAAATGATGAAGATGAAAAGGGGTAATTTAAAGTGGATAACTTTTATTGGCCTAGGTGTGGCACTTCTAGCGATTGTAGGATTTAGTATATGGGACTCGGCAGAAAAGTCCAAGGAAGTTCAACAAATCGAGTTAGAATTAGGTTTTAAAGTTCAAGTAATGGATAGACAATCACACGGCCCATTACGTGCGGCAACAAGAACATACCTAGTGAAACAAGTAGATGATAAGAAAAGCGATATAGAATACTTATTATATTTGAATGAAGAAGATAAGATCGAACATTGGGCTATGGTTAAAAACGGAAAGACCATCAAACCCTCTAACTGAAGAAGTTAGATCATTTTTAAATGGACATAAAAAAGGCGAATCTAATGCATTACGGTTTTTACTTAGGAAAACGAGTTCTATTGATAAATAAGCTTCAGAGGATGCTAGAAGCGGAATTAAGTGCTGGTGAAGAGACATATAAATAAGGAGTTTTTGTGTTTGGTAGACATATTACTTTTCAGTGCAGGAATAATACATTATACTCATTCGCTTCAAAAAAATAATAATATACAAAAGAATGGGGTAAAATCTTTGATGTACGTTATCTTAAATGACAACTAAAACAGGAGTGTTTGAAATGGCATATTTATTACAAGTTGATTTTCCGTTTGAAGGACCTTTTGGTGAAGAAATGGCCAAAGGGTTTTGGGATGTAGCAAAAAGTATTAACGAAGAAGAAGGGTTCCATTGGAAAATATGGACAGAAAGTCAAGATACAAAAGAAGCTGGAGGTATCTATGTATTTGAGGAAAAACAAGATGCCGAAAAATATGCTGACATGCATAAAGCAAGACTTCAATCGTTTGGTATTAAAGATATTCGAGTAAGAATTTTTGACATAAATGAAAAGCTAACAACAATGAATCACGGTTATGTTAAGTAATGATGGAAAGGGTAAAGCATACTACTTTACCTGTGTAAACAACCGTCCGAGCTAAAAGGAAACTAGAAAAGATTAAACAGGGTTGAATAGTTAGGGAAGTAGGACTATCTTTTTTGATGGTCTTTTTTAATGAATTTATAAAACGAATTGAGCAGATCTATTAGAGTTGTTTAGAAAGCAGGTATTTCTACTCGTTTATCATTTTATAGTTTTGACTAGCATGAAGTAGGATCCATCCACCATCATCTGTTTTACAATAAGTCCATTCGTTTAATTGCTTAATGCCTGTGCTCTTGAATAAAGCAGAGAATTATTCATTAAAATATCAAGACGGTCAAATACATATCTAATAGGAAATTTAGCTCCAAAATCATAAAAAAGTTAACTGACATAGGTATGAACAATTTCTGTTGTAATACCATTGGGAAGTTCTAATTGCTAGGAAGACGTAAGTAGACGTAACCAATATATCCTCCACACCAAGTGAATTTAGTTTACATAATATAACTGACAAAAATCTAACTTAAGCAAAATTGATGCAGCAAGAAGAGAAGCGCTATTTAGGAATTAGGGGGTAATTTTACAAAAAAAAAGCAGCGTCGTCACACGCTACACCAAACTAATGAACATTATTAGGATGTATATCCATATTACTTAATATGTGAGCTAACAATAATAAGTGTTATTCCCGTAAATAAGCAAATGATTCTCGCCACAGGAATTTTATCAGCTAGTCCAAATAATGCAATTGCCGTCGTTACGATTAAAACTGTTGGGCCAACCAAAGCAAGCATTGTATTAATATAGAGTGCTTTTTCTAAATTATTCAACTTTAGCATCAACAATCCAGCACTTACTTCAATGCTTCCAGACAATACACGTAAAATAACCATTGCCAAAACCGATTTATCAATAATTGTCATCATCCTATCTTTATAGATAATTTTTGAATATATATTTTAAATCCATATTAGGATAATTATAAACTTCTGTTTGAATGAAATACTAAAATCAATATATGTATGATTCGTATCGAATATTCTTGTTATATTATCCTTTATAGTATTAATTTAGATGTTTGTAGCAAACTAGAAAACGCTAGAAAAAGATATGGTAGACTATATAAATTTGAGATTCATATACATACATCTGCTTCTTCATATCAAATACACAAGATAATAAATAATAGTAAAAAACCTCTTTAGAATTTAGGTGGAAGAGCATTGATAATTTAAGATAAATGATCAAGCTTATATTAAATCGAGCGGGTATAAAAAGATTTTACATCCGCATCAATTACGAAAGCTATGCAATTTAATAACTGTGTGCCAATTGATGTCATTCAATGTTTACTGGGTCAGAAAAAGAGTGAGACTACAAAGATATATACGTTCAGCTAAGCTGAAAGCCGAGAGAAGGATTACAGTAGATACTTTAATTTAATTTGAATAGAATTAGGACACACATGTAAAAATGCGTGTCTTTTCATTCATTATTTAAAATAACAGGATGTATATACTCAAGAGGGATTGTGATGTCATTTGATTGCATACAATCCCTTTTGCATTTACATATTGACCTTCCCGATCAGTATTTGCGCTTCATATAAAACATAACCTCTAGCAATTGTCATAATCGAAGGGCAAAACAAGCTCTGCTTTTAACCCCTTGCCAATCTCACTTGATAGAATTAAGTATCCCTGATGTGCCTTTGTGATTCTTGCAACCATTGGTAGCCCTAAGCCATGTCCATTGTAGTTAGGACGTTTTCTTTTAGAAGAAAAGGGGAGTTCCAATAGATTAGGTATTTCATTTTGAGGTATACCATTACCATTATCCTCCACGATAAAACTACAGGTCCTATTACTTTCATTAAAGGATGTTTGTAAAATTATCACACAGCCGTCGGGATTATGGTTAATACTATTTTGTATCAGATTAAAAATGGCACGCTTTAGTAGCCGTTCATCACCATTGACTTGAATTCTTTCATCTGAAATTTTCACTTCTATTTTGAATCGTTCATCCAATTCGTTATTTAGAAATTCGGATGCAATTTGTCTTGCCAAAACGGAAAGGCGAATTTGCCTTTTGTTCAATGGCTGCATCTCATATTCTAGCATTGAAACAAGGTTTAAATCACTTACAAGCGATCGTAGATACTCTGCCTGTTTACGGATAACGCTAGCTTGCCTTCTTTGTTCTGAAGGAATATCTATATTTTCTTCCAAATCACTTGCATAGCCAAGTACCATTGAAAGTGGAGTTCGGATGTCGTGTGAAATGCCCGCAATCCAGTTGGCACGTGCTTCATCCCTTTCTTTTAAACTATCATTTTTTTCGCGAAGTAAAGCCGAAGCGCTATTTACGTTTTGTGCGAGGTCGGCTAATATACCTTTTGGCTCTATAAATGCCTCTTTATCCTCACCTAGAGCTTGTATCCCTTGTGCTAGTGGACGGATAGAGCGAATCAGTCTATAGCCAATAAGAAGAGACAATAATAATGCCAAACCAATATTTATAATAAGTAGAGCAACCATCCTTAATGGTAATGAAGAGACCCAGCTTGTTGGAAGTATATACTGATATTTTGCAAAGCTGTCTTTCGGAAACCCGACAACTACCAACCCTTCAGCATGTTCCCATACAAAAACAGGATAATCCTTTAAATAGCTTTGGGTGAACTTGGCTACTTCGGTTAACGAATAGGTTTTCGGAATTTCGTCTGGGAGCATATAATTCCATGCTACTTGTCCTGAATCATTAATTAACATTGCCCATGCGTGACTTTCCCTTAGTAATTTTACTGTTGTGTTATCTGCAGAATAAGTATTGGACGAGCGATGCAAGCCCTCTGCCACATTTTGAACAATGGCGGCAGGAGAATCCCCTTTGTTCATACCATTGAATATCCAAACACCTAATAGGATAAAGTTAAAAACTAGTAAAAAAGCAGAAATCATCATAGTTGAACCGATAAAACGCTTTAAAATACGTAGTGTGCCTTCCATCACTCCTCTCCCTTTACCATCAGCTTATATCCGAGCCCTCGAATAGTCAGTAAGTATTCAGGTTTAGAAGGATTAGCTTCTATTTTTTCACGAATACGGCGAATATGTACCATTAATGTGTTTTCATAGCCATAATAATCATCTCCCCATGCAGCCTGACAAAGTGCATCGCTTGTGACGATGCGGTTTCGATTGTCATATAGCTTAAACAGCAATGCATGTTCTTTTGCTGTCAAATGATATTGGTTGCCTTCATTCTGAACAATCCCACTTTCAAAATCAATATGATAGTTTCCTAATTGGAATACTGGACGCTGTTCCTGTTTTGGAGGTGAATAAACACGTCTCAAAACTGACGATAGACGGAGAACTAGTTCCCTTGGTAAGAAAGGTTTAACAATGTAATCATCTGCACCTAGTCCAAGTCCTAGCAAACGATCTTCATCTTCACCTCTTGCCGTTAAAAAGAGGACAGGCATATTTGATGTTTGACGTAAGTTCGATAGAAGGGAAAACCCATCGCCATCAGGGAGCATTACATCTAAAATAGCTAGATCAGGTTTCACAGTATGACAAATTTCTAATGCTTCAGCACAACTAGAGGCTTGATAAATCCGTCCGAATCCTTCTTTGCGCAAGAATCCATCTACCATATTCCTTAACTCGTATTCATCATCTACAATAAGCAACTTCTTGTTTTTGATATCATCCATATAAAATCACCCACAATAATTATACAATACTCTTTTCTAAATTCCTTTTATTTTCCAGTAAGTATGATGATTTAAGGTTAGCGTAACCTTCATTTCAGGTTAACGAAAGGTTAAGTTTTTATCTTTGTGAAAAGAACATGGTTAAACAAATTGGAGGAAGATAAAATGAACCAAATAGTTACTACTCAAAATCTTTCTAAACGGTATGGCAGTAAATACTGTGTGAAGGATATAAACTTATCCGTAAGTGAAGGGGATATATTTGGATTTCTGGGGCCAAATGGTGCAGGGAAGTCTACCACACTGAAAATGATATTAGGGTTAATGCGACCTACCGATGGCAATGTAAAAGTTTTTGGAAAGGATTTTGAAGGAAATCGCCAGCTTATTTTGAGTCAAACTGGTTCTCTTATTGAATCCCCATCTTATTATGCACATCTATCAGGACTTGAAAATATGCGCATTGTACAGAGACTTCGGGATATTCCAGAAAAGAATGTATCGGAAGCATTGAAAATTGTTCGATTGGAGAATCAAAAGGATAAAAAGGTAGGACAGTATTCTCTCGGAATGAAGCAACGTTTAGGAATTGCAATGGCATTGTTATCTATTCCAAAGCTATTGATTTTGGATGAGCCAACAAATGGTCTTGATCCTGCTGGTATTGGTGAAATTCGAGAATTGATTAAATCTTTACCCAAACGCTATGGAATGACGGTACTTATCTCTAGTCACCTACTTTCAGAAATTGAGCAGATTGCAACATCAGTAGGGATTATCAACGATGGAAACATGATGTTTCAAGGTAACATGGATGAATTAAAAAACAAAAGCCATCCAAATATCATGATAAAAACACGTAACAATTTGTTAGCAAAAGAATTACTTTCTGATAAAGGTTTCTCTCCTTTTTATCGTGAAGATTCGTTAGTGTTTGGAAACTTAACAGATGAGCAGGTAATACAAATAAATAGAAGTTTAACTTCAGCTAATATCGACGTACTGCGTATTGAGGAAAATAAGAAGAATTTAGAGAGCATTTTCCTAGAAATTACAGGAAAGGGGAGGAGCCTATAATGAACGCGATTCGTCTCGAATTCTACAAATTGCGCCATAAGCATCTTTTTTTGATGATGACACTAATTTTACTTGTAGAAATAACGTGGGCGTTTATGGCAACAAGCATGTCGATTTCCCGTAATCCAGAGATAGCCAAATGGGAAACACTTATGTTGATGCTGTCCACTATGAATGGCCTCTTTTTACCTATTTTATCAGCAATATGCGTCTCCCGCATCTGTGATATGGAACATAAAGGAAAAACATGGAAATTGTTACTAACAATTTCTGTGAAGCGAGGGCACCTCTATGCTGCAAAATATATGTGTGCATGTCTTGTCATGTTGTGGATGTGTATTTTGCAAGTATTCTCTATCAGTGCATTTGGTATTATTAAAGGTTTTAATGACCCAGTACCATTTTTACTACTGGCTCAATTCCTTTCAGGAACAGTTTTGACCAACATGGTTATCATAGCACTCCAACAATGGGTATCAATGGCGGTAAAAAATCAAGCTTTTGCGTTAACTCTTGGTATGATTGGAGGCTTCATCGGCCTGGCAGCTGATTTATTCCCATTTGGAATCCGCAGACTTTTTGTTTGGTCCTATTACTCAGGTCTAAGCCCCATTAAGCAGAACTATGTTAATGAACAAATGCAATTTAGTACACAGGATATAAGTAATTCATTGCCATTGATGTCACTTCTAATCACGGCAGGAATTTTTATCTTTCTAGCTGGTAGTATCCACATATCGAGACAAGAGGTATAAGGAGGATTGACTATGTTAAAACGTTGCATTTCTGCTGAGTGGTTGAAATTACGCCATTCCTGTATATGGATAATACTAATGATTCTTCCAATAATAAGCGTATTGATTGGAAGTGCCAACTTTTATATGAATCAAGGTGTATTGGCGAATGAATGGTATAGTTTGTGGTCGCAGGTAGGTCTATTTTACGGAGAATTTTTCTTTCCCATACTTATTTCTATTAGCTGTGCGTATATGTGGAGATTAGAGCATCTAAATAAAAACTGGAATATGATGATGACCGCTCCAGTATCGGTAGCTAGTATTTTTTTATCTAAGATGCTAGTTGTCGGTATACAGCTAATTTTTATTCAAGGTCTGTTTTTTCTTTTGTACCTTCTTGGAGGAAAACTGTTAGGGCTAACCTCAGCACTTCCTAGTGAATTATTTGAATGGTTCACTCAAGGCTTGATAGCTAGTCTTACAATTAGTGCTTTGCAATTGTTTCTTTCGATGCGTTTTCGTAGTTTCGCAGTTCCTATTGGTATTGGTTTATGCTTCACTTTTTTAGGCTTGGGCATGTATGTATTGGATTTAGGAATGTTCTTTCCCTATTCTTTACTAACTATGGGGATGGGTGTACTAAGTCAATCAGGTTTTTCTTCCCAGAGTGATTATGTTTTGTTTTTAATTTCTAATCTACTATACATTATTGTCATTAGTTTATTAGCAATCCATTGGATGCGAAAGAAGGATGTCGTAGCTTAAACAATTAAAAGGAAGTGGTAACATGAAAAAGTCTATATTAGTTACTAGCATTGGCCTAATAGTTATTATTGCGTTTTCTATCTTCTTCTATAATCCTAATAAGCTTATTCCAGAAAATCCTGAAGGGAAATCTCGTTTTTATACTATGATAGGCAATGACGATAACGGAGAAAAGTTAGGCGATAATCAAAGATATAAATACACGTTAGAAGCCTTTGATGAAAGTGGCAAAAAGAAGATTCTTACCTTTAACAGTAGCAAGCAATTACGAAAAGGTGCATATTTAGAATTGTATGTTGCATCATTTCGGGGTGTGACCTATTGGCAGGAGATACAGTTAAATGAATTACCTGAACCAATCAAAAGTAAATATTCTAAGTAAAAAACTGAAAAAGACACTTAGGAGGAATTCTGGAGGCTAGGCAATATAAGTGTGGTATCCCAGACATTAATACGAATACTTAAAGATATGCTAATAAGAAAATTGTAGTTATCGGTAGTGGCCATTCGGATATTAATACCTTATTGGCACTTGCAGAATTACAAACAGAAAATCCAGCAATAAAGCTAGTGTGGATATGCGTAAAAAAGCTATAGAAGAAGCCTATGGTGGCGAAGAAAAAGATGCATTAGTAGCACGTGGCGCACTCGGTGTTCGCATTTGCGAATTAGTGGATACAGAACAGCTTTTTGATCGATTTTTTATTAAACTAACAAAAATAATTGACAATGCCTATAATAGTACTGTACAGTACTAATTATGACAAGGATAAAATTAATGAATCAAAAACGTGTGATTGAAGTAGCTGCATCATTATTTTTAGAAAAAGGGTTTGCTTATACAAGCATGGATGAATTAGTTCGTGTAAGCAAAGTTTCAAAGTCTAATGTGTATTATCATTTCTCTAATAAGGAAGAATTGTTGGAAGGGGTTGTTGATTATTGGATTGAAATGTATCAATCTGCAATTGATGACTTACTATCTCAAAACCAATTATTAGTAGAAGATCGTATCCAACGGTTTTTAAAGCAATTATCACAAGGAGTACAGACGAGAGAATATAAAGGGAGCTGTCCTTTTATTACGCTTTATATTCAAAGCCCTACAAATGCCACAAAAGTAAAAGAAAAAATAGGTCTTTTCTTTATAGGATTACAAACGAAAGTTTCTCTTTTACTTAAACAAGGGATAGAGAATGGTGAATTTAGAAAGACCATTAATATTGACGAGGTTGCATCTCTTTTTATTACAAATCTTGAAGGAGCGTTATTTATTTCAGAAACACTGAAAGATACAACTGTAATCATGAAAACAGCAGATCATTTTTTTAACTTGCTTCGATAAAAGAAGCATTTTTTTTACATCAAATTAGTACTGAATAGTACTAAAAGGGGGATTTATATGAGAACAGTATTTTTAACGGGTGGAACAGGTTTTATTGGAAAGCAATTAGTGGAGGAATTAGCCAAAGAGCATGTTACAATTCTTCTATTAGTGAGATCGAAAAGTAAAGCAACACGAACTTTTCAAGAGAGAGGCATCTTAAAAGAGGCAGTTATGCACTTTATTGAAGGTGATTTGACGAAAATAGACTTAGGTCTAAGTGCTGAAGATAAGGAGAGGGTATTGAGAACGGATGTGATTATTCACGCAGGCGGCCCCATGGATATTCAAGCGACAACCAATGAGGCGGCTTCCGTATTTTTGAATGGTGCCCAACATATTAGTGAACTCGCTAAAACTATTCATCAATTGAAGGGATTGCAACAATTTATTCATGTTGTAGGTTATATGAGTCCCTTTGATGATAAAAATAGCAAGATTGCGATAGATGTGTTTAAAGAAGGAAACGATTTTTTGAAAATAAAAAATCCATATGAAAGAACAAAGTTTTTAGCAGATCTTTATATCCGTCAGCAGGCATCAACAGTAGGTTATCCGCTTTCAGTAATTAATCCACCAACTGTAGTTGGAAGTAGTAAAACAGGGAGTACGGAGCAAACAGTAGGCTTAGGCTTGCTTGTGATGAGTATGCGAAAAGGGCTCATGCCAGTAATTCCTGGGGGTAAGAAATATAGATTACCACTTATTGCAAACGATGAACTAGCAAAGTTTATTGTGCAGGTTTTCCGATTGGGACATCCAACTATACAAACATATACACTTGTTGGAGATAAACAACATGATCAAAATATTTCAGAATTATTAGATGCTATGGCAGAAAGTATGAATATGACTGCACCTAAAATTTCTGCCCCATTGCCATTTATGAAAGCACTTATGAATAGTGGCGTAAGCAAAATAACCCAAATTCCTGCTGATGGGCTGAACTTTATTACAAATCGAACATTTTCAAATGGTTCAGTGAAAAAGATTATGGGAGAAGATTGGTTTAAGGAGACAAATGTAATGAAATTTTTCCCAGCCGTTATAGCTGATCTGGATTATCGCATGATGTATCAAAATGGCCAGCACAGTCATTTATTTAAACGAACATTATGTAATAATACTACCATTTACCAATCAGAAGGAGAGGGTAAACCGTTTATTTTATTACATGGTTTATTAAGTGATGGAGAGGATTTATTTCCTTTAGGGAAAGAGCTTCATGAAAAAACGGGTCGACCTGTATGGATCATGGACCTTCCAGGTTTGGGACGTTCTCCTTTTAAACGACAAAAAAATCTTTTAAATATCTATTTGAATGTATTAAAAAAGTTATTGGAGAAAGCTACTAATGGTGCCCATCTAATTGGCCATTCATTTGGTGCGTATATTCTTTTGGAAGCAATAGTACAAAAGTACATAGATAAGAAGTATACAATAACTTTACTTCAGCCACCTGTTGCTAAAAAAAATGCTAAATCGATAAATGTTCCTCAATTTATAAACAAATGGACATTGAAGTTAGCAACTACTAATTTGATAGAGCGTTATTTATTAAGTAATGGTTTATTTGAAAGTACGGAGAGTATCCCTGAACATTATATTGAAAAAATAAGTAAAAGTTTTACTTCTCCTAGAATTTTAAATACAACGGTTCAGCTTAACAGTTTACTATCGAAAACCATTCAAGGTGATTTCAATGAAGTAACAAAGTATAATCTTCACATTATTTGGGGGGATTATGACAGAGGCTATTCTGCTCCTTCGCATCTTGGTAAGGTTGATTTTGTTCCATATGGTCATCATTTTCCTCTTAACCATCCGAGTGAAACGGCTAATTTGGTAATACAAAATAGTAGTAATAGCAGATGAGAGTGTGGGATAAATAAAAAGCGTGTAGTAGGATGTTGTGTCTTAGAAATAAAGTCGTACTGTTTGAAAAAAGGTTGTCTATATGAACATTTGATATATTTACTTAAGAATCTAACAGCTAATCATTTACAAAGTATTGCTCCTTAAGAATTGCAGGTAATCACCTTGTGGAGAAATATACTTAAACTTCCATGATAGAACGTAATTATGTTGCGTAGTCGAGCCACTAAATCCTTAGTGCTGTTTATTTATACAGCCGACCAGCAAAAAGTAAAAAAGTTTTTTTATAGAAAATGAATTTGCAAAAGGAGATGAGATCTTGCTTCTGTAAAAACTAATGTTTAGTATCCTTTTTACAGGTAGAAGTGAAAATCGCTGATATATTACAATCTAAAAAGTATACACCTAACCAGTTGTCGAA
This sequence comes from Lysinibacillus sp. FSL M8-0134, assembly GCF_038069745.1. NCBI lineage: Bacteria > Bacillati > Bacillota > Bacilli > Caryophanales > Bacillaceae > Lysinibacillus > Lysinibacillus sp. FSL M8-0134. The sequence goes on along the minus strand of NZ_JBBPAJ010000001.1, from coordinate 2,262,351 downwards.
ATTTTTGATGACTGGTTATTTAGTCCAAATTGTAGCTGAAAGTTATAGGTAAACTCAAATGTAATCAAAATTATCCTGTTAATTAAAATAAATGAAAAAACTTTAATGATAAGATTTTTATTGGGCATAGCTGAACACTTAGGTGTAAGTAAAGCACTTGTAGGATCTATGTTAAAAAGAGAATGTACTAAAAGCTGAATTCTTTATTATTTGTCATGTGAATTTTTGGTGTCCAAAACTATCTGGACCTTTTACACTTAAAAATTTAGATTCTGTCTCAATATTATTAGTATACTTTTCACTGAAATATAACTTCCTATAATTTATATTATGTAAACTAAAATTATTTTGTGTGGAGGGGAGCTTAGATAGATATTAACTACCTTATCAACAATGCACTTCTCATTTAAGATAACGTACATCATTGTCCAGAAAAGTAATATGTCTAATAAACACCATAACTCCCTGTCTATAAGCCCTTTCATCCGCACTTAATTCCGCTTCTAGCATCCGCGTGATTTTTTATGTCAGCACAGTCCTCGCATCTAACTGCTTTACGCTTTATCGCTTACGAATAATTTTGCAACATTGGAGTTAAGTTACAAACATAAGGTACATACCTTTTTATTCTGAAAGCTAAGTAAGAAGAAACGTCTTACTTAAACTTTACTTTTCATCTTCTGTATTAGAGGGTCTGATGGTCTTTCCGTTTTTAACCATAGCCCAATGTTATTTTATTTCTTCAATCAAATATAATAGGTATTCTATATCGCTTTTCTCATCTTCTACTTGTTTCACTAGGTATCTCCTTGTTGCTACACGCAATGGAACGTGTGAATGCCTATTTTTTTATTAATTGAATAGTTGAAATATTATCGTTATACTTAAACTACTTTTATAATAACGCTCCTTAGAAAACTTATGATAAATACTACTAGTATTGAGGAGGAAGTAGAATGGAAGAATTCATAGTAGAAAAAGCAATACAAGATATTTATCCAGACGATTTCGCTTGGTGTTATGGGTGTGGTCGCCTGAATAAGGATGGTCATCATCTTCGAACTGGTTGGCAAGGAGATAAGACAGTTACCATCTTTACACCTCAATCAAAATACATGGGTATTCCTGGTTTTTTATATGGTGGTTTACTCGCATCTTTAATTGATTGCCATGGATCAGGATCTGCTGCGCTTGCGTTGCATCGTAAAAATGGACATGAAATTGGTGATGGAGCAGAGCCACCAAGATTTGTAACGGCTAACCTGAATGTAGATTTCCTAAAACCGACTCCGCAACACGTCCCATTAAAAGCAATTGGTACTGTTGAAGAAATTCATCCGAAACGATGGAAGGTTGAAACAGAAGTGTACGCTGAAGATACGCTCTGTGCTCGCGGTACAGTAGTTCTTGTTGTCATGCCTAGTACATTTCAAAAAAAGAGTGATTAACAGTTGCGATTATGATTAGCTAAACAAGTTAACCTATGGAAGGTTAACTTGTATTTATGTGGGCTTTTTTAGTGTAAATCAAATACGATTGGATCAATTTGTTTTTTGATTATTACAGTTGATGGCACTAGCTTTAAATTAGCTGGGATTTGTTCGAAATTCTCAAACTGTAATTTATAAACCGTACGATTGTTAATGTAATCTGAAGAGGCAGAATTATAACCAATTAAACGATTATCAATCGCCAGATGCCAATCAGATGCCAGCCTCTCAGGCTCTCCCTCTGTAGAGATCGCTATATAAAGTGTACGTTGTTTGATTTCTAATGAATCAATGGTGTAAGTAGCATTATTAAATTGAAATGGCTGTATATGTGCAGTATCTACTTCTGTCTCAAATAAATCGAACACAAATGCTTCCATTTGAAGTACTTCAAACGTAGCAGGGTTAGTATACTTCGGGACAGATGTCGTATAAATCATTTCACCCAATATAGCTGTGCCGCCACCACTAGCTGAAAAGTTTGAAATCATTGGTTGTTCTCCATCTATTCGTTTAGTAGTGATAATTAATTGCCCTTCTTTATCTCGTATGGAAAATCGAACATTTGATTTTACACTTCCGAAAAAGTCGTCTTGTGCTTCATCCACTTTATGTGAGTTGGCCACTTCTATATCTTGATATTTATTTAAAAGTTGCTTATATACATTATCTTGATCTCTCTGATACTGTTCTTTAAATTTAACTCGATAATGAATATCGATGTTTTCCCCATTCTCGACAACTTTATCAATAGAAACATCTAGGAATGGCTCATTGTAATTTAAGACTTGCTTACTATCTAAATGTTCTTCTTGCTCACTACTATTCGTTTCTACTAATTGTGTTGGCTCATCCACCTGTTGTGTGACTTCAATCGGTGGACGGTGCCAATAATAAAACGTAAAACTAAGTATAATAACGGCAACACTGATTACAGAAATTTTTAAAGTATACCAGGATTTTTTCCGCTTTGTATCAGTGTAAATATGGTGCATAATAGCATCCTCTTTGCTACTTGTTATTTTAGGTATATTAAGCTGTGCAAATAAGATGTTTTGCTCATTTAATAGTTGCTCATATTCACGTTGACAATTTTTACAGAATTGTAAATGATCTTCTATTTTCTTTTGTTCATCCTCATCTAAAAAACCTTCTACATAATCTTCTAACAAAATTGGTTCACATTTCATAAAAATAACCTCCTTTTGTCATTGTGATGGACCTAAGTTTTCTCTTACTTCTGTGTAGCTTGTTACGAACATCATTTAAAGAAATCTGAAGCACTTCACTTATTTCATCATAGCTTAGCTCATTTACATATTTCAGTAACAATACCATGTACTCTGTTTCATCCAATTGTTGTAAAAGCTTTTCTAACTGCTCATTTCTTTCGTGTAGCAACAATACTTTTTCCGGATAACGATTATCCATTACATTACTGTCGATTTGCATCGTTTGTATCTTTTGAATCCGTAAATAATCAAAACAATTATTGACTACAATTCGGTATAGCCAGGCATTAAAGGAGCCTATTTTTTTATATTTATGTAGGCTATAAAAAACTTTTATAAAAATATCTTGAACGATATCTTCAGCTGCAGCACGATTTTTTACTATTCTGATGACTGTAGTAAAAATTTTCTGCTCATAATGTTTTACAATATGTGCAAAATGATGACTTTCACCATTTTTAACTCGTGTAATGACTTCATCCATCTCCATTTGTATCACCTCCCTACTACTATAACGAAAAAATTTTCATTTCCTCTCAAAATTTCCCTTTATTTTTGCAGATTTTGAGTTTAGCTATTGATTATTCTATAAACAAAACAATAGAAGAAATAAAAAATGTCTAAAGGATTCTTGTCTTTATTTTTGGACAAGAACCTTTAGACAAATTATTATAATTGAGAGTAATTGGTCAGAAAAAACTTCTCTGATTATAGTAAGACATAAGTTTAAAATGTTCTTCTTATTAAATAGCCGCACTTTATTGTAATGGAATGTTTACTTCAATATTGTTCCCGATAGGATTGGTGTAATAGTTTAAATATATTTTTGCCTTCCCAGTATAGTCTTCAAATTGGGTCGTCTCCATTACGTACTGTTCGTCTCTTGAAATTGTCACACCTTTAATTTCTAACGGCGTACCATCTTCTTTTATGGCATCAGAGAACATTAAAAATTTGCCTTTATTATCCTTATTAATCTTAACTGATACACTTTGCTGCGCTGCGGAAAGGTCTTCATTAAAATACGTAGGCTTTGTGAGTATTTCTTTTGTGCTAAAATCAACTTCAACAAAATCCTCACCCTTTGGCACTGCATGAACCGCTCCAATCATAACCTTCAGTGATGCAGGATCATCGAAATAGTTACTTTGCAAATAGAGCGTAAATTTGCCATCGCGAATATTTCCGCCTTTTGAAATGCCATTTATAATACTATCTCTGCGCTCACCGCTTTCTGTCATGACGGCAACATCATCCAGCGCTAATATTTGCATTGTATTATCTTTGGCAAGCTCAATATCGAGTGCCACTTTTAAAGGAGAACGGCGAATTTGTGTAATCGTAAATTTCTGTCCATTGACATCTATCGTACGATTCGCAGTAAAAATTTTCTCCTCTGCGACCTCGTTTTTCAGCGAAAATGGTAAAGTAATTTTAATGTTTCCCTTCTCTTCATCACTAAAGTAAAACACTGCTTTAAAATCCTTTGAAGTATAGGCAATAGGCTCTAAAAAATTATATTCCACTGATGAAGAAATATATGTTTGGTTGCTTGCATTTCTAATAAACGTACAGCCGCATTCAATCTCCTCATCCCCTTGAAACAATTGAACTTTCTCTAAGTTTAATTTTGACATATCAAACGAGGCATCGGCGTCATAAAACAGTACCAATCCTGATTTATCGGCAATCACGCCCTGTAATGTAAGTGATAGACCTTTTCTAGATTGCGTCACATTGATTTCTTCAAAATATTCATGATCCACTATATCTCTTATTCCTTTATCTATTGCAATCGCTGAAACAATTGCCTGAAAGCCAGGTATTTTTGCAACTTGGCTGGCAATCGTTGGAGAAATGCGAATTGAAAAGATAAGGCTTAGGCAAAGCATGGAGATAAATGTAACCGAAACAATGCGATTCTTTATTCTTTTTTCTCGTTGAACTTTACGAAACATGTCTATTCGAACTTGTTGAAGCTTCTCCTTAGGAACGTCAATTAATGGTTTACTCACAGCCAGTCCTCCTTTTCTCTAGCAAAGTGTCTAAGCTTTTTTAAGATGTGATGAAGCTTCGACTTTACAGTACCCTCAGGTATTTGATTTAGCTCCGCAATTTCTTTATTTTTTAGTTGCTGAAAATATTTCATATAGACGAGTTGCTGCTCCGACAAAGATAGATGTTCTAATAATCTCTCCATATCTGAATAGATGACCCATTCAGAAAGATGGTATTCCTCAATAGGAACAGTGGGTTGGCGTTTTCGTAAATGGTCTTTACAACAATTAATTAAGACTCGAACAAGCCATGTTCTGGCATATTCGTGCTGCTTAACGGTATGCATTTTTTTCAGTGCCTTATATACAAGCTCCTGCATCACATCTAAAGCATCTTGCTCATTTTTCATATATGTAATGGCCATGCGATATAAAATATCTTCATCCATTTCAATAAGCGTAAGTATCGCTTCATGATCACCTTGTATAGCACGTTGTTCTATTTCAAATTTCATCCTTCTCGCCTCCTTCCTTCATTAGACTGAGCAATTCTTCAATTCGTTCAAAAATTTTGAATTTATTTTAGAGAACTTCATTGTGTGGCAACTGATATTTTCACAGATTACTTGGTTCGGAATTGACCCAGGAATGAACTTATTTCTAATAATCCTGTCTTTCATGGATATGTTCGGCCAATCAGTGAAGGGTTTTCTAAGTATCGATAATAGTTGTCCTAATAATAATAGAGAAAATAGTTTGAAACATAATGCTACTAATTTTGGTATATATGAGACTATCAAAGGACATTAAAGTAAATAACATACATACCTAATAAAAGATTAAAAAGAGCTGCCTAGGCAACTCTTTTCTTTAAGTATAACTTCTCTTTTTAATACAACTTATAAATCATTAAAATAATAAGTTAAATGGTTTTTGATGATTAGAGTGGCCCACCTTCAAAACCAATAGGCCATCCATCCTCTTTACATTTCACTTTATACTGAAACTCAAAAGGACCATCATAAATAAAAGCTAAACTAAACCCTGTAAATAGATAATCGTCAACATTCACCATCTTTCCAAAACTTATTGTGGATAGATAGTAATGCTTCATTTCTTGAGTAGGAAAAAATTTCTGTAGATAGTTTAATGAACGGCTTATATGTAGATGGAGTTCCTCGAAAATCTTTTCTGCTAGTTCGATTAAAGCCCTATCAGGGTTTTCATTGCTCCCTTGAATAATAATCTCCACATCTTCCCATTCTCCAATATCCATACGATATAACCATTGTTCCTTTAAGAAATATTTCTCACTATCATATACAGGTGGATTAACGAGGTTTAATTGTTTGATCTCATCGTGAGATAACGGTTTAACAAAATTAAGCTTATGATATAAAATGTCTTTGATATTAGCGACAATGTATTTGGATTTGTTTAATTCGAAAGAGTCCATTTTTCACCTCATAACGTAATTTTTAACTTTAATTATAGCATCATCCTTCTTCAACTATTCTACAAAATTTGTTAATGAAGGGATAACTTCGAGTAAAGGAAGCATGTTATTTTATTCATGCTTGGGATTTCCCCTCACATTAAATTATCTCCTTACATCTTTTTTCCATAATAACGGTATCATGCCATTCTCCATTTAACTGAGCAATTTTTTCTCTCGTTCCAACAACTCTAAAGCCCATCTTTTGATGTAGATGAATGCTTGCTGTATTAATGACAAAGATTGATGATTGGAGTGTCCAAATCCCTTCCTTTTCACTCTCTTCAATTAGTCTTTTAAATAGCTTTGAAGCAATACCTTTGCCTTTACTGTCATTTGATATGTAAACACTGACTTCTCCCACTCCGGAATAAACCACGCGTGTAGAGACGGGGGAAATGCCAATCCAACCAACAACTCTATTGTATTCCTCTGCTACAAAGCGCAATGTTTCATGATGTCTTTCATCCCATACCTGTTCACTTGGCACATTGGTTTCAAAGGTGGCCATCCCTGTTTCGATTCCTTCTTTATAAATCTTTAATACCTCAATTAAATCATTCTTTTCCATTTTACGAATAACTAGTGTATCCATCCTATTTCCCCCTTATTATTTTAAAGGACTGCTAGCTTTCGCTAACAGCCAAATGTTTAACAACATGAATTCGATTGTTTAGCAAGATTAATACCACATACCCCTGTTTCAGGTAACTCCAATTCAACACGTTTCGAAGCATCATAATTACCTGATAAATAAGCTGTTATGGACCGAACTTGTTCATAGCCAGTTGCCATTAAAAAGGTTGGTGCGCGTCCATAACTTTTAGCTCCGACTATATAGAAGTCCTTTTCTGGTTGACGTAGAATTTCTTCTCCATGTGCTCTTACTGTGCCACAACTATGAACATTAGGATCGATTAGTGGTGCTAATGCATGCACACTTTCTGTTGCTGAATCAATGGAAAGCCGTAATTCGCTGTTCATTGAAAGGTCTGGTCTATTTCCGGCATTGACAATAAGCTCTTCAAATCCTGTCAATATTTTCTGTTCACCATTTATTGTACCGACAATATGGATGTTCTCATCTTTCTTTACCTGTGAAATATAGAAAGGTGTTATTACCTCAACTTTCCCTGTGTCTACTAATTCATGAATGCGAATACCGAGTGCGCCACGTGCAGCCAATGCATCTTTTTCCTCGCCACCATAGACCTCTTCTGCAGAGTGTTTACGCATAATCCACACTAACTTTGTTGAAGGATTCTCTGCCTGTAATTCCGCAAGTGCTAATAAGGTATTGATAGCCGAATGGCCACCGCCAATAACGGCAATCTTCTTATTGGCATATCGCTTCGTATTTGTATGTATGTCTGGGATACCATACTCAATGTGATCTGCTAATGCTTTTTCACTTTGAAGCCATACACCTGTAGAATTTGCTGGGTTTGGATTCCCCCATGTACCCGTCGCATCAATAACTGCTCTCGCCTCAATCATACGGATGTCATTCTCTTGTTCAATATAAATAATAAAGGATTGCTCTACTCGATTTTTTGTCTTCATCTTGTCATTCAATTGTCTTGAAATCCCGACTACTTTTGCGTTCAATTGAATGTTAGGATTAATTTGTTCGTGCTCAGACAAAGGCTTTAAATAAAGATCAATTAATTCATGTCCTGTCGGTAACGTATCCAAATGAGGTTCTATCCAACCGGAGGCATTTAATAAAGCTCTACCAGCTTTATTGATGTTATATCGCCATGGTGAAAATAATGTAACATGCCCCCAAGTACGAATATTGTATGCTATTTCACGCCCAGCCTCTAGTAAAAGAAAGGCTTGCTTTTGTTCCACTAAATGAGCCGCTGCAGCTAATCCAATAGGACCTGCCCCGATTATGACAATCGGTAAATTCTTTTTAGAGTTATTAACACTCTCCTGTACTTCAATATCCTTCGTAGTACTACAACAAGATTCATTTTGGTTGATTATTTCAAGTGTTTTCATCATAATTACTCCTCTACTTTCTTTATATAAGCATTCCCTTATATATAATATATTTTTTACGTCTAGCAATTAGCTAGACGTTTAAACTCTGCTTGTAAAATTAACACATTGCTTCACCAATTTCTTTTATTGCTTTTTCAAATTGCAACCATGTAGAATTGCCGTAACGATTCATATCTCCTTTAAAGAAGAAATCAAAAGCAAATTCTTTAGCCTGTTTCAATGTGAATTCTCTACTATTCATAATTAACTTTAAATAAGCGATAAAATAATCTTGAGTTAATACACTAGCATGATTTACTGTCATTTTTGCAACCTCCATTCAACAGATGCTTAAGAAATCAGTGGGGAGTATCCAAACACTCCTCAGCTATAAAATGCTCAATGCGTTTGCCAATCACATCACGTACATTTTGGAATACAGTCCATTTTTCTTCGTCTGTACCTACTGCTTTTGCTGGATCTTCAAAGCCCCAATGCTCACGACGAACGTGTGGTGGAGTCATTGGGCATTTTTCAGCGGCATCCCCGCATAATGTGACAACTAGTGTTGCATTGTTCAATGTCTCAAAATCAATTAAATCGGATGTGTGATCCGAAATATCAACTCCTATCTCTGCCATCGCTTTAATGGCATTTGGATTTATGCCATGTACTTCAATACCAGCACTTTTTACTGTCCAATTAGGTGGTAGTAATTTTTTTGCCCACCCTTCTGCCATTTGACTACGGCATGAGTTCCCTGTACACAAAAAATAAAGTGTATTTGTCATAATATTGCTCCCTATTTAATAGTGTTAAAGTATTTTTTCTGCCAACGTAAGGCAACCCATACAAGTCCGATGAGAACAGGTACTTCTACAAGTGGACCGATAACTGCGGCGAATGCCACTCCACTATGCAAGCCAAATACGCCGACAGCTACAGCAATCGCTAACTCAAAGTTGTTACTTGCAGCGGTAAAAGATAGGGCTGCTGTGACAGGATAAGATGCGCCAGCTTTACGTGAAGAGAAGAATGAAACAACAAACATGATGATAAAGTAAATAAATAATGGAATAGCAATTCGTACTACATCTAGTGGCAGTTCTACTAATTGCTCACCTTTTAAGGCAAACATCATGACAATCGTGAATAAAAGTGCGATTAAAGTAAGCGGTGAAATCTTCGGTAGAAACTTTTCCTCATACCACTGTTTTCCTTTTACTTTAATCCCTATCCAACGTGTGAGGAATCCTGCAGCGAATGGGATACCTAAGTAAATAAGTACGCTCTTTGTAATTTCCCACATGGATATTGTTACATTGAAGTTCTCTAAACCAAACCAACCAGGTAATACATTTAAGAAAAAGTAAGCAAAGATCGAATACGTCACGATTTGAAAGATAGAGTTAAAGGCAACTAATCCAGCTACATATTCCCGGTCTCCACGTGCTAAATCATTCCACACAATGACCATGGCAATACAGCGAGCTAAACCAATCATGATAAGTCCAGCCATATATTCAGGATAATCGTGTAGGAAGATGATAGCTAAAAAGAACATTAAGAACGGTCCGAGTAACCAGTTTTGAAAAAGAGATAGCAAAAGCACTTTCCAATCCTTAAATACGCGCCACATTTCCTCATACTTTACTTTTGCTAAAGGCGGGTACATCATGACAATTAACCCTATAGCAATGGGGATGGACGTTGTGCCAATCGACATGGAATCTAATGCTTCTCCGACATCGGGTATCGTGATACTTAATACGACACCTACTCCCATCGCAATAAATATCCAAAGGGTTAGAAAACGATCTAGAAAAGAAAGCTGTTTGGTTAACGATTCATTACTCATGATCAGTTCCCCCCACATGGCAACAATCTGTGCCACAGTTGCATCCGTTTAAAGGTTGAATTTGTTCTAAAATACCTTTCATCAGTGGCGTTTGATCCTCTACTAAACGGTAATGTTTCCAAGTCCCTACTTTTCGCTCCGTAATAATGCCTGCCTCCTTTAATTTTCGTAGATGTTGACTAACTGCTGGTTGTGATATACCTAGAACATCTACAAAATCGCATACACATACCTCCCCATTTTTCATGCATGCAAGTAATTTAATGCGATTCAAATCAGCTGCTGCTTTTAATTGTTTTTCAATTTGTGTGTTTTCCATGGATCTTCACTCCTTATATAACAATTTGCTTATATATTCGTTTAAATAAAATCACCTTATAAGGAAAGGTGACTTCATCATTATATAACTATATTCTTATATTATGATTTTATGTTTTGATTTGCAACAAATATTTTAATGAGAGCCTTCCATATTGGAAAGACTCTCCAAAGTGTTACTTTCTATACAATTAATGTGGTTGTGCCGAATAGTTCAATAACCATTTATTTAAACACTTGATCTATTTTGTCTTTGTCGTAACCCAATATCCAATCATTGTATGTAAAATAAATGTCTCGTATTGATTCAGGCGAGGTAGCGAGTAAACCACATCCTCTATCATCGTAAATGTGAAAAATGGTTTTCCTTTTGATATTTAAAAAATAAATCCTATGAATAATACTGTAAGTTTTGCGGATAAAAAATCATCTTCCACTCACACTAATAGTGGAGGTGAGATGATAATGGGTAATAACAAACATAAAAATAATAAGACTCAAGATAACAAAAAACAGCAGAATCAAAATCAAAATGCTAACAGAGAGCGTGCGAACAGAGAAGAGTTCGCTGAGGAAGTAGACTTTAGCCGCATTCAAAATGAAAATAAACGTTAGTGATACTTCCCCCCAATATTCACTTAAAATGAGTATTGGGGGTTTCCTTTTGAATCAACTCTTTTGATGTCTAGACATTGCCTAGATAGCTTCGTGTAATGTTTGGGAGAACAATTTTACCATTCTTACTGTATTTTTCAAATAACTCTGTTAGAAGAAAAACAAAAGTTTGATATTCCCCGTCGTTTTTTTTCGGAGCATAGGACGCTGATAAATTCCTTCCTAAGAAACCTTCATAATCAAAAAGCAATTCATTTTCATATTTTTTAAACTCATATTGTCCATCCTTAAAAAAGCTAGTAAATACCTCTAGTGTTTCTTCCATTCCACCACTAAATCCGTTGAAATTTGAACAAGTCTTTTGGCAAATTGCGGCATTCTCTTTAATAATTGGATTAGTTAAATCCCTGCTATTCCACACAAGAGCAACTTTTGACTTTTGTTTTCCTATTCGTTGACATTCTATTTTAAATGCTTTTTTATCAAACCAATGAAAAGCCTGCGCAACAGTTACTAAATCCACACTATTTCCTGTTAAAGTAGTATGTTCAGCAGTTGCTTTTATGGATTCGAAACGAGGATATTTTTTTAATGATTGCTCTGCCTTCATTCTCATATCATCATTCGGCTCAACTCCAATAACATGTAGACCTCTTTCAAGTAGTAGACTGCTAAATATACCTGTACCTGAGCCAATATCGGCAACAATTCGATCCTCATTTAGTTCATTTACTGCAATCAAATAATCTATATATTCTTTTGGGTAACTAGGGCGATATTTCGCATATATATCAGCCTTATCTGTAAAATTTTCTGTTGTTTTCATCGTACTACCTTCTTCCTGTCGATATTTTGGAATAGGAGAAAAATAGTTAATTCCAAATACCACTTATTGATAATAAAGCCTCCACTCCTACACTTCTTGCATGTAGCAAGGATTTGATTGAGAAGTTGCTATTGTTTATTTTCTTTTGCTTTTAAGCATTCAGTTAAATTAATAAAATCTTGAACTGCTTCTGACATGGATAGTTTTTTAGCAAGTGATATCCCCTTTTGAATAGATGTAGAGGCATCTTCTAATTTATTTGCTTTAATTTGGGCATCTGCAAGACAATACCAGTAAAACCAGGCGTCCATTTTTGTGATTTTATTTTGATAAAACGTTTCAATTTTCGGGTAATAATGGTTGAATAAAGCTTCATCATTAACTAGCTTTTCACCATTCCAATTTAGGACATTCACTAAATAACTATCTCCTATATACATTTGCCAAATTGCTATACCAACCTTTTGATCTACATGTATGATGTCCATTTTATGATAAGGAATATTAGTAATCTTCTCAAATGATTCTCCAGCCCATTTGAAAATTCCGAGTTCACTTCCTATGGCCGCACCATTTGTAACACCAAATAAATATTCTTTTGTTCCATCACCAGTAATATCTACCAATCCCGAAAAATTTAAAGCCACTCCCTTAACTTTGGTTTCCCATACTTTTCTCCAAATTCCGTTGTCCTTTTTTAAGACCATTGTTCCGTACTGTGAAGGGGAAGGTTGTTCAATTGCTTTTATTTCAAAAGTAAAAATGATCTCTTTTTGCCCATCTTTATTAAAATCATAAAGTTGGATTGGGTAAGTAGAGAAAGGTTTTTCGGGACTTATTAGTACAGAGTTTAAAGGCTTAAATGCCTGAACAATTTTAATTAGGTCATTGTTCTCGTTTTCATTCGCGTACACAGATATCAAACAAAAGTTAACGAATGGAAGTGACAGTAAGGTAAAAAGTATTATTTTTTTCAATATCTGTCCTCTTTTCACTAAATATCGTCCTTCCATTATGAACGTATTTAGAAAATTAATACATCCGAAATCACGCTTAGCCAAAGAATGTTTAAAAACAGGTTTTTAAAATGTTTACCCAGCCTAAAATTCCTCCATTAAAGAGAACCTATCTCCCTTTTCATCAAAGGGTTGCTTAAAATCAAAGGCAAACGCAGTAGAACCATGCTGGATATAATAGTTGTATCTCTTAAATGCCTCAATCCAAGAGACATCATCCACCTTTTCTGTCCACCAAACTACATAGGAAAGGTGTTTTTCTGGATAAGGCTCGATCCATTTACTTTTGTCTTGTAACGCTTGTTTATGCTGTCCTGAATAGGTGAAGTGATATAAGGATTGAGGATTTCTCCATACGGTTAGCGTAAGTATGGGAGAACCTTTTCCCTTCACGGTTTCTTCAGGCAAAGCGACTCCTTCAGGTGAAAATGACTCTATCAGGCCTGATTTTGTTGCCTGTCGGTATACTTCATTGCCTACTTGAAAAAATTCTCGAGAGCTAGGGTGGTCATAGGGATGATTTAGCCTTCCAATAGTATAAATCGCAACGAATGCCATAAATAGCCCTCCATCTATCGTCTTTCTATAGATATATTCAAGTAAAGGTCTGTAAATCCCTTTTTTTACTAACTCATTGGTCTCATATTATTGCTGTTTCAACTATAAAAAATGGGAACAACCGATTTGGATGTTCCCATTTTTTATATAAGATTTTTTAAAAGCTACGCTTCTCTGGCCAAACTCCTTGCATTTTACTTAAAAATACAATTTGCCCAATATGATAGGCGTCGTGCATTACTAAACTCTTCAGTTCAATTACTAATGATCGATCTTCAGGGATTTCTTTGTACAATGCTTCATATTCTGGTTTTGCCAGTATTTTTTCTAGTTCCCGATGGACATACAAATATTCCTGTTTGGTTTCCTCCCAATTTTGCCACGTCACAGTTGGTAATTGAAAGGTAGCGTCATTATTTTCTGCCTGTGGTTCATTTTCTTTATCACCAAGAATCCTCGTGAGAAATCTCTTTTTATAGAAAAGTAGATGACAAACTATTTCCCAAATGGAATTCGTTGCCCCTTCAGCAGGCTTCCAAATGGCCTGTTCTAAAGTAATATCCTCTAGCACTTTTTCAAGTGATGGAAACCAGTCTTCTTCATCTAAACAGCTTGTCCATTGTCGTAACAGCAATGTTTTGGCAACCATTTTCAATTCCTCCTATTTGATCCTGTCTCCTTTGTAAATACAGCCCTTTTATTTCTTCTGCTAATGTTCATATTGTCATTAGTATTACATATCAATTTCTATGCCAATTCCTAGTTCTTTTGCTTTTTGATATACGCCTTTCGCGACTGCTAAATCATAGTAAGCTGCACCTACCGATTTAAAAATGGTAATCTCCTCTTCGTCCTCTCTACCATTCTTAGTCTCTGTGACAAGTTTACCAAGGTCACAATATATCTTGTCGAAAGACCAAATACCTTTTTCTGCTGCATGAATAAATTCACCAGCTTCATTTTTTACGCCATTATGATCATCTACTACAATTTTATTAGCTTTCAAAATAGTGGTCTCATCTATTTCACGCATAGTTGGTAAATAGGATCCTATACCATTAATATGAGTTCCTGGCTTTAAATATTCTCCATCTAAAACGGCACTTGTTGATCTTGTAGCACAGCAAATAATATCTGCTTGCTTGACTGCCACTGATACTTCATCTATGACCTCAAAAGGGATTTTCACTCCATATTCTTTTAATTTCTCACCAAAACGATGTGCTTTAGAGGTTGTTTTATTAACAAGTAGAATTTTAGTGATAGATCTTACAGCTAGTACGCCTAGTACTTGCTCAAAAGCCATCCCACCTGTTCCAATTACTGTTAGAATTGTCGCATCCTTTTTTGATAAATAATCTGTAGCAATCCCACTTAAAGCTCCAGTTCTTAGTCGAGTTAGATAAGAGGCATTCATCATAGCCACATGGGAACCATTCTCTGCATCTGTAAGTAATAAAACTCCTTGCGTTGTGGGCATCCCCTTTGGAGAATTTTTAGGAAAAATGGTCACTACTTTTACAGCGGCAACTTCACTCACTAAGTCTGCACTTGGCATATAGAGTGCCGATGCATCATGATCTGGAAAATCTATGACAGTTCGATGCACGTCGGCAATTTTATTTTCTTCTTTTGCTTTTAATACTTTCCTAACATCCTCTATCGCATTTTTCATATTGTAGCTCTTCATAATCTGTTCTTCGTTTAATATCAACATCATCCATATCCTCCATTAAATCGTCTGTCATCACGACTTCATAGTCCCAACTGGGATTTTTTTCGTATCACTTAATTTCGATTCTCTTTGAATGTCGTTGTCTAAATTCTCTTGACTACGATCTTTAACAGCCCAAATGGCAATTAGTGATACGATTGCTGTAAAAATAATATATAAAGCAATTGGTATATAGGAATTATCAAATTGAACTAATAGAGCTGTTGCTACTAAAGGAGCCGTTCCCCCTGCTACAGCTGCACCAATTTGGTAACCAAGTGTAATCCCTGTGTAACGAATTTTTGCGTCAAAAATTTCTGAAAACATTGTCCCTAGCACGGCCGTAATTGGCGACCAAATAATGCCTAGACCGATGATTGTGGCTACTACAAGTAATATCGCGGATTGTTGCTGTAACATCCAAAAATAAGGGAATGCAAAGAGTATCATGCCAACCGTTCCAATAATGTATAACTTTTTGCGTCCATATTTATCAGACAAGCTTCCCATTATAGGAATTAAAATGGTCGTAATGATTGTGGCAATCATGACGGCATTTAGAGTGACAGTTCTTGAGAAACCTAAATTTGATGTTGCATAGGATACAACAAATGTTCCAAAAATATAGAAAGGTGCTGTTTCAACAACCTTCGCTCCAATTGCAATTAAGACTTCACGCCAATAGTTTTTCAATGTTTCTATAATAGGTAGTTTAGGAATGTCACCTGATTCTTGCACCTTTTTAAATGATGGTGTCTCATCAATCCCTTTACGAATCCATAAACCAAATAAAACTAAAAATGCACTTATTAAAAATGGTATACGCCATCCCCATGACATAAAGGATCCTTCAGGAAGTAAAGTCATTATAGACAATGCAACAGTTCCTAACACCATACCAATCGTTACACCCATTTGTGGTATAGCTCCATATAATCCTCTCTTTTCCTTTGGAGCATATTCGACAGCAAGTAAAAGAGCTCCTCCCCATTCTCCACCAATACCTAATCCTTGTACTAATCGTAAAGTAATCAATAATATGGGAGCCCAAATGCCAATAGCTTGATATGTAGGAAGTAATCCCATCCCAAAGGTAGCAATCCCCATCAAACTCAGCGTTAATACGAGTGTTTTTTTACGGCCAATCTTATCTCCAATATGACTGAAAATAACTCCACCAAACGGTCTAATAAAGAACGATAAAGCAAAGGATGCGTAAGCAAGTAACAAACCAACTGTAGGATCATCATTAACAAAAAACACTTGATTAAAAACGAGTGCCGCAACTGTGCCATACAAAAAATAATCGAACCATTCAATGGAACTCCCTACCAAACTAGCAATCCAAATCTTTCTCATTTGTTTTCCATCCATCTATTTTCCCCCTTTGTTTGAAATTGAAGTGGTACTTCAATTTATTCTTGTTATTACTTTACAATTACCCGAATTCTCTGTCAATAATAGAAATTACTTTTTTATTATGCTTTCTATTAAAACGTGTATAGAATAAAATAGTATAATCAATAAAGGGGTTTGATATGATGACATCAGATTTTCTAGGAGAGACATTGAAAAGAATACGCAAAGAAAGACAATATACATTAAAAATGCTTGCCACTCAAACAGGAGTTTCTATTAGCTTCTTATCACAGGTGGAAAGAGGAAAATCTAATGTAACATTAGACTCTTTGAAGAAAATTGCAGATGCTTTAGGTGTAAATCCAAGTATTTTTTTCCCTACTAACAATGAAGAATTACATGAAATACGTTCCCAATTCCATTATTTAGACTTATCAGATGGGAATATAGATGCTTCCTATCTCCCCATGCTTGTGACATTAAAGGCTGGAGAAAATGAAGGAAACGCTCTTTCCCATGACGGTTATGAATTTATCTATGTTGTAGAAGGAGAACTGACCATTATTATTGAGGAGCAAAAATTTGTTTTGCAAGAAAACGAGTCTAAAATGTTTGATGCTAGAAAAACGCATTACTGGTACAACTATCAAGAGAAACCTGTCAAGTTCCTACTTGTTTCTTCACAATAAAAATGACTTATAAAGAGCCATGCTACATGTAATGTGTAGCATGGCTCTAAACCATTAATAATAGCTAGTTCCTCTCACCTATGAACTGTTAAACTGAAGTAATCAATAATCGAGAAGTTAGCATGCCCTAAATGCTAGTTCTATATTGTTGATTACTTTAACCTGTCTAAATGAGCTTTTAAATATTGAATAAATGGATGCTCTGCTATTTCTGATTTGCGTGTACAGATAAATAAACTTTGTTGGATATTTACCTGCTCAACAAATACTCGAGCCAGTTTTCCATTTGTTATATTGTCTATCACACTATAGGAGGGTGCTAAAGTCATACCGTATCCTGCTTCCACAACTTTAATCGATTCATGCAAGCCCTGCATTTGAAGTCCAAACTTAGGTAATGGCGCATTAAACGTGTAAAATACTGACTCCAGTAAATCTAATGTCGAGCTACCACGCTCCCGATAAATAAAGTCTTCGATCGATAGTTCGGAAATGGCAACGGATTGATTTGCTAAAGAATGTGATGGGTGGACAATAAACCAGAACGGGATATCTAAAATCTTTTCAAATTGAAGATCATTATGACCAATATTGCTTTGAACGACAAAACCAATATCTACCTCATAATTCAGAACCTGTTCCTCAACAGATTTTACATTACCTAACGATACAATACATTCAATGTGAGGATTCGCAAGCTTATACTGTGCTATATAAGGCGGCAGTATATAATTAGTTGGAATGTAAGAAGAAGCTATATGTATTTTGTCTTCCTTTGCTAAAAATTTAGCGAGTTTTTCATCGATTTGTCCTTCTAAATAAAATAAACGCATTCCCTGCTCGTATAAAAACCTCCCCTCTGGAGTTAACTGAATCCCTCGTCCTTTGCCTTCAATTAATTTTGTTCCAATTTCATTCTCTAATTTCCGAATTTGAATCGTAACAGCAGGTTGACTAAGTAGCATACTATTCGCTGCTGCAGTAATTCCACCAAGCTTTGCCACATTCGTAAATATTCTTAATGCATGCAAATTCATTTTAATCACCCCTCCCTATTCATAAATAAAATTTATGAATAAACAATTATTATATATTTGTTTTATATATAGTTTAACAGTAATTTAAGGATAGAGGTGATTTAAGTGGAAATTTTATTACAAGAATGGGTATCAGCAAAGGGTTTTATTTTATTTACAATTGGGTTACTTGCGGCAATAATTGGCGTTCTTTTTGGTGCTGCTGGCTTTATTTTAATGCCTTCGATGTTACTTATTGGCATTCCAATTCATACCACGATTGCTGTTAATAAATTTGCGACAGGAATTTCAGCTCTATCCAATGTCGTTACGTTTGTCATAAAAGGACAGGTATCTTTAAAACAATACTCGTCTTTATTATTTTTTTCGAGTTTAGGAGGGGTGTTTGGTGCGTTTTTAGCCCTTCTATTATCGGAGCAAATTATGAATGTGATAGCTTGTATAAGCTTAATTTTGGGATTTATTATTGTTATTCGCAGTAGTACATTCATTGTTAAAGAAATAAAAGAAACACAGGAACAAGTGACTAATAAACTCATTCCGTTTGCGATTTCAATCTATGACGGTGGTTTTGGACCAGGCTCAGCTCTTATGAATATAACCTATTTCTTGAAAAAACAATATAACTATGTAAAAGCAGTTGAATTAACAAGAATTATCTCGTTTTCAAGCTGTACAGGTGCCTTTCTCTTTTATTACTTTACTGGCATTGTTAATTGGGGCATAGCGATTCCTGTTTCAATGGGCTCAATTGTTGGCTCTTTCTTAGGTTTAAAGATTATTCCTTATATTAAAATAAAGTGGGTTCACCTTATATTACCAATTATCTTTTTTTTGCTAATTGTTCAGATTGTAACGGATTTAATAAAATAACTAACATGTAAGCAATTCAGTATAAAAACAGATGCTCACTTATAATGAGCACCTGATCTAGAAAATAAGATAGTTAAAACAGCTTTATTTTTAGAACAATTTTTGTTTACTCGTGATACTTGTCCAAGTTACCTTATATACGTCCTCACACTTTAGGTTTTTAGATTATTGAGCTTCCTCATCTGCAGAAGGGCCGTACATACCTGGCACTGGAATGTTGAGAAGTCGTAAGTATACCCCCAGCTGCGCACGGTGATGGATCATATGGCTTAAGCCGAAGGTACGGAAGGCAAGCGCTCGTGGTTCACGGCGGATGATTTGCTCGCCATGGCGTAGAGTCCATTCTTCACCGAGCGTTTTCTCGTCACAATCGGCTAGTAGCTTGTCTATTTTGCCGACGTTTGCATCAAACTCAACTAGAATGTCAGAGCGATTTTCTAATGCCTCTCGACGAAGCGGCACCGTTGAGAGATCAAACTCGGTGTGCTGAAAAATTGCCACTTGCCAGTTCAGCAGGTTGATTAAGTGGGTGGCCAGTCCGCCGAGCGTCATCGATTTATCATGAGGCCTCCATGTCATATGCTCATCGGGCAAACAGTCTAAAATTCGACGCGTTGTAGCTAGTTCATACATAGCGTCACCAATGATCAATTGTCTAACCATCATGTATCTCCTCCTTTTTGGTTAAGCATACTATAAATTCCATTCAAGAGGCAATTGCGCATTTTAGTTGGAGGATATATAAAATAAAAAGATTCCATGCTTTAACACTACACGGAATCTTTTAGAATGTTGGTTATGATGGTTTTTATCTTTAAAGTCAATTATTTTTTTCTTCTTCATTTATTTTTATGTCCAAACGATCTTCAATACGTTCTTCAATCTCTTTCCTCTCGTCATGCCACCATAATGCTTCCTCAGGTTCTTCTAAAATCTCTTTGATTTCAGCTTTCTCTGCAACTGCTGGCGGTGAACCTCGAAGAGCTTTTCCTGAAGTTTCTTTTACGAAGATGGTTACAACAATAATACCGATAACAGATGCAAATATTAGATAGTAGGCTGGTACCATTTCATTCATTGTTTTACTAATTAACCATGATACAAGTAAAGGTGTCGTACCACCAAATAAGGAGGCAGAAATATTAAATGTAATGGCTAATGCCCCATTCCGAACTTTGGTAAAAAATAGTGAGGGCAATAATGCAGGCATGGTTCCTTGGAAAGAGGAGGAAAATACCGCAAGAATCATTAATCCTAGAAAGACAAGTAATGAGTTATTACTACCAATTAAGTTAAACGAAGGGATACTTAAAATAATCAAACCAATTAAACCGCCTTGAATGATCTTTTTTGCTCCAATCCGGTCACTAAAATACCCCATTAACAAAACAATCGGAATCATAATAATCATGGCAATAACAATTAATAATAGTCCTTCTGCTTCTCCATAACCAAGTACAACGGTTAAGTGTGAAGGCATATAAGATAAAATGGTATAGTTTACAACGATATAAAAGAATACAACAAACATACCTATAAGGATTGCTCTCCAGTGGAACTGTAAAATGTGCTTAACGGATATATGATCTTCATCGTCAGATTTTTTTTCCTGCATCGCTTCAAAAACAGGCGTTTCTTCTAAATTATTCCGTAAATAAAAGCCGATTAAACCAATAGGGGCAGATAAAAGAAACGGAATTCGCCAACCCCATGCTAGCATCGTTTCCTCCCCTAACATAAACGTAAGTAACGTAACAAGACTTGCGCCTGCGATATAGCCAACTAAGGTGCCGACCTCAAGACCACTTGACATAAATCCTCTTTTCTTATCTGGAGTAGACTCAGCAATAAACGTCATAGCACCTGAATATTCTCCACCAGACGAAAATCCTTGAATTAAGCGAGCAATGAGTAAAATAATTGTGGCAGTAGAGCCAATAGACGCATAGCTAGGGATCAAGCCAATACTTAATGTGGCTAGAGCCATCATGATTAAGGTTATAGCTAAAACTTTTTTACGGCCTAGGCGGTCCCCAAGCATACCAAAGAAAATGCCACCAATAGGTCGAGCAATAAAGGCAACAGCAAATGTCGCAAAAGAATAAACTAATTGCATAGGGCCACTTACTTCAGGGAAAAATACTTGTCCAATTGTAGCTGCAAGATAAGAGTATATCCCAAAATCAAACCATTCCATTCCATTACCAACAGCCGTCGCGACTACAGCTTTACGTGCAGATTTTGAGTCAACAACGGTAATTTCTTCTTTTTTCAACTTTGGTTTCGATTTTCTTTGTAATTTTGGGCTATTATCATTTTTGTTAGAAGCCAATCGAAAACCCTCCTTGTTGATTAATTGATCTAATCTTAAACTAACCAAAATATAATTTATTATTTATCTGTCTTTTCAATAATTACCGGAAGTTAAGCTTAGTCAATGATCAACTTGAGTTTCTTCAATGATTCAAGTTTTAAGAATTATTGCGACCAATAGGGAAATAAATAAAGCCATCTGATCAAATTCAGATGGCTAATAAAAAATGGATCTCTATATCTTATTTTTCTTATATCCTTCGCCATCCCTTGACTCTAACCAAACAATGGCAAAATATGCTTTCTAATCAATTCAATTCGATCTTTGGCACGTGGTATAAAGCGAGACGCAATCGTAACGACCATTTTTTTATTGGGGTTGTTGAAAATGACATTTCCTCCGTCACCCAGTGCTGCATAGCAATCATCATCAACTATCCACCACATGTATCCATATGACAACTCTCCGAATCGACTTTTTTCCTTTGTGCTGTCCTCTATCCATTTGGAAGAAAGGATTTGCGAGTTGCCCCATACACCACTATTTAAATACAACTGACCTATTTTCGCCATATCACGTGGCGTTAAAGTAAGCCCCCAACCAGCAGTGTTTACACCTGAAGGATCCACTACCCAACCCGTTACATATTGATCTTTAAGAAAAGCGAAATGTTCTTCTTTATTTCGTAAAAACGTATGTTGAGGAGCTGTAATGTTGAGAGGTTTAAATAAGCTCTCTATAGCGAAGTCCTTGACAGATTGACCAGTAGCATTTGTAAGAACACCCGATAAAATATGTGCGCCAACGGTTGAGTATTTAAACTCCCCAATATGTCCTCTGCCTCCAAGTAAATCTAATGTAGCTTTTACCCAGTCATCACTTGAGTAAACTTTTGTATAGGGCTCTGACTTGTATTTATACGGTGCAGTCATAGTCAGCAAGTCTTTTATCGTGACTATTTGAATTGTTTTTTCGCCACGCTTCACTGTATAATCTGGAAAAAATTCTAAAACCTTTTGCTCTACATTGTTAATATATCCTTTGTCTATTGCCATACCAATAAGAATAGATATAATACTTTTTGTTACAGAGGCTATATGCAATACATCATCTTTAGTGTATCCATCAAAATATGTCTCATAAATCAAATGACCATCTTTTCTAATCGCAATACCTGCTATATTGGCATATTCCTTTTTTATGGTAGCCTCAAAGTTAGAAATAGGATTATTATTCATTTTTATCTTTTGGTATTGATACATTGACGTCAAAGATATCAATTCATTCCTTTCAAAATGATTGATCAATATTGATGTAATTAGAATAATTTACTATAAAATGTTTTTCAATGCTTTTCTTTATTCGATTTAATTTTGGAAAGACAAAATGAATTCTTTTCTTAATGAAGTCGTTACCGCTTTTATTTTTATCTATCTTGATTTTCATAATAGGCTTCATCCGCATATTTCTGGTCTGTTCCTTTAAGATAGGCTAGGATCATTTTCGGCCGTTTCAGTAAAACCCAGTCTCCATGTTTATCAAACTTTCTTGTAGAAGTGAGCATCCCGTTTTGAATTGTCCCATATTTCTTCCCGTTCTTTTTTCCCCACACTTTTAATCGTTTAGCGAAATCTGCATCTTCTGCCATTAGCATATTTTCATT
Organism: Lysinibacillus sp. FSL M8-0134; assembly: GCF_038069745.1. Classification (NCBI taxonomy): domain Bacteria; kingdom Bacillati; phylum Bacillota; class Bacilli; order Caryophanales; family Bacillaceae; genus Lysinibacillus; species Lysinibacillus sp. FSL M8-0134. The sequence continues at coordinate 2,239,308 of NZ_JBBPAJ010000001.1, read as the reverse complement.
AAATCCGTTGATTGATTGAAAATCCTTTTTATAGCACCAAAAGATTCCCACAGAAATGGCTCCATATTTAAACAATAGTGGTCCAATTAATAACAAAGTGGAAACAAAAATTCCTAAAGACATTCTTTCAAATTTCCCTGTAACCCCGCCGCCAATGTATTTCCCTGAAATTAAGTTCTCCTGTGCCTTAGACAACACATGTTCATTCATCTGGGTATCTGCATCAATTGTTACGATTATTTCACCGCTAGCTATTTCAACACCTGCGTTTCTAATTTTCGAAAGGTTTTTATCATTATTCTTTACAATGATACAATCATACGATTTTGCAATTTCTTCCGTTCGGTCTGTACATCGATTTAACACAACAATGATTTCAACTTGATTTTTACATAATTTAGAGGCTCTTGAAACAGATTCTAAACATTTTCCAATATACTTTTCTTCATTATGGGCAGGTATGATAATAGAAATTTTTAAATCCTCTTTTTCCATAACATTCATATATTCTAATCCCCCTTCATAAAACCTTTTCTAGCTGTTTTAGATGCTCTTAATTAATTTTAATGATAGGTCATTATTCGAGAAAAGCTGGAAGTATTGTATTGTTTCAATTTAATCCGATGCTGGAACGTCGCCATAAATATAGTGACTCCCCATATGAATAATCCCCCATACGTTATCACATACACTCAAATTGAGTATCCTTTAGGAGCAATTCCGATGTTAACGACCCTTTTTCAGCTAGTTAGAACAAACATGATATGGTACATTAGAATTGAATCTAAAGAATGCTCTTTCTACTTTGTTAAAAGTAGGGATTGAAATAGGAGTTATCATGATTTCAAGAGAAAAATTAGAAAACAATCAAGTTTTCCTGTATGTAATTGTGTTGTTAATCGCAGCTGGCGTAGGATTATTAGCACCTTTTGTGGGTGAACAACTTGACGTTACCATTTCATTTGTTATTGCTATTTTAATGTTTAGTATGTTTTCTCAAATCCCATTTACAGCGTTGAAGGAATCATTTGCTAATCGTCGTTTTGTTGGGGCACTTCTAACGGTCAATTATGTTGCTGTCCCTATCGTTGTTTGGCTACTAACAATGCTATTACCCGAACATCCACCTTTATTGCTTGGGGTTTATTTAGTGTTGCTTACACCTTGTATTGATTATGTGATTGTCTTTACAGCTCTTGGACGTGGGAATGAAAAAGCTATGCTGATCTCAACACCTATTCTCTTCTTCACTCAAATGCTTTTATTACCTTTATATTTGTGGTTATTTCTTGGAAAGGAAGCATCCAGAATTGTTGAAGCGTCACCTTTCCTAGAGGCATTTTTAGTGCTAATTGTACTACCTTTAGTCATTGCGATATCGCTCCAACTTTTTGCTAAAAAATCGCAAGTTGGGGATCAATTAATTCATCTATCCGCCTGGCTGCCCGTCCCTTTTATGGCGTTAACTCTTTTTGTTGTTGTCGCATCACAAATTGGAAAATTATCGGCTTCCTTGGAGTGGATCATAAAGGTCATCCCAATATATATCCTATTTATGGTGATTATGCCGATTCTTTCAAAATTCATTGGAAAAACGTTTAAACTTGATAGTAAATCAGGTAGAGCATTAGTTTTTAGTGGTTCAACTCGTAACTCACTGGTTGTCCTCCCACTGGCACTAGCTTTACCAGAAAATATAAATACTCTTGTAGCAGCGATCATTGTCACGCAAACTATGGTAGAAATAATAGGAGAAATCATTTATATTCGTGTTGTTCCGGCTCTCATTAAATAAGTGGCTTACCGAATCTCGATAAGCCACTTCTATTATTTTTCTAATGCGATTTGTATATGGGCAAGGTGATGCTCTTCATGCCAAGCTAATTTTGCCACTTTAGTGGCAACTGTTATTTTACCGTTTTTTTGGTGCATAAAGCTTCGATCTAATTGATCCTCAGATAAAGTACTTCCTAGAAATAGGATTCGCTCATTTATTCCTTCTAACATCTTAATAGAAGTTTCTACAGGAAGCTTGGTATCTGGTAGAATGGCCCACTTTTCTTCATCAAAAGCTGGAACTGTTGGATTCTCATCCGTTAAAGCTAGCTTCAAACGTTGATACATATTCAATTGAGAATCTGCAATGTGATGAACAAGTTGACGAACTGTCCAGCTACCATCACGATAAGTTTTACTTAACTCCTCTTCATTTAAAGAGCCTACTGTTTCTCTTAAACGAGTCGTGTAAGTTGCGATTTCCTTTAGCCATTCTTTTATATTTTCTAATGTTACTTTTTCAGGAACCTGTAGTTTGCCAATTGGGTATCTTACATCCATTTTTCATCCCCCTTTTCCCTATTATTATCTTGATTAAATCTTCTTCTGATAATAACAGTAACTTTGAAAATATATTTCACCACATTAAGGTGTTTGTCCGCACATTAATTCGTTACTTTATTCTCTTCAAATAGCATTGTGCCATTTTCTTTTAAATGTGTATGGAATGAGAAAGCTTTTTCAAGAATGTGTGGTGTTTGTCCCCCCACTTTCTCTTTTGCTTCTTCAAAGTAAGCACGTAATTGTGGTCGATATTTCGGATGGGCAATTTCGATTAATTTTTCTGCCCTCTTCACTGGCGGAAGCCCACGCAGATCAGCATAGCCTTGCTCTGTCACAATAACATCTACATCATGCTCTGTATGGTCAATATGCGATACGAAAGGTACAATCGTCGAAATCGCCCCGTCTTTGGCTAGTGAAGACGTTACAAAGATGGTAATTCTAGCGTTTCGAGCAAAGTCCCCTGACCCACCAATACCATTCATAATTTTAGTGCCGTTAATGTGTGTTGAATTGACGTTACCGTAAATATCTACTTCAATGGCAGTGTTAAAAGAAATCACGCCTAAACGTCGAATAACTTCTGGATTGTTGGAAATTTCTTGTGGCCTAAACATAATTTTATCTTTATATTTTTCTAAATCCTCTGCTAATGAATCAACACGTTTCTTCGAAAGCGAGAAGGCTGTACCAGCTGCAAATTTAACAATACCAGCATCAATTAAATCAAAGACACCATCTTGCAGTACTTCAGAGAACACTTCAATATCTTTAAATTGAGAATTTTTCATGCCATTTAAAACGGCATTCGCAACTGAACCTACGCCAGATTGTAACGGAGCTAATGATTCTGGCAATTTCCCTGCAGCTACTTCATTAGCTAAGAAGTCTAGTAGATGATTGGCAATTTGCTGTGTTTCTTCATTTGGTTCAAATAAAGGTGATGGAATATCAGGCTGTTCTGATAAAACAATGCCTTTTACTTTATCTGGATCGACCTTGATGCCAATTTCTCCAATCCGATCTGATACTGTATAAATAGGAATTTCTCTACGTTCACCTTGCTCTTTTTGAACAAAAATATCATGAAGACCTTCGTATGCTCGAGGCGCAGTAGTATTAATTTCAATGATAACGTTTTCAGCTTTTTCTACAAAAATCGGTGAATTTCCTACTGAGCCAGTTGGAATGATATAACCATCTTCAGTGATGCCAGCAGCTTCAATAATGGCATAATCAATTTTGCCTAATGTTCCTTTTCTAACTTCTTCCGCAGTATGTGATAAATGCTGGTCAATGTAATATAATTCACCTTTATTAACTTTACCACGCATTACAGAGTTTCCTTGGTAAGGAACACGCAGGTTAATGATACCTGCCTCGGCCATTGATTGGTCTGCAGTTGGCCCTAGTGAAGCACCTGTATATAAGTTAACTTTAAAGTTTTCATTTTTTCCTCGCTTAGAAAGTGCAAGTGGAAATTCCTTTGGCTCACCGAATAGAGTAAATCCACTCATTCCAAGGTTCATTCCATCTTCAATCCATGAAGCAGCCTCTTCAGCTGAAACAACCTTGTCCAAAAATGCTGTACTTCTAATAAATTGGCTTAAATCTTTTCGCATTAACAATCACCTCATAATAGATTTGTAGTACTTTTTTCCTTTGTAAATTTGGGATAAAAAATGCATAACATTATTGCCAATCAAAACTCACCTTACAATATATTCAAATATATGAGCTTCTTGTCTATATTGTAAAAAGAACTCAGCCTTTAGTCTATCTCATGATTTCTATGATAATGATAGAAAAAAACTATAATACATAGCTGTTCAAAGAATTTATCGCATCTTTCTCTGTGTGAAAATGGAGCTTTTCGATTTCACGTACAAGTAGCTTAATATATTCACGTGCTGCATAATTAATAAAACAGTCCTTTTTCATGATGAGGTAAACGGCTCTAGATAAAGATGGTTTTTCGATATGTTGGAAAAATAAATCCTCCGTTTCATAAAAATCGTATAAAGTTCGAGAGACTATACTGCGACCAACACCATGACGAACTAAATTTAAGATCGATCGAATACTTGATGTTTCAACGATTGGCTCTAATGGTTTGCCAACCTCATTGCTGGCCTTATTAAGTAATTTTCTACATTGATGCATACTTGGAAATAAGATGAGAGGATAATCTAAAACTGAAGAAAATGATACGTTTTGCTCTTTATTTCTTTGATTACTAATGAGGTAAAAATCTTCATCGTATAGTTTCGTCACTTGTAACAAGTCATTGGGAGTTAGATGAAAATCAATACCAAAGTCAGCCTGATTTTGTAAAACGGCTTTTTCTACTTGATCTGTCGTTTCAATAATGACTTTTATATTTGGGTACAGCTGATTAAATTGAATACATAAAGTTGAGACCAAGTCCGTTATTTCCCCTGGCAACACAGCAATTTTCAATTCCCCAATCTCCACATTTGATAATGCCGTAATTTGTGAAGAGATACTTAAGATAGAGCCTTGAATATTCAGGGCTTCTTGTTGGACGATTTCTCCAACCTTCGTTAGTTCAACCTTCTTCCCAACGCGGTTAAATAAAGAATACCCTATTTCCTTTTCCAGCATTTTAATTTGATGGCTTAAAGTAGGTTGAGAAATTCCTAGTTTTTCAGCAGCTTTGGTAAAATGGAGCTCTTTACTAAGCATTAAAAAATATTCTAAATGCCGTAATTCCAAATTGCTTCAATCCTTTCTGTCTGATAACTCGAATCTGTACTTTTAGTGAGCCATATAAATAGACTACTAAATTAGCCCCTTGCCTTTCGTAATTATTTTTAATTTATCTACACTATTGCGATTAACAAAAGTGCGCCTGCTTTTAAATTTATTTTATATAAAGTATCATAGATATTACAAGGAAAAAACAGAATATTCCTTCTTTTCTTATTTTTATAGACTTATAAATGCAATAAGCTCTACCGTATCTAGTTTTCTTTATTTAAAGGAGTGACAAAAGTGAAATCACAAATTATTCAATCTTTTGGTAAACCATCCGTCTTTCAACATAAGGAGATTCCGAAGCCTGAAATAGAGCCGGGACATGTACTTATCCATGTGAAAGCAACTAGTGTTAACCCTATTGATACAAAGGTTCGGGCCGGTTCAGTTCCAGCAGTTGCTCCGGAGTTCCCAGCAGTATTACATGGAGATGTAGCTGGTTTGGTATGTGCAGTAGGCGAGGGAGTCACTAAGTTTGTCATTGGCGATGAGGTGTTTGGATGTGCGGGTGGTTTTAAAGGGACTAGTGGCGGTTCACTTGCTGAATATATGCTAGCAGATGCTGACTTACTCGCTCATAAGCCAAAAAATTTAACAATGGAAGAAGCTGCGGCTTTGCCACTTGTTTCTATAACAGCCTGGGAGGCATTATTTAACCGAGCTAGACTTACACCAGGGCAAGAAGTATTAATTCATGGAGCAACTGGAGGTGTAGGACACATCGCCATTCAACTCGCCAAGTGGGGAGGAGCAACCGTCTATACAACTGCCTCTTCACAAGAAAAGTTAGAGATGGCTAAGCGCCTCGGTGCAGATATCACGATTAATTATACAGAAGAAACCGTTCAGGAATACGTTGAAAAATATACTGACGGAAAAGGATTTGACCTAGTGTTTGACACAGTTGGGGGTGAAAATCTTGACCGCTCTTTTGAAGCGGCAGCGGTACATGGAACTGTAACAGCCATTGCGACTCGTTCAACTCATGACCTAACACCAGTACATTCGAAGGGCCTTTCTCTACATGTTACCTTCATGCTACTAAAAATAGTGAATAAAGACATGCATAAACATTATGGAGAAATATTAAAGAAGGTTGCAAGTGTGGTGGAGGAAGACAAGCTACGACCTCTACTAGATCCACGTATTTTTACATTTGATGAAGTTTCAAAAGCCCATGAATACATGGAGTCAGGACAAGCAGTTGGGAAAATTGTTTTGGTGAACAACTGGTAAAATGATTAGAGGACTAATATTACTCTAAGTAATTTAAAGGAAAGAACATGTGAGCATCATCAAATATGTTCTTTCCTTATAGGAAATTTGTAACACAGTATAGAAGTTCTTCAACTTTAATAGCTAAAGTAAAAATTCAAAGCCAACATAATTAAACACATTGTTTAACCCTAAATTGACAAATTCATTCTACAACGGCTATTGCCACTGTTCTACACTTACATGTTAGCTTTTTTTATTCTTCTATTAAAATTGGATTAACTACCGACATCGCTAATATAGACGGTAAAATAATTATGTTTATCTGTAAAAAGCCGTCAGATAAATTTCGGTTAGTTTACTTAAATTGAAGTCTTTTTCTCTAATTGATTTTTATATCTCATTCGTTTCTTTTTTTCTATTACCTTGAAATGATGATGGGCTGGATTCTTTTTACGTAAAAAATAAAGTGTGATAAGAAATGGGATACTCCCTACTATGAATACATCCATAAATTCGAGTGTATCATCAGCAAGCTTTGGGTTAGAAACTTCCTTATTTTTTACTACAAAAATAGCATGCTTTTACTAGTTACAGTAAAATACATGCTATTACAATAATAGTATATTTTCCGATTGATTATCCTTGGCTTTTTCGATTCTTCTTGCGGGTACTATTACAGTTGCCCCAGCTTCTGCAAATACTCGGGTGATGTCGAGCCCTAAACCTGAATATCCACCTGTTACGATTGCTACCTTACCAGATAAATTCTTGCCTCCCATAGCTTCTTTTGCTGTTGTTCTCGCACCAAAGCTATGAATGCTCCTTTCACAAGAAGTGTAGTTCTTGGAGTTAACTCCATGTCAACAACTTTTATAAAAACATTTCCATTACTATTTATTATCATCACACACGTTACGACAATTTATGCTAAACGATTAGAATCTAGCGATTTAAAAATTCATTATGATTTAGAATAAAAAAGAGTGTCTTAAAGTCAAATTTGAACTTAAAGACACTCTTTATTCATTATAAAACTTCAATTTAGAATGCTTTTTGTAATGCTTCTAATCCATCTTGATAGATACCATGGAATAGCTCAATAGCTTCTTGGTCACTTACATCCACAGGTGTGAAACTGCCAGACCACTCGACCAACGATGATTGGCCGTCAGTATCTTCTTTGACTTGGATTGTAGATAAATAATCAGTAACCGGAAACGGTGCCTTCATAATTGAATACGTGTAGTAACGTTCCTTGTCATTGAAATTTTCTAAACGCTCTACAATAGCATCTCCATCAGGGTTAGCAAGGTGACGTACACGTCCACCTTCCGTTACTTTACTGCTTGGAATATAGGGTAACCAGTCTGGAAGCGAGTCAAAGCCACCAATTAATTGCCATACTTCCTCAGGTGAAGCTGAAATTCTAATAGATGTAATAGTATTTGCCATTTTCTTTACTCTCCTTTTTATATAAAATCGATTGGTAGTGGTGCATGTGGTGCGATCAATTTTTGTTCGCGCATTTCTTCCCAGAATGCTGCTGGGATAATTGTTTTCAATGCAGCTTGGTCTTCTGCAATTCGCTCTGGTTTACTTGCGCCAGGAATGACAGCAGCAACTGCTGGGTTCGCCAATGAAAATTGTAAAGCAGCTGACTTAATGCTGATTTGATGACGATCTGCAATACTTTTGATTTTTTCTACTTTCGCCATAATTTCTGGTGACGCTTTTTGGTATTCGAAGTGAGTGCCTCCTGCAAGAACACCTGAACTATATGGGCCACCAACGACAATGTCCATATTATTTTTTTTAGCTGTTGGCATTACTCGTTGTAGCGCACGTTCGTGGTCTAATAATGTATAACGACCAGCTAGTAAGGATACATCTGGTTTTACTTCCTCCAAATCCAGTAGTAATTCAATTGGTTCTACTCGGTTTACTCCAAGTCCCCACCCTTTAATAACGCCTTCTTCACGTAATTGCGTGAGCACACGGAAGGCTCCTGTACGAGCTGTTTCAAATTGTGAAATCCACTCATCGCCATAAAAATCTTGCGCTACATCATGAATATAAACAAAATCTATACGGTCTGTTTGTAAACGTTTCAAGCTGTCCTCAATTGAGCGAAGGGTTGCGTCCGTGCTATAATCACTAATAATTTTGTTTTTACGTCCGAATTCGAAAAGCCCACCTTTTTCTCCTAAATCTCGTGCAGATGGATCTTCCAACTCATCCGAAATAATTCGACCTACCTTTGTGCTTAAAACGTACTCGTCACGATTTCTTTTTGATAAGGCTTCACCAAGACGAATCTCAGCTAAACCAGAGCCATAAAGTGGAGCTGTATCAAAGTAACGAATGCCACTCTCCCAAGCAGCATCTACAGTTGCAATTGCTTCTTCTTCTGGGATATTACGGTACATATTACCAAGAGGCGCTGTACCAAAACCTAATTTTCCTTGTAATAGATTTCTCATATTATTAAATCCTCCTAAGATTAGTTCTTTTGTTGATTGCCAGTATGATCAATGACTGATTACTTATCAAAAGTCATTTCTTCATCTGCAATATTGATTATGAGGCACCTAAAGAAAATAAAAAAGTACGCACTTTAAAGTAATATGAGCACCAAAAAGTGCCTATTAGTAAAGACGCAGACAAAGTAGTTATATACTTTATTCCCACAATAAAATAGAATTTCATTTTAAGTACTCTAAGATTGTCATAATGAGATATTAGCTTTTTGAGATGCAAAAAAACCACTCTCTTTGAGTGGCTACAAATAGCAGGTACGCTTTATTTGTTTAAACAAATCGAGAGATGGTTAAAACCAAATAAATAGCCTCATGGAACTGTATTACTATTAATAGTCACAAATCCGTTTCTCTTAGCCGTGTCTATTAACGTGTAAATAGATTGACTGGCTGCTTTATTATACAAATACCATTGATCTTCAGCTGCATTGTAAATCAAACTATCTGGCTTCTCTAGAAATGGTTGTTCTGAAATTTGAATTAATGAATAGAGATCAAAACGCTTGATATTGTTGCCTTCTTCGTTTAAAAAATCATATTGTCCTATTTTATAATAGCTCCCAGGTATAGCACTGTGAAAAGACTACGTGAAATCTGCTGGTGGTTCGACCTTACTTCCTTTATTTTTTACAAAAAGATGGTACATTTCTTCGATATAGGCATTGCCTTTTAATTGCTCCTCAATTCCGCCCATTGTCATGTGGTATTCATGCAGTATCGACTTTACTTCTACCCCATCAATAATTAACGGCTTCGTTTCAACTTTGACAGTTAAATTATTATAATGGACCTTACTGCCAAAGGTTTCTGCTAGAAAGCGCAATGGAACAAAGATACGCCCATTCTTTACATAAGGCTGTGTATCAAGTAATATCGTTTGTCCGTTTACCACAGCTGTACGACTGTTCTGTATTAAGATTACCTTCATAGTGCTTTTTGTAAGCGTCACTTGCGATTTGGTCCAGTCTACCTTGGCCCCCAAATTTTCACTAATGACACGTAAAGGTACCATCATACGATTATTTTTCATTTCAGGGTTTACATCAGTTACAATTACAACATCATCCACTTTTAGCTGAATTTTTGTTGCGGCATTAGTAGTTGACGTTGCCATTATGAGAATCCAAGCAATGAATATCCCTGCAAACACCTTTTTCATCTTCATTAGCTCCTTTAGAAAACAATATTTTCTATAGTACTTAATTCAATAGAAAGCTAATAAGCTCCTTCTTCATAATGGATTTGAAACTTTTGTACAAAAAACCACCTACTATTTGACTAGTAAGTGGTTTAATTATTATAGTCTAACCTTTACCTCTGTGCCATCTTTAGCTTTGACATCTACAAGTACAAGTCCTTTATAATTTTTCATCTCGTTGACTATAGGTTTTAAGGATTCTTTGTCGATTATTGGAAAGACAAAATCAACTTTTTTCCTTTCGAAGTACTCTTTTGTCCATTTGTTTACATTTTGCTGAATCAATTTAGAAGACAAAATGGCAAGAGCGATGTTTATCAAAGCATATGGAATGGGGACAGTAAGCCGAACGTCTTTTGCTTTCACTTTTACATGCATCATAAGCTAACCACTATTCAATGAAGACCGAAACGGAATCCCCGTTGGCGGATTTAATATCAACAATTTGCCCATCTAATTCATTTTCGATTGCTTCAAGGAGAAGGTTTATATCAATATCCTTCACGTATTTTTCCGATTGTGGAATACTCGCTGCGATACTATGTCCAGCCATTAAAACTGCTTTAACAAGTTTGATTGGTAAATTGACCGTGACGTTATCATTTTCCGTTGAGACAACACGTACTTTTAAAGTCTTATCTAAATATTTAGTTGGCTTTTCAGCGAATTTATTCCCGGATTCTTCTTTCTCTTGTAATACTTGAATGAGCTCTGAACCCTTATCTGCATCAATCTTTCCTTCTTGGATCATCGTTAATACTTTTGTAATTTCTTCTTTCATGGTCAATTCCTCCTTATTCTTCTTTTAAGAGCTTGATGGCCTCTTCCGTTGTGATTTCACCATTTTCCAACATGGCCACAATTTTTTTCTCATTTACTTCATTTTTCTTCTTTTGTCCATAGCCAAGTGATGAAATAATTTCTGTTAACTTACCGCGAACCGTTGGATATGAAATCCCTAGTTCCTTTTCAACTTCTTTAATATTCCCTCGACATGTTAAAAATACTTCCACAAAATGAAGTTGATCCTTAGATAAGGATGCTAGCTTAGACAATTCAAACTCATTTTCAATCGTTGTGTGACAATGAGAACACTGTAACTTTGTAATTTTCAATGTTTTACTACAGACAGGACAATTTGTGATTACTTGATAAGCCATAGTGTACTCCTTCCTTTAAGTTAAATTGATTATATAATAAATAATTGAATAAATAAACAATGAATTTTAATTTTTTAATTAAAATAATTAATAATATTAATTTTAACTTTAATATTATTGATTATTCAGCTCCCGAAATATTGAAAGAAGCCAATTTGTTTATATTTAGCAAATGGACGATTTTTTGTATGAGATTCGCCTATAACATACAAACTTATATTAAGATTTACATTAGAAAGGGAGTAAAATTTATGCCATTTGTCACCGTATTTGGAGGGAAAACCTTTGAGGTTGAGGAAGGAAAAAAATTAGTTCTAGCTCTTGAAGATAATGGTATCAATATTCTGCATCAATGTGGAGGAAAAGCAAAATGTACTACCTGTCGAGTAGAGGTATTAGCTGGAGAGTATAAAGATACTTCGAAAATAGAGAAAAACGCTTTTGCTATTAAAAATATAGATGAAAACTTATATGATGATTGCTTGCGGCTTTCTTGTCAAATACGTGTTATTGGAGACATTACAGTTCGTCCAATTTTGATCTCGGAAAGTTCTCAGGACAATAGAGGGCCAAGACCTGCAGATTAATTAGGGGGATACATAAATAAAGGCATAGGAATCCAGTCCTAATGCCTTATTTATTATACTTTTATTAAAAGACGCTACGTACTAATCCCCCATCAATTCTCAATGCAGACCCATTAATAGCAGAAGACAGTGGGCTACTTAAAAACGTAACAAAATGAGCAATTTCCTCTGGACGAATCAGTCGCTGTATAATAGAGGTTGGACGATTTTCTTTCATAAATCGCATTTCAGCTTCTTCCATCGTCAAATGCTCATTAGGATACAAGGTATTCAACATCGTTTCGACGCCTTCTGTAAATGTAGAACCAGGCATTATGGTGTTGACCGTCACATTTGTTCCTTTCGTCAGCTCAGCTAAACTACGCGACAGGGAAAGTTGCATCGTCTTCGTGGCGCTATAATGAGCCATTTCTTGCGATGGCATAATGGCTGCTTCACTTGCAATAAAAATAACCCTTCCTTCCCTCTTTTGAATCATTTGATTGAGGTACCATCGTGTAAGGCGAACACCACTCATAATGTTGACTTCAAACATCTTCAACCATTCTTCATCCGAGATGTTAAAGTATTCTTTTGGCTCAAAAATCCCTAGGTTGTTGATCAAAATATCTACTTTTGGGTATTCTTCTGTTGCCTTTTGGCATCCTTCTGCTGTTCCTAAATCAGATATCAAAGGCTGAAGACTAGCTTCTGGGTACTGTTCCTGTAGTTCTTTTATTGTTTGAAGAACCTTATCTTCATGACGTCCGTTAATAATGACCGTAACGCCTTCTAATACTAATGATTTTGCAATGGCCTTACCAATCCCTGCTGTAGAACCTGTAACGAGCGCGGTTTTCCCCTTCAAATTTAAAAACATCGTAATCACTCCTAAGCACGTTTTTATTTGAATAAGTAGTAGTATGGAATTCTCCACTTCTTTTAAACAGTAAATATGTAAAGAAGGAGTGACAAGGCAAAATTCAGCACTTTCACTCCTCTGTATTTCTAGATGTTGTTATTTATTGCCGGAAAATGAGGTAATACCTCTTGTCCAAGCTCATGAATTACTTCTTCTGCAGGTCTTTTACTGTCAAATAATGCAAAGAAGAGATGGTTGACACCAATTTCTTTATAAATATTTAGTAGTTCGATTAACCGGTTTCGCCCTACTCGGAATCCTAAACGAATCGGCGTAGGCATTTCATTTGGATCTTCTGTTAAATCTAAGTGCATGGGCTGTGTGAATGGTTTGAAAACTCCCGGACAGTACTGTTCCACAAGCTCTCTCCATTGTCGAATAGCCTCTGCTTGAAGGTGTGGACTTCGTGGATAATACATCCAACCATCGCCGTTCTTCGCAAACCATTCCATTGATTGCTGCGCAAAACCTGTTATTATCGTTGGAATGCGCTTCGTTGGTTTTGGAACTAAATTACTTCCTTGAATAGCACCTAAAGTAGAACGAATAGAAGGAAAATCTTCATATAATACTTGATTTAAATATTGAAAGGCTTCAATAAAACGTTCTCCTCGATCATCATGGTTCACATTTAAACCATAAAAATCGGCTTTACGATCTCCAGATGAAACACCCAAAATTAGGCGCTCGGGAAATAACTGATCAATCGTTGCTATTTCTTTAGCGACTCGTAAGGGATGACGTAAAGAAAGTACGATAGCTGATGTTCCTAAAGCAATTTCCTTTGTTTGGCTTGCTAAATAGGTTAAATAAATCAACATATCATAAATTTGACCTACTGCTGGATCACCAAAAGAAGGATCTTCTAATAATACATCTCGAAACCATAGGCTAGTAAAACCATAATTCTCGGCTAATTGTGATAACTCCACCTGTTTTTCCATGGTAGGCGTACCAAAACGATAATTTTCTAATGGAATATGGAGACCTAGTGTTAACTCCCCTTCTTTATACATTCGATTATAACTATGATAATTGGAAAATTGACTCATAAAGCACTTCTTGCTCCTTTCCCCTTTTTAAAACTTCTGAAACTTGTTTCTACGAATTTTAATATGTTCGACTTTTGGAAAGAAAATTTGGATCTGCCCCTGTTACTCCACTTTGCCCCCAATCCCCTGGAATCATTTCTCTGATGACAATAAGTATTTTATCCAAAGGTGCGTGCGTAAATTTAGATGTAGTTTGTGTTAGCTGCTTTACCCATATATCCTTTGTTTCTTGATCAAATGTATTCCAGATATCAATCGTAATGATGGCCATTCCATCTACTGTATTTGCCTGTGTATGATAAGACTCTTGTGTATTCCAATTCATGACTCTACTCTTATCGGCAAAGCTAGGATCAGATGCAACTGACCCAGCTTTTCCCCAGTTTTCTTTCTCAAGTTCTTTTATTAATATTTGGATTTTGTCTGGAACAATTTTTAGTAAATTTGTTGTTAGTTCAGTAAGTGTAAAAATGAATTCCTTTTTTTCTTCCGTTGACATGGATGGCCATGTATTTACCTCAATTAATGGCATAATGATTCTCCTTTAAACTTCATCATTTAACAAATTTTTAATTCCTCTAATGACTAAGTCATGATCTTCCTCAGGGGTTAATCCTGAAACTGTTATTATACCGATAACCCCAACGTTTTTTATTTGGATAGGATATGCTCCACCAAACGCAGCGTATTTTGAGGCATCTAAGCAATATTTCTCATGATATGGAATTCCACTTAACTCACTTTGCATCTGTAAATAATACGAGCTGTGGTTGTGCAGCGAAACAACCCGCTTTTTTCGTTCAATCCACTGACTATTTTCCTCAGTCATTCCTGTCATTTTATAATGAAACAATTGAACACCATTCTTTGTTATATCAACAGCAATGGATTTCCCTTCTTGCTTCGCTTTTTCAATAATTAATAAGCCTAAGCGCAGGGCATCGTCATTTGTAAAAGTGGAAAATTGAAGTGTTTCCTCTTCTTTTAAAATTTCATCTATACTTAAAGTACTCATATCACTACCTCCAGCTATCCTTCAGTTAATCGGAAATGTAGTTCTGATCAAATGCGGTTATTTTTAATGTTCATGGACGTATTACTGATCCATAAATGTATTATAAGAAGTGTATTCGACGAAGGTAAGTACGCACTTTAAAGTGATATAGTCACTTAATTGTTCCTATTATGATAGAAGGGAAAAGTTTGTGAGATGTTGAAGCAGGATTGTATTCGTTGAAAAAATTTGTTACTATGGAAATACAATTATGAGAGGACTGATGAATGAACAATGATGAACTAATCTATATTTTTATTTGAAATGAAATACTTCAAACTACAAAATATAGGGTTAGTCTGTCCATTTTTAATAATCAGTTTCCATTTATTTGTCATGATCTGTTCATGGCAAGTAAGATGACGAATTTTTTAAAGCAAAAGACTAATCCTTCCAATTGATATTGGGAGGTTTTTTTATGCTCTCATAGTTAGAATTTTTTCTGTAACTTTCATCTACTAAAAAGGAGAGGGAAAAAATGATTGATTCAGACACTATTATTACGCATGTAACACTCCGTATAAGTCGTTAATATCCATCTGCCTATACGGAGGAATATTAAAATAGATGGATATACCGACTTTGTATGAAAAGTAAAACTGTTGCTATACAAAGGAGGAACTAGCATGTCCATGATACAAGTACAAAACTTAACATTTTCTTATCCAAGTAGCTTTGACAATATTTTTGAAGAGGTAAATTTCCAAATCGATACGGATTGGAAACTTGGGTTTATCGGTAGAAATGGCCGAGGTAAAACAACATTCTTTAATCTTTTGTTAGGGAATTATGAATATAGTGGGAAAATCATTTCATCAGTAGAATTTACTTACTTCCCCTATCCTGTTTCGGATCAGAACAAATTTACTCACGAAATTTTTGAGGAAATTTGCCCACAGGCTGAAGATTGGGAATGCCTTCGTGAAATATCCTATTTGGATGTTGATGCTGAGGTTATGTACCGACCGTTCAAAACATTATCAAACGGAGAGCAGACGAAGGTGTTGCTTGCTGCATTATTTTTAACTGAGGGCCAATTTCTTTTAATTGATGAGCCAACCAACCATCTTGACACAGATGCACGAAAGATTGTCTCAGAATATTTACGGAAGAAAAAAGGATTCATTTTAATTTCTCATGATAGAGCCTTTTTAGATGGCTGTGTAGACCATATCTTATCCATCAATAGAGCCAATATTGATGTTCAAAGTGGCAACTATTCTTCATGGAAGCTGAATTTTGATAGACAGCAGGAACACGAAGAAGCAACTAATCAACGTCTACAAAAAGATATAGATCGATTAAAACAGTCTTCGAAGCGTACTTCAGGCTGGTCAAATCAAGTGGAAGCTTCCAAAAATGGGACAACAAATTCCGGGTCTAAGCTAGATAAAGGATTTGTTGGACATAAAGCCGCCAAGATGATGAAGCGGGCAAAGAACATTGAATCTAGACAACAAAAAGCCATTGAGGAAAAGTCAAAACTACTTAAAAATGTAGAAAAAACAGAGGCACTAAAATTAGAACCATTGGCCATTCAATCAAAGGAATTAATAACTTTAGCTGATGTATCTATTCACTATGATGATCACATTGTCAATAAGCCAATTAGCTTCAAGGTGGAGCAAGGCGACCGTATTGTGTTGGATGGAAAGAATGGCAGCGGAAAAAGTAGCATCCTTAAACTAATTCTAGGAGACCCTATTCAGTATACAGGCTCCATACATTTAGCATCGGGCCTTATCATTTCCTATGTTCAACAAGATACTTCGCATTTAAATGGCATGCTGTCGGACTTCATCGAAGAGCATAATATTGATGAGACGCTATTTAAATCCATCCTAAGAAAGATGGATTTTGATCGAATTCAATTTGAAAAAGATATTTCTCATTATTCCGGTGGTCAAAAGAAAAAGCTCTTGATTGCTAAAAGTTTGTGTGAAAAAGCACATATCTATATTTGGGATGAACCTTTAAACTTTATAGATATTTATTCACGCATGCAAATTGAAGAGCTCATTCAAAGTTTTAATCCCACAATGGTTTTTGTTGAGCATGACGAGGCATTTCAAGAAGCTGTGGCAACTAAAACGATATCGATGTAGTTAAACAGGAATCCATTTTGAAACATCAAAATGGATTCCTTTCTATTTATAAAGATACTT
The DNA here is from genome assembly GCF_038069745.1 of Lysinibacillus sp. FSL M8-0134. Classification (NCBI taxonomy): domain Bacteria; kingdom Bacillati; phylum Bacillota; class Bacilli; order Caryophanales; family Bacillaceae; genus Lysinibacillus; species Lysinibacillus sp. FSL M8-0134. Next base: position 2,222,318 of record NZ_JBBPAJ010000001.1, on the reverse strand, counting down.
CCTTCAAGAGCGTTTGCTTCATGCTTTTGATGATGCCCATGTGGTGGCTTTCATGGTTCATATGGAAAATGACCATATCCCCTATGGTTTTCATGCCTAAAAAAGGCTCTTTCAGAGGTTCATTTAGATGGCCACTACACGCTTGTTCAATAAGTAGCGGTTGTTCCTCTAGAAGCGTAATTATTTGTTCCATCGTTGGAGGCTGTTCAGTCCAATTATCGGGCTTGCTCCCACTCGGAAACATTAAATGATAGGATAAAGGTAATTGTCTTTCTTGATGAACAGCTGGAAACATACTATGATCCCAACCCACTAATAAATGACCTGCGTTCCAACGGATATTGTTCGTATGGCCATCGGGTATTTGGTCCACAATATCCTCGGGAATTATACGTAGAAATTCAACAGTCCAATTACGCCACATTTTCATTTGTTCAAATAATTGCTTTTCACTCATCTACTCCCTCCCCTTCTACACGCTATTCAAGTATATATTAACACAATATTCCAATTATTTTCATCGGCTTAACTAAACAAAAAAAGATGTATCGCTAAAATAACTAGGATACACCTTCTTATAATGAAAAAAATACCACAACTGATTGATTGTGATATTTTTTAATGTTTTACTTTTTTTCTTTATTAAATTGTTGTTGTTCTTTCTTTTGTTCTTTTTGTTCTTTCACTTCTAGTTCTTCAATATTAAATTCCATTGCTACTTCTTCTTGCTCTAATTCATTCTTTTTCTTTTCTTTCGCCATAACTCTCACCTCCAATAAGCTATAAATTGTCCTTATTGCGGTGATTTATACTATCATGCTTAAATTATGATACACATGTATAAAACCACAATATACAACCACAATAAAAGTGCGTAGTGTCTCACTACTTAAAGAGCTGCAGAGATTTATTCTCTGTGGCTTCTTTTATACGTAAGTGCAAAAAATCATGCTAGGTCTTTAAATTCTTTTGATTAAAAGGAATGTTTATTCTTTATTCATCCATACTATCTTTGTTTGAAAAAAAAGGTGAAAACCAGAAAAGGAAGTGTAGAATATGGGTATTCTTGGTGGAAATCCAAAAGATGAACCATTGCATTATGGTGAAGTATTTAGTGTTTGGTCAAGTTTAATTGCAGATTATGGTATGATTTCTGGCTATCAAACGTTCTATAATCATGCTGGTGATGAAGATCTTAAAAAAATAATTGAAGATTTGATCGAAACGTGTAGAGAAGAAGTAAAACAATTAGAAAAAATTCTAAAAACGAATGGAATAGCTCTACCACCAGCTTCACCTGAAAGACCTGTCGCAAGATTGGAAGATATTCCTCCAGGTGCAAAGTTTAACGATCCTGAAATTAGTGCAGCTCTTACTGCTGATGTTGCTGCTGGATTAGTGGCATGTAGTCAAGCAATGGGTACGTCTACTCGTGAGGATGTCGCATTAATGTATGGACAATTCCACATGGCTAAAGCTCAACTTGGTGCAAAGCTTTTACGTTTAAACAAAAATAAAGGATGGCTTGTACCACCGCCATTACATGTCAATTATCCTGAAAAGTAAAGTCAATTTCCCCGAATCGAGGAATGCAAATGTATTACTATAAAGAAGAATTAATTAACATTATTAAGCCTGACAAACCGGATCCACAAGCAGCACGTGTTATGCAAGAAATACTAGGTGGTCATTATGGTGAAATGAGAACCATGATGCAATACTTTTTCCAAAGCTCTAATTTTAGAGGGAAAGAAACACAATATCGTGATTTACTTCGTGGCGTTTTCCTAGAAGAAATTGCCCACGTCGAGCTCGTACAAAATACAATAAACCAATTGCTAAACGATTCAGGTGAATCTTCTGCTCCTGGTAGTAACGGCGCCGACCAAGCCCCTTTGGATGAAGCTGTTAGACATGCTAATCCTCATCATTATATTGTGGGGGCGCAATCCTCTTTACCTGTAGATGCTGCAGGTAATCCTTGGAATGGTTCTTGGGTGTATGCACATGGAAATTTGATTGCGGATTTATTAGATAATTTAGTGCTTGAGTCTACAGGTGTACTCCAAAAAACACGTATTTATGAGATGAGTTCAAATCAAACATTTAGGGAAACCCTTGCATTTCTAATCGTTCGAGATAATGCCCATCAAAACGCATTTGCCAAAGCATTAGAAACGTTAGGAGTTGATTGGGGAAAACTGTTCCCAGTGCCGAATTATGATATCAACAAATATCCCGAATGTAGGAAATTCGTCGAAATGGGCTATCATAATGCCCAATTTAACTTCAGATTAGATCCAACACGTATCGGTGAAATCTTCCAAGGACAAACGCCAAGTAGAAATGGCGGAGAACTTAATGTAACTCCCCCGCCTGAAGGGTTCCCTGTACCACTCATGCCAGAGATGCCAAATGAACACAGCCCTGGTCTGAAGGATATGAATCATTAATTTCCCAGTTTAATACTGGGATTTTTTTTTGTAAAAGAAATGAAATAATGAATTCTTGCTAAAAATTTTATAGACCTTCAAAACTGTTATTCATTGGTATCTCTTCAATATATGCTCTCTTTTTCTTCATCCTCCTATTGGCGATGAAAATACTAAACATACTTACGATAAATAAACCTAGGAAAATAATCCATGCCACTTTGTAGCTTTGTGTAACATCATAAATAAATCCAGAGACAATCACACCAAATGAACTTGTAGCAACGAAGAATATTTGAATAAACCCAAAAATAGCACCAAAATCTTTTTGTCCAAACAGATCATCTGTCATGAATGGTGGGCCAATTGTAGCGATCACAATACTGAAACCGTAGGCAATGGCGAACACGAACGCCAAGATTTTGGCTTCTGCCATCAGTAAAGATACCATTGCAATTGTCATACAACTTCCGACAAACAAGATTCCGCCTGTTGTTCTAAACTTATCGAAAATCGCGCCTAGTATCAACTTTCCAACAGTATTTGATAATGATAATAGTCCGAAAATGGTACCTGCAAATAGCGCGGGGTGTCCAATATCCATTAAATAAGCTGGAATATGCATTTGTACTCCACCTGCAACAAGTGCAAAGCAAACAACACCGAAAATAAATAACCAAAATACGCCCGATTTCTTGGCATCTGCCAATGTTACACCGGATTGATCTTTACTTTCCTGCTTAATTTCTACTTGATCTTTACCAAGTGCAATCATACCTTTTTCAGCAGGGCTTTTCTTTGTAAAGAATAAAATGAGAGGTAGCGATATTGCGATAATAAGCACACCGGCAATCACATACGTTGTTCTCCAGCCATAATTGGCAATCAACGTTGTTAAAATGGGACTAAGTGCAGCCGTTCCGACGCCTGAACCCGCAAATGCCAATCCCATTGCCAGTCCTTTTTTTTCATAAAACCAATTCGTAAGCATAATAGAAATAGGAATATTAGAAAAACCTGCAACGCTTATCCCGATAAAAAATGCAACGATAGCAAAATATACTGCTGATTGTGCGAGCGAGTATAGCATAAAACCGCAACCTGCAAGAATGACACAAGCCGCCATAATGAGCTTCATATTTCTTTTTGCAAGTAGCTTTCCCATAAAGGGGGAGGCAATCGCGACACCTAAACCACCAACTGAAAGTACAAATGAAAAGGTAGTTCTAGTCATGCCTAATTCCTCTGTTACAGGTACAAGAAATAAACTGTGTAGAGAATTGACAATGGAAAATGCAGAAAACATAATCAAGAAGCTTGTTATAACAATGTACCATCCATAAAATATCCCTTTATTTGCTTGAGGCATATTATTCCCCATTTCATTTTTACTTTATCGGACATCATGTTTTTCTGCTACTTGTTAGCCAATTTGAATATAACATGTTTTTTCACGTGTATAATCGAGGACCGTATCTGCGCCAAAGCCACTCCCTTTTCGTCCACCAAATGGTAATTCAGTTCCTACAATGCGATACGTATTTACCCAGACGTTTCCTGATTCAATTGCGTGAATCATACGATGTGCTCGGTTTAAATCGGAGGTCCAAACGCCAGCACCTAATCCATATGCAGTATCATTTGCTATGGCAAGTGCATCCTCTTCCGTATCAAATGGAATTATTACAGCAACTGGACCAAAAATTTCTTCTTGGCATATTTGCAAATGATTATTGTCTACCAATATTAAAGTCGGTTCGATCCAGTAACCATCTGCTAATTCTTCTTGTTCGGGTAACAAGTTTGCTCCACCATATTGACCACCAATAATAATTTCGCTTCCTTCTTGTTTCCCTAACTCGATATACGAGCTTACTTTTTTAAATTGCATTTCATTGGCTACAGGTCCCATAGACGTTTGCATATCGAATGTGTTACCTAAATGAATATGTTGAGAAATTTCTTTTTTCATAAGGGAAATCATGTTAGAAAGGATGGATCGTTGAATTAGAATTCTTGAGCCACCTACACAAAGCTGTCCTGCATTGCCAGTAAAAATCCCATTTAGCGTTACTCCACTTGCTGCTTTAGCTAAATCCGCATCTTCAAAAACAATATTGGGTGATTTACCGCCAAGCTCAAGTACCATGGATTTAGGGCTTTGTGCGGTTGATTGAGCAATTGCTTTGGCTGTGTTTCCAGAACCAGTTAAGCTCACTTTGTTAACATGTGGATGACGAACAAGTGCATCGCCCACTTCAGCTCCTGTACCTGAGATAACATTTATTACGCCTGGTGGTAAGACACTTTGTATAATTTCCCCATAGCGAAGAGGCGCAACAGTGGCAAACTCTGATGGTTTAATGATGACCGTATTGCCACCTGCAAGTGCATATGCTGCTTTAACGGTGAATGTCCATAATGCTGAATTCCAAGGAATTATTCCTACCACTACCCCATATGGTTCTCGGATTGTAAACCCTACGGTGTTGGGTCCTAGTTGAACGGTTTCCCCTTTACTGCCAACATTTGTGGCTACTGCAGCTGCATCATACCAAATATTTGTTAATGTTGGAATCAGACCATACTTTGTTTCACGAATAACCCAACCATTATCTTTTGTTTCTAATTCAGCTAATTCGTCTCCAAATTGTGATATCAAATCCCCAATACGTCGTAAATAACTAGCTCGTTCACTAGCAGAAAGAGTGGCCCATTTTGGAAGTGCGTTTTGAGCTGCAGTCACTGTTGCTTCAACATCTTCGACTGTACTACATGGAATTGTCGCCCAAGCCTTACCAGTAGCAGGATTATAGCTCTCTATTTTTTTACCTAAAGAAGACGGCATTAACTGACCATTAATAACATTTTTATAGTCTTTCAAATCACTAATTGTTTTCACTGACTTTCCCACCCTTTCGTAATATGAGGTTGCTTGCCTTCTTACATAGCCACACAGAAATTGAAAGACATTCTACTACACTACCATCCTAATGCAATTGCTGTTTGCTCATAATATTGCTGGGTGCTCCCTAAATAATTTTCATAAAAACGAGCTCTTTTCACATACAGATGACAATCAAGTTCCTCTGTAAAGCCAATACCACCATGAATTTGAATACTATCGGATGCTACTTTGATAAAGGCATCGGTTGCAAATAATCTAGCACTCAAAATGGCTTCTACTTGATCGTCTGGCTTGCTTGTTATCGCCCAGTTCGCATAGTAAGCTAATGAACGAGCTGTTTCCAAATCCATTTTCATGTCTACTAATCGATGCTTAATTGCTTGAAACCTACCAATTGGTTGATTAAACTGCTCGCGAATATTAGCATATTCAACTGCAGTCTCTACAATCTTGTCCATACTTCCCACAATCGTCGCGCAAAGTGCTGCGTTAAATGATAATAGACCCTCCAGTAGAACGTCCCATCCATGATCAATTGGGCCAAGAATTTGATGCCTCGATACTTGTACTTCATCAAATATCACTTTTGTAAGTAAACGTGTTTGATCAAAGTTTTTTTGTTGTTTTAATTGCAGAGTCACTTTGTCCTTATCAATGATGACTAATGAAATCCCTTGATTATTTTCTCCGTCTGAGGTACGAACTAGGGTAAGTATACTATCTGCTAGCTCGGCTTCGGGCACTAATGTTTTTACGCCATTTAAAGTTAGAACGTCGCCTTGTAATGTAGCATTGAGTCTAACGTGAGCTGGTTTATAGTTCCCATCTGGCTCTAACCATGCAACTGTAAATGTATGTTCACCATTTGCAATAGCCGGTAAATAATTAGCTTTCTGTTCGTCTGTTCCATACTTCTCTAGCAAAGGGACTGCTAAAGCATTTGTTTCTAAATATAAACCGGGGAGTAAAGCACGACCTGTTTCTTCTAATATGGGTACTAAATCTAGCTGACCTAGCCCCATCCCACCATATTCTTCTGACACATTGACACCCATACAGCCAAGCTCTGCCAAACCAGAATGTAGTGTTTTCAATGAGCTTATATTACCTTCTATAATTTCACGGGCTATTTTTGTTTGTCCCATATCATCTAAATATTTACGTACATAGCTTCGAAACATTTCTTGTTCTTGATTTAAAGAAAAATCCATTTTAAACACCCCTCCTAGTTATCGACCCATATCCTTTGGTAATCCAAGTATTCTTTCTGCAATAGTATTCTTTTGGATCTCACTTGTGCCCCCTCCAATGGTCTGTCCAAAAGAATACAAATAATTGTCTTGCCAATAGGATCGATCCATCATGGCGTCTTCTTTCCACAACACACCACGATGACCTTGCATTGAGATAGCCTGAGCAAAAAGCTCTTTTGTTAATTCACTAACTAGGAGCTTATCCATCGAACTTTCTGCGCCAGGGTGGCCATTTTTCAATTGCTTCGTTAAATTTCGATAATAGTTTAATAGTGATCCACGTGAACGGGTATATAAATCCACCATTGTTTTACGAACAAATGGATTTTTGATAATCGGTTCATTATCATCAATCAATTCCTTCGCTAAAGTAACGAGATCATTGAACTGTTGCTCTAACGTAAATACTTGGCCACCAATGCCCGTTCTTTCATGCATAAGAAGTGCAATGATAACTTTCCAACCTTCATCTACTTCTCCGATAATTTCCGTATCATAAGCAATAGCATCATTTAAATACACTTCATTAAAATCTTTTTGACCATCCATCGAAACAATTGGTCTAGTTTCTACTCCTGGCTGATGCATGTCGAGTAGGAATACCGTAATTCCTTTATGTTTTTTCTCTAATCGGCTCGTTCTTGTAATCAAAAAGCAACGATCAGCTACATGACCAAAACTTGTCCAAACTTTCTGACCATTAATAATCCAACGATCTCCATTTTTCACCGCTGTCGTTTGGATAGCTGCTACATCTGAACCTGCATTTGGCTCAGAATAGCCTTGGCACCAGACTTCTTCACCGGTAATAATCTTTTGGATATATTTTTCCTTTTGCTCTTCAGTACCAATTTGCATTAATGTTGGAGCTACCATATGAAGACCCACATAATTAATCAATGCTGGAGCTTTTATGCGTACCATTTCTTGTTGATAGACAATTTCCTCCATTAGCGTGGCGTTGCGGCCTCCGTATTGTTGCGGCCATGCAATTGCTGCCCAACCACCTTCATATAATTTCCTTTGCCAGTCTCGTAAAAATAGCTCATACTCCTTCGATTCTTTATCTAGCTGGACCTTCCCCTGTAACCATCCAGCTGGTAAGTTCGTTTCTAGCCATGCTCTTAACTCTTGGCGAAATTGTTCTTCCTTTTCCGTAAATGAAAAATCCATCTCATCATTCCTTTCAATTAAAAGCAATACTATGCCAGTATCCATTGTGGAAGTGCGCGATCTTCCGTAATAGCCTGCCAAATCATTTTGACTGGCATACCAATCTTAATATCCTCAGGTGAACACTCTAGCAAATTACCAATTATCTTTACTTCTTGTAAATGGTCTAACTTAATAACGACGATAATCGTTGGTAGCTCATCCTGAAACCCTGGTAAGAACGGACGATACGATACAACATAAGAATAGATCGTTCCCATAATTGTAGTACCTTGATTTTCCCAGCTTAGTTCAGTTGAACCGCATTTTGCGCAGGCTGGGCCAGGTGGATGATTATACGCATGACATATTTCACATTTTTGGAGCATGAGTTCATGCCGATCAGCCGCATCCCAATAGGGTTCATTATCCTGTGTTTTCACGGGTATTGGTTTTTGATAAGTCATGAGTTTCCCTCCTAGTTTCTTAAAATCATTGCACCTGCGATGTCAGGACCAGCCCACCCAGTACAAATACCTATTTCACAATTTTCTACTTGTCGACCAGTTCCTTTATAGTCATGACGAACTTGACGGACAATTTCAAGGACATTGTTCATGCCATGTGTATATCCTTCTGATAGCATCCCACCAGCTGTATTTGTAGGTAGCTTACCACCCATTTTTAGATGGCCGTTTGCAACAAAATCACCGACTTCTCCACGTTTGGCAAAGCCGTAAGCCTCTAATTGACGCAATACTACCCAACTAAAGCAGTCGTAAATCGATGCGACCTGGATATCCTGTGCTGTTACTCCTGCTTTTTTATAAAGGGAAGGTGCAACGTAATCTGATGCCACTTCATCTAAATTCGTCCAATAATGTGCGTGTGATACGGCTTGTCTTGCTTCGATGCCCATAATATAGACAGGCTTTGATTTGCAATCCTTCGCTTTTTCAGCAGATGTAACAATAATCGCATTGGCTTCGTCTGATTCTAAGCAAAAATCATGTCGATTGAATGGATAGCTTAAAGGTGGTGTCTTTAAATACTCTTCCATCGTTAATGGTTTACCGTAAAAAAATGCTTTTGGATTACGCTGAGCATGCTCGTAAAAGCTGACACACACATGGCCTAAATGTTCTTGAGTAATTCCTGTTTGGTGCATGTGACGTGTTGCAAATAAGCCGAACCATTGACCAGGACCACCAGCTCCATAGGGAATAAAAAAACTTCCGCCGTCCATTGCTGCTTGAAGCATATTGACATCCCAGCCACCACCCCCCATACGAACACCAGAGCGGCCATTCATCGAACGGTAAATAAGAACTGTACTGACTTGACCTGTCTCAATTAACCCAATTGCATCGGCAATTAACATTTCTGTACTGCTTCCGCCTCCCATAATGTCTTTTACATATTTTGGTCTTACACCTAGATAGGTTGCTACTTGATGAGCTGTGCAAGAATCATTTTCAGAGTAGCTCATGAAGCCATCAATTTCTTTTGCTTCTAATCCCGCATCCCTTAAAGCAGCACGGGCAGCATCTAATGCTAAATGTAAAGGTGTGGTTCCTGAACTTTTAGAACGTTCACTTTCTCCTACGCCCACAATGGCATAGCGATCTTTAATAGTAGTCATATGGCCATCCCCCTTTTTGTTACATCATTTGTAAAGTCGCTGTTCCAACCCCCACAACTTTTCCTGGAGCTTTCTCGGCATATAGTTCTAAATTAACAAATTGTCTTGCTTTCTCTTCATAGACTTTTTTTACGATAGCTGAACAGGATATTTCATCACCAGGTCTTGTCATTGAACCGAAGCGCATTTTAAAATTAGTCGGAGTTGCAGATGTACCAGCTAGTTCCATTACGTATTGTCCAAGAAAACCCATAACAAGCATCCCATGGGCTATTACACCAGGCATCCCAATACTTTGAGCGAAAGCATCATCCGTATGTAAAGGATTGAAATCACCTGAGGCCCCTGCATATTTGACAAGCTGTACCTTTGTTACTGGTGGCTTTACTAATGGTGCAAGTCTTTGTCCTTCTCGTAAATTTTTAAATTGAAGCAAGATTCTTCCTCCCTTTGTCATGTATTGGCGGTTGAACGAAGTTATCACAATCTTAGTTCAACCAAATATTTATGCTTTATTACTTGCTAATGTGCTATAAATAATATTTGTACGACTAATAACAACTAGCTCGCCCTCATCATCTTTCATTTCTGTATCCATTACTAAAAACTGCATGGGACCATTTTTACCTTCCCTTTCATAAACATCTGTCACCTTCATTTGACAATGCAAGCGATCTCCAGGGCGAATAGGTCGACGATAAATAAACTCTTGCTCACCATGTAGCATACGACTATAATCCAAGGGCAGCTCAATTCCTTGACCACTATCAGCTCCTATTGCTACTGGAAAGCTTGGCGGTGCAATAATCCCCCCATAAATCGTTGTTTTTGCGTAAGCCTCATCGACATAAAGTGGATTCGGATCTCCAATTGCCTCTGCAAATTGACGAATATGTCTTTTTTCCACCTCAAAAACGAACTGTGGTCCAGTTAAACCAACTAAGCTTTGATCTAGCTCCATGTACTCACCCCCTTACTACTAACTTTTCTTTCAGATTTTTACTCACTACAATCATTGCGTCAGCTGCTTTGATGCCATCCTCATAAACGATTAACGGATTAATATCTAATTCTTCAATCATCGTTTCATTTTCAGTAACTAGCTTCGATACTTTCAATATCACGCTAATAATGGCTTCGATATCTGCATGTACTTTCCCACGCGCCCCCTTTAAAAGGGCCTTCCCTTTCACTTCTTCAATCATTTCTTCAGCATCGGCTCTCGTTAGCGGCGCCACTCTAAAAGAAATATCTTTAAATACTTCAACAAATATACCGCCTAACCCAAACATGATAACTGGTCCGAAATTTGGATCCTTAGTAGCTCCAATAATGACCTCAGTACCTTCAGGCAGCATCTCTTGAACTGATATGCCGTTGATTTGTGCATCTTTTTTAAACTTCAAAGCATTTTCATAAATTTCAGTAAACGCTTTCATTACTTCGCTTGCATTTTGAACATTAAGCCGAATTGCATCTGCCTCTGTTTTATGAGGAATATCAGCTGAATCAATCTTTAAAACGACTGGATAACCAATAGAATTTGCTAAATGAACAGCTTCCTCTACAGTAGTGGCAATGCCTCGTTTCGTTGTTGGAATATCATAAAGATCTAGTATGTCTGCTGCTTGTGATTCACTTAATATCGAGTATGATTCACGTGCTATGGCTATAGTTTTCTTAGGAGATTTGTCTTCTTGATGAATTGTTTGTTGATGTTTTCTTAATCTCTCACTATATTCCACTAGCTTTGCTAAGCCTTTAATTGGATTTAAATCACCAGGAATAACCGGAATACCATTTTTCTCAAGCTCGTCTTTTCCTTTTGGGACAGACATGCCTTCTAAAGGGAATGTTGTTATAAAGACAAATTTATCCGAATTCTTACAGATATCTATAAATTCTTGAAGATAAGGATGATCAGCATCCCAGCCTAATGGAAATTCCGTTAAGATAATATTATGAACATCAGGATCGGCCACAAGTGCTCGAAGAGGAGCAATAAATAATTCAGGATTGGTTACTGATGCTGCTGCTGTTAAGTCAATTGGATTAAGAGCACTACCAAATGAAGGAATATGCTTTTTAATTTCTTTCTTCGTCTTTTCACATAGAGGAATAATCGATAATCCAAACCCCTCACAGCGATCAGCCTCATTAATTCCTCGGCCACCAGAGCTTGTAATTAATACGGTATTTTTCCCCTTTGGCAATTTATTGGATAAAAATAATTTTGAGAAGGTAATAATATCTTCATAATCATCGACTCTAACGATACCACTTTGCCTGAAAAACGCTTCATAGATGAGATCTGATCCAGCAAGTGAGCCTGTATGTGAAGCGGCTGCTCTACTTCCAGCAGTACTTCTCCCTGTTTTCATCAAGACGATGGGCTTTTGCCGATCTAACGCTTCATGTGCTAAATGTCGAAGTTTTTTACTATCTTTTGCACCTTCAAGATAACCAGTAATGATTTTCGTTTTTGGATCATGAATCATATATTCCACAACATCGGCAAATTCAGTTTCCATTTCATTACCGACACTCACAAAGTAATTAAAGCTTAATCCTTTTTGGGCAGCGGCCATATACGTTAAAACGCCAAATGCGCCACTCTGTGAAACATATCCAACTGCTTTTTCTTCATGTAGGGGCACTGCCAGGATAGCAGGTGAAAATGTGCCAATCATGCCATTCGTTGTATTGACTAATCCCACACAGTTAGGACCAATGATTCGAATACCATTTGCTAATGCTATGTTTGCTAACTCCTGCTGTAATTTAACACCTTCTTCGCCAATTTCAGAGAACCCAGAAGCAAAAATAATCGCTGCTTTGACATTTTTGCTTGCACATTCTTTAAGACTCTCCTGAATTTGATCAGCCCCTACACAAAAGATAGCTAAATCTACTTCACCAGGGATAGCTGTGATCGAAGGATAGCAGGTAATTCCCTCTATCTCACTAGCTTTAGGATTAATCGGATAAATGACGCCAACAAACCCTCCATCTAATAGTGCTTTCAATTGAATGTATCCAATCTTATGTGGATTGGTAGAGGCACCAAGTACTGCAATAGACTTTGGGTTAAACAAAGGTTCTAGTGATTCATAAGCTTTCAATTCTTTCGTCATTATTTCACCTCGGTTTCGAATAATAGAAAAACAATTGATGATGGTGAACATTGTATCTGACGAAGTTGAAAATCGAGGAAAAAAAGTACATGTAAAATGATTTAATTATTAGGAAGTAAAAAAAAGAAAAATAGGGAGAAACACAAGCATAGCAAGAGCTAAAACGTTCACAATTTATTTTTTGTACATCCTAACCACGACAATTACACTCGATAGCCACGACATATGGGAAGGATCATAGCCAGGGATATAGAAGATAAAAAACAAAAAACCACCTAATATACCGTTTTTTACGATATATTAGGTGGTTTTATAGTGTTAAGTAAACCTTTGGATCCAATTCTTTATTTTACGTTGAATTTTGATCGATGGTGTTTTAATCCCTCGTTCAATATGACTTATATAGGAAGTTGAAATCTCAATTTCCTCCGAAACTTGTAGCAGGGATAAATTCCATTGCTTACGTATTGCTCTAAGTTGAAGCCCCAATGCTGCTCCCTTTGCATTAGAAGATGTGTTGTCTTGGAAATCAATTGATTTTTGTGCCGTATTTTTCGTGTTTTCAATAGAACGATACTGTTCTTTTATGATGTCAGGTGGTTCAACTATAATGGTAGAATCCAACCAAATATGAACCCAGCCTTTATGATTAACGATCTTTTCCTCCCATTTATGATAATGCCATGCAGATAGCACGCCATCCTCAAGCAACTGATCCAATGCGTTCTCTAAACGGTCTCTCGTCCGAGATGGTGTACGTTCATTTACTTTTTCTCCGATAGCGTCTAATAATGTTCGAATCTTATTAGGCTGCAAGAAGTTTCCCTTTCTTGCTTGAGTTCTCCATCTCCAACTAAAATATCTCGCTAATCGTTTCTCCCACTTTTGACTATATGGGTTGTAATATAGGGTTTGGATTGGCAAAAGAGCAATTTGCCTGCCTGACCCATAAAGATACTTTGAAAAAACTTTATCGACTGTAAAAGTAAATGTTTTTTGTTGATTAATATAAGCTATATCATATTCTTTGCGATGATGATCAACGAAAAGAAAAGTTCTACCCTGAAGCTGTGTTTGGACAGCTTTACCCTTTTCATATACAGTGGCTTTGTTCAATTCTAACCATAGACTTTGAATCTTTGTAAGCGATTGCAAAACTTTGTCCTTTTGAGTTTGCTCATAACCGCCTCTTCTCCCTTCGCCTCCTAGCTTCGGCTTTAGGCCTCGTATTTTTAATAAATCATGAAAAGGAACTTCGATTATATCTTCCGTATACCGTGCTTTTGAGAGAAAAATACTACATAAAGCATCGAACATATCGACGTCTAAATCTGTTAAGCTTTGTGCTTGTTCTTGCGCTTTTTCTATCATTGCTTGTGAAGCGATGGTCCTTTCTTTAGCTTGAAAAGGAATCAATTGAATAGTTCCTTCTACATTTCCTTTGTATAAGGATGTTGTAGGCCAAAGTGTTTCGTACATGCTTTGGAAACTTTTTTTATAAAGGGCTTCTCTAACATACTGATAAGGAGCGTTATTCATTACATGCAAATAATGCTCTACCCCTAATGCTAAAATAAGATTTTGATTGTGAGGAAGTATTTTCTGATTCAATGGTTCTGATATTCGGAGCAATGATTCTATCTCTTCTAAGGATAAATGGACTAACTTCATGGAAGCTAAAATTTTATTGAACCATTCGGTCGTATAGTTATTCACAATGTCCGTATATTTTGAAATAAATCGGTCGTTTGAAGAAAGATTCTTTGTTATTTGTTGATAAAATAAATCATTTAATTCATGGGTACTTAATTGATTCATCCCTTCAAAGCCAATCGAACATTCGATTTCCTCTAATACCCAATCTGTTAAATACATTTGAAACCAGGAGCAAAACTCGTCCCATGCAGTATCTTCACCAAGAAACGTATTCGCTTTAATGATTTGTTCCATTCGGAGCACATATTTCTCAAAATGAAGCGCGTTGACATGTTTCGATTTTCGTTTATTAGTTGCTTTTACCTGTTCCTCATATTGTTGAAATAAATACATAATTATTTTTGTAGCAATCCAAGTTATCACACGATTTCTAGAGGAAATTCTTAAATTCATGAATAAATCTTCACTCTCTTTATAAGTACGATCCCATATGACGAAGGAGCTGGAAGTAACATGATGATGCAAGGGTAATGTACCTGAAAGAGGTATGTTCGGTTTTTTATTATGAGAAGAAGTTACTTGTTCATAAATACAAAGAACATAATAATTATCAATTTTATCGACAAAATGATTAGTCATGCGGTTACTACTAAAATCGTTTCGTAACATTTCCAATTGGTCAAAGGCAACATTCTCGTAATCATTATTCTTAACCATGAATACCTCCTAGCAAAAAATAAAAATATAATGATGTGTACTATATAATGATAAGTGTAATTCTAGCACCAATTAACAGAATATTCTATATTTAATTGATGGTGTTTTCATATCAATAGATAAAAACACCGTTTGACAGATACAAACGGTGTAAAAACTAAATCAATTTATAATAAATAACCGTTGTCTCTAATTCACCCTTTGAAGAAATAGTATAGGCGGGTATTTTACCAACTTCCTGATAGTCTAAGGATTTGTACAATTGATTAGAAGGATCGCCTTCCCTTGTATCTAATACTATTAAAGACCTGTTTTCTTGCTTTGCTCTTTCTTCTGCTATTTGCATCAGAGCGCGCCCAATGCCGTGACGTCTAAAGTCTGGGTGCGTCATTAATTTGCAAATTTCAGCTCGATGACGTCCATTCGGCTTTGTCATTAAATGCAATTGAATACTGCCTGCCACTGTTTGATTGATTTTGGCAATAAAAAAAATGACGTCTGGTGCTAAGACTGTTTGCCAATATGTTAGTGCTTGTTCTTGCGCTAGAGGAGGTAAAAATCCTAGTGATGCACCTTCGTCAACGACCGTTTTCAAAAGCTCGGATAGCCCGTCTAGTTCTTCATTAAGTTGTTTTGTATCTTTTATATTTTTTAGCTCCATTTTTTCTCCCCCACTTTCTATTACTTTGGAATACTATCACTTTTTTAAAAATTAGTATGATCATAACAAAAGATCAAGATCTGATAAAGACCTTGATCGAAGGAAATGGATGTTTAAAGTGATTGTTGATATAAAATGGTTTGTGCGATGCCGATAAAATATTCAGATTCTACAATAATATGATTTAATACAACTTTGGCTGTTGGATTGGTGCTGATCGGTTTACTGTCTTGCATAAGCGTACGACAAAATTGAATAAATTGTTCACTCTGTTGGAGACAAAAAGAAGTAAGCTGCAAAATATCTTGAAAAAGTGCTTGGGAAACTTGTCCTTGTGAGCGATTGACAGTTTCTATATATCTAACAACTTGCTGATGTGTCTGAGCAAAGGCTTTTTCCCATTCCTTCAATCTCTCGACGTATTGCTGCTCCAAATCTTTGACAAGCTCCCTAATCACTACCGTATGTTACTCTTCTTGATGTTTCCAAAATTCAGCTTCATCAAGAACACGTAACGGCATTTGATTGCCATAATAAAACTGCATGCTTCTCCCCCATTCCAATCATCTCTTATATGTATATACAAGAGCTGTAAAAATAGAACGTTAGAATGTTCGAATATGAATCTTCATTTCCTAAACCAAGCAGCTTCTAACAGCTCAATCCCCCGTTCAATTGCTGCTTCCTCTAGATTGGCAAATCCAAGCAGCACCTTTGCAGACTTTATCTCAGAAGGGCTCGCATAAAAAATAGAGGTAGGATAAACCTTTACTTCTTTTAACCTCGCAGTTTCAATCAGTTCCTCTTCCGACATCTTATTATTTGGTTCAAGTAGAATATGTAAGCCACTGCTAGCCCCATACAATTTTACTTTGTCTCCAAATATTTGATGAATGGCCTTTATTAATACCTCATATCTTCGCTTATAGCCATTCCTTGATTTGTTGAGGTGCCTTTCCCAATGGCCACTTTCTATAAATAATTGTAAAGTATGCTGATGGTGTCTTGATACAGTTTGAACATAATAGCTGTTCCGTTTAAAAAGATCGATTAATTTTCTCGGTAGAACCATGTAGCTTAGCTTAATGGACGGAATTAATGACTTTGAGAAGGTGCCCATATAAATAACCTGTTCATTTGAATCTAAACCTTGTAGAGCTGGTATTGGTTTACCCGAATATCGAAACTCCCCATCATAATCATCCTCGATGATATACGCATCTTCTGACTTAGCCCATTCTAATAACTCTAGTCTTCTTGTGATTGGCATAACCGTACCAATTGGGAATTGATGAGATGGCGTGACATAAACAGCTTTAATATTACTGTTTCTTAAATGGTCAATCTGAATCCCTTGATCATCAAGAGGTATGGGCTTCATCTTTATACCATGATCCTTCAAAAGATAACGCACCCGGTAATAACCTGGATCCTCCATGGCAAAAAGCTCGTTCCGTCCAATTAAGTTACATACGATTCCCATAAGATGTTGTAGTCCTGCACCAATAACAATTTGGTCTGCTGAGCATTGAACTCCTCTAGCTTCGTAAAGATAGCTTGCTATATGTTTCCTTAATTCGAGCTCTCCTTGTGGATCTCCATATAAAAAAAGATGGGCATTATCTTCATTAAGACTTTGCATAGTAAACTTTCGCCAAATTTTATAGGGAAAGTCTTTTAAATTGATATCCCCATAATTAAAATCATACTTTATGGTCATTAGTTCTTGTTCTGGCTGAGACACTAATGGAGGTGATTCAAAAAGACTAGGGCCCATTTGAAAATAGCCCTTTTCAAGTGCAGCAACATATAGCCCCTCCCGTTCTTTACTCCAAACATAACCCTCTGCAAGGAGCTGTTGGTAAGCTGCGTCCACTGTATTTCGACTAATATGTAAATGCTTAGCTAAACTGCGCTGTGATGGCAATTTTGTATTTGCAACAATGTTTCCATGTTGAATTTCAGCTTTTAAATAATTGTACAATTGAAGATAAAGTGGTTCCTGATTATTCAAGTTTGGCGTTATTTCGAGCATCGTTCCTTGGCTCCTTTGGAAATAGCATTGTTGGCACTTTTAAGGGGTACCAGTGATTGTTTATAATAAAATCTACATTGTTGAGGAGAAAATGTAAAGACGCCTACCTGTAATAGTTTGTTTATTCGAAATACTCGCAATGAATTTGAAGAACTAAGGAGAGATTGACATGTATATTCCTAAGTATTACAAAATAACTGATTTAGAAGAAATCACAGAATTTATTCGAGAGAATTCCTTTGCAACACTTGTTTCAACCATAAAAGGTAAGCCAATAGCAGTTCATATCCCGGTACTACTGAATAAAATCGAGGACGATTATTATCTAACAGGTCACTTAGCCTATGGAAATCCTATATGGAAGACCTTTGAGGAAGTAAATGATATTCTTGTCATATTTAATGGACCTCATGCTTACATATCATCCTCTTGGTATGAGAAAGAAAACGTACCAACATGGAATTATCAAGCTGTCCATATTTACGGGAAAGCCAGTCTAATAGATGGCAAGGAGTTAGAACAAGACTTAACGAGTCTACTTGAAAAATATGAAAGTTTCCGTGAAAATCCTGTATTATGGGATAAACTATCTCCAGAGCTTTTACAGCAAGAAATCAAAGGAATTAAAGGATTTAAAATCAAGGTAGAAGAGGTGCAAGCTGCCTATAAATTAAGTCAAAATCGTAATGCTTCTGACTATGCTAATATTATTAACGAGCTCTATAAAGAAGAAGATCCACATGCGGCTGCTGTGGCAGAGGCTATGAAGAAAAATAGAACTGAATAAAAAAGATGGCAGAAATGTTGTGATATCAACGTTTCTGCCATTAAACATTTAGGCAAGTGTTTTGGTCATGATAAGATCAATTTGTTCTTCATCACCCATATAGAATGAATGGGCTCCAGTTTGGACAAAGCCTATTTTTTGATAAAAACCAATGGCATGATCATTCTTCTCCCAAACACCTAGCCAAATACTTTTTTTGTCTTGCGCCATAGCTACTTCCAATGCTTTGTTGAACAAATGTTTGCCAAACCCTTTTCCTTGAAATTTGTCGCGAATGTAGATTCTTTCAATTTCAAGTGACTCATCCCCCATTTCTTCAGATTGGGCTTCATCAATATTTACCTTTAAATAGCCAGCAATTTCTTCATTGTCCAAAATAAAATAGAATTGTGAAGCAGCATTTTCTAATTCTTGTGCCAGCTGTTTTTCATTAAAGGCTTTTTCAAGATATGCTTTCATATTTTCAGGTGAATTTTGCTCTTTAAATGTATCATGGAATGTTTCAATACTAACTTCTTGTAGCTTTTTTAAATCTTCACGGTTACACTTTTTTATTTTAATTGTCATTTCTTGCCCTCCTACTAAGCTCTTTCTAGATTTTATATTGCAAATGCAATAAAAAGAGTATATAGTCAATGTAACGCAATTTTGTTGTATTTGCAACAAAAATAATGGAAAGGGGGCTGCAATTTGAGATATGCTTTTTATGTAGTAGGCCTTTTAATTTTAACGCTTGGTATTTCTTTCACTATACAATCCAATCTCGGCACCTCTCCTTTTGATGCTCTTTTAGTAGGCTTGTCTAGAAATGTGGGCTTGACAGTAGGTAGCTGGGAAATCATTCTGGCCATCCTATTAATCGGTAGTAATGCCCTAATAGCCAAACAAAAGCCCGAAATAGTAGGCTTGATTACAGCATTTATTACTGGTATAGGGATAGATATGTGGTTATTTCTATTACGCGATTTCGTAACACCAGACTTTTGGTATAGCCAAGCCATTTGTTTTGGCATAGGATTGATAGTGACTGGGTTAGGAACCGCAACCTATTTACATACAAATTTTGCACCTATTCCTGTAGATCGACTAACTATATTAATAAAAGAAATGACGAAAAAATCGATATTTTTCTCAAGAACAATTATTTATGTCTTATTTTTAGTACTTGCCATGATTTTTAAAGGGCCAATTGGAGTCGGTACGTTATTAACAGTTTGTTTAGGAGGCTTTATCCTGCATTTCTTTATGCCGATAATCGGGAGAATATTAGATAACAAAATGAACATAAGCCAAAAGGAAGAGCTTAATCGTTAGACAATAACAAAAACCAGCTACTCAATTGAGATGAGTGCTGGTTTTATCTTAAATTATTTCAAGTTTCACTCCATATTGATTGAATATAGCATGGTATTGTTGTTCGAAAATGGACCACCTCTGTTCAGCTCCATGCTTTTTACGTAATGCATTAAAGTAATGTTTCGCTGCAGTTACATCATTGGCCTGTAATAGCAAATGAAAGCTCTCTTCACCTAAATGTAAAAATGGGCCTGACGTATAATAATCAACAATGGATCTGGCACTGGTCATCGTTTCAAAGAAATGAAGGACATCTTCTAAACAAGGAAGTAGCATTTTTCTTACGTTATCTATATTAGTAGTAGCTGTGATAGAAAATCGATCTGGAGCAGTGTCAGCTATTTCTCTCATCCTTGCCCTGAAGTGACATTCTACTTCTTTCGGTGATGTCAGAATTTCTTTCGATTGAATTTGTGCCAACTCAGCTGCGTAAATCCCGCAATTCACATAAAATAGAACCTGATTAGCTGTATTCCCAGCAGATTTTTGGAAATTGATTAGGTAGATGAGGTTGTCCGTTTTCTTATAGAAATTCAGACCTTTCTTGTTGAAGCCGAATGTGGCTAAGAACGGCTTTATGTCCTGTTTTATCAACTCATTAAAGATGTGCTGCAACATGTTCCCTCCTTTGTTAATTCTTCATATTCATTTTTTAAAATAGACATAATATGTAAAGATTCAAAGCCATGTTCTGTTTTGAGACAATCTCTTAATGTTCCCTCTACTACAAAGCCCTGTTTTTGGTAAAGCTTAAAAGCTCGCACATTATTTACTTTCACATCTAGCCATAGACGATGAGCTTGAAATTTCGTAAATACCCAATCTTTAATAAGGTTAAAGGATTCCTTACCATACCCTTTTCCTTTTTCGTTGATCGTAATTCTTACAAGCTCAATGCTTAAATCGGGATTTTCTAATCCAGCAATAATAAGATAGCCTACAGGTTGACTTCTTTTTCGATCTTCCACAATTAAATGTAGAACATCTGTATTTGCCAATGCTTTTTCATGCTTTTCCTTTGACCACGGAATAATATATTTCGAATTTTCTTCCATTGCTTCTAGGCTACAAACAAAATCTACATCTTGCTTATTTGTTTTTCTAAGAGTGACACTATCAGATTTTAAAAACATCGAAAACCCTCCAGTATTCTTTTGCATTTTTTTCTGGTAAATTTACGACCAGTGCGTTTTTTCGTTTAGGTTATTATATGTAAATTAACACTAATAACCCTATATAGACAAATATTTCATATATTTTTAGTAAAATTGCCCATGTTTATTGCAGAAGTTTTACAGAGTTAAAAATAAGGTTTCAATTTTGGTGTTTAGGGGTAATCGGTAATATTATTGAAAAATAATTCTTGTCTCATTCATGCTATCCTTACATTATTCAAAGGCGAAAGCTTTTTGAAAGGGGTAAGGTTTAATTGAAGAAAAAATGGTTACTACCGATTTTTGCATCGTTTATGTTCTTTACAGGTGTAGGTATTCATGATGCAAAAGCGGCGACAATAGCAGATATAACGAATACAGCAAAAGCATATTTAGGTGTTCCTTATCAGTATGGAGGAACAAATATACAAACAGGTGTGGATTGTTCAGCTTATACACAAATTGTTTTTTCTAAGCTAGGCATTTCACTTGAACGTACATCAAAAGCCCAATATCAGCAGGGTACTGCAATCTCTAAAGACAATTTAAAGACTGGTGATCTCGTATTTTTTAATACATCGGGAAGCGGAATTTCCCATGTTGGCATATACATAGGTGACAACAGCTTTATTTCGGCAACGACAAGCTCTGGCGTTAAAATCGATAAAATTAACGACCCTTATTACTGGGGATCTCGTTATGTAGGAGCAAAACGCGTGGCAACCTTTACTGACAATGATTTTGGTGAAGTAAAAGAAGCAGAAATCGACTTTAGCATTTATGCATCGCGCGGTGAAGTTGCTCTTCGACTAGCGAATAAATTACAGTTAAATACTAGTAACACTAATTCAAGTTTCCCAGATATCAAACCATCGTCCAAATATGCAGGTGCTGCAGAAGCGCTGAAAAAAATCGGTGTTTTCACAGGTGATGAAAATGGGAAATTCAATCCTGGGTCACCTATGACTCGTGGTCAATTATCGAAAGTTTTAGTGGAAGCCTTTAATTTAAAACAACAAGGAACTGCAGAACAATTTGCGGATGTTCCTAACGCTCACTGGGCTAACACATATGTAGCCATTCTCGCCTCCAATAAAATTACGGTTGGTAAAGGGGACGGAACATTTGGCGTAAACGACAATGTCACATTGGCACAATTAGATGCCTTCATCCAACGATTAACTCAATAACCTCAAAAAATGGCGTTTCATCTTAAGATGAGACGCTTTTTTTACATACTCTCCTCTATTAAAAAAGCCAGCTTGCCTTGTACTGACTTTAAAATCCCCTACCGTTTTGTAGATAGATAGGTAATAAAATTATATCAGCATACATCATCAGCGTGACATTCATATTGATGATCCCAAAGCCAACAGTTGATAAAACTACGCTCACAACATCTAACTTTGTTTTAGCAGTTTCAAAGACATTAATTAAATATTTCATTGCTAATAGAATGATTGAATTGTTCAATAAGAAAAACGGGCATTGCTTTATTCAAGCAATACCCGTTTTCTATTTACTCCGCTAACTGTTTTTCATCAACTTCCCCACCAGTATAAGCTTCATGACTTGGTTTAACTCGCTTAATAAAGAAAGCGAGAATGAGTGCGATGGTCGCAATCAATGTTGATAGGAAGAACGTAAAATTAATACCATGGAGCATAGCCTCATTTAAGATTTGTTGTTTTAATTCGCTGGTAGACTGTGTCGTTGCTTGAGCGGCATTGGCACTCATATTGTTCATTGCGCTCGCAGCTAACTCCTCTGCCTTAGCTGTTGTTTTATTGTTCATTATGGTAATCAATACGGCAGAACCAATCGCACCTGAAACTTGCTGTAATGTATTGTTCATCGCTGTTCCGTGTGGATTATTATAGGCTGGTAACTGATTTAATCCATTTGTCATTACTGGCATCATAACCATGGACATGCCAAACATTCGTAAAGTATAGAGTATTACTAGTGTTGAATAAGCCGTATCCATGCTAATTTTGCTGAAGTAATACGTTGTCACAATGGTAATAATTAAGCCAAAGACAGCCAAGCTTCTAGCACCGTATTTATCAAAGAGCTTTCCAGTAATTGGTGACATAATCCCCATCACAATCGCACCAGGTAGCATAAGTAGACCAGAATCCATTGGTGAAATACCACGAATCGTTTGGATGTAAATTGGCATTAAAATCATGGCTGAAAACATGGCCACTGAAATAACGATGGAAATGGCTGACGATAAAGCGAACATTGGATATTTGAAAATACGAAACTCAAGCATTGGCTCATCCATTTGTAGCTGACGAAGGGTGAAGGTAATTAAAGCAAGCGTTCCAATTATAATCGTGCCATATACAAGGACATGATCCCATCCTTTTTCCCCAGCGGAACTAAAGCCATATAGCAAGCCACCAAATCCTATACTTGATAAAATAAGTGAAATAATATCAAGCTTAATCGCACGTTGTGGTGTAACATCCTTTAACTTAAAGGCTGCAAAAATTAAGGTTAAAATAGCAATTGGTAACACAATATCAAATAACATTCTCCAGCTATAATGTTCAATGATCCAACCAGAAAGAGTAGGTCCAATTGCTGGAGCAGTAATCATTACGAGACCAAACATCCCCATTGCGGCCCCACGTTTTTCCACTGGAAATGCAGTTAGCATCACATTCATTAATAATGGCATCATAATCGCTGAGCCTGCAGCTTGAATCATTCGTGCCGCTAATAACACACCAAATGCTGGGGCAATACTAGCTAAAAATGTACCTAACGTAAACAAGGCCATCGCTGTCATAAATAATTTTTTATCGGTAAAGCGTTGAATAAAGAAGGCACTCGCTGGGATTAAAATACCGTTTATCAACATATATCCTGTTGAAAGCCATTGTACTGCCGTCGCATTGACTTTGAATTCTTCCATAATAGCAGGAAGAGCAATATTTAGTAGTGTTTCATTCAAAATAGCAACAAAGGCCCCAATAAATAAAATGGCAATCATGCCGTATGGCGTTTTCGTCTGAATAGAAATGTTTTTCTCCGACATGTAAGTATCAGTCCTACTTTCTTTTTTAAAATTTCATTCACATCTTTATGAAGCCTTTCATCGCCTCTAAGTTCATTTACACATTCAAATTGCCTTGTAGATCTACTGTGTGGTTTTTCCTCCAATCTGCTCGTTTGCTCCTGCTGTTTTCATCGCAACCACCCCTCAAAAAATTAATAATAAAAGTGTTGACGAAAGAATAGAGTGTATTGTATAATTAGAATAGGGATAATGCGGTGTATAATAATTATACAATGTCTATCCATATAAATTTACCATAATACTTACCATATTTCAATGTGTTTTACATATTTTTTTGTACAAAAAAGTCGATTCCTAAGCTTGAGGAAATCGACTTTTTTCTATATGAATGAAAATCAAGGAATTATAAAAATCGTCCATTACTTGTTAAGTAAGGACGATTTTTTACTTGCCAAACTACGGAGTTGTATACGTTAAAGACAGCATTAAATGGACTTTTTCATTAGAGCGGTTGATGTATGTGTGAAGCTCTTCACCTTTAAATTTGATGACATCCCATTGATTTAACTGATGGCTTTTCTCTCCTACCTTCAGCTCCAACTGTCCATTTAACACGAGCACAATTTCTTCAGAACCAGCTAAGTGGCACTCACTGTACTCGCTATTTGGTTCAAGGCAGCCTCTATACCATTCTGTTCCATGAGTTTTAAAAAGTGGTTCAACAAACCAATCGTTATTATGCCCTGCAAATTGATAGTCTGATCCAAAACGATGAACCTCGATATTTTCTTCAAAAGCTAACAACGAAACAAGTGGAATATTAAGCCCTCTACATATTTTCCATAGAATATTGACAGTGGGATTGGTTTCCCCTCTTTCGATTTTACCTAACGTCAATTTACTGACATTACTTATAGCTGCTAACTCCTCAAGGCTCATTCTTTTATTTTTACGTATCTCCCTTAAATTAACCCCAACTTGACCAGATAAGTCAATATTTTCCTCACTCATCAAGATGCACCCTCCCCATTGACTTTGTATAATTAGTATATTATAGTATACAAGTTGATAAATTATAGTTTACTTTAGTTGATGAAAAGTTAACTATAGTATATCAAATAAGCATTTTTAATTATACAAGGAGATGTACTTCTATGATAGTAAAATCAAAAAATCTATATATGATTTGGAGCGTTTTTTCTTTATTCATTCTATCGATGAATCTAAGAGCTTCCATCACTTCTATCTCACCTGTGCTAAAAAATATTCAGATGGACTTGCACATGTCTAGTGCTGTCGTCAGTTTATTAACTGCCCTACCCGTTTTTTGTATGGGCATTTTTGCACCATTAGCCGGGAAGTTAAGTGAACGCTGGGGCATCGAGCTGACAATTGCTTTATCAGTTTTATTAATTGGTGTGTCAACAGCATTGCGACTAATCGCATCATCGCCTGTGCTTTTACTAGTAACTGCTATTCTAAGTGGTATAGGCATTGCCATAACAGGGCCATTAATTTCTGGTTACATTAAAAAGCATTTCCCTAGATCTTCATCCTCTATGATTGGGGTTTATTCTGCGGGAATGGGGATCGGGGCGTCACTCAGCGCTGGTTTAGTCGTGCCTGTCATGCACGCTTTTCATCAATCCTGGAACGCAGCTTTAGCGATATGGTCTGTGTTTGCGCTTGCGGGTGTCCTAGTTTGGATTCCCATTATTAAAAAATCAAAACAATCACAGCCAACTAAAAACGAATCTGGAAGTCAAAAAAGTCGATTACCATGGGGAAACCGATATGTATGGCTCCTTATGATCATGTTTGGTTTGCAATCCGGTGTTTATTATTCCCTGGCAACATGGCTCGCTCCGAAAGTACAGGACGTTGGTTATAGTGATGCCTACGCGGCAACAACCGTTACGGTTTTTTCCGTTATGCAAATGATTTGTAGCTTTATTATTCCAATCATTATTAATAATAGTACCAAGAGAAAACCGTGGATGCTGCTATGTGCATTGAGTTCTTTTACCGGCATTTTCATGTTAATCATTGGCGGAATCTCACCTGTTTTCTGTGCCGCATTAGCTGGGATTGGTGCTGGAGGCTTATTCCCATTAGCCATGATTCTCCCTTTAGATGCAACATCTACACCAAAGGAAGCAAGCGATTGGACAGCCATGATTCAATTCGGAGGCTATATTATAAGTGGGATTATTCCAATGCTCGTGGGGGTCATTAAAGATATAACGAACACCTTTGACGTTGCCCTCATAGCATTATTATTTACTTTGGTAGTTCTGATGCTGCTAACATTAAAAGTGACAACTAAAAAAGAATCAACTATTCAGGTCCTTTCCTAATAGATAAAGAGGGAGTCAAGTTTGTGACTCCCTCTTTTTTATAGTAATGAGGAGCTTGGATTCTTGTTAGAAGTGATCCTATCTTTACTGGAAGGGATCCAATTTGATACAAAAGCGCTCGTATCTATGCTTGAAGTGCTCCAATTTGATACAAAAGCGCTCGTATCTATGCTAGAAGTGATCCAATTTGATACAAAAGCGCTCGAAACTCTGCTTGAAGTGATCCATTTTCATGCCAAAGCGCTCGAAACTCTGCTTGAAGTGCTCCTTTTTCATGCCAAAGCGCTCGTATCTATGCCTGAAGCGCTCCTTTTTCATGTCAAAGCGCTCGAAACTCTGCTTGAAGCGCTCCTTTTTCATGCCAAAGCGCTCATATCTATGCCCGAAGCGCTCCTTTTTCATATCAAAGCGCTCGAAACTCTGCTTGAAGTGCTCCAATTTGTTACAAAAGCGCTCATATCTATGCTTGAAGTGCTCCAATTTGATACAAAAGCGCTCGAAACTCTGCTTGAAGTGATCCAATTTCATCATAAAGCGCTCATATCAACGCTCGAACCGCTCCAATTTGTTACAAAAGCGCTCATCTCGCTACTGAAGTGATCAAAATCCCCTTCAGTAGCGATTACCCCCTCCCTCACTTAACTATGCGATGTTAGAGGGAACATAAAATTTCCTTCTAGTAGTGGTTTTTTCGAGAGGACAAATAGGGCATCGTCCTCATTTGGCATGATGGTTGTTGTCATGCCCTCGAGGGTGAAGTCAGGGGTGAAATAGAATACTACTTTTTTTGTAGTGTCTTTAACAACGCTTGCTAACACAGTCTCCGCATCGAATGGCCGTATGGAGATGATATCGTAAATATTTATAACGCCACCGTCTTCTTCCATTAACACAATTGTTTCTAAGTCTTCTAGATAGTAAATGGCATCATGAAATACGATGGTGAAATAAAACATTAATAGGGTTTCGTTCTGTTCGACATCAATAATACTAGAATTGACTTGACGATTTTTCGCATAGTTTTCTAGAATGACAAGATCCTGTTCAATTGTTAGTCGCTGTAAGGTAGCATTGTTCGGTTGAATAGTTTTTTTTGTGAGATCTAAGCTAAATTCACTTTCATGAATCCGTGTAAAGCCGAACTTTGGATAAAAATCCAATACAGTGTTATTGGCAAAAAGATACATGACATCACAGATATCTTCGTATTTATTGAGAATCTCCTGCATCAACTGCTTAGATAAACCCTGATTACGATAGTTTTCGTCGGTCATGACTGTACCGATTTGAATGCCGTTTAGTCGCTCACCATTGATTACTAACGACATTTTACTAATCGAGGCATTGGCAATGACTCTACCTTCCATAACAAATGAGTACGGAATATACTGGTCATTCCAATATCCTTTGTTGTACCAGTCTCGAAAATCTAAACCAAATGTCTTGATTGCTAAATCATTAAAACTTGCCTTTAATTTTTCATCATGACGATAATCAAATACTAGTTCATATTTTTCCACTTCAATTCCCTCCTTTTATTTCACTACGTCCTTTTTGTTGGGAATCATCACCTCCTAAAAACAGAAAAAGACCTTATGAGCACACACTCATAAAGTCCTTGGTTACACAGAAAATAAAGCTAGCTACCAAAAGTAGCTAACAGTTTTACTGTGGATTAGACATGATCATGTTTCTCTTCGTTATCGCAAAAGGGCAATACCAAATAAACCCTATAATTTCCTAAAAATTATAGAAATGCCCCACTATTAAATTCCATGGAATTTAATTTGCGATAATCAGTTTTAGCATAATGGTCTAAACTCCGTTCTGTTTTTAAGATACCTATAATACTACCACTTTTTGTTAAATGCTGTCCACTGCAAACTTGCAGAAAAAAGTATAGAATCCCCTTTTAAAGCCTATTCTATAAACGAAGTTAACCATGAAGGGAGCCTTTTATTTAAAATGAAATTTAAACTACCTTTCAATAAAAAACAACCACCACCAACAAAAGAGGCGCCTAAAGAAAACCTAGTAAGGGTTGCTCAAGCGACAGATCATTTTATTCAATCGATTAAAACTGCTACTAATAATCCAGCTGATTTAATTATAAAATCTATTCCACCAAATCTTACCCTTATTTATATTGAAAATTTAGTCGATAACCAAACGTTAAATAATGATATTATAGCAATTTTACAGAATCATCCATATGAAAAACCGGAGGATATTGAGATTTCTCTTTCTGTTCCTGAAGTGAATGAAACCAGTTTACTTAGGGAAACTGTAAAATCCATGGTCAATGGATCTGTTTTGATTCATGTCGATGGCTACTCTAATGTTCTATTGGTTGATATTGCTACAAGGGAATCTAGAGCATTATCAGCGCCTGAAAATGAATCACAGGTAATTGGCACACAGGTTGGATTTAATGAAAGCCTAGCTACAAATATTTCGTTAATTCGTCGCTACATAGTGAGTCCTGAGCTTTGTAATGAAAAGCTTAAAATTGGCAGGCGGACGAATACATCAGTTTCCATTTTATATATGAGTGGTATTGCCTCCGATCAAATGGTTAATACATTGCGTCAACGAATATCAGACCTTGATATTGATCAGTTATTAGATAGCGCAGTTTTGGCAGAAATGATTGATGATAATTCGTTATCAGTCTTCCCACAAATGCTTATGACTGAAAGGCCAGATAGATTATGCGATGCTCTTTTGGATGGCAAAGTGGGTGTTCTTGTAGATGGCAGCTCCATGGCTATTGTTTGCCCACAAGCGTTTACAGAGTTTTTCCAAAGTCAGGAAGATCAAAACTTAAGATGGCAAATTGCCACTTTTCTAAGATTATTACGTTTAGCTGCCTTCTTTATATCCGTCTATTTAACACCATTTTATGTAGCAGCTGTAACCTTTCATTATGAAGTCATACCACAAGCCTTTTTAGTACCTTTAAGTGAATCAAGGGCGTTAGTACCTTTTCCACCGATATTTGAGGCATTGCTGCTGGAATTTATTATTGAGTTGCTGAGAGAAGCGGGAGCAAGATTGCCCACGAAAATCGGCCAAACAATTGGTATCGTAGGCGGTATTGTAATTGGTACTGCAGCGGTACAAGCTGGTATTACAAGTAATATATTACTGATCATTATTGCTTTAAGTGCTCTGGCTTCTTTCACGTCACCTAGTTATATGATGGGGAACGTTATTCGTCTTATTCGCTTTCCAATTATTATACTAGCAGGATTCTGGGGCTTTTATGGTATCATGTTGGCTTTCTGTTTTATTCTTATTCATCTTATACGCCAGACAAGTTTGGGTGCTCCGTATATGTCTCCATTCTATCCACCTAGAATGAAAGAAATTCGAGATAGCATCATCAGAATGCCTGTACCTTTAACAGCGAAAAGACCTGCTTTAACTAGACCAAAAGATGAAAATAAATTTGAGCCTCAACCTGTAAAACCGGAAAAAAGTTGAAATGAAGGTGAAGTAAAATGACAAAACCTATACAACTTAGCCCTAAAGATATGATTAGCGCTTATTTACTGTTTTTTGTCATACATGGCGCACAAGTTGGGGTTGGTATACAGGGATTTCAACGAATTGTCTATCAAGATGCAAGACAAGACGCATGGATTTCAGTTTTACTAGCAGGGATTGCCTCTCATATCGTCGCATTTTTTATGATTAAAACATTAGAGATTTATGGCTCCAATGATTTATATGGCATTCAACAAGATATCTTTGGCAAATGGATAGGCAATTTATTCAATGCCATGTATGTATTATATTGCTCTGTAGCATTCTTTTCCGTTTTACGAAATTATATTGAAGTAATCCAAGTGTGGTTGTTTCCTGGAATAGGGACATGGTTTCTGTCAGCAACTTTACTCATTGTCGTTATTTATGCCTTTACTGGAGGGCTACGCGTAATTGTAGGTCTGGCCTTTTTTAGTATTATACTTTCCTTATGGATTTTTCCTATGTTGGCTTTTCCTTTGAAGTATTCAGTAGCAGAAAGTTTATTACCGGTTCTGGAAAATGACTTTCGTTCGATTTTAAAAGGTACCTTTTCAATGACTTTCACCATTATTGGCTTTGAAATCTTAAACGTTATTTATCCCTTTGTAAAAGAAAAGAAAAATGTTCAAAAACATGTTCATTTAGGTTTGCTGTTTACAACCTTTATCTATTTATCCGTCATGCTGGTGTCAATTACCTATTATAGTGAAGGTAAATTATTAAAAACGATATGGGCCACATTAACATTATTTAGTTTTATTAGCTTTCCTTTTATTGAGCGCTTTGAATTTATCGCCGTTTGTTATTGGATGTTAATCATTTTGCCGAATATGTGTCTTTATTTATGGGCTGCTTACCGAGGGGCTATTCGTTTAGTCAATATAAGTGGGACGAAGTTTGTTTGGTTATTCTCTTTCTTTGTGTTTATCGGTACATTATTCGTACAAACCCGTACTCAAATTAATGCGATTAATACTGTTTTTGGACATGTGGCATTTTACGTAATCTTTGTTTACCCTATTTTGCTATGGATGCTTGCCGTGCTGAAAAAGAACTTCACATCAAAGAAGGTGAAAAAAGATGAACAAACTTAAATGCTATTTTATTGTTTTTGTATCATTTATTTTTTTATATGGATGCGCGCAGACAAATATTTTAGATAAAGTAGGATTAACCACATTGGTTGGTTACGATAAAGGAACTGAAGAAAAAATAGCGACGACAGCCGTTATTCGTGAAGTAAATCCAGAATTTCAAAGTAATGTAGAAGTTTTAACGACCGAAAATGAAACAAGTAAAGGTAATCGTATGGAAGCGAATCGCAGGCTCTCAAAAAAAGTCATGGTCGGTCAAATGAGGGTTGTTTTGTTTGGTGACGAATTAGCGAAAGAAAGTCTGCATTATTATATAGATACAAACCTAGAAAACGCTAGTGTTAGTAATAGTATCTATATGGCTGTGGTAGAGGGTAAATCATCGTCATTATTGAGCTACGAATATAAAGATATCGAGGATATTGGCCAACATATATTTCGGTTAATCGAACAAAATGTGAGACAGGAATATATGATTTCGGCAACGCTCCATCAAATCGCACATGATTACTATTCATTTGGAAAAGATATAGCCATGCCGATTATTAAAAGAAATGGCGAGTTTGTTGAATTAAGTGGCGTAGCTCTTTTTAAAGGGAGCAAAATGGTGGGTTCCCTTCCAGCAAACGATAGTTTTTACGTTAAAATTGTCCGAGACACCTTTAAAGTTGGATTGTTTGAAACGATCTTAGACAAAGAGGATATTCCATCTAAAGTTCTTCAAAAACCTGCAGAAAAAATAACTGTGGCCTTTGATGCCATCCATTCAAATAGAAAGATGAAATTAGTGAATGCGGATACACCAGAATTTGATCTTAACATCGACATTCGGTCAAGAGTTTTAGAGGTATATCCTGATATCAATTTAGGCGACGCGAAGAATGTAAAAATACTACAGGATGCAATTGAAAAAAATTGACAAAGGAAATTGAAAGAGTGATCGCCCATAGTCAGGAAGTCGAATCGGATATTTTTGGTTTTGGTGAGAAATATAGAAGTTCTGTGAGACATTCTAAGCTGACAAAAGAAAAATGGCATAAAATGTATAAAGACATGAAAGTGAATGTCAATGTTAAATTTGTGATCCTACGAGATGGGGTTTTTGAATAGGCTCAAACTAATTGACCTGTCATGATAGCCAAAAAGTTATGGAAGAACTTGTCATAATGAATATCAAAGGCAATACGATGTCTTTTTGCTCCATTGTTACCATTTTCATATGGCCGTGTTTCGGCAATACTTTGCCCTCTTGCCGGACCTTCAAGTTTATCCACAATGATGACCGGATAGGACTCATAGATAAACATGTCAGGATAAATTGTTGCCATCAACGTTAATGCATCATGGACGGGGCTTCCTAATAAAGAAGGGTCCCGTTCTTGATAAAAACGAGTATAGTAGTCCATTAATGGTTTAAGGATTTTTGTTTGCCCAAATGAATCAATATAGTCCACCATCCCTGGTGTAACAATTGCCTTTTGTGTGGCATTCAATGGAATGATTGTTACATTCGTTGCGTAGGTTAGCACAATTTTCACAGCAAACGGATCACCATGGAAATTCGCTTCTGCCACTGTAGTGACATTTCCAGGAACCCAAAACGCACCACCCATAATATAGTATTCCTTGATATTTTTCATTAGGTCATTGTAAAGGATAAACATTGTAGCTAGTGAGGTTAACCGACCAATATTGACAATAATAAGCTCCTCATCCTTATACCTTTCAATTATATTGACAATTTCAAAAAAGTTTTCAATTTTTAATTCGTGATCGTCATTTGGTACAATAGGTCCCAGCCCTCGTTGTCCGTGTATCTCTGGGTAGTAAGTGGGTTGTTCCCCCGTTAAAGGAACCTCTGCTCCCAAAATAACGGGAATACCCTGTGGGAAATCGAATAATTTCATCACATAATAAATATTGGACACCGCATCTTCTCGCGAGACATTTCCGTAGTCTGCAACTAAGCCCACAATTTCTATTTCTTTATTTAGCCTTGCATAAATTAAGGCAACCGTATCATCAATGCCAATATCTCCAAATAACAGTACTTTTTTGACCAAAGAATAACCTCCCTTTTACTGCCAATCCAGCTACCTTTATAGTACGATTAAAATGGCAAAGACGACACAGAATGTTAACTTTTTTGGAAAAATTAGTGTGATTAATCAAATGAAGTAAACCCACTTGCTGTGCGCAAATGGGTTTTCTAACAAGTTGAGCTTAGTTATTATGTTGTAAGTATTGATAGACCGCCATCATTTCTTGTTTATTTAACTCACGAATGCGATTGAAAATTGGAATATGAGCAACAGCCTCAAGATGAGAGCCTTCTTTTACCACATCCCTTACTTTTCCTGTTAGCCAAGTTTGTACAGCAATACCATCGACGATTTGCTGACGCCCCTCTTCATTAATACCACTTGCACCACAGCTAACACAAGGGACGGTTAACTTGTAGACGCCATCATGTAGACCATCCTCTGAAAGAACCTTTTTCCCTTTACAGAATGGGCAAGTATGATTTGCTTTAACTTTGTTGATTTGAGTGACGATTTTTTTGTAGCCAAACGCCTCATACACATAGGTAAGTTTTTTGTATTTGCCATTCGTAAAATACTGGTCGATTATTGCTTCTCTCGTCTCGTAAATATTAGCAAAATCACAGATCGTTACTTGATTTTTACGGCTAATAACGTCTAAATTGCTTTCGATTTTTTCCCAGAATGGTAAAGCGTTTTGCAGAACGATTTCATACCCTACAAAGCTTGCAAGCTCCAATTCCAGCATTTTCAACGCTACTTGCGTTTCTCTTGGCAACAAGGAGACATCTTGGAGTAACGACATATCTCCACCAACGATTGCTTTCATTTTTTCTAATTGTGGTAAGCTCCCTACAATTTTAATGACTTCATCTAGTGACTGATGGATTAAGTCTCGGATATCTGTGTCCCCAAATCGTAATTTCTTCTGATGATTAAGCACTGTGCCATGACAGATTGGGCAAGGCACCATTTTTCTTGTTTCTTTCATTTGCTCTTTTATCTTAGATTTCGAAATGACAATATAGCGGCCAATGATTAAATTAAAGCCCTCCCATTTTTTCGAGGATTTCGTTGTCTTATCATAAAAAGATTGATCCCAATAGCCATATAAAAATGTATGTTTTTCTTCTTCTGTCATTTCATTGTAGCTTTTACTTATATCCTGGCCAAGTTCATTTTTAATCTCTTCAAAGAGGAATTCTAATTTTGAATGTTGGTAGTATTTTAAGACATCCATCACATCTGGATGTAATAAACCGTCCCAAAATGGCACATTTTTATTTTGTACTACGATATCAAAATCGAATTTTTCTATTTCTAATCGCCCCGAACAGCTTGGACAGTGATTTTCTTGGCTAAAGAAATCAAAGCTTTTTGTATCCTTATTCGTTGGATGTGAAGCGACAATATGGTTGATAAGCCCCCCAATTTCATAGAGAAAACTATATTGGCTATATAAATGTCGCTCTAGATCAATAGCAATGACTGGGGCAATCCTGTTCGATTCGTAATCACTGTATATAAGTCGAGCCATAGAGGATAGGCTTTTTAAGATTCCCCCTTTATAAATATTTTCCGCCATTTTAAAATA
Organism: Lysinibacillus sp. FSL M8-0134; assembly: GCF_038069745.1. Lineage (NCBI taxonomy): Bacteria > Bacillati > Bacillota > Bacilli > Caryophanales > Bacillaceae > Lysinibacillus > Lysinibacillus sp. FSL M8-0134. Next base: position 2,187,782 of record NZ_JBBPAJ010000001.1, on the reverse strand, counting down.
GCTAATCTGATGGTCTTCTAAGTATTGAATGCCATTTCTAGAATCAAGTGTTGACGCAATGTGTAAAGGAGCTATGTTTTGTGAATGCTTCACTTGATTAAAATAGTCTTCTTGACTGACCACCTCAAGATGTGTCACAGGTTCCTGCTGTCTTTTCCCAAAATCGATGATAAAATCTGAGCTTTCGAGCATATAGGCATTGTGCTCAATCATGATGATGGAAATGGATTCATCTTCAAGGATGTCCCTTACACTATCAATGAACTGATTTAAAATATTTTGAGATAACCCTTTAGACGGCTCGTCAAAAATAAATAGTGTATGTGGGTTTCGAGAATTCGCAAATAACTCTGAGACAAGATGTACACATTGGAATTCACCAGTAGAAAGGGATTGTGTCTTTCTTTCCAATGTTAAATAGCCAAGTCCTAATTTTATCAGCAAGCTTAACCGCTTATGGGCGATGTCTTCATTAGGGAGTTCATCAATGATATCCTCAATCGAACGTTGAAAAATATCTTCAATCTCCTCACTATATTTTGTTAATTTCCTTTTAATATCGAGGAATGTTGCGACAGTAGATCGACTTGTAATGGATTGATTACGATCTTGTCCAACCATCACAAGTTTATCCTTTGGATAGCGTTTAACAAAATCTTTCGCGATACATTCATTGACAAGTGTTGATTTTCCACACCCAGATTCCCCTGTAAAAGTAACAAGTCGGTTTTTAGGAATTTCTATTCTATTCATTTGGATATTCCGACAATGGAGGTCTTGGAATTGGTAGTAGGTAGTGGGCATTACGTGATTTCGTTCCCAATAAATTGGCTGTGGTCGAGGGGACTCGTCTACAATTTTCCCACCGTATTTCCCACTACCTGGTCCGAAGAATAAAGGCTTGTCTGCAGTGTCGAGCACCGTATCTGAATGATCGATAAGCCAAATTTGATTTTTAGAGCCCAGTTGTTGAATTTGCTCCAATATTTTTAATAACGTATCATGGTCCAAACCAACCGATATTTCATCGACAATGATGACTGTATTTTCGCTCGTTGCCATGAATTCTGCTAAGTAAAGTCGAGTTAATTCCCCACCTGATAAAGTCCCCATAATACGATTCAATGTTAAGTAGCCAATGTTCATTTGAATGATATTTTGAAGTATATGCTGTTTTTCTTCGCTAATTGTTAATTCATTTGATAAAGAATAGATAGCCTCGATGCTTAAATTATGAATATCAGAAATGCTATAGGGTTCATTCCATAAAGTTAGTCGATGTTGCTCCACTTCTGGACTATAGCGTTTACCCTGACATTTTTTACACTCTACATTTTTCGTCGTGCCTCGTCCTTTACATGCAGGACACCAGCCTAAAGCGTTATTAAAGGAAAAAACCTCTGGAGACAGCTGAAATTCTTCTGCCAAACGATCACGTATTTCTTTAAAAACACCTGTATGTGTACCAATTGTTGAACGAGGATTTGTAGAGATAGATGATTTCCCTAGGAAAAGAACTAATGGCATGTCCTCCATTTGAATCGCACTGAAGTTCGTTTCCATAATGTTTGGAAACAAATATTGATATTCAGACTTAGGTAATAAAGAAACGAGACGTTTTTTGGATTCCTCCCCAATCGTTTGACAAAATGTCGTTTTCCCTGAGCCAGACAACCCTGCAATTCCTAGTGATTGATCTTCTGGTAAAACTACATCTAAACGGTTGATATTATTGGCAATGAGTTGATTGATCTTCATGTCGTGATCCTTTCGTGTGTATTAGGCTTGTTAGAAAATGAAAGAACACAATTCTTGCTAAGGAATTGCGTTCTTCATTGTAAGGTTATTTGAATGATGATGATTAGGCTAACACTTTTTCAAGCTGTGAACCCATATTTGTCCAAGCATATTTAGCCCCTTCAATAGCTCCTTGACGAGCTTTTGTTTCTTCACTAAATCCACTTTGGTCGAGGTGAAGCTGTGTAGTTCCATCAGATTGTTCTGTAAGTGTCCAAGTTACTGTTGTTGTTTCGCCAGCACTAGACCACGTGTATGATAATTTATGAGGCTCTTCAACTGCAAGTACTTCACAATTTACAATACCATCCCACCATTCATTTGGCTCAGCACGGAATTGAAATTGATGGCCGACGATTGGCTGAAAATCATTGCTCCAAATCCATTTTGCAAGCGTCTCTGGATCTGTTAACGCATGCCACACTTTTTCGATGGAACTTGTAAATTTAAAATCTAATGATACATCTGGTTTCATTTGTTTTCCTCCAATAAAAGATGTAGTTTTGATATTCTTTCTTTCCAAAATCCTTCATAAAACGAGACCCAATCTTGTATTTCTTTCAATGGTGCTGCATTCAGCCGATACCTGGTCTCTCTACCTTCCTTGCGAGCCATAACAAGACCTGCATCTTTGAGGATGGCCAAATGTTTCGATACGGCAGTACGCCCCATGTCAAATTGAGCGGTTAATTCGTGAAGTGGTAACTCATCTACCTCTGCCAACAAACCAATTAATTTTCGTCTTGTCGGATCAGCAATGGCTACATAGACGTCACGCTCTTGATGATTGTTACTCAAAACCACCACCCTTTCTAATAGGACACTGATTGGTGTCTTAATTATATGACACCAATTAGTGTCCAGTCAAATGTTATTTTAGACAATATCGAATTGTTTTTATACCCTCTTAAAAGAAAAATTGAATTAAAAAAGTACAGAGGTAATAACCTTTGTACTTTAATCAATTTGTTTTAAGATATTTTCAATATTTGTTAAACGGTTATTAATTTCCTGAATTTGCAGTTGTTGCAAATGGGCTGTTTCTTTATCTAATGTTAAACGTTCCTCTGCACGACGTTCCATACGACGGATAACGCTTATTACAAAGACAAAAATAATAACAAGAACAATCAGTGGCAGCAAAGCAAAGAATGCCGAAAAGATTGAAATGGACATGGACGACATTTCATCAACTCCCTTCATAATTAGTAAACCATCTAAAAACAATGTTATTCCTTTCTTTTTTTATCCGTTATGCCGCTAGCAACTTGGGCAATGAAATCGGCATTTAATGTAATGCTAAAAGGGTTTAGCGTGTAATACTTCATCGCTTTGCCACTTTCAGAAACTTCGTGATAGCCATTAATTAAGTTAGCTTCCTCTAATTTTTGTAAATGTAAGTATAGTAATGGTCTACTGATTGCTAACTCTCTTGCAAGTTGACTAACATATCGCTTTTCTTGATGGAGAATAGCAATAATTTTTAAACGATAAGGATTTGACAGAGCACCCAATACTGTTAACAGTTCATCACCTTTTAGTATATCTTTCATATGTAATAACTTTATTACACATGAAACAAAATGACAAGTTGAGGTAAAAAAACCTTTAATGTAATGAATTGGTCATCACATTAAAGGTTATCTTGAGTGATTTTACGCAAGTTCTAAAGGTAGAAATGCATAGTCTCCGTCTCGTACAATTGAGCATTTCCGAACTTGAATAGGCTGCTTAAAAAGTGGTCCATCGATGACAGTTGTATGGAATTCTCCACCCTCCCCACAAGGGTCAATGCCGCGGGCTTCAAGCTCCTGTACATATTCGTAGGTAAGTGTTCTTCCTAAATCTTCTTCGGTCATACCTAAGGATAAGTTGACCGTGACAATTATCGTGATAAATCCTAAGTTAATAAATTCATCGACAGCTTGACGATGGTTCATCTCCCACAAAGGCATACCAAGCTTTAATCCTGCCTTTTTTGTCACCTGATCATGCCAGCAGCCATGTTCAGGCATGTCTAAATCTCCTGTCACTAATACCTCTGCCCCTTGATTTTTTGCATTTTCTAAAAGACCAATAAACACATGCTCATATTCTGCCCAACTTGCTGCAGCCGTATAGACAGGTAATCCGATCGAGTCTGCTTGTGCCTGGATAAGCTCTGGTGGCATCCCATGGGACCTTGAGCGTTGCCCTTCTTCCTCAAGCATCACGATAAGACCTATTGCTTGACCTACCTGCGATGCTTTATATAAAGCTAAGACACTATCCTTTCCACCACTAAATGAAGCAATAAATCGATGATCTTGCGCATTATTTTTCCAGCCTGTTGTTTCTGTCATATTACTTTTCTCCCTTTACTATCAATCAAGATATATTCTTTTAGCTTCCTCGTCGAAAAACTGCGTAATTTTCGGATAGTTGTTGATGTCGATATTGGATTGCCTCATGATTTTCTGCAAAAAAATCGTATCCGCAAACATTTTATTGAGTATAAATTTACATAATAATGGGTTGTCTTGAAAATACTCAACTAACGCTTGGAGTTCATCAAAATGAAAATTCAAAATATAAATGGCGTAATTTTGTAATAACATACTCATACAATGCTCTCGGTAAGGATTGGACAGCTCCTCTAACAGCATGTTGTTTAGCAATTGAAAGAATGCTAATTTATTTTCCTTATACATATGTAAAAAGTGGTCCACATCATTAATTAACCGGAGGATTTCCTCAAGCCCTTCTTCTTGAGGCATCGCAAGCTTATGCGATTTCCCCTCTAATGTTTTTAAGAGCTCTAACGTAAGATGCTTACAAGCGTTTATTTCCTCAGGCGCTAACACTAATGAATCCTGATAGTTGTGGGCGTGCTCAAAAAAATAATCATGGTAAAAAGAAAGATATTGCTCCAGACGAATATTCGTTTTTGTATGTACTATCGATTGGTCTTGGAATGAAAAGGCGTAAAGCGTCTCCTCATTCACTGGATGAGCATACAAAAAGAAAAAGAACAAGAAATCTTTTAATTGTTGCTTTTGCTCTTCGTTTAACATTGTCATATACGATAGTTGAGCTAGTTGGAAGAAACAATAATTTTTCATCCGGTCATTCATTGTATTATATGGATGACGAGGAATAATCCTTGTAGTTGAATTAATGGTATAGTGTACATAGTAAAATACTTGCTCATCGTAAACATCGAGCTGATGGAAATACGATGAAAGTATAGGTTTCCCATTTGGTGGATCACCGTACTGTGGATCTGGAGGTTGAAGCTCCTCTGCCCACGCCAAAAATGTTTCATGCTCATGAGCACTGAAAAAGAGCTCCGCACTTTGATCTTCTAATACTGCATACTCAAAGTCCTCCATTGGAACAGCTGGTAATCCTCGATTGAATTTGATATTAAGATAGTTATTGAATAATGCTTGTACATTCGCCATGCATGTCCTCATTTCTTTAGGAAATTCAAGTCATAACGTCCTTTATTTTAACATAATCTTGATGAAAACTTAGCTGCTCGAGTAGAATTTCCACTTAACAACAACACCCTCCTACAAAATAGGAGGGTGTTCAAACGATATTAATACGCTTGCGCAAACCAAACTGTATGCTTTGCTTTGTTTCCACAGCCAATACATGTTGTTTTTGTTGTTGGTGGATTGAATGGGATGTTGCGGGATGTGTATTTTGTTTCTTCCTTCACTTTTTCCTCGCATGCATCCTCGCCACACCATCCAGCAAGTACCCAGCCTGGAATTGAGCTGTTTTCTTTCGTTGTTTCGATATGCTGCTGAAGTTGTGGAAGTGTATCAATTGTTGTGTGTGCATTTGCTTCACGGAATTGACGGGCTTTTTCCAGTAAACGCGTTTGCATCGTTGTTAGCTCCTCTTCAATAGCTGTGACAATTGTAGCTAAATCGATTGTTTGTTTGTCTTGTTCATCACGCGCTTTCATTAGTGCTTGGTTGTTCTCCAGGTCACGTGGTCCTAATTCAACGCGAACTGGCACCCCTTTTAGCTCCCATTCATTAAACTTAAAGCCTGGTGACTGGTCTGAATCATCCAGACGAACTCGAATTCCTTTCGCTTTTAAGGCAGCAAAGATTTCGTCTAAATGTTCCATAATTTGAGGGTTCTTCTTCCATGGTCCAACTGGAATTAAAACTACCTGTGTTGGCGCAATACGAGGAGGTAATATCAGACCCTGCTCATCGCCATGGACCATAATAACGGAACCAATTAACCGTGTAGACGTACCCCAAGATGTCGTATGAACATATTCATGCTGATTCGCTTTATTCAAATACTTGATGTTAAAGGCTTCAGCAAACTTTGTCCCGAGATAATGCGATGTTCCTGCTTGCACAGCCTTCCCATTTTTCATCATGGCTTCAATGGAATACGTATCGACAGCACCTGCAAAACGTTCTGAAGGCGTTTTTTGACCATCGTAGACAGGAATTGCTAGCACTTGTTCCACTACTTCTTTATAAATGTCGAGCATTTGCATCGTTTCTTTTCGAGCATCCTCTTCATCGACGTGAGCTGTATGTCCTTCTTGCCATAGGAATTCGGATGTGCGAATAAAAGGAAGTGTTTTCTTTTCCCAGCGGAAAACATTTGCCCATTGATTGATAAGCACTGGTAAGTCCCGGTAGCTTTTGATCCAATTTGAGTACAGGTGTCCAATCATTGTTTCAGAGGTTGGTCGAAGCGCTAAGCGTTCCTCTAATTGTTCTCCTGCTGCCTCTGTTACCCATGGAAGCTCAGGTGAAAATCCTTCGATATGATCCTTTTCCTTTTGGAAGAAGGATTCAGGAATAAGCATTGGGAAATAGGCATTACGATGCCCTGTCTCTTTAAAGCGACGATCCATCTCCTCCTGAATATGTTCCCAAATTTCGTAGCCATCTGGTTTAAAGGCAATACATCCACGAACAGGTGTATAATCCATTAAATCCGCCTTTTGAATGGTTTCAATATACCACTTTGAAAAATCTTCTTGTTGTTTTGACATGTGCATTCCTCCATATATTTTTGAAATAAAAAAGCACAAAGCTGTCCTTAAAATAAGGACGTCTTTGTGCTGGATAGACGTGGTACCACCTTGGTTTAGCTTTAAGTTTTCACTTAAAACCCTCTCACGTTTGGTAACGAAAACGACTCGGTTATGTTTGCATAACATCTCCGTGGTAGGTGTTCAGTACAGAAGCGGTGATATAGCTCTCAGCAGTTGCTATATTTTCTGTCTCACAATTCGTACTTACTTGGCCACATCATCAAATTGTATGGTTATTAACAGTTACTTTATCCCACTTTAGCAAAATCATTCAAGAATAGCAATTCATAACTGATTTTATTTTGTGACGGTGTTAACGATTAAATTCGTAAAATCACCAACAGATAAAGGCTTACTGAAATAATAGCCTTGGACATATTCGCAGCCATGCTCGCGAAGAACGTTTAATTCAGCTTCCTCCTCAACGCCTTCAGCAACTACTTGCAGATTTAAGGCGTGGGCTAAAGAAATCATGGCCGAAATCATGGCGATTCCTGATTTTTCGGGTACGATATCCCGCACAAAAGCACGATCAATTTTAAGTACATCTACTGGGAATTTTTTTAGGTAATTTAACGATGAATAGCCTGTACCGAAATCATCTAGTGATATGGTAATGCCAAGTGCTCGCAATTGTTTAATAGTATCAATTAAGTCTTCCGTATAATCGAGCATACTCATTTCAGTAATTTCAATTTCTAATAAATGAGGGTCAATGCCAGTTTCTGCAATAACCTCCCGCACCATTTCCACAAAGCCATCTGTACTAATATGAATTGGAGAAATATTCACAGCTACGCGTAACGATAAATCATGTGTTTCATTCCACAAACAAGCTTGGGCGGAGGCCTTACGTAATACCCAAACACCAATATCATTTATGAGCCCACAATCTTCAGCAAACGGAATAAAGCGATCTGGTGGAATATGTCCTAATTCAGGATCATACCAGCGCAGCAATGCCTCCATACCAATGACCGTATCTGTTTTCAAATCTATTTTAGGCTGATAGTGCAATTCTAAGCGATCCTGTTTTAGTGCTTGGTGTAATTTTGTTTCTAATAAAAGCCATTTATCATTGGCTTCATCCATATTCTCACGATACAAGCGATATTGGTTACCTCGCGTCGATTTTGCTGCATACATAGCAATATCAGCATTTTTCAATAATTCTTCTACGGAGTTTGCGTGATCTGGGAAGATACTAATGCCGATACTAATACTTGCATAAAATTCATAGGTATCTACGATGAAGCTCTCATGGAAAACGTTAATAATTTCCTTGGCCATTTCTTCAATACGACTCACATCATTTAAAATCATGACAAATTCATCGCTATTATGGCGATAGAAAGAATTAGAGGTAAAATCAATATTTCGTAATCGATTGGACATTTCCACTAAAAACATATCACCGATAATATGCCCAAGCCCGTCATTAATGTGTTTAAAGCGATTTACATCAATGAAAAATAACGCAAATTTTTCTCCTGTACGTCGAGATTGATGAAATTCATTTTCTAAACGCTGTTCTAATTTACGACGATTTGGCAGCCCTGTTAATTCATCGTGATAGGCAATGTGAGTAATTTTTTTGATGTCCTTTTGTGCTGTAATGTCGACTCGAATGGCGATATATTGATAAGGCTTTCCCCTTTCATCTAGGAATGGGAAAATGGTTGTCTTCACCCAATATAAACTGCCGTCTTTCGCACGATTGCACACCTCGCCATTCCACATATCACCTTTACCAATTGTTTTCCACATCTCTCTAAAGAAAGACTTTGGATGAAAACCTGAATTTAGTAAACGGTGATCTTGACCTAATAATTCTTCACGCGTGTACTTCGAAATTTTGCAAAAATGATCGTTCACAAAAGTGATTTTTCCGGTGCGATCTGTTATTGCTACAATGATAGAACTATTCATAGCAGAAAAGATATCTTGTAATTCTTTTAGACTGTAGTTCATTTGATTAATACTACTAGGCGTGATATTCATCATTCTCATTCTCCATTCATTAAAATATGAAGGGTTTGGTACTTTTGCTTTATCTTACAGCGAGGTATAAAGTTGTGGTATATCGCCCTTATTTATGTAATTATATTATAGTCCTAGAAAAGCAGTTAATTCAACCCAAATATCAAAAACAATCAAAGCTCCATTTGATAGTTTTTAATAGAATAGACAAAAATTAGTGATTAATTTTTCCCGAAAATCGTCTAATCATGGCGTTTTTAAATACTTTAGTACTATTAAAAGCACTAACTTTAGGCTATTTATCTTTAAAATGCACATAACTATGTAAATATGCAAAAATACCTTACCGTCCTCCGTAGGCAGTAAGGTATTTTACACGCTAAGAGATCTCATATTCAATTGATCCTCCTGAAGTTTTCGCATGTTGATTGTATGCATCTAACTGCTCTTGGGATAAATTCAACATATAATAGTGAAAATTTATCGGTTCTAAGCCATGCTCCTCACATACTTGTCGATAAAACTCATACCCTTCTCGATAATCTGTCATCCTTCTAACTTCCTTTCACTCTTGCGACTATACTTGATTTATTCATAACTAATATTTTGTTATATAACAGAAATATTATTTTATTAAAAATATATAACAGCGTTATTTACTTGTCAATGAATGATCTGAAATTTCTTGTGAATGACGAAAGCCCAGTCCATTTTGTTTAGTATGGCTGGGCTTTTCATAAAATATTCACGTCGGCTTCCGTCATAACCACGTCCTTTTAAATTCCTAATTGTTTTGCTTGCATATTATAGGCAGAAAGTTGTTGCTGGGATAATTGCAAGACATAATAGCGGAAAGAAATTGGTTCTAACCCATAACGTTCACACATTTCACAATAAAATTCATAGCCATCACGATACTTTGACATCTAAAATTCCTCCTTGAATTCAAACTGTTTTATAACAGTTGTTTTTATTTTTATTTAATATATAACAGATTATGTAGCACGTCAAGAGTTTATAACAGAAAAATTTCATTACAAGAAAAGGAATTCGAGCTCTACGTTGAGTGCCCCAATTCCTTTAATCATTTCATATTGCTCTTACTGTTTCTTGTATTTGCTCGATATGACGCTGTTCGTGCAAATAGACCATTTCAATCCACTGATCCAGTGGCAATTCTCCTAATGCAGGATGCTTCACCGCATGCTTTGCTAATCGTTCGGGTTCTTCGATTGTTTGTAAAAAGGCTAGGAAATTCTTCCTTGTTGTCGCTAGTAAATCCAACATGGCTTCCATCGTAAAAGGCTGTTCCGTAGGTTCAACGATAGTTGGTGCTTGAAATTTCCTTGACCTATCCAAAATAAGCAGTACATCTTTTCGTGCGGGCGATGTTTGCTCTTGTGCTTTTACTCCCCATGCTATGGCTTTTTTCGTTGCTTCCTCCACTAAAACAAGATGATGACAAATTTGTGCTACACTCCAGCTCTGTGCATCCGGTTTAACATTAAAGAGCGTATCATCTAAAGTGTGAATCGTCTGAAGCAGTGCCGTTCGCGTTTCATCAAGATGATCTTTTACAATTGATATCATAAACACCCCATTTCATTTCGTATTCTCTTATATATTCGCTACTGATGGTAGAAAATCATCTTTCCCGTACCATATTAAATGGATTGTTTTCTAGTACATGCTGCAGCTGCTCATCTTCTATATGCGTGTAGATTTGCGTTGTTGCAACACTTGAATGCCCTAAAATATGCTGGAGGCTACGTATATCTGCTCCAGCTTTATACATCATCGTTGCAGAAGTATGGCGTAGTTTATGCGGTGTTAGTCGTTCCTTTTGCAGTCCTGATTGCTGATTAATGCGTTTGACAATTTTAGCAACCGTTTGACGTGTAAAGCGCGTGCCTTTTTGTGATACGAAAAGTGGTTCCTCACCGTCTCCCTTATAAGGGGTCTTGCCACTATTTTCATAGTCTGCAAGTGCCTGCATGCAGCTATCATTTAAATAGACCGTTCGTTCCTTATTGCCTTTCCCTATAACCGTTAAATACCGTCCTTGAATCGAGGTTGTATTAAGCTGGCAAAGCTCTGTTACACGAATTCCTAAATTTAAGAAAAACATCATCATACAGTAATTTCGCGGTGATGCCTGATTGATCTGAATACCTTCTATAAATTGTGTAGCTTCTTGAAGGTTCATATAGATAGGTCTTTTTCTGCCGATCTTCGGTGTTTCTAATTCATCTGCAGGATTTTCCTCAATGAGTCGACGTTTTCCTTTTAAGTATTTGAAAAAAGATTTTAAAGTCGCGACTTTTCGAGCTCTCGCCGCAGCAGAATTACCTCGTTGAACTTCACAGTACTCCATAAAGTAATAAAGATCCTCTAACGTAATAGCACGAATTTCTTCTATTGTCATTGTGGCAATATCTATAGCATCTAAATTCTCTATCCCCAAATCCTCTTGAACTGCTTTATGAAAACGGAAAAATAAAGTCAAATCATATTCATATTCTTTTCTTGTACGCTGTGACTTTCCTTTGATGGTTGTTAAATAGACAAGGAAATCCTTCATAAATTTTGGTTGCTTCGTTTTTTGCATCAAAAATCACCTCTATTTGCTCTATTTTACCATAAAAAAACGTTCCCAAATATAAATTTGGGAACTTAATTGCATAAAAAATGCTCTCTCTGTGTATTTAGAACAAATGTTCTTTTATGTGCAATGAAAAATCCCCTTTCAATTCAAAAGAGGATTTCGTTATAAAGGATTTGTGACAGTTGCTACATTTTAGGCATAAAGTTCACGGGATATGAATATTAAAATCTAGTAGACTTTATCTGGGTTGCGTTAAAGAAAAAAGACTATGGGAGGATTTTGGATTTTGAGAGGAGTTTTTTTCGAGCGTACGCAAAAAATCAGGATTTTTCACAAAAATGGTTTGCGCTGTGAGACGATTTGAAAAAACAGTAGATGGGTAACCACCCATGTCGATTCGTCTCACAATGTGTATGGTATTTTTTGGATAAAGCGGTTATTTTACAAATACTGAGTATGCTCCATCTGATTGTTTTGTTAGTGACCAGTTTGTCGATAACATTTGTTGAATTTTTGTGACTGTTTCCTCATCACACGTTAAGTGCTGGATACCCGTTTCTAATAATTGGTAATCCTTCCCTTCTTCTAATTGAAAGCGTAGATGCAATAAACGTTGGATGCCTGGCAATGTTACATACTTAATTCGATAATGGCCATGTAGTGCATCTAAGAATTGTTGTTCCCCTTCTTTATAAAGAGCCATTGTCTCACTAAATTCATAGTTTGGTACTTGTTCTTGCCAAGCTGATACATCCCCCGCTCGTAAGGCACGTAAAATCTCCTCGTCTGTTAAATCTAATTTGGAAAGTTTATCTAATTCATAAGCTTGCATTAAATTAATGATGGTCATGATTGTTAGCTCCTTTTTATGTATTTATTCACAGTGTAACATGTTTTCACTACTACTTAAATTCGGAGGCGATCCATATGATGAAGAAATTATATGATTCTAGTCTTTTTTTCGATGAAATGTTTGACGGCAATAAGCCAAAGCCTCATTACCGTTCTTTTCATCATAAGCTATCCCTTTTTTCACAGGAGCAACTGGAAGAAAAATACCGACAAGCACAGGCAAGCTTTCTCAGACAAGGGGTTACCTTTACGGTATATGGAACACAGGATGGAACTGAGCGCACAATGCCTTTTGATTGTGTCCCGATTATTATTCCTCAAATACAATGGTCTCACATTGAGGCAGGTGTCAAACAACGTGTAGAAGCTTTGAATTTATTTATACAGGATGTCTATGGTCAGCAAAACATACTTCGAGATGGGCTCATTCCTCGACAGCTTGTAGAAAATAATCCCTACTTCACGCCTATGATGACGGGACTTCAAGTGCCAATCAAGAATCATATATTTTTAGCAGGTATCGATTTAATTCGTGATGAAAAAGGTCGTTATCATGTGCTAGAGGATAATTTACGCAATCCGTCTGGCATTTCCTATGTGTTCGAAAATCGGGATGTCATGAAGGAAGTGTATCCGGAGTTTTTCTCAAAACATACTATTCGACCATTGGATAAACAGATGTGTTATATGAAAAAGGCCCTTCTGGCACATCGACCTCCCTCCATGCAAGCAGATCGTGAGCCTAAAGCCGTGCTCCTTACAGCTGGCATTTACAATTCAGCCTACTACGATCACGTTTTTCTAGCCCAGCATTTAAATATCAAGCTAGTAGAGGGTCGTGATTTAGTCGTACAGGATTTGAAAGTTTATATGAAAACCATATATGGTCTACAGCAAGTAGATATCATTTATCGTCGTATCGATGATGACTTCTTAGATCCTGCTGTCTTTCGTGAGGATTCTTTACTAGGTGTCCCTCATTTAATGGCAGCCTATCAAGCTGGTCATGTTGCTATTCTAAATGCCGTTGGAAACGGTGTGGCTGATGATAAAGCGATGTATGCCTATGTACCTGACATGATTCGTTATTATTTACAGGAAGAACCGATATTACCGAATGTGAAAACCTATCACCTAGGAGATGACAAGCAGCGTGAATGGGTGCTTAAGCATATGCAGGAGCTAGTCATTAAAAATGTCAGTGCCTCTGGGGGCTATGATATGCTAATTGGTCCCCATGCAAGTGAGGAAGAAATCGCTTTGTTTAAGCAAAAAATCTGCAAGAACCCACTGCAATACATTGCCCAACCAACGATTAAACTATCTAGAGCACCTGCCTTTCAAAATGGACGATTCTACCCTTGCCATGTCGATTTGCGTGTGTATGTCATGAAGGGCGAGGATTGTTATGTTTTACCTGGTGGTTTATCACGAGTGGCACTTGAAGAAGGCTCACTCGTTGTGAATTCATCACAGGGTGGTGGTGCGAAGGATACGTGGATTTTAAAGGAGGAGTTGCAGCATGCTAAGTCGAGTAGCCGACGCGTTGTACTGGATGGCTCGGTATAGTGAACGCTCACAAACAAATGCACATATATTACAGATACAGCTGTTGAATATGTTGGAGCAATCTGGGCAAGAGCATGACTATATTGATCATTGGGAGGCTGTGTTAAATATTTGCGCCTCCAAGGAGGAATATTTAGACAATTACAATACAGTCCGAGTTAACCCATTGATTGACTATCTTCTATTTTCTGAAAAAAATAGTAATGCCCTCCATGCCACATTACGTGCGATTCGAGAAAATGCACGAGTAACGCGTGATAGTCTACCAACTGAACTATGGGAAATTCAAAATGACTTTTATTTAACAAAGCGACAGGCCATACTGACAAGAGAACGGCCAATCCCACTCATTGAGCTTCAGGCATTTTTACAGGAAGTGCGGAAAACGTTATGGATGGAAACGGGATTGATAGAGAGTACAATGGATCGTGCGCTCCCCTATTATTTCATGCAGGTCGGGAAATGGCTTGAGCGCGCAGAAAAAACAATTCGCATGACAGTCATTATTGTAGAACAGCAAAAGCAAGCGGGATTATCGTTGGAAGAAGGTGATGGTGCATTTTTATTAGAGCTTGCGGCAGCAAGGGAGTCTTTTATGCGCAAGCATCGCCAAACAAATTTACAGACGGTCATTCGCTATTTAGTACAAGATGAGCATTGCCCAAGTTCTGTCATGTACTGTTTAAAGAAAATAGAAGATGCGATAATGGCTATTGAACATGATGCACTATCCTCAAGATTTTTAACACTTCAATGGAATATTAGAAGCCTTATCTTAGCAATCGATCATATTGATTTTTGGCAAATAACTATTGAAGAAACCATTACTATAATGGAGGAAAGATTGTCTCAATGTATTGCTTTTAGTGATACTTTTTCGACAATTTATCATTTATATGAACCCAGCGTACAACCTTGAAAGGAATCCACCACAGCTCCCTTTCAACAGGCAAGTCAGTAAGCAGAAGGAAGCGGACACGATGAAATTTGAAATTCAGCATACAAACGTTTTTCAATATGAATCTGAAGTCGACCAAAGTTTAAATACGATCCGTTTAAAGCCACGTAGTGATGAGCGTCAGCGATTATTATCCTATCGAATTGCCATAACGCCATCCTCTCTTACCCGTGAGCATACAGATATATGGGGTAATACAGTTGGGTCTTTTTATATACCAGAGCAGCATCAAACATTAGAAATTCATACATCCTCGATTGTCAGTATTCAGCGTGCACCCTTTATTCATCGTATTCAGTATTCGCCTGAAATGCAGACAATCTTTCATTCACAGCTATTTTACGAGCATTATTTACCGTATTTAAAAGGAACTCATTTTACATTTATGACGGATCAGCAATTAGAGGAAGTCTATCATGCAATCGGTCATGCTGAAAATCCTGTGCTCTTTTCACTTAATTTAATGCAATATTTATATGCAAGCTTTGAATATGACCCAACAGCAACAGATGTAACAACAACAGCAAGTGAGGCTTTTGCATTAAAACGAGGTGTTTGTCAGGATTTCACCCATGTAATGCTTGCTGTTTTGCGTGCAAAAGGAATCCCTGCTCGTTATGTCAGTGGCTACTTATATGTAGATGAAAATTCGGCCCTTATTGGCGATATTGCGACACATGCATGGGTAGAGGTCATGATACCAGGTATAGGCTGGATTGGCCTTGATCCAACAAATAATGTGGAAGTTTTAGAAAACCATATTATTTTATGTATTGGTCGCGACTATAGTGATATAAGCCCTGTAGAAGGAGTTTATACTGGAGGAAAGCATGATTTAACGGTAAAAGTCAGTGTGAAAGCATTAAATCATTTATAAAGAACAAGAAAGAGTCAGTGGAGCATAAAAAAGCTCCACTGATTTTGCGTTTAAGTCATATAATGCGGTCTCACCGATTTTATTCGAAGCGCTGCTGTCTTTCTGTCAGCACCCATTTCCGTACATAGCCCATTTCTTGTTGAATATGTTCCAGTGTTTTGTCTTGTTGAAATGACCGTTGCATAACGGTATAACGCAAATCTGTTGCTCTTACATTTTTACCTATATCTTGAGACATCGTTTGGAAAATACGCTCCACTGTCTTCGTTGAAATTGGCTTTGCCACACTCGCCTCACTTACCCAAATCCATTCCCCAACCTCTTGTCCATGTAGGTGTGCTGTCTCTTTTTTATATTGTGCTAGCATGTCCATAAGTACGGCTGAGCATTTTATTTCTCGACGCCCATTCCGATTGGCAATAAAAATAGTCGCATGTTCTTCGATGATGTGCGACCATTTCATGCGCACAAGCTCTGCTGGCTTACAACCTGTTTCCATCAACATTTGAACAATGGCACCATTACGTCTCGCCAGCCAGGCATGCTCCTCTGTTTTGGCATATTGAAAATAAGTTGGCCAAACATTGGCAATGAGCATGATCTGTTTATTTGTCAGTACTTGTAATGCCTCTTTTTGTCTTTTTTTGGGCTGTAATATAACTTGATAATCAAAAGGCTTTACCCATTCACGTAGAAAAATAAAGTCAACAAAGCCTCGTAAAGTCGCTATTTTATGATTAAATGTATTGATATTGCTGTAGGTTTCCTTTAGATAGTCACTATAAAGCTTAAGTAAATTCTTTAATTGATGATCCACATACAAGTATTTCTGTTCATGGGCAAACGTTAAAAATTGCTGTCCATCCATGTTGTACTGCTTTTTTGTTGCAGCACTTTTTTTCAGTGATTGCAGCAGTAAAAAGTAACTATCCCATGCTTCCTTGAGTGTTACCATATGGCCCCTCCTTGTTTACTGTGCGTAGTATGTTTATATTTTACTATATATTGGGTGCGTCAGTTCATAATTAAATACAATTACTTTAGTGTCGGATAATCTGTATTATCATTACACACACCCGCTTCTTGCAGCAAGTACTCCTTACGTAAATAAGAAACATATGTTCTTACATTTAGTTTCTCACATCTTTTACTTTATTACAATAGTAAAATTCTTCCCCCTGTTTTAGTACATATGCTATCTTTTTCTTCTATTTTCGTGTAACAACGCAACTTTATATGAAAATTCGTATAATTCCGTGATTATTTTTCATTGTGTTATATAATAAAGACAGAAACTAACATGTAGGGGGCTTTCTACTATGCAAGTAAAGACGACTCGATTGGAAGCAGAAGATGCAAAAATTATTTATCAAGAAACAGCTGGTCTGGCCATTATTACGATTCACCGACCACAAGCCAAAAATGCATTAACCGCAAACATGTGGGATCAATTAGCGAAAATAGCTCTACAAGTATTAGACAATCCTAAAAATAAAGTCCTTATTTTACGAGGCTCTGGCCAAAACTTTACCGCAGGCTCTGATATTAAAGAATTTAATGCCATCTCCCTCGACAAAGCCGAAGAAGCGTTTGTACATATGGAAAAAACCATTTCCACCATTGAGCGCTTACCCATTCCTACGATTGGCGTCATTAATGGGCCTGCGATGGGCGCTGGCTTAGAATTAGCCTTAGCCTGTGATATCCGTATTGGCTCCGACAAAGCGAAACTTGGTATCCCTGTCGGAAAATTAGGCATTACTTTAAATAATAAATTTGCACAGCGTTTAGTACAGCTAGTAGGTCCTGCCACAACAAAGGATTTAGTCTTTACCGGTCGAATGTTTAAAGCCGAAGAAGCCTTCAAGCTAGGAATGCTCAACTATTTGGTAGCTGAAAAAGACTTAAATAAATATATGATCCGCATGGGCAAGCTCGTTGCAGGGATGTCGCCGGAATCCTTATTAGCTGTTAAACAATCCGTGCAAGAATGTCTTGATAGTGTGCCAACATTATGGCAGGGCTCTACACCATTTGTGGGCAGCGATTTTGCAGAGGGTTGCCGTGCCTTTGTTGAAAAACGCCAGCCGCACTTCACTCGACAGCCGAAATAAAAAACAGGTACTCTTTTCGCCCTGGTGCGATGGGGAGTACCTGTTTTTTATGATTTTTTCTTTTGTAAAGCCACTTTGACCTGAACATCGATCGCATCTAATTCATAGCCAAAATGCAGATAAAACGACTCCTGCACCGCTTGTTGAAGTTCCAATACATGCGCTGCTAATGGGTAATCGATCGGCAGCTTCACCTGAATAGTGAGGATCGCTTCAGCCTGATCACCTAGCACAAATTGAGCGTGCTCTACCTTTTGGACAATGGCTTGTTGATTACAGCAATAAGTCAGTAAATCAACATAGACATGCTTGCTAATCTCGATATACTCTCGCTGAAAATCAGGTCGCACAATGGTCGTTTCCCCGATTTTTTCACGTTTTGATGAAAAAATCTCCATCCCCTTTTGCACTAACCGTTTAAAGAAATTTTGCTCCACTTGTCGGTATGGAATGGGCATAACATGCTTACCTTGTGTTTGACGGATAAAACGAGCTTTTTGAATTTCCTTCAAGGAACGAACATCTTCCACCTGATAATAGTGCTCAATAGGTCCAAGCTCCAGCTGCTTCGCAATGCTATTCGTCATTTTAGTAGAGGTCCCAATCAGCAAAATGGCCTCCACCTTATAGCTAGCTAACGCTTTTTTAACTGCCTCTCGATGTTCTTGCTCGGTAAAAATAGCACGCCGAACAGCGGTAATCGTATTTTTTTCAAATTTCGCTGAAACGCCAGCGACTTTTACGCCATTAATAATAAGTAATCCATCATCAATGATGGCCACTACGCCTAATTTATGGGCAAAGGCAAGTGCACTAGTACTTTTGCCAGTGCCGCTTGGTCCGCTTAGTGAATATACCTTCACTGCTAACTCCCTCCACTCTACAAAATGCTTTTCGCATCCCGTGGTAGCATTTGTACATGCTTTAAATAGACCGTCATATTCGCATCATCTTTATGAGGGTATGAGAAATGAAAGTGATGCGCAACGTCTTTTGCGATGCTTCGAAACAGTGTGCATGTAGCAAAAATAGCACTCCACATATGATCATAATTGGCATCTGCATAGGATTTTTTATACAATGCCCAATAATTTTCTGGCAGATAATTTTTCAAATACTTCCCCATTTTACCTGTAGATAATTGAAAATGGTGCTGCTGACCAATCCACCAATTGAGCATTTGATGAAGAGCGTGCCTCGTTGTGTCCTCAAACATTTGCTTAGCATAGGGCAGCTCGTCCCGCCATATCCCCTTCGCAACATTTTGTAAACACCACCAAAAATCATTCGTACAGCTGTCAAACTGCCCCTTAGTAGGTGGACTAATATGATAATCACAATCAGAGGTTGGAGAGATAGGTGGCAAAAGCTGATCCTTATCTAGTAAAGGAACTGTTAGCTTATCCTTTCCATACTCATCTAGCATTGCTTGAGTTGATAATAAGCGAAGGTCTATTCGATTGCCATCTGTAAATAGCATTAAATATGTATAGCTATAAGCAAAGTCTTTGTCGAAACCAAGTCCTTTATCCAGTAGATCAGGCTCCTGTACCATCAGTAAGTCGCCAAAGAGATGAATCCACTTGTCATCCTCTAAAAAGGAGGCCGTCTCCGTGACAACATAGACCATATCAAAATCTTGAAACATATCTTTTGCAACATGTGGGTTTGCTCTTGAGCCATTTAAATAGACAGCTCGAATTCTTTCGTCGTATTGTGCCGTCGTCAATAGTAAGTCAAACATCTCTTGCTCGGTTCTCATCAGACTCCCCCTACCTGAAAAACTTTATACTCAGTATAATACATTTCCCTCCATGAAGGAATTTATAGTAGCTTATTCCAACAACAGACAATCTATTTTCGCTAGTCTATGCACACATCTTCTTCATTATATAAATATTTTCTTTTTTCAGAATATCTGTCCCTTTATGTGCTTTAGTATGATAAAATGTGTACTACTATTCTGTTATCTCGCATAAACAGGTCATAGTAAGATCAACGGCCTGTAAAAGCCCGATTCGTGAACATAACCAATCGATTGGGAGATAAGACATCTCCTACGATTGACGTTTCACTTTATACAACAATAAGGAGTGTACTAGTTTTGAAAATCGTACCATCTAAAAAAATGTCATTATTTACACCAGCAATTTTCGGAGATTTGAAAAATTTTGCTAGAGAACAACAAGCAAAGGGCATGACGTTAATTGATTTAAGCTTAGGGAGTCCTGATCTTCCCCCACATGATAAAATACGTGAGCACCTTTCTTATCGAGCAGGTTTAGCAGAGTCTTACGGTTATACACTGACAGGTACACAACGTTTTTATGAAGCAGTAAGTCGCTACTATAAACGTCGTAGCAACGTTGACTTAGATCCAGCTACAGAAATCATTCAAACAATTGGCTCTCAAGAAGGCTTAGTTCATTTACCAGTTGCCTTTTGTGATCCAGGTGACATCGTTTTATCTACTAACCCTGCCTATGTTGCCTATGACGCAGGGATTCACTTAGCGGGCGCAACACCTTATTATATGCCTCAAACAGCTGATAACAATTATTTACCTGACTTAGACGCTTTACCTGAAGACATTGCTCAGAAGGCCAAGCTATTGATTTTAAACTTACCAGGAAATCCTGTACCCGCAATGCCCTCTTTAGCGTATTTTGAAAAAGTGGTTGCCTTTGCTAAAAAGTATAATATTATTGTTCTACATGATGCAGCGTATTCAGAGTTTTATTTTACAGGTGATGGTCCTATTAGCTTCCTTGCTACACCAGGTGCAAAAGAAGTCGGCATGGAAATTAATTCATTATCGAAGAGCTTTAGCCTTGCCGGGACACGTATTGCCTACATCGCTGGAAATGCAGAAATGATCGCCATTATCAAACAATTAAAATCCAATTTAGATTTTGGTATTTTTGAGCCGATTCAAGATGCAGCCGTTGTAGCGCTGGACAACGCAGAGGAAATCACGGAAAGCTTACGTGCCACTTTCTCTGAACGCCATAAGACATTAATGAATGGCTTACAAGCATTAGGTTGGGATGCGGCACCTTCAGATGGTGGGATGTTTGTATGGGCGAAATATCCGTACGATATCGACTGTACGGAGCTAGCCTTCCAATTAATTGAACAAGTTGGCGTTGTGACTGTTCCAGGGACCGTGTTTGGTACTGCTGGACAAGGCTATTTACGTTTAGCTTTAGTACAGCCTAAGGAACTTCTTCAAGAAGCTGTAGATCGCTTAGCACAAGTAAAATTACTGGCAAAAAGCTAGATATAGTGAAAATAAAAGACCCTTCTAACATCATGTTGGAAGGGTTTTATCATGAAAATCAAGGTTATTAAATCCACACGTCATTTTCAGCGGTTAGCGCCGATTGTTCCTCGCCAGTATTTACTACGCCAATCGGTTCTACAAGCAAAATTTTGCATTCGGAAGCTGCATACGGTTTATGTTCAACATTACGTGGGACCACAAACATTTCACCTTCATTTAACTGCACATGACCATCTCGAAACTCGATTATTAAACTCCCTTCAATGACGATAAATACCTCATCCGTATCCTCATGCTTATGCCAAACAAAATCCCCTTGTACTTTCACTAGTTTAAATTGATAATCATTCATTTCCGCTATAACTTTTGGAGACCAATGCTCCTGAAATTTAGCCAATTTTTCTTGGAAATTGATCGGTATGTATGTCATTCCCTTTTCCCCCATCCTTTGGTGAATCTAATAAAAGGATAGCATATCAATATCCCTTTCATCAAAAAACAGCTACTGCCATATGGCAATAGCTGTGTGCTGATTAGATATCATATTTTTGATGGACATCATCTTCGTAACGGTTATAGCGTTGTTTAAAGAGCTTAAATAGATGTGTGATTAACACTTTAAAGATCGCATAGCCGGGAATCCCTAAAATGACACCAGGAACACCAAATAACGAGCCTGCTGTTAATAATACAAAGATAATTGTAATCGGGTGGATACTTAATGATTTCCCCATAATTTGTGGCGAAATGAATTTCCCCTCGATTAACTGAACGATTGTCCAAACAATTGCTAGCTTAACTAGCATAAATGGCGAAGTAACAAGCGCGATAATAACGGCTGGCGTGATGGCAATGACAGGACCTAAATAAGGCACCACACTAGTAATCATGGCTAGGAAGCCGAGTAATAACGCATACTTCATTCCAATAATTAAAAAGCCAATCGTTACCATGGCCCCGATACACATGGATACTAAAATTTGTCCTTGTATGTAAGAACTAATTTGCTTATCCATGTCATGGAAAATTTCAGTGACTTCTTTACGCATACGTGGTGGGCACACTTTCAGCATAAATTTCGGTAATTTTTCGCCCTCTTTTAGTAGGTAAAATAAAATAAACGGTACTGTCACAAGGGATAGGATAATGCCTGTTAATGTTGATAGGAAGCCCGTAATACCAGTAGCAACACCTTGCGCTACATTGGTAGCTGTTTCCCTCACCGTTTTCACCATATCGGTTGTGAAATTTTTCACCACTTCATTGTAATCAAAATTAAGTGTCGCTAAATACTCATTAAAACGAGAATTATTTAGGAATCCAACAATATTTTGTGTGAATGTCATGAAGTATTCAGGGAATTCCTGTGCTAAATTGGTAAATTGATCGCGTAAAAACGGATAAACCAACACAACAAGAAGTGTTATCACACCAATTACCGCTATATAGAGTAGTAAAATACCCCAAATTCTTGGGATGCGCCATCTAACGAGTAACGCCAGTAATGGCCGCAATAAATAGTAGCCAATGACGGCTAGTACCCCTGGTAAAATCACTACTTCAAATAATACTTGTAGCGGGGTAAAGATAAAGGAAACTTGATTAAACATAAAAATAACACATGCAACTAATAATAAAATAACTAGTGTAAATAATAGGTTTCTACCACCTAAAAAACGTATAAACTTGGTTGCTAGCAGGTTTGAACGCTCTTTTGGTCTGTCTTTTTCCATATATCCACCCCAATCCAAATCTCTACCTTTATATTACAGGATAATGTTGGTTTTTGCGAAATATCACTCCAGTGAAATGCCAAGAAATTCACTTAAAAAGGCTTTATTTTGCTCTACATCGATGACAATGGAATCACCCGCATGGCTAAAGTTTTGGAATTGATAGCTTCCTTCAATAGGAATCGTAGCTTTTTCAATGTTTACTTTGCCCTTAGATAGCAATTTAAGCACTTGTTGCATTTCCTCAGCTGATGAATAGTCCGTTGTCACATACCCTTGAGCTGCTCCTACAAATTTTGGTAAATGTAAAACATTTTTAGGTGTTAATAGCTCATTTTTTAAAGCTTCAATGACTTTTTGCTGACGTGCGACACGACCGAAGTCACCTTCAGCATCATGGCGGAAACGAGCATAGCCTAGTAGCTCTTGTCCATTTAGGCGATGGACACCTTGCTTTAACTCTACCCCAATATTCTCAGACATATCCTTTTCTACTTCCATTTCCACACCATTCGGTGCCAAAATATCAACTAATGATTCAAAGTTCTTAAAATCAATTAATGCATAATGATGAATCGGCAAGCCAAACATATTCGTCAATGTATCCTTCAATAGTTGGACGCCATCTAAATAGTAAGCTGTATTCAACTTGTAGGATTGATAGCCTGGGATATCAGCATAAATATCCCGCATAAAGGATACGAGTTTTAAATCATTATTTGCTTTATTCCACGATAATACCATCATCGTATCTGTACGTGATTTTTCCTCACCTCGTGTATCGACACCTAAAATCAAGTAGTTCTCGATATCCCCTTTGATCGTATCACCAGAAAAGTCTTCCTGCGCTACATTCGTATCATTAGCCAGTTCAAGCCCACTACGATATTGCATAATAGAGTAACCTCCGATGACAATGATACAGAGTAGTATTAATGTAAAAAAAGCTCTCCCTTTACGTAGTCTCCGTTTTTTCGGACGTTGTGAGCGTCTCGTATAATCTTGCTCTTCCATAACAACTAACTCCTCTATTTTGATATAGTTAATGTAACGATTGATTAGCTAGAAAGTTTCATTTTGACAGTATCGATTCCATGTTTTTCTATCTACTCGTTATTTTACACCCATTTACCCAGTTTGGAGCAAAACAATGCTATAATAATTTCACAAAAGAAAGGATGATGCAATATGATAGAAAAAGCTACATTTGCTGGCGGATGTTTTTGGTGCATGGTGAAGCCATTCGTCGAGTGGGACGGTATACATAAAGTCACTTCTGGCTACATGGGCGGCCATTTAGAAAATCCAACCTATGAAGATGTCAAGAAAGGGACTTCAGGTCATTTGGAAGTAGTCGAAATTGAATTCGATCCTACTATTTTTAGTTATGAACAGCTTCTTGAGATTTATTGGATGCAAATTGACCCAACAGATGCATTTGGCCAGTTCCATGATCGTGGAGAATCCTATACAACAGCCATCTTTACCTATACAGATGAGCAAAAGCAAATCGCTTTGGCTTCCAAAGAAAAGCTTGCCAACAGTGGGCGCTTTGATAAACCTATTGTAACCAAAATTCGCGATGCTGAACGCTTCTATCCAGCAGAAGATTATCACCAAGACTATTATAAAAAAGAGGCTGAACACTATCAGAAAGATCGTGCCATTTCTGGCCGAGATGAATTCATTACAAAACATTGGGAAAAATAAGCAATAATAAAAGGTGTCTCACATGTTGGAGACACCTTTTGTACGAAAACAGCTGAAAATTCTTATGATGAGGCTTCTACAAACGATTGCAGCGCCTCAAAAAAGCGCTTACCGTATTTGTCAAATTTCACCCCACCAATACCGCTTACCTGTCGTAAATCCTCCAGTACAGCTGGTCTTTTATCACATAGATCACGCAATGTTTTATCGGAGAATACAACAAATGGTGGAACCTTTTCTTCATCCGCAATCTCTTTTCGTAACACCCGTAAATGTTCAAATAATGGATCATTGTCCACCAGCTTCTTCACTGTGACAGCTTCCTTACGCATAACCTGACGATTGCCAAGTAGTACTTCCTTGCCCTCTGCTGATACATAAATGGTTGGGAATGTCCCATGCTTCACGGCCAATAAACCTTCTGCAATTAAAAACTCAATAAAGTTGGAGACATCTTTAGAGGAATACTGTCCTTTTAAAATGCCGTAGGTCGATAATCGAGCAAAACCAAATTCAGCGATTTTTTGATTTTTAGAGCCAATTAACACTTGGGCAACCATCGTCTTACCGAATTTTTGTCCCATACGCACGACACAAGCAAGCACCTTCTGCGCATCCTCGGTCACATCTGTCACAGTGCGTCCATCATTACAATTACTGCAGCGTCCACAAGGCTCTTCCTGTTCCTCACCAAAATACGATAAAATGGCATTTTGTAAACAACCCTCTGTATGGCAATAGTCGACCATTGTTTGGAGCTTTGCTAACTCCTGAGTGATACGTGCTTCATCCTGTGTTTGTTCAATTAAAAAACGCTGTGTTTGGACGTCGCCAGAGGCGTAAAGTAAGAGACAGGCACTTGGTAGACCATCTCGCCCAGCTCGACCCGCTTCTTGATAATAGCTCTCCATATTGCGAGGCATTTGATAATGCAAGACAAAGCGCACATTACTTTTATCAATCCCCATGCCAAAAGCATTGGTGGCTACCATAATACGTGCCTCATCCTTTAAAAATCGCTCCTGCTCTGCCATTCGCAAATCCTCTGATAAGCCCGCATGATATTTGGCAACTGCTTCCCCGGAGCGACTTAACATATCATAAATCGCATCTACTGCTTTTCGAGTAGCAGCGTAAATAATACCTACTTCCTGTTTATTTTTCATTAAGTAATTTTTAATATAACGTTCCTTATTTTCTCCAATTAACACCGTGAGAGCCAAATTATCACGAGCAAAGCCTGTGATAACCGTTGCCCGCTCGTCAATCGTTAATAATTGACGAATATCCTCACAGACTGCTGGCGTTGCCGTGGCAGTCAACGCTAAAACAGTTGGTTTTTGTGGCCACAAAGTAAAGAGCTTTTGAATAGAGCGATAGCTTGGTCGAAAATCATGACCCCATTGGGAAATACAATGAGCCTCATCTACAGCGATTAGGGGTACAGTTAACGAAGACAGGGCTTGAAGAAACGTAGTACTTTCTAGTCGCTCTGGTGCAATATATAGAAGTTTTAAATACCCAGCACTAGCTAGCTGCATCGTTTCATCCACTTCCTGTGCTGTCAATGTACTATTAATATAAGCAGCAGGAATGTTCGCCGCACGTAACGCCTCGACCTGATCTTGCATCAAGGAAATAAGCGGCGAAATAACAATGGTTAAGCCCTCTAGCATTAAGGCAGGAATTTGATAGCAAATGGACTTCCCTCCACCTGTTGGCATTACGCAAAGGCTTGATTGCCCTTGTAATGTTTGTTCAATAATTTGGGCTTGTCCTTGACGAAAGGCGTCATAGCCAAAATGATGCTGTAGCATTTGTCTTGCTTGCTCCATGTACAATTCACTCCTCGGTTGTTAGACGAAGTAGCTTGTACTCGCCCTGGTCATTTTTTTCTAATTCATACAGCATGATGGAGTGGGCAAGCGCTTCCTGCCCAGCAGCATTCGTTAGTATATATTCCGTTTTGGCTCTCACAAGGAGATGGGATTCTTCCACTTGAATATCCTGTATGCTCGTATCAGAGAAATGGATCTTCGCCTGTTTGGAGGCATAATAGGCAACCATACTTGTAAGGGTTTCTTGTAAATCTTCTGATCCAACGATTGGTTCCATGACACTTGCATCCTGAATGGCCACTGCCCCCTTTAAATACTTATGGAACGTATCTAAAAATAGCTTAATTTCATCCGTATTATAGGCAAAGATATTTTCGCCATATTGGTCGATAGCTTGCTGTACTGCTTCCTTATCACCCTGTTCAATATAAGGATATAGGTTTTTAGATTGGGATAAACGAACACTAGGTGTCATGCCATCTTCAATCCACTCCTCCACAAAGGACTGGACTTCCTTTATTGGCAGTATGTATGGTTGGGACTCACCTTGTTGCTGACGATTAAAATAAAGTCCAACAATAGCCCCGTTGTTTGCCTCCATAACAGGGCTTCCTAAAGGTAGGGCTTCTTCTGCTTGAATATAATAAGCCGCTACTTTATCTTGGTATTTCTGAATGG
The DNA here is from genome assembly GCF_038069745.1 of Lysinibacillus sp. FSL M8-0134. Lineage (NCBI taxonomy): Bacteria > Bacillati > Bacillota > Bacilli > Caryophanales > Bacillaceae > Lysinibacillus > Lysinibacillus sp. FSL M8-0134. Next base: position 2,160,726 of record NZ_JBBPAJ010000001.1, on the reverse strand, counting down.
TATAGGGCATGCCATTGACATAAACTGCTAGCTGATTAAGTTCCCCTTCATAGATTTTGGGCACTTGGACATTTGCTTGATACGAAACTTGTAAAAGGGCCATATTATGTGCTGTTGACATGAAATGAACATCTGCTGCCACTAACTTATTTTGACCGAACTGGATAAGAGCCGTTGGTTTGGATGCGACAAGTGCTCCACTCGTTAAAATGAACAGATGATCATCCTGTTGTTTAATTATAATGCCTGCCCCAATACCATGCTCTCCGATAACTTTTACTTCTGGAATAATTTTTTCTTCTTGCTCGACAATCGATCTCTCTTTGTGGACTTCTGCCTTTTTACTTTGAAACCAGCCTGCTCCTATTTGACTATCACAGCCTGTGATGAGTAAAGCTGTCGCTCCTAACACGAGCACTTTTTTATACATACTTTCACCAAAACTTTCTTTTCATCATTCTCTATTGTCTATCATAATCAAGGAATGGTGATGTTTCAAGTTTACATAATATTATTATTTAAAAATCAATATTAGAAAAATGCAGCAACTTGTCTCTATTTATTTCATTCTACCTATTATTTTTTATGAAACATAACATTTGTTGTGAGAATTGGAGGATAACTGAATCGGAAAATAATTTTCAAAAAAAAGACATGCGCCTGTTAACGCATATCCTCTTATTTTTTTAATAGTCCTGTCGTTGCTATAATGCCTACCATCAACACAAGAAAGATGACATATGTCCACATATGGTTGCCTGTTATGTCATAGCCAACCCCAATCATGATTGGGATTATGGCACTCAGCATAAAGCCACCTGATAGCACCATCGAGGACCAGCTATTGGCCTCTTGATCGTTTTGGGCCTCATCAAGTGGTAACAACAAGCCAATCGGAAATAGACCACTTAAGACTATGCCAATCAATAAAACAGCTAACCATAAAAGGGTCCCTGATGTGAGCCACAATAGTGTAAATCCAATGACGCCTACTAAGCCTAATGCTCGAATCCAAGTCATTCGATTTGGCCATTTTTCCATGAATACTGGCACAGCCATATTTCCAATCATTTGCACAATTGACATACATGTGAGCATGGTACTAGCTGCCTCTAGTGTCGAGCCTTTATCCTGCAGAAGAGGTGTGAGCCAAGACATGATGGAGAAAAACAGCGACGTTTGTAAACCAAAGTACAGTAAAATCACCCAGGCACGTCTAGATGTCCACGGATTCCGACTCTGTTCAGACGTTTCCACGTTTTGCCCAAACTCTGGCTGCTCTGTTGGAATGGCCAATAACCAAAAGACAACTGCGACAATAGCTAGTATGACCCATAGCCCAAGTGCAATGGTCCAACTATTAGCAAAAGCATGATAAAAAGCAACAGTTAACGCTGCACTTAAGGTAGCCCCTACCCCAATGCCAAATGAATAGATACCAATCACTGCCGTAAAACGCTGCGGAAATTTTTTCTTAATATACGCATTTAATATCGGACCAATTATAGCGATAGCCAAACCTGCCATAAAACTGGTGATCACTAGTAATTGATAGCTTTCTTTAAAAAAACGCAATCCATTCGCTACAACAAGGATGACGCCTAACAGTGTGATAGACGATTTCGTCCCAAGCTTTCGTTGAAGAGGTACAGCAAGTGGAGCAAATAATCCCATACAAAAAACGGGAATCGAAGTTAGTAAACTGATGCTCGTATTGGAGACATGCAAGGCTGATGCTAATACGTTAAATAGTGGTCCAATTGCTGTTACTGCTGGTCTCATATTGAGCGCAATTAAAAATATACTTACTACCACCAGTATGAGCGAAACGGTCCATTGTTTTTTCACCATTTGTTCAATATCCTCTCTACTGCGACTTTGACAAGACAATCTATGATCGTGCTACCTCACATATTTGCAGGTGACTCGATGCCCAATAAAGTGAGTGATTCTTTTAAGATGATTGCGACACAATAACATAGTGCTATACGTGATGTTTGTTGTGCATCATCGGCTAATATTTTATGTTGTGCATAATATTTATTCAATAAACGTGCAAGCTGTAACGCGAACTTTGCTATTAGCGACGGATCTGCCTGTTCAAAAGCTGTGACCACCACGTTAGGAAATTGTTCTAATAATAAAATAATCGGCCAAGCCTGCTCACCTAATGCTTCGAGAGTCACGTCATGTGATGGTACCTCGACTTTTTCTAAAATTGAACACAGACGTGCATAGGTGTATTGCACATATGGCCCTGTTTCTCCTTCAAAATTCATCATTTGTTCGATTGAGAATTCAATATCATTTTGGCGATGATATTTTAAATCATTGAAAATGACCGCACCTACCCCTACTTGCTGTGCTACTTGTTCTTTATTTGGTAAATGAGGGTTCTTTTCTTCAATATTGTGCTTGGCCGTTGCAATAGCCTCTTTGAGCACATCAGCAAGCAACACCACTTTGCCTTTACGTGTAGACATTTTTTTACCATCCTTAAGCATCATCCCAAATGGTACGTGGTGTAGATGGTTTGCCCAAGCATAGCCCATTTTGTCGATGACTTGAAATAGTTGCTTAAAGTGTAGTGATTGCTCATTACCGACCACGTAGAAAATCTTTTCTGGCTGGTAGTGCTGTTGACGATAGAAGGCTGCAGCTAAGTCACGCGTTGCATAAAGCGTAGCTCCATCCGTTTTTGTAATTAAGCACGGTGGCATATTGTCTAACTCAACTACATATGCCCCGTCTGATTCTACTAAGAGTTCTTTATCTTTTAGCTCTGTCACAACGGCTGTCATTTTATCATTGTAAAAGGCCTCTCCCGTAAAGGCATCAAAATCAATGCCGAGTAGCTGATAGATTGTCTGAAACTCTACTAAGGAGACATCTCTGAACCACTGCCATAATGCGAGTGCCTCTTCATCGCCGTCTTCTAACGCTTTAAAGGCTGCACGTGCCTGTTCGTTTAGTGTTGGATCTTGCTCTGCTTTTTCATGAAACTTCACATAAATCTTTAATAACTCCTCAATCGGTGATGCTGTAATGGCCTGTTTGTCACCCCAATAATGATACGCCACGATGAGTTTACCAAATTGGGTGCCCCAGTCACCTAGATGATTGATACGAATCGCTTGATAGCCATTTTTCGTAGCAATATTAGCTAATGCATTGCCGATGACCGTTGAACGTAAATGTCCCATGGAGAAAGGCTTCGCAATATTGGGCGATGAAAAATCTAACACGACGCGTCCCATGGCAGTTTGATTGGTGCCATATAAGTGTTTCTCGTGCAGGATATTGCTTAACACATGCTGCGTCACTTGCTGTTGATTCAAAAAAATATTGACATAGCCACCCACAGCCTCCACACGCTGGATGTCATCACTTTTTAACTGATTCGCTATATCCGCGGCAATACTTTGCGGTGATCTCTTCCATGTTTTAGCTAACGTAAAGCACGGAAATGCCACATCCCCAAGCTCTAAAGTTCTTGGTTTTTCTAATAAATGTTCAATCTCATCCACCGATAACTGTTGATTAAAAACTTCTGCAATACTATTAGCAATTTGTTTATTCATTTTCCCATCCTCCTGTTCAAATAAAAAAGCCCCCGTCTCTATAAATTAGAGACGAGAGCATAGTAATCCCGTGGTACCACTCTAGTTGCCATTGTTATGACCACTTTCCGTTGTTAACGAGGTGACGCCCCGCTATTCTCTACTACTAGTTCGAGAATCTTCTTCAAAGTGCGCTTCATTCATGGTTTCTGTATTAGGCTCACACCATCCCTAACTCGCTTGCCAGCTGTCCCATCAACTACTCTCTTTTTCATCGAATTTTTTTATGATTTTGACATATATTACAGGACTTTCTAGTTGGCGTCAATATGATTTTCATTTTCCTTTTGAAAAAAACGCTCCTCATCAGGAGGAACGTTCTTTTTCTACATAGTGAATGACATCGGCCATGATGGCGTACATCTCTTTTAATTTTAAATTCTTATTCTCTCTGACTTTCTTCGCCACTTTTTCCGTGACGATTCCTTTTTGAATCAACGTATCCCAGCTAGTAGCATCGGATTTGCCTAAAAGAACGTCAGCCAAATATTGTGCCATTTCATCTCTCATAATGGCTTCATCACCATTATTATAAACTTTATTAATGACAATTTCGAGCTGATCCTTCTTAGCTGTGGCACTCTCTCCACCAGCACGGAGCATACTCTCTTTTAGCATTTTAGCAAACTTAATTTTTGTTGCCTTACTATCGACTTTTAAATCATTTTCGTAGCCACCTACTACAAGACCGTAATTAATGAGTGTTTGAATGGCTTCATCATACCATTTTCCTTGATACGGATACTCAACAGAAAATGAATCAACATAAGCTCCCTGTTTTTCGAGCTGCTTTCTTAAAGAGGCAATAAGCTTTTTATCCTTGCTCATGTCTCTAAAGCTGATATTCTCTTTCAAAGCTAGTGCAGCCGCAGTACCAGCCGCTTCACCTGTTACCATTCCGGTAGGCACAACACGCGCACTACCAGCTGCCAGTGACGAATAACCGGCTGAGCGTCCAACCACAAGCAAGCCATCAATATCCTTCGGTACTAATGAACGGAAAGGAATGGCATACTGCTTTGGTGCAGCAATAACGTAGCCATAGTCATGAGGTGTCTGTGCTTGCACATCCACTGGGTACGAGGCAATTCCAATACTATCCCACTGATCACTATTTTTCCAAAGATCAGCCATGGGTAATTGATATTCGGCCCAAATATGTCTTGTTTCTCTCACATACAGCTCTTCTGGATAGCTGACAATTTCCGCTTTTTCAAATCCTGGGAAATTTTCCTGTAAATATTTGAGAATGTGTAACGTTTCTTTCTTACCTGCCGCAATGGCCGCTTGTTTGGAGTTGTCATTCAAGCCATCAATGCCAAAGATTTGTAAGGCATTAATAAAATATTCATCATCGACGCGCGCTAAATTTAACCCTCTTAATCTCGTGCCCTCTTGTATAGGCTTGTATTCATCATGTAGCTTTGTGAAGCCCCACATAACCGTATGATTTAAGTTGGCTCCGCCAAATACGTCAGACTTCGCTGCTTTTTTCACTTCATCCCAATCTACATTTTTTAAATGCAGCATTAAAGTCACAGCCATGCGTTTATCCTTTATGCCAATATCCTCTCCACCTACAAAGAAAGGAACATTCGACATTGCAGCAAAATCAGCATCCTGTGTGGCATCTATAAAAGATTTCCCCGTCACAACATATGTACCGTACGCATTTTTTAATTCGACTGAGGTTACTTGCTGTTGATTCACATTCGCTTTCAATACCTCGGTTTGCACTGATAAGGTTAAATTTGGCTCTTCATCAATTAGTTTTTTAAAGGCTGCCTTCGCACCGACAATGCCAAAAGCGTCATTCCCTTTGACAAGCTCATGCCACTCTTTGAAAATACCTTTACTGATCGAGTTATTGTGGCCATCACGGGGGATATCGAGGAAATTCAGCATTCCGTATGTAAATAAACCACCAAGCTCTTGTCGTTTTTCTACCAATAATGTTTTCGCACCATTGCGAGCCGCAGCTACTGCAGCTGCTACCCCCTCAGGTTCTCCACCAATAACGATCACATCATAGTCTGCCTCTATATTGTTTATTGGTTCTGGCTTTTTATACTCATCCACTAATTTATTGTATGCCATAGAGTTTGTTATTTCTTTAATAAAATAGTAGCTTCCAAACCCTAGTAAAACTACTATTACACAAGTGGCTGTCCATAATAAGCCTTTACCCATAAAGTACCTCCAATAGTTAATTTTTCCATAAACATGTTTATTTTATCATCATTTCCACCTCTTGAAAGAGCTGAATGTCCTAATTTCTACATTTGCCTACAAATGTAAGCCTCTTAACCGTACATTAAAACACACCTAATCTACGGAACTTTTCTATGTGAATTGATTTACTAATATCAATGAATACAATGATTAATGAGGATTGGATGCTTTTTGTCAACCAATTGGACAATTGTAGTAATCGCATAAAAATAGTATGAATGATCGAAGGGAACGATCAGCTGGCATTCCAAACGGGGTTATGTACATACACATGTGGTGATTAGAAACCTAAGTTCACCTGATAACAGTCAGCATTATTTTAGTCGATATCTTTGTGAAGAAGCAACCAAAATCCCCATGGTAAATGATGTCATTTCTCTATTCTTTTTCAAGAATAGTTAATCGTACAACAATATAGACGTCTCAACTTTGCAGAAAGTTACATCAAGAAAAACTTTTTAATTGTATCTTTATTCAATTTATGTTTAACAAAATAGGTTGAAAGAACGCAAAACCTTGATTTAATAATGTTTATAGACTATGGAACATATTTCATGATATACTAGAGCCATTGTGAAAAAAGGAGGAACTTGCATGATTCAAGTTAGTAATGTAGGTCTTCGCTATGGCGATCGTAAACTATTTGAAGACGTAAATATAAAATTCACACCAGGAAATTGCTACGGTTTAATTGGAGCAAACGGTGCTGGTAAATCAACATTCTTAAAAATTCTTTCTGGTGAAATTGAAGCACAGGAAGGTCACGTATCAATGGGCAAGGACGAACGTTTATCCGTCCTAAAGCAAAACCACTTTGAATACGATGAGCATACAGTACTTGATACTGTTATTATGGGGAATAAGCGCCTTTATGATGTAAAAACAGAAAAAGACGCTATCTATGCTAAGGAAGACTTCTCAGATGAAGATGGCATGCGTGCAGCAGAGCTAGAAGGTGAATTTGCAGAGCTAAACGGTTGGGAAGCTGACTCAGAAGCAGCTACATTATTAAACGGTTTAGGTATTTCAGATGACCTTCACTACATGCTGATGGGTGACCTTGAAGGCTCTGACAAAGTCAAAGTATTACTTGCACAGGCATTATTCGGTCAGCCTGATGTTCTTTTACTCGATGAGCCTACCAACCACCTTGACTTAAAGGCTATTCAATGGTTAGAAGAATTCCTAATTAACTTTGAGAACACAGTTATTGTTGTATCCCATGACCGTCACTTCTTAAACAAAGTATGTACACATATTGCGGACTTGGACTTCTCTAAAATCCAATTATATGTGGGTAACTATGATTTCTGGTATGAATCTTCTCAATTAGCACAAAAAATGGCACAAGACCAAAATGCTAAAAAAGAAGAAAAAATTAAAGAATTACAGGCGTTTATCGCACGATTCTCTGCGAATGCTTCTAAATCGAAGCAAGCGACATCTCGTAAAAAAATGCTGGATAAAATCGAGCTAGATGATATTAAGCCATCAAGCCGTAAATATCCATTCATCAACTTCCAAATTGGCCGTGAAATCGGTAATGATGTTTTAACAGTCGATGGCCTTACAGCTACTCAAGATGGCGAAACGTTATTTAAAGATATTCGTTTTTCTATGAACAAAGAAGATAAAATCGTTTTACTTGGTAGCCCTATGGCAAAAACAGCTCTCCTTGATATTTTAATGGAAGAAAGAGAAGCGGATGCTGGTACATTTAAATGGGGTGTCACAACATCTCAAAGCTACTTCGAAAACGATCATGATAAGTACTTCGAGGGTTCTGAGAAATCATTAGTTGAATGGCTACGTCAATACTCACCTGATGATGAAACAGAAAGCTTCCTACGTGGTTTCTTAGGACGTATGCTATTCTCAGGCGAGGAAGTAAAAAAATCACCTTCTGTTTTATCAGGGGGAGAAAAAGTACGTTGTATGCTATCAAAAATGATGCTTGCGACAGCAAACGTTATTTTACTAGATGAACCAACGAACCACCTTGACCTTGAATCAATTCAAGCTTTAAATGAAGGCTTAATTCGTTTCAAAGGCGCTATGATTTTCACATCTCATGACCATCAGTTCATCCAAACAATTGCGAACCGTGTCATCGAAATCCGTGAAGACGGCTCTATTTTAGATAAGCAATTAACATATGATGAATTTTTAGAATGGAAAGATAGTCAAGGCTTAAGCTAATTTCTATAAAAAATCCTCTACCGATCATTAGGTAGAGGATTTTATTATTTATTTGAAATACCATTGCATCGCATTCTGATAGAGAATTTTAGCAACAGCCTGTTCATCAAAAAGCTGTTGAATCAATTCTATGTCGGCATTATTAAAAGGACGTTTTGCTCTTGTGGATGGCAGATCTGTCCCAAACATAAGCGCATCTGGATTGACGTTATAAATAGTTTGTAAAGCATTTTTGACATCGAGTTCCACACGTCCAAAACCAGTCGCTTTCACCCGTACGCCTTTATCCACTAGCTTGACTAAATGAGGAAGCCCTTCCTCCGATAGCCCTAAATGGTCGATAGATATAGCGGGTAATGCTTCAATGGTTGAAGCAATATCCGGTAACGATTTAGCATCGATATACAATTCACTATGCCAGCCTACCAAATCATACACTCTTCTAGCAAAGCGATCTAGCTTAGATACATCCTCTGAGCCACCTCGTTTAATATTAAAGCGTAATGCTCTTACCCCATTGTTATGTAAATCTACTATTTCTTCATCCGTCACAGTATACGGTAATTGCGTCACACCACAGAATGAGGGACCTAGCTGTGTCAATGCTTTAACTAGATAGGCTTGGTCAAAACCTTGGAAAGATCCTGAAACAATGGCTCCTCCCCCTATATGTAGATGACTAGTTGCCTTTAGATAATCTTTTACCATGTAGCTCGGTGGTGTGTATCCTTGATTTTCATTAATCGGAAAGTTTAAATCGATAATATGAAAATGTGCATCAAAAATTTTCATCTTTCAACCCCCTTTCCCTCAATTTAACACATAACAGTCATAAGAAGAATATTGTTTTTCTGCTAATACATCATAAGAAAAAATTATATAATTACAAACTTCTTGCTAAATTAATTTGTAGAAAACTTGTTACTTCCTCCGTATGGGTTAAAGGTAAATAGTGATGACCATTACGAACGATTTGAACATTTGCTAAGGGATGCCGTTGTTGATATTCCACTATTTTTTTGCCCTTAAACTCATCTATGCTATTTTCAGCAAGAAGTAAATTTACTGGGATAGTAGGCTGCTTCGTTAAACAATAATTAATTGTCTCTACCTCCTGACTGAGAGCATTATATGAAGCCACATCACAATGATGTCTATAAAATCCTTTATCAAGAATATAGTTCCCTAAAAAATACTGTTCAAATTGCTCGTAATTCTTGGGGTTTAGCCCTTCAATTCCATAGATGAATTCGTGAACTGCCGCTTTGATCTCTTCAAAATTGTCGATTGTTTGTAAAGTCATTTCTTCATGAGAGCCTTGACGATCACCTAAAAAATAATAGCCGCCATCTAATAAAAGAAGTGATTGAACAACCTCCGCGTACTGCTGATAAAAGGCTTGTATGATTGTCGCTCCAATTGATGCGCCAACTAAATGAACTTTTGTTACAGCTAAAGAGTCTAGTAAATGGTTTAATTTATGTATATAACTAATAATCGAACTATCCTTCGTGTCATAGCCATTTATGTCCTGGTAGTTCACAAACAACCCAACGAAATTCATTTAATTGCTTGGCCAATGGACGATAAAATTCTGTTCGTTCCCCTAATGCTGGTATGGCAAGAATAGTAATATTGCTTTATTGGTCTCCATATAGTTCGTACTTTCGGCATTATTTCTCCATTATTATACAGCAAAATAGAAAGGATGGTATGAACATCCAATTCCATACCATCCTTGTCATCCTCTTTCTATTATTTTATTCCTCAAACTTTTTAAAGGCTAGTACTGCATTATGACCACCAAAGCCAAAGCCATTGGATAAAGCAATGTTGACCGTTTGATGAAGCGCCTCGTTTGGCACATAATTTAAATCACACTCGGGATCTGGCGTGTCATAATTGATTGTAGGTGGAATGATATTCTCCATGATACTTTTTAAGGTAATGATCGCCTCGATACCGCCTGCTGCTCCAAAAAGATGACCAGTCATCGATTTTGTAGAGCTTACTTTTAATTGATAGGCATCGTTGCCAAAGACACTTTTAATCGCCTTTGTTTCGGATTTATCACCCTCTGGCGTACCAGTACCATGTGCATTGATATAATCGACAGCTGATACATCAATTTCGCCCATTTTTAAAGCTAATTTCATGGCATTGGCAGCTCCCGTATAATCCGGTGATGTAATATGATAAGCATCTGTCGTAACTCCATAGCCTACTATCTCTCCAAGAATGGTTGCACCTCTTTGTTTGGCATGTTCATATTCCTCTAGGAACACGATTCCTGCCCCCTCTGACATGACAAAGCCATCTCGTGCGCTATCAAATGGACGACTCGCTTTTGTTGGCTCCTCATTTCTTGTAGACATAGCTTTCATACGTGAGAATCCTGCAAAGCTTAGTGGATTAATGGGTGCCTCTGCTCCACCTGCCAAAATACCATCAGCATAGCCATGTCGAATAGCTAAAAAAGCTTCACCAATGGCTTGGTTACCAGTTGCACAAGCTGAAACAGGTGAAAAGCTCGGCCCTTTAAAGCCTGTTTTAATCGCTAGTATCCCTGCAGCCATATTACTAATCATCATCGGCACCATAAATGGTGACACCTTCCTTGGGCCGTTTTCGATGAACGCTTGATGATTCGCTAGAATAGTATCTATGCCCCCAATACCCGAGCCAATATATACGCCTAGTCGCTCCTTATCGACCTGTTCCATGTTTAGATTTGCTTGCTCTAAAGCCTGCTGTGAAGCGGCAATAGCATATTGAACAAATCGATCATACTTACTCAGTTCTTTTTTATCCATATATTGCGCTGCATCAAAATCCGTGATGGTACCTGCAATTTGGGTGTTAATCCCGCTAAATTCCTCTGCATGAATTTTATCAATTCCTGACTTTCCTTCTTTAATGTTTTCCCATAAGGCTGATACTGTGTTACCTAAAGGGGAGACCACCCCATATCCTGTGACTACGACTCTACGTACCATGGACAACGCTCCTTTTCATTTACTTTAATAGTTCCTTTAATTGCTCCAGCGTTTTCTGAAAGAAATCTTCACCTAAAACACGTTTATATTGTAAAGCACCTTTTGTACTGGAAATGAGTAGCATAGCCAATGACGCTAAATCCTCCTCATTTGTCGATTTCAGTGCACCATGTTGTTTTGCCTCTTTCAATAACACTACAAAGACATCGATTTCCATTTGACTAAGCTCTTGAATCTTTTCTTGCATAGATGGTGATAATTCTTGATAGTCTGCCTGTAGAGCAGAAATCGGGCAAACTCCATCTTGCTCAAGAAATTGTACACGTCGCAAAATAAAAGCGAAAGGCTTTTCCACAGCTGGCATAGAAGATTCTTTAATGAATGTATATGCCCCCTCTAAACCATGCTGAATTCTTTCGCAAACAGCAACACCTAAATCCCCTTTCTTTTCAAAATGATAGTGAATACTTGCCTTTGTAACCCCTAGCTCTTTTGCTAAATGATCATAACTAAATGATGTGAAACCTTTTTCTTGAATATTCTTTAATGTTAATTCAATTATTTGTGATTTTCTATTTGTCATGGCTTTATACTAACTTACTAGTAGGTAAGTGTCAAATAAAAAAATGCAGCAGATTATTTACTTATCTGCTGCATCATTGCTTATTGCATTTCTTTTGTTGGTCCCATAACACCTGGAACTGGTAAACCTGCTTGACGCAATAAGACTGTCATTTGTCCACGATGATGTGTTTGATGATCGATTAATACTCGTAATAGAGCGCCTTTTGGCATTGGAGCTTTAAAACCAGTGACAACTTCTAGTAAGTCCTCATTTGAAAGCTTTGCGACTGCCTCACTTACACCGTTTGCAACCTTTTCATAAGCAGCTACGATTTCAGCAGCTGTTGTTGGTACTGGATCTTCTTGACGAATCGATGGCACGTTTAAGCCTGCTAGATAACTAAAATAACCTGCTGAACCGACTAAATGCCAGCCCAACCAGCCAAGTGTACTGTGACCCTCCACAATACTTTGATCTAATTTATCATCTGTTAAAGCTTGTAACACATTTAATGTTCCATTAGATGCATTCGACCATTCCTGTAAAAAATCATCTACATGTCTATACATATGTGTGCCCCCCATTTTTTAACTTCATTTCTATCATAGTTAATTTTCTCCCTTGTTACAAGTTTCTTGTTTTGTTTACATAATAATATTATAAGTTGTTATCTCTTTTCATTCGTATAACCGTCCCCATTCACGTATAATGAAAGAAAATAGCAAAGGAGTTTGCCTATGAGACATCATGTCCTAGTACTTTCTCTTGCATTTTTATTCTTCGGTTGTAGTGAAGAAGTCAACAAAGAATCAGAACAATCACCATTGCCTGTGGAGGACAAGCAACCTGTAGAACAAGATCAAACATCACTTCTATCCTATTTTCCACCTGATGGCTCAACCGCCTATTTTCAAGGGGAAGGCAATGAATTTGCCAGCTATACCCTGCAAACTTCCTATCTCGATTCACAACACATTGCACAAATTGAGGATAATGGTGGAGTAACTCTTTTAAAAATCTATCGCATTTCCGATTCAAGTATTGACCTAGTCTATCGTGAACCTGTTGACAGTAAGCCAAGCCTACCAAGTGCGACAGAGGCTGCATCTTACCCAGTACTAGAAACAATTCTGCAAAAGCCCCTAAAAGTGGGGACAAGCTTTCAAGGCTGGACCATCCAATCAACGACTGCCACAGTTCATACAGGCACAACAGTCTATCAAAATGCCATCCAGCTATCACGCACCGATGATAAAGTCACGACGACCAAATATTTTGCGCATGGCATAGGCTTAATTCGTTCAGAAGATACGATGGAGACCGATCAAGAAGAACCGTTTGTTGTGACATCTACCTTGCAAAAAATAGAGTAATTTGCTGTTAACAGGCGTCCTGCTTGGGCGTCTGTTTTTTAGCTAAGGGGGCCTTATATGAGTGATATACATAATGCAACAACGAAAGAAGAAGAATTGACGGAAGAAGAATTTATTGAACTCGTACTCGAGGAGCAGCAAAAAGCATTAGCACAAGAACGAGAAGAACGCTTCCATGGTAGGAAACCCAAGAAACAAAAACCTTTTGTACGCTGGATCGTATGGGGGATCGCTTTGATGCTGTTTTTCAATACTTTTGCGCTAATTTTTCAAATTTACTCCATCCCTGCCATTGAATTTATGAAGGTGTCGACACGACTCTCAGCACAAGAAGATATCCAAACGTATAAAAAGGCTATCGTTGAAATTTCGACAGGCTCGAGTAAAGGGACAGGTTTTGCCGTCTCTTCTGATGGTCTAATTGTCACCAATGCTCACGTAGTAGAACATGCAACGACATTATCTGTTGTATTTCCAGATGAGGGACTGATGGAAGCTACATTAATTGAGAGCTATCCAGCTATCGACTTAGCTTTAATACAAGTGCAAGCTGAGCAACTCCCCTATCTTCCTCTTGCTGAAGATCCACCGTTTTCAACTGATGAACATGTCTATTTTATTGGTAACCCTCTTGCCTTCACGGGTATAGCCAATGAAGGGACATTACTCGAACCAATCCAATTAGAGGATTGGCAGGAACCAGTGGTGATGTTACAAGCACCTGTATATCGTGGAAATAGTGGTAGCCCAGTAATTGATCAATATGGCGAGGTCATTGGCATTATCTTTGCAACGATGAAATATGAACCTATTGGACGTGTCGGCCTATTTGTACCAGTTCAACAGCTCCATCATGTACTGGAACAACATAAAAAATGAACCTGCTTACACAGGTTCATTCCGGAATTTAGTTTACATAATAATATTATTTATCTTTACTCTCTTGCTTAACAATCTGAGCAATGGGCAATTTAACAGGAATTTTACTCACTACCTCATCACTGACTTCCGCCACTTTTTGCAGCACATGTAACAGCTTGTCATCACCCGTCCAATGCTTGTCAACCACATCTGGCCCCAATTTATTAATGATCGTATTCACCACAAATGTCGCTAAGACAATATCATCTAAATAACCACCAAAGCCCAGCAACCCTTCTGGCATCAAATCCAGTGGCAATATAAAATACGCAATGGACGCCCCTATCAATGTACGGCTTTTTTTATCAACCCCTGCATCCGTTAATGTCTTCACTAATAAATGAAATAAATCAGGCACAAACATTAAATACGGCGTAAACTTATTACTTTTTCCCTTTTTCGATCCAAGAAAAGCTACTAATTTCGTACGTAGCTTCTGATAAAAATCTTGCTGCTCCTGCTCATCCGGTAGTTTCTCTAAGTTATCCATATTGATCTGCCTCCTATCTTACAAGCTATCTTGAATACTTGTGGGGTTTTTCTTTCATTTTGAGGGGTTATCCCTCTGCTTTTGGGACGTTACCCTTCAGTTTGGTAGCTTTATCCTTCATTTTGGCTCAGTTATCCGCTACTTTCGGGGGAGCTATCCTCTACTTCGGCTGTGCTATCCGCCACTTTTGGGAAGCTATCCTTCACTTTGGCCAAGCTATCCTTCACTTTGGCAAGGCTATCCGCCACTTTTGAGGAACTATCCGCTACTTTGGCTGTGCTATCCTTCACTTTGGCAAGGCTATCCTTCACATAGGAAAGGCTATCCACACTTTTGAGGAACTATCCGCTACTTTGGCGATGCTATCCTTCACGTTTACAAGGCTATCCTCTACTTTGCCGAAGCTATCTACCCCTACTTTATATTTAACCTAAATTTAGATTTGTAATCCATAAACTTTCAAATGATACAAAAAAGACATCCTATTTGCATAGGATGTCTTGGGTTTAACGAAAGTAATTTTAATTATGGAGAATTAAAGTTTAGTTACGTTAGCAGCTTGTGGTCCGCGGTTGCCATCTACAACTTCGAATTCCACTTTTTGACCTTCGTCAAGAGTTTTGAAACCTTCGCCTTGGATAGCTGAGAAGTGTACGAATACGTCGTTTTCACCTTCAACTTCGATGAATCCAAAACCTTTTTCTGAGTTAAACCATTTTACTGTACCTTGTTTCATTTAAGAAAACCTCCAAAAAATAAAAGTGAACAATATGTAATTTCTTCAGCGATTGAAAAAATTCACATATTACAAAGAGTACCGAACTAACGCGATCACTTTTTGTAATATGTGAATTCATGTTTCCGGTGAAGCAATTAAATTGTTAACTTAAGTATAAACGCCATTCATAATTTTGTCAAATAAAGAAAAAATCTTTTTTTATTTTATTTCAAAATTATTTTACTTCTCTTCTATTTTACACGCAATTATCCCATGATATACTTGTGCATCGTCATCACAAGCCTCACAATAAAAGCTTTCATCCTCAGACCAAAACGCCCAGTACTGCCCTTCCTTCGCCACTTCATTGTCATATGAGGAACGAAAGTGTGCTAATTTTTGCTGTAAAGCTCGTTCAAAGAGCTCCTTTGTTTCAAATGTATCTTCTGTTTGAATAAAAGCTTCCCAACCTTCAAATTTCCACCAAGGCTCATAGTCCGCTTTCATGTAAATAATTGTATACATATTTGCCCATTCCTTGCTGTCATTAGATATTTTCATTTTATCAAACACATCTGAAATGTCTATTAAAACCACCTGAATTATGCTATTATTACCTTATTATACATACTTTTTGGGAGGTATTTTTATGTTTTCAAGTATTCGACCGAAAGCAGAGCTAGAACAGCTACTTCAACGTGGTACAGATTTACATGCAACAGGCCGATTTCATCAAACATTGGCATTTAATCACTTCAATTCACAGGACGAGGAGCATTTAAAAACACTCTACCAAAAGCTAAAAGATATTACCCCTTCTATGAATGCCATTTTTCATCATTATTTAAGCGAGATTTCCCCTACCTCTCAATTAACCATTAGTGAAGAAAATATCAATCAATACTTAACACAGTTTTTCTTAGCAACGCGTGACGATGATTACGTCGATGAAACGGTAAAATTTTTCAATCTATTTCGTCAACATCAATACGAGCCTGGTAAATTAATTGTTGTATTCAATCAATTTGCCTTCTATATCACTACCTATATTTTACATAATTTCGGAATTAAGCCGAATAAAGCTTTTCAATACATGAAATCTTTCCAAGCCGCTGTCAATGTCGATCAAGAATTGCTAGTGGAAGTATTAACAGAACGCATCGTTGAAAACGTAGTAGGCGAAGTATCCTCGTTAATGGATGTCAATGCAAAAATTATGTACATGAAAGATTTAGTGTTTAGCTTAGATAAGCAAAATGAAGAAATTCAATCTTCCACTGCCGCAACAGAACAGATTGCCGCTTCTATTAATGAGGTAGCGCGTATGTCTTCCCATATATCTGAGAAAACGACTGAATCGGTTGATCATGCAACGAAAGGAAAAAATGCCATTGAGCATGCCTTAGCGGAAATATTTAAAACGGAAGAAACCTTTACGTCCATTGTCGAATCATTTTCAGAATTGCAAAAACGGGTAAATGATATTGAACAGGTTGTAACATTAATTAATCAAATCGCCGATCAAACAAACCTACTGGCACTCAATGCCTCCATAGAAGCCGCGCGTGCGGGTGAACATGGCAAAGGCTTTGCGGTCGTTGCACAAGAAGTACGAAAGCTTGCGGAAAATACAGTTTCTGCACTTAGTGAAGTATCGACAAACGTCCATCATTTAAAGAGCTACTCTAATGATGTATCCAACTCAATTACCGAAACGACAGCGATTATTAAGGAAGCAACCGTTGAGGCAAAAGATTCGTTACCGCTCTTAAATGCTATAGTGCATGCAATTGAGGGTATTAATGTAGATGTAACAAATACAGCAGCCATTTCTCAGCAACAAGCGGCAGCGATTGATGAAGTCTCCGCACGAATGATTGAAATTTCAAGCTTGCAGGAAGATATTCGTGATTATAGTCACAATACATCTAGTGATATTCATCTATTAGGGAAAGAAATTAATCGTTTCCGTAATGATATTATTGCCAACAATAATGTACAGCTTTCCTCTATTGCCCTTCTTCAATTATCGAAAGCAGATCACATTTTATGGAAGTGGCGTATTTACAACATGTTCTTAGGCCTTGAAAGTGTTGAACCAAATGATGTTTCTTCTCATAGAGACTGTCGACTTGGCAAATGGTATACAGCACCTCGCACAGTAGAACGTTTCGGCCATCTTCAGGACTATCATGATTTAGATGGCTACCATTTACGTGTCCATGAATCAGCAAAGCTTGCCGCAGAAGCTCATAAAGCAGGTAATATCGAAAAAGCAGATGTCCACCTCAAAGAAGTGGATGAAGCATCTAAGCATGTTCTCTATTATATTAATAACTTGATTGCCTATTTAGAAAAAGAACGTGTTATGCATTAAAAAGAAGAGGTATTCCCCTTTTCACTAGTAGGAGGTATTCCCGTGAACAAACGAGCAAGTATCAAATTTTTTGGTGATGTATACGGCACAGGTTATCGTTTCTTTATCAAACAAAAGGCTATTGAATTAGGATTAAAAGGATACTGTCGACTAAATAATGCTGAGCAAATTGAGGTCGAAGTGGAAGGCTCTGAAAAAGCACTCAATGAATTCCTCCTTTTTGTCCAAAAAGGCGTTAGTCCACAAGCTGATTCCAATTCCTTTTCATTAGAAATGTACGATGATTTAAAAGGCTATATACGCATGGAGTCAGACATTGTTTAGTTTGGCTCTTGCCTTTTAACATTTTATCAAGGTTTATGGCACCTTTACTGATAGTATGAATATTGTTATCTTGAATACGTTTCCGGGGGCAAGTTTATTAAGATTGGGGTAAAGTCCCCAGTCTTTTTATTTTGTATATCTGCTACATTGTATCTTGCGGTCAAAATTCAGCTACCAATTACCTCTGCAGCGAGAATTACGCATGAGGCTGGTGAAGTCCTCAAATTTGGGGAGATGTTTCATTATACATCTTCTTATTTTTGATGAAGTCTGTCGGAAAGAATTCTTCCATTATATGGCACTTTGCATTTCCCCTCACCATATATAACAGAAAATCGCTTCATTATTTTATAGCTTACTTTACATGAATCATGATATGAGTGGAAATCATTGTATTTCATAAAATTTTGTCATAAAAAATGAGCATCCACGATTAAATGGATGCTCTATCTTCATTAATTATTGCATTGGGCAAGGTGCTTTGACACAACTTGGTGGCTTTGATGAACCTCCACCGCCGTCATTTTCATAATGTGGTTTGCTAGCACTCGCGCTTGCACCACTAGCTAATCCTAAGCTTAAAAATAGAACACCTAAAATAGACAACATCGATTTTTTCTTTTTCATCATTTCCATCCTCCATATATTTGATAATTTGGTTTACAATTGTTATATTCTGCATTATTTTATAAATCCCTTTAATTTTTTAGAATTTTTAAATTTTTATTTTAAAAAACACCTAGGCAATTTGCCCAGATGCTAAGGGAAAAGACGATAATTCGATGTACCTTCTATAATCAATTTAGAATGACAAAAGAAAAAGCCACACCTTGTTAGATGTATTCTTGGGTTGATTAAAAATGCTCACACTAATGGAAAACCCGATCATATACCGTATTGAACCGCTCTCATTACTGCCGAAACTGATCATATTTCGTATAGAACCGCTCTCACTACTACCAAAATCGATCATATACCGTATAGAACCACTCATTCAAGTAAAAAACATAGTAACCAACGGCTCATCGGTCTCTTTGATGAAAATCGACTCACACACATTTTATCGAAAAGCGGTCTCCCGCTATTTTTCCATCGAAACATCTCACTTATTCTATGTATTATCATTGAGAAAGTTAACAATTAGCAGTAAAATTTATGTAAGGGTTTATTTTTCAATGAAACTTTATGTCGATTATTTCGTATAAGAAGATAGACATATTGAAAAGCAAGGAGGATGAAACAATGCTTAGTGTCGGACAGTTTTTCTCTAGACATAGTGCCAGCTTTCTTATTTCGCTTACAACTGTTTCTATCGCAGCAATTGCGGCAAATCCTGGATTCTTCCTTGGTGGTTTACTGTTTGCGGGTTCATATGCGACGAGTACAACGTTGCTGAAACATAGACAAAAAAAGAAGGTCATGCAAATAGCAGGTATCACAAAAGAAGAGTTCAAGCATATTGACACACAATTATCTACAGCCAATAAGCATATTCAAACATTAAGTCAAAACTATTTACGTGTCCGTTCTGTATCTGCTTTTAAACAACTTCTTGAGATGACACGTATCTCAAAAAATATTGTTAAAATTGTGAAGACAGACCCGCGAAAGTTTTATAATGTGGAACCATTTTTCTATGCGCATTTACCTTCTGCGGTGGAATTAACGGATAAATATACAATGCTTTCAAGGCAGCCTGTGAAGGATAAGGAAATTCAATTGACGTTATCCAAAACACGTGAAACTCTTACCGATTTAAATGATACAATACAAATTGATTTAAAGGATGCGCTTGCTAATGATATCGATCATCTGCAAATGGAGATCGAGTTCGCAAATCGCTCCAATTTAAGACGTAGAGAACAATTGGACTGGCGAGGCGATGATAAATGACGGCTAATGAACACGCATTTCAACTTAATACCATACCTGGACTTTCTCCACTAGTCCAATCCTACTTAGAAACAACTCCACAAAATGAGGCGATGGCGACATATGAAACGCTATCGCCTCTTGCACAAAGTCGTGCATTACTATATGCCAGTCAAATCGATTTAACTGATTTTGAATCATTGCTATCTCTTGGGCAAGATTCGCAGCGAGCCCTATCTCAATTTGCGGATCGAATGCTTGCACAGGTGAAGCAAAAGGACGTTACTAAAATTGGGCAAATGCTTGATTCCTTAATGCAGACACTAGATCGAGTAGACCCGACAGCTTTAGAACCAAAGAAGCAAACGTTCTTC
Organism: Lysinibacillus sp. FSL M8-0134; assembly: GCF_038069745.1. Classification (NCBI taxonomy): domain Bacteria; kingdom Bacillati; phylum Bacillota; class Bacilli; order Caryophanales; family Bacillaceae; genus Lysinibacillus; species Lysinibacillus sp. FSL M8-0134. Next base: position 2,140,665 of record NZ_JBBPAJ010000001.1, on the reverse strand, counting down.
AAAAAAATGTTTGGTAAAACAGAGCCCTCGGTCAAGCAAACGTTAACAGAATTTGAGCGTATTAGTATTCAGGTAGAACGTATTGGTGTTCAACTAGAACGTGCACAGCTCCAGCTGATTAAAGATGTGGAAAACTTAGAAGCACTTTATAACCATAATCGAGGATTTTTTGAGGAACTGGCTACTGCCATTGCAGCAGGTCAAATGAAAAAACAACAAGCTATTGAAGTAGAGCTACCAGCACAAATAATGAGTGTCCAAGCAAGCAAACAGCCGCTCGCTATTCAGCAGCTCAATGATTTTGCTGCGCAAATTGAACGATTGGACCAACGTATTTATGATTTACAAGTATCTCAGCAAGTAGCCCTGCAAACGGCTCCTCAGATACGGATGATTCAACAAGCTAATCAAACGTTAGCCGAAAAAATTGAGTTCTCAATTGTTACGCTAATTCCGCTATGGAAAAACCAACTGGCAATGATGCTATCGATGCATATGGATCAGCACTATGCCCGACTAGAGGAACGGTTATCAAAGACACATGATCGTTTTACAAGTCCATCTTTTGAACAGCAAGTTTCAAAATTTAAAGAAACACAGCATGAATTACAAACAGCAATTAAGGATGTCTTTGCTTTGCATACGGCAACCGAACAAGAGAAACAACAGCTGCAAGATGTAGCGGGTGCTCAAGGCTATCAGCGAGATTAAAAAATGGGTGGCTCAGCAAATGCTCTGAACCACCCTGTTTTTATTTATTCGAAATAATCCTTATAATAGCCGCCGACATTACCTGTGTTGTCGATAATAAAAATGAATTCTTCTGTTTCGTTTTTTACTTCATATTCTTTACCTACTGTTAAGACGTTGGACACTAAGTATTTCGATGCATTTGTATGTTTGCAGGTAACCGTTCGTAATGTTGGCGCATCTTTCCATTTTAAATGTAACATATTCTCTCTACCTCTCTTTACTAGCAAAAGCTAATGTCTATTGCTTATTTTATAATATTTTTGGTCTTTTGTGGAGAAAAAAGAAATACTATACCTATTCTATCCAAAAAAAAATGAAATTCGGGGTGTTCTCATGAGTTTTGGTGGTGTACCGCAATGGTTTTTTATCATTGCTGTAGCATTCGCAATCTGCTTTGTGCTCTATGCAGAATGGAATTCTAGAAAATAAGTGAGTCCAAAATAATGGACTCACTTTTTTGTGCTTATTTTAAAGTACGTTTTAAAAACTCTTTCGTACGTTCATGCTGTGGATTGACTAATACTTGTGATGGTGGGCCTTCTTCCACAATCACACCTTTATCCATAAAGACGACACGATCTGCCACTTCTTTAGCAAACTCCATTTCATGTGTCACAATTAACATTGTATTCCCTGCGTCTGCTAATTGTCGCATAACCTTCAGCACCTCTCCTACCATTTCTGGGTCCAGTGCTGATGTCGGTTCATCAAATAGCATTACTTCGGGATTCATAGACAGTGCTCGAGCAATTGCTACACGTTGCTTTTGTCCGCCTGAAAGCTGACGTGGCTTAGCGTTTACATATTGATCCATACCTACGATCTTCAAATATTTCAGCGCTGTTTCTTCCGCTTCTTTCTTCGAGCGCTTAAGTACTTTGATTTGGCCGACTGTGCAATTACTTAACACATTATGATTATTAAATAAATTGAACTGCTGGAATACCATTCCTAGATGGGTACGATATTCTTGGATATTGTGCTTTTCATCTAGGATGTCTTCTCCCTGATAAATTATTTGCCCGCCACTTGGTGTTTCTAATAAATTTATGCAACGAAGTAGTGTAGACTTACCAGAACCAGAGGAACCAATTAAACAAACAACCTCGCCTTTTTCCACTTGGAAATTCACATCTTTTAACACTTGGTTACGTCCAAATGATTTACTTAAATGTTCGATTTTAATGACTGCCATTTGTGCGTCCCCCTATACAGCTTCTTTTTGTTCTTTTTGATAGGCATCCGGTCCATCCAAACGTTTTTCAACATATAGAAGGATGCGAGATGCGGTAAATGTCATAATGAAATAAAGAACACATGCGACAAAGAACGATTCAAAATAACGGAAGTTGTTACCTGAAATTGATTTTGTTTGGAAGAATAACTCTGTTACGCCGATGACATTTAATACGGCTGTATCTTTAATATTCATAATTAGTTGGTTACCTGTTGCTGGTAAAACGTTACGTGCTACTTGCGGCAGGACTACGTGAAGCATGATTTGGAAGTGATTCATCCCAATCGCTGATGCTGCCTCGTATTGACCATTATCAATCGATACAATCCCACCACGCACAATCTCTGCCATGTATGCCCCTGTATTAAGAGAAACGACTAAAATACCTGCTGTGATAAAATGCATGTCAATTCCAAACGCGATATCTAATCCGTAGTAGACAACCATAGCCTGTACAATCATTGGTGTACCACGGAAAAATTCAACATAGCATGTTAGGATAAAATTAATAAGCTTCAGGCTATAAAATTTTATTCCTTTTTTACGAACTGGAATCGTATGCATAATTCCGATGAAAAATCCGATGAATGCACCAATAATTGTACTAATAATCGAAATCAGTAACGTATAATACGCACCTCGTAAAAACATTTGCCAGTTGTTTTCAATAATTGAAATTATCCATTCAAGACTCATGATGTTCCTCCTTACAATGTCATGTTGCTTGCTTATCTTTTTCGTGTCCTAGCTCTTTCTACCATTCTATGATTTGTCACGCTAGGACATTATCATTATGTAGAGAGGTTCTCATTTTGATAATGATGAAATGATCATGCACGGACCAGCAACTAGTCCGTGCCTTGTCATTATTGTGCTGCTGGTTGATTCTTAATCGCTTCTTCCATAATGGCTTGACGATCGTCCTCTGTAATACCTTTTAATATTTCGTTAATTTTTTCACGATTTGCATCTTCTTTGCGTAAACCTACAGCAATTGAAGTGTTAGAAAGATCTGTATCAAAGCCTTCTTCAAATGCAACATATGTGAACTTATCGTTCGCTGCTGCAGCGGAAATTCCTTCTGGACGTTCTGCTACATAACCATCAATTTTGCCAGCCTCTAAAGCGACACGCATTGCCGGGAAGCTTTCCATAGCAGTTTGTTTGTCTACACCTTTAATTTGATCAATAACTGTGTAGTTCGATGTATTTAATTGGGATGTAATTTTTGCACCAGAGAAATCTTGAATTGATTTTGCCCCTTCATATTTGCTACCCTTTTTAATCACCATTACGAAATCCGACGTGTAGTAGTTTTCAGTAAAGTCGATTGTTTTCTTACGTTCTTCTGTTGGTGACATACCCGCAATGATTGCATCAATTTTGTTTGATTGTAGCGCTGGAACTAAGCCGTCCCATTCCATTTTTACGATAACTAGCTCTTTGCCTAAGCCTTCAGCGATTTTTTTCGCCATTTGTACATCATAGCCGCCTGCATACTCTGCATTATCAGCAATTTTTACCGCGCCATTAGCATCGTCCTGCTGTGTCCAGTTGAATGGTGGGTAGCCAGCCTCCATTCCAATGCGGAATTCACCGCCGCCTTCTTCCTTGTCCGCGCCAGCATCACCTGAACCGCCGTCTTTTTTGTCGCTAGTGCCACATGCAGCTAGCACAATTGCTGTCATGATAGAGATCATTACTAACAACCATTTTCTTTTCATGAAAAACTCCCCTTTTCTGTAAAAAAATAAGACAACTGTACTAAAAAAGACCTAAGTTTATTGAACTTAGGTCTTACCTTTTATGACAGTTGCCCAAATCCTCACTATTATTTCCATATTTCCGAGATAGCACAACCTAGTAAACCTGGAAATCAATTTACTAGGACAGTCCTGCACTTATTCACTGCAGACCCAGCATAAAAGTACGAGCTCCTTTTATACTTCGGCGATATTTCCTTCTTCATTGCGTCTTCGCTTGCTTGTACTCAACAATGAACTAATAAATACCGCGCCTCTACCTCACTGGTAACATTCGTGAGGTTTGTTTATTTAATTGATATTTAGATACTACTATAAAACTAATATGTTCGTCAAGACGATTTTAACATTTTTCTGATTAATGACAATATTAGGTTATTATGCGTTCTCTATCCATTTTAAATCATTGAGCTTTCGTCAATATTTCTGAAAATTACAACACATTTTTATTATAGAGTATGTTTTCTATGTGAGAAAAGTTGTGTTTATTTCTTTTTTGCTCCTCTATACGATATAACATTAGTACTCTTTCAAAAATAGAATCGGTCGAAAGATTTCATATGCACAAAAAAACCCTGCTGAACATTGTTCGCAGGGTTTAATGGTATTATGAATTTAATAATAAATCTTCTGGGTTTTCAATTAATTCTTTAACTGTTTTTAAGAATCCTACTGAATCTTTTCCATCGATGATACGGTGATCGTAAGAAAGTGCTACATACATCATTGGACGGATTTGAACTTCCCCATTTACAGCAACTGGACGGTTAACAATAGAGTGCATACCTAAAATACCAGCTTGAGTACCGTTCATAATTGGTGTTGACATTAATGAACCGAATACACCACCGTTTGTGATTGTGAATGATCCACCAGCCATATCATTTAAGCCTAATTTTTTATCACGAGCTTTTGTCGCTAAGTTAGCAATATCTTTTTCGATTTCAGCGAAGTTTTTGCTGTTTGCATCACGTACAACTGGTACTACTAAACCTTCTTCAGTTGATACAGCGATACCGATATCGAAGAAGTTATTTAAATGAATTTCATCGCCAACGATTTGAGCGTTTACGTATGGGTATTTTTTCAGTGCTGCAACAACAGCTTTTGTGAAGAATGACATGAAACCAAGTTTGATGTCGTTTGCTTTCACAAACTCTTCTTGTTTACGTTTACGAAGTGCCATGATGTTTGTCATGTCAATTTCGTTGAATGTTGTTAACATAGCTGTTGATTGTTTAACTTCTAATAAACGTTTTGCAATTGTTTGACGACGACGGCTCATTTTTTCAATTGTTACACGATCAGAATTAGCTGCTGGTGTGAATACAACTGGGCCACCTGTAGTTGCTACTGGTGTAGGTGCTACTGCTGCCGCTGGTGCAGTTCCGTGTGCTACTACATCTTGTACACGTACGCGACCTTGTGGATCTACTGGAGATACTGCTGCAAGGTCAATACCTTTTTCACGTGCAAGACGACGTGCTGCTGGAGATGCGATAACACGCTCACCAGAAGTTTCTTCTACTACTGGAGCTGCTGCCGCTGGTGCAGGTGCTGCTTGTGGTGCTGCTGGAGCTGGAGCTGCTTCAGCTGGAGCCGCTGCTGGTGCAGGTGCTGCGCCTTCGCCTGCTTCTACTACTGCGATAACTTGACCAACTAGAACAGTGTCGCCTTCTTCAGCTAAAATTTGTGTTAATACACCTGCTTCTTCAGAAATGATTTCAGCGTTTACTTTATCTGTTTCAAGTTCAACGATGAATTCACCTTTTTCAACGCGATCGCCCACTTTTTTAACCCACTGTGCGATACTACCTTCTGTAATCGATTCTGCTAATTCAGGGACTTTAATTTCAGCCACTTTCATTTCCTCCTTTGATTAACGTGCTTACGCACATAGAAGGGCTACCGCTTAAGGGCAAGTAGCCCGGTTTCAATATTTATATGTGATTATTTAACCTTTACTGGCTCAGCAACTGCTTCTTCAATTAATGCTGATTGTGCAGCTTTATGAGAATCTGCGTCTCCTTCAGAAGTTGAGCTCATTGCAGGACGACCTACATAGCGAAGCTTTTTACCTTCTGAAAGTTCATATAATGTTTCTAATGCATAATTCCATGAGCCTTGGTTTTTAGGTTCTTCTTGTACCCAAACAATTTCTTTCACATTAGGATACTTAGCAATAATACCAGCAACTTGCTCTTTTGGGAATGGGTAAAGTTGTTCTACACGAATAATGTGTAAGTGATCGAAGCCTTCTCCGTCTTTCACGCGATCGGCTAAATCGATCATCACTTTACCTGTACCTAAAACGATGCGTTCTACAGCTTCTGGTTTAGCACCTAAACCTGGTTGTTCAATCACTTCTTGGAATGAACCATTTGCTAATTGCTCAGCATTAGCGGCTGCTAATGGATGACGTAATAATGATTTTGGTGATACGACTACAAGTGGACGTACCCCTTCAGTACCTAATAACGCTGCTTGACGGCGTAATAAGTGGTAGTAGTTGCCTGCGTTTGAACAGTTTGCTACAAACCAGTTATTTTCAGCTGACATTTGTAAATAACGTTCCATACGGCTTGAAGAGTGCTCTGGACCTTGACCTTCATAACCATGTGGTAAAAGGATCACTAAGCCAGATTTTTGACCCCATTTAGAGCGTGCCCCTGAAATAAAGTTATCAAACATCACTTGCGCCATATTCGCAAAGTCACCGAATTGTGCTTCCCAGACAGTTAATACATGGCTGTTTTCTAGGTTGTAACCATACTCAAAGCCTACTACCCCTGCTTCTGTCAGTGGTGAGTTGTGTACTGTAAAGGATGCGTTCGCACCAGAAATATGGTGAAGTGGTGTGAATACATTGCCATTGTTTTTATCATGTAGTACTAAGTGACGTTGAGAGAATGTACCACGCTGTGCATCTTGACCTGTAAAACGTACTGGTGTGCCATCTTGGATAATTGTTGCATATGCTAAAGTTTCCGCATGACCCCAGTCGATTTTAGCTGACGCATAAGCATCACGACGTTTTTCTAAAATTTTACCAAGCTTTTTCTGAGGCTCAAAGTTTTCTTCAAACACTAGGAGCTCTTCATTGATTTTTTCTAAACGTTCCGCACCAACCGCTGTATCAATTTGTGGGAAATCTACTTTTAATTCTTCTGGCATTTCTAATTGATGATGATCATCTTTATCTGCCATTTCTTTTACATGGTCATAGGCTGCTTGCATTTCTGCATAGATAGCTGTATCTAAAGCTGCTACATCATCAGTAGATACAAGACCTTCAGCCACTAATTGTGCACCATATAATGCACGTACTGTTTCATGTTTTGAAACTAATTTATATGTTTCTGGGTTTGTTACAGTTGGGTCATCTGTTTCATTATGACCATGACGACGGTAACCTACTAGGTCTACGATAATATCTTTGCCAAATGTTTGACGGTAGTTAGCTGCAAAGCGACCCACTTGTGCCACTGCCTCTGGGCTGTCCGCGTTCACATGGATTACTGGTACTTCATAGCCTTTAGCAGGGTCAGAAGAGTACACAGAAGAACGAGAATCATAATGTTCAGTTGTGAACCCGATCATATTGTTTGCGATAATGTGGATTGTACCACCTGTTGTAAAGCCTTCTGTTTTAGCGAAGTTTAACACTTCCGTTACAATCCCTTGACCTGGGAATGCAGCGTCACCATGTACAAGAATGCCTAAGCCTTTTGTACGATCGAAAACAGGTTGACCTGGTTTAGACGTATCATCTTGTGTTGCACGAGTCGCACCAAGTACCACTGGATTTCCAACTTCTAAGTGAGAAGGGTTGTAAGCCAATTTCACATTCATACCTGATTCACGGTTGTAAGAAGCACCCATGTGGTATTTAACATCACCTGTCCAACCTTTTGTGATTTCAAGGCGACCATGCTCTGGCATAAATAAATCATTAGAAACATGTGCAAAGTCAGAGAACATCATGTCATACGGTTTATTTAAAATGTGAGTTAAAACATTTAAGCGACCACGGTGTGCCATACCAATACGTACGTTTTCCACGTTTTTCGCTTCTGCTGTTTTAATGATTTCATCAAAAAGAACGATTTGCGTATCTAAGCCCTCACCAGAGAAACGCTTTTGTCCTACAAAAGTTTTATGAATAAATTTCTCGAAATTTTCAACGCGAGTTAAACGATCTAATAAGGCTTTTTTCTCATCAGGAGATAATGCTTGTTTAAATAAGCCTGATTCGATTTGCGCTTGAATCCAATCACGTTCTTCTGTAGCTACTACGTGACCATATTCAAATGCTACTTTATCTGTATAAATAGCTTTTAAATAGTCAATTGCATCCTTACCATTTTTCACGTTTGCTGGCACATCTTTGAAGAAGATTGCTGCAGGAATTTCAGCTAAATCTGCAGCGCTTAAGTTGAACGCGCTTTCTTCAATTTGAGCTGTTTGTAGTTCACGGTTTTTCAGTGGATAAATATCTGCCGCTAAATGACCGCGTGTACGGATTGTGTCTGCTAATTTTACAGCGGCTAACACTTTTTTGTAATCGCCAGCAGGAGCCGCTGCTGTATGACTAGCTACAGCTACTTCACCTTCTACTACTACTGGTGCACCAAATTGTTGGAATAAAGATACTAACTCCGGTTCTACTTCTTCAGGAGACTGTAAGAATAAGTCGTATTGCTCCATCACATATCCTAAGTTAGGACCAGAGAAAGCTGACCATGGAGAACTTACAGTTGTAACGTTGTTCGACATGAAAAATGACCTCCAAATTTTGCCTTTCGGCAGTTCCATTAATTAAATTGCAATTAATTATATAATATTTAGCCGTTCTTTAAAAGAATGTTTCACACTACTTTTCCATATTTTAAAGAACGTTTTTTCCATCTCAATCTTACTACTCTTCACAAAAAATACAACTCTTTTTAGCAAATTAAGCAATTTTTTTCGCAAAGGATGGAATAATGAAATAAAGCGTGCATTTTTCTTAATATTTTAGCGGGATTTTCAAGAAGAAAACGGTTCCAATATTAACCTCACTCTTGACTTCTACTGTTGCATTGTATTTTTCAAGTAACATCTTCGAAATACTTAGCCCTAAGCCAGTTCCACCAATTTGACGATTTCTTGCCTCATCCACGCGATAAAAACGATCAAAAATAAACGGAATATTGTCTTGTGCTATTCCTATACCATTATCAGCAATTTCTAAACATGCATAATTTCCAGCAACAGAAATAGAAATTTGTATCTCAGGAATTTTTTCACAATAACGAATAGCATTCTCTATTATATTACGAACGATTTGACTTAGTGCATTTTCGGTAATAAATAACGGACCTATTTCACCATGCTTCGACAGCAAAATTCGCGCTTGTGGATGCACGAGCTTCAGTTCATCTATCACCGCTTGGAGTACCACCAGTGCATTTGCCTCACTCGCATGATCTTTTTCTTCACGCCGTGCAAGCTCTAATAATTCCTCTATCATTTTGCGCATACGTGCGATTTCCGATAAAGAGGTATCTATCGATTCTTCTAAAATGGCAGGATCGTTTTTGCCCCATCTTTTTAAAAGTGAAAGATGTCCTTCAATTGCTTGTATGGGTGTTCGCAGCTCATGGGAAGCGTCTGCCACAAATTGTTGCTGCTTAGTAAAAGAAATTTGCAGCTCATTCATCATAGCATTGTACATTTTCAATAAATCGCCAATCTCATCATGTGATGTATAAGTCAATTGGATAGGCTCATTAAACCCCTGATCCATCACCTTTTTCATCGATGCACGCAATTCCCGTAATGGCTTCATTAAATAATTGGCAAGATAATAGCCGATAGAACCCGATAACACTAATGCGCCTATCCCTGCTATAAGCATCGCTGTCAGTAGATAATGCATCAGTGATTGAAAGCTTGTTAACGGATGTATGACTTGAATATATCCCTGAAAAAAGCCTAGTTGCAATGGCTCGTTGATTACTAATACATCCTGCTTGTCGATTGTCGTCTCGATAACCTCTTGCATTGCAGTAAGAGGTACGGCTTCTGACGTATGATTAATACGTAGGATTTCTATGCCATCTACATTAAACAATCTGACCGTTTCATCTCGATCGGCAATTGATTTCAGTAAACCTGTATTTTGTTGGATTTGCTGAATCGTAATATTGGGACCCTGAGATTCTAAAAAGGAGATGATATCCTTACTAGTTCGGACTACTTTACTCTCTTCATCATTTAATAACCATGTATGAAGAAATAAATAAACAACAACACATATAATGGTATAACTAATAAAGATGACGATACTCGACGTTAACATCCATTTTGTTTGCAAAGATTGGTGGCGTAGATATCCTTTTAATTTGTTCATTCACGCATCACGTATCCAACACCTCGAACGGTTTCAATATAAGCATTCATATCACCAGGTAGTTTTGTGCGTAAATGTCTTATATAAACATCTACTACATTGGTCTCAATATCTGTATCATATCCCCAAACTGACGTTAAAATATGTTCCCGTGTACATACTCTATTTTTGTGCTCGATTAATAGTTTCAGTAAATCGTATTCTGTCTTTGTTAAGTCAAGTTTATTCCCTTGCACAAAAACTTCATAGGCTGCTACATCTATTTCGATATCGCGAAAACAGAGGGATTCACTGTTTGCTGCCGCTGGCGTGACACGACGTAAAATCGTCCGTATTCTCGCAAGTAGCTCTTCAATCGCAAACGGTTTGACGATATAGTCATCCGCACCTGCATCTAAGCCCGCTACACGATCCATGACAGCATCTCTAGCCGTTAATAAAATAATAGGAACCTGTGACTGTGAACGTATACGCCGACAAATCTCTATCCCATTAATGCCAGGTAGCATTACATCCAGTAACAGGACATCAAAATTTTCAGCTGTTGCCATTGCAAGTCCTTCTCGACCATCGAAAGCAGCTTTCACCTCGTAGCCTTCATGCTGTAATTCTAGTTCGACAAAACGAGCAATATGCTTTTCATCTTCTACTAATAATATCTTTTTAGGCATCGTATCACCTTCTATTCCAAAATAGCGTATGAAGGATTTTAATCCATTTACGGTACTAGCATAACACCAATTAAAAAGTCTGTCTCACAAGTTTACCTTGTGGACAGACTTTTTTAATGGCTGCCAGAAATAGAGAGCTTATTTTTCCCCAATTCTTTTGATTTATATAAAGCTTGGTCAGCTAAATCCAATAACTCATCTAGTGTTTGGCCATGATCGGGATAATAAGCAATTCCTATGGAGGCTGTTGGTGAAAAATGATGATCTTCAATGATCCAGCCTAATGCTAATTCATCTCGAATCCGACGAATAATATGCATCATTTGGCTATGTCTTTTTTCTATATCTCTCGTTAACCCCGTTAAGATGACAATAAATTCATCGCCACCTAGACGAATAACCATATCATGACTACGAATCGTCTTGTTTAAGGCATCGCCAAATCGTTGAATAAATGCATCACCTGTGTCATGGCCAAAGCGATCATTTACCTCTTTAAAATCGTCACCATCTAGATAAAGCATAGCTACACATGTCTGATTGTCGTTTGCTTCCACCAGTAAATTCGGAAACTCCTTTTGTAAATAACGTCGATTAGGTAGCTGAGTTAAAGCATCATGATAAGCTAGATACAGCAAATCATTTTCCCGTTCTTTACGATGGGTAATTTCACGAGACACCATCATGATTTGTGACACCTTCTCCCGTTCAGGGTCATGGACAACTGTGACATTGCCCTCCGTCCAAATCGGCGTACCATCTTTCGCCCTCAGTAGTAGCTCAAACTGTGTATCAGTCTGACCAGAATAATTATTAATGAATGATTGCCACTCACTCTTACTTTCTCCATCAATAATGTCACTGTAAAACTGTCCTTGCAGCTCTACATTGTCATAGCCTAAATACATATTATAGGATGGGGATGTATAAATAATGATGCCATCCTCATTCGTGATGACAATTAAATCGTTCGTATTTTCCGTAATGAGGCGGAAAGTTCGTTCGATATTTTTTAATTCCGTGAACATTCTTTTCTTGTCCGTAATATCATAGTTAATGGTTAAAATTTGTTCGATGTCACCAAACTCGTTTTTTAATGGAACAATGGTGGCTTCAACCCAATAATCGGCATGATATTTCGTCCGATAGCATAGCTCCCCCTGCCAAATCTCCCCTGCATTAAGCTTGTCATTTATGCTCTGCAAAAAATCCTGCCCATGGATCCGTGGTTCGATTAATGCATACGGCTGGCCAATTAGCTCCTCTGCACTATAGCCACAAGCCTGTAAAAACATTTCACTTACTTCAGAAATATTGCCTTCATGATCTAATACGGCAATGGCCGTGGCAGAGTTTAATGCAGATTTAAATACATCAAGCCCGTGAGATTTCGAACGTAGTTCTGCTTTTTGAACCGTGAATTGGGTAAAGTCTTGCATGATAAGAAATATAGCAAAAGAATTATCATCCTGCATCACAGGTGATAATGATACTAAATACATTCGTTCCTGTTGGTCCAGCGTGTACAATCTAATGATCTTTTCTGCAACGTTTTCCCCTCTTGCCGCCATTTGTAAGCATAAATTTATTTCTTCCACTTCTTCTTTTGGAACGATTGGTAGATCAACAAACCTTTTTTGCTTGACGCTGTCATTATCTAGTTGGAAACCTTCCATAAAGCTTGCATTCACTTCGTAAATCATGCCTTCAGCAGATAAAATAACCGTAGAGAAAAAGGCATGATCAAACATGGACCGCATAAATAAAAATTTATCTTCAATACTGCGGTCATAAAGAATTTCCTTCGTGATGGCCAAAATATAGTCTTCATTATTATATGTCAATGGTCTGACGGACGTTTCGTATTTACGCACCTCCGACTGAACATATGCATAATCTACATAGTCAACCAGATTATGCTCGCTAATTGCCTGATGATACTTTTTCTGAATGATCGAGAAATTTCGTTTTGAGGTAACAGTCGAAAGCATTTTTCCAATCGCCTCATTGGATAACAGATCTCGAGCTGCTTGGTTTAAGCGAATATATTGATAATCGTCTCCTATTTTTTTCATGAGAAAAACAAAATCCTTGCCAATAAACAATTGATTAAAAAAATCTTCGCTTAAAAGATACTCCATGCTGTCACCTCCAGAAAACCCTTGCAATCATGATAAAAATGTTAGTATGTATCCGTATGTAGAATTAAAATAATACTACTATTATAACATAAAAATAAATAATTACCTTTCTAGAATCAGAAATAATATATCCTTTTTAGGGTAATATTTGATATATTACCTATTCTAGCAAAACTTAAATCCTACTAAAGAAATGGATAAATGATTAATATTAGTTAAAAGTGATAGGATAGACTTAATGTTAAAAAACAACAATAAAATTGATATTACCATCTCCTTTGTCAGAATTTACTGACTATTAAACTTGAATTTTGTTTTTTACGAGCAAAATGATTGCATCAAACAGTTTCTGTGTTATATTATATTTAAAAAACTAGCCTTTTTTCGGTATGGTCGAAATCAGTAAGACAGCGGGAGATTATGGAATATCATAGTTATAACGTCTAGTTCTTTGGGTTTTAATTCCAGTACGAATTTTAGTTTTCTTCTTTATGCTTCAACGGAATTGTTTTAACTACCCTAGTAAAGGAGGCGTTTCGTATGCTTAAACATCGAGACCTGCATGAATGTACAGAGCTTTATGAGCTATTATCACACCCTTCTGTATTCCCTTTTGTCCGTCAGAAAGCCACATCAGCTGATGAATATTGGTTTATGACAAAACAACTGATTGAGGAGGAGGCGAGAGGACTCGCTATCTCGAGGACCATTACTGATGACTGGGGTCAACCAATCGGCACCATTAGTATACACGATGTTGAGGACGGTGCAGGCTTTTTAGGAACGTGGATTGGACTCCCTTACCAAGGTAAAGGTTATAATCAAAAAGCGAAAATGTTATTTTTAAACGAGTTATTTTTTGAATACAATTTCCATACGGTTTTTCTCCGTATACGGGTTGAAAATATAAAATCACAGCGTGCTGCGTTAAAACTCCCTTATGTGATGAGTGCAAACGAAAGCCATCCTACTCTACTAGCACAGGTCAATAGCGGCGAGGCACAATTTAATTTATTTAAAATTCCAAAAGATTTATTCTATCTAACAACAGCACATCAAATACAAGAAGGCGAAGAGCAAGCAATGTAACGCTCTTATATAAGAAGAAGCTATAGGTTTTGTCACATGACATGCCCTATAGCTTCTTTTTATAGCCTTTATTTTTTATATTGTAAAATTAATGACGCCATTTCATCTGGTGTTTTTGGCTTTTGCGTTTTCGCCATCGTCTCCACCATTTCTGCCTTACGCTCTGTTAGAGTATGAACAGATTTCATAAATGATTCCTTTGTTAGCTCTTCTTCCTGTAACACTTCTGCATAGCCTTGTTTTTTAAATAAATTGGCATTTAATATTTGATCTCCGCGGCTTTTTTGTGCAGAAAGCGGCACTAAAAGCATTGGCTTATGAAGCGCCAAAAATTCAAAGATGGAGTTAGAGCCTGCTCGCGACACAATAAAATCAGCTGCATGCAATAAATCAGGTAATTCAGTAGTCACATATTCAAATTGCTTGTAGCCTGGCATCTCTGCTAACGCTTCATCGTAATTCCCTTTACCACATAAATGGATAATATGAAATTGCTTTAAAAGCTCTGGCAAGTTTTTACGCAAGGCCTCATTGAGGACCACTGAGCCCAAACTTCCTCCCATGACAAGTAACACTGGCTTTAAAGTAGAAAAGCCACAGAAAGATAAACCTTTTGCTCTATCCCCTTGAAACAGCTCTGGACGGATAATAGAGCCCGTGCAAGTTGCCTTTTCTTGTGGTAAATGCTTCAGCGTTTCTTCAAAAATCGTGAACACATGTGAGGCAAAAGGCAAAGCAATTTTATTAGCAAGACCTGGCGTCACATCGGATTCATGAATAACGACAGGAACACCCGCGAGTTTCGCTGCCATGACAACAGGGACAGAAACGAAACCTCCTTTGGAAAAGACAACTTGAGGCTTCACTTTTTTCATAATACGAAAAGCCTGCATCATTCCAGCAAGCACTTTAAATGGATCTGTAAAATTTTTCATTGAAAAATAACGACGCAATTTACCACTCGCAATGCCATAAAACGGAACATTGGGAAATGCCTCGCCTATTAATTCTTTTTCAATACCCTGTTCTGAGCCAATATAGTGGACATCATAACCAAGTTCGAGTAAAGACGGGAGTATCGCTTGGTTTAACGATACATGGCCAGCTGTCCCACCACCGGTTAAAATGATTGTTTGTTGTTTCACATGAATTCTCCTATTCCTTAAAAACCATTGTAGTCAGCACTACTTTTTGTTTACAGTGTTCTATTTTACTATATGCTGACGAAAAGATATAGATGAAGCATGAAAAATTCAGCTTTTCTCTCTTTACATATGCTATACTTGTTCATTATGTTCATGAAGGAAGTATAAAACATGTACCAAACATCTACAATCAAGGAAAAATACGCATTACTCTTAAAAATGATTGTCCCTATACTAGTGACACAAGTAGCTATTTATCTCATTTCATTTTTTGATATTTTAATGTCCAGTCGCTATGGGACGGCGGATTTAGCAGGTGTATCGATTGGCTCCTCTATATGGATGCCTATTTATACTGGCCTGTCAGGGATTCTTCTTGCCATTACACCGATTGTCTCACATCTTGTCGGTGCAAAAAAAGAGATGGATGCTAAAAAGGCTGTCCAGCAAGGCATTTATGTAGCCATCATGCTAGCTATTATTATTTTCTCAGGACTCTTTTTTGGCATTGACTGGATACTTAGCAAGATGAGCTTAGAATCCGCTGTACATAATATTGCCAAGGGCTACATTTATGCAATGTGTGCTGGTCTATTACCACTATTCTTATTCTTTGTTATGCGTTGCTTTATTGACGCACTCGGACAGACACGTGTCACGATGATTATTACTTTAATGACAACGCCGATTAATATTGCCCTTAACTATATGTTTATTTTCGGTAAATTCGGCGCACCTGAGCTTGGTGGGATTGGTGCTGGTGTCGCAACAGCCATTACATATTGGCTCATTTTCATGATTACGGTATGGATTATCGCGAAACGAGTACCGTTCGAACGTTTCCGTCTGTTTCACCAATGGCCTAAACTAGAATGGCTGCGCTGGAAGGAAATATTACTCATTGGTGTACCGATTGGCATTTCCTTATTTGCAGAAACAAGTATTTTCTCTGCCGTGACGATGATGATGAGTAACTTTAGCACTGAAATAATTGCAGCCCACCAGATTGCCTTAAATTTCACTTCCCTTTTATATATGGTACCGCTTAGTATTTCCATGGGCGTTACGATATTAGTAGGCTTTGAAATTGGCGCTGGACGCATGCGTGATGCCCGCATTTATAGTTATCTATGTGTAGGAACAGCCATTTTGTTTAGCTTTATTTCTGCTTGTATCCTATTCATTTTACGTGAACCAGTAGCTCATATGTATACAGCAGACAGCATGGTGCTCGAATATGCCGTACAGTTTTTAGTCTATGCGGCGATTTTCCAGCTATCTGATGCGATCCAAGCACCTGTACAGGGAGCTTTAAGAGGATATAAAGATGTGATGATAACATTTATAATGGCCATTATCTCTTACTGGGTAATCGGCTTGCCTGTAGGCTATGTCCTTGCTACGCATACTGATTTTGGCCCATTCGGCTATTGGATTGGACTTGTTGCAGGCCTTACAATGGGTGCTATTACCCTTCTCATTCGCTTACTTATCGTACAAAAAAGAGTGACCGTCTAACGATTAAAAATCGCCTTTTCCTGTTGAGAAAGGCGATTTTTATCGTATAACTCCTGTACGAATGATTTTTACTTGAACTGTCGGCACAAGCTGTAATGATGCAAATTCATCACGCCAGTTTTCTTGAAACATGTTTGGGTGGTAAGCCCGAATATGACGACCTATCCCTAATGTATCTGACTTTTGATTTTGAAGAATGCGTAAAACCTCCTCAAATTCAGCCTGCACACGATCTTGAAACAATTGTTGAACATCTTTGAAAATGGAATCTTTATATAAATGATTTTGGGCAAATTCCTCAATTTCCATGTCTATTTGATAGTCCATCGTGATTCTTCGTAATTCCTCATTCACTGTCCATTTCCTTTTCACATGAATAACATTTGCTGTAATCGGCATTTCTTTTCCATCATGCTTCCACATATAGCTCATTCGTGCTTGTTTACTAGATTGATTCATTAAAAGCAGCATCATTAATGATTGATCTGGCGTTAAGACTGTACCCGTAAAGGTTTGACCTGAAAACAAGGCTAAACCAGCTGCAACCGCATGCTTTTTATCCTCACTTAGCTTGATATATGGAAGAGCAATATCGATTGTCTGTTCAAATAACATTGAGCCAACGGTCTGTAAATCCAGCTTCGGAAAATAGGTATTTTCTTCTGAACTTTCAATAAACCGTTGATAATAGCCTCCTGCACTACCCGATAAATCTTTTGTTAAGTCAATAAACGGTTGAACATCCCCATCTGTTATTGCAATTTTAATGGAAATGGGGTTATGGGGATCACGAAAATAAATATCTAAAATATCATAAAGGGGCTCTTTTACCGTTTGATCCGAAACAAGAATAGTTGATAGTTCTGATAAATCAAGTGTCTGCTCGACATTCAAATTGGCTTTACTACGAACATCCCTTGGTGAAATTCCCTCAGCCATAATAATCTCTGTTTGCTGAGCAGTATTGTTGGGATAGGCATAATAACCTTTATATTCCCCCACACGCCCTTCCACACCAACAAGCGTCACAACGGAAGCATTTTTATAGAGGCGTTCATCCCAACAAGCGACAAGCAGCAAGACGGACAACATCAGTAGAATCCCCTTACGATACACCTTTTCCCCTCCATTTATTCCAATAGATAATGACAATGGGTAACAAAAACGTAAAGACTAAAAATAGATAATGTAAAGAGTTTTTGATTATTTCTATGCTCCGGAATTTAATAACAAAGAGCGGAAGAACAGCTAGCAATATGTGATAGACAACTATACTTCCAATCGGTTTCTTCCTATTTTTCTTCAAATACAGCAAACGAAAAGACAGTCCGAAAATCATGACCGTAACAATCGACCAAGAAAGCCATATATAAACGAAAAAAATATCAAGCCGCTTCACGAATGTGACTTCCTGTGATTTCAAAATATACATAATTGGCTCTGGAATAAGCTTGATCTCCTCCAAACCAAAAAACATTTGCGTAAAAACAATCGACATAAAGAAAAAAATAAAAATGACCAGTTGATAGATGAACAATGGTTTCCCTTTGACCTGTAATTCCTTCTGTACATACGGTCGATAGATGAGGTACATTTCAATTCCAAAATAAGCGTAAGTGCTATGAATGATCCCCGCTATGATTTGTTTATTATTCCACTCAACTGGGAAAAGGTTACTCCACGTTAAGTCAGGTAGCGCTAGCATTAAAAAAATCACAAATAGCAAAATAATCGGCAGTAGCATGACACTCATATTAATGACTGTTTCAGGTCTACTCACATTGGCATAAAGAGATAGTGCAGCAATAATGACTACAACAATCCATTCAGGTGTCTGCGGGAGTACCCATGAGGCTAATACATAGCCCATATAGGCAATTAAAATAGCTGTTAGCAGCAGCCAATAAATTTGATAGATCCATCGAAAGAATGCATTTAAATAGAAATATTGATAATTACGTTTGAAAAATAGGAGTAGACCATAATGTATGACACTACCTACCATAAAGATCCACCAAGCATTCGTCTGACTGCCAATGATTAATGGTGTTTGGAAGGCAATATAAACAACACCTGTCTGTATGATAAATAATAAAAGAAAAAATTGAGCTTTTGAAAGAGAAACATTCATGGTGTATCCTCATTTTTTGCCTGTGCATCCTTTGGCGGCTGAAAGCTAGTAACTTGAACGGATGGCTTAATAAACGGCCAGCGTAAAAAGATTTTAAAGACCGCTTTTGGTTGAAATGGAATGATCGGTGAAAAATACGGCTGTTTTAAGGACGTTAAATTGAGGAGATGAATGAGTAAAATAACAATCCCCACAACAATCCCTAAAAAACCAAACATAGAGGCTAGTACCATAAACGGAAATCGTAGCATACGAATTGTACTATTCAATTCAACGGATGGCACCACATAGCTGGAAATAGCCGTTAGAGCGACAACGATGACCATTAAATTGGATACTAGGCCCGCACTTACAATTGCATCCCCTATAACTAAGCCTCCAACAATCCCGATGGTTTGCCCTACGGATTGTGGTAAACGAATGCTCGATTCTCGAATTAATTCCATAATAATTTCAAGAATAAGGGCTTCGATTAATGGACGATAAGGGATATCCTTTACATCATTTTTCACTTGATTACTTAATTCCAAAGGCAATACCTCAAAGTGAAAGCTAATCACGGCAATATAAAAAGCTGGTAAAAAAACAGCAGTTATAAACGACAGCAATCGGACAATTTTATAAAAGGATCCAACGATTACTCGACCATTGTAGTCGTCTGGTGTTTGATAGAAAGAGAAAAACGTGACGGGTGCAATAAAAGCGGTTGGTGAAATATTCGTCATCACGACAACCTTACCCTCCACTAAATTGGCAACAACCCGATCAGGATGTTCTGTATTTAGCAATTGAGGAAATGGAGACAACACAGAATCCTCCAATGCATCACTTAATTGACCTATACTATAAAAATAGTCGATATCGAGAGACCTAATACGCTTCTCTATCTCACGCAGTGTCTCTGGTTGGATCACCCCATCCATGTAGAGATAATACGCTTTTGTTTTGGTTTCTTTGCCAACCAGAAAAGATTTAACGACAAGCGCTGGATTATTCACCCGTTTGCGTAACAAGGTTAAATTCGTATCGATTCTTTCAATAAAACCTTCATGGGAGCCACGTAGAATATGTTCATTAATAGGTTCTTCAAGATTTCGGTGGACATCGTTGATAATAGAAAGTGTCAGCATTTTCCCTATTTCAGGCAATATAACAATTGTTTCGCCCTGGCATACCCGCTCAATCGCTAGAGGGAGGTCAAAATCTTCTAATGTCGTAATTAAGGTTTCACTCCAAAAAGGCTTTTCTGTATCTAATCGTGCATAAATCGTATCTAATACTTTTTGTACTTCCTTCGCATCAACAAGAGAAGCGTAAAAGCATAAAATAGCTGGGTTTCCTTCATGCCAATCTACCTGTCTGACTGTCAAATCAGATGAATGGTAGAATGCTTTTTGCAGGCTTTTCATCATATATTCCACTTTATCCATAAAACGCCTCCTCTATGGAGAGTATAAGCATTTTTAGCAGTTTTCAAACGCCACTCTTATAAGGGAACAGAGACATAAAAAAAGATGCCCTTAAGGAAAAAGGAGCATCTTGATGGTGTTTTATTTTTTAAAATAAGTCTCGAGATCCTCATACAGAAATGGCGTCCCTTCCATTTTTTCATGTTGGTTATGCAAGGCTAATTTCTTCTCACCCTCTTGTGTCAAGAGAAGCGCGCATTTTTCCTTGATATACGCTCCTATTTGGACGAAAAGCGCTCTTAATACGTTAGTATTAGCTCCTATTTAGTTGAAAGATGCTCGATTACCTTGGTTCCTGCTCCTATTTAGAGGATAGGCGCTCCTTTTACTTTGCTACCCGCTCCTATTTTGATGAAAGGTGCTCCTTTTACTTTGCTACCCGCTCCTTTTTGCGGGAATACCGCTCTTATTTCCTTGGTTCCCGCTCCTATTTGGTCGAAAAGCGCTCTTATTAACCTAATACCCGCTCCTATTTAGAGGATAGGCGCTCCTTTTACATTGCTACCCGCTCCTATTTGAAGAAATCCGTTCTAATTACTTTGCCATATGCTACTTTTCTAGAAGGTAGCTCCCCATTAAATCAACAAAAAAAATGCTCTATAAGCCTCGGCAGACTTATAGAGCATCTTTCTTTAAACGGTTGATTATTTTTGGATAAATTGTTGTGTCCAGTAGTTACCTGATTTCACGTAACCTACCCCGATATGTGTAAAGTTACCGTTTAAGATATTCGCACGGTGACCTGGTGAGTCCATCCATGCTTGTACTACCTCTTGTGGTGAACGTTGACCTTGGGCAATGTTCTCACCAGCAGCTTTGTAAGTGATACCTAAAGCTTTCATACGATCAAATGGTGAACCGAATGTTGGACTTGTATGTGAGAAATAGTTTTTACTTTGCATATCTTGTGATTTTTCACGAGCTGCAGCCATTAATTTTGCATCAGTTTGAAGTGGTGATAAACCTGCTTTTGTACGTTCTGCATTTGTTAATTTAACTACTTCTTGTTCAAATGCGTTTACATCTGAAGTTGTTGTAGATGGTGTTGTTGTAAATGGTGTTGTTGCTGGTTTTTCATTTTGTGATGGTTGATTATTATTTGGTGTCGGTTGTGTATTATCATTTGTAGTTGGCGTCTCTTTAGATGGTGTAGATGCCTGTGGTAATTGAATGTTCCACTTATGATTGTTTGACCATTTATAATAATAAACATTACAGTTCGTTGACTGCTTTACGGAATTCCCTTCTGTTGTATTAGTAGCAGCAGAAGCTATTTGAATTGGAGCTGCTAATAGAAATGTTGCACAAATTGCAGTGAGTGTTTTTTTCATGTTTGCAATTCCTCCTTCTCTGCCATTAATCGTAAGGGATGATTTTCTTTAAATTCCTACCATCATTTGCTAACTACGCCAACAAGGAAAGAAATGCGCGAAAAATCGGGTTTTTTTTACCCTACTTTTTAGTAGGTTTCTCCAATCTATGAAATACTTACGTTTGAAAGAGGGTTGACACTCCTCTTAAACTAGTAAATATTTTCGAAAAACAGCATTTAAAATGAATAAAAAATGTATGTTTTATGCAACCGATCCTATTCCTCATTTTTTCATTTCAATTGTTGAATAGAGCTAGAGATGGCTAGCATTGATAGCTGATAGCCATTCTAATATTACAGTTATGTTACAAAGGCGTTACATTTCATTTACATAAAAATAAAAGAACCTGCGTAAAACTACACATGACCTATATGTGTAAAAATGCGCAGGTTAACATTTTATTTAATTCATCCCAATAACAGGTAGTGAACCAACATTCTCTCCAATGATGACAAGTTTTGCTGGCATTTTAATATACTCGGGCAGCCATTGTACCATCCCATAAGCGTATTGGAACAGCATCGGATTTTTGATGCCCTCAATTGGTACATAGCCTTTCATACGGTAAATCGTTTCAGGTAATGTTCGAATCCAATCTTCAAACTGCTCCTGAGAAAATTCCACATCCGTGAATTCTACTAAGCGTGAGCCAAGCTGCATGGAGGCAATAGGTGCTTTGACAATGTCCGCTTTATCAGCCTGTGTCGTTGCCTTTAATCCCTCTAATAAATGTAGTGGTACACGCCCATTTGTTGTTTGCAAAATAAAGGCATGTGGGTTTAAGCCCTGGAGCTCGTAGACGACCTGACCTTGCTCCACCTCTGTTAATAAATCTGTTTTATTTGCCAATAAGAGATGTGCATGGCGAATTTGTTCCATAAATAAAGAACGTACTTGCGGTGTTAGCGTTTCACGATGGAGCCAAAGCTTAGAATCAGCTACTGTGACAATGCCTTTGACATTAAGCTTATCAGCAAAAAGGGGTGAATACACAGCATCTAATGCTTCCACGGGATGTGCTGCACCTGTTGTTTCAATAATTAACACATCAAAATCACTATCTAATAGAAGAGATTGAATTTGCGCCTCCGTTTTTTCAGCACCTGAACAGCAAATACAGCCTTCTAGCATCTCTTTAAGAGGAATATCTTTTTCTACTGCCTGTGAGTCAAATGGTAACTTCCCAAGCTCATTCATAATGACTGCTGGCTTTAAGTTTTTTTCTTTTAGTTGGCGAATGACATCTGTGAGCATTGACGTTTTGCCACTCCCTAAAAAGCCACTAAAAAGGTATACATCTTTCATCTTATTCGTCCTCCTATAAAAAAAGCTGTCGCAGATGCCGTGAAAGACGACTGCTGCGACAGCTACACTGTTAGTTTGTTGATTCCTCAGTTTTTTCAGCTGTTCCTAAAAGAAGCTCTTTGGCTTTTAATAACTGTGGATCATCCGCTTTCATTTTCGCACGTAAAGCATCCATTAATGCGTACGTTGTATTACCAGTTAAAATACCTGTTTGTTCAAGGTTATTCGCTGCTTGTAGTTCTTCTACAGCACGCTCTGTATTGTCATCAAAAATGCCATCGACCTCACCAGGCTCATACCCTAATACTTGAAGCATCTCCTCTGCTGCTTTCACAGAGTCAGATTGTAAACCTGCCTTCATTTCAATAGAGGCATTCAAGTATGGTAAAGAGGCATAAGATGGGTAAGCCACTTTGACATCAGGCTCAATCCCTTTTTCATTAATCCAGTTACCTTTAGGCGTTAACCATTTGCCTGTTGTAAATTTCAGATTAGAGCCATCTTTTAATGGTGTCACATTTTGAACAGTACCTTTACCGAAGGATGTTTCACCTACAACTTTGGCACCAACAGATTCTTTTAAAGCACCTGCTAAAATCTCTGAAGCAGAAGCACTACCATTATCGACAAGCACTGTGATTGGTAGATTATATTTCTTCCCTGCAATAGCGTTTGTGATTTGTGGCTCTGCATTTTTTTCTTGAACCTGAACAATCGCCTTGCCCTCTGGTACAAAGAAGTTAGAAATATCTACTGCAGCTTTTAAGTAGCCACCAGGATTTTGACGTAAATCTAAGACAATGCCCTTCATGCCTTTACCTTCGTATTCAGCAAGGATTTTGTCAAGCTCTTGGGCAGTTTGTTCACTAAATGATGTAATTTGAATATGGGCAATATTGCCATCAAGCATTTCGCCATACACTGTTTCCACTGGGATATCATCACGAACAATTGTCATGTGAATAGGCTCCGTATTTTCTCCGCGTTTCACTGTTAATTTCACAGGTGTTCCTTTTTCCCCGCGAATGAGTGCCACTGCTTCCGTTGCACTGAAGCCTTGAATGCTTTTCCCATCAACCGTTAAGATGATATCTTTTGGTAATAAGCCTGCCTTTTCAGCAGGAGAATTTTTGATAGGTGACACAACTGTAATATAACCATTACGTTCTTGAATTTCAGCACCAATTCCTTGGAAGCTAGAAGATAAGCCAGAATTAAATTGGTCGGCCTCTTCCTTCACCATAAAGTCAGAATATGGATCTCCTAATGCATCAAACATACCATTGATCGCACCGTCGACTACTTTTTCATCATCAATATCTTGGTAATAGTTATTTTTCAGTAAATCAAATGCTTCATATAATTTTGTAAATTCCGCACGTTCAACCGGAACTTTCACTTCCACTACTTTCTTATCACCAAATGTTAACGCAAAAATCGTTAAACCTGCCGTGATAAGAATAGTAAAGAACATGAGCATGATAAATTTAAACGGTTTCAGTTGAATAAATTGTCCTGCCGGCTTTATTTCAGCTGGTGTCGATTCCTGCTGCTGTTCTGTACTTTCTTTTTTCTGTTCATCCATCTTGATTGTCACCACTCTCATTTACACTAACTTGTTGTCACACTACTACCATCTTAACAGGTTATACAGAAGACGAAAAGAAAAAGACTGTCAAAATTTCATGACAGACCATGTCCAATCATGCTTCATCCTATCTAGTAATCTAGCACCTATTCACCTAAGTTTAGACATATAATGGTACTGCCTTTTAATTTTACTCATTTCCTAGTAGCAGTCAACAAAAAACTAAAAGAAACATAGAAATGCTATAAGAATATAACGTGCAAGAGAGCAAAAAAGTTGCACCTCATTAACTATTCATTAATTTTTGCAGTTTTTTATAGACCGAATGGACGGTTAATCGATGAAAGGTAATAAGTTGCCCTTTATAAACGACAGAAAAAATGCCATATGGAGTAGGCGATTTTTCCATCAGATCCTCTCTATTTTGAAGGTCAATCAGATCTGGTATCAATCCTAATTTATTCGCCGCTACTTGAATGTTATCTGTAGCTACTTCAACATAGGGGCATTGAAACGAACGCAAAATAGTTAGGTTTTGAAATTTCGCCAATCGTTCCTTCCAGTTATTAGGAAAGTAGGGCAAATCAATATTTTCTTGTAATGCAAACATTAATAATTCGAAATCATAAGGTGCTGTTGCAATACATTGAAATTGGTGCTGTAAAAATAAATCCTTGCTCGGTGTCCAGGATGTTTGATCATTCGATAGGACGACTACTCCTTTTTTCCCTCTCTTTTTGGCATCCTCTAAACATTTTTTCAGTAATTGTGTTCCGTAACCCTTGCCCACTGCACTCACCCAGAGACAATGAATAACTACAAAGCCATCAGCATAAACGACCCTCGACGAGTACTCCGCATCTGCATACTCAATAAAACCTACTTGTTTACCATTTTCAAGTAGCTGTATGTAGTGTAAACCTTTTTCAAATTGTTGATTGAGCCATTTGTTTTTGTTTAGATAGCCTGGCGAATTCTTTTTGCTCCGTAAACAGAAACTGCCCATTCCCTCTAACCATTCTCCGTTCATTTCAAGCATTTCTACCTGTGACATGGCATTTCCTCCAATAATGATTTCTGCTAATTTTACCATTATTGGTGAATGATTCAAATAGCATTATCGTGAACGTGAATCGCCTTTTCTTAAGCTTACGCATATGATGCTAGTAATGACACATGTAAGGAGGAAAAACAATGGGGAGAAATAATAAACAAAACCAAGGCAATGAATCCATAGAAATTTACGCGGCTAAGCTATCTTATATTGGTACAGCCATTTCAACACTAGGGGATGGCTTACAGACCATTGCAGCTGGTCTTGTACTAGAAGCGCTCCAAAACGCGAACAATGATTCTTCTCAAAATAATAATGGCAACGGGAATGGCAATCAAACAGTGAAAATAGATAATATGCAGAAACAAATTGATTATTTAATTACTGAGCTTAAACAAATTAAAAAAATGTTAAAATAACCCTTTACATAAAGAAAAAGTGTTGAAGACGTTTTGCTTCAACACTACTGTTTTTTTTCCATTTTCTTCGGCGTCCCCTGTATTTCCATCAATTCAGAAACTGTTACAAATTGATAACCCTGTTTTTCCAGCTCAGGTAGAATCTGCTCCAGTGCTTTGACTGTTTGGGCTCGGTTTCCACCACCATCATGAAAGAGAACAATATTACCAGCCTTCACACCTTTCAGTACCGTGTTAACGATACGATGGACTCCAGGGCTTTTCCAATCTAGCGTATCCAAATGCCAGGACCACATCACGACTTTATAGCCTTCCTTGGCAATTGCTTCAATCATTGCATCGGTATATTGTCCCTCGACCGGCCGGAATAATGTTGGCTGATAGCCCGTAATACCAACAATTACTTCATCGGTTTGTTGAATTTCTTTCATTAAGTTCGGCACATTTGTTTTTAAAGGGTGCGTAAATGTGTGATTGGCTAATTCATGCCCCTCTTCATACATTCTTGAAAGGAGTTCTGGATTTTTTTCTGCATTTTGACCGACAATAAAAAAGGTAGCTTTCGCATTATATTGCTCCAAGACATCGAGAATTTCTGCTGTATATTTACGATGCGGGCCATCATCAAAAGTTAAGGCAATGATTTTTTCATCTGTTTGGATTTCCCAAAGAATTTGTCCCGCTTCTTCATAATACTTTCTTCCTTTATTCTCAGAAGAACTCACTTTCATATAAAAAAATGACACGGTAATTAGACAAAGTGGTAGTAAAAACAGTAAAAGCTTTTTCACATTTTCACGTCCCCAAATAATTTTTTCGTACTTTATTATTTGAGGATTTCATAAAAAAATGCTTACGTTTCGCAAATTTGATGTTGTATATGATGTTCCAAATGTTGCACATAATCTTGAATAAGCGATGCTAGTGTCAAATGTTGCTGATTCATAACAATCGGTAGTTCTAACGATTTTTCAGGTATGTTTTCCAGCACATAGATGATTTTTTTGTTTAAGCTCGTCCATAGCTGTAAAATAGCTTCTATTGGCATTTCTTGATAACCCTGTAACTCGACCCATCGCACTTGGTCGTATGTAGTCACTACGTATGGTGAAGCCTTATACTGGATGTTTATTAGTCTTTCAAGATTAACTATAGCCGAATCACATAAATGACCAACTATTTCTTTTTTAGACCACTTTTTTTCCGCAGGTCGATGCGCTATTTCTTCTGCTGTCATCACATGAAATAATTCGGGCACTTTTATGATCCAATAATGTAATTGATCAATCGTCTTTTGCATGATGGTCACTCCCTACCTGATTAATCTGAACATAATAATCTAACAACGCAATGACATCTTGCACTCGTTTATACTCTTTTTCAATTTTAAAGGAAATCATTAAAACAGTGATCGTAAAGCTTAATACCGTTATTGACACAAGCTGGACAAGCGACATCCCCACTAAGAACATGTTATTCATCGTCGCAGCAATGAACATCAATACGGACAGAATAACCCCACTTAACGTGATAAAAATAGGCTTATAACGCATAATTTCATCCGCCTGTAATTTTAAAATTCGGATGATATATTGAACCTCTTGAATTGTATATTGCTGTTGAAAAATAACAAAATAAGACCTATATACCTCATCGTTTAGCTTTTTATGAAGTATATTTTTATGAAACTTAAGCACAAATTGATCCCCAAAATCATTCGCCAGCGCTTTCTCAGGCTTTAATAGCTCATCTTTAATGTTAATGAAGGCGACCCTTAAACCTCCTCATTCGCTCATGATAAAAACAATTAGACCTTATACTATATGATAGAAAGATGGAGAAGTAGTACGTCAGAAAGTAAAGTTACTATTTTTTAGTGCTTTTCTGTTGCCAGCTTAGCCCAAACATGGTAGAAGCAAAGACAAAAACCGTCGTACAGAGCCACATTGCCAGTCCATTATAAGCACCTTTAGCAATAGTAATGTTCGTTAAAATGATAATTTGCATCATACAAATAGCGATATACAGCATGATGGTATACTTCATACTAGCACCTCCATTTGCGAAATTTTTTTAATTACCAAACGCAAAAACAAGATCCGTTTCACATACGATTTCTCCATCTACAGTCGCTATTCCTGTCCCTTTTCCTATTGCTCCCTTAACTCGTGTAATGGTCACCTCAAGGCGTAGTTGATCACCAGGTTTTACTTCTTTTTTAAAGCGACAATGATCAATACCTGCCAATAAACCTAAGCGTCCCTCATTCCCCTCCTTTGTTAGCATAATGACTGCACTGACTTGTGCTAGTGCTTCTACAATTAGCACACCAGGCATTACAGGGTAATGTGAAAAATGACCGTTAAAGAACTCCTCATTGATGGTCACATTTTTTAGCCCCACTGCTCGCTTTCCTTCCTCTAATTCCAACACACGATCTACTAAAAGAAATGGATAACAGTGTGGTAAAATTTCTTGAATTTGTTGACCAGTTAACATACGTAATCCCTCCACAGCTTTTTATAGCCTTATTCTAACACTAATTATTAGTAGTTGGTATTAAAAATAGAGCTTAAGGAAAAAATGACAGTGCTACAACCAAAAATAGAAAACAAGCTGTGCCAAATGATACGATGCTCATTGCCGATTTTTTCTCCTTTCGCCACTCTCTCACCCCGATAAGTACAAATGTTAAGCCTAATAAGGTAAACGTAACAGGTAAAAACGTAAAATCCTTTGTTACGAGACCATAAACGCTAATCATAATAATGACCACAGCAAATAGTAGTTGTAAGCCTAAAGATCTGCTCATTGCAATCACTCCCCCGTTAAATTACTTTTCTGAATATTTTTTCATTACTTTTTCAATATTTCTTTATCGACAGCCGCACTGTAGCTAGAATATAATATTCCATGCATTCACCCTAGAATGATTAGTTTATTAGAATAGGATGGTTTAGCATGTTATCTTTTATTGCAATAGTTCTTTTATTATTTTTAATTCCAGGTCCTGCTGTCATTATCACGATTACACAAACATTAAAAAGTGGTAAAAAGAATGGGATCTATACAGCTTTAGGCATTGGTCTTGGAGATTTAGTGCATACATTAGCGGCTGTTTTAGGTCTTTCTGCTATTTTAATGAAATCAGCCACTGCCTTTGAAGTGGTGAAATATATAGGGGTAGCCTACCTTGTGTATTTAGGTATTCAAATGCTCCTCACAAAACCAAAGAAAATCGAACAACCAACTGTGGAACAAAGCCCTGCTAGTACGTCATTCCGCCAAGGGTTTTTGGCAGAAATTTTAAACCCGAAGACGGCATTATTTTTCCTTGCCTTCCTACCACAATTTATTCAGCACAATGAACAATCTGTCACAAGCCAATTGCTAACGCTGGGGATTACATTTGTCGTAATGAGTGCCTTGTATACTATCCTACTAGCAATTATTACAAGCTTCATCGGTGAGAAAATCTTTACGAAAACGAGTGGTAGCTCACGTTGGCTTGAAAAGACTGTTGGCTTCGTTTATATCGGTCTCGGCGTCCGTTTAGCGTTACAGACACAAAGTAGATAATTTGAAGAAGAACACGATATGTGTTCTTCTTTTTTTGCAGGAAAATGAAGAATGTTAGCCAATACATACTAAAAAGGAGGGTTTAACTTGAATCAACGTCAAGAAAATTTATTTGAGCAATTAGCTCATTACCGTAGCGAGTTGCTCCACTTCCTAGAGCATGTGTCTGAAGAAGAGGCAAATATCATTCCAACTGGTTTTCATAATAATATTCGCTGGAATTTGGGCCATCTCTTTCTCGATCAATATTTATGGATAGAAGCATTAACAAAAGAAAAGGATGCGGAGCTAGACGTTTTCATGAAATGGTTTGGTTTTGGCACATCGCCGAATCATTTTGACAAAGAAACGCCAACCTTTGAGGAATTAAAAAAGTACTTGGCTCGGCAGCCTGACCAAGTCAAGGAACGATATGGTGAACGATTGGCTGAAGAATTTCCCCCTATTGACATGGGCATGCAAACCATTGAACAAGTACTGCTACGCACTATCTTTCATGAAGGGTTGCATTTCCAAGCGATTTTAACCATTCATCGATTCCTGAACTAATTCGGGTCTTTTGCTTCATTATTCATTGCTAATTATTAAGTTACCTTTATCAGATGCAAATCAAAATAAGATTTAACCATTTTGTTGCGGTAGACAATTTCCACCTTTATTTATTTCTAAGGCTCGATATATTCTTGTCCGAACGTCTTCAACTTCTAACCAATAAACTTTGTTGCTGCATTTCTGAAGGTGCTCAAGCCCCCAATTGTGCCTCTGAATAATCTTGAGCGTTGACATTATGTACATAAAATAATTGATTACTTCTAAATCGTCATCATGATAATTTTTAAAATGAAGCATCTACACCCATTTTCTCGCAATCTATTATACCAATGGGATATTTATGTAAAATTTAGTAAGCTTATAGATTAAAATCAATCTATAAGCCTATATTTCATGTTATTGTTTCGGTGTATTGGCTGTCAGTGGATTAGCATTTGCAACTAATTGAACAGGTGTTGTCGTTTGCTGAAAGCTTTCCTTCTGTCCTTGGTTTGATTTCCCATAGCCTTTCATGGCTGCAAAAAGCGCCACACCTACAATGCCCCAAGTTAAAAATTTCACAGAATAACCTCCTTTCAGTTTTAGTATTAGATAACATAATCGGATTATACGCTACGGTATTTATACAAAAATTTTATTAAAAACAGAAGAATATTATGGTAAAATTGTATATGTGGCAATTTTTTATATATAGGAGGTTTATTACCATGAAGAAAATTTTCACAGGACTTTGTATAACATCAATGTTATGGATGGCTTCACCGGCTGAAGCTGCCACGACTCAAATTAAGATTGACGATGTTGTAGTAAAAACGGATACAGCACCCGAGCAAAAAAACAATCGAACAATGGTACCTTTACGTGTAATCAGCGAAAACCTTGGTGCCCAAGTTGATTGGAAAGATTCGAAAATTACCCTATCGATGAATCAAACAACGGTTTCTTTAAATGTCAACAATCAAACAGTCATTAAAAATGGCAAAAAGGAGCAATTAGATGTAAAACCTTACATTAAAAATAACCGTACCTATGTACCGCTCCGCTTTATTGCCGAAACATTTGGCAGCCAAGTAGATTACAAGCAAGGAACAGTGTCTATTGCCACTAAACCATTGCTGATTGAAAATGAAAAAATAAAGGCCCTACAATATGAATACCATATGACAATGGGTGGTATCATTCAGGAGATAAAGGGCAATGCCTATCACAACGCTATTTATAAAATTTTCCAAGAAAAGAAAGGCGACAAAGTAGAAGCTCCAAAGGAATATTATTGGCACTTTAATTTAGATGAACCTGGGTCTTACTACAAGCTTGGCCAGTATGATTTTATGACTCATGACAATAAGAGTATCAAGCAATTTGATATTTATTCATTAAACGGTCCGTTCCCAGAAGAACTACTAGAAGGCTATCCTAAGGTACTTCTACATGATGTTTCCGAAAATAGCTGGTATATCTTCTCAGAGCAAGCCGTGAATTCGATCCAACAGCTTATCAACAATGCATCAGAAAATGGCTTTAGTACCGTTATTAGTAATACAGTAGCTTAAATTTTTTATGCTTAACATATTCTGTATGAATTTGCGCAAACTATTCCTATCAACGTTTGCTCGATGGAGGTTTGTCACATGCAGAAATTACTGTTACTAAGTATTGTGCTACTTTTCCTGGCTGCCTGCTCCGCGGAACAAGCTCCGCCTAGTGAGGAAGCCGAAGCCAAAGAACAGACCGTCAATGCAGAGCCAAAAGAACATCAAAGTGTTTTGGTACTTGATGACTAATAGGAAAAGCGTGTTTTGATGAAATACCATCAAAACACGCTTCTATTTTGGACTATCTTTGTATAATCTGTATAAGATTCCCACAAGTGTCGTCGAAAACTGCTATTGTGACATCCCCTGTTTTGGTCGGTGCATAGTAAACTTTACATCCTTCTCCAGCAAACTCGCGTACTCTTTTTCTATATCTGCAACACCAAACATCGTTGCGGGAATCCCTTCTGCGAAAATCCTCTTTTGATAATCTTTTGCTGCAGGGTGCTCATCTGGTTCGAGCAAAAGCTCCGGACCCTCTTGATCATTAGGCGCAACAAGCGTTAACCATCTATATTTACCTATAGGAACATCCTCCTTTTTTACAAACCCTAGCTTCTCCGTATAAAATGCCAGTGCCTTCGCCTGATCTTGTACAAATATACTGCTTACTATGATATTCAATATATTTTCCTCCTTGTCTTTGTGGTGTAGTGCCAGTGCCGTCTCTTCCTTTACTCTACCCATCCTTTCAGCAAATCTTGAAGTGGTTCTTTATTGAAGATCATCACTCGATATTTTCCCTTACGTTGTGATGTGACGAGTCCTGCATTTTCTAACACTGAAAGATGTTTGGCAATCCCCTGTCTCGAAATAGAAAGTTCATACTTCATGAGAAGGCGAACCGTCAATTCATACAACGTCATCTCGTCACGTTCGGCTAGTTCGTCTAATATAAGTCTCCGTGTCGAATCCCCAAGTGCTTTAAAAATAGCGTCTTTATCCCAATTCATACATCGATTATATGCAACTATTTGGTTGCACGTCAATTAGAAGCAACTAATCAGTTGCATGTATAGGATAGGATGGAACGATTTGTTTTTGTGGGGATTGCTTCTTACATTTTGGAGCGGGTTTTAGTTTTTTTGAGCGGTTGCCTTATTAGTTTGAGCGGGGATAACTCTTTTATGAGCGGTTCTCTCATTGTTTGGAGCGGAGGCTTCTCTTTTTCGAGCGCTTCTATCATCGTTTGGAGCGGAGGCTTCTCTTTTTTGAGCGCTTCTATCATCGTTTGGAGCGGAGGCTTCTCTTTTTTGAGCGCTTCTCTCATCGTTTGGAGCAGCTTCCTTACTTTATTGAGCGCTTTTCCCATCCATTGGAGCGGGGGCTTCTCTTTTTTGAGCGCTTCTCCCTTCATTTGGAGCGGGTTCCTTACTTTTTTGAGCGCTTTTCCCATCATTTGGGGAGCGGAGACTTCTGTTTTTCGAGCGCTTCTCCCTTCATTTGGAGCGGGTTCCTTACATTATAGAGCGCTTGCCCTTCATTTGGAGCGGGTTCTATACTTATTGAGCTGTTTTCACACATTGCCATACGTTCTTATCTCTTTAAATCAATACCTAATATTAATAAATAATTTATAGCAAACAAAAAAACTCCACTTTAAAAAAAGTTCAAAATTGAATTATTTTTTTGATTTAAGTATAGGTAATGCAAAACCACCCTACAACACTGAGAATCAAGGGTCTTTCCTGAAGTTTTGATAGCAAGTTTCATATTCATCTTTCATTAACAAACTTTTACAAGCCAATCCATTTTCATGATAAATCTCTTTATCAATTATTAATTGGATGCTTCTATTTGAATTTGGATAGCTGGGGTCATCATTTACTATGTACAGCGTATCCTCATCCAGCCATTCCATCGCAAAATTACTCTTAGCATCACTATAATAAACTGTTTTGACCTTACTTTTCTCCATATTATTTGTAATTTCAACCCATACATTTACACCACCTGCAGCTCCACCATATGGTTCGTAATAAGCATTAGCATCATACTTTTCTGTAGGGGATGTTACAGGTCCAGGTCCTTTTTGAATAAATTCTCTATCAATATTACTGAATGAAAAAAAGTACATTTTATATACAAAGATTGAAGATGTCAGAACAATGCCTAACAATGTTGCAATGAGCATTTTTTTAGGAAAAGCTTTCTTTGTAATGGTAGAAATCATTATGTTCGCACATAACATCAGAAATAAAATAACCGTAATAAATGAAATGAATAATCCAAATAAAATGAATATGGTCATCCCTCTTTTTTCATTAACATATCATTTCGCAAAACTCTTTTTAAAGTAAAGTAGCGAATCAAATGTTTTTGCTGTTATATTTTTTTACAACAGTTGCTAAAATGGCAATAATAAAAACGATAGCACTATTTATCATTAAATAATACCCAAGTTGCATGCCATAAAACAGCGCGAAAGGATCTCGAATAATTATTATTGCTAATGTTCCACCGAGCGCACCAAAAAAGATTGCTAGTAGTAATATTGTAAAAGCAGAAAAATAGAGATTCTTCTTTTTTCTGTATGAGATAAACCCAATAATATTTGCAATAACGATAAAAAAGCCCATTAGAATTATGAAGAAATAATCCATTTAGCTCTCCTTATATTTTTATTATAAAAACTATAGGTGGACAATTTTGCACCATTAGTTTAATAAGGGTCCGCGAACCTTATTTATCCCACTCTTCTCTGACAAAAGCTATTGCACTTTCCATAGTTACGATATTTTTTTTGAGCCAACATTCCCCCATTTCTCTTACTAACGGGTGAATAAAACCAATTCTATTAACAATTTTTACATAATCTAACAATACATTTATAACGCTATCGTTTAATCCCAACTCTTGTAAATCTCGCACCAGTTCGATATCATCCTGAGAAACACCGCCATTACTTTTTATTAAATAATCAATTGGTGTTGAAGAATTAACCTGTTGTCTATACCATTCGTCGGAACTCATACCTGTTTTAGCTTTAAACATTTCTACTTCTTTTGCTTGCCATTCCTCTATTGTCATTCCGTGTACTTCTTTAAATCGTTCTTCAGGCGTCGTACCGTATATGACTTTACTACCTCTTTTCTTAGATTGTTTTTTATCTTTAGTCATTCCACATCACTCTTTTCTACCAAAATACGCAGCTAGCTCAATAAGGAAACACCGCTTGTCGATGATACATATCAACATAGCATAAAGGGGAATTCGATGATTTACTTAAAATTAATTTTAACATAAATATCCAAAAAAATAATCACCTCAAGACTAACTAACGAGTTGATTTTTTCAAACATTATTATATTATAAATAGCCGCTTCTTCTCGCACCGCTTGGAATGGGAGCTTCTCTTTTTTGAGCGCTTTTCTCATCGTTTGGAGCGGGTTCCTTACTTTTTGAGCGCTTTTCCCATCATTTGGAGCGGAGGCTTCTCTTTTTTGAGCGCTTCCCTTATTGTTTGGAGCGGATCCTTCACTTTTTTGAACACTTATCTCATCACTTAAAGGAGATCCATCACTTTTCCTGGACTCTTCCTCCTCATCGCGGAAAAGGGTCCGACGTTTTGTTGAGCAGTTCAAAAAAACCTTGCATAAAAAAAGCTGTCCCAACCGTGTTGTCGTTTCTGACAAGGTGTTGGGACAACTGGTTTTATTTTACGATTAAGGCTGGACATTGTACACGTTTCATGACTTTATGGCTAACACTGCCAAGGACCATTTCCTGTAAGCTATTTAATCCTCTGCTACCGATGACCACAAGATCTACTTGTTGTTCATTGGCATAGCGTACAATTTCGGGACCAGAGTCTCCTTTTAAAAATGTTGTTTGATAAGAAATGTTTGCTTCTTGTAATGCCTGTTCAACTGGGGCGATTTTGCGCTGACGGGCTAGCTCCACGTTGTCGATAGTGCCAGCGATTAGCAGTTCATTCTTTATTTTATCTACATTCACCACATACACAATATCGATTGTGGAGGTTTCGGACAGCTTGGCTAATTTTATAGCTTCCTGTGCTGCTCGAAACGCATTATCAGAGCCATCTACTGTTAATAAAATACGCTGATACACGCTTACCTCCTAATGGTTGGTTGTGATGCCATTTAATTGATAATATAACGCTTGGCTTGCAGGATTTAAGCCTACTAGGTTTACATCAATTTGTTGTGCTTCTAGACGGGCTTTGACTTTCGTGAGTGCTCCAACGGCCGATTCATCCCATAGATGACTACTTGATAAATCAATAGTAATACTGGAAGCTTTAATATGTTCAAATGCCTGCATAAAGCTTTTCGTTGAGGCAAAAAATAAGGGCCCTTCGATGATAAAGGTCGTACCTGCTTGCTGGATGGAAACCTTCGATACCTTCGCTACAAAGAAGAGGGCGCTTAAAATAACACCGATGACAACACCAATAGCTAAGTTATCGGTATATACAACAATGAGCACCGTAGCAATCATGACAAATGCATCTGCCCGAGGAGCTGTCACAATATAACGGAATGAATCCCAGTCAAATGTACCAATACTTACCATAATCATGATACCAACCAAAACCGGCATTGGAATATCTACCACTAAATCGCCAAGGACAATGATGAGGAACATTAAAAAGACCCCTGCCACTAGTGTTGATAGACGTCCTCGCCCTCCAGATTTAACATTAATGACTGATTGACCGATCATCGCACAGCCGGCCATGCCACCAAAAAAGCCATTGACAATATTGGCAATACCTTGCCCACGTGCTTCTCGGTTTTTATCACTTTTCGTACTTGTCATATCATCGACAATTTGCGAGGTTAACAGGGATTCTAGTAATCCAACGATAGAGAGAGCTAATGAATAAGGCAAAATAATTATTAGCGTTTCCATTGTAAATGGCACGTTTGGAATGAAGAATGACGGTAATGCACGCTCAATGGAACCTAAGTCTCCAATCGTTTTTAATTCCACACCTGTTGAGAAGGCCACAATTGTTAAGACAACGATAGCAATTAATGGTGCTGGGATTGCTTTGAAAAATCTAGGTACAATATACACGATCAACAATGTTATGCCAATAAATACATATGTCCAAAGCCCTTCTTTTAAAAAGTGAGGGACTTGTGCCATAAAAATTAAGATAGCCAGCGCATTGACAAAGCCAATCATAACGGCATTAGGTATAAAACGCATTAGCTTAGCAATACCTAGTACCCCAAATAACAATTGGAAAATACCTGTTAAAATCGTTGCTGCTAATAAATATTGAAGACCATGATCTTTTACAAGGCTCGTCATCACCAATGCCATCGCACCTGTAGCAGCGGAAATCATGGCCGGTCTTCCCCCTACAAAGGCGATGATGGTCGCGATACAAAATGAAGCATACAAACCTACCATCGGGTCAACGCCAGCAATAATAGAAAATGCGATGGCTTCGGGAATAAGTGCAAGGGCAACAACTATACCTGATAATAGATCAGCACGGACATTGCCAAACCATTGTTCTTTTAACGTTTGCATAAATAAACTCCCTTAGTTATAGTAGAATAAATCGTACCAAAAGATACCTATTTGGGACGAGCAAGAAGTAGCATAACATACTCATTCCCAAAAAGGAATGATTTTGGGAGGATTAATGATGATTTACGGCTATAAGCGGCCAATAATTGGTGATGAATCAGGAGAACAACAGCTAGTAGATAGACAAGTAGATCAATTATTTGTAGAAGCACATCCCTTTGCGAAAAAAAGGCATGTCCTAGAGGATCTATTAATGACAATCCAACCAGGCGATGAAATTGTTGTTGAAAATCTAGTGGTGCTAGCAGACTCCTTTCATCAATTATTAGATGTCCTTCACGTCCTTGCAAAAGACCGTGTCAGGATTACGTTCCTAGAGGAGCAGATTTCCAATACATCATTGCTCCAGCTAGATTTATTAGAGTCCGTCACCCTCTTTACTAATCTACAAACTCAGCTGAAGAGCCATGCCACAACATTTGGTCTGGTTGAAGCAAAAAAAGCGGGAAAAACGATTGGACGACCCAAAAAATCAGATGATAATTTACGAAAAGCATTTGCGATGTATCAAAGTAAAAATTATTCACTTATGGACATTAAAAACGAAACAGGCATAAGTAAATCTACCTTATACCGTTATATAGATGAAGTGAATAAAGGTCATCATGATAACTGAAAAACAGCAAGTGAGCGTTCGCTGCTCAAACTTGCTGTTTTTTTATATTGGTAATATTGTAGAAGATTTAATTTCACGTAAGGATAAGTTCGTTTGAATTCTAGAAATCCCGAGCTTATTTAATTTTCGAATAAATAAATCCAATTCCTTGCGATCTCGTATAACAACCTTCAACAGATAATCATAGGCACCTGTTAAACAATGACATTCTAATATTTCGGTCATTGTTTTCAAGCTGTTCTCCAATTCCTCTAGTTCCTTTGCTTGATGAATATTTGTACTCATAAAAACATAGCACAGTAAATCAAAACCTAATTTCTCCTGATTTAAAATCGCGACTTGCTGATCGATATATCCTTCATTTTCTAAACGTTTGACCCTCGTATGTGTTGCTGGCGGGGATAGATTGACTCGTCTAGCCAATTCTGCATTACTGAGTTGAACCTCTCTCTGCAAAATATCTAATAATTGAAGGTCCACGCTATCTAACGCCTTATTTTTAATCTCCTCCACAATTTCCCCCCTTTCGATAATTTCTTACAACTGACATATAACGCTTAAATACAGAAGATTTTTTTGTAAAAACTACAATAACTTTTAATTATTTTGAATTTACTCAATTCAACAAAATATTATACAGCTAAATATCCAATAATGCTATGATTCTTAGTATACATATTATTGAAAGGAGTGTTACATGCCTTGATTAAGTTTTATATGGGCTTAATGCTCATCACGAGTCTACTTTGGGGAGGAAATTTTGTCGTGGCTAAAACGCTTGTCGCACACGCTTCTCCTATGACATTAACCACAGCAAGATGGTTAATAGCAGTCGTCGTCCTTGTACCATTCGTCTGGTGGAAAGAAAAGAAATTAGTGCCTGCAAAACAAGCTCTTGTGCCCTTATTCTTAATGGGCATAACAGGTGTGGCCTTATTTAATATTTTTCAATTTTTAGCTTTAGAACGGACAACATCCACTAATGCAGGTCTAATTTCAACGATGAATACAATCTCAATTGCCCTCTTTTCGTTTGTTTTGCTAAAAGAAAAAATAAATAGCATGCAACTTGTGGCAATGACAATCTCTTTATTCGGTGTGGTTCTTGTTCTTTCGAAAGGAGAATGGCAGCTATTACTGGATTTCCAATTGAATACTGGGGACTTATGGATGGTTGCAGCAGTCTGTGTATGGGGACTTTATTCGGTTTGTAGTAAATGGGCTATGAAAACTACTTCTCCGTTAATGGCGACATTATACGCAGGTATATTCGGTGTGCTCATGCTTGTACCGTTTACAAGGATGGATTTTACCATCTCTAATATGGATTCGGCTTTCATTCTTTCACTCCTCTATACAGGCATTATCTCTACTGTTTTGTGTATGGTATTTTGGAATATTGGGGTACAGAATTTAGGGGCAACAGCCTCTGGTATTTTTTTAAACTTTAATCCTATTTTCACTGCCCTGCTTGCCTTTTTGTTTATCGGAGAAAAGCTGTCTTGGTTGCAAGGAGCTGGAGGACTGATCGTTATTATCGGCTGCTATTTATTCACTCATTTTAAAACAAAAATACCACAGGCTTCTCCGGTATAACATAAAGAACTCTTATTCAACTAACTGGTGTTAGTTGAATAAGATATCATCATTATATATCCAACTAACTTTCAAATTCAGTCGCATCTTCTAGGTTAAAATAATACTTTGCGATTCTAACAAATTCTTCCGTGTCAATTTCTTGAAAGAGATAGAAATCAACTACGTCCACCAAAATGTTCCTCCTGTATAAAGGTAAGCTTGTATCAATTAAAAATTATTCATTTTAACATAAAAAATCAGCTATTCCTTCTTGAGAATAGCTGATTCTTTATGGGTGAATGTTTGAATGACTTTAACAAGGCACTCCACCGTAACTAAGTAGTTTTTACATATTTTGTGGTGGAATGATACCCATTACAAGTAAGATAAAGAAAACCAATCCAATAAGGAAAAATAGCAGAGACGCCAAAAAGGTCGGACCAAGTTGAACCTGGAACCGTTCTCGCTCATGAATGATACCTGTTTGTGCACTCACTTGGGATGCAAAAAGTCTAGACATAGCTCCACCACTACTAGAAAAGTAGAATGTCCCTAGAGTAAAGGCAACACCAGTGAAAAACATCACTTCAATAAATCGTACCGTGAACATAGTGGCAATCAAATACGTTAACACTATTTCCACAATCCATGCAATGACCATAATAATGACGTGTTTCCTACGCATTCTAAGGGCCCCTTTCCCGTTAATTACTACTTCTACGTCGTATATATGGGAAAAGTTTCGTTTTTTCTGAATTTATTGTCATTTCTATCGGTCTTTTTTCGATATTTAAATGCCATCCTCTAATTGTATTCGTTTCTGTTGATTGATTTCACCTTCTTGCTGAATTGTAGTTTTCCTTCTTCATCAAAAATAAAAGTACTTGGATAATTCATCACTACAAAGCTTTTTTGTAGTATCCCCTCTTTGTCTATAAAAATCGCATACTACGGCCTTCGCAAGACTATCATAGGCTGTGGCATTAATTGCGTTGATAGAATACCTCTAAATTAGGTACTCTCCTGTTGACATGGGCCACACCACAATGCCCAAAAATTAATATTTTACCCCATTATAGGCTTCAAAAATTGTCGATGATTGGTCCAATTGTGTTAAAGCTGTCTCATAATTAATTTATTTCGTACCGTCCTCTAGTGATTCATAACCATAATAAAAATTATAAAAATAGCCCCAACCGTGAAAGGAGGGGCCACTAATTTACGTGAAAAACTTTTTATTTTTATAAGCTATGAGGCTAACGACAAGTAGCATCATGGAAGACACGACAAAAACCATTCTTACTCCATACCATTCCGATAAGATGCCCAAAATGAACGAAGAAATGCCAAATACCCCAGTAACAATGACATTTAAAGAGGTATAAACGGTTGGTAATTTTTCCTTGGTGACACTTATTTGAACGATGGTCTGTTGTGGGATGTTTTTTAATTGTCCACAAATGCCAATCATAAACGAGCAAAGTAACGCCAAAAGTGCTGTCGGACTAAAGGCAAAGAACAATGTGAAAATAGCTGATAACAAAGCACCTCCACAAATGAACACTGCTTTTTTACGATCGACAACTGAAGTCCATTTTAGACATATCATACTCCCTATAATCATCCCAATGAAAAAAATGCCATTGAGATAACCCCACCATTGAGAGGAAACCTGCAAAGCCTCCTCAACAAAGACAAGCAAAATAGCTGCGACCCACGCTGCACCTGCAATAGATTCTAGTAAATCCATACGTGCCGCTATTTTTAGCACAGGGCTTTGCAGAATGGTTTGCCAGCCTTCGACTAGTAATTGCCGCTTTTTTGTCTGCTGACTTTGTTTCCAAGGGACATCTGGTAAAAGATTTAAAAGAACTGTTGCCAAGAAAAAAAGAAAGACAACAACCCATAAAAGTTGAGATGGAGTAAAAAGAATAAGCAAGGAACTTCCAACGAACCAAGAACCCACTTGAATGGATTGAATAACCGATTCAGCTATACTATTTGCTCGCAACAAATCCTTTTCCTCCACATAATGAGGTAACAAGGATTGACGAATGGGATTGGCACACCCATCCAGTAAGGCAATTATCGCAATCATGACATAAATATAGACAACGATTGGCTTAGCACCTACCCATTCTACATAGGATGCAAGACCAACGAGGACAGCTGTTTTACAGCCTTGAGAAATAGTTAGCAAACGATTCAAAGGACACTTCGTAGTAAAGATTGGTGTCAGTAGGCTTGAAATCAACATACTGGAAGTAATAATAAATGGCACCAATGCCGTTGAAATAGCGGAATTGGTTAGACGATAAATGATACTAATAACACTTACGATATAGAGGATATCTCCTATATCCGCAAGAGATTGACCTGTCAGTAAAATTGAAAAAGAACGGTTTTTTTTATTCACTTTTTATCCCCCATAAAAAAATTTTAGCTTTTTATGGGGATGTTTAAATTGGACCGTTTTGCATTGGCTAACTCCTTTATATGCCTATTTGAAAAAACAATGGGGGACGTTATTTTTTCATTTATAGGTGACTTGATATCATTTCAAGAAAATTCGAAAGTATTGATCTTATTTTAACATCACTTCCCATTTGATTCCAGAACACAAAAAGACCAGGAGCTCTTCAAATATTTAGAGTCCTGGTCTTTTTGTGAAAAGTGAAACTTACTAGGTTGCTTTAGTTTTTTGTATTCTACTATTACATTAGTCGTATCAGCTTTGCAAAGGTTACAGGTTTCTCGAAAGAATTTTAAAAAATGTTAATCATCCTGTTTACCATTTTCCTGTTAGACGTTGTACCGTTTTAAGGTAGCCCGTTCAAACACTAATTGAAAAATACAAATACAGCAGATCGGGAGGTATAACTAGACTCCTTACCTCTTACGCAAAGCATTGAACAATAGGAAAAGAATAAGAAAAAGGCCGATTACTACTAAAGCTTTAAATAAATTGTGGGCAATGTTGAATTGATGATACGTATACTCTCCGTCTCTAATGGCTTTCAGGTAGGTCCCTTTATCAACCTGTACCGCAATGGCAATCTCCGTATCTATCCCCTTTATAGAAAAATATTTTGTTCCTTTTGGATAAGCATTTGAAAAATTCCCTCCATATTCCTTCATATCTGAATACTTCGTGACCGCTCCAATTTTATTTTCAATCGTTGTTACTTTTTCATCAGTCACTTCATACATATAACCATCCCAAACAACAAAGGGATAAACCCAGCTTGTTGCAACAGCGTTGGCAGGTATTATTATCATTATTAATAAGCAGAAGGAAACCATACGTAGATAAGGCTTCATGCATACCCCCCTTTCCATCATTTTACTTATTAGACTGACAATTGAAGAAAACGTTACATTTTTTTGATTTGACTTCTATTTCATTGGATGCTAAATTTACTAAAGCAGTAATTTACTAAATTACTAAATCTGCATGACGAGGAGTACGGAAAATGAAAATCCCAACACATTTAAAACATAAACCTGTTATCGTTGCTGAAAACTACGCTAATATTGACGGGCGTACAGCTTATCAAACAGATGCTCAAGGGCTTTCTCTTGGCTTGGCGCAATGGAATGATCGAGGAAAGGTTGATATTTCTGCGAAGGTTTGGCGACATACAGGTGGCAAATGGTCGCGTCAATCAGAGGAGCTTCCATTGCATCGTGTTCTTGACCTGGCTATTTT
This sequence comes from Lysinibacillus sp. FSL M8-0134, assembly GCF_038069745.1. NCBI lineage: Bacteria > Bacillati > Bacillota > Bacilli > Caryophanales > Bacillaceae > Lysinibacillus > Lysinibacillus sp. FSL M8-0134. The sequence continues at coordinate 2,097,415 of NZ_JBBPAJ010000001.1, read as the reverse complement.
AGTATGTGAAACACAACTTTATTTTAAGGAGGCGTATCGTCACGAGCATCTATATGATGAAGAAAACCCTATTATTAATCGTGTAGGCTTACAAGGAGACGCTATGACTGTAGAGGTTTGTACTGAAAATGAACAAATTAAAGAGGATATACAGCTTTTTCAACAGGCATTAAATAATGATGGTGAGCTGATTGGTGAGCGCCTTCGCACACTATCTCGAATCTTAAAAGAAATGGGTTATTAAAACTCAAGAGGAACTTTAAAATGAATGAACAAATGTTACAGGAAGATACAAAACTGAGAAAAGCTTTTTTTAATTTTTTAATTCCCGTTATGTTAGCGAATGTGCTACAGTCGGTTGGTCAAGTTTTTGCCATGTTTTTAGTTGGTCGCAATTTAGGAGTCGATGCGCTCGCTGCCATTTCTGCATTTTTCCCATTCTTCTTCTTTTTAATGGCTTTTGCGATAGGTATTGGGTCAGGTAGCTCAATTTTAGTTGGGCAAACATTTGGCGCTGGCCAACATGAGAAAATGAAGGAAGTCGTTGGGGTAACCTTAGCCTTTACAACCATTTTATCCATTGTCGTGGCAATCTTTGGTGGCTTCTTTATTGAATGGATATTACGCTTTATGCAAACACCAGCTAATATTTTAGACATGAGTATAAGCTATGCACAAATTTTATTCTTCACCTTACCAATTATGTTTTGGTATATGGTGTATACAACCTTTATGCGTGGCGTCGGTGATTCGAAAACACCATTTTTATTTTTAGTCATCAGTGTCGTGTTAAATATCGCCTTCCTTCCACCGCTACTTTTCGGATGGTTTGGCTTGCCAGCATTCGGCTTAAATGGCGCTGCCTATGCTTCTGTGTTATCCAACCTTGTAACGATGATCTTGTTACTGGCTTATTTGCATAAGACAAAGCATTTACTGCGTTTAGACAAATCGATCTTACAGCATTTTAAATTAAAGAAAGATATTTTAGCTTCCCTATTAAAGCTCGCGATTCCATCAAGCATTAGTATGGTTGCCATCTCTGTTGCGGAAATTGCTGTTATTGGGTTTGTCAACGTCTATGGTTCTGATGCCACTGCCGCTTATGGCGTGGTCAATCAGGTAGCTAGCTATGCACAAGTACCTGCAATGAGTATTGCCATTGCTACTTCTGTCTTCGTGGCACAGGCATTAGGTGCGAATTCTACGGAAATGATCAAAAAAATTCGTCAAATGGGTGTGCGTATTAATTATCTTCTAGGTGGCGCCATCATTATTTTGATGTATCTCTTTGCAGAGCCGATTTTGGCTTTCTTTATTGATTCACATGATACGGTGCTCATCGCCAAGGATTATTTATATATCGCCTTTTGGAGCTACTTAATTTTCGGACATACACAAACTGTTTCTGCTACAATGCGTGCTACTGGTGTGGTGTTATGGCCAACTATCTTTTTAGTTATTACGATTTGGGTAGTTCAAGTGCCTTTAGCATTCCTGCTATCCCACCATACGTCACTGGCATTAAATGGTGTTTGGTTAGCCTATCCAATTACCTTCTGCGTACATTTCATCATGCAATATGCGTACTTCAAGTTAGGCTGGCAAAAACGAACATTAAAAGCTATGCTAAGCGAATAATATCTTTTTAAACCAACAAAATGACCAGGTACTCAACAATTGAGCCCTGGTCATTTTGTGAAAAGTGAATGTTACTATATTGCTTTAGTTTTTTGTATTCTACTAATAGAGTAGTCGCTTGATGTTTCAAAAGGTTACAAAAAACTAAAAAAATTTTTCTAGTTTTTTTCTTCTAGTACTACTAACCACAATAAGGCGATAAAAACAGAAAAACTTACTAGCATGAAGAAGGTGTTAAGATTAAAATATTGATTGTTAACATGAATCGTTAGCCCAGACGTGATATCCAATAAATATTGTTGATCTGCATACCCGTATTGCTTTATCAACGCCTTCTCTATTACCCCTCGATAATTAGCAAGCTCCATTCTTTGATACATAATGCCAGCAATAATATGAAGAGATGTGAAAAGGAGCCCAATGATAACCACCTGTTTTGTTAGCTTATAATAGCGAAAAATCCTTTGCCATAACAAAACCATAATGATAAATAATGGAACGACGATCATAAGGAGCAGCAAGGCAGGATTCCCATTGCCAGAGGAACTGCCTGGTGTTGCCGTCATTAAATGAATGCCCATGAATAGAACCAATACTATTAACTGAACAGCGAGTAAAACTAGTTTTGTAGCCTTCAATACATCTCCCCCTGTATACCAAGCATACCTAAATGAATTTTGAAGAAAAAGTTATCCAGTGACCCCCTTCATTTTTTTGCCATCTTCTACAAACCCAATACTATAAAAAAGCCGTCTTTTGTCTAAGCTAACAATATCAATATAAAATACAATGTCAAAGCTATTCGAGTGGAGAAACGATGAAAATATATATCAAATTGTTAACTATTATTGGATTGACGACCTTACTCGCTGGGTGCTTGGATATGACCGAACCACAAAGAATGTACTATATCAATGCAGTAGGCGTAGACTTTGAAGATAATGAATACGTAGTGTATTTACAAATCATTAATTTTGCTGACGTTGCAAAATCTATTCAAACCAGTACAGATGTAGCGCCTGCTGAAGTGGGGCGTGCCACAGGAAAAACAATAGAAGAAGCTATTTATAAATTGTATCGTTCGTTGGATCAGGAGGTTTTTTGGGGTCATATGCGCTATTTAGTTTTTTCAGAGCGGGTTATGGAAAATGAACATATTATTCCTGTTATTGATACATTTATCCGTTTTCGGGATACCAGATACCAAATTTGGGTGTACTGTACAAAAAATCCTGTTAATGAAGTGCTGCTTGTCACACCCATCCTAAGAAATTCGCTATCCTCATCTAAGTTAAGTAACCCCATCAATCCAACTGAACAGGAAACCTTTATTGAGCCGAAAGATTTAAGAGATATTATCATCGGGTTAAATGAACCAAGTCATGAAGTAACCATCCCCTATGTGTCCATTAAAGAAGATTGGCAAACAGCTGAAGAACAGTTGGAGGAAACTTATTTTTCAGGGGTCGGAATTCTCTCGAAAGACGGCTTTAAAGGCTTTTTGCAGGACAATGCGGCAAGAGGCAATCAATGGATGCATAATAGAACAAAAAGAGGTGAAATCACTGTTCAAATAAACGCAAATAGTGACGAAGCATTAACAGCTAGTATAGAAAAGATTCATATCGATGTGAAACCACTTGTCAAAAAAGAGATTGTGACATTTGAGGTTGAACTAAAAATCAATGCAACAATCAATGGATTTAGAGGAAAAATATCCGAACAAGAACTGAAACATCAAATTTCGACAGAGATCAAAAAAGAAATCCAACAAACTTTTCATGAGGGCTTAACATTGGATGTTGATATCTTTCGTTTGTCTGAGTTTCTGTATCGAGACAATGTAAAGACATGGAAAAGGCTTGAGAAGGATGGGAAAATTCCATTAGATGAGCATTCTATTAGTAAAATTAATGTGGAAGTAGCAAAAATCAATCCGGGTCGAAAAACATTTAGTGAGACTATACAAGAATAAAGGACAAGGCCATGCGACCCTGTCCTTTTTGTGTGTGAGTTTATATGTGCATGCAGACAGGATCTAGTTCTAAACTTGCACCTTTTCCCACATAACCATATACTAAATACGAATATTTTTAGTATAAAATATGCCTTTTTTGTAGGAAATTCACTATTATTCCTAGGCAGTAATCACTTTTAAAATCGGAGGTAACTGTCATGTATAAAACAATTACTTTTGCAGTTGATACGAAATATAACGATCCAATACAAGAAACTTTTACGTTTGAGCAATTAGGGATTGATGAACAATTATCGGACATTGAAATGAAAAAACAAATTGATTATATATTTAAGAATTGGGTCAGTGATCGACTCAATATTTCCCATAGTATTGTGATAGAAACCGAGACTGAATGACTATCCTCTACTAGGCGTCTTCCAAATTCATAACTTCTGCATGCAAGCTATTAGCAAACTCATGGATTTGTTCCATTGTGACGATAAGGAGAAATTAAGGAAGAGCTTGTGTATAACATTGTGTACTCACAAGCTCTCTTTCCTTTACAAGATTTTGCTCGCAAACAATTCCGCTTCTATTCCTTTCATGATGTCAAAAGCCCCATTTGATTGATTTGAGCAAATAACCGCCTTGACTGAGCTGTCTGGATAAAATGCTGAGTGAAAGCAAACTCCCGGATCGTACCCCATAACATGATATTTTATAATAGCACGTTCACTATTACGCTTAATCCATACACCATACCCATAACAATCGCTTTCATTAATTTCAATATGAGGCGAAAGTAAAAGCTTTGTTAAATCTTCACTTAAAAGTTCAAAGTTCATGAGCGCATGCCAAAATGTCGCCATGTCTGTTGCTGTTACAAATGCTCCCCCATCAGAACCTCCCTTTACCGGTAATGAGTAAATATTTGTCTTCCACGAACCGTCTGGATTGTCTAAGTATCCTAATGCCGTATTAGCTGGAAGAGAATCTAATGAGAAATAGCCAGATTCCGTCATATTTAATTGATTAAATATATTTTGTTGAATGTAATCAGAGAAAACCATTCCTGATCTACGCTCAACAATTAATCCTAATAAAATATATCCAGCATTGTTGTAATGAAATCTTTCACCTACTTCATTTTTCATAGGCTTATTCTGAAATAAAGGTAGGAAATCACTCAATTCTCGAAGTTGATACATTGGATTTTCAACCCATAATGCTTCAAAATCCTCCATTTCTTCCTCATCAAAATAATCCGGTATCCCCGAAGTATGGGTTAGTAGATGATGAATGGTAACTTTTGCATCAAAATTTTTAACATCATGATGTAGACATTCACTTAATCTCGTGTCAAAAGAAAGCATTCCTTTTTCAATAAGCTGACAAATAGCGATTGCCGTAAAAATTTTACAACCAGAGGCAATCCCAAAACGAGTGTTTGCGTGATTTTTGATTTGTTCTGAGCGATTAGCATAGCCAAAACTTTGATTGAGCAAAGCAACCTTCTCTTGATTTTCCACCAGTACCGTACCCGAGAATTCATTCTTCTGGTGAATTTCCATAACGATGTTTTGTAATTTTGTCTGCATAAATTTCCTCCTTATTCCTTAAATTTCTAAAAGCAACTCCTATTAAAACAATAGCCATTTACTTGCATTTTCACAAGTCTATTTAGTTTCCTACAGCTTAATTTATCGTGCAGATTCGCATAATCATGTAAGGTAAGGGAACAATAAGAAAAAAGAGGATGTGTCATCGTGGATTTCCTACATAGTCAAGAATCACTTACTGCCATTCAATGGATACTTCGTGCAATTGTCGCCTTTTTCTTCTTACTCTTTGCTACAAAAGTTATGGGGCAGCGTTCTATTTCCCAGCTAAGATTATTGGACTTTGCTATGGCCATTACGCTTGGGAATATTATTGCCCATCCCTTATCTGATGAAGGATTAGGAATGAAGGGTTCCATGATCACCATGGCAGTTTTAGTTTTTTTATACCTCATAGGTGTTTATTTGAGCCTAAAATGGATATCGTTTCGACATTTTATTGACTCTCCTCCCATTGCACTAATTAAAAATGGAGAAATTATTAATAACAACTTACGGAAGGCTAGGATTTCTGTTGATTTTCTTTTATCTGAATTAAGAAAGGAAAAAATCGAAGAGATTCAAAATGTAGCGCTGGCATTATGGGAACCAGATGGATCGATTTCTTGCTTTTTAAACACACAATATCAAGCACCCACGCGAGCTGATTTGAAATTACAACCTGAACCCTTTTTTCTACCAAAAATCCTTATTAAAGAAGGAAAGATTGATTACCATGAATTAGATCAAACAACAATTACAGAAGATTGGTTAACAGATCAATTAACGTCAACTTATCAAGTTGATTTAAAGGATGTCCTATTAGCTACAATTGATCAACATAATAAATTACATGTATTTCTTTATTAATATACGTTGTGTAAAGCTTTACACCTTCTATTCCGCTGGATGAACCATTCCATTACGACTAAATTAGGCACCCAACATAGCCAGGCAATGATAGCATAGCTAGTTTCAAAATGATCAAAGCCAAATACTACCGTGAATAAAGGGAGCCATATTCGTAATGTCACCGCTGCAAAAGTTAAGGCATAATTTCTTAGCATCCATTTTTGATGTTCCTGAATGTTTCTTTGTTTAATTTTTGTTAGTGCAAGACATACCGTGATTAACCAAGATATTGATAATATAGCAAAGCCTAGCTGCGCTAACCATCCCCCTGTGGCGTAATAGGCTAGATAAAGGCCAGCAACCCCACCAAATAAAATACTGACGATATAAATCGTCCCCCATCTTCTATGACGCTGCACATTTTTCTCTCTTATCTTTGAAGATAGTGTAAATGGGCCGATTACTAAGGCGAATACACTAAAAAGAATATGTATATATAGCATGATATACCACATTGAATTCAGAGTAGCATTGAACATACGCTTTAATTGAACAAAGCCTGCTTGTTGTGCATCGAATAGAAAATATTGAATGATTGAATAGCCCGCTATAAAAAATGCCAGAATGCTGATCATCCACATGTTCTTTTTCATATTTGTAGCTCCTTTCATTCCTAGCGTACCATTGAAATGAATGACTTTTTTACATAAACAAACAAGTGGTTGTACAAAGTAAACAAGTGGGCAATTTTCACATGTGAGCTATTCACAACAATTCATTAGACAAGTAAAACGTTCGACACCTGGATATTTTTCTCCTAAGCTGGTAATTTGAAAGCCTATATTTTTATAAAAATTCACAGCATCTTGATCTGTTTCAGCACAAATTGAAGAAAAGGAATAGCGATCTCTAATATACTGGACCATTTCACGGCCAATTCCTTTGTCACGATAAGCTGGGGATACGGCAATATGTTTCAGTTCACATTGTTTTTGGTCTATTTTTGCTATTCCTATACATCCAACAATATTTTCTTCAATGAAATAGCCATATAGCACTCTTTCGGGACATTCGATATAAAGACCATATTCGCTATCCACTTTTTTTGTGGCATAGAATAATAATGTTTTTACTTCTGGTTGAATGGTCTTTGATTGAATAACTTTCATAGAATTTCTCCTTTCTTGTGATTGTCAAATACTTGACCTATACTATAGATGTTAAAGGAAAATTTAGGAGGAAGTAGTATGCTAGTAAAAGGATATCAATTTAAGCTACCGCTATTTTACTGGTTACTTTTAATACCAACCTTTTTACTGATAAGTTACAAAGCATTATTTTTTGATTGGCATATACAAAATTTTTCATTTAATGAATTAGAGGATTTCGGTCGATATGTACTGGTACTAGTAACAAGCTTAATTGAGGCATTTATTTACGTACTTATTATCCGACTGATTGTGTATTTGCTTCAAAAAGTATTTAACAAGACATAAAAGCCTATACGACTCTCCTAGTTTATCATCTGATTCCATGTTATGATTTCCACATCATCCACGCGCACTTTGCCTAAGCTTAAAATATGTGGAATATATGCAAACAGCCCAAAGTTCTTGCCTTTTTCCTTCTCCGTTATAAAATAGTCAATGGTTGCAGTTGGCAGTTGTGTCAGCTCTCTATAATCATCCGTCATCAATATTTTTATATCCTCTGCCTTTATTTCTCCCGCTGGCCCTTGATAGTTGTCTTTTGAATACAGGTATATGACATTTTGATTAGGCGCTAGTTTTTGTATTGGAATTCGATAAAACGTTAAATTTTCTTTGATGTCAATTGCTAGCTTAGTTAACAAGCTATAGATGTGAAAAGGGTGGATTGGTAAGAAATGTACAACATCGTTCCACAAGCAGTTTAAGTGAGGGATTTTCCTCGTTAACAGTTTCATTCGCTCGGGATGATCAGAATACTTTCTTGTGTATCGCTCATATAAATGCGGGGATATTTCCCTAAGCTGATGTAATGGCATCAGCTCTTGACCGACCATTTCTCGCGGAACCATATGATATAAATATCTCTGCATAAAAAACACCTCCGACCTTATAATTCTTCATATATTTGGAAAATCCTCTATATGATACAATAAAATGTAAAAAAGAAAGGAGTGTCATCATGGGTTTATTATTTGTCATTCTTATCATTGCTGGAATTATTGCGATCTATGATTCCATTAGACAAGTTAATAAAAATATTTTGGCGCAAACTGAAGAAATAAAACGGTTACGGGAGGAGATACAGGAAAGCAAAAAAATTAAGACCACTTCTGCAAAGTGATCTTGCGTACTAATTACTTTTTGGATCATTAATTGAATTAGCTAGATCGAGAAGCACATCTACTGGTACCTGATCTGCGACATCACTGTCAATACTGAAGACATACTGCCAATTATCTCTTTCAAACACCAACAAATGAAAACCAATTCGCGGATTTTCAATATAGGCTGCCTCCCTACCATTCTTTAAAAGAAAGACATCGGTCACATACTTTTCAAAAGGCATTTTATCCTGAACAGGTCGAATATCAATTTTAAAATGATTTTGTGGCAATTGATCATTCATCATTACTATTTCCAGATTAGTATGGCCATTCATTTGATTAAATCGTCCAAAGCGGTGTGTAAAACTAATTGGTGGAACCTTTAAAGGTAGCTTCAGCTCTGTTTTATTATACTGTTCGAACTCTTTTAAAGCAGCCTCTACCGTTTTATAGCCGATTGTAGGCAGAAACTCTTCAAGAGGTTGTGGAGAATCACTTTCATTGGCATAAACGTAGTCCGTTGATGCAATATACAGACATCCAACAGAGAGCAGTAGTCCTATAAGCATACGCCTGTTCATTTAAACGCTCCTCTATCTTTTTTAGTATATGTTGTCCTGTTGAAAAGGAATTATGCCATTTTCTTGACACCTCATACGCTATTGTTTTATTGGTGCAGGAACTTGAATAAGCACATATTGCTTCGTCCACATTTCTGTCGTGATAATCGTCCGTTCTTCATTTTTTTCGAAAAATAACCCGCTCCCTTCCTTCTCAAGAAATACCCAGCCCTCATTCTCCATCAGTTGTTGAATATCCGCATCAACCTTTTGTATGCCCATAGTGGAAATCGCTGTGATGTACCAAGTAGCATTATGATCTTTAGAAAGTTCTACTAGATCATTCGATGACGTATTTATTTTTCGAATAGCTTCCTTCTGTGTAATAGAGTCTATGGGCAGTGACGGATAATAGATCTTATTACTAAAGATAATGATTGCACCAACTGAAAGTAGCGCAACCAGTATACCCAACTTTTTCATCTTGTCACCTTCCCAAAAAGTTATTCTAAACTAATTAAAATTCCATATTATATGATATAATTGTAATTAATGTAAATTCTAGCGAAAGAAGCTGATTCAATTGAAGATGAAAATATGGTGGTTACTAAATATCGTTTGGCTCATTATTTTTGCTGCTGGCGCAGTTTTTATTGGCGTGAGGAAAGTCGATGGAGCAGGAGCCGTTCAAACGCCTGAAATCAAAATGCTGTCATTCGGTATTTTAGCCGTAGTATTCCTGTTTGTTATACTTTTCCAACTCATGCAACTGGCCATTATTCATTTTATGGATAAAAAAAGAATCCAATAAGCTCTTATCTACATAAGCCCTTTGTGAGACCTATCGTTCAAACGGGGCTTTTTTCTTTTCTTCCATAAAACAAAACCAACGACCATAGTAAAGAATAAAAGGAATCCTAAAAGTATGACTGTCAATGGATCGATAATAAAAAAATAGCTATCTGTTAGTTGATAGTTTGCACTGCCTAATTGCATTTAGAACCCTCCTCCAGTATCATCCTACATCAATCTCAACAATCGTAGTCATTTTTCATATTTTACCCTATTAAGTAAATAAACTGTATACTATGTTATAATCTGGTTTAATAAGATTTACTATGGGGTGATAAAATGATCATTCGAAAGGCTACCTTGAAGGATGCAACGGGCATTGGGAAAGTCCATGTGGATAGTTGGCGGACTACCTATAAACATATCGTGCCACATGACTATTTAAATAATTTATCCTATGAACAAAGAACAGAATTATGGGCACAACAGCTTGCAGATAGTAATAAGTATATAGTTGTCGCAGAAAATGACTTGGGTGACATCATTGGCTTTGCATCTGCGAGTAAAAGAGACACCAATCCCCTTCCAAATTCAAATTATGTAGAAACGCTCTATCTATTAGAAGAGTACCAAGGAAAAGGAATTGGAAAGCAATTATTGAAAGATTTATTCGTCTATTTTCGTCTGAAAAATGATCAAACTATATTTGTAGAAGTACTGGCTGAAAATAATACTAAATATTTCTACGAACATTTTGGTGCAACGCTCAATACATCTCTGCAGGTTACTATTGGTGGGAAAGTTTTAGAAGAATTAGTTTATGAGTGGAATGATGTAAATAAGGTTGTCGCATTACTTTCTGATTAATTAGATGAAGACTACCCTTATGGAGTAGTCTTTTTCTCAACTATTTAGATACTGATTCAGACCACTTTTTAGTTAAAATTTATTTTTTGGTTGTTGTTGATGATTATTAACAACAATAGAAAATAATACCATAATAACCATTGTCCCTTTTTTCATCGTTATGTTTACATGGGAATATGTTACACTGAAAACACGACTATCTTTTATTTTTAAAGAATAGGAGGGTTTAAGTTGGCAATTGGAATGGTTATTGTGACTTTATTGTTGGTAATGTCTATTGTATTTATGATTGGGCTTGGTAAATCTAAAAAAACGAAATGTATCATTTGGGGAATAACAATTATGATTGTAATAGCTCCTTTACTGTCATGGCTTATTGCTATACCCTATGGAATATCGGAAGGAGATGGGTTTGCGGCAGTAGGACTACTGATAATTTTGTTTCCCATACTATTTTTAAGCGGACTGGTTACACTTCTAATAGGAATATTCAAAAAAAATCTATAATCTTGCGTGTTTGACAAAACACGCTTCTTCTTTAATGAATCGGTAAATAAATTTGCACCTCTTCTTCCCCATCCTCCATTGGGTGATACGTCTCCACAATATATGAATCTAGATTTCTTGTATAATTTTTTTCATTAGCCCACTGTAATAAATTTAAATGGAGCGTACCGATTTTCGATACTTTCCCTCTTGTTGTAACATATTGATGAGTTGTTTCCATAAACGCCATCCCTTGGGGCACATCACTAGATGCCTGATCCACCATTAATCCTACATAATACTCCCCTACGCGATGGTTCTTATCTCTTTTAGGCTCAAACAAAGCCATTTCAATTCCTGTATGATTTTTTATTTCTTGAGATCGCTTTAATAATTGTTTTGCAAGAGCAGGAACTTCCTTATCAAAATTTTCAAATGCTCCTTTCCCAGTTAACCCAACTACTTTAAACGTTCTAGAAAGAATTTGGTATGCCACTTGTATACACCCCTAACGATTTTTATAATTACCTATTCTCTTGGAATTATGAAAAGTCCTTTTAATTTCTCCAGAAAAAAAGCAACCGACCTAGCCTTTCCATAAAAATGGTCGGCTGTTGGTCGGTTGCTTTGATGAATTATTAGATTAGTCTTGAATTGCTGCGTCTAACGCTACAACAATCATGTCATTGAATGTTGTTTGACGTTCTTCTGCTGTTGTTACTTCGCCAGTTAAAATGTGGTCACTTACTGTTAGTACAGAAAGTGCTTTACGACCGAATTTTGCAGCTAATGTGTAAAGAGCTGCTGATTCCATTTCTACAGCAAGTACACCGTATTGAGCTAATTTTTCATTTTGGTGCTCGTCTGAGTAGAACATATCAGCTGTGAAGATATTCCCTACTTGTAAGTTAAGACCAGCATCTTTTCCTGCATTGTATGCTTTTAATAATAAATCAAAGTCTGCGATTGGTGCGAAATCAATAGCGCCGCCCCAAATGATTTGGTTCATACGTGTATCCGATGTTGCTGCTTGCGCTAAAATAACGTCACGTACTTTTACATCTTTTTGAATTGCACCACAAGTACCTACACGGATTAATTTTTGAACATCATATTCTTGCATTAATTCTGTTACATAGATGGAAATAGATGGCACACCCATACCTGTCCCTTGTACAGAAATACGTTTACCTTTATACGTACCTGTATAACCAAACATATTTCGTACTTCATTGTAGCAAGTTACATCTTCTAAAAATGTTTCCGCGATGTATTTTGCACGTAATGGATCTCCTGGAAGTAAAATTGTGTCAGCAATTTCACCTTTTTTTGCATTAATATGAACACTCATACTGCAATCCCTCTTTTCTGTCAGTTATCACTATAAATAATACTGTGTTTCTGTCATTTACGCAATGCTAGACGTCTAGCAACTGAAAAATTATTTATAGTATTCATACAATTAGGCATGCTCTTCATAGAGTGCCCATAAAGTATCAAATGTTTCAATTGTTAAGTTTTCCGTAGCATAGGACTCAATATAGTCGGACAGCTCATGAAAGTCTGTGCTTTGTTTTGGAAAATTATGCTCATGGAACATTTCCTCTGCAAAGCGTACTTTAGGGTCAGTCCAATCACCACCACGATATGTGAGGACATACAAATAGAAACTTTTTTTCATCAAACATTTCCCCTTTTATACATTAGCTTTTGCTAGTGTATCAAAAAAATAAGGATTCGTCATAATTCCTACTACTAAGATATTTTACCTATCCAGCATTTTAGCACTATATTCTTGGACTACCCTGACTTTTGTCATAGTCTCTTTTTATCTGAAAAATTTTAATTTTTAGAAATAACAATAGAAATATCTAGTAAAATAAGATAAAATTGAAATCGACTATTGAAAAAAATAGGAAGGTGATGGCGATGAAAAAGACTAAAAAAGCGCGAAATACAGTGAAAAAACGCCCGTCTCTCTTTAAAAGAAAGAAAGCTTCAACACAAGAGACACTTGGGAACGATCTCCCTCCTATTAAAGAGAAACGACAACGTTTTTATCATTTAATTCGGGGCAAAGTGCTTATTATGTTTGCACTACTTATTGTGATTAACGGTGTTATGGGTATATTGTCGTATGTCAATATACAGAATTTGCAGCAGCAAATGGAAGATTTCACTAAGAAAAATGTCCAGGAACAACTAACCGTTAATCAACTTGCCTATGAAATTGCTAGACTGACAAACTTAGAACAATCCTATTTAATTACAGGTAATGGCATTTATTCTACTTCTTATCATTTAAAAATTGATACCATTAATAAAAAGTTAGCTGCATTAAAAGAACAATTTAAAGATCGGCAATTAGAGCTTGGTCATATGCAGGCCATCGAACAATATTATAAAAATTATCTTGATTACTCCGAAAAAGTGATGACGATGCGCGACGAGCTAGGTCTTGAGCAGGCTCGTAAGCTGATGATGGGTGCTGCTGGGGAAACGATGAAAACACATATTGATAATAATATTGAATCCATTAATGTGGTCATGGATGATGCCAATAAAACCAAATTGGACAAGCTTAATCAACAGGTCAATATTTCGATTACTACATTCTTTATCGTATCTATCATAGGCTTTTTAGCTATTATCATTTTTGGCTTCATGCTTTTTAAATCTTTAAAACGTAATACCCTGACGATTAACGATTCTATCCTTGATATAGCACAAGCAGGAGGCGATTTGACGAGACGTGTAAAAGTTCGTAATCATGATGAATTCTCGATTATTGCCGCTTCGACGAACACATTAATCGAATCGATTTCCAATTTAATACGTCGTGTGAGTGAATTAGCTGATCATGTATCAAGTAGTAGCCAGGAGCTAATGTCGCTAGCAGATGAAAATGCCCGTACGATTCAGGATATTGCGGATGCAACAGCTGATATTGCGAGTGATAGTGATAATACCATTTCCAGTATGCATAGTGCCCAGCAAAAAATGAGTGATCTGGAGCATTCTATGCATCAGCTTACAGAACAAGCTAGTGCCGTCCATCGCGCCTCTGTTGCCATGCAGCAAGCAGCCGATGAAGGGAGCCGTTCAGTGGAACAATCCTCGCTCGTTATGCAGTCCATTGAAGAAACAATGGCTTCCACAACATCAACTGTGGAGGCATTAGGTCGTAAATCTGCCGACATTACTTCCATCATTGGGACCATCACGGCCATTTCCGAGCAAACCAATCTTCTCGCTTTAAATGCGGCCATAGAAGCAGCACGAGCTGGCGAGCATGGTCGAGGCTTCGCAGTGGTGGCTGATGAGGTTCGCAAATTAGCTGAACAATCACAAAGTGCAGCGAAAGAAGTAACTGCCATTGTCACTTCTATTCAAAATGAAGTCATGTCAATCATCGCCCAAAATCATGAAGGCGTCACTACTGTCATCCGAGGCGTGGAAGTAACCAATGAAACGAACCAATCATTAGCCAATATTTTAATGCATACAGAAGAAACAACATCCATTATCGCAGCCATGGTAGATAAAATTGCGACGACACTAGACTTTAGCAATGCCGTGGCAAATGACTTTGTTCACGTCAATGCCTATGCAGAACAATCCGCAGCCAACACCGTAACATCTGCTGCAGCAGCAACACAAGGCTCTGCATCCATGCAGGAAATCAACGCAGCAGCCACTGAACTGGCCCAACAAGCAGACAGCCTCCGAAATTTAGTGAGTGAGTTTAAAGTTTAAATATACTTTAAGCTTTCCAGGGAATCCTTTCGTTTTGGGATTCCCTCTTATTTTTGAGTTTCCTAGTAGTACTCGCTGATTGCTTTGTGTGGCTATTCTTCAAATATGGATGGCTATTCTTCACTTTGGGCGTTCTATCCACCACTTTCTTGGTTTTATCCTTCAATTAGAGAGTTCTATCCACCGCTTTATGCGGCTATCCTTCACTTTGCGCGTTCTATCCACTACTTTCCTGGCTTTATCCTTCGATTAGAGGATTCTATCCTCCGCTTTATGCGGCTATCCTTCACTTTGCGCGTTCTATCCACTACTTTCTTGGTTTTATCCTTCGATTAGAGGATTCTATCCACCTTTTTATGCGGCTATCCTTCACTTTGGGCGTTCTATCCACTACTTTCCTGGCTTTATCCTTCGATTAGAGGATTCTATCCTCCGCTTTATGCGGCTATCCTTCACTTTACGCGTTCTATCCACCACTTTCTTGGTTTTATCCTTCGATTAGAGAGTTCTATCCATCGCTTTATGCGGCTATCCTTCACTTTGGGCGTTTTATCCACCACTTTCTTTTTTATCCTTCGATAAGAGGGTTCTATCCTCCGCTTTATGCAGCTATCCTTCACTTTTGGCGTTCTATCCACCACTTTCTTGGTTTTATCCTTCGATTAGAGGATTCTATCCTCCGCTTTATGCGGCTATCCTTCACTTTGCTCGTTCTATCCACTACTTTCCTGGCTTTATCCTTCGATAAGAGGTTTCTATCACCGCTTTATGCGGCTATCCTTCACTTTGCGCGTTCTATCCACCAATTTCTTGGTTTTATCCTTCGATTAGAGGATTCTATCACCGCTTTATGCGCTATCCTTCACTTTACACGTTGTATCCACCACTTTCCTGGCTTTATCCTTCGATTAGAGGATTTTATCCTCCGCTTTATGCGGCACTCCTTCACTTTGCGCGTTGTATCCACCGATTTATGCGCTATCCTTCACTTTGCGCGTTCTATCCACCACTTTCTTGATTTTATCCATCAACAAGAGTTTTAAACTCCTCGCTTTGTACGGCTTTCCTTCAATTTTGACATTGCTATCCTCCATTTCCAATAGCAGCTTTCGCTCCGGATATCCATCCCGATGATCAACAAAAAAACCTAGCAAGATTGCTCCTGCTAGGTGCCGTTATTTAAATAATGAAAGATATTCGCCGTAGCCTTCTTTTTCTAGGTCCTCTTTTGGGACAAATCGTAGGGCTGCTGAATTAATGCAGTAGCGCAGGCCTCCTAATTCACTTGGACCATCTGGGAAGACATGTCCGAGATGAGAGTCTGCTTCTTTACTGCGAACCTCTACACGACGCATGCCGTGAGATGTATCGAAGTGCTCTGTGACTTGTTCTTTTTCAATCGGTTTTGTAAATGCTGGCCAACCACAGCCAGAGTTGTATTTGTCCAACGAGCTGAATAATGGTTTTCCAGAAACAATATCTACATAGATGCCTTCCTCAAAATGCTCGTCATATTCATTGCGGAATGGTGGCTCTGTGCCATTTTCCTGCGTGACATAATATTGCATATCTGTTAGTTCTTTTAAACGTTGTTCTTTATTCATGTTTATTCCCCCAGTGATGCTCCTGGAACGCTCGACGACCTGAGCCAATCGAATAGCGCTCATAGTGCATTGGATTTTTCTTATAATACTGTTGATGATAATCTTCAGCTGGATAAAACGTGCTAGCTGGTAAGATTTTGACCATAATCGGCTTATCGAACTTCTTAGATGCTTCTAAATCTGCCTTCGAACGTTCGGCTAATTCACGTTGTTCTTCGTTATGATAAAAAATGGCCGTTGTGTAAGATTCTCCACGGTCATAAAACTGACCCCCTGCATCTGTTGGATCGATCAATGTCCAATAAATTGCAAGTAATTGCTCGTAGCTATATAATTCATCATCAAATACGATTTGAACAGCCTCTACATGTCCTGTCGTTTCTGAGCATACTTGTTCGTATGTGGGGTTGACAACATGTCCACCCGTATAGCCAGAAATCACCGAGTCAATACCAGGTGTTTCGTCAAAGGGCTTGACCATACACCAAAAACAGCCTCCCGCAAATGTTGCATATTGCTTTGCCATTCATCTCACTCCTTATTCACCAGGAACAATAATTTCTAATAATATTTTATCCTTTGGTAAGTCTAACTCTTTGGCACGAACACGTGATCCTGAAGCGATGTTAATACGCGATAAATCAATATAGATTTCTGCTTTATTCGGATTCACTGTAATCCATGAGGGAAATTCCACCGAATCACGCATAATTTTCATTGTCGTCTCCGGTGGAATATTCAATAGTCCAACATTCATGCCCGTTTGTTTTAAAATAATATTACCCTTTTCATCCACAATCGGATCAAAATTCATCGAAATTGGGATTTCCGTATAAAACACGGTTAATGTGCTTCTTAATTGAATATCATCACCGATTGTAAAATCAAGCGGTAAAGGAGAGCCCTTCGCTGCATCCTTTAAATATTTTTTCGATATCGATTCTAATTCCTTTGTTGTGGTTTGCACAACGAGTACATTTCCTTTGCTTTCACTTTCACCTGCAGAACTCTTCGCAACATTGACGTCATCCACTGGTCTAGTTGCTAAAAAAACGACGAGGAGGATTGCAAAAAGCACTGTGCCCGCTAAGGCGAAAAATGCGACTTTCCATTTATTCATTTTGTCACTCCTCGAAGCCTATTGCCTTGTTAATCTTCTTTTCCATGCCACACTGCTCCATTGCTGCTAGTATTCGCTCGGTCATTTTTTCATATCCCTTTGCATTCGGGTGGAAAAAATCTGTATGATAGACGAGCTCTTCATTTGAATCGAATAAATCTTCTACTGAAACGTAGCAAGCATTTGAATCTTCACTCGCTACTTCTTCAATTACATTATTCCATTCTGTAATAATTGTATCAAATTCATTCGCCTCATTGGTCACAATCGAAAATGGATTATAGAAGCCAATGAGTAGAATAGGCACTGTTGGATTTTTTGCGCGAATGCCTGCTACGATTTTGCTGTAGCGCTCCTTATAGGCCTTCAATTCCTTGTCGAATGCGTCACGCTTCAAATTAAACAAATCCTGCTTGACAACTTTCATGACATCATTGCCGCCCATTGTTAATGAAATGAGCTGCGCTTGTTGCAACTCTTCATCATAATGCCCTTTTTTCACTAATTTTAGAAGTTGATCACTGCGCCTACCACGTTTTCCACGATTATCGACATCTACGTCCGAAATCGAGGGCCACGCCAGCAATGAATCTGCTAATCTTCCAACATAACCGTCTTGACTATACTCATCACCGACACCATCTGTTAACGAATCTCCCAGTGCCAAGTAATGTAGTTGCTTTGCGTTTTCTTCATCAATTTGCGATAAATCCTCTGCTGATGGCTCAAAAAAATGTTCAAAAATTTGCGTCAACATATTCTTAGAGGCTTTTTCCTCATCTTCTGTTTGTTGCTCATCCTGCGTCATATCTTGCTCCGTTCCTGCTTGCTCACCGTCTGGCTCTGCTTGCGGATTCGGTTCATCGATTGATATTGCACAACCACTTAGTACTAAGACGGTCAAACATGACAACATAAATCGCCAAATGTCCATTTGACCACCTTCCATCCCTTTCTATTACTTCTATTATAGAATAGTTCATACCGCAATGAAAAGTGACTTACCCTCAGTTCTCCATAATTTTGTGTTCTTGCCAAATTTCTTCACTAAGGATGTAATCAACATCGCTTCGAAACTGTTCTTTCTTGACACTAAAGTGATCAGCTTTGCTTTAAAGCCGCTCTTCTTTGACACTAAAGTGATCAGCTTTGCTTCGAAACCGCTCTTTCTTACCACTAAAGTGATTATCATGACTTTGAAACCGATCTTTCTTGACATTAAAGTGATATCTTTGCTTCGAATCCGCTCTTCTTTGACACTAAAGTGATCATCATGACTTCGAAACCGCTCTTCCTTACCACTAAGGTGATCATCTTAATATCGAAACCGCTCTTCTTTCAAACTAAAGTGATCATTATCACTTCGAAACCGCTCTTTCTTGACACTAAGGTGATCATTATCGCTTCGAAACCGCTCTTCCTTACCACTAAAATGATCATGGCAAAATAAGCAAAGCATGAAAAAAGCCACTACAATTACTTATGTAGTGGCTCCTTGCTATTATTCTGCAAAATAAATAAAGCCGATGGCGCCTGGACCCGTGTGTGTCGAGATGATTGGGGATGTAAAGGCAATTTCTACATCGGTAAAGCCTGTGCCTTCGATTAATTCTTTTAATGGATTCCCCATTGTGACTAGGCCATCTGCATGAGAGATACCAACTGCCTTGACCGTTTTTCCGGCAGTGTCTGCTTGGAATTGTTTAAATAAGAAATTGACTACCTGCTTATGGCTACGTACCTTGGAAACCGGATTGTAAACGCCGCCTTCTAGGTTGGCAATGACTTTGATATTTAAGAGTGAACCGATAAAGCCCGTTCCTTTACCGATTCGACCTCCTTTAATGAGGTTTTCAAGTGTATCTACAATAACATACAAATGTGTGTTTTCGCGTACTTTTTCAAGGCGAGCCACTATGTCCGCTACTGTAGCACCTGCATCTCGCATTTTAATCGCCTCTCGAAGCTGAATGGCAAGACCAATGGCAATAAAACGCGAGTCAATTACCGTTACATCCGCATCTGTCATTTGTGCGGCTTGTCGCGCTGATTCAACCGTTCCACTCATGCCACCTGTCATATGGATAGAGATAATTTGATCTCCATCTTTACCAAGCTCATCATACAATTCTTTAAATTTTCCTGGAGCTGGCTGAGAGCTTTTTGGTAAATTTTTCGCATTTTTCATTAAGCCTAAAAATGGCTGCGGTTCTAAATCCACACCATCTGTATAGGTTGCACCATCAATTTGAATCGTTAAAGGCACGATATGTATACCATGTTGTGCTACTTCTTCTTTCGTTAAATCACAAGTTGAGTCCGTTACTATATGAATTCGTCCCACTTTGACACATCCTTTTACTTCATTAAAATTTATTATATAGACTAATGAATCATTATGTAAACATGACATTTGTCATTAGGCAAAACCTTGTCTTCTCTAGCATGTAAACGCTACCTTGGATACTATAGCGTTTTCGCCTACCTCTTGTCTATCAATGCCCCTCAGAGAATATGACAGCCTTATGACATTTTAGAGATGAAATATATGACAAATGTAAATGTTCATGTATAAATTATTGGAGTATAGTAAACATATAAACGAAAGGAGTGTTTCAAATGATCGATTCATTTGACTATAAATCGTGGAAGGAAGAGCTGTGGAATGCCATTACACACGGTATTGGTTTCATTGCCAGTATTCCGGCACTAGTTGTCTTACTGTTAGCAGCCATTCAAACAGGAAATGCCCTACATATTACCACTTTTAGTATTTTTGGTGCGTCTGTTATCATCCTGTTTTTAATGTCTACATTGCTACACAGTATGCCAGAAAAATATAAACACTTTTTCGCTATTTTAGACCACTCGTCCATTTATATTTTAATTGCTGGCACTTATACGCCGTTTTTATTAATTGCCGTTGGTGGCACTTTAGGTTTGACTTTACTATGCATTATTTGGACACTGGCTGTTCTAGGTGTACTTTTTAAATGTTTCTTTATTAATCGCTTTGAAGTTCTTTCACTGATTTTTTATATCGGTATGGGTTGGTTAATTATTTTCGCCATTAAGCCTGTTTATCTTTTCTTAGGATTTTATGGTTTTGCCTTATTGCTAGCAGGTGGGCTTTTTTATACAATTGGTGCTATCTTTTATGCATGGCGCTCACTGCCTTACAACCACGCCATTTGGCATCTCTTTGTATTAGCTGGTTGTGCCTCTATGTATGCGTGTGTATATTTTTATCTATAATAAAAGCAATCGCTCCGATCACAATGAGCGATTGCTTTTTCATTTATTTACGTTCAAAAATTTGATATTGGAATGTATAGCCTTCTGGTGCTGTTTCTGGCTCTTCTGAAGATACTTGAACAAAATCCTGCTCATAGCTTGGGAAATAGGTATCTCCCTGGAAGGAATGATTGATTTTTGTAATGTATAAACGATCAGCCTTCTCCATGACTAAACGAAAAATTTGTTCGCCACCAATTATCATAATCTCAGGTACATCTCTAGCTAGTGCTAATGCTTCCTCCAAGCTTGTCACGACTTCAATACCATCGGCATGATAGTTTTTATCACGCGTAATAACAATATTGCGACGTCCAGGAAGCGGTCGACCAATGGATTCGAATGTTTTTCGTCCCATTATCATCGGCTTGCCCATTGTTTTCTGTTTAAAATACTGCAAATCTCCTGGCAAATGCCAAGGCATGCCGTTGTTATACCCGATGACGTGGTTGTCATCATGTGCCACAATTAAAGAAATCATACTGTCCCTCCAAATACGTTCATCTCTTTTATTATAAACACATTTCGCTTGTTTCACCTTATTTCTAAAAGAATTTTCTTTTTCTACTCCTAAATCCTAGTAAAATTATATGAATAGTTTATAATAGAATTAACAAATGTCACAATAAAGGAATGATAAAGATGACTACATTGCGAAAAGAAGCTGTTCATTATATTGAAGATCAGCATCATGGTACGCCTTATTACAAAGTAACGCCACAGGAAGCAAGAGCAGCGCGTACGGTGACACAGTGGCAATCACCAAAGAAACCACAGCTTGCGTCGATTAAGGATCAAGAAATATCTGTGCGAGATGGAGCGAAAATTACGCTTCGAATTTATACTCCTTTCCACGATCAACCATTACCTGTAATTGTTTATTACCACGGCGGTGGTTGGGTTTACGGCAATTTAGATTCGGCTGATGCAGGCTGTCAGCTATTAGCAGATCGGGCACAGGCTATTGTCGTTTCCGTTGATTATCGTTTAGCACCTGAGTTCGCCTTCCCAATTCCATTGCATGATGCCTATGATAGCTTACTATGGGTGCATGACCATATGGAATCGTTTGGTGGAGATGTTAGTCAATTGACTGTTGCTGGGGATAGTGCTGGCGGTAATTTAGCGACAGTTGTTGCTTACTTAGCTTCTACAATGAGAGGCCCAACACTACAAGCCCAAGTACTTATTTACCCCGTGACAAATGTGAATTTTACTACGGATTCTTATCACTTATATGGTGAAAATTTTGGCTTAGATATTCAAGGCATGAAGTGGTTCTCACAGCATTATACAGATGAATCCAATTTTACAAACCCATTTGTATCTCCGCTCCAGCTAGAGGATGTTCGTAGTATGCCCAAGACAATGATTATTGCGGCCGAGGCAGATGTGCTCTTTGATGAAGGCCAAAGCTATGCACAAAAACTAATGGACGCTGGTGTTACCGTAGAGCATGTCACAATGCCAGGTTTAATTCATAGCTATTTTAGTAAAATGAATTATTTTGAAGATGCAACGATTGAAACGGTGGAAAAAATCGCCCAATTCCTAAAATAAGTTTGGCTATCCCACTCAAACAGTGCGATAATAGAGCAAAACGTTTTTTAAAGGATGACACGATGACACAAACAATTGCTCTACAAATACAACAGCCATTTTCCGATCAATTAAGAAAAGGCTACCCGCTTATTTCAAAGGATGCAGTGAATGCAAAACAGCTGCCTACCGAGCAAGGAACGCTCCTGAAGCTGATGGATCACCATAATCGATTTATCGGCACAGGATACTACGGTATCCAAAATAAAGGGATTGGCTGGGTGCTGACAACAGATGCCAACGAAACGATTGATAAAGCTTTTTTCATAAAAAAATTCAAAAAAGCGATCGACAATCGTGCAGCATTTTTTAACAATGACAACACGACTGCCTTCCGAGTTTTTAATGGTGAAGGAGATGGCATTGGTGGTTTAACAATTGACTTTTTTAATGGGTACTATATGGTGAGTTGGTATAGTGAGGGCATTTATTCATTTAAAGAAATGGTTTATGAGGCGCTTGCTGAAACAGTCAACTACCAAGCCATTTATGAGAAAAAACGCTTTGATAGTAAAGGGCAGTACATGGAACAGGATGATTTTGTCATGGGCACGCCTGGCGAATTTCCCCTTTTGGTGAAGGAAAATGGCATGACCTATGCGGTTCATTTAAATGATGGCGCGATGACGGGGATTTTCCTTGATCAACGTGAGGTACGATTGGCTATACGTGAGCGTTATGCAAACAGCACCAACATGCTCAATACGTTCTCCTATACAGGGGCATTTTCTGTGGCAGCTGCCCTCGGAGGCGCTAATAAAACAACGAGTGTGGACGTAGCTAAACGCAGTCTAGCTAAAACGATTGAGCAATTTAGTGTCAATGACATTGATTATGAAGCACAGGATATAAAAGTGATGGATGTCTTTCATTATTTTAAATATGCGCAGCGTCATGCATTACAGTTCGACCTTGTCGTATTAGACCCACCTAGCTTTGCACGTACGAAGCAAATGACGTTTTCAACGGCGAAGGACTACCCTAAATTACTGAAGGACACGATTGCGATTACGGCCAAAAACGGTATCATTGTTGCTTCTACCAATAATGCAAGCTTTGGTATGAAAAAGTTTAAAAGCTTTATTGACCAAGCCTTTAAAGAGACTCGTACACGCTATAAAATTGTCGAGGAATACGGTTTACCGAAGGATTTCCGTGTGCCTCGGGAATACCCTGAATTTAATTACTTGAAGGTCGTATTCATTCAAAAGATCGACTAACTAGGAGGGAATCACACTTTGCTGTGATTCTTTTTTTATGTAAAAAAGTGGCCTAAGAAAGTTCTTAAGCCACGAATAAAACCTTATAAATACTTCACAAACCAATCGCGAATATATTCGAGTCGATTAATTCGTAACGTTGGTTTTCCGCTTCGAGATAGCTCATGATTAGCCTCAGGGAAACGCACGAATTTTGTTTCTTTTTTACGATGCTTTAATGCAATAAATAATTGCTCTGCCTGCTCAATCGGACAGCGATAATCTTTTTCACCATGTAAAATCAATAAAGGTGTCTCCACATTATCTACATATTTCAGTGGAGAATGATGCCATAGCTTCTCTATATCGTCAAAGCCCGCTTGAATTTGCCAGTCTGTAAAGTAATAGCCAATATCACTAACACCATAGAAGCTAATCCAGTTCGAAATGGAACGCTGTGTCACGGCTGCTTTAAAGCGGTTCGTATGGCCAACAATCCAGTTGGTCATAAAGCCTCCATAGCTTCCCCCTGTTACACCAAGACGGTCTTGGTCAATAAAATCATAGTGCTCCAACGTGTAGTCTACGGCAGCCATCAGATCCTGATAATCATTACCACCATAATCACCTCGTACTGCATCGACAAATGTTTGACCATAGCCATGACTACCACGTGGGTTCGTATAAAGCACGGCAAAGCCTTGAGCAGCTAAGATTTGGAACTCATTAAAATAGGTGTTGGCATACATGGCATGTGGCCCACCATGAATTTCAAGAACGAGAGGATATTTATTCCCAGCTTCATAGCCAACTGGCTTCATAATCCAGCCGTTAACCTTCCAGCCCTCTGCTCCTTCGAATTCAATGGCTTCTGGTACCGCTAAGGTTCTCGTCTTTAAAAATTCTTCATTGATGGATGTCAGCTGTTCTCTGTCACCTGTTTGCAAGTTGATGTAAAATAAATCGCCAGGATTTGTTGTTGTGCTAATAGCAACAACTGCTTTATCCTGTTGAGCATCAAGTGAGAAACCATAAACATATTGATCATCGTGAATAGCTGGGTAGATTTCGCCCTCTATATTACCGAAATAAATCACCGCATTGCCATGATCTGTTACTTGGAAGTAGAAGCTTTTGTTATCGTTCAGCCATTGAACACGTGGTGTCACTACACCTTGTAGGAAATCTCCAATAGCAAAATCCCCAATCGGTGCATCAAATTCACCTGTGATACATGTCAGCACATTGTCTTGCAAATCATACACCCATAGCTTAGCTTGCGTAGCATTTTCAAATTCTCTTTCACTTCCTACATAGGAAATAAAGCGACTATTCGGTGACCATGATGTTTGATAATACATGCCTGTTCCTTGCGTAAGCTGGCGCGTCTCTTTTGTCTCTACATTTAATAAGAAAATATCGATATTAAATGAGAAATCTAGATCCTCCGCTTTATCTGCTAAATACGTAAGATATTGTCCATTTGGCGACCATGTATCAAGATGGAAATGTTCATTTCCTTCCGTCACTTGCTCAAGCTCACCCGATTCCAAATCGACGATGGCAATGTGGGTAAACTGCTCCAAATTCAAGAACCCACCTGCATCTGATTTATGTTTCATCTTGTCTATTTCGAGAGGCTTTACTTCTTTCTCCTCTTTCTTTTCATCCTCCACCTTGTCTAAGATAGATTCATCCTTCCCTAGCTTAACAGAAAAGGCAATTTTCTTTCCGCACGGTGACCATACAGGAGATGACGCACCATTTTTACAATGTGTCACTTGTTTTGCCTCACCCCCCGCTTTTGACAAAACATAAATTTGGGGCTGCCCCGTTCTCGTTGACAAAAAGGCAATTTGACTGCCATCCGGAGACCAAACAGGAGAACTTGTTCTATCCTCTCCAAATGTCCATTGCTTTGGCGTTCTATCCTTCAAGTGTATGTAAAATAAATTGGATATATAGTCTTTTTTCTTTTCATCAATACGCGTCTCTACATATATTACCTCAGTGCCATCAGGTGATAGCTGGGGATCTGCTACCGATTTTAAGTGATAAAGATCTTCTGGTTGAATTCCTTGTTTCGATGTCATGTTCTTACTCCTTTGGATTTGTAATTTTTATTGCCTTATTACAATACTTCGACACCCTAAGTAATATTCCTGCTATTTGATAGAATCTTTTACTATTTCCCAATATTCAGTGGATTTTGTTCTACGATAAAATTTATAAAAGGGCTCATGAGGACGTGCATACTCCTGATAAAGGCTTATAATTTGTAGCACAAAGCCTTCAATCTGTTCTACTCCTACCCTTTTTGCGAATAATGTGCCAGCCTGTGCCTTTGCCCCCATCGGTATAGCCCCTAAATAAACATCAAAGCTTTCGTTTTGATAAACGAGTCCTATATCATCAAAAGATGGGTTATAGCAGGCAGAGGCACAGCCATTCACGTTAACACGCACTCTTGAAGGGACCTGAATCCTCTCTAACGTATGATAAAGCTGTTCTGTAATATGCACTGCCTCCATTTTTTCACCATCACAAAAATCACATGCCTTCATGACGATATTAGGTACTGCTGGTGCAATATGTAGACCCGCTTCCTGTAAGGCTTGAACAGCTTGTGCGGCAGCACTCGTCGGGACGGATACTATAATACTATAAGAAGCCGAATACTTAATTGCCCCCTTTTCTCCAACAATCTCGGCTATTTTTTGAAATTGTGCTGGCGTGTAATGCTTATTAATAATGCCAGGACTGACAGCTAAGCGTGTAAATTCGCCTTGTTGGCTAAGTGTTTCGAAGGTTTGATCTGGTACGTTTTTTTGAAATGCATTCATGGATATCTCTCCTTATGAAAAAGGAGCTAGCAAAAACGCTAGCTCGGATTGTTGTTAGATTAAAAATTTTCAGGATAGAAGCCTTTTGCTAAAATTTCAATCGCCTCTGCTGCTCGAACTCCTTCAGATGCTGCTGATAGCGGAAGAATAACAAAGCGCTCATTTTTAACAGCTTCCATCTCCTTTAATGCGGGATCATTTTTTAAGAATTGAATCTTTTGTTCTGCTGTTGTTTCACCGTAATCAATGACAACCACCACCTCTGGGTTACGGTCTACTGCATCTTCTTTTGATACGGTTGTCCAGCCGGATTCCACATCACCAAAAATATTTTGACCACCAGCGATGGTCACTAGCTCATTCATAAAGTTTTGACCAGCTGTAAAGATATCCTTTTCACCGCTGTCAAACACTAACACACGTAAATTTTCATCATCTTTCGGTAATTTCGACTGTACACTTTCTACGTCTTTCGTCATTTGCTCAATTAAGGCTTCTCCACGATCCTCCACCCGGAAAATCTTCGCGATATTGCGAATATCAGTGAAAATATCCTCTAATGTCGGCTTTGTCATATTGGAAGCTGTATGTAAATACGTATGAATCCCTAATGCCTCTAGCTCTTCCGGAGTTCCTACGCCCTTTTCACCAAAGCCACTTTTCCAGCCTGCATATAAGAAATCCGCCTCTGCATCAATTACTTGCTCCTTCGTTGGATATTGATCTGAAAGCACAGGGACCTTATCGTAAGCTTCTTGTAATGGCTCATAGATTGTATCATCTAAGTAAGCTGTTCCTACCATGGAATCCTCTAATCCTAATGCCAGCATGATTTCCGTTACATGCTGATTTAAACTAATCGCTTTTTTTGGTGCTTCCTTGTATGTTTGCGTTGTATCATTATTTTCGATCGTTACTTCTGTTGTTGCTGTCTCGGACGGCTCAACCTTTTCACCCTGTTCTGCAGACTCTTTGTTGTCCGTTGCATTACAAGCGCCTAAAACAGCTACTAAGGCAATGACCATGATGAGCCATAAACTATTCCATTTCTTCATGTCCTAATCTCCTTTGTTATGAATATAGTTTTGAGGGCATAAAAAAACCCTCTTGTCGCCAAGAGAGAAGCATAGTGAAAAAATGGTATGGTCACCTTTATCACTATCCCCATCCTCGTGGTTCTTAGTTAACAGTTCATATTGGCAGGTATCCTGGCTTAGGTTCATCATCTATACGCCTTCCCATAGCTACACTACAGTGGCACGTTGTATAGACTCCCCATTTACAGTTGCGGGACAGCATCGGAATTACACCGATTTCCCTTTTAAGCAAATGACAAATGCCATTTGCACCAATACATTTTATAATGGTTAATACTATTGATAGACTAGCAGAAGAAGATTAATCACGCAATGAGGAACATGGCGTGACATCCATAATCCCCATTATATTAGCACTATTTCGACATAAAGACGAACTATTTTACAAGAAATATTTCTACGAGAATTCTGTTACAATGGGAAGATAGCAATGGATAGAAACGAGGATTGGTTATGTACAAAACAATTGGTGTACTTGCCCATGTCGATGCAGGGAAAACAACATTTTCTGAGCAAGTACTTTTTCATACAAATAGTATTCAAGCCCGAGGCCGTGTCGATCACCAGGATACCTTTCTCGATAATCATGAATTAGAGCGCAAGCGTGGCATCACCATATTTGCCGAGCAAGGTCGCATGAACATCGGCGATGATACATACACGTTAATTGATACACCAGGGCATGTCGATTTCTCCCCTGAAATGGAGCGTTCCATTCGAGTCATGGATTACGCCATTATTATTATCAGTGCAGTGGAGGGCGTGCAAGGTCATACAGAAACAGTATGGCAGCTGTTACGTAAATATCATGTCCCAACCTTCTTTTTTATCAATAAAATCGATCGTGAAGGGGCCAACGTAGAGGCAGTCATGAAGCAGCTACGTAAAGATTGCTCACCAGATGTCTTGTTGATCGATGAACCGCTTCGAGCAGATTATCTTTCTAGTAGTATGATGGAATGGCTGGCAGAGCGAGATGAAGAATTACTCGATGCCTTTTTGAATGAATCGTTGGAACATGAACAATGTCTAGCACAGCTAAAGGACATGATTACAAGTGAATGTGCTTTCCCTTGCTTTACAGGCTCGGCCTTAAAGGATGAGGGCATTCAGGAATTTATTGCCCAGCTTCCTCTATTAACCGATACTCATTTTGAACAGGATGCACCGTTTCAGGGAGAGGTTTTTAAAATACGACACGACGGCCACCAGCGTTTAACCTTTATGAAGGCCATGCAGGGGTCCTTACATGTGCGGGATGAATTTACCTTTGGCGAGACAACAGAAAAAATCACAGAAATTCGCCTTTATAATGGCAATCGCTTTGAAACCGTTCAACATGTTGAAGCGGGTGAGATATTTGCTGTTAAAGGGTTAAGTCAGGCAACTATTGGAGACCGCATTGGCAGTACTACACAATCGCAGCCGTACGAGCTCGTCCCAACCTTACAGGCAAAGGTACAATATGAAGGCGACCAACATATTAAAGAAG
This sequence comes from Lysinibacillus sp. FSL M8-0134, assembly GCF_038069745.1. Lineage (NCBI taxonomy): Bacteria > Bacillati > Bacillota > Bacilli > Caryophanales > Bacillaceae > Lysinibacillus > Lysinibacillus sp. FSL M8-0134. Next base: position 2,068,341 of record NZ_JBBPAJ010000001.1, on the reverse strand, counting down.
TGCTACAAATTTTTCGTTTGTTAGAAGCGGAAGAGCCTTCATTACGTGTTCTCTGGCAGGAAAAATTCCAGGAAATCCACGTGCATATAATGGGCGTTATTCAGCTAGAGGTACTCGTTGAGGTATTACAGAAGCGTTTTTCATTAGTCGTTTCTTTCGGAGAGCCACAAATTTTATACATGGAGACAATTGCGACAACGGTTACAGGCTATGGCCATTTTGAGCCACTCAAGCATTATGCGGAAGTGCATGTATTAATGGAACCAAATCCACGTGGAACAGGCATAACTTTTAGCAATGCCTGTCATGCGGATGATTTATCAGTAGGTAACCAACGACTTGTTGAAAAGCACTTATTTGAACGGGAGCATCATGGACTACTGACAGGCTTCCCGCTAACCGATGTTCATTTTACGCTGTTGACAGGTCGCGGGCACAATGAACACACATCGGGCGGTGATTTCCGAGAAGCTACTTTCCGAGCGTTACGCCAAGGACTTGAGCAAGCGCAGAATGTCTTACTGGAGCCATACTATCGCTTTAAAATGAAAGCCTCTAATGACTTTATTGGCCGCATGATGACCGACATTCAACAAGCAGCGGGTACATTCGATGACCCAATCTTGACGGAAACAGATGTAGTGCTAACAGGACGTGCGCCCGTTGCCACTTTGATGAGCTATAGTACAACCTTTGCTGCCTATACAAATGGAAAGGGCGCACTAACACTACAGTTTGACGGCTATGATGTGTGCCATAACCCCGAGGAAGTCATTGCACAAATTGGCTACGATAAAAATGCCGACCCTGAATATAGTTCCTCTAGCATCTTTTGCGCGAAAGGCAAAGGCTACACCGTCCCTTGGCAAGAAGTACAAGCCGCCATGCATTGCCAATAATATCGGGATTGGGATGGCCCGCTCGCGTGGGGATTTGCTCTTAGCGGCAGGGCTTCTTCCTTCCGCGGGTATTCCTAGCTCTAGCGCGGGTGTTTGCTCCTTTCGCGGGTATTCTTCGCTCTAGTGCGGGTATTTGCTCTCCTTCCGCGGGTTTTCCTCGCTCTAGTGCGGGTGTTTACCTCTTTCGCGGGTATTCTTCGCTCTAGTGCGGGTGTTTACCTCTTTCGCGTGTATTCCTCGCTCTTGCGCGGGTATTTCCTCTCCTTCCGCGGGTATTCTTCGCTCAAACGCGGGTGTTTCCTCTCCTTTCGCGGGTCTTCACTCAAGCAGCGATATTCTTTAATTAAAATAAGCCCTCCGTTGGTTGGAGGGCTTATATTTATAGGGCACCGACTGCTTTTTTTGTTGGCTTGTGCACGAAATATGCTGGTTGGACGATTACATAGTCATGCGAGTTTGTGAAATCAATTAACACTTTGCCTGGATGACTTTTGATAAGTTGTAAATGATCAATTAATTTCAGCAAAAGCTCATGGCCGTTACCGCGCGGATGCCAGTTGAAATGATCATTATTTAATTCTTGTACCGCTCCAATAAACTGGGCATATTCCTGCTGTACAAATGCGATGAGTTTGTCGTGCTGTGGTGCTAAATCCTCTATATATGTTTCATAAAAACGCATCACAATCGAGCATAGTAAATCATTCACTCGTGCAGCACTTAAAATAGGCTTTGGCTCGAATGTCAGCCGTTCAAGATTAGGCTTTGCCCGTGTTGAATCAATACGTGTTATGAAATGGTACGGCTCCCCATTCACCTCATAGACAATTGGATTGGACGGCATATACATCATAAAGCTATTGGTCTTCGTTTTCAGTTGATCAGTTACCGATGCCTTCGCAAAAAGATGACCATTGACCTCCCCATTTTGGATCCAAATAATATCTTTATTATATAAAATTTGCTCAAAGAAACGATCATTGCGAATGAGCTTCGTTGCTAATAATTGATCGATCAGTGATTCAACCGCCATTCTCGTTTTCGCTTTCTTGGCTGTTTCTGTGCGTGGTTGCTTACAAATGTTCATTTCTACATACATCATACGTGCATCCCCTTTGCGTACATTTTTTCAAAACAAAAAAGGACTTCCTATTCTTTGAGGAAATCCTTTACATTAACTTTCTTCATCACACAATGCCAAACAAACCCGAAGTAAATGTGAATGAGCCCGATGATGAACCCCTTCATGAACTTTGGGCGTTTGACGTACTGTGACGAACAGAGCATTCTGTTTTGTCAACATGCCACCTCCTATTCCTCGTAGGTTTATGGTGTGTACTCGTAACAGGCAGGTATCCTGACTCATGATCATCGCTTCTTTTCTCCTTCCCGTCCAAAGACAGTGGATGCTGAAAAGTCGCTCACATTTACAGTTGCGGGACAGTGTCGGATTCTCACCGACTTCCCTTTTAAGCAAATTGCACGCAATTTACACCTATTACTACACGCTATTTAGTTGATAAGGAATTTAGTATTACCCTTATCCCTTATAAATTATTAAACTCAATTGTAAATCTTTGTGAATTAAAAGTCAATTTTCACAACATTTTACAAACTATCATTTACTTACAAAACCTCTATTTCACATACCTGTAACCCTAATCGCACCGGTGTGTTAAGATAAAGGTTCTGCTGTTATATAAGTATTGCTATAAAGAGGCATAGTAATATTTTTTACATTCCACAATTTTTTAAATTCCTTAATAGTAACTTTACGATTATAGCTATTGTTAGCATCATTACAATTCACCAGTTGCCTTAATGATTCTGAAAGATAGACAAACTGCTCGTCATATCCTACAACAGGGACAAAATGCAAATTATTAAAATCCTTATGTACTTTAATGAAAACAATTACGGGTGTTCCTTTACTTACTTCATACTTTAATGTATCTATTGTTCCTTTAAAATAGCTTGTTTTCAATCCCTTTTTCCTTAACACCGTCCGGATGCCCTTTGGATACACATTACCTGACCTCATTTTACTAGGGAAACTAGAATATAATGCTTCACCATCGGCCTCTATTCCAAAATGTCGCAACACATACGCTGTTGAAAATCCTGCACATTCCCTGTTATTTTGTATGTCGATTCTATTATTTCGTTTAATTAGATAGTTAGCCGGGTATCCTCTTTTTCGTAAAACAGGAACAGGAAATGTCATTAAATATGCATTTATCATAGTTGATATAATAATCCATAAAATAACTGTTCTAATTATAAACATACTACTCCCCCAATGCTTTGCTGCCAATCACAACAATATTCAAAGCCCTTCTACTTGCATCGTCGTTAGCGCATAATTAAACAATCGAACCCATTAAAGTACATTTATTTACAACCTTCTTTAATTCCAAACGGTATCCATCTACCATTATATCTAGTAATAAAGTAAGCATCGTACCCAAAGCCATATAGTTCCCTCATGATAATAACTCCAATTGACTCCTCCTCCTTGGTGATGCTTTTTTATGTAATGAGTTACTAATCTCGATGAAACTGGAAACCGCTAGAGACGGTCATATCCTCTAGCGGTTTTATGTAATAGCTTCTTATTCAACTTACCAAAGTTTTGCGTACCCCATTACCACTTCTCATTATGCTTATGAACTTTTCTATAAACGTAATCTGCATTATCAAGTCCCTTCCAATTGCTAACAAAATTCAGAACGAGCATAAAAATTCCGAATAAGGCAAACGCCACCATATAATGACCTAAGAAAAATAACAGAAACGCCGCAGCTAATAGGACTATCATTAAAACTATACCAATGACCTGCAATTTGCGCTTCCTCTTTTCATCCATCTGGTTAACCTCCAATCAAAGGAATTATCTTTGTTTACTATTATGGTTTATTTTACCATAGTTTAGTCAGAAATCATCCATTATTCGGAAAAATCCCTTATTGATTGTGATAGGATATTCTTGTTTTTTGTCGAAATAGTTTCATAGACAATTATAATGAGGTGTTCGTGTATGGAATTTATCATAGATCATGAATGTTTTAACAAAGCTATTTCGGACGTTACTAAAGCTGTGTCTTTAAAGACACCGTTCCCCATTCTGGCAGGTATTAAGATAATCGCTTATGATCATTGTTTAGTACTCGTCGGAAACAATTCTGATATGATCATTGAGAGAGTGATTCCTCTAACGATTGACGGAGTAAAAGTACTGGAGATTTATCAACCTGGTAGTGTTGTGATTTCTGCTAAATTTTTAAGTGGGCTTGTTAAGAAATTGCCTAATAAAATACATATCAACGTGAATGAAAAACAATTCGTAACTATTCAATCTGGCGAAATTATAACAAATTTAAATGGCTTTTATTCTGAAGAGTACCCAAGTCTTCCTCTATTTGATGAAACCGACTATATTGAAATCCCTAGTGTAGTACTAATGGAAATTATTGAACAAACTGTGTTTGCAGTCGCAAAAAGTGAGTCGAGACCTGTTTTGACAGGAGTAAATATGATATTCAAAGAGAATCAATTGACGTGTGTTGCAACGAATTCCCAACGATTAGCTTTAAGAAAATATGTAATAGAATCAAGCATAAATGGCTCATTTACCGTTCCAGGAACAAGCCTAAGTGAGCTGATGAAACTCATAAATAACGAATCGGGTGTAATACAATTATTTGTAATAGACAACTATATGATATTTAAATCTACTACTACCTTACTTTATACAAGATTAATAGCTGGAACTTATCCCAATGTTTTTGAACTCTTACCAAATCATTCGAAGACAATCATTACGCTTAACAGGAAACAACTATTAAAGGGTATTGATAGAGCTTGCCTTTTTGCAAACGAATGAAAAAATAACAATGTCAATTTAGAAATTATCGATGGGAGTAAAATAAAAATTTCCTCCAACTCCTCCGAAATAGGAAAAATAGAAGAAACCCAACCTATCAAAGCGATTAACGGTGATCGTGACCTACGTATTTCATTGGATGGCAGTTTTTTAATGGATGCTTTAAAGGTAATAAAAGATGAAGAGATTAAAGTAAGTTTTGGTGGTACAATGAGACCCATCTTCATTGAACCGGTTGATCATTCCTCTTCCCTTCACCTTATTTCACCAGTACGTTCGTATTATTAGAAGACTAGGCGTTTACCCGCCTAGTATCTCTTATAAATTGATAACTACTCAAAATCCTTCCACGTATAATCTAACGATAAGATACCGATATGATTTGCTATTGTTGAAGTATCAATCGTTTTAGTTGCGACTGCTGGTTTTCGAAAACAAACTAGCTCCTTGTAATAGCCAAACATTCTACAAATTTCAGGTCGTACGGCATGGATGCCACATCGATCCTTTTGTATATCGTAAAAAATACATGTACCCACAAATCGTTGTTGGTTTTTAAGCTCTAAACGCATTTTGCTAGGCATCGATTTGAGCTTCTTTTTTATGTTCTTTAATTCCTTCTCTGTGATTGGAACTGGACCACAGCATAACCCCTTACACCCTTCACATGGTAAGTTTTCCATCTTCATTCCCCTTTCATTGCACAACAAAAAAAGCCTCGCATACATGCGGGCTTTAGACGATGTGTTTTGTAAATGTTACTCTTATTATACCATACATTAGGTTCCTAGAACATACTGAGCTAAGACACTTTGTACTTTATAAATATTTGTCGCCTTGTTGAAGTTTTTTTGAATCGGTAACGAACTGCCTGATACCCATATTTTGAGCTCTGCATCTAAATCAAATGTGCCGGCTGTTTCCACTGAAAAATGCACAATATTTTTATAGGGAATGGAATGGTACTCGGTTTTTTTACCCGTCACCCCCTGCTTATCAATGAGGATTAATCGTTTATCGGTAAAAATAAACGTATCTCTTATAATTTTATAGGCATTTTTGATTGTTTCATGTGGAATTAATAAATCCTTTACTTCCTGCTGTAATTTATCTAAATCGACCTCACTTGCATTGCCGATTAACCCATCAAATAATCCCATGATCTTCCCCTCTCACTTCCGTTTATTTAATGTATTACAAAGATACAAGGGCTACGACAAGAAATGATGGTATTATTTAGTTTATAGGAGGTGAGGAGTTGCGTGTAATGATGATTGCTTTTTTCGCCGTTTTCCTCTTTGGCTGTAATGAAGAGAGGCTACCAGGTGGCGAGTTAACTAAGGTCAGCCTCTCAATTGGAGCTGAATTTGGTCAAATAAATACTGATTTTATGGTTATATATGAGGATGAGGAATCACTTGATTTATTCCAACATGCCATTTCTACAGCCGTCAAAAACGAAGGCGTTGTGGATATGGCTTCACCTGAATATGATTTGCAAGTAGTGGATACTGCTGGCAACAAATATGGCTATCATCTTTGGCTAGGTGAGAATGGACAAAGCAGTGTGCTCATGAATACGAAAGACACACATACGATCTACACAATCTCAAAGGATTATATCGAGGCACTCATAGCCCTTGTTCAGCTATAAAAAAACACTTCCGTTTATTTAGGGCTACGACAAGAAATGATGGTTTAATTTAGACTAAAGGGCCCTTTTTACTCATGGCGATATCAGCTCATGGTGATTCCCCTTCAGCTCGATTCTATAATGTCCGAACGTTTTTTTTCTTTCATCAGAGCTTAAATCACCGGAGCGTTGAAAGCCAAATGTAGTGATCCCGTTCCCATTAATTGTCCAATCATAGACATTACCTAATGTGTCAAAGCCATAATAAAATCCAGGCTTACCTAAATAATCGGAAAACCATTGTCCATTGGTAAATGTTGCAGATTTTAAATTGCTTGTATCCTCAGCATTGAGTATTCCACGCTCATATCTTGTCAAGTAAAAGACATTGTTTTGATATGTTTTTACCGACTTTATTGGTGCTTTCTCAATCGCAACTCTTGTAATTGCTTCGCCATCCACACGATATAAAATAAATTCCTGCGTTGTGTTATAGGAATAATTCAAATAAAAATGGCCCATGTCCGTATTAAACCATATATCCCCATATCGAACCGAGTTTTTATCCTCAATTAATTCCTGATAAACAAAGGGCTCGAAATCACTAAAGGTGTTGCTAAATACTAAGTGACCGTTTTCTTTAATGACTGCCATATATCGATCACTGTAGACAATGGATTTTCCTTGATAGAGTAATTTAAAAATATGGATAAGATTAAGGTTTTCAATTGCTGTGGCATGAACGTCCCTAATTATAATCAAACGATATGGTTGAATCTCTGCATTTTTTAAATAGATGACTTTTTTATTAAATGCTTCACCAATATACCTTAAAGGAATATACGTTGAACTGTTGTATATGCTTGCTGCCACATCCATTTCGCTCGATTTACCGTTTATTGAAATATTATTATCTCCTATTTTTAGGGAAATGGTTTTAGTAGCGTATGTAATGGTAATGGACTGTTTTTTTGTATTAAAATCTACCTTTGCACCAAATCCTTCAGAAATAAAACGAAGGGGTACTAATGTTCTTCCATCTTTAACAATCGGCTGAACAGCAGATACTTTCTGCCCATTAATAAATGCCATGGAGCTTTCAGGAGAAAGAATCATACTATTTTTCAAGTCATTTTCAGATACATCTTCATAATAGTCATAAAGATTTTCTGCGTGTGCTGTGAAACCAAAAGCTAGGAACAATGTAAAAGTAAATAATATGAGGATAAATTTCAAGTTCATTCTTACACCTCTCAATAATGAATGTTATATTTTAAAGAAGCATACAGGTTTTTGTTACCAATATATGTATTATCCTTAGTGTACCACTTTTCCGTCAGGTGTTACTACCTCTAATGTCCATACTTTTTCTCTAACTAGCGAAGCTCTTTTAAACTATTGCAATCTAACGAATAAAAGAAGAAAGGGTTCTACATAGTAGATTGGTCTAATATGTAGAACCCTAACGATTATTTAGTGCTATTGAGGAGCCTTTTGCCATTTTATTGCTTGTTCAAAAGAATAGGCTAGCTTAATTAAAGTGACTTCACTAAATGCAGTAGCAGGAAATGCAATACCACAGGGTCTCCTACTTGCCATATTACCTACTGGGACAGCAATTGTTGGATCGCCTGCTTTGGTACTTATTGTGGAAGCCTATACGGTCCTTTTTGATCGAAGCTGGCTAGGAATACATGACTAGTTCTTTGGCTGTTAACCCCCTTGCTCGAACGCCCTTTGAATGGCATATATAGTCATTTCTTCTCTTAAATCCTATTACATTTTATCTCCATCTACGTGCTCCCAGTCTTTTTCTTACATAAGAAATTACAGGAAAATGCTTATGTATGATGGATCGCCTGAAACAGCCTCTGGGCATAGCTGTCTGTGAAAGCAAAGCGATTTTGTTTCTTGTAGCTCTCGTCCACAATTTCTCCCGCCTTCATGACATAAATGCGGTCGCATAAATAAGAAACGGCCTTTAGATCATGCGAAATAAACAATATCGCCATGTCTCTTTCTTTATTGAGTGTGACTAATAAATCGATTATTTCCCGTTGTATTAAACGATCTAGACTCGAAACAATTTCATCACAGACTATTAATTGCGGCTCAATTAAAATGGATCTTAGTAAATTGACACGTTGTCTTTCACCACCACTTAGCTCTGTAGGTAAGGCATGTAAGATATCTGCTGGTAGCTTAACTTTCTCTAGCATGGTCTGTAAATACGTATCATTTACTGATAATTGATGCTGTAATGGCTCTCTTAATAGTTCCCTTACCGTCCACGTTGGGTTTAAGGCCGCTGTAGCATTTTGAAAAATGAGCTGGCATCTTTCATAAAAAAAGGTGCGATTATGTTTGGTAATAGCTTGGTTTTGAAAGAGCACTGTTCCTTTGTTCGGCTTTTCTAGCTGCATGATTACTTTAGCCAATGTACTTTTGCCGCTGCCACTTTCCCCCACTAAACCTACTAATTCACCATTTCCTACAGTAAGGTTAATATCTTTTAATACTTGCTGTCCTCTTCGATAGCTTTTAAAAACATGGTCAACCTGCAGCAACAAAATTTACGCCTCCTAAAAATGATTAGCCACAAGCTGCTTCGTATATGGATGCTTCGGCTGTTCAAAGATGTCTTTCACATGCCCTCGCTCCACCATTTCTCCATTTTTCATTACAAGAATAAAATCAGCGATGGCAGCAGCAACACCTAAATCATGGGTAATCAATAGTATTGTCGTTCCTAGTCGGGTATGAAGCTTTTTCAATAGTTGAATAAATTCCTGCTGATGGAGCATATCTAAGGCGGAAGTTGGTTCATCCGCTATTAAGATGTCTGGCTCATTGTATAAGGCACAGGCGAGCATACAGCGTTGGAGCATTCCCCCTGAAAGCTCAAAGGGATAGCAATCTAACACATTTTCTGGTAAATGAAAGTCCTTTAACATGACTTGGATGGTAGCTAAAAAATCCTTCTTCTTATGACCCTTCCGTAAAGCACTTAACGCATACATTTGTTGCTTTATCTTTATAGTCGGTGAAAAACTATTGATGGCATCCTGGAAAATCGTAAAGAAATGTTTTTGACGTAGTGCCAGTTGCTCCTGTTTCGATAGCTCCATTATATTTTGACCATTAAAATAAATTGACCCTTCCACTGTTGCATGAGCAGGAAGCATGCCAAGCAAGGCTGAAATAGTCGTGCTTTTCCCACTACCACTTTCACCAATCATCACGGTAATCTGCCCTTTCGGCACAATGAATGACAGATCTTTGAGAATTGTTTTTTCATTCATTCGTACCGCTACATTGTACATCTTAAACATGTGTCCGCTCCCCTCCCTTCTTGAACGTACTTCCTATTGCTTGTACACATAAAATAGTTATAAAGATTAATAGTCCTGGAAACAGCCCCATCCACCAAGCACCAACTAGTAAATCATTTTGTGCCGTATAGAGCATGGTCCCCCAGGACGGAATGGCTGGTGGGACCCCAATCCCTAAAAAGCTTAAAGACACCTCCGTAAATATAGCGCCAGCAAAGTTAAAAATCGTTACGACAAAGATGGCGGGAAAACTATTACGTAATAAATGGCTATAAAGAATTTTCCACAACGGTGTACGGAACATTTTAGCCATTTGTACAAATTCGGCTTCCTTTAAACGGATAAATTCAGATCGCACAATACGTGCTGTGACAAACCAGCTCGTAACCCCCATAATAATCGCCATGCGCCAAACGCTCCCCTGCATAATCGCTTGAAGGGCAAGGACGATCACTAAAGAAGGAATGGTTAAGCATGCCTCTAATATACGCATCATCACGGCATCAATAGCCCCGCCAAAATAACCACTTATGCCTCCATAAATAATGCCAATTATACTGGCTAGAACAACGGAAACAATGGCGATGAAAAGAGTCACCCTCCCACCAATAAGCAAGCGGGATAGGACATCTCGGCCTAATTGATCTGTTCCGAGGAAATGTGTCGTAGTAGGCGCCTCATAAATATGGTTCATATCCATCGCATTTGGTTCAAAAGGAGCGAGGATAGAGGAGAAAAGGGTCAAGCCAAAAATGAAAGCAAGAAGCACTAACCAAAAGATGGGTATCTTCCGCTGTTTTTCTTTTCTCATACAAGCCCCCCTCTTCTTAACCTAGGATTCAGGCAAATCATTAGGATATCAATGAGAATTAAACACATAACAACCACAACGCCAATGAGTAAAATAGCCCCCATAAGTACAGGAAAATCCTTAACCATGACTGATTTCACCAAAAGCTGTCCTAAGCCTGACCAGCCAAATAAGGTTTCAACGACAATGGAGCCTCCGAAAAATGAAGGAATGGTAACACCGACATAATTGATATAGGGAATCATGGCATTGCGTAATATCATCTTACGAATTTCACGCTCTGGCACTCCGTTGGCACGTGCAACTTGGACATAATAGCTATGGTTCTCAGCCTTCACATTCTCCTGTAAAAAGCGGGCGAATATCCCGACATGTGACAGAACAAGGACTGTTAAAGGAAGGACCATATGGTATAGTCGATCCACCATCCCTCCATTCCCCCGTACATCATTCATCCCCGATGAAGGAAACCAGCCTAGCTGTACGGAAAACACCATGATAAATACTATACCGAGCCAAAATGGTGGGATAGCTGAACTTGCAATACTGACAATAGATAGTCCTCTATCTAGTAATGAACCTTCCAGCATCCCTGCCCGTAAGCCGAGCCAAATGGACGCAATCGTTACCATAACTAAAGTCAAAACAACGAGCTGTAGTGTATTCGGTAAACGTTCCTGTAAAATTGTTGCGACTGATCTGCCCTCTTTTGCCGAGTATCCTAAATTGCCTTGTAGTACGCCACGAAGCCAAGAACCGTATTGATACAGTACTGGTTGATCGAGATCAAAGGCTTTTTCAATACGCTCCTTCTCAGCTGCGGATAATGTTTGCGCATTGCCACCATAATAAGCTGCAGCTGGATTACCAGGAGCGGCATGCATCATGAAAAAAGAGAGGAAGCTCACGATAATGAGGACCATTGTCCCCATTATCACTCGCTTCCCGATCCATTTAGCGATCATTCCATTTCCACTCCTCGACATTCCATAGGAAGCCAGCCCCGTGGTGACCTAAAATCCGCTCTTTGACACCATGAATCTGTTCATTGATGCCATATACTGCATCCACGTAGGCAAAGTAAGCGAAAGGTGGATCTTGTGCTAGTTCCTCTTGTAATGCCATATAGACTTCCTTACGTTTTTCAGGATCAACGGTTGTTCGTCCTTCCTCTAGCAAAGCATCTACTTTAGCATTGGCATAGCTGCCGTAATTATAGCCAGCACTTGTGTGGCTTGATTCACCCGAGTGGAATAAGCTATACGTATGATGATCTGCATCATATGGACTACCCCAGCCCACCATAAAAGCTTCTGAATCTTCAATGACAATATTGTTCCAATCTAGGGCAGCTACATTCACATCTGCCCCCACCGCTTTATAGCCTTCTGCTGCATAATTAGCCATATTGACACGAACTGTATCGGTAATCGGAGCCGTAATCGTAAATGCTAATTTTTGACCATCCTTATAGCGGAAACCGTCATCCTTTAATGTCCAGCCCGCTTGTTCTAGGAGCTCGTTGGCTTTCTTGACATCATAAGAATACTGTTCAATCGTGCTATTGGCAAAGGCATGCTTTTGTAATGGTGAGTATGCTTCCGTACCGTAACCATGTAAAATGCCCTTTACAATACCAGCGCGATCAGTTGCATAGCTAATGGCCTTACGAATCGTCACATCTTGCCAAATAGGAAACTTCATATTAAATAAGAGACCGCGATAATCTGCTGATTCAACTTCATACATTTTTAAATGCTCTACTTTTGAAAGCTCCTCCACCTGATTCGGGTCAAGAAGCGCAATATCTACCTCACCAGATTTTAGCTGTAAAGCTCGCACATTGCTATCAGGGATAAATTTAAAAATGACTTTTTCAATTGAAGCCTTTGTGCCAAAGAAGGCTGGGTATGCTTTTAGTGTTAAGCTTGTTCCTTTATCCCATTGCTCAAACATGTACGGACCAGCCCCAATTGGTTGTTGGTTAAACGAAGCCGTTCGCATTTCTTGCCCTTCGAAGGCATGCTTTGGCAAAATTGGCACCGTTAATTTATCTAACATCGGCGTAAATGGCTCGTCTAATTGAATGGTCATTGTTGTGTCATTGATCTTGTTCATTGATGCTACATGGTTAAAATCAGACTTTAAATAGGAGCCGTTTTCATCATCTAAAATACTGTCAATGGTAAAGATAATATCGTCTACTGTTAATGCCTGCCCATCATGGAACGTCACATCTTGTTGAATGGTAATTGTATAAGTCATCTGGTCATCAGATATTTTAATGCTTTGAGCAATATCATTTACCGGAACATTATGCTCATCAAAGCGCATCAGACCTCTAAATAAAAATGCATCTAGATTGGTTTCCTCCAACAGCGGATTCAAACCCGCAAACTCAGATTCCGAGGCAAAAATAAGCTCATTTGCCTGAGACGATGATGCAGCAGCTGGTTGTTTCTCTTCCCCCTGACTAGAGGCACAGCCAACAAGACTTATTGCTACTATCATCAAAAGTATGAATAGGGAACTCTTTTTCATTTACTATCTCCTTTATCACAACAGAAATTACAGCAATGTTGAGATGTACTCAAACATATTGTTGATTTCTTTGTGAAGTGTTCGTTGCTCTTTGGCGAGCCATCTACAATGAATGGCCTGATCGGTTAGTTTTGTCACACTTGCCTGAACGGACGGTTCCAATTGAATTCGATCCTGTAAATCTCGTATATTGAGATGTTGAACCTGTGGCGCCACAATCCATAAGGAGCCGATATAGAGCGCCTTTTCAAGCAAGCCAATCGTTGAAAAATTCATGTCCTGTGGCTTGAAATGAAAGGAATCAAAAGCAATCAATGAATCCTCTACATAGAGCTTGTACTTAGATTGGAATGCTTGATAATCAAAGATTTCTCCTCGCATTTCTCTTCCAGGGGCGACAATCTCCCCCCAAATCAATGTTGAGCTCTCTTTCAGATGAATCGTTGTATCTACCTGAAATTTGGCTCGTTCAAATGGAATGGTCACTTCAGGAAGCCATTCTAATCGCGCTCGTTCATCGAGTTCCACTGTGATGGCTTGTGTACAAAACTCGCCAGTGTGGGAAGGGTAAATTTTTAATGCTGATTGTTGCTTTAACCTTACCTGACTGTCTGGCGCAAGCTTTACTGAAATTTCATTGCGGTCTCCCGCGACCATACCACCAGAGGACTCCATAATAAAAACGGTGGCAGTTGGATGATTGCCCTCATACAGCTCTCGACTTGCCTTTAATGGCGGCTGCTGATACACATGAACAAGCCGTGTAAAACCCCGTCTAGGCTCAAAAGCCATCTCCAACTTACCGAAATGATTGACCCTTCCTTGATTAAGCATTTTCTTCAACTGCTTCGGCACCTTCAAGGAGCATATGGTGCTGAATCCATTCAACCACCTTATCAACATTTGTTTGTGAGCGAACATCTGCAAAAATATATGGTCGTCCACCACGCATTTTTTTCACGTCCTGATCCATCAGCTCTAAATCAACACCAACATGAGGGGCCAATGACGTTTTATTGATTAGTAATAAATCAGAACGTGTTAACGCTGGGCCACCTTTGCGCGGAATATCCTGTCCTTCTGCTACATCAATGACATAAATATAGCCATGAACAAGCTCTGGACTAAATGTAGCCGATAAATTATCGCCACCGCTTTCGATAAAAATAATATCTAAATCGGCAAAGCGTTTATTCAAATCATCAATCGCGGCAAAATTCATCGATGCATCCTCACGAATGGCTGTATGTGGACAGCCACCTGTTTCCACCCCAATAATTCGCTCTTCGGCTAAAACACCGTTTGTGATTAAATATTGGGCATCTTCTCTTGTATAAATATCATTCGTGATTACTGCCACATTGTAGTGCTCATGCATCACACGTGTTAATTGATCGACTAAAGATGTTTTGCCTGACCCAACAGGCCCTCCGATACCAATGCGTACTGGTTTCATATCTATCCTCTCGCTTTCTATGAAATAAATAATCTCGAAAATAAAAACTCATGCTTCATGGAGGCTAGTTCTATACCTAGCGCATTATTGGCAAGGTCATCTAGCGTTAACGTCTTCACCGTTTTGGCAGCTTCCTCCACCGAGGCAAGGAGCTTATGTAGGGCTTGGACACCTGTGTTTTGACCGAACGGCACTGCTCGTACGGCATTTTGAACGAGGCCACTAATTGTTGCATACATAAAGGTCATGACAGCATGAAAAACGTTAACACCTAGTGCTTCACAATAAATCCCATATAAAACTGCATAATGACCTTTCACGACTTCCTGATCAATGTGATCCTTCCATTGCAATAAAAAAGGGCTATCCATAAGTGGGGCTACTGTTCGCATAAATTGCTTCCCTACATTGACACTAGCATCTCTTGACTCCTTCGCTAGCTTCATAGCGCCACACAGTTCATCCAGTTCAATAAGGCGTGTAACATTTCGGGCTTGTGCTGCATGGAACGCCTCCTGAATAAGGATGGCATCCCCATACACTAAATTTTGCTCTAGATACACCTGACAAAATTCAACTAAATGTTCCTTCGTGCGAATGCGATCCTCTTGAATATACGTTTCCATACCATAAGAGTGGGTATAGGAACCGATTGGAAAGGCAGAATCATGGATTTGCAATAAATGCAATAAGGATAAATTAGTGAGAGTGTCCACGGTATTTAAATGGCTGCTTGAAACGTCTTTCAGTAGTTTCATAATGCACCCCTATTTCATCTAGTAATGGATTAATCGTATGATCTGCTCGTACGATGATTTCATTGTTTTCAATTAAGCAAGGTGTATGGCGATTCCCTAATTCAAATGCTGATTTCCCCATTTCGTACATGTCTTTTGGGGTAATAACGATAACGGGCTCCAGCTTCGTGCGAATTGCAATACGACGTTCGGCATCCTCAAATAATAAGTCGCCATATTGTAATGGTTCTTCTCCCTCTAAACGCAAAGCAATATCTGTACCTTGATCCGTTGTCGTACGAAGAATTCGTTTGCTTAATTCCTCCCACTCTAGCTCAATCCATTCTGTTGTTTTCTGTTGATGTTCTTCTTCATTAGCAATATTGCCTATTACTTTTTCAATTAACATAAGTTCTGCACCTCATCCTCTATTTTTAGCTGTTCCTCTCACTTTGATGGCTTAGAATAGGAAATATCGTTGGGCCATTGGTAATATATCCACAGGCTCACATGTTGCTAGTTCCCCATCAATTTTTACTTCATAGGTTTCTGGATTCACATCAATCTGTGGTGTTGCATTGTTGAGCTTCATGTCAGCTTTACGAATATTTCGGCAATTCGAAACCGTACCAATCATTCGTTTTAAGCCTAATTTTTCAGGTAGGCCTTCCTCCACAGCGATTTTCGGTAAAAATGTCATGCCACAATTTTGAGGACCTTGACCATAAAAGCCAAATGTTTGACGTCCTTTCATTGGCTGTGGCGTAGGAATCGACGCATTCGGATCACCTGTGATGCCATAGACCGCAATCCCTGCCTTAATGACTACTTCTGCCTTAACACCAAAGAATGCTGGCTCCCAAAGGACGATATCTGCTAGCTTCCCTTCCTCTAGCGAACCTACCTCATGGCTAATTCCGTGGGCAATCGCCGGGTTAATATTCAGCTTTGCCATATAGCGCTTAACACGATAATTATCATGATCCTTGCCTTCATCCTGTGGTAATGGACCACGTTGCTTCTTCATTTTGTCTGCTGTTTGGAACGTTCGTAGCGTTACCTCACCAACACGTCCCATCGCTTGTGAGTCCGAAGACATAATACTTAAAATCCCTAAATCTTGCATAATATCTTCCGCTGCAATCGTTTCTGGTCGAATGCGGGAATCCGCAAATGCCACATCCTCTGGTACATCATGCTTTAAATGGTGGCAGACCATTAGCATATCTAAATGCTCATCTATAGTGTTCGTTGTAAACGGTTTTGTTGGATTTGTAGATGCTGGCAAAATATTGGGTAATGATGCCATGACAAGCTGGTCTGGCGCATGTCCTCCACCTGCCCCCTCCGTATGGAAAATATGAATGACTCGCCCATCAATCGCATTAATTGTATCTTCCACAAAACCCGCTTCATTCAATGTATCCGAATGAAGAGCAACCTGAATATCATAGTCATCTGCAACAGATAAACTTTGATCTAGCGCTGCTGGTGTTGCGCCCCAGTCCTCATGAATTTTCAAACCAATCGCACCTGCACGGACTTGTTCTATGATGGGTGCTGGCTCAGATGCACTTCCCTTTCCAAGTAAGCCAACATTTATTGGGAAGCCCTCAACTGCTTGCAACATGCGATGCAAATGCCATTCACCCGCTGTTAAGCTCGTCGCCTTCGAGCCAGCTGCTGGGCCTGTTCCACCACCAATAAAAGTTGTTGTCCCTGCTAGTAGGGCCGTCTCCACCTGATCAGGGCTGATGAAATGGATATGTGTATCAATGGCTCCTGCCGTAGCAATTAGCCCTTCACCTGCATAAACCTCTGTACCAACGCCGATAATCATGTCCTGATCGACTCCGTCCATGCTGTTCGGATTACCAGCTTTCCCAATACCAATAATACGTCCATCCTTTATACCGATATCTGCTTTGACAATCCCTGTATAATCTATAATGATGACATTAGTAATGACGGTATCAAGCACACCTTCATCACGTGTATTTTTACCATTTTGCCCCATCGAGACACGTAATGATTTACCACCACCGAAGACCCCTTCGTCCCCGTAGGATGTATAATCCTTCTCAATTTCAATCCACAGGTCTGTATCTGCTAAACGAACTTTATCTCCGACAGTGGGACCAAACATTTTCGCGTAAGCTTCATGTGTTACCTTCATTTTTCTTCCGCTCCTTTAAAGCCACCTTCAATTGCCTTATCTAAAATTTCTTCCTTATGGTGGGTAGAGCCCTCTGTTAGCCTATTTAAACCAAAGACATGCTGTTTGCCACCAAACTCGACAAGCTCCACCTCTTTTTCCTCACCAGGTTCAAAGCGCACCGCTGTCCCTGATGGAATATTGAGATGCATACCAATAGCATCTTGCCGATTAAACTCTAGAAATCTATTAACCTCGATAAAATGAAAATGGGAACCTACTTGTATAGGTCGGTCACCTGTATTGGCTACCAATACCTTTTTCGTCGCTCTACCCACATTGATTTCAATGACACCGTTTTTCGGTCGGATTTCTCCAGGAATCATTCTCCAACACTCCTTTATTGAATTGGACGGTGAACCGTAACAAGCTTCGTCCCATCTGGGAATGTACACTCAACCTGCACATCTGAAATCATGTCCCCGACACCTTCCATTACATCTTCAGCTGTAAGTACATGCTTAGCCTCACTCATCAGCTGCGCTACCGTTTTGCCGTCTCGAGCACCTTCCATAATAAAACTACTAATCAGTGCCACAGCTTCCGGATAATTTAGCTTTAAGCCACGAGCTTTTCTTTTCAGCGCAAGTTCTCCTGCCACATGGAGGAGTAATTTTTCTTGTTCAACTGGTGATAGCTTCAATCCAATCTCTCACTTTCCTATATTCAGAATTATCTTTCAATAATATTTTTTCTGGACATAACTTCCTTTCAGTAGTTTGAAATGTTCTAACGATTTAGTTGTACGTGCATTTAGTTGTTGTCTTACAAATTATGATTTCGCAAGGGATTTGCGAAGAGAAATAGAAATGACTTGTTGACCCGGCGAATGCGGGTTGCAATAGTTGAAGTGAGTAATAGAGGTAACAGCTAGTCCATTATAAGAAACTACATTAAAAAATTCAACATTTTTATTTATCTGTGAATTTACAAGTTTGCTAAATAATTAATAAAAAAAGAGGCATATTTTACAGAAAATTGGTCATCTGTAAAAAAGCCTCTTGTCTTGCTAGCTAAAGCGAATGAAAAATTATATTAAAAAACTAGTAAATTTATTTTATGTAAAATAATTATTTCAGGACTAAAAACGCTCTTTTTCATAATCAAATCGATTGGTTAGCTTCTGTAAATTATCAGCTTGCACGGTTAAATCCTGTGTAACATGATTGACTGCTTGCATGGAGGCAGTTTGTTCATCCATTGAATGTAAAACAACTTCTGTGTAATTAGATAGCTTGCCCATGTCATCTGCAATCGTTGTGACAGAGGATGCCACTTCATTCGCGCTACTAGCAAGCTGTTCAGCTGTCGTTGAAATGTCCTCAAGCTGACCTGTCATTTCGCGAACATGCTGTGAAATCGTTCCAAAAGATGTTGTTGCTTCATCAATGACATAAACACCCTGTTGGACATTTTTTAAATCATCTTCCACTGCTGACGCAACTTGTTTTGTATCACTTTCAATCCCCACGACTAAGTCCACAATTTGCGTAGCAGAATGCTTTGATTGCTCAGCTAACTGACGCACTTCCTCAGCCACGACCGCAAAGCCTTTCCCATGCTCCCCAGCACGAGCAGCTTCAATGGCTGCATTTAATGCTAATAGATTTGTTTGATCCGTAATAGCCGTAATCATATCAGTCATCGCTTTTATATCTGTCATTTTACTTGATAATTGTTGCATAAGACCACTTGTTTTTTCAGTTGAAGCGGAAATAAATTGCATTTGCTTCTTCGCAACATGTAAAATCTTTGCACCATTTCCTGCAATATCATTGGCATCCTTCGCATGATCAAAAACATCCTGTGTAGCAACGGTAATTCGTTCGATTCCAGCGACCGTTTCCTGCATCGCATTTGCGCTAGAATAAGCCGACTCGGCAGCCTGTTTTAAGCCCTCAGACGTTTTTTCCATTTGTTGATCTACTTCTTCTACAGCAAGAGTAATTTCATTCGTACTTGCTGATAACTCCTCAATGCTTGCTGATAAATCAGATGAGCTGTGTGCAATTTTTTGTGACATTGTTTGTAATTGTTCCTTCATTTCTAAAAAGGATTGTGCTAGCTGAGAAATTTCACTATTGTCTCGAACCTCAATGTTCACATTATCTAAATGGCCTGCAGTAATCCCTTGTGCAGCCTTGGTTAACTGTTTAATTGGCTGAATAACTTTGTAGTGCACATACGCCGTGTAAGATAGTGTAATCGCGATTCCTACGATGGTTAAAATGGTAGAAAGCCATTCTAATGACGTTACATTGGCTAAATCAATAAATAAAATAGCAATCATTAAGACATTTAAAACAGAAAAGCCAAGTAAACTCTTTTTTCGTAAACTCATAACAAATTCCCCCAACTAAAATATTACTTCTATACCATCATTATAGTTGAATAATCCTAAAAATCATAAAGAAAAGCTCTATTTTTATAAGAATAAAGACACAAAGCATTCCTTAAATCTCCGATAATTGTTCACAAAAAAAGACTATAGACAGCTTAAGTAGCATGTCTACAGTCTTGAAATCTAGATTTATTTTAATTTCATAATACTAGAACCAGCGATCCCTGGGTGTGTCATTTCATATGGATCTAAGATTAAATCTAATTGCTCTTTTGTTAAGACGCCTTCTTCGATACAAAGCTCACGAATTGAACGACCTGTCAGAATAGCTTCACGCGCTAAGCGAGCAGCTACTTCATAGCCGATATGAGGGTTAACAGCAGTTAATACCCCAACACTTTTCTCTACATATTCTTTCATACGCTCTTCATTTGCTTCAATATCTTTTAAGCAATTTTCCGTAAACGCACGGAAAACATTATTCATAATGCTAATCGATTGGATTAGGTTGAATACTAATACAGGCTCCATTACGTTTAATTCTAATTGTCCAGCTTCAGAAGCTAGAGAAATTGTATGGTCGTTGCCAATTACTTGGAAAGCAACTTGGTTCAGTACCTCTGGCATAACAGGGTTAACTTTACCTGGCATGATAGAAGAACCTGGTTGACGAGCTGGTAATAGGATTTCCCCTAAGCCTGCACGTGGACCAGAAGCCATTAAACGTAAGTCATTAGCGATTTTAGACATATTAATCATACAGATTTTTAAAGCACCAGATACTTCTGTGTAGGCATCTGTATTTTGTGTTGCATCCACTAAATGTGTCGCACCTTTTAATGGTAAACCAGAAATTTCAGCAAGATGCTCATCAACAGATTTAATGTAATCTGGGAAAGCATTTAAGCCTGTTCCTACAGCCGTTGCACCCATGTTCACATCATAAAGATTTGGACGTGTTTGACGAATGCGTACGATATCACGATTAATCACACGGCAATAAGCCTCAAACTCTTGTCCTAAACGGATTGGCACTGCATCTTGTAAATGCGTTCGGCCCATTTTAATAACATGAGCAAATTGCTCCGCTTTTTGATGGAAGACAGATTGCATATAATCCATCGTTTCAAGTAATTCATCTATTAAATTTAACACAGCGATATGGATCGCTGTTGGGAAAGCATCGTTTGTTGATTGTGACATATTAACATGACTATTTGGACTTACTGTGTGATAGTCCCCTTTTTCTTTCCCTAAAATTTCTAGGGCACGGTTCGCGATCACTTCATTGGCATTCATATTGATGGATGTACCTGCGCCACCTTGGATTGGGTCTACAATAAATTCTGCATCCCATTTGCCATCGATCACTTCTTGTGCAGCTTCGACAATTGCCTCACCAATTTCTTTTGATAATAGGTGTACTTCCATATTACTTAATGCAGCTGCTTTTTTCACTATCCCCATTGCTTTAATTAGTGAAGAGTGAATTGTGTAGCCTGTAATTGGGAAGTTTTCCGTAGCACGCAGTGTTTGAATTCCATAATACGCTTCTGCTGGTAATACGCGCTCACCTAAAAAATCTTTTTCTATTCGTTGTGTTGACATTATTGTCGTCTCCTTTTATGTAATACTCACACTTGATAGTAGCTAATAAAAGTCGTATTGTAAACAGTCATTTTTCTGTAAACGAAAAAAATCCTTCAAAAAAGCAAAAAATCCGCTAAAAACCGAGCATATTTTATTAATGGTCGAGCAATATTAGCCGTTATATTGTTCTTAGGTAAAGTCAAAATTAACTTAAATGGATTGGAAACATGAATTAAAAGTCAAAAAACCAATAAAGTTGTTCTCTTCGTCAACTTTATTGGTTTTCATTTCATTATTATTTATTTGATGTCACAGTAAAACGGCTGTTTTCATGTTGAGGTTGTTCTAGCTCATCCAATACAGCCACCGCATAATCGGCATAGCTTACATAGCTGTTACCAGCGTCATTTACTAATAAGTGGTCAATACCTGCTGTGTAGTGTCCTGTACGCGGGCCTTCTGGATCAAAAAATGCGGAAGGACTTAAAAATGTCCAATGAATAGAGGATTGTTGTAAATCCACTAGGTTTTGACCTTGATTTTGGGCTGTTGCCAAAAACATCTCTGGGAAATCAGGTGTATCCATAACACGCACTTTTTTCTCTGGGTCCACAAATAGACTGCCTGCCCCACCTACGACAAATAATTTTGTGTCAATTCCGTTGAAAATTGCAATCAAATGACGACCTGCTTTTACATGTAACTCCTCTTGACCTGCTGGTGCACCAAATGCATTTACCACCACATCAAAGCCCTTCACATCTTCTTGCGTTAATTCAAAAACCTCTTTTTCAATCACTGGAATAGAGGCTGTTACCTTTGCTGCCGAACGAACGATGGCTGTTACTTCATGACCACGTTGTAACGCTTCCTCTACTATTTTTTGTCCTGCTTTCCCTGTTGCACCAATCACTGCTATTTTCATTCAATTTTCCTCCTCAAATATAGTTGTAACTATTTTAGTTACAGGTTGGATACAAAAGATCATCTCCGTCTAAATACGAAGTTGATCTAGCACGTCCTGAAGCGTCTGTGCTTGTAATTGCTCCTCCATTGCCTGCCAAACAGATGTATAAACCCCTTCCAATGTATGTTGGATTTTACGTCCCACTGCACACGCTGGATTAGGCTCATCATGAATCGCAAAAAGCTGCTTTGGCCCATCCATTGCTTGATAAATGGCTAACAATGTTAAATCCTTTGGCTCAACTAATAGCTCGTAGCCGGCCATCCCAGATCGTGATGAAAGTAAGCCCGCTTTTTTTAGGACACCAATCATACGTCTCACCACAACCGGATTTGTATTCACACTGCCAGCAATAAAATCGGACGTTAATAGGCTTTTATCAGATGTTGTGGCAATGAGCGAAAGTATATGGATCGCCACCGAAAATCGACTGTTCACCATATGAATCACCACCTGTTGTAACCATTATAGTTACAGGTGCAGAAAAAAGTCAAGCACTGTCACCTGTAAATATTGTTTCCCTTTAACTATTTCCCATGCATGACTTATATTTTTTTCACATAAATCACTAATTCTTGACGGATTTGTCCATTGTCCTCATAAAAATCTAAATTGTGAAATTCATATTTAAAGTGACCTACTGGAAATGTCACACTTTCTCCCTGAGCAGCTGCCAAAATACCCGCTACATCCTGTGAGACCATATGTAATAATTCTTCCCCTGAAAATGAATCGATAAAAATTACGTTCATAAAAAACACCTCCACAGCCATTATAGCTTAGAAGGCGCTTACATTTATAGTGTTTCTTTATAGCCTTTCAGCCGAATCTCCTCAATGATTTGCATCATCTCTAGGACTTGCTGCTCTGACAATTTTGCAGTATTAACAGAAAACATTTGTTGCTCCAAACCAATTTTTTGTTCTAGATGTCTTGGATGTGGTTCACTTTCTTCTGCTTGAAGTACTAGTGTATTCTTCACAACTTTCACCTCTACCATTATGTTGACGAACGCCATTGTTCCAAATAATGCTAATAATACCATAATTAATATAATCAACTTCTCTTTAACTAGTCATCTAACTATTTACCCGTTTACTAAAATGATTAGTAAGAACTAGATGAAAGCAAGAAAAAACAGCAACCATAATGGCTGCTGCTAGTATTATACGGCAATAGGAGCTTTAATCGTAGGATGCGGATCATATCCTTCAATAGATAAATCCTCAAGCTCAATATCAAAAATCGATGTTTTATTCGGATTGATGTGTAATGTTGGTAGGTCTCTTGGCTCACGTGAAAGCTGTTCCTTAACTTGCTCCACATGGTTTGCATAGATATGAGCATCCCCAATGCTATGAATAAATTCACCAACCTCGAGTCCACATTCATGGGCAATCAAATGAGTTAATAAGGCGTAAGAAGCAATATTGAAAGGACAGCCTAATAATGTATCTAAGCTTCTCTGCATTAACTGACAGCTTAATTTACCATCAGCTACATAAAACTGGAACATGACATGACATGGCGGTAATGCCGCTTTACTGCCCTTTGCACCCGCATTAATGACATCCTCTGGATTCCATGCATTGACAATGATACGACGTGAGTCAGGATTATGCTTAATTTGATCAATGACATCCTGTAACTGGTCAATGCTTTCTCCATTAGAGGTTGTCCAATGACGCCATTGTTTGCCATAAACATTGCCAAGATCTCCGTACCGTTGTGCAAAATCATCGTCTGTTAAAACACGCTCACAAAATGAGGCAAGTTCTTTTTGATAGAGGACATTAAACGATTCGTCCACTAAACAACGGCGACCAAAATCCGTCATATCAGGGCCATTATAATCGTCTGATTCTACCCATTTTTTAAATGCCCATTCATCCCAGATGTGATTATTATGCTGTAATAGATAACGAATATTTGTATCCCCTTTTATGAACCATAGCAATTCACTCGCTACAAGCTTAAAAGGCACACGTTTTGTTGTTAATAGTGGAAAGCCTTTGCTTAAATCGAAGCGCATTTGGTAACCAAAGACACTGTATGTACCTGTCCCTGTACGATCCTCTTTTTTCGTGCCATGTTCTAATATATGTTGTAGTAAATTTAAGTACGCCATTTCTGGATGCGTCATTTTTCTTCAACAGCTCCTTCAAGTTTGTTGTTGACCATTATACCATTTTACAGCGTATTTTCGTACGTCTATTATTAGCTCGAATGGTAGGAATTCTTGTTGTTAAGCTCCCGGGAGATTTCACTCTCTGCCGTGACGAAAAAGCTAGGAAGTAAAATAATATTGAGTAAAATAGGTCCAACGATGACTAATAAATCGATGCCAGGGCTGAAGTAAAGCCCGAATGCTGTAATAAGGCCAGTCATCACAAGAAAGATGATTTGGGCAACAATAATTAAAATTGGTAGTAATTGATACAGATAATTCAGTTTACGGAACTGATGCATATTGTCTGGATTTTGAATGATTTTTCTTTTTAAGCGTCTCGACAAAATGAGACAAGCAAGCAATTGAATACCAATAAAACTAAAATAAATGACACTGTATACTAATAATTGATTTTTCTGAATCGTACCATTAAAATGACCCACCCTTTGGTTCAATAAATCGTCGACTGCGCCCTCATATATATATTCGCGCTCACTTAAAAAAGTAAAAGGCTCCATAAAGCCAAGTGCCGTCCAATCCTTTGTATTGACAGTCCAATGGGATAACTTACTCGCTAAAATACGCAATTGAATAGGATCCTGTTCCCCAAACATCCCAAGTAAAATACGATAAGGAATCGATACCTTCAGCTGCCCATCTTGCTTTTCTTGAAATAAATCCCCTATGTAAAAGGTGTAAGCAACATTTGAATTATTCGCCTCATAATGAGCTTCTTCAATTTTCCAATGACTAGCTAAGGAAGCTTGAATGCCATTCCTCATTTCAGTGTAGGGTATATCCTTATGTAAACGCTTCGGAATTTTATAAACAAAATGATTATCACTACCGATGAGACAAATTTCCACTTCGACTTTCTCTTGATCTACCGTTTTGGCTTTCGTGGTCAACGGACTCATGATCATAGCGATGAGGAAAAACACAATAAGTGATAAAATGCCTTTTTTCACGCAATAGCCCCCCTATTCGTCACAATGATTAAATTTACCCTATCATAGCCATGTCCGAAAACACTATTTCGTTATTCCGAAAAAATAATAGTGGTTTTCCGAAACGCGTCATTTCGGTATTCCAAATTTATCAATAATTAGCGATAATATATAGGAGATTATTATCATAAGCAAACTTGAGGTTTCATAATGAAAAAATGGACATATAGTATTTTTCTTACCTATTTTATACTTGGCATTTATGTATTAGCCATTGCAATCAAGTCGCCCTTTATTAGTATGAGCGTTGATATAACAAATGGACAACCTGTCTTCATCGATAGCTACTATCCTCAATGGGCACAGCAAAAAAATATTAATAAAGGGGACATCGTTCTAGCCATTGATGGAGAGCCGACTTTGGAAGACCGCTCTGTTCAGCTATATTCCATCATTAGAAGTGCCCATACATTAACGATTCAAAAACCTGATGGGGCGATTCAAACCATTGCTGTAAAGCATCGAGATATGCCGGAAGAATTATATTTACAAATTTTGTTTCCTATCTTTTATTTTCTTTTAGCTTTCGTTGTTGCACTTTATTTATGTCAGCGTAATAAAAATAATCTATCCACTTTTTTATTGATTCTATTTTTATTAACCTGTTCCCTGGCCTACATTAGCACAGGCGCTTCTGCAAGAGGGAATGTCATTGGCAAGTTTGTCATCGGCATATGTATTATTTTATGTATGGTTCTCTTCCTTCACTTTTTACAGCATTTTTTCAACTACTTACGAATTAAATGGACCTATATCGACAGTAAATGGCTATATCTGTTTCCACTTATCATTCCGGTCTGTGATTTACTAGGAGAATTTTTGCCAACCGTTCGTGAGTTGACACCTCTCTTAAACTTGAGCTTATTTGCTATTCTTGTGCTCTATGCTATTTATATTTTATTAACGAGTTACTTACGGACGAAACTAGCTAAAATCCGTTTGATTGCCATTGCGTTTATTGTGCCATTTTTACCATTTTTATTGTTTTTCGTGACACCTGAAATTTTAGGACATAAGCCGTTATTACACGCCGAAATAGCTGCTTTATTTTTATTATTTATTCCATTCTCATTTCTGTTTATTCAGGTGAACGAACGATTATTTGATATTGAATACCAATTATCCCGTTTACGCTATTATTCAACACTGGCCTTTTTCAGTGCCCTTCTAGCCACAGCAGGGATTGCGCTATTATTTTTAGGCGAGCTTTCCATTGTTCATATGACAAGTATTTTTTTACTGCTGTTTTTGGTTATCATTGCTAGCTTTTATGTAAAAGAACGCATTGATTTTAAGTATCGAAAAATTATCTTTTCTTCCACTGGAAATTATGTACATAATTTATATGCGGCGGTTCATCGTATGGGGAAAGCAAAAAACCAGCAAGAATTATTAGACCGTTTTAAATATGAAATTACCGAAAAACTAGGCACGACAGCCTTTCATATCTGTACGATAACAGAAGATTCCCCACAGCTTGCCAGCTCCTATACGCGGCTGCTGCTACATGATGCTGGTGAGGAAAAAATTATGTTAGAGATACAACATACCTTACAAAAGGAAGAGCTGCTTTGGTTAGAGTTGCTCGCGCTGTATGTGTCCATGTCCATCAATAATTTACAGCAAATTGAGGATTTAGTTCGTGACATACAGCAAATTAAAAACACCAGTGATACACCGCTTCATTGGCTCGATAAATTGCTGTGGAATATTATTGAGAAAGAAAAAAGTATTTTAGCACAGGAATTACACGATACCATTTTGCAGGAGCAGCTGCATTTAGCTAGAGAGCTTGATGTTCTTGCTGGCTCACCTACTATTAACAAAGGAACCGTGCTGGATATTCGTGAGCAACTATTAAATGCGACGAAGGACTTACGAGAATATTGCGAGAACTTAAGTCCCCCTCTACTAGATACCTTCGGCTTACAAATAGCCTTAAAAAAACTGATTCAAAAGGTAAAGATACGTGCCGACTTTTTATTAGATGCTCGAATAGATCAGGTGCAATTCCAGGATGTAACCCTCCATCTCGTGGTCTATCGTCTCGTTCAGGAGCTTTTCAATAATGCAATCAAGCATTCCGAAGCAACGGAGGTCTCGCTCCAATTACAAGCAGTTCCTCATGGCTTTATCCTTCAATATGATGATAATGGGATAGGCTGTGACATAGACGATTTGATCCAGTCCTCTGCATCCATGGGCATTAATGGCATTCGCGAACGTGTCCGTGCTTTTAATGGTAATATTACCATCCAATCTAGCCACAATGAGGGCATGCATATTTTTATACAAATACAAGAGGACGGGGATTCATATGATGAACATACTTATTATAGATGACCATCCTGTCGTTTTAGATGGTACAAAAACATTGTTACAGGATTTAGCCAATGTCAAAATCGAAACCGAACAGGATAGTGCAGCTGTTTTACCAAGAATGGATACCGAAGCTTTCCAGTTATTCCTAATTGATATTAATATGAAGCCAATCAATGGCATTCAATTATCAGAAATGATTAAGAAAAAACAACCTGAAGCACTCATTATTCTTTATACAGGCTACGAGCTGTCCGATTATTATGAGCTACTCATTGAGAAAAAAATTGATGGCTTATTATCAAAGCTTGCAACGAAGGAACAGGTGATTCAAACGATCCAAGCAGCGCTAAGAGGCGAAATTTTGCTGGCAGCCGATTTCTTAGACTTTGTCCAGCAACGTACCAACCTACCTAATGTTCAACAAGAGGTATTATTAAGTGATAAAGAACAGGAAATATTACAGCTCGTTGCACAAGGCTGTACGAACAAAGCCATTGCCTCAGCTATAGGGGTCACTCAGCGCACGGTAGAAAATTATTTATCGAAGCTATTCGTCAAACTGAATGTTGAATCACGAGCAGAGGCCGTCATTGTGGCCAAGGAAAAAGCATGGATTGATTAATTTCATTACCATTTGATGACAAATGTAAAATTTCTTTTACTAAAAACGGAATATACTGGATATACAAACAATTCTGTACTATAATAAAGGTAATAATTACATTACTTCGTTGCGATGATTAAAAACGCGTATACACAAGGAATACAAGCTTTTGAATACGTTTTTTATATGTGATGGAAGCAATTGATTGTTGAATTTTTTTGGGAGGGTGTTTACATGACACAAGGAACAGTAAAATGGTTTAACGCAGAAAAAGGTTTTGGCTTCATCGCAGTTGAAGGTGGCAACGATGTATTCGTACATTTCTCAGCGATCCAAGCAGATGGCTTCAAAACTTTAGAAGAGGGCCAAAAAGTAGAATTCGGCGTAGAAGAAGGAAGCCGTGGACCTCAAGCAACGAATGTAGTGAAACTATAATCTTCACTTAACATAGACGTGCATCAAAAAGAGACATCCTACAATGGATGTCTCTTTTTCATGTTTCAAGGCTATATCATGCAAGCTCCAAGGAACTCTCCACTAAGCCCCTTTTTGATAGTAATTTTAGTTAATATCCTTGTTCGTTAAAGTAATTTGATAATACTTTTTTGGGCGCCCACGTGTTGAAGAGGTATTGCTTGGCAATTCGTGTGCTAAATTTTTTTCATGGAGCTGCTTTAAAATTCGGTTTGCCGAGCGGACTGTTATGCCAAGATGAGTGCTGAGCAATTCGCCACTGACGATAGTGGTCGTTAGCTTTTCCAGCATAGCGTCAATTTTTTGTAATTGTAATAAAGGAATGTCATAGGTAGTGCTTAACGTTTTTAAGTATTGTTGTTTTTCATCGTCAAACTGTAGCTTTGTTGCATATAATAAAGGTCCGATTTCTCGCGTATTTTCAATTATATAGCCCTGTGTTTCCTTTGAGGAGCAGAGGGTTGCGGCTTTTTTAGCAAACTCCTGACTTTCAATAAGAGAGTCACCAATCCCCCACCCTATTTTGACAGGAAAGGATAGCTTATCATTTAAAAAATCAACTAACTGACAATGTGTATATTGATCTGTTGTAGATAAGAATTGCTGATATGTCGTGATAATCGCAAGGAATGAAGCCTCTCGATGCACGATAAACGAAGAAGCATATAGTTGTTTGAAATCTAAAATTGCTTTATATAAGGCGATTTGCCGATATTCTAAGTCATCTAGATTCGATTTGTCTATCGGAATTAAAATATGTACAACAACGACTTTGTTTTGATTAAGCTGGCGAATTTGAAGCTGTTTGACAAAATGATCCAATGTTAATTGCATGGCATACAGAGATGGGTAAAAAGCAATAAACGGTATGTTTTGAAGCGCTAATCGTTCACGTATTTCTGCAATGCGTGTAAAGCTTAGCTCAACCTTGTTTTCGTTATGCAATTGTATGTGCCATTCTGCAGCTTTGTCGATAATATCACTACTAGCGAACTCGCTCATTGTTTGGCTAAAAAGAAACGGTTTTTCACCTATCGACCATTCATGAATACCAAGATAGCCGTTTTCCTCATAACAAAAATCGATGGCGATACGATTCATAGCTATCTTTTTCTCATAAAAAAGCTCCGTAACGGTACGGTAAAAATCACGCTCTGAAATATCGAAATAATGCATTGGTACTGTTACTTCTTGAAAATAGCTTTTAGCAAAGAAATAAGGAATCTGCCCGCTAAAAAGTGCTCCATCTCCCCCATCTAAATGCTTCTCTAAAAGCTCATGTAAATGTGCATTATCGTTATAAGCATAGTAATGAAATTTACAAAAAGCGGGTTTAATTTTTTCAAGTTGCTGAACCCAAGAAAGCGAACGTTTTGCGGTAAAAACATTAATTTTATACATACATATATCTCCTTATTGAAAAATAAATATTGAAAATAGTCAGAAAATATGGTTTCTTTGTATAAAGGACATAGATTTTTAATGTCTTAAATTACAGACATTCATTTTTTAAAGAATAAGTCTAATAAAGTATAAAAGGAGATGAAATTTATGCAAGGGAATTCACAAACAATTAAGAAAAAATCTTGGATTGACAACATGTTAGATAAAATCGAACGTGCAGGCAATAAATTACCAGACCCAATCACGTTATTTATTATTCTAGCAGGTATAGTACTAGTTTTATCATGGGTTCTATCTATGCTAGGTATTTCAGCAGTTCAACCCGGTACAGATGATGTCATTGAAGTCAAAAACCTGCTAAGTCAAGAAGGACTCATCTTAATTTTAACGCAAATGGTATCGACATTTACAGGCTTTGCTCCTCTAGGGCTAGTTATCGTGACGATGATTGGTATTGGTTTAGCTGAGCAAACAGGGCTAATTTCGGCTGTCATGAAGAAGATCGTGATGTCAGCACCGACAAAGTTAATTGTTCCTTTTATTATTTTTACAGGTTTAGTTGGAAACTTAGCTGCTGACGCGGCATTTATCATTTTACCACCTATTGCAGCTATGATTTTTATGAGTATTGGTCGCAATCCATTAGC
The DNA here is from genome assembly GCF_038069745.1 of Lysinibacillus sp. FSL M8-0134. Taxonomy (NCBI): domain Bacteria; kingdom Bacillati; phylum Bacillota; class Bacilli; order Caryophanales; family Bacillaceae; genus Lysinibacillus; species Lysinibacillus sp. FSL M8-0134. The sequence goes on along the minus strand of NZ_JBBPAJ010000001.1, from coordinate 2,037,308 downwards.
TGGTTTAATTATTACATATGCAGCTGTAGCTGGAGGCTTCAGTGCCAACATTTTGATTAGCTCTCTCGATGTATTATTACTAGGAATTACCGAATCAGCAGCACATATAGCAGACCCTACGTATACTGGTCGTGCAACGATGAACTACTACTTCTTAATTGCTTCGACGTTTTTACTAGTCATTATTGGCACGTGGGTTGCGAAAAAGTTTACAGAGCCTCGCTTCGGTACGTTTAACGGAGAGGTTGAAAAGCTAGAGCCATTGACAGCCCTAGAAAAACGAGGATTAAAATGGGCTGGAATCGTAACGCTAGCTTATATTTTAGTCATTGCTATTACAGTTATTCCATCGAATGGGCTTTTACGTGATCCTGAAACAGGCGGCTTTTTAAATTCACCTTTCATGTCAGGCATTGTACCCATCATGTTATTCTTCTTCCTATTACCTGGGCTTGCCTATGGTATTGCAGCGAAGGAGGTTAAAAACGATAAAGAAGTTGCGGAGAAAATTTTTAAATCCATCGCTGATATGGCACCATTTATTGTATTAGCTTTTGCCGCTTCACAAATGATCGCCTTCTTCAACTGGAGTAATATTGGTTCTATTTTAGCCATTAAAGGGGCTGAGCTGTTACAAGCATTAAATTTTACAGGTTTACCAATGATGATTGGCTTTGTTTTAATTTGTGCATTTGTTAACTTATTAATCGCCAGTGCATCAGCCAAATGGGCTTTGCTTGCACCGATTTTTGTTCCGATGTTCCTCTACTTAGGTTATACCCCAGCGATTACACAAATAGCCTATCGTGTAGGGGATTCGATTACAAATCCAATAACGCCGATGTTACCGTATTTCGCGATTCTTCTGTCGTTTGCAAAGCGCTACGATAAAAATATCGGTATCGGAACACTTATTTCCTCTTTATTACCGTTCTCGGTATTCTTTGCAATCGGCTGGATTATCTTATTTGCTCTTTGGTTCCTATTCGGTTTACCGCTAGGACCTGGTGATTATATTTACTTAAAATAAGGAGTGTTTTACATGACAGCATTACAACAACAATTAGCAGAGTTATTAAAGCAATATGAGGAAGAAATGATTCAGCTTCGTCGTCATTTCCATGAAAATCCTGAACTTTCCTTCGAGGAAGTAGAAACGCCGAAAACAATCGCAGCCTTTCATCGCGCCTTAGGTCATGAGGTTCATGAAGGTGTAGGTGGCAATGGTGTTGTGGCAAAGCTAGTAGGTGGTAAACCCGGGAAAACCGTAGCGTTACGCGCGGATTTTGACGCCTTAGCCATTACAGAAGAAACAGGCTTACCTTTCCAATCAAAAATTAAAGGTCGTATGCATGCTTGCGGACATGATGGACACACTGCCTCCCTGTTAATTTTAGCGAAGGCACTCAACAAAATGAAGGATGACCTAGCAGGAACTATCGTCTTTATTCATCAGCATGCAGAGGAGCTGGCCCCAGGTGGAGCTATTTCAATGATTAAGGACGGCTGCCTAGAAGGTGTCGATGTTATTTTTGGTACACATTTATGGGCTCCAACTGAACTTGGAAAAGTACAAACAGCGAAGGGACCATTAATGGCTGCAGCAGATGGTATTTATATAACAATCAAAGGCAAAGGTGGCCACGGTTCCAACCCAAGTGACACCAAGGATTCCATTGTTTTAGCGGCACAGTTTATTACGAATTTACAGCAGCTCGTGGCACGTCGCGTCAATCCATTACGTCCAGCAGTAGTGTCGATTGGGCATATCGAGGCCCTCAATCCATTCAATGTCATTGCTGATCAAGTGTATATGAAAGGTACTGTACGCACTTTCCACGAGGAAGAGCGCAGTTTGCTAGAGCGTGAAATTGAAGAACTATTAAAGGCCACATGCTATTTAACAAAAGCAGACTACGAATATGAGTTTGTACGAGGCTATCCACCTGTAGTTAACCATGAAGCAGAGACAGAGCATATTATGGAATCCGCAGAGAAAATTGCAGATGTAGCAGCTGTTGAACTGGTTGACCCTAATATGGGTGGTGAGGATTTTGCCTATTACTTAGAGGAAATCCCAGGTGCCTTCTTCTTTACAGGCGCAAAAAATCCAAATTGGGAGGAAGTATATCCTCACCATCACCCGAAATTCGATATCGACGAACGCTCCTTACGAATTGCTGCCAACGTTCTAGGCCAAGCAACATTAGACTACTTTGCAAAGCATAATTAAAATTAAGAGGACGAGATGCATGCAGCATCTCGTCCTGTTTTTGTTGAGAAGCGGAGGATTTAAGAGGTTCTCTTCGGGGTGAAGCGGTTCTGCCTTGCATTGGTGTGATTTCCTGATTTGGTGGAGCGGTTCGGTCACTTTTTGGATCACTTCCAACTCACTTTGGAGCGGTTTCCTCACCTTTTGGATCACTTCTCACTCACTTTGGAGCGGTTCTATCACTGTTTGGATCACTTCCAACTCACTTTGGAGCGGTTCCCTCACCTTTTGGATCACTTCCAACTCACTTGGAGCGGTTTCCTCACCTTTTGGATCACTTTCCCCTCACTAATGAGCGGTTCAATCACCTTTTGGATCACTACTCACCCGATTTGGAGCGGTTCGGTCACTTTTTGGATCACTTCCCACTCACTTTGGAGCGGTTCCCTCACCTTTTGGATCACTTCCAACTCACTTTGGAGCGGTTCCCTCACTAGTTCGATCACCTCTCACTCGCTTTGGAGAGGTTCTATCACCTTTTGGATCACTTTCCCCTTACTAATGAGCGGTTCAATCATCTTTTGGATCACTACTCACCCGATTTGGAGCGGTTCCCTCACTAGTTCGATCACTTTCACTTCACTTTGGAGCGGTTCGGTCACTTTTTGGATCACTTCCAACTCACTTTGGAGCGGCTCGATCACTTTTTGGATCACTTCCAACTCACTTTGGAGCGGTTTCCTCACTGTTTGGATCACTTCTCATTCACTTTGGAGCGGTTCGATCACCTTTTGGATCACTTCCCACTCACTTTGGAGCGGTTCGTTCACCTTTTGGATCACTTTCCCCTCACTAATGAGCGGTTCAATCACCTTTTGGATCACTTTCCCCTCACTATTGAGCAGTTTCCTCGCCTTTTGGATCACTTCCCACCCAATTTGGAGCGGTTCGTTCACCTTTTGGATCACTTTCCCCTCACTATTGAGCGGTTCCCTCACCTTTTGGATCACTTCTCACCCAATTTGGAGCGGTTTCCTCACCTTTTGGATCACTTTCCCCTCACTAATGAGCGGTTCCCTCACTGTTTGGATCACTTCTCACTCACTTTGGAGCAGTTCTCGCACTGGTTGGTCTACTTCCAAGCAAGTGCTACTCTAAATTAAGCATAGGAATGTAGGCCGGCAATTACTAGATTGACGAAGACTTGGTTGAATACGATGATGCCGAAGCCGATGATGGCTAGCCAGGCTGTTTTCTCACCTTCCCAGCCTTTGGATAGTCGGAAATGGAGAAAGGCAGCGTAGAATAAAAAGGTAATCAATGCCCAAACCTCTTTTGGGTCCCAGCCCCAATAGCGACTCCACGCAATTTGTGCCCAGATCATAGCAAACAATAGGCCGCCTAATGCGAATAAGGGGAAGCCGATGACGACAGCACGGTAGGATATTTCATCCATTAATTGGGGCTGCACTCGGCTTGTCCATGGCTTTAATAAAGCACTAATAGATTTTCTTGTAATTAATCGAATGACAGCGTATAAAATCGTACCGACCATAAATGCCCAAACAATGGAATTTAACTTTTTGGCATCAATTTTGTTCGTGATTTCAATCATACCGACTGCTTCACCATTTTCTGTGACCGCACCTTTTGTCACAATAAGTGGCATCATCGAGTAAACGGCTTGTTCTGACTGTCCCTGCGCATTGTCAAATTGTACTTTGACATCGTCTGAGGCAAAGCTAAATGTCGTGGAAACACCGATAAAGCCGATGACCACAACTAAACAATATAAAACAAATTCTAGACCGTATGTACTGATGGATTTCTTCGAGACATCCAACGTTCTTAATAAATAAATCAAACCTGTAGCAAAGGACACTGATAAAATTGCACTAGAAAAGGCAACTGTCATAACATGAATAGTTAGCCAGTGGCTTTGCAGTGAAGGAACAAGTGGTGATACTTCCTTCGCGAAAACGCTTCCATATCCAAGGATGATTAATGAAACCGGAATAGTAAATAAGCCCACTACAATTTGTTTATAGAGGAAATGAATAATTAAATAACTTCCTGTCAGCATAATGCCAAAGAATGTCATAAATTCATACATATTACTCACAGGTGCATGATCTACAGCCATCCATCTCACCACAAAATAGACGAGCTGTAAAGCAAAGGCTACATACGTGAGAAACAGTCCTAGCTTGCCGAATAATTTGCCCTTTGATTTGACCGCAAGTCCTAATGGCACAATTGCAATCAGTAGTAAGATAAAGGCAACAAATAAAGAATTGCTACTAATAGATAATAAGGTTTCTTGATTCACATGAATCCCTCCCATGTTCTTTTTCGGAATTTGCTTCCAACTAATAGGAACGATACAAGATTGCAAGAGGTGCCATGTTTTCCCTGTAAATATTTTTATTTTTTCGAATTGTTACAAATTGGTGAAATAGCAGGAGAATTGAAGGACGTAGAGCATAACAAAAAACCATCTAACTGTAAATAGATGGTAATAGAAAAAGTGATATGCCTCTATCTACATCCTACAAAAAATTGCAAAAAAAGTCTATTTCTTTTTCGCCTCCCATGGGAAAATAATGATGCGCACAATTGACATAACGTTATGTTTCACAAATTGGAGGTTTTCCATGAAACAAAATATTTATGATAATCCGATATTTTTCCATCAATACAAAGCATTAAGGCAAAAGGAATTGAATTATAATCGTCTGTTGGAGCAGCCCACAATGAAATCTTTACTACCACCATTAACGAATAGCGACATTCTCGATATCGGCTGTGGTATGGGTGAGTTCGCCAAATATTGTATCGACCATCAGGCCAAGCATGTGACCGCACTGGATGTTTCTAGTAATATGTTGGCAATGGCGAAACAAGAGCATGCCCATCCGCAAATTGACTATCAGCTACAAGCAATCGAGGATTATGAAGGGCCTTCCTATAGCTTTGATTGTATAACAAGCTCCCTTTCCCTTCATTATGTTAAAGACTTCGATGCGGTTATTGACCGAATAGCTCGAATGCTACGTCCTAACGGTGTTTTTGTTTTTTCTGTCGAGCATCCGATTGCTACAGCTCGTCAAGCAATGGAGGATAATTGGATTTATGATAACGAGCATAATCGTCTTCACTATGCAATCGATCATTATCATGAAGAGGGCTTGCGTGAGCAGACATGGCTCGTGGAAGGGGTTGTCAAATATCATCGTACCATTGCGACGATGATCAATACATTGATTGCCCACGGGTTAACCATTGAGAAAATAGTCGAACCTCTTCCTAGCAAAGAAGCTATCCTTCAGCTTCCTTCCCTTGAAAAGGAGCTACGCCGTCCGTCCTTTTTATTTATAAAAGCTAAAAAATAAGTAAAAGTCTCACCCTACTCCTGTGGTGAGGCTTTTTTTACATAAATAATTTCTGGATCCCCTTCATCTAAGTTGTCAATAAAGCCACTTTTAATAAACCCTAAGGCTTGAAATACTTGCTGCATGCTTGTATTGGATTGATTAGTAGAAGAAAATACCTTTGGTGTCCTCGCGACTTCCAAATATGCACGCATTAAGCTAGTCGCCACCCCTTTTCTCCGCTCGGAAGGCTTGACAATCACTAAAGAAATAAAGCTATGACCAAAAAAGTCGTTATTAAATAGTAGAAAACCCGCAGCATCCTTATTAGCTTGATACAAAAGGCAGCGTTGCTCTTTAATAGCTTGTTGAATTTCATGGCTTCTTGATTGATCGCCAATTACTTCTTGATCAATCGCACAAAGTACCTGTAAGTGCTCCATTCCTGCTTCTATTATATTTTGCATTTATCATCATCCTTCATGGAATAGCTCATCACCTTAATCTCATCTTGAAATCCCATGACCCGTCTTCCCTCATCCACAAATCCGCACTTTGTATAAAGGGCTTGTGCCGCTTTATTTGGTACATTTACACCTAGCACAAGCTCATTTATATGAGGGAAATGCTGCCGCACAAAATCAGGTAACAATTGTAGTGCCTTCTTGGCATAGCCTTTACCCTGCTCGTAATAATCAGTAGAAAATGAACGGATTAACAATGCCTTATCATTAGAAGTATAAGGCTTGACCCCGTCTTTTTCATGTAGCACAAAAAAGGTTACCAGCTTGTCTTCTTCCATGGCTAAAATAGCATGCCGACTGTGATCCTGCCTAGCGAGTTCAATATTTTCCTGTGGTGACTTTGTATAGCGGAGCTGCTCATCTGTTATTGTATATTCTTCTATTAAAGATTGCGCACTATCCTCATAGAACATAAGCTTCATGGACATTTAGTACTCCTCCTCGTAAATAGCTGTAAATTCGTAGTCCTCTTCTTGAAGCTGCTGTAAGTAATCATCAAAGGAGGAGGCAATGACCTCAAAGCTATCTGGATCATGCACATAACGAACCACTTGCCCTACTTGTCCCGCTTCATTTGGTGAAAAATCAAGAAACAGGCTAGATGTTCCACCATTATTCATGCAATCGGCAAAGCATAATCGTTCATTTAATGGCACATGCATATTGATTTTTCCGTCGACTTCGACATACTCCAAAAACTCTTGATAACGTTCATATATTGATTCTCGATTGTCATGATAATCTTCAATGATTTGTTCAACGGATTTCAGATAATACGGGTAGTCACCTAAATCGGAACCTAGGACAAGAACACAGATTGTTTCTTGACCATGCTTACAATAATAGGTACCATTGACATCCTGAAGTAATGCTAGTAAGGACTGCGGACAATCCGGAAAAACTTCAAGCAATGCCTGAATTTGTGTATCTGTTGCACCAGTTGCACGCTCTAATTGTCGTTGTTCCTCTTCAGGTAAGTGTTGGAGTAAACGTTGAAAATAGCTAGTACGCATTTTAATCCCTCTTTCTATTAAACTTATTTTTTACATTAATATACTTTTACTATTCCGTCATGCTACTATGGAAGTATTCATGAAGAAGGAGTTGTGCCTATGAGTGCGTTCAATGCAGTAGACGTTCAAGTTTTATCAACAATCAAAGGGTTGTAACGCTACTTGCAGCCCTGATACAAGGGAGAATAACAAATGGAACACTATGTCAACACATTTCTAACTGGTCAATCAGTTATGCTACAGCAAATGGCTTCTACTGATTTAGAAGGCTTCGTAGCCAACGAAAGTGAAATAACTACATTGCTTCTTGCCAATGATGATATTCCCTTTCCTCAAACGAAAGAGGATCACACTGCATTCTTTCATAGTATAAGTGGAAAAAAGGAGGAATTCTTTTTTGGCATTTATGAAAAGGACTCCCATCAACTGATTGGCTCCTGCGGTGTTTTTTCCGTCAACTGGCAAAACAGCACTTGCTCTGTAGGCATTGCAATCGGAAAAGCGTGGCAAGGCAAAGGATATGGTACTGATGCAATGAAAACACTCATAGATTTTATTTTTCAATACATCGCTGTACAAAAAATCAAGCTTCAGGTTTTTAGCTTTAATCAGGCAGCTATTCGCTCCTATGAAAAATGCGGCTTCACAAAAGAAGGTACTTTACGCCAAGAAATTTTTCGCTTCGGTACATTTCATGACATCTTATTGTTTGGCTTACTACGCTCGGAATGGGAGAAAAATTAACCAATAACTACAAGAGAGATACTATGGTTGCTGTAGTATCTCTTTTTTTATTCCTCTTGCCATATGCGTGTTACTTGCTGTAGTGCTAAACCTTGGAATGTTAGTTTATAAATATCCGGCATCGTAAGCTGCTGCCAAAATGCGTAATCATAGCGGGCATCAAAGTATTGCATCATCAATACCATGATATTGCCATGTGTCCCTAAAACAAGGCTCTCCTGTGGATGGGTAAGAATGATGGATTGCAAGCTCTCGACAGCACGTGCCGTCGCCTGTTCATTTGACTCCCCACCCTCCCACGCAAAGCTTGGCTCCTGCCACACTCGCTGAATAGCTGCATGAAAATCCGTCATCGCTCCACTTGAAAGCTGCCGTTCTTTTAAAGCATCCACGGTTTGTATGGGTAGATGATGAGCATGCGCAATGCCCTCCACTGTTTGAATTGCTCGACGATATGGACTAGCATAGATTGCTTCAATTTGTTTCTCTTTAAATAATTTTGTAACACGCTCCGCATCCTTTATCCCTTGCGTCGAGAGAGGTCGGTGATATTCATCCACTGAATAATGTGCATGAGCATGTCTTACAAAATACATAACAGTCATCCTATTCTTTTCATCTCCCCTGTTTTCAAAATAAAAGAATCTTCCAAATACCATCTTGCCTTTGAAGAGCAAAGGTTTTTGCGAAGTTGTGATTACTCACGGAAATTTCCAGTTGAACAACCTGCCTATCTGGGGTGCTCGCTTCATTAATAGCTACTTGATCATAATAACGAAACATTAGATAGGTTTCTAACAAATCATATGCCCGTAAATCCATATATTGCTGTTCAAACTTTTCTTTTGTAGGAGTTGCACTATTATGGTAAGTAATTGCATATAATGCATCTATTCGTGTTTCGTGCACTAAATCGAGCATTATCAGTACCATCTCCTCTGGCGAAAAGGTTTGCAAAACTGCTATATCGCCGTCATTTAAGAACGTCTGATAGTGCTCCTTTTTTTCTGATGGTAAATTGGCTACATAACTAAAGTCAGTCGCAGCTGTCTTGACGATGTCAGCATCAATGGTAGGTTGTTGAGCGGGTTCTTTCGCTTCACATGCTGCTAGTAAACTTGCAATAACTGCAACATAAACTAGCTTTTTCACCATACACTTCATCACCTCAAATCTATCTTTTATTATTCCATTAATTTCAAAAATTCTCAACATTTCACCATACATAATGAAATGTCCACAATTCTAAACAACATAAAAGGGAATTTGCTAAAATGTGACAAGATAAAAATCACAGGATAAATTATCGGAAAATTCAATTTCTATTCACAACTATTTTCATAGTATAAAAGGTTCAATACCTTCTTTTTTTTCACTTAATTTTTTCTAAATAAAAGCAAGCAAATAACCCTATCAAGTCAATGAATAGGGTTTTAAGTATGGTATAATTTTCTATAAAAAGGGAATTAAATAGACCATTTTATTCAACATTATAAAAAACATTTCATTTTATTAAACAGGATAAAGGTCCCTACACGTGACTAAATTACGAATTTGCTAAACGATACACAATATGACATTTTTTTTAATATAAGTGATATACAATGAAAAAGTTGAATCGAGGTCATGAGAAATTAATTTCAGGAATATGGATAAAAAATTAGGAGGAAAATATCTTGGTAAACTTATTACTTAAACAATTCTTGAAGGCGGAAATTGAGATCAAACGAAGAATTATGTATAAAAAGGCAAAGGATCTTGGTTTCACCCACCCTATTGTAGTAGATTACAGTCAAGAATTGGATGTCCTACTTAATAGATATTTAAAACAAGCTCAAGCTTCCTAATCAAACGAGGCATCTATATAGAAGAAAGAATAGATTGAGATAAAGCCAGACAAGTTTTTGGCTGGTTTTATCTTTCATGCATGCATTCATTCATCAAGCCGAAATGTATAGATACAGTAAAAGTAGGCGATGTTTTTCTTAAGAAGACATTTGGAGGTTGAATGATGCAAGTATTCATCTTAACTTTTATGGTTGTTTCTAAAATATTATTGCCACCTCAACATTCAGTAGACCAAACAACACCCACACTTTGCACACCAACTGAAATCAATACACTATATCAATATCCAAACAACCAATTTCAATCGTTTCGTGATGAGGACGAATTTTATCAGCAGCTTAATCGTACAATTTATGAGGAATATGCTAATGCTTCATTGAATATTCGTCAAAAAATGGCTTTTAGAGATGTAGAAAATGCGACACAAAACTTTTATTTACAAACAAATAGTAATCAGGAAACAATCGACCTCTCTCAACATACTTTTATTCATCCCAATCGACAAGTTTATTTTTTAGCATCCTTTCAGCACAATACCGATGAGTCCTATCAAAAATTTCTTGTCATCGACGCTGAAACACAAGAAGTAATACTTGGACATTCACATTTTCTAGAAAGTTCCAAGGACCTTTAATTCATTGTATGCACATCACGTAGATTCTAGTAGTCATTTCAAAAAAATAGAAATAAAATTTTTCTAAAAATTGAAAAGCTTGCTTTGAACACGTACATTCAAAGCAAGCTTTTTTTTCTACAGTGGAATTAAGATAACCTTTTTTCTTGAATAGCTCCTGTGATGTCATCTATTAGTTGCTGTAGTGATTGCTCAACGGAATTTTGCTGACCATGTCTACGAACAGCCACTCGTTGGTTCTCAACCTCACGATCTCCAATGACAAGAATATACGGAATTTTTTGTAGCTGTGCTTCACGTATCTTTTTCCCAAGCTTTTCTTGGCGGTCATCTAATTGCACACGAATTTCTTGCTCTTGTAATACTTCTACTACTTGTTTGGCATAGTCATGATGCACTTCTGCAACATTAATAACTTGTACTTGCTGTGGTGCTAGCCAAGTTGGGAATGCTCCTCCAAAATGCTCAATAAGAATGCCTAAGAAGCGATCAATCGAGCCAAATACCGCTCGATGGATAACAACAGGTCTTACTTTTTCATTGTGTTCATTAATATATGTTAAATCAAACTTCTCTGGCAGTTGGAAATCGAGCTGTACTGTTGCACATTGATGGCTGCGCTGAATTGCATCTTTAATATGAATGTCAATTTTTGGTCCATAAAAAGCGCCATCGCCCTCATTGATTGTATAGGCAATACCCAAATTTGTTAGCACGTTCTCTAGTGCCGCTTCTGCTTGATCCCATAGTGCCAAATCGCCCATATAATCATCTGGTCGTGTCGATAATTCTATTGTATAGCGGAAACCAAATACGTTGTACACCTCGTCAATAATCTTTAATGCCAGCGCAATTTCATCCTCAATTTGCTGTGGTGTTACAAAAATATGGGCATCATCCTGACAAAATGATCGGACACGTAATAAACCATTTAAGGCTCCACTAAATTCATGTCGATGTACTTGCCCAAATTCAGCCATGCGAATTGGTAAGTCTCTATAGGAATGGAGGCTGTTTTTAAAAATGAGCATATGTCCTGGGCAGTTCATTGGCTTTAAGGCAAAGCTTTGATCATCCACCTGTGTAAAATACATTTGATCCTTATAATGATCCCAATGGCCCGACTGCTCCCAGAGGCGCTGATTCATCATTAGTGGTGTCCTTACTTCCCTATAATCATATTTCGCTTGTAAATGTCGCAAATAGGATTCCAGCTCATTGCGCAAAATTTGACCGTTTGCTAAATAAAATGGCATGCCAGGCGCTTCTTCTGAAAACATAAATAAGGATAGCTCTTTACCAAGCTTGCGATGATTACGCTTTTCCGCTTCCTCTAAAAAGACAAAATGGTTGTGCAGCTCTTCTTTTGTAGCAAAGGCTACACCGTAAATGCGCTGAAGCATTGGCTTACTGCTGTCACCTCGCCAATAAGCTCCTGACACATGCATTAATTTAAAGTGCTGCAATTTACCTGTAGTTGGGACATGTGGGCCTCGACATAAATCGTAAAACTCTCCCTGCTCATAAATCGTTACCGCTTCATCTGCCGGAATAGCCTCAATTAGCTCTAGCTTCAACGCATCGTGTGCAAATAGCCGCTGTGCTTCCTCCCGAGATACTTCACGCCTGTGAATTTGGATATTTTCCTGAGCAATTTGTTTCATCTTTTTCTCAATTTGCTGCAAATCACTTGGTGTTAATGTGTTGGCAATATCTATATCATAATAAAAGCCGTTTTCAATGACTGGTCCTACCCCAAATTGTGCATGTGGGTATAGTCGCTTAATTGCTTGCGCTAATAAATGGGCCGTAGAATGGCGAATAACCTCGATCCCTTCCTTCGAGCTTGCATCGTACAATGTAACTTGAGCATCTTCCATAATCGGGTGCGTCAAATCAACGATGGTTCCATTAACACTTCCTGCCACTGCCTTTTTACGAAGCTCGGGACGAATTGCCTGCGCAATATCGGTTAGTGTCACGCCTTTCGTAAATACTTGTTGTTGACCATCTGGAAATTGAATGTGAATAACTTGATTTGACATGTTCTCTACTCCTTTTAGTAAAAATGTAATAATATGCGCCTCGGCATTGTTTCTGTCTAGATTTTTGGAGTTTGCTCGAAAAGCTCTCTCCAAACATCCATGACACCCGCCTGAGCGTTTATCTTGATTCCTTTGTCGCTATGTTTTCGAAATAAAAACAATTGCTGAATCAAAATAAAAAAACACATATTCGCCCCAGCAAAGGGACGAGTATGTGTTATTACCCGTGGTTCCACCCAAATTCCCACTAGTTTATTTGCTAGTGGCTCATTGATTTTGCTGTAACGTTGCAAAAACGGTGCAAGTTTCCAAGCACGGCTCCAAGGTAGTAAGAAGAAATCACGACATTAGGAAGCTTGCAGCGATTGCCTCCCTCTCTGAAAATGGTTGATTAAATCTCTTGTCCTTATCATTGCCCATTTCATCTTGCATGAAATTGTTAATTACTATAACGAATAGTGGATTTTTTGTCAAACACTGATTTGAAAAAATTAACGATTGCTAGGCAGTGTGTAATCAGGCCGCTGTACACAGTAGCGGCAATGCAGATCATCACATATTTCCTCTTTCAACTCATTACAGCATGTGAAAAATAAAACTATCAAAGGTATCATCATAAATGACATAACGTTGACAAGTGGAGTATTTTGGTTCCGGTAATCTTTATTCACGACCACTACATTTCCCCGTTGCTCAATTCGCACATTTTTGTTATCTCTTAATGATTTTTCACTTCTAAAGTCTCGCTTTTAGTTTGCCATTTCATATGAATTATAGGTTTCGCATCACGTTTAAACATTTTCTCACTCTCTTTTTTCGTGAATGAATAATATCCCTCTTTATTTAAATGTGCATCATCCAACGATTGAGTGATTTTTGTTCCTTCAATTGTAATTTGTAAAGGCCCCAAATCATGGGAGTCACCCAGATAATATAAACGTAAGCCTTCCTCGGTATTATTATGATAGATCGCTTTCCAATGTTCACTTTTAGCAATGTAATGAATCTCTTGTTCTTCACTTTGACAGCCTGCTAAAAGGATAAACAGGACCAGTGGAAGTATCCATTTTTTCAACAAGCCTTCCCCCTAACAATGCATAGTGACAGTAAATCCTGTTGGCTTTTCTTCAAAAACATCATGATATTCTGTAAAAACGAAGTCGAGTCCTTGGATGTCATCTGGTAAGGGTGGTGTCACCACAAACTTATTGCTTTCATGCCCATCCGAGCCGCTCGCACCCGTATTCCGACATTCGTAATGATCATCTATAAACAACTTTAAATATTTGCAGTCCAATTTTTCATGAATACGCTGAGTAGCGTCTTGTTGCGTATCCCAGTCAATTAATAGCTGGACCACACTTGCATTTTCGTATTGGCGAATATAGGAAACTGTATATAACCGTTCCCCCGCTTCAACTGTCTGTAATACGGGAATATATTGAAGAAAGCCTGTAGGTTCTACCTTTGCTTGATAGTATTTTTCTGATCTTATTAAACTAAAGAGCATGGTTAAAAATAAGTCATCAAGGCCATACTTTTGCGCCCATTCCGAGATGGTTTCATCAGTGGGGAAACCTGGGGTATGACTGAATTGCTCTTTCCGTAGTTGCAACAGTACACAAATTTCTTCGTCTATTTCTTCTAGCCTTGGGTCGTCGTAGCCCTTGCTTGGCATTTTAGACATCCAACTCCTCCTCCATCCTACGATCCTTCTTCTTTCTATACGATATTCCCACCATTTGGTTCCATAAACAGCCTAATTTTACTTTCAAGTACCAAAATTACTATAATTCAGTTAATTAAAAAAGGGGGGTCTATATGAAAAAAATCATCATGATCTTGTCTTTCCTTATCATTATCGCTGTTGGTTTTTTAATTGTAAAAAAAGACCAAAGCGATTCTACAACAGATGTTATGAAAAATAACAACTCTACAACAGACGTACTGGAGAACACTGAATACTCCGCAAAGGATATATTAGCAAACGCTGATTTTAATGTGGAAAAGCAGACTATAACCGTTCATACCATTGATACAGATAAAAAAGATATATTTACACGAATTGAAATTCCAGAAGAAACGCAAAAAAAGCTTATACAAGCTTTTCAGAATGCAAAATTTGCTAAAACAACAATAGACCCCATTGAGTACGATTACCGAATAACGATTTCATTAAATACAGGTTATACAATGTATCTTATTTCAGACAAAAAGTCGCTGCATATTGTTAATAATCGAGAAAATTATGCCATTGTAAACGATAGTGATTTTTTTAGTATTTTAGTAAATGCAACAAAATAAAAGGCACTTACTCAAGTGTAAGTGCCTCTATATAAGGACAAAAACTGTATTAGCGTAATTAAATCATCGATCATAAAGAGAATGGAGTAGTTGATGGTCATCCTCAACTGTTGAAAAATCATTTTCTTTCCAACGTTTTAATATATCAATATATGTTTCATTATGAAAAAAGACGGCTTCCTCTTCTTCTGTTATCTGCATCAAATGATCAATTCGTTCCGCTGTTATCTCCATTGTACCTTCTTCTACATGCGTATCAACCTTTTGGTGTGTCATATCTAACATCACTTCTTGCACTAAACGTTCATCAAACGTTTTATCTCCACTTTGCCAATCATCAAGCATAGCGGCATGAACACCGTCTACCCAAGATAAATCCGTTTCCTTAAGTGATTCTTCCCCATCATCTTCAACAATGGACTCTGTTTCTTTATCATTTATCCGAAAAAACGCAACACCTATACTCAACACTACAGCTACAAAAAGAACACCCCAAATATAACTTTTTTTCAAGTTTAAACCACCTCTTTAAAAATTATCGCAAATTTATTACGGCCAAACAATAGAAACACAAAAAGTCCCCTACATATGTAGGAGACGTTATGAATTGTCTATTCACGCTGCAAAGCATTTGTTGATGCTTGTATCCATGAGAGTTTGGTAGTTTGCAATAACATAGATTTTTGCCATAACTCGAATAAAGGCTCCAATTTCATAAATGCTCAAGCGATGGTTCGTTCTGAGTAGCCTCAGATCTTCTGCTAGTTGTCTTTTTTAAGGATACGTCAACGTATTTTCCATTGCCCTAAGACATTGGATAGCTAAGCTAATTGACTACAACATCATTGTGCCAGCTCGTTGAGTCAGATAATTGATATGTGACCATATTGGCTGTGACCGCGAGAACAACCCCCGCTCTCGATATATTAGAATGGGGCGGACTTTCCAGCACAAGAACTACATAGCCCTCTCCCCGCCCCTGTTCATCAATTGCCTTTGCTGCATTGATGTCAAAAGTACAATAGGATTGCTCAGTTGTTGCAAATAGAAGCCGCTCCTCATGATAAGCACCGTTCTCTTTTAAATTGTAGCTAACTGGCAACCAACCTTCAGACCATTCAATACTACCTATTATTTCTCGTCTTCGACTGGCAACCCGACCAATTGAATACATAAAATATATTTTCATTATCGTTTGATTGTCTTCATTTCTCCCATTACAAGTGGCTGTCACGTCAAGCATAATATCATTGTTCGAAAGCTTTTTCATTAACACTAACGTCACAGTGATAATACAGATAAATAGTACTATACCAAAAATGATAAATGCCATTAGGTCCCTCCTAGTATCAAGATTGCTGTTACTAAAATATTACCATGATTTAGGAGAGATAGGTGCTTTTCATCAAACAATCTTAGAAATAGACACGGGCATAAAGGATAAGACAAAATTTGCTTCGCTTATCCTTATTTCCCCGCTTGAAGCTCGGCTGTTAGTGTAAAAGGTATTTTTAAATACTCATAGTGAATCGTTACTTTCTTAATGTCAGAAGCTTGAACTTGAACAGCATAATGCTGGGGCTGCTTGCCAATCGCTTGTTGATCTATGTATCGACTTGGTAAAATTATGCGCTGTGATAATTTATGAAAAGACATTTGGCTATTTCCCTCTAGTTTTGTTTCTACCTCAAATGGTTCGGACTTACTAATGACAAGCTCTACGCTGTCTGGGAGCTTATCGTTCACAAGAAGTTGTTTGAGTTTAATTTCACGTAGCCCTTTATTTTCAAGCGCTATTATTTTGACTGCCTCATTGTCCTGTTTGCTTGTATAGCTTTGAATGACAAGTGGCGGATTACCTTTGAGATAAATCATAAAAACGGCACCGACCACAAGTACACTCAATACAAAAATAAATAGTAATTTTTTCATACTTTCCCTCTCTTTCTCTTTCATCAGTATAACAAAAACAACCTGACCTATTGATAGTCAAGTTGTTTTTGTAAACGTATTTCATCTCGTATCGGGATACCATCATTACCAATGAAAGGGATAGAAGGCTTATAGGCTCTCGCCTGTTCGACTGCATTGCGCAATATTTCGAGTAAATAATAGCCTCGTTTTTGATAAAATTTCAAGGCATGTAAGTTATCGTTCGTTGTGATAAGGGAAATGCTTGTACAACCTTGTCCAACAGCTTCTTGCTCTACAGCTTTTACAAGCGCTGAACCAATGCCTCTCCCCTCAACTGTACTATCCAATGATATAATTTCACAGTCCTCTTCGCGCATGATATAGGTAATCAATCCAATGATCGCTCGCTGCTCATCCAAAAATGCAAAGCCTTCTAATTGACTGCAGTCATATATCCCACTGGAAATGACCATTTCTGTACTGCCCCAATGTTCCTCAAAAAAATGAAGCACCTCATGTTGAGGTAATTGGTGAATTTTTGTCAATGTCATGTTTAGAACCCCTTTTTTAAATCGAAATATGAAAAACACCTGCAATCGCCTTTTGAATGCCTAGGAACACTGCCCATGACAGCACACCTAGACCAATAGCAAGGACGATATGCATTGAGGATTTCATCGCCATGTATATCACAAAAAGCATGCACATTGTTGCTGGCAGGCCAACGATGACTCCTACGGTAAAACGCTGAATATGCTCGCTCGACTCACTTTGCACCGTCAGCCAAATAATACTTAAAATACTCACCAACGGCAATGCGGCAATAATGCCACCATAGGTTGGAAATCTTCGTGCTACCTCGGTTACAACACCAATAATCGCCGCCGAGCTAAGAATTTTAAAAAATGTATACATTATTTCGCCACCTCACTTAGGCGTCTAAATGCCTGTAGGATAGCTTGCTGTTCCTGTTCAGTTAGCTGAAGAAGTGCCTGCTGTAGCTTGTCCTCATCTAATTCGGAGTTTTTCTTCAGCACCTGTAGCCCTTCTGGGGTTAAATGAAGAATAACTTTCCGTTGATCATCGCTCGCCCGCTCCTTTGTCACCCAGCCATGGCGCTCCAGCTTTTTAATATGCTCTGACGCTGTATTGGGAGAAATATTTAGTAATCCAGCAATATCACGTACTGTTACTTCCGCTTCCTTTTGAATCATCTGTAAAATACGGACGCTTTGATGGGAAATGACATCCTCATGTGTTGTATGTAGATGATAGAAAATCGTTGTAAAATAGTCATTTATATCTTTAATCATCGTCTAGACTCCTTTATATCGTTCCACACGATTATATCGTATAATACGACATAACGAAAGAGACATCCTTAAAGTTTTTATTTTCAGACAGTTCCCCAACAACCTTCTTAAAATTTCTATCTATTTTTCATAATCATCTATCTTTCTGCGTATCTTGCTAACGATGTGAAATAGGTACTTGTCATCATCAACTTTCTACATTATTATTACCCTATTCTGAATTTAATCGAGGGCATCCAATGTTATACTTTCTCTATTTTCTAGTTGGTGGCACAATCATGGTACTGGCGCTGCTACTTAGCCAATCAAAATACTTATTTTTGTCAGGCATTATTACCGCATTACCGATTCTGACGCTCATCAATATGGGGATGCAAATGAAAAATATGAAAGAAGATACCTTTCATACCGTCTTACAAAATACAGTATTTGGCGCGGTCGGTATGCTGTTATTTACCGTACTTGTCTTTTTATTAACGAATTGGTTGAAGCCAAGTATTTCGGTCATGAGCGCACTCGCTGTCTATGCCGTATTTATGCTATCTGGCAAATATATACTATCGATGTTCGCTTAAAAGTTGAAAAAGGAGCTGCCATATGACAGCCCCTTTTTTAGTAGATCGAAAATTCGTCTACCTGTTTATAATCTTCACATAAACACCCTTCTTAAACCTGTCAATCGCTTGGGTATTCATATATTTTACATTGTCTGATAGTTCGCTTGCCTTCCATAATTGCTGCTCGTGATAAACAAATGGATCAATTAAACGTACCTTATTCCGAAAATGAAAATCAAAACTCTCTTGATTCTCGCATACTTCAACATGTTCATGGAGCTGCTGTAAAAGAGCTTGAACGGCTTGATCATGCGAAGCTTTCATATACATCAATACGTCGTCATCCGTTTTTTGGAGATCCCCTAGTGTTAGAATTTGTTTGTCTAGCGATAATTTAATAACTTGTGCTAACTTACGAGTAGCATAAATATTTAAAGGATGCAGGAAAAAGTCTAACACTTCCTGATAATAAGTTTTTACAAACCACTCTGCACTTCTAATTGTTGTCACACACATTTTCCCTTGATAAATGAATACATCCTGTAAAAATTGGTGGATATCTTGAATTGAGACTTGGCCGTAAAAATACATATCTCTTAATGTATAATCTACACGATCCGCACACAATGCTGGAGCTGGTTGCTCTAGTATTAGCCATCTTAATGGATTAAGTAAAATATTCTCTGCATCGTAGCCATGTTTTTTAATTATTGCAGGGATTGTCGATTGCTTGATGACATCCAACCATATCATTTCATGATAATCTTCCGCTTCATTATCAAGGACAACATCCACGACATGAGAAAATGCAGTATGTGAGACATCATGTAATAGGCCCGCAATTTGCTCCTCCACTGATCCCCCAAACTTTTTGATCAGTAGCATAACACCTATCGAATGCTCAAATCTCGAAATATTCCACTTGCTGTTGACTAGAAAGCTCGCTCCAGCCTGATGAATTCCTTTTAATCTTTGCACTCGCTCGCTTAAAATAAGTTCTTCTAGCACACCATCAATTTCGAATGATCCATACAGTGCATCTGTAATCAGCATTTAACTATTGTCCTTAATATGGTTTGTGATGACAAAAACTCCACCACAGTGTGATATCGGATCAAATGTTAGCTGACAACTATCCTGCAATAAAGCTTGTAGCTCCTCGTGGACAAAATAAAATTCATCATCATCCCAATAGCCTTTGCTATCCAGTCGACATTGTTCTAGCTGCTCCCTTGTGTTAAAGGCAACATCGCCAATTAACATTTTACCATTGGGCTTTAGATGCTCTAATAATTGGGTAATATACGACACCTTTTGCTCATCTGTAAAATGATGGAGCGCATAGGTACTAATAATGGCATCATATGACTGCTGCAACAGCACGGTAGGTAACCCTTTCGTTAAATCCCACTCGATTAAATTAGCCTGTGGCATTTTTTCTTTCGCAATAGCTATCATGTTAGAAGAAAAATCGAAGCCATTGATCTTATGGCCATGCTCATAAAGCTTGGCTGTTAAAATGCCTGTTCCAAAGTCTATATCTAAAACAGTCGAAGCTGGAACGTCCATTACTTCGTTAAAAATTTTATTTAATATCGCCTTATAGCCTGCAAATGGATATTGATTGTTTTCCTCACTTAGTTGAACGGTTTGATCATAATCATCCGCCCATAAATCGAATCCCTGTTTATTTAATATCATAGTGCCTCCTACAATTGATAAATTCTCCAAGCCTTTGTTATTGTACGATTTGTAGTCTGTTTCATAAAAAACGCTCCCTTCTATAACCAATTCATGCTATTATACCAATTTTTTTGTATATCGAACAATTCAGAAAATAATTCGAACTTTATCATTTATCAAAATGTCAAAAGATGTTATAATAATGATAGTTTTCTTTTAAGGAGGAATCGACATGAATGCATTCACTTGTAATGCTTGCTCTAGAACGACTTCTTTAGGTCAAAGAGGTCTAGTTTAAGTTATACGAATAACATAAAATTGAATGATCTCTTTAGGCCATAGATTAACAAAATAGCCTAAGAATCAGGAGAGATTTCAAATGGAAAACCAAACAATTCAGCCGTTTTTAACGGTCGCAAATTATCATTTACTAGAACAACAGTTAAATAAAATTTTACATGCCCTTACGACAACAAAGGATAAAAATGTTATTCTTGCCGTACGTGGGCTTGTTGATACTGAAATTACAACTAAATTAGAGCTTTCCGCCGAGGAATTAAAATTAATTGAACAGCTATTTGCTGTGACAGATCGTGCGCAGGGAGATGCATTTTTAGAACAATTAAAACCATATGTCATCCCGTTCAAGCCAGTGACAGCCAGCACGCTCAAGGCTCTATTTAAAAAAGAAAAAAAGCTAAAGTTACCAAATTTAGAAGAACTGGATTTTCAACAAATTTGCTATCTTGCTTGGGATGATCCAGGAACACATCGTAAATATGTTGTTCTTGAACAAAATGGACAGCTAAAAGGCATTAAGGGCATATTTGCCAACAACACTGTGCGTGGTATATGCGCCATCTGTAATCGTCATTCAGATGTCGGCTTATTTACAACGTCCATTAAAGGCCAAGTGGTAGGCACATTTACCAACCATAGTAATTACATTTGCGCCGATAGTAAAACATGTAATGAGCATGTCACAGATATGGACAGAACTCACGAATTTTTCGAACGTATTACACAAAAATAGCGAATTAATAAAGGCAGAAATGTTGTGCATGCAACATTTCTGCCTTTTGTATGGTCATAGGTTCAACTATGCGTGTAGCGATAAATAATGCAGGAAAAGTCATAAGGAAAGTGACTGATATTGAATGTGGTAGCTTTTGCTGGTTTGGACCTTCATAAAATCCTGTAAATTGTAATTTATTGTGATAAAGCACAAATAGGATCATATATATAGCTATCACTGGTAACCAGCCATTCTCTACACTTAATCTCAACTGAATAAAGAAGCCTTATGACTCCCCACATTAGACATCCTAAAATGAAGAAAATCAAATAATACTTATTGATTCTAAGCGACTCTTATTGTTTTAAGTGCATTCAACTTTCATCACGATCTATTTTTTTGCATTTTTATATAGAGCCAAAAAATATTGGCTATCTCTTCAGCCTCGACAGTATAGATTGTGTCAGTAAAAGCGTTACGAAATGGTTTTAGCATAATTTCTAACACACTAATCCTAGGCTTTTCCCGACCCATTTCTTCTAAAAGCAAAGAAGTTAGTTCGATGGATTGTTGGGGAAGCTCGACAGTCGACATGTTTTTATCAAACTTCCCCAATTTCTCTAGTATCATGTCTTTCGTTACCATCTTGGTTTCGAATTCACTTTCGATCAAATACATATCTTTTGGATCTAAAAAAACCTCACCACATGCTATCATCTCTGGAAGGAAATTTTCTACATATCTTAATGATCTACAGATTACCTTTTTGATATCGATCGTCGTATTCGTTGCTAAATTCCAGTAAAAAGACAAGTATTGAAATGTACCGAAAAATATCACGGCACATTCATAGTAATAAGGCTTTCCGTCCTCGCCATAAATATCATACAATCTATTTTTTAACCATGTGATTTCATGGAAACGATGATCCGCAAGAATTTTTTGTAACTCTTCATCATGTAAAAAAGAGATTTCACGAAATAATGGCATTAAATTATATTTTTCCTTAATTCTTAATGAAGCCATTAACTGATCAACCAAAATTTCGACATCATTCATTTTCTGTCCAACAAGAATTTCCTCTTTTAAAACATCCCTCTCTCGCCGATTTTGTTCTAAAACGGCCTTCAAGCATTCATTCTTTGATGAAAAATAATTATAAAATGTCCCTTTTGAAATATTGGCTCTATCTAAAATATCTTGCACAGAGGTATGTTGATAACCTTTTTCCGTAAATAACTGTATTGTTGATTCGATGACTACTTGTTTACGATCTTTCATACATTTCTCCAATCTCCAAACCTATTCCAATTATACTAGTAAAACTGTATTTCTCAACATCGTCTATGTATGTAAGTTTTAATTGATCTATCATACCTTCCCTCATTTCATCATTTAATTAGGAATTAATTATTTTGATTAGTACATTTAAAATACATATGTAGAATAATTGCCATAATCATCCCTATGCCACAAACTATATAATTGAATGTAGATGAGAATGAAAAGATAGTCGATATGCTAAAAAAAACGAAAAAATAAATGATCAACAAATTTGAAGCTATTTTCCTTCCAAATTTCATAAAAATCGCTTCCTCACTGTAAGTTTTGTTAATTTTCCATATGAGGTAGTCATTTAGAAGAAATCTACCTGCCATTTACTTCGACCAAGTTTTTTTAAAATTTACGGATACTAAAGCACCTTCTGGTCAAACTAATTTTCAGG
This sequence comes from Lysinibacillus sp. FSL M8-0134, assembly GCF_038069745.1. Lineage (NCBI taxonomy): Bacteria > Bacillati > Bacillota > Bacilli > Caryophanales > Bacillaceae > Lysinibacillus > Lysinibacillus sp. FSL M8-0134. The sequence goes on along the minus strand of NZ_JBBPAJ010000001.1, from coordinate 2,014,405 downwards.
AGGTGATTTTCAATGGCAAAAAATAATAACAACAACCAAAACTTCAGCTCTAAAATTCCTAATGCAACGCCAAATGCAATGAATTCAATGAATGTTGAATTCGGGAATGAGACTGATGTGAACCAAGTTAGACAACAAATTCAACAAGCGGAAGCGAAGAAACAACAAGCTTCTGGTTCAAGGAATGCAATGAATTCCATGAACGTTGAATTTGGTAGTGAAACTGATGTGAATCAGGTTCGACAACAAATCCAACAAGCGGAAGCGAACAAACAACAAGCTTCTGGTTCAAGAAATGCAATGAATTCCATGAACGTTGAATTTGGTAGTGAAACTGATGTGAATCAGGTTCGACAACAAATCCAACAAGCGGAAGCGAACAAACAACAAGCTTCTGGTTCAAGAAATGCAATGAATTCCATGAACGTTGAATTTGGGAGAGAAACTGATGTAAATCAAATCAGACAACAAATCCAACAAGCGGAAGCGAACAAAAAATTTGCTTCTGGTCGTTTTGCAAACGAAAATAATACAAATAATCAATAGCTCCACAACCGGCAACCACTGCCGGTTTTTTTGTTTCCAAGGAACTCCTATTAAAAGTATGCACAATCCTTTGAAGTACATTTATCGTCGTTTCTTCATGATCGAATCCCATTCGTATATTGGTCCTTTACATCCTTTTTGACACAACTAAAAAGCATCCACCAAAGAGGATACTTAGTGTAAAAAAACATTTATAAAATACATTATTAAACAGCCTGTAACAAAAGCATGAAACATCAACGCAATTTTGGTTTGAAACTTAATTTTAAAAACAGATACTAGAAATTTATATAAAAAAGAAAATATTGTCAAAACTACAAAATGACTTATTGAAAACAAAAAACTCCATACAACTAAAGAAAGAGTACTCAAATCTCCTGGATAACTATCTGCAGCTGTAAACCTTACACTGCCCATAAAAAGCACTGTTACCCATTGCATACAATAAGTTAAAATAAGTCCTATTACAAAATAAACTATATACGATAAATATTTAGACATTAACTTATGATCCATTCTACACTCCCAAAATAATCTCGTTTAATACATTAACGATATTCCCGTCCATTGTTTCATACCTATCCAAATATTCCAATATTATTCTGTATTTCCTCGTAAATCAAGTGTTTTGATCACATAATCTTGCTTACCACCTACTGAAACGACATCAACTTAAATAACTTTAAGCAACTTATAATAGCTTTACAATTACATGGTATATCTAATGAGGATTAAAATAGATACCTCTTTTATTTTGGTAAATACGTCGAGAAGTTTTAATCTAAAATAATTGAGCTTTACCTCTTCTAGACCCATACTCTAGATCTACTATAAAACCCTTACACTAATCTTAAAATAACAATAGACGTGCTGATAACAGCCGGAATGCCTACATTTCCATTGAATAAAGGTTTTGGGCTGTATCAATATTTCTTAAAGTAAGAACATCAGATGCATTTAAAGGTGTGATTACTTGACCATTTATTATCAAAGGGCAATAAACTATAAATCCCAAGTGTACTTAGCATATAAATAATAGTGTTAAGCTAAACTGGTTTAACTTGAGACCTCCCGAATTTTTACTTAGGGTCACCACTATCCCGGGTGACCCTTTTATCGTTACTTTATTCATATACGTCTTATAGGATAGACATCGGTCTAGTATTATAATGGCTAATATCTGTATTGAACATATTTTTCACTCCACCTTCCTTATTGTCTATATAACTGTATTCGATATGAATAATTTATTTATAAGAGAGGAGGTGAATATAAAATGGCAACATTTGAAATTGGAGCGAGAGGCATTTTCAATTTTCGAAACGAACGCTTTTTCCTATTAGTTGAAGACGAAATCACAATTCCAGAAAAAGGTGTGGAGATTGATCCAGTTAATATCTATGAAATTGACGAACAAACTTTCAATTTTATAAGAGATGAAGGAGATACACCTGTAGTTGTACCACGTTTTAATCTTCCTCCTGTACCACCTGGATTTGAATTAGAACGAAAATGTATTTTTACAGTCGATAATTCTTACTTTGTGATATATGAATTAGAAAATGGCACTGATAACTTTGTTATGTTAAGAATCGGTGCAGCTTTATTTAACTCATTGAGAAATTCTGGTGTTCATGAATGTATTCCTCAAAATTTCATTAATTAATATTTTCACCAGATAAAGTTGGAGTCGATTTTCTGTGGGAAGGCTTTAAATTAATTATCTTATAATCTTCGCTGCTTGCCTAAGTAAAATTATTATTATTCATCATAGTGAAAATGATGTAAGGCAAGGGTCCATCATCCTTGCTTTACATTTTCTATATACAAACTTGCCACCAAGAAGCTTGAAATTTCGAGAGCTGTAGCGTCTACAAACGCTACGGCTTTTTTTATGTAATTATATGTATAAAATATATAACAGGTAATGCCAATGATGTATTTACAGTTTTATGAATTGTTGATGTTGTTAGTCTCTTTTCCTAATAGAAATACGCTACCCGGTGTGAGTAGCGCTTCAAAATATGAAACCATCTAGTAGTCAATTATTTTTTATACAATAGTTTTAAAATATTTTTTGTAAACTCTTCATATGAAGTATTTTTTCCCCGCAGGTTATACCACTTTCGAATCGTTTCTACTAACCAGAACGGCACAGAATTTCCGTCTATTAGATGATAGTATTGCTCATATCCTTTTTTTAAATGCTCCCATCGACAATCATTGCCTGTTTGGGTGTATTCAGAGACATCAATTATTTTAATTCTGCCATTTTGTAATAAAATATTTTTTAAATGAATATCACGAGGGTTAAGGCCCTTCATCCGGACATAATCTCTTGCAGCCTCCACTTCATTTACAACCTGTTCAGGAATATGAATACCTTGTAGAATGCAGTCAAATAGCGTTTTTCCTTTTTCATAACTTAAAACAAGGTATTCGTCGGATGATGCAAAACATGTTGAAAAGAAAGGTGAATCTCCTAATATTCGGTAAACATTTGCTTCAACTTTTACCTTGTGTACTTTGTCCTTGGCATATAATTTAAATGCATAAGCTGGAGCGGAAAGATATTGAAAAACAGCCGCATCTGTCCCTACACCGATACACCTCAAATCATCCGCTTCACCACTTATAGTAACTGGCTCGTTATTTGGATTTGAAAAAACGTTTATTTGAGAAAGAGAACCTATAGCTTTGTTCCAGTCGTTTTCCATATTATCTCTCCCATCATTTGGATTGAAGAAGGATTATAGAATACTATCTCCTAAATGTCGCATATATCCTTAGTTCCCTACACGTCCACTTCAAAACATTAGGAAAACGATAAATTCTTCCAAAATACATTCTTCTTATGGAAGTATACTGCTTCAATGGCTAGAGAAGAACCAATGCCCCTCTTTCTCTTTATCAGTAACATTTACCCTTAACCACCTTCATTAAAAACTTTCAATGTATTTGATGTACTTCTATTGTTGCTCTTCATTGCCCTCAATTTATCGAGTTTCTCATGACCTATCCTTCTTTTGAAAATTCATTATCATTTTAGTTACACATAAACCTATTCTAAATTATTTAATTCTCTTTAATAGACAAACTGCCAAATCATCTTCCAATTTTCATTCATAAGATAAAAATGATACAGGAAATACTATTTTGCAAATCTTTCTTGTTGCAGATGCCTTTAACTAGTGGGGTCAAAAGATATTAAAAAGGGAGGTGAGAAAAATGAATAGAAAATTGGACCCGCAAAATTTGATTGACGACAGTGGTTGTGAAAATAATCGAGTTTTTTGGCCCCGTATAAAAGCTATTGATATAGATACTATTCAACCTCCTCCAGTTGTTATCCCTGAAGGAACAATTATTCCAATAATAAATAGATATTTCTATATTGTTACAGAGGCTATTGATTTAACAAACGGAGCAACACTTGCTGCTAATTTATTTACAGATGATAATGGCGATCCAGTAACCGAATTTACACTTTTTAAGCCTAACGGCTACGTTAATCTTTATATAAATGCGGTCATGCAAGAGGGCGGTGCATACGAAGTAGCCCCAGATTCATTAACCCTTAACCCATTTAATACAACAATATTTACTGGAACTCCAATCATTATAGAATCATTAGGTTTCCAACAAATGTAGGGAAATCCCTTTATACTAAACTTTTTCTCTTGAAAGGAGGTGAAAAAATGGCACTTTCAATTATCAATATTCATGTGAATGTTACAGGCACTTCGACTAGATTCTTTAATGTTTTAGCAGCAGATTTAGCTGTCACAGACGGTACAACTATTGCTGCAACTGCCTTTCTAGATGATAGTGGCAATGCCGCTACTGCTTTCCCAGTAGTAGCGAACGGCTACTATAATTTCTATATTAATGGAGTATTGCAGGAAGGTGATTCTTATACTGTTTCTGCAACAGAGTTAACTTTTAACGGTGTTACAGGTACAATCACAGCTGGAACTCCATTAGTAGTGGAAGCGGTAGAATTAGTTACAGAAACTTAATGATTAATTTTTAATAAACAATCAAAAGCTTTAATAGGTTCAAGATTTTTATTTTGGTGCTTAGGGTCACTTTCGGACGAGTGACCCTCCCTTTAACTGTACTTATCACATCTCTCAGACTACTAATATGCTCTAGCCTTTCATCCTTGAAAAAAATGATGGTTGTTGGAGTACAAGCTTTACCTATCTCCCCTCCTCGTGTAAAAATAACTTAAACAAAAAAACACTCGCTATGTAAACGAGTGTTTCGCATCCTTCTTGACTACCACTTAGCTGGTTTGTTTTTTCCTTCTGAAGTTATTTATTCCCTTTTTTAAAGAAGTTTTTTGCTTCTTCTAGTTGCTTTCCCGGTAATGTCCGTTGTAGTTCCTCTTCTAACCAAGCTATTGTTTTACTTCTTAAATAATTACGCATTTGTTCTTCAGCTTCTAGCATTACACTATTAATCGTGCAATTCGATTGACCTGTACAGGATTCACACTGTTCGTTTGTTTTTTGATAAGCAAAATTCGCTTTAATATTCTTACACTGAAATATCGGATCTTCACCTTCTACGGCACGCACAACATCCCAAAATGAAATATCTTGTGGTTTTTTATTGAGTCGATACCCTCCTTTTACTCCAGATACGGAACTTACAATTCCTTCCTTGGACAACTTCCCTAAAACTTTTGAAAGATAGGTCTCTGATAATCCTTGAAATTCAGATAAATCTTTTATGCCAATACTTTCATTTGGTGGTACATCGATTAAATAAACAAGACTATGTAGTGCATATTCAACCATAACACTATATTTCATTACTTCACCTACTTAAAACATTATCCTTACCATGATAGTAACACATTTTAGAAATACATAAATGAATCAGTTTGACAAAAGATAGTTAAAAGCGTATATTGTAGACAAAGTTAATCAACGATTAATTTAATCGACGATTAATTCAATCTTTATTATATGGGAGGATTTTTATGTAGTAACTACTCTGCTCAAGCACACCTCAAAGTGGATTCAAAGACTTCTATGAGACAATTTCTACAAACTGATAAAAAAATAAATAGGATCATGAAGTAGTTAATTAAATTAATCTATATAGAGAGGTTGTTTTAGATAGGTAGTTAACAAAGTCAATTGAATTAGCTAATAAATAATGGAGGGATTCACAATGACACAACGTATAAATTACTATGAAATTGCACCGGATGCTATGAAGATCATGATGGAAATGGAAAAATACACGAAGAAAAGTGCTATCGAAAGAAAACTTCGTGAACTCATTAAAATTAGAGCCTCTCAAATTAATGGTTGTGCCTATTGCATCAACATGCACACTGCTGATGCTAAAAAGATGGGAGAAACGGAACAACGTTTATACTGTATTAGTGCTTGGAGAGAATGTACATTTTATTCAGAAGCTGAAAAAGTAGCATTAGAATTAACGGAACATATTACACTTATTCCAGAAAAACGAGTTCCTGATGTTTTATATGAACGTGTTCGTAAGCATTTTGATGAAAAAACGTATGTCGATCTAGTTATCTTGATTAATCAAATTAATAGCTGGAATCGAATTTCTATTGCGATGGGCAATGTAGCAAAATAAGTAATGGCTGCCTTAACAGGTAGCTATTTTTCTTTATTAGTAGCTCCAGTTAGGAAATAAAATAATTTCCCGGGTAAGCGCAAGAAATGACAAGTTCGATACCACATTCTAGCACCAAGCGACTGATTTCTTCATTATCCCCCTTCAGCTTCAATCATTATTTCTTTTTGAGCAAGCTCACATGGGAAATTATCATATCCTTTTTAAAATTTTTAAGAATAAGAGCTTAGAGCTACAATAAACGTTGATATATCAATATTTACGCACAAAATAACGCTCGTCATAAACGAGTTTGTATCCCCTAGTCATTGCCCCACCAAAAAGGTATGTTGTAGGTTATTTGTATGCGTCCTGCGTATTGAAATGCGATTAAATGCATAGCGAAAAAAATAAACAAAGAAATGAAATGATGTTGATACACGTATTAAAGTGTGTTACTTTAAATGGTAATAATAGTTAAAGGAGGCGTTTTATGTGATTAAGGAATTGTTAGTAAAGGGCAAACTTTTAAAGGGGAAAACGCATAGCTAGCCCTCTAAACTGCGAAACCCCCTACTTTTGAAAGGGGTATTATTTTGAGCGAATCATCAACAGAGATTTCCATTCGTCATTTCAAACATGAAGATATGCCTTTACTTGGCGAGTTATATCAATTAGTAACTGCAAAAGAAAATGCAACGTTTTGGTGGGTCGGTGATGAAGATAATTGGCGTAACGTTTATTGTGCATTTGAAAATGGAAAAATGGTCGCTAAGGGGCAAGTAAGCATAATTAACGTTGTCCCCCCTGGTCGTTCAAAAGTAAACAATCACTCTCTATACATTAATCTTAAAACTATTCCCGTAAGAGAAAGTGACTTTGATTTACTCGATAAAGTCTATCAGTATCTTTTCTTTAGAGCCAATCAATTAAAGGATAACTTACCTAAAGAATATGGAACAATACTTTGTGTTGGTAACGATTCAACAGAAACAGCAAACAATCAATTTTTTATCCAAAAAGGATTCCGTCATCTGAACAGTTTGTTTCGCATGAATCGTGACTTGAATAAACCTATTCCTGATTTATTTCTCCAAGAAGGCTTTCAATTTTCGAATTGGAAGATGGAGACATCTCGCGAGGAAAGAGATTACCTAGATGTAGAAGCTGAAATTTGGCCTGACACTCCACTAGGACTTAATAGATTAACTGAATACAAGAAAAACAAACTATGGACATCGATGATCATACGTCAAGAAGATACCCTTGTGGGCGGACTAATGGTATGGCGAGAGAATGACTATGGTGTAATAGAGGATGTTTTTGTCCGTGAACCATGGAGGAAGCGCGGAATCGCTAAGTTTTTGCTTACACAAGCCTTGAGTTATCTAAAATCTCATCAGATACATTCCGCTACCCTCATGGTATTAACTACAAATAAGTCCGCTTTATCTTTATACGAATCTGTTGGATTTTATACGGCTAATGAAGAGATAAGGTACTTTACAACATTGAATTAGATTAAAAAAAGAGGGGTAATCCGCCCCTCTTTTTTATTTCCGCTAGTACAATCCAGATTTAATTGTCCTTCTGAAACACATTGAACATTACTCCACTAAAATATGGGTTAATTCCTATAATCGCTTATATAGAACTAACTCCCCCGCTAATATAAGTACACTATTTTACAATCTTTCCCGCAATGGATGATCCTTATTCTTTACCACAAACATAACAACGTTTGTCTATGTCATTGTCTCCGTACATCCGAAGTTCCTTTTCGATTCCACAATCGCTGCAAAAATCATAATGTATTTGCGGAAATATGCCCTCTTCGGCTAATGGAACCCATTCTTTCTCATATAAACTTTTTGTCATACCGTAATCAGTAAAAACAAGTTTACCATCATTGTTTAAACCATAATTACTACTATCTACTAAATCAAAGCAGTCAAACTTTTTATCTAATACTTCTAAAACCTCTTCAAACAAATTAGGGATCAAGTGTCGATATTCTTCAACTTTCACCTCATACGATTGATTATTTTTTAGTTCTAATGGTTTGTAATATTTTTGTATAGATATGAATTTATCAACATAGTATGACTGAGCTAGTAACGTTTCAAGACCTTTATCAGCCATTGAAGTGTAAATTTCAAATTCTTTTTTTGATTGTTTATAACCGATCGGATGCAAATGTACTTTTATCACATAATCGAAAACTCTGTATACTTTTCTTGTAGAACCTATACCAATAAAATTTTCATCTCAACAATACTGATTCCAATTTTGAATGATTTGTTTAAGCATTGTTTTCCCTCCTTACACAACAAAAACTTAACAGTATATAAATACGTTCTTACTTTTGCCCTCTTTAACTAACCTACTCCGTTAGTCTAGTTAACGAATAATTTTTTTTATTGAAAGCTATTAATAATTAAATTGAAAAAATCCAAACATTTTAGGAAATATAAAGATCAAAAATAACCCTGTAAACGAGAAGGCTATAAATCTTTTTCTATCTATACCAACTCTTAATTCCCAGAGTCCCAGACATACGAAATACAAACCCAACAACATACTAATCATTGGTAACATTACTAAATAAATAGTCATTTCATTTTCTCCCTTTTATCATTACATATTATATATGTATCTCATTGAACTTACATAGTCCTTTTCTTTAATACGACTGAAATGAATATAAGTTCCAAATTTAAGTTAATTATCCATTTAAAATTAACAAACATCCCAAGCTAACTGTTCCATTTGATTAAGCATTTTTCCTCCAATTACCACGTCTAATTTATTTATTGTATATTATTCAATTAAATGCCCTTTTCGATGAAGAAAGACGCTTTCCTTACTAAAAGCGCCCGATTGTTTAAATTGTATTTTTAGTTCAATATAAGTACTTTAAGTACTTTAATCAAAAAAGGTACTTAATCCAAAATAGTTTGTTAAAGGTATTTTTCGACCTTCTTTATGCCAATTGTGATAATCCTCGAAAACAGCCTTCACATTATTATTAGCACGAACCTCTACTAAATAACATACTGCGAGATAACTTCGCCAGTAATCGAACATGATACTGGATATGTTAATATTTCACAATGCAACTTCAGGAAATATTTCTGCATGCATAAATAAAATACAAAAAACCAGATTCCATTGAATATGGAATCTGGTTTCAACACATTTGGGAACATTATTAACGGTAGTTCCTAGTATATAAAAATTATTAATCTTTATTTAGGTGTAACTAAACGAGTTAACCAAAATGACTTTTTACATCTGTCTTTGTTAAAGAAATATCAGTTATATGAAATGTAACTACCTTTTAACATTTACTACTTTGTATCCAACAAATAAGATGATAAACCAAACTGGTGCGACATATAGGGCAACACGCATATCCGGAATAAATGCCATTAACACAATGACCATTAATAAGAATCCAATGGCAAGATACGTAGAAAGTGGATAGAGCGGAATTTTGAATTTCAGTTCCGCTACTTCCTCTTTCGTTTTTGACTTTCTAAATTTCAATTGGGCTAATAAAATAATCATCCAGCTCGTTATGACTGCAACAGTCGCAACAGCAGAAATATAGATGAACACTTTTTCAGGTACTACATAGTTTAAGACAACCGCAATTAATAACATCGCTGAAGAAAATAATATCCCTCTTCGCGGACTACCGTTTTTACTTACTGTTTTAAAATATTTTGGACCATTTTTTTGTACTGATAAGTTGTGTAGCATACGTCCTGAACCATATAAACCACTATTAAATGCGGACATTGCTGCTGTAATGACAACAAAGTTAATAATGTGAGCCGCAGCAGGGATACCAACGTAATCGAAAATTTGAACGAATGGGCTACCTTCTGAACCAACTTCGTTCCAAGGATAAATAACCATCATAACGCCTAATGCACCAATATAGAAAATTAAAATACGCCAAACGATATTGTTAATAGCTGAAGGAATTGACTTCCTAGGATTTTTGGCTTCTCCTGCGGAAATACCAACTAACTCAACCCCACCGAATGAGAACATAACTAATACTAGTGACATTAAAATACCATGGAATCCGTTTGGCATGAAGCCACCGTGTGCCCATAAATTGTCGAAGCCAATTGCTTCACCGTGGTTACCAACACCAAAGAAAATAATAGCTAATCCTAGAACGATCATACCGATAATCGCCACAACTTTAATCATCGCAAACCAGAATTCGAATTCTCCGTAAGCTTTTACATTTGCTAAGTTTACAAGCGTCATAATAACAAGTACTACAAGGGCAGTTACCCATTGTGGGATATCAGGGAACCAGTAGTTAATATATACACCGACTACTGTTAATTCTGCCATACCAACGACTATCCACATGAACCAATACGTCCAACCAGATAAGAACCCTGCAAAGCGTCCTAAATATTTATTCGCGTACGTACTGAATGAGCCTGACACAGGTTCCTCTACTGCCATTTCGCCTAATGCTCTCATAATTGTGAAAATAACTAATCCGCCAATTAAATAAGCTAGTAAAATAGATGGCCCAGCCATTTGAATGGTTGAACTAGAGCCATAAAATAAACCGACCCCAATGGATCCGCCAAGTGCAATTAATTGTATGTGCCGAGTACTTAATCCGCGCTTTAGCTGTGAATCTTGATGATTGTCTTTCATAATGACTAACTCCTATTACGTTTAGATTTTCAAATACTTGCTCAAAAAAGGAATAAAAAAAACGCCCTTTTGGATTAACCAAAAGGACGATTCAACTCGTGTTACCACCTTTAATTTATAAGCAATTCACATTACTTACCTTAAGAAGTACGGTCAATTGACGATACTCTCGCACATGATTACGGGTGCTCACCGGCGTAGCCTACTAAGAATAATCTTTTCGGTACACAGCTCCAAGATGAATTCTCAATCGTTTTACATGCACCTCTCATCAACCGGTAACTTTCTGTTCGTAAAAATAATTGATACTATTTCTTTTCATTGCCTTTGTTCTATACAAATATTTTTGAATTGTTTTTCATTTTACAGCAAAAAATTATATTGTCAATATAATTTTTAAAATTTCTTCATAACCTGCTTAAATTACCTATAACATTTTACTATAGTACAACTTACCACTTAAAATTTCTTTTAAGCATACTCTTTTGTTTTATAAGAGCTTTAAATACTATCCTACACTTCTTACAGAATAAAAAACGAGAATACTAAGTACTGCAAAGAGTTGAATGAAAATTCCCACCACGCTACAAATTAAACCGGAAATAGCTAATCCACTACCACTTTGGTTATTTTGTACAATTTCTTTTGTCGCTTTTCTAGCCACTAAAACACCTATACAACCCAAAAACAAACCGATAAATGGTATTAAGATTGAAAGAATACCAAGAGTTAAAGAAATTACCGAATTACTATTTGTTTGAGCATTTCTAACCATTTAGATTTCCCCCTTTACAACCTTATATTACCACAATATACCATACAAACTATTCCAGTAAAATTCCCCTTTAGTTTAAGTGAAAATCCTCACAATTTCTTTGCTCCAATAATGATTTTCTTTAAATGTGTTACTCACTGAAAAAGGCACATTGGACTTGCTATTCCCACTGCATAATTCTCCCCTAAACGATTATTAAGAAAGGATATTTGTTCATTGTTGCCTCTGCGAGAATGAAGTAAAAAATAAAAAGCCATTCAAAATAAATGGCTTAATCATTTCAGCACGATACCCATTAGTACTATTGTTGTTCTCCACGAAGGAAACCATCAATCTTTTTCCGCACTATTGCGGGAGGAATTAGTTGAATATGGTCACCTTTATCATCACATGTAAAAATTCCTTTGAAAACTTCCGGCATGGCATCGTACTGTTTTTTTATTTGTTCATTAAATTTTTTGAAGCAGTCATATGGATAGTTTTCCAGCAAGTAAGGCATCAGAAAAGATGATCGTAAGATTTCATATTCCTGATAATTATATGGAGTACTTTCGGCACGCTTTTTTAAGATTTCCAACATCTTATTCATTAATATGGCAACTTCTTCTTCGCTTGCAAAGGCAGCATATCCTCTAATGGCCGTAAGTCGCATATCCAAATATCGCTCTTTTTTATACACTTTTAGAAAAAAGTCCTTTCCGTTCTCAGGCAAGTCAAATACGAATTGCTTTAATAATGCGTTTCGTTTGGCAATATCCTTTGTATGAAAGTATGTTTCCATTGTTGTATTTCTTTCATCCATATATCTCACTTCCATTCCTAAGCTAAAAGGCTACATCTTGTTTTTCAAATAGACTAAGCTTAATAGTTACTGTGTTTCTGATACCTCATGGCTTTACGATATTTAGTTTGTGAAGAGTTAATCTTTTAAAATTAATTTTAACATAAATATCCAACAAACAAATTACCACAAGGAAAAATTTGAAAGAGAAAGTTTAATAATAATCTAAAAAACTGACAACCAATGTTGCCAGTAAAAAAAGATGTTACCTACCCTTATGTTTATTTTTAGCCTTTTGAACCTTGATATTCCTAATATACTCTTTACGTTCTTCTTTCAGTCGTTTGCTGGTAACAGATTTTTCTTTTTTTCTGAGTTCAAATTCTGCTTTAAGAGCTTCTTCAGCCTTAGTTGAAATACTAGGCTTTTTAAGTTCTTTAGCAACTTTTCTTTGAAGTCTTTTCGGATTGATTTTTTTTACTGTATCTTGTTTGATCGGTATTCCACCATGTTTATCAATATTGATAAAATCAAACAAGTTTTTATTTACAAAATCTAAGACTTCGTGGTCCTTAGGTTCATTGCCGAAAACATACCTATATGCTTTGTATTTGTTTTCAGAAATGTTTTCTATTAGCCCTATATAAAATTGGCCATCATAATAAATGGTTAGCTTCATAGTAGGTCCCCCCTCATAATTTAAACTTGAATGATGGACATCCCGAGGAGGGGAAGGCTACTGACATCGTCATTTTGATGCATCCGGACTACCAACCGAATCGTGTTTTTTCATTCATTTATATATTATAAATAATTTAGTATTTTTTGTAATAAAAAATAAATATTTTGATTATAACTTGGCTTAAATTAGATAAAAAAGGAACTCTCATAAGATAAAGATCTAAACGGGGAACAAAACACCCTATTTTGGGTTCATTGAAATTACTTTTTATAGTTTAAATTTTAATGAATTAATCATACTTCAGTTTAAAGACTAAATGTTATGGCATAGTTCAGCACTATAAGTATATATTTGAGATATTGTCAAAAGATATTATTATGAAGTAGCACAAGACAGATTGTGATAGAAGGTGTTTATTCGGTGCTGATTGGAACAGTCTCTTTTTTTATATGTTGGCTTGCATTTTTATTTTTTTCTAATAAAAAGAAGTTCCCACTATATGTATTCACATGTTACGTTGGTATTATTTTATCATTAATTGCGAATTTGATGATGTTTGTTTACCCTTTATGGGAATATCCAGGAACAAAGATCGAACAATTTTTTATTAATCTTCTAAATGGTTTTGGGATATACTTTGTGGTTATCTATTTTTTTTCTACAGTCATTACCTAAAAAGGAAAATTTTTTATCTATTACACGACATATATTTTATTGGTCTATATTTGTCATTTTAATTGAACTGCTTTATTTGACTACAGGCTTTATTGAATATGACTTATGGTGGAACTTAGGATTCTCATATGTCACTGATTGTATTTTATTTATTATGTTCTACATCCATCATAAATGGGCATCAAATTATTTAACAGTAAAGAGAGATTAATTCCGAATCAGGAGGATCGTGATGCACCCCACTTGGCAAGAGGTTCAAGAATTGACACAACAATTTAGAAATATAAAAACAGAGTATTGGTTAAGTGAAAACGTTTTTACCTTGAGTTGGTGGATTCTTTCAGTTACATCTTTATGTTTATTAATCGTATGGATCATTATTTTAGATAAAAAAAGAATAATGGAGATTATCACATATGGATTTTTTGTAGGAACTATAGCAATATTGGCAGACATAGCAGGTTTTTGGTTAGGATTATGGCAATATCCAATTACAATAACACCTTTACATTTACCTATCGAAATCCACAGACTACAAATGCCTATAATTTATATGTTGTTTTACCAGTATTTTAAAACGTGGAAAGCTTTTACAATTGCAGCGATGGTAAATGCCTTTGTATTCTCTTTTTTATTGGAACCATTATTGGTGTGGTTACAAATATATGAACCCTATCATTGGAAATACACCTATTCATTTATAGCCTATTTTGTCATAGCTATTGTAATGAAATGGTTAATCAATAAATTTAAGCATTTGGACCAAAATTATCAGTAGTTAAGTTGTACATTAATTTACAAAAAAAACATCTTGCGCTTGAATATAGGGAAGATAAAAATTAAGAAAATAACAAATACCAAGTATTTTAGCCTTGGTATTTGTTTACTACTTCTAGACTTTTTAAAATTCATTCATAATTTTATTAATCCTTAGTTGAGTGCTTTCAACTAACTTTTGTAAGTTTTCCGTGATATCACTAACCTTTGTTACTTCATCAGTAATGTGCCCTACATAAGAGCTGACATCTTTGATAGCCTCATCTGAATTATTGGCTAATTTACGGACCTCATCGGCAACCACTGCAAATCCTTTCCCATGCTCCCCAGCACGTGCTGCTTCAATGGCTGCATTTAATGCTAATAAATTTGTTTGAGAAGCGATATACCTTATCTTTTTAGATACTTCAATTATTAATTTAGTTTCTTCTTTTAGAGAATTAAGTGCTTGAATGTTTTCATTAGATTTAGAAACAACCAAATTTCCTAATTCTGTAGATATATCATTTAATTGAGCTATAACATCCCTTGTTTTATTTTCACGTTCTGTAATATCTGTGGCAATCTTCAAAACATGACCTACATTTCCCTTGTCATTTAGAATTGGTATATAGGTAGCTTCAAGCCATAATAAATTCCCCCTTTTACCGACTCTCTGCATTTTTTGCTGGAACTTGATTCCTCTGCGAAGGTTATCCCATAATAAAACGTATTCTTTACTGTTTCTAAATTCTTGCGTACATAATTGTTTATGTTCCATATCTTTCATTTCATTCACTTCATATCCTAAAGTGCTAGAAAAGTTTTTATTAACCCAAATTATTTCGCCTTGTAAATTAAACTCTATCATTGCTAAATTTAATTCAAGTGCAGATATAACTGCTTTTTCATTCAAAACTTGTGTAGTTGCTATAAAAGTAGTGCTCAAACATTTAACCTCCATTACTTATGAACCAATTTTCTAAATTGAATTGATTATACCTTTTTTAATTCTTTTTTTCTATAAATTTCTTTATTTCGTTCAATTTGAGCACAATACTAATATTTTTATGTGTTTGTTAACATGTTCATTTGAATGACATAAAAAAGTCCAGGTACTCACTTACTTCTGAAACCTTATCAAAATCGGAACCTATATATGATACAAATTCTTAAAGTACCTGATGCAGTTTTTTCTAAGTAATGAACTTTGTAGCACATTCTAGGTTTTAACCACATATGTCTCTTTCTATATAGTTACTATTTGTTAGCGATTTACGAAAGTATCTTTTCCTCTTAATGAAGATATGAAGGTATGAAGGTATGATTTCAGCATACCGGCCAGATCCTAAGATATAGGGGTTGTATCTTTAAGTTTCTTATTATAAAATCTAACTAACGTTAGGTAATTATTTTGCTATTTGAAGGAAGGACTTTAATGAAGGTGTTAAAGTCATATTTTTCCCACAAAAAATCTAACGAATGTTAGTTAATTTAATGTAACTAAATTAATTTTGAAGAAGGAGAGATTTTAATGGCTTGGTTTTATCTGATTCTTGGAGGTATCTTTGAAGTCGGCTGGGCACTTGGATTAAAGTACTCTGATGGCTTTACGAATATAAGTGTTCTAATTCCTACATTGTTGTTACTGGTGTTAAGTTTTTGGTGTTTTTCGAAAACATTAGTGGTTCTTCCTGTATCAACTGCCTATGCGGTCTTTACAGGACTAGGGGCCTTTGGAACAGCTATAGTAGGTATGACTTTGTTAGGTGATCCAGTGAGCTTTACAAAAGTTGTTTTAGTATTAATATTAATCAGCTGCATTATCGGTTTGAAAATAGTATCCAATGAAACAGAAACAGAAAGTGGTGATTAAAATATGGGATGGCTTTTTATAGTAATGGCAGGCATATTTGAAGTTGGAGGCATAATTAGCCTTAAATTAACTGAAGGATTTACAAAACTTAAACCGACAATATTGTTGATCATGTGCATGGGATTGAGCTTTTTCTTTCTTTCACTATCATTAAAAGAAATTCCTATTAGTATTGGCTATGGGCTGTGGACAGGTATTGGGGCAGCCGGTAGTGTGTTACTTGGTATGTTAATCTTTAATGAGCCGAAAAGTATAAAAAAATTAATGTTGGTTGGTGGTATTATAATTAGTATCGTAGGCCTTAAGCTTGTGTCCTAATTTGTATATACTTCTAAATGAGGTGAGGAAATGAAAAAAGGAGAAGAAACGAAACAAAACATTCTAGAACATGGATTAAGATTATTTTCCTCAAAAGGTTATGAGGAAACTTCTCTTAAAGATATCGCAACTAAAGTCAACATTAAGACACCTTCCATTTATGCTTATTTTTCAAGTAAAGATGAACTCTTTGAAAAAATAGTAGAATTTGTGATTGATGACTATGTAAAATTTATTGATGATCAAGCATCTACTATAGGTTCACTTTCCATTAAAGATCAGTTATATAAGTTGTTAGGAGAATTAAATGAATACTACTATATGAATGACAGAGGGGTTTTTCTTAAACGGTATGGGGTTTTCCCACCAGAAAGATTTAAAGAAATTATCACTCAAAAAAACAGTATGGTTGAAAATAAAATTAGAAAATTACTTTATATGATTTTAGATGTTAAATCAGACGATCATCAGTTTATCGAAAAAGAAAACATTGCAACATCTTTTATTTGTCTCCTAGATGGAATGTTGTTCTATCTCATGAATTATTCATTTGAAGAATATGAAAGAAGACTAACATCTACTTGGAAAGTATTCTGGAAAGGAATATTGAAATAGATGTCCACTGCTTCTGGGTGACAGAGTATAATAAGATTCGCTACATAAAATTCTTATTTATTGTATAAACTATGATATCCGTCCAGAGAAGATGTTTCTTAGATTAGGGAGAAGGATTTACCTTCCCCTATCTTTACTTAAAGTTCAACTAACGAGAAAGTCTACTGCATAACCACCTGTATCTAATTTCTTTCCAATAGCATTGGCTAATACAATTTCCTTTGTTCACAGTCCAGTCCATTTCATTCATCCTTTCTGAACAATATCTTTTCAACTAACCACTTTCCTCTACCTAATACTCCTCCAGCTCTTGGCTTTATTTGTTCAGCCATTCAAGATCCAGCACAATCAAAGCCAGCTTACCTTACTTGTATTAAACCTTGATTCCAAAGTGTAATAAACGTTTCTTTTGGTGTTGTGTACTATCAAATTTAACGATTTCATGAACCTCCCCAATGAATAATATGAATCTACTCTCTACTTTCCTTACTATTTAATCGTCACCTCTGCCCTCGGTGCTCCGAATAAAACCTGCTATAAGCGTTTTCGCACAAAAAAACACTCGCCATGTAAACGAGTGTTTCAAGTCTTTTATGACAACCACTTAGGTGGTGTGTTTTTTTCCCAATAGATATCGCCCAGGTTGTAGTGTGCCATAAAGTTGTCCTCTGCACTGTGGTAATGGAAGTTGTAATAGTACCCTTCCTGTGGTCTTTTTTCTGTACGCACATGGAAGCGAATTAGATCTGTTCCAGTTTCATTGTTGATAACATTGAAAATTTTCTCACCATAATGACCACTTGGCTTTTCAGAGATAGTTAATGAAGCTAGGGATTGCTCGTCCAAAGTAGCAACTGTCATCGCAATGGCTTCCTCCATTTTTGGGAAGATGATGTTGTCGAATTCATGACTAATTTTTGGACCAATTTTTGTGCCAAACTTTATGTACGATTGCTCTCTAGCTGCATCCATGAGTAAGGCATTATAGTCAATCTCTTCCTCTTGTATCTGTAGCTGCTCGTCACTGCTATCCTCACGTTCAGCAGCTAGGGCTGTGCTTGTCCCAGCAGCAGGGCCAATGGATGCACGGTTCGAAGGATTTTGATCGAGTGCATCCCAAATCTCATGGGTAGGCGTGATTAAACCAAATGTTAAAAACGCAACCATGATGACTATACTTTTTTTAACCCACGTTTTCATTTTATCACCTACGCTTTATGTACAAATTGGTAATTCTCCTATTATTATATACGTTCTGGCCATTAAAAGGTTTCATATTTCTATAATTCATTGTACAATATTTATGAATAATGTGTCGTTTTTTTAAAGGAGGTACAAAAGCATGGACATCGTAATGGGTATTGGACTTTTATTAATGTTAGGTTATTTATCATCTTTATGCTTTACGGACTAATTTAGTCAATTTGCATCATTCAAATGTAACATGACGCGTTCAAGGCTTTGCTATTATTTTTAAGTTCATACTATGGTGAAAAGCGGCATGTGTACAGGAACGTTTGAGTAAGAATGATTGGAGCTAATACAGTGGCTCCAATCTTTTTTTGGTTTTATATCAAAATAAACCGTAGACAATCACCTATCGTGAGCTTCTACGGTTTGTTTATGCTAGCCTTTACTATTAAAAATCTGAACCCGTAATTTCCTTCAGCTTCCCGTTTTCTTTAATCTTTTTAAGGCCTTCGTTTAATTTATCTAAAAGCTCTTTATTCCCCTTTTGAACCATAAAGCCATAATATTCTTTTTCAAAGGAATCATCTTTTATTACTTTTAGCTTGTCATTTGGATGTGCTTTGATATATTCGTAAACGACTGAATTATCACCAATTGCTGCATCTACGTTGCCATTCAGCATCTCCTGTATAGCGATTGGTTGATTTTCAAATGCAAAAATATTTGGACTTGATTCACCCTG
Source organism: Lysinibacillus sp. FSL M8-0134 (assembly GCF_038069745.1). Classification (NCBI taxonomy): domain Bacteria; kingdom Bacillati; phylum Bacillota; class Bacilli; order Caryophanales; family Bacillaceae; genus Lysinibacillus; species Lysinibacillus sp. FSL M8-0134. The sequence goes on along the minus strand of NZ_JBBPAJ010000001.1, from coordinate 1,995,152 downwards.
TAATTTTTTAGCAGCCATATGACCAGTAGCATTAATTTGGACGGAAATCTTTTTATCTTTTAATTCATCCAACGATTTAATTTTTGAATCTTCTTTCACGACGATTAATAATTGAGATTCATAATACGGCTCTGTAAAATCAAATGTTTCTTTACGCTCGTCCGTAATGGTAATTCCTGCACCACCGATATCCGTCTCACCATTTTTAATTGTTTGGAATACTGGCTCCCAACCAATACTTTCCCACTTCACGTCAAAATCCATTTCATCCGCGATAGCTTGTAGAACATCCACATCAATTCCTACAATATTTCCTTTATCGTCGAGTGAGACAATAGGAGCAAATGTAGCTTCTGTTCCTACCTTATACACTTTTTTACCTTCTCCATCTCCTGACGATGAATTTTCTTTTGCACCACAGCCCGCTAAAACGAGTGTGAAGGCTGCCACAATTGTGAGTACCACCATTAACTTTCTTTTCATAGCCCATCCCCCTATTCTATTTTTCCATAATGCGTATTATTTTTCGCAATTCGGAAATATAAGACTATTAGGTAAATTATAAAGACATCATTCTCATTAGACAATACTTTTTTGTATAAACATAATATTTTCTTAATATTAATTCGTGTTTTTAGTATTTAAAGGATTTATTGGCAAGGCACACATAGTATAGTCTATCCCTATACATAATAAAAAGAATCCCTCTAAAGGGATTCTTCATCGTATCGGTTGTTCAAAATTCCAATTTGTATAAATGACAGCTGCCTGAACTGGTTGTGAGGAAGTATTTTCTGTAAAGCCACTTATTAAATTACCTACTCTAAAGGTAGGCTCAAATAATTGTTCTTCCTTAGGTGGTGCTGTTGGACCATCAATTCCAATTCTAGTTTCATCTGTCACGACGACTTCCATTCCATTATCTAGTGTAAAGCTCAGCCCATCCTCTCCAACTGCTGTAATAATTCCTTCGATATTTACTAATGCTTTTGCTGCAGGTGCAGAATGATCCGCTACAATTCTTTCCGTTAAATCAATTGTTGTATCATTGTTTGTATGAACCATAGCAACTACTGCAATCACTGCACAGGCAACTAAACTTGCCACACTTATTCTTACTTTTTTCATAAAGGCCCTCTTTTCTTTCTTTTCATATGCCAACATCTCTTTCTGCATCTTATCCTTAAATTCCTCCGAAGCATGAATCTGCTTCATCACATTCTTATAAGCATTCATCATACTTTACTCCCCTCTTCTAATATCGTTTTCAGCTTCATTCGTGCCCTTCGTAGCTTGGAGCCTACTGTGTTGACATTTATCTCTAATAAATTGGCAATTTCTGCAGTTGTGTAGCCTTCATAATAATGTAAATAAACAATGGCTCTCTCTTTAGGATGAAGCTCAAAAATTTCAGCAAGAACGATTTGCTCCTCTTTTGCGATAAAGGACATGTCTTCGGTAATTGGAACCGTTTTCTTCACACGAGAAGATTTAAAATAATCCTTGCATTTATTGAATGTCACTTTTATAAGCCAAGCCTTTAAATGCGATTCATTATCGAAAGGCTTTTTCTGTTTCATCAGTGTCATATAAACCTCTTGTACAATATCCTCCGCCTCAGACATACTTTTTGTCTGTTGCACAGCAATTCGTATAAGCATGTCACTATAGGTTTGAACAATTTCTTGCACACACAAGCCAGCAAACGTTATCATATTTCACTTAACCTCCTTCATGTCATAATACGATTCAACTTCATTTATTCGTGCAACAGATCATTTAAATAAAAAAAGAGACAAAAATATGTAAAACCCCGTGAACAATATGAGGTTCACGGGGGTGTCTATCGTTATTGCCAAGCCTGATTGTCAAACTGCCACTCTTTAAAAAATTCATCCTCATCTAAAATGACTTCATATACAGGATTAAAAAAGTGTTTCAGAACGCCTGATATTTCAAGCGTAGGATTTAATTCGATGGTAAAGTGATGTCGATCAAATAATTCCTCAATATATTCCTGTAAAGCACGCCCTTCAATGTTTTGCGTTTGGATCAGTGAAAGTACATCTTCTATGGCCTTTGCAGTCTTCTCTAACGCTGGATATTGATATATTTCTATAAATTTTTGTGCAAGCACAAACTCCGTTGGATATGTATAAAGTACCGCAGCCTTACAATCTAGCAAGCTTGGGAAAATAATTGTTTTCGGCATCACTCGCGCGCTTTCATTAAAGGTAATTTTTACTTCTATGTATGTGGTCATCTGAGCCAATGCTACTGGTATTGTTATATGAATACTATTATCCGTTAATATAGACTCTATCTTTTCTGCAAACCATTCAATCCCATCCTCAACTGTCATCAAACAAATTTCCTTCAATGCCTGATTGACAATGTCATGCTGATGGATGCTTTTTCTAGCTGTTAGTGTAAGTACGTTTGAATGCTTTACCAGCCCATCTGTTAATGCAAATAATAATGTATCTCCATCTAGATAAAATTGATCGTCATAGGATGATCCAGCTAGGCGATATAGTAGCCGTTCTTGACAATAAAGTGAAACGAGCTGCTCCAAATTTTCTTGCCGTGATTCAGCTAAATTTATTAATTGAGCTGCTACATTTGTTGAAAGAGTATTGATATTTTCCATAGACTTCCCTCACCTTTTTGATTTTTCAGATTTCTTATTCGGAATTTAGATTTTTACTAAAATTCATACTTTTATTATTACTTATTTTCTGAATGGAGTAAACGGTAATGTATACCAATATAGTATGTATAAAAAAATAGCCTGTCGTTAAAAAGCACGACAGGCTATACAATTAGACAAGGGGCAGCCTCGCTTGTGCGAAACCACCCCTTTAGTATTTATAGGTAACATTTTCGTAAATTGTAAAAGTCTCAACCCAATCATCTGGGGAATATTATCTTGAAACAGTATTCGTTTCATTACCGCGGTAAAATTCCACTGTGAGCTTTCTAACTTAAGCAACGCAAACCCTACCATCTTTTGCGTCCTTGCAGCCCCAAAGCATGCGCCAGTGTGAATAAGTATCTACAAAAACAAAAAGCAGAATGCCAGATTACGGAAATATGCCACCTAAAATAGCACGTGTATTATTATAACATCTAATTTCATAAAAGTAAATACGTAATTGACGAAAAACTTTTAATGGTAATATTAAATTTCCCGCATTTTGATAGAACCAATAAAATCCAAGTGAAATGCTTCATGATGCATATGTTGAATCTGTCCTTCATACTTCACATCATATAATAAAACCACTGTATTATAGGCTTTGGGTAACTCCTTCCCTATTTTTTCTATAAATTGATGTTTAAACAGCCGAGCATAGGAGAATTCATCACGTATAAGTTGCCCTAGTTGATTAGAAGAAACCTCATCAAATAATGCCTCACAGAAATCCTCATCGAATGTTAAACCAAAATCATATTCAAATTGATTATAGAACTCATCATATAGCGCCTTAAAAGCCTCTTCACAGGGACGGTGCTCATTTTTTGCTAAAAAAAGCTGCTTAAGCTTTTGTGAAAATGATTCGTCCGTTTCCTCTTCACCTTGATAAACTGTATTAAGATAGGTAGCTAGCTGTTCTTCATTAGTAAAATTACCTGCCCAAATGGATACATAGCCTTCGTTTTCATAATTCATGGTCTCATTCCTTTCTTGAATAAATCAAGGCACCGCCTGAGCCCATGATTAGTAAATGTTTGCCGGATGGAGAGAAGCCACATTTAATTACACCATCCAATCGCTGTACATCAATAGCTGTTGCATTTTTTAAATATTCATAATGTGTCGTATAAAGATGATCAAGCACTACCGTAGCTCGTGGCCACCAAGGATAAATGACCTCCACATGCCAGCCATCTGTTGTCATATGGATCCCATCTCCTGCTTCAAAGCCAAAAATAGGAATCGGTTGCTTAGATATTGGCAGCTGAAACGTTAAACGGTCATCACTTATGCTGTCGTCTGTACGATCTGCATCTCGTTCTCTAGTAAGGTGACGACCTGTTATAGGCTCTGTGACACTATAGCCTGATCCACTAATGAGTACGATGTTTTCATCAGGATCCCACCCACAAGCCAGGACACCATTCGCTAGAACGATGGTTTCATGTATCCAGGGACTTGGAGGTTTCGTGCCTATCAAAGCCTGTGCTTTTGCCAGCAAATCTAATTCAAATGGGGTTCTTATTTCATTGTTCGCCATATTATTGCAGCCTCTTTTCTCTAACGATATAATAAATAGAGGCCTGTCTCAAGAACAAGCCTCTATACGTTTAAAACACCATAATGAAATTTAGCGGTGATCCGTTCATATTGCTGAAAACCATAGATTGCAAACCATTCCGAACGAAAATGCGCCTTTAACACGACACGCTTTTTCGCCACACGCTTGGCTTCATGGACCCATTCATCTGTTAATGTGACATGTTCTCCTGCTTGCCGTAGTGCTTGGAAATTATTAGCCTCTTCAATAATCTCTTCAAACATCGGGTCCATATAGACTACGTCAAACGCATTGTCTGGTAAGGTTTTTAAATAATGAATAGCCTCTGACTGAATGACCTCAATTTGTCGCATGCAGGCAGTTAATGGTAACTCAGCCGTATCATAGGTTTGCATCCCTTGTCTAACAATAAACGCTACATTTGGATTCGCCTCTAGTCCCACTACACGACCTGCTTCCCCCACTGTATAAGCTGCTAGCATGGCATCCGCCGCTAGCCCTAGCGTACAATCCAACACCGAATCACCCTGTTGAAGCTGTGCCGCTTCCAAAAAAGGCTCTGTCTCACCACGTGCAACGCGCTTTAAACGAAACGCCGCAGAATTGGGATGAAAGAAAAATGGCTCCTGTGCCCCATAGGCATAATAGTCATAACGATTTTTCCCCGCCACCATCACATGGGCCTGCAATGCCTGTGACATCTTGTGAATAGATCGCTTCTTTCTTGGCTCAAATGTAGCGCCTAATTCTTGACATGCAAAAGCAGCGAGCGCCATCGATACCTCGTCTGGTCTGCCCGCTGTCGTCACTATCGTTTTTAGTTCTCGCATGTTTGCTCTAACACGCCAGTTAAATGAGAAACAATTTGCTCCACAGGGAAGCCTTCAATTTGTTCACGTGGAATAAAGTAAGCCAATTGCCCATCCTTTAAAATCGCCATAGAAGGTGAGCTTGGTGGCACATCTTCAAAATAAGCACGCATTGCCGCAGTTGCTTCTGGGTCTTGCCCTGCAAACACCGTCACTAAATTGTCTGGCTTCACCGCTGCAATCGCCTCACGCGCTGCCGGACGAGCAAGTCCTGCTGCACAACCGCATACTGAGTTAATCACCACTAACGAAGTCCCCTTCGTCTCTGCCATAAATTCATTCACCGCATCAGCAGTCGTTAGCTCCGTAAATCCAGCCTCCACAAGCTCCTCACGCATCGGCTTTACTACCTGCTTCATATATTCATCATAAGCGTTCATGCTTTTACCCTCTTTCCTATGTATTCGCAAAGCTATTATAGCAAGGTTTTGTGTGAATGTACAAAAACATGCTTTTTGGCTAAAAAGCACTTGAAATCTATCATATCCCTAATACAGAAATGAACTTCGTTGTTGAACTTTTTTCCTCGATCCACGTTTGAAATTCTGTCATCATCGAGATAAGTTGTTTGATATTGATATCATAGTTATCTCTAAACTCTTTCTCAGAATAGACATATAGAAAGCCGATTGTATCTTTTAATGATTGAGGGGTGGGATTACTTTGTAGGACCTGTTTCATTTTATCCAGTTCCTTATTAATTTGGCCCCAAATCTCAATCTCTATTTCATTGAAAGCAAAGTAATCAAACTTCTTGTAGCACTTCTCAATTGCAGGCAATATGTAGCCAAAGTTGTCTTCGGTAAAGAAAATAGAAGAAGTATTCAGCATTCGCCTATGTATATATCAGGTAAAATCTCTATATAACACGAACCTTCAAGTACACTTAAATCATAAATTATTTCAATCACTCAACCTGCCCCTTTCCATCGGACTCAAATAGTAACTACATCCATAAAAAGCTTTGAATAGACGCATACATTGAAAATAAAAACACCCCGGTGAGGAAGCATCCATAAACCTTTTTCCCTCTCTGGAATTCTTGTATGCCTGAAGTTAACATGTATAAGCCTAGGAAAAAGAACATTAGACAATTCAGTTGGAAATCTCGTGCGATGAGTCCGTAAGCTGCGAGAGAAATGCCGATGATGGAAAAAACAATTTGTAATATTTTTAGCATAACTTTCCACCCCCTCTTTTCTTAATCTTACACCAAACATGAACGGAAATGATTTAAATTACCTTTATTTGTTACTATATTTTCTGACAGGTTTTATTTTATTTAAATAATTAAGAACGATTCTCAAAACGTTATTCTACTCCTACTCCCACAATAGTTAAAGGAAAATATTAACGATTAAAATTTTTCTGAAAAAATGATATTATCAAAAGGATTTTTGATTAATGGGGGATTTTGATGAACATCGATTTTGAAGAGCAATTATGTGAGATTTTTTCAGCATTACAACTAATTGAAGGAGTTAAATCAGTAGAGTGTATTATTACTATTTTAAAAGATCGAGTCATTTTCCCTGAAATAACCACCTTAATACTCAACTCCAAATTCGAATTGGTTTATGTATTTGATGAGCAAAAAGTGGTGTTCAAGACGTTAAAAGAAGTAGCGATTGATTCAACGTATATAAAAGAAATCAATCTTATTAATGAACATATTCATGCAATTGAAACCATCTTGAATGAGTTAATTAATACCGAAGTAATTGCAAACTATTCTCTACACCTTCTGTCTTTAAAGTATAAAGAGAAAATTCCGAATAGTTGATATTAGGAAGTGGTGAACTGTTAGCAAATGCCGATTTTCAATTGGAGATCGGCTTTTTTAGTAAAGATGCTCTGTTAATTCATCCAGTCTAAAAATAATGGAGTTTCATTATAGAATTTGTTACTTAATAACAAAAGGGAAACCCTCACAAATTAGGTTTCCCTACCTTACTATGAACGTCAAACTCTTAAGGAGCCACGGAAACCTCTTGCGGCATAGTAGGATTCTGCTCCATTATGATACATGAAAATCGTGTCATAGCGGCGGTCACAGAAAATGGCACCACCGAGTTTTCTGATGTTTTCTGGTGTTTGTACCCAGCTTGATGTTTTCAAATCGAATTTCCCAAGCTGTTGTAACTCGCGATATTGCTCTTCCGTTAACAGTTCAATGCCCATGTCCTTCGCCATGTCCATTGCAGTATTTTCTGGTTTGTGATTTTTTCTTGCTTCCCATGCTTCTCTGTCGTAGCATACACTTCTTCGACCTTTAGGACTTTCTGCTGAACAATCATAGAAAATATATTCGTCTGTCTTTGCATCATAGCCAACAACATCTGGTTCACCACCAGTCGCTTCCATTTCATGAAGTGACCACAATTTTTCTGGATTTGCGTCAAGTTTAGCTTGTACACTTGCCCAATCAATGCCTTCATGGCGTTCAATATTTTTCTCAAAACGAGCTTTTAATGTTTTGATGAGTTCCTCTTGTTGTTCATGTGTCAATTCCTTATTGGTCATCGTTGTCTCCCCTAACTTATTTAAATGATAGTCCTTCTTCCTCTAATGAAGATCTTAATATCGGTAATGAGGCTGGTCCAATACCATGGATGTTTAGTATTTCTTTTTCTGTATAGAGCGATAGTTTTTGTAACGTGTCAATGCCTTCGTGAACTAAAGCATTTCTTGCAGGTGAACTAAGTTTTGAAAGGAAGCCGCTACTTGGTTTATTTTCTTTATCACAGGTAGGGCAGCTTGGACAATCCGTGCTTTTAAAAAACGTATGTCCCTTTTCACAAACCCTTCGCTTTTTTTCTACCAACCTCATCCCTCCAAACTTGTGTTTTGTTTATTTTAACATATTTCTCCTATTGGATTGTAGAAGGACTTAGGCATATTAAATAAAAAATTGCTTTTTGCTTCGTAAGGCTCCTTAAACCTATAATTGTTCTTTTACTTCCATTCATAATATTTCATAATAGCCTGTATAGTGAGCACCAAACTCATTACTGTTGCCAATATGAGGTAGATCGCTTCACGGTGATTGAGCATTAATCCATAGCTCATTAAGAGGCTAAAGCCACTTCCAAAAGTATTAAAAGCGAATAGTGACCCCCACAAGACAATCTTCAATCGTCTATATCCGCTTCGTCCCAAGAAATACCTTATGTACAAGAAACAAACACCACCTAGTCCAAACAAGAACAGGAAAGCTGTAGGTGAAGATGAAGTTACAGTCATTGGTTCTTCGTATGGCATATCGACAAATAAAATATTGCCAAAATGGATCACGTTTAACACTAATAGACAAATCAGCACATAAAAAAGAATATTCCTTCACCTATTGCCAATAATCCTTTCATTAGTGGATCTCCCCTCTTAGTCTAATAACCTCACATCCTTTTTATGGACTAAATAACTGCAAAAAGGACAACAGTGATCTTTCTTAATAAAAATCGCCTGATACATATCTGACCACTGGATCGTGTCTTCACAGCGATCGCATTCTACATAAAAATCAGGTAGTAAGCCCTTATCTAAAAGAATATCCCATTGGATGTTTGTTAATTGTTCTGGCCCATTTTTAATAACGTATATGAAGATTTCCAATGCTTCCCCATCATAAACTCGGTTTGACTTCACCAATTCTTTTAAATAAGAAATACATTCTGTTGGTTCATTACTTATTCTTTGTTTTAGCTTGTCACGCAGCATTTTCCTCCCGCTTTCTTTTTCATTCTTTAACGACACACCACTCTAATTATGTAAAAAATAAAAAATTAAGTAAAATAAATCACATCAATTTATTTCTAAAATTGCTTCATCACTAAAATTTTTTAATAAGCATCGGGTCTAATAACATTTCTCCTTTCAGCAACCTTACATATGATAGGTTGTAGAAAGGAGGGATTTTCAATGGGATACGGTGGAAATGTAGGTAACTACAATAACAACAGCTGCTATTATGGCGGCGACTCTGGCGGCGGATATTACGGCTCAACATTCGTTTTAATCGTAGTATTATTCATTCTTTTAATTATTGTCGGCGCTTCTTTCATGTATTAATTCATCCCTAATAGCACCTAAAATCCCCTTTTACACGATCAATAGTCGTGTTAGGTTATGCTAGCCAATTCATAAGGGTCACTTTACCAGCCTAGTGACCCTTTTCCTATTCAAACATGCATGCGATAATTGAATGGAGGATTTACTTTGTATAATCTACAGCATGGTCAATGGAGTTGATCCCCATTTGTTTATCTACATCATGAGAGTAATACAAGGATTACTTGGAATCGTTTTGATAATGATTGGGACTATGTTAATTGTTATTACTGTTGACGATTCGCTATTTCTCCAAAAAATATATAGTTACTGATCATTGGTGGTCTGTGCATTTTACTTGGCGTTCATTTCGTACATAAACAATTTCATCCGAATTCATACAAAAGTAAACCCAGGTCCTCAAAATAAAGAGCACTTGGGTTTACTTGAATGCTATAGAAAAATATTAGTCCTTCGCAAAATATGTTGGATCTATTTGAAGAAGAATTGTATTCATATCATAAAATCCCCATTTTAATTTTTCCTCATATGTGAATCCTTGTTGATTTTGAATAAATGCTAACCAGTCCTTTTCTAACTCACTACTATTCTTTCCGTAAACTTCCTCTAATTTTTTTGCTAGTTCTTTCTTGTCGTAGATCTGTTCAAACTTTTCGAGTCCGTATGTATCAATTAAATAGATAACAAATGAAGCCGCATGCGTATAGCTCACCTCCATAAGGACTTGATTCTCTTTTACATTTGAAAGTTTAGGGCGAAAATAAACATCATCTTGATTTGGATCAATTAACCTACTAATGGGTATTAACTTATCTGACTCCATATATTGCTTCATGTATTTATCAAAATATAATTTATTTTTTCCATATTGATACTCCATATAACTTGCAAAACCCTCTTGCGTAAAATAGCCGTTATCTGTGTCAAAATTCTTGCCATAGCCAAGTAAAGAATGGGTCATTTCATGGACAAGTGGGTATAGATCTTCTTTCACACCAGCTAATTCGATTTTCGATGCTAAACCCCATGATTGACCGTCTTCCTTAAGCCATACGCTTATGTGCTCGGATGGCGTGTAGGAAGTATGAATGGAATCCTTTATATGGTCATATGCCGTCACAATTTCATCCTTTATAGCCTCTACTTTTTCCTGTGGAACACCAACCTTATTCTTAATCTCAAAGGTTATTTTTCCATCGTTTGTCACTACAATATTATCATCTTTCTCTTCTTGAATTGGTTCCTTAGAAATCGTTTCCTCTGTACAAGCGGTTAATAACAATAGACTTAGCAGGAAGGAGCCTCTTAATTTAAACATATGTACCTCCAGAAAAAGTATTTTTTAGTATATACGAGGATAAAAATCCAGGAGTTTCATTTTTGGTAATATTCCTGTAATTTATTTATTCGTCATTACCCTTTCTAGGTATACCACAAAATATTTTGTAATATTTGGAAGGTTATAAAGCCATTTTTGTTGAATATATTACCTTAACGACATGTTAAAGGAGTAATTAAATGGAGAAAAATTATGAAGAGTATATTAATAATGCAATTGATTGGGCTAAAAGTCATTTGAACTCTGAAGAATATTGTTTCATTTGTTTAGCTTTTGTAGAGGATGCTTTAGAAAGAAGTAATAACATTGAAATTTTTGGTGGAGATACGGCAAAAGAATCTGCAGTTTTATATGAAGCAAGTATGCAAACAGGAATACCTCCGAAAGGAACCTTTGTTTTTTACGATTGCTTTGGTGTAATTAAAGATGAGCGAAAAAATTGGGGTCATGTAGGATTATCTGTTGGCAATGGCGAGATCATTCATGCTTGGGATAAGGTAAGGATTGATCATTTCCTTGAAGTAGAAAAGTTATCGACCGCACCAGGTTGGGATAAACCAAAGTTCATTGGGTGGGTACCACTGGCACGCATTATGGAAGGGTTCCAAAGCAAAGTTTATTAAAAAGTAAATTAATATTATATAGCCTTACCATTTCACATGTAAGGGCATGTTTTGATCATTCTTCAACAAAACATGTCCTTTTCATTTCTAGAAATTTTTCGAAACAAGGAGGAATTTTAGCTTTTTAAAGACGATGGTCTACAAAACCGAGTAATCTTATCATATAAATAGTAGTGTTAAGCGAAATACGTTTAACATGATACCTCCCGATTTGTTACTAAGGGGCACTTTTGCGAGTGCCCCTATTGAATATGTCATCCCTAGCTATTACTATAGGTTGTATTCGAAATTACAAGAGTAAATCTATGCTAGAAAATTTATTTGATTTTTTATCAGGTGCCTATAGTGGTCAGTCCGCTTTACATACAAGAAAAATCGATCGAAATATAGAAAGTCTGCAACAGTATGAATGGTTTCACAATATATACCATCAAGATCAGTATCGCAGCTTATTTTTTTTGTATTATCATGTGAGAAACTACCTTCAAAGCAATGTTCGTGTGAATAGAATGCTGAAGAAAAAGCAGGCTCAAGAAAGGTTTATCCTTTTTTTAAATAAACATTTGGATAAACGTTTCCGCAGTAATTAGAGAAAACTTCCAATCGAACATAAATTCTTATATACTTTAATTACTACTAGCGAATGGAGGTTGATGAATGATGAACGCCATAGATCTAATCATATTAAATTTCAATGAAGTACGAAGACGTAGTATAAAGCTTTGGAGGTCTATCCCCCAAGAAAAATTACATTGGAGGCCAGATGATGAAGCCATGTCGTGCATCGAGATGGTTAGACATGTTCTAGAAAGTGAACATTATTACCACCTAGCAATCCTTAATAAAGGCAGTATAGGCGAATTTGATTCACCCTTTGAAAAACAGCCCTACACTACTGTAGAAGCAGAATTATTATTTGCAGAGCCTTTTAGAAATGAATTTATTAACACGGTTCAAGCTTTTTCGAATGAAGATTTATCAAACATACAAATTGATCGCTCAGACGTTGGATACATAAGAGATTTGGGTGATATGTTGCTTAGAATTGCCTATCATGAGTCAGTCCATACTGGGCAATTACTAGATTATTTACGTACTGCAAAAGTTCCTATAACAACGATTTGGGATTAACATTTTAAGGTGTTGCACTTAGGTGACACACCTTTTTTCTTATCTTCATTTGTTCAAACTCTTAAAAACCTGGATGATCATTGCCCTAGTTATATTTCCCCCACCAGAACATTTCCAACAAACAGTACATTTGACAATATTTCCATTTTATTTTATTTTTATATTGACTGGTTAATCAATCAAAAGGAGCTGTCATAATGCCAAGAACTGAAGCTCAAAATATAGAATTACGGGAGCTGAGACGGGAAGAAATACTACAGGCTGCATTAAACGTCTTTTCAAGAAGAGGAATGGTCGCAACTAAGATTAGTGATATAGCTAAAGAGGCGAATTTAAGTCATGGACTAGTGTACCATTATTTTCAATCAAAAGAAGAAATCTTTACACTTTTAGTTAAAAGAGCTGCTGAAAGCTCTGGGCAAATTATTGAAAAAGCGCATTTACAAGAAGGAACTGCACTCGAAAAACTGAAATGGATGACGGAGCAGATTTTATATAGTTTATCAGAGGGACAACAAATTTTATTATTCTTAATAATGATTCAAGCAAGTACGTCTGATGCTGTACCCGAAGAAGTAAAAAGATTTTTATCCTCAGAGGAATTCAAGTCCCCTGTTCACGGTCTCATTCCTTTAATTTCTGAGGGGCAACAATGCAATGAAATTGTTCAAGAAGATCCACTTAAATTGGCAATTAGCTACTATTCATTTATTCAAGGTTTTGCGATTAATAAACTACAATGGACACAATGTCCAGTTCCAGAAGCTGAAATAATTATGAAAATTTTTAAATAATCTTTTGGAAGAGAGGTTTTGTATGAAAAAATTTAGTCAAGATACAAAATTTTGGTTATTTTTCATATCACCATTTTTCATTATATTACTAGGGTTCTTGACTGCTACATTTTTTTATCAATTTATTGAGGGCTGGGCTTGGATTCCACTAGCGCTTGTTTATTGGAGCTTGTTAGGATTTTGCATTTACTATTTTAAAGGTAACAGAAAACTAGGAGATTGGTTTCAAAAGTCAAAAAAGGCTCCTTTTTGGATAACCTTCGCAACGCTGATTGGCCTTTTTCCATTAACAATCTTAATTATGAACTACCATTTGTTTCACTCTGTTTGGTTAATACTCTATTGGCTTTTATTCGCCATCATCAATCCTTGGCTTGAAGAATACTACTGGCGAGGCGTTTTATTTGATAGTTTATTAACAAAATTTCCAGCATGGTTCGCTATTTTATATACAACTATCCTTTTTGTCATAAGTCATCCATTGATGTGGGGAGTCTTTTCTTATGCTAGTCAATCCTTTCATTTGTATATCTATCTATCAGTAACAGGTATCGTGTGGGCCATTACGTATTTAAAGACAAAAAGTTTACGTTCTATTATCTTATCCCACTGTATCGTCGATATAGGGAATTTGACTGTATTAACATTCTTAAATATCTACATACCACCTACAATGTAATGACACAATCATGAAAAGATGGTGTGCTTTCAATGGACACCATCTTTTATTCTTTCTTCCTCCCCTATTATAAGCTCAAAATATCCTGAGCTTCATATAATACGTAATCAGCCTCTTCAAATCCATTTGTCGTTTTGGCACCCCAGAGGGCAAGGGCGAATTTAGCTCCTGCCTGCTTTGCACATTGGAAATCATAGATAGAATCACCAATATAGATGGCATCCTCTGGAGCTACCTGTAATGCGTCCAAACATTTTAATAGAGGCTCAGGGTGAGGTTTATGCTTCTCCGTATCACTGGCACTAACAATGTGTTTGAAATAATGACTTAAGCCAAACGGATCAAATTCATCGGTTACCTCCTGAGCTGTTTTAGAGGTCACAATGCCCAATAGAGGCGATTTTGCTGCTAATTGTTGAATAACTTCCTCTAGATTTTCGAAAACAGTCACTTCATGTGAAAAATCTAGAACAGCTGCAGACCACTTCCGATGAACTTCATCTATGTTATCAATGTTGAGCCTCATCAACGTATCTTTCCCAGGTATCCCCAATGCAAAGCGTAAATCCTCCAACGAATACTGTTGATCTGTCTCTTCCAGTAAGGTTCTTTGCAATGATTGTAAAATCGCCTGCTCAGTATCTAAAATCGTCCCGTCTACATCAAAAATAATCGCTTTTACCATCTATACCCCTCCTATTTATAGCACGTCCTTAATATACGTACATAATTGCTCATACAATGCCTCTTCATAATCCTTCTGCCCACGAATAAATTTCTCCTTTAAATTATAGAAACAAATTTCTAGATATTCCTGATTATGATGATGCAAAAAAGGCTTCCTGTCTTTTACTGGTCCTAATCCATCAAAGTAGTTATTCATTTTTTCATAGGTTCTAATTTGAAAACCACGTTTATTCATTTCCTCCAACAATTTTGTTGTATACAAATACAAGTCAGCTTTCGGATAGTCATAAATATAATTAATGAGAATATGCCGATCCTCTTTAGCAAAGATACTATTAAGTTCTCTCCACTGCGAAAGTAGTTGGCCTTTAGGTAAATACCCTAGTAAATCTACATGCCATAATCTCATATGCCTTCCCCTTTCTATTATTCAACCATTAATGTAAAATATTACTTACTATGATAGTAAAATTGACGGAGGGATAGTATGGAAATAAAAACGGCAACTCTCGATGAAATTCCACAAATTGAACGTTTATACCAAGAGCTTTTTTTAGAAATGTCTATTCTTCAACCTAAATATATCAGACCTGCAAAACAGGATGCCAACTTTATCAGATATACGATCATTGAAGATGATTCTGATATATTAATCGCAACAGTAGAGAAGGAAGTTGTTGGCTTCTTGCTAATTAAAGAAACAACGACCCCACCCTATTCTTGTTTGGTTGAACACAAATATGCCTTTATTGTTGATGTGATAGTTGGCAAATCATACAAAAATCAAGGAATTGGATCTGCTTTATTAGAAGAAGCGAAAAAATGGGCAGCCTATCGTCACTTGGATTATTTGGAGTTAAATGTATTGACTGAAAATAAAGGTGCTAAAGCCTTATATGAAAAACATGGGTTCAAGGATATGAACCATACGATGCGCTTAGAATGTTAGTTATACGATGAGAAAGAAGGGATATCCATGGTAGAAACGAGAAAAGTACAAAAGAAAGCAAACCTCATAGTCCCTGTCTTTATTGGCATGGGATTAGGAGCCTTTATTGGATTGCTCGCCTATGTCAAAGATTGGCTATAAGCAAATTAAAAAATAGACAAAGCCTTATTAACTGCTTTGTCTATTTTTCTGCAAAATCACTAGATTAATTTACTTTCTTTCAGTAGATCATAAATAATCGTATCTTTTGTTTTATGAATACCCAATTTACCAATTTGTTTTAAAATGAATGGGGCATCAATATCCGTTAATTTTTTACCATCCAGCAAACGAGCTGTAGAAGCTAATAAGGTACGAATATCAAAAGCAGATGCAAATACCTCTGGCACGCCTCGGTCAATATTTAATAATTGATAGACCGCTTCCATCGCTGTTCTTACTGAATATTCCGTTGTAAAGACGGTGTCTCTTGCTGTTTCACTAAAGTTACCAATAAAGGCTAAGTTAGCAGATCCTTTCGGCACAACGAACGGACGATCTCCCATTGCTCTTGGCATAAAGTAAGAGGTGATATATGGCATATAACATGGAATAGTATTACAAGAATTTTGTGCTAGGTCCGGAATTTCATCAACCGGTACGCCCATATGGTAAAGCCATTCTTGTGCGATTTCTATTCCCGTACATTCCGTAATGCTTTTTTTAATAAAATTACCTGGCTTATTTGATAGTAAACCATAGATCCAAACAACTAATTGGTCTTTTGGTTGATTTTTAAAATGAGGTTGTCGGTTCAATGTATAGCTTAGCATCCAATTAGAATCTGTCGCTGTGACAATACCCCCTGTTACGACCTTACCAGCATAGGGATCTCTTTTACTAATCTTTTCAATATATGGAGCTACGCGATCATCCAATGTCGTAAGTGTTGCTGACACAAACCAACTTTCTTCTGGAAGATTGTCGCAGAATTTTTCTGGACGACCAAACTCACTATCTTGTGCAGCGATGTTTTTCCAAAGTGACCAGCTGCCACCTAAATCAGTGCTTTTAGGTGCTGGTGTATTATTATCACCGTAAGTTGTACTCTCGGTAATACTACCGTTTGTCACAAACACTAATTCATTTTCTGTCAGCTCAATATTCTTTTTCACGCCATCTTTTCTTAAAACGAGCGTATGAGCTACTTTTTTGTCTCCCACTTTATCAACCAAGACATTTTCGACAACCGTATTATATTGGAAATCAACATCATGGCTTTCTAAGTATTTAATCATTGGCAGTACTAAAGATTCATACTGATTAAACTTTGTAAATTTCAATGCTGATAAATCTGGTAATCCCCCAATATGATGGATGAAACGCATAATATAACGACGCATTTCCATAGCAGAATGCCATTTTTCAAACGCAAACATCGTGGACCAATAAAGCCAAAAATTCGATTCAAAAAAATCCTCTGAAAAAACGTCAGTGATTTTTTTATCCTCTAATTTTTCCTCAGGGGTAAAGAATAATTTAATCATTTCTTCAGATGATTGATCCGATAAGGTGAACTTCCCATCATCTTGCAGTCTTTGCCCTCTATCCTTTATTAATCGACATTTCGAATAATTAGGATCTTCTTTATTTAACCAATAAAATTCATCTAAAACCGAAGCATTTTCTACTTCTAAGGACGGAATGGAACGGAATAAATCCCACAAGCATTCAAAATGATCCTCCATTTCTCGACCACCGCGAATAATAAATCCTCTTGTCGGATTAAGAGTACCATCAAGACTACCTCCCGAAATATCCAATTCCTCTAGAATATGAATATTTTCCCCTTTCATTTGGCCATCACGAATTAAAAAGCATGCCGCTGAAAGGGAGGCTAGTCCTGAACCAATAAGATACGCAGATTTTTCATCTACCCCTTCAGGTTTTTTAGGTCGTGCGAAAGCTTCATAGTTACCATTGCTATAATACATATTACCGCCTCCTGATTTATTATTCTAATATAGAATATCACGAATGAACGGGAAAATGGTAAAATGAGCTAATCATTAACAAAAAATTCAAATTTGAAAGTTGTTCGTTAATTTACTTACTCTTCTTATTGGACATAGCAAGTGTTTGTATTTTTATTAAAGCAAACAATTCAATAAATTTCCGAAATAATTCCCATAGCCTCTACCTTAAAAAGGAAAAACGAGCCCAACCTATTTCTACTCGATATGTATAATTATTATACCGAAAAATCATTTTACCTTCATCCTTGTTTGTCTGTTTACCCCATTTCTTATTACCTAATGTACCCGTAAACTTAGCTATCAAAGACTATCTGCCCCTCCACCTGGTGACTAGACGTTTTATCTCTTTCTTCTTCACGATTTTAACATGCGTACTTTGAACATCATTAACGACCGTCCCTTCTTTGCTAGTTGCTAAGTAAAGGGTTCCTCGTTTAGTTTATTCGTTTGTTTCACTCATATTTTCATCCTGCGATTCCTTATTTCTGAGATTCAAACAACCTCTCTATTTTATATTTTATACTTTCCAGTTTTCAGTATGTTATTATTAACCCATATTACATATAAATGGTATTTTCAGTGCCGCTTCCAGCATAGAGATAAGGAGAGAGTATTCATATGGATTGGTTGAATGTCCAAACACTTATTTGGTTGTTTCCTATTATATTTATTATCCATGACTTTGAAGAAATTATTATGATAGAAAAATGGTTACATCATAATCGTCATAAGCTGTATGAAAGATTACCCCCTAAAATAGCAGATAAAGTGGTAAAACAATTTTCAATGACCACTGCTCAATTTGCTGTTGCTGTATTATTTATCTTTTTATTTGTGAGTCTCTCTACCATTCTAGCTAACCAATATTTCATAAACGGGGTAGCTCTTACTTTCTATTTTTTCACATCCGTCACACTTGTTTTCTTTATCCATGCTTTTACCCATATTGGACAATCGATATTCTTTCGCTCTATCACCCCAGGAGCTATAACATCAGCCATCATTATTATTCCCTATAGTATTATTTTATTTAAATCTTTGTTTAATAGCGGAATCATTACGTGGCATATAATTTTAATAAGCCTTCCTTTTGGCCTATTATTTTTCCCCATTGTCTTTACTGCTCATAGGTTAGGAAAAAGAGTTATCTAAACACATTTTTATCGTGAAAAGTAAGGAAGGAGGAAGTAGAATGACAAAAATTCCGATTTTTTTAAAATTGCTCATTGGTATTGGGTTGGTTATTATCCTAACCTCGTTGTACTTGTTAAAAGACCATCCTTATTATTTATGGATAAGGTGGACAGGTAATATTTTATTTATCGTAGGCATTGTATGGATTCCATTTACTAAAGAAATGGATAAAAAACATGTAAATACTTAGCGAGTCTTATCTAGACCTTCAACAAGTAGGAGTAAACCTTCTGCTTTTTTGCGGTAAATACTCCTACTATGTCCTGATTCATATTATAATAATGTGATAAAATCAGATAAAAAAAGAAGGTCTTTGTATGTTAGAAAAACTAAATGTATTTCTCCAAAAATACATTGCAATCCTGACACCGTTAAGTTTAGTTTTAGGTGTATTCCTAGAAAGCATTGGACATCAATTATTATTCCTCGTATCCTGGCTATTTGCGTTCATGACATTCTCTGGCAGCTTAAATATGAAATTCAAAGATGTCAAAATTTTCATGAAGCATCCCGTACTCATTTTACTTTCAATTCTTTTTCTTCACCTAATCATGCCATTATGGGCTTATTTCTTATCCACCACTCTATTCGATGACCATTTACTGACTGTTGGCTTTGTTTTAGCGGTCGCACTTCCAACTGGCGTCACAAGTGTTATTTGGATTACAATTTGCAAAGGTAATATGCCATTAGGCTTGTCTATTATTTTAATTGATACGCTGCTTTCACCTTTCATCCTGCCATTCATTCTCTATATCGTTTCAGGTGAAAAAATTGAATTGGATGTAGTCTCGCTGATCTTCAATTTACTATGGATGATTGTATTACCTACCATTTTAGGAATCGTGGTGAATGAACTTTCAAAAGGAGACATTCCTAAAAAATATGGCAAGAAGCTTGCTCCTTTTTCAAAGCTATGTTTATTCGCAGTCATTTTAATAAATAGTAGTGCCATTTCTCCCTACTTAAAGGATATTAATGTGCATCTATTTTTCGTTATACTTTTAGTGTTGATGCTTGCTGTATCAGGCTATGTCTTCGCCTTTCTCATTGGTCGCTATCTGTTAAAAGACTATTCACAAATGGCTACCTTTGTCTATACGGGAGGGATGAGAAATATTGCTGTTGGCGTTATTGTTGCCACAACATATTTTCCAGGTAAAGTAGCCATGCCTGTCGTTTTTGGCATGCTATTCCAACAAGTACTAGCTTCTGTTTTTAGTAAGATTGTAATGAAAAACAGAGTTTCTAATGAACTAGTTTAATAATCTACGATAAGGACACCGTTATATAGACGGTGTCTTTATTGTCGCTTTGCCCTTATACTAATGTTTAAGATCTCATGTAAAGGATGGGCTGATATGGCATACAATTTCAAAATTACATCACCTACAATACCGACAAATCTTGAAAAGGCAAATTTTCAGGATATTTTTTATGAGGAAGAACCTTATTTAACAAATTGCATGATCGCTGATACTGTCATTGAGCATGAAGATGTTGAACGATTAATCGTCTCTAAAGTTATCTTTAAAAATGTCACATTTATTAATTGTACCTTTAAAAAAATTGATTTAACGGATGTCATTTTTGAGAACTGTGATTTATCGAACTCAAACTTAAGTGAAGGTATCATCCATCGAGTGGCTTTTAAAAACTGTAAACTATTGGGGTTGAATTTTACTGAAGCTAACCTCGGCAATGTATCTTTTGAACATTGTATTGCCAACTTATGCAATTTCCCTGAAGTACGTTTCAAACAAGTACTATTCGATAACACCAAGCTACAAGGTGCCAATTTTTATGATTGTTTACTCAATAAAGTGGCCTTTCATGAAAGTGATTTAAATGATGCCGATTTCTCTCAAACTTCATTAAAAGGGATCGACATAAGTACATGTACATTTAAAAGACTGCAAGTAACGCCAGAAAGTTTAAACGGGTGTGAAGTCTCTTCCGAACAAGCGATAGGCTTTGCTTCATTACTAGGATTGAAGGTGAAATACTAGTTTAACCTTTTTACAGTGCTAGATTATTGCAGGTATAGTGGTGCAGAAAATTAATTCATCCTTTCAACTGTCACAAAAATGTCACTTACGAGGCATTTTTCAAATCTATATACTAACTTAAGTAACAGAAAGGAGTGTTAATAGATGCCCACTACTAGAAAAGAAAGTCTCTATTTTGGTTTAATAATGTGTTTTGGAATGGTACTTGTTATGACACTTTATAATTTTTACCTTAATGATACATTTGGACAAATTTCTTTCTTTGGAGGAATTACTGACTTTATTTTAGGGTTTATGGTTGCCATTATTCTTGACTTGTACCTTGTTGGACCTGTAGCACAAAAAATAGCTTTTCGATTCACAGCTAATACGAATAATATGCTTTTTAAGGTTTTAACCATCTCCACATGTATGGTTATTGGAATGGCCTTTTTCATGTCCATATACGGCTTAGTCATAAGTTATGTTCACAATGGTTTTTCCTCCAACTCGATAATCAAGGATTACCTCTCAGTGTTTGGTGAAAATTTCATTGTAGCATACCCATTGCAACTTATCGTTATGGGCCCACTTGTACGTTTTATATTCACGAAGTTTATTAAAACTACTCCGAATAACTTAGTATTAAAAAATTAAAAAGGATTCATAGTACGACATTCGAAGTAGCTATTTAGAATTTATTCTTTTGGCTACTTTTGAATTAACATTCGCCCATTTGTCCCCTATTTAAACCCCAAACTGTGTAAGGTGATGGTCAAGGTGCTTGTACACTCCTATCCCCCATTGCTCAGAAGTGAGTTTACCGAAAAAAGGATGAGGATGCGTAGTGCATTTCTCTGGTCCGTTATTTTGGAATAGGATTATTTTTTGTTTAAGCTGTTCTTTTTCTCGTTCAAAATCTCTAACATCTGCAATCAAAATCGTTGGAATAGTAGACATATTACGAGGTAGTGTCTTGTCATTGTACATAATTGGCTTCGCAAACCTTCCTACTATTATTCCTAGCCACCCCCTTGGTGGAAAGGAATTTCCCATGGCAATATCTTGAAAAGCCGAACAATGCGCTAGCATTTGTGCAACATTCATTTTTCCCCATTGTGGTTGCGCATTTGGAGTTAATTGATCAATACGCTTTAATACTTCTACTGAATGTATAGAATTAAAAATATTTTTCATGAGTGCGTATCCCCTTTAACCAATAATCACTATCTATTTTATATAACAATCCAATTTATTGTCACTTTTTATATAAAATAGACGTAATTCTTATTGTAGAATTACGCCCATCCATCGTTATTTTCTATTCGATCATTCCATAGCCATCTGGTGCAGGTATAGCATGTTCCGCAGATCGACTGACTGATTCCCAATCCTGCCATATGGCAATCCGTTTTTCCGCATTTTCAATAGCTAAATCGTAGACAACGCTTCCTAGAATTAATCGAAGAGGCGGATTTTCACAATTAACTAGTTTCACAATAGCTTCGGCCGCCAACTTAGGAGCACTATCAACGGATTCTGTTGCATTTTGTTTAGCCAATTCCTCACGTATTGAATCATATTCTAGTTTCTGTGTTGTGAAGCCCATTTTTAAATAAAGATTCGTCCAGTATCCCCCAGGTTCTACTATCGTTACTTTTATTCCAAAATGAGCAGCTTCCTGTGCTAAAGCCTCGCTCAATCCCTCTAAAGCAAATTTACTAGCACTATAAACTCCCGACATAGGGCCCGTAATGAGTCCACCGATACTAGATATTTGAATAATATGACCTGAACCTTGCCCCCTTAAGTAAGGCATGACTGCTTGGCAAACCCAAACTGCTCCAAAAAAGTTCGTTTCCATTTGACTTCTTACTTCTTCTTCCTTAAATTCTTCAATCATTCCTAAAGTCATATTACCTGCATTGTTTATGACAATATCAATTTGTCCAAAATGTTTAATAGCTT
This sequence comes from Lysinibacillus sp. FSL M8-0134, assembly GCF_038069745.1. Lineage (NCBI taxonomy): Bacteria > Bacillati > Bacillota > Bacilli > Caryophanales > Bacillaceae > Lysinibacillus > Lysinibacillus sp. FSL M8-0134. The sequence goes on along the minus strand of NZ_JBBPAJ010000001.1, from coordinate 1,972,589 downwards.
CTTTTACTGTAGCAAAAACATCGCTTCTATTCGTAACATCAAGTCTTAAGGGCAACAACCTTCCTTCAAATTGGCTTTGTAACTCCTTCAGTTTTTCAATATTTCGAGCAACTCCAACTACCTTATCCCCTAACTCCAAAGCTCTTTTCGTAAATTCATATCCCAATCCACTACTAGCACCGGTAATAAACCAAACTCGTGCCGTTTTAATATGATTTCCTGTCATTAAGAATCTCCTCCGCTTCATCCTATTTTGTTAGGCAGCAATTAATTCCAATTATTATAAGAAAACAAAATCGAAAAAATAAAAAGCATAGGCAATCTGCCCATGCTCCAAACATATAGAATGATTCAATTGGATCCATCTTTATGACACTTTTTCTAAAAAACAAATAGAAAAAGCAGAGACAATGTCCCCTGGTATAAAACCGTATCATGAAGGGTTTCCGTAAAAAGACAGATCTATCCTATTATCTCTGAGCATAAGCAGAGCCTTTGAACGTATAAAATTAACGATTCAAAGATAGGATATCAATCATTCGGAAGCCTCCATTCATAAAAGTTAATTCAAGTATATCACTTTACCATGATATGTAAAATAGTATTTTTGATTAATTTAAGAAATTTTCCGTTAGTATTTCTCAATTTTTATTGTTATATGTTCTTTGCTTATTGTGACCTTTTCTTTTTCCGAAACTTTCTTTATAGAATCCTCCACAATTTGTTGAATTAACGTATCAGCAACTTTTACATCCTTCGGAAAACTTACGGATACAGTCAAATCTTTAAAATTACCATCGACCATTATTGCACCTATTGACTCGCTATTAAGATTCGTTTGTTCTGGAATAGATCCCATTATTTCATTATGTACTTCTGAAAAAAAACTTGATTCTGGTGATAAATTTGCATCATTTTCATTATTTTCAGAAATATCTATCACTTCGACTTCTGATTCTCCATTACAGCCAACCAACATAATTGAACTAAATAAAACCCCTGAAATGATTGCCTTTTTTAACACTCCTATTTCCCCTTTCAAAATCAATGATATATCTCGCAAGTTTGACGCAAAAAATAACAAAGGTTCCAAAAATTATAAAACTATTCGTACTCTTTAGAAGCCTTAATAGATGTTACTCCATAAATTTGAATCAAAATAAAAAAGGACAAATCCTTTCTAAAAAATGCGGCGTTTAATTAAGATAAATTATAATTAATGTACTTTTGACTTAAACGTAGGCTTTCAAGGTGAGAAACTCTGCCTCATGTTTAGGAAAATTGTTTTTTTATTCCAGAATCATGTAAAATATAAAAGTGCATTTAAAAAGTTATGTTCTCACTCTGTTGCGAAATGGGTTCAATTGTACCCTACCTTATTATTGGCGGATAGAACCTTGGAATTGAAGGATAACCATCAAAAAGTGGTGGATAAAATGCTCAAAGCGATGGATAGAACCCTGAAAGTGAAGGATAGCACTTAAACCAGCGGATAGAAACCCTGAATTGAAGGATAACCATCAAAAAGTGGTGGATAAAATGCTCAAAGTGAAGGATAGCACTTAAACCAGTGGATAGAAACCCTGAATTGAGGGATAACCATCAAAAAGTGGTGGATAAAATGCTCAAAGCGATGGATAGAACCCTGAAAGTGAAGGATAGCACTTAAACCAGTGGATAGAAACCCTGAATTGAAGGATAACCATCAAAAAGTGGTGGATAAAATGCTCAAAGCGATGGATAAAACCATGAAAGTGAAGGATAGCCCTTAAACCAGTGGATAGAAGAAGATGAACTATGCTTTACTATTTCAAAAGCTGGTGCTAAAAATATTGCTAATATTTTAGTTGAAGCAGTGCCTATTGCTCCGCCTGTTGAGCATCTTGTAGGTCGCAAAGAAACAATAAATAACGAGGTGAAATTTAGTGTTAGAAGAGATACATAAATCAATAAAAGATTTAAGCGGTAGCGAAGCAAAGAACCTTTTATTAAGCATGATGTTGAGAATAAAAGTGATGCAGGAATCAAAGAACTCACCAGAGGAAATATTAGAACAATTAAATTCTTTATACCATCTATTTTTTGAAGTTGTACAAAATAGCAATCATGTTGGGCGAGATTATTCAACAGTCCATATTGTGTTTGGCGAATCTCCTGCTGGTTCTTTACGAGTAGGATTAGGGCGTGAGAATAAAGTAATCGGATTTCCTGATTTCTTTGCTGTTGGTCCTATTTGGGCACTTCATCAAGAGGTTGGTCGTAAGTACAGACATGAATGGTTGAAGGACCATCTTAATTATTCCGATGACTATCTTGAGGAAGAGTACGAAAATAGATTTTCAAAAACACTTGTAGAAATAGATGGTTTAAGCAATGAGACCCCTATTGTTATATGGACTGCTGAAAATGCAAATGAGCAAACTGGCTTACGCTATCTTTTATACTTGCTCAAAGAAAAAAAGAATAAGATTTTCGTGATCAATACTACATTTGCTTTTCAGGAATTATTTAACACACCTGAATTTGGGTGTTTAGATATCCATACGGGCGAAGTAAACGGTGAACACTTAAACAAAATCTATCATGAAAAATTATCAGCACCAATAACTGATGAGGATAGAACACGATTTGAAAAAGAATGGATCGCATTAGCAGAATCAAAAGGTTTGGTGAGGATTTGGGAAAATAACAAAATTAATACGGTTAATGAAGATTACTTGGATGATTTTATTGTCAATACGGCACAACATTTGCATGCTAAGCAAAGTGAAAAAGACTTTATGAAATCTGCAAGGTTAATCGGGGAAGTTTATGGACAGCACAATCAATTAGGCGATGTTTTTATAGAGTATAGAGTGAGAAGCCTAATTTATAATGGAGTTTTTGAAATTAAGGGAATTCCTAAAGCAATGAGGTATTATAGTGTGAAACTAAGGTGACTAGTTTGTGAAAAAATCCACTTGAACTATAGGGACTTTTCTACAATAAGGTCCCTATTTGGGGGTCACATTAAAAAATTTATTAGCAAAATCCAATAATTTTATTGAAAATACAAAAAAGTATGACTATAATAAATTTCAAATATTTAAAAAACGAAGAACAGAATAAGTATGTCATTCCCTTTAACGAAAGAGAGCAATCGGTAGCTGAAAAGATTGTGTTAAACAATGATTGAAAGACATCTGTGAGTGTTATCCTGAAAGAAGTAAGGATAGACGGTTTGCAACCGTTAAAAAGCAATGAGTTGGCTACATATGCAGCAATTAGGGTGGTACCGCGAGATAGGCTCTCGTCCCTGACAAATGTCAGGGGCGGGAGCTTTTTTATTTTAAGGAGGTGAGTGTCCGTGGATGATGACGATGATGATAAAAAAATAAAAGGATTAAAAATTTGGGAGGTAACCATCATGCATACAAATCTAAAACGTACACTTGCCAACGAGTGTATAAAAAAAGTGGGAGAAACGGTAAAAGTCCAAGGCTGGGTAAAAAAAGTAAGGCACCTTGGAAATATCAGTTTTTTAGTGATAAGAGAGCGAACTGGTGAACTGCAATGTGTTTTAGAAGGAGAACTTACTGGCGTCATTATCGAAACAGAAAGTGTTATCGAAGCTATCGGAGAAGTCGTTTCAACAAATAAAACAGGACTTGGCATTGAACTGCTTCTAAAGTCAGTAAAAGTGATTAACAAAAATAGTTTACTTCCTTTTGAAGTAAATAAAATAGAAGTAAACACAGGACTTGAGAACCTTTTAAATCATCGGGTATTATCACTCCGTCATGAAAAAATAGCTTCAATTTTTAAAATAAAATCAACTCTTGAAGAGGCATTTCGTGAATATTTAACAAATATGGGTTTTATCAGAATTTTTACACCAAAAATTGTTTCTCAAGGTGCGGAGGGTGGCGCCAATGTTTTTAAATTAAATTATTTTGGGAAAGAAGCATTCCTTGCACAATCCCCTCAATTTTATAAACAAATGATGGTGGCTTCAGGTCTTGAGCGTGTATTTGAAATTGGTCCTGTTTTCCGTGCGGAAGAGCACAACTCTTCAAGACATTTAAATGAATATATTTCTCTGGATCTTGAAATGGCTTTTATAGAAGATTATGAAGAATTAATGGTGCTAGAAACTGAAGTTATAAAATTTATGTTTGAAAAAGTAAAAGAAAAAAATGAAAACGAGTTAAAGCTTTTGAAAATTGAGGTCCCCACTATAACTGATATTCCAAAACTAACATTATATGAAGCTAGAGAAATTTTAAAGAAGTGTTATAAAAAAGAAATGCCAGAAGGTGACCTCAATACTGAAGGAGAAAAACTGATTGCAAACTATATAAAAGAAACGACGGGGAGTGAATTTGTCTTTATTACAGAGTACCCCAAAGAAAATAGACCAATGTATACAATGCCTGCAGAAAATGGATTAACTAAATCTTTTGACCTCTTATTTAAAGGTCTTGAAATCACATCTGGTGGCGAACGAATTCACGAATATGAAATGCTTGTAGCATCATTCAGAGAACAAGGACTTAACGAGGAAAACTTCCAAAATTATTTAAACACATTCAAATATGGTGTGCCACCGCATGGAGGTTTTGCTATTGGTCTGGAACGTTTAACAGCAAAACTCCTTGGATTAACGAACGTTCGGGAGGCAAGTGCTTTCCCGCGAGACATCAATAGATTAACTCCTTGAATGATCATTTCGGTAATTATTAAGCCCACTTCAAATAAGTGGGTTTTCTTTTTTAATAACGAAAGAAACTTCGGAACCCTTTTTATTAATTTGGCTTTTTCAAATTAGCCCTCCCTCTTCCTGGATATCGAAACATTATGAAGGAAAAAAGAAATGCCCTTGATGATTAATCATACTTTAATCAGAATTAATTATTACATTCTCCGCAACTTGTTTCTGTTCAGTAAAATTAGCCTTTTCTATTAAATCGAATGATACTTTTTGTCCTTCTTTAAGAAACCTGAATCCATCTGAAAACCTTTCGTTATCAGGTAAGATTGAACAGAAATGAACGAAAACATCATTTTTATTCTCTCCGTCAAGCATAATACGACCATTCCCCTTTTCTTCTTTAAACCATTTAACTATTCCCTCTCTTTTCATATCTTTTTGTCCTCCTATTCACACAACTACTTAAATCACCTAGATTTTAACATAAACATTTACAACTCTTTTTATATAATATTTGGCACAATCGAATTGTAGAAATGTGCCTGAGTAACGATAATAAATAAGAAATTGAGCTTTGGCATAGTACCTGATCTTGCGAAGGGCATTTAATTTAAGTTATGGAGTTGCTTTGGCAGCTCTTTTTTAGCAGGTGCTTTATGCAGCAAAAGCATTCCCAAATCAAAGTTAGGTAACAACACCCTAAACCTTGCTTTGGGAAGCTTTTTCTCCATCAACATTTGGATCAATATATTATTTTTTTGGATTTCGATTGATAAATTCAATAATATCGCTTCTCATATAAGATATAGCGTAATCATAATAAAAGTAACGGTCAATTTCCCCATTCTTTAGTGCTTTATCTAGTGCTTCAAATTGTTTTTCCGCTAGGTATGATATCAATTGTTGAGGATAGATCTCATGTTTTTCGGCCATTTCAGCTATCGTCTTTCCGCTATCCCATTCAGACCTGTATTCTTTTTCACTCATATCAAGGAACTTATAAAGATTTTCGTAATCATACGTAAAATGAAATGTTTGGGGAACTTTTCTCTCATAAATATCTTTAAATTCTTCGTTGTCTCTATTTGCAAAAACTCCTTCAACATTACCTGTTAGATTCAAGGTAATAAAAGCTATAAATACTAATACAAAAAGTCTTCTCATCTTTCGAACCCTCCATTTTACAACTATTGTTCCCGTTGGATTGCTATTCATACGTTTTGAATAGATTGATGGTGGCTATTGAATTGGACAAAACTCAATTATTTCTATAACTTTGAAAAACCATATCTAAATAACCACTCTCTATAGAAAAAGGCACCATTCTTTTTCAAGAATCGCGCCAGCTTGTTGTTAGATTTTTTAAGGGCTTTGCTTTGGTGTGAAAAATGTTGGGGCATAATCTACATTTTTGAGCCAAATATACTCTTGACCTGTTAAAGTATTTTTTACCCATACATCACCTTTCATTTGCTCTGCCTTCTTTCGAAACCAAGTAAGATAGGGTCCAACAACTTGAGGATCTTCGTCAAGTTCATTCTCCCCTGGAGATGTAATTTGTTTTTGCTCTCCCGTTCTTATGTTGATAGCGTAAAGAGCTGTGAACATAGTTGGTACAGGACCGACTTTCCACTCCTTGTTTTCTTTTGCACGAGCCACAATGACTAAATCTTTAGAGTACCATTCCAGATCAAGGTCTACAAAGCCTTCAGGTGTATATTCTTTTTGTTGTTTAATTGTAGGTATTTCGGCAATCGTCATGTGCTTGTTTTCAACGAAAAATCTTCCTTCTCCTGATATATAAGCTAATTCATTGGCGAATGGAGCCCACTTAAACCAATCTTTAAACCCTAACATTTTCCCCACAGCTTGAAAATATTTTCCTTGTGATGATAAAACACTTAATGTATTACTGTCCATTGACCAAGAAGCTGTAGGTACAACTAAAAAGCTAACCCACTTGCCGTCAGAACTCCACTTAAAATAATCGGCATCAATCCCAAATAAGTCAGGTACTTTCGTTTGAATTGTAAAAAAAGGCTTTATCTTATCCTTCGCAAGATTTGCATCTACCGGAATTCTATACAGTGGGATTGGGCTCCATCCTGTAGGAAGTAGGTTGGATTGTGATGAAACAATAAATTCTTTGCCGTTTGGAAACCATTCAAAAGCACTAACACCTAATGAGACATTTTCAAATCCTTGTGGGCGGCCATTCTGTATATTTGTCACATTTAATATACCTTGCTCGGTGTAGGCCAGCTGATTTTTGTTCGGTGACCATTTAAAGTCAGAGGTTACGACCCTTACGTAAGGTTGGTAGCTGTCTTTTTCCTTCCTATCATAAATGAATAAATCCGATTTTTCTCCCTTTTCATCACCATCAATATATCCAATGAAACGACCGTCATATGACCATTTCGGCGAATATATATAGCGGTCCTTCGTAAGTTGTATTTCTTGACTCCCCTCTTTGAGCCATAGCTGATGATCACGGATAAATACAGCTGTTAGTGGGGTTTCAGCATTTGCTATCGATGAAACATGAAAACAGAGTAGAGTGAGTAGTATTAAAATTCGAATTCCCACATCCATCTCTCCTACAATAATGATTTAACAATTACTTTGCCCAAATAGCTAACAATTATCCTATTCCCATAATCTGCACTTATACTAAAGAAAAAGCACGATTCTATCTATAGAATCGTGCCCTTTCATTGAATATCATAAATGATTGGAATATCAAATTGATGACTTTACCCTTTCTTAACAAGAGGCAAACGATGTTGAATTGTTAGACAATAAGAAAAAAAAGCGGATTTGAGATGAATCCGCTTTTTTTGTACTTAGTTGATCTCAGTTTCTAATGTTTCTTTCCAATCTTGGTCATCGTCATCTTCATCAAGAACAACATTATAAATTTTCCATTTACCATCATCATTTTTCTTAAGATAAGCAGTTCCTGATAAGTCAATTGTCGTGTTAAAAGACATATCTGGAGCTGTCAAAGATACTTTATATACTAAGTTATCAATGCGGACTTCAGCAAAATGATTACTTACAGAAACAGCATTGATCTCATTTTCACCAATCTGTTCCATTGTGAATTTAATATCTGATTCTTCAATCATACCTGTCATATCCAAACTATCCAGTGAATAAGCCAGTTGGTAACCAATTGTCGTATCACGATAAAGGGCTTTTAATGCTTCTACATCTTGTTGTTTAGTGAATTTCATCTCATCTTTAATGTTACGATCAACTGTTTGAATGATTGCAAGTTGATCTTCATCTGTTCCTGGCACTAGATGCAAGGCACGGTCAATCATCACGATCGCTTCAGCACGAGTTGCATCATTGTAAGGTTTGAAGATATCTCCGTACCCTTTGATAATTCCTAAAGCTGCCGTTTTCATAACCGCTTCATAAGCAAAATTCCCCTGTGGTACATCAGGAAATGCTTTTCCTGTTGCTGTAAAATCAAGCTTTGTCTTGAATGCACGGTAAATCATGACTGCCATTTCATTACGTGTAATCTTATCATTCGGTCGAAAAGCACCGTCTGGTTTACCATTGATAATGCCTTGGCTACTGGCAACCTTAACATACTCGTAATACCAATTTGCCGGTTTTACATCAGGGAACGTTTTTACTGTTTCACCTGCACGTAGATTCATTGAATTCACTAAAATTTTCGTAAATTCAGCACGAGTAATCGAATTTTTTGGTTTTACTGAGACGTATGTATATTCATATTTCTCTCCATCTTCCTCAAACGATTCTGTTTCCACATATCCGTCAATAATATCCGCATACAAGAAACGCTCCAATTCATTGTATGCCCAATGATCATAATCGACATCATCCATATAATACAAATCAATGGATTTTTCTGCTGCTTCTGCTGGAGAAACGGTAATAAACCCAAATAGTACAAGGGAAGATAATAAAACATATAGTGCTTTCATTGGTTTGCCTCTACTTTCTTCTATTAAATTTTTTCCAATAGTCGTAGTTTACATGACTGCTACAAATTTTAATAGACTGTAAAATATGGAAATATAATATGTTTTCGAGTAAGACGATTTCTATACAATTACCGTAATCTGGTAGAGGTTTTTAGCTATTGTTTTCGGTTACCTTTAAAAGGATCATTACTACCGAAAAGAAAGTATTTCAGTGAAGGGATTTTCCAGGGGGCAAAGGAGTTTGATTGGGAAGAAAAGTAAGAATTGCTGAATTCTAGAAAGACGCTATTCTTATTCTGAAAAGCGTCCTGGTGGAAGTCTGTTATTCAATTAAAACATCCGCTAGTAATAAAAAAATTATTCAAGCTTTAGTTTTAAACCTTCGTGCGTTGCTTTAAAACCTATTCGCTCATAAAACTTTAACGCATCTGGCCTTTGTTTATCAGTTGTAAGTTGAACAATATGACATCCACGTTCTTTCGCACGCTGAATTGCCCATTTTATAAGTCCAGTACCTACACCCATTCCTCTTACAGTAGAAGAAATTCTAACTCCCTCAATAGTAGCTCGCCATCCACCTGTATGTGTTAGATAAGGAGTAAACGTAATTTGTTGTACGCCAATCACTTCATTACCGTGACATGCCACTATTAACTCGTTATTAGGGTCGGATGTAATAGCCTCAAATGCTTTTTTATAACTATCGGGAAGTGGATGCTCATACCGCTCTCGGGTACGTCCCAAAACATCATCTGCAAGCATTGCAACAATACTTTCTAAATCTTGCTCTGTAGCTATTCTATATTCTGTTTCCAATTAAATCCCTCCTTGAATAATCAGTCTTTGATTATCCACTTTCGTGAAAGTTCAAATTGTGCAATTAATTACTTGAAACACTATTTAAGTGCATTTTTGTAGAAAATATTATCAACAGCTTGATCATCAAATAGCATTACCAATCCCCCTTTTTCTTTAACATATCACATACAGTCTATAAATAATAATAGGGGTTAATTATAAAAATTCATAAATTTTCCTTATGACCTAAATCAACCAATTGCCCTCGAATGGAAACAGTTCCAAATCGATATTGCCAAATAATAATGTTCTTTTCATTTAGAAAAAAACACCCCTATAGATTACAAAATCTAAAGGGGAAAAACGTTAAAGGAAATCTAGTAGGTTACCTCGGAATCTTCTTGCTTTGGTGTAAATGCGATAAAAAGTGCAATTAAATTAGGTGGGATACTAAATATTAAGAACAGCCAGTTTGTCGTCAGGATCGAAATTATTGTAAAAACGATAATTGATGTAACAAAGACGATTATACCAATTTTCACGCGGGAGGGCTTCAACGGGGCTGTACTGGACATGTTAATGCTCAAAATAATTCCAATGATTCCCCAACTCGCTATGTGTGTTAATAAAAGGATACCTAAAACCATAGCAGTGCTTAATTCTATTCCAAAAATGATTAACGTAAAGAAAACATACAGCGCTCCTAACGTCACATACCATGAATAGGATCTCGCCTTTTGCCAAATATGGTAGTACAGCTCGTCTAATCCTCTATTTTTTCTAGCTTTCCTTCGTCCGAACCACCATCCAAGGAGTCCACCTATCACTCCCCCATACAATCCAATCATACCCCAGATATTAAGCTCCATCATTACATTCTCCCCTCTTCAAATATAAACACTTCTTCAATTGTGCTATTGAAAGCTTTAGAAATGTTGTAAGCAAGCTCTAAGGATGGATTGAATTTTCCTGATTCAATAGCAATGATTGATTGCCGTGAGACACCTACTTGTCTCGACAATTCTTCCTGAGTAATCTTCTTCAATTTTCGTAATTCTCGAATTCTGTTTTTCATATAGCCTCCTTTATAAATGTAAAGCAAACTGTACATTTATCAATAGGTAAAGTTTACTTTACATATTTATATATGTCAAGCAAACTTTACAATTTAATTTTTAGTTAAAAAAACAAAAAGCAAAACGTGTAGAGTAAAGAATTAATGAAATAAAAAACGCATTCCTTACTAAAGAAATGCGCTGGATTATACGATGCTATGCCCTTCAATCCTTTTTAAACAACAAGAAAAAAACGAATTCTAAAATCAAAATCCGTTCTTTCGATCTTATATGAATTCTAATGCAATGATGTGGCAACCCATTGGCGCTGATGGGTCATACTAGCTATGCTTTTATATAAATGAAGGAGAGGTTTTTGACAATTAAAAGCGTTCCATCGTTAGATCCGTATTTACTGAAACCGCAGCTTTATTACCTTTAGCAGCTGATATCATTAAAGAGGATGGTTTTGATCTTTCGGTCTCCCCTGCAATATATACGTTTTTTTGGGTTGTTCTACCAACACCATCTGTTATAACTTTCCCATCTTCTTGTATGTCACAGCCTAGCTTCTCAGCAAATTGATTTGGGCGATAATAAGATGGGGCAACAAATCCACCCGTTCTATTTATTGTTGCTCCTGTTTCAAACTCTATTTTTTGTAAATAACCGTCATTACCTAATAAGTCTTTTATCTTTTCCGATATAATTTTGATATGGTGTTTTTGTAACTCTGTTTTGCCTTCTTCAGATAATTGAACTCCGTTCGTTAAGACAACCAAATCCTGCGACCAATTATAAATTAACTTAGTCAAATGCAGTACATGCTCTTCTTTTTCTGCAATAACCACTAATGGCTTATCTTTTTGCTCCCAGCCATCACAATACGGACAACTAAATAGGCTTTTGCCATAAAACTCTCTCATATTGGGTATAGTAAATATTTCCTGAATACCTGTGGCGAGTATTATTTTTTCTGAAACAAATTCCTGACTAGTAGCTGTTTTAACAGTAAATCGCTCATTACCTGTATCCTTAATGATTTCCGTAACAGTTGCAGTAAAATATGATACGGATGGGTAAATCTCCAGCTCTTTCAACGCTTTTTCTTTAAACGCTTGTGGGTCTATCCCATCACGAGTAATAAATCCATGTGAAGCTTGTGTCACTCTATTCCTATTCGTTCCATCGTCCAATAATGCAATGTTTCTCCTTGCCCTTCCTAAAGTTAAGCTAGCACTTAACCCAGAAGCACCTCCACCTATAATGATACAATCAAGGACATTCATTTTTTTACCTCCGTATTGATTTGGTTTTCTATAGAAGTGTTATTTGCATTAGAGGACTAGATTATTTCATACATCATGGATTTCCATTCTTTACACACACTACTATTGAATATGAGATACGGTGTATTTAGCTCAACTGAAATAATCCATAGTTCATGCGTTAATATGACTGAAAAAGGCACAATTCATCTTCGAGAATTGCGCCACTATTGTGGAATATCGTTTATTAAGCTAAAGTAACTGTTACTTTAATAACGCATTTTGTCAGACTTTTTTTGATTTAATCCTCTAAATAATCAAATTTTCTCGCGTGTTCTACTTCTTGAATGGAAACTTGGCGTGTTAATTCATCTGTTTCGGAGATATGGTAGGAATCCCATTCATCATTAACGGCAATTTCTTCAGGGTCTTCATATAATTCATCATAATTTTCAAAGTCCCCCTCAAAATCGGACGGAGATTCGGAAGTTCCGTATTTTGCTACAACCTGAAACACATCTTCATAATCATGAATATCATCCTTGTCATCTCGGCCAGAAAAAGAATTGTCAACTGGAGGAAGCATCACTTGCTCTTCAACCGGTCGATCGGTTGGAACGTCTTTTGCTGTATGTTCAATACAAAAAGCGGTATAAGGCAATGCTACCAATCGATCATATGGGATATCTTGTTGACAAACTTCACACACGCCGTAGGTTCCGTCCTCAATCTTTTGTAAGGCGGCATTTACTTTTGCTAACTCATCATCGTCATGGACTTTTAACGCCATATCTTTTTCACGTTCATATAATTCAGTACCTAAATCTGCTGGATGATTATCGATCGTTGACAATTCATCAACAGAATCCCGTAAACTTCCTCGTTCTAAATATTCATCATCTGTATCCATTCTTCGTTGAAGCGAGTGTTTTTGTTCAATTAACATATTTTTTAACTTTGATATTTTTTTCTCACTTAGCATCGTCATCACGTCCTTTTCATTATTATGAACGAATATGATTTTAATTATTTGCTAAAGGATAAGTTTAAATACAAAAACGAAAAGACAAAAAATAAAAATAGTACTAAACCTACTACAAATTACACATTGTATCTCTAATATGAAATAAACATTTCTTAGAGCAATACACCTAATGATGAAAAGCAACAATTATCCAAAGTAATTATGAAAACACCAAACAACAAGAAAAATACTTACTATTCCCCAAGCAGTAGTACTCCATATCCACCAAAGAACAGATTTAGCTTTTGATAAATTTTCCTCATCTTCCATATTTACTTTTGTCAAGGCGACCTTATTTTCCATACCTTTTTTCATAGAAATGAGAACAACAAATCCAATTAAAATGAAACCAATTGTTATCCAAAGTAATAGGTCCACTTTTACACTCCCTTTATACAAAATAAAGTACCCTGTGAAAATAATAATTATTCCATTAAATGCTGAAACTTAATGTTCCCAAAGCGTAGTTTGGAATAATTGTTTCTAAATGTTGATTTAAAGTGTTCCTGAATTTGAATTTAATATATTGGTTCAGCAATCTATATTTATATCATAGTGTATATTCATCTTAATTTTGTTCAACTCTTTATCAATTTTGGAAATTAACTTATGTAACTCTTCATTTTCTAAAGCGGAAAAGGTTTCTCCTCTCTGTTTGTTTAAAATCACAGTTTGATTAATCAGCCTCAAACAAGATTTAATCAATGCTAAATCAATATTTATTGCTTCTTTACTTGTGTCTAATCCATACATTTGCACCACTCCTTACTATGAATTATATGTCAGTTGTATTTACTTTTCTACCAAATAGTGGGTGTGTGAAAAACGCAATAGTGGTAGAGTACAATAATCCTTAGAGGATATTAAAAAGGCTTCACAAACTGTCATTTCGACCATTCGTTAAAGAATACTATGGCCCTTTTCATGAAGAAAGACGCTTTCCTTATTAGAAAAGCGCCCGGCTGTTGAAGATTGAAAAGACTTAATATGGTGGGATGCCCTATAAATTCCATCTTAATTAGTAAAGGGCGTTCTTACTATATTCTTCTCCTCAGCATCAATCAATAGATAAAAAAATGTTCACGACTTTTTCTATAGAGTCACAGACAAATCTGTCAGCTCAAAATACCACTCTAGGAAAGAGTTAAAGCTTTTCCATTGTGAAGTCAATTTACCCGCAAAAAAATCTTCCATCTGCTGGCCCAAACCTAGGCCTAACACTTCGTCAGTATTCTTGTTATAAAAAAAGCCGAACTCCCCATCAAAATTATCCAATGGAATATAGTCTTCAGGCAGGTTTAACACGACATGAGTTCTCTTCATGCCTAACAGATAATCAGAAGTATTGATCATAAACCAACAAATCTGATAGATTTCACGTCGTCTACTAAAGAAAGTCGGCCCATCCTCAGCATGCAAATAAAAAGTAGCAAAATCAGAACCCAAATCGATGTCTAACTTTACTAAAGCTTCTTTATACTCCTCTTCAATGTCTTCAAACCACCAGTTTTTACTTTTGCAATAGTTGATTACTTTTTCCGATAGCATCTCGACTGCTCCTTGCTATTTAATAAACTATATGTAAATATATTCCTAAGTATATCATATCTCCTTTCCTATTAATTGAAAGTAATCACGTCCATTCACACTCCTCTTCTCTTCCTCTAAATAAAAAAAGGCACAATTTTTGCTTCGAAACTGCGCCTGATAAATCATCATTAAAATAAAAGTCCCCATTAGTTAAACAAATTTTATATTTTTCTTCACAGAAATTTCTACCATAGAATAAAATAAACCTGCAATCCCAAATAAAATAATTGAGCTGACAATATTTAAATGATATTCTACAATAAAACGAGAACCATATATGACTATTAAAGAAAAAGCCCCTATTCCCCCACCAAATAAAGTAAAGGTAGCCATTTTAAACATCTGATTTTTCATAAATTTTCTGAGAATAAATGTTAATGGCCAAAATGTAAGAGGGTATAGAATGAAAGCATAGGAACCCATTAGGAATACATAACCAATTCCAAAATCACGAAGTCCTGTCATGTATTCTGATGTCCTGATTTTATTTCCTTCTAAAATTTCTAATCCCACACCAGCTAAGGCAAACAGCACGATAAAAGGTACCCACATAATTAAACAATGATAAATAGTTTTCATTCTAATTCTTCCTCTTATGATATTTTACTATTAATGCACTTCTTAACAAATTTAACGAAACTAGAGGAATAAAGTTACAATGTATCTTCTACTAACTGGTCAACAATCAAGATTGCGGCATTTTCTTTTCAACTGCTAATTGCTTTGGTTAATGCAACTCTATTATTCACCTACCGCTGTAACAGCAATGCTCCAGACAATGAATACAAAAGATATAGTTAACTTCTTTTTTTATTTTCTTTATTATTTCAACAAGGTTTAGACAAAATGTAATAGCTAAAATTGGCATTACATAAATACTAATGAACGTAAATACTATCATCTATAAAACATTCACCTCCACTATGGTTATTCAAGCTTCTCACTATATCACTTAGTTTTTTACTCAATCCTCATAAGGAGGAACCGCAGTTTGACTTGCTCCACTATCTCTCTCATCCTGCCAACTTTTTAATAGCTCTTCAAAAAAGATTCTTGGTGCTGATTGCTGTTCTTGGAGATGGCTTTTTACCACTGCCATAATATTTAATTTCGGAACAATAAATATATATTGCCCAAATATACCATTCGCATAATAATAATCATTCGGGGTGTTAGAATGATTATTTTCATAAGTCCATAGCTGATAACCATATCCATAAGTTCCTTCATTTGTTTTTTTCACTTGATTATATGGTCTTGTTGCTTGATGGAGCCAGTTGGATGAAAGGATCTGACTTGAATTAAATTGCCCTTCGTTTAAAAATAACAATCCAAGCTTCACCATATCCTCAAGATATAATGAAATACTGAAACCACCCCCGTTAACTCCTTGTGGATCCTTTAGCCAAGTGTATTTATTTATCCCCAGCGAATGAAAAAGATATTTTTCGGCAAATGAAGCAGTGGAAATTCCAGAAATTTTTTGTATGATTGCACTTAGTAAATGGGAGTCTCCTGAATTATACTGAAAGGTTGAACCAGGTTTATGTATAATTGGCTGTTCTAGTATGTATTTAACCCAGTTTTTTGACCCCTGGAAATTTCCTATTTGTAACCCCGAAGTCATAGTCAACAAATGAAATATTGTAATTTCTTTCTTTTGCGGATCATTAGACTCTAATATCTCTGGAAAATAGTTTTGAATGGATTCGTGAATATTTTTAATTAACCCTTTATCTACCATAATTCCAATTAAAATAGAAACAATGCTCTTTGTAATGGAATTTACCTTTAAAGGCTTCTCGACTACCTTTTTATTCTTCAAGTACTCGTAGATTCGAGTATCCCCTTTATGAATGACAAAAGCTTCAATTCTAATGCCTTTAAGTTTCTTTTCTAACTCATTTAACGATAATTTACTCAAACTTCAAATCCACCCCTTTCACAAACATCCTACTCATATGTATTCTATTTATCTTGGGATTTTCCTCCAAATAATACATTAATTAAATTAAAAGGCATTGGAAGTGGCAAACGCCAGCCTCCAATGCCTAAAGACAAATGCATGATTAATTGTCGGTGCTGTTACTTACCCACGACCAGCTTGGAAATCAGGATATAAAGTCATTCCACCATCTGCAAATAAAGTGATTCCTGTTACATAGCTAGCTTGGGAAGAAGCAAGCCATGCCGCTACGGCTGCAATTTCTTCAGGTTTTCCGATATACCCCATCGGTACCATGCTTTCTACATCTGCACGTTTTGCTGGATCTGCAAATTTTTCCGCATTTATTGGTGTATTAATCGCTCCAGGCCCGATGTTGTTGATACGGATTCCTTTAGGAGCATATTCTAACGCTAATGTTTGTGTCATCAGCTTAATTCCCCCTTTACTTGCTGCGTAATGCACAAACAAAGGCCATGGGATCATTTCGTGAACACTAGACATATTGATAACAGACCCTTTAATATCGTTCTCCACGAAGTATTTAATTGCTTCTCGACTTCCTAAAAACGCACCCGTTAAATTGGTATTGATGACTCTATTCCAGTCACTTAACGGCATTTCATGTGAAGCTACTGGATTTTCAATACCTGCATTATTAATCATCACATCGAGGGTTCCAAATTTATTCACAGCAGTCTGTACTAGGTTGATGACATCCTCTTCAACTGTCACATCACCTTTTACAGCTATGGCATCCCCACCTGCTTTTTTTACTCCCTCAACAACAGCATTGGCCTCATTTTCATCTGAGCGGAAATTAACGATAACTTTTGCTTTCTCCTCACCAAAGCGTAATGCCATTGCTTTTCCTAATCCTGTTGAAGCACCTGTAATAACAATAACTTTTCCTTCTAAATCTGAATACATGTAAAATCCTCCTTCTTATCCTTTCGCCATCCCTAACATAATTCCAGCGGCGACAATAAAAATAATCCCAATTACTATAGCTATCATTTGACGTTTTGTTTTTTTCTCACCAATGATAAATATTCCACCTAAAGTTGAAATCACGATTCCCATTTGGGAAAGTGAAAAACTCGTGGCTACTCCGACACGTGGCTGAGAAATAAATAAAAACATATTCCCCGCAGCCCAAATTAAACCAGGGATAATATTACGGATTGCATATTTGTTAAATGGTTTATGCTTAAAGGTTAATAAAATCCCACCTATAACCATCCCGATTGCTTGTGGCAATAAAGCAGACCAACCATTGACATCAAACAAGCGAACTACAACCACATAGACTAAATATCCGAATGTTGAAACAAGGAGAATTAATATCCCTTTTTTCAAATTGCCACCATTGTCCTCTTTTTTCTCTTCTGGATTCGGAAGAGATGTAAGAACAATCCCAACAATAATACTAATAAGCGCCAGAACACCTAATATAACCGACATTGTTGTTGACCATTCATGAAACACAATAACGCCAAATAAAGTTGTGGCTACTAACTGTAAACCTGTTGAAATCGGCATGGTTTTAGATACACCCATTAAATCAATACTTTTTAATTGATTTGCTTGTCCTAATGCCCAAAAAAGACCTGAAACAATGCCGACCCCCAAAACTACAGGTGTCAGTTCTGGTTTAACTACAAAATAAACCCCTATGGAGAAGAGCAGTGCACCAATTGTTGTTCCAAGTACTTGACTATAGGGACCACCACCAAGCTTGACATTAAAGAGCACAATACTTCCCCAAAACAGAGCTGGTAAAATCGCTAGGAAGATATCCATCTTTTGCTCCCCTATCTATAATATATTTTTTATTGATTGGCCATTTTGCCCAGTACTGTACGTTTCGCTTGCAATATGACAGCTCTTTGCATGTTTATTACGATTAGTAGTTTTTCTCATTTTAAGGAGAGAAGCACAATAGTAATATGAAACGTAACAAAAACTTTTATACCATTGATATAAAAACGGACTTAAAACTAAATGAGAACCAAATCAAAGAGTTCATTGCCAAAACAACCTATCTGCATTACAAACCTGTTGATATTGAACAATTGATACTCATGTAGAAAAACCTCCTTTCAACATATCTCGAATTCAAGATAGTTATTAATCAATATCTCAAATTCGAGATATTATTTACGAGTAAAATCATATTCCCACGTCACAGATTTGTCAATAAAACAAAATTTGGAAAACCAATAAAAAATCTATTGGTTCGTTGAATGAATGCTACTATTTGTTAAGAAACTAAAGTATCTTTCGTACAAAAAAACCAGTTCCGCAATGGTACTGGTTAGAAATATATATTCATTACTTAAAAAATTTAATTCGTTCTTCAAGTGGGCGGAATTCTTTTTCACCAGGTGTGACTGTTGGATTTCCAAATGGCATTTGCGCAATAAGCTTCCAATTTTCAGGTATAGACCATTCTTTTTTTACTTCATCATCAATTAGTGGATTATAATGTTGTAAAGAAGCTCCTAATCCTTCTGCTTCCAATCCTGCCCACACTACTAATTGGTGCATACCTGATGCTTGATTTGACCAAATTGGAAAGTTCTCAGCATAGGGAGCAAATTGCTCTTGAAGCGATTTAACTACAGCCTCATCTTCAAAGAATAATACGGTGCCATACCCTGCCTTAAAGGAATCCATTTTTTGTTGAGTTGCTGAAAAGTCTTGGTCTCCAACTACTTTTCTTAATGTTTCAGTTGTGATGTCCCATAATTTATTATGTGCTTCACCTGATAATACAATCAAACGTGCAGATTGAGAATTGAATGCTGATGGCGTATATTTCACAGCAAATTCTACAATTTCTTTAATTCTTTCATCCGATATTTTTACCTCTTTACCAATTCCGTAGTAAGATCGTCTTTCTTTAAGTGTCGTATAGAAATCTTTAGCCATAATTTTGTTCCTCCAGAAAATATTTTTTAACATGGTATCTGTCGCTAGATATTATGACTAACTAATTTGTTTTATATTTATAAAAATATATTGCCCAAACAAAAATTAACGTATTTAACTAGTGGATGTAAGAAAAGAAAACCATGGATATATCTTATTTAGATTTTCCATGGCATCGAAAAATGTTATTAATTTTTATAATGGGCATTCCTAACTCAGCAGATAAATTTTAAAAACCGATTTTTCTGCTAAACTGTTAGGCTTTTTTATACTCTACGGAGGTCGTGCTTGACTGGGCTCGAGAAAGCGCCATCGTTGCGCCAATAGCTATCGTAACTCCTAATGCACCTATCCAAGTAACTGAAGATAGTGATATTTTCTCCACAAAAACACCTCCAATTCCTGCTCCAGCAGCCATTGCCAGTTGCATTACGGATTGATTTAAGCCTAATAAGATACCAGATGATTCTGGCTCGATGGTAGCCAAGTTATATTGTTGTGTTGGTCCCGATGTCCATGCTGCAAATGACCATAGTATTAACACTATTAATACACTAATATAGGAGTTTGTTACGACAGATAATAATACTAACATGATAATATGTAACAGCATGCCACCTATCAATGTTTTTTGGACTCCCCAACGATCTGTACTAAATCCACCAAATTTAGAACCAAACAAGCTTGCGATACCGAAAATTAGTAATACGCCACTTAGATAGTTTTTCCCTATTCCTGATACATGTAACAAGTATGGTGAAAGGTACGTGTAAGCAATTGAGTACCCACCAACCCAGAAAAAAGTAATGGCTAATCCAATTGCCACCTTTCTTTTCTTTAAAAGTGCCAACTGCTTAACTAATGGTACAGATTTATCACCCTCAATAAGTGGAATCGTCGCTCTTATTATAATGATTGCAATAATTCCTAGTAGTGCTATCCCGCCAAATACCGCTTTCCAACCAAATGCGCTAGAAATAATTCTGCCAACGGGCACCCCTATAATTAATGAAGCTGTAAAGCCCATAACCACTGTAGCAATTGAGCTGCCTTGCTTCCCTTCTGGTGCAATTTTTGCAGCGATCGTTAATGCAGTAACTACGACCATCCCTGCTCCAAGTGCCATAATGACACGAGCCATCACAAATAATCCGTAACCAGGTAGGATGAACGCTAAGATATTACCTATTACGAACAAACCTAGCGAAAAAATCATTAACTTACGTCTATCCATACTAGACGTTATTCCCATAAAAATAGGTGTAAATATTGCATATACAAGCGAAAATATTGTAATTAATTGACCTGCGGCAGCTAAAGTTATGCCAAGTGAATCGGCTATCGTATCTAAAATTCCTGAAATTATATATTCAGAAGTTCCTACTAAAAAACTGACGATAGCCAAAATATAAATCTTTATTGTGTTAGACAAGTGATGTCACTCCTTTAAATCATTTATACATACATATATATAGACATATCTCAAATTATCGATATGTTAGTTCAAAAAAATATAAAATTTTCTAGCTAGCCTAAATGAAACTGAACTCTTTAAAGAACGCACAAAGAATTCAGTTTCACTCGTTATTTCTTTTGCTTCAAGAATTCAGCGATTCCATTGATGGCATCTTCATTTCTTTTATAATAAGTAAACTTTCCTATACGGTCAGCCTTTATAAGACCAACCTGTAAGAGCATGGAAAGATAATGAGATGCTGTCGATTGCGTCATGTTCAATTTTTCTGTTATTTGACTAACGCAAACCCCTGTTTCGTTCATATCAATCCCTTCATGGGGCTTAAAATGGAGATCCGGTTCCTTGAGCCATTCTAAAATTTGCAACCTTGCTTCATTGGATAATGCTTTAAAAATATCAACTTGTTTCATACAAATTATTGTATCGAGAATTATCGAAATGTCAAGTGCGCACTCTTTTTCGAAGCCATATAGGATTCATCCTCAATAAAACTAACTTGCACATTTCATTATATCGAGAATTATCGATACGTCAAGTGTGAATTGCGCTCTTTTGTTCAGTTACTTCATGAAAAAACTTACAATAACTGAAGTACGATTCCCACATGATTATTAAATAACCAATTGAAAAACAGCAATAATATATTATAAATCGAAATAAATATATTGATAAACGATAAAAAATAGACTAATATCGTATTATATCATATTATCATTAAGTCAATGAGGTGCTTCAAATGAATGGTAAACTAAATTCAATTTTATTCTTAAAGATCGTTGCTTTTCTTATTGGAATTGCGGTGCTTGCTGTGTGTATATATTGGTTACCTCAAGCAGCTATACGGGATGCAAAAGAGCGTCCAGGAGATTATTCGATATATCCATTATTAATAGGTGCATATGGAGTATGCATCACGTTCTCTGTTGCGTTGTATCAAGCATATAAACTATTGAGTTTTATCAATATAAATAATGCTTTTTCTGAGGTTTCCCTTCAATGCTTGAAGGTTATAAAAAAATGCGCTTTCACCACTATTTTATTCATTTTGTTTTTAATAGTTTACCTAAGGGTTTTGGCTATGTTCACGGGTGATGACGCAGCGGGTCCGATAGCACTTGGTCTTATAGGGATTTTAGTAACTGCTATCATCGCTGCCATTATAGACGTACTTCAAAAGCCCATAAAAATAGCCTAGAAAAAATGTAGGGGTTTATTTTGCAAGTATATAACTAACTACTGAATTATGACCTTTAAATGTAAAATGGGCCCTATTCTTTTAGAAATAACACCAAGCCCTTTAATGCAAATAGGCGCATTACTTATTTTAATCTGCACCCCAAATGTTAGGGTCGTGTCTAACACTTTAGGTGCAGATTTATTTCAGAAAAGCGCTTTACCTGAAGACTCGATTTCAAGATTATCCTAAGGGATGAACAACCACAATTTTTTATTTCCAATCTCTCTTTAAAAGAGAAAAAGAGTAGTGATCATAGTAATTCCCTCTAAAAAAATGTTTGTTTCTATAAATGCCTTCATTTATAAATCCAAGGTTTTTTAATAATTTTATAGAGTTTTTGTTATTTAAAGCGACATATGCATTTATCCTATTTAACTTCATATTACTAAAGCCACTTTCTATTGCTGATATCAATGCTTCTTTCATATATCCCTGTCCCCAAAATTCATACAATAAATCATAACCAATCTCAGCTATATTATTGGTTTTATCCCACAAGTCATAGCCACAAGTACCAATTTGTTCATTACTATCTTTCTTTACTAAAACCCACCTATTATATCCTCTTATTTCTGGCTCTGAATTCCACTCAATAAATTCAATTGCTTCTTCTTTTTTCGTATATATTTCTTCATCGTATAGAAATTCACAAACTTTTTCATCGCTAAAAAGTTTAAAAATAAAATCTATATCCTCCCTATTTACATTTCTTAATTTTAATCTTCTGGTTTCTAGTTCTGGAAATAATCTTTGCTCGCTCATTATGTAACTCCTTTGCAGAATTATTTTTTTAATCCATTAAGATACCTTTTAGTGGATTAACATACACATTCAAGATGAACTAACTAATTTCCTCTCCTCTCTAGATAGTGATTCAGTAAATACTCCTGATTCATATATCCAATTAAAATAATACTCTGGGAAAGTAATAGAGGATTGGTTAGAAAGGTACACTGCTAATGATGAAAAAACTATTGAAATAGTTAGAGGTAAATAATGTTTTAGGTTACCTTCTATATTGATAGTGCCGAACTCTATTTAAAAAGGCACTTCCTTGCTCCAGGAAAGCGCCTTTTTCTAAGACTTCAATTTAGATAATTCTTTTTTTAGCTACCTTTAATTTATTTTAGAATAAATACAAATGTCAGTCAGCCTGCTGCCATCTGCGGTTAGATCCTCATTCCTTAAAGTACCTTCTAATATAAAACCAAGTTTTTCCGGTATAAAACGACTTTTAACGTTTGTTGATTCACATCTTATTCCAATTCTCTTAAATTTAAGATAATTTAATCCGAAGTCTACTAACTCCTTTACTGCTTCCGTCATATATCCATTACCACTATATTTTGTATTAATCCAGTATCCAATCTCACCTTTAGGAATGTTCCAGTCAATTGCATGAAGACTCGTAGTTCCAATTAAGTCCTTGCCTCCATCTTTATCAAAAATAAGGAAACGAAAACTATCTCTTTTTAAAAAATTAATATGAGCATTTTTTAACAAGATTTCTGTTTCTTCAACGGTCGGAACTTGTTGGAAAAGTGACAACCACTCTTTTAATTCAGAAAAGGAATCTCTAATTGCTTGGTTCACAATTTCTCCGTCTCCAGTTAAAAGTGGTGCACGAAGAATTAGTCTTTCTGTTTCTAATTGTAAAGGAATATCTAATAACAAAGGGTTCATTCGTTTTTCCCCTCTCCTAATTATTGTAGATTAATCTGTCATTTTATTACTCTCTCTAATTATGGTAATGAAAATGATAATATCCTATTTCTGTAATGGGAAATCCCGTTGCATCATCACTAAGAAAAACAACATTAGATCCGAACGATGCTCCAAGTCTTTATCTACTCTTCACATCTGTATTTCTAAAGAATTGTATTCAAATCAATTGGTTTAGTCAACAACTATTGTTCGACAATCTAGCCCGTATAATATTACCCAAAGTTAGTAATGAAAAAATAATAAAAGCAATCTTATTCTATTATTGATAATGGTACTTTTTGGATTTATACTTGAGGTGAAATACCATTTAGTAATGAAGGGAGATTTACTATGGAGGTAACATTTACAGTAAGCAAATGGGATGAAAAGCCAGTGGACAACACTAGAAATGAATTCCCTATAAATATTGCCCATGTCGAGTATGATATTGAGGGTGAATTAACAGGAAAAGCTTTTGTTGAATATTTATTATTTTATATAGACTCTTCTATAGATGATGGTCATTTAGCCACTTCTAAAATTTCCGGATTTTTGCATTTTGAAGGAACTTATAAAGGAAAACAGGGCACGTTTACTGCTCTAGAGCAAGGGATATTTGATAAAGGAAATCTAGATTCTCCAGCAACAATCATCAAAGCTACCGGTGACTTAGAGAGCCTGAAAGGATCTTATAATTATAAGTTTACAGGTGACACGAGTAAAATGATTCTAGATTTTACATTCTAACAAATTAGTAGTTCCCGCTTCTTGAATAGTGTATTTATAAATTTAAAAGGGAGAACACAATACAGGCTCTCCCTTATCTCGTTTATTTATTTGATAACAGCCATTTCCATTCTAAATTGATCACCATTATCAATAAATCCTAAACTGGCATATAAGTGATGTGCTTCCTGATTTTCTGGATGATAACCAACCTTTGTTATTCTTTTCCACTAACCTCTAAAATATTTAAACCCTCGGATGCTTCAGGGGCTTCAAAAAATTTAGTAACGTGAATAAACGTAGCTTCCGTGTCAAAAGCTGCTCTTTCGGGCTGTTCGATACGCCTTTGTGCTATTTGATGTAAGCATTGCTCGTTATTTAAATTAAGGAAAATTAGTTGATGGTTTGCATTGACCTCGGACGCTATATCCAAAAACCACTTTCGCTGTTTTTGAGTGTTACCTGGAAAATCCATCACTACATCAGTACCAACACTTAAAATATTTTGGACATGCTTTTTCATCATCGGCTTAAGCTGCGCTGAAAATTGAAGATAGTCCTCAAATGATGTAATCTGATCGGGATAAAGAGATGCTAGCCATTCATCCTCAGATAACAGGACCGCATGTTTTTCTATAGCCATTTGTTTTGATTTCGTTGATTTTCCTGCTCCCATTTTTCCACAGAAAAAGTAGAGAGTCCCCAATCGTTCCATATTTTTATTCCTCCGAGCTTATTTTATTGGTATTGTGCCAAATTCTAACTGTCTTTTTTAAGTATGCATATTCAGTTTTACATATTCACCATCTAAATGGGGTCTTTTCATTGTTGTAGGATATAAACACATTATTTGTAACCTTTATTCAAGATTATGTATGAACATTTTACAAATTAACTCTGTCACCTTTACTATTTGGTTGGGATATTACTAAAAATTCAACATCCTGATTAGATTCATTACGCATTTGATGTTTGATAAGAGGAGGTATTTCTATCCCTTCTTGAGGATTTAATGTAATAATTTCATCGTGAATTTGAATAGTTGCTATCCCTGTCAAAATAAAGAAAAATTGACGTGCTTGCTTATGATAATGTACAACTTCCGTTGTATTTGCTGGCATTCGTTCGTGGATGATGCTTAATTCTGTATTTTTTACTAGATGCCACCCATCACAGTTATCACCCCATAAATAATGCTCAGCATTGTGCTTACTTATCTTCATTACAACCACTCCTTATCTTAATATCAATTTCTATTATATAGCCAACTTTCAAATTTTTTATATTTAACGAGCGTGCCCTGTTACTTTATTGTACTTTTCTTCAAAATCTCTCAACCCATTTTTAATCAATAAAATGGCCCTATACAAAAAGACACCCATTTCTACATGAGTGTCTTAAATGTGATGAAATTGGTTATTTTCGCATCAGATTTTTCTATTTGACATTTACGTAAGATTACAAGTCTATCGGCTTGCCACCAGTCACTCCATAAATCTGACCGGTAATATAACTTCCTTCATCGGAGGCCAAAAGAACATACACCGGTGCAAGCTCTACTGGTTGTCCCGCACGGCCGAGAGGAGTATTTTGGCCAAACTTTGGAATTTCTCCTTCCAATTTTCCATTATCCAGCTGTAACGGCGTCCAAATTGGTCCTGGTGCAACACCATTGACACGCACACCCTTAGAAGCAAAATACGAGGACAGGGATACCATAAAGTTGCTTATGGCACCTTTTGTCGCGGCATAATCCATTAAAGATGAGGACGGATCGAACGATTGAACCGATGTGGTCATGACAATCGCACTTCCTGGTTCCAAATGTTTTTCGGCAGCTTTGACAGTCTCAAACATGCTGATGATGTTTACTTTGAACGTGTCATGCACTTGTTTGATTGTTAAGTCACTTAGGGATGGCTGTGCGATTTGTTGCGCAGCATTCAATACTAGTATGTCTAATCCGCCAAAAGCTTCCACTGTTTTTGTCACAATTTCTGTCGCTGTGCCATCTTCTCGCAAGTCATACGGTAGCAGTAATGCTTTTCTGCCTGCTTTTTCAATTAATTCTTTGACTTCATTGGCATCTTCCTCTTCGCCAGGGAAGAATTGAATGGCCACATTTGCTCCCTCGCGTGCATATGCAATGGCGGCGGCACGGCCAATTCCAGAATCGCCTCCGGTAATCAAGGCATTGCGCCCTTCCAGGCGATTGTATCCTTTATATGATTCTTCTCCACAATCAGGTTTAGGGCTCATATCATTTTGTAGCGCTGGCGTATTCTGTTCTTGATCCGGGAATTTCTCCGTATAAAATTTCGTACGTGGGTCAGTTAGATGTGGGTTTCCCATCAGCAATCATCTCCGATCTTGTTTAATAATTAAAAAGTTCCGCAAGGCTTCTTCAACATTTTGCGAGCTTGCACTAGCTACATCCTGTTACATTTTTTTGAATACCCTATGATCATTTACTTTAAACAGCTTTAAGTTATTAGCATCATCACCTATTAATTAGTCATTTACTTTTTCCTTACAAAAGAAAAAACACCCTGTGTAAGCGAGCAGACTAGTCCATTATTGGAATGGATAGTTTGAACACTTACATAGAGTGTTTTCAGTACTTCAATATCGTTGGTTGAGGTTATGATAGATATTTTATGCCGTTTTTTATGATTGATATACGGCTTTTTACGCTTTTGCTTGTAACGCCTCAATCGCTTGCGCTACTTGCTCTTCTGTTAAATTGTGACGCACGATGTAGCGGTTGCGTGCATGCTTTGTACATTCGATTGTACAGCCACCTAAATGTTTAGCTTCATTTTCTTCAGATGCGATGATTTGTTTGTTACATTCAGGGTTTGCACAGTTAATGTAACGTTCACAAGGTTCACCGTCATAGTGATCACGACCGATAATTACGTGCTCTACTTGATTGATTGGCACCGTTAAACGTTCATCAAATACGTACATTTGACCGTCCCATAATTGACCTTTTGTAACAGGGTCTTTTCCGTATGTGGCAACACCGCCATGTAATTGACCGACATTGCCAAAGCCTTCCCGTTTCATCCAGCCCGAAAACTTCTCACAACGAATCCCACCCGTGCAATAAGTTAAAACATTTTTCCCTTCGAATAGCTCGCGGTTTGCACGGACCCATTCCGGTGTATCACGGAAGTTTTTTACATCTGGTCGAATCGCGCCACGAAAATGGCCGACATCGTATTCATACGTGTTGCGCACATCTAATACTACTGTATTTTCATCTTGCATTTCGGCAAGGAATTGTTCTGGTGACAGGTAGCGACCTGTTAATTCATGTGGGTTTACATCTTCTTCTAAGCCTAAGTTTACTAACTCAGGACGTGGGCGTACGTGCATTTTTTTGAATGCATGCCCTTCTGCCGCATCAATTTTAAAGACAATGCCTTCAAATAATGGGTCTGCTTGCATGTTTGCCATGTATTGCTCTGTTTGCTCAATCGTACCTGAAACAGTACCGTTAATGCCCTCAGTAGCTACTAAAATACGACCTTTTAAACCGATTTCTTTACACATGGCTAAGTGCATTGCTGAAAACGCTGCTGGATCTTCAATCTTCGTGTAATGATAATATAATAATATTTGATAATTCATTGTTTCCACCTATCATTTCATATATTTGCAGGATATACCTGATAGTGTCTTTAACGACCTATTAACAATACAGGATAATCATTTAATATGCTATCGGTAATTAGACTGAAATCGGTATTCAAAAAATTCATAAAATGGCCAACAGACCTTTTTAAATAGAAGGTGAAACTGTTCTTGATTGTAGACGCATTTCTTATGTATTGAAAAAAATTAAGCTTCTTTATTTGGATTTAATTATTAATTCTGTTCTATTCAGCACTCCGTATTTATCAAATATGATCTTTTGCCTTTTTTAAAATTGCTATTGCTGTATAGTAGACCTTCCAGATGATAAAACATCTTTGAAAATAATATATTGCTGAACTATTAGCGAGCTTCAAAAGAAGACACTTTCTTTTACTGAAAGCGCCCGATCGCGGTATACAATATTTATTTCTTATTAAGTCAGTTCTAACAAAATCGGTTTTTCCTTATAGATATTTGGGTTTATAATGAGTCGAGACGTTGTAGCCTACATTTCTTTCAAAGAGATCCTATTCACTAAGGATTCTGTTATGTTCCTATCTAGTTTTTTAATGGCTAACATCGAACTATCCTGAATGATTCCAGTCTCCATGAAACCAAATGAAGCGTATAATGTTTTAGCTTTGACATTACTTGTATGATAAAAGAGGGTTACATATTCTGCTTCTCCATCTGGCGTAGTTTCAATATCCTTCAGCATTTTTTCAAAAGCAAGTTTGCCATATCCTTGCCCCTGGTAATGCTTATCAATCATCATATGCCAAATAAAATAGCTCTTCTTCCCGTAAAAAACTTCAGTTTCAAATGATTCATGATCTAACGTATCATAAATGTACATCAAGAATCCAACCACAATTTCATCGGCATAAATGGCAAATGGAGTCGCTGGTATTCCGTCTGCGTTCATCATATGAGCGTCTGCAAAGCTTCTGAGGTTAGTCGTTTCTATATAGTCTTTCTGGTTTTCATTAACTTCAAGTGCTATTACTTCATCTATGTTATCACCGTTTATTTTTCGTAATTCAATCATCTTTTTCTCCTCTCCTAAGGTCAATCACTTCCACACACGTCTTATAACATTTAAATAAAATAACAATTTTTCTTCTGCATCCTTAATTAAACTAATTTAGCTATTTAAAAGCCAAAATAGTAAATTCCCACGGTATATTTTCATTGTTCCAACCACGATGCTCATCAAATTTTTTTAATTTAAAACCAGATGTGATGACAGAATTTATTATCTCGCTAAGTGTATATAATCTTATAGACACATCAGGAAAGTCCTCTTGTTCATGCTCATCAAAGAAATGCTTATACGCTAAGTCTCCATTTTTTATTTCCTTGTCAAAATAACCTTGTTGGATTTGATTTTGGATTTCAGCGTTAGGACCTTTAACTATACATTTTCTTAAGGGATGAAAATCACTTAGAATCATTTCTCCACCATCTTTTAATAATGAAAACAAAATAAACATGAATTTATCAATATCATTAAAATAATGCAATATGCCACCTTCTAAATAAATCATGTCAAAATGATTGCTATACATTTCTAAGTCTATATCATAAATATCAGTGACAATATAATTAATAGAGGTATTTGCAAATCCCACTAATTCTAAGGCGTATTTTTGGTTTTCTGCTGAAATATCAAATACTGTTACTCCAGCACCCAATAATGCTAATGGTACTGCTTTTCTGCCATTTGAACCACAAACATTTGCAATCTTCTTGCCTTCAATACGTTCAAAGTATTGTTTGTGCTTTTTAAGAAATGCTCCGGGATTTTCTACCATATGAGTAGCTAAATCCTGTGGAGTACCGTTACTTTTGCTCCAAAATTCATATGCTCGATATTCCCAAGCCTTTTTATTTTTGATACTTTGTTCATTCATCTTTAGTAAGACTCCTTCTCAATAGAACTTAGATAAGCTTTTAATAATCGTAATGGTATTAGTTTATCGTGCACCTACAAAGAAAATGGCTTACCCTTGTTCCAGGAAAGCCCCCGATTGCTAAATAATTAAAAACGCGAAAGCTGCAAAATAGTTCTCTTTGTAAAAGCCTTGCTATCTCGCCATTAGCCCCACGATATGACGATATGACCTTGTTTTTCAACCATAATCAAGATACCTTCTGCTGACTTAAATAGACTAGCTAAAGTTTTCACCTAAAAGAGAGGAGATTTAGCAACTTTAAGACTTACAATCATTGCCATTAGCTATCGCTGTATTAGTTATAGAGCAGTATTCTTTTTAAACAAAGGTATTCTCCCTCCACTAAGTCCGTAAGCAACCCCAATCTTTTCCCAACCATATTTCTCATAGTAGTCTTTAAGATCTGAAGTAAGATAGAGATATTCGTACCCTCTTTTTGCTGCTTCCTGCAGTCCATGATTCAACAATTTAGCTCCTAGAGAATTACCTCTGAATTTTTCATCTATAAACAAACATGCTAGCCATGGGCTCAAATCCTGACGGCTATTTAGATCATTACGAATTAATGCATAAGTTCCGATAATGTTATCATCTACTTTTGCAATGTAAAAACTCGGTATGTCATTTGGATTAATTAAGGCATGAATCATACAATCTTCATAAAAAGCACGACCACCTTCCACACCCCATTCTTTCCAAAAAACATCTATAGCCTTATTAAATAATTCATCCTTCTTTGATAATTGAATTATCTCCATCAATATCTCTCTCCTCTCGTTTTTAGTTTCATTATTCCTTTATGAAACTAGCTATATTCTTATATCCCAGAATTTGGTCTTTCAATAGTTATTCTCTTATTTTTTAAAAATCCCTCCTTAAGTTAACCTGCTGCTTCAATTACAGCTAACACGCCCGATTAGAAAAGGAGATAATAACAGACGCACTATTTTATTTACTTCATTGATGACAAAACATATTAGAGATAACAATGTCCACCATCTTCTTTGAAACTTCAAACAAATTTTTTTCCTCCTTATGTTTGAAGAGGTTTAATAAAGGTTATAAAACACTATGGCGAAATATTTAAAATAAAAAATAGGAGTTGGACAGTATGAGTTTTATTTGGTTTTTAATAATTGGCGGGATTATCGGTTGGCTTGCAGGTATAATTTTGGGTAAAGATATCCCAGGAGGAATTATTGGTAATATTATCGCAGGTATAATCGGTGCATGGATTGGCGGTATGCTTCTTGGAAGTTGGGGTCCTAAAATTTCAGATTTCTATATCTTCCCTGCTCTCATTGGAGCAATTATTCTAGTTTTCATAGTGAGCTTAATTATGAAATCATTGCGAAAAGCTTAGTAAACTCAAAAGATCTTTTAGTTTATTTCAAGTGAGTCCGTTGTAACAACAATAATGTAGACTGTGTTTATAAAAAAAGCGGCCTTCCACAATCTAATCGTGGAGGCCGCTTTTATTTTGCTCTTATTTACTTAATAATCCTCAGCTCCGTAAATTCACTGATTCAACAATAGCGCCAAATTACTGAATAACGTTAGCTCCTTTTACATTATATTTCGTTGTATTAACCTTACTTTTAAGCAAGTTTTATAGTTATCAGAAATTTGTACAAAAAGCTACTTTTGGTTTCAATTAACTATATTGAGGTGTTCCTTTGTCATAAAATTACAAAGAAATGCACACTCGTTTTCACATATCTATTTTATCACATAAAAAAAGCTGACACTGAAATGATTATGTAAAAAAATATCGAATACAATTACAAAAATCCTATTAGAATCGCCCTTTTAAATTGTCCTAAAAGTTATTGCCTTCGAATAAAATGCAAGTACATTTGATAATTGGAGGATAATTTATGGATTCTATGTTTACCTATATCTTTTTAGGCATATCAATGGCTGCAACAATTGGACCTGTTAAGACTGTACTTTTAAATACAGGTTTAAAAAATGGCTTTTTTCATGCATGGTTTTTTAGTCTGGGTGCCATAGCGACGGACATTATATATATGTTTATCGTATATTTTGGAATTGGCCAATTTGTCAATTCCATTTGGTTGAAAACAATACTATGGTCTTTCGGCTGTTTTGTTCTTTTGTACACCGGTATCGAAAGTTTACTGTCGCTACATAAAATTGAGATGGATTCGAAAACTGGTAAAAGAACTCGACTGAGACAATCCATCATGACCGGATTTTTCATGTCTTTTTTGAATCCGCTAACCATCCTTTTCTGGCTGGGAATATACGGCTCCATACTTGCAAAAAACGCTGGTATCTCTACAGGGTATGAAATCATTTTGGTAAGCATCGCCATCTTGATTGGCATTATTTTTGTGGATTTTATTTATGCCTTTTTATCCAGTGTCGCTCGGAAATTATTGTCTACAAAACTTTTGAAAACGGTCTCTTTTATCTCAGCCTTATTAATGATTGGTTTCGGAATCTACTTTGGCAAGCAGGCTTACCAAGTGTTATTCCAATAATCTCACCAACAGCGCATAAAATGAACACGAAAGGAAACCATACCTTTAAAAGAATATTAGTCGAGGTGTGGTAATGGACCAAGAGAAGGTTAATGTAAGTGTCTGGTGTATTGTAAGTTTGACTTCTATTCCGCTCATCATGACACTGGGAAATTCGATGCTTATTCCCGTGCTCCCGATACTGGAAGATAAGGTCGGGATCACTTCATTTCAATCGAGCATGATCATAACTAGCTATTCAGTCGCAGCTATTTTTCTTATCCCAGTAGCTGGCTATTTATCGGACCGCTTCGGTAGAAAAATAGTCATATTACCGAGCTTAATTTTAGCTTTAATCGGTGGTCTGATTGCCGGATTTGCTTCATGGAAAATGGATGACCCGTACACAATAATTATTGTTGGCAGAATAATTCAGGGAATAGGGGCGGCTGGTGCCATGCCGATCGTTTTGCCTCTTGTAGGTGATCTTTATCAGGATGATGACGAAAAAATAAGTTCTACATTAGGAATAATTGAAACATCTAACACGTTTGGGAAAGTGTTAAGTCCCATTTTAGGTTCAATATTTGCCGCTTTTTTATGGTTCCTGCCCTTCTTTTCCATTTCAGCGCTTAGTCTGATTTCAATTATACTTATTTTCTTCTTCGTTAAAGCTCCTAAAGATGATGATGAACCATTGAAGTTCAAAGAGTTTTTACGAAATACAAAAAAAGTTTTCAAGGAGGAAGGAAAATGGTTGTATACCGTATTCCTTAACGGAGTCCTTGTGATGCTCATATTATTTAGTATGCTATTTTTTTTGTCAGAAAACCTCGAGAAAGTTCATGATATAAAAGGGATTAAAAAAGGGTTTGTCCTCGCCATTCCCCTTTTATTACTTTGTATCGCTTCATATATATCCGGTAGAAAAATTAAAGGAAACCTGGGAAGGATTAAAAAAATAATCATTGTCTCCTTGATAGCAATGTCTGTCAGTATTGTCTTCGTTGGGTTTACAAGCAAAAAACTGATACTTTTAT
The DNA here is from genome assembly GCF_038069745.1 of Lysinibacillus sp. FSL M8-0134. Classification (NCBI taxonomy): domain Bacteria; kingdom Bacillati; phylum Bacillota; class Bacilli; order Caryophanales; family Bacillaceae; genus Lysinibacillus; species Lysinibacillus sp. FSL M8-0134. Next base: position 1,939,050 of record NZ_JBBPAJ010000001.1, on the reverse strand, counting down.
TAGTCGTAACGAGTATAGTGGGGATTGCTATTGGTGCACTTTTGCCTGCACTTGACACAATTATTACTGACAATATTAGAAAAGAGTTAAGAGGAACCGTATCCTCTTTTTACAGCTCAGCGCGATTTATAGGCGTTGCAGCCGGCCCTCCTATTATGTCACTTGTCATGAAAAACTATCTCAATGCCAGCTATATTACGGCAGGTGTATTGGGATTCATTCTCCTGTTCGTTGTCCTAAAATTTATCAAAATAGAAGATATTGAAAATAAAAATGAAATGGCATAAAAAAGAAGGACCTTCAGCTATTGAGACTGAAGGTCCTTTTTTGAAAGCACAAAGACATATTATTCTTGTCATCGTCTAGTTGCTCGCTTCTTCCATTAAAATCGACTACTTTAGGAGCTGTAGTAGGCCCACAACTTGGTTCAAACAATGGAAAATTTGTACAGTATCTTTGGTATACATTTGCTTGAAGGTGAAATGTGTCTAGAAATACAAAAAAACGGGTAAAGAAAACACAGCTGAAGCAAACAGGAGGTAATTTTTAATGAAGAATCAAGTTATTGGTGTATACGATAATGAACATAGAGCGGCTGAAGTTGTTGAAAATTTAAAAGAGAAAGGCTATACAACTGAGGAAATTTCAGTTATTACTAAAAAAGCAAAAGAATTATCTGAAAACACACAGGAAGTAAAACCCTCCACTATAGATGGAGCCCTTGCTGGAGCTGCAACTGGGGCTGCAATTGGCATAGCAGGCGTGATAGCAGGATTATCCACTGTTTTGATTCCCGGATTTGGCGCTGTGTTGGCTGCAGGTCCTATTATTACAACAATTGGGGGAGCAGTCGTAGGGGCTAACTCTGGTGCTGGCGGGTTAAAACATGCTCTTATGGAAATTGGAGTCCCAGATGATGCAGCTGAACGTTATTCTAACGACGTTGAGGATGGTAAAATTCTGATATTTCTTCATCCCAAAAAGTGAGGACGAAATGAATGCTCAATGTTCGCATAAATAACACGCAGTGATTTTAACTAATAATTGTAAATCGCTAGATGTATTAGCTTCCCTCGGGAATAAACTCTATTATGGAAAGCACATGAGATTGCGTTTCTTAAGATATAGGTTTGATTCCTGCCGAGGGCGTAAGAAAATTAGTGAGCTTGTAAAGGTTTTGTATAGGACCTTTTGTGTTTGAGTGCTTTTCAATTGTTGATAACACGCAAAATAAGAAGTTCCCCTAAAAGGACTTCCATTTAGGAAGTCCCCTGCTTGCCATAATCCTTCGTTTAAAGCATGATTTTATTTAATTATAATTCCTTGTTTTGGCACCCGGAATTCGTCATCAAGCCTTTCCCTGTATTTCAAAAAGACTAAATATTTCGTTCCTCATACTCAAAAGGTTCTTCACAAGAGTAGATTTCATGGAAAAAACCCTTATACGGGATGTCATCCTCCAGACATTTTATGAGATAGGACAGCTCCCTGTCACACTCCAGCTCTTCGTCATTATTCTGCATCATTTCAAATCTATCTAAAATATTCTCCATAATGGTCGCTTCGATAAATACGGGCAATTGATCCAACATCGTATTATCGATACTGGTCTCAGATTTATATCCCTCAAGGACAGAATTAAAATAATCATCCATAAACTTTTTGCGTTCTCCCGCATCCAGTTCAAACTGTTTCCAGCCCACTCCTTGTGTCCAAAGATCTGCTAAGTCATACATATACCAACCGAAACATGAATTATCGAAATCATATACGGTTATTTGTCCTGTATCAAAATCTATCTTATAATTCCCATCGTTAAAATCAAAATGGATCATACCGAAAGACTCACTGTTCCTGTCCAAACCTTCTAAGGTTTTAAGTAGCTCGACTAGCTTCTCCTTAAGCAGAGTTAAGGAGCTAGGTATCAATTTATTAATATATTCGACATTGTACTTATCAAAAAAGCTATACCGACGATGGACGGGACTATATTCTTTCGATAATTGATGCAGTTTCCCCAGCACCTTACCGCAGTTATAATAATATTCGGTAATCGAAACGCCTTCCCTGTACTGATAATTATTTTCCACAAGCATTTTTCCCTTAGCCTTTTTAAACAGGCAGACAAAAAAGGTATAATTTTGATGAGTAATCTCTTCTAAGAGATTCCCATTTCTTGAGTTGATGACATCTGAGACACTTCCGCCATGCTCGAATAAATACCTGATATACTCAACTTCGCCAAGATAATCTTCTCGGCTTCTGTCATTTAAGAAAGCGATTCTAAGTATTTTAACGTCGGTGCCCTCTTTTTCACAGGTATAAACAACATTACGCCCTCCAGTATGTGCTTGAACTGGCTTGATTTCATAGCCTTCCAACTGGTACAACTCTGATATTAATGGAAGTAAATATGTATCACCCATTTTAACAACCTCATTATAAGTCATAAATCTTCTCCTCCCTTAGCAAGTCAAGTAGTTAAAATCTCTGTTAGGAATAATTTGAAGGGTCTGCAACCTCCCCACATAAGTTCAATTAAACGAACTCCTAATTACATTTTTTTATCGTTTTGTTAAATTATTCAACAAATTCCTATAAATACCCTTTTTAATGAAGTTACTTAATAACTTACAAAACATTTCGTTCTAATAATTAATAGTCCTTTCTATGAATAAAGACACCTTCCTTATTACAGAAAAGCGTCCGTTTATTTTTGATAGATTATTTTTAAAGGCATGCATGATAAAGGGTCTAGTTCTTCACTTTCTATTACAATTACAGTTAATCCCTTATTTGATTTGATTCAACAAACCGTTTGTGTCAAGGAAAGAATGATCTTTTTCAATTCTCATTCTAAAATGGTTCATTATTCTTATCTGTTCTTCCGTTAAGTTTTCTTTATTCCAATACATATGCATCAAGCTATACTCAAAGATTTCTTTTAATTTGATAAATAGAGGAAGTTTATCTAACATTTCCTTTGGGAGATTGTTTTCCTCTTGGTATCCTTCGATGATTGCTTTTGTAATACCTCTTCCATATTCAATGATGTTCCCACCACCGACAAATGAATACTCGATCGCACTATATATGGGAACAGCTAAATCAAAGATATAATAATTTTTCTCACAATCTTGAAAATCAACCATTGACAGCTTTAAATCTTGATCTACTAATATATTCTCTAACCATAAGTCACCGTGTAACAATCCATAATTCGAACTGTCTTTTGGCATGTTTTTTATTGTACTTAATATTTCTTATGCCACATCTCTAATCGTATTCTCTTCCTCAGGAATGTATTTCAAGAATGCATACTCCTCATTTTCATACCAATCATTGATATATCTAGTCGGATGTATCTCCTCAAATTTTCTAGAGAGGCGATGTAATTTACCTATTTGTCTACCTAACTCTTTTAAAACATTTGCATTCCATTCATTCCTTGGTAAATGGTTACCAGCTGCGGATTCATAAAGAACAGTTAATAATTCCTTTTTGTTTAAGGTTATCTTTTCTACCACTCTACCCTTTATTGAGACAATTGCAGGTGATACACCTAGTCCTTCATTATGTAGGTAGTTTGTATATGTAACCTCTTCTAATTGTTCATCATAACCTTTGTAGTTTGTTATTCTTGCAAAGTATTCACCTTGTGTTGCGGTACAGCGAAACATTTCATTTGTTACTGCTTCAACTTTTATAAAATCCACTGGATATATTTCGTTGAGTAATTCTAGTAATTTTTGTTCCATGTCATCGCTACCTCCTGTCTAAATAAGTAAGAGTTTAAATCAACTAATTAATAACAAAATTTATCAAAACTTACATTTAAATAATAACATAGATTATCCAATTTATGATTTAAAGTAATAGTCAATTAAAAGTTGAAACCTTAGTTTTTCAAGGTAATTCATTTAAATACATGATGCTCAAAAATACATAAAAACGTCATTAAGGAATTTTTCCCTAATGACGTTAAACAACATTCCATTTTCGGTTTTTTGTCTACTAAACTCTATGTTTATAAATCAACTTACCGCAAGGAGCTATTACTTAAACTCAATTTCCTCTTCTGAAGCCCCTTTCGTATAGGTGATGTTCGCTTCAGTAGGTAAATTTCGTATCTCTTTTACATTTTTTCCTTCGATAATTATTTTTCCAATTTGTGTACCTTTAAAATCAATAATAGCATTTCCTTTTTTCGGACTAATTGTTACTGTTTTGTCTGCAAATCCTTCCCCGTGGAATTCCGCATATTCACTAAATACCGCGATTCCATTTTTAATGTTCGTATTTTTCCCTAACGTTAGCGAAATACTTTCGCGATTCATTATTAACTTACCTGTTTTGTAGTTATCAAAGTTGTATACATTTTCAGGTATGATTGGTGTTGGCACTTCCTCATTCCCTGCCTTCAAATCAATTTGAACTAAGACTGGGTCATGATCCGATGCACGCCCTTGTGCTTCTGTAAAGTTCGCATTCATATGAATTAAGTCAATTTTCGCATCATCAGCAAGATTATTCGAAACTAAAATATGATCCAACACTTGATTGTTCCCTTGGAAGAAGTACGTAAATCGGTCTTGCTCTGGAGCTTTATCTACCATATTCGTTAATACATCACCTTTTAACGTTTCAAGAGCTGGTGTGAATTCAAAGTCATTCATGTCCCCTGCTACAATAATATTTAATTCCGGATTTATGGCAAGTCCTTCATCGATAAAATCATTGATGGCTTGAGCAAGCTGAATACGTTTCGTTACGGATTCTAACACCGGCGGCTGCGTTGGTCCCCACAGTGAGCCATCCCCACCTTTAGAATTTAAGTGAGCTCCGATAATAACTACTCGTTCTTCCTGGAATTCAAATTCTGCTGCAATTGGTTTACGTGTATCTACAAATTTTGATGGATCTACAAAGCCAGGATTTAAAGCAAGGCTTCCATCTGCTGTCCACGTATTCGCTTGGTCACCCAATCCCTTTGTACCTGTCACTAACGAAACACGCGTCGGGTTATATAAGTAACCTACACGAATATTACCACCAGGTGCACCACCTACTGTATTGTTAATTGGCATGACGTCAATCCAATCATAAGCAGGGCCACCAGCAGCTTTAATCGCATTAATTAATCGCATGTAGCTTTCTGATGCATCAGCATTTCCTGAATCAATTTGCCCATCATTATCTTGTACCTCGACTAATGTAATAATATCTGGTGACTTCATATTTTTCACAAATGTCGATGCAATTCTGGCTACTTTTTCATTTGATGTGTTGGCAGGATTATTCGAGAAGTTTTCGATATTATAAGAAGCGACATTTAACTTGTCCGCTACTGGTTCGAGATGCGTCACTTCTTGTTGAATATTCGCCTTTGTCACTTCCGGGAATACTTTATTCGTGTTCAGTCGATAGCCATCTGTAAAATTCTCTACAAAACCGATAAGGGCTTCATTAAAACGATCACCTGAATCATAGTTTTTCCCTGCTACCCCTTCAAGCATAATTTTTTCGGGGTTATAATCATCGGCCGCAATATTTAAACCGCCATTGACATTAAATGTATTATTGGTTGTGCTCGGTACAACAATTGGAGAATCATTATTATATATTGGTCCAATCACTCTTGCTTCTGGGAATGATACACGCATATACTCGATTGATTCCCAAAAATCAATACCATCTTCTTGTGGATCAAAAATGCTAAAGGCATCATTATCGATTATTTTATTTGGTGGGAATAGGTCCTCTCCTATCACAAGCGCTTCTGGAATTACTGCTGTACCTGTTTTTGTAATATTGGCTGCTGAAATTTGCGTATCTTTCAATCGAGAGTTGCCACCCTCTTCCATTACTTTTCCTGATACTTTAATAATGTCCCCTACCGCTACATTATGTGCAGACTTATTTACCTTGATCGCAGTTGATTTTACGCCATCGAATGCCGAATCGACTTCTTGCATAATGAAGCTCGATGAATTAATAACGAATGTTACTATTCCCTCCACATCATTTACCGTTAAATCAACATATGGTGATGTATGACTTGCTCCTTGAATATCACTAATCTTGGCATTTTTAGTATCAATAATTTCATAAACAAATGTAGCTATTGCACTGTTTGTTAAACCTTCTTTTACCGCAATCGCTTTAATCGTCATTGGTTTATTAACAAGGATTTCCTCTGTATACTTTGTACTTGCTGTTGTTGGTGTAGAGCCATCCATTGTGTAATAAATCGTTGCACCTTCTGTCATTGTAGAAAGCGAGACTTTCGTGCCAGCTGTTACGCCTCCAACGTGAGAAGCTTTGATATCCTGCACCTTTGTTACATCTTCAATAATGCGAATCGGGAGCAGTTGATGGTTTGTATATTGACCAATAATCCCTGTAATTTCCCCATACGTTTTTCCACTCACTAAACCTGAGTCTCGTGTTTTATCGTAAATAGCAAATGTGCCTACTTCGTCAGTTCCTGTAAAGTTTTGACCCGAACCAGTAATGGCCACATTTTTAATTGTTACTAATTTCGATTCATTGTCTTCTGCAACCTCATTACTTTTGATAATGTGCGGCTCTGGTATTGTCGAAGGAACAGGCACGCCAACAAGCGAAATATTCATTAATTGCTTTAGTCCGCTATATTCAGCTACTTGACCTTGCACCGTCACCCGATCACCGACATTGGCAGCAAGACTATCTGCAGGATAAATGGCTATCGCCGCACCATCTTCATCTTGAATGTGTGCTGTAGCTGTTTCTAATTTTGCTGTTACAATACCTGATACGATGACAGTTTGTCCGATTTCTTTATTTCGTGCTTCCGTAATGGAAATAACGGTCGGCTCTTCTTTCACTGTAAAATTAAAGGACGCAACTTCACTATCGTCTAAACCAGTTGCAGTAGCAAATGCTTTAATTGTCATGGCTTTATTTACAACAATGCCCGCTGCTGCATCATAAATCTCACTAGCTGTTGTTGGTTCAGTACCATCTATCGTGTAATAGATTGTTGCATTTGGTGTATCTGTAGATAATGTTACTTTTGTTCCTGCGTAAACTTCGCCTGTTGCTGGTAAAGCTTTAATATTCCCTACTTGAGTTGGCTCATAGTTTGATACTAATTGGAAGCTTTCCGCGCTTAACGTTTTTAATTGATATGTCCCGTTAAAAATTGACGCAATCCCTGTCACGGTGATGACATCTTTGTTATTGAATCCATCTGCTTCAAACTGAGAGAACTGATAGCCTGTACGGTTATCATGGCGAATTAACAGCTCGTTATTTGCAGCATCGACCGCTTTAAATTCAAATGTACCATACGTACCAGATGGCGCTAAATCTTTAATCTTCACATTTTCAATTGTAATTAATTCACCTTGTAAACTGTCATCAATCGGAAGAGTCACTGTTTGTGGTGCAGGTGCTGTCCCTGTAGAAAGTCGTTCAATTGTCGGTGAATTAAATTGAACTTCTCCACTATATAAACTAGTTTTCCCTGTGATTTTGACAATATCTCCGACAGCTAAGCTCCCTGCTTCTGCAGAACTAGAGAAGACATATACCCCTGCTGTCTCATCCTGTACATAGAAGGCCTTGCCTCCCCAGCTACCAGGTGTTGTCGTAACCGTCCCTTGAATTTGAACTGTGCGGTCAGTTCCAACAGCTGCACGAGCTTCGGCAATTGTTGCCGTCTCGGGAGGATTTGGTTCAGTTGTATCATCCCCAACAAACTCAATTGAAGTTGGTGATTTTAGCCCTGCATGGTTGCCAAAATATTTTTCTAGTGAACCTGTTATTTTAACTTTTTTCCCAAGATTACTTGGGTTAGTATATAAACCGAAATTGGCTCTATAGGAGCTTGGTAATTGAATATACAGCATTTTCGTGACATCTGTTTCACCCGGTGTATCGGCAATCGCAATATTTGTGTCACTATCTGCTATCACTGAATATGAAGTTTCACTTTTGGCAAACCCTACGATATATCCTTCTACAGTAACATTACTCTTCACTGTGGTTGGATCAAATTGATTGACCGCTTCCCCCACTCCAATAGCCTCTGTCGTATCAGCCTTTACAACTGTAAAGTAAGGCAAAATCATTGAAATGACTAGTAAAAATGATAACGCAATTTTGGAAACGAAATTAATTTTATATCTCTTCATTCGTTTAGCTCCTTATATTTTTTTATTAATGATCAAAGAGTTTCTGTGAAGTTATTCAATTATTGTGTTCCCCTCACCTGTAAACCTAACGAAACTGATAAACCTGTTACCGATTGTAATTTGGGTATTAGGTTCCTACTATCGGTGAAATAGTTAACGCAATTTTTTAATTCCACCAAATTCCCATACTTAGAGTACTACCTCCCTCATTCCTATTTGATAAGAATTCAATTAACAAAATTTTGGTCACCAAAATCTTGATTAACATATTAATTTTAACAGATAAATAATAAATACATTGTAATTTACTATTAATATTCTAAATTTTATGTAAAATAGTACATTATAAATCTTTTACATAGTTAATGAGAATCGTATTAACAGGCCTTTTATCCTGTTGAATTTCATTTCTAGTAACTATATTTTCTCAGAAGGAAAAACGGCAGCATAGGATTACCCTTTCCACAGGGACTGACATGGTCGAAGTGGCGCCCATTTGACTAGACAGCGATAACATTTTCTCCTTACTGTTATCACAATGCGAGACGTAAAAAAGCTGATGAGTATCATCTACTCATCAGCTCAAAATGGTTCGTGTTACTTCCATCTATTTGTTAGTGGCAACATCTATTTATTATAATCGCTCTAAATCTTGGTATTCTTTCATATAAGGACCATCCTCTGCAACATAGGAATGGTACAATGCCTTTACTGCAAAATTTTTCTCTAAACCCATTTCAGATTTTAGCTTTTTTAATTCATCATGCAACGTTCGATGTTCATTGATAAGCTTTAGCATAGTTGTTTTATTATATTTCATTATATCCGTCCTTTTTGTTGATCTGTGGAAATGCAAAATCCTCTGGTATCTGATAATAGAATATACGACAATCTCTCTTACTTATGATACGGTTCACCGTGATTAATTTAAACTTGTATATTTAAAAATAATCCATTCCTCTCCAATATAGCCCATTTCATGAAGAAAGACCCTTCCATACTAAAGAAATGTGCCCGTTACACTTAACAAGGAATATTAGCTTGTCGATTTAGCAGTGGCTGCTTCCTCTTACAAAACTATGCAGGGCATACATCCAACCCAAGCTCTGACCTTAGGCATAAACTGGTTATAAGTCTAATTTTAAAAAGGAGTGAATCTGACATATGCGATATATGGAAGAAATGCCTTTCTATGGCCAGAATCCAAGGGGGCTTGAAAATTGTTTATTTCGTTTCACGTATATGTGGCTTAGAAACGGTGACAATTTCTGGTTCTTCTTGACTACTGTGGGTCACGAAAGAGCTTATGGTTACAGGTTTTTCGGTGGAAGATGGAATCAATATTCAATTGCTTTAAGAGACATCGACTCCTTCCGTTGTTCTCCTCCGACTCCAACTCTATATTAGAAAACGGCTCCTTATAATCCAATTGTTCATTCTTACTTTAGAAACTTGAGGGCTTTCATTATTCGAAATCGTTTTTTGAATCTAATATAGTATACACCAAATACACTTGCGTGTTCCCTCAATCATGTATAAAACGTTAATCATTCGGTTAGCGTTTTTTATACTGAAATAGAATAAATGCCAAAACAAACTTAAAATTCAATCCTTCACCATTTCAATATAAAATTATACGTTTACTTTTCTCAAACAAACTGCCCTTTTCTTGAGAAATAATTCAATATATATGACTAGTATCGTTTTTTCTCATATCGCATTAATAGTAAATTTACCTTGTGGCGCTTTGATTTCAATATAATATTTTTCATGTCTTTTCAAGCCCTCTAATTTCACACTTGTTCCTGCCGGCACTTGCACTGCATCAATGACTATATTGTCGTTATCATCTTTTACTCTTACTAACACGTTCTTTTCATTATTCGCATGATTCACGATTGCTTTTCTCCAAAAAATACTATCAAATATGATATAGTTTTGATCATTAAACTTTACACCCTCCCATTCTTCCTTATCATCCGGTACAGTTGCAATTCCCCACTCATCTGGGAAAAAGATGTCATTGACAACCCCAACATCTTGTACGATCCATGCTCCTATTATTGTCATCATAAAGGTAATCATAACTGCTATAAGCACTTGAATACGTCGTTTTTTATTAATTCGTTTAAAAGGCTCTTTTGCTACGGTTACTTCTTTTGTCAGCACTTGAATGTTATTGGTTGGTTGCTTCATCATCTGTAAGTTTTGCTGACACTTTTCACAGTGTTCTATATGTTCTTCAACAGCTTTTGCAGTCTCTTCACTACAAATTTCATCCATATAAGATGGCATTAAATCTTTAATAATATTACAATTCATGCGGATCAATCCTTTCTGATAGTTTTAATTTCGCACGATAATAGGTCACTCTTGCCCAGTTTTCACTTTTATCAAATATCTCACCAATTTCTTTAAAACTAAGTTGAATCGATGTTCTGAGTAAAAAGATTTCCCGATAAGGCTCCTGTAAACGATGAATTTCTTTATGTATAGAAATCAGTGTACTGCGCTTTATGAGCGTAGCTTCTGGTAAATCCTTGTTTGAAGGGATTTCTAAACCCAATTGCATCATATTTTCTACACTGGCATTAAGATGGTTCTTCTCCTTTTTTAAGTAATTATAATAAGTGTGTTTGGCAATCTGGCATAACCAGACAGATACTTTGCAATCACCGTTATAACGGTGGATTGACTTAACCGCTTGATAAAACGTTTCTTGTGTTAACTCTTCCGCTAAATCTACATTCGATGTTAAACAAATAAGAAACCGTTTTACTTCATCTGCATAAGATTGATAGATTCCACTTAAATCCTCCACCTGCCCCCTCCTTTTCTTAACTATTAACTGGGATACTTATAAATAGAATTAAAATGCTTTTCGTTACAAGAAATTGTATTGTTTATAATATATCTTTATCCTACCCGAAGCACCCTTTAGTAACCTTTTATAAAAGAAATACACCTGATTGTTGAAGAAAAGGGTTTTTCTATAATCTCATATAAAATTTTTAATACGCTTCACCATAACATATCCACATAAAGTTTTATTAAAAAATAAGAATTAAAGTTGATTATGCTCTAATGGTCTGAAGGTTGTTATTTCCAAATCATTATGGTACTAGTAAAATCACGGACATCTAACCTGAAATAGTTTGAATTTCGAAGGTGATAATTTGAAAATTTCAATAGAAGGGTTCAACGGATTAATCTTAAAGATGTCTATTATTTTGAGACAGTTGACGGAAAGGTTTTTCTTTATTGCGAGGATAACGTTTTTTAGGTAAAACATAAGCTTTATGAGTTAGATTAATGGGGAACGTGCAGTTACATCAGGGCAGTATGTGCCTGTCCTTAAAAAATGCTTGGATTGTAAAGGGGTATACATATATAAAATTTTCCGAATTTGTACAAAGCATCATTTGGAATTTTTTGATTATCTTTGCACCTATACTCTTTATTATAGCTATTTTAAGACAAAGATATTATCCCAATATGGCTTTTGATTTAAAGTCAATTTATATCATTATTGCGTTTTCATTTTTAAGTGCACTAATGGGATTTATTTTATATTCTCCCAATGAAATAAGTGAAAAGAAAATGCGTATCAAAATTGCTATCCATTTATTCACCTCTAAGAGCTGACACAATAATTCATGAAAAATTAGGGTGTAGTAATGAGGTACTTGAAGACTATTTCACAAATCTTTGTAAAATAAAAGATACTAGTACTAATTTGGCTTTGGGGTATGTTAATGAAATAACTTATAAAGTTAATTAAAATTAATCCTCAAGCAATAGAAGGTGCTATAATGTATTTCAGCCTCAGAATTCCCCAAGTTAAAGAAGACTTCTCAACATGAATTTGAGAAAGTTAAGAGTGCGTTTATACAACAGTTATAGTTATTCACTTCCTTTTTTCGGAATTACATCATTAAAAGAGATCACCTCCTAATAAAGGATATATCCATATATTAGGGGTGCTCTCTAAAGTAATACTTTCACTTGTTATTTGAGTAAAATGACTTAGCGTCAATTCTTGATTAACTCTCCTAAAATTCCAATACTTACTATAAATAGACCAACCTATTCATAATGGTAAAATTTTCTACCTATATAGTTGTTATAAAATATAGGTGAATATTCAGGATATATTACCTATGTTGGCGAACAACATTGTTAAAGTAAAGATGATATACGTACTAGAAATACATATCCATACTATGTTTGTTTTAATTCTTTGATAATCATTTTTGGAAATTTTGATTATAAAAAGACATACATTTAAAGATAAAACTAGGGTAAGTATTGGATTCATCAAAACCGATGTAGCAACAATAAAATCAATCATTTAATCACACCTGTAATTTTTTTTTTAGAAATTAAACTTGATAGCGGTAGAAGTCATTTTAGTTTCTGCAGTCGTCGCACCTAATCCAATATCACCTGTTTTTATAGTTACTGTGATATTAAATGAAAATGTTGTATGTGTGTAATGCCCAAAAGCATTTGCACTTACGTCATTTTTATTTCCTTTAGATACCTCAACAGAAATATAGCCATGGTGATTACTTGCCCCAGCATTTGTACCTATTCCTTGAATATCAAATGTAGCTGCTAAACCTTGAGGACTTTTCTTCATATCTTTATAACTTCTTGAATGGTCTCCTACACCATCTTTCCATTTATATGAAAATTTTATAGTAGATGGCTCAATTACTGCACTATCATTATAAGTTAGTCCAACCATATCAGTAAGAGTAACATTAGGATTTTTTAACCAAGTAAAATTATTATGAAGCATTGTTCTTCCGTTGCCAAGTTTTGTAGCAGTAGTAGTCATGGACATCCAACTTGTTGTTTCTGTACAAATCGTACCTGAACAACTTGCTGCTGTAGCTGCTGGAAACGAATAGTTTTCCAAATTCATTTTTTGTAAACCATCAACTTCATTAAATTGTTCAACTTTTTTTACTTCGCCATCTTGATCAGATGTAATTTTATATATTGTTTCCGTTTGAACGAAAGGCTCTACTGGAATAGAGTTCTCATAGTGAGAGTATTCATCTAGTGTCATTGACTCAATAATTTGTTCTGAGAAACCTAATTGTCTCATATGTTCTTTTTGAGTTGATGATAACTCATTATTTTCTTCTGCATTGGCTATACTATTAAATCCAAATGCAAAAAATAATAGCATTATAAATGAGAATAAATCTTTTCAACATAAAATTCTCCTTTTTGTATAGTGTGAGTATTAGATTGAATATTACGGTAATAATCCCAAATATTACATATTCATTATTTCATTAATTTTCCTAATTGTAAATATTTTTACTAAAATATAAAATATTTGTGTATTTAGGTAACGAAAACCAAAAGAGTTATTAGAATTTTTTGACTATCCACTAAAAGGTATTGGTCATTTCAATCCCAAAAAGACATATTTATTTTCATCAAAATAGACTTAGGTATCTGCCATAACTGGATCACAAGGCTGGGACATAATTATTAGCAATTTGTTCGGTTTCCTTTAGCTAAAATATTTTGTCTCGGCTATTGATTTCTCGGAACGCCCTTTGCTCACTGTAACGGGACAAGGTAAAAGGCAACATCTATGCCAACTTCAATCAAAAATATACAGCAACTTCTGTCTTCCATTTGGCAAAGGAAATTTAAAAAAACTCTTGCACATACGATTAACTTCGACTTATATCCTGAATAACAGCTCTCTTCTTCCAATGCAGCTTCTGTAATGTTTCAAAATTAACTAAAATCGTTCCTACAATAATCGTTAACGTTCCGATGCCTGTTAGCCAAGAAATATATTCTTGATAGAAGATAACACCAAGCATTACGGCAATTAATGGTGAAATGTACAGCCATGTAGAAGGAAACACAGGATTTGTTCTTGAGACAAGCCAATAATAGATGCTATGACCGATCATAGAACCGACAATCGTTAAGTAAAGAAGTGAGCCGATGGAAGCTGGGCTTATAAGATAATGAAGCTGTATGTTCTCTGTAAACAATGACAACAAGATTAATAAGATCCCACCATGCATCATTTGCGCTGCATTTAAAGCAATCGGTGATGTCGTTTCAAACGTTTGGATGACATGCTTCGTATAAATCGTGCCAGATGCGTAAAAAGTTTCACCCAGTATAATGGCAAAACAACCTATCATCCAGAATTGACTAATCTCAATTGAAAAACTAGGTAAGATTAAGAGTATGACACCAAGGACTCCGACGATACAACCAATGAAGGATAGCCGATTTCCTTTTTGCTTTAATAGGAATGTCTGAATAATGATAATCATCATTGGCCCAGTAGCAGATAAGACCGCTGCAATCCCTGATGTCACATACTGTTCTGCCCAGTACAATGTGGCGAACGTCCCAAAAGTTAAACCTAGTCCTGTAAAAAACACTTCTTTCCGAAATAATAACCCTATTGCCGTTTTTTTTCTCCACTTCATAAAACTAAATAGTAGCAAACCAGCAAAGAAAAAACGAAGTCCAGCTGATAAAAATGGAGGCACGCCTGCATCAACACCAATTTTAATCGCTAAAAATGTTGTTCCAAAAATCAAACACATAAAAAAATAATTAATCATAACCATATAAAACTCCTCCTCTTTTTCTATCATAAAAGACAGAGGATAGAACAGATTGAATAAGATAGAACAGATTCGAGTGGGGCGTGGTACAATCGTTTTGAAAAGGAGGAATCGATGTGAGGAAAGCAATTCGAAATGAAGACTATCTTTTTAAGAAAGTATACGATTATGTCCTTCACAGAATAGAACGTAACGAATGGAAAGAACACGAAAAGATTCCCTCCGTACGGCAATTAGCATGTGAAATGAATGTGCATCGATTAACCGTCTTAAAGGCATATCAATTACTGAAACAGCATGACAAAGTTTATGTAAAAGATAAGGCAGGCTATTTTGTCCAATCAAATGGGAAGAAAAATCTTGAGTCCCTAAACCTGGATAATCCAATTGTTTCTGCCTATGTACAAAAAAATCATTTATCTGAAATCCATCAAACACCCGTTTCCTATCAGTTTTCTCAGGCGTTAATTGATCCCAATCTTTTGCCGAATCATTATTTTTCAGAATATGTAAAAAAAGTGTTTGACCTTTATCCAAAAGTACTTGCAACCTACTCTACGGTGCAAGGTGATTTGGAGTTACGTGAAACACTCGCTCAATATTTTATCAATCAATATAAAACTCACATCCATGCAAGTAATCTGTTAATCACCTCTGGCTCACAGCAAGCCATTCACTTAATCGCTCAAGCCTTTATTCAACCAGGCGACGTGGTTTTATTTGAACGTCCAAGTTATAGTGCAGCGATTGATAGTTTTAGGGCACAAGGCGCACAAATTGTGACAGTGGATATCCATCCGGACGGATACGATTTAGAGCAGGTTGAAACCTATATTAAACAATATAAACCGCTCCTATTTTATCTCAATCCAACATTCCATAATCCAACTGGTTATACTGTTCCCATCGAACAGCGTAAAAAACTCGTTGAGTTAGCTGAACAATACAGATTTCTAATCATTGAGGACGATGCCTATCACGACATCTTTTTTGATCATGCCCCGCCACCACCGATTTACACATATGATACTGGTGGGACCGTCATTTATATCCGAAGCTTTTGTAAATATATCTCACCTGGTTTGAGAATTGCAGCTGTTATTTGTCCATCATCCTTACTGAATGCACTACAAACAGTCAAATCGTTAGCTGATAATGGTTCACCGCTTCTCAATCAAAAAATTTTTCTTCATTACTTTACATCACTAAGATTGCAGCAGCACTTGGAGAAAATTCGAATCGCCCTACAGATTCGAAAGGAAATCATGGAGAAAGAGCTAGCAGCAACAGATTGGCAATGGGTCAGTCCAAAAGGTGGTCTTAATTTATGGGTGCAGCTCCCAGATCATCTTCCAATTGAATTATTATTAACAAAAAGTATCGAACAATCGATATCCTTCGTGCCAGGTCAAGTTTGCGATCCTTTAAAACAACAATCATCCTGGATACGTTTAAGCTATTCTTATGTAAATGAACAACAATTAAGTGAAGGGATAAAAAGATTTGTGGCTGTGGCACAATCTCTAAGCGAGGGTTTGGATAAAAAGCAATAGTAAGCTACCTTTCTATACTTTTCTAGTTTAATTTTGGGTCACTTTAACCAGTGACCCTTTTTACGCTTCCTAGATAAAGTAGCTTTGTTGATTCATATTTTTTACGTTTAGTAAAGCTTCCCTTTTGTCAAAATAACGGCATTCCCACCAACTATAACTCTTGGACTATTTTCATTAACTAATTTTGTCATAATAGTAGAAGGTCTTCCCATACTATATCCCTGTAGGAATGTGTACTCTTGGTTAAAATCATTTAATACATGGTTCTTAAATAGATAATAGGTTAATGCCCCATTTGACGTACCTGTGGCAGCTTCCTCATCAATTCCGTAGAGTGGACAAAAGTTTCGACTCTCTCCTACTCCTATTTCTGTGTCTAGCGTAAAGGCATGAAATCCACCTATATTATTTATTTTTGCATAGTCAGCAAGTCCTTTAAAATCAGGATTTAAAGCATACAGGGCTTCCTTTGTTTTTATTGGCAGCATTATATCCCAAAGACCTGTGCTCGCAGCTTGAGGTACTAAATTAAAAGTTTTATCTCCTATTTCATTTGTATCAATATTAAAAAGGTTCGATAAACAATTATAATCATTAAATATTTTTCCTAGCTTAGGTTCCGCTTGCTCCATCCTGATAAAGGATTGATTTACTTCAACCGAAAGTGTACCTGCGCGTGTTTTCATAAGATAGGTATTATTATCTTCAATTAGTTGGCTGTCCAATAGGGCTTTGAAGGATGCAATCGTGGCATGTCCACAAAGGTCAACCTGTGCGGTCGGTGTAAAAAATTTGATATCAAAATTTTTATTATCTATTTTCTTAATAAATGCTGTTTCTGAAAAACGAACTTCTGCAGCAAATTTCCGCATAAACGCTTCGTTTAAATCTTCATAAATTACTACGCCTGCAGGATTCCCACCAAACTGTATATCTGTAAAAGCATCAATAACATAATATAACATATCCATTTTCTCCTTTACTAGTTCTATTGCTTATTCCTTAACTTTATAGAAGGAATGATTACTTTACAAACTAATAATGAGAGCTATACTAATTTAGTTCTTATTTCCCCCGCTCCGGGAGAATGATATATTAAAAAATAAAGGAGATGAAAAGTGAATGATAAATGCGAAGACGATATTGTTAGATCAACTGCTAGCTAATGCGAATGATCGTAGTTGGTATATCTCATTCGATGAAGCTGTTGATGGACTAACTGAAGAAGAGGCATTTTGGAAACCTGATGAGTCCAGTCATAGTATAGCTGAAATTGTCCAACATCTAATTTTTTGGAATGAAACGTGGCAATTATGGTATAAGGTCAATGAAGTTAATACCAGTACAAAGACGAATAACGATGACACTTTTCTTGTTCGAGATGAGGAGACCTTCTCTGAATTAAAAGAAAAGCTGTTACAAATACTACTCCAATGGCAAGAGCTCATTGAGGAAGAGCAACTTTTATCTATTGTAAATGGCTATCCTGTAAAGGCAGAATGGTGGGCAATCATTTCGAATGCGGCGACTCATAATGCATACCATATCGGACAACTTGTATATATACGTAAAATGAAAAAATAGCCATCTTACTGTGACACAATGGCCTACTAAGTTCATTAAACGACAGAAAAATGCCCAGGCTCAAATAATTGAGTACCTGGGCTTCATTAAAAAGAATTCCTCTCTTTAAGGAAAAGGTGTAATCGCCCATCCAACCATAAATATGACAGTCATAAATACGACAAGATAGCAGCCGAGAAAGATACCCCACTTCCCAAGTGAACGGCTAGATTTTGATAGGACAGCAAGAATACCAAAAATAAATGTTAAGATAATAAAATTTTGACTAGCAAATGGCGTATGATAACCTATGATAATCCAACTATTTATCATAATAAGTGTCCACAAGCCAAAGCTAACACTAGCCCAGCCAAAGACATTAAAAATGGACTGTTTTGTTAATGCACCCAATTCCATAATTTAACCTCCCCAAGTTTTACATGTTTAATCATTGTATTATTTTGTAACTGTTCGATTTCAGCTTTAGGACCTGTAATGACAACAGCATACGTTTTCATGTCGTGTTGTTCTAAATAATGGATTCGTTCTTTAAGTTCAAGATTTTTATGTGGAGAAACAGCCGTTGCAGTCTCTTCATAGTTAGCTAGAAAGCGTAAGATGGATAAAAAAGTTTTTTCATGAGAAGGAGAACCTTTAAATGGCGACCAATTTGTCTGATCTGGTTGTACTGGATAGCCAATTGGCGATACAACATTCCCCTTAGCACTAAGCATAGTGTCTTCTACACCGGTATAAATTGCTGCCCATGTAACGTCTACTTTCGGCATTTGCTTTATCACTTCATCCACCGTATATAAATCGTTTAAAGAAATATATGCTTCCACAACGGTCTCGTTTGGTAATCCTTTTAATTTTTGTCGTTCCTCCGTTGAATTAAACTCTGCTCGATTTTGAGGATGAACTAGCCACTGATTCGTTTCCGTTGGGTATTTAGGATATGTTTTTTCCAGTTTAGAAGATATTTTCTTTTCTACTAAATCATTCAGCATAAAGCGAGTATCATAATGTTTAATAGGATAAACCTCATCACCTATTTGCTTGTATTGCTCAAATGATAAGCCCATCGAAAAAAGTGAAAAATCCATATCGAATTCCAGTTCTTCTAATGTTGTATTTGGTTCTGTTACATAAAGTGTTTGGCTTGTTACATCCATTAATGTTGTCGATTTCGTACCAAAAGCATAATACAGAAACGTTAGCATATAACAAGTAGGAACAATTAACAGGGCAATTGTCAGCGTGGTTAAAATTAGTTTCCACTTCGATGATGCAATGGCTTTTTTTATACTAGTTGTAGAAGGTGCATCTCTATCATTACTATCTTTTGCTTGTTGTAATAATTGTTTATAAGAATCCAACTCTATTCCTCCTTCATAATCAGTGCACGCATTTTTTTACGTCCTCGCGCTAGATGACTTTTCACTGTATTCAAATTTAAATGTAAAATGTTTGCAGCTTGCTCATTCGTACAGTCATGCACATCACATAACAAGATAACTTGTTTCTCGATTGGTTTAATTTGTTCTAGTAGCTTTAATAATTTTTGATAAGCATCTTGTTCAACAATGATTTGTTCCGGTGTATTTGAATGAATTTGATCGACATTGTCAGAAGTAATATATCGCTTTTCTTTTCGAGTACGATCGATATATGTATAATAAGCAACTTTAAAAAGCCAAGGTTTAATGTCTTGAATTTCTTGTCCAAGAAGAGTGATATGTGCTTTTGTAAATGTGTCCTGAAGCAAATCCTCAGCTGCATTATGATTTTTGGTAAGTGAATATAAATAGCGATATATATCATTCATATAGGTGATATATATTGTTTCAAGTTCCATCTCTTCCCACCTTTCAACCTATCCTCGTTTAAAGGCAAAAAAAGGTTGCAAAAAATATAAAAATAATTATAAATATTACCTTAAAGAAGTTCATGAAGCATTCAATAATGGTAAAGGGCTATTGAAATAGATCAATTTATGTTAACCTTGAAATGCAAATAATTTACATAAATTGGAGGTAAGATATGTCTAGTAATGTACGTTTCTATACGCATATTGTTTCAACAATTTTATTTGTCATCCTTGTTTTCATGCATTTTTTAGGGTATTGGACTGCAGACAAATTCGCACAAATATTATTTTTCTTTTGTATGGTTTTCTCTGTTTTCAGTTTGGGTATGGAAACGGAAAAAAAGTTAAAAAACAGAGGCTGATTGGAATGGACTAAAAAATATTCTTTCCAGTAACTACCCTTATATATGCCCTATAATTCTGCGTAACCGCTGCCAGCATTTGTACCCCCACCATTACAAATCTAGCGAAATCACAAATCATGGCCCATAACATGCCTCTATAAGAAAAATGTTAGGATATTATTGTGCTTTTAATATTGATCTTGTAAAATTCCAATAATAACTATTATTGATAGGAGCTAATTTATGCACCCAATGCCTGGAAAAATAAATCTACTACAAACAGTTTCTGATATCTCAGAGTATACAAATTTTATAGTCTCTGAAGTAAATGATCATGTGGTAAGAATAGCCGTTATAGATGGAGAATATCATTGGCATGAACATGACACAGATGAATTATTTATGGTTCTTGAGGGAGAGTTATTTATTGATTTAAAAAATAGCGAAACTATTTCTCTACTTCCAGGTGAAATATTTAAAGTGCCAGCTTTCACCCAGCATAGAACACGTTCAACTGGCAGAACAGTCAATCTATGCTTTGAAACAAAAGAAAACGATATTAAAGGAAATTTGTAAGTCATTTATTTTGTCCCTTTTTCATTATTATACAAAGTGTATCGAACGTACTTTTTTGGTTGTGGTGGTGGTTGAATGTCACTGCCTCCTCAAATGTTACTTAGGGTCACCACTATCCAAGGTGACCCTAAATAGTTTCTTTCCTCTTATTGTTCAGTAAAATTTTCTTACAAAGTTATATCCTATCCCCTACATTTACCAATAACACTTAAATAAAATACTGTTAAAATGAATGGAGTTCGTTTCTTTATTTGGAGGCAATATGACTGATATAACAGAACAACCTATAACTACTTTACTTTCACAACTGACATATAGTCCTTTGTATATCTTGATTGTAATACTCTCAATTGTGGTATTGCTTCCCTCTAGTTTTGATAAATACTATTCTTCATCAATGTATAAATTAATTGCGGTCTTTTATATCTGCATTTATCTCCTAGCAGTTTATTTTTACATATCAGAGGGATAAACAGTGCATATTTTCTTTCAAGAAAGTAATCACAAAATTTCCATTCATAAATCATCCATGGTAAAAATAGTGTAATACTGGTATATTATAGTGGTATTTTATTGATACGAAAGGTGGTCGTTTATGAATAGAACACTTGGACATTTACAACATGAAATGATTGTTGAAGCGAAAAAAGGATTTCCGATTTTGCTTGCTGGCGCCTTTGTCTTTTTACTCTTTACCCTCATGCCCTTTGTTTTTCCAATAGAAGTTGTTCGTTTAATTTGGATATTTGGCTTAGGTGCGATTTTTCCTATTGGGTTTTTCATTAGTAAAATCCTTGGTGTTAATTTAAACGTTCCTGGTAACCCTTTAGGGACTTTAGGAGGGATCGTTGCCGCTCCTCAAGCATTTTATCTACCTGTCTTTATTCTTGTGTATATGAAAATACCTGACTACCTTCCCTTCACCATTGGTTTACTTGCAGGCTCTCATTTTCTTCCTTACTTATGGATTTATAAAAGTAAAGCTTATTTATTCATTACGTTAGGCGCTTGTTTTTCTGCTCTCATCTTTGGTGGGTTCTTTGTAGAACATGCTTTCACTCTTGTACCTTTAGCTATTTCTATTGTGTATGGAATGGGTGTTCTATTCATTGGAAGAGAACTTAAAGGCAGTCGTAATTAATCACCTGTTAGTAGGTGATTTTTTTATTCTTCGTTATCTACTATCAATATATGAAAGGATTGATTTTTTTGCTGTTTCCATATCGGAATGATCTTAGAAAAACGTTAATACCTTACCTAACTAAACTTGATGAGGCATTTTGGTTTAAGACATCAGATGGCTATCCCAATAATCTAGCTTGGATTATTTCTCATATAGCAAGTAGCGAGGACTATTGGGTAAATGAAATTGGCCTTAGAAAGAGTTGTATATTACATCTTCATGAGGATTGCTCGCCTAAAGAACTACTAGATAGCTATATTCAAATTAGAAATTATACGGATGACATTCTCCATACATTGGACCAATCAGAACTTAATGCATTAGTAGAAGTACCAAGGTTTTCTGATGGCTGGACGCCACCTTCAGTCCCAACATTTCAGTGGTTGTTTCATCATGTTTACACACATGAGGCATACCATGTTGGACAAATCTCAATTATTGCTCACCTGAATGGATTTCCAAAGCCATTATTTTAATAAAGTTACAAAGGTGCATTTTCCCGAACACTATGAAAACAAGACGTATTCCATTATACTAAGTAAAAAATGAAAAATAGGATGGTGTAATTGATATGATGTTTGCTCCATTATTTGAACAGGACGTACCAGGACTTCTTCTTCCTTAACGGTAGAAGAACTTTTTCTCCGTTAAGGGCATAGGGATCTATGAAAACGGAGGAAAAAACATGAGAAATAAAGTGATCGGCGCTAGCTTTTTATCGCTAGCAGCGAGTATATGGGGCGCCATGTATGTAGTAGTTAAAGTAGTGGTGGATGTTGTGCCACCATTGGAGCTTGTTTGGATTCGTTATTTAATTGCGGTGGTGGCACTAGGCATTATTGGCATCATGATGAAGCAATCGTGGAAAATTGCTAAAAAAGATTGGCTAGTCATTTTTCTTGTGGGCCTCATTGGCAATACCATTTCAATTGTTACGCAAGAAATGGGTACCTTGCTATCTACTGCTCAGATGGGCGCGATTATTACAGCGACAACTCCTGCTTTTATGGTTGTCTTTGCACGTTTGATGTTGAAGGAACGTATAACGCTCAAAAAATGTATATCTATTGTCCTCGCAACGATTGGTGTCGGGATTATCGTGGGCAATGGGCAAATCGACGTCACGCAGCAATTAGGTGGACTCTACTTACTAATTGCTGCCTTAACCTGGGCATTGATGTCTGTGTTAGTGAAAAAAGTACCGAGCGAGTATTCTCAAATGGTTGTGACAACCTATTCATCGATGATTGCTATTATTCTATTAACACCTTTTGTCCTTCCTGGGTTACAAGAGTTAGATTTAACAACTGTATTGCAGCCAACGATTACAGGGGGCTTGCTTTATCTGGGCATTGTGTCAACAGCTGGTGGATTTTTATTGTGGAATAAAGGGCTTCAGTTAATGAATGCTTCTAGCGGCGGCTTATTTTTCTTCTTTCAACCCATAGTCGGCACTTTTTTAGGCTGGTTGTTATTAGGAGAAACTATTGGGCTGTCCTTCTGGTTAGGCTCCCTCTTTATTTTTAGTGGAGTATTTATTGTTATTCGAGATGAATAAATGGTTAGTGCGTTTCTATGTTAGATAGAGACGCACTTTTTTGTTCAATGAAAACTGTCACAGATCGGTATGTTCACTTAACTCATCACATATATTGCAACAGCCTAAAGGAGCTGATACTGTGATAACCTTTTTAGGTAATGTAAAGGATCTTTCTTTAATAACAATTTTATTGGCTAGTATGATCTATCGTCGACAGCTTAAATTAACGAGATGGCAAAGAAAACTAACCGTCGGTGAATGGACGATGTATATCATGCTTTCAATTGCATTACCTTTTTATGCAATATATTATCTTGTTTTTCTTTTGGGCACATAGCAAAATAGAAATGAGACTACTATATTTTGGGAGGTATTTTAATGTTTCAAACAGTAGAGGATTTTTTACAATCATGGTCTTTTGAAGCGGCTGCTACACACAAACTACTCAATCAACTTACGGATGAATCACTTAATCAAGTCATTACTGCTGATAATTGGACGTTAGGACGTATAGCATGGCATACCGTGGCTGCTATTCGGATAATTACTTCGAATACGAATTTATCATTTGAAGCACCTGCGCAAGATTTTCCTGTTCCAACTTCTGCACAATTAATTGCAGATCGCTATCTTCAAGCCAGTCAAGCCTTCGTAGACGCGATCCGAACACAATGGACTGATGAGACAATGAAGGAAAAGATTGAATTTATCGGCCAGCAAATGCCCAACGGCTCCCTGCTGTTATTTTTGTTACAGCACCAAAGCCATCATCGTGGACAAATGACCGTTTTAATGCGCCAGGCTGGTTTAACGGTGCCAGGCATTTACGGTCCAGCAAAAGAGGAATGGGCACAGTATGGATTGGAAGCTCCGCAAATGTAGTTGAAAAAGAGGTTGTCCATTAGGAGACAACCTCTTTTAGCTAGCTTATAACGTGGCTAACCAGTTATTTGTATCGGCTATTGTTGGATTAGCGAGATAATGCCCACCTTCGATTTGTAATGTTTGGCCCGTCATGAACTTTGATTCATCCGAAGCTAAAAATACAACTGCATGACCGATATCATCGGCCTCCCCATGATATGGGAGCGCATTAAATTTGGAATAGATCGCTAGCATTTCTTCTGACATATTATTTTTGGCAGCTGGTGTTAAAATAAGACCTGGTGCAACCGCATTACAACGAATATGATCTTTGCCATATTGTGTGGCAATGTTTTTCGTCATATTCACTACACCTGCTTTTGTAGCGCCATAGGCTGTACGTATTTGATCACTTGCAAATGCTGCCATGGAAGCGGTATTAATAATTGAGCCCCCTCCCGCTTTTTGCATATACGGAATCGCAAAACGACTGCCAAGTAAAATTGATTTTAAGTTCACATTGACTAAGCGGTCCCATTCATCTAAATCAATATTCACCACATCTAAATCTTTCTTTAAATTGGTTAGACCGACATTGTTAAATAGGACTGTTAAAGTTCCATATTGTTCAACAGTAAAATTCACCGCTCCTTCTATCGATGAAGCATCCCCAGCATCAAGGAAAATCGCTGACGCCTCAAACCCTTCTTTTACTAGAGCATCAGCTGCTTCTTTAGCACCCTCTAGATTGAAATCAGCAATGACCACTTTTGCGCCCTCCTTAGCTAATAGTGTAGCTGCTGATAAACCAATTCCAGACGCACCCCCTGTCACTAAGGCGACTTTATTTTTTACTCGATCCATCTTTCATTCCTCCATTTACTCTCATTAGTAACGTAAAATAGTTTAACATTAAACTATTTATTTTTAAACTAATATCCTTGAAGTTTTAAGCAGACCAGATGACTTTTATGTTAAAATTTACATAACGAGGTGATAAGATGGAAAATAAACAAATTTGCCAAGTATACGGCAATGACATATTTGCAACGGGACAAGTTGGCAGTATAACGAGTGAAGGAAATGTTCGCCCAATCGGCTCTATAATGGCTACAGGCTTACTTACATTTCATCTTCTAAAAAAGATTTTAATAGACGATTTTAAACCAAAAAATCAACTCCTATACAAATAACTAACACTTGTTTAATAATGTTAATCTATTATAAAAAAGGGTGATAATTTGTCAAAAAATTCCTATAAATATTTAAAATATGTAGCATTGCTTCTTGTCGTATTTCAATTACTGTATTTAGGAATTCCCGATTCTGTGAAGCCTGTGTTGGTTTATGAGTACATTATATTTTTCGGATTAGCTTATTTATTTGCTATTCTTCAAGATTTTTTTAATCCAAGTGAAAAAACAGATCTATTATTACGTGTAGCCCTTATCATTAGTTCGATTGTCATGGCTGTTACATCCATCTATTATAAAGAAACGTTCACGGTTGTTTTTTCTGTAATAATGATCGTTGGGATAAGTTTCTCATTACATTTAACAATCAAACACAATAAAAAACCAAGCAAAAGGATTAATACCTTTTGCTTGTTTTTCAAAATGAATGGTACGAATATTTTGTTTGTGTTGAGTAAGTAATATTGTTACCACTCGCACCTACATACTCCACTAAGACTGTAGGTGTTAAAATGTGAGTACCCTTACGCTTCGCACAATCGTTTAAAACGTATTGTAACTGGTTTTTATTCGGACTTTTTAAGAACATTGCAAAAAAAGTTTTATTCACGTTCATACATTTTAACTTTACATAACATTTTAAAAAGGAGTAACGACAAAGGGCCAACCCTTCGTGTTACTGCCTTTTCAGTTAGATTACAGGTTATTTTTATACATTGTTGATTTAACAGCACTTAGTTAAATTACTAGCTTAAGCATGTATAAAATAGCGTATAAACAAGCAAGTTATTTTATTTATTGGCTTTCTCAGGTTCGCTTATATTTGCCTTTATTTTTTGTCTCTCCAATTCGATTCTCTCGAATTCAGCCTCTAGTTCCCTCTGCTTAATCAAATATTCCTTTCTTATTTGATAAACCTTAATAGCACTGAAAACTACAATAATAAAAGCAAATACCAACATTAAAAATTGGATATTTGAGAAATACAATTAGGCACACCTCACATTCTTTATTATATTATACATTTCCGCGGTCATCATGTATAATAATACAAATAATACATATTATAACACATAAATGTATTATTTTAACAAAATACAAGGAGAATCGTTGTAATGAAAAGTTAAATGTTTATACAATTATCTACGGTTTTATCGAATTTTGCGCATGCCAATGAACTAGCAAGTAAAGAAAGTGCTTTAGCCGAATCAGTATTATATAATTTTAATACAAAGAAACTAGAGTTTGATGAAGAGACAGCTAAAGAAAAATATCATTTCACAGATGAAGAATTAAATTATTATGAATCTCTAGAGTCACTAACTTCTAAAAGAGGTTAATAATACACTTTTAACATTAGGGATAGACATGGAAAATTACGATGGCGACATCATCTATAAAGAAAATGAAGATGGAGAAATAACACCATACGCCGTTGTAGCATGGCTTGCAGGAATTGGTTTGGTTTCTTTCATTGGATATTTTTTCTGGGATCGATATCTTACACATAAAGAAAAAATGAACTACATGAATCGATGTTTTGATCAGGGTGGAAACCCAATAATTGATTCAAGAGATGACGCAGGTTTAAATGGACAAACTAATGCAACAGAAGCTAGAAAAATTGGAGGATATAATTTCGCGTGTCAAAAACCATAATGTACACTTAACGACTGTTTTAAATTTTCTAATTGAGCAAAGCAGCGACAACATATAGAGCATCTTTTTCAGCTCATTTTAACGTTTTGTAAAAAATGTGGAGAAGTCACATCCATCAAAGTGACCAAGCCAGAAAAATTTAATTAGGTCAGGAGCATATGATGATTATTTTCGATACGGTAACTGAGTTTGTGCAACACTATCAACCTACTGCGAAATATTTGACGGATTACTATGCTTCTAATAAAAAACATTATGAGGAGTATTTTTACTATCATTGTCATCATGTTGAGGAAAAAAAGCAGGCTGCAATAGAAAAACATGCGGTCATTTTGCCTGATTTATTGCGATTAAGAGATAAGCTTCAAAAGTTCATTCCGACCATCGCAGCCCAATATGAAAAAATGTATACAATTCATTTTACTAGTGATGTACATTTACTTGTTGGCTTATATGGAAGTAATGCTTTTACTTACCGTCAATATAACCCTGATGTTGCTTTTTGCTTAGAGAAAATGCCTAAGCATGAGCGACATCTAAACATTATTATCGGTCATGAATTTGGTCATGTAGCACACTGTTTGTATAGCGACAAGCACGGGATTCAATGGGATAAAATTGATTGGGTACATCCTATTACGTGGCTTTTACAGGAGGGGGTCGCTACTTATCTATCGACAAAAATTGTACAGGCAAGATTAGATGAATACTTTGCATTTGAAGAAGATCCAAAATGGCTGGAGTTTGCTGAAACGAACCAATCGACCATTGCTCAACAATTTTTCATAGATTTAACTACACATGACGCAGCCTATGTGTGGAAAGAGTGGTTCTCCATCAATGGCGGTCAGCATTTTCAAGCAACTCGGCTAGCCTATTATGTAGGTTATTGTCTTGTAAAACAATTAGTAGACGAATTGGGTGAACAGCGAACCTTCCTATTGTGGGATAAAGAAAACTTCCATAAGATAATGATGCAAACATTACAAAAAATGATGTAAAGGGAATGTTTTCTATACAGAAAAAAAGAAGTTTGCTATAATACTAATGAAAACCTCAAAGGGTATCAACCAATTCTATGCTGCAGTGATTCATTTCACTGCAGTTTTTTTATGTATTAATGATAAGTAACTTTTTGAGCAGCTACAAAGAGCAACATTTCAAGGGGCGTAGAAATTTGCTCTCCTGTATTATGTTTCCTTTTTGTTCTTTCCCCATTGATACGGCTTTTTTGACCAATTCCACAACCAAATAAAAGCATACATGATGACCATTGTTCCAATCAGTGTCACCGTATTTTCTGTCCATGTGATAGATTGATCTTTTCTCCATTGATTAAATGTTCTTACAATGAAATAGATAATTGGATAAATGAAATAACTTAATTGATCTCGTCTCACCCTATCCCTCCAATACTGTTTATTAATTCTTACTGATCCACCATAGCAGCGAGCTTCATCATCGTTTTCCAATTGCGAACAGTTGCTGGTACTTCCAGTTTAGGCAGCTGTTGACTAAGCTTGGCATTACGGATGCTATCGTAAAATAACAGATAGACATCTCTGCCATTGATGATACAACGCTCTTTTTCACTTTCATATGCTACTAATTTAGCACCATTCTCTTCCGTAGGTGCCATTGGCAGTAAGGCGACATGGAGACTTTCCCCTGTTGCTGTAGCACTTGCATCCGCTATGTCTTGCGGTGAAAACGGACAGTTGTTTACGATGGCTAGCAGTTCTTCGGCAGTTCTAATCATCACGATACTTGAGATATTGAAAGCTGTTTGGATGGTTTCTTGAATTTGCTGCTGTAAGCGTACTTCCGATTCACTTGATTCAAATAATATATTGCCACTTTGAATATAAGTCCGTATATTTTGCAGGCCTAGTGGTATAAGAGCTTCTCTTAATTCAGCCATTTTCAATTTATTGTGCCCACCTACATTAATGCCTCTTAAAAGTGCTACATACTGCGTCATGGATGACCACCTTTCCTTTCATTACTATTATAGCAATCATGAGGGAATATTAGAAAAAAACTGCACCCAACAAATAGGTGCAGTGGATGATTAGGCTAATTGTTGAATGTCCTCGATCAAACGATCCACATTCTCCTTTTTAGTAGCCCAGCTTGTGCAAAAGCGAACAACGGTGTGTTGATCATCGAATGCTTCCCAAATGGAGAAGGAGTATTTTTCGCCTAGTGTTGCGAGCAAGCTGTTCGGTAAAATCGGAAATTGCTGATTAGTTTTTGAATCATAGCGCAGGTCAAAACCTTTGTCGATAAATGCCTGGCGAATTAGCATCGCCATGTCAACAGCATGATGGGAAATATCCATATAAAGTTGATCTTCAAATAAAGTTTCAAACTGAATGCC
Organism: Lysinibacillus sp. FSL M8-0134; assembly: GCF_038069745.1. NCBI lineage: Bacteria > Bacillati > Bacillota > Bacilli > Caryophanales > Bacillaceae > Lysinibacillus > Lysinibacillus sp. FSL M8-0134. The sequence continues at coordinate 1,909,522 of NZ_JBBPAJ010000001.1, read as the reverse complement.
TAATAAGCGACCTTTGGCAAGCAGCCCTCCCCTTTGTTTGATCATGTAGCGGAAATCCTTTTGGTATGCGGGATTGACAATCACCACGGCTTCGCCAAACAATGCCCCCATTTTCGTGCCACCAATATAAAATACATCACAAAGCTTGGCGATCTCTGCTAAAGATAAATCGCTATCTTGCGCCACAAGTCCATAGCCTAAACGGGCTCCATCTAAGAATAACGGCAGACCATACTCTCGACAAACGTCGCTTAAAGCCGTTAATTCTGCTTTACTATATGTCGTGCCATTTTCAGTAGGATGTGATATGTACACGATGCCTGGCTGCACCATATGCTCATGTGTGCTGTCTTGCCAATGTCCTTCGATGCATGCTTTCACCTGTGTAGCCGTTAACTTGCCATCATCACTTGGCAATGTCAAAACTTTATGACCAGTCGCTTCGATTGCCCCTGTTTCATGTACCGCAATATGACCCGTTGTTGCTGCAATTACCCCTTGATGTGGACGCAGGATAGAGGCGATCACAGTGGTATTCGTTTGCGTTCCTCCAACTAAAAAGTGGATGTCTGCCTGCTCGTCTGCAATGGCTTTTTTAATATAGACACGTGCTTTTTCCGAATGCTCATCCATCCCATAGCCTGGTGATTGCTCTTCATTCGTTGCTACTAATTGCTGTAAAATTTTTGGATGTGCGCCTTCCGCATAATCGTTTTCAAATCGTATCATATTTTTAGTCCCTCCAAATTCTCTCTATCTATTGCTTATTTTTTATGAAGATAATCATTTATGACTTGTTGATCTGGCGGGCTCATCTTCTTAGGCAGCTGATCCAGTGGAAAGAATGCTATCGCCATTGCTTCTTCTTCATCATACTTTAATTCACCTGAAAAGCTACGACATTCATACGCCGCAATGACATTAAAAACTTCATCCCCATGTGGATATTGATAATAAAATTCCTGACCAGAAAATACGTTTAAGAGCTCTAAGTCAGTAGGAATGAGTCCACTCTCTTCATACATTTCCCGGATGGCCACCTCTTCAAGTGTTTCTCCCAATTCCATCGAACCACCAATTAGTCCCCAGCACGCATTATCCTTACGATGCTGTAGAAGTAGCTCGTTGTTTTCATTGAAAATGAGGACACTTGCGCCTACCATGATCAATGGCTTCGTGCCGACCTCCCGACGTAAATCCATGATGTAGCCCATAGTTCCCCTCCAAATCTATTTTTTTCAGTTCCTATTATTATATTACGGTATTTTGTTCCCTTTGCGCTATTTGTTTATCTTCAAAACAACTTATAGCCCCCACATAATGGAGTCTTGTATCACAAACCACAAATTTTTCCATCAAACGGATTCCATCGATTATCGTAGGACTTGACGTTATTGTCCTATTAGGGAGAATAATTAGTTAACCATTTTGTAGGAAAAAGGGATGCCGTTTTTCAAATGGTAGATAGAATGCCCGCTTATGATTGGTGATTGTAATTATCCATCTTTATCCGGGGTATTTTTGGCACAATCCATTACCCACTTCGCTATGTCTGGACACATATTTTTCATACATACGAAGACCACAAATTATATATAATGGATATGATAGGAAATGGAGGTGCGATATGAATAACGACAAGAACGGCAAAAAAATACTAATAACCATTGGCTGGCTATCGGCTGTGCTAGCTCTTGGCTTTTTCCCCCTATTTTTAGGAATTGTCGCATGTTGTATGGGTGTTGTTCTGAAAAGAGACTATGAAGCAACAACACATGGACGTGTGTTAATGTTCGCCGGGGTAATTGGTTTTATTGGAGGGTGGATCATCAATTATGTTCTCTTGCAACTCTTTTAGTTCTATGAAAAAGCGCCGCTATATCATAGGAAGTATGTTGCTCATAGCGGTTTTCTTTTGTTTCATCCAAGTAAATTGTCATTTTACAAGCCATGCGTAGCCATTCTTACTTTATTGCCAAACATATCACCGATGAATCAGCGCAATAAATAGAAATTGTAGAGAAACCAGTCCCAGATATTTATTACCTGCTCCTGAAAACAAAGGATTAACACAGTTAAGAAAACCCTCGTTGAATGGCAAGTGACTGCAAGTATAATTCCCCCTAATGTCAATCTGGCTAAGTACATGCTAGATGCAAAAACAAGACAATTAAAATAAGTCGTACATATAACCAAAGCTGGAGACCTGTATATTAGGTTCCAGCTTTATTGATAATGGAGGTTCTACGGAGGTCTTGGGCATTCTGAAATATATGCTTTTAACAGTTGACTTGCTTTTGAGCGGTGGGTAACTTTTTGGGATCACTTTAGATGACGCTTTGGAGCGGTTTGACACTTTATTTGATCACTTTGGTCACTCCTTTGAGCGGGTTCCCATTCTTTTGGATCACCTTGACTTCGCTTTGGAGCGGAGCCTAACTCTTTTGGATTACCTTGACCTCGCTTTGGAGCGGGTTCTAACTCTTTTGGATCACCTTGACTTCGCTTTGGAGCGGGTCCACACTTTTTTGGATCACTTTGATCACTCTTTGGAGCGGGGACTAACTCTTTTGGATCACCTTGAACTCACTTTGGAGCGGGTTCACTCTCTTTTGGATCACTTTGACCTCGCTTTGGAGCGGGGACTAACTACCTTGGATCACCTTGACCTCGCTTTGGAGCGGGTCCTAACTACTTTGGATCACTTTGACCTCACTTTGGAGCGCATTCCACTCCAACTTGATCACTCCAGTCACTATTTCGAGCTAGTATCCAACCCTTTTAAAGAATCATCTTCCATTTTCTACTCAGTCAGCGGATGAGCCACAGGACGAATCACTGGTCGGTGAACTTGAATCAGCACAATGATGGCTGTCTTGTGAGGAAATCTGTGTATCATGGGTTAGAAAATCGTTTGTTGAGTGAATATGATGTGATTCATCGTTCGATTTATTGTGTTGTTTACTTACGTTACTGACGATACCAACAATAACAATGATCCCTAAAAATACAATAAATAAAGACAATTTTTCCAACTCCTCTCATTAGTTATATAAATTCTAACATATATTCCTCTGTTTAAAGTAGGCATTGACGATATTTGTAAATATATCTGTTGCCTCTCTCTACCTGTTGACCAATAATGGAGGATACGCTTTATGTTGGTGGATAGATTGCTCAATTTGACGGATAAAATTAGAAAAATAGCGGATAGCACGCGCTAAGTAACGGATTGAGCAATCAAAGTGGAGGATACGCTTTATGTTGGGGATAGATTGCTCAATTTGACGGATAAAATTAGAAAAATAGCGGATAGCTCGCGCTAAGTAACGGATTGAGCAATCAAAGTGGAGGATACGTTTTATTCTGGTGGATAGCTCGCGCAATGTGACGGATAAAATCAGGAAAGTGGTGGATAGCACGCGTTAAGTGACGGATAAAATTAGAAAAGTAGCGGATTGCTCGCGCTAAGTGACGGATAAAATTAGAAAAGTAGCGGATTGCTCGCGCTAAGTGACGGATAAAGCAATCAAAGTGGAAGAAACGTTTTATTCTGGTGGATAGATTGCTCAATTTGACGGATAAAATTAGAAAAGTAGCGGATAGCACACGCTAAGTAACGGATTGAGCAATCAAAGTGGAGGATACGTTTTATTCTGGTGGATAGCTCGCGCAATGTGACGGATAAAATCAGGAAAGTGGTGGATAGCACGCGTTAAGTGACGGATAAAATTAGAAAAGTAGCGGATAGCACGCGCTAAGTGATGGATAGAACACTGTAATAAGCTACAGGATACGCCCCTCAAAGCGAAGTATCCTCGACATCGGTCCAAAAATTACCAAATTAAAATAACACCACAATCAAAGTGATTGTGGTGTAGAGGTTATGATTGAGATTTGCGTGCTTTGTTTGAACGATTACTTTCGTTCGAATTTTTCTTTTGTTCCTGTGTTAAAGGATTATCTTCACGCACATCTAAATCATCTGGACTTAAATCTGTCGCTAATTCCGCCAATTCTGACTGGCGTTTATATTGCTTACCTTTTGTCAAAATAATCACCTCCAAGTAGTATTACATTGCCCTATTTGGTATGATCTATTCCCAGCAAGGTATGAAATAATGATTTCTAGCTATGCTAATTGAACAACCTGCTGGTTCAAAAGATGGTGATAGGCTTGCACATCGTGCTCATATAATGTCTTATATGTTGCAAGGCTATGCTGCATTATATTGTCAAAGTCTGTTTCTGATACGAACTGGTGTATATGGTTAAGAGCTCTTGCGTTATCCCATGCTGTTTGCTCAAATTGAATATTCATTTCGTGTTCTTCAAGCATCATCGTTAATAGATGCTCCTGACGATAAATCTCATTTAAGGAATATTGTTTTTTCATCGTAAAAATTTCAATTGTGCGTGGTAGTGATGCTTGTAATGCATCACGATCCATCGCATGCCCTAGTTCATGTAAGGTCATTGTTTTTACATACACCTCAAGTGAAATTGGCAGCTTTAGCTCATTTCTCGCTTCTATTAATCGTTTTGCATCGAATCCTACATAATCCCCAATGAAATTGTAACTCATATTAATACCCGAATGGTCTTGTTTTATCGTCACCGTCATGCCAACAGCCTGTATGACGGCGTAGATTACATCATATAGTTCTTTTTCTTTTGTCATGTCTCTATCCTCATTTCCTCTAAAACACAAGCTATTGATACTATAATAGAAGCGGATTAAATATATACTACAATTAGGAGAAATTCAACAAATTTATCCTGCGCTTTAGAGGAAATGCACAATAAAAAAGCGTTTGTAGTTAATCAACTACAAACGCCTTTTGTGTGAAGGATTATATTATACGTGAATAATTTAGTTGTTATCGTTATTACGACGGTTACCGTTGGAGTTATCACTACGCTGCTTACTGCGAGCTTCTCCACCTTTACGGCCTATTTCCTCATAAAAATCGCCGTCGTGATTTTTTGAGGTAGCTTCTCCGCCTTTGCGTCCAATTTCTTCATAAAATTCTTCGCCGTGGTTTTCAGCCGTAGCTTCCCCACCCTTGCGTCCAATTTCCTGATAAAATTCTTGACCGTGATTTTTAGACGTAGCTTCTCCGCCTTTACGTCCAATCTCTTCATAAAAATCACGATCATGATTTCTGGAGGTAGCTTCTCCGCCTTTACGTCCCGCTTCTTCGACAGTCATGTTTTCATTGTTGTTTCTGTTGCGATTGTTTTGCTTGTTAGCCATTTCTATTCCTCCTAAATATTTTTTTGAGCTTTGACTAGCTCGCTATTTATATTCCCAGCTCAAACACATCTAAACATATTTTCTTAAAAAACTTATTTTTCTATCTTAATAGAACTCTTTCTACCCCGTTCAAAATCTCGATAAAATCATATAATTTTACGCTTGCCAATATAATACTAATCTATGGAAGATGAAAGAAGGGTGATGTGAGCGTGACGATTATAACAAAGCCATCAATTGGTTTAACTCAATTTACAGACTTTACGATGAAAGGAAGTGCAGCTAAGACGAAGTTTGTGAAAGATATAAAATATCAGGGAGATTATCATCCGATTAAAGATTATTGGAAGGCCTTACGCGACGGTTTAAAAAAATACCATGAACAGCGCTTGAATGACTCCTATTTACTCGACATTGTGGACAATGCCCTCCCAGCCCGACAGAAAAATTATCAAGAAGCTGTAAAAGCCTATGTGAAATTCTTTAAAAATAAAGATGTAAAGTGGTTTGAACCTGGTAAGGCTAATTGGTATTGTGAGGAATTAACAGTAAGATCAAATCCTGAACTCGGTTTAATTATCGATGATACCCCCTATCTAATAAAGCTATATTTCAAAGGAAAAAATGAGCGAATTGATAAACATAAATGTCGATCTGCCCTGACCCTCCTAAAGGATTCCCACTACTCAACGGAACATCCAGAATCAGTGAAACATGCCATTTTAAATGTGCAAAAAGGTCGCTTGATTATAGATGATGATTCTACTGACTATCACCAAATTGCCCTCGAGTCTGATGCCGCACAATTTATGTTTATTTGGAATAGACTTTAACACGCTTCGTGAAACAGCATCGACCATGACAAAAGGACATCCACTATAGGATAATAAGAATGACGTAGAAAAAAGCGAAGAAGGAAGTGCTAGTATGGATGCAGAAATGGTGATGCAGGAGCTAGAGGCTCTAGGCAAGGAACGTACGAAAAAAATGTATATGTCGAATGGTGCGCATGAGCCACTGTTTGGCGTAGCAACAGGTGCTATGAAGCCTATCGCGAAGAAAATAAAAATTGATCAGGCTTTAGCGGAGGAGCTCTATGCTACAGGCAATTATGATGCGATGTATTTTGCTGGGGTTATTGCCGATCCAAAGGCAATGACTGCAGAAGATTTTGATCGCTGGATGGATTCCGCTTATTTTTATATGCTGTCTGATTATGTCGTAGCGGTCACTTTAGCGGAAGCACCGATTGCCCAAGAAGTGGCGGATGCATGGATTGCGAGCGGTGAGGAGCTGAAAATGTCAGCGGGTTGGAGCTGCTATTGCTGGTTATTAGGAAATCGCAAGGATAACGAATTTTCAGAGAGCAAGTTGGCCAACATGCTCGAAGTGGTGAAAACGACCATTCATAATGCGCCAGAACGGACTAAATCTGCGATGAATAATTTTCTCTACACTGTGGCCATTTCCTATGTGCCACTTCACGACCTGGCTGTTGAAACGGCACAGGCTATTGGTCCAGTAGAAATGAAGCGAGATAACAAAAAAAGCACGACACTCCACGCATATGAAAATATCCAAAAGGAAGTAGAACGAGGACGAGTTGGATTTAAACGTAAATATGTAAGATGTTAATTCGTTGCAGGGCATTGATCCAAAAAAGGGTTGATGCTCTTTTTTGGATAAACTTAGGTATAAAAAAGGCACTAACAAGACACGCATTCCATTGTCTGTTAGTGCCACTTTTGTATTCATTTATCATTGTTCTCAATCTAAAATCCTATAAAAACATGTCAAAATTTACTTTTTAATAGTATAATAACCATGTATTTCAATTTTAGGAGGATTTATATGAAAAAATTAGTATTATTTTTAGCGATGCTGACATTGTTTTTCGCTACAACCTCTATTGCGGACGCTCATCCTGGACGTCTAGATAGTAATGGCGGTCACAACTGTTCAGAAAAATCAAAGGCAAAGGGTCTTTGTTCAGGCTACCATTATCATAATGGCAATGGCAGCAATCAAGGTGGATCGTCTTCAGGCGGACAAAGCAACTATACGCAGACACCTGTAGTAACTGTTGCTCCTGCATTGACAAAAGTGGCGGTTTATTTGAATAATGAAAAACAAAATTATACGCCAGGTGCTTATATGAAAAATGGTACAACCCTCGTGCCAATGAAGGCTATTTTTGAATCGCTTGGGGCAACGGTTTCCTATGATAGTGCCACAAAAAAAGTGACGGCAGTAAAGGACAGTAAAAAAATTGTGATTGGTGTGGGGAATAAAAAAGCTTATGTTGATGCAAATGGTACTTCATCAACAATCACGCTTAGCCATCCTGCTGAAATTTATCAAGGAACAACAATGGTGCCTTTACGATTTGTTAGTCAGGCTCTTGGCGCAAACGTAACATTTGATGAGGCAGCATTGATTGTTTATATCTCGACAAAATAAAGAACAGGCTTTTCAGCAGTACTCTTGTTAGGGTGCTGCTTTTTTATTGTTGCTTTAAGTCAAAGTCGTATTTCTTGTTGATTTTTTTAGCAATCGTCTCTAAAAATAAAGCGACTGTCATTTTCTCGACTTTATTGGTATACCATGCTAATTTCGCTCCGTAGTTCTTTTTATTATAATTTACTTCTAGTGGCCAAAAATTTTTCGTTTTATAGGTATAATCAAACTTTACATATAATTGTTTTCCATCCGGACACTCCATAATTACTTGATATAATGGATTTTTCCTTTCTTGTTCAAATTTCACTTTTCTTATTTTTGTTATCATCCAAACCCCTCCTCTCTTCTACTACATTCGACAAAAGTTTGAGAATACCTCTATTCTAAGAAAAAGGATAAAGCTCTTGATTGCTAATGAGCTTTATCCTTCAGTATCCCCAAGTTAATTGGTTGCTATAAATTTATCGTAATACCGCTTGAGCATGGTCGCCATTTGCTCACGCGTGAGGACGCCGGCTGGGTTCATATTCTTACTGCCATCCCCACGGATGATGCCCTCATTAACAGCCCATTCCCACGCCTCTTTATGGGCTGCGCCTACATCCCTGCTTGATTGTAAACTCGCTTTTTCAGCCAACAAGCTTTTTAGCGCTTCGATTTCCTGTTTCAGCTCATTATATTGTGACACGGTTAATCCCTCCTCAAGTCCATTTTTAATGTCTTGCTGGAACTGTGCTTCTGTAATCCCCATGCTTTTTAAATAGTCAAAAGGATCTGAATGTGTGGTTCCACCCAAATTGTCGGCAATCCAACGATGGGACTTAATGCCATTACCACTTCCATCTAATACAGTAGGAACCCCTGCCTCGATGGCTAGTTTACGTAACAGCCATATATATGCCGCATAATCCTTTTTAAATTGTTCCTTGTCAGACGTCCGCGCCAGCTCGACCTGGGCATAGCTATACGGATTGCCTTTCGGACCGCAGCCATATTGCACCCGATTCACTGGGGCTACTTGTACGATTCGTCCACCACCGCCTACCCAGTGGGATACGAAGGCATTGGCTTTATTTTTATTCATATAGGCAATCTCGTTTTCCAATGCGTATGGCCCTGTATTACTGCTATTCCCTGATTCATGCGCCACAACGTATTTTACTGCTACAAGCGCCTGATTAGGTAACCCTGACATCATTTGTTTCTCAATAACATAACTCATAGTGCACCGTCCTTTCCTATCAATTTTTTACAAATCATACTTTTTATTTACAGTTCTAGGGAAATGTTTGTTGCTAAGAGGATCGTACTCATGGGGCTTACTGCTAGAGAGGGAAGGACCCTTGAAAGCAAAGACATTCCCTTATTGTTAGTAAATGCTCGCACTTATGTGATTTCTAGTTAGTTGTGCTCTTTTACTATGTTTTCAATATGAATTTTTTACCCCTTCCTTCTCTCCAAGATATTGACAAAGCAATGTCTCCTGTAGTATTTTGTATCTTCTAAAATATTGAAAGAGAGGGAGAAAAATATGCGTTTAGTAGATATTATGAATCAATTACCAAGCTTACACGGTTTTACGCACATGACAAAAGTCAACAAAGGCTATTCACCTGATGACAAATATCTCATAACCGTTGGGGAAACGCGTTATTTCGTACGATTATCAGACCTTGTGCATCACGAAAAACGCCAAAAGGAATTTGCATTGCTACAAGACCTAGCAAAACAAGGTGTTCATACGCATAAAGCGATTGACTATACGGTGCTTCGTGAGGCCAATTTATCCGCAATGGTCGTCAGTTTTTTGGAAGGCTCCCCTGCAGATGAGACTATCCATCAACTCTCTGACTCCGAGCAATATCAGCTTGGGCTAGCTGCTGGGAAACAATTAAGCGCTATTCATCGAGTGAAACCCCCTCAAAACATGAATTGGGAGGCATCACAGCGAAAGAAATTCTTTACTTATTTTAAGGCATACCAACAGGACTCCTATCATCTTCCACAGGAAACTAAACTTGTGAGCTTTATTGATGCCCATTTGCCACTTTTAAAGCACCGTCCCATTACTCTACTTCATGATGATTTCCATCTTGGTCACATCATTTGTAAAGACCAGACGTTCAATGGGATTATCGATTTTAATGGCTTTGATGTGGGCGATCCCTATCATGATTTTTATAACATCGCCTTATTTAGTAGACGACATAGCATCCCCTTTTGTATAGGGCAAATCAATGGCTATTTCCCCTCTGCTCCAGACGAGACTTTTTGGCAGCTCTATGCCTTATATGCTGCCATGACTGTTTTTTCAACCATTGTGTGGACACGTCAATATGACCCACCATCCTTTGACGACGCCTTAGAGAGAATTCAGCTAATTTTACAGGATCATGATCACTTTTCATGGACGAAGCCAATATGGTATACGGATGATTATCCGCTCCCTAATAATGCTAATATTTTTTGACGTTCTGCTTCAAAATCAATAGCTGGCTGCTGATTACTTGGAGGGTCTTCTTCATGACGCTGATGAAACCACTTTGGAATGATTTCTCGACGTCTTTTAGCTTTCTTCGGCTGCACCTGTTGCTTACGTGCTTGAAAATGCTGTTGATCGATTGCGATATCTGCCAGACTTTTTATTTTGTTATTAAACCAATTTTGCAGGATTTTTTCTACATAAATCCAGCGTAAAACATTGTGTTCCACAGCTAGCTTCATCGCATGGACAACCATTTCCTCCGAAAAAATAGTGAGCCAATAATGAATTTTACTCGTGATATAGGCGCATTGAGAGCCAAAGCCTTGTTGCACATAAAAGTGAGAGGCAGTGGACATAGGTTTCTTATCATCATGATCTTTATTTTTTAGTAATTGGTTATTTAGTAACTTATTCTTTAGTAGTGTCGGCTTTTCCGTTTGCGGTGTTACCGTTGACGGATATCCCGTTGACGGCATGGCAGCACATGTTGGCGCTTCAAAGACGAAAAATTCCACCTTGCCAAACTTACCATCCTTTGTTCTTTTTTGTGCTTTTTGTAAATAGCCCGCCTCTATCAGTTCATCCATAATACTCGCTGTCGCTTCTCGCCCACATTTACTTCGTGTCGCTAAATCTGAAAGGCTAAAAGACCAATCATCTGGCAAAGACAGCATATAGGCAAGTAACCCCTTTGCTTTCCAGCTTAATTGGTCATCATTTAAAAATTCTTTGTCCAATACAACAAAATTCCCCTTTTTCGCTACACGATAAATCATACCCATCCCTCTTTCTTGCTGTTGTGTCTATCTTCAATACTTATATAAAGAAATTCCGAGAAAAAGGGACATTCATAAAAAAAAGACATGCCATAACAGCACGCCTTTACAAGCAGGTGAAATCAAATTTTTAGCGAAATTATACTAAAACAATGGAAAGGTGGTAAATAAATGAAAATTGCAGCGTCCCCTCTTACTAAAAAAGTAAATAATGTTTTTATTCATGTCCGAGATTTACATCAATCAGCAGAGTGGTATAGTCAGCTTCTCGGTCTGCCCTATTCTCAAGAAAAGGTAGTATCTCCTGTTTACAATCTACCCGTTACCTCAGAAACAGGTATTACCCTAGATGATCACACATTTGATCCGGGCTTTAAGCTTCAGCCATCAAAACATGTGTTATTTAACTTCTACACCAATAATATTGACGATGCCTATCAATATATCAAAGACAAAGGCATTCCAATTGTTCGTGAAATAGAACGTTTTGATGACTTTGCTTACTTCAACATTCAAGATTTAGATGGGAATATTTTAATGATTTGTGATGGTTAATGAGCAAGCAGAAGCAAACGTTTGCTTCTGCTTCATTTTATTGATATAGCTCTTCATAAACGATGACTTTTAAAGCGGCGATTTCCTCATCTGACAGTTTCCCTTCAACCTTTTGCAGGGCTTCTTCTTGTGTCATCGAGCCATCTTGTAATTTTACTCGAATATCATTCAGCTCTGTGATCCCCACTTTTTGAATCAACACTTTAGTCGCCTCTTCTTTTGTCGTAAATGGCAATGTACTTCTATCTACCGTTTGGGCTTCCTCCATATAGGCCTTTAATTGCGGATCATTTTCAATCGTGTTTTTAATTTCGTCCATTTGCCCACTGTTTTCTAATTCTGTTGATAATGTATCAACAATCTTTTCTGAGGCAAATTTTGTACCGAAATGTAATACACCGTATCCAACCAAGCCAAGGAAAATTACGATGACCACTAGAAATTTAATAAATCTCAACTACTCTCACTCCTTTATCCACGTTCATCATACTATATCCAGTGGGTGGTTGAGAAACAATTCTCTCTAGAAATTATGTAAAAAAACCCCATCTATTGAGATGAGGTTTACTTCACGTATTTCAGATACTTTCGCACAAATTCCACAATGTATAGAACTTCTTCTTCCGTCATCGATAACAACTTGCAAACACGTTGGAGCCTAGCGGGAGATGTTAGTTGCTGGCGAACTTGATGGATATACATATATCTGCATTTACGAGGATTTACTTTGTCGCGTATTTGCTTGTATCGTAAGTAAGCATAACGTGCAAAGGCATTGAGCATTTCCCGCTCCTGCTCATCACGATCCTTTTTAATGGCAGCCTCATCAATCATGTCCGTTTCAAATGTCCGTGTGCCATCTGTTAATTGCATAGTACCACCTCTCTATTGCAAATGTACTCATCCCTATTAAATGCAACAAAAAAAGCCACACCTAGGGTAGATGTGACACTTTTTATGATTTTATATGTAACGACTATGAAGAGCGCATACGTTTCTGATCTCTCTTCTTCAAAATATAGCGCACGATGCTAAGCGTAATAACAATTTCATTAATTAATAGGAACTGAAAACTATAGACATGGGCATTTCGCCAATCATAAATACCCCAAACAATAAGCGTAAAAAGTACAACAGCCAACGTATATCTGGAGGCTTCTGGATAATAATCTTTTTCTTCTTCCATAGGGTACAACATCCTTTCTGGTTAGATGGATTGGATTTTTTGAAAACGGTTGGGTTACTGGAGGTGATGAATAATGTATCCTTCTTTTTTGATCGATAGCATTTCTCCAAATGGTTTAGGTGCCTAAACTGGCGGATAGAAATCTATATGTGATGGATACAATGGACAATCTGGTGGATAGCACGCCTTTTTTGATTGATTGCCCCGCTCCAGACGGATTGGCTGCTCAAACTGGCGGATAAAACATTAAATGTGATCGATACAACGGACAATCTGGTGGATAGCACGCCTTTTTTGATTGATAGCCCCACTCCAAATGGTTTAGGTGCCTAAACTGGCGGATAGTAATCTAAATGTGATGGATAAAATGGGCTTTCTGATGGATAGGATTCCATATGTGACGGATACAACGTGCTATCTGGTGGATAGAGCTCCTAGTTTGATCGATAGCCCCGCTCCAGATGGTTTGGGTCCCTAAAATGGCGGATAAAAATCTATATGTGATGGATACAACGGACTTTCTGGTGGTTAGCGCTCCTAGTTTGATCGATAGCCATTCCATGACAGATGGTCACCCTTTTTTACAAGTCCTCACATGTAATAGGCGAAAATGGCTACAATCATATTTGGTAATGCTAGTAGTAAGGCGTTTTTCATGATGCGATTGCGGTCATTTCGATCTTGTTCCGTTTCTGTGGCGAAATTGGCACGTATTCTATCTCCGTTCGCCAAGGCACCTGACAGTAGCATCGAGACGACGATGAAGATTCCTCCTAACAGCCCTGGAAGTAAATGGGCTTTCTCCGTGCCCCAGAAAAAGATTGAACAGAGCACACCTACAATTGACAATACTGTTCCAATACTTACATACTTCATATGCAGTCCCCCTTATTCTAGTATACGATTAATTGTGCCTTTCGTTTCAAAATTATCCCAAAATGTACATATACAAACTTTTTAAAATTCACTACAATAGTTACGATAGGAGGTAACATGGATGATACAACAGTATGTCAATTGGAGCGGACAGTCTATTAAGCTGACATGGCTTCCTCAACAAATCTTACAAGAAAGTAGTAAAGTGACCAGTGTACATGGTATTTGTTTTCACCATGGTCGTGTTTTACTCGTGTACGTTAAAAATCGTGGATTTAATTATCCTGGTGGCCATGTTGAATTTGGGGAAACCCCAGAGGAGGCGCTGCATCGCGAGGCTTTAGAAGAAGGTTATGTGAAAGGTTATGTGAAAGGTTCTATTCAATATATCGGTGCGATTGAAGTAAGTCACGAAGAAAACCCATTTTTTATTGAAGGCGGTAAATATCCAATGATTGGCTATCAGCTTTTTTACAAAATGACCATTGAAGAGTGTCTACCGTTTTGGGGTGAGCATGAAACAATTGACCGGATTTGGGTGGAGCCCGAGGGAGTGCCTGATTTAATCAACGATCATAAGTTAGCACATGTTATTTTGCAGGAGGCATTGACTATATAATGTGGAGGAATACGATGCAAATGGAGGAGCAATTAATCGCATTAACAAAAAAGACATTGGAAGATTTAGTACATAAAAGATATGAAAAACTTATACGAGAGCAAACACTAACGGAGGAAACGGCTACCTTTTTGCAGGAGGTTTTCGAGTTACAGGGCAAATTGACATGGCCACTTGATGAAGCATTGCTGGACATTGATGTGTATGAAATGAACGATCAAAGTTACTTTGTAACAGAGATACGCTATTTATGGTTTGACCATGAAGAAAGTGCTATTGTGCTATTTTGCAAAGCCTTTACGAATGCAGAAAAAACAGCAATTACTGCTTTTATTATCGATACGGTAGATGCTTAGTATAGTATGGTTGCGAATCGTTCATAGTAAGAATGGTGTGAAAATCATACCAAATTAGACGACGGAGGGATCTATTTATGAATGGTATTCGTGAAGGTTTAATCCCCACTATTTTAGGGTCAGCAGTTACTGCAGCAGGATATGCCATGAAGCAAAAACATGGTTCCAACAAAATGGTAGCTAATACCCTTTTTGGCTTTGGCTTAGCACACATTGTGTTAGGAGCCATTGACCTTGTAGAGCACCGTCGTTAAAAAAGGAAGAGCACTATGCGTGCTCTTCTTTTTTGAATATTTTTCTAGATAATGATAACATTGCTATAAAAAGGAGTCTATTTATGGCGACAATAGAAGATTTTGCAGCACTTGATATACGAATTGGCACGGTGTTGGAAGCTGAAGAACTGCCAAAAGCACGAGTACCTGCTATTAAAATGACAATCGATTTTGGTGAGGAGCTTGGTGTTAAACAGTCTTCTGCCCAAATTACTAAGCGCTATTCACCCGATAAAATGATTGGTAAGCAAGTCGTGGCGATTGTCAATTTCCCACCGCGCCGAGTCGCTGGTTTTAAGTCAGAGGTGTTAGTGATTGGTGGGGTGCCAGTTGAAGGCGATGTCATTCTGTTAACTCCTGACCAAGCCGTACCTAATGGAACGAAAATACGGTAGAGAGCCTCGCTTTATACAAGAGGCTCCATTTTTTGAATAGGTATCCAAATTTCACTTGTAAAGGTTGGCGAAGAGAATTCAGTGCTTGCATGACGGACAATTTCAGGCCCTGCTATTTGCTCATAGCCAGATGACGGGAACCATTCGGCATAAATGCGTCCCCATGTTTCTTGAAGGGTTTGCGGGAAAGGCCCGATCGCTTCAAAGACAGCCCACGTACAAGCAGGTACATCCAACTGTGTAAAATGGGTAGAAACGGTTTTTGTTGTGGCTACACCGATGTAATGATCAAGCTCACCCTTTTCCTCCATTCTCCCCTCTGAAAAATTAGCAGATGCTTGGATGATGCCCTTTGGCTCTACATTGGACAGCTTTTTAAGTTGCTCAATGTCCTCCATAGTTAAAGTGCGTGCCATTTCTGTAATGGCTTGATTTTCTCCATGAAAGACAATTGGTACTCTTTTCATAATACCAATGATGTGAAATGCTTCTTTGTGCTCGAGTCGATAATTCATTTCACTACCTCCTTTAATTGTTAGTTGGAAGGTCATCCTTGGAAAAGCTTTAAAGTTTTGACCACTTCGTCTTGCCTCGGATGGTGTGACTCCATGCATTTGCTGAAAGGCTCTTGTAAAAGCGTCTGCAGAGCGATAGCCATAACGCACCGCAATATCGAGAACTCTCATAGAGGAGTTCGATAGTTCCAGCGCAGCGAGAGTTAAACGCCTACGACGAATATACTCGGACAACGAGACTCCTGCTAAAAAAGAAAACATGCGTTTAAAATGATATTCTGAACAATAGGCAATTCTAGCAGCCTCCTTTAGGTTAATGTCCTCTGTTAAATTGTTCTCGATATAAGCAATAGCCTCATTCAATCTTGTTAATGAATCCACATCCATTACCTCCCTTAGTCACAACAATAGCAGGAAACGTAGCACCTCATCCGACAATTGGTGCACTATTTAGTCGTCCGACAAAAAATAATCTATTACACAGGCCAATAACTAGCATTAAAAGCTACTTTTTCATACATATAATAGTGTAAAGCTAATTTTAGCCTTACACCTCCTGACTTGATACGTAGGGTCACTGCTCACTCAGTGGCCCTATGAAGATGAACAACCTTTGTGTATAAAAATAGCTTATGTTACAATATTTGTAAATAAAATAATTGGACAAGATCTCCCCTTACTTTTAATGGGATAACATACATACCTCTACATGTCTTCATTTTTGAAATCACCGCTTGTACTATTGTACAGGAATTGTACACTATTAATAGGAAAACTATTACTACTAGTCGCAATTAGCTATGCACTTTATTTACATATACAAGATAAAGGAGAACAATAAATGGTACAAGAACATAATAGTAAGCGATTACTCCTCTTGATCGGTTGGGTCAATGTGGCGTTCGCCCTTCTTTTATTCCAAGCTTTTTGCGGGCTTAGGGCTATATGTATGGGGGTCGTGCTTCGAAAGGATTATGATGCAGCGAGACATGGGCTACTTTTAATCATATTTGGCATTGTATGCACTATAGGAGGCTGGATACTCAATTTTCTCTATATGTAAATGGATGATAAATGACCAAGAACAGAGCATTCTTGGTCATTTTGAATTAGCGGTATCTATTATGAGTCGGTTCAAATAATGCTTCGTCAGCACTTCGCACAAGTGAGAAATGATCGACATTATAATGGCCATGCAGAATATTATTATGATGTGCTACTGTATCCTCTGGTGATAAGTAATCTGAACCGTTCGTTGAATGCCCATCAGCAACTAAGGTGACATCAAGCCCATGAATTGTAGCGGTTCTTACTGCTGTATCGATACAATGCTCCGTTTTACAGCCCATTATAACTACATGTTGGATATCATTTGCCTGTAAGTACTCGAGTAGGCCTGTGTTGTAAAAAGCATTTGTTGCATATTTATCAAAATAGCTTGCTGTCCCGGGTATTTGGATTGCTTGATGTACTTGAAAGCCATCCCCTTCTCCATCAGCTACATCTTTATCTCGGACAAAAATAATAGGTGCATTTGCCTCTTTAGCCTTTTCAATAACGGCATTGATTGTTTCCAGTAATTCATCTTTGCGATAGACGGCTTGTTCCTTGTCATTTCCTTCTATCAATTCCTGCTGCGCATCGATCACGACTAGTGCTTGCTTCAAAAGCATCTCTCCCTTATGGTTTTCTATCAATATTTTACCATTACTAGTTGCCACAAACATTAACTATTTTTTGACCTTGGAAACGGTCATGCCATCTCCAATTGGGAGAAGAATGGATTCAAGCTGTGGATGATTAGCCACTGTCACATTGAAATGTTTCATGATGGCCGTATAACGCTTTGGCGCGATTGTAGGATCTGCTACACTGCCTGCAGCGAGGACATTATCTGTCACGATTAATGCTCCAGGGTTTGCCAGCTTAATGCAATAAGCTAAATAATTTTCGTAGTTTTCCTTATCTGCATCAATAAAGAAGAAATCAAAAAGTCGCTCCTCCGCCACTAACCTATCCAAACTAGCAAGTGCTCGACCCGTTATATACGTAACACGCTCAGCAAAGCCTGCCTTGGCAAGATTTTTAGCGGCTAGCTGTGCATATTTTTCCTCTAACTCTAGAGAGGTCAATGAGCCCTCCCCCTCGATTCCTCTTGCTAAACAGATGCCACTATAACCACCTAGTGCACCAATTTCTAAAATAGCCTTAGCCCCTGTAATCGATACGAGCATCGTCAGTAACTTTCCAGAGGAAGGTGATACTGAAATAGCGGGCATGCCATTAGCCGCAATGGAGGCAAGAACATCCTCCAATATACTATCTTGCTGATAATATACCTCATCCATATAGTTATTCAGTTGTTTCATGTACGTTTTCTCCCTCTTGCTCCTGTGAGCCATCAGATGTATCCGTCGTTTCGCTTTCATGAATGTCAAAGAGCTGACTAAATTCCTGAATGACCATATCAATAGCCTTTAATTCGCCAATTAATATTTGTTGAATCGATTGAAACTCTGGCTGCTCCAATTGCTGTTTAATTGTTGCCCGTTTGACCTGTAGCATTTCTAAAAAGGATACTGCTTTTCCACGTCGGAATGTTTTAGCTCCTCGCTGTGCTGTACCATCCATGCCTCTGTGACGCCCCCCACGGTGATGTCCTTCTCTCATATGTTCTCTAAATCCTGTACCTCTCATCTCGTAAAAGCCCTCCTTTGTATACATTTGTATACACTTAATTAGATCATATTGTATACAAATGTATACGTAGTGTCTATTAAACATAATCCTTTGTTGATTGAACATATGCTAAAGAAGAGCAATGACGTAAGAAGATGGGGGTAAGATGATTGAAAAGAATTATAAAATATGTTTTGGCGGTCGGTACTTTAGTCATATTGTCGGGCATATTTTTAATTGGTGTGCAATCCCACTATAATCAAAAGGAAATTAAAATCGCTAGTAAGCTATGTCTTGAAAATGGAGGACAGCCAAAAATCGTACGAGATTATTTGGCATTGAATTATTCTTTTTCATGTCAAAAGGACTGAGGTTGTACATAATGTATATGGGGATGGGGCAAATGCTTATGCTAGAAATATAAGAAATTTTAATCTACCACTGGGGCAAATGGCTAGCAAACGACTCTACTTTCACATATGTATAGTAGTGTAAAGCATTTCTAACCTTTCCTCTCCTGTTTTTGAGGTCACTTTCCCTAGGAAGGTGACTTTTTTCATTTTAGTGAACAAAAAAAGACGTCATATAGACGCCTTTAAAGTTTGATCGATATCCTCTATCAACCTATCCACTTGTTCCTTTGTTATCTTGATGACATATAATTCTGTCGTTTCGATTCCATCTTGGTTTGTTAGGTGTTTAGGATATTGACAGTTATTTGATATCTCATTGTCCAAACAATCACCTCTTATAAGATATATTCAATATAAAGTATAGCAAACCTTCTATAAAAAGGAAAATATACATATATTTTTTCATACTTTTCGTCCACTTTGGCAATCTACATTTCAGAACACTGTCATCACATTAAATCATTTGACCTATATCTAAGTAAAAAGGCTACTGTTTACCAAATTTCGCGATTTTTTTGAGATAAAATGTACCAACGAACACAATCACTATTCCATAGACTTTTAGCATGATATTTCTAATAGGTGCATCATCAATGGCTGTACAGAGAAAGGCAAGTCCAACAAGAGTAATCATCATCCCAATAATAGAATGAATCACTTTCATTTCCTTCGCCCCTCTTAGTATGCAATCCCAACGCGCGTTTTTAGAAATTCCTGACTAAAAATTTGCTTGTAGGCAAAGTCCGCTGTATCTGCAACCGAAATTTGTGTGCCCTCTTCAGGCAAAAAATCTCGCTCTACCCGATAGCTCCCGGTCAAAGCGCCATCAGGCAAATAGGTAGGACAAACGATGGTCCAATCCAATTCCGATTGCTGTAATTGTTCAAAAACACGTTGATGCTCCTGAGCCGCAAAGGTAGATTTTCGTTTTGATTCCGTCGATTGATAACGATAAATAGACGGGGTTACTCGACTTTGTAAGATTCCTGCAGTTCCTATCGTAATGATTCGTTTGACTTGTTGCTGTGTCATAACCTCTAAAATCAACGGTAAACTAGTAGATAATGTATCGCTTCCATCCGTGTTTAACGCGCTCACAACGACATCCACATTGGCCATCGCTCGCTCCACATCCTGCTTGTGTAAAACATTTCCTTGGATGACATGCAGATGTTGATCGTCCAGCTGTAATTTATTAGGATCACGAACCAATGCTGTCACAGTATGTTGATCCTGTATGGCTCGTGCAACAATATGACGACCTACACGCCCACTAGCACCTAAAACTAACATATTCATTTGTCTCACCTCCCTGTCATTATAGCACGCCATTATATGTTAAAAGGGTTTTGACCTTCACAGGAGGTTGGACAAACTACACCGTCCTAATTCTTATTTCTCTAGCAACTCCACATTGACAATAAATAGATGCAAATTATTCTTTTTAGCCAGCTCGTCGATAATGGATTGAATTTCACTCTCTGTACTGATATCAATCTCTTCCCCATCATGTAATTGAATCGTAATGACTTGATGATCAGGAGAATCTATTAAATAACCAACTGTACTATCAGGAGAATAACCTGCCTCTCGTATTGCTTGTAACACCTTTTTTGTAAAATTAGTAGCCTGTAATTTTTCGCCAAATTCTACTGCATAAGGAGATGAGTTAACGGGGCTCGTGGTTGAAGTTACAGGCTTCTTTTCTTCTATTAGAAACGGGATTACCACCATCAGACATATAAATAAGCAGAAGATTTGAAGTAAGCTCTTCATTCATTCACTCCATTTCTCCACGAAATTAAAAGGCGGAATTCTAGTAAATTGTAGCCCTGAAGCTGTTATTTTTATTACTCATTTAAATAGTTAGTTCTCTCATTGTTTTTCAAAAAATAATTTTAATCTGTTTCAGGGGGCAAATTACTAAGGTGTAATGTTTATTCCTTCATAGATTATGAATGTAAAGGTTAGCGCTACCCTTACTAAAACTAACAAAAAGGGAGATTAAAAGATGCAAGATAGTAGATTTAATCATTATATGAATTGGAATAAAAAGAAAGAAAAATCCTGCGAACACAATGTAAAATGCAATTGTCATGTAGAAAAGAAATGTGAAGAAAAGCAGGACAAATGTAAGTGTGAGCATAAGTGGGAACGAAAACATGAGAAATGTAAATGTGAGTGGGAACATAAGGAAGATAAATGCCCTTGTAAAAAAGAGGAGAAATGTTGTTGCGAAGAAGAGCAAGATCACCGCTGTAAAGGCTGTATCTGTCATCAATTAAGATGCTTATCTACTGGCGCTTTTGTTGACGTTATTTTAGCAGGTGGGGGTAGCTTCACTGGTGTTTATTTCGTTAGCTTAGATCCTAAAACTTGCTGTGCTACGTTCTTTGAGGTAGAGAATGCTGCAGCGTCCCCACTCATTATTGATTGCCAACAAATTGTTGCGATTAGAAGCGCAAATCCTGCGTAATAGAAGCTTTTGATACCAGTTCATATACTATAAATCGTATAACTACTCGCACATTTTATCTTCTGCCAGGTTCTAGTCATCGCACCTGGCAGAATTAGATTTTGATTTT
Organism: Lysinibacillus sp. FSL M8-0134; assembly: GCF_038069745.1. NCBI lineage: Bacteria > Bacillati > Bacillota > Bacilli > Caryophanales > Bacillaceae > Lysinibacillus > Lysinibacillus sp. FSL M8-0134. Next base: position 1,888,090 of record NZ_JBBPAJ010000001.1, on the reverse strand, counting down.
GATTTTTATTCATTCACAATCACTTTAACAATAGGCTCTAGTTTCCCTATATTCACATCGCCAAGATAATCAACGTCCACTACGACAGCTCGTGGCTCAAATCGTTGGATACATTCTATGAGGCGTTTTGTGTTTATTTTCTTCATACGTTGGAAGGGTTTACGAATATCAGACCTTGTCACATATTCTCGAAGCGGACAAGGGATCGTAAACGTCGATAAAATAAAGGCTACATTTTGTAAAATACTTTCTACTCCTGTAGCTTTCCCATTAACATTACTTAAAGCCGTTACTTGATGTGTCATTCTATCAACCTTTCTTCGTTCATACCGATCTGTTTGTTCTTTGGAAAAAGAGCACTTTGTTATTTATGCGAACTAATCATCATTTATGATTGGTTAGTTTTTATGTACCCAAAGTTATTTTTATTCAAACAAGTTGATAGTTTGACATGCAAGCTTAGCGAATAATGGCATAATAAATGACATACAACCAGCTAAAGCAGCCATGGATGATTGCCCAAATAATAGAATGATTGACACTCCATGAAATCGTAATCGCCAAAACCGAACCAAAGCCAATACCATTTTTAACGACCGTTTTATGCTCCACTTTTTTCACCCTCTTTACTCTTTTCACCCCTCCATCTTGCCACCTCAACGCTTTTCCCTCCTAACGTGATCTTTTGTTTATGCACAAGCAAACAAGGGCAACCTACAAGAAAAGGATGTGATAGGATGACCATCTCCATGCTGGCTGTCCTTATTGTAATACCGTGCTTCATGGTTTATCTTCAGCAAAAATGGACTAGCTTTCGCCATTCTCTCAACATTTTAGCGGTTATTGCCGCTACCTCTATTACGCAAATTATTCTTGAGGATGCGGTCTTTATGACAACAATTCACGCTGTTTTCTTACACCCCATTTTCCTCATCACAGGTGCTTATCTCGGGTTAGATGTTATTTATCAACTAATCAATTTTACAATTCAAGAAAGAGTGAGACCCTAACTTTTAGTAGAAATCGCAATAAACGTGCCAAGACCGTGTTGTTTCATGATAGAAAAAATAAAAATTGCCGTTATCCACAATGTTAAGCTGTGCCTTGGCATCTGAGGCAATTTGAAGGACAAATGGAGAACCCTCTCCAAAATCAATGCCACTTTGGCAAAAGGTTGGGTAGCCACCGATTTTATGAAGCGGATACAGTTCTTCCACGATATCATCAAAATAATCCAGCGATCCTTCCTGCTCCAAGGTCAAAATCTTCTCCTCCAATTGAGCAGGCATACCCCCACCATCCCATAGTGGATAGTCATTCGTGATAAGCTTTGGCATTAGCGGGAAGGCTCGTAGTTGATCATGCTGCCATTCACGTTTTACCAAGCCTTCCAATGTTGTGTACGCTCTAATATCAAAATAAGGACGAAGATCATCCTCATTTAAATGGTCGTATACGTGGTCATGGACAAATATAGTTAGTAATTGAAAGGATTTGAGTGCTGTAGGTACATATGGTAGGTCTTGAAGAAAGAATGTAGCAAGTGGCTGATAGCCGGATGGTTGCTGCTCCTCTGGGAAAGACCAACCTACATACCCTATCCAGCTTTCCATCAAATGATGTGTAGGTCGAACGCCACCCGTTTGAAAAACCGTAGCGGGCCTTGCCAGTTGAGCCCTAATTTCTTCAATTGTCATGTGCTAACTCCTGTTGTCGGCAGCAGCAATCCATTATATGATCATTCACCATACCCACAGCCTGCATAAAGGAATAACAAATGGTACTACCAACAAATTTGAAGCCATCCTTCTTCAATTGCTTGCTCATACGATCACTACTATCTGTCGTCACGGGGACTTCTGAAATAGAAGCCCATTCATTGATGAGGGGCTTATGATCAACAAATCCCCAAATATAATTAGAGAATGAACCATGTTTTTCTTGAATTTGCAAATATGCCTTGGCATTCGTTACAACGCTCGCTATTTTTAATTTATTGCGCACAATTCGCGTATCTTGCTGTAAGTCCTGCAGCTTGTCCTCTGTATAAAGGATAATTTTTTCCACATCAAATCCATCAAACGCCTCGCGGTAGCCTTCACGCTTTTGTAAAATTGTCCACCAGCTTAGCCCTGCCTGTGCCCCCTCTAAACAAAGCATCTCAAATAAATGCCGATCATCATAGACTGGTACACCCCATTCCTTGTCATGGTATTCCACATACAACGGCTCATCAAGCTTGACCCAATCACATCTTTTCATTTTTTGATCCTCCATTTTTATGTATAGATTACTTAATGGCTGTAATACAGAGCCATCCTTTACTCGATTTTTCCGTAACATAGACTGTTTGAAAACCGGTACGTTCTAATAATTCCTTCATGGTAGCTGGTGTTTGATAAGCTTCCATATGGTAGTTCATTTTGTAAAGCTCTGCGATGATAATCAATTTCCCTCCGCTTTTTAGCACACGCCATACTTCCGTAACGTCCTGCTCTAACGATGGCCAAAAATAATGTGTTTGAAAGGCAGTGATGGCATCAAAAAATTGGTCCTCGTATGGAATACTCGATACACTTGCCTCCTTGACAATAACCGTGCCATTTTTGACTTGTGCTACATTCATTTTAATCGATTCCTTTACGGCTTGTGAGGAGATATCGATACCATAGATTATACCATTTGGATTCAATTTTGATAAAATTTGGAGTGTTTTTCCTCCACCACACCCTATATCCAACACACGATCTCCATCATTAATAGCCCCTTGTCTAATAAACCATGCATTCATACCTCGATGCGTGATATTCATAATCCGTAGCATCCAGGAGCCGATCCATCCATTTGGTGTTTTCGCCTGTTCAATCAACCTTTGTAAGAGTGACATTCATAGGTACCCCCTCTGTAGATCCTGATGTTACAATAAGCATAACATCAAGAGCTCTTATTACTTTGTACGTGCTAAAATTCATTTCGTTTCATTTTTTACCATAAAACAACAAGGAGAGGTTCCAGATGATACAACAAGCGAAACAACAGGACGCGCTAGCAGCAGCTACATTGGCCTTATTGCTTTGGCCGAATCATACGATCGAGGAATTTACAGAAGAAATGGAAAAGCTACTAACGGAAGATAGCGCAGCTATTTTTCTCGCATACGACTATGACAACGCAATTGGATTTGCCCAATGTCAATTACGAACGGATTATGTAGAGGGTACCGATTCTAGTCCAGTTGGCTATCTTGAAGGACTTTTCGTTAAGGAGGGGTATCGACAGCAAGGCTATGCAAGACAACTGGTCGAACGTTGTGAACAGTGGGCCAAGGAGAAAGGCTGTTTAGAATTTGCCAGCGACTGTGAAATGCACAACGAAGAAAGTTTACAGGTCCATCTGCAGCTAGGCTTTACGGAAGCTAATCGTATCATTTGCTTCACGAAAAAATTATAAAATAAAAAAACACAAGTGTCTTACGTGGCACTTGTGTTTTTACACATTATTTAATTTAGATATGTATTGTTGGAAATAGTTCGTTCGCGCTCTTCTATAATTAATTGAATCATTAATACCAGTTGTTGTTCGATTCGCATATTGTTTAGATGTAAGATATCAGCAATCACATTTTTTTGCTTTTCTGCTAATTCAATCTCCTCTAACAGTAACATAATTTCTTCTTTTGTCAGCCCAAACATCTCATCTCACCCCAATATCTCTCTCAATTTATTATTGTAAAATCATGACACACATTTCGCAATTAACGTATTATTATCTTAACCTATGAACCATTTTTACTAATTATAGGCTAATCCAGGGAAAATAATCAATCTATTCTCCATTATTACTTAATAATTTTTTTACATTAAATATAAATTTTATTATTTTATTCATAACTTACATACGGGACTGTAGCATTTTTCGGATGATATTTCAAAAGATTGCCTTAACTGCTGTAAAGACATCTATACCATTATAAAAACAAACTGTCATTTTGTCGAATCTTAGCACTATTTAGTAAATTTAAAAGGAGATATAATTACGCAAACATATTCCTATACCCACTTTTTGCGAGAATGAAACTTTTACTCATTTATGCATAAAAAAAGTAATTTCAAAATTGAAACTACTTATCTTATGTGTATAATCGGCTTTTAAATTATTTTCTTAATATCATGTTTCAGTAATTCTTTCATCTCCCTATTTAACGACATGCCCTCAATACGAGTAACCTTTGATGCTGTATCCTTCTGCCATGACGCGCAATGCACATGCCCTTGAATAAATAATTGACTATTCTCCTGTACTACAGCTGGTGCTTTAACGGTACTAATATCTGTATGGCGCATCTCCATTAATGATTTATTGGACAAGGCTAAAAACGGACGAGCTGCCCCATCCACCGTACAATGTTCAATACGCCCCATCGATTGATCCGACCAAATCATAGCATAGGGACTTTCTTGACCATCTTTAAAATAGCTGTTTGCTACTTCGAAAATAGCATCAATGCAAGTAATCCCATTTCCTATCATTTGTTCAAACGTGCAATGCTGTGTAAACAAACGAGCATTATTAATGTAGACATGGTGACTTGTCAGCTCTCGAATGATGGTATGCTGCATCATAATTTTGGCATGGTCATTACCATAGATGCCACCCGATTGACCAAATTGAATAGTGGATTGCTGGAGCTGAAGTCCACTGGCATCGACAATAATATGAAATTGCTGATGGTTTTGAATTTGACATTCAACCATCGAAACATCCGCTTCGTCCACAATTGTGACACCAACAGCCATGCCATTTCTCACCTGACATTTGCGAAGCTCCACCTTGCTATTTTCGATGAAAACCTGTGCCTTCACATGTCTAGAAAATTGGCAATCATAAAACTTAGCTTCCGTCTTCTCGCCAAGAAAAACCCCATGACCTTGACCGTCTGAAAATATTGAATCAGATACCATTAACTCACTGCGGTGTACGACCATGTTCGAGTCGAGGTGTTCCTTAATTTCACAGCCATCCATCCTAAAAGTCGTGCTATCAAATAGTTGAATACCTACCCCCTGCCCCTGATGAACGAGGCAATTGGTCATCGAAATCTCACTAGACGCTGCAATCAGTTGTGCCTTTTCATGCCCATGAATTTCACAATCCTCCAGCGTCATCTTGACATGTCGAATCGCAAAAATCCCATGCTTCTTCCCTTCTAGCAACATACAATTAGCCAAGGTAAGCTCACAGTTTTGCGCAATCACCTGTGCCTTCACATGATGCTCAAAGGTCGTGTCAACAAGAATAACACTTGAACCATTCGCCACACGCAAACCGAAATGATTAAGCGGTGTAGCAAGAACAGCACAATTTTTCATCAATAAACTACCATAGCTCACCATAATCTGTGTCCGAATTAACTGCTCCTCAATAATACAGTTTTCTAGCTGTACATCACCCTTCACATACAGCCCCTGGCCTTGTCGAAACCTTAAATTTCGCATATCCACATGGGTTTGATAGCGAATAAACACGCCACCCTTGATCGTCACATTGCCAACCCCATATAGCGTCAGGCGCTTGCCAATATCCAAGCTCTCCTCATAAATACCATCCCGTATTTCAATCATATCCCCCGGCGCAGCCTCTTCAATGGCCTGCCCGATACTTTGATAACGATGCATAATACTCCGCTTCACCACAAGTACTGCCATTTACACACTCCTCAACAAAAAAATGATCGTACCCTATTTATATACCGAACAGGCTTAAGGTTATTCAATTTTGAGTAAAATTGCTGGAATATGCATGAGTTTACAGTGAAATGTTTGAAGATTTTATGAATGGGTGTGTGTTTAGAAGGTCTCTATAAAAAAACCAACAAAGATCCTTTTTCAGATCATTGCTGGTTGCATGAAATTATTTTATTTTTTTCGCTTTACAAAAACAAAGGCAAAAATGGCTGCTATGACTACTAGGATCGCAACCATCCACATCGTGCTTGCGTTGGATGTTGTGTCATCTGTAGCAGTTTGTTGTTCCCTTGGTGTTGCGTCTGCTGACTTTACTTCTTTTACGTCTTCATTTGCTACTTGTGAGGAGCTGATTTGCACATATTGAAGTGTGGTTGTATTGGTTGGGGCTGCTTCGTGCTCTTGGCTGTCTCCGTGACCATCCGCATGCTCACCATGCCCTTCCTCCTGTCCACCGTCGTGACCATGATGGTGATCGCCAGCTGTTGTAAAGATAGAGCGTTCAAGTTGCTGACCTACCCAGCTTTTGACATCTGTTGAATCAGCATAGATACGAGGATGTCCTGACAGCATATATGTTTTACCGTCAATCGTGATCCCAGTTTCGTCCCCTGTTACGACATCTTCAATGGTACCAGTTGGACCTTCTGCAAAGCCGCCCATTAGAATGAGCGTATGCCCACCCATGTCAAATGTAAGATGCTCTGTTAAAAACGCAATGTACTCATCTTTCGTCATCGTTGCATCAGGATTTGCTAGCTCTAATTTATGATGAAAAAGTGCTGTATTGATTTCCTTGTACGTAATGTCTCCTTCTAACGAAGACACGTAATCCTCTTGTTGTGCTGCTTGTGCCAGCTCATCTACTGTTGCTCCCTCTAATCCAAAGAAGCCACCTACCCAGCCTGCAAAATCCTTGCGTGATAAGTTGTCTGTTGGGTTTAAGGCCATATCTTTGCCATTGTACCCAAGTAGCCCAATACTATGTAATACCATAATGTCCTGAATATTTTCTGCTGTTTCAGGCACGTCTGTAAATAGTGTACTTTTATCCATCGTATGGGCGTAGGCAACAGGTGCCATGAATAAAGTACTCATGAGTAATAAAAGTAAATATTTTCTCAATATGATTCCACCTTCCAATTCCATAGTATACAGATGAAATGTGATGGAAGTTTGAAATTCAACGTTAATTTTTATAGCTTAAATTGACGAATCAGGGCATTTAATTGTTCGGCCATTTCCGCTAAATGCTCTGCACTAAGTTTAATTTCGTCCATGGAGCTTGCGGTTTGTTCAATTGTAGCCGATGTTTCCTGAATACCTGCTGCTGATTGTTCGGAGACGGCAGCAATTTCATCCACCGATTTATTAATTGTGGCAGTATTGTGAACAACCTCTTCTAAGCTAGATGACATGTCATCAATGTTTAACGCAATAGCATCGATTGCGTCTGCAATTCGAGAAAATGTGGTATTCGTTTTAGCAATTTGCGTTGCCCCTTTTTCAACTTCCTCATAGCCTTGCTCTAGCGAGAAAGTTACTGTATGTGATTCTTCCTGAATTTTTCTTACAATAGCTGTAATATCATCTACTGAAAAAGCTACCTGCTCGGCCAATTTTCGAACCTCATCGGCCACCACAGCAAAGCCTTTGCCATGCTCCCCAGCTCTGGCCGCCTCAATCGCTGCGTTCAGTGCTAGTAAATTCGTTTGGGCTGCAATATTTTGAATGATTGCTACAAGTTGAGAGATTTCTTGTGCTTGATTACTTAAACCTTCTACTTGTTTTACCGCACCCTTCACCATATGTTGGATTTCTTCCATTTGCTTTGTGGAAGTCGACATTAAGTCTCTACCTTCTGTTGATAAAGTTTTAACGTTCTGTGAATACTGTTGAACGTCTTTACTGCTGGCATGAACAGTTGATACTTTGCCAATAAAATCGTTCATGGAGGAAGCGACATCTGAAGCATTACTTGCCTGTAGCTCTGTCCCACTCGCAATTTCTGTAACAGTATCAACAATTTGTTCTGTGCCTGTCTTTACCTCTGACGTTGATTGCAATAGCTCCTCACTATGTGCAGCCACATCATGGGAGACCGTTTGAATATGCTTCAATAGACGATTCAAAATATCAGACATCGTATTCGTTGCTTCCATTAGCTGTCCAACCTCATCCTTTGATTGAATTGTTAAAGGAGGGTGACTCAAATCTCCATTTGTTATTCGTCGCATACGCTCGGTTAATGTAATAATGGGTCTCGAAATACCACGAGCACTTAAGAGTTCAATCATCACTGCTAGAAGGACAATAACAATACCTACGATAATAGCGATTAGTTGTTCATTTTCACCAGCGGAAACGATATCGGTGCTTACCTCATTAATGGCTTGCTTCCGTTGCTCTGCTAAGCCTTCATAGCCCTCACGAATAGTCGTTGCTGTCTCATCCATTTTCGTTAAGTTTTCAATGGCGAGTTCGGTATTCCCTTGGTCATATATGGCAAATACTTCTTGTTCAATATAACGATTCCACTCTTTGGCCATCTCCATAAACTTACCGAAATCGCCGGTGGTTGTTAAGGCTAATCGTTTTTCCTCATTTTTAGCTTCTCGTGCTACATTGTCATGGAAAATCGTTTTATATTTTTCATTACCAGACAATACATAGCCTCTTGCCGCAGCTATTCTTAAATCGATGGTTTGTGCTTGCTCGTAGTCGATCATTAATAATTGTAATTCATTTTGAACGATTTGTTCTGTCGCATTGTTGCTTTGTGTGATGGCATAGTAATTGTACACAATGTAGCTGATCATGATGGCGATTACCACACTAAAGGAAAAAACAATGCGTCTACTGATTGTTTTGAACTTCATCTGCAAAAACTCCTTATTTTCCAAATCTATTCCATAAGTAGTAATTTACCACTTAATAAAAAAGATTGGTGTCTTTTGGAATTTTTACTAGATATCCAGATATAACTTCGTCAATATCATGTTTTTTATAGCTACTTTTTTCTTATCTAGGGTATACTGCATTAATCCCAAGCATTAAACATAACGTCTCCAATCGTTTGGCTATTGAAGTAAGAAATGTATTTCCATTCGGTAGCAGATAAGTGATGCAATGCTTGATCCTTTGAAAGTAATGTATTGAGGGTAGCCGCTTCCAAGCATTTGCGCATGGGAAAATATTTGTGTAGCCCGGCCTTTGACAGAAAAGTAAAGCTAAGCTCCTCATCATGCATCGCAAAGGCAATATACGGCATGAAGCGATGATGAAGAATCGTCAGCATCTCCCTATCTATTTCTACAACTGCCTGCATATAAACTAAGTGCGGTTGATCAATAAATTCCGATACCTTCACCTGTTTTTCACTCGTAGCTAAATGATACACCATTGACTGAAACATGCGCATATCCTGCTCGATTAAATGCTCTGCATCAAAGCCTGAAATACCTTTCGTTAAACGCACCCAATCACTCCTTTTGATATGTTCCTATAAGGACCTTCTCTTTGTAACCGGAAATCCCCTGCCTAGTCTGCTGATTTTTTTGGATATGGTAGTCAATATGTAAAAAAGGTATACCAAATAGTGTCATCTTATGTACTGCTGTAAGTGTCTGATCATTTACTGCAGCAATTCGAAAATGCTCCTGTAATGGTAGCTTCATCACATAGTTCCCTATCGCCAAATAAATCCCCGCATCTTCTCCCTGTTGACTTGTTAGGTGGAGCTGACCTTGTTCTTCGTAGGCATACAGGATGCCGACCATTGTTGAAAATGGTAGTGGTAACGCTATATTCATATAGGTTATTTGATTACTTGTGTGCCTCGAATAAATCGCGACAAAAACAGTTTGCTGCTTGATTGTCCGAATCCATGCACGCGGAGATTGACGGCTATCTTGTTCTTCATCGACCTTAACAATTCTTCCCGTCATCTCTATTTGTTGATTGGAAAAAGGCAAATTGAGTTGTTGTAGCAAACGACTCATACCTTGATAAAGAAAGGCAAAAGGCTTAAACCATGTTTTCCACTGGACTGTTGCCAACAAACGATAGCTAGTCGTTTGTTCATAGAAATCCGAAATGACCGGGTGTAGCTTCGTTGTATCCACAAAATCCTGTAGAGCATCAACCAAGCCGGGGTGTGGTTGATGTTCATGACGTAGTTTGCCGCGGATTTGGCTCACTGGAAAATTGAAGGTGCGCTGATTTGTTGCTGGCACAGCGACAACGGATTAATGAAGCTCATCTTGACACAAGTCCTATCATTCGTGCTATATGGTCTAACTATTGGCACGTTTATAGGCTTAATTCTAACAAGAATGCTAGCCTTTATCGACGACGGCTCCCCGATGTCCTATGACCTCTTAACAATAGGCATCACCAGCATCACTCTATTAAGTGCCACACTCATAGTGTTTGCTCTACAAGGCTATTGGATTAGCCGCCAAAAACTAGCCAATGAAATAGTAGACATATAAGAAACAACAGCCCCCTCTTTAATTTGAGGAGGCTGTTGTTCGCTTTGGAGCGGAGGTGGCCTCGGGTTGAGCAGTTTTTCCACTGGGTTGAGCGCTTTTACTTCACTTTCGAGCGGAGTGACCCGGGATTGAGCGCTTTCAGTCCACTTTAGAGCGGTTTTACTCTCGGGTTGAGCGCTTTTACTCTACTTGCGAGCGGAAATACCCCGGATTGAGCGCTTTTACTCTACTTGCGAGCGGAAATGACCCCGGATTGAGCGCTTTCCGTCCACTTTGGAGCGGATTCTCCACTAGATTGAGCGCTTTCCGTCCACTTTGGAGCGGTTTTACTCTCGGATGGAGCGCTTTTACTCCACTTTGGAGCGGATTCTCCACTGGATTGAGCGGTTTTACTCTACTTTCGAGCGGAAATGACCCGGGATTGAGCGCTTTCCGTCCACTTTGGAGCGGCGTTGCACCTTTTTTGATCACTTTTACTCACTCTCGAGCGACATTTTCTTCATATATTGAGCGTCGTCTCTCACTGTGGCATTTTCATCTCCAAATCGAACGCATTATCCCATAAAAAAATGCACTCCAGTATCTTTGGAGTGCAAAACAATCTATTATCCTAATAATTCTTGGTATTCAGGATGTTTTTCGAATTCGGCTTTGGCGAAAGGACATAGAGGGATGACTTGTAAGTTTTCTTTTTTCGCATAGTCGACTGCGGCTTTGACTAATTGCTGGCCGACATTTTGTCCTCTTAGATGTTCGGAAACATGTGTATGATCAAGGATGATCCGAGTCTCTCCGACACGCACAAAATGAACCTCTGCTTCGCTATCTTCTTCGTTCCCAATATAGAATGATTGGCTACCTTGTTTAATTTCCAAAACGTGTTCTCCCTCTTTTCGTTTATATTTTAGTGCACCGCTTGGACAGCGATTGATAACTTCTTCTACTTTTGCGACTTCTGCTTGATCTGCTTTGATCCAAGGTTTCGCTTTGACATTGAATACCTCTGGTAAGCCTTTTACACATTCAGCTGCATGCTGACACATATCTTTATCAAAATAAACAGTTATTTTTTCTCCTTCATATGCACGATACCCCATATGTTTGCCCCCTCGTTTTATCTTCTTAGTTGCAACTCTATTATAATCTATTTATAAAGTGCATAACTATCTCTTTTTTTTAGCGGTATATAATGCTTGAATCAAAGTTTTCACATTATCTTCGTCTTTCGGAAAAGTAGAAATCCTAATATTTGTAATAACTCACCATTCATAGTGGCTAATTGGATAAGACTCTTTCAATTTAACATGGAGTCGCAATAATCATAGCCAATTGTAAAAATGGTATTATTCGTATTGTTCAAAACTAGTTCCAGCAGCTGTCCATCCACCTCTACCATATGCTTGTTAGTCAATCGGTGTTAATTTCTCTTCAATTTCATGTCGGCGGCCTTCCAAAAATGGTGGTAAATCTAAGTCTTTGCCCAAATCTTCAACAGTCGTATCCACTGTAAAGCCTGGTCCATCTGTTGCAAGTTCAAATATAATTCCGTGTGATTCCTTCATATAAATACTAGAGAAATAATAGCGATCCGCTTTTTTTATGATGCTAAAGCCAAAATCTTTAATTTTTTGTTCCCATTGTTCTAGCTCTTCCTTATTTTTCACACGAATGGCTAAATGGTGAACACTTCCTCTTCCAGGCTTTTCTTTAGGACCATCCTGTTCTACGACGACAATTTGACCTTGTAACTGACCTTCTTCAGCCTGAAAAACAGCTTGGGATGTTGATCGTGTTAGCTCTGTATAGCCAAACAGTTGGACCAAAGTTTGTTCAGCCTCTGCTAATGAGCTAACTGTTAATTCCACTGGCCCCATTCCTAAAATTTGATGCGCCATCTCAACAGGTGAATCTCCCCACTTTGTCCATTCTTGTGGAATTTGCTTATCTTGATTATTTAAAAATACAAGGCGTAGACCATCCGGATCTTCAAAGTGAATCGCGTCCGTTTCACCGTATTTTGTTAAGCCACTGTGCTCAATCGCAAATTCATTTAAGCGATTTTCCCAATAGAGTAAGCTATCGTAAGAAGGAACAAGTAAACCAATTCTCGTGATGGCATCTGTCCCACGATGTGTACGACCTGCGTGCGATAATTCAAAAAATGTGAGGCCTGTCCCTGGGCTACCTGTTAAATCACCGTAAAATAGATGATACATACTTGGGTCGTCTTGATTGACGGTCTTCTTCACTCGACGAAGCCCTAAAATTTGATGATAAAATTGATGATTTTCCTGTGCATTTTTTGTAATCATTGAGATATGATGGTGTCCTGTGATTGTTAGCATGTAAAATCTCTCCCTGTACTTCATGTTGATTCCCTATAGGGTTTGTCAAAACGTCAAAACCATTCTTGTTATTTGTCTCGAATTCGAGATATACTTTAAAATTATCTCGAATTAAAATATCTTTAATTCGAGATAATGATATCATGATTTTGAGTGGTAGTCAATACTCTCTATTGGGTAAGATCCCCATTATTCAACCGTAAAAATTCCATCATTTCCTTCATAATGTCCTCTTGATCTCGACCTAAAGTCATTAAATGTTTGGAGTTTGCAAAGCCCTTTAGTTTCTTTTTAGAGGAATGGACTTGCTGATAAATTGTTTCAGCGCTTTGGGCGTATATATCTTCGTCTCGTTCACCATAGAAGATAGCGATTGGGATTGTAATTTTATTGAGATGTTGCATTGTATCTTTGATAAAATGTTGGAATGCAATAAAAGAATCTAACGGCATGTTCGTAAATGGCTCGATTTCGTTAGAAATTTGATGTGCTGATTTGCCCTCTATATTTTTATAATTATAAGCATAGTCCATGATTCTTTGCTTTAGTTGTTCGGGTTCCTTCTCAACCGGTACAGATAAAACGATGATTTGTTCGAGCTGTTCTAATTGTGCAAGCTTCAACGTGAAAATACCTCCAATGGAGATACCGATAACAGAAATCTTTTGATAGCCTTCATCGAGTAAAAACTGATAGGCATTCACGACATCTTGCCACCAGTCGTTTACATTATATTGTAATAATTGTTCTGGTGCATTGCCATGTCCACGGTATAGCGGCGCATAGCATGTATAACCCTCTTCATGTAGCTTAGCAGCAACCTTCTTCATATCTCTTGTATGACTTGTAAAGGAATGTAATAGCAATAGGGCATGCTCATTTCCTTGTAAGTAAATTTCTTTAGCTGGAAGTATGTTTACCATAGTCTAAGCACCTTTCCTTGATCGATTAAAAATATTGAATGACATGTCTCACCTTTTTGATTTGTCATTGCAGCAAATTATATTATCTCGAATTCGAGATAATTGTAGCATCGCGTTGCACATACGTCAATTAATAAAGGAGGTGACGACCACTCATTTATTGGTACTTTCTTTCCCCACTGAACAGGCAAATGAAACCAGCCTGAAAGCTGATCTCATTTGCATTTATGCCCCAACAAACAACACAGCCTGTCCAATGGCAATGAAGAAGGCTTCATGCTGAATCGGACTACTGTCTTCCACCTGCAACGTGATGTCAAAATGAGTGTCACAGAAAGTAGCTTGCCAGCGTGCAATGGGCTGCTCATTCACAGTAAAAACAGACCAGTCCTCCATTTCTTTGCTGAGCTTGATTTGTTGTTCTCCATCCGTAATTAGAAGATCAGGTATCATGATTTGCCAGCCATCGTATGCAATCATATAGTCTTTTCCTGTTACTAAATCCTTGCCTCGAAAATGCACACGACCACGTCGAGATACTTTTTTACATGTAAAAAGAGGCTGCTCCTTTGTATCATGGACATCAAAACGGACAAAATAACGATAGTCCATTGTTCGATCAAAGGCCTTCTTTAGCGCATTGGTATACACACGTTGCACAGTGGACGACACCTCTCCCGCTTCATTGAAAATGTTAATGACCTCTGTTGATTCGATGGCTGCTGGTTGCTTGTATGTATAAGTTTTCACTACGTTCGCTCCTTCAACAATTGCTTTCTTAAAGCTACCATACAATCAGCATCAAATACAATTGACCTTTGACACAAAAAAGTAGACTACTTCATAAAGTAGCCTACGAACTGTTTATTTATCTAGTTTAAACGTAATGTCTCCAACGCCTAATTCTGAATTGATTTCTAGCACGACATCCGATTTATCATAGGCGTCATTGACATAAACACCATTACCCTTGGACACAAGACCTTCAACATTTGAAGAACCAATGCCCTTTTCTGTTGTTAATTTGACTCCAACCTTTGAAGGTAAAATAACAGTTGTTTGACCTACTCCCGTTTCAATGTTTGTGGTAAAGCTTTTTTTCCAATCGCCACCTAAATTCACTGTCAGATCCCCGACACCTGCTTCAATATCTAATTGTTCAAGCTGGAGCCCCTGTAAGTCGAGATTAGCAATGGCTGCACCTGTTTCCACAGATAAATCCATTGGAATATCGTCATTTAGCTGAATCGCCCATGTGTTCTTAATTTTAGAAAGACCTAGCTTTGTAGAGCCTTTATGCTTGATTTCGATTTCCCCTGTATCACCATGTTTATCATAGCTTACGTGAGGGGCAAGCTTTTTAATATTATAGTCAGCCTTGCCTTCAACCCATTCCTTGGCGCCACTTGATACATTCATTTCACCAACACCTAATTCGATGTCTACCTCTAATGCTTTCGCTTTATCCTTTTCCACCAAAATCGTTTCCTCACGCATTTTGCTTGGAAAAACGGAAAAGCACCCTGATAATAGCAATGCAGATGTGCCCATCACGACACCTAACCCAACTAATTTTTTCAACATTATTTCCTCCCGCTATATAATCTGCCAATAATTTCATTATATAGGAGTAAATAATTTAAAATACGACCTTACGCTTGAAATTTTCCTAAGACCTGAGACTTAGAAACTGCTATGGATAAGGGATGGCGCGCCCCTCCAGCAAAGCTTTCAAATTAGCGAGTGAGGCATCATAGCCTGACGAATTGAAGCTAACATTAGTGCCACTGTGTTGTTTTGCTAACGTAATGGCTATTAACGTTTCAGGAACCTCTAAGTAAAATGAAAATGTCTCATTCTTTTTTACCTGTTGAATGGTTAGCTCCATAGGTAGTTGTTCAGATAATTGGTTATGGGCATTCGGCATTAACGTAAACGTCATCTTCTCCCCCGCTGCCAATTTTGGGATGTCCCATGTCGAGCCTGGCGCATACCATTTGGAGAGGGATTGCTCCTCTGTAATGGCCTGCCAGACGTCATCAATCCCCGCATTAATCCAAATTGAACTTGTCATTCCAACACCCTCCAATTTCTATTTTCCATTATTTTACCGAATTTTCAGGTGTAAGACTACTGTTGGTTGTTCTATATAAATTAAACGCTCCAATGATGACCATCACCGCTATTAAATCCATGGCCAGTTGATGACTGGAGAAAAGGGCAACCAATAACCCATAGCATGTTGGTGCTAAGACAATAAAGAATTGATTGATCGTTAGCGCCGTGCTAACAGTCAGTCCTACTGATTGAGAATCTGATTGCTCTGTTACACAAGCGATATATAAGGAATACCAGCCAAGAGCAAAAAATCCAAGGATCGAACAAAAGATGATCATCAAGCTCTTCGCAGACATGACAAAAGGCAGACAGCCAATCATAATAAAGGTGGCTACCATGACGAGCACTAATAATGATTCACGTTTTTGAGAGAAATAACAGTCACTTATCCACGCAAGCACAATTCTTCCTACCATTCCACCAAGCAAAATGATACTTAAATACTTTCCAGCCTCCGTTAATGAATAACCACCTTCTTGATGCAAATAGCTCATCAAATGGGCAATGATCACCATTTGTAAGG
Source organism: Lysinibacillus sp. FSL M8-0134 (assembly GCF_038069745.1). Lineage (NCBI taxonomy): Bacteria > Bacillati > Bacillota > Bacilli > Caryophanales > Bacillaceae > Lysinibacillus > Lysinibacillus sp. FSL M8-0134. Next base: position 1,871,944 of record NZ_JBBPAJ010000001.1, on the reverse strand, counting down.
ACATCATGACAATGCCTACAAAATAAATAGGATAGAGCGCGCGATTGTTCTTAATGGCATGCACCTTCTCTTTAAAGGTGACAGGATTTGCTGCAACGGTTACACGCTGTTTAGGTTCCTGATACAGCAGTAAAAATAACAGTCCTCCCGCAATTGCTACCAAGCCCTGTGTTATATGCACAGAGGTTAGGTGGATGTGTTGGTACAGATAGGTTAGAATGCTTGAGGCCAACGCACCGCCGATTGGAATTCCTGTCTGACGAATACCGATAGCAAGCCCTCGATGCTTATCTGGAAACCACTTGACGATAGCTGAACTACCACCAGTTTGTGCACTGCCATACCAAATCCCAACAACTATTAATACGAGTAGCAATGTCGTATAATGGTGCACAGGAATTAATAATAAGCTAGAAAGTCCAAGTAAAATGGAGCCCCATCCGATTAGTTGTTTTTCTCCTTTTTTATCCATGAAATAGCCGAATACAAGCATGGAGAAAATCGGCCCTATATTAACAGCTGAGACAATCAGTCCAGTTTGAAATGATGATAGACCCCATTCTATTTGATAAAACGAAGCAACAGGCCCCATGCCGTATGTGACAAAGGTTGCTGCTGTCTGCGAAAGTGTAGCCACAAGCAAAATAATCCATTTATAATATGTATGCATATGTTCCCTCCATAAGTGCTATACTGCTTTATTTGTGCAGTATAATGTTCGTTATCTAGAGTTTACGTTGACCGATCCACTACGTAAAATGGAGGAAAATGATAGCGACTATCAAAAAATTTAATAGGTGTGTGACAAACAACATGAACATTGAAGAAATCGCCTTAAAAATGGAGCTTTTAGAAAGGCAAAACTTAAGTAAATCCGCTGAAATCACCAATTATACACAATCCGCCCTCACATCCAAGGTTAAAAAAATGGAAAGTGAGATTGGACAAGAGGTTTTTAAACGAACGCCCCAAGGCTTAAAGCTAACGGAGGTAGGCGATCACTACTTACAATTTCTAAAAAAGGTCGCTCACGACTATGAGGAATTTTTACATAGGATTGGATCGACTCAAACGAGTATCCATTTTGGTACTTCTCATACAACCATTAAAATATATGGGGCAGCGATTATGAATGCGCTCCAAACGAGTCATAGTCCGATTGATGTGGATTTCACAGTAGAGTCTAGTACATCGTTAAATCATAGAGTACACCATGCCGAGCTGGATTGTGCCTTGACCAGCAATCCACTGAAGCACTATGCCGATTTGCACTATGATTTGATCGCTACTGAAACATTTGAAGTGATCTCAAGCCCTGCTCATGTTATTGATTTTGAACAGCGAACGCCTGTTACCTTACTCGTGCTAAGTAAAGGGTGTATGTATTCGAAGGCATTAGCACAGTGGCTTACAAACAAGCAAATACCCTTTACGATGAAAGAAATAAAATCCGTGAGTAGCATTCTTGATTTTCTTGAAATCGAGCATACATTGGCGGTGTTAAACACAAAATTACTCGCACTCTATCCTTGCCCTGATTTGCATTATTATCACTTGGACAATCTTCACAATGTCATTGAAACCGTCTTTATTTATAAAAAAAACGACAGTAAGCTAGCCCCTATTATGCAATTAAAACAGGTGATTGAGTCATTGCTTGAGAGGAACTAACGTTGAGCCTTATTTTGTGCTACTATTCTAAAAAAATATATTATTCATGCTGTGACTGCTCTATAATAGGTTTGTCTTTATTATTCTAGTAAAAGCATAGGAGTACATCATGTTTTATTACATCTCGTTGTTTTTTGCATTATTTGCGTTATCGACCTCAGCTATTTTTGTTAAATTAGCTGATGCACCCCCTGCCATTACGGCCTTTTATCGACTATTTTTTGCGATGCTCGTGTTACTTCCCTTTTTATTAGCGCAAAAGGGCTTGCGTCAGGAACTTACGAGCCTCTCCAAAAAGCAGTGGGGGCTTGGCATTCTATCAGGTTTATTTTTATCGTGCCATTATGTCTTATGGTTTGAATCATTGAACTACACATCCGTGGCAAGTTCAACGGTTATTGTGACATTACAGCCATTATTCTCTTTAGTAGGAAGCTATTTTTTATTTAAGGAGCGTTTTTCAAAAGGGGCCATTGTTGGCTGTTTCGTTGCCATCATCGGCTGTTTCATTATCGGCTGGCAGGATTTCCAAATTAGTGGACAAGCCCTCTATGGTGATATTCTAGCCTTTATTGCAGCGGGCATTATTACCGCCTACTTTTTTATTGGGCAATCTGTGCGCAAAGATTTATCACTCATTCCCTATTCAGTTATCGGCTATGGCAGTAGCTCCATTTTCTTAGCCATTTATGCACTCTTTATGAAGGAATCGTTTTTCGATTATTCAGCTTCGACATGGTGGGCCCTTGTAGGATTAGCCGTCATTGCCACGATTTTCGGCCAAACTATTTTTAATTGGCTATTAAAATGGTTAAGTACCACGGTCATCTCCATGAGTATTTTAGGAGAAACGATTGGCACATGTATACTAGCCTATTTCATATTAGATGAGATGATTTCGGTGCAACAAGGTGTTGGTATTCTAGTCATTTTACTAGGCCTCGCCCTCTTTTTATTGCAACAACGTAAATCAGCTTAAATGGAAAAACAACGGCAAAGGCTGCCGTTGTTTTTTATTCGTGTGTGAAGCGGAAGGTAGTACCATCCTTGTTTGATTGTAAGAAAGCTTCAATATGTAACGTCTTGGCAATATCTTGAATGATTGTCAGTCCAAGTCCGTCATGCGCATCATTAGGCGTAAAGCCGATGCCATCATCAGACATGATGACTTGCCCATCTTTTATAATTACCTCTAGCTTGGATGCTTGAGCATGCTTTAACGTATTTTGAAAAACATTATCAAATAAACGCTGGAGCCATAATTCATTGCTTATCCAGATTACATGCGCATCTTCAGGATGAAAATGAAGGGCAATATTTTGCATGCGATATAAATAACGCCATTTCTTTATCATCGTTGTTAATAGCTGTGCAAGCTGTACTTCTTCCTGCATAACATAGGCATTTTCGCTTGTGTCAAAGGACTGAAGCTGAAATTCATTCGTTAAATTTGTTATATAGTGAATTTGTTCAGTTAACGATTCCACCAATTTAGGCTGCTCCTGCAATTGTTCTTCTAGATAAAACAATTGCAAGCGAATAGCTGTTAGTGGTGTATGGATGTCATGTCGCAATTTTTGTAGTAGCTCTTTTTGCAGCTCCTGCTGTTGTGCTAGCTCTAATTCTCGGTATGTTGTACGCTCAATTAGGAGATTAACTGATTGAATCAGCTGGCCGATCTCATCTTCACTTGTGACAGCTAGCGTTTCTGGAATGCGCTCATTACTTGCCAGCTCCCGGATTGTGTTGTTGAGCATGGTGATTTTTTTCAGTAAGGAATGAATCGATGTTGAAAACAACAAAGCTAATAAGGCAAAAGAAATGACAAACGCAAATAGCATAAGCGGATAGGCAAATGACTCATGAAAGGGAGTCCCATCATTTTTCATTTTAAAAGCTTTATCGTAAAGAATAGACATTGTCACACTAATACCTAGTATCACCAACGGTACACTTACAATTGCTAAAAATAATAAAGTACGGTATTTGTTTTTTAAGGTCATTTTTTGATGTAGGTATTCAGCCGATACCCTTCCCCATAGATATTTTGTAAGATAGTACCTGCTGGATCGTGTAGCTTTGTTCGTATTTTTTTAATATGGACATTGAGAAGATTATGATTGCGTTCATCTAGTGGCCACAAATAGTCGAAAAAATGGTCCTTTGTTAATACTCTATCGCGGTGATCAAATAAATAAAAGAAAATTTTGCGCTCAATTGCTGTCAAGGCGATCTCCTCATGGAGACTCTGATAAAACACTTTCCGCCGTACCCCATCAATAAATAAATGCTGTATATGTGTAAATGTACCATAATGCTGAGTCAGCATTTTTTTCATCCTTAGCAAAAGCTCTCTTGGGTCAAACGGCTTTGTCATATAATCCTCTCCAACCGTTAAGCCCTCTAGCTTACTTTCAATATCATTCCGTGCCGAGAGAAAAATGATAGGAATGTTTAAGCCTAATCGTTTAATAGTTTTGCTTATTTGATAGCCATCCTCTCCTGGCAGCATAATATCCATAATAACTAAATCTACTTGCTGAATCAGCGCCATTACATCTTTGCCATCTGTTTTCCAGACAGCTTCATAGCCCTCACGCTGCACTATTTTTTGTAGTAAATCACCAATCATCGCATCGTCTTCCACAATTAAAATCCTAAATCCTTGCATCTTATCGACCTTTCCTGTTAGCATTCGTTGTCATAAATTCCATCGTTAGTTGATAGATTTCATCAGGCTGATAAAGATAAATGCTATGTGTACCACTTACCTCTTTTACCTCTGCATGAGTGAATTGCTTCGCAAAAACAGTATAATCCTGCCTATTTTGCTTCGTATATATTGAATCTTTCTTTTCTTCCGCAATGGCATCAATTAGTAATACCGGCGTATTTTTCGGCTTTGGAAGCTGTTCTGATTGTAAACTATTTTCATAGACCTGTAACAGCTCATTTTTCATAGCTTCATTAAAAAATTGCTTAAAGGACAATGCCTGATATATTTTCTTTTCCTCGGCAGTTAAAAAAGACATGTTCAGCACTTGTGGATTATACACCTGTGAGGGCATAAGTCGATGGAAGCCAATTTTAGTGGCTAGGTGCATGCCCTTTATCATCCATCTATCGACAGTCCCCATTTGATGCTTGATATATTGACTAGGTAAGCTAATATCAAGTGCGATGATGCCCTTTACTTCCTCTGGATATTTTTGTGCCCAGTAAATAGCTTCAAGCCCAGAGATCGAATGAGGGACGAGTGTATAAGGAGGCTGAAGACCACTTTGCAGGAGGGCTTCTCTTGTTTGCGCTAGAATCGTATCAATGTCTCTTTCATCATGGGCTATATCGCTATAGCCATACCCTGCACGATCCACAACAGCAATTTGATTGTGCTGTGAAAACTTGCGATAAAGCCCTTTGAATTCATAAACAGGTGCTGCAATGCCTGATCCAGCCATAAAGACATACGTATCCTTGCCTGAACCCTCCTGATAAACATGGATGTTTTGCCCATCGACGTTCACTAGTGTGCCGTTAGGTTGTAATATGGCAGATTCCTTCTGTACTAAAGTATAGTGGTAAATGCATACGATCGCGATGCCAAGCACGAGCAATGCCCCAAAGTAAACAAACCATTTCTTTACTTTCTTTTTCATACGCTTCTCCTTTCCGTTGATACTTGCAAGGATACACGTTAAAAATAAATTTCTAATTAATTTTTGCGGGAAATCCGTAAAAAAACTCAACCCTTTGGCACTTCTTCACCAAATGATTGAGCTGTTATTCTTACTTTTCGATTAATTGGATCGTAGTTGCAGTACCCTGCGCTGGGTATGACTCAAGATAAGTACCAGTAGTCCAAATGGCTACTCGATCACCAATGGTAAAATCACTCGTATCTGAATAAAACACAATAAAAGCATTTGGCATGGCCAATTCTAAAATTTCGCGTTTACTTAATGCAAGGTCTTTTTCCGCAACATTCCAAACAACTGTAATAGACTTCTCTGTTTTGTCGATTATAATTCCTTCTATATCTGCAACCCTTTCCCTATCATTTGATGATGCTTCATCTACTATATTAGGTTCATTATTTTTCCCTGCACAACCCCATAAACTTAAGGATAAGAATAACAAAAGGATCATAGAACTTAGTTTACGCAAATGAATTTCACCCGCTTTCTACTCTCTATCCTTTTAGACGTACTCAATTTAGTATCGTTACACATATTGATACAAAAAAGCTGCCTACATAGTGATAGGCAGCTTTCTTTGTGCTAGGCTTCTGGATAGGTTTTTCGTAAAAAAGCGATGGATTGTTGTATGAGTGCTTTTAAGATAGCTTCATCCACGTCAGCAAGTTTATTAATATAAACACAGGCTTTTCCCGTTGTATGCTTACCAAATTGCTGCAATAGCTGCTCTCGCTCAGAATCACCTGGAGCAAAATATAGACTAATTTTTGCTTTGCGAGGAGAGTATCCAACAAGTGGTGCATCGCCTTCATGGCCTGTTTGATATTTGTAGTGATAATGACCAAACCCGATAATACTCGGTCCCCACATTTTAGCATCGTAGCCTGTGACCTCTGTAAAAATATCTAATAGTCGAAAGGCATCCTCCCGCTTTTTCGGGTGGTCTACACTCTCGATAAATTCAATGACACTTGCATCCGTTTCTTTCGTCTTTAATTCGTACATCCTAATCCCTCGCTTTCAGAAAGAATATCTCTATTATTCCCTATTCTACCTGCTCTAACAATAGCTTTTGCTGTAGATGACGATAAATCCCCTGTTGTTGCATGAGCTCATGGTGACTGCCTTGCTCGACAATTTCACCCTGCTGAATTACGAGTATTTGATCCGCATTCTCGATTGTTTTTAAACGGTGCGCTATAACAAAGCTTGTGCGGCCCCGCATTAAATGCTGTAAGCCCTTTTGAATATCGACCTCCGTTTGTGTATCCACACTCGATGTCGCTTCATCCAAAATTAAAATATCAGCATTTTCTAAAATAGCCCGAGCGATCGCAATTAACTGTCGTTGTCCCTGACTTAAATTAGCACCGCCTGCCTGGACTGGAGTATCGTACTGTGCTGGTAAATATTTAATAAAATGATGGGCATTGGCGATTTTCGCCGCTTCGACGACTTCTTCATCTGTCGCATCGAGCTTCCCAAAGCGAATGTTTTCTCGGATGGTGCCGGAGAACAAATATGTGTCCTGTAAGACGACACCGACTCTTTGACGAATGCCCGCCATTTGATAGTGCTCGATATTGTGCCCATCAATCAGAATTTCACCTTGATCCACGTCATAAAAACGCGTCAGTAAGTTGATAATCGTTGTTTTTCCAGAGCCTGTTGGACCAACAAGCGCGATCGTCTCCCCTGCCTTCGCATGGAAGTGAATGTTTTTTAGAACAGGCTTATCTGGCACGTAGCTAAATGACACTTGCTTGAAAACAACATCTCCTTTTAACGACGACGCCTCGATAGCATTTGGTACATCACTTACTTCTGATGGTTCATCCATAATCTCAAAGACACGCTCTGCTCCAGCAATGGCAGATTGAAAAGTATTTAATAGATTGGATAACTGATTCAGCGGACGGAAAAATTGCCTTGTATAAGTAACAAACGCTGCAATGATGCCAACCGTCACAACACCTTTTACAGCTAAGAAGGCTCCTGTTCCAATGACGACAGCTAAGCCTAAATTATTCATAAAGTTATTAATAGGTCCAAGTAAGCCCGAGGTAATTTCTGCTCGCTGGGCTGAGTTTCGTAGGTTTTCATTTTGCTGATGGAAGGTGTCAATTGTTTGCTGCTCCTTACCAAAAAGCGTGAGCACCTCTGCTCCTGTAATCATTTCCTCGATATAGCCGTTGAGCTTACCAAGATCTCGCTGACGTGCTGCATAGTTTTTACTACTGCGTTTAATAATCTGCTTGGTCGTGAAAACAATTAGCGGAATAATAATTAATGTCACGATCGCTAATTGCCAGCTTAATGTGAACATAGCGATACTCACACCAATCACCGTTAAGATGGATGATACGATTTGTGTGACACTTTGAGCCAGTGCCGTGTTTAAATTATCAATATCATTTGTGACACGGCTCATTAAGTCGCCAAGCGCACGTTGATCAAAAAATCGTAATGTCAGCGTTTGAAGCTTTTGAAATAGGTCCAGACGTAATGTCCGAATGGTTTTCATGGCCACTTGAATCATGACATACGTTTGTAGCCATGTCAGAATAGACGCAATCGTAAATATGACAGCCAACACGATGCCAAGACGAATCGTTCCATCAATATCCTTTTTTATAATATAGTCATCAATAATATGGCCAATCATGTAAGGTCCTGCAAGACTTAAAAATGTAGAAGCCATGACAAAGAAGATGGATAAAAACAGCCCTAATTTTTGCTGTTTTACATAGTGCCATACTCGTGCTAGTGTTGCTTTTTGATTTTTTGCTTTCTCAGCTGGCGCTCCCATGCGTGGACCACGTCCAAAATTCATTTGCTTTGGTTGACTTTGACTCATCCTTGTTCACCAGCCTTTTGCTGTGACGCGTAAATTGCTTGATAATGTGTATTTGATTGTAGTAGTTGCTGATGGGTTCCTTGCCCAACAATGCCGCCATCCTCTAGAACCAAAATGACATCTGCTTGCTGAATAGAGGCAATTTTCGAAGCCACAATGATCGTCGTTGTATCTTGATACTGTGTGGCAATTGCCTGCTGAACATGTTGCTCTGAAGCACTATCGAGCGCAGAGGTTGTATCATCAAGCACTAAAATGGCAGGCTTGCGAATGAACGCACGACTTAAAGCAAGGCGCTGCTTTTGCCCCCCTGATAAATTCGTAGCCCCCTGTGACAATTCATGGGCTAAGCCTTGATCAAGACGCTCCACAAACTCACTGGCACACGCCGCCTCTAAGGCCTGTTGAATCTCCTCCGCAGTCGCATCGTCCTTGCCGAGTCGTATATTTTTCTCAATCGCACCTGAAAACAGCAGGGCTTTTTGTGAGGTAAAGCCAATATGCTCTCGTAGCGTTGATAAGGAGTAGGCTTTTAGTGGTTTACCATCTAAGCGAATTTCCCCAGCTGTTGGATCAAACAAGCGAGGCAACAGCTTTACCAGTGTTGATTTACCACTACCTGTTTTCCCAATAATTCCTACCGTTTGCCCCGGCTTAACAGAAAACGAAATGTTTTTAAGGACATCCTCTGCTGTCTCATAGTAACGATAGCTTACATGATCAAAGTCAATCGCTCCTTTAATGGGGTCTGTCAGCGGCTGTTGTGCTTCCTTAACAGCAATGTCTTTGTTTAACACATCGACAATCCGTTCTCCAGATGGCAATGCTCGCGCAATTTGCATGAGTACCATACTTGAGGACATCAGCCCATTTAAAATAATCGTTAAATAGTTAATAAAAGCGAGAATAACCCCAACTTGTACAGTACCTGCTTCTACCTTGATTGCGCCAAGCCAAAGCGCTGCAACAATCCCCAGATTGACAACGAACATCGTAAAGGGCACCAATACCCCAACAATTTGCTCAGCGGTAATAAATCGTTTCGTTAGCGTATGATTTAAATCACCAAACTGCGCCACCTGTTGCGTCTCACGGCGAAAGGCTTTGACCACCCGGATACCAGCCAAATTTTCCTGCAGCTTTGTATTGACCGCATCAATAGCCTCCTGCACACGACGATATAGCACGCCCGAATACTTTGTGAAAAAATACATGGCGATAATCAGCAATGGCACAATAATAAGGAGGATGGAAAAAAGCTCCCGCGCTGTTACAAACACAATAATGACTGCCCCAATAAACAACAGCGGCCCTCGCACAAAAATACGCAGCGTCATCATAAACGCCCGCTGCATACTTTCCACATCACTCGTTAAAATGGTGATAAGCTTCCCTGTCGTAAACGCATCTCGCTCCTTAGCCGAATACGTCATCATCTTCTCATACAGAGCCTGCCGAACATCCGACGCAAAATGAATCGCCGCCTTCGAGCTATAGTAGGAGCAACCAACCCCACCAACAAGCCCAAGTACTGCACTGCCGAGCATTAACACAAACATATTCAATACATACTGATGATCGCCTTGGACAATCCCCGTATCAATCATATGCTGCATAATGGTCGGCTGAATTAAATCCATCGTCACCTCCAACACCATCAAAAGAGGTGCAATCAACGTGAAAAATTTATAGGGCCCCAAATACTGCCCTAACTGTTTAACTGCCTGCATACCTTCGTCTCCGTTCTTTTTAAATCCCATTCGTTCCTCATTATAACTGAAAATCATTCCCATTTGGCAATAATTTTTCGAGTCACGTAATATTCTGGCCTCGTCGAAATGGATGAGTGGGTTCTGACTTTTGAGCTGGGGCCATTCACTTTCGGGCGGAGTCAAGCCTTTGATGAGCGGGGTTCTCTCGCTTTGAGCGGATTCCTCCTTTCTTTGAGCGGCTGCTTCACATTTTTGAGCGGGGTTACCCTTCCTTTGAGCGCGGACCTCTCACTTATGAGCGGAGTCACCCTTTCTTTGAGCGGTTTCCTCTTTCTTTCGAGCGGTTTCCTCTTTCTTTCGAGCGGGTTCATCCTTCCTTTGAGCGGCTTCCTCCCATTTTCGAGCGGGGACAACCCTTTTTTGAGCGGTTGCTTCACATTTTTGAGCGGGTTCATCCTTCCTTTGAGCGGTTTCTTCTCTCTTATGAGCGGTTTCCTCTCATTTTCGAGCGGGGACAACCCTTTTTTGAGCGGTTGCTTCTCACTTTCAAGCGGGTTCACCTTTTCTTTGAGCGGTTGCTTCTCACTTATGAGCGGGTTCATCCTTCCTTTGAGCGGTTTCCTCTCATTTTCGAGCGGGGACAACCCTTTTATGAGCGGTTTCTTCTCACTTATGAGCGGATTCACCCTTCCTTTGAGCGGTTTCCTCTCATTTTCGAGCGGGGACAACCCTTTTATGAGCGGTTGCTTCACATTTTGAGCGGGTTTACCCTTCCTTTGAGCGGTTGCTTCTCACTTATGAGCGGATTTACCCTTCCTTTGAGCGGTTGCTTCTCACTTATGAGCGGATTCACCCTTCCTTTGAGCGGTTTCCTATCACTTTCGAGCGGGTTCACCCTTCCTTTGAGCGGTTTCCTCTCATTTTCGAGCGGGGACAACCCTTTTATGAGCGGTTGCTTCACATTTTCGAGCGGATTCACTTTTCCTTTGAGCGGTTGCTTCACACTTTCGAGCGGAGTCCCCACCTTTCATGTAGGCTACTCTCTTCAAAGAGGAGGCTCCCCTTCCACCGAGCCAATCAACCAATATCGAGCGAACACTTCTCAACCTCGTAGCAATCCACCCAAGTAAAACACCCCCATGCAAGTGGGCATGGGGGTGGTGTGACACGATGATTACAAATCATCAAAGCCGTTATCTTCGACGTTGACTTTGACATATTGGCGGGAGCGTTGTTCGAAGAAGTCAGTTTTGCCAAGGTCTACATCTTCATAGGCTTTAATCCATTTTAATGGATTTTTGCGGTAGCCCTCGAATGGACGGTCTACGCCAAGCTGATTACAGCGAACATTGGCATAGAAGTGGACATAATCATGGACGTCCTCAACATCAAGGCCTTCAATTTTATCGCCGATGACTTCATTGGCCCAATCGATTTCTAGTTGAACGGCTTCGCGGAAGATTTCCTGAACACGAGCCTGACGTTCAGGTGTATCGTATTCTGGATATTCCTCTAATAATTCTTGATAAATTTTCACAAATAAATCGACATGGAGCTGCTCGTCACGATTAATATAATTGATCATTGTAGACGTAGCGACCATTTTTTGATTGCGTGCTAAATGATAGAAGAAGGCAAAGCCCGAATAGAAGAATAAACCCTCTAAAATGACATCATAAATAATGGCCTCAAGCATATTTTCGACAGTCGGCTCCTCTGAGAAAGCCTGGTAGCCTTTTATAACAAAATCATTGCGTCGTTCTAGAACAGGCTCTGTACGCCAAAAATCAAAGGTACGATCCTGCTCATCCTTGTTGACGATACTGGAAAGCACATACGAATAGGAATGATTATGAATAACCTCTTGCTGCGCTAAGATAATCATTAACGCATTTAAACTAGAATCTGTTAAATAATCGGCTACCTTACCTGCAAAATCAGTTTGCACACTATCTAATAGCGCTAATAAACCGATAATTTTTAAAAATGATTCTTGTTCATCTTTCGTCAGCTCAGGGAAATGCTTAACATCATTGCTCATATTAATTTCAAATGGTGTCCAGAAGTTTCCTAGCATTTTTTTATATTTAGGGTACGCCCAGCTAAAGCGGACATCATCCCAATTTAAAATATTGGAGGAGCGCCCATTAACGATACCTGTAGAACGGTTAGGTGCTTCCTTATCCATAATTTGTCGTTTCGTAATCGTTGTCATTGTTTTTCCTCCTAGCTTGCACAAGACTCACATTCTAATAATTCTACTGATGTGGAGCGTACATAATAGGTCGTTTTCACACCACTTGCCCAAGCATTCATATGCAGTGCCAGTAAATCCTTTGCTTTAATCGTATTTTGAACATATAAATTTAGTGAAATGCCTTGGTCAATGTGGCGAGCACGGGCTGCATTTTGTTTGATTGTCCAATTTTGATCGATGAAATAAGCTGATTTATAGTACCAAGTCGTTACGGGTGATAAATCTGGTACCGTTACAGGAATTTTGTAATCCTTCTTCTCTTCTGAGTAGCTCTTTTGGAAAATCGGATCAATTGACGCCGTACTTCCTGCTAGAATCGATGTCGATGAGTTAGGGGCTACTGCCATAACATAGCCATTTCGCATTCCCTCTTTCGCCACTGCCTCACGTAAAGCATTCCATTTGTCGCTGTCATAGCCGCGCTTTTCAAAATAGGCACCTGTTTGCCAATCAGAGCCCTCGAATAATGGATACGCTCCTTTTTCGCTTGCTAAAGCGTTAGAGGCACGAATTGTTAGGTAGGCGATGTCCTCATAAAGCTTGTCCGCAAATTCTACAGCTTCATCTGATTCCCACTGAATTTCCTTTAAGGCTAATAAATGATGCCAGCCAAATGTGCCAAGTCCAATACCACGGTAGCGTAGGTTCGTACGCTCTGCTTGTTTCACAGGGATAGTATTTAACGCAATAACATTATCAAGCATACGTACCTGAATCGGAATTAACCGCTCTAAGACACTAGCAGGCACGGCTCTTCCTAGATTAATAGAGGACAAGTTACAAACCACAAAATCTCCAGGCTTGCGACGAGTCACGATAACATCGTCTTCTAATGTAATGGATTCAAACTCCGTTGCTGACATATTCTGGAATATTTCTGTACACAAATTCGAACTATAAATCATTCCTTCATGCTTATTCGGATTCATGCGGTTCACTTCATCTCGGTAAAACATGAATGGAACGCCAGTTTCGAGTTGTGAGCGCATAATACGCTTCATAATATCGATGGCTGGTACTACTTCACGGCTTAATAATGGATTAGCAATACATGCTGCATATTTCGTGCGGAAGGAGCCATTGCCCTTTGTTTCATCGTAGAAATCCTCTAAAGAGAAGCCCATCACTTCACGTACTTCATGTGGATCAAATAAGTGCCATTCTCCACGGGCTTCTACTGTTTCCATAAATAGATCTGGTAAACATAGCCCTGTGAAAATATCATGGGCACGTAGTCGTTCATCACCATTGTTTAAGCGTAAATCTAAAAACGTAAAGACGTCCTTATGCCAAACATCAAGATAAACCGCGATGGCTCCTTGACGTTGCCCTAGCTGATCGACAGAGACAGCCGTATTATTGAGCTGCTTAATCCACGGTAGCACACCACTTGATGCACCTTTGAAGCCTTTAATGGACGAGCCACGGCTACGAATTTTGCCCATGTAAACGCCTATACCACCACCATATTTAGACAATGTTGCAACATCGGTATTCGTATCGTAAATGCTTTGTAGGCTGTCATCCACTGTATCGATGAAGCAACTTGAAAGCTGACCATGTGTCTTACCAGCATTTGATAGTGTCGGTGTTGCAACAGTCATATATAAATTACTCATCGCCCAGTAAGCTTCTCGCACTTTTTCTAGACGATTTTCTGTTTCATCCTGCATTAATGTCATGGCTATGACCATCCAACGCTCTTGTGGGAGCTCTACAGGTGTTTTTGTATAATCACGTACAACATAACGATCCATTAATGTCTTCAAGCCAATATACGTGAATAGCTCGTCACGACTAGGTTCTAAATAGCTTGCTAATTGTTGAAGCTCCTGCTCACTATATTTTGTTGTTAAGCTTTCATGATATAAGCCCGCTTCAGTGTATTGTGCAAGATGAGCTGGAAATTCTTGATAAACATCCTTTGGTGAAACGCCACGTCGCGTTGCAAATTGATCGTATAATTTTTCTAAATAAATGTGTGCAGCCACAAATGTCCAATAGGGCTCTTCCTCATCAATTAGGCTAAGTGTTTGTAAAATCATCGCATCCGCCCATGCTTCAAATGTGGCATTGTCGTTTTTTCGTAGCCAACGATCCGATAACCTTACAAAGCTTTCAAGCTCATCCTCCGTATAACTATTTTTTAACTTAGCTAGTTGCTGTTCGATTTGAATTGTCATGTACACATTCTCTCCCTTTCTTTCTCCAAGCAACACAAAAAGCGATCACGCAACATCTATCGGTTACGTGATCGCTGTAAAATCGGAAATGGAAATGAAGGACATGCACACAAAGAAGTGAACAAATCTCTCGCCTCCACTTCTCAATCCCCGAAGAATGTGTTGCTGTCTTGAACAACTCGGCAGGTCTCCTGGCTCATGCTTCCTCCAAATAATCTCCTTCCCGTTTTTTCAACAGTGGCCTCTTGATTATTTGTCAGCACTTACAGTTGCGGGGACAGCTTCGGCTTAAGATGACTCTTGTTCCGAATTCCCTTTTAAACCATATTGGTACCGCTTGTCCAAATACTATATATTGTGTTTTAACTCCTAAACAAATCTAACATATTGTGTTTCGTGTTGCAATAGGTGTTTCGTACCTTGCGATTTTTAACGCAGCCCTTTTGCTCGAAACAAGCCCTATTACGGTGCAGTTTTGCGTAGTTTTTCAAAATTTCTTTGGAAAAAATTTTGTGCCTGCTGCTCTTTTTTAGGATCGATGCCAAGCAAAATGACCGAACAAGGACCTGCTGATTTGGTCAGATCAAGCGAACTTTCAACTTGTTGCTGTCCAAAAAGACGCGCTAATTCGCCTTGTAGCCCCTTTGACCCGACTGGCCAAACTTGCTGCACGATCTCCGCCTGCCATGCCTGAAAAATGGGCTGAAGCTGTGCTACGTCTTCTGGCTGCGCTAACACTTCTTCCCCTACAAGCGGCAAGCCATAAGTGTACCAGCTGAGCTGTTCATGGTCAAATGGTTGACGTTGTTGTATTTCCCCAAGCATCGTAATGGCTACACCTGACTGTAGCGTGGGCATATTCGATTCCGTACTTCCTGCAATTGCAGGACAGGCTATACCAGTTTCCTCAAACACCTGTTGAATACCTCTTTCATAACGTTTCCATGCCGTATCACCAGAGAAATTAGCGAGTAAAACTTGGCAAGGTAATGCCTGTGCCGCAAGCTGCTCTAAAAATGTCACACGTGCTGTCATGTAAGCTGTTAGTTGGTCAGATGCTGACACTACATCTTGTGGCTTTTCCCCAATGGCTGCCGCATTATCCATTGTCACAATGAACGTGCCCACTTTCATAGCATTTCTCATTGAACGCGTCCTTCCTTACGTAAAAAGACCTTTGATAAAACCGGCATCACTACCGCAACAATGACTAGGTTAATAACGGTTGCCATGAAAATGCTACCTAATGCACCCCAGAAAAAGGCAGGGCTAATTAAAAAATAAAACGGTAATGGTGCCACAATGCCATTCAATACGAGTGCAACTGGCCATTTCCAAACATGTAGACCTTTTCTATGCATCACACCAAAGATCCATACGACGATGAACATTTCGAACGCGATGATAAGATGTAGTGGTCCTAATGGAAATCCAGCAGTCAACGCTGTAATAAAATGACCGATAAATCCAGCAAGCCCTGCTAAAAATGGGGATAAAAAGACTACGCCCAAAAAGGCAGGAGCCGAGTCGAGTGCAGCAGTCGAAATAAATGCCGGCACCTTAATGACTGCCCCTACTGCACAAATGGCAGCAACCATTGCCGTCAATATCCAATTCCTTAATCTTTGTCGATCCATTCCATGTCCTCTTTTCTGTAGTATGTCTACCTTACTTCAGCTGTTCGGCAATTCCGTACCAAATACGTACAACTTGCTCAGCTTCAGTAAATAACACCTGATATAAGCGACCACATGTATCGCGTAGGAGTCGCGCTTGTTTGTCTATTGGCACAACACCACGCCCCATATCGTTAACAATGAGCGCTAGCGTACAGTGCTGTTCAAGCCTCCTTAAAGTTGCAAGTACCGCTTGAACCACTTGGTCATCGTCCTCTAGATTTTGTGTCACCAACCAGTTTTCTAAATTTCTAATTACCAGTACTTCACAGGCCGGTGCAATCTCTGGTAGATCGCCATCGACAAGGGCGACCTGTCGCTCTTTATACAAGCCCATCACATAGTCGGTTTTACCGTTATAGGCGCCTCCAATAAAGACGTGCATCTTGCTCCCTCCTCCCAAGCCTTTCTTGTAAACGTTAAAATAAATTGTTTGTCATGTGGCACATCATACGACCAAAAAGGCTGTTCTGTTGGGGCAAAGGCGACGAGTAAGGCACGAATCACCCCGCCATGCACCACTAAATCATACTGATCCTCATCCTTCGGTAAATGGCAAAAGCCTTCCACAGCACGTGCCACAAAGTCATGAAAAGCCTCTCCTTGTGGCGGTGGCATCTTAATCGGATCATCTAGCCATGCACGATAATGAGCATTCGATTTTAACTCATCATATGTTTTCCCTTCAAATGCACCAAAATTCGTCTCACGAAAGCGAGCATCTGCATGATAGCTTGCGTTCGGAAAATAATGAGCGGCGGTTTCTCGACACCGCCGTAAATCACTCCCATATACGTTTGTTACAGCATCGTCTATAACTGAAAGCGTGGTTGGATCAGCTAATGGGGCATCTGTCCAACCAAGATAGCGTTTTTCTAGATTCTCCTTTGTTGGCGCATGCCTCATCAAGCGCACAGTAACAATGTCACCCATAGCACAACCTCCATCCCTTCAATAGATGCACCAAGTAAATCCCCTGATACACCACCAAAATTACGTAGCGTAAATTGTCTAAAAATCATCAGTGCGAATGCTAAAACAATAACTAATACAATGGGCAGCAGAGAGAACTGGGTGAAAATCAAAACAACCGTCAGAGCTATGCCAAGTGATAGCAGCATGAACACTTTTAATAGACTTGCGTGAATATGGGATTTAAAAAAATAGGCGAGACCTTTTTCTTTCGAACAGTCGAGGGACATAAAATAAAAGCTCATCCCAACTCTAGTCAGAAAAGGCACAAACAGCACCATCCATAAGGCGAATTTCTGTTGGACGAAAAGCTCATGGAGGACAACAAATTTCCCCATTAGTAAAAACAGCACAGACAATACACCGAAAGCGCCAACACGTGGATCATCTAAAATTTCTACCCGCTTGTCCCGATCTCGGTAGGAAAAATAAGCATCGCCCATATCAATAAAGCCATCTAAATGCAAACCACCTGTCCATAAGGCAAAAAGCGCTATGATTATAAAAGCTAGCATGACTTCACTGCTCGCTGTCCACTGTGTGAGACCATAGAGTACGGCTGCCACAGTTGTTCCCATTAACGCTCCTATCCACGGTAAACAGGCGAACATCCCTGTAATCGTTGGCCTAGTTAACGGTAGCTCTTTATGTACTGGCAAAACCGTAAAAAATTGAAATGCCAATTGTAGGCTATGCCAAACAGTTTTCATCGTCTTGCCTTCTTTCTCGATTATTTCCATCTCTTTACAATACCATAATTCATTTCATAGGCCTCCTGTGCAATGACAACGAACCATTGATGCCATTGGCCGAGTGTTCGTCGGTATAACTCTACTTCATCACTATCATATGGTGGCTCATCAAACAGTTCATTGGAGACAACTAAAAAAGTCACATCCTTATTTAGTAATGAAAGGATGGCCTGTTTGATGTTCAGTAGCTTGTTTTCTAAACAGCCTGGCTGATCTATACATGGCGTACCACTGTCAAAGCCCTCATAAAAAGCATTTGTTAGCCACGTTGTCACGCAGTCCCACAGCACCACATCCCCATTTTGGAGTGTTGCTAAAACCTCTGCCATGTCATAGGGTGCCTCCACCGTTAGCCACTGCACAGGTTGTGCCTGCCGATCTGCCTGATGTCGGTCAATCCGCTTAGCCATTTCACGATCTAAGGCGATGCCAGAAGCCAGATAAATTAAACGTTTTGTGGGACCTAGCTGTGCTTGGTAATGCTGAATCGCTGTTCGCTCAGCAAAATGGGATTTCCCACTACGAACACCACCTGTAATAAAAATGAGTGGCATCAGGACACCTCCTATTGTAAATGATGAAGATTGCCAATTTCTTTCACAGCCCATTGTTGCTCTTGTCGTTCAATCACTGTCACACTTGTTCCATGAATGTATGGGGCTGTCCATAGCTCACTTATACTTCGCTGTAAAATAGCGTTAACGATACATTTAATGGTTACTGCATGAGAGACAATGAGTACCGTTTCATCGGGATGTTGATCCGCTATTTTCTTTAATGTAAACATGGCTCTTTCTGTCACAGCACCAAAGCTTTCCGTATGTGTTGCAACAAACTGTGCTGGGTAATTAGTATAGAGCTCATAATCAAGCTTATGATTGGCGAGAATGTCTTCAATTGTTTGGCCTTGCCAATCCCCTAAATAGATTTCACGTAAATCATCCTCATAAATAATCGGAAGCTTGCGCTTAGTGGTCAAAATGTCCATCGTCTCCCTTGCACGTCCACTTGAGCTACAATAAGCAGCTGCAAACTGAATAGGCTGGAGTTGCTTGTGAAGTCTTTGTGCTGCTGCTCTACCATTTTCCGTTAATGGAGAGTCCAGCCAGCCCTGTAGTCGTTGCTCTTGATTCCATTGTGTTTCCCCATGTCTTACTAGATAAAAAGTTGTCACTTTTCTCTCCCCTTATTTGCGTTAAACCAAGCTTGCAGACAATTATGTAAAGAAGTCATGGCCGCAATATCTTTTATCCCTATACGGAACCATTCACCCTGTAACCCTTGAAAGTTTTTTGTATGACGTAAGACAACCCCTTGTCCAAGGCAATACGTGAAAAAGGGATCGGCCTGCTGTCCTTGTGGTAACGTGAAGCACACATAATTCGTCACACTGTTCGTTACTTGACAGCCGTTTTCTTGTAAATACTGATGTAATCGCCCTCTTTGTGTTGTCGCATAGGCAATCGCCTGCTGACAATACTGCTGTTCATCTAAACAGCCTGCACCAATCACAAGTGCAAAGGCATTTAAATTCCAATGAGGCAGCATGTCCTTTAAAGTGCTTACAATGGAAGAATGCGCGACTAAATAACCAAGTCGTAAACCTGGAATCGCATACATTTTGGTCATCGAACGCACCACTATCACATGTGGATTTTGCGCGCAATGATGAATCATAGAATACGCTTCACCCACCCAATCCATAAAGGCCTCGTCGATCACAAGCTCACAGCTAACACTTCTTCCGTGCTCCACTAAAGCGAGTAAATCTTCTTTTTTCGGTAATACCCCTGTTGGATTATTTGGCGTACAAATATAAAGAGCGTCCGCCTTCTCCATTTCCTCCTTGAGCACATCCATTGGCAATGTGTAATGAATAAAATCAGTCACCAAAATAGGCACAATATCCGCACCTG
Source organism: Lysinibacillus sp. FSL M8-0134 (assembly GCF_038069745.1). NCBI lineage: Bacteria > Bacillati > Bacillota > Bacilli > Caryophanales > Bacillaceae > Lysinibacillus > Lysinibacillus sp. FSL M8-0134. The sequence continues at coordinate 1,852,253 of NZ_JBBPAJ010000001.1, read as the reverse complement.
CAGCCCGCAATGTTCGCTCATATTCAGAAAAAGTTGGATGTACGATAATGACACGCTTGCCCGCATAGCGTCTTGCTACTACACTAAAGAGCTCTGATGCCCCATTGCCTAGTAAAATCGTCTCCTTTGCGACCTGATGAAAAGCAGCAACCTTCGTTAAAAAAGGCTCGCCATCAGGATCTGGGTAGCGCTGAATAAGCGGATAAAGTGTTCGCCAACGAGCCTCTACAAAGGCTGGTGGTCCCTCAGCATTGACATTTTCGCTAAAATCATAAACTACTTCTGGCATCGTTAAGCCTAATTGCTGATAGACATTGTGCGGATTTGCTCCGTGATTAGGTAATGGCATAAATAAGCACCTCCACAGCTAACATCACAAGCGTAAAGAGTATTGTGGCAATACGCATATGAATAATAGATGTTGCAATATGTTCCTTCGTCAAAGGGACTAATTTTTCTCCCATAATAGCCCTATGAGAGACAACCCCCTGATACGTATTTTTCCCACCAAGCTGCACACCTAGCTGAACGGCCGTCGCTGCCTCTAAATAGCCACTGTTTGGACTTGGATGCTTTTTAGCGTCCTGTGCCCAAATCTTTAGCCGCTTGCCAAGCGTTCGATCCGTTTCATTTTTCGTGCCAAGGACAATAAGGAAGCCTGTCATTCGACTTGGAATAAAATTCAATACATCATCGAGCTTTGCCGAGAACATTCCAAAGTCTTTGTATTTGTCATTTTTATAGCCAACCATTGAATCTAATGTATTGACAGCCTTATAGCCCCATAAACCAATTGCACCAAATAAGAAGGCATAAAAAAGTGGAGCTGTCACACCATCGCTTGTATTTTCAGACACCGTTTCTACTACACCACGCACAATCTCATCTTCTCCCAGCTTATCGGTGTCACGACCGACAATCCACGACAGCTTGACACGTGCCTCTGCAAAGTCACCTTTAGCAAGTGGCTCATATACAGCCATCGCAGCCTCCTTCAAGCTCCGCTGAGCGAGTCCAATCCCAATGAGAAGTCCCTCTACAAGGATGCCAAAAATAATACTTACCTGATAGCTAAGAAGCAAAATCAATGTCACCACAAACATGGTCGTGCCTACGACTGCAAGAGCCATCACCATGCCACGCAGCTTTCGCCATTTGCCCTTATTCCAGAGCGCCGTTTGCGATTGAATCAAGTGTCCAATCCAGCGTACAGGATGAGGGAGTTTAGGAGGGTCTCCTACGAGTAAATCAAACAAAAGCCCAATGATACAGGCAATTACGATAGCCATCATAAAGCCCTCTCCTCTTTATCTTTTTTGTATTTGCTGATCGCCTCACGCATTGTCTCATAGACACCGTAACCGATGACCTTACCAAGCATGGTAATAGGACCAGCATATTGATGAAAGTCTCCCTCTTCTGTTGAAGCGATCAACAAGCTATCAGTAGAAGTACCTGTAGCTTGTGTGCCTGTTGTTGGGTCTGTAATCCCTTCATCCATTAACGCTTTGACCTTGGCTTCCGTTGTTGAAATCATGGCTTGAAATAACGCTTCATCAGATAGTTTTCCATTAATGACTAGCCATGTATTAATGGTGCCTGCATGGTACTGCTCCTCCCGATGAAAAGCCCGCGTAATATCCACCGCATTTCCTAATCCCGCAGTAATCATAACGACAAGCTGAATACCTTCATATGTAAAGTCACGAATGGTCGCAAACTTGGCCTGGACTGCCGTCATCATCGCCACCGTGTTGTCTAACGGAAAGTGTTGTGCCTGCAAATACTGCTGTAATTCAAGATGTGGCTGTCGCTCATCATAGGTAATAGGCACCGTTCGATTCAGTAGATGGGTATAATGACCAAAGCCAGGATTATGCATGGCTGAGGATACAACCTTCATGGGTGAATCGGTTTGTAGGGCCACATATTGGTCAAAAATTTGAATGCAATCCTTTGTCAGTATAGGCAATCGATCGCCTCCTCGCGATAAAGATGGAATAGAACATAAAAAAACAAATTCTTACAAAGAAGAATTTGTACTGTCGATTCTTTATTAAAATTTGAACCTTCTGAACGTTTGTACAGAATAACAACTTCATAATACTCAAATTATTTATTTTCTTTGAAATTGTATCACAAATTTGCCTATTGCCACAATTCCATTTTCAAAGCGTTATTGTTGCTTCTGTTTCAGATTTTTAAAGCGGATCACAGAGCCAATAATAATAAAGACCCAACCAATGCCTATGTAAACAATTTTCATTGTTTTTGTCGACGACGGTAAAATATCCATAATCGTTAAACAGACAAAAAGTATCCCAATAATCGAAAAAAGCATACCAATTGTTAAATTCTTCACGAAAAACCCTCCCAACTATGTACGCCCTCGATTTTACCGTATTCTCAGCAAAAAGAAAACACTAATCCAAGCTAGAAAGTCTTGGATTAGTGATGATTGTGTCATTATGCATTCGCATGCGCAAAAAATTCTTCATAAAGCGCTTGTAAAATGCGGTTTTCATATTCCTGAAGGACACCGAACACGAGGCTCACTTCAGAAGAACCTTGATTGATCATTTCAATATTTGCGCCAGTTCTTGAAATCGCTGTGGCAGCACGGGCAGCTAATCCTGTATTATGACGCATCCCTTCGCCAACAATCACGATCATTGAAAAACCGTGACGCATTTCTACATACTCTGCATGCAGCTCTTCTTTTACACGACTAATAATACGTGCTTCATTTTCTGGTGTTAGTTGATTTGAACGCATGATGACAGAAATATCGTCTAAACCAGATGGTGTGTGTTCATAAGAAATATTTTCATCTTCTAAAATTTGGAGTAGCTTTCGTCCAAAGCCTACTTCACGATTCATCAAATATTTAGAGACATATAAAGTTGAAAAGCCACTGTCTGCCGAGATACCTGTAACTGGACGACCTGTTGCAGGACGGCTTGGTACAATACGTGTACCTGGGGCTGATGGATTATTTGTATTTTTTATGTTAACTGGCACCCCAATCTTGTAGACAGGCATTAACGCTTCATCATGGAACACTGAAAAGCCTGCATATGATAATTCGCGCATTTCGCGATACGTAATTTCTTTAATTTCCACTGGATCATTGACGACTTTCGGATTCGCAGAGAACACACAATCCACATCCGTAAAGTTTTCATAGAGCTCCGCTTCAACAGCTGCTGCTAAGATGGAGCCTGTAATATCAGAGCCACCGCGGTCAAATGTTCGCAATACGCCCGCTCTAGTGTAACCGAAGAAACCTGGGAAAACAATAATTTCTTTTGTATCTTTTAAAGGGGCTAAATTAGCATACGCTTCTGGTAAAGCAAATGTTCGTTCAGGTAAATCATTTACCACTAGCCCATCTTTAGGACTGACATAGCGTGCGGGCATACCAATCGCGTTAAAATAGGCAGCAATGAGCTTGGCGTTATTATCTTCACCTGCCGCTTTAATGCTATCGATGAATAATTCCACGTTCGTTTTGTCACCTTGTACACGTTCACGTAAATCTTCCGCAATCACGTCACAAATGGCATAATCTATCCCCAAACCATCCGCAATCGCTCTAAATCGATCCACAACAGTCTGCAATTTTTCTTCCGTATTCTCTTGTTGTAACGCTGCATTTGCTAATTGTATTAATAGGTCTGTTACTTTTATATCGTCACCAGAACGTTTCCCTGGTGCTGAAACGGCAACGATCTTACGTGCCGGATTAGATTTCACAATGTTTGCCACTTTTTGAATTTGTTCTGCGCTTGCTACAGATGTTCCACCAAATTTACACACGATCATATCTATCAAATCCTAACTTTTTCAAATTAATTGTATGCCTCCAAAAAACAATTGAATGTACACAGTGTACAAATTATCGTTTCCTACGTCAATACAATTTAAAAAATTCACGCAATTTATCGAGAAATATGGACATTTTTCGTACTGTTTGATTTATTATACGGATTTCATATGAAATAGTTAAGGTTTTTGTGAATTTTTTTTCGTGACGTTCACATAATCGTGAAATTTTCCGTTCTGACTTTCTTCTATATAAATGAAGAAAACGCTTTCTCCCCCTATGATATGCACAATTATCCACTATGTTTGTGCTCTTTTGCCTGTTCACAACGTTGATTTGAATGGGATTTTACTTCTAGCGTGTGGATCTGATTTCGTGGGTATTCGCTTCCCTTCGCGGGGATTCACTTCTCTTCCGCGGGTATTAGCCTCGCTTCCGCGGGTATTCGCTTCCCTTCCGCGGGTATTCACTTCTCTTCCGCGGGGATTCACTTCGCTTCCGCGGGTATTCGCTTCACTTCGCGAGTATTAGCCTCGCTTCCGCGGGGATTCACTTCCCTTCCGCGGGGATTCACTTCTCTTCCGCGGATATTCACTTCTCTTCCGCGGGTATTCACTTCGCTTCCGCGGGTATTCACTTCGCTTCCGCGGATATTCACTTCCCTTCCGCGGGTATTCACTTAATTCAACAAAAAAACTAGGCTCACGTTGCGTGTCGCCTAGTTTTTCTTGTACTCTATTAAATTGCTGTCCAGCCGCCGTCGATGACTAGCTCTGCGCCTGTCATGAAGCGGGATTCGTCAGATGCTAGGAAGACTACGCCATACGCTACATCTTCAGGTTCACCGAAGTATGGTAGTTGTGTGTAAGTTTGATAGAATGGCAGTGCACCGCCCTCTTCCATGGTAGGTGCTACCATTGGTGTAACGATAATACCTGGGTGCACAGAATTTACGCGAATTTTATCTTTGCCGTATTCGATCGCAGCCGATTTAGAAAGAACGCGTAGTGCGCCTTTTGCTGCGGTATAGGGGCTTGTCCCAGCCATTCCTACGATACCACCGATCGAAGAAATATTGATGATGGAGCCGCCACCAGCTTTTTGCATTTCAGGAATGACATATTTCATACCGATGATACAGCCATTAAGGTTAATGTCCATGACTTTATTCCATTCATCCATTTCCATATTAGCAATTGTTTTTGGTGATGAAACGCCTGCATTGTTTACAAGAACATCCACCTTACCATAAGCCTTCACAGCCTCTGCGATTACTGCCTTCCACTCATCTTCAGAAGTCACATTATGTTGAAGACCAATAATCTCTCCGCCGTTTTCTTTAATTTCTTTAACTAAGTTGTTCAATGGCTCGATTTGTACATCTGTTGCAATCACCTTTGCCCCTTCTTGAGCAAATAATTTTGCCTCTGATGCGCCCATTCCCATTGCCGCTCCTGTAATAATTGCTACTTTCCCATTTAAACGACCCATATTAAAACTTCCTTTCCTTTATCTATAAATGAACAATTCGTGAACATGTTAACAACTAGTTGTATTATCGACACCGTGTCGTTAATATAATTATAACCTGCTATTTGAAAAGGGCAAACAACAGCGAACGCGAATGTGACGCTTTCGCAACAACTTAATTTAAAACGTTGATTAAATCGATCATTTAATACAAGGAGCTTAAAAATGTCGAAAAAAATGGATCCACGCGTAATAAGAACACGCCAATTATTGAGAGATGCACTGGTGGAATTAATCGATGAACAAGGCTATGAGAAAATTACAGTACAAGATATTACAAAACGAGCCACTTTAAACCGAGCTACTTTTTATTTACATTTTCGCGATAAATTAGACCTTCTTTATCAAAGCTCTATGGAAACTTTACAGCAATTAGTTCGTTGTATTCACCCAAATTTTGAAGAGAAAAAGGAGTTTGATTTATTACCTAATTACGATCAGCCACATGACACATTTATGCGTTTGTTTGAGCAAATTGCATCAAATAGTAAGCTTTATAAAGTGTATCTTACGGAAAAAAATATCCCTTATTTTTCTGATGGCCTAAAAGACATTATTATTAATTTTGTCTCAAGTGGTATTCAATTTATGGAGCCTGACGATCAAAAGCTGACAGTGCCCCGTGAGATGGCTGAACGTTTTTATGCTGCTGCCTTTCTCGAGGTGATTGTTTGGTGGTTAGAAAATGACATGCCGTATACGCCCAAATTTATGGCAACGCAGTTAATGCGTATTACTATTAAAGGCCCTTACATCAACAATCCCTTTGAAAAGTAAAATATTGTATTTAAATTCCGAATGGGTCTTCGATAATGCCATGAGCATTATTAAGAATGTTAAAATAAAAGGTAATCACAAGCGTGCATGCGATTACCTTTTTGTTATTTAACCAAACTATTACCATTTCAGCTTTAATTCTCTATTAGGGTTATGGCATTGTAACCATTTGTCAGCTTCACTGACCATCCACGACCCAAATTCATTTAAAAACAATAACAATTCGTTTGTATCTTTGATGGGTGTTATCGCATATTCAAGTGCCTTTCTCATGTCACTTTCCTTTTCAGGGAAACATTCCGAAAACAATTTGTAAGCGGGGTATAAATCCCTTGTATATGTGTTTTCCTTAGTTATGGTAAGTGCAAGTCCTGCTCTTACAATAATTTTCATAATCCATTTACAACAATCTTTAATATCCTCTACATCAGAATTGTCTTGAAGGTCATCATAGGCAATTTTAATTTGTCCCTGTAAATGAATAAGGTGGTCATTCGCTAAAGCTTCGTTCGCTTTATATCTTGGTAATAGAGGTATTAAATCCTCTCCAAACACACATATACTATGGGTTTGGAGTATGAAACTAATGATTGAAAAAGATGTCGTATTTAAAATATCTTCTTTGCAGTAAACACTTAGTTCAATCCCATCGACACAAGTATGGTTCTGAGTTAATGCATCTTCCACTTCTTTTATCCGCTTTAACTGCAGTTTATTAGGTTTTTGCTTCGTAACCGCTATCGTGTCTAAGTCAGCTACTCCTTCAATACCTATCCCTTTTGGAATCGATCCCCTTATATACGCTATGTAAGTCATCTTGAAGAAGGGTGCGATACGTATGAACCACATCGTTTATTACAGGATGAAAAATTGGGTTGATTTTATTCCAATCTGAATGATTAATAATGTGTCCATCACTATCCGTATCACAGAAGCTTTCAATCTCTTTAATTGTAGTCATCACATTACTCCTTTTTTCATAAAAATAGGATAGCATGTTCTATAGTGAACGAGCTATCCTACTTTCAAAATTGAGATAACCTTCAAAAACTACCCTTCAGCAAACTCATTCTTCAAAGCAAACATCAGCGTTTATTTTTCATTAAACTCAAATTCAATCTTTCCTTCTACCAAGCGGAGTGCCGCATTAAATGGTTTACCATTTTTTGATTTAAAGCCTTTCATCACGGCAGTTTTACCCATCTTGCATAAATCATGTATGTTCTTTTCCGTTAGTTTTTTGCCTAGTAGCCTTTCTGGGAACGTTTGCTTACAGCCATTTTTATAATTCGAACAGCCATAAAAGCTTTTGCGCAAACCTATTTTTCCTACTTTACATGTTGGACACATCACAATCTCTTTCGCAGCAGCTGGTTTAAAGTGCTCAGCTTCAATTGTAAGTGACTCTAGCTGTTGAGGCACATCCTGTATTAATTGATTAATAAACTTGCCAATACTATCAATAAAATGCTTTGCAGAGCCTTCGCCACGTCCAATTTTATGTAAGTAAATTTCCCATTTTGCTGTCATCGATGGACTGGACAGCAATGTTCCTTCAATGGCCCGACATAAAAGCTCTCCTTTTGGCATAATGTTCACGATGTTTTTTCGTACTTCAATAAATCCATGCTTTTTAATCGTCTCAATTATGCCGCTCCGAGTTGCTTCTGTCCCAATACCTTCAATCGATTTGAGTACCTCGATTTCTTCTTCATTCTCCACGGATTTACCACATGTTTTCATCATCGTAATGAGTTGCCCTTCTGTATAGGGCTTAGGAGGGGTTGTTGTGCCTTCTAAAATAGCGACCTGACATTGTACCATTTCATCTTTGCTTACGACAGGTAATGACTCGTCACGAGCCTGCACGTCTTTATCACTTGAAAACAACTCTTTCCAGCCTTTTACAAGCTCCGTTTTCCCTACCGTTTTAAATTCTACATTTTTGACATTTGTGATAATCGTTTTTTCATCGTATTCATAATCTTGGTGAAACATGGCCAGTGTCGTATTGATGATTTCGAAATAAACATTGCGTTCATCCGTATTCATCGATTGTAGCGCTTTTTCTGTCGGTACCTTTCTCGTTGGAATTATGGCATAGTGCTCCCCAACGTTGGCATTGTCGACGTAACGTTTGTTTGACCCTCGATTGATCGTATGAAAGGACTTCCCTACAAGCTTTTGATAGTTACCCAGAGATTCATTTAAATAGGCAAACTCATTTTGCGTAATGAGCTGTGAATCGGTACGTGGGTAAGAAACAAGCTTTTTCTCATAAAGTGATTGCGTAAGTTTCAACACATAGGACGGACTATATTTCCAACGTTTATTGGCAGCTGCTTGTAATGTGGATAGTGCATGTAGTTTGGGCGGTGCAATCCGTTTCGTTTTGTTCGTGACACTCGTAATTTGACCTATATCCATTGGTTCAATCCCATGTTGTTGCAGGAATTGCACGGCCTCTGCACGCTCTTTTGTTTTTAACTTGGCCTTCCCCTTGTACACACCATTCTGCGCTTTAAAAACCCCTTCAATTTCATAAAAATGTTCAGGCTTGAACTGTTCAATTTCCTGCTGTCTTTTATAAATTAGATAGACGGTTGGCGATTGCACACGTCCAATGGAGATACTCCCCTTAAAGCCTTTCTTCTGTAAAAGTAGTGTATAGAGGCGACTACAGTTCATCCCTACGAGCCAATCGCTAATTTGACGCGTTTTTGCTTCTTGATACATCAGCAAATCACGCTCATTACTCTGCATATAATTAAAGCCTTTCCGAATTTCCTCCACCTCTAATGAATTGATCCATAATCGTTTCACAGGCTTATTTACTTTCGTCATTTTTAAAAGGGAGTAAAAGATATTTGAACCCTCACGCTCACTATCACAGCAGTTATAGATCATCGTCACTTGCGGATCATGAAAGATTTTTTTTACAGCATTGAACTGTGTATACATTTTAGAAACAACTTTATCTTCAAATTTCTGCGGAATGATCGGTAATGAGGACAGCGACCATTTCTCCCATTCCTTTTGATATTCTTTCGGTTCCTTTAACTCAACAAGATGACCAACTGCCCAGGTAATGATGGCTCCTTCAGGAAAAGTAGAACACGGTTCCAATTCAATAAATACTTTCTCTTTTTGTTTAATTTTAAATGCATCAGCATAGGCTCTTGCTTGAGAAGGTTTCTCTGCCAAAATGGCGATTTTCCCCATTGATCATCACATCTTCTTTTAAAAGTTTAGTAGATTTTTCTAGAAAAACACAAAACCCAACTAATCAGATTAGTTGAGTTTAAAGTGAAATACTCTACTATTATTTTACTGTAAACAATATAAAATATCACTTACTAAAATCTTTGAAAGAAGACCCTTCAAAAATTTTTAATTTCCAATCGGGGGAGAAATATGCTTCGCCAAGAAATCAATCTGAAAGGATTAAACAAAACCAGCTAAACACTTTTTTCTGTAATAACTGGTTTTGTTAAGTATGCTAGTTAGTTCAGCGTGATGGTAAATTCCGAGTTAGCTGCGCCGGCAAATACAACCGTTCCGTTCTTCGGCAGTTTTACTTTGTTTTTGCCACTCACAACGGTAAAATTGACACATACTCCTGCCTCATCATATACCGCGAATGAACTTTTGGAAGGCAACGACACAGTCATCGTTTTTCCTGCTGCCGCTTGTGGTATTGTAAACCATTTAGCTTGACCATTTGCATGCAGTGTAACTTTGGATGATTGACCTGAATCAAGTGGTTTTAAATTTGACCCACTAACGTATAACAATCCGGCCATCTCCATATATTCAACACCGTCTTCAGTATAGAAACGAGCTTCTGTCATATCACGACCATTCATCACAGGAATCTGGAGTTGATGTCCCGCAGAGTTTGGGCCAGTAATTTTTCTGCTCTCCCAATAACCTTCAAAATTGTCATCGCGATTAATTTGTTTGATAAGCATCATTGGTAGAAGATATTGAGCAGAACTGAATTTCTCATTCACTAGATAAAACTTAACGCCCTCTCGCTTTGCCCATGCAGCAGCTGTTTCCTTCGACAGTACATTGTCTTCTAGTTTCTCAGCTAAATAGTGAGTCACCGCAACTTCCCCAAAACCTGGCGTTGTTTGATAGGTACTCTCTTTCAAATAAGTTCTTCCATTCTTCTCACTGACAAAGTTAAGCTTGGAGGTACCCTCCTCATTCATAAAGCTACCATCTGCGGTATATACAAATTTTTCTTCTGTATAATTTGGTAATAATAGTTCCCCATTTTTCGTAATTTCTATTTTGAAATGACCGTAACTATTACCATATAAGCCCGCTTTCTTTGCTACATCTTGAGGCATCTTTGCCTTGTTCGGCTTGCCAAAGGATTTGTTTGGCTTAATCTCGTTAATTGTACCCTTCTCTTTTAGGGCTGTGAGCAATAAATCATTAGCCATCATTTGATTTGTCACGCTACTGCCACCTGATGACAACACAGCTACCGCCATTTTCTGTTCCGGAAGTACCACCAGTGAAGCATGTTGCAATCCCGTATCGCCGCCTTTAGCCAAGCCCTTTATCCCATATTCACTGAATGGATAAAGCTTCACACTATCCCATCCAAGTCCATAGTTGATGCTATTATCTCCATCGCCTGGCCACATACCTTTTTTATATTCCTCTTGCTCCATCGCTTTGACTGCTTTATCAGAGAGGATTCCTTTTCCCTGTCCCATAAATAATTGTGAGAATCGCACCACATCCTCCGCAGTTGAAGAGATCCCTCCTGTGCCAATTACATTTACGGATTCAGCAGGAAGCTGCCCCTTGTATGTTGGAAAATAAAGGCCAGCCCATTTTGCATCTTCCCAATTATCCTGTGGCGTTTTTGTATGATGGAGCTTTAATGGTTCTGTAAACTGCTCGTGTAGAAATTCTGTAAAGCTTAAACCGCTAACTCTTTCAACTAAAATTTCGGCCAACGTAAAGCCATCATTACAGTATACTGAAAATGCACCAGGATCTGCTTTTAAGGTCTTGTCGGATAATTGTCGCAACAAGTTATCATGGGCATAGGTATCATTATCTTCAAATAAAAATGCATTAGTAAACATAGTACCTTGTATGCCGGAAGAGTGGTTCAATAACATACGCGGCGTAATTTTTTTATACCGCTCATCCTTCATCTTGAAATCAGAAACATAGTGGAAAACAGGCGTATCCAAATCGACTTTTCCTTCGTCAACCAATCTCATTACAGCTGCCGCTGTATATACTTTACTAACTGAGCCAATCCCATATAGCGTATCTTTGGTTAACGGCTGCTTCCCTTTTATATCGTTCTTGCCGGTTTGACCCGACAAAACGATTTTGCCATTATCAATTAGCGCATACTGCACACTAATTGTCTCATAGGATTTCATGAGTAATGCAGCCTTCTCTGCTGCAATCTTTTTCAATTCTTGGCTAGCCACTACTTCTTGACTAGCTACAATGGTAGTCTGACTGCTACTAGAAAACGCCATCGCGTTAGTTGGGAGGAATATCGTTAGCGCTAATGAAGCCGCTAACACCCCAGATAGTTTTCTTTTCATGACAGAATTGCCTCCTTGTTAGGTTTGCTTAAGATTATTAGGAACAACGAAAACTCTTTGTCGCCCTTATTAATCATTATATGTAACGAAAACCAATTACAGGAAAAAATAAAGTAAACAGAAGGTAAAATTTTATATCAAAGATAAATTCACAATCTATAAAAAAAACAACAGATTATACAAACAAACGTTTGTATAATCTGTATTCCTACTAATCAAAGTTTAACTTTTTTCTAAAATGCTACAAATAATTATTACCTCCTTGTATGGATCAATTACTTTTGTATTCAATTACATGTAACACTTTTACTTTTAAATCTTCTATCATTTCTTCTGTTGCTTCTTTTTCTTCTCCTTCAAACTGTCGTTTTAATTGTTCTTTTGCTATAACTTCTATTACATCTTGTGTAGATATATTCTTAGATGCTGCGATTTCTACAACCGATTTACCAGTATCCAAATTTTGTTTCAATTCTCCTGGAGTCATATCTAATAAAGAAAATAGGTCTGAATTATTTAAAAAATCATTAGCAAAGTAATCAGGCTGACCATTTGTTGTAAAGAAAGCCTCATCAGTAAAACTAAATTGCGTTGGTTGCTCGTTACTTTTTTGTTTTATTGTTTCGTCGGTTTGTGTGCTAACTATTTGAGCGGATTTTACTGATGCATCTGCATCTTTCTGAATTTGTTTAGCGTAAGTATGCCCACTACCTAATAAAAATGCTGAAATACCAAAAGCCATGATTAAATTTTTTTTACTCATCTTATTCCCTCTTTTCAGTTATTTTGTATTACATAAACTATTATTGCTGAACAATGTAAAGATAAAATCAAGATGAGGTGGATTCGAAATGAAACTTCATTTAAATTGAAATTACTTTTGGCCAGCTGATGGAAAAGTGACCATAAGTAGAAAATTTCACACAATTAATTTTCAATGTAATATCTTTGCTACAATTAAAAAAGCTCATACAAAAGGTTTATAAAACCGTTTGTATGAGCTTGTCTCACTCTTTTATTGGTAAATAAAAATAAAATTCTACACCATCGGATGTATTGCAAACACCGTATTCAACTCCATGGAGCATTAATATATTTTTTGAAATTGCCAGTCCCAAGCCAGTTCCACCTTCAGATCTTTTTCTAGAAGCATCAATTCTGTAAAAGCGCTCCCAAATTTTCTCTAAATGATCTTTTTCAATTTGAGCCCCCTTATTCTCAACACTAACTCTTACCTGTTTCCCTTCTGCCTCAATCGTCACAATTATACTTTCTTGCGCAGGCGAGTACCGAATAGCATTCGTCAAAAAATTCATAAGAACCTGCTCGATACGGCGTTGGTTAGCAACTACTTCAATCTGTAATAAGTGGGTCTCAACTCGTAATTGTTTTTGCTCAATTTCAGGCATAAGTTTTTGGCAAATTTCTTCTAACAGCGAATGGATATAAAAAGCATCCATTTGTATTTTATACGTACCCGATTCATACTTTGCTAATTCAAGCATATCGATAATCAATAAATCCATCTTATCCACTTCTTGTTCCAATGCATCGAAGTAATATTCTTTCTTATGATTTGCAACATTTCCTCTCAATATTGTTATGCAGCTTTTCATAATACTTAAGGGTGTTTTTAACTCATGTGATACACCAGAAATAAATTCTTTTCGCGTATTCTCTAGCTTTTTTTCCTTTTCAATATCTTGCTGTAGCTGGTCAATATACATACTTAATCTGTTCGAAAGTACATTGATATTCCTTGATAAATCTCCAATCTCATCCTGTGAATGAACAGCAATTGTCTCAGAAAAATCTAAATTTGCTATTTTCTCTGTAGTACGGTTGATTCTCAATAACGGCTTGGCTATTTTCACTGAATAGTAAAAAGATGCCAATAATATCAATATAAAAACAAAAGCAACAATGTAAATATAATATTCCTCAATCATTTGAACAGCTTCATCCACTGGCTGAAGTGAAGCCATTGAAAATATATAGGAGTTTGTTTCATCAGATTTTGTTATTAAAATTTTGTACTTAATGTCGTTTTGTACATAATTACTATGTTGAGTAGTAAAATTATGAAAATCCAGTTCATTTAATAATATCTTATTTTGAAAATCTTTAATTTGCTCTAAAAATAGTGAATTAGAATAAATAATATTGGATAAATTATTACTCTGTGGAAATTGAAAATGAATAATTTTACCCTCCAGATGAACCATATCTGAATTTTCATTCGAGGTATATAATTCCTTTAGCTTTTCCCTCGGTCTCCCTATTTTTTTATAAAGTAAGTTATTCCTGTAGGTTAAAGATTTTTCCAATAGATTAGGGTTTGTATATGTTTCATTTTCTATTATCATTTCAATTGGAGTTAATTGCGACTCTTTTAGTATTCCGATTAAATTTACTTGACTATTCTTCAACAATGATTCCGATAACTGGACCGGATTTTCTCCATCAATGACATATAAAGGAACTTTTATTGTTTTCAATCCAACCATAGTTTGATAATCCTCATGCAATTGCACTTCAATATAGAAATCATCCTCATGCTTTAAATGACCGGACTGATCCAATATTGTAATCCAAGCATTATTTTCATCAGTAAAATCCCTCACTAACTGTTGAATTTTCGTCATGTCATGACTATTTTTTTGATACTCTTTTTCAAATACAGTTAAATTGGATTCTAAATCTCCTACTTTTTTATTGATATAAAATTGTTTGAAGAATATGGTTTGCCCTACAAAAATGGTAGCCAAGATAAGTACACACAGCATAGTGGTTAGTAAAAACAACTTATATACAATTCCTCGCTTCATTGTATATCCTCGAATTTATATCCTGTTCGAACGATCGTTTTTATACAAGTAGAATGGTCTCCTAATTTGTTTCGCAAATTTCGCATGTGACTATTAAGTGTTCGGTCATCTCCAAAATATTCATAGCCCCATATTTTGGTTATAATCTGATCTCTCGTTATAACAATCCCTTTATTTTCCATTAAATATAAAAGCATTTCATATTCTGTATGCGTCAAAGAAATCTCTTTATTATTCACTTGTACAGTCCTAGAAGGTATATGAATTTTGATGCCACCACTTTCCATACAGTCACCTGCTACATCATTTTTTTGCTCCCGATGATGTAACAGTCTTTTAGAACGTGCCAATAAAACGAGTGGATTGTATGGTTTCGTCACATAATCATCGGCTCCCAATTCAAAGCCTAGTAATGTGTCATCTTCATCTGCACGAGCAGTCAACATGATAATCGGGATATTTGAAGTTTTCCGTATGCGACGGCATATCGTCCATCCATCCAATTTTGGTAGCATAATATCTAAAATAATTAAACTCAGCTCATTTTCTTGAAAAACCTGCAGTGCCTCTTCACCATCTTTAGCTTCTAACACTGAATAACCTGCATTCAAGAAATAATCTTTAAGAATCTCTCTTAAAATATCCTCATCTTCTATAATTAATATCGGATCAACCATTTTTATCCCCTGCTTAATTATTAAATGTTCTATTTACATATTCATATTAAGCGAGTGAGTAATTAGAATCAACGACATTGCTAGGATCTTTATTTAATCTTCATATCGGGATTATCGAAAAATAAAAGAGACATACATATTTACAGAACAGAACACCCAATAGTGGACACTTTAAAAAAAGTGTTCCTATTCATCAACGCAGACAAATTGAAGCGAATCCGAATGTCGCTTTAGTATCTAATCGTGCCGTTTCAAACCTATGGTGGAAAAGGAAACACAGGTCGTCCGCGAACTTTAGACAACGCACTGTTGGAATCACTCTTTGGGCATTTGAAATAGATTATTAAGAAGCAGAAAGTTTAGCAGAATTACATACACTTGTGATGGATTATATGAATCATTACAACCACAAAAAAAAGCATTAGACATTAAAAAAGATGACCCCAGCAACTTACCGAAGTCATCTGATCGCAGCGTATGAACAACTACATCCCTTTTTATTAAACTGTCTACAAAATAGAATGCAGTTCACTTGGTAGAATCTTATCCTTTATTTTCTGAATTTCCAATTCAATGAATTGTCCAATTTTCATTGGTGCCTATAATTATGAATCTCCTTAAAATACAATGCCGATAATGATCGCCGAGAGAACGCTTACAAGGGAGGCACCGTAGAGCAATTTTAATCCAAAACGAGCCACTACATTGCCTTGCTTTTCGTTTAACCCTTTTACTGCACCTACAATCGTACCAATGGAACCAAAGTTAGCAAAGGATATAAGGAAAACAGAGACAATGGCTGCTGTACGCTCACTTAAGCTATCTTGGATTTTAACGAAGTCAAGCATGGCAACAAATTCATTGGCCACCAGCTTTGTCGCCATAATACTACCAGCATTAACAGCCTCATGCCATGGTACACCCATAACAAAGGCAACCGGTGCGAAAACATAGCCTAGAATGCCCTGGAATGAGATGCCGAAAATCCCGTTAAATAGGCCATTAATCAAGGCAATTAAGCCAACAAATCCTACCAACATGACCCCAACGATGATGGCTACTTTAAAACCATCCATAATATATTCGCCTAGCATTTCAAAAAACGTTTGCTTTTCGCCTTCCTGCACTTCAATTATATCTTCCTCCGCTTGCACTTCATACGGGTTAATGATGGAGGCAATGATGAAACCACCAAATAAATTTAATAAGAGTGCTGCCACGACATACTTGGGCTCTAGCATCGTCATATAGGAGCCAACAATGGACATCGAAACGGTTGACATAGCTGAAGCACATAAAGTATACAGACGATGTTTCGGTAAAAATCCAATTTGGTTTTTCACCGAAATAAATACTTCATTTTGGCCTACTATTGCAGCTGCCACCGCATTATAGGATTCTAGTTTTCCCATGCCATTAATTTTACTTAGGACTAACCCAATATACTTGATAATAAACGGCAGAATTTTATAATGTTGCAATATTCCGATGATAGCGGACATAAAAACAATCGGCATTAAAACAAAAAGGAAAAATGTATGAGCGCCTTCATTAGCCATCCCACCGAATACAAAATTAGTGCCTTCATTCGCATACTCCAGTAATTTGGCAAAACTATCCGCAAAACCTTTAATTAAAAATTCACCAATTCCCGTTTTAAGTAAAAGAAAGCCTAGCACAAATTGGATTACAATCATCACCATGATGGGGCGATATTTAATCTTTTTCTTATTATTACTTGCAACCCATGCTAAGAATAGAACTAGAATTAGACCTACTATAGAAATTAAAAAATGCATCTTGTCCCCTCCGTAACTAACAATCTTTATAACGTAATGTGAATGTTTTTCCTTCCATATTAATCCTAGTTCTAGAATAATTGCTAAAGGACTTCCACAAATCTACCGCTTTCCTTACGATTCATCGATGATTGTATTAAGTGCAACGTCAACCATTTCATAAAAGGATTTTTCACTTTCTTCGTGGGTTAAGCATTCATTTGTTAATAATTGACTACCTACCGTCAAAATCGATAATGCCTGTACCCCGTATTTAGCAGCTAGTGTATAGAGGGCCGTGCTTTCCATTTCTACACCTAATACACCGAATTCCATAAACTTGTGAAGCCTGTCTAATGTTTCACGATAAAATTCATCAGAATTATAAATGTTGCCCACAAAGACATTACCTTTTTTACCTTGCGCTTGTTGATAGGCCTTCATTAACAGGGAAAAATCGGCTGTTGGTGCATAATTATTTCCGTAGAATATTTTTTCCGTCAAATTACTATCTGAGGACACTGCCTGGGCTAAAATAATATCACGGATATTAATGTCCTTTTGCATCGCCCCACATGTACCGATTCGAATCAATTTTTTCACGCCATAATCATTGACCAATTCCGTCCCGTATATACTCATCGATGGATTGCCCATTCCTGTCCCCTGAACAGAAATTGACACACCTTTGTACATGCCTGTATAACCATACATCCCTCTTACTTCGTTATAACAATAAGCCGTCTCTAAAAAATGCTCCGCAACAAATCTTGCGCGTAAAGGATCTCCAGGCAGCAATACTCGCTCAGCTATTTCTCCCTTTTTTGCACCTAAATGTCTACTCATCTTTAACCCTCCAAGTCCTGTCAATGTATCTCAAATATAATTAGGTAACCGTTTTCATTTACCGATAAAAAAATACTCATAGCCATTTCCAAACAAATTTTCCCTAAATAGAAATCCGTTCAAAAACTACTATGAGTATAAGATTTTTTTATCTCGACAAACTAGACCAGAATGTTACGGAGTGTACGGGAAATAATTGACCAAATTACTGAAGCAATTCTTTCCGAATATTGTCTAAATCTCTTTTGGAAGGGATTGTTGAAATAATAACAACTGGCACTGTTGATAAGACAACAGGGAAATTACTTATAACAAAATCAATGTCGTGCAGCTGTACCATTTCGTCGGTTAGCCCCTTCATAATGGAAGTGATAATGATTAATTGGTCCCCAATTTCATTCTTGATCAAGTTGGCAATGTAATGGCGGATTGAAAACTCCTCTCCGATAACCAAAAATGCTCTTTTACTTTTATAGCGAAGTCCCGAACGAACAAGTAAGGTGAGTTTGGTTAAATGAAAGTCATTATAAAGCACTGAGGGGTATGCTTTTTGCCACTTTTGCATACAGTTCTGCATAGTTTGATAAATCTGTTGACACTCGATTTGAACATAGTTTGTTAAATTACTTTTTGAAATCGCCATCCATTCAGGAATGGCATTATCGATTAACAGCTTGGCAAGGAACTCATAGACCTCTAAGATAAACCGCTCATTCATCTCAAGATGGGGATAAGCCTTTGCCAACAATGTGAACAACTGTTGGCCCATTTGATCGACTTCTTTATTTTTATATAATTCGATTTCTTTCCTCGGCGTCATGTCTGACTCTTCATAATAATGATACTGGCTAATACTAAAGAGAGACTGCAGAAAAAACATTTCACTTTTTGGTAATTCAATTGAATATCTATCTTCCAGTGTCTTCGCAAGGGCTTTTATTGGCAAATAGAAAAATGCCTGTTCCCAATGATAATTACTCTTTGTCACTTTTACATAGTTCCCTGTTTTCACTCTTTCAAGGACAATCGCAACTAAAAAAGATAATTTCCTTTTAGCATTGATAAAATAAACGATGTTTTGTTCATGCTCAATTTTCGTAATTAATTGATGGATCACATCATAGTCACTATTCGTAAATGGCCATCCTGTAAATTCATAGGCATCACCATATAGCTTCCAATAAAAATATCGGATATTTAATTCATTTCCCTTGATGGCTGGTGTCGAGTATGTAATGCGTATTTTATATGGCTTCAGATCATGATTATTTAACTGCATAATGAGTTTTTTCAAAGAGGAGGTGCTCATAAACATAGCTTCCGCGAGCTCCTCCATTGACCACTGATCCCCATTTGTAAACAATACATTCATTAGTCGATAAAAGATGGTTTGCCTGTACATGCTAGAAACCACTTCACTAACGGTTGTACTACTTCGCCCATCTCGTTGTAGAAAAATTCCCTTCCCTCTAGAAACCTCAATCGTCATCGCTGTCGGCAATTGCCCATTGATTTCCTCAACTAACTTTCGGATGGTTTTATCTGAAATATGGAGGCTTTTTTCAACCTCCGCTAAGGTAAACCATCTTTGTTCAGAATCCAGCAAAGTTAATAATGTACTAGCTAATTTGAAATCCTTATCCATGTTTTCACCCCTATCCTGCACTCACAAAAAGGAACATACATGGCAAACTGTATGTCCCTCCCTATCTTTATTTCATATACATATTCAATACTTTTTCAATGTCTGTATTGAGCCTGTTAATATCAACAGCTTTCACAGGTTGATTGGCAAGCTGATACTTTTGCTTCAGCGCAATGATTCTTCGGACGCTGTCATCAATGCGATCCTCTGTTATCTCTCCCTTGTTGACGGCTGCCTTCACAGCTTGGATCGCTGCTGTCACATTTGCATACTCATGGGCAATTAAAATAACATCACTACCCGCCTTCACAGAATCTACGGCTGCCCGTCCGATATCAAAATGGTTGGTAATGGCTTTCATGGTCATATCATCCGTCATTACTACACCGTCAAAGTCGAGCTGCTCTCTTAACATACCTGTAATAACGTCCTTCGACATCGATGAAGGATACTGTGGATCAATCTTAGGTAATAAGATATGAGCAACCATCACGACATCAGCACCGTTATCAATGGCTGCTTTAAATGGCACAAGTTCTAGTTGATTCAAATCGTCCAAACTTTTTGTGACCTTAGGCAATTCTAAATGGGAATCTACCGCCGTATCCCCATGACCGGGAAAATGCTTGACAACAGGAATGACCTGCTTAGATTCTAGTCCTTTCATGGTTTCTATGCCTAATTTGCTGACGATATCAGGAACATTGGAAAACGAGCGATCACCGATAATGGGATTGTTCGGATTGCTATTGACGTCCAGTACAGGGGCAAAATCAAGATTAAAGCCGAACGCCTTTAGTTGTTCCCCTAGTAATTGACCCACCGCAAATGACAATGATGATTGATTGATGTCACCAATTCTTTGGTTCGTTGGGAAATTTTTTAAAGGTCCAGGTAAACGGACAACCTTTCCACCCTCTTGATCTGTTCCTAGAAAAAGTGGTAGCTGATTATTTACATTTGCAGCCATTAAGGCATTCATGAGTGTGACAGTTTGCTGTGGTGTTTCAAGATTATTGCCATACAGTATCAAACCGCCCACTTTGTAGTCGTGAATGAGACTTGTCGTCTCCTGCTGGAGCGTCGTACCTGAAACGCCTGCAAACATCATTTGCCCGATTTTTTCATCCAATGTCATTTGTTCTACTGTATCTGTTACTTGTTCAGTTAGTTCTGTATAGACCGAAATATGATGCACGACAGGATTAGCATCGCTGTCAGTTGGTTTTGGTAAGATCCATTTTAACTGATACTTGTCATTCACTTGATAGACAAAAATAATTTGATTGGTCGTTGGGTCCTGATAGTAGCGAACCTCATCCGGTTCCCCTAACTTGTTTTTAATATCTGTAAGATGAATTTTCTTCATATCTTCTTTGAATGAACGAATATCAAAGGCCTTTGAACCTTGATAGCCGATGGTCACATCCTGATACTCTTCGTATTGTCCATTCGCTGACTCCGTTACTTGCAGAGGTTTTCCCCATTGCGCATGAACCGTCTGTTGATCGGCTTCTCCCGCAGCAAAGGGGACTTCTGGCACTCTTCCCTCTTGCGCTAAACGGGCTATATCCTGCACGATGTCCCCCACATTCTCAGACACATCCTCTTGGACTGCGCTGGACTCAGAATTTCTTGTCGTTGTTTGTGTGCCTGGCCTTAATTTCATGCCGAAAAAAAGGAACAGACCTATTAACATGAGCACGAGAACTAGGAGCAGACCGCGTCTTCTTTTATGCATAAAAAACCTCCTTCACTCATCCAAAATGACTATCTCTAAACAAAACTACTAGCTAACGTTAACATAACCACTCTATGAATTCAAAACATGTGAAATCAACAAAATTGTTACCCCCATTAGAAAATATTATCGTAAGCTAGCAAAAATACAAAGGAAGATGTTAAAATATTCTCATAAAGGGGGATGCAACGCATGGGGAAATTAAGCAAAAGAAATATATTGTGGATTGTGCCTATTGGTATTTTAGGGGTATTCTGGTACTTTTATGGTCCACAAAAGGATATTACTGACAATGAATATATTACATACGTAAAAAACTATTCCTATGAAAATAGTACAAAAACATTAGAGAGCGCCTTTGCCTCTGCCTGCGACAATCCATATTGGGTTTATTTCGAAACCCAAAAGGGCCAAGACGTGGTAGAGTTCGAGGGAAATTGCCCCGTTAACAATGAAGTAGCCAAAGTGAATATGCAATTTCTTGTAGACAACGCCATCACCAACGTCCAATCAGGTGCAATGCTGGTCGATAGTAAAATGCAAGAGGAAACAGATCGCGATCAATTTCTGCTAGCCCTTGTTCAATAAAAGATAGACGCCCTTATAGTGAGACTATAAGGGTCTTTTTGTGTACCGAGGATGGCAAGTGATGGATAGCTCAGGTAATGTGGCGGATAGAACGGGCAAAGTGGTGGATAGAATCCTGAAAGTGACGGATAGAACACTCAATGTGATGGATAACCCTGCACAATCGCGATAAAACATGCAAAGTGATGGATAGAATGCTGAAAGTGACGGTTAGCTCAAGGAAAGTGATCGATAGAACACTCAATGTGATGGATAACCCTGCGCAATCGCGATCAAACATGGAAAGTGACGGATAGAATGCTTAATGTGGCGGATAGCTCAAGGAAAGTGATCGATAGAACACTCAATGTGATGGATAAACCTGCACAATCACGATCAAACATGGAAAGTGACGGATAGAATGCTTAATGTGGCGGATAGCTCAAGGAAAGTGATCGATAGAACACTCAATGTGATGGATAACCCTGCGCAATCGCGATCAAACATGCAAAGTGACGGATAGAACACTCAATGTGGCGGATAGATCGGCGAAAGAAGTAGCGGATAGAACACTTAATGTGACGGTTAGCTTGGGGAATCTGGCGGATAGAGCGTCCAATTTAATCAATAGCTCGGGCAGAATGATAGATTGCGCTAAGGAACCGGAGAAGGTAAGCGAATTAGTGGATAGAATCCTGAAAATAGCGGATAGAACACTCAATGTGGCGGATAGAATGCTTAATGTGACGGTTAGCTTGGGGAATCTGGCGGATAGAATGCTTAATGTGGGTTAGCTTGGGGAATCTGGCGGATAGAGCGTCCAATTTAATCAATAGCTCGGGCAGAATGATAGATTGCGCTAAGGAACCGGAGAAGGTAAGCGAATTAGTGGATAGAATCCTGAAAATAGCGGATAGAACACTCAATGTGATGGATAACCCTGCGCAATCGCGATCAAACATGCAAAGTGATGGATAGAATGCTTCATGTGACGGTTAGCTTGGGGAATCTAGCGGATAGAGCGTCCAATTTAATCGATAGCTCGGGCAGAACGATAGATTGCGCTAAGGAACCGGAGAAGGTAAGCGAATTAGTGGATAGAATCCTGAAAGTAGCGGATAGAGCGCTCAATGTGGCGGATAGCTCGGCGAATGTGGCGGATAGAATGCTTATTGTGACGGTTAGCTTGGGGAAAGTAGCGGATAGAGCGCTCAATTTAATCGATAGCTCAGCGAATGTTGCGGATAGAATGCTTAATGTGACGGATAGCAGGCTCAGATTACTGGATAGCGCATAAAAAGAAGTCTTCTTCTCAAAATAAAAACCCATGTATTGAACATACATGGGTTGAGCTGCTATTAACAATTTTCTGTGGAATAGGAGGACTTTAAAATAGTCCGTTCAATTAGTCTTATTTCGTTATTTAGCTTCGCAATCGCCGCTTCAATTTGTTGATAGCGCTCCATTTGGTTGATCTTCTCGGTTGGTATTGTCTCTTTTAAAGCGGCCTGCCCTGCGTATAAGCTTGCTAGTAAATCTAGCTTCTGAAAATAAGCTGTGCTGTATTGCTCCATAACACCTAGCTCCTCTTCTGTTACATTTTCAAGAACGAATGAATTATTGTTCATATAAGCACTATAACCGAAAATCTCAACCTCAAAACTCACCCTAATTCATTATTTATTATCCACAATTCAGTAAAAAAGTATTCTTTCACTTTACCAAAGCTAAACTATTCATCTTTTTTTAACAAAGAATAGATAAACGTATCATAAGCTTGTCCGTTTTGATATATATAATCCCTCAATATACCTTCTTCCTGAAACCCTAGTTTCCTGAGTAGCTGATTGGATGCTTCATTTGCTAAAAAGACAACAGCTCCGATGCGATTCAAATTCATCGTCTCAAAGCCATAGGTAATCACTTTTTGCACAGCTTCTTTTGTATAGCCTTGTCGCCAGTAATCAGGATGAATTTCATAGCCTATTTCTGCTCGTTGATGCGCCGCCGACCATAAATGAAACCCAATTGTCCCAATAATTTCATTTGAATCCTTATGTTCAATGCCCCAACGAATCCCACGTTTTTCTTCAAAGTTTTTGGCAAAATGCTTGATTAATTCATCAGCCTGTTGCTTATCGACAAATGGCTCCTGCCCATAATAGCGTGTGACCTCCTGATTTGAAAAGCAACGAAAAATCGCACCTACATCGTCCTCTTTGAGTTCTCTTAATCTAAGTCTGTCTGTTTCTAAAATTGGAAACATTATGTCCTCCCCTTCCTCTACCCTCCATACCATTCTCTACCATTCCTTTAAAATCCTTTATTGACAACAAAAAAAAGCGCAGCCTGCAATTAGGCTCGCACTTTTTATTAACCAAATGCTTGTGCTGCAAGAGCAAATAATGTTTGATTGCGAGTAGGCATTTTTTTGGCATTGCGGATCATGACAGGTGGTGTTGCAGCCAATGTAAAACCACTTTGTTGTAAAAATGGCCAAAGCTCCTTTTGGATAGACGGACAGTCGATACGTAATTTCCCGTTATGACCCTTAGCCAATTCTTTAATAATATTCTGCGCTATTTCCTTATTTGGCGCTACGATGGGTCCTAATAGAAGATAAATGGGTCCTTGAATCGTTAGACCGTACCCAATCAATTGGTTGTGCTCATTTTTCACAACAACACAGCGCTGGGACTGCCGAATTCTTTCCCGCAAAAAGAGTTCTCTACGATCCCCAAATGCTCCTGCATCAAGCTTGACCAGCTGTTCAAATTCCGCTTCTTGAAATTCTTTAATCATGACAAAAGAATCAACGTCCCTTGTCGTCTCTACAAAGTTGTCTGCTAAATATTTATGTACATGCTCAACCGTCCTAAAGCCCATTTTTTCATATAAAGGCTCTCCCTCTTTTGTTGCTACAAGGATAATGGTTGTTTCCTTTGAAACATGATCGATACAAGCTTGTGTAACAACTCTACCTAAGCCAAAACCTCTGCATTGCTCATGCACAATTACCATGCCAATGGAAGCTACATTTGTATCATAGTTCGTTATAGCTGCACATGAAACAATTTTTCCTTCCTTATTTTTATGACCGACTATTCGACCAGCTGCCATGATTGTCTTAATTTCGTGAGCATCATAGTCCCACCCAACAGAAGCCGATAGCTCGATTAATCCTTGAATATCCTTAGCCGTCAATTCTGTGAGCTGAAATACATCTTCACTTTGTAATGTCAATTTTGTTCCTCCTCTACATTTAAAGAACGTTTGTTCTATTTTACATAATTCCCCTTCCATGTACAAGCAATTTCTTTTAGGTTTAGCAATTATTCCTATTTAAATATTGTAAAATGGCTTATAATAGGGACCAGACTATGCACTCCTACTTCAAGCATATAAAGGTGATTTCAACATGACATCCTATGAACGTATACTGATAATGGTCCCGCCGTTTCCCTAGCTACGCAATCTACTTGTAATAGCACAAAGTAGAATTTGCTTGTAGGAGGGCAATATGTTGAAAAAACAGGCAGTACCATCTTTATTGTTAATGATTGTTCTTGTGGCTTTTCCACAAATTAGTGAAACTATTTATACACCATCTCTACCGGATATTGCAGCTGCACTTGGTGTCTCCAATAGCGCTATCCAATTCACCTTAAGCATCTATTTTATTGGCTTTGCATTAGGAGTTTTTGGCTGGGGATGGATTTCTGATATCATTGGTCGCCGCCCTGCCATGTTAGGCGGTCTCCTTTTTTATGGAATTGGGAGCTTACTTTGTTTTTATGCAGAGACACTTCCCTTTCTAATAGGAAGTCGATTTATTCAAGCGTTCGGGGCTGCTACTGGCTCTATTATTACGCAGACCATTTTGCGTGAAAGTGTAACGGGTAGTCAACGACACGCCATGTTTGCACAAATTTCAGCCGTCATAGCCTTTACCCCTGCGGTAGGGCCACTGATTGGTGGATGGGTGGATCAAGCAATAGGCTTTCGGGCTGTGTTTTTTGTTCTTGTTGTGATGAGTATGTTGTTGTTCATCTATGCTTATTGCAGGCTACCTGAAACAACAAATCCTGCAGCAAGACAAAGAATAGCGATTTGGCCTGTCGTCAAACGCCTTTGCGCTTCACCAACCGTTCTTGTTTATGGATTACTCATCGGAGGCATCAATGGTGTGCTATTTAGCTACTATGCTGAAGCACCTTTTATCTTCATCGAGCATTTCAAGATAACACCTGGCCTATATGGGTTTCTGGGCATCATCGTTGCACTGGCTTCGATCATTGGAGCCATGATCTCAAAGCGACTTGTCAAAAATCATCCACCACAATGGATCATTCACGTTGGTTGTTTGGTGATGCTAATAGGTGCACTTCTTTTAACAATTATCTGTAGTGTACCAATGCACGTAACAATACTGGCGATAGGCATAATGCTAACCGTTTTTCTAATGCTACTCGGTGCTGGCATTGCACTTCCTAATTGTCTAAGTCTTGCATTAGTAGACTTTCAGGATGTTATCGGTACAGCCGGCGCTATTTTTAGTCTTGGCTATTACCTATTAGTCAGTGCCATTACATCGGGCATGAGTTTACTACACAACGGTTCTTTACTGACAATGCCACTTTACTTCTTGGGTCTATCCCTGACGATGTGGCTTTGTGGGAGAAAATATATTCAATAGCAACTTCAATCCATAATGGATGATAGCGGGCATCCAATGACGATAACACAAATGAGCCACCTTAAATTATTTTAAGGTGGCTTCTCCTTCGATCGCATTACTGAAAATAATAATCCACTACTTGTTGTGCGGAATGGAAAACTTTATTGCTTTGCGTTTTATAGAGAAATGTTGGTTGATTACAGGCTTTCTCGAGGCTTTTTGCTTGCTTTAGTTTATCGGTCATTTGCTCAATAATATCGGTATAGCCATCGAGCTGATTGGATATTTTAGGTAGCATTATTGGTGAAATGTCCAAAACAATGGATACTTGATCCTCTGCATAGCTATTTAAATTGATAAAAAAGCACTCTTCCAAATGCTTTGAATGTTTATCCACATTAATAACAGCTTCTTGAAAATTAGCAATTAAGCCTGTTGACGTTTTTTTAATCGTAAAGCCTTGCTGCGTTAAATGCTGTTCAACGAGACTTAAAAACTGTTCTACCTCTGCATCAAGCTTCGGTCTAACAGTTGATTGAATTAAGTCATCGCATTTCTGATAAATTGTATCGATTTCAGCCTGTTTGTCTACAAGAATTTTAAAATTGGACATTGAATACACGCTTTATCTCCCCTTTTTACTAAGGTAGACATTCATGAAGCGTTTTAGTCATGATCCATGTAAAAATAACATTAAAAGGAGAATCCTATGATAAGAAATTCGGTTAAAGCCATCATTATTGTGAACGGGGAAATCTTACTAACAAAAAATCAAGATCCGGAGGGCTTTTTTTATCTTTTCCCGGGAGGCGGACAAGAGCATGGAGAGACCTTTCATGAAGCACTGCAAAGAGAATGTCTTGAAGAAATTGGCTCCTCTGTTCAGATTGGAGAGCTTCTATTTATCCGAGAATATATCGGCAAAAACCATGAGCATGCTGCCTTTGATGCTGATGCACACCAAGTAGAATACTATTTTTTATGCCAGTTAAATGGGGTCTCCTGTCAGCCAACGAATCCCGATAGCCATCAAATCGGAACAGAATGGCTACCCATCGAAATGCTACATACGAAGAGACTTTATCCAAAAGCATTCATCGAACCATTACAACAATTTATCCGTGGACAAAAAACAACAATTTACTTGGGTGACATCAATTAAATAGGCTGCCTATTGAAATAGACAGCCCTTTCTTATGTCAGTAGCTTTACCATTGTATAATAGCTGCTACCTGGCGGATAATCTTTAATTTCTCCTACAACACGATAGCCTTGTGTTTCATAAAATGTTCGCGCTTGGAATTCAAAGGTTGTCAACAGTGCTTTCGTTGCTCCCATATCCTTAGCAATTCCCTCAGCCTGTGCCAGTAGCTTTTTGCCCAAACCTTTCCCTCGATATTCTTCACAAAACCAAAATTTATGTATTTCCAGCCAACCCCAGTAGACCTCAGCTGTTATCCCACCAATCCATTGTTGCTGGTCATCAGTGACGATCAGGTGTAAAGGCTGAACTGCACCCTTCTGCCTACTTTCTCGGTGATAAGAGGAATGCTCATTGTTAAATGTTCGAATCTTTTCTGCTAAAAAGTTTGTAAACTCATCATGCTCTTCACGTAGAATTTCCACTTGATACTCCATTGCTCTCCTCCTAATCCTGATAGCGTTTTAACAGCTTGTCTTGATGAGCAGCAAATATGTCCTCTAGGGGAATATCATATTGATTTGCAATGACAATAATATTCCCTATCACATCGCCAAGCTCTTCCTTTAGCTCTTGTTTATTTTCCTCATGGGATGCTATTTTTTCATCTGGTCGGTCTCTACCAATTTCTAATGCTCGAATAGCTCTTGCAACTTCGCCTGTTTCTTCTGCCAAAAACCCAATACGTGTAAAAATATTGAGCTCAGACCAACCCCGTTCTTCATAATAATCCTTCACCCAACGTTGAAACTCATTTAATTGCATGATCTTTTCCTCCATTCCTTTCCACTTCAAAATAAATTATACTATTAATTGCGGCTCGGCGTAATGATTGTCCAGATTTTTCAAGCTTGCTCAAAGCTCCTCTACTAAATCTGTGACATCCACCTGAGACCTATCTTATTTCAGTAGTTTTTTCATTGAGCAGATCAAGGATGCTTCGCTTTCGCTCGAAAAACCGTGCTGAACCAAGATAATCGAATGATTAGATATGGAGGAATCAACTATGAAAAGTATCGCAGTATTTTGTGGGTCCAGTATCGGCGCTTCTGATGCCTATCGTGAAGGGGCTATCCGCCTAGGTAAAGAATTAGCAAAGCGCCACATTACTCTCGTATATGGAGGTGCTAGTGTCGGAATTATGGCTACAGTAGCAAATACGGTTCTACAAGAAGGTGGAAAGGTTATTGGGGTGATTCCGACATTATTAGAGGAACGTGAGATTGCTCATCAGCAGCTATCCGAGTTAATCGTTGTCAATACGATGCATGAACGAAAGAGTAAAATGATGGAACTAGCAGATGGTTTCATCGCCCTACCTGGAGGCCCAGGAACATTAGAGGAATTTTTTGAAGTGTTTACTTGGAATCAAATCGGCTTGCATCAAAAGCCTTGTGCTATTTTCAATATCGAGGGCTATTTCGATTTATTAATTTCATTTTTTGACCATATGCAACAGGAACAATTTTTAAAAGCGCAATATCGAGAGGCACTTATTGTTGACGAGGACGTGGCAGCACTATTAGATAAATGTGAAAGCTTTGTTCCAACCGCTATAAAAACCTATGAACTTAGCAAATAATTACGAAGTGGTAAGATTCGTTCCAATTGGACGGAGCTTACCACTTTTTAGTTCCCGATTAAGCATCCAATCAATAGGTTAAAGACCTGCCCTCTTTTGTCGTTTTTTCACTGCTACTACACCAATCAGCACAGCGACGAGCTTCACCACCAATAGTAGTACATACAAACTAATTGAGATAATGGCAGGTAATAAAACTAGCCACCATGACCATGCTATGACATCTGTCCATTTTAATACAACCAAAACGATGGTCAACACTTCTGCAATGCCCATCTTTTCACCACCTTACTACCTTTCTTGACTATGTAGTTACTATATAGCTTAGGATAAGGACACAACGGAGAATATAGTTCACTCTTTTTCTCCATCATACAACAGGAGGAAGTACGATGACGAATATTTTTGTAAAAAGTGAGTTTGCTCCTTTAAAGAGAGTGGTAATGGCTCAATCAGAATTTGCTTTTCCCTCAAAAGACGAGTTAACAGATGATGAATTTTTAACTGAAGAAACGTTAGCACTCTATGCTGGTGTCGATACGAAGGGTAAAAATTATAAAGATGTTTTTCCAGAAAGACAGCAGCAATGGGAATTGGAACGTCTTAATTTAAAGAAAGTTTTAGAAAAGTATGGGGTTGAAGTCCATACTCCAAGACTTTTAACAGACTATGAAAAGGAATTAGGAAAAGAGGACGGCTATAGCAATTTCTTTGTCCGAGATCCGTTTTTCACCATTGGTCCATTGTTACTCGAAGGCTCACTTCGATTTCCCCATAGACGCAATGAAATTTTGCCGGTGCGTCATCTTTTAGCACAGGAGGCAAATGAAAATCAATGTTACTATGTCTCTATTCCAAAGCCAGATATGGCAGAAGGACAAGCGTCAGAAGCGGGTCCCTTTTTAGAGGGAGGCGATGTCTTAGTTTTAGATAAAATAATTTTCGTTGGAAATTCAGGACTAGCTTCCAATCAAAATGGCGTTCAATGGCTACGTAATTTAGCGAGTAACTTCGATTATACTGTAGTTGAAGTTCCGCTTCATCCAACCATTCTTCATTTAGACTGTGCTCTTAGCTTGGTAAGAAACGGACTTATGATTGTTTGTGAGGAAGCCTTTTTAGATGGTATTCCTGAACAGCTAAAGGATTGGGATAAAATTTACGTTTCCTTAGAAGATGCGGCACGCCTTGCTACCAATGGTTTACCTGTTAATGAACAGGTTTATATTACAGATAAAGAATTTACATGGATTGGTGAACAATTAGAACAAAAAGGGATCACAGTCGAATATGTTGATTTTAAAATTTCACGAAGCTTCGGAGGTTCTTTTAGATGTAGTACACAGCCACTATTAAGAACAGAGCGCTAAACTCATGTTGTGAAGAAAGCAGGAAATTATCCATCTTCCTTTAAAAAATAATATGAATAATGAGCAACCTGAAATGGCACATTATTTATAGGAGGTGGACGAAAAATGTCTAGAATTATTGGTGTGGAACAATCATTATCTAATATTGAGGATGCTTTAAAAGCAAAAGGCTATGAAGTGATCCAGCTTCGCAATGAAGAGGATGCCAAAAAATGTGATGCCTGTATCATTACAGGTCAGGATCGAGACGTGATGGGAATTAGTGATCCAGTCATGGCTGGTCCAGTCATCGACGCGGATGGGCTTTCAGCAAACGAAGTTGTTCAACGCGTTGAGAAATACTTTCATTAACTGAGTAAGTCAGTGCTGCCACAGCATCTTGTTGACTGTAGGCAGCACTTTTCTATTCCATTCTCCTACATACTATCTTACTTATAATATACTCATTTTTTGTCCAAACTAATGTACACGACCTTTAAAAAGTAGGGAGACATATGAGTCAAAAAAATATAGTAGTGGCTATGTTCATGTTTACTATTACACTCCTGTTATCAGGCTGTTGGGATGTCACAGAGCCACAACGAATGTACTATGTGCAAGGTGTTGGAGTAGATTATAAAGACAATGAATATACTGTATACTTACAAATTATTAACTTTGCCACTGTAGCTAAAACAGAAACAGCAAATCCTCAAGCAGCGCCTACCGAAATAGGGAAAGCTACGGGCAAAACTATTGAAGAGGCTATTTATAAATTATATCGTTCGATGGACCAAGAAGTGTTTTGGGGGCATATGACCTTTCTTCTTTTCTCAGATAATGCTATGCGTGATGAGCATGCCATTTCTGTTATCGACACATTTTTGCGTTTTCGAGAAACCCGATATCATATTTGGGTCTACTGTACAGATGACTCGATTGAGGATGTGTTATTAGTTTCTCCATTATTAGAGAAATCACCAACCTCTGCTAAACTAAGTAACCCTAAAAATACAGCGAAGCAAGAGTCATTTGTAGAGCCTGTCAATTTAAGGCAGCTAGTGATCGGTTTAAATGAGCCAAACCATGAAATGAAGGTTCCTTACATTACCATTAATGAAAGCTGGGAAACAATAGATGGGCAAGAAAAAGAAACCTATTTTGCAGGTGTGGGTATTCTCTCAAAGGACAGCTTCAAAGGCTATTTAAAAGGGACATCTGCTCGAGGGATCGAATGGATGAATGATGCAACAAAACAAGGCGAAATTACCTTTGAATTAGCAAATAACGAAAAAGATGATTACCTAACTGTTGATATAAAAAAATTAGATGTCAGAGTTAAACCAATCGTCACTAATAGCCAAGTACGGTTTGAAGTCGTTTTAAAATTTGATACAGTCTTAAATGGCTTTAAAGGCAAGCTAGATCCAGATCAGGTAAGAAAAAAGGTTTCAGAGGAAGTCAAAAAAGAAATTATGGGTACCTTTGAGGAAGGCCTAAAAATGGATGCAGATGTCTTTCGTTTATCGGAATATTTATACCGTGATAACGTGAAAGCATGGAAAAAACTAGAGAAGAATGGCAAAATTCCATTAAATAAAGATTCCATTAGTAAAATCGATATTCATATCAATAAAGTAAGCCCTGGCCGTAAAACATTCCAAGAGACCATTACAGAATAATCAAAAATGACCAGCCTTTTGAAAATTTAAGGCTGGTCTTTATACTATATCAGGATCTTTTTCAGCTGATGGTCAATATCTCCCCTACTAGCTCCACCGTGATAGCAAACAACCGTTTCAATATCTAGATCTACATATTTCTGTAAAGAAAGACGCGCTTCCTCTAAATGTAACACAGTTGGCTCGTGTATACCCTCAAGGTGGCCATCTACACTATACATTGAATCCCCTGCAACTAATGTTTTACTTTGTGTTAAATAGAGGCTAATATGACCAGGCGTATGTCCTGGTGTATGAATAACGCGAATTCCACCGCAAAACGGTAATTCTTCCCCATCACTCAACTCTACATCGACCCTACCCTTTGGGGGATTCACTAGTTGACCATCTTTCAATAGTGGCAACTCCCCTTGAATATAAGGCTTATCAAGGGCATGAGCATAAACATGTATATCCTGTCCACACTCCTGCAAAATATCAGGAAGACAACCGATATGATCCACATCCTGATGTGTTAAAATAACCGCTTTCAGTTGATCCAAAGACACGCCCACCTGTGCCATTGCCTCACGTAACGCATCCATTTGCCCTGGAAAGCCTGCATCCATTAACACAGCCATATTCTGATCCCACACCAACATCGGATGAATGATGAACCCTTGATAGTTCAGCTCTAGCATTTTGACACCCTTTGCAATTAGCATAGCTACCACCTACCTCGCCTTGTCATTTAATTAAAAATGTTACATAGCTAGTGTTCTGTGTTCTACACTCAATTTCCTGCCTCATATGTCGTTTATGTAATAAAAGGACCAGACACTCTTTTCGATGTGGCTGGTCCTTATGATTACATGTTCTTGTTTCTTTTATAATCTCTATATACTAATAAGACGACTAAAAGGAAGCTTAAGCTAACAAGACGGAAAATCGTTTCTAAACTCATCCATTCTGCTAGAATCCCTAGTACAAAGGCACTCATGCCAACTCCAACATCGAAGCTTGAAAGAAAAGTAGCATTGGCTGCTCCGCTTTTTGCTTCACTTACTTTTTGAACAGTCCATGTTTGTAAACACGGCATAACGGTTCCATAACCTGCACCAAATAAAATTGCCGAGATCATAAGACTTCCATTATTTGTTGTATAAGACAGCACAATCAATGATAAAAATCCTAGCGTTGCTGACACAATGATGATCGACCATGGTCCGTTCCGATCAAACCATTTTCCTGTAAATGGGCGTAGTAAAGTGGAAACAATTGCATTGATGAGAAAGAATAAAAAGATATGATTTAATCCTTTTTGTTCTCCGTACAGCACTAAAAAGGTAATGATCGCGCCAAATCCAAGTGTCGTCACTATAGTTAGTAATGCTTGAAACCATACATCTTTTTCAAAAATCGCTTCCATAAAACGAAATGGCTGCTTTTCATGTTGAATAGGTGTCACTGATTGAACAAATGGAAGTACGATGACAGCTAATACACAAAGTAAGGCAGAAGACCAAATGAGTGTATGGAAGGAAAAAGAATGGTAGATAAGAATCCCAAGACTCGGTGCAACAATTGCTCCGACTGTTGTTGAAATGGAGAAATACCCCATACCTTCTCCTAATTTAGCTTTAGGAATACTATCGACAGCCATTGTACTATTAGTTGTAGTGGAAACCCCCCAAGCCGTTCCATGGACTAGCCGTAACAGAAGGAAAAGCCAAATATTATTAAGAAAAGGATACAACATCGTAATGATTAATAACGATATACATGCACCTATCGCTAGATTTTTTCGCTGATGATCGATTAAATAGTAACCGATAAAAGGTCTGATAATAATTGCGCCTATTGTAAACACAGTCGTTACCAACCCTACTTGCATCGGGTTGGCGTTTAAACTTACTAAATAGGCCGGTAAAATTGGCAGTAACATTTCAAATCCTATAAAAATCAAAAAATTACTTATAAATAGAAAAAGAAATGACGGTGTAAAAATTTGTTGTTTATTCATTTTTAAATTCCTCGCTTCTAATTATTTTGCTAAATTAGAAGCGTTTGGAACACTGAAACATTCCTAAATTGCCTTAGTTTTTTCAGCAATCAACTCACCCTTTCTAAACGTTAATCCCAACAAAAAAGACGCCATAAAAACCGGCGTCTAGGAATTTCTATCGATCATCCATTTTTTTACTTTTTTCATCTATGATAATAGACAGGCAAAAAGCTTCCGGTTACTATGTTTAATATGGCATTTACTTAAAAAACCACAGACTGGTCCCTTTGACAAAAAATCATCTAATTGTAAAAATGTCTTTACTTCAATTGCCATTGTTCTGTACACCATTTCCATCACTTTTTGCCTCCTCTCTTAAAATTCACATTCCTTATAATTTAATACAAGTTTAGCATAAAAGCAAATTTAACTTTAATGCACAACGGTTGCATATGATTGCGGTACAATATATCCCACCTTACGAGGTGCTACTACATTTTTCTTTTCAACATTTTTTATTTCACCCTCTACAGACTTTTTCACGGGTGTTTCCAAAAGCTCAAACATCGACATTTGTTTACTCATAGACATCCCCCCCTCTATGAACTTAAAAGGTACTGAACGTTCGCAATTTGCTGCTTATCATATATATGTGGAACAAGCTGAATTTATACTATGAAATTTGTTGTTGTATAAGTTTAGTCAAACATAAAGCGAGTGACATTGTTCATCACCCGCTTTTGGTTACTTACTTATTAGTACATTATTTACGATCATCTATAAATTTCGTTCAGTTTCCCCGTTCCATAATTTAAAGTGAACTTCATACGAAGCTCCACCCTCCATATGGTTTGAAACATCTGTTACATCAAGTATTTCTTACAGGTGAATTGACTTTATCCTATTTGCCTCGATTGTTAGATGA
Organism: Lysinibacillus sp. FSL M8-0134; assembly: GCF_038069745.1. NCBI lineage: Bacteria > Bacillati > Bacillota > Bacilli > Caryophanales > Bacillaceae > Lysinibacillus > Lysinibacillus sp. FSL M8-0134. The sequence goes on along the minus strand of NZ_JBBPAJ010000001.1, from coordinate 1,817,046 downwards.
TAGGGACCCGCTATATTCATAAGTGTCGTCATACGCATGTCATCTTCCAAGTAACTAGATTCTAAAAACTCTAAATCAAATGATACAGCTTCATTGCTTCGATTATGTAATGCAAGCTCACATTCACCCATCATTAAGTCTTTACCCAACATTTCAAAATCACAGGTACCATCTCCATTGTAGGATATGGCCATTATGCCACTAGCAAAGGTTTCTTGATAGGCCGTAATGAGTAAATAAGGTAAACATGCATAGAGGATCACGACCAAACCAATTGTTCGAAAAAAATATTTGGTTATGCTCCTACCAATTAAAATGATAGCAACTATAAACAAAACCGAACCGATGATACCAAGCATCCTAAATCCATCTTTCGTTTGGATTGGAAATGACATAAATGAAGATTGAGCATAGATCATTTCGCTGTTAGGATATGGGAAAAACAGACACATACATATACCTAATATAACAATCCCGCTAATGAACGCTATTTTATTTTTAATCATTCTCTATCTCCTCGACCAAGAAGACAGAGAATTTGTTTGTTGATTCTGCACAATTACCACCTATCACCAGATGGCTAGGTGATTTCATATAGACCATTTTCTCGCTCCCTTTTATACACATACATACCTATTTTAACATATATATCCTTAATAATAAATCATGCCTAATATGTTGAGCGTAGCTTTAGTCTTAAGGTTGAAAGATAACACTGTCCAGAAATTTTTTTCGATAAGTGGAATTTTTACTAAATTTGTATGTACTTTTACCATCAAATTACCTAAAATGTAAAATAGGGGGAGGATGATAAAGATGGATGATTTATTTTTGATAATCTCGATAATGAGTTTTGTGGCAATTTTTATTTTCGTGATTTTATCAATTGTTAAATTTGCCAAAAAAGATAGTATAAAAGGTAAAAAACAAATCAAATTTGCTGGTATTTCAGTAGCCGTCATGATTGCTTCATTTATTGGGTTTGTCTCAACAACTGATTCAACTGAAACTTCCAAAGATAAGGGTAATGAAACAATTGAAACTACAGCAAAACCTAAGGAAGAAACACCTGAAGAAAAAGCTACACGAGAAGCCAAAGAAGCTGAAGAAAAAGTAGTAGCTGAACAGAAAGCTAAAGAGAATGCGGAGGCAAAGGCTAAAGCAGATGCAGAAGCCAAAGCTAAAGCAGAAGCTAAGGCTAAAGAGGAAAGTGTCCCACGAGAATATAAATCTGCCTTAAAGAAAGCAGAACAATATGCGAAAAATATGCAAATGTCAAAGGCAGGTATTTATGACCAATTAACATCGGAATACGGGGAGAAATTCCCAGCAGAAGCCGCTCAATATGCTATTGATAACATTGTTTTTGATTGGAAAGAAAACGCATTGAAAAAAGCCCAAACATACGCAAAAATGATGAGTATGTCAAATTCGGCAATTTACGAGCAGTTGATTTCTGAATATGGAGAAAAATTCACTCCTGAAGAAGCGCAGTATGCAATAGATAATTTAAAATAAATACAAACCTTATAATATGTAGTGAACCTAAAAAGTGAGACTTTAACCAGAATGGAATTTTCCATTCTGGTTTTTTCTTTTATTCAATACACATCCAAGATTACTTTTTATTGTAGTATTAATCTGACTTTCACCATTTTTAAGACCTTGCTTTACTAGTATTTTTTATCATACTGGCTTTAGTAAGCTATTGGCGGTCCATACTTTATGTAAAAAAACCATCGATCATCAAGTGGTCGAAAATGAAATTAACGTGTTTAGTTGAAATTAACAGGGATATTTTATTGGATAAGTTAAATACTATCTGTAGGAGGTGTCGAAATGAAAAGAGATAAAAAAAATACAGAATTTGCAACAGACGAGCCAACAAAACAAACATTTTCAAGAGATGCAGACCCAGGTACTAGTAAAAAACGTAATGAGCGTGAAGGACAATCTGACACTGCTCACCCACATGAAGACCTTATTATTAACGAGAAAAAGGGCAAATCAACTTCATTATAATCTAAGATTAATTCGCGTTTTATCTATTTTGACCACCCATCATGAGTGGTCTTTTTCTTTTTATCTGACTATTGCTTATGCTTATTAAGACCTTGCATCAACTTTTTTGATAACTAAAAGATTATTGTACGGAAATGAAAATCTCGAAATGATATCTATATTTTTATTTGGAGCGGGTTCCTCACTTTTTGGAGCGCTTTTTGCCTTTTTGGAGCGGGTCAGCTGCTGTTTGGATCACCTTGCTCACTAGTTGGAGCGGGTTTCACACTTTTTGGAGCGCCTTTCTGCCTTTTTGGAGCGGGTCAGCTGCTGTTTGGATCACCTTGCTCCCAAATTGGAGCGGGTCAACTGCTTTTTGGATCACCCCACGCTCTAGTTGGAGCGGGTTCCTCACTTTATGGAGCGCCTTCTATCGAATTTGGAGTGATTCACCTGCTATTTGGATCACCTCACGCTCTAATTGGAGCGGGTTTCACACTTCATGGAGCGCTTTTCATTCATTTTGGAGCGGGTCAACTGCTTTTTGGATCACCCCACGCCCTAGTTGGAGCGGGTTTCACACTTTTTGGAGCTCTTTCCAGCATTTTTGGAGCGCCACACCTGCTATTTGGATCACCTCACGCCCTAGTTGAGCGGGTTCCACTCTTGATGGAGCGCTTTCCACCCTTTTTGGAGCGCCACACCTGCTTTTTGGATCACCTTGCACCCTAATTGGAGCAGGTCAACTGCTGTTTGGATCACTTCACGCCCTAGTTGGAGCGGGTTCTACTCTTGATGGAGCGCTTTTCATTCATTTTGGAGCGCCACAACTGCTTTTTGGATCACCTCACGCCCTAGTTGGAGCGGGTTCCTCACTTTTTGGAGCGCCTTTCATTCATTTTGGAGCGCCACACCTGCTGTTTGGATCACCTTGCTCCCTAGATGGAGCGGGTTTCACACTTTTTGGAGCGCTTTCCACCCTTTTTGGAGCGCCACACCTGCTGTTTGGATCACCTCGCACCTTATTAGGAGCGGGTTTCACACTTTATCTGAGCGTTTCCTTTCATTTTGGAGCTTCTACACGTTTTCTTGCAGTTTGAAGTATTACAATACTATTTTAGTCACTTGCTTCATTTCTCCGCACATAACTCTCTAAAATTACAGCCTCGACAATGCCATTTATCTTGTGTTTGTTCAAAATCCTCGATGTCTACGGGCTCATTGGAGAAAATATCGGCCTGATACTTTTTCATTTCTAAAACACTGCGCTGGAAGGTATACAAAATATTCTCCATATCGATGTCTGTAAAACTATATTTCTTTCGTTTTCCTGATAATAAATACTCGTTATAGACCTCGATTTGTTCAAGTGATACACGGTATTTTTGCTGAACATAGTAGGCATAGAGCGCTAATTGCTGACGATCATCATCAGATTCCCCACCCGTCTTCCAGTCAACAATAACCCATTTACCCCTCAACTCGTCATAATAATGAAAGTCCATTACGACGAATACTTGGATGTCGTTGATTTTCATGGAGCGGAATTGCTCTGGTTCACCGATTCGGAGAGAACCTTTTTGTGCCGTAATCTGCTGGAATGTTTCACTCCTCAAAAAATGGTCAAAGACAATTTGTAAACGTTCTTTATAGTCCTGTATTAGTTCAGGAGGAAGTGTGCCATGATAGTAAATTTCCTGCATCATATAATATTTATTGGGCTTTTGCCGCCACCACTCTAGATGGCGTGTAGAATCAATAAAGGCCGCATTGAGCTGCCCTCGTGCGGATTGGATCAGCTCCTCTACCGTGGGAGCTTTGCTTGTTTGTAGATAATCATTAATGGCCTGCTCAATAAATCGGTGGACAATTTGCCCAAATAAAATAGGCATGGACTGTAGCTTTTTTAAACGATAAACATATTGATGAGAGGGCTCAACTTGATAGCTAAGCCATCCATTATGGGAAAAATAATATTCATAGCCATACTTGCGTGCGCAGCTTGTGAGCGTTTTATGACGCGATAACGACCATGAAAAGGTTGGGTACGGTGTAATTTCAAACATGACTATCGCCTCCTATAGCTGGTGGATAAAATCATAGACAAGCTGGACGATCAGCACAATCGTAACGATACGCAATAAAAGCTTCACTTGATTGGCTTTAACTTTTCTTGCAAGGACAAGCCCAATTTGTGCACCAATTGTAGAGCCGACCATTAAAATAAGTGTTAACGGCCACTCTATTTTTCCTGTAGCAATATACGTAATCGCTGCTCCAGAACACATGGCAAAAACGCCCACCCGTGAAAGACCTACCGCTTTGATATAGGAAATCTTCTCATGTGCATATGTATAAAGTGCCAATGTGCTACTCCCTGGGCCAAACATCCCATCATAAAAACCAACTCCAAGAAGAATTGGACCATTTTTTCGATTCATTGTAAAGCGCTCTTTTTCACCAAAATCAGCACCACCCATAAAGGACATAATCAGAGCAAAGCCTAATAAAATAATGGCGATGAGCGTTAAAGTTTGACTACTCATTAACGAAGCAAAAAGTCCGCCAAGTGTACCTCCTACTAGGGATACAAGTAAGACCGAACGCATTTCTATCCAAGCCAATTCTTTTCGTTTGTAAATTGAATAAAAACTTGAAAAGGCACTCACCATATTGGACACTTTATTAGCGCCAATTGCTGAATGAACGGGAACTCCCATGAGCATCATCGTTGGTAATGTAATTAAACCGCCGCCACCAACTAATGTTCCAATGATATTCCCGATGATGCCAATTAGTAAAAACAACAAGTATTCCATAGTATCCTTCTTTCTCTAACCCATAAGCAATCATTCTATGATACAGTATAACAGATTGTTATTTTGAATGACGTTGGAAATGGGGGGGCACGGATGCACACACAACAAAAAACACCAACACCACGCTTTTGTCACCAGCTGACAATCATTGTGACTACTATTTTTATAGCGGGGATTACGGCTACATTGATCCAATATCATAAGCTTCCTGCAACAATCCCTGTATTACAAAGCTTTACAAGTGAGCAAGCCCAGTTCGGACCAAAAATTGCTATTTTTTATTTACCCTTTATCGCACTGATGCTGTTTTTACTTTTACATTATTTAGAAATGAAAGCTGCTTATCCCGTTATGCGGAAAAAGAAAGCGCCGCTGTCACATCAACAACGGCAAAATGGTATCATCACTTTTTGTCTCATAAAAAATAGTATTTTATTGTATTTTACCTATTCCCTTTTCAATGACCTTATGGTGGCATTGGGACACGAACGAATTTTACAGCAGTGGCATGCTTATCTATTTTTATTGTTATTAAGCGGGATCTTTATTGCAGGGATCTTACGAGGCTTTTTGCTAGATAAATAGAGAGCATGTTTTCAAAAATAACATGCTCCTCTTCAACTAGTCGTTATTCAATGGATGTCATTAGTTCATAAAAGTATGATTTCTCCCGCGTTTCATAAAGCTTATACCAAGCGTGTAAGGTTTCCGTTGTAAAAACATCAAGTTGCCTCAAAACATGGTAGGCAAATTCCAACGGAGCAATTCCCGATGCCGTTACTAAGTTCCTTTCCGTTACGGCTGGCTCCTGGTTAAAATGTTCATCCCCGATATATTGTGGACAAAGCATCTTCAAGTATTCGAGATCGTTACTCGTATGTTGTCTTGTATCAAGCAAACCAGCCTTTGCGAGACCAATCGTTGCACCACAAATTGCAGCTACAAAAACTTCCTCATTCAACGCTTTTGAAACCATGTGCAACATAGGATCATGAATAGACTCTAGCCATGTATTACCTCCAGGAAGAATCAAGAGATCCATGCGATTCAAGTGACATTCAGCAATAGTAATAGTCGGGAGTATCGTGATGCCTCCCATTGTCGTAACAGGACTTCTATCAATTCCTATCGTCATCACCTCTAAAGGCTCTAACCCCTTTTTAAAATACCTACCTGAATTTAATTCCGCCATCAAATACCCGATCTCCCAATCTGCCATCGTATCAAAAACATAAAGATATACTTTTCTTGTTTGCATAACTAAACACTCCTTCTATTGAATGAAACTATGCTTAGTATAAAAAAACTTTACTGACATTCTCCGTCAGTAAAGTTTTCGTTTTCATAAAAATCTATCAGCTCCTTTAGAACGTCAATCATTTTTTGCTTTAGACTTATCGGTTCTATTACTTGGATCGATTTTCCATAGGGGAATAGTAAATTAGGTACATATGTATGTAACGCTTCTTCATCTAATAAAAATATCGCTTTCTTCGAGGTGCGTTCTTCGAGGTGATACCTTAATAACCAATGCTGACAGATAGCATCCACCGCACTTGTCTTTCCACAAATGATGAAAGACACATGGTTCCGTTTGTCTTCTGCTTGTGGAAGAAGACTTTTCATAAAAAAATCACTGGCCGAGAACGATTGTGGTCGTTGAAAGGGTATGACTGTTTGATGCAGACTAGTAATTCGGCCAACTTTAAAATTACGAATTTCATTTCTTACATGACAAAATGCAACAACATACCAGTTTTGATTCCAATAAACCAAACCATATGGATTAATCATCCTATGTTTAGGTTGTTTTTCATTATTTGTATGGTATTCCATTTTAATCGATGTTTCGTTCACTATACTGTCTTCTAATTTTTTTAATAGCGGCTCCAATGAAGATTCAACGGGACCAATTATCTCGAAACCTTGTAAATGTTGCTGAATCATTTTTTCCTGCTCTTGATTTGAATGCATCGTAAGTTTTGTTGTTGCACTATTTAACGCTTCCTCTAAAAAGTAGCCAGCTTCTTTTGCAAAGATAGCAGCATGAAGTAATGCCGCTTTCTCATCAACATCAAAAATAAGAGGGCTTTTAATAAAATTATTCAACAGGGTATATCCCCCATGATGACCTGTTTCAGCTATAATCGGCACACCACTGGCAGAAAGTGAATTAATATAGCGGTAAACGGATCTGATATTCATCTCTAATTTTTTAGCTATTTCTTTCGCGGTTATTTTCCTGCCTGAATTCAACATCCATAAAATCTGCATCATATGATCCATTTTAGACAAACATTTTCACCTCATCGAATTATTTATTATTCATGGTGGTTCCTGACACAAAAACAGGCTACCCGATACCGTCATCAAGTAGCCCTTGGGATTATGCCTTCATTCACCCATTCTTCTTCCATATGTTTAAAATTATGTAATAAGCCATATTTCTGTATGCCACGTGCCTGATCAATACTAGCATCGGCCAATTGGCGAAACTTTGCACGATCATTTATTGTGTAGGCATAGACCGCTTCCACAGCAGGTTGCATCCAAGGCTGTGTTAATTGATCACTTCTCATATCGGCTGTTCGCCCTTCAAGAGCAGCAATATAGCATTGGGCATAGCTTGTTAAAGGCTCCTTCTCTATTTTCGCTGCTGCTACTTTTGCGGCACCCAAATTGTCCTCCATGATCGCCTTAATAAATAGATAATTATATTTAATAGCTGGTTGCTTATAATGATGGATGATGACATCGATGGCATCAAGCTGTTCCTGTTTCGTCCCATAAGCAGATGCATAGAGCGCAGCAAAGATAGGTTCCTTTCTATGATTTTTCACCCATTTATCCACCTGCTCCATATTATTTGTTCGATATAAAATATGTATATGACGGTAAATCATTGCCATTGCAATCACAGCAAATAGCCCAAGTGAGATAGATAAGCGCACACCAGCTAATGACAAAGTGATCGCTAAAACAATAATCGCTAGATAAAACAATGTTAGTTTAGCTATTTTCATAAGACCTCCTACTGTAATTTCTTGCGCATTTTCCGAGAAAAAATAAAGCCAGCCCCCACAAAAAAGATAAGAGCCATCACTTTCATGATAGGAATAATAAACAGCTTGCTAATAAGGAATACAACGACTACATAATAGACCACCATTGCCAACAAAAATAACGTTAGCTTATTCACGCGATCCCCTACTTTCCTTTAGTGCCGCCTCAATCGCAGCTAATGCTTTCGGCCCCATCCCATGTAAATGAGCTAACGTTGAAAGGTCGACTTTATCTAGCTGCTGCCATTCTGTATAGCCTGCTGCTTGTAAGGCACGAATTGCTGGTTTTGCAACACCCTTCGGCCACTCTGTCATATTTGCACGTCCCTTCACGACATTTTCTTCTCTGCCTATTATGCAAGTGACAGCCAAGAAATGCAAATAAGTCAAAATAGGAACATAAAGAAGCCTGCCGCTAATAGATTCCCAATAGCATGAATCGTCCAGCTAGCTACGATGGAGCCTCCAGCTAGCCGTTCATTCATCCACCCCATCACATAGCCCGCGAGTCCTGTACATCCTACTACTAGCAGAATAATATGGACAGGAAGCACCGACCAAAGCATAGCCCCATGAACACTACCAAAAACGATGCTTTGAACTATATTCCCAGCATGAAAACCAAACGAATTAGCTAGCCTTTTTAATAAAAAGCCACGGAACAATAGCTCCTCTGACAGAGCAGTTTGAATTACGGCGTATAAAAGTGCTGGTATGACCGCTGCAAATCCAAGTCCAGCAAATTGATTGGGCGCTAGCAAAGAGCTATCAATATAAAAATAGACGAGCGGCAGAGTTAGGCACTAGTAACACAACAATGGATAGGACAAAGAACATGGCGTACCTTCTCTTATTCTCAATAATAGGCTTTCGCAATCCTAGCCACGTAAGAAAGGACTGTTTCTTTTTCGCTGTGCAAAACCACCAAATAAATGGAATAATGGAAAACAACATCACTTGTAGAATTGCACTAATCAAGTTTTCGAAAATCATATGATTTCTCCCCCTGTCTACTACAAGGATAGGATAAAATCCCATTATTTTCAATCTCTTTTAATATTACTCATAAAGTTATTCATTAAAGAAGCCTTCCCTTTTGTTCTTTTGCTCATTTTCAGTTATACTCAATTACGGATAATAAAGATCTATAATATACACAATAAACATTGGAGGCCATTACGATGAATAAATTATCGACACATTTATTGGAGAAGGCACAAACCTATGAGCAAAGCACTCGTATTTCGGTACCTGCCTATGACACATTATTTGCCGTGACACAAGCCTACTTCCGTGCTCAGCTAGGTAAACAAGAAGCATCCCTGCTTGTCATAGGAGCTGGCGGAGGCAATGAGCTTTCAGCTTGGGGACCTACAAACCCTCATTGGACATTTACAGGGATTGATCCAGCTGAGGAAATGCTTCAAATCGCGCAACATAAAGCCGCACAACTCGGACTCGAAGACCGTGTCCAATTATTACAAGGAACCATTGACAACCTGCCATCCAATACGTCGAAATTCGATGCGGCCAGTTGTATCCTCGTCCTTCATTTTATAGAAGATCGACAGGAAAAACTGAACCTACTAAAAAACATACACACCCGATTAAAACCAGGAAAACCCTTTGTCCTCGCCTGTGCCTACGGTGAACGTGAAAGTGAAGAACTACAAGATCGCATCAAAATATGGCAAAGCTTCTTTTTAGAGGCAGGTTACAAAAAAGAAAAGGTAGAAAGTATGGGCAAAATCATTATGAATATTTCCTTCATTTCCGCTCAAGAAATCGAGCAACTACTACAAGAAGCCGGATTCACACATATTACCCGCTTTTTCTCCTCCGGCCTTTTCGCAGGATGGATGAGCCAAGCCTAAACAAAAGAACCCGCTTTTATGGCGGGTCCTTTTTTGGGATGCCGAAGTAACTTTATTGTGGATGGATTTCCTTTGAATTGTGTTGGATGGGTCGCTTTGCTAGGTTTGTGAGCGGTGGCCTTACTTTTATGATCATTTCTCTCTTTGGAGCGGGTACCTCACTTCTATGGTCACTTCTGAATCATTTACGAGCGGGTTCCTCGCTTCTTTGATCACATCCGACTCACTTTGGAGCGGGTTCCTCGCTTTTATGATCACTTCTGACTCATTTATGAGCGGACTCCTCGCTTCTTTGATCACTTCCGACTCACTAACGAGCGGACTCCTCGCTTTTATGATCACTTCCGACTCACTTTGGAGCGGGTTCCTCGCTTCTTTGATCACTTCCGACTCACTTTGGAGCGGGTTCCTCGCTTTTATGATCACTTCTGAATCACTTATGAGTGGGTTCCACGCTTCTTTGATCACTTCCGACTCACTTTGGAGCGGTAGCCTCCCATTTTGGATCACTTCCGACTCACTTACGAGCGGACTCCCCGCTTTTATGATCACTTCCGACTCACTTTGGAGCGGGTTCCTCGCTTCTTTGATCACTTCCGACTCACTTTGGAGCGGGTTCCTCGCTTTTATGATCACTTCTGAATCAATTTATGAGCGGACTCCCCGCCTCTTTGATCACTTCCGACTCACTTTGGAGCGGTAGCCTCCCATTTTGATCACTTCCGATTCATTTATGAGCGGACTCCTCGCTTCTTTGATCACTTCCGACTCACTTTGGATCGGTAGCCTCCCATTTTGGATCACTTCCGACTCATTTATGAGCGGACCCTTCGCTTCTTTGACCACTTCCGACTCACTTTGGAGCGATAGCCTCCCATTTTGGATCACTTCCGACTCACCTACGAGCGGACCCTTCGCTTCTTTGATCACTTCCGACTCACTTATGAGCGGGTTCCTCGCTTTTATGATCACTTCTGAACCACTTATGAGCGGGTTCCTCGCTTCTTTGATCACTTCTCTCTCACTTTGGAGCGGAGTCCTCGCATTTTTTGAATACTTCCCCAACTGTTATAAGGAATACCCTACGCTAATTGAACACCCCCTATTTATCACCAGTAAATACTGTAATAATAAACACTTTCATCAATCGTCATGCCTAGTTTTTCATAGAGCTGCTGGGCATTGACATTATCTTTCGCTGTTTCGAGCATCATGTATCGGGCAGCTTCCTGTTGGCAATAGGCGGAGCATTGTTCCATTAAAGCTTGAGCGACGCCTTGCTTCCTGGCATGTTGCGCCACAAATAAATCATTTAGTATAAATGCTCTTTTCATAGCTACAGATGAAAAAATAGGGAATAATTGCGCAAACCCTACTGGCTCCTGCTCCTGGTACGCGAGAAAAATAATGGACTCCCCATTTTCCACACGTTCCTGAATAAATTGCTCGGCCTTCGTTATATCAGATGGCTGGCCATAAAATTCTCGATATGCATTAAATAATGGTACAACTTCCCCTATTGTTGATTTTGTTACGATACTAATTTTCATGCTTCTATTCCCCATTTCTTTTTCATTGACGTTCTTGTATGATAGTAATAAAAAATCTGACATTTCAAAAGAAACAGTTTCTAAAATTTCAACATGTCAAGGCGGTGCACAATTGGACGACTTTATCTTTTTATTAACAGAGAATGAGGCAAAGTATAAACAGGTTTATCAGCAAATTAAAGCACTTATTACACAAGGGGCACTGAAAACAAACGACTCTCTACCATCCATTCGTAAACTAGCAGAAACTTTACACGTTAGTCGTAATACCACGCTAACTGCATATGAACAGCTTGTGGCAGAAGGCTATATTCGCGGCGAGGGGCGGAAGGGCTATTTTGTGAATGCGTTGGAGCAGGTTTTCTTACAGGAGCAGATAGACCCGATTATTTCACAGACCAAATACCATCTCCCCTCCATCGTTGTAGATTTTCGAGCAGGAGCTGTTGATCAACAACATTTTCCTTTGAAAACATGGCGCCAAATAGCCAATCAAGTATTATTGGATTCATCATGCTATCAATATGGGGAATTGTTTGGAGATTCATTGTTAAAGGAGCAGCTTGTTCAATACCTCCTACAAGCAAGGGGCGTTTCGACAACGATTGAAAATATCATTATTGGCAGTAGCACGCAGCAAATGCTCCTGCATCTTGGCTTTTTATTAAAAGACCATTTCCCAAGTATCCTTCTGGAGGACCCTGGCTATAACGGGGCACGAGAGGCTTTCCAATTACATAATTTTCATATAGAGGCATTGCCGGTAACAGAGTCTGGTGCACAGCTCAACCTATTAGCTGACAGTCCATCCCGTCTACTCTATGTCACCCCGTCACATCATTTCCCGTACGGTGTTTCTATGAATATTCAACAGCGACAGACTCTAATACAGTGGGCCCAACAAGTCGATGGCTTTATTCTAGAGGACGATTATGATGGTGAATTTCGTTATGCGCAACAGCCATTTCCTGCACTGGCATCGATCGACCCTTCTCGGGTAATTTATTTAGGCACTTTCTCCAAATCGTTTCTGCCAGGAGTTCGATTAAGCTATATGGTGCTACCGAATATGCTTGTTCAGCCATTTAAAGAACGCTTTGCTCATTTTGAACAAAATGCTTCATCCCTCCATCAACGCACAATGGCACATTTTATGGCACAAGGGGAATGGACACGCCATATTAAAAGGATGCGCCTGACCTACAAACAAAAAATGCAGCGCCTTGTTCAGGAGCTACAACAACAATTGGGTGAGCAAGTCACCATAATAGGCGAGCAATCAGGGCTCTATGTTTTGGTGAAAATAAAGTCTGCACTTTCGGAGCAACAGCTCATCGAACAAGCAGAATCCTGCGGTGTTAAAGTATACCCAACCAGTCCGTTTTTTCATCAACAAGCAAAGGAGACACCGATGCTGCAATTAGGTTTTAGTAAGTTAACGATGGAAGAAATCAAGCTTGGTGTTGAACTGTTGAAAGAGGCCTGGCAGCCATAACAATCCACGTTATGGCTCCTCCTCTACACATGATACGGCTTAAAAATAATCAATAAATGTCGGAATACCAACGGGTAATACGGCCTCTAGTAGGTCAATTTCCTCGGGACGTCCTTGTAAACGTTCGATTTTCTCTAAATAACGTGGACGTTTATAGCCTAACAGCATAGTAGCCAATGTTTGCACTGTTAAATGAACAGCACTATCATTCAAAGTCTCACTCACTTTTTGGACAGAAACCTTACCATCTGCCATTTTAATGATGTATGTTCCATTATTCCAAGCCACAATGCGATCAGTGACCGCAAGCTGAAGCTCAAAATCATGACCGACAAATGGATAACGCAACAAAAACTCTTTAACATCGACAATTCTCGCCATGAAATAAGGAGAGACCTTTTGAATAATTTCACTGTCCTCTAATAAAAAGGCAACCGCTTCATTTCCCGTTGTTTTCCCGTAGACATTATAAACCATCGAACTATGAGCCGAGACGAAATTCCATAAGCCTTTACGAGCCTCTTCCTGCAAATAAACGATTTCATCAATGTAATAGTTTTCTTCCATAATACGATAAAACATGTAGCCTTGTGCTACATCGTCTTCATCATAATAGACAGCTGCCTGAAGATTGACATCACTGTCAATGAATTTCTCCTCCCAGAAATCCTCCTGAAATTTCTCATTCCAGGCAATACTATTGCGCACCATCACCCCATGCGTTTTCTGGGCATAGCGTGCATAGATATCCACAACATCCTCATGCTTCGGATCCACACGACGAATTTTCCCGTTAAGCCCAGCATAATGAGGAAGCTGCGTATCCTTCACCTGAAATTCCACAATATCACTCATAATTTCCCACCCCTTTTTACGGTAATACGGGATAGAATATGGAAATAAATAGGATATACATTGACCTTCATTACGCATTCTTTGTAAACTTTCAATAATTAAGCTCTCCATTAAGCCATGACCTGAGTATTCTGGGTATGTCCCAACTGCTGTGATGCCACCCATTTCGTAAATCTTGCCATGTACATTAACCTCAAAAGGCAAACTTAAAATTTGCGAAACCAAGTGGGACCCATCAAACCATCCGATGGCATGCCCCTCATTAAACTGCTTACTCTTAGCATTTACAAAACGGCGATCCTTGTGAATGGACATAGACATTTGAAAGACATAATTCAGTAAATCAATGGACTGTGCCATTTCGTCTAATCGAATTTCTCGCATGACTAAGCCTTTTCGTTGATTCATGATTCCCTCTCCTCATCAAATAACTCACTTAAAATGGTTTGTGGTGCATCTAAAAAACGTTTGGTAACAATGTAATGAATGGTATCTTCATAGCGTATCGGTTCAATTGCCTCATCATCAAAACTATAAATCGTCGCATTCGGATAGCCCAGTAAAATTGGTGAGTGCGTAGCGATGATAAATTGTGCCTCATGCTCTAAGTCCTTCATAATTTTCAGCAGGCTTAATTGTCTTGTTGGAGATAAGGCTGCCTCAGGCTCATCCAATAAATAGATCGCTTTCCCCTTAAACCGATTCATAAATAATGCCAGAAAAGATTCACCATGGGATTGGTGGTGTAGGGATTTGCCCCCAAAAGCGGCATATTTATTCGGATGGTATTCTAACAAATCAATATGACTGGCAAATTGATAAAATGTTTCCGATCGAAGAAAAAACCCATTCGAAATCTTCGGCAACCACGACAAACGAATATAGTCCCCCAGTGAGGATTCTGCCTTATGTACTTCATATAAATTTTGACGACCACCACCCGCCGTATTAAAATCACAGCGATCCGCAATCGCCTCCAGTAATGTTGATTTCCCCGACCCATTTTCCCCAACAAAGAACGTCACATTTGTCGGAAACTCCAGCTCTTGTAAATCCTGCAAGCTTGGAATGTTAAAAGGATACATCTGTTTATTCGGAATGGTATCCTGTAACACCTTACATGATTTTAAATACATCTTATTTCCTCCTTTCTCTTATTATAACGAACAATATCAAAGCTGAAACGTCATCACGCTGCCTCTTAGATAAAAAAGAAGTAAGAATAGTTAAACAAATCATAAAGTCACTATTTTTCCTATAGATGCCCCTTAGAAGTTGCGGTAACAAAGGTGCTCTATTTTGACCATTCCGTAAGAGATATTTCCCGAGAAATAAATAAAAAATATGTCGAAAGTTGCAATTACAAAACGTAAAAACATGTCATATTTTTGATTTTCATATAAATTAATTTACGGCTAACCTTCTTTGACTTGATTACCCGGCAATTTATAAAGGCGTTAATGATCTGATTCAAAAAAAGGTTCAATACCTATTTCTATTAATAAATATTTTCGATGGCTACGATTACCTAGAAGGAGCTGTTTGGGAATCAAAATTACCTCTCGTAAGCGCTTAAAAATAGTCGGATTATGTTCAGGAAACCATTCCTCATAGCTGATCCCCTTATTGAGCTCAATAAGGAAATTCTTTTTCTATCTGTTCGTGATGTTCTAATAGGGCATAAAGATAATCTTTAAAGCGATAATAACGCTTTTGATCGAAAGGATTCGCACTCCATTTTTTATTTTCCTCCCACTCTTTTACTGGCTGAAAAACTTGACAATAACCCGTTTCCCAAGTCCCCAACATACAAGTAAATGCGGCAATCGCATATTTCCTAGTTTCGAAATCATGATGTCCAAAATATTTAACTCGGTTAACTATATTTTTTTGAAACAACATACTCAGTAATTGGCATCGTTATCCAAGCAAGAGCTATTACAACGACTAGTGGGATATTTTTTATGTCATTCATTGCAGTTACTCTTTCTGAAATCACTAAAACAATAATCATTAATAACAGTAGAAGGTAATAACTTATTTTTGAACTAACTAGTGTGATATGTTTTTCTAACTCATCTTTTTTCCTTTCTTGTTTTCCATTCATATCTCCCCAAGTAATAGATTGGAATAAGAGACCAATTCCTAAAAATACAAATATAATGGTTGTGGGATTAATGATTTTTTCGTTGATCCATTGATATCCCCCGTATCCCCCAACCGAAGTAATAATAACTAAAGAACCAATTAAACTTACCTTTTTAATAGTCGTCACTTTTTCTCATTCCTTTCGTATGTAAATATAAACAATTCCTCAATAGAAGCATCTAATATATATGACAATGTAAAAGCTAACTCTAAACTCGGGTCATATTTATTATTTTCAATGGCATTGATTGTCTGCCTTGTGACGTTACAAAGATCCGCTAGTTTGCCCTGTGAAAGACTTTTTTCTTCTCTATATATCTTTATTTTATTTTCCAATTTAACAATCACTCCAGTTCGGGGTGTAAAAGATCTTTTACATCTTGATCATAAAATAAGACAAACAAGGTGTCAAATATATTTGACATCTTGTTTACCTCATAAGTAGTTGTCTTTTGTTTTATCTATAAATTTTTATATTAAATGGAGTTTTCTAAAATTGTCCCATGAGTGCATTTGAGTAAGGACTCTCATGCTATGATCACCTTGGCCTCCTGTTCGAGCGGTTACCTTCGCTTTAGGATTACCTTGACCTCCTGTTCGAGCGGGTTCTCTCACTTTATGATCACTTTGGCCTCCTGTTCGAGCGGTTACCTTCACTTTAGGATCACTTTGACCTCCTGTTCGAGCGGGTTCCCTCACTTTATGAGCACCTTGACCTACTTTTCGAGCGGATTCCTTCACTTTGTGATCACCTTGGCCTTCTGTTCGAGCGGTTACCTTCACTTTAGGAGCACTTCAACCTTCTGTTCGAGCGGTTACCTTCACTTTAGGATCACCTTGGCCTCCTGTTCGAGCGGTTACCTTCACTTTAGGAGCACCTTGGCCTCCTGTTCGAGCGGGTTCTCTCACTTTATGAGCACCTTGACCTCCTGTTCGAGCGGTTACCTTCACTTTAGGAGCACTTCAACCTCCTTTTCGAGCGGGTTCCTTTACTTTAGGATCACCTTGACTCCCTGTTCGAACGGTTGCCTTCACTTTAGGAGCACTTCAACCTCCTTTTCGAGCGGGTTCTCTCACTTTAGGATCACCTTGGCCTCCTGTTCGAGCGGTTACCTTCACTTTGTGATCACCTTGGCCTTCTGTTCGAGCGGTTACCTTCACTTTGTGATCACCTTGGCCTTCTGTTCGAGCGGTTACCTTCACTTTAGGATCACCTTGGCCTCCTGTTCGAGCAGGTTCTCTCATTTTATGAGCACCTTGGCCTCCTGTTCGAGCGGTTACCTTCACTTTAGGAGCACTTTGACCTCCTGTTCGAGTGGGGTCCCTCTCTTTATGATCACCCTTGACCTCCTGTTCGAGCGGGTTCCCTCACTTTAGGATCACTTCAACCTTCTGTTAGAGCGGGTTCCCTCTGTTTATGATCACCTTGGCTTCCATTGCGAGCGGTTACCTTCACTTTAGGATCACTTTGACCTCCTGTTCGAGCGGGTTCCCTCACTTTTTGATCTCCGTGGCCGCCATTGCAAACGGATTCCCTCAGCTTATGATCAACCTGGCCGCTATTCCAGCGGTGATTCATTTGACCACCTTAACAAAAGTTCTATATCGACTCCGTCGTTCATAAAGTGAGTAACAATCAAATGTTAGAAGGAGAATCGTGATGTTTGTGACTCATTTTTATGAAAACAAGACGTCCGTTTTAAGTCAGTTGCTCGTCAAACTCCCTGCTGCGGAAGAGGATATTCGGATTAAAGGGCGCAAGGCAAAGGTAGTTGAGGTGCTTCAGGTTGATGATAACAATTTTCATGTGAAGATTATTTTCGAAAAAATTCCTAAAAAGCAACCTGTTAAAGAACTTGGAAAGAAAAAGAGATAATACTTCACAATAGGTTTATTTCCTTTACAATCGGGAATATCAATAATACGATTGCGAATGATTCTCACCTTTAAAATTCCTTAAGCAAAAATATTGACTTTTTAATTGATAACAATTATCATTATCACTAGATTATTTCTTTCTCCAAATTGCTTTATTCAGAATCCCCCTCTTTTTTGAATAAGCATGTATCAAACGGATATTCTTACATCAGACTAAGAGTATCCGTTTTTATCTATATAAATGGAGAAATTTACATAATAAAGGAGCTGTTTTGACATGGATTACCGTATTGAAAAAGACACTATGGGTGAAATTAAAGTACCTGCTGATAAAATTTGGGGTGCGCAAACACAGCGCAGTAAAGAGAATTTCCAAATTGGTACGGAGCAAATGCCAATTGAGCTTGTGCAGGCCATGGCTATCTTAAAAAAAAGTGCAGCAATTGCCAACAACAAACTAGGCAAGCTTTCTGATCTTAAGACGAATGTGATTGTACAGGCAGCTGATGAAATTTTAAATGGGCAATGGGACGATCAATTCCCACTCGTTGTATGGCAAACAGGTAGTGGTACACAATCAAACATGAACGTTAACGAAGTAATTGCTCACCGCGCGAACCAACTATTACAGGATGCTAGTGAGACTGATCGCATTCATCCGAATGATGATGTCAATAAATCACAAAGCTCGAATGATACCTTCCCAACGGCATTGCATATTGCAGCTGTGTTAAAAGTGGAAGATTATTTATTACCACGTCTACGACTATTAAAGTCAACACTAGAAGATAAAGCAGCTCAATTTAAAGATATTATAAAAATTGGACGTACACATTTACAGGATGCAACACCTCTAACATTAGGTCAAGAAATTAGCGGCTGGGCAGCTATGCTGGCAAAATCGGAGCGGATGATTATCCAAAATATTGATTATATGAAGGAACTTGCGATTGGTGGAACAGCGGTAGGTACTGGTATTAACGCTCACCCTGAATTTGGTGATCGTGTTGCTGCGGAAATAAGTGAACTAACAGGTAAACAATTCACTTCAGCAGCGAATAAATTCCACGCTTTAACAAGTCATGATGAAGCCGTTGTCGCACACGGTGCACTAAAAGCATTAGCGGCCGATTTAATGAAAATTGCCAATGACGTTCGCTGGCTTGCTAGTGGCCCTCGTTCTGGTATTGGCGAAATTACCATCCCAGAAAATGAGCCAGGCTCATCGATTATGCCTGGTAAAGTAAACCCTACACAAAGTGAAGCTATGACAATGGTTGTCACTCAAGTAGTTGGAAATGATGCAACCATTGCGTTCGCCGCTTCCCAAGGTAACTTTGAGCTGAACGTCTTTAAACCAGTAATCATTTATAACTTCTTACAATCAACTCGCCTATTAGCTGATACAATGCAATCATTTAACGACCATTGTGCTGTAGGGATTGAACCGAATAAAGAAGTGCTCGATCATAATTTAAGAAATTCTTTAATGCTTGTAACGGCATTAAATCCATATATCGGTTACGAAAACGCAGCAAAAATAGCGAAAAAAGCTCACAAAGAAGGCACAACCTTAAAAGAAGCAGCCATCGCCAGTGGTCTACTAACAGAAGAACAATTCGATGAATATGTAGACCCAGCAACAATGATTTATCCAAATGTGAAATAAAAACAATCAGTAGAATTAAATCCCTCTAAAAATATAGACCACCCATCAGGTCCTGCACCTCATGGAGTGGTCTTTTTCCATTTAACATACAAACTTCAATTATCATTCCTTATTTATAGTGTTCCAAGTATTTTTCTTCTTCAAAAATTTCTTGTGCACTTATTGCAGTCTACCTTGGATAAAAGTTGCTTAAATACACAGAACCCCAAATGTTAGATCGAAATTCTAACCTTTGGGGTTCACTAAATTAGATGAAACTTTACATATCCATTTTAATCAAATTCCACAGTTTTTTGCACTACCGATACCTTATAAACATCTTTCGTATTGAGTAATATCGTCTGATAATGTTCCGTTTCAGTAAATGAATACCATGACTTCTCATTGAACCCATTAGTAATTTCTTCGGCAAATGATTCTTGTCCAATATTCGTCTTGATTTTATATTCCTCTTCTCGACTTTCGCCAAAGTAAAATTTCACCGTATATTCATAATCCATTAACCAACACCCCCCATCTATCCCTATCATGGGACAAATGGGATAGAAGTAATCATGAAAGAGAATAAAAAGCCACAGTTTGTTCGTTGTGCCTCGTTCTGTGCATTTTCATGATGATTCATCTTTGAATTAGCCATCTGAGACGATTGCAACAATAGATGGCTCCTATTTAAATCACGTTATATGATTATCTTTACTTACCTTTTTTGAACAAGCCTGCTGCAACTGCTGCATCGAAACTATTTTTTGCAAATTGGGTTGGATTCCCGACATTCTCCCAATGCATATACATTAATCTAGGATTATCGAATAGCCAATGGTTGTGCACCGCCGTAACAGTAAGTCCTCTCTTACGAAGTTCTGTTAAAAATGGATTAATTTCCTCTTGAAGCACTACCGATTCACCAAGGTTTAGTGTGTTAGCGCCAATTCCTTCAAACGAAAGTGCAAATGGTAGGGCAAGTGGAGATCGAGTAGTTCGTCCAAGAATAGTAGCTTTAATGTCACGAAGGCGCTGAACAACACAAACTGGTGTTGCAGTTATAACTACCCCACCAATAATATTTGCAAGTTCTTGACATTTTATCGGACCTACACAACCACAAAATTTTTCTGTTTGTTTTTGTTGATGAGCATGATTATGCTGTTCCAATCTATTCACCTCCTTTTTATTTTCTAGTAATAATATATTCTTAAGGAAGCGACTTGACTGGGAAATTGAAGGACTAGCGCCTTTTAATCATAAATTTTTCTATCAATCTGTATTCATCTACCTAGCATTTAAGCCAATTGTCTATATAACCCCTCCTATTATGAAAGTAGCTAAACTAGAAAAATAGGTACTAGATGATTTTATAATATTTGCCAAATACGACCGAAAAAAATATCCATCCTATAAAGGATAGACAGGAAGATTACGGTAAATTTAATTAATTGTTTTATATTAACGTTTGAATGCGCATAGTGAGGAATTACTGCTTAGACACCTCCATTCATAACAAGGCTAGAATCTCCAAAATTAAAATATCTGAGTCCAGTGAACTCAGATAGTAGAGCTTTAATATGCCTAACTTTCCTTTAAACAATGATTACTGTTTATTCTTATTCGTAATATTTACTTTCCAATTTCTACTGCCTCTGAATAAAGGAACTTTTCGAGTTCGTCAACCCTATTTCCGTCTAATTGGTGTGTGAGCCCGAATATTTCACCTTGGCTATTGTCATTTATAATACTATTGAGGTCTTGAAGTAATTCAGTGAAATACTTGAAACTGACTTTTAATTCTTCATATGCTTCAGCCGTGTCAATTCCTTGCTCTTCTTCTACCGATATCACATAATCAAGATGGCCCATGAAAGTTTGAAGTACATTTAAATTTTCAAAATCCTTTTCAAGATCTTCCCCTTGTACTCGAAAATATGACAATTCCTTAGTAAGACGATTTGCCCTTGAATAATATTCGTTCACATCGGTTGTTTTAGTAATATCTTCGGCATGATAGGCAATCCATGCCTTCAATGTTGGTTCGATTCCATAATCGTTAAATCCATCGGGTTTTGAAACGTCCTTCCAAACCTTTGAGGAGTTGACTTCAGTTTTAGTCTCAATTGTTACAACTTCATTTTCAGCTTCTTCTGCTTTTACTTGCTCAACTTTCTTTTCTTCTTCCGTACACCCCATTAATAAGCCACTAAGCAATAGACCCGTAAAAACTAATTTTATTTGCTTCATTTATATGACCCCTATAATCAAAAATATTTTATATATTTTACCATAAAAACCATTTTTGATAAAAATATTAGAATCTCCAAGAATAAAAATAACCTCTGAAATGAATGTAAAACTCCATTAGAAATCAGCTACCTAACAATCTTTTACTTTCATTAGGCCTTAGTTTTTCAATGTGATCAAACACTTCTCATATATTTCAACCTGTTCCACAGGAAGTTGCGCTAACTTAAGATCTAATTTTTTCTTACTATCCTCCGCTTCTTCCCCATTCCAGCAAATATAGATTTCGCAATAATCGCCTTTTGGAAAGTTATGAGGGGAAAGGATTTTCTTATCATTATGCATGTCCCAAATGTGATCTCCTTTTGTTTCCAGTTCATAGACAAATAGTGTTGTAAAATGTTGATTCTTTACTATTTGGCGATCTTCACTTTCAGAGAAAACATAAGTAATGTTAACGTCTTCTTCTGTATAGTCGTCATTTATTTCAACTGGAAAATTGAGTCCTATATAGGTTACCATGCTCATTTTCTTGGTCCTCCTAAATAAAAAAACACCCTGTAAATGTACAGGGCGTCAGCAACGAAAGCTGTTGATAGCGTAAAAAGAGACGCATATGTAATAAAATGTCTACTTCACTTGCTGGCTTCACCATTTCATTGAACACCTTCAGCAAAAAATGCGGAATGGAACGGGGCTTCAAGCGACGGGTTGTCCGCTTCCTTTTATAAGGCTTGCTACCGCAGTTGGTCCACTGTAATGGCTGATGCTTTAATCGTTTGGTATTGCGGCGGATTTTTTGGTTCAATATAGAGCGTTGTGTAATACGCGTCCGCAATAACAATCAAGTAAATAATGAATAGCAATCGTTTTGTTCAATAGTTCAAAAAATCATTTCTCCCTTTTTTAAATAAAACTTGTCTATTTATCATACGACCAACATAAAAAAAGGTTTCATTATTTTTGAAGGGAGACAAATTTTTGCCTCCCTTATGCCTCTAGACTTCTTCCACCGTCATTTTCCCAACGATCAATGTCCCAATGGTCCTCATCTTTTTCTCTGTTTCTTGCTAATGCACTCGATTGAACGAATGACATATTGTCCCTCACCCTTTTCACACGTTCTTATCTAGTTTATGAAAGATGATGGGTTTTCGTTCATCGTAAGATTGGTTTTAATTTAAAACCTAAGGCAATCGCAGCACCGATACAGCTAGAGAGACAGCCTATCACTAAATACATACTAACCGTTGATTCCCCAATGACCACAGAGGCAATACCGCCAATCACGGGAAATAAAGCAACCATATAGCCACTCTTTGCCCCGCCAATTCTTTCCACCAGTTTTAAATAAAATAACCAGGCCAGAAAGGATGCGATGATGGTTAAATACAGTAGAGCCGATAAATAGGTGATGGATGTTGGTATCATGATGGTTTGCCCCTGCATCCAGACAATGCCACACATCACGGCACTTCCAACAGCGAAACCAATGGCATTGGCGTAAATAGGGTTTATATGCTGCTTAGCATTTCTTGCAGAGCTAGCATCCCCAATAGCTGTCAGTACCGTACCTAATAAAGCAATCAGGACACCTTTTAAATCTGCCAAGCCTGAAAAACTATGTAGAGTTGGATAGATTAAAACCCCAACACCCATGACCCCTAAAATACCACCAATTAAAACACGTCGATGTAATGGTTCTTTCAGAAAAATCCGTAGGGCAATGGGCGTTAAGATGACTTTTAATGAAAATATTAACGTTACGATTGCAGCTGAGCTCCACATTGTAGCATAGTAAAGTGCTAAATAACTAAATGCAAAATTACAAACACCAAAAACGATGATATAAGGGATATCTTGCTGTTGAGGCTTACCCTGTGGTTTCATGAACCAAGCAAGCATTAAAAATAACAGTGCTGTTATCACTAAACGATACGTTAAAGATAATTCTAAACTGACTGGCGTTCCTTGAATTTTGACTGCAATAAAATTCAGTCCCCAGACAATTAAACAAAAAATATACATAAAATTCGTCATACATGTTTCCTTCTTCGTTACAGTTGCCATCTTCCCATCATGATCGTGTGATAGTACTGATCATCAGCAAGACACTTCTCATTGTTCAAAATACCTTCCACTGAAAAGCCTACTTGTTGATAGAGCTGAATGGCTTTGTTATTTGTTTCTAACACCTCAGGTGCCATCTTCTTTATTCCATTGGCATCTGCCCAATCAATGGATACTTGAAGCAGGGCTTTTCCAATGCCATAGCCCCAAAATACCTTACTGACTCCTACCCCAAATGTTACTTTATGAGCAAGTCTCTTTAGACTAGAGCCCTGACATCTGGAGAACCCTACAATTCGGTCACCAACGATCGCTACTAAGCATAGATTTTTGGGACTTTCTGTATCCTCTTTAATGAGCCGCTCAAAGCCAACCTGATCGATAAACACCTCACCTTGTTCTCGGTCAAAATTTTCTGTTTCACCGTCTAATTGCCAGCGTAGCTCAGATAAGGCTTGTGTATCCTTTAAATCGAGCACTGCGGATAGTATAGGACAACTCTTTTCTATGAAACTCCTTGTCATCAATCAGCATTTTGGAACTCGATAATCGGTTGAATTTCTACAAAGCGATGATGCCAAATGGATTCATGATGCTGGATGATTTGTGGCGCTGTTAATACCGAACCGTCTAAAGTGCTATGGGCATCCGCTATTAAAAGATTACGATGATAGCCATGACTAAATGCACTGCGGATCGTTGTATCAAGACAGAACTCTGTTTGAGCACCAGCAAAAATCAATTGCTCAATGGACTGTTGCTGTAAATAGATGCCGAGCTCAGTTTGATAAAAAGCATCCCACGTTGTTTTTTGAATCACTTTATCCTCTGCTTGTCTAGAAAGTCCATGATACAGCTCCCACCCTGGCTGACCGAAGGCGAAATCATCGTCTTTATCGGCATCCGTGTGCTGTATAAAAATTATAGGTACAGCGTTATGACGTGCCCATGTAATCAGTGTATTGATATGTTTGATAAGGACTTCATTATTCCAAAGATGTGGTTGTCCTTCTAAAAAGAAAGCCTCTTGTATATCGATAATGATCAATGCTTGTTTCATAGAATTCTCCTTTTGCTTCCATATTAACTTATTTATTGTACAGAAAAATAACTTCCATTAAAAGAAAGTTTTGATAAAAAAGCACCTCAACAAGATAAAATGTTGAGGTGTAACTACATCTAATACACTCACAAAAACCCCCTTCATGGTAAAAACCACAAAGGGGGGATGATATGCTTATTTCATTAATTCTTCTACGAATTCAACAGGTACATAAGTTTTGCCAGATTCTAATAGAGCTGGGGCTACTTTAAATTTGCGAAGTGCTTTATTGTAGCCATATTCTTTTTGTCCTCGAGTAATTGTATAAGATAGTGCGCCTTTAGAAATGATGGCACCTTTTGATGTTACTTCTACTTTAAAACCAAGTTCTTCTGCAATCAATCGTAGAGGTACCATTTTCGTTCCTTCTACTTCATAAAAGTCCTTATTGATGATGTCTTCAACAGCTGATTTATTTGGTGCTGGTTCCGGTGTTGGCTCTGGGTCCACTTCCACTGGCTCTTCTTTCTCGATTGTGTCTAACACGATCACTTTTGAAGGTGGTGTTTGAGCAGGAATGCTCATAGTGGCAATCGTGTAGAATACTACTAAATGCTGCTCTTTTAAATCATCCATTTTCACATCTCTACCGGAAGCACTCACTAGTTTCATGTCTTCCCCAACATTTAATTTTAAGTTGTTTTCAGTATCAACTAAATCTTTGTTAAAGAAATCAACTTCCACGCTACCCATTTCTTCTGTTTCGACAATAATTACTTCCGGGTTGTATTGCGGCGGATAAATAGCTAGCATAGGCTTTTTCGCATAAGAATACGCCGACACTTTATCCCCCTTTTGTAGCTTCACTTCTTTCCCCGTATTATCGAAAACAAGTGAATCCTTATTGACGATCATAATATTAGTATTGTCACCATCAATCACTGTATAGTAAGTGCCATTTTCACGTACTTCTACTTTGTCAATTGTCCCTGTCACTTTAATAAAGACCGGCTGTACTTGTTGCTCCGAATTGTCCGTGTTCGTTACAACCGCCTCCACTTCGCTCGCTGATGCAGTTGGAGCTCCAAACGCGCCCCCTAATAATAATGCTGACATAGCATATGGTACGACTTTCGTCATTTTCATACAAAAAGCATCTCCTTCATATCACGATTCATAAAAGTAGTCGTGTTTCCATGAAAAAGGTTACAATTTGGCCAAAATTTTTATGAAGTCTAATTTTTTGAGAGATGTCTTCTTGTTATTGAGTTCTTTTTCGCGGGTATTCGCCTCTGCTTCGCGGGTATTCACTCATGCTTCGCGGCTATTCGCCTTCGCTCACAGGTATCCACTTCCCTTCCGCGGGGATTCGCTTCTCTTCCGCGGGTATTCACTTCTGCTTCGCGGGTATTCACCTCTGCTTCGCGGGTATTCGCTCCTCTCCCGCGGGTATTCACCTTCGCTACAGGGATTCACATTCCTTCCGTGGGTATTCGCCTTCGCTCACAGGGATTCACTTCCTTCCGCGGGTATTCGCTTCCCTTCCGCGGGTATTCGCTTCCCTTCCGCGGGTATTCACCTCTGTTCCGCGGGTATTCGCTTCCCTTCCGCGGGTATTCACCCCTGCTTCGCGGGTATTCGCCTCTGCTTCGCGGGTATCCACTTCCCTTCCGTGGGTATTCGCTTCTGCTCCGCGGGTATTCGCCTCTGCTTCGCGGGTAGCCACTTCCCTTCCGCGGGTATTCACCTTCGCTACAGGGATTCACTTTCCTTCTGCGGATATCCACCTCTGCTCCGCGGGTATTCACCTCTGCTTCGCGAGTATTCGCTCCTCTTCCGCGGGTATTCACCTTCGCTCACAGGTATTCGCCCCGCTTAAAAGATAAAGCGGAGGCGATTGAGGACTCGTTGGAGGAAGTATTGATGTTCGCTTTGCTGTGTTCTTAGCTCGCGGGCGACGTCGGGGTGGTCGGTGATGACGCCACTGACATTTTTCTCGATAAAGGTTTGTAGTGAACGATCGTCATTGAGGGTCCAGACAAATAAATCGGTTGGATGCTGCTTTAACTCCTCGATGAGCTGCTCGGTTACCCAGGATTCCTCTAATGCGATGAAATCAACATTTTCTTCCATTGGTCCGATATTAAGGGCATAGACAATGCCGACACGTAGATTGGGTACTAAGTTTTTTAATTGCGTCATTTTCTGCCCATCCGCAGATTGCACATAGTAGGAATCAAGCACCTTATAGTTTCGAAGCTTTTCTACCAATTTAGGAAGAACATCTTCTGTTTCTTTGCCATGGACCTTTAATTCAATTAATAGCGACACATCTAAAGCTTTGGCAATTTCGATACAATCATCTAGCGAGGAAATTTTATCGCTAAAGCCATTTTGATGAATGGTTAACGATTTTAGTTCATTCAAGGTCATATTCGCTATCACGCCGTTTTTACCAGCTAATCGTCGTAAAGTTCGATCATGAAAAACGACAAATTCACCATCGACGGTTTGCTGAATATCAATTTCTATCAAATCAGCCCCTGCATTAGCTGCGCTCACCAACCCACTAATCGTATTTTCTACATTGCCTGCTACATAGCCTCGATGGGCAATAATTTTGGTATCAGGCGCATAAACACTTTTCTCTAAAGAATTCATGTTCATCATACTTAATACGATAAACACGATGAAACTAATGAATAGCAATGGTTTATAGCGTCGCTTCCTATGTGAAGCAACGTTAAATTTGCCTAGCACAGACGTATTATAGGTGATGGCAACCATGACTTGTGAAAACATGGCCTGTAATAAACTAAAAAGCACCACAAAGACCATTTCTAGAAAAGCGAGTGTCAATCCGGCAGTAACGAGTGCAGCACTTGGCATTAACCGTTCTATAATATAAAGTGGAAACGTACTAATGACCGTTATACCTAGCATCATTAGCAAATGACCTGTTAAAAGCATTGCCAGTAACACTAACAATTCAAATAAACCTCGCTTCGAAAATCGCCAGCTTTGCTTGAATGAGCGTAAAATGGAGATGTTCGGTTGGATTGTAAAAATAGGTAAGGTCAAAATACTTCGGATACCGATCATTACTAAAATGCTTGCCACTGCAGCATATGCTAGTCTACCTGCTCGAGTACTCATTATTTCTTCGGTTAAAAAATGTGGAAGTGAGATGGATTGGGTTAAGGTGAGTGGTAGCATAAAAGAAGCGAGTGGCAATAATAGGGCAAGATAGACGATTAAAAATAAGATTTGGACACTAAAAAAATAAACAACCTTACGATTCAACTGCTGCCATAAAGGAAAAAATCGATAGCGCATTCCTCTTTGCTGATGAAAAGCCATTAAGAACAAAAAGCCCATTTCATAATAGACAAATAATAAAAACAGTAACATTAATAGACAAATCATCATGATGACAAAGGGATGCGCCACAAAACTTTGCCAATTTTGCTCTGTAATATGTGTAAATCCCGTTACTCGTAGCGTGAGCTTAAAGACGATAGAGGTAACAGGGATTATCAATAAAAATTGAAAGATTCTAATCAATGCGAAAACCTGTACATAATCTAAACGATAAGCATAAATATTGTAGACAGCCTGTCGCATTACTTGTCCTGCCTTGTGCACATACTCACCCCTGTCATGCTGTTAAAATAGCTCTCTACTAACGTATGTTCATACTGCTATGGCCCATTACTCAAAGCATGGAAAATAGCTATTTGTTCAAGTATTCTATGCGCCAAAGTAGGAGAAGAATTGTGTTGTTCTCTTGATTATCATGCAACAAATAATCTGAAACCCCATTTCATGGCTCGTTCTTTTCTATTTTCTTGAAACTTTTTCGAAGGCTATCCAGTATATAACTAGATACCCACTAGAGAAAGGAGCGCAAACATGAAATTCAACCTTGGCGATGTCATTAGTACGATCGTTCTGTTATGTATGTTTCTCGCAATCTTTTTCGTGATGATTCATATGATTAAAAAAATGAAATCAACTACCCCTGTGCCTCCTCCCCCAACCACACAACAGCAAGTAGAGGACTTAACAATTCGTGTCGCAAACTTAGAACAACAAGTTAAACAATTAGCCGACAGAAAATAGCCACATCAAAAAATCGCTGCAAAGGTTATCCTTTACAGCGATTTTCATAGACAATTTTGCCATCCACAACCGTACAGGCTACTTGAATTTGAGGGAGGTGCTCGATCTCCACATGAAAAAGGTCCTCTTGTAAAATCGTAAAGTCAGCTGCATAGCCCGCTGCAATTTTGCCCCTAGTATTTTGCTGACCAATAATTTCTGCAGCCCCTACTGTATAGAGTCGAACTGCCTCAAAACGAGAGACTTTTTCCTGTGAATTATAGCCATCATGTGTTTCCCCAACATTTCTCCTTGTGACAGCAGCATAGATTCCGACTAACGGATTCGGTACTTCAATCGGCGCGTCACTGCCCCCTGCTACAATAAGCCCTCGGTCAAGCAGTGACTTTAAAGGATGTAAGCCCTGCGCTCGTTTCGTCCCGAGTCTAGACAGTTCTGCTTGATATTCCCCTTGCACAAACTGCGGCTGCATATCAACGGCAACTGGTAAGTCAGCTAGCTTGGATAAAATGTCATCATCCACTAAACTACAATGAATGACTCGATCAAGCTGACCTTCTTGTGGTGGGTTTGCTGCAAAGATTGCTAAAATCGTCTCTATAGCTAAATCACCGATGGCATGCACTGCAACAGTTTGTCCGTAGTGACGAGCCAATTGAACATACTTCGTTAATTGCTCCGTAGAATGAATCAGCATCCCTGCATTGCTTGGATCATCGCAATATGGTTGACGTAGCGCAGCTGTGCGACCTCCAAAGGCTCCATCGATAAAAATTTTCATGGCGCCAAACTCCAAGTATGGTGAAGAAAGTAGATCCATTTTCACGACTTCTTCAAAGACCGTATGATGCTGTAGTAAATGCACTTTAAAGGATTGCTGTGCCTCCACTATTTTGCGATAGGCCTGAATCGGCTGACTTGGTGGCCCGTAATAGCTTAAGTCCTCAGAATGACCACCTACTAAACCATAGGATTGGAGCGAGGCAATCGCTTTTGCCAGAGCATCCTCAATATAAGCTGGTGTAATGTGGGGCATATGATTAACAATTAAATACAAGGCCGCATCCTTTAGCACACCAGTAAGCTGACCATCAACTTTGTCAATGACACCGCCCTCTGGTGAAGGGGTAGCGCTAGTAATCCCTGCAAATGCAAGTGCCTTGGAATTGGCTAAAATTAAATGATGGCAGCTACGTTTTACAATTAAATGGGCTTCTCCTAGTGCATCTAGCTCCGCTAATGTCGGAAAAATGGGTTCATCAAATTGGTTTTCATTTAATCCAATTGCAATGACCCATTCCTGTGCGGAAGCATGGGACATTCGCTCTTGTAGCTTCTCGAGTAGCATATCCTTACTTGTCACCATGGAGACATCAATATGCTTTAGTTTTTCACCGTAACCGATAATATGTAAATGGCTATCAACAAAGCCTGGGTACATCACACTGCCTTGTAAATGTTGGATAGAAGCAGCTAGTGGCGACAAGCTCTCTACTGAGCCTGTCGCCACAATTTTTCCATCTTCTTCAAGGACTGCTTCCACTGTTTCACCAACTTGAGCCATCGTGTAAATCTTTCCACCTGTCCATAATGTTGCCAAAACAATTCCTCCTATGTCCTATGCTGTTGCTTCAATTAAGTGTGCACTTGCTAAGCGGCGGCGAACAATGACACCAATCCACGCTGCAAGCACCGCTTTAACGATTCCTACTACGATAAATGGAGCAACACCGCCCATAAAGGCTGCTGTCCATGTATAGTCCGCTACAATTTTTAACCATACAGTACCGAATGCCAATGTTACACACATCCCAATAATATTTGCAATAATTGCTTGTACGAATGAAATACCAAATTTATCTAAGTATAAGCCCATAATAATCGCTGTAGCAAGGAAACCAACGATATATCCACCAGTTGGACCAACTAAAATTGCCAGCCCACCTGACATACCGCTAAATACAGGTAACCCTACTGCTCCTAATAGCATATAAAGCAGCACAGATAATGTCCCAAGTCTTGTCCCTAATATCGTCACCACGATGCCAACCGCTAACGTTTGTCCTGTAATCGGAATGAGTGGTAGCGGGATCGTCACCTGTGCAAGAACTGCAATAATGGCTGCACCAAATGCCGCTAACACGTATTGATATGTACTTC
The DNA here is from genome assembly GCF_038069745.1 of Lysinibacillus sp. FSL M8-0134. NCBI lineage: Bacteria > Bacillati > Bacillota > Bacilli > Caryophanales > Bacillaceae > Lysinibacillus > Lysinibacillus sp. FSL M8-0134. Next base: position 1,786,069 of record NZ_JBBPAJ010000001.1, on the reverse strand, counting down.
CTTTTTTCAATGTAAAAAGCCTCCCCTTGTGCGTTAACTAATTATAAAAATAAGTTAACACAAAGATAATGCAAATGAAAACGGTTGTCAATCTATTTTAGAATAAAAAAAGAAATTGCTAGATAAGCATAGCAATTTCCTTGCAAAATTATTACCATAGAGGTTCATTCATTGGATCTTTTTCTTGTAGCTTATACACATAGGGCACTAATTGATGATAAAAAATGAGCATCCCTACTAAAAAGAAAATAATACCGATAAAATAATGATGGAAAACATGCTGCAGCATAATAAATAATGGGATTGGCATCGTGAGAACGCCCCCTATTTGTATCGATTTTTTCGTACGATACTGTTTTTGTCCACAATGAGGGCACACAATTTCACTATTTTTGCGGTACAATTTACGGGCTTCTTTCTCAGACCAGCTCTCCCCACATTCAATACAAACCGGTAAACCATAGCCTTTTTTCACTAAAAAACGTTTGACAATATAGGTTGAACCTATAAATATGCCTAGTAAAAGAATGCCTCTTACATAATCTGATTCAAATAATGACCACCAGCTCGACGTATCCTCTTGTAATCTCGCTGCCTGATGACCTGTTGTATGCTGTTCCTTCTGCTGCGTTAGTAAATAGCTAAAACCAATGACGAAAATAGTAAAGGTCGCTAACACAATACGATATGTCCATTGACCACCTGCTTTGCGTTGAACTTTTCGTTGTGCTTGACCCGCGATTATTTGTTTCCGGTTCTTTGAAAGCTTGACATCTTGTAGCTCTTTTAATAGATTTTCTTTAAATCGATTCATTGTGTAGCACCTCCCAATCAAAGTCACCCATTGCTATTGCCAATTGTTTGCGAGCTCGCTGTAATCTTGTGCGAATCGTTGCTTCTGGACATTTAACAAGCTGTGCGATCTCCACTGTCGACATCTCCTCAAAATAATACAATATCAAAACCTCTCGATAGGAAACGGATAAGGTAAACAACGCTTCTGTTAGCTCTTTTTTAACGGATTTTTCAAGTATCTCCTTTTCAGGTGTAACAGTTGTTGTGCGACCCGTGATCTTTTCAAATAATGTCAGCCGTTTGCTTTTCCAGCTCCGTAAATAATCATGACTGCGATTGACCGTCATTTTCACTAAATATGTACGCAATGATGCTTCCTGTCGAAATTGTTCCTGCTTTTGATAAAAAGCAATGAACACATCTTGGACGATGTCCTCCGCCGTTGTTATATTTTTCACATATAGATAGGCGACCTTTAGTAAGTAATCACCATGTTCCTCGATGATCTGCTCAATATCCATCATTGCTCTCACCTTCTTTCTACACTACTGACGGACGCCACTATCATTACGATTCATTTTTTTACAAAAAAAATAAAAAATCCGTAATGGCCGCTTTTTAAGCAATTACGGATTCAACCCATCTATTAAATACCTATTTCTCGCATTGTTGCTACCACTTTGGCCAATCTATCGGCTACATTCGAGCCAACGAATTTTGGCAAGCGCATTTCACTGACGATTGCGCCATCACACATAAAGAGGATACGCTCCGTTCTCGCAGCAATTTTAGGATCATGTGTGACAAGCATAATCGTTGTACCTTCCCTATTTATAGAGGCTAGTATATCCATAATTGCCTGGGCAGATGTTGAATTTAAAGCACCTGTTGGCTCATCCCCAAAAATCATTTGTGGATTGTTGATTAAAGCCCGACAAATGCCCGCCCGCTGAAGCTGACCACCGGAAACCTGGGTGATATCTCGCTTTGCCAAGTCTTCAATCTCCATTTTGTTCATGAGCTGTAGCGCCCTTTCTGTCAAGGCCTTCACATTTTTCCGCTGATCACGCATGGCTGGTAGCAGGATATTATCCAGGATATTCAAGCTTTTTAGAAAGGTTGGCTGCTGGAACACAAAGCCCATCCTTGTTCTACGCAGATTGGCAAGTTCCTTGTCATCTAAGGAGGTTACATCTAGACCATCAAAAATAACACGGCCATGATCAATGCTATCCATCCCACTTAGTGCATACAAGAGAGTGGACTTTCCACAGCCTGACGGTCCCATAATGGAAATGAACTCCCCTTCAGCTATTGCCACGGATACGTCTAATAAAACGGGGTGCTGTTCATTGCCTATTAGAAATGATTTTACGATGTGCTCACCACTCACTAAGGTCTTCATCTCATTCTACCCCCTTATATGATCCATTATTTTTATTTGCCCCGCCCTTGATGTACCAATAATCGTTGCAAGTAAAACGACGCTTATGAGTACTAATGGGCAAAAAACATAAATAGCTAGTGAATTAATCGTAAAATTAAATGAAGCTGCACCAAATGAGGCAATGACCTTGCTTGTGAGAAATTCTCCTAGCGTATTTGCGAGTAAGTTCCCTATTAAAACAGCTACTAATACAACAAGCATCGAACGTGCGACATATTGTGTGGCGACATCTCCATTTGTAAAGCCCAATGATTTCATAATAGCGATAGATGATCGATCCTTCGTCATCAACATCTTCATAAATAAGCATGTCACGAGCATAGACAGCAGTAGGGCAATGATGAGTGATGCGTTAGAAGCTTTTTCTATAGAGTGGATCGTTGCCCCAAATGTTTGGTTAATATAATCATCAATGCCTGATACCTTGGCAAAATAAAATGCATCCGTATATTCCTTCACCTTTTCTTCGACCTGTGACGGATTTGACATCGTTCCATAAATGACACGCCATACGCTTTCTGTTGAATGGTCAGAGAAGGCAGCCTTAGCTGTTTTGCCACCATTAGTTATATCTGAATAAATACCACTCACTACTAGGTTTTTCTTTTCACCATTGATGACTAGTGACATAACATCACCAACCTTTTTATGAAGCTCCTCTGCATTCAATACTGAAAGCGCCATTTCATTTTGTGCAACAGGCGCCCTACCTTGGGCATACGTTAGAGGAAAGATTGTATGGTCGCCAAGCTCAATTTTTAGATTTTCTTCCGTCCCATCATCTGTAATGGCTTTGAATTTTTTTGTCGTCAAAACGGTATATTCCTTGATGGCTGTATCCTTTTCTAGCGTTTTCATGATCGTAGCTACAGCCTTTTGGTGACCTTGTGGGATATCTATTCGAATGTCACTATCGCCAATCCCCATATGTGTTATAAAGCTTTTGCTAGAAATTGTGTTCGATACATTTTGAGGAACAATGATCATAAATGTCGCCAACAGTAGGACGGTAAGCATAGTGGCATACAACCTTTTGCGTGAGAGCACGTCATTTATGCCTAAAAAGAGATTAATAGGAAGCCTTTTGTTAGAGCTGAGGTTCAAATAAGATGCATGACCAGCTTTTCCTTGCATTGTACCGAAGCGAATAGCTTGCGTGGCAGATAGCTTGCGAAATTGTCTAAGAACGGATTGTACATAACCTATGATGGCAAGAAACACGAGCAGTAATCCGATGATAGTAAACAACCATACGAAAGGGGTATTGTTTGTTTCTCCCATATACAAACGGATATTTTCAAGCAGTGTATCCCGTAGCAGGAAAGAGCAGGCAAAGCCAAGCATACAGCCAAGTCCTGCAATGGCGGCATATTTAGCTAGATACATTCTTTGAATATCCGTAACTTGTATGCCAATCGCTTTCATCACACCAATTTCACGATAATCCTCTTCAATTTTAGCTAGTAATGTAAAACGAATACACATAAATGCAATGGCTACAACGAGGATACTAATTAGTAGAATGACCGCAATCATCAACCCGTCCGTTAGGGCATTTAGCATTTTGAAAAGGGGAAACGTAATGGTCGGACCGTTCGCTTCTAGTCCTGCATACGCATAGGCTTCTTCAAAGTCTTTTAAATCAGCTAAATGGTTAAGCCGAAATTCAATTAAATATTCCATCGTACCTGCCCTTTGGATCGCCGCGAAATCCTGCTCACTGACAAGAAAACGTTTAGAAGATGCTAACATAGAATTCATTTGTGAATCCCGTAAAAACCCTGCAACCGTCAACGACTGATCATGTACTGTTACGGTATCCCCCACTTTGGCTGTGCCATCCTTCCAGTAGCTAACCGGAAGATAAATATCACCATTTGCTACTTCAATTACACGGCCATCAAGGTCCAGTAAATAATCGAAATGCTCACTTTGTATACTAAACCCATGGTCCTGTACGCTTTGTGCTAGTGTTTTACCAGCTATGTTAATGTTAGAACCATCTACATTCAGAAATTTATTGATTTGAAATTCTTCTACACGTTTATCCTGTTCCGCAAAAAGAGCAAGCCTTTCCGTATCGATTTCTCCTGCATGCATCTGTAAAAAATGAGCTGTTTCTGCCTGTTTCAATAGAGAATCAATAGCACTAGATAAGTGGACGATGAGCACAGCCGATAGCGTGACAAGCATTGCTGCAGCTACCACAAATAGCGTGGTCATACCTGTAATTAGCTTGCTATTTGCCATATCATTTCGCACAATTTTATAATACATAGGTCACCTCTTAGTAAGTTTTTTACTTTCATTCAACCTAACAAGACCCAAGAATAGTATTATTTCGTACCGCTTTCGCCTTCATTGCCAAACATTTGCATCATGTACAGCAAGCTACCACTTTCAACACCAAGCATTCGTTCCACATTAAAAATAAATGCTGGGATACGGGTAGCCCGTTCTTCTTCCGACATTACCACCAGATCATCATCAAATACCGTATTGGTATAAGCGATAATCATTTCCATACATTCATACGGATACGGTGTGTGATAAATACCCTGCTCAATACCTTCACGGATTATGGACGTAAGAATAGGTGGTACTTGATTAAGAATCACTTGCTGTATTTTTCGATGCATCAATGCATTTTGTGGTTTATGAACATGCTCCATGATCTGCTGACCACTGTGTTCATTTTGCACATTCAGTGCCATCACCACACGCAGTATGCGCTCATTTACAGCTATATTCTTGTCTCCTGCAATGGTTTTTGCCTTTGCTAGCATCGTACTTGTATAGCGCTCAATAAGGGCGTCCATAATATCTTCCTTCGACTTAAAGTGATAATATAATGTGCCTCGTGCAATGCCCACTTTTTCAAGAATTGCACTCGTGCTTGTGCCGTCAAAACCCTTCTGGGCAAATAATTCATCTGCTGCATCTAAAATTTCATTTCTGCGTTCTTCTGCTTTCTTCATTTCCCTCATCAAGATAACCCCCTCATTTGACCGACTGCCTGTCGATATATCTTTTTTACATCGTAGCATAGGACAACTCCTATTGGCAATAATTTCAACAAAAAAAGAATCTGCATCATGCAGACTCTTATTTTTGTATTTCTTCATTTTTTCGATATTCCAAAATATCACCGGGCTGACAATCTAACGCCTCACAAATTGCCTCTAATGTTGAAAAGCGAATGGCTTTGGCCTTGCCATTTTTTAAAATAGATAGGTTTGCCATTGTGATGCCAACTTTTTCTGATAGCTCTGTTACACTCATTTTCCGTTTCGCCAGCATTACATCAATATTGATGATCATCGCCATAATATTCACCTCAAACCGTTAAATCATTTTCTGATTTGATATCGATGGCATTTTTTAGAAGCTTTTGAAGCACAGCAGCAAAAACTGCAACGACAAAGGAAGCAAAAACAATGACCATTCCGATAAGTATAAGACCAGGGGCATCATCTACTTCCGCAGCATAGTATATCAGTGGCATGCCAACCACGTAAACACTACTAATGATAATTGCACAATATTTAATCTTAATTAAAGCCTTCACTGATAGCTCTGAAAATGCAATGTTTTGGTCAATATAGCTTAGCAGTTTAATCGTCGTATAAAGAGCAACAAAATATGCGATTGCCGTTGCATAGACCCCAAGTAAAGCAAAAATGGTTAAAACTGGAGAATGCTCCCCTGTATTCAAAGCAACACGTGGTACCACCCATATACATAAGGCGAGAACGGGCAATCCCATAAGAAAAACAGCGATCTTTAAAAAGAGCGTTTCTCGTTTCATCTTACGCACCTCTTTTATTTATTGTCCTGTTCAATTTATCATAAAATTTATCGTTTTTCAATAAATTTTTATCTCATATCAAGATGTTTTTATCAAATATCCATTATTTGGTTTGTTTTTCTTGCCTTTGTGCTATAATCGGTTTTATCCATTTATGAAGGGGGTATTTCAATGATTTACAGAGCAGCAGAAAAAACAATAGAAACAGAACGTCTTATGCTCCGACTTTTTACAGAGGCAGATGCACCTGAAGTCAGTCTATTATGTAACAATTATGCTCTTTATAAAAGCACCCTGAATTTACCTTATCCCTATACATTAGATTGTGCATTGTCATGGATTTCCACACATCCACAAAACTTTGAGGATAATCGACTATACGAATTTGCTATAACAGACAAAATTAGTGGACAATTATATGGGGCAATAGGCTTGTCAAATCGTTCACAACATCAAAATGGAGAAATGGCTTATTGGATTGGGGAGCCGTATTGGGGAAATGGCTATGGAACAGAGGCAGCGCAAGCTATCATCGAGTTTGCCTTTCAAGAGAAAAACTATCATCGTGTCTATGCCCAGTATTTTTTATCCAATCCCGCTTCAGGAAAAATCATGGAGAAATGTGGCATGAGCTATGAGGGAACGTTGAAGAATCATGTTAATAAAAATGGTACATTTGAAGATATTATTTTTTACGGCCTAATCAATCCACAACATTAACAAACCTTTCACGAAAGAGGCACTTCCACTGTAGATATGCCTCTCTCTCATTTAAATACCATTTCCAACATCATAATATTGGTTATAGTGTGTAATTTGGTTGCGACCATTACGCTTTGACTTATAAAGCGCTTCATCCGCATGTTTAATTAGTTCGTCCACCTTCTGAATTTCACCATGCTGGTTCGTACTCACGCCAATACTAAACTCTAATTGAACCGTTTTATGCTCCACCGTAAGAGATAGCGAGGCTAGTGTTTGATAAAGGTTATCTGCCAATTCTTGAACCGATTCGCCTTCCTTTACTTGACTTAGTACAATAAATTCATCCCCGCCAAAGCGTGCGACAATGGATTCGAAGGGCTTAAAATAATCCTGTAATGTTTTAGCAGTACTTGTTAATGCATCATCTCCAAATAAATGACCATTCATATCATTGATTTCCTTAAAATGGTCTAAATCCACCATCATTAATGCTAATTGCTGATTTCTTTCGGCTGCTTTTTCAACCATTTTTGCTGCCTGTTCATCAAAATAACGACGGTTGTAGATATTCGTTAGCGGATCGATATAGGCATTTTTTTCAAATTGCTTCTTATGATCGTTGTATTCCATTTCAAACAATACATGTGAGTAGTTTTCACGTTGTATTTCTAACAATATATTAATATATTCTTTTTGAACGGCACATAGCACCACTTTATTGCCTTGGTCCTCAATGAGCTTCACTAAAGAATTATAAATAAGCTGAAGCAAGGATAGATCATTGTTTTGCAAAGCATAGTGTTTTGTCTTTTGGTATAAATCAATGGCTTCACTTATCCGTCCCTGCTTTTCGCATAAAAATGCATATGCATTAAAAACCTCCAGCTGCACTTTTGAGTATGGTGGATGGTGAATCGTTGCCAACAATTCTTGTAATATCGTATTCGCTTCCTCAAATTCCTCAAGCCAAATAAGCGCTACAGCTAGATTTGTTTTCGGATAAATCATAGTTGTATACGGCTCTTTATGCTGCACTTCAAAAGCATTCGAATAATACAGACTTTTTAAAGCAAATTCCTTTGCCTTCCTATAACTCCCCATAGATATTTCTAAATCGCTTAGGTTATTATAAATTTTACCCATGCTCTCCACATGCTGAATCGATTCAGCAATCTTTAGCCCCTTCAGCATTAACTCCTCGGATTTTTTTAAATGCCCAAATGTTCCCCAATAAATGGCGGCTATATTGTAATATTGAATTAAATCAATATCAGTGCCATATTGAAAAGTTAACTCACGATATTGTTCAAGGATACTTATGGAAAGCTGTAGATCACCCGTTTGAAAATAGCTGGCACAACTATAGCGCAGTAGCAGGATAGCCTTATCATACATACCAAGCTCAATAGCACTTTCAATTGCTGTACTACTTATTTCTATATATTCTAAAAAGCGATCAGCATTATATAATTCATTGAGCGTAATCCATAATTCTTCAAATTCTTGTGTATTCATACGGCCCCCCCTTATCTTCCCTTACTTCTTTAATACTACATTTACACACAAAATATTACAATTCTTTGGTCTCATTTATTTTTCCGTTATTAAGTAATTCATCCTAGCGATAAAAAATACTGTGTATTTTATCCTAAATTTTAAAGAAAGGTTATTTTAACATGGTATTTTTACTATAATTTTCCTCCAAATAAAAAACAAGCCTCTTTTAAAGAGACTTGTTAAGATTCATCTATACCTAAAAGGACTTTTAACTGCTTTGCTCTATTGGCACTCAGCTGAATTTCTCCGCTCCCTACTTTTTGAATGTAGAGGGACCCACCATAGCCATTCCATATTTCAATCCGTACACCTTCTACTTGAAAAGAATATTCAGGTGGTCTTTTCATCACATCTGCAGGCTGCCACGGGATATCCCGTAAAAACTGAGCGACCTCTTGCTCATTGTCTAGCTCAAGCTTCTTTGTAATGGCTGGTTCTAGTACCTCCAATTTATTTAATAACCCATATTTTCTTACGACTCCGTTTTCCTCAATGCTCCCTGTACCTATTGATGTTAATGTAATATAATCCCCCTGCTTGACAGGAAAATCATCCAACACCGGATACCAATCGGCTTGTTCATATTTTTCATCAAGCTGTTCCTTCGTCATGTGATTAAGATCATCAGGAATCACCCCTTCTACAAACAAGAAAACATTTGATTCAACTTTTGCAACGGTCCCAACCTTTGAAGAACCATATGAGCTGGAACGAATTTTAATGTTATGCTCCTTTTGAAAGGTTGTTGCTTGCTCAGCAAAATTCGCTTGGAAATACCGTTTGGCGTCAATAGTGGCTACTTCCTGATAGGCATAAAAGGTTGGATATTTTTCCTTATACTTGTCATACAGCTTCGCCCGAACAGTATACATTGGCAGAAGGGGTTCGAGATAAGTTTCAACATACTGTTTAGGTGTTAATCCTTGAAAAAAATCTTCATATCCAGGTGATTGATGAAGCATTTCCAATTGGTCCACTTGCTTCTTTCTCTCGACTTCTAGGTCATTCTTTGAATAGTCAATACCTAGAGACTCTGCAAAATAGTAGGAGGCAATAAGTTTCTCATAAGAAAGATAGGCCTCCTCCTTATAAAATTCCTGTTCTTTCCCTGGCCACATATTTTGACTAATACGTTCGAAGTGCTGTAGCTGCCTTTCATGAAATAGTGAGGACGTTTGATTTGTTTCATTCGTAAGAAGCTGCACCATAACAAATCCCTCCACACAAAGTGTCAGTACTACTGTTAACAGGGTGAATCGAAGAGGCTTCCTTCTATTAATATGTGCCTGTTTTAGTACTTGTTTTTTGACTCGCTCTTTGCTCGCTGTCAAATCACCCGCTACTTTGACTAATTCATTGTGTATTTCACTCATGCCTTAACACCTCCCATTCCCCCTGCTTCAGATGGGGCTTTAATGCCTCTCTTGCCCGTTTCAGCCTTGTCTTGACCGTATTTTCTGCCATACCGAGCAGCTGGGCAATATCACGAATCTTCATTTCTTCAAAATAATATAAAAAGATGGGCTCTCGATAGGTTAATGATAACTTTAAGATAGCCGCCCCAATTTGGGATCGTTCTTCTGCTGCCACGAGTTCATCCCGCTGTTTACCGCCCTGCATAGGAAATAATTTTTCTTGTATCAGTATTTTTTTATAATGCCAGCTTTTCAAATAATCCTTGCTTTGATTAATTGTTAACGTGGATAAATACGCACGGAGCTGTCCTCTTTCCTCATAGCCACGCTGTGAAAATTTAATGAAGACCTCTTGCACAATATCCTCTGCTGTTTGCCGGTTTTTGACGTAAAAATAGGCGAGACGTAATAAATGTTCTGCATGTTCATCGATTATTTGTTCAAGTATGCCGTCCACCTCCCCTTCTTACACTATAAACGACTGCCACTGGATGACCGTTTCATTTATTTTAATTATTTTCATTAAGAACCTTGACCTTGGAGCATACTCCAATGTTAGGATGATTTTAGGAGGTACTTACATGAAAATAAAACAATTCGCTGAGACATTTCATTTAACAACTGATACAATTCGCTACTACGAAAAAGAGGGCTTACTACATCCCCAAAAACAGGAAAATGGCTACCGTGTGTATGATGCCTCGTGTGAACAGACCATGAAATTTATTATCGTCTTACGCCAGCTAGGCTTTACACTCCAAGAAATTAAGCACTTACTAACATTAGAGCAAAAGCCTGTATCACCAACGTGCAATGAAGAAACGGTACAGCTGTTTTCTACAAAAATCACCCGTATTGAACAACAACTTCATTTTTATCAACATGCACTTCAATCCTTACAGTTGACGAAAACATTAATGGCTGATGGACAATATGAAAAAAATCAAGAAAAAATTGCCTCTCTCATAGAGGATATGTATCAAAATTTATTGGAAGGTGATGGATGATGAAATTACGTAAAATTATTTCTTTAGAATATGTTATTGCTTTTATGATCACGGTCTTTTTCTATTGGCACTTAAATTTTTCATGGCTTTATTTTATCGTTTTTTTACTACTGCCTGACATTACAATGGTCGGCTATGTCTTGAATACAAAAATAGGTGCTCTCTTTTATAATATTGGGCATAGCTTTGCGTTACCTGCAGTGCTTCTTATTATTGGCTTTATGGTGGCATCCCCATCACTTCTTGCAGCTGCTCTGATATGGCTCTCACATATTTTTTTAGATCGAGCTCTCGGTTATGGGCTCAAATATGAGGAAGCTTTTACGAAAACACATTTACAGCAAATTGCGTAACTAGCAAGGAGTCAACTAAAAAAGGGAGTTTGGGAATCCAAGCTCCTTTTTGAAAATCTAGTGTCCAATATCTAATCGCCATGTACTTGTATGCCCTGCCAGCCACTTACATCGCATTGGCCATACTCATTATCCCCTACTGCAACCACTGTGCCATCTGCTCGAAGTCCAACAGTATGTGCGCAACCCGCCGCAACTGCCACAATATCATGCCAGTCATTTACATTACATTGACCATGTTTATTCAAACCAACAGCTATTACCGTGCCATCAGCTTGAAGTCCAATGGTATGGTAACTACCCGCTGCTACCGACACCATCCCTTGCCAGCCCATTACATCGCATTGCTTATGTTTATTCGACCCCACGGCTGATACAGTGCCGTCTGAATGAAGACCAATTGTATGAAGATAACCTGCAGCAACCGACACCATATTGCGCCAATCATGGACGTTACATTGGTGGTAGCGATTATTCCCTGCAGCGGTTACCGAGCCGTCCGATTGAAGACCAATAGTGTGCCAGTCACCTGCAGCGATTGCTACAATGTTACGCCAGTCGTTTACTTGGCACTCTCCTTCATGATTTCGGCCCACTGCGAGCACCATACCATTCGATTGAAGGCCAATGGTATGACACCAGCCGGCTGCAACCGAGACTATATCACACCACTCGTTTACATGACATTGATTATGCTTATTCCAACCAACAGCTTCCACCGTACCGTTTGAGTGAAGACCAATTGTATGCGTATTTCCTGTATTCCTCGCCATATGAACATTACCAGCCGCCACCGCTACTATATCACGCCAACCGCTTACATGACATTGCCCATATTTATTATCTCCTGTAGCCACCACAGTTCCATCAGCTTGAAGCCCAACGGAATGTCGCCGACCCGCTGCTATCGTCTGTCGAGGCCATCTGTTCATCTTTAACATGGCTTTGTTCGGTGTAATATAATTCATGTTTTACCTCCTTGAGTAGCAATAACTTCAACTTAAAAAGCGTTAATCCTTTTTTGATTAACGCTCTCCAACATATAGTTAGCCAATTAAACTAATAATGGTATGTGGTTCATTTTTTATATCGTCATATTTATTGACCATATCTAACACGATATCTCCATCTGAGGTCATGGCATAGATCATGATGGCATTTGGGTTTTGTTCTAGATAATCTTTCACTGTAAATACTTCAGTAATTTTCGTTTGCCGTAGTTGCGCACCTTGTTCAATAAGCGCATTTAATTGATGAATATCGTGCTCTGCATCGACTAATAACTGTCCCCCGTATTTTCGAGAATAATTTTTAGGGTCAGTAGAATGTAGGGCTGTCTGATAAATATTGAGACGCCCGAGCTCTGGCACAAAGTCAGCACAAACAAGAACATTATAGGCATCCTGCTTTGTAGCGACAATTAGCTGATCATAAGGGGTTAGGTCGACATAGAACTCGGTATGCTCGCTTAAAATATCACCCGTTTCCGTCTTCAAGCCATTGTGGCGAGCAGCAGATAAATCTTCCCATGAGCGATCCATCACTAATACATCAATTCCATTACTTTGAAGTGATGTCGCTAATTGAGTTGTGAATGGTGATGCGCCTACAATGACGATACCTTTACCAGTGGAAGCCTGTAAATGAAGCTTTTTGGCAAGCCAGCCAATACTAAAACCATGGGCAACTACTGTCGCAAAAACAAGTGCTAATGTCAGCGCTGTTAATAACTGTGCACTTTGAAACCCTACATCCTGCAGTGCCGTTGTAAAGTAACCCGATACAGTTAACGCAACAATGCCTCGCGGTGCAATCCACCCGATTAATGCCCGTTCTTCCAACGTTAAGCCTGTATTTATCGTCGCAATCCAAATCGATAACGGTCGAACGATAAACATCATTGCCAGCACGAATAATAGCATACGCCAATCAACAATCTGCCATAAAGTTTCAACTGTAAGGGAGGCGGTTAGCATTATAAAAACACTGGAAATTAAAATTACCGAAATATTTTCTTTAAAATGAAGCAGTTCATGATGACTTGTTAAATGCATATTTGCCATGACTAGCCCCATAACCGTCACCGCTAGCAAGCCTGTTTCATGCATAATGGCATCACTTAAGGCAAAAACGAGTAAAATCGTTGCGAGCAGCAAAGGGGATTTTAAAAATTCAGGAATCAATCCTCGCTCCAAGCATTGACCCATTAAATAGCCTACAATTCCTCCTAAAAGGGCAGCTAAAAATGCTGAAATAAAGAAGACAGGAAGAGATGTCCCACCTTCTAACTGATACAAACCTAAAACCACTTGATACGCAAAAAGCGCTAATAAGGCTCCAAAGGGATCGACAACAATTCCTTCCCATTTTAAGATCGCCGCTGGTCGCTCCTTCAATTTTGCCTGTCTTAATAAAGGTAAAATGACGGTTGGGCCTGTTACAATAAACAAGCCACCAATTACAAAGGCGACTGGCCATGATAGACCTGCTACATAATGAGCAGCAGTCGAGCCTGCTAGCCAAGCGATGGCTGCCCCTACGGTGGAAATGCGTAAAATTGATTTACGAAAGCCACGTATTTCTCGAAAATCAAGACTTAAACTTCCTTCAAATAAAATAACGGCAACTGCCAAAGAAATAATTGTATGAAAAATAGGGCCAAATGTCTCTTTTGGAGATACTAGGCCTGTAAAAGGACCAATCATCAGTCCAGCTATACTCATAATTACAATGGCTGGCATGCGAAAACGCCAAGCTAACCATTGCGAAAATAAACCAATAAAAATGATAAAAGGTAACTGGAATAATAATTGATCAAACATATGTATCACCTACGTTTGCTTAGGATAAATGTATATTCCCCATTTTTAGCATGACTAAACCCGTTACCCTTCATTATGTACAAATTGCTTGTAAATTATCACCTTATCGCCTCATCTCATCATCATCAACATCATTACATTATAAAGAGCTGGGACAACCAAAGCGAGTCCTAAAGACAGCACCGCTGCCCACTTTGTTTTCTTAATCGCCCTATCATCATCCATTTTTAAATGATGTAAATAAGTTAATGTAAAGTAAAAGCAAAGGACCAATAACAATGGGGACAAACAATTGTAGGGCGAAGCTATAGAAAAAAATAGCCATTTTAAAATCTCCTTTAAAAATCCTTTTTATAGTAATAGATACCTACCATAAAAAAAGCAGGACCCTCCTTAAGAGATCCTGCCTCTAAATTATTTAGATAAATCGTTTTAATAGTGATTCATATAGCCCCACCATTACTAGTCCAATCAAGATTGGAATTAGGGAAGTAAAGCTAAAATAAAAACCGACATCATTATATTGGCCTGTCAATTGAAATTGGAGCCAAGACACATCATATGTTTCTCCTACCCCATAGAAGAAAATAGTGGTAAATAAAAACAATGCTAGACATTTTAATCCGTGTGCTTTTTTCATAGCATCACCTCACCTCATTGTACAACTATCATTTTTTGTGCATAGCTTACAAGATCCTCAGCCGTTAACTCTGGATTTTGCCCAACAATACTATATTGGTAGCCGTTTTCTTGCCAAGCAATTGAACGGAAATGTTGATCATCCATAACGGTTCCTTTTTGTCCTCGAATATCCATCTCTTTTTCATTTAGGATGGGACCAATATCTGCCATACTAGCATCAGCTTTAAATACCGTGACAAAAAATGCGAGCTCTCCATCTAATCCATAATCAAAAGAATATTCTGATCGATCTTCTATCCCTTTAACAACTGAAATTTTATCTAACGTAAGACCATTTTCTTCTGGAACCATTAAAAACGTTTCTAGCTGCTGCTTGGCGTCTTCCAATGAAATGGATTCAGAAGGATCTTCTCCGCTAATTTCTTGAATCGTTACATCCTTTGGTAGATCTAGTGTAAATTGTTGATCTTCGATTTTTTCAGCAAAATTGATCTTTGAATATTCGGTAATCATTTTATTTCCTGCATTATCTGACTTCATTTTTAACGTCAACCAAGTTTTTTTGTCAATCCATGCTTCCATATCCCCAAATAATGATTCCGTTTTCTTCGTTTTCGCTACAATTTTATACGTATCTCTACCAGCAACCTTCTCTTCTCCAGCTATCTTAATATCATGCGTATCTTTAACCATATTAAAAATAAGCTGTACCTGATCTTTCGGTGATTGTAGGCCGTCAAGTTCATCCTGCGAATAAGCCATTGTATAGGCTGTATGTTCAGTAACATCATAGCTAATCACTTCAGCATCCTTTGTGACCGTAATCACATGTTCACCATTGTCACCTGTCATCTCTAACCGTCTATTTCGATCCTTTACCCATTCCTTCACATAAGCTTTGCCACCTAGCTCTCCCATATCTAACGTATATTCGCCATAATACGTAAGTGGCTCCTTCGATTCGTGAAGAGCCTGCTCTATTATTTCCTGTGGTGTATACGATGCTTCCGTATTACAGCCTACTAAACTAAATGTCATTACAGCAATTAAGCCTGCTGCTCGGCATGATTGTTTCCACTTCATCATGTATTTACTCCTTTATAAGGTGGTAGCCAGCAAATAACTGCTGTTCCAACGCTCTCCCTTGAAAGTAGCTCGACAGTCCCACCATGTTTTTCAATAATTTGTTTCGTAATATTTAAGCCAAGCCCTGTTCCTCGTTCTCCAGCCTTTGATCTTGCACGATCGGCTTGATACATGGGCTCAAATAATTTTGCAATGTCCTGTTGTGGTATGCCTAATCCAACATTTTGCACGATGATATACATACCTTCTTGCTCGGTTAAAGCAGACTTCAAGAAATTAAAACCCCATTGCGGATTGTTCCCAGCATTGACTGCTGCTAAGCCGATTGTTGTCCCCTTTTCCCCATAACGCCATGCGTTGCTCAATAAATTATCAATGACACGCTGAAGTTGTTTAGGATGCACAGCATAGAGCCCATCCACAGCACAGAAGACTTCTAATGTAAATCCTTCTTCCACACATAACGGTTCATAATCAGATAAGGCCATGTCAAAAAATTCTTCCCCATCCACAGCTATCAGCTCTAATTCGTAGTCCGTAGATTGAAGTAATGTAAACATCAATAAATCCTCTAGCATATGCTTCATTCGATCTGCCTTCGTGACGATGACCTGCTGATATTCCACCTGTTGCTGTTCTGATAAGCCTTTGTTTTGTAAAGATTCAGCATAGGCTTGAATGGCTGTAAGGGGCGTTTTCAAATCATGGGAAATGCTTGCAATCATCATTTCTTTTTGCTGTTGCTCCACTTTTAACGAAGCCCGAGTTTGTTCTATTTCATCCTGCATTGCCTCAAACGTTTGGGCGAGTGCCCCAATCTCATCTTTTCTGACACCGAGAGTTGATTTACCATGCTGACCTTTCGCAAAATTACGCATTTGCTGCATCAGTTCACGTAATGGCCGATTTAGTTTCCGATGTAGCAACAAGATGACAGTTAAATAAATGATAAGAAACAGCAGAATCGTGCTTGTCATAACAAGCCAAGAACGCTTTTCTACACCCTTTACCCAATCTGTTCGTATTAATTGAATTTCATAGATGCCCAACAAATCACCTTTTTGATAAACAGGCTCCTTATAGGTAAAAGCGTTGTAGGATTGCTGTAAATCATATAAGCCTTTCAACATACGCTCTTTCCCTACATAGCCCGTTAGCAAAGGGTTGGAGGAATATAAAACATAGCCAGATTTTGTATAGAGGGTAATCGCCAGTTGCTCATTGGTAAGATCCTCTACCTCCTCAAAATTGGCATTTTTTCGATAAAGTACTGGATTGTCAACGACATCTTTTACCTGATTCAGCTCAGTCCACTTGTCAAAGAACTCCGCCACATTTTTATCTTGATAATAAGCATTAATCCACACATAAAGGCTATAAGCACCTGCTATGGGTAATACCATTACAATAAAAAACATGATCAGTAACCACGCTTTTATTTTCATAATGGTTCACCAATAAAGCGGTAGCCCTTCCCCCACACGGTTTGAATGAAATTTGGATTTTTCACTGAATCCTTGAGCTTTTCTCGCAGTGCCTTTATATGTACGGTGACAGTATGGGTGTCCTCTAAAGTCGCCTGCTGCCAAATATGCTGATACAGTTCCTCTTTCGTGAAAGTTTGACTCGGATTTTTTGCTAGCAACCTGACAAGAGCAAATTCTTTTTGAGTTAACGCAATTTCTTGCTGATTAACCCTGACAATTTCCCGTTGCCAATCTATTGTTAAGCCATTCGCATAGGCAGTTTGCTCCTCTACCGCCTCTTGCTTATGATAGCGTCGCCAGCGCCTAAGATGGGAGGCAACCCGTGCCTTTAACTCCTCTAAACTAAATGGCTTTGCAATATAATCATCTGCCCCCTGCAAGCCCTCCACCTTATCCTCCTCTTCCTTACGCGCACTCATCATAAGGATGGGCACATCACTCTCCCAGCGAATATTTTGACAAACCGTCAGACCATCCATTTCTGGCAACATCCAATCCACCAACACTAAATCAAAAGGTTGCGCTTGAAAATCTGCTAATCCCTCAAGGCCTGTAGTAGCCCATGTCACACAATAGCCCTCCTGCTCCAACGTATCCTTCACAATGCGACCAATAGCTGCATCATCCTCTATCAGTAATAACTTTTCCTTCATCATTCTCCTCCTGCATTAACCTTACTACGGAAAAAACATTTTTCTCCGAACTTTACACTTTCTTTATAATTACCTTAGAGCCTATCCGCACTTTACACAAGGGGGCAGAGACTACCGATTTCGTCGAAGCCGTTTTTCTTTCTTCGCGGGCTTTCCGCTAGTTTTGTGGGGCTATCCACTAGTTTTGTGGGGCTATCCTTCACTTTGCTGGTTCTATCCGCTACTTTTACCTCGCTATCCTTCACTTTTGCAGTTGTATCCGCTACTTTGTCCGGGCTTTCCTTCACTTTTGCCGGTTCTATCCACTACTTTGTCCGGGCTATCCGCCACTTTTGCCGTTCTATCCGCTACTTTATCCGTTCTATCCTCCATTTGCCGGTTCTATCCGCTACTTTGCCATCGCTATCCTTCACTTTTGCTGTTCTATCCACTACTTTGAGCGGGCTATCCTCCATTTGCCGGTTCTATCCGCTACTTTTCCCTCGCTATCCTTCACTTTTGCTGTTCTATCCACTACTTTGTCCGGGCTATCCTTCACTTTTGCCGTACTATCCGCTACTTTAACCTCGCTACCCTTCACTTTTGCCGTTCTATCCACTACTTGACCGGCTTTTCTTCACTTTGCTGGTTTTATCCGCTACTTTTACCTCGCTATCCTTCACTTTTGCCGGTTCTATCCACTACTTTGCCCTCGCTATCCTCCATTTTGCCGGTTCTATCCGCTACTTTGTCCGGGCTATCCTCCACTTTTGCCGTTCTATCCACTACTTTGCCATCGTTATCCTCATTTTGACGCTCCTAGCAGCAAACAAAAAAGGAATGCACAGTGATTGTGCATTCCTTAGCGAACTAGAAAAATAGACTTAAAATATAGTAAATTAACGCGGCCATGACAGCTGATATTGGCATGGTGATGACCCATGTTGTGACGATTTTACGTGCCATTCCCCATTTAACGCCTTTGACACGGTGTGCGGTACCTACACCCATGATAGAAGAAGAAATAACATGTGTTGTAGAAACTGGTAAGTGAATTAATGTCGCACCGAAGATGATCGAAGCAGAAGCTAAGTCAGCCGCTACCCCATTCACTGGGCGAATTTTCATAATCTTACCACCAACGGTTTTGATGATTTTATAACCACCTACAGATGTACCAAGACCCATTGCTGTGGCCGCTGCAAAACGTACCCAGAATGGAATATCATCTCCTTGGTGTAGACCACCCGCAATTAAAGCGAGTGTGATAATCCCCATGGCTTTTTGCGCATCGTTTGTTCCGTGTGTGAATGATTGTAAGGCTGCCGTCCCGATTTGCATTGTTCGGAAGCCTTTATTCGTACGGTATAAATTCATATCCTTAAAGATGACCTTCAATATTGTCATCATCAGGAAACCAGCTGCAAAAGCTAGTAGTGGTGAAAAAATTAATGCTTGGATAATTTTAATAAACCCAGCATAGTTCAAAATATCAAATCCGGCTGCCGCAATGGCTGCACCTGCAACAGAACCAATTAACGTATGAGAAGAACTTGATGGAATCCCAAAATACCATGTAAGTAAATTCCATGTTATGGCTGATAATAAGGCCGCTAAAATAACGACCGACCCCGTAATATCGCCATCATAAGCATTTAAGGTAAATGGGTCTACAATATCTTTTGTTAACGCTTTTGCTACCCCAACGAATGTAATCGCTCCGACGAAGTTCATTACCGCAGCCATGTATACGGCTGTACGTGGCTTTAATGCACGTGTTGATACAGAAGTGGCAATGGCATTTGCTGTATCATGGAAGCCGTTAATAAAGTCGAATACAAGCGCGAATATAACGACTAGTATGGTGATTAATAAGATCGTATCCATTTCGTACACTCCATCTTACGCATTACGCATAATTATTGTTTCAATTGTGTTTGCTACTGTTTGGCAGCTATCCGCAATATCCTCAAATTGCTCGTAAATATCTTTGAAGACAATTAAGCGCATTGGATCTTTTTCCTGGATAAATAACTGCTTCATCGAAGAACGGAAAATTTCATCACATTCACGCTCATTATCCTTAATTTGAATAGCATGTTTACGCATTTCTACAAGCTTTTTACTATTTAAAAGTTCCATGGCTTGTACCATTTCATCTGTACTCTTGGCAATATATGAAAGGAATTGGCGCATAGGCTCTGTTACTTCTGTTAAGTTATACATATTGAAATGAGCAATACAGCCTTCCATTCCATCAATGACATCATCAAGTTTATTCGCTAATGCTAAAATATCCTCACGCTCGATTGGCGTCATAAAAGATTTATTTAGCATCACAATGAGTTCATGAATTAATTTATCTCCACTTGTTTCATACTGCTTCATTGTATCTGCAATTTCTTTTAAAGAATCTATATCATCTTGAATGCGGGCATTGTGTGCATAATAAATACCTTCATTCACATTTTTTGCGATTTTTAATAAAGACTGAAAAAATGGATCTTGCTTATTTGAGTTGAACATCCTGTTCCTCCTGTTAAGTAAAAATTAATTTGTGGATTTCTGAATCATCATAACAAAACATTTACACAATTCTACAAAATTTTAAACACAAAGATATTGATTTTACAAAAATGTAATATAAAATTTGCCACATTTATTTTTAAGCTGTTTTTCAAGTTGAAAACGCTGGAAATCTGTTAATAAAAATCAGTGTTTTTTCTTTAAATATGACCATTTTTTCTTTTGTTTTTACAAAAACACTTGAAATGAACTTTTTTCTGCTTTTTTGTTTATGATGTGAAATGTTAAGGAATTGTAAACGAAATTTACATAAAAATGATGGAATTTCATTGTTATTTTTTGTCTTTTATCGAGAGTATTATTCGCTCTTATGCTTGTTATGCTCGACGTTCTAACTGCTTATACACAATCGCTGCAAATATCGAGATGATAAGACCTCCAAATTTCTGTCAATTGACAAAAATTATTAGCGTGCTATAATACTTTTGGGCTTCACCGCATTGAAGCGCAAAAGTTTATTAGGAGGATTCACATGTTTCGAATAGAAGCTAAGAGTAACCCTCGATTTATTGAGGCAGGCTTTATTATACTTATCATTATAGCCACAATGGCTTTTAGTATCGGCTATTTAAAAGCAACACCCCACATTCCCATTTTTCTAGTCATTTCACTTTTACTAGCCTATGGACTACTAAAAAAAGTACCCTTTCGTGATCTTGAAGGCGGTATGATTGCAGGTGCTAGTGCTGGACTTGGCGCTGTATTTATCTTTTTCTTTATTGGCATCTTGATTTCGAGCTGGATTATGGGAGGAACGATTCCTACCCTTATCTATTATGGTTTTTTAACCGTTTCACCTAACTTTTTCTTTGCTATTGTCTTTTTAATTTGTAGCATTGTCGGTGTGTCTGTCGGTAGCTCCTTAACAACAGTAGCCACTGTCGGTGTGGCCTTTATGGGCATTGCAGGTGCTATGGACATCTCGTTAACTATCACAGCTGGAGCAATTGTTTCTGGTGCCTTCTTTGGTGATAAAATGTCACCTTTATCAGATACAACTAATCTTGCCTCTGGTACGGTTGGAGTAGATTTATTTGAGCATATTAAAAATATGGGTTGGACTACGATTCCTGCTTTCCTGATTTCCTTTGTGCTGTACGCTATTTTATCACCAACAGGAGCAGCTACTTCGTTTGATACAGTGGAGCAATTTAAAGAAGGATTACTCTCTACAGGACTTATTCATTGGTATACATTATTACCTATTGCCGTACTCGTTATTATGACTTTTTATAAAGCACCAGCTATCATTACACTGGCAGTCGTGTCTATTCTGGGAGTAGGACTTGCCTATATTCATGACCCATTGCCAGCTGCAGATGTCTTCAAGATGCTTTTTGATGGCTATGTCTCTCAAACTGGTAATAAAGAAATAGATGCTCTGCTAACTCGTGGTGGAATGAATAGTATGCTATTTACCATTGCTCTTGTTTTACTTGCCTTAACAATGGGTGGCTTACTATTTACACTAGGCATTATTCAAAGCATCTTAACGAAAGTTGAAAGCTTGTTTAAAAGTGCTGGCTCTGTTATTACAGGTGCAGCGATTACGGGCATCGGTGTCAATACATTGATCGGTGAGCAGTACCTATCCATTTTATTAACGGGTGAGGCATTTAAAGCACAATTTGCGAAGGTTGGCTTGGCCCCAAAAAATCTTTCTCGCGTGATGGAGGATGCAGGTACGGTAGTCAATCCTCTTGTCCCTTGGAGTGTTTGTGGTATTTTCATAGCAAGTGTTCTTGATATATCTACGTTAGCTTATCTTCCCTTTACCTTCTTCTGTCTACTAGGGCCTATTCTAACCGTCATTTTTGGTTGGAGTGGCAAAACGTTAACAAGGCTTGATTAATAACAAAAGGTAGCTGATTCAAACATCAGCTACCTTTTTTCCTCATTATTGCATCGCTTATTGAAAAACTTACAGTACGATCACATTACATATTCAATTTGGCCAAAAACAGTAATGCCCATTTTAATGTAACTCCAATAAAGCATGTCCTTTCTTCTGTTTACCAGGTAAGCTTTGCATATTCCATGAGTAGCCCTTGTTACATTAAATTAGATTGGGTTATTACCATCCTCTTTTTGAGTACACATCATTTAAATTCCTTTTTAACAAAGTCAATGAGTCGCGTCTTTAATACGTCACCGTCCTGCCCCCTGTGGTACATATCTGTTCCGTGATAACCGCTCTCGTCCACAATTAGCTCTTTATCAGTTGCTCCAGATTCTTGATATAATTGGCGCACATGTTTTTCAATACTGCCTCCATAATCACCAGGTGAAAAAACAAACAAGGATGGTGCTTTAATCTCTTTGACACTTGGAATTGCATCAAGGTTTGAACATTGTGCAGGAGAAGAAAGAATAATTAGTCCCTCAATAGGAAGCTCTTGACGGACGCCTGCAACGATTGCTGTTGTACCACCACATGATGCTCCTGCCTAAAATACTCTTTTTGCACCCATTCGTTTTAGTTCGTTTAAGGCTACTTCTGCATCAAGCTCTATATGTTCATTTAGTTCGATTTTATGTGAGGCACCGTGATTACGATATTCAGGAATAATAACTAAATAGCCGTTGTCTGCCAGTTCCGTTCCCATGTCAAGAAAAGAGCAAATGGAATAACCTTGCTCATGTGCTAGTAGGACTCCTTTATTTCCGCTACCAAGCACAAGTGCCGAAAGATATACCCCATCACTGGTAGTCAGTGTAGTTGCTTGATCGCGTAGCTCATCTGGAACACAACTATTCACAAGATGTCCTCTAGAAGACTTTACCGCTCGATCTGGCCAGGCAGGTTCATACTCAACCGCTGGGTTTGATGTTGTCACTTCAGCAGGTAACGTTTCATTTATGGTCTCGGTTTTAGGAGCAGTACCTTGGTGTTGATTAGATAAAGATTGATCGGCATTTGAAAATACAGGCTTTGTGGTGCAGCCTGTAATTGTTACTAACAAAATGAGCAATGCAAGTAACTTTATTGTCTTTTTAAGAGAGATGTTCATAGATTTTCTATTCCTCCAACTTTTGAACATAGAACTGAGAGTCCAACAAATAGTTTTACGTACTGTGTAAAACACTTCCTATTGACACAGACAACCTTTAGTATCTCCACAATCGACTAAGCGCTCCATTCATCATAATGAGCTACTTTTTTGGCATAGTAATCCAATTAATTAATTCCTTACCATTATAGTATCCAAGGTATTAGGTGGAAACAAGGCATATTTTGAACAATCTGTACCTAGTGTAGATTGAAAAAAATGTGTTTTCATTACCGATGAAATAGCAGCTCTACTATCGATACATCTCCTTGGTATAACTAAAATGTGGATAATTATAACTTACTTTTAATAAAAGCAAACATCAGCTACCTTTTTGTTATTAGATAATTCATAATATTGGAATTTATGTTATTCTATATATAACCACTCTCAGGAACGGAATCTTTTATTAGAACCATAAAATAAAGACAATTCTACGGGAGGTATTTTCATGCCAGCTACAGATACATTACTCAAAGAGTTTGAACACTTTTTCCAACACTATCAAGATGTTTGGAATGGCTGTAATGCCGAAGAAATGAATGCCTTTTTGTCAAAGGAAATCGCCATACGCTGGGCAGGACCAGAAGCCAATATTTCGGATTGGGGCTACGAGGAGGCAAAAATGGGCTGGGAACAAGCGTATCAGCAATATGAAGGTCGTCAACCAAAATGGCATTTTAAAGTACTGCATATCACCCCTGCAACTGAAAATGAAGTGATTGCAACGTTTTGGGTCACGTTTGAAATCGAAGGAAAACTACTTGATGTTGTCAAATTATTTATTCAACGATTCCGCAAAGAGTAAAATGACTGGACTTTAATCAGAGAGTATTGTGAGCATCTCCATGCTGACAGCTTTATCTCAAACTAAACATTATTTTACTTAAATAGAAAAAGGGGATTATATGAATATTATACTAGAAAAATTAGAACACGCTGATCTTGAGCGTTTATATGAATTTGAGCTTAAAAATAGGACATATTTCGAAAAAATGGTACCTAGTCGTGGACATGATTATTATGAGTATAAAATTTTTAAAGAGAAAAATGAGCTATTAATAGAAGAACAAGCCCAAGACATATCTTATTTTTATTTAATAAAAAATGACAATGGACAAATTGTTGGAAGAATAAATTTAGTTGATATTGATAAAAGTCAACAGCTTGGCCATGTTGGTTATAGAGTTGGCGAAGAGCATATAGGTAAAGGATTGGCGAATAAGGCGTTAAAGTTATTATTGGCAATGGTAAGCAATCTAGGAATCAAACATATTGCAGCGAAAACAACGACGAATAATATTGCCTCTCAAAAAATATTAGAGAAAAATGGATTTAAATACATTGGCACGAGTGATGATGAATTTGACATGAATGGACAAAGCCAAAAATTTGTTTACTATAAATGGAGCGATTCAGAGGCAAATGTTGAATGATTAGCTATTCTTTTTCTATTTATTTTGATAAAAACCACTTATCAATCTGCTTGGTAAGTGGTTTTGGATTTTACATCCCCCAATAGGTGATCGTATCTGTCATACCAATGAATACTAACAATATTCCTGCCACTATTTGTATTCCCCTCCCTAGCTTTATGCTTGTCCGCATTATAAGACGCTTTGCATCAAATAGATAAATAAAGACGAGTAGCAAAATGAGTGGTATAGAAGTTGCCACCCCAAATACACTGGGCAAAATTAAGCCATAGGGAGTGCTTGCAACAATTGGCATTAACCACCCAAAAAATAGCACAAACATGGTTGGACAAAAGGCAATGGCAAAACTAGCGCCCATGAGGAAGGAGCCCAATTTCCCTGCTTTTACAACTGGCGGTAATAGAGAGGATAGGCGATATAAAAACTTTAATTTGAATAGACCTATTAGCACGAGACCTGTTATCAGCATGATTGGTCCAATAGCTTGACGAAAGATGGGAAAGTATTGAGTCATCTTTGTTTCAAAGGATTGACCAAAAAGCCAAGCGAATAGTCCAAGACCGCTAAATACAAGCATTTTCCCAAGCATAAAGAGCACAATCTCCTGCCAGTTACTTTTCAGTTGTAATGTTCGATTGCCATAATACGTTATTGCACTCATATTACCCGTTAACTGACACGGAGCAAGTGCACCAAGAAGGCCCAGAAGAACGGTCATAGCAAATGCAGAATGCTCATAGCCATTTAAAAATTGTGAAATAGGATCGCTTATAAACTGACTGACAGCTGACATCATACGATACATATAAACACACCTTCTATCTAGTACTACTTTTACCATTATAAAATGAAAATGTGAATAAATGGTGCAGCCATGAACAAAAAAACCTAAAGTTCTCCGTCTTTGGCTGCTACTTTCCATTCCTTTCCCTCTTTCGCTTTTCAAATAGTATAGCGAAAAATTGGCTAGCCTTGAAACCTTTTTTCCATCTGTGCGTATGTATAGCTAAACATGTCAGTAGGAGGAATGAAAGATGTCTTTTTTTCATAAAGCATTAGCAAGTATTGGAATCGGTTCAGCAACAGTGGATACTCGATTAGAAAAGGATACTTATCGCGCTGGTGAGGTCATGCAAGGCGAAATTATCGTGCGTGGTGGTCAAGTTGAGCAGCAAGTCGATACGATCTATCTATCAGTTAATACAACTTATATTCGAGAGTCGAATGACCATAAACATACAGAGGTTGCCACACTGCAAAAATTGAAAGTGTCAGAGCCGTTCTTACTAGGTGCTGGTGAGGAAAAGATCTTTCCAATTTCGCTCACACTGCCATTTGAAACACCCATTACTGCAGGTAAAACACAGGTCTGGATTCAAACAGGTCTTGATATAAAGAACGCTGTCGATCCAAGTGATAAGGATTATATTCGAGTGGAGCCAACAATGCTGGCAGACCACATCCTAGATGCTATTCGTGGGTTAGGTTTTCGTTTACGTGAAGCGGAATGCCAACAAGCCCCTTCCCGCTTCCGAGGCTATTACCCATTTGTGCAGGAGTTTGAATTTGTGCCAACAGGTCCATTTAGAGGACATTTAGATGAGCTTGAAATCGTCTTCCTTTCTCAATCCAACCACTCAGCAGAAATTTACATGCAAATTGATCGTAAAGTAAGAGGCATTGGTAGCTTCTTTGCGGAGGCATTAGATATGGATGAAAGCTATGTTCGAACAACCATTACTATGCATGACGTACCTGCACTCCAGGCGAAGCTTCAGCAAATCATCTCCAAACATATCTAGATCCTAGAAAAAATAGTTGAGGAAATCTTCAACTATTTTTTTATATAAAAAGGAGTGTAGGTCATGGAAATAAAAGCAGCATTATTTGATTTAGATGGAACGTTATTAAATAGAGATGCCTCCGTAAAAAACTTCATAGAGAAGCAATATGACCGCCTAGGCGAATTAGTAAAACATATTCCAAAAGAGCGCTATATGTCTCGTTTTATCCAATTAGATCAGCGGGGATATGTATGGAAGGATACAGTCTATCAGCAACTTGTTGCTGAATTTAATATAGACACACTATCATGGGAAGAACTTCTTCAAGATTACATTAATAATTTCAACAATCACTGTGTTCCTTTTCCTCATCTTCTTCATATGTTAGAAAAATTGAAAAGCGACCATATCGCCTTGGGCATCATTACCAATAGCTATGGGCAATTCCAAATGGATAATATGAAAGCGTTAGGAATAGACAAGTATGTTGATGTCATATTAGTATCCGAGTGGGAAGGGATTAAAAAACCAAACCCCGAGATATTTAATAGAGCATTAGAAAAGCTACATGTGCTCCCAAATGAATGTATTTTTATTGGAGATCATCCTGAAAATGATGTGAAAGGTGCACAGCGTGTTGGAATGAAAGGCATTTGGAAAAGGGATTCTCAATGGGATCATGTTAAAGCCGATGCCATCATCGATGACTTGTTAGAGGTACCTTTAATCATCAACAGTTTAAATAAATCGTTGAAGTAAAGCCAAAAACCATCTACCACAATTCATTTCGGTAGATGGTTTTTAAGATCATTTATTTCACAGCTTGCTTAACTTTCTCGATAACCTCTTCGGCTGTCGCTAGCTGTAAAGCCTCTGCCGCTAAAGCTTGCATCTCTGAAACAGATAATTGCTTTAGCAAGGAGCGTGTTTTTAAAATGGAGGTTGCACTCATTGAGAATTCATCTAAGCCTAAGCCGAGTAACAATGGAACAGCAAGCTCATCGCCTGCCATTTCACCACACATCCCTACCCATTTTTGCTCTTTATGTGCTGCCTTAATGACCATTTGAATCAAGCGTAAAATTGCTGGATTATATGGTTGATATAAATACGCAACTTTTTCATTCATGCGATCTGCCGCCATCGTATATTGAATTAAATCATTGGTGCCGATGGAGAAGAAGTCCACTTCTTTCGCAAAGATATCGGCCATCACGGCTGTCGCTGGAATTTCCACCATCATCCCAATTTCAATGTCCGAGCTAACCGCAATTCCTGATGCTACAAGCTTTTCTTGTTCTTCTAATAAAATCGCTTTAGCATCACGGAACTCTCGAATAGTTGCAATCATCGGAAACATGATTTTTAAGCTGCCATATACAGATGCACGAAGTAATGCACGCAATTGTGTACGGAATAGCTCTTGTTGATCTAAACAAAGTCGAATGGCACGATGACCTAGGAATGGATTCATTTCTTCTTGTAAAGGTAAGTACGGTAAATGTTTATCTCCACCGATATCCAGTGTTCGAATAACAACTGGTCTACCGTTCATTCCTTCAATGACCGTTTTATAAGCGCTAAATTGTTCTTCCTCTGATGGCAGGTTTTCTCGGCCCATATATAAAAACTCTGTACGATATAGGCCAATTCCTTCTGCCCCATGGCGTAACACACTATCTAAATCACTCGGCGATCCGATGTTGGCTGCCAGTTCTACATGTACACCGTCTTTGGACAGCGTTTGCTCGTTCACTAATGTTGACCACTCCGCTTGCTGCGTACGATAGTTTTGTGCCTTTTCTTCGTATTCAGCCATAACATCTGCCGTTGGGTTGACAATCACTTGACCTGATAAACCATCTACAATTAATAGATCACCATCTTGAATCGTTGATGTTGCTGTCCCTGCCCCTACTACTGCCGGAATTTCTAATGAACGTGCCATGATTGCAGAATGAGAAGTACGGCCACCAATATCTGTAATAAAACCAAGGACAAAGTTTCGGTCCAATTGGGCAGTCTCTGAAGGTGTCAAATCATTGGCGACAATAATAACCTGTTCATTAATATGACTTGGATTTGGAATATGTACACAGAGTAAATGCGCTAAAATACGGTTTGTCACATCTTTAATATCTGATGCACGCGCACTCATGTATTCGTCATCCATACTTTCAAATAATGTTACAAACATCGTTGAAACGTCATGTAACGCATATTCTGCGTTTACCGCTTCATCTGCCATTTTTTGTTTGATTGGCCCAATTAATTCTGGATCTTTCAGCACTAATAAATGGGCTTCAAAAATGGCCGCTTCTTCTGCACTAAATTTTTCTACTGTTTGCTGTTGAATCGCCACTAATTCTTGCTCTGCTTTGGCAAGAGCGGCTGCTAAACGTTGCTGCTCTGCCTCGATATCCTGAACAGTTGTTTTCGTGAAGGTTAAATCTGGTTGGACAAAACGATATGCTTTCGCAATGGCAATGCCGTCTGAAGCGGCAATACCAGAGAGTTGTGTCATTGTGCAAGCCCCATTTCTGTCATGAGTGTCGCTAATGCTGCAAATGCTTGCTCTTCATCTTCCCCCTCTACAACAAGTGTAAATTGTGAACCTTGTTTTAGGGCTAACCCCATAACACCTAAAATGGATTTTAAATTAGCTGCTTTTTCTTCTGTACGTACTTCAATTGAAGAAGCAAACGGTGTAGCTTTCGCTACAAGCTGACTTGCCGGACGTGCATGAATTCCTAAAGGATCGACTACTGTAAATTGTTGTGTTTTCATAATTTATTCTCCTCTTCTTGTAAGTCTGTTAAAATGATAACATTTGGATGTTTGGACAAAGCACTTGCTGGTACATCCTCTGTATAATCTAATGCCAGCACACGCTGTAAAACGTCTCGCTTAGTTTCTCCCACTGCAATTAACAAAATGCACTTTGCTCGCATAATGGACTGAATCCCCATTGTGTATGCATGTGTGGGCACCTCATCAATCGATGAAAAGAAGCGTGCATTGGCTTGGCGAGTAGATTCCTCCAGTGTCACTAAATGTGTCAAGGAATCAAAGGGTGTACCTGGCTCATTGAAGCCGATATGACCATTTTGACCAATACCAAGCAATTGGAAATCTAAGGAATGCTGTTGCAACAATGCTTCATAGCGTGCTGCTTCCTCTAAAGGATCGGCTGCTAAACCATTCGGTAAATAGGATGCTTGAAATGGTTTTTGGTAAAATAAATGCTTGTTCATGTAATAGGCATAGCTTTGCTCGTGCGTTGCCTCAAGTCCAACATATTCATCCAAATTAAAGCTCGTGCAATCTGAAAAATCAATATCCGTTTTACAGATTTTAGCATACAACGGTTCCATTGTTCCACCAGTAGCTAACCCGAACGTTGTCGCTCCATTTTGTTTCGCTTCCACGATTGTCGCTACTGCCTGAGCGTATAACTCATCAACTGAGGAAAACCTTTTTATTATCACCAAATATCCTCCTTTTTGCCTTAGAAATGAATACGTTGACCATATTGATCAATGAGCGCATCGTTATTGTTTTTCCCAATATTGCTGCTACCAAACACGGGTAGATTTGCACCCTGTTCATGCAAAAGCTCAATAATTTCAGCAAATAAAGCATTTAATAAAGTTGCACCTAAGATCGTTGATACAGGTGCATACTGCAACTGATCCACTGTTAAAACACCATCTCCTAATGGAACATGTGTATTTAAAATTTCATCTACAATGTGCTCTAAACGCTTGCCTGAAGGATGGCGTGATGGCTGCTGTTGATATTCCAGCGATTGCAATGATATGGTCAAAGCGCCCGCTTCCTTGGCATAGATGGCCATATCAATGGGCGCTGGATTATTAGCGGATGTTGAAATGATAATACAAACATCTTGGTCATCAAACTGGAGCTGATCCTTATAGGAGGCTAAAAAAGCCTGCTTTTTTTCATTTTGCGAGGATTGCCGTGCACCCTGATGCAGCATTAACGATTCAATGTGTATCGGTTTGACAGGCACTAGGCCACCTGCTCTGTAGTAACATTCCTGCGCTAATAACATGGAATGCCCAGAGCCAAACAGCTGGATAATACCTCCCTGTGTGAGACGTTTAACAATTTGCTTGGCTACATGCATGACTTGCTCACTTTCCTGTTGAGCCACCATTGTTAAATATCGATTAACTTGTTGAAAATAGGTATTCATGATCTATCACCTTTTCATTTCCATCGTTTCATGCTGGATGTTTGTATGTCAAAGAGACATTAACGACCTTCGCTATCTTTCATCACATCAAATAAAATGTGGCCACCCTTAATTGTTTGCTGAAGATTTAAATGCGCATCTATAATGACTGCATCTGCATCATAGCCTTGCACAAGCTGTCCCTTCGTGCTTAATTTCAATTGTTGAGCAGCATTAAAGCTCGACATTTTCACAAGCTCCTCAAGCGTACAATTTGTTACGAGGTGCATGTTTCGTACAGCTTGATCCATTTTTAAAATACTACCTGCTAAGGAACCGTTTGCTAGATGGGCTCCTGCCTCAGTCACATGAACGATTTGACCACCTAAGTCATATTCACCAAATGGCATACCCTTCGCACGCATGGCATCAGTAATTAAAATAATGCCATCTGCGCCTTTCACGCGGTAGGCCATTTCCACTGCACCCTTGTGCATATGAATAAAATCAACAATCATCTCCGCCTTTATGCCTTCTAGCAATAAAACACCGCCAACAACACCTGGGTCTCGGTGGTGGAATGGACGCATTTGATTGTATAAATGTGTCCCCTGTGTTGCACCCAATTGCGCCGCCTCTTGCATTTGCTCAAAGGTTGCATCCGAGTGACCAATCGATACAATCACACCACTAGCAGCAATACTCTGCACAGCTGACATACCATTAGGCTCTTCGGGTGCCAGCGTAATTTGCTTAATTTTATTACCACTTAGTTCCTGCCATTTGGTGAATACATTTAGATCTGGCTGCACAATAAAATCAAGAGGTTGAGCACCAGCACGCTGTTTCGAAACAAATGGTCCTTCAATATGAATGCCCAACACTTCCGCTTCATCGGGCTGTGGCTGGAACTGTGCGATATTGGCAATAGCACGCTCAATATTGTCATAGCTTTGTGTCATCGTTGTAGCTAAAAAGCTGGTCGTACCTTCTTTTAAAAGCGATTGCGCCATAGTGTGGAGTCCTTCATCAGATGCATCCATTGCATCCATTCGAGCAGAGCCATGGATATGCATATCAATAAATCCTGGCAATAAAAATTTCCCTGAACCATCTAACCGATCCCCACCACTGACTTCAATGTGCTGGGCGATTTGAGCGATTTTGCCATCCTTCATCCACACATCCATTTGCTCATCTCGACCATTTGCGTTAACCACTGTGATGTTACGAATTAATAAACTCAAGAATAGCATCTCCTTCTTGAACAAAGGCTGTTGAAAAGGCGTCCATTCACAATTTTCACATTGCTTATGTGTACCTTAGCAAACAGCCCCATTTATTGTTACTTTTTCATTGCAATAATATTTGTTGAGCCTGCTCGCTGGTAGCCCGATTTTTCAAGTGTAATCTCTTGCCCCATTAAACTTGTGAAAACAACTGGTGTAATCACGGAAGGTACTTGATCTTTAATGTGAGCAATGTCTGCTTTTAACAGTGCCTCTCCTCGTTTAATTGTTTGACCATCTGTTACAAACAGTTCAAAGCCTTCACCATTCAGCTTGACTGTATCTAATCCAACATGGATTAATACTTCAACGCCTGTATCTGATTTCAAACCAATGGCGTGTTTTGTTGGGAAGATCATGACCACTTGACCATCAAATGGTGCATAAACTGTCCCGTCAGTTGGATGAATCCCAAAGCCAGGTCCCATCAAGCCTGCAGAAAATGCCTCATCTGGTACTTCTGATAATGGTAGCAAATCACCTGTCATCGGCATCTCAAAATCATGGAATGTCGTTGTTTCATTATGTGCTGTTTTTTCCACTACAGGCTGTGCTGTTGGCAGTTTTGCATTTTTAGGTGCTGGGTTGCCTTTTTTCAGACGTTCTTTCATGGCCTCAGCTAAAAACTCAACAGATGTACCAATGATTACTTGAACATTCGTTTTACTGATACGCATAACACCTCGTGCACCAGTCTGCTTTAATGTTTTTTCATCCACCATATTGGCATCCTGCACAGACATACGTAAGCGTGTCGTACAGTAGTCAATTTGTTTAATATTTTCTTCTCCACCTAAGGCTTCAATTGTATAGTATGCACGTACATCGACATCGTCGGAAATAGAAGCATCGACTTCCACTTCCTCTTCATCATCGTCTTCACGTCCAGGTGTTTTTAAGTCTAATTTTTTGATTAAGAAATAGAATACAACAAAGTAAATGGCACCAAAGCCTAAGCCTAAAGGAATTAATAGTAATGGTTTATCTGCCAGACCAAGGTTCAGCAAGTAATCAATTAAACCTGCTGAGAATCCAAAACCGTCACGGAAACCAACGATATAGGCAACCGCAAGAGAAATACCTGTTAATACAGCATGAATACCATAAAGAACTGGTGATAAGAACATAAATGAAAATTCAATCGGCTCTGTCACACCTGTTAAAAAGGCTGTTAAAGCGATAGAAACGAACATCCCACCTACTATAGGACGTTTTTCCTTTTTCGCTGTAAAGTACATCGCAAGACAGGCTGCTGGTAAACCAAACATCATGATTGGGAAGAAGCCAGCTTGGAAATGTCCAGCTGATGTATCCCCTGCTAAGAAGCGGTTGATATCCCCTTTCACTATTTCGCCTGCAGCATTGGTAAATTCACCGAAGTCAAACCAAATAATTGTATTGATAACGTGGTGTAGACCAACTGGAATTAAAAGTCGGTTAAAGAACCCGTACATCCCAACACCAAGTGATCCAGCGCCAATCATCCAATTGCCGACCGCATCAATACCACCTTGAATAGGTCCCCAAACGATTGCTAAAATACTACCTAAAATCGCCATCGTTATCGATGTGATAATCGGTACAAAGCGCCGTCCGCCAAAGAATGATAACCATTCTGGAAATTTCACATTATAATATTTGTTATATAATAAGCCTGCCGTAATACCGGCAATAATTCCACCAAACACACCCATATTTAAATCTTCATTAACTGTTCCTAAAACGGCTATTAACACAAGATGAGCAATCGCCCCTGCAAGAGCTGCGCCCCCACTGCTATCATGAGCTAATCCCATGGCAATACCGATAGCAAAAATAATAGGTAAATTGCCAAGTATAGCATTCCCCGAAGCAGCCATAATACTAGCAATGTACTGGATCGCTTCATTCGGTACTGCCCCAAGCATATCCCCTGACCCTAAACGTAATAATAAGGCCGCTGCTGGTAAAGTAGCGATTGGAAACATGAGTGACTTACCGATTTTTTGTAAGAAAGCAAACATTCATTATCCCCCTTTGGTATAGTTGTCTAGACCACTTTAGTAAAAAAAAAGCGTTTTCACTAAGTTGCTATTATTATAGGCGCAATTCGAAAAAAAATAAATACTTTTTTAATATTTCGTGTTGTGCAAAAAAAAAACCGCACCCCAATGAGAATTAGGGCACAGTTCTTATTTAACTTATGCAGTGACATCACGCTTCATAAAGGATGTATAACTAATAATAAGGAAAATGACTGCATAAATAGCAAGTACGGTTAAAGAGAATGGCATCGTCACATCAGCAATCATCGAGCCACCACCATTTTCATACTGTGTTAAGTCAGAATGTGTTAGCCAAATGTATTTGACAATGTCGTAGCGGCTTAAGAACATCACAATCATGCCACCTGTGAAGGAAAGGAACATCGTTAAACCAATCGCTAATGAACTTGAACGGAACACAGAGCCTACTAAAAAAGCAAACAATGTAGACATCACAAAATCTCCACCAGACAGTAGATAATGATACGCTAAATCACTCCATACGGCCTTCTCGGCTACTTGCCCATTGACGATTTCTAATTCAACACCTGTTCCTATGCCGAACAATACGAAGCCAACAATGGCACTTACCACTACGTTGACTACAAATAATAAAAAACCAAATAGGAAGGTCGTCAGTAATTTAGACGTTAGCACCTTTGCACGAGACATCGGTCGTGTTAACAGCATTTTAATGGTACCTGTTGAAAATTCGCTCGACACAATACTTGCGGCTGTAATGACTGTAAATAAAGTGACAAGTATAATCATATTGCTTGTAAAGGACATAAAGCTGGCAAGGCTACTATCCGTTTGGCTTGGTGCATCATTAGCTAAGCGATATTCTGAAAGAGCAATCTGCTCCTCAAAATATACCTTATCTTCCGCCGTTAATTCCTCATTGGCAAGCATCTCTTTATTTGATTGAATGGCCTGCTGCTCCATTTCCTGCCATGAGCCTTCATCTGTCGATTTTACTTCATAATATTTAGTGATCCCTGCTGGAACGAGAATGACAAGAATTAGCATCGCAACCATTGCCCATGTTCCTTTTTTATGCCATAATTTCATCCACTCATTTTGAATTAGCTTCAGCAATTTGTCCGCCTCCAGTCATTTCTAAGAATTGATCCTCTAATGTTTTTTGATGTGGCTGTATTGCAAATAGTTGAATACCTTCTTGCACTAGTTGTGTAATTAAGGCTGGAACATTTTCCTTCGTCATTTCCACTACATAGCCACCATTTTCAGCAGCGAATTGGTAATCATGCTCTTTAAGATAAGCAGATACCTGCTCTTTTGGCTGTGCCTCCACATAATAAAAGGATGAGCTTTCATTATGGATATCACGTAGATCAATGAGCTTACCATTTTGAATGACTGCTACGCGGTCACACATTAGCTCAATTTCAGATAATAAGTGACTAGATACAAATACAGAAACGCCCTCTTCTGAGGCAATCTTGCGAAGATACATGCGAAACTCTCGAATT
The DNA here is from genome assembly GCF_038069745.1 of Lysinibacillus sp. FSL M8-0134. NCBI lineage: Bacteria > Bacillati > Bacillota > Bacilli > Caryophanales > Bacillaceae > Lysinibacillus > Lysinibacillus sp. FSL M8-0134. The sequence goes on along the minus strand of NZ_JBBPAJ010000001.1, from coordinate 1,750,453 downwards.
CCAGCAGGATCTAAGCCATTCGTTGGTTCATCTAAGATTAAAAACTTTGGTCGATGCAATAGTGCCTGTGCTAAACCTAGTCGTTGACGCATACCAAGAGAATACGTGGATACCTTTTCATGTATACGATGTTCGAGCCCGACTTGTTGAACGACCTCTTGAATTCGTTCCTTCGTTACATTTTTATGCATACGTGCAAAATGTAGTAAATTTTTATAGCCTGACATAAATTTATACATTTCGGGGTTTTCGACAATAACGCCAACCTTACTAATCGCTTCCTCATAATGCTCCTGTAAGGATAGCCCATCAATCAATACCTTGCCCTCTGTTGGCTTCATAAGGCCCGTCATCATTCGAATGGTTGTTGTTTTCCCCGCACCATTTGGTCCTAAAAATCCTGTAATTTGTCCTGGATATAAATCAATATTTAACTGCTGTATTAATTGCTTCCCACGAATGGTCTTCGATAAATTTTGCAATTGTACAATTGGTTCTGTCATATTTTTTCACCCTTTCTAATCCATTTCACCTGAGCATAAAAAGTGTCAATTTTCTTCTTTAGCAGTAGCTTCATTTGTTGAAAGGTCGATAAAAGCCTTTCATCCACTCGACCGCATCCTTATTGGTCACATCACGTAATATTTCGACATCTTCATAAGCCGTGATAGACCCTGCTTGCAACAATATAATTTGATCTAAAATCGGCTCTACCTCATATAATTCATGTGTTGACAACAAGATGGTTTGATTCTCGATATCAGTAAATTGCAGTAAGCCTTTAATCAGTTGCTCTCGAACGATAGGGTCTAGCCCTGCAAAGGGTTCATCCATTACATAATAAGGAACCTCTCGCCCAAGCGTTGCAGCCATTTTCATCCGACCACGATTGCCCTTTGATAATTGGCGTAGCTTAGCCTGTTTATCAACCTGTAAAAATTCCGCTACTATACAGGCTTTGTCATAGGAAAAATCCTCGAACTGTGAGGCATAATGCTGAAATAGTTGTTCACCTGTAAAGTACTCAAAAAACAAATCCGTATCTGGTAAATAAGCAATTCGGTCCGCACTTCTACGCGTGACGGGCTCTGCATTGAGTGTCACTTCACCTGCAGAAGGTCGTAGTAAACCAGCTAATACTTTCATTAATGTGGATTTCCCACTACCATTTTCCCCCACAAGTCCGATGATTTGTCCAATAGGGAAGGAAAAGGTTATATCCTGTAAAATTGGCTTATTCTTATATTGAAAAGACACATTAGATAGCTGTAGCATACCCTTCACCTCACCCTTTATTTTTCAAAACAATGAGCATTTCTTCCTTAGAAAATCCTAATGCTTCTATCGACAGTAAAAAATGTTCAGCTAACTGATTCTTCATATCTTCCCGTAACAACTCAATACGTTTCTCATTCGTGGTAATAAATGTACCCTGTCCTCGTTTGGTTTCCGTAATATTCATTGCCTCTAACTCCTTATAAACACGTTGCACCGTATTGACATTGACCCCTGCTTCAACCGCGTATTCTCGAACAGAAGGAAGCCGATCCCCAAGCTCTAGCTTCCCTTTTAAAATATCTCCACAAATTCGATCGACAAGCTGGCTATAAATAGGTTTATCACGCGAAAAATCTATCGTCATCGTAAAACCACCTTTTCAAGCCATCTGGATGCCACTATAAAGAGCACTACCATCAACAAGGTAAAGGCTATTTCTTCTACGGCATACAATGAACCGAGCTTCCATTCCATTGTCGAAACTTTTAATTGTGGTAAAAAAGGTTCTATCTTACGTAAAGGAATAGCTCCATGCTGGAAAATCGTTTGGTACAATGAGCTTTCCGTTATATGAACCCAGGCAGTGGATGTTAAATAAAACGCAAGCATGGTCAACACGATGGAAAAACGGCCAATCACATGCTTCATTTGCAAATAAAAAGCTAAGAAGAATAAGAGAAGAATAAATAGCATTAATTGGAATAAAGTCAATATAATAACAATTAATACTAATACAAACAAAATTTGTCCAATATTTGCAATAAGCTCTTCTTTTATATTAAAGATGGCGATACTCACAAAGATCGTATTAAACAATGAATAGCCTATAAGCGAACAGACCATCTTTGCCCCGATTAACTTCGTGATGGAACTAGTGGAATGAAGCCAGCTCTCCCTAGCTTTAATATCCAACCGCACACTCGCTAAAAATTGCCATATAGAATAAAATCCACCAACGAATAGTACGATAAGCGTAAAAGCAAATGCGAGCTGATGCGCATGGGCAAAAATATCAACGAATTGATGTAATACATAGGGAACAATCCAAGTGAGCATGATGCCAGTAAAAACTGCCACTAGAAACCATGATCGATAAAGTACCCATTCTTTTTTCAAAAGTCCTGCAAAACTCTTCAACCTCAACACCTCGTGTCATAGTGTACTAGTTAGATATTACACTATGACATTTTTCTTCGCAAGTGCCAACTACAAGAAAAAGGAAAATTAGATTAATTTGCAACGTTAGAAGTAGAAAAAGAGAAAATTTTAAAATTTGACCTTAACCAAAATCCACTGTCTCTATTACTGTTATTAAATGAAATGAGGACGATTCAAATGAAATTGTAGAAATGGAAGATGATCCATGCCAACGAAAGAGGATTATTATCTGTATGAGGTCAAAGCAACGTGAAGCAAGGAAAACAATCTTTTATTTTTGATGTAGAGATAGAATAAAGGAATTTTAATCATTGGACTTAATAAACCCCAACATGTCTAACTGTTGGGGCTCCTCGAAAAAAGCACTTCTCCTATTCTTGCCGTTTTTCTAAAAACCAAAAAACGACTGTCAACATGAATAAGATAAGAGGGGTTAAACCAGTATACTTCCAAGCATTAGTTGCTCCGATAAAATAACTTGTAGCGGGTATGGACGTAATGGTACTAACCATCATATACATCCATGAAAGCTTAACTACTGCTAAAACAAAGGCAAAAATCGCGATCACCAAGGATGCACTCCACAGTACTAGCATTCCTCCCCTCCTTTCATTATTTAATGACCTGTTTTCGTTCACTAGCTATGAGTTTAATATACAACATATAGTTTAGCAGGATGCTACCTTCTATTGATTCCCTAGAGACATATACTCTTTCAACGTCATTTATCTATTTATTCTCAATCCAAAGATTGGATATTTATGTTAATATAAACATACGTAAAAAAATAACTTATGAAAACCGTTTACTGGAGGTAGTGATGAAACTTATTCTTATCTTTGGACCCCAAGCAGTGGGAAAGATGACTGTTGGGCAGGAATTGGCAAAAATTACTGATTTGAAGCTTTTTCATAATCATATGACGATTGATTTAGTTGGTCATTTTTTTGATTACAGCACGAAAGAAGGAAAAAGATTAGTCCATTTGTTTCGTCAGGAGATATTTGAAGAAGCCTCAAAAAGCGATATGTATGGCATGATTTTTACGTATGTTTGGGCATTTAATCTACAAGATGACTGGGATTATGTAAATCAAGTTTCCCAGTTGTTTGAATCCCGAGGTGGTACTGTCTACTATGTGGAGCTTGAGGCTGATCTTGAAGAACGACTTGAACGAAATAAAAGCGATAATCGACTGAAGCATAAGCCATCTAAAAGAGATATTGAATGGTCTGAAGCTGACTTAAAAAATTCAATGGATTCATACAGGTTGAATTCATTAGATGGTGAAATTCAGTATTCGAACTATATTAAAATAAACAATACAAAGTTGGATGCACAAGAAGTAGCCAAAATCATCAAACAAACGTTTCATTTCTAGTAAAGTTTAAGGGTGTGAAAACAGTTGAGAGGCTTTCAAGCGATGCTATTTGATTTAGATGATACCTTACTGAATCGAGATCAGGCCGTCGATCATCTATTTTTCTTGATTTTAGATAGATTTTATCAGGATCTTCAGCATTCTGTAAAAAACGACATGTTAGAAAAATTTAAAGCATACGATAAAAAAGACTATGGCATTTCTGATAAAACAACTGTTTTACAATCGTTTTTTGATGAATTTCCACCAAGCTTTCGACTGCCCCACCATGACATGCAAGATTTTTGGAATGATCATTTTCCTCATTGTTTTTCGATCAACCCACAAACGTTGAAAATCATTCAAACAATTAAAATGCATGTAAAAGTTGGTATTATCACAAATGGCACAGTTCAAAGACAAAAAGCTAAAATCATAAATACACAGTTAAATAGTTGCTTTGATGACATCATCATTTCTGAAGAAGTGGGTTACAGCAAGCCCGAAAAACGAATATTTGACTACGCCTTACATCAGCTTCATGTTCAGCCTGAAGTTACATTATTCGTTGGAGATGATATAGAAAAGGATATTGGAGGTTGTCAACGGGCTAACATCAAGGGTATTTGGTTCAATCCCCATCAATTCACAAATGAAACGGACATCAAACCATATGCTGAGATTCAATCGTTGGACCAATTACTGATGAGATAAAAAAAACAATAGGTAAGGCAAGAGGATCACTCCAGCAGAGGATATTTTAATTCAACACGATGAAAGGAAGAGCCTTATTTACCTAAGACTCTTCCTTTTAACGTTATACCATTTTCCCTACTACTTTTACTTTTAATCTTGTTGCATTTTCTGGATGGTAGGCTAGTGGCGTTTCTTCCACTTCTACAAGCTCAATCGTATCTGCAAGGGCCCCTGCTAACACGGCTTGTTTTACTGCTTTATTTTCGGCGTCCCTCAGTGATTCCTCACGAGGCTCTTTGGAATAAATATAAATTTGCTCATATTGGCCACTAATTTGTGCGATGGAGGCACCAATGGCATTCGCAACACCACCATTTTCATTTTTTACAATTTTGGAAACACCGCGAATGCTGTCAGGTACAATGATACTGCCACCACCGACTAAGACTAGTGATACATCCTCAGATGAGGTTTTCATTTTATCAATGGCTTGCTCCAATAACAAAGAAATTTCTTCTTGAACAGCTTTAGCAAATGCCTCATCAATATGAGCCACTAAATTACGATCGCCTACATTGGCTAAACCAAGACGTACAGCAATATCGGTTGTTGTCAAAGTTGAGCCTCCAAATACGAGTGCTTCTTCACTAATTTTATAGCCTACACTATCTGGTCCTACAGTAATTTTGTCGTCCTTCACCCGAACAATACTACCACCACCGAGTCCGACCGAAATAATATCTGGCATTCTAAAGTTCGTACGGATGTCCCCTACTTCCACGGCAACGGACGATTCACGCGGGAATCCATCCTGTAACACACCTATATCGGAAGTTGTTCCACCCACGTCCAACACCATTGTATTTTGAATTTGGGATAGATACGAAGCGCCTCGAATACTGTTTGTTGGCCCACATGCAATCGTCAGGATTGGGAATTGCTTCGCGTAATCTATCGACATTAACGTCCCATCATTCTGACATAAGTAAACATCCACGTTAAAAATACCTTCCGCTTGAAGTGCCTGAATAAAGCCCTGGGTTGTCGTTTCGATGACCTTACATAAAGCAGCATTGAGAATCGTTGCATTTTCACGTTCAATTAATCCAACCGAACCAATTAGGGATGAGCAGGAAATGGGGAAATCCTCTCCATAGGCTTCTTGAATCCATTGACGAACCTGTAATTCTTGGTCATTTTTAATTGAAGAAAAGACACCTACAATCGCAATCGATTCTACTTCATCCTGCCATTCTTTTAATAGCTTCTTAATTTCTTCCTGATCAAGTGCACTTAGTAATTGGCCATCGTATTCATAGCCACCATGAGCAATCGCATAATTACCTGATAATTTATCAATCATATCTGTTGGCCAAGCTGTGTAAGGTAACACTGAGGCTGTTGCTGGATAGCCTAATCGAATGACGCCGACCTTCGCGAGCTTTTTACGTTCCACAATGGCATTTGTACATTGCGTTGTCCCTAACATCGCATGGGTAATTTTTGTTTTATCAATGTTGGCACCTTGTAGTAATTGTTGCAAGGACTTTTCAATACCCGTTTTAATATCTAAACTTGTTGGTGATTTCACACTATAAATTAGCTGACTATTATGGTCTAAAAGGATCGCATCTGTGTTTGTTCCACCTACATCAATTCCAATTTTATACATGTTCTGCAACCTCCTTTTTCACCATTTCTTCAATTGGCACGTAATCGTAATCATAGCCAAAGTATTTTGGTCCAGCCGTTTCAATCCCTTTAGCGGTACGCCACTTTTCATGAGCTGGTAGGCCAATTACGCGCACTCGTTTGCCGTATTTTAGACTTTCTGTTGTCACAGGCAGCAATGTTTCATAATCAACCAGACAGATAAGATCTGGCGTCATCGCTACCACTTTATCATTCTTCTCTGCTAATAGATTTTCATTTTGGAAATGAACTTTCATTTGATCATTTTTATAATGAGCAATGCCTTCAAGATTCATTTTACCTAGGTTAAAGCCACCCTTTGTTTCACGAATAACATCTACAATTTTCCCTTGGAATAGCTCAAAGCCCTTCACAAGCTCTAAAAGATGTTGTAGCTTATCGTTTACCTCTTGATTTTTCGAGGCAATAATTTCACCGATTTTTTCTGAAAGTGTCACGATATGATGCACACCGCTTTGCTTGATTTGCGCACCCGTTGTTGGATACAAGCTTACTAATGAGCTAGCTCCCATTTCGACAGTTGCCGACCGTGCGATACGCTCTGTCCATTTATTATCAATCGTTTCAAAAATACCAATATTCCCTTTTTCATCTGTAATGGCCATAGGTGTTGCCGAAATTCCATCAAGGTTAAATGTCACCATTTGTAACTCAGGAAATGCACGACCCATTCCATCACAATCAATTAACGGTAACCCTAGCTGTGCAGCAACTACAATCGGAATCATCGAGTTGACCCCACCCGCTTCCATCGGGTATGTTCCAGCAATTTTTTCTTTACCCAAATACTGAGCAAGCTTTTGGAAAACTTTCACGAATTCATCACCACGTGGAAATTTCTCTACTAACACAGATGGTGCACCCATCATAGCTGCTGGAATGAAAAAGTCATCGTCTGAAATTTCATCCACTGAATACAATTTTACAGGCCCATTTTTTTCGATGGCAGAAAGGGCCATTAGCTTCCCAATATAAGGATCTCCTCCTCCACCTGTTCCTAGAAATGCTGCCCCAATGGCAATATGTTCAATTGCTGCTTGATCTAAATATCTCATCTATGTTCCTCCAGTATGACAGTTTTTTGTACGGATACTCGATAGCCAATATAATAAATAAGGAAAGAAATAAGGATGCCGATCATCGGTTGGTTTGGTAATGGTGGCAATTCAGGGAATAAGGAGAAGACTACTGGCATACAGGCAATCACTGCGCCAACAAGCCAAGAAAACACCCCTAATCGATTCACACCTTCAACCTCATGCCAGCTATCTATCTTCCCTCGATGAATGACCCAATAAGAAGCAATCATCACACCTGCAACAGGTGGAATCATAGCTGATAAGATGGACATGATGGGTGTAAAATAATTTAAAATTCCTACCACGGCCAGTACCGTACCAATTGTTCCCGCGACACCAATCGCTAATCGTTCTTTGTTTTTAGCAATATCGAATACATTTATTAAAGCAATACCGCCTGAAATCGCATTTACCAAGTTGGTTTTCCATGTCGCTAAAATTAAACCAACCCCACCAATAAACGGTGTAGCGATATGCAGAAAGACAGCTGTAATATCACTTGTTTGGTAGGCAATGGTTAAAATAGCCCCAACTGCAATCATCAGCACACCTGCTGGAATAATCCCCAATGTAGCTGCTTTGACAACATCTGAACGTTTTTTGGAAAATTGTGAATAATCACCTGCTATGACGGCCCCTAAGGCAAACGATCCAATGGTAACGGCTAAACCATCCATAAAGCTCATATTGCCTTGTGGCTGATAATCGCGTATGAGCTGAAGCTGATCGCCTGATAATGTTTGACCTAAACCGTAAAGACAAATGATTACGAGTAAAGGTACTGCAATATAGCTTAAAATACGCAACACTTTCATTCCATAAAGCGCTGAAACAACCATCACCATTCCACTTATGAATGAAGCAAGCGGAATCGGTATATTCACATGATAAATGGCTAACAAATTGGCTAAGGCGACCCCACAAACATTGGCCTGAATACCAAACCATCCTAAGCAGGCAATGGCTAAAATGATGGACAAGATTGTTCGAGAGCCTTTTTTACCAAACACTTGCCCAGCAACATGGACAGTTGGTTTTCCTAAATCACTGCTTTGCATTCCTTGTAAAACCATAATGAACACGACAATTGCGTAGCCTACAAAAGCAACCGCAAGTGCCTTTGATAAACTCATATTGGTAATGAGTGCGTTACCTACTAATAAACTGGGAATACAAATCATGGCGCCAGCCCAAATAATACCCAAGCTATACCAAGACTGACTTTTATTATTATTTTGCATGTGACTCCCTCCTTCTACTTAGGTGGTGGATTAATGTTTTTTATTATAAAAGAAAGGAAGGCGTCACGTCTTTTGCGTAAATGAAAAAAATAATCTGAAATTTTGTTCAAATTGACAAAATTTCAGATTATTCTAATCATTAATCAAGCGATACAGCATACAAGCCATATACACATCGTAAAATTCTGAGTACACTGTCACATCTGTGCCAATCTGCTCACTAATTTTTTTAATACGATATTTCACTGTATTTTTATGAATATAAAGGAGCTCCGCACAGCGCTCCACACTAGCATTCGCATCCAATAAAAAGGTAATCAATGTTTGCAAGGAATCACGCTCCCGCAAAATGGGTTCTATGACAGACAGATGTTCTTCAATGATTTCTTCTCCCTGCCTACTAACATCTATAGCCCTTTTCATCGAACGTACCTCTGCTGCTGTAAACAACGTTCGCATGGGATAAATGGTATGCGCCTTAGCCCCTACCTGATTAACCAATTGATACATTTGGCGCACAGACTTTGTATTTTTCATTTTAGGTGCATAAACGATTTCCGCAATTTGATCATCAAAATTGGTGGTTTCACAATATTCGACTGCAATGTCAAACTCATGGTGCTTATAAAGACAATTCCCTAACAGCACAATAACACATTGATCCATGCACTGTATTACTCTTGTTTGGTAATATGTTGACAGTTGCTCATCTAATTCATCTCGAATTCTTTTTTCATCGGCAAGATCATGCATGTACACTAACCACATCATCTGAATGGCAGAAACATCAATATGAAGGAGATTTGCTAATCTTCTCATTTTCTCACTTTCATCATTGATAATAGCTTTGACTAAGGCATATTCACTTACCTCATCATGCTTATCCCCCCATAAATTAATCGCAACTTGCACCACTTCACTTACTTTATCAATCGTTTTAGTTGGCAGTTTTGTATTTTCTTTTATCAGAAATAGATAAAGAGGCTCGCCATTTTTTTGGTGTACTTTTTTATATTCAACAACACAGGAGACAGTACTTCGTTGGAACTCGAATGTTCCTGCTTCTCGATGGAAATTCGATTGGCTACATTCCGCAATGACCTTCGCCACATCTAATGTTGAATTTCGTGGCCACATCACTTGGTTCACAATATCAAAATGACTATTCGTTAGCAGAATATTGGCTTTCAAACGATCCGAAAGCATTTTTAACGTAATTTCTACACTTCTTAAATGCTCTGGCAGTAAGGATACCTTTTCTAACGTCTCTTTGACAAAATGATCATTGACTCCTTGATGACTAATAATGGCTTCCATAACCTCATAAATAACCTCATTATAGCGCAGGGAATAATCATTTCTTGGCATACAGATGATAATAAAGCCCTGTGATTCTGCTAGTGTCAGAACCTCCTCTGGAATATCAGGCAACACAATCCCTACATAATATAAAATAAGACCTAGCTCGCCTAAATCATGTAAATGCTGAATCGTTTCACATTGCTGTTCCACACTATCTCGAATGGAATAAAATGAGCTAATAACAAGCTCCTCTGCATACCATTCCTCTTGTACACGGTTAATAATTCTGGAATAAAAATCAACATTCGATACTTCTAACACGGATAAAGAAGATACAGTACGATGAAGATTATCTCGACCCGTTAAAACCTCTGCCCCTCGAAAGGATGGCAAATGTAATAATTCATTGACCGTTACCCCCATGTTCAACCACCACTTTTCTCTACAACATCTTTTGAAGAAGAATACCATATCCCCTATAATCTTTCAAAAACCATTTTCTCTCTTGTTCAACTTCAAGTGTGTAAGTGATAAAATAAAAACTAAGTTTAGAAGGTAAGAGAGGAATTTAACCATGTCAAATCTGACAAATAGAGATTCATCAGTGGGCATAAACATCCGCGAGAGCTTACAGGCTGATTGTCAAAGCTGTTTTGGCTTATGCTGTACGGCTTTAAATATTGTTGCTTCAAGTGACTTTGCGATCAATAAACCAGCAGGCTCACCATGCCCCAATTTGCAGGATAATTATAGCTGTCACATTCATAGTGAACTAAGAGAAACAGGCTTCAAAGGCTGTACGGTTTTTGATTGCTTAGGTGCAGGACAGCAGGTTTCACAAGTCACGTTTCAGGGGCAAGATTGGCGACAATCCCGTGAGCATGCTGACAAGATGTTTCGAGTATTTCCAATGATGGAACAGCTTTACGAAATGATTGCGTATGTGGCAGAGGCATTATCCTATCCAGTGAATAACGACCTTTACGAGCAGCTTCTAGCTCAATTGGAATTGCTCCAACAAACAACAGAATTAGATGCAGATGCCTTATTAGCACTGGATATGGTAGCTATACGTGTGCCTGTCAATGCACTATTGCTCAAAACAAGCGAACAAATTCGTCTACATAGCCTAAAGGGGAAAGCTTCTAAACAATTGAATCAGCGTGGGGCTGATTGGATGGGCAAAAATTTAAAGGGCAAAGATTTACGTGGAACGGACCTTCGAGGTGGCTATTTAATTGCGGCCAATTTACAAGATGCTAATTTACGAGAGGTAGATTTCATCGGAGCTGATTTGCGGGATGCCAATTTGCGCGGTGCAGACCTGTCGACAAGTATGTTTTTAACCCAAATGCAAATCAATGCAGCACAGGGTGATCGCTACACGAAATTACCTTCCTATATAAAGCGACCTGCCCATTGGCAATAAAAAAGGTAGATGACGTTTTCAGTCATCTACCTTTCTCTTTAAGCTTGTTTCTTTTTATAGATGACAGTAGCTGCCACTAACACTAGTAAAATAGCTTGACCAATCATTGTTTCCACAGTTGGATAGAAGCCAATCAAGCTCATAACCGGTAAGCGATCGACAATTGTTGAAGACAAATGATCAGTGAGCTGCAATGTATGCAGGCTAACACCAATAATTTTAAAGGCTAATACGTAAATTAAAATGGTCGCTACCGCAAAGAATTTATGAACTGGAATTTTGCCACTTGCTTTAAACAAGACAATGGCAAGTACTGCAAGAATCAGCAGTGCTACGACAATCCCGAGGATAAATTGTGAGGTCTCCATTTTCGGGGCAATACCCGCATAAAAGACAAGTGTTTCCGCCCCTTCACGAAAGACTGACAAGAAGCTGATTGCAGCCATTGCCACAATAGAGCCACTGGAAATAGCCTGACCCATTTGCTTCGAAATATAGCGATTCCAACTGACCACATTGGATTTACTATGCAGCCAAATGCCGACACCAATCATCATGGCAGCCGCTAATAAGCCGACATAGCCTTCCATTAATTCTCGATTCGTATCAATCGTAGCTGAATTTAAAATGGTCGACATAAGAATAGCTGCGACGGCTGATAATAACACACCGACAAATGCACCAACATAAATCCATTTTCGCATCTTCTTCTGACCTGATTTTTCAAGAAATGATACTAAGGCTAAAATAATAAGTAATGCCTCTAGTCCTTCACGTAGCAAAATTAATGCGGCGTCCCATATTGTATAATCGGAATCACCTTGGATGAGCTCGATTTCAGTACGGAATGTATCTAATTGCTTTGTCAGTGCTTCTTGATTTACAGTAGATTTTAATAAATCACTCGCAATAATAGGCATATCACTTTCAATTTTCGTATAAAGACTGCCATTTCGTGTGGAGATTTCAATTTCTACACTTGGCCATATCGTAATAAACTCACGCACTTTATTTGAAGCCGACTGATAATCACCAGCATCAATGAAATCTTGAGCCTCGTCAATATAGGCAATCAATGTAGCTAAAGAATAGTCACCTTCTACTACTTCAGCTGTTTCCTTTCCTGCCACAAAATCCTCAATCGTTTTTTGTAAATCGGCAAATTGAGTTTTCATTAGCGCTATATCTGGTTCCTCAGCGGAAATAGAAATACGAAGAAATGCCATTTGTGTTTCGATTTGCCCATACATCGCAATACTTTGCTCCCGCACAGGTCGTTCATTTTTATTCCATTTATTATTAAAATCTTTATAAGCTTCGTCAATGGCCTGACGATCTCCGCTTGCCAAAGCCTGTTCAAAGTCTGCCATAATTGGCTTAAATTTTTGTCCAAACTCTGTTCGCTGTGCCGCTTCATCAACAGGATTTTCAAGCTTTTCTAAGTCACGTAACGCATTCGATAGAGCCGACAGCGCCTGTAAACGTTGTTCCTTGGAAGTGGCATTCGTGGCCTGTTGAAGAATTTTATCGACTTTGGCTTTTGCCTCTGTTTGTTCTGAAGAAACGTTAGCCCAGTCCGTAGCAAATTGTTCAAGAGCTTGCTTGGCCTCCGTCTCTTTATCCTGCTTTGTATTCATCAATGCATCACTGATCGCAATATATAAATGACTATAAGATTGCGCAGCTTGCACAGGCAAAGCTAAAATCAGGATGAAGGCGATGACCATACTACAGCGCATTAAAAAGTGCTTCACCTAAATAACTCCCCTTTTGTACACCAGGGAAGCAAGCAAACACGGCACTGCCTCGATGGGTAATGTACTCATTCATTTTATCCATTCGTCCTAAGCTATTTTGGATTGTTGTAAATTGGGCTGGGTCCTTTTGAAAGGAGATAAAAATAAGCCCTGCATCATGGGTTCCTGTATTTGACATAACACCTGATGCATATGAATAGGAACGACGTAAAATACGCGCACCTGATTTCCGTGCCAAATGGACATGTGATGTATCAGGCATAATATAGTTCCCTTTCTCATCCTTAGCCTCTACATCAAAATCATCAAATTCCTTTGTTTTGCCAAAGGGTGCCCCACTGTCACGGTAACGTCCAAAGGTTGCTTCTTGATCTTTCAATGATGTGCGATCCCATGTTTCAAGATGCATTTGAACTTTACGCGCAATTAAATAAGAGCCGCCTTTTAGCCAGCCTTTATCCACCCATACAACCTTATTTAAATCTTTCTCATCCGTAATCGCTGGATTCACGGTGCCGTCCTTGAAGGCAAAGAGATTTCGCGGTGTTCCTCCACCAGCAGGAAACGAGTTAAAGCCAGCCTGAGACCATTTAATTTCTACTTTACCAGATGCAGCTCGCACTAAATTTCGTACAGCATGGAAAGCCACCTGCGGATCATCTGCACATGCTTGAATACACAAATCACCGCCTGTATATTCCTTCTGTAGCTGATCTTTCGGGAAATGTGGTAAATCTTTAAGTTCTGCCGGTTTTAAATGCTGCATGCCAAGCTTATCGAAGAGCGATGGACCAACACCAATCGTAATAGATAAATTAGCCGCATCTAAGCCCTCTGCCTCTCCTGTATCACCAGTTGGCACTCTTGTATTCGTCGATACATCCACCATTAATTCACCGTTCATTAAACGAACAACAAGAGGTGTCCACTGCTGGAACAACTCTTGTAGCTCTTTCTTCGTTGTCACTAAAACATCCAAAGAAGCAAAATAAATATTCTTTTGCACAGGTGTCACAATACCTGACTGATGCTTGCCATAAAAATTGACCTTATTGCTAGCTGTCGTACTATCTTCTACCGTTTCAAAGACATTATAGCCCATTGCTTTCATGACACCGCCTAAGCCAGAAGCACCGATGGCAACACCTGCAACCCCAATGCCTGTCAGCTTCAGCATATCACGTCTAGAAATTTTCTTATTGATCCATTTTTCATCGTTTGATGTTGTCATTTATGTTCACTCCAAAATGATCCCCATTTGACTTAATGGTTCTCCAAGCTGATTAACAGCTGCCGCAAGTGCTTTTGTGTTGTCCTCTGTTAATTCCTCGAATGACACATAGCCACCATTAGCCGTTGCATGCTGTGCTAATAAATCGTCCACTGCCTTAAATTTTTCATCAAGTGTGGCCACTAATTTTTCATCTTTTGCTTCTAATTTTGAGCGTAGAATATCAAAGATTTTTTCTGCCCCTTCAATATTCGCTTTAAAATCATAAAGGTCTGTATGGGAATAAATTTCTTCCTCACCTGTAATTTTAGATGTCGATACTTCATTTAATAAGTCTACTGCACCTGTTATCATTAAATCCGGCGTCACTTCAACTGTTTGCACAAGAGCGTGCAATTCCTTCGCATCTGCAAGTAGCTGATCTGCTACAGCTTCATAGCCTTTTGTTGTATTTTCTTCCCATAATGCATACTCAAGCTTATGGTAGCCAGACCATTCTTCCTCGCCCTTGCCTTCGTCTTTGATATCTGCTAAACGTCCATCAATACGTGGATCTAGGTCTCCAAAGCTTTCTGCGATTGGCTCAGAGCGCTCAAAGTACATACGTGCTGGTGCATACGCTGCTTTTGCGCCTTCAATATCGCCTGCCTTGAATAAGTTCACAAATTTCTCTGTTTCTAGTAAAAATTGATCCATTTGCTCTAACGCAAATTGTTGATAGGCAGATAGTTCATTAGTTAAATCGACTGCTTGTGTGGCTTGCTCTGACTGCTCTGTTGCCGGCTTGTCCTCTTTTTTTACTTCTTCTGTATCGCCACAGCCAGCCATTAGAATGCCTCCAGCTACTAATACTGACAATAATGATTTATTTTTCATCCTTCGTTCCTACTTCCGAATTAGTTTTATATTGTGATGATAATGATTATCATCCTCCATTGCAATATATTTTTTTTGAAAAAGAAAAAAACGTCATTTTTCAGTTGATCTACACAGCCAACTAGAAAAAAGACGTTTTTTCTACAATATAATGATTCTAATCTACGAAATATTCGCTTGTTTCATTTTCTCATGTTTCCCATGTAAGAAATAATAAAGCACAATCGATACTAAAATGACAAACACCATCGAAAAGAAAATGGCGCTATAGCCCATAGAGGGAACAAATAATCCTAAGAAATAAGGCCCGACGCCTAAACCGAAATCGTAAAATATAAAATAAGTCGAAGTAGCTAGTCCTAAACGCTCATTAGGTGTTACTTTGATCGCAATGGCCTGTGCAACGGAGTTGAAGTTACCATAACCAATACCAATACATGCAGCAGCAATTAAAAGAGCCATCGTAGTCGTCGCTGAGCTAAAAGCATACATACCGATAGCAAAAATAACTAAGCATGGGTAAATAATGATATTGGCTCCTCTTGTATCAAGTAGTTTTCCTGTAAATGGACGTGTAGCCAAAATCACAATGGCATAAATAATAAAGAAATAACTACCGGCTGATACAAGATTTAACTCTTTAGCATAAAAGGTCATAAAGGACATAACACCTGAATAGGCAAAGCCAATCACAAGTGCAACAAAGGCGATAGGCACAGCACGCATCTCAATAAAGTTTGTCACCTTAAAGCCAGCCTTCACAGCTGAATCCTTCGCTTTCTTCGGTGCATCTGGCACTGTCACGATAAAATACATAAAAAAGCAAATAATAGCTAAAACGGAATCCACGGCAAAAATCATACGATAATCTTCAAAAAGCTGTGTTAATAAAATACCAATAAATGGTCCAATAGCTGTAGCTAAAATCGCACTTAAGCTATAATAACCAATCCCTTCACCACGTCGCTCAGGTGGTAAAATTTGCGCAATAATCGTCCCTGTTGCTGTACTAGCGATACCAAGGGCAATCCCCTGCACTAGACGATTTAACATCAGCAATGGCAAATTACCTGCTATAAAGTAAGACATCGTGGACAACATAAATAATAGTAATCCACAAAATAATGTTTTTTTACTACCCCAATCACCAATAATACGTCCTGTACCAAGACGTCCTATCAGTGTCCCGATAATAAAAATACTCGAAACAAGCCCTGCTGTACTTGTCGAAGCATTAAAATGCTCCACAGCATATGCCGCAATCGTAACCATTAATAAATAAAAGATTAACGTAATGGTAAAATTAATAAGTGAGACAATTAAAAAATCCTTTGTCCATAGTTTCTTTCTGGTTGCTTCCACGTTACTCTCTCCTATTGATTGATATTCATACAAATTCTTGCTAAAACCTTGGTCGCAATTTCAATCTCTTGCTCTGGCACACCTGCTAGGGCCTGCTCAAAAAACGGACTCAAATGCAACTTAATCTCCTGCACCAGCTCATCACCATGCGCCGATAAATGGACAAGCTTCTCACGCTTATCCTTGCCCGCTACTGTCTCCACATAGCCTAACTCCACAAGCTTATGCACAAGCTTCGTCACACTCGGCTTCTCGATCGACATAAAAGTAGCGATATCTACAAATGAATGTGGACCTCTATCTTTCAAAAAACGCAGTACAGCCCACTGCGAACTATATAACTGATAAGGCTCAAGCTGCACATTCAGCTGATTAATAAAAGGCCTATACATTAAACGATACTGATTAAAAAACTCCTGCTCAATCGTCACAACATCACTTCCTTTTAAATTAGTTAGCCTAGCTAACTATATACCTAAAAACTCTATTTGTCTAGTAGGAAATAAGCGAAACGTCGCTCTTGGGGTATGTGCTATTAGCCTGGGATGTGTGGTTTTGAGAGAGGTCTCCTTCACTTTTATTGCTCTATCCTTCACTTTCAGCATCCTATCCTCTCACTTCTCTCTGCCTATCCTCCACTTTCTCCGCTCTATCCACCACTTCGCGCGGTCTATCCTTCACTTTCTCCTTCTTATCCGTCACTTTTTGCATTCTATCCTCCTGCTTCATGCGTATCCTTCACTTTCTCCGCTCTATCCACCACTTCGCGCGTTCTATCCGCTACTTTCTCAACCTTATCCGTCACTTTCAGCTTTCTATCCACCCACTTCACGCGTATCCTCCACTTTCCCCGCTCTATCCTTCACCTCGCGCGTTCTATCCGCTTCTTTCTCAACCTTATCCGTCACTTTCAGCTTTCTATCCACCCACTTTACGCGTATCCTCCACTTTCTCCGCCTCTATCCTTCACTTCGCGCGTTCTATCCGCTTCTTTCTCAACCTTATCCGTCACTTTCAGCATTCTATCCACCTACTTCATGCGTATCCTCCACTTTCCCCGCTCTATCCACCACTTCGCGCGGTCTATCCGCTACTTTTAACTCTCTATCCTTCACTTTTTGCATTCTATCCACCTGCTTCATGCGTATCCTACACTTTCCCCGCTCTATCCACCACTTCGCGCGGTCTATCCGCTACTTTCTCCTTCTTATCCGTCACTTTGAGCATCGTATCCACCTGCTTCACGCGTATCCTCCACTTCCCCCGCTCTATCCTTCACTTCGCGTGTTCTATCCGCTACTTTCTCAACCTTATCCGTCACTTTCAGCATTCTATCCACCCACTTCACGCGTATCCTACACTTTCCCCGCTCTATCCATCACTTCGCGCGTTCTATCCGCCACTTTCTCCTTCTTATCCGTCACTTTGAGCATTCTATCCACCTGCTTCAAGCGTATCCCCCACTTTCTCCGCTCTCTAGCAACCTATTTCAAGCGCCATTCCCCTCTACAACACCAAAAGCTACAATTCAGACCGCTTGAATTGTAGCTTTTAGCTCTCTATTCCATAATCCAATATTTTCGATGCTTTTTGACACCCTCCGCTTTCAATGGGAGTTGTTGTAACAACTTGTATGCAAGGTTTGGGGATGCAATGGCAAAGAATTCCCGAAAACTTCGATTGGTCAGCTGCTGCCCGACTAGTAACCTGTAGTCCTCTAATGTTCGAACCAATGCATCATCGTCCACCAATCCACAGCGTGGGCACGTCCATTTTTTATAGTGATACGATAATCGCTGCCCATTAACACATTGTGGACATAACACACCTTTCGTCATTTCCTTGAGCGGTACCTCTACCTCTTTTTTCAACTTTGTTTGCAGGGATAATAAAAGGTTGGCGAATCGCAAAAGGTCTACTCTTACTCTAGGTTGATGCCGCTCCATCCATTTTTGTAGATTAAATCGTAACCCTGCCACATGAAAGATAGGCAGCCCCTCAAATCCTTTTGTCAAAATACCATTTCTCGTTGCCAATACCACCGCATGCAAAACTGGTAAATCAATCCGTTCCTTCTGTACTAGTTTTTTCATCCATACTACATGCCGTTCCAGCTGAAGAAATGGATCCGTCATGCCTTCGACTGCACCATCTGCGGTCGTACGTGTTAATTGAGCGAATGAAGCATCGTATGAAAGTTTGCCTGTAATATTTTTGATTTCTAGGATGAGGACAAAGTAAGGACAGAGAAAGATGGTGTCCATTTGATGGGTAGAACCAAAATCATTCATTGTTTGAAAGTCATGGAGAAAATAGTGGGGGGATGGTAAGTCTAGTTCAAGCCATTTTGCATCAACGAGCTGTTCACCAGCGAATCCTGCCTGTAGACGCCTTAAATGCTCACAATAAAATGTATATTCACTATGGGATACAGGAAGTCTTTGTATAAGTGCCTCTAGCATCTTTTGCGTCTCTGATGTTTGACGTGCTAATAAAATCATCTAATCACCTCCTGCCATGATTATATAAAAAAAGAACCTCAACGAATGAGGTTCCTAAAAACTTGTTATATAGAATGTTTAAAATAAATATTTCCCTATTTTCGCTAGAACAAAAGTCTTTTCTTTCGAGCATCACTTAATTTTGATTCATACTTTTCTAGACATTCTTCCGCAATAAATATAAGAAATAAGGTGCACCAATAAATGCCACGACAATACCAGCAGGGACAGTTGCGCTGGCGATGGCAACACGTCCAATCGTATCAGCCAGCATAAGCAAGCTCGCTCCAATAAGTAATGTTAGTGGTAAAAAGAATTGATAGCGTGGGCCAACGAGTTGTTTGGCAATATGGGGGGCCATCAAACCAATGAAGGCTACACCACCTGTTATCGATACCGCAGCAGCCGCTAACGCAACCGCGACAATTAATAATCGCAAACGTTCTCGCCCTATATTCATGCCGAGGCCTACCGCTGTTTGCTCTGTCATAGCCAAGACATTCAAGACATTGGCCTTGTAAAAAATATAAGGAATACCTAGCACAAGCCAAGGTACTAATGCCCAGAAAAATGGCCAATCCGTGCCCCATACATTACCGGCTAGCCATTGTGCAATAAATTGTACATCACTACGCTCGGCTGAGGAGATTAATACCATCATGACTCCTGATAGAGCTGAAGCGACCCCTACCCCCACTAAAATAAACTGCACGGGATGCACACCCTTATTGCGCTGATAGGAGAAAAAGTAAATCGATAGGGCTGTTAATAAGGCACTGCAAAAGCCTACAGCAGGTAAGACATAAGCAAAGTGAGGGAGATCCCCCTTCACTAATAAATAAAATATAGTAATCCCAACTCCTGCACCCGCACTAATCCCAATCATTCCTGGATCCGCTAAATCATTGCGAGTAACGCCCTGCAACACAGCGCCTGCTAAAGCTAACGCCATGCCTGCAGCAGCTAGCACAAAAATTCTTGGTAAGCGGACCGAAAATAGCACGAAGGACTCTTTAAAACTTCCATCGCCGAGCAAGGTTGGAATAATACGATCAATGGATACAGAAGCAGCACCTAATGATATGCCCATAACAAAAATAAACAGAGTAACAATCAGCCAAAGGATTAACCATTTGCGCTGTTTTTTACGACCGTCTTTAAACAAATTGGCGTCCTCCCTTCCGCACTAAAAGTAGGAAGAATGGTAGACCAATAATTGAAATAATCGCCACAACTGGTGTTTCATATGGTGCGTTAATCATACGCCCTGCAAAATCAGCTGTCACCATAAACCAGCCGCCAACAATAGCGCTCATCGGTAAGACAAAACGATAGTCGGTTCCTACAAATGCACGAACCATATGCGGCACCATTAAGCCAACAAATGCTAGATTCCCAACGAGTGCCACCGCTGAGCCTGCAAGTATGACCACTACAAACATCATTATACCTTTAATCATCGTTGTATTTTGCCCAACGCCCACTGCTACCTCTTCATTTAAACTTAAAATCGTTAATTGGCGACTAAAAGCAAACGCTAGCAGTAAACCAATCACAATGACAGGTACGATTAATAATGCCTGCCATGTTGTGCCAATGAATCCGCCACTTGTCCACATGGATACATCCTTGGAAATTTGAAATAAAATGCCTGTCCCTTCAGCGATTGCTTGTAATAATGCCGTTACAGCCGCACCCGCTAGCACAAGCTTCAATGGTGAAAAGCCTTTTTTAGTAGAAGCACCCACTCCATAAACTATCATCATGCCAATTCCAGCTCCAACAAAGCAGGCTAAAATTAACGTATAATATGAGAATTTCGGAATAAATGCCATCGTTAAGGCAAGGGCAGCATTGGCCCCTGCCGTTAAACCAAGCAGCCCTGGATCAGCTAATGGATTTCGTGTAACCCCTTGCATAATTGCTCCAGCGACAGCGAGTGCACTACCAACAAAAATAGCTGCAATGATACGAGGAAAGCGAATTTCTCGTAAAATCGTGTAATGTTTACCACCACTTTGTCCGACAATTGCTTGAAAGACATCTTGAATACTCGTATTCGCTGCCCCTAAGCACAACGAGATACCGGCCGTACCAAATAATACGGTCAAAGCAAGCAATACCTGAAGCCAAAATGGAAGCTTTCGAAACTTTGTCATTTGCCTTCGCTACTCTCTACTCAATTATTGTAAAAATTTCTCTTCAAAGAACTTTAACTGATACTCTAATGTAATAGGATCATTGAAGTAAAAGGCATTGGCATTCACTTCAAATAATTGACCATTTTTCACTGCTTCTAAATCTTTAAACCACGCAGCATCAGTGAAGGAATTATCTTGATCTTGGAACATACTAAAGATGACATAGTCCCCTGCATAGTCCCCTAATACTTCTTGAGAAATCGCATAGTAGCCTGGCTCTAGAGCAGTTTCTTTTACTTTTTCAGGCATCTTTAAGCCCATTTCTTGATAAAGGATTTCTGTTCCACGACCCCAATTATCACCGTAAATATAAAACTGTTTATTAAAGTTTTCTGCCACTGTGACAGTTGCATCTTCACCGATTTTTTCTTTAATTTTTTTACCAGTTTCAGACGCACGTGCTTTAAAATCTTCTACCCATGCCGTTGCTTCTTTTTCTTTATTTACAACTTTCCCTATTTCAATAAACTGTTGAAGATAATCTACTTTGCCATAGGTAAATAACACTGTCGGCGCAATTTCTGATAGTTTATCAGCATTTTCAATTCCACTTAAGCCAATAATTAAATCAGGCTCTAGCTCAAGAATTTTTTCTATATCTGTATTTTCAACAACCACTGCATCTTTAATAGCATCTTCGAAGTTTGGATTTTTCGCTGCCCAAGCATCCACACCTACAACATTTACATCAAGCTGTAATAAATCCCCTACAAATGACGATAATACCACTACTCGTTTAGGATTTGCTGGTACTTCCACAGGACCTGTCTCTGATTGATAGGTAATTGTTTCTGCTGACGTTGCTTCTTTTGAGCCTTCATCTGCCTTCTCTGTTTTCTCTTCTTTATTGCCACACGCTGCAAGTACTAATACAAGCATCATGAACATAGGTAATAGCCACTTTTTCATTGTCCTTCTCCTTTTATACCGTTTGTAATAAGTCATATGTAATGCACATTGGTTTATTTGTTCGTGGATCCTTGCCAATGACCGCATCAATATTAAATACTTTTTTCAATACTTCTGGAACCATCACTTCTTCTGCAGTTCCGAATTTCACCAGCTCACCTTGTGAAAGCGCTACAATATAATCTGAAAAACGTGCCGCTTGATTTAAATCATGGAGGACCATGACAATGGTACGTCCTTGTTCTTCATTGAGCTTATATAGCAGCTCTAAAACCTCAAGCTGATGCGCCATATCTAAATAGGTTGTGGGTTCATCTAAAAAAATAATGTCAGTCTCCTGAGCTAATGCCATCGCAATCCACACACGCTGACGCTGTCCACCAGATAGAGCATCCACAGATTGTAAACGGAAGTCTGTTGTTTTGGTCACCTGTAGAGCCCAATCGATTACCTCTTTATCCTTTTGAGATAAATTCCCAAAGCCCTTTTGATAAGGAAATCGACCGTAGGATACTAGCTCTTCCACTGTTAAACCATGTGCACTTTCTGGACTCTGTGGTAGAATTGCCAGCTCTTTAGCCAATTCTTTCGTTTTCATCTTGGAAATCGTTTGACCATCTAATATGACCTGCCCACTCTCATGCTTTAAAATACGCGTAATGGCCTTTAATAACGTTGATTTTCCACAACCATTTGAACCAATAATCGTCGTAATTTTGCCATCTGGAATTTGCAATGATAAGTCATGCACAATGGTTTTGCTCTCATAACCAACACGTATCGAGTCAACTTCTAAACGCAAAACGGACCCTCACT
The DNA here is from genome assembly GCF_038069745.1 of Lysinibacillus sp. FSL M8-0134. Lineage (NCBI taxonomy): Bacteria > Bacillati > Bacillota > Bacilli > Caryophanales > Bacillaceae > Lysinibacillus > Lysinibacillus sp. FSL M8-0134. The sequence goes on along the minus strand of NZ_JBBPAJ010000001.1, from coordinate 1,727,544 downwards.
TTCTTTTTACTTATTTCCATGCTATGATATTCATAGTTAAAAATGATAATCATTATCACTAGAATTAGTCTAGTTTTCCGATAAGATTTTGTCAATTACTTTTTTACTATTCATTAAGGATGTGGCAATAAAAATGCAACCTATATACGATGTGACAATTATTGGCGGAGGCCCTGCTGGCTTATATAGTGCCTTTTATAGTGGTTTACGTGGATTAAAAACAAAATTATTGGAAAGCCAACCACAGTTAGGTGGAAAAGTATTACTGTATCCTGAAAAGTTGATTTGGGATATTGGCGGACACCCTCCTGTGTTAGGCGAGCAGTTTGCTAAACAGTTAATCGAGCAAGCAAAAACGTTTGATCCTACGATTTTGACTAACACAAAGGTAGACTTTATTGAACGCCAGGATGATCTATTTATCATACATACAGCGACGGGTGAAAAGCATTATTCGAGAACAGTGCTGTTAGCTGTAGGAGGTGGCATTATCAATCCACAAAAGCTAACACTTGAAGGTGCTGAAAAATACGAAATGGCGAATTTACATTATACTGTACAATCCTATAAACGCTTTGTTGATAAGGATATCTTGATTTCAGGTGGTGGCAATGCGGCCATTGATTGGGCTGTTGAATTAAGCCCGATTGCCAAAAGTGTGACCGTTGTTTACCGTAAAGAGAAGTTATCTGCACATGAAGCAACTGTACAGGAAGCACTGGATGCTGGTGTACACATTGAGTGTAATACAACTATTACAAAGCTTACTGCCAATGCTAATAAAACGGCTATTCAATTAGTGACATGTGAAAACACGACAACTAAACAAAGCTATATTCGTCAAATCGATGAGGTGATCGTAAGCCACGGCTATAATTGTGAAGCATCCCTCACATTTGATGAGGCCATTGCTGTTCCTAAAAAGGATGATTATTATGTAGAAGGAAGAGCAACTGGAGAGACGGCACAGCCTGGCATTTTTGCAGCAGGAGATATTTTATCGTTTGAAGGAAAAATTAATTTACTACTTGGGACATTCCAGGATGCGGCTAATGCCGTTAACTCGATTAAGACTTATTTAGAGCCATCAGCCTATCGTCATGGTATGGTCTCTTCTCATAATGAGCTATTTAAAGAAAAAAATCGTTCTATTATTGAAAAGCAACTTGTCCAAGTCAATTAAACACTTTTATGTACCCTCTTAAGATCCTTCTCTTAAGAGGGTTTTTAGCTTTTATTTAAATAAACTTAGTAATGACCCCATCTGCCTTAACATATTGACTCCATTCGTAATCGTCCCAGCGTGCCCCATAATCGTATTTAAATGATCAGGCAAATTCCCTAATCTTAAACCTTGTGATTGTTGGTTAGGAGAATAGTAAGGTTGTTGTATGGATCTACCTCGAAAAGGTGGGCCAAAATATTGTCTATTGCTCGGCGGATATGATCCCCTTCTAGCATTTGGATGGAAATATGGCATTTATACACCCCCTATCTGAAAGCTTCAAGATAGTATATGTGCGAATTTTAAGGATGAATTAGACATTTGAAGAAGTGTTAAAAATAATATATTTCGTAAGACACTACTATATGGACGTCACCTTACTAGTTTTCTTGTCATACTATAAGAAAAAAGAAGGTGTTTATTATTCAAAGCTCCAATTATCTCCAATTTTTAGCTAAATTTGGTATCGGAGGTGCACATCCTGGGGGCATTAATCTATCAAAAGCACTTTTTGAACATGAGAATATCCAGCGAGGTGTAGACATTTTAGATGTGGGGTGTGGCACAGGGCAAACTGCTGCTTATTTAGCTTCCTTCTATCAGGCAAATGTCACGGGCATCGATGTTCATCCTCTTATGATCGAAAAAGCTAGACAACGAATGCAAAAAACTCATTTAGCTGTCAACCTTATAGAAGGCTCGATTGAGCAAACCTCAATTGAAAAAGAGTCTTTTGACTTCATTCTTGCCGAATCGGTTCTGGCCTTTGTCAATCAACAACGGGCTTTACAAGAGATTTATCGTTTATTAAAAAAAGGGGGCCGCTTTATTGCCATTGAATTCACCCTTCCTGCAACACTTCCCTCCCAACTAGCTCAAGAAATCCAGCAGTTTTATGGATTTGAATCTCTTCTTACGAAAAAGGATTGGGTCACATTATTGCAGCAAGCTGGGTTTCACAATATTCGAATACAAAAAAATAAATCCATCTCGTCTCAGCATGAATTTCATTTTTCCCAACATATTGAACCCGAATTACTAGATGTAATGGATGAGCATATGACGATGAACGAAAAATACGGAAAATATTTGGACTATCGTATTTATTCATGTACAAAATAAATGAGCCAGCTTCTAATGTTGCTGGTTTTTTTGCCGTTACAGCAATTTTATGACACCTGTCATCTAGATTCTTTGACTGCTGTGAATAGGTTTTCTCTTTATAATTTCTTATTCTTAAAACATAAGAAAACAAAAGAAAGAGTGATTGAACTTATGCAAACACAACAACGACTCCCCTTTATCGATATGTTAAGAGGCTTCGCTGTCTTAGGAACACTTGGCACAAATATTTGGATTTTTGCTTATCTAGGAGATTTATCGTATATCACAACGAGTAATTATTCTGGTTGGTGGTCCTTCAATGACTTTTTACGAATGGTCGTCCTATTTTTCGTCAATGGGAAGCTCCTTGGGCTGTTAACCATTATGTTTGGGGTAGGCTTACAATTAAAATACCAACAAGCTCTACGAAGAGGAAATGCTTGGCCGGGCGTCTATCTTTGGACAATTGTCTTTTTAGGTTTGGAAGGATTGCTGCACTATACACTTGTCATGGAATACGATATTTTAATGAGCTACGCAGTGACAGCTTTCATAGTTGCCTTCCTAATCCGATTAGGTGACAAAGTGATGACATGGGCTTTCTATCTGTTTGGTAGCTTTCATGTCCTTATGATTCTATTGATTTTCATTAGTAGCCTACAGGGTACAATTATTTCCTTCAATGGTATGGAAACTGTGGCTGCTCTATATGAACAGGGCACATGGCTTGCACAGGTTCAACATCGTCTGACGAATTTTTTATTTTATCGAACAGAAGCCATTTTTATTATCCCAATGAATGTCTTTTTATTTTTACTTGGTGTGAAATTCATGCGCAATGAGGTATTTTCGCAACATGACAAAGGACGTCAAGCTCGTCAAAAGCTCTTTAAAATCGGTATATATATTGGCCTACCGTTAAATTTACTGTTATTTGTTCCTGGTGGACTGTTTGATTTACCTGTTCGCTATTTATGTGCTCCTATTCTATCAATTGGCTATATTGGTATTTTAGGTAAACTGGTAGAATATAAGAGACTGGATTGGCTGTGGCAATGTTTTGCACAAGTTGGCAAGATGTCTTTGAGCTGTTATATCCTCCAAAACGTGCTGGCTTCTATCATTTTTTATGGCTGGGGGCTTGGCTTAGGAGGTCAATTAAATAGCATTGTTATTATCAGTATTTGGCTAGCCCTATCTTGCCTACAGCTCATGTTAGCGTCATTTTGGCAGCAGCGCTTTCATATGGGCCCGATGGAGTGGATTCGTAAAAAAACCATTCAAGCGATGACACAGTAATACGCAACAAAGGATGGTGTATGAAATAAAAATTTATCCTAGAGAACAAATAAAGCATTATTTAATCATCGATGTGATGTCCTTGATTGTTTTAATAACGATGGTGTTATGGTCTCATTCAGCTCTCCCTTTGGCAGCTCGAATATCGATTTTAGGCTTATATCTCGGTGCCTTCTATATAGCTTTATGGCATCGAGATTGGAGGTTGCTTGTAGCTTCACTTGTAGCCTTCCTCCTTATTACTATCCTCGGTATATATGAGGACATCTTTATGCTGATTTTCGGATTTACCTTTGCCGATTTATTAGGAAGAGCCAAATCGAAATGGCATATCGCGATTGGGATGCTTGGTATAGCTGTCATGTTTTTAGGCGTCATGAAACTTACTACAGATTCGCTAGTAACAGTTGAATCACAGGTACTAGCACCAATGATGATTATTCAAATGGTGTTTCCTGTCCTTATTTATTTTGTAGAAAAGTCGAAAAACCTACAATCTGAATTGGCTGATGTCAATACGCAGCTCGTTCAACAAGAGGAACGACAGCGAATTGCTAGAGATCTCCATGACACGATTGGTCATACGCTGACGATGATTAAAATCAAAACAGAGCTAACAACTAAACTAATCGACCGAGATCCTTCAAGTGTCAAACAAGAATTAAATGAGATACTAGCCACTACTCGTACCGCCCTAAAACAAGTACGAGAGCTCGTATCTGATATGAATTTTGTATCATTACAGACCGAGTTAATACACTGCCAGCAACTATTACAAAGCGCGAATATTACAACAACGCTACACAATCAATGCCCTACAATCGTCCTTTCTAGCGTGGAGGAAACGATGCTTGCTTTATGTGTACGAGAAGCTACGACAAACCTCCTCAAGCATAGTGAGGCAAAAAAATGCCACATGACAATCCATTGTCACAATGGACTGTATACGCTAGAGATGAAAGACGATGGAATTGGATTATCGCAGAAAGGGCTTGGCAATGGCATCCATTCAATGAAAGAAAGAATGCAAGTTCTTCAGGGCTCGGCCACGGTTGAAAATAACACACCTACAGGTACAAGTGTGGTACTAACCATACCCATTCAAGATGGAAAGGAGCCTCTAACATGATACGTGTATTACTAGCTGAGGACCAACAAATGCTACGGGGTGCCTTAACATCGCTCTTATCTTTTGAACCAGATATTGAAGTAATAGCTGAAGTGTCAGATGGTCAAAAAGCATGGGACTACATTCAACAGGAGCTACCTGATGTTTGTGTCGTAGATATAGAAATGCCTCATTTGTCAGGATTGGAGCTTGCAGAAAAAATTAAACAGGCTAACCTCCCCTGCAAAGTCATGATTGTCACAACCTTTGCACGCCCGGGCTATTTACAAAAAGCGATGGACTGTGAGGTTCACGGTTATCTACTAAAAGATGAACCCATTGATTATTTAATCGCTACAATTCGGAAAATCATGCAAGGAGAAAAGGTAGTCAGCAAGGATTTAGCCGCTACCTTATTTATGAAAGAGCATAACCCTTTAAATGAACGCGAAATTGCCGTACTACAACTTGTTCAAGAAGGCTTAACGACAAATGAAATTAGTAAACGATTATTTTTAACAAAAGGCACCATTCGCAATTATTTATCAACCTCTATTCAAAAGCTACAGGTCGAATCTAGACAGCAGGCCGCTCAGGTAGCACGTGAAAAAGGCTGGCTATAGCTAAAAAATCTCGCCACAGCATGTGACGAGATTTTTATTTGGATACTTTACATCTATTAGGTTTCAGGTTTTAGGTTTCAAATGACAGATTCATTATTCTATTAAAAATTATTTTCCTTGTAGAACTACATTTGTTGCTGTGGCCCAGTTGTTTAATGGCATAACTGTATAACTTACATTGGCTTTTAACGTGCCACCGTTCGCAACATCAAAGATACCTACAGCACCTTTACGTGATGAATAGCGATACTGTGCTTGTAATGTGCTACCATCATTTCCACGTAGCTCAACACTTCTTCCTGCTAGTAAATCAGATTGAGGATCATTTGTTAATTGTAATTCGAATGATTTTTCATCAATAGCTTTTGCTGATTGTAGTGTAAATGGTGCGATTTCTTGTGCTACAAAGCTCTTTACATCCATTTCCGCCCATTGTGAGTACACGCGATATGTGACACCTGGTTTTAATATTTGTCCAGCCGGTAATCTAAATTGAGGAGCTTGTCTGCCATCTGCTGCTTGCGTGAATGGTACATAGTTTGCTACAAACTCTTCTCCTTCACTTGTTTTCACTGTCACATAGCGGTCACGTAATGAAGATATAACATCAAAACGTTTGCCACTCGCATCTCGATTATGACGATCTAAGCTAAATGCTAAATCTCCACGACCAGCGCGATATGCTTCAATAATATTGGCATAGTCCACAACGCCATCCTCTTGGAATGATTCCAATGTAAATGTATCGTTTGTTACTTGCTCCACATTGCGTACAAATACTTTTTCATCTGTTCCTTCAAAAACTTTATTCCGCTGTTCTTTATAGCTCAATGTATAGATGAAGTCATCTTCTTGGAATGTCGTCGGTACAATATATGTACTCTTAGATCCTGTCATTAAGCGTGGCACATTGACAATCTCTAAATCTCCATTAAACGTAAAATTCTGTTTAATTGCATCTAGATTATTCAGATCTACATCAGCTGCTGCTAACGGCTGGTTAAATGTAATTTGAAGTGTCATTGTATTTAATGGCTTAATATTTGTAATCTTTGCTACTTGCTCATTTTCGGCAGCTGCTACCACTTTCTTACTTGCTGCCTCTGCATTCAAAGGCTCGTTAAATGTAACAAGACCTGCTGATAAAACGGATAAAGCTAATGCTGCTGGAACCATACGTTTTCTTAATTTCATCTATAAAACTCTCCTTTTTGGTGTCATTTGGTTTACAAGATTTATCATAAAGCCCATATCTAAACTGCCAATAAATAAACTATTAAAAAAAATAAAAAAATAAGAAAAATAATTTAAGAACAACTAGAAAGAAATTTTCAAAACATCTGGTATGTAACAATAACAAACAGACCATTAACTGGAATACACATTGGTAATATTCTATAATTTTCCATAATTCACATTAAGAAAATTGAAACTATACACTTGTTGATACGTAATCTATAACGACACCACATTAAAAAGAGGGGGATTTCAAATAAGTTCTTCGACATTCAGGATTAGCCGGTTGCTTTTGTACTTTGTACTCGTATCACTATTTCTCTTTGTTTCGGGAAATGTCGGACAATATTTGATAGAAACACAAGGTATGGATAAAAAAATAGCCATGCTTTTACAAGGAATGATTTTTACTGGGTTAACGCTTGTTGTCCTTTTTGTACTTAAAAGAGAAAATCCAGATTTTTTAAAAAATATTGGATTGAAGGGTGTTAATTCATTATCTAAGTTGATGTTCGGTATTGCGTTGCCTTTTATTTTACTCGTATCAGGCATTTTAACAGCTTATTTATTTGGTGGCATAGAAAATGTCAGGTTGAACTTGACAACAAATGTCATTATCGCTATTTTAATCAATTCATTAACAGCATTTATGTATGAGGCATTTCCAGAAGAAGTTTATATCCGGGGACTAATTTTTGAAGAGTTGCATAAGAAATATCGGTTTATCATCTCATTAATTTTGCAACCGTTAATTTTCATATGTGTGCCGATTATGGTGATGGCCATGGCATCCATATTCTTTAGTGAACCATTTACAGTAACTATAGACTACTTTATTTTACTCTTCATTTTTGGCATTGCTCTACAGCTATATAGAAGATATACAGGTACACTATGGATGAGTATTCTCTTTCATATTGTTTATCTTGAAGTGGCTAGATATATTTCCATGGGAGGCATGTATAACCCAGATGTCGCTCTTTTAGAGTTTGATGAGACATTTGGAGGATTTATGACGCTCTACTTGTCTTTTTGGTTTATAGTGATATTGAGTGTAGTCGTGCTGTCAGTTTTGTTGCTAATTGATAAAAGAAAAAATAATTATAAAAACAACATTTTACAATAATTTTCTATATCTCTTATTTTCTTCAATAAAAACTCTAAAGGTTCGCATGTGGAGGTTTTAAATATCTCGTACAACAAAAGGAATCGAGAGCGTGACCTCTAGATTCCTTTTGTCTATAATGTGGATTATTTTGCTCCCGCGGCAATTAGGATTTGTTCAATCTCTTGAAAGCCTCGCTGTTTCGCGTGTTGCAATGGTGTAACATTATTTTGATCGGGTATAGTCACATCTGCACCATGCTCAATTAATAATTGAATCACGGTCTGCTGTGTAGGATTGCCGTTATTTAAAACAATCGCCTCCATTAGGGCTGTCCATCCTAAATGATTGACATGATTGACGTTAATGTCTGTATTCGTTAATAACTCCTCGATGACCTCCACATGACCATGCTCTGCTGCTGGAATTAATGCTGTTCCGCCATATCGATTCAAAATCGTAGGATCTGCTCCCGCCTGAATAGTAAGCTTTAAAATATCGAGATAGCCTTCTGCTCCTGCATAGAGGAACGGTGTGTTTTGCATGCTATCTTGAATATTAACATCTGCCCCCGCCTCAATTAATAGCTTGGCTGCCTCCACATCCTGATTATATGTAGCAATCATTAAGGCCGTTCGCTTGTTTGCATCCTGAGCATTGATATCTACTTTTTGCTCCAGAACCTTTCGAAGCACCTCTATATCTCCTTTTTCTGCTGCTTTCAAAAGCTCGTCTGTCAAATCTGTTTTCAACTCTTCACTTCCCCCTCTATCAAGCTGGATAGCCTCTGTATCGTTGGAGGAACACCCTTGCAGTAAAAATGATAATGCTATCATAACTGCCTGTATCTCCTTCACCTGTCATACACCCCTTTCTAAATTGATGACGTACTTTCTTTAGTGTACGTGGTAATGCTAAAGTGCCTATTAACCATTTCTTAAAAAAGTCTAAAATCTTGTACAAAAAAATACCTCGCCAACAAGACGAGATATCTTTTCTTATACATTGAAGCGATAGCCTGCTCCCCAAACGGTTTCTAAAAATTTGGGCTGTGCGGGATCACGTTCAATTTTTTCACGTAGCTTTCGAATATGGACAGTAACAGTCGAAACATCCGCAGCTGATTCATAACCCCAGTTACGCTCATATAATTGTTCTTTACTTAATACCTGATTGGGGTGTTTCACAAAAAATACCAACAAATCAAATTCCTTTGTCGTAAAGGCAATTTCATCTCCATTCACAAAAACCTTTCTGGCTGATGTATCAATAGTAATGCCATGGATGGACATCAAATGGTTGGTTTGCTGATTTGTTGCAAGACGCTCATATCTCGATAAATGAGCCTTGACCCTTGCCACTAGCTCACTTGGACTAAAGGGCTTTGTAATATAATCATCTGCTCCTAGTCCAAGACCTCGAATTTTATCAATATCTTCTTTTTTAGCCGACACAAACAGTATTGGAATATTGTTCACTGCACGAATCTGTTTACAAATTTCGAAGCCATTCATCCCAGGCAGCATAATATCCAAAATGATTAAATCATAATCACCTTCAAGTGCCTGTTTCAGTCCATCATCTCCTTGATGCTGAATATCCACTGCAAACCCATTAATTTCTAAATAATCTCGTTGGAGCTCTGCTATGCTCACTTCATCTTCAATTAGCAGTATTTTTTTCATGTTCTTTCACCTTCTCCTCCGCCTTTTTCAATGAAATGAAAATGCTCGTCCCCTTTGTTAGCTCACTGTTCGCCCAAATGTCGCCGCCCATTTCAAGCACAATTTGTTTCGCAATGGCTAAGCCTAAGCCACTCCCACCTGTTTGCGAATTACGTGAGAGCTCTGCACGGTAAAAGCGATCAAATATGTGAGGTAATGCGACAGGATCAATACCCGTACCATTATCTGTTACTTGAATAATCGCGTCATCTACTCGCTCATGTAAGGAAATAATAATTTGCTTATATGGTTTATCCATATATTTTTCACTATTGCTTAATAAGTTTGACAGGACCCTTCTTAATTTATCACGATCAGCCATAACAAAAAGTGGTGAGTCCGCTGATATATATTGTAAGTGAATGTCTCGATCAATAAAATCAAAGCTCGCATCCTCTACATAATCATGCATATATTGCTGTAAATTGACGTTTTCCATTTGGAATGGAATCTTTTTTAAGTCCAACTTTGAAAATAAGAACAGCTCATCAATTAATACATCCATATCCTTTGCTTTCGTATAGATAGTTGTTAAATATTTATCCATCTTCTCCTCTGTATTCGCCACACCATCTTTGATGCCCTCTACATAGCCAATAATCGAGGTCATTGGCGTTTTTAAATCATGTGAGATATTTGATAGTAATTCTTTTCGATTTTCCTCATATTGAAGCTGCAGCTGGATCGATTCTTTCAGCTTAATCCTCATTTCCTCAAACGATCGATTAAGCTGTCCTATTTCATCATTCGAACGGGACGTAATTTCAAAATCCAAATCACCCGATTTTATGCGTTCTGCCCCTTCCTTTAAAGCAGAAATTGGATTAATAATACTTCTCGAAACTAAATAATTTAATATGCCAATAATCATCATAAATAAGACAAATAAAATACCTAAAAGAATAGGTAATAGCTCTCGTGTTACTTCTGCACGGGAACTAACCTCTCGTAAAACGAAAATACTTCCCTCTGTTTCATCCGGAAAATAAAAATCGAATTTTACATACGTATAAAATGCTTGATTAATCATGATGGTGTCACGAGAATTTATATTCGTTGCCTCAAAACCAGGTAAACTTTTCAGCAACAATTGCTTATGGTTTTTCTGCGTAGAATAGACAATTTGGTGATCTTTTCGTACAACAATCTCAATCGCAGGGGCATTTATTTTTTCTAGCTGCTTGACATCTAAAAGCTGCTTGGGATCAGTTTTAGCTAGTAATTTTAAATCCAAAAAAGCATTTTCCTCTACCGTTGTCAAAGGTTTTTGGACATAGGATTTTTTATAAAAATGCTCAATCGCTTTAACATCACCTGTAATAGCAAAGGAAAAAAGAAAAACTGCTGCTAGTAATAGAGCGATGGCAATAAAAATAACACCAATATAAGATAGTAAAAACCTCGTTTTAATTGACATCTACATTCCCCCAATAAGCTGAAGCTACTAGCAATGTACCATACAAATCTTAAAACTTTATAAAATTCGGCTGAAAAATCTATAAACAATTACAGTATTGCGCGTATGCTATTGAAGTAAACAACACAAAAAAAGATACGGCACCTTAATGCTGTGCCGTATCCAGTCATTTATTTTGTTTCTTCTGCTCTTAATTTCTTTTTTGTTTGCCAGCCAATAATGATAAGTTCAATCAACACTACAGCGATCAAGGAAGCGCCAAACAATGGCATTAATACACCTAAAATAATAAGGAAGATCACAAAAGGCAATGAAATTTTATGAGAAATTTGAGGTGGTGCCGACAGCTCGCCTTTTTTCCTACGTAAAATCCACATGCGAATTCCCCAGACAATGACAGCTAAAAAGGCGAGACAAATCACTAAGTTTAGCAGCTTATTAGGCCAGCCAAATAAGTGGCCTTCATGTAAAGGAATGCCCCATGAAAAGAACTTGGCTAACATACCGTAATCCTCATAGTTGACTTGATCGATAAACTTGCCACTATATTGATCAAAATACATTGTCGCTTCTTCTGTAGGTTTGACATCTAGACCCGTTACTCCAGAGTTACTAGCCTTTGCCACTGTATATACGCCTTCACTATTTGAAGGGTAAATAATTGAATAAGGCTTAGTGATATTCATTGCATCGATTTCTTTTTCAAGGTTAGCAATCGAGATTTGGTTGTCGTTTGTATAACGGACAGCGCCGCCTCCATGATGCTGTGCATGTTCGCCTTCAGACGATGGTGCTTCTAATTGGCGAGTCGCCCATGGTATTTCCGAGACATCCGATGTTGGTGGCTTTTGCTGTAATATTGGGTAACCAAACGTTGGACTCTCTGAAGCAATATTGGAAAGGATTGACCCTTGAAAAGCAGACCATAATAGCCCTGTAGAAATGAACATTACCATTGGAATCGTAATAATGGTCCCAACAAGCGCATGGTATCTCTTACTTTTTTGGCGTTTATTTTCCGACTTGTGCTTTTTCAGAGCATTCCCTTTAAATGTCATATAAAGACCTGACAGTAATAAAAAGATAGTCCAGCATGCTGCTAGTTCTACTAAATAATTGACAAATGTACCGCCAATAAATAGGGAGCTATGCGTATTTCTCATAATATTAGAGAATGTATAGTTAGCATCCTGACTACCTACCATTTGATTGTGATCATCTAAAAATACATATTTTTCTTCTTTCCCATTGGATAATGTTAAACGGGTATTATATGGTTCTTCCAGCATAATGACTTTAGTTGTGGAGTACCCCGCAAATGCCGCTTCCGCTTTTTCTACGGCTTCATCAATCGTTAAGACCTCTTCTTTATGGCTTTCTCCAAAGAAGTAATCATCATATAATTTGTTTTCTACATCTGTAAAAAATAAATAGCCAATCCCACTTAAAGTAAGAGATAACAATAATGGCGTTATAAAAAGTGCTGCGAAAAAATGTAGCCGCCAAAACCTTGAATAAAGCAAATTTTTCATATTTAATCTCCGTTCTTTTTATATATAGCAAATTTATTATATAAAGTAAAAGTGAAATATGAATGAAGTCCTAAAGGCAGTTTTATGACAAACAAATGTATTCCCATTGGTATTATGATATTTAAGAACAAAAATAATCATAGCCAAACCTGTTTTGACTCAAGTTTGACTATGATTAGGTCAAGATTTACAAACTCATATTCACCAAAATTTTACACTGACTACGATCTTTTGTTAAAGCCTCAAAGCCTTTTTCCACAATATCCTCTAAAGCAATTTCACTTGTAATCACGGCTTGTCCATCAATAACGCCTCGTGCTAGTAATCGAATGACTTCAGGGAAAATGTTAACATAGGCAAATGAACCGCTAATTGTTACCTCTGGTGAAACTACCGCATTTGGATTAAATTCAACGGGTCTTTCCCAGACACTGACAATTTTAAATTCGCCGCCAGGGCGAACAGCACTTACGCCACTTGTAAACGTTGCTTGAACACCTGCTGCATCATAGGCAACATCTACTCCACCATTTGTTTTTTCGCGAATATAGGCTACGGCATCTGTGTCGATTGGATTGATAACATAGGTTGCACCCAAATCAAGCGCTTTTTGGCGACGTTCATCGGAAACCTCCACTACAAAGATTTCACTTGCTCCAGCCGCTTTCACAGCCTGCAAGACTAATAAGCCAATGGGACCTGCGCCAAAAATAGCGGCAGTATCGCCAAGCTTTAATTGACTTTGTCGAACAGCATGCACGGCTACCGCTGTCGGTTCAACCAGAGCACCTAGCTCTAAACTCATACCATCAGGGAGCTGGTAAATATTTTCTTCTTGCACAACCGCATATTCAGCGAATCCACCTGAAATGGTATAACCATAAGATTGTCCACGTTTACATAAGTTTGAATAGCCACGTCTACAGTTATCACATTTGCCACATGGTATTGGCGGCTCCACTGCTACGCGATCCCCTACTTTTGTTTGTGTAACTCCTTCTGCTACTTCTACAACAACTCCGGCAAATTCATGCCCTAATACTGGTTGTGTACGGAATGCATAGGCCCCGCCTACATATTCATGTAAATCACTACCACAAATTCCGGCAAATGCAACTTTCACTTTCACCATCCCAGGCTCTAGTGCTGGCAGTTGTGCCTCCTCTACTCGAATATCTTTAATACCGTAAAATTTTGCTGCTTTCATTGTGATTACCTTCTTTTTTATTGTTTTGTGTGAAGACCATTGAACACGAAATGAACTGCAAGCTCTGCAATTTGCTCGGGTGTTGATTGTAAGGAAGAACGATTTAAAAATGGGTTATTCAAGGAATACATTAACGTCCCCATAATAAAGTTCAACGCGACATCAATGGACTCATAGTGTATGGTCTGTTGCTCTTGACACGCTTGTAAAATTGTTCGAAGCTGCTCCCAGGAAGGTAAAAAAACATCCTTTAGCATCTCTAGTCTTGGACTATTCATGACAATCTCTTGCTGTAAAATATCAATTAATTCATGCTCATGAATACGATAAAGGACAAAATTACGACAAAAGCTTCTGAGCGCACCTAGTGAATCGCTAACATCATAATGGGCATTCATAAAGGTGTCGCGTAGCGGTTCAAATAATGCATTGAAGACATTTTCTTTCCCACCAAAATGATAGGAAACAAGCGCGAGCGACACATTTGCCTCATCACAAATTTGTCTCACTGTCGTTCCATCATAGCCTCTTGATGAAAACAAGGATTTCGCTGCCTGCAAAATTTGTTCTTTTACCTCTTTATTTTTCTCTTTTTGTGCTACTTCTTTCTTATCGACTTCTCTCACCTCTTTTTTTGAACAAGTGTTCAAAACGATTGTTCAAAAAAATCTTACGCCTACAATTTACTATTGTCAATGGATGCGCTCATTAATAATGGCTACTTCCATTTACGAAGTAGCCAACATGAATTTTATCCAATTAATTCTTTCATAACATTCGCATATGCCGCTAAAATCGACTGCTCATGTGCGGCATCATGCCCAACATACTGTTCAACAAGCTCCTTCAATGGTCTAGCCGCGTAAGGCTCTTGCATAATTTCTAATTTAAATAGACTTTCATAGTATTCAATCACTTGTGGATTCATGTGAACCGCTCCTTTATTGTTTTACATAAAAAAACATCTTTCCCTCATTAGAAAGATGTCTACAATGACAAATACACGACATAATACGATGATGGCCAGTTGAAAAAAAGCTTGCTATTAAACATAGAAGCTACCTTTTTAGCAATCATCGTACTATGAGCATGCAGGAGAATTTCTCTAGTCACACTCAACACCCCCTATCCGCGTAGGTTTTTGGCTGTACTAGATAAAGGCAGGTCTCCTGGCTTATGTTCATCGCACCTTCCACCTTCCCATTACGACTCGTAACAGTGGCCCTTTGAAATGTGCTCCCATTTACAGTTGCGGGACAGCGTCGGATTTTCACCGATCTTCCCTTTTAAACAAATTAAAAAATCTAATTTGTACCTCTATCCTATTATTCCGTTTTTATTATTATACCATAGTACTAATATCATAATAGATTAGATATGGTGGGCTATCCTTTACTTTTTTGGAGTCTATCACTCAATCCTAGGGTGCTATCCTTCAATTCGAGCATTCTATCCGCCGCTTTTTGTTGGCTATCCTTCACTTTTGGGGTTCTATCCTTCACTTTGAGCATTCTATCCGCCACTTTTTGTTGGCTATCCTTCAATTTTGGGGTTCTATCCACCGCTTTAAGCGCTATCCTTCACTTTCAGGGTTCTATCCGCCGCTTTAAGCGCTATCCTTTACTTTGAGCATTTTATCCACCACTTTTAGATGGTTATCCTTCAATTCTAAGATTCTATCCTCCGCTTTAAGCCTATCCTTCAATTCGCGCATTCTATCCCTCACTTTGAGCATTCTATCCACCACTTTTAGTCGGCTATCCTTCAATTCTTAGGTTCTATCCACTGCTTTAAGCCTATCCTTCACTTTAAGCATTCTATCCACCACTTTTTGTCGGCTATCCTTCAATTTGCATTCTATCCACCGCTTTAAGCCTATCCTTCAATTCGAGCATTCTATCCACCACTTTTTGTCGGCTATCCTTCAATTTCGGGGTTCTATCCACCGCTTTAAGCGCTATCCTTCACTTTGAGCATTCTATCCACCACTTTTTGAGGGTTATCCTTTAATTTTGGGGTTCTATCCGCCGCCCTCTCCTTCAATTCCAGAGTGCTATCTCTCAATTCGAAGTTACTAACCCCCACAATAAAAGCTTTCCTCCCACTACTAAAGCCGCCATTGCGCTCTGCCTCCTGCCACCATTTCAAATATTTTGAAAATATACTATAATTAAGGTAGAAAAGGAGGCTTCATTTCTATGATTATCGGTTTACATCATGTGCAAATTACGATTCCAAAGGGGACAGAGGGGCAGGGAAGAGAATTTTATTGTCATGTCTTAGGTCTTGAGGAAATTGAAAAACCTGATTCTCTCAAAGGGCGTGGGGGATTTTGGTTGCAGCTAGGGCATCAAGAGGTGCATGTAGGTACAGAGGAAGGCTTCGATCGTTTGACGACAAAGGCGCATATTGCTTATCAGGTAGAGGATATTAACGAGTGGCGGGAGAAACTAGCACAACATCAGATCGACATAATAGAGTCCGTGCCAATCCCTCATTATGAACGTTTTGAGTTCAGAGATCCTTTTGGCAATCGTGTTGAAATGATTCAGAAAATCTCGTAAACTGTCCACTTTTGGGCAGTTTTTTTCATGAGAATGTTCCATATGACAACGTACTGAAACATTTGTAATAAAACTGTAAATTCCCTTGATAAAGCCTTTTATAGCAAGTGTTAAGGGGCTCTCCTTTGTTGCTCTGGTAACATTTACCGCGTAGAAGCCCTAGATTTTCATGCTACGATTATTTCCATGGCAAAGCTATACAGGAGAAATCCTACTAGATGCTAAGGAGGTTATTTAATAACATGAATAAACGATTTTTATCTACAACACTTGCCTTAACGATTGGATTGAGTTCATTCGGAATGGTGCAAACAGCATTCCAACCTATCCAAGTAGAGGCTGCTACAACAAATACACAGAACAACGCACAGGCTGTTGCTGCGAAAGCAGATCAATTAATTAAAACTGGTAAAAGCTTAATGGGGCAAGCAACATACAGCAATACGGTATACAAGCCTACATACCCATATAAATTTTCTTGTGCTTCATTTTTAATGTACATTTTCGAGAAAAATGGTGTAGATCTTGGTACGTACAATGAAAATTATATGATTCAGCAAGGGACATATGTAGCGAGAAACCAATTACAAAAAGGGGATTTAGTCTTCTTTAAAAGTAAAAAAACAGGGACAGATCCCGACCATGTCGGCATGTATATTGGCGACAATAAAATCATTCACATGGCTGATCCAAAACAAAATATCATCATCTCTGATTTAAATAGTAAGCCTTATTATAAAGAAAATTATGTATCTGCACGTAGAGTATTACCTACCCTACTATCAGCCAACCCTGCAACAAAAGGCGATAAAATTGTTGAGAATGCGCTGACTTATAAAAATAAAGTATCGATTAGCTCGACAACAAATGAGTCAAGTCTACGATTTACCGCTCCAGCTTTTGTCGATTTCATCTATCGTAAATGTGGCGTTACACTCGGATCAACTTCTTTAAGTGGTTTAATGAGCAAAGGATCAACTGTAGCGCGTGCTAATTTGAAAAAGGGTGATTTAGTCTTCTTTAATAGTGTGAAAGGTTCAAAAAACCCTTCTCTTGTAGGGATTTATGCAGGCGATCACCGCATCATCATCCCTAATTCCGATGGTGTTATGACAAGAGTATTATTTGTTGATTATTATGCTAAACATTATATTACTGCGAAGCGCGTTATCTCTACTAAATAACTCTACGCCCAGAAGTATAGCAAGCTTTAGTTAGTACACTTATTCAAAAATCTCAGCTTGAAAAAGTTGATTTAGTATTCTTCTCTACCAATAGAAATCACACAAACGGGGATCTATTTAGGGAGTAATCAATATATTAGTATGACAACGACATGGGCACAAAAGAATTTTGTAACAGCTCGACGCGTTTTAAAATAAGTAAGATAATTGGGTGTCTCATTTAATTTTGAGACACCCTTTTGCTCTATAAAGAGTTTTTAAGTGTATTGGCAAATTCAATCATGGATCTACTCGACATCGGCCCTTTTATTAAGACAATCGTGTCCGCATCAAGCTTTGGTTTCAATAGTTCTAAAACGCCTGCTACCTCTTTAAACGTATGAACTTCTGCGTTGGTTCCATCTTTTTGAGCCTGGTCGGCAATTTTCTCTGCCCTTTTGCCGATGGTAATTAATGTATCAATCTTTCTCTCAGCAACCATCGAGCCAATTTCTCGATGATATTTTTCCTCAAAATTACCCAATCTCTTAATATCACCTAAAATAAGAATAACCTTTTTCTCTTTTCCTACTGTATCTAATACTTTTACGGCTGCCTCTACTGATGTTGGATTATTGGTCCATGTATCATCGATAATCGTACTATCTCCTAGTCCTGTCGTAAATTCTAAATGTCTTGCCATTGGTTTAAAATTCCTTAATCCTGAAATAGCCTGACGAATGGTCAGCCCCATTTCATGACAGGCGGCAATTGCGGCTAACGCATTGTAAACTTGGTGTTCCCCATAGCCAGGGACAAATACGTTATACTTTGTCTCTGCAAATTCAAGTACAAATTTCATACCTGTATTGGCAAATTGTATTTTCGAAGCCTTGTAATCCGCCGAATCCTGTAAACCAAATTTAATAATCTTCCCTTTAAATCGTTTCAAAGAAATTGTTTTAATGTTATCATCATCCGCATTGATGATTAACGTGCCATCTTCTTTAATTCCCTCTACAATTTCAGCCTTGGCCTTAATATAACCTTCAAGGTTGAGACAGCCGTCTAAATGATGTACACCAATATTCGTAATAATACCGATTGTTGGCTGATAGATCATACACTGATGTTTAATATTCCCTGTGTTGCCTAAGCCTAATTCAAATATAGCCGCTTGTGTTTTCTCTTCAATACCCGTCAAATAGGGTAATGATTGTCTCGGCTCATTTTTACTGCTGACGGATGCTTGCACTTGCCAATGCTTACTCGCGATATGCTTTAACATCTCTTTTGTTGTTGTTTTACCACAGGTTCCTGTCAAAGCAACAACCGGAATGTCAAACAGACTCCGATAATATTCGATAAAAGTCCAATAGGCCTGCGTAACGCTTTTGACTTGTAAAACGGTTGTATTGTCTAAGGCGTTTTTTAACTCAGTAGACGGCTTATCGGATATGATGAGGGACGGACCTTTTCGATCAATCTCTTGCCAGTTAATTTGATCACTTCGACTTACAAACAGAAGCGTATGACTTTTCGTTAAATCATGCCGATTATAGTAGATTGCATGCTGAACAGACCATTGATCTGATCCATGAATGAGCTTTCCCTGTAGTACATTCCTAAGTTTTTGCACACTAATCGGTTGCAAGTGTACTACGCCTCCTCTCTTTATCAATCTTATAGATGATTTGTTCCTTCTCTTGATTCAGAGTGTTGTTTTCTGATCAATTACTATACCTTATTAGCGCTTCTTTCTATGTGGCACAGTCAATATCCTATATTGTCAGAAGCAAGTTAATCTGCGGGTGGTGTAGGTTTAATCTTTAGCTCCGTTGCTAGTTTTGACACCTGTTTACTATACATATCACCTTTTATGAGAACAATCGTATTCTCATCCACAATCCCCTGCAATAACGGATAAACGAGCGTGCTATTTTTAAATGAATAAACAGGCTTGCTAAACCCTAGCATTACTGCATAATCCGCCATAATCTTGGCATGCTCCCCAATAGTTATCAAAACATCCACACCAATACGATGGATTAATTCACCCGCTTGCTCGTGAATAACATAGCCCCATGAACCTAAATCCGTAATCGTCCCTATCACAGCAATTTTCTTCTTGCCATCCCCTAGCTCATTTAATACTTTTAAAGCAGCCTCTAAGGAGGTGGTTGTAATACTCCAAGTATCATCCAATAACATCGAATGATTGATGCCCTCAAAGAGCTGGAGTTGTTTTTTCAATTGGCGGAATGACTGAAGTTGTTTTGCTGCAACTGGAATAGGTACCCCCATGTCATAGACTGCAGCGATGGCAGCAAGGGCATTATAAACCTGATGTTCACCAAATCCTGGTACAAGAATGTCATAGCTTTGTCTGTCATGCTGAAGAACAAATTTCATGCCCTTTTGATAATACTGAATATGACTCGCTCGAAAATCACAGGATTCATGCTTTCCCACCTTTATCAAGCGCCCACTAAATCTAGAAACATCTAGTTTTTTTGTATTGATATCCTCCGCATTAATAATTAACGTACCTTTAGGATGAATAATGTCTAGCATTTCTCCCTTTGCTTGAATATAGCCCTCTAATGTTTTGCAATAATTTAAATGATGGGCTCCGATATTAGTAATAATCCCGATCGTCGGTTTGAAGTATTTCCCAGCATTTGTAACATCACCTGGTGAGCCAACAGCCGTTTCAAATACGGCTGCCTCTGTATCTTCCTCAATACTTAGTAAATATTGCAATGATGCCGTTCTTGAATTACTGCTCAATGTAGTAGCGGTCACTTTATGCTCTGCTGAAAGAATATGTTTAATCATCTCTTTTGTTGTTGTTTTCCCCGAAGTTCCTGTAATCGCTACAATGGGGATCTGGAACTGATTGCGATAAAAATCGACAAACTTCCAATAGGCCTCATTTGCATTCGCTACCTGTATCATATTAACTTGGTTTGGAATGTCATTTGGCCGATAAGCTCTATCGGTCACTAGCACTAGAGGAGAAAATGGCTCAAGATTTTTCCAATTGACAATGCGTTTACTAGTAAAAAGGGCTGTATTAGGTTTTTTTACTTGTTTTAATCGATAAGCACCATGCTGAATCAGTAAATCCTCTGACCCTTGCACTATATAGCCTGTCGTAATCATTGCTAAATTTTTCACCGAAAGAGGCTTCATATCTTTTCTCCCTCCTTTCTTTTCTAGTATATGTAACCTCCTAAAAGTTGCTTGGATGAAGTCAAGATACATAACTAGGAGAAATCTATTTCGTTGCATATATATAAAGGTGATTAAGTATCTAAGTACCAATAGAAGGAGTGATATACCTGAAAGCAATTGTATTTATCGGTACAAACAAATCCGGGTCTAGCCGTGAAGCGACGAGAGCAGCAGAAAAATTAGGCTACTTCACAGTACTTTTTACTAATAATGAAAAACAACTTCAGCAGCGACGAGCCTACCCTGACATTCATAAAATGATACTCATTGATACTTTGAATATTGAAAGAATGAAAGAGGAAATTGATAAACTAGGGAAAACCGGATTAGACATTAAAAGTATCGTTAGTTTTGTGGATCCATTTGTCCATGTTGCCTCTATGCTATGTGATGAATTTTGTCATAACTACACCTCCTCCTCCGCAATTGAAATCATGGAGGATAAAGAAAAAACGAGAAATTATTTAAAAGACCAGCCATACTCACCAAAGTTTTCGCTCATGAAACCCAATGAACCTATTGCTAACAATTGGACTTTTCCATTAATCGTGAAATCACCAAAATCAACAGGTTCAAAAGATGTACTATTAGCAACGGATGCTGATCAACTTAATAACCACCTCAAATCATTACGTAGTAAAAACCCCTATGAATCGATCATGATTGAAGAGTATTTGGAGGGCCCTCAATACTTAGTGGAGGCTGTTGTGTATCAACGGCAGCCACATGTGATTGGCATAATTGAGCAGGAAATTACCCAAGGGAAACGCTTTATCATTACAGGCTATGGTGTATTGGTGAAAGCGCCTCAAGACATTCGCGCGGGAATCGAGGAAGTACTCCACTCCATTGTAAAGGCCTTTGATTTAGAAAATGGGGCGCTCCATTTAGAGCTTCGATTAACCCAAAACGGTTGGAAACTCATCGAAATAAATCCGCGAATATCTGGGGGCGCTATGAACAATATGCTCCAGGCTGCTCTTGGCTTTAGTTTAGTAGAAGAAACACTGAAACTATTGCTTGGTCAACAGCCTAATTTTCAGCCAAGGCATAAAAAATTTGTCTATACAAAATATGTCATTGTAGAAAGTAAAGGGGTTTTAGAGAAGGTGATTGGTAAGGCGAGAGCATCCAGATCCACAGGCGTCGTAGAAGTATATGTGAAACCTAGAAAAGGAACGCTCCTAACGCCACCTTTATCAATGGGTCACCGCTATGCCTATGTTATTGCACAAGGAGCCACATTGAAGGAAGCTAGAAATCATGCTATCAACGCAGCAAAGGAAATCAAATTTATATTGAGAGTTTGAAAAAAATATCCCGAATAATTGCCGCTTGCAGTGGACAGTTACTCGGGTTTTTTTATTTTTATTAATGGTTTATTCTTCTCTAAATGTTTGATCTAAAAATTTCACGGTTTCAAACATATTCGTTTTACTAGCACCTTTCACGAGAATGGTATCATGAGGCTTAATGAGCTTTTCTAGGAGGGCATGTAATTGGTCCTTATTAATAAAATGATGTACCCTGGATGGGTCCATGCCCTTGGCGATGGCGGCATTGCTCATTTCATCTGTCCTAAATCCATAGGTAATGAATTCATCAATGCCAACATCATATACATATTCCCCAACCTTTTTATATTCTTCTTCCCTTAAAACACCAAGCTCACGCATTTGCCCAATAATGGCTACCTTCCGATTTTTAGCAATATTGGTTAGCACATCAATCGCTGCACGAACCCCTTGTGGATGGGAGTGTACTGTGTCATCAATAACTGTAATATCATCGCGGCAGTTATAGATAGTTAAGCGTCTTGGTGGTTTTTTAAAGTTGAGTCCAGCCTGAATATCGAGTGCACTGAACCCTAAAAGATCAGCCACTGCAACTGCATTCAGAGCATTGTAAACATGATGTTCTCCTAAAATAGGAATATACATTTCTATCTCTTGACCATGTAGCTTCATTTTAAAGGACATGCCGATATCCTTATACTGTAAATCATAGGCACGATAGTCCGCTTCCTTTTTAATGCCCACCGTGATGATTTTCCCTTTAAATTGCTGTGTCTCTAAATACCTTGAATTATCATCATCCTGATTGACAATGAGTAAACCTTGTTGATCCATGCCATGAATCAATTCCGACTTCGCCTTCGCTACGCCTCTTACATCGCCATCAAAATTACCGACATGCGCTAAACCGATATTTGTAACAATACTAATATTCGGCTGGATTATGCTACAGTGGTTCGTAATAATACCAGGGTAGGCCATACCATATTCTAATACGACTGCCTGGTGTGAATCATTGATTTCTTCCTTATGCTTTTTCGTATGCTCTGTCGTATTCCAATAATCCTTCGACTCAAAAACATTCCATTTTTTCGATAAAATCGACCCAACAAATGCCTTTGTCGTTGTTTTCCCAGCACTTCCGGTAATCGCAATAATCGGTATGCTTTTCTTTTCTGCAGGCTGCTGATTTTGTTGTTGAACGATCTCCTTCTGCAATTTTTTATGATTTTTCGCTAAATACATAGCATAACGAATAGAATGGATGACAACATCTAATTCCAAGTAAAAAGCAGGAGGACAGCCTGGTCGCCAATTGACCTCATACATCCAAATTTTTTGCTGCTGATCTAAACCTACGTCAATGCCAATTTCATCAATGACTTCCCCAAACTTCTCCATTTGTATCTCATCCAGATGATGGGCCAACGCTAATGAAAAATGCTCTAGCATTCGACGAATATTATAAGCTTCTTCCTTGAACTCCTGCTCCAAAAAAGGATCTAAGTAATTGGTAAAGCCACCATTATTAATATTCGGTATAATAGAGCCATTAGGCGCGATCCTTGGGTATACTGTCGTCACTACCCATTTACCTTCACCATTTTTTTGTACATGTAGCCGGAAATCATAGACTTGACCCGATTTAGTGATTGATTGAATATAGGGCTGCATAATAAAGGTGCCAGCCGCAAGCTGCTCCTTTAGTAATGCATCTAATTGAGGCTTTGAATAGGTTGTATTCGTACTATCCTTTCTCACATCAAAATGCTTTGTTCCTGCCTTCGTAATAAAATAGATACCTTTACCCTTGCGCCCATCAATTGGCTTAAACACAACCTTTTTATAATAATTGATAAACTTGTGAAATACATCGACATCCTTCACAATTTCTGATGGAATCAAATACTGTTCAAATTCCTTTGCTTCCTTCAATCGCTTCATCACATTCCATTTATTCCCAATTGAATGAGTCGTAAATGGAATTTCTTCTTTTAAACGATCAATAATCTCTTTGGACACGGATAATTTCTCTGGACTCCCTGCATTATAGATCACATCTGGAAAGGGCATCGTTTTTTCATGCCATTGTCCATCCTCATAAACTTTAGCGCGAATGGAACGTTTGGCAAAATCAACACTTTTAGGTGTGAAGTAAAAAAACTGTGCCCCTTCTGCCT
Source organism: Lysinibacillus sp. FSL M8-0134 (assembly GCF_038069745.1). NCBI lineage: Bacteria > Bacillati > Bacillota > Bacilli > Caryophanales > Bacillaceae > Lysinibacillus > Lysinibacillus sp. FSL M8-0134. Next base: position 1,703,525 of record NZ_JBBPAJ010000001.1, on the reverse strand, counting down.
TTGCAACTGCTGCATAGGCATACGACTTGAGGACTGTCGTTGGATCAAGTCGATGATGCAGCATACCAATAATCGTCATAGCTAAACTTCCTTTCATTAGAGTCTCTCTCTATTACATTCACTTTCTATCCCTTACATCGAGACAGATGCTCTAGCTTAGTAGTATAATCTGGCGCTACCATTTAGGCTCAATGATAAATTTCCCTTTCAGCATGTCTGGCTTTAATAGCTGAATCGCAGAAATGCCACTAAGTTCAATGGATTTTTCCGTACTTGTTTTTTCTAACCTCACTACATCCGCCACGGAATTGGTATCATTGCCTTCATAATCGAAGGCACGTAACAACGACACGGTGCCACGACAACGCTCCTTATCGACTGCCTCAATACGAAAAAACTCCGTTTCAAACTGTTTCACTGTATCCATTAACCTTAAATGAGCGCCACTGTTTGTAATTAAAAAAAAGGGAATCGTATCACTCCCAACGATTTTGACAAGTAACTGACCGAAATATTTAGAATGAAAGTTCATCATAATATCCTGAAGATCCTTCAAATCACTTAAAGCTTCGCATAAAAAATGATTTCTTTTCTTCTCACTATTCAAATAATAGCCCCCTCCCTAGTCTGAATAAGTGTATATATCCATGTAAATTGCCCTCTCGTTATAATATGTAGCAATAAAAAATATGACGACTAATTCACAAAGAAACAAAAAAACCTCTCCCATTGAAATGGAGAGGCTGTTGTTATGAGATTAGGAGATGAAGACTGCTAGAAGATCTTGTAGATCATACTGTGCTATTGTCTCCAGGGTCTGATGTCCTGTACCAAAAGGTAATTGCTTAGTGATTGCGTTAGGAATGACTAATGTATACAGCCCCGCTGCTACTGCTGCTTGTGCGCCATTCGGTGAATCCTCAATTGCTATAGCCTCATTAGCCTTTATCCCTAACTGTTCAAGGGCCTGCAAGTAAAGCTCTGGATCCGGCTTAACATTGGTCACAGTGTCAGCAGTACAATAACAATCAAAAAAATCTCGAATACCAAGCGTATCAACATATTGATCGATCCACTGGCGGCTAGAGCTACTAGCTAACCCAATTTGTAAACCCGCTTCCCTTGCTTGCTGTAGCCAAGTTAAAATACCAGGTCTTACTGTTTCCTTGGCCATTAGCTGCGCATGGCTTTGTTGAATCGATGTTTGAAATGCCTCCACATCCAATTCAATGTGATGATGTGTGACAAGATATGTATAAGGATTAAACTCTTGAAGATTGGTCCCAAGGCATTTTGCATATGTTGCCAACGATAAGTCAACCCCATATTGGGCATAGGCATCTCTAAAAACAGTATACCACGCCGTTTCCGTATCAATAATTGTACCGTCAAAATCAAAAATAATGGCTTTAATCATCACATATCCCCCTATTCCGTATCTGTGTATCCTGCTTCTTGTGGTGCTATCCATTGATTCTGGCCAGCTATAATTCGATTTTCGATGGCTATTCATCTATCACACTAGATTCCTGCTTTTTTTGCGGGGCTATCCTTCGATTTCAGCCGGCTATCCGCAACTTTTCCATTCCTATCCGTCTACACGCTAGATTCCTGCTTTTTTGCGGGGCTATCCTTCGATTTCAGCCGGCTATCCGCCACTTTTCTATTCCTATCCACCGCTTTTGGACGGCTATCCACCACTTTTCCATCTCTATCCGTCTACACGCTAGATTCCTGCTTTTTTGCGGGGCTATCCTTCGATTTCAGCCGGCTATCCGCCACTTTTCTATTCCTATCCACCGCTTTTGGACGGCTATCCATCACTTTTCCATTCCTATCCGTCTACACGCTAGATTCCTGCTTTTTTGCGGGGTTATCCTTCGATTTCAGCCGGCTATCCGCCACTTTTCCATTCCTATCCACCGCTTTTGGACGGCTATCCATCACTTTTCCATTCCTATCCGTCTACACGCTAGATTCCTGCTTTTTTGCGGCGCTATCCTTCGATTTCAGTCGGCTATCCGCCACCTTTCTATTCCTATCCACCGCTTTTGGACGGCTATCCATCACTTTTCTATCGCTATCCGTCTACACGCTAGATTCCTGCTAGTTTGCGGGGCTATCCTTCGATTTCAGCCGGCTATCCGCCACTTTTCCATTCCTATCCACCGCTTTTGGACGGCTATCCATCACTTTTCCATTCCTATCCGTCTACACGCTAGATTCCTGCTAGTTTGCGGCGCTATCCTTCGATTTCAGCCGGCTATCCGCCACTTTTCTATTCCTATCCACCGCTTTTGGACGGCTATCCGCCACTTTTCCATTTCTAACCGTCTACACGCTAGATTCCTGCTTTTTTTGCGGGGCTATCCTTCGATTTCAGCCGGCTATCCGCCACGTCTTCCCTTTTATCCCCTTGATTTAACAAGATAACCCCTCCAATAATTAGAGCAATGCCAATCGCAGAGTAGAGATTAAAAATATCGTTCCAAATTATAATGCCGACCATGACGGTTAAAGCTGTGCCAACTCCAGACCAGATGGCGTAGGCTAAGCTTAATGGCATTGTTTTTAAGCATAAGGATAGGCTATAAAATGATATCCCATAGCCAAGTGCCACCGCTAATGATGGGACCAGCACAGTGAAACCATCAGAAAGCTTGAGCATCGTTGTGGCAAAGACCTCACTTATGATTGAGAGTGTTAAAAATAAATAGCCTTTCATTCTATGGTGCCTCCTAATGACCGCCTGCAAGATTGAGTACTACGACACCCATAATAATACAGAGAATCCCTAGCACCTTCTTGCGATTGAATATTTCCTTATAAAGGACAACCCCCACAATAGCTGTTAAGGCTGTCCCTAAACCGGCCCATATCGCATAGGCCGTACCAATTGGAATGACTTTTAATGTTAAGGCTAAACAATAAAATGCCGTTCCATAGCCCACCACCACACCGATCGATGGCCAAATCCGAGTGAAACCCTCCGTGCGCTTTAGCATGGAGCTTGCAAAAACCTCTGCTATAATAGCGAGTAATAAAAAAATAAAAGCCAACATTGTTAAAAATCCCTTCTTCGTTGCTATGGTTCCTCTTCCTCTACATACTCCAGTCTATCTCCTAGCTGACAGTTCAACTACTCATACAGAATTGCATTGAAAGTAGAAAAACGTACGGCACTTACCTTGCCCGTACGAACACAATCGCTATGTATAGTGTAGCAGTAAATAAACATTTCACGAATCTTTTTAGATTTTCTTGGCTAGCTGATCGGACAACAATAATGTCACACCTTCACCTTCAGAATGAATGGAAGCCGTGCACTGCCCTTAGTCAAGTACTGATTCACTTCCTGTTCTGTAACGACCCTACCCCGTACAAATTGAATCGTCATTAGCATGTTCGTACAAATAGTAAGAAGCCCCTTAATCAATAATTAAAATTCTTTACTATATAATTTGTTCCATGCCAGCAGTCCCTTCCTTTATTATTAAATAATAAAACCCTCTAATGCTAGAGAGTTCTACTTTTTATGAACATTATTTCATTCTAAATACCTCACCTTTTGGTACAAATGGTAACTTAGCTCCTTGGGGTAGCACGTAGGCATGTTCTCTTTTAATCGTTAAACGGTCGCAATGTCCATCCGTAATAATAAGGATAGGGCCATTTTTAGGGAAATCGGATGCTTCTTCCAGTAAGCGGACCCCAGGTTGTAACACTGTGCCTCCTCTGCCCCGTATTTTTACTTTTGTTAATAGCTCTTCTGGTGCCATATAGCCTGCATCATAGGCAATGGCATCACAAAAGATGACACGTACAAGTGGAACTTCTCTTGCAATACTATAGCTTGCTATTGTCCCGAGTGCTTTGCCAAGTAAGGCACGATCCATAGAGCCAGAAGTATCGATAATAACTCCGAATGTACGCCCATCTTCCTCCCCACTTTGGTGAAACCATCTTGGTCTTGCAATATCAGGTGTTGATGCTTGCCTTCTACTGGGGCGTGCATAGGTTCTGACCTTCTCTAATGGTTGAAACATGCGATCAAACCATTTTGCTAATTCCACGTCCCAGGCAATAGGCGGCTGTGACAGACTTCGAATTTCCTCGATTAGTCCTTGTGGCAAGTACCCCCTATCTTGCGCCATATGATAGCTTAGCCCTTGACTCAATGCTCTTCTATAAAATGCGTCCAAATCAACGCCTACTTTTCCTTCCCAAAAGTCTGGCGGTTTCGTTTCTATAATATCCACCATTCCTTGCCCCCGAAAGGTTCTTAATTTACGATACAACCTCATATCCGTAACAATACGATCATAAATAGCTTCTGCAGATAACCCTTTTAATGCAGGGTCATATAGTCCACCAAATGCTGGCATCTCCCCTATTTTCATGTCGATTAACCAGCCATTTATGACATAATCGCAAGCAACATTCCAGAGATAGGGATCACGCCCTTGTCTCCGTGTAGTATGACTTAATCCAGCATGAAGCAATTCGTGTGCTATTAAAAATCGCATTTCTTCATCTGTCATCCCCATCGCCGTATTTAGGTAAATCTCCTTTGTTTCAACCGAGATGGCTGCTATCGAGATGTCCATCCTTGTACAAACAAGTGGATCTTCGATAATCGTAAAATCGGCAGCTAATGCGCCAAATAATGGATAGGAGCTCATAAACCAAGCTTTTGCCCGTTGTGCTTGTGTCAAATTCGTCGAGCCTGCGAGTGTGTTGTCTATACCTCCCGCTACACGAATGGCGCTTTGCACAGCTTTAGCTAATCCCTCTGCAAATAATTCGCCATAGTTGCGATAGCCGCTAAACATGTACTGTGTTTTATTTTGTGAAATTAGAAAATCCATTTGTCCTGGCATTGTGCTATAGCCTTTAAAATGAGCAGGTACACCCTCTCGTAGAAATCGATCATACAATTTTTCCTCAGAGGTAAAGGCTTCAACAAGTTGTTCATTCATTTCTTTTGGTGCTTGACCAAATTTGAGTTCTGCTAAAAATTTCGTGATATAACAGTCACAAGCAATATTCCATAGATCCTGCTGCTCTTTTTTGGGTTGGTGATGCTGTAAGCCAAGGTGTAATAAGCAATGGGCAATGACATAGGCCCATTCATTTGGCTGCCCTTTTTTATCTTGATTGACGTAGATTACCCCTGTACTCGACACATAAGCCCAATCTTTTTGTGCCATATTTTCATATTGCATGTAAACGGCATTACATAACACTTCAAATAATGGATGGGTGGCGACCATTTCATGTCCTCGAGCGATTGATGTCTCATTTTTATGCTCCTGCTTTGATGTTTTCTTTTTTTTAGCCATAATTTATCCATCCTTCTTAGCTACTAAACGTGGTAAATCTCTAATCACTTCAAGCATAAACCAGGCTGGTAAGGCTTCACCCTTTTGCTCAGACACGACCATTTGTGCAATTTCTAAGCTAATCGAAGCTAAATCCTTGATCAAATCCTTGGCACGGAATGCTAATTGTTGTTGATTTCCCTTCAAAGTCGTATGCTCGCTCGGTAGCTCTTTGATTAGTTGCGCGCGGAAGGACTGCGCCATGAAATAGAGTAAGTCTCTTTCATCAGGTCGATCTGGCCAGCGTAATTCACCATTGATGATTTTGGCTAAATCATATTTGCTTTGCACTTGTTTAATAAAGGCTTTAAATTGACTTGCAATATGCGAAGATAGGCAGCTACTCGCTAAAATATCGATAGCTTGTTCATCTAGACTGTTACCATAGGCATACAGGCAATCACTTAGCATATGCCAAGACCTTGGAGTGGAAAAGGGTTCTTCAGTTTTTGGTGGTTCACTCCATAAATGATCGGGACGCATTTGAACATACTCAATCACATATGGGTGTATTTCATGTTCATAGGCCCATTCGAGCCAATCTTTATGAGAGGCTCTAAGTTGAACATGGACCATACGATTAATTAATGCCGAGGACATCGGCTTCACGATCGCACTATCCTGCGCTCTATTCCCTGCTCCAATCACAATCGTGCCCTCTGGTAATAGAAATTCCCCAATTCTTCTTTCATGTATAAGACTATAAAAAGCTTTTTGTACCTCCTGTGAGCAAGCATTTAATTCATCTAAAAATAAGCAATAGGGTTCATCTCGAGCAATCATTTTTGGTGGACAGAACACACTGTAGCCATCCTTTATTTGTGGAACCCCGATGATATCCTCGGGTGCTAGCTGACTGCCTAATAAAGACACACATGGCATTCCTAATTCACTCGCAAAGCTTTCTACGATTGCCGACTTCCCAATGCCAGGTGCTCCCCAAATAAATACTGGTCGTATAGGCGCTACATTTAAAAGAAAATCATATAGTTGTTTTTGTGTCACAGAAAAAATAGTATTCAATCAAAACTTCCTTTCAAGCTGGTCATTGTTTTACAAATAATACTACCATTTTCTATTACATTATGCTTGTCTCTACCAATCTATTATGTCATGCGGGAAGATAAAAAATGAGGAACTAATTATGTTGAGGGACGTTCTATTAATGATGGAATCTATTAATCAAGACATCTCTTTATTTCTCTTTCACTCTCTGTAATAATGAGAGATAGCTAAACTTTGATAGAAGGGAGGGAGATGTGGTCACGACCAACATCAAGCATACGATGAAATATATGCTTAATTTTTTAAAAGGACTCATGATTACCGTTGTCGTTATTTGTATTTCGTTTTATATGGTGACACAGTTATTTAATACGACTGAAAGAGAAGAGCCTGTTGTCGATGATCGTCCAAGTGTGGAGGAGTTTATTGGAGAGATCGCTGAAACAGCACGAGATCTTGGTGCTGAAAATGACCTATATGCTTCCGTCATGATTGCACAAGCGATTCTAGAAAGTGAGCATGGACAAAGTGGACTTGGCTCTGCTCCAAACTATAATCTATTCGGGATGAAAGGCAGCTACCAAAATAATTCCGTAACTCTTGAAACAACAGAGGATGATGGTTCAGGTAATCTATCCACAATCATGGCTGCCTTCCGCAAATACCCTTCCTATGAGGCATCGATGCAGGATTATGTCAAATTAATGCGTAATGGGGTTTCGTGGAACAAAGATTTCTATGCGGGCGTTTTTAAAAGCAACACAACTGCCTATACAGATGCAACGAAGTTTTTAACAGGCTCTTATGCTACCGATTCGTCATACAATGAAAAATTAAATACACTTATCGCAAAATATGATCTACAACAATATGATAGCCCTGTCAAAGATAAGAAAACCATTACCGTAGCTGACGGGGACTCGTTGATGAAGATTGCAGAGGTTTATAATGTGAAAGTAACCTCTATTAAACAATGGAATCAGCTTCGAACAGACCGCCTTGAAGCAGGTCAACAATTAAATATTTATCATTATTAACTCAAGACCTCCATCTCGCCTGCGGGTGTATGGAGGTTTTCTTGTTGGCAACCAAATCTTATTCACCACGTCTAAATGTAAAATGACGAAAGGGTTTGAATCCAATGAAGCGCATGCAGCTAGTCAGTCTAATCATCGTCAATCTTGTACTATTGCCAATCATTCAGCTAAGCTACAATCAATTTTATGCCGTAGATATACCCGAAGGCATGTTTCAACTTTGGCTGTTTCCACTACTAATATTATTGATAAATGTTCTACTATGGAGCTGTCGTCTTCGTATAACATCCTATATTCATTGGACCTTTATCTATGTAGGAGCAGGTACTTCCTTAGCCTGTTATTTTGTTTGGCACTACAGTCAACTAATCCCCTATCCACACATGCCCCCAGGTGAGGCGACCTTTGAATTATACATGAGAACGTTTTTACTCGGACTATGGCAGCTAGTCGCTTTATTTCTTGTCAATGTCCTGACATTCATTATGAGCAAAATATCGATGTCCTTAAAAAATGTACCTAAAATTTAATGATGTATTATACGATGAAGACTCGTGTCTTTTCTGTCCTTCCCCCCTCCTAGAACTCTAATCGGTGATTGACTGTTGACCATGCTTCTTCCGACACTATCATTTCACCCAATAAAAGAGAAGCCTAGTTACACAGCTTCTCCTGAAATAATGAACCTACCTCTAAAATGGTCGTAGCTAGATCATGCCGATAGAGAGGGTGATTTTCTTCTAAACTATTAATTGACACTTCATTCCCTCCAATTGAAGAATGAACATAAAGTTGATCCCCCATATATAAAGCAATATGACCTGGAAAATAAATTAAGTCGCCCTTTTGCATTTGGTCTCTAGCTATTTTCACAATCGAAAAGCCCTCTACAATTTTGGCATCTCGATAGATCGTCACACCATTTAGCAAATAAGCCATCGAGCACAAACCAGAGCAATCAATCCCCAATGGTGATTTGCCACCCCAACGATAAGGTGCTCCTAAATAACTTAACGCAGTTGCCACCACATTCTCTCGAAATTGCTGCTCGGAAACCGAACGTTCTGTCATTTTTGCCTGTAGCCATTTTGTGCGAACATAGCCCCTTTGCCCTGTCACTAACTGTACAGCTGACCATTCTTCCGGTAAATTTTCTTCTGACACAACACAGATGGAAGAGCCTCTTACAAGTGTTACTAGTTTCGAACTTTGAATACGTGGTTGCTGTAATACATCCGCAAAACTTTGAAAAATGATATGCTGTGCTTCCCTTTCCCACTTAGAGACTAGTACTTCGTCTACTAGTAAGTCTGCCTTCTGACAATAGCCTTCATAGCGATAGGCCGTTTGGATATATACCCAACCTTCATTGACATCCCTGATCCTCTTTACTGTCATCCCATAAAGCACTTCATCGACAACTTCAGACGTTGAAGTTGGCATAGCGTGTAAACTAGCAATCATTGCTGTTACGATAGCCTTCATTACATTCCCTCCTTCCGCTCCACTAGCTCTTCATAAACAACCTTTGATAGACGACCAATTAATTGGCGTGCCTGCTCATTATTCGTCACATTGGTGATAAAAACACCGATACTATAATCGATAGCACTACTATAAACAATCCCCACATCATGATCGACGGTATCAAGTCCTCCTGTTTTATGTGCAAGTTTGATATCATCCACGAGATAGCGCCTTAAGGACTCGTGTATACGCTGCCGACTTAAAATATCAATGACCAATTTACTGTATGCGGGGGACAACACATCTTGCTGGTAAATACGTGTAAAGAGATGAGCCATATCCCGAGCTGACGTGCAATTGTCTATGCCCTTTGCGAGGCGCTCAACATCCATCATTTTACGCTGTAGCAAGGTGTCCTGTAGACCCAACCTGTGGAAATATTCATTTAAAAAATCCATTCCTACTACATCAATTAGGACGTTCGTGGCTGTATTGTCACTAGTAATAATCATCCATACAAGCAGCTCATATACAGTGCTTTGCGTCAGACGTTGTTCGCTCACTACACTGAAATCCACCCAATCGTTCGGCGCAATGGAAAGCGTAGAATCAAGCTCAAGATGGTTGTCCTCCATAGACGATAAGAAAGCTAGAAGAATAGGAACTTTTATTAAACTAGCACTTGAAAATGAATGCTCAAGCTGATGACCAATTAGAAATTGATTGGTTGCTAGATTTTTTACAAATAGATGTACCTCATAAGGTGATGCTTGAATCATCTCGTGAATCTTTCGTTCCATAGGACACCTACCTCATAACCTGGACTCGTTGATTGTCCGCATCCATTGTAATCGTTCTTCCTAAAGGTAACGACATCGTTGGTAAACAATGGCCACAAGCTATATCGGCCAGAATAGGTTTACCTACTGGCACAAGTATTTCCTCGAAAATCATTTGTAATGATAAACTATGGTCAGGCTTTTCAGGATTTTCAGGTCCGCACTCTGTCCAGGCTCCCAATAAAATGCCTGCCACGTCATCTAGTTTCCCTGCTAGCTGTATTTGGGTTAGCATGCGATCAACTCGTTGCTCCGTTTCATCAATATCTTCTAAGAACAGAATTTTACCTCTTGTATCTATTTCATAAGGTGTACCGAGTGAGGCAGTGACTAATGTTAGGTTTCCACCGATAAGCTGACCTGAAGCTTTTCCAGCAACGAGCGTGGTCATTGGTTGCGCTGCAGGGTTTGCTAAGTAGAACTCATTTGGTTCATTGTCCATTACTTGTTGCATAAAGGATTGCCATGTAAAGTCATCCATTTCTTGTCGAATAAATTCAGTCGAGGGCATCGGCGTATGATAGGTGACAAAGCCACATAGCTGATTAAACGCTATATGTAAGGCTGTCACATCACTATAGCCTGCAAATACTTTAGGATTTGCCCTAATCATGTCAAAATCCAATTGGGATAAAATTTTCGTGGCCCCATATCCCCCACGTATACAAAAAATACCGTCAATCGTTGGATCACTAAACATTCGATGGACATCTGCCGCACGTAAATCATCAGTACCTGCTAAATAACCGTGCCTCGCATGACAGGTCTCTCCAACGACAACCTTTAGTCCAAGCTTTTCAATACTGGCAATAGCTGGCTGCAGCTTTTCTGGTGGTGTGGCCCCTGAAGCACTTATAAGACCAATTGTGTCACCCTTTTTCAATGCTTTCGGACGAATCATTTCGTTCCCTCCATTTTCAGTAAAATGCGATAATCAGCTAGCTCCTCTTCATTAGCCAAGATAAAATGGCCATCCTCAATTTCAATGAAGGAGGGGGGATGCTGATCATAACGATGCTGTGACGGGTCATAGACCTCCACTACTTTCTCTCGTTCCTTATATGGATTGGGCTCCGGGACGGCTGATAGCAAGGCCCTCGTATAAGGATGAAGCGGATGAGCAAAAAGCTTTTCCGTTTCCGCTAGCTCGACAATTTTCCCTTTGTAAATCACCGCTGTACGATCCGTAATAAAACGGACAATCGATAAATCATGGGCAATAAATAAATAGGTTAAATGATTTTGCTGTTGCAGACGTGCTAATAAATTTAATACTTGCGCTCGAATGGAGACATCTAAGGCAGATATTGGCTCATCTGCAATGATAAACTCAGGCTCCATCACTAACGCACGAGCAATACCGATACGTTGGCGTTGTCCTCCTGAAAACTCATGTGGAAAGCGGCTTGAGAACTCTGGCAGTAACCCTACATTCAATAATGCATCGCGCACTTTTTGCTGCCGTTCTGCCTCATCTTTATATTTTTTTGAAGGATATAACCCCTCTGAAACAATATAATCTACCTTTGCTCGTTCATTCAGAGATGCCATGGGGTCCTGGAAAATCATTTGGATTTTTTGCGTAATTTCTCTATCCCATTCTTTAGGGATTTTTCCTTGAATACTTTTGCCATGATACAAAATCTGTCCCTCTGTCACCTCATTGATGCGCATAATTGCCCGACCAATAGTTGTTTTCCCTGAGCCTGATTCACCTACAATGCCAAAGGTTTCACCTTTAAAAATTTGAAAGCTGACATCATCAATGGCTGTAAATTTATTTTTCCCTTTACCAAAAACAACTTTCAAATTTTTTACCTCTACTAGCACTTCTTTCTCAATCATTAGCATACTGCCTCCCCTCTGCAAAAAATGCTTGTAAGGCTGCAGGGGGCTCTACCTTTGGGGCCAATGGGTCCAACAACCATGTTCGCGCATAATGAGTGTCACTGATCTGGAAAAAAGGAGGCCGCTCCAGAAAGTCAATTTTTAAGGCATATGGATTGCGTGGCGCAAAGGCATCACCTTTTATTTCTTGAAAAAGGTTGGGGGGCGTGCCCTTAATGGAATACAATTGTTCCCCCTTGGAGCCAAGCTGAGGTAAGGAGGAAATGAGCGCCCATGTATATGGATGCCTGCTATGAAAGAAAATTTCATGGGTCTCCCCAACCTCAATGACATCGCCCGCATACATCACCGCAATACGGTCAGCAACCTTCGCCACAACCCCTAAATCATGTGTAATATAGACGATTGTTAAGCCATACTTTTGCTGAAGATTCTTTAAGAGCTGTAAAATTTGTGCCTGAATCGTTACATCTAAAGCCGTCGTAGGCTCATCACATATTAAAATATTGGGCTTACAGGCAATCGCGATGGCAATAACAATACGTTGGCGCATCCCTCCAGAAAATTCGTGCGGATATTGCTTGTAGCGTTTTTTTACATCATTGATTCCTACATCCGTAAGAAGTTTTAATGTTTCCTCATACGCTTCCTTGCCCCTTAAGCCTTGATGGAGGACGACACATTCCTCAATTTGTTTGCCAATAGTTTTGAGCGGATTCAACGATGTCATCGGGTCCTGTGTGACCATCGCAATTTCCTTTCCTCGAATACGTAGCCATTCTTGCTCTGTCGTAAACTGGCCTAAATCCTGTGCATTGTAAATGATTCTTCCCTGCTTAATGCTACCGTTTTTGTCAAGCAAGCCCATAATAGATTTCATTAGCACGGACTTTCCTGACCCTGACTCCCCCACGATAGCTAAGCTTTCTCCCTTGTAAAGATCGAGGGAAATATCCCGAATAGCTGTTAATACACGACCACGTAATGTAAACTGAATCACTAAATTTTGGATAACTAAAATGCGCGATTTTTTCGAGGTCACTTGCTTCATCTCCTTACACATGGTTTTTTGGATCGGCTGCATCTGCAAAGGAATTACCAATAATATAAAATGCGATAGTAATGACACTTAACACAATACTCGGGAAAATAAGCTGATAGCGTAAATCTGGTGACATCATAAGTACGCGCCCTTCATTGATTAAATTTCCTAAGGAAGGCTCACTAATTGGTAGCCCCAGCCCAATATACGTTAAAAATACTTCGGCCCCTATCGCAAAAGGAATTGCTAGACTCATGCGTAACATAATGACAGAAATTAAATAGGGTAATAGATTTTTAAGGATAATCCGATAATCCGGTGTGCCCAAACATTTAGAGGCAAGGTTGTATTCGCGATCTCGTAAAATCACAATTTGATTGCGAATAAATCTAGCCATTTCCACCCACCCCGTTATACACATGGCGATAATGATAGTCGAAATACTTGGCCGTAATATATAAGACATTAAAATAAGGACAATCGTTGTAGGAATATTATCCACAACATTATAAAGCTGTGTAATTGGTGCTTCTAATTTCCTTGAAAAGCCCCACAGCGTACCGATTGTAATCCCCACTACTGCCTCCACTAAAGCCACAACACAGCCGATAAAGAGGGATGTCCGTGTGCCCGCCCAAATACGTGACCATAAATCCTGTCCTATGGAATTTGTGCCGAACCAAAATTCTGCATTCGGGGCTATATTACGTGCCTGCATCCCTGTTTGCTCATCTAGGTATATTTCAGTCGGTGATTTTTGCGCTGGTAAATAGGGCTGGAGAATGGTAAAGCCGACAATAATGAGCACACCGACTAATAAAAAGACAGCCAGTCGATTTTTCAAAAAGGATTGCCATGTAGAGCGCCAATAAGAGTAATTTGAATAACCAGTTTCCTCTGCTTGACGTGCATCAACTTCCGCAAAGTCAAACAAGGTTTCACGGGATTTATTCGAAATATTATTGATTTCATTTGAATACATGCCCATTAACGCACTCCCCCTCCCTTGCCTAATTTAATGCGTGGATCAACAAGGGCCATGGCAATATCCCCTAATATAAGGCCAATAATGCCAAGAGAAGAGAATACTAGCACTAGACCTTGCACAATCGTATTGTCCTGTCGCTGAATGGCATCCACGAGTAAGCCTCCCATTCCTGGAATGGAATAAAGCGATTCGATATAAATAGAGCCGGTAATTGTAAACAATATCGTGGCAGGTAAATATTGTGCCATCGGAATAAAGGCATTACGTAACACATGCTTAAACATTAATGTACGCTCCTTTACACCCTTCGCCCTCGCTAGCTTAATATAGTCCTTGTTCAGTTCATCCACCATGTAGCGTCGCATCCACATCGCATAGGAGGCTGTTGGTGCTAGTGCCATTGATGTTAGTGGAAGTATCCATGTAATCGGCCTGTACTCATCAAACAACATCGGTAACTGGAAAAGTTCTGTAATATACATTTGAATAACCAAGTAATACACGGCTGCTGGGACAGCAACGACAAAAACGATATAGCCTGTCCCAAGCCGATCCAGCCAACGCCCCTTGCGATAGGCCATTAATATCCCTAATGGCACCCCAATCAGTAGCGATAAAGCCACTGCGCCTAAGCCAAAGAGCAGAGAATACGAAATTTTATCACCAATAATCGTAACGACTGGGACATCCGTGCGATAAGTGACCGATTTTCCTAAATCCCCTTGCAACAAATTCTTATAAAAGTTCCCTAGCTGAACTAGCAATGGATCACGCAAGCCAAGATTTGTTAAGTAAACTTCTTGCTGTGCGGGTGACATTTTATCCGCTGCCGCTCCTAAATACCCTTCCTCTGGCATTAACCGTAATAAAGAAAAGACAATGGTGATGATAATAAAAAGGGTTAATACGGATTGTAAGAGTCGTTTTCCTATATACTGCAACATCGCGCCATCCTCCTTTGTCAAAAAGACTAAAGGAGATGCCGACTATACGCTTCGGTATCTCCTTGTTCATCTACAAAAAACATCTACTTTTCAGCATTGGCTAAAGCTTCAGCACGTTCTTGTTCCCACTGTGCAAGGGCTTTCTTAAATTCTTCATTGCTCATTGGTTTTTCCAGCACTTTTTGTCCTTTAAATTTCTCCGCTGTTACACCAAATGGTGAGTACTGAGCCTCAAACGGATTTAATTTGGAAGCCACATAGCCACTACCACCTACTGAGTATGGAATGACAAAAGCTTCTTCAATTAAAAATGCCTCTGCCTTGGCAAATAGCTCATAACGTTTGGCTGTATCAATCGTTTCTTTCGCCTGATCCACGAGATTTTGATAAGTCGTTTTGCCATTAGCCTCTTTATAACCTTCTGCTAATTCAGGTTTATTGTAAGTACCATCAACTGTGAATGGATCTGTATACGTAGATGGATCTGCATAATCAGGGCCCCAGTTTGCTTCTAACAGCGCAAACTTACCTGGACGACGCACCTCTGATAAGAAGCCTGTCGATGGACCAGCCTCTACGATAATGTCGATATAATCTGTCCCTAGTAATTTTTCCATTTGCTGCTCGACTACTTGAGAACGATTCGCCCAATCTGGAATTCCAGCATTATAAGGCATTAATACTTTGACAGGGAAAGTCGCTTTACCCGCCAAGGCTGTTTTCGCTTTTTCTTTGTACTCAAGTGCAAGCTCCTTGTTGAAGGAATCCTCATTGGAAATCGCCGTTAGTGGCGCTAACTGTGTATAATCCACCCCTTCAACATCAACAAAATTCTTCGGCGTAATGGTATTGCTTAGCAAATCTGCCGGATTATAAGGCTCAACTGTTAACATGGCAGACACACGATCAAGGGCATGGAATAATGATTTTCGGAATTCTTTATTGTTGACGGCGACCTTCCAGTTATCTGGTTCATATTGTGCGTCAAATTGTGGATTGAAGTTGAGAGCATAGAAGTAGGTATAGAAGTTATTTTGTGTTTGACGAACCTGTGATTTTTTCTTATCGTCTTTAAACCATTCGTCAATAATTGAAGTTGGTATACTTGCTGAATCGATTTCTCCACGTAAAAATAGCTCTGGCGCTACCGTTGCCGCTTCTTTATTGTATTTATAGCGGATGCGGTCAATTAATACGTTGTCTTTATCCCAATACGTCTCATTTTTAACAAGGACCCGCTCATTTTGCGGCTCAAATTTATCTAAAATATAGGCGCCGTTATAAAGGAAGTTTTCACGCGTTGTACCAAAATCCTCCCCTTTTTCCGCAATGAATTGGCCATTTACCGGGAAGAAACAAACATAGTTCAACATAGAAAGGAAATAAGGTGTTGGTGCCTCTAAAGTATATTCTACTGTATGTTCATCTAGCGCCTTTATGCCAACTTCCTTAAAGTCAGTCATCTCACCGTTATAGAATGCTTCCCCATTTTTTACTACTGTCGCAATCCACGCAGTTGATGATTCATTTTTCGCATCCAGGACATAGTGTAAGCCATCCACAAAATCCTGCGCTACGACATCTGCATATTCCTTGCCCTCATAAGTAACCCATTTAGCATCATCTCGCAATTTGAACGTCCACACGGTAGCATCCTCATTCGCAGACCACTCTTTGGCTAGCCCTGGCTGGACAACCCCGTATTGATCATATTCAATGAGCCCATCCACCATATTCGCTGCCACCGCAAACTCATTTGTTTCAGACGTCTTTAAATAATTTAACGTTTTAATTTCCCCTGAATACACAACACGATATTCCGATGCTTTCTCACTTGATGATTCGTCATTACAAGCTACACAAAACAATACAACCAGACATATCAACAACAACCAATACTTCCTCACAAGCATCCCCCTAGTCATCTTTTTATAATGAAAATCCTATTGCCAGGACGGATTGTACCTTTCAATAGGATCATTCAAACATAAAGCTAGGTCCCTCTTAATTGACCCTCTATCGATGAAACAGCCAACGACACCATGTCGTTTGCCTCGGCTTGATTTGAGATATATGACACAATGGCAACAGCGTGTCCTACATGGATAAATTTTCGAGCAGCTCCTACCATTGAATGGAATGGATCAGGTTTGACATACGTTCGAGTCGGTTTCTTGCTTTTGTGAGCGAGGTCTTCGCTCGGTGGAGCGCTTCTCTCACTGATTGGAGCGGGGTCTTCGCTTGAGTGAGCGCTTCTCTCACTCTTATGAGCGGGGTCATCACCAAGATGAGCGCTTCTCTCACTTTTATGAGCGGAGTCATCACCTGGATGAGCGCTTCTCCCACTTTTATGAGCGGGGTCATCACCTGGATGAGCGCTTCTCTCACTTTTATGAGCGGAGTCATCACCTGGATGAGCGCTTCTCACCTTGCTATGAGCGGAGTCATCACCAAGATGAGCGCTTCTCTCACTTTTATGAGCGGGGTCATCACCTGGATGAGCGCTTCTCTCACTTTTATGAGCGGAGTCATCACCAAGATGAGCGCTTCTCACCTTGCTATGAGCGGAGTCATCACCAAGATGAGCGCTTCTCTCACTTTTATGAGCGGAGTCATCACCAAGATGAGCGCTTCTCACCTTGCTATGAGCGGAGTCATCACCAAGATGAGCGCTTTTCTCACTTTTTTGAGCGGAATCCTCACCAAGATGAGCGCTTCTCACCTTGCTATGAGCGGAGTCATCACCAAGATGAGCGCTTCTCCCACTTTTATGAGCGGGGTCCTCGCCAAGATGAGCGCTTCTCACCTTGCTATGAGCGGGTTCCTCACCAAAAGGAGCGCTTCTCTCACTTTTATGAGCGAATTCTTCGATAGGTAGCCCCACTATCGAGCGAACCCACTCACTCCTTCATCAACTCAAAGAAAAACTCTCTTCACGTTAAAAATTGCAATAGTCGTAGAACCTCATAGTAATCGTCGGTTATAAACTCCACCGTATTATGTGGCTTGAATGTGGCATTTGGATAGAAAGAATTGCGGTAGGCTCTTGTATGATCACGGTAAATAATGTCTACCACGAAGCGATCTGGCAACTTCACCTGCAAAGCAGTACGGGGCACCTTCATTGAAGATTCTACCAGTCTTTTCGTTTCCCTAATGGTTAGCTGTGGGCTGACACTAATCGTTGCATTTCCTACGCCTTCTTTTGTCGCAAACGTTACAATGTGGTCATTTAACGCCTGTATTTCTTCTGTGAGCCCCACGTCACCGCTAACGAAGGATACTGGAACACCGTGCAAGGCTGCTGCGTACGTATTGATTAAAAATTCACTTGCATATTCACCATTAATTTTGACATCGGCATATGTGCAAAGCGTATGGGCTAAGGGATTACGTTCACTTCCTCCTTTACTATGGTAGCCAATAAAAATAGCACGATCGAAGCTTTGATCAAGACCTGCTACCATGCACATAGGATCGTATGTCCAGCCACGGATGACTTTACAATTGATTGGCAAATTGGAAATATCCAGATTTCGAGCTGAATCATGTGCATCTTTTAATAAAATTTCTGTGGCCCCTCCTGCGATCGCACCTTCAATCGCTGCTTCTACCTCTCGCGTCATTTGTCTTTGGAAAAATTGATAATCTGGCGCATTTAACTCAGTTTCACTCCATGAGGTTGTGCCAGTAATGCCTTCAATATCTGCGCTAATATATACTTTCATAGAAATCGAAACTCCTTTACAGTATGATTTTGAATTGTTGCGTGTACTGCTCCGTAATAGGCTACTTGCGCTTGAACACGTCTGGCCCATGCCACATTGTGATAATCATAATGCCACCATTCCTCTGCATAATTGGTAAACCCTGCAAGCGTCATACAGTTATACAGTAAGCGCCGATGCCGACAGGCCAGAGGATTTTCTGCTGTATGCTGTTCAAAATACCGTGTAGCTGATTTTTCATTCATTTCATCAAAAGCTGTTCCAAGATCCAAAGCTTTCCCAGTTACATCAGCAAGCGTTACATCAATGGCACCTCCTGTTAAATGAGGTGCTAGATGAGCAGACTGTTCACTTGGAAAGGCTACATACCTTTTTGTTGCTTGCATGATCTCTTGAGAAGTCGCCTGCGGCATTTGTTGAGCTAATTGCCTCGAAAAATGACTAAACAAATAGTGTTGCACCTGAAAAGGACGATAGCCATCATAGAGTACTAGACTATATTCCTGTGGTAATAATGTTAACGCCTGCTGCAAACGCTCAAAAACCCCTTTACGTACATAAATTGTTCGTAAACTATCAGGGATTTGTTGCTGATAATAGATAGGCTCAATGAATAATCTCGGATGGGCAGCAGGGATCTGAATAAGCGGCTCATTGCTTTCACATACAGACGGCGTATTAGGATGGTTCCTTTCCATTACAGCTGCTATTGGTTGAAATAGTTTGACGATCCTGGAACACCACCCTTAGAATTTTTGGATAATTCAGTTTTTTAAAATGAATATTATCACAACTCTCTAGCATTGACTAGATAAAAAAAGAATAATTACAAAATAATGGTCATTCTCTGATAATGACACATATTCCAGCAGCATACCGTCGAAAAACCTCTATTTAAGGATTTTATTCAATGTATGGCTCACTCATGCTAAAAAAATGACGAATCCTCTGTTAGTGCACAAAAAAAGCTATTGAAACATGGTCTATGTTTTAATAGCTTTTTGAAATGAGTATGCTTCTACCGTATGTCCATTACGACCAACCGTTGTCTGTGCCTGTGAAAGTGAGTTCAAAATGGCTTCCTCTGTTGCTTCAGCAGCAGCAGCAAATAATTGATTCATGATAGGATGGTCCTCACGTAGCTGTGCTCTTGTTTCCACTAGCTGGTCAGTGCTATGAGGAATACGATGGGCAGTTGTAAAGCCAATGACAATATCGCCACTACCATGCGAAAAATGACTGCCTGTCCGTCCTAGACCGATGCCACAACGTTTAATGACGCGGGTCAATTGTCGGCTACTTAGTGGAGCATCTGTCGCAAGTACAATAATAATGGAGCCATCTGTTGGTGATAAGGTCGATTTGCTTTGAGTAGGTGAAGCTACATAATGCTCGGCTAAAAAGTCTGTACTTTGTCCAAAATTACTAAGAACTAAGCAGCCAACTGTATAGCTAACATCAGGTTGTTCAATTTTAACAAGACGAGAAGATGAACCAATCCCTCCTTTATAGCCGAAACACATCATGCCTTTTCCTGCACCAATGGCTCCCTCCTGTGCGGTATCGTTGGAGGCTTGATGAATCGCTTTGATGGCATGCTCTGGTGTCACAGCACAGGCTCTGATGGAGTTTAAATAACTATCATTACATTCGCCTACAACGAGATTAATGGTTCCTGTTGTGAGGCCAATGTCTTTATTCATGTCTAGCATATAACGCATCGTGCCTTGCGTAACTGCTGGCACACCGAAAGTATTGGTTAGCATAATGGGTGACTCAATAACCCCTAGTTCATTGACCTGTACAAGCCCCGTCGTTTTTCCAAAGCCATTCAGCACATAACTTGCAGCCGTCACCTTGTCCTGAAATACATTGCCGCTATGCGGTAAAATGGCTGTGACGCCCGTGCACGCATAGCCTCCATGCTGATCTAATGGCTCATCCAGTGTGACATGACCCACTCGGACTCCAGCTACGTCGGTAATACAGTTTTTTTTGCCGACTGGTAAGGTGCCAATTTTAATGCCTAATTGTCTTACTTTCCCCTGCATAATTTGCTCCCTCCTGAATAGCCATCGCTACAGCAGTCTGTGCATGGATGGCTGTTGTATCAAATACTGGAATCGTAACATTCTCCTGTTGAATCAGCAGACCAATCTCTGTACAGCCTAAAATGACCCCTTCTACACCAGCTTTCACAAGCTCGTCGATAACGTGGACATAGTATGACTTAGAGGCTGGCACAATATTGCCTAAGCATAGTTCTTCATAAATAATACGATTTACTTCTATTCGCTCATGTTCGTTTGGCACAATGACTTCAATACCAAAGTCCTCTATTCTTGCTTTATAAAACGCTTGCTCCATTGTATATTTCGTGCCAAGAAGGGCAATTTTCTGTAGGCCTGCTTCTTTAATTTGCCGAGCTGTTGCATCCGCAATATGTAAAATAGGAATGGTGATAGATGCATCAATAATATCAATGACCTTATGCATCGTATTCGTACAAATAACGATAAAATCTGCACCTGCTCGCTCAAGTGATTGTGCTGCTTGAGCAAGGACCTCGCCCGCCTTGTCCCACTCTCCTCTAGCCTGAAAATGCTCAATTTGCTGGAAATCAACACTATATAGGATACATTTCGCAGAGTGTAAGCCTCCGAGCTGTTGTTTGATTTGTTCATTGATAAGTCTGTAATATTGTGCAGACGATTCCCAGCTCATGCCACCAATTAAACCGATTGTTTTCATCAAAATCACTCTCCTTTTTTCTATTATTATACGCGGAACATGCGCAGAAATAAGAGAATTTTCCAAGTACCTATAATTTTCTATAAAATTATTATTGTATTTTACTAGGAAACAATAATTAAAAATACAATTTCTAACTTACTATTTTGAAATCATAAAATTTTAATATAATTCTTTATTTTAGAAAAGTTGATTTTTTATAAAAAAACAGTGTAGACTTAAACGTATTGTATGAAAGGAGGACAACTTATGGAATGGATTTCATCTATTGTAGATAGCGGAAATAATATTTTATGGACATATATCCTGATTATTTTACTTTTAGCAGCAGGATTATATTTTTCAATTGGTACAAAATTTGTACAAATTCGTCTTTTTCCTGAAATGTTTCGTCTGATTGTTGAAAAAAGAGATGGCGAATCGGGTGTGTCACCGTTTCAAGCCTTTACGATTAGTGCCGCTTCACGTGTTGGCACTGGGAATATCACAGGTGTTGCCTTAGCCATTGGTGTCGGGGGCCCTGGTGCTGTATTTTGGATGTGGATTATCGCTATTTTAGGGATGGCAACCGCCTTCATCGAAAGTACTTTAGCGCAGGTGTACAAAGTCAAGGATGGCGATACGTTCCGAGGTGGACCTGCCTACTATATGGAGAAGGCATTAGGTCAAAGAAAGCTAGGTATTATCTTTAGTATTCTATTAACATTAAGCTTTGGATTTATTTTTAACGCTGTACAATCGAATACTATCGCAACTTCAGTTGGAGATGCATTTGACATAAGTCCAAAGGCCATCGGGGTTATGCTAGTAGTGTTAACAGCATTAATTATTTTTGGTGGTGTACATAGAATTGTAAAAGTAACACAAATTCTTGTACCTGTCATGGCGATCTTTTATTTACTTGTAGCCCTTTTTGTTGTGGTGACAAATTTATCTGAAATACCGAATGTATTCAAACTAATTTTCACGCACGCATTTGGTCTTCAAGAAGCGGCTGGTGGTGCAATCGGTGCGGCTATCATGCAAGGGGTACGTCGTGGTTTATTTTCCAATGAAGCTGGTATGGGTAGTGTGCCTAATGCAGCAGCTACTGCCAATACCTCACATCCCGCGAAGCAAGGGCTTGTACAAAGCTTAGGTGTCTTTTTTGATACGATTATGATTTGTACTGCGACAGCCTTTATCATTATTTTAGCTGGTTTATATGATACAGGTGAAAGCAACGGCATTATTTTGACGCAAGATTCTTTAGCTGTGCATGTTGGGGGCTGGGCTCCATATTTCATTGCCATTTCCATCATCTTCTTTGCTTTTAGCTCGATTATCGGTAACTATTATTATGGTGAATCCAATATTGAATTTATGAATGCCCATAAAGGTTGGATGTTTAGCTATCGTATTTTAGTGTTAGTTATGGTAATGTTTGGCTCGTTAGCACAGGTACAGCTTGTGTGGAACTTAGCTGACCTATTTATGGGTCTCATGGCTCTCATCAATATTGCTATTATTATGCTTCTTGGAAAAATTGCCTTCCTTGTATTAGACGACTTTACCCTACAACGTAAAGCTGGTAAAAACCCTGTCTTTTATGCAAAATCGATTCCAACGTTAAAAAATACAGATTGTTGGGAAGAAGATCGATAAAACAACGAACGCCACTCCTAATTTAACAGGAGTGGCGTTTTGCTTTAATATTTAAACTGACTAATGAGTTGCTTTAATTCATCTGCCATATGTGCTAGTGCTTGAGCAGAGGCATTGATTTCTTCCATTGAAGCTAATTGTTCCTCTGTCGATGCCGCTACATCCTCTGACGCAGCTGCATTACCTTTTGCTGAGAATGCCAGATCTTCCGTCACTGCTGCAACCTCTTGAACACCTGCAGACATTTGCTCTGAGGCTGAGGATACTTCCTCCATTTTAGGCGTAATTTCATTCATACTTGCCATAATAACTTGGAATTTTGTAATAGCTTCATCTGAAATATGCAATCCACTTTGCACATCCTCCGTCACCTTCGCCATAATCGTAACAGATTGCTCTGTTTCTTGTTGAATTCCTCGAATCAGCTCAAAAATTTGCTTTGCCGATTCCTGTGACTGCTCGGCTAGCTTGCGCACTTCATCTGCCACAACCGCAAAGCCTTTTCCATGTTCACCCGCTCGTGCTGCCTCTATTGCTGCGTTTAGTGCCAGTAAATTAGTTTGATCTGCGATGCTTGTAATGACATCTAAAATAGATGTAATTTGCTGTGATCGTTCATGTAAAGTTTGGATTTTCGCATTGGAATCCGCTACGGATAAATGGATGGACTGCATTTGATCCTTTGTATTTTGAACGGCTTGTCCACCCTCATCTGCTTGCAATGTTGCATGCTGTGAAAGATCGGTTACAGCAGTGGAGATTTCCGCTATGTGAAGAATAGCTGTTGAAAGCTCATGCAGTGACTCTGCATTTTTATTGGCGCTAATCGTTTGAGAATCAGCACTTGTTGCGACATCCTGAATCGAAATCGCTACTTTTTCAGTCGCAATGCTTGTCTGATTCGCATTGGCTGTTAGCTCTTCTGCTGACGAAGCGACTTCCTCTGCGTTTTGTTCAATCTTTTGAATTAGTGTCCGTAAGCTTTCTTGCATGTCATTAAAGGCTTGCCCTAATTGACCAATCTCATCATTTGAAGAAACCGTCACCGTCTCTGTAAGATCACCTTTACTAATTGTAACGGCGCTGTCCTTTAATGCTTTAATTGGTTTAATAATGGCCTTCATTACAAAATAAAAGACGATGGAACTAATAATAATAGCTGCCACTAATACAAGAATTGTATGATACAAAATGGAGGAAGCGGACTCATCAATTTCTTCAGCAAAAATTGTTCCGGTAATTTTCCAATTTGTTAATTCATTTGTTGTATAGAACAGGATTCGATCATCACCGTCAAAGACATAGTCATAAGTGCCCGATGAATTTTCGTACATTTTATCAAGGAAGCTTTCTTTCAGCTCTCCGCCTGCTTCTAGGGTCGGATGTGAAATGACTAAGTTATTTTCCCCAAAAATAGAGGAATAGCCATTTCTCCCAATCCGAATCGAATCGGCAACTTTTTGCAGGTCTGTTAGCTTGATATCAATTGCCACAACACCAGAGTGATCCTTAATCTGTTTGGCAACTGTCACCACCATATCGCCGGTTCCTGCGTCCTTATAAGGGTTAGTGATTAGGGTTTCTCCTTTAAGAGCTGTTGCCTCTTTATACCAATCTCGATCTAATGGATTGTAGTCCGCATCATTTAATCGAGGCTCCTGTGTAAAGTCACCGTTATTCATGCCAATATAAACACTCAAAACATCTGGATTCAGCTTAGTATATTGCTGTAATTTTGACACAATCGATGCTTGTGCTTGCTCATACTGTTGAGCATCTACTTCACTACTAAAGACGTTAATTTCATCCATTTTTTCGCTAATGGTTTTATCAATAAGCTTATTTAAAATGCCTACACTTTCATTGGCACTAAATAAAATTTCTTCTTTAATGGAATCTTTTGCAGATAAGTAGGATAAACTCCCCACAGATATCACAGGGATAAGTAATACAAGCGCAAATAGCGTATAAAGCTTGCCTTTAAAACTGCTAAATAGTTTCTTCATATATCAGTCTCCTTTTAATTTACACGTGAAAAAATACTTTATTTTTCCACCATCTTTCCCTTTCTTTATCTGCATAACATTTCTCCCCTTACTTTTATCGGACGAAAAAAATTTTTTCAAACAATTTTATGATTTTCCTACTATTCAGTCTTTCCCGAAAAATAAAAATCCCCTATATTCGCCATTATTATGATGACAATATAGGAGTAATTTCGCTTATTCTAGTAAATAAATAGCCTGCTGAACATCAGCAATTGGAAATGTATCCTGTAATATTAACTTTTCATTTATACTAATAATGGAGGTGAAGAGACTTTGAGTAAACCAGAGTTATATGTAAATTTAGTAGTTGGACCAGATTGTGATTTCGAATCCATGGCCATTAGAGCGGCACTTGAATCATTTGGCGCCAGGGTCACACTGCATTTGATTGGAAGACCCAATGATTTGATTGATGTCTTATCTGGAGAGGACCTTTATGGCAGAATGGACTATCTTATTTTAAATTTCCACGGCAATGAAGGGCGCTTTTGTTTACCCGAGTTAGGCGAAGAAGTGTATGAGAACGATGAACCTCAAGACCTATACTTTGGACCAAGGCATATTGAGTCCTATTGCCGGCTACAAAATGTCAAAGTTCTAGCAACAGGCTGTACATTAGGTTGGCAGCAGCTAGCAACAGCCTTTTTAGCGAGTGGCTGTCAATCCTATTTAGCACCTGATGATTATATTGACGGCAATGCGAATCTTATGTTTGTTATTCGTTATTTTTATGAAATCATCACCAATCAAAAAAGTCAGCAGGAGGCGTTTGACCTTGCGCAAGCCATTGACTCTGAAACAGCCATGTACAAGCTTTATGTAGCAAATTAAAAGATCGTAGCAACAGATGATTGCTACGATCTTGTGTATTTATGATTGGTTTTTTTCTAGCATGGCCTCTGTAAAAGCTTGAGACTCCCCTTTTGCTATACTTAATGTTTGCCATTCAGAGCCCTTTACTTGTTTCGCAATATAAATAATTTGACCAACATGCTGTGCATAATGAGCCATTTGTCTCTCAATGGCATCGATTACAGCTAGCTGCTCTCCTCTAATGGTAACATGCCTCTCCAAATCAGATTCGCTTAAACTCGCCAAAGTATCTAAAAAGACTTGCCAGCCCTTTTCCCAAACTGCGATAATAGATTCTTTTGTATGAAGACTATCCATAAACTCATCATCCCGATTTCTTGTAGCCTTCTCACCATCTGTCGTTAAAAAATTCGTCCAACGTGAAATCATATTGCCACTAACATGCTTCACAATGACAGCTATATTATTAGATTCTTCATTATACGCCCAGTGCAGCTGTTCCTCTTCTAATTGGGCAAGAGCCTTATCCCCTAACTCTTTCACATTTTGGAATCTCTTTTGAACAACCTGTAAATAGGTTTGCGCAATCGTTATCATTGACCCCCATCCCTTCTTTTCTATCATTTTACAATAGGATGAGCTAATTGCCAGAAATAAATTTTCTTACGATGGCTACCATTTTTTCTTGGACTTCTTCTTGATCACCATTTATTCGATAACCAATATGATAAACATATCCGTTATCATACGTATAAAATTCATTAGCACTGGTTGTAGTCATTCGAAAGACTCGCTTATCTGCCTCATCATAATCATAGTATATATATGCAAAACCTCGGTCTGGAGTCATCTCTCGATAATACAAAGGGTTCAAAAAATTAAAGCCTACATTCTTGAGGTTACTCCCCTCAATGTTCTCAATATTTTCTGTAAGTTTACGGTTAGCTAATGGGTTACGCTCTACGTTCGTAATTGTAAAATGAATATACTGCAAATCTACACCTGCAAGAGATTTTTCTTTAAAGCTAAATTGAAATTGCGTTTGTAGGCTACCATCTTTCATATCTGAAGTTACCGCATAGACCTCCTGAATATTTGCTTGAAACGGCAGATCTTTAGGCTCAATTAGATGGACTGCATCCCCCATTGTAGATGCTACTTCTTGCATAGCCCCGAAACCTTGAAGCGGAGCATAATACTTGATATTTTCACGGTGATTGAGTGAATCGGCAATTTGAAAATACTGACTGTATGTTGTAGCAGTTCCATCTACCTCTGTCTGAAATAATTCAGTGAATGTAGGTACTTCCCCTTCATCCGTTACCTCAGTCGCCAATTGATTCATTGGTTGTGTTGCTTGCCACGCAATAAATAGTAAGAGCGAACAAGTGATCAACATTGTGACTGCACGATATGTCCACTTTGTCTTGGATGGATGTGTTTGCTGTTGGATTTGTTGTCGAACGTTTTGAATGATCGCCTCTTTATGAGCTGTGACATCCTTCAAAATATGCATTGTATGCTTATCCATGGAAAAGTACCTCCCATTCGATATTTTGTAAATCTACTTTTAAAAGCTCTTTCCCTTTTTTTAAACGTGATTTCACCGTACCTTCAGGAATCTCAAGTAATACAGCAATTTCTTTAATTGTCATTTCCTCTAAGTAATAATAGACAATCGCTTCTCGTGGCTTAATGGGTAACCGTAAAATTGCTTCATCTAATAAATCTTGTTCATCCTGAAGAATAAGTGTATCCTGTAAGCCCGACTTTTGTTTGGTAAAAAATTTATGCTGAAATGTAATTTTTCGATATGCCCAGCTTTTTAAGTAATCCTTACATTTATTAATCGTCATGCGTGCCAAGTAAGCCTTCATTTCTCCTCGTTCTTCATAATGTTTTTGATGGTAGAATTTAATAAAAACATCCTGCACAATATCCTCGGCTAGTTGTAAATCCTTTGTATAGTAATAAGCAATTCGAAATAATTGCTCCGTATGTATAGCCATTAGTTGCTCTAATTTTTCGTTATCAGACATGCTTGTCCCTCCTTCTACACTATAAACGATGCTCAACTAGAAAAAGATTATTTTTCCAGAACAAAAAAACCGTCTCTTAAGTCCGAGACGGTTTATTGCTTTTTATAAATTTTCATCAATATATGTTTCGATATCAGAAGCTATCGTATCAATTGGGACATCTTCAATATTTTCAGCATAGCCATTATACATTTTGACGATAACACCATCTTTATCGACTAAGAAAAATTGATTACCATGTATGACTTGATCACTGTTAGGGTCGTTTTTCACTAAAATTTTGGTATTTTTCACAGCAAATTGTTCAATATATTTTTGTGAATATCCTGTTAGAAGGTTCCATTTTGATTCATCTGGTACATTGTATTTACTAAGATAATCGGCTAACACCTCTGGTTTATCCACATCTGGATCTACTGAAAAGGCAACAATATGATAATCCTCTACTCCTTTTTTCTGGAGCTTTTCTTGCACTTGTGCCATATTCAATGACATGGGCGGACAAATCGACACACAGTTCGTAAATATATACATGCCGATCCAAGGCTTGCCTTTCAAACTTTCTAGTGAAATCGTTTCACCACGTTGATTTACATGTTCAAATTCGGGTATTTCCAGGCTATAATCTGCTTTAAATTTTGAATTTCCACATGCTCCTAGCACGGATGCACAAGTCAGCAGTAGAACTAGCCCTAGTAATTTACGTTTCATGGTCAACACTCTCCCTAACCTTACACTATCCTCATCCTAACGTAGGTTGTAAGCGTTGACAAGAACTACTAAGTGACAGCTTTCGTACATCTTTGTGAAATGGATTTCATTTTAACGAAACGAGTGCAGCATGAATCGCATCCAGCTTTACTTCGACGCGGTGCAACAAATAAAATGACACTAAAATCGGAAAACCGATATCGGATATCATGTTTAACCACTGTTCCATTAGGTCTCCTCTCCTCTCTCCTACGGTAAAAAATGGCCTTTGCAGTTCCAATTGCAAAGGCCATCGATGAATTATTCTGTTGCTACATCAAATTCCGTTACTTGACGATCTACAAGGCGTGCCCCCTTAATGGCAGACAAAGCCCCTACCTGTCCGGCAAATACATTTTTCGCCACAATCGTTTCCATTGCCTGCTGAATTTCAGCCACTGAGACATTGGGCTTTGGAGCATCAATCGTTAATGTTGTCGTTTTACCATCCACTGTTGCAAATTGTAACTCTAATACTTGTGCCATGCTGTAATCCCCCCTTAAGATATATCGCTTGTTTCTTGCTTTGCAATGCTAGACAAAGTCTGTGATGAAAGACTTGCAATAGCATGCGCCACAGCTAGTAAATCATCCGCACTATGTGTGTTGTTAAGATTACGATACGATTTTGTTGTGAATTTCGGTTCATTTTGCTCATCATAGCCATCTTCATACTTGAGACGCAGAGTTGCACTAATAAAGTTAACGTTTGCCATCTAACGTCACCTCCCTTCTTGCACACTATATAAAGATGAATTGCTAAAAAAGGGACATTATAGGATGAATTTTTTTTCGGAAGCTCTTATAATAGAGTGAGAGAAGGCAAAGAGGTGAACGATTTGTTACAAGGTTGGTTTTTATGGTTTATTTTATTTTGGGTTGTCGTCCTCATTTCATTGATGGCTATTGGCGGATTCTTTATGTTCCGTAAATTCTTAAAAGCATTACCTAAGCAGGATGGAAAATCTGACTTAGATTGGCAGGAATATTATTTAGATAAAACAATTCACTTATGGGGACAAGCTGAAAAGGACTTACTCTATGAGTTAGTAAGTCCAGTACCTGAGCTCTTTAGACAAGTAGCAAAGGAAAAAATCGCAGGCAAAATCGGTGAGCTCGCTTTAGAGGAAAAAGCAGCTGCCATTAACAATGACCTCATTATTCGTGGCTATATCCAAGCAACACCCAAGCGCGATCACAAATTTTTACGCAAAAAATTAGAACAAATGCAAATTGACATCGCCCCATACGAACACTTATTTGAATGATTATGAAAACGCTGCACATCCATTTTGTGCAGCGTTTCCTTTTGTTATCGAATGCTGCTGTTGGCTATCCATTGCTTTTGGAGTTGTATCCTTCCTTCTGAGGGTTTTATCCGCTACTTTTGCTGTTTTATCCATCACTTTAGCCATCCTATCCGCTACTTTTGCTGTTTTATCCATCACTTTAGCGATTCTATCCACCACTTTTATGATTCTATCCCCTTCTCTTGGCGCTATCCTTCTCTTTGCAGGTTTTATCCGCTACTTTTGCTGTTTTATCCATCACTTTTGCTGTTCTATCCTCCACTTTTGCTGTTCTATCCTCCACTTTTGCGATTCTATCCCCTTCTCTTGGCGCTATCCTTCTCTTTGCAGGTTTTATCCGCTACTTTTGCTGTTCTATCCACTACTTTCTCACTTCTATCCGTCACTTTCCCTTTGCTATCCACCACCTTCGCCTTGCTATCCCACGCTTCAATCCACCCCATAAGAGTGCGATCCAACACCTCTTCACACTTATGAGCATAAAAAAACTACACTAGCTTCTGCACTAGTGTAGTTGTGGAATTGTTTTTTTGACTCTTTTAAACTGGATGAGCATAGCAATTCGCCAAGGTAATAGCATGGCAAAGGCTAGTATCCAGAACATTCCTGCTAATTCACCGACATCGATGGAGCTACTTAATATCATTTTCGCAACAACTCGGAAAACTAACAAGCCGATTAAGATGAAAACGAATGCTTTTGACCGTTTTAAATAAATATCTCGACCTTTAACTTCAAATTTTGAAGTAGCGATTAAAATCGTCGAGAACACCATTCCGACAGCTGCTGCCTCTAAAATTTGCATCGGTGGTACGCGGAATTGCTCGAATAGAAACATCAGTGCACCCGAAGACATCGCTATTGGTGGAATAATAATTTTCTTCTCATTTGTCGGCTTTTTGGAAGCTCTCATTCGAATGACCATGACAAAGCTTCCCATAAGAATGGCCATGATGGTCGACCCTATAACATAATAGTGAGAAGGGATACTGCTCAACATAAAAAATCCTCCTCTAATGTCTAATTAGCAATTTTGTCCAAGTAATTGATCAGCTACAGCCTTTAATCGTTCTGGCTCAAAGGGCTTGGTAATAAAATCCTTTGCCCCACTTTCGATCGCTTCTACGATTAACTTTTGCTGGCCTAAAGCAGTCACCATAATAATTTTTGCATGTGGAAATTCTGGAATAATTTTTTTTACTGCTGCAATACCTGTCATAACGGGCATCGTTACATCCATTGTAACTAAGTCTGGTTGTAACTCACGATACATCGCCACAGCTTCTTTACCATTTGCTGCCTTACCGACTACCTCATAACCCCATTCTGTAAACATATTACTGATTGCAACACGCATAAAAAGCGTATCATCCACTACTAAAACTGTCGGCACATGTTCATCTCCCTACGTTAAAGTTCGGTATGCTTCTTTAGTTTAACAAATTAAAAGCCTGTAAATCCACCGAAAATTGGCTGTAAAAGGCGTGTAATATACGTTAATCCATCAAAGAATAATAAGATCCCAACGGCAATCATTACATAACCGCCGATTTTCACAATTTTTTGGCTATGAGTACGAATCCATGTCATACGTGAAATGAAGAACGATAGCACGAAGAATGGAATCGCAAATCCTAAATAATACGCGAACATATAGCTGAAGCCCGCACCTGGGTTTGTACCAGCTAACATGATAATGGACGCTAGGATGGGTCCAGTACAGGGTGTCCAACCTGCCGCAAAGGCAATCCCTATTAAGACGGACCCCAAATAGCCAGATGGTCTATTTTTAAATTGAAACTTACGATCCTTCATTAAGAAGTCTATTTGCAATAATCCTACAATCATTAAACCAAATACTACGATTAAAATAGCCCCAACCTGTCGTAATAATGTTTGATAATTCAGGAAAAATTCTGCCGCTAATGAAGCACTTAGCCCAATAATAATAAAGATAATTGAAAAACCTAGTAAAAAGAATAATGTGTGGAAAATGGCACGTTTTTGTAGCATACCTTTTTCCGATTTTAGCTCATCTAATGTCATACCCGTTATGTACGATAAAAATGCTGGATACAGTGGGAGAGTACATGGTGAAATAAAACTTAAAAACCCTGCACCAAAAGCTAAAAATACGTTAATA
Organism: Lysinibacillus sp. FSL M8-0134; assembly: GCF_038069745.1. Classification (NCBI taxonomy): domain Bacteria; kingdom Bacillati; phylum Bacillota; class Bacilli; order Caryophanales; family Bacillaceae; genus Lysinibacillus; species Lysinibacillus sp. FSL M8-0134. The sequence continues at coordinate 1,671,748 of NZ_JBBPAJ010000001.1, read as the reverse complement.
TCAGATCCCATATTTTATAATCGCTCCTTACAGTTACTGCATCCATCGTACCAAAAAACAGAATAAAATGCGCCCTTCCAGTTTGTGAACGTTTCATGGCAAAAGTATGAGATTTTTGAGAAGTGCCACTTCGCTACTTTTGCATTATGCTCTCCCGTTATTATTCTGTCAACAAATTGCGCCAATATTCTACCCTTTCGTAGCAGCAATCACTCCCCTTATTCCCACAGTCTTGACATTGTCGATTAGTTGGCGTTACTGTTGAAATAGGCTTCTGTATTCGATAGACACTATTGACCAAATGCTATTGTAAGAAATCATTTACAAAGACAAAGATATCAGAAAATCGAATCATCTGATGACCTTATTATAAGTTGATACTATTATTATCCCCCTTTACATTTCGACAAAATCTCTCTTTACATAAGATGTTTATTTGAATCCGTGAGTAAATGACTTATTTTCATGTATAATGATGATAACAAATGAGCATTTGATCGAGAAAATGAGGTGTAGCTCCTTGGAACTAAGAAAAATTAAACCTAAAAAAATTTATGAAGAAGTGTCCGAAATTCTACATGAAAAAATAAGAGCTGGTGTCCTAAAACCAGGTGATCGTCTTGACTCTGTTGAACAGCTCGCAGAACAATTACAAGTTAGCCGATCTGCTGTACGTGAGGCGCTCTCCGCTTTAAAAGCGATGGGATTGATTGAGATTAAACAAGGCTCTGGGACATTTGTTAAAAGTGTGCCATCCAATCAACTTGATTTTCCATTGTCCACTGCGATGTTAACGAATAGACAGGATATTGCTCATTTATTAGAGGTGCGCAAGATTATTGAGGTAGGAGCAGCAGCAAGTGCAGCTATCCATCGTACGGACCAGGATATACAAGCCATGCTACAAATTTTAGAGGATATGAAGCAAGCCAACGGTGACGGCGAGCTTGGTGAAAAAGTAGATTATCAATTCCATGCGGCCATTTCTACTGCCTCTCAAAACCCCCTACTCGTTACCATCCTAGATCAAATTTCTGGCCTTATGATTGAAACAATGAAAGAAACTCGCCGAATTTGGTTGTATTCCAAAAAAACAACGAGCGAACAATTATATGATGAACATATGCAAATTTTCCTCGCGATTAAACAGCAAAATGAGGAGTTGGCCAAACATGCGATGGCTTCTCATTTAAGCAATGTTGAAAAGGTGCTCCTACAGTATTTCGAATTAACGGAATCCAACTCCGAGTAAAACTACCTACCCCTTCACTAGGTAGTTTTATTTTTTTCAGAAAATTCTCTAAAAACACTTTTATTCTTTTAACAAATTGTTGTATGATATATCCATCAAAAGTCATCAGATGACCAGTTGTTTAGAAAAGGAGCGATGAAAATGAGAGTATCACTATTTGCCACTTGCCTAGTAGATATGTTTCAAGGAAATGTCGGAAAGGCAGTTGTTGAAGTGTTGGAACGACTCGGCTGTGAAATAGACTTTCCTGAAAATCAAATTTGTTGTGGGCAGCCTGCGTACAATAGCGGTTATGTGAAAGAATCCAAAAGTGCCATAAAAAAAATGATCACTGCTTTTGAGGAAGCTGAATATGTGGTCTCCCCTTCTGGTTCCTGTGCTTATATGCTGAAAGAATATCCTGAAATATTGAAGGACGATCCACAATGGGCATTAAAAGCACAGGCTTTAGCGGATAAAACATATGAATTTACTGAATTTATTGTCCATGTCTTAAAAATAGAAGATGTTGGTGCTCATTTCGAAGGCAAAGCTACATACCATACATCCTGCCATATGACTCGTCTGCTCGGTGTAACGGATGCTCCGTTAAAATTATTAAGCCATGTCAAAGGACTACACTACACGGATCTCCCAGGTAAAGATCGGTGCTGTGGATTTGGCGGCACTTTCTCAGTCAAAATGGGCAATATCTCTGGAGAAATGGTCAATGAAAAAGTACAAAATGTGGAAGAAACAGGCGCTGACATTTTAATTGGGGCCGATGCCGGCTGTTTAATGAATATCGGTGGTCGCATTCAGCGCCAAGGGAAACCAATTCAAGTGATGCATATTGCTGAAGTTTTAAACTGCCGATAAAAGGGGGAAATAAATCATGGCAATGAAGACAAGTAATGAGCCATTCCATCAGCGTGTAACAAAAGAACTTAACAATCACTTTATGCGTGGGGCTGTCTCAAGTGCGCAAGAACGCTTTCAAACTCGCCGCTTACAACAAGCTGACGAGCTCGGTCATTGGGAAGAATGGCGCTCGCATGGAGAGGAAATTCGCAAGCATGTTTTAGCTAACCTTGATTATTACTTATATCAATTAAGTGACAATGTTGCCAAAAGAGGCGGACATGTGTTCTTTGCTCATACGGCACAAGAAGCAACCGATTACATTCAAGGCATTGCCAAAAAGAAGGATGCTTCGAAAATTGTCAAGTCGAAATCGATGGTGACAGAAGAAATTAACCTAAATGCAGCTTTAGAGAAACTTGGCTGTGAAGTGATTGAGACAGACCTTGGCGAATACATTTTGCAGGTCGCAGATCATGAGCCTCCCTCCCATATTGTGGCGCCTGCCCTACATAAAAACAAAGAGCAGATTCGAGATATTTTTAAGGAAAAACAAGGCTACACGCAAACAGAAAAGCCAGAGGAGCTTGCTCTCTATGTGCGACAAAAATTACGAAATGACTATTTAACCGCAGATATTGGGATAACAGGCTGTAACTTTGCCATTGCAGAAAGTGGCTCCATTACGCTTGTCACAAATGAAGGTAATGCTGATTTAGTCACGGCTTTACCGAAAACGCAAATTACGGTTATGGGAATGGAAAGAATTGTCCCTACCTTTGAAGAAATGGAGGTTCTTGTGAGCCTATTAACAAGGAGTGCGGTGGGTCAAAAGCTAACTAGCTATATTACGACATTAACCGGAATCAAAGAAGAGGGTGATACGGATGGACCAGAGGAATTTCACCTAGTTATTGTAGATAATGGACGCTCGGCTATTTTAGGTAGTGAATTCCAGCCCATTTTACAATGTATCCGCTGTGCTGCTTGTGTAAATGCTTGCCCTGTGTACCGTCATGTTGGTGGCCATACGTATGGTTCCATCTACTCTGGGCCTGTTGGCGTTGTCCTTTCACCTCTTTTAGGAGGCTATGATGATTATAAAGAATTGCCATATGCTTCTACATTGTGTGGGGCTTGCACAGACGCATGTCCTGTCAAAATCCCTTTACATCAGCTGATTCATCGCCATCGCCAAGTCATCGTTGAAAATGAAGGCAAAGCACCTGTTTCTGAAAAGCTATTAATGAAGGCATTTGGCTTAGGTGCTTCCTCTCCTACTTTATATAAGATGGCAACCAAAATGGCGGCACCAGCAATGTCCCCGTTTACGAAAGACAACACCATTTCGAAAGGACCAGGTCCATTAAAAGCATGGACTGAAGCGAGGGATTTTCCTGCACCAACAAAAGATAGCTTTAGAAATTGGTTGAAAAACCGTTCAAAAGGAGGCGAACACCAGTGACAGGTACCATTCACAATCGAGAATCCTTCTTAGCCAACATCGCAAAGCAGCTTGGACGTTCACCAAAAATAGAACTTTCACGCCCAACGTGGCAATATCAGCCACAAGACCGCATTCTCAAAGATGCCACAAAGGACGAATTAGTAGAGGTATTAATAAAGCAGTGTGCTAATATTCATACTGATATTGTCATTTCCACTACCGCAAAGCTATCTGAAGATTTACAATCCGTTGTTGACCATTATGGGGGTCAGTCCATCATTACATGGCATGATAAACGATTCCAAAAGTATGGACTATCACAATTAATGACCGAACAATGGCCACAAGCTAATATTCAGCATTATGAATGGAATGCACAGCACCAGGAGGAAAACATCCGACAAGCTGAAAAAGCGAATATTGGTATTACAATCAGTGAAATGACCTTGGCAGAATCGGGGACTGCTGTACTTTTTAGTAGCAAGGATAAGGGACGTAGTGTTAGTTTTTTACCAGAAAAATCGATTATTTTAATTCCGAAAAGTACGATTGTTCCTCGTATGACACAGGCAGCACGTTGGATTAGTGAAAAAATCCGTCGTGGTGAAAAAATTGCCTCATGCATCAACTTTATAACGGGTCCAAGTAACTCAGCAGATATCGAAATGATTTTAATCGTTGGGGTACATGGCCCCATTCAAGCAACGTATATTGTTATTGAGGACCAATAATTAACAAAGGCATGCAAAGTTTATGCATGCCTTTTGGTTATGTTGTTGAATTAGGAATACTTTCTGCTATAGCTTTTTGATCATAATACTCTGGATGTGCTTCTCTTAAGATGGATGGTCGCAACATTACAAGTGAAATTGAAATTATAATGACGCTTGTAACAGGTAAAATAATTGTCGCTGGTACAGTATCATATAATATACCGTAAATAACCATACCTATTGGCATCATGGACATTGCCATGGTCTCTAATAAGCCTAAGACGCGTCCACGGTATTCCTCAGAGATGATTTTTTGCATATACACCCCTATTGGCATATTAATGCCCATCTCGAATATAGCAAAAATAAAGTAAATGATTAGATAAAAGATAACGACTGCTAAGTAGGAGAAATCTGTAACTAATGGAATGACGGCTAAAGCTACACTCCCTGACAATAGCAATAAGCTTATTTTTGAGAAACGTAATGGCACTTTAACCTCTGATCTTGATGCAAAGTATACGGAAGCTCCCAGCATACCCGCTGCTCCTGAAGCCTGAATAAAGCCGAAATGCGTAGATTCTACTTTCAGTAATTCAATGATAATGAATGTTCCTCCGACAGATATGGCAGAAAAGAATAAATTAATCCATAATGCTACCCACATAATTGTTTTAATGACTTTACGCTGCTTAATGTAATGGAACCCACCTTTAAGACTTTCCCAAACCTTTTCCTTCTTCACATCTTTTCCTCTTGTACTATAGAGGTTAAAATCCATTGTTGCCTCTAAACAAAAGGCAATAGCGTACGCCACCATATTGACCATTAAAAAAACGTCGATATTAAAAAATCCGTACATCATCCCGCCAATGACTGGCCCCCCAATGGCAGCCACGGACATGGACATTTGATTAAATGACATCGCACGCTGTAAGCGCTCTGAATTAACAAGGGTAGCAATAGCTGATGAAAATGTAACACCGGAAAAGGCAGAGCAGATCGTGTTAAACACAGTAGCAATGTAAATAGCGTAAACTGACATCCCTACCGTTTCTGTATATAACAGTAACCCCCCAACGGTTACAATAGTCCCTGCCTGCGCCAGTAAAATTGTTCGTTTTTTCGAATAATTATCCGCGACATACCCTGCTATAGGTGCCACAAGAGCACGAGGTAACACAGAACAAATCATATTCGTTGCAAAGCTCATGGCCGACCCTGTCATGGCTAATATATATAAGCTAAAACCAAATGCCATCACATGTGCCCCTAGCATGGCAATCATTTTACTCGCTGTAAATGTCCATAAATGATAGGTAGCCTTCTTTAATTTCTCCGCTTCATTCATCTCAAAACCCCTCCGTTTTTTAACTAAATTAAAAAGTTTAATCATGTTAAACAAAATATACCATATCTCCCCCTTTTCACGCAAGAAAAAGTTTAATATAATTAAACAAAAGGAGGCGAGGCAGTGGATTCTTTAGGCACACGCATTCGTAAATTAAGGAAAGAACAAAAATTAACATTAGAGGCACTAGCCGGTGAGCGTCTAACAAAGGGCATGTTAAGCCAAATAGAAAATGATAAGGCCAAGCCTTCCATGGAAAGCCTTGATTATATTGCTGAACGTTTAGGGGTGAAAGCTAGTGAATTACTGGAAGAAGTAACGTCATCCTCACTTCGCCCGCTTTTAGAGCAGGTTGAAATTTTATTTGCAGAAGTAAAACGGGGTGATGCCGACCATCATCAAGAAATTGTTAATCTCATTAAGCCATCTGTAGAGAATCTTCCACTTAGCTACGAAGCTGGACGGTTATTGTATATTTACGCATACGCTCAGTATGAAGCTGGATTAACAACTTGGGAATCCCCGCTTCAGCAAGCTCGTACTATTTTTAAGGAAATTAATTTACGCAGCCATTGGTTCAAAACATTTGTCCTAGAGATTTCAATTTTAGCAGCAAAGCGTCAATATACATCGGCTTACGCTCGTATCTTACAGGCAAAGGAAATTATTGAACAAGAAGACTATCAGCTCGATTCCCGCGATGCCTTATTAATGACTTATTATACGAGTATATTCCAGCTCGCAATTGGTGAGCATGAGGAAGGGAAAAAATTAATTCAAGAGTCAATTACTAATGCCCATAAAAACCAACTGTTCTATCAAATTGATAATATGTACAGGATTGGTGCCTATTGTGCTATGATCGATCATGATTTTGAACAAACAGATCATATGTTTATGAAGCTAGCGCAATATCAGGCATTTGCGGAACGTGTTGAGGTGGACGCCTTTATTTTTGTATTGAAGGCACATTATTATAATAGTTACATCCATAATTATGAGCAGGCTCTGATTGAAATAGAACGTTTTAATGAGCTTAGGAAGCATGAGTATATAGACAAGCTGGATCCTAATTTTTATTATGCTGAAAAAGGAAAATCCCTCTATTTACTTGGTCGTTATGACGAAGCGAAGGCTGCATTTGAACAATATAAAAACATACCGATTTATATTAGTCACCCATATGATATTTTAAGCTTACATGAGTGTTTTTCCTATAAAGCCCTGTGCTATGCACATTTTGGGGAGCTAACAACAGCCTACGACATTGCAAAAATGGCCTACACAGATTCATTAAATTTAGTGGATTTACCTTACAAACGAAAAATTGAGGAAGTCTATCATTCGATTAAAGCACAAATTAATTCTTTCTAGAATAAAACATTATGGGTTCGATGCAAGGTGCTACTGCCCCATATCGAACTCATTTTTAATTATTTTATTTAGCTGTTTAGAGGAACAAATTTCATTTGATGTGCCAGGAATTCATTTTTAGCCTCATCAAATTGATATGTAATATAGACATCACCTACATATTGCGGAGATACTCCAACACTAGCACCTAGCACTACAGTTAATTTTTGATTGTCTAATTTATAATAAACGACCCCTCCAAAATTAAGATGCTCTTGCTCTACGTGTGGATCTAGAGCGACAACATTCACATGCTGTTCAGTACCTTGCACTACTACTTGAATATTTAGATTCTCTCCTTTTTTAGTAATTTTCGATTCGAAGTGATCCGAAATAATTTCTTCAAAAGGCTGTACGTTTATTTCGGAGAGGTTCTCACTATTCAGCACATGTACTTCATCAATCGTTAAACCAGTCCCTCTTCCTGTATTTATAATTACTACTGCTTCTTTTTTCCCGTCCCCTGTAATATCTGTATAATAAACTTGAGGCTCTGTAATGGTCGTAAAACGCCAATTAAACTCTTTCTCCATATTATTTACTGCAACAGTTACACCACTGAAACCATCTGAAACTTTTGTTTTTGGTGTGAGCTGTACTTCATTGTTCTCTGAAAACCAAATAATACTTTCCTTCGCCTCTTGTTTCGGCTGCATTGATAATTGTTCGGTTGAAGAGTTCTCATCCTTCTGAGAACTTTCTTGATGAACATTACAACCCACAAGCAATAAAATACTAGACAATACCAACATACCAAATTCCTTTTTCAACCTATTTGTCCTCCCCATTCTAAAAAAACTGGGACATAACGTTGACTCTCATTTTTCTAATTGGAAAGTTCACTTATGCCCCAGTCTCTCAACTAAGTTATTAGTTCAATTTATCTTTTCTAATATCCTTTTGTATTTTACGTAATGCTTTTTTGGACCCTCGCTCGATATCGTGCTGAAGCTTGCGTGCTTGATAATCAACAAATAATGTCTCTAAATCATATCCCTCGGGGTATAATTCTGTTGCAGGTAGTTCTAAGGCAAGTCGCTTAACATTTACCTCTAGTATTTGCCCCTTATAGAAGACGCTGACATTATTGTAAGGATCCATTTCTTCGTATACGAGCCCTATATCATCATAATCCAGTAATTTCACGCGGTCCCCTTTTGCATAGGCATATACTGTTGTCGCTTTTGCTTTCTCTATCTTTGGCTTACGGATTTTACTGTCTTGAACAAGTGTTAGCTGATAATCCTTGTTATTCATATAATCCTTTGCTCTTTGTAAAACTGTTTCACGGACATTCATTTTTTTAGAAATCCAAAGGGCATTACTTTCTCCTGATGTGCCAATCATTAATTGATACAAAGGCTCTAGTGTTTCACTATTAAAGCGCATCGCTGCATTCATAAAATCAGGGTGCATTTCTGAAAATCGTTTAATTTCGCCATAATGTGTTGTTGCAACGGTCATACAGCCCATCTGATAAAACTCTTCTAAAATAGCTATTGCTAACGCTGCTCCTTCATTTGGCTCTGTACCACTGCCAATTTCATCGAACAGTAAAAGTGTATGATTATTCGCCGCCCTCATAATATCGGAAAGGTTTTTCATATGGGAAGAAAACGTACTAAGAGCATTTTCTAAGCTTTGATTATCACCAATATCCACAAAGATATGATCGAATAGTGCCATCTCGGTTCCCTTCTCTGCTACGATATGAAAGCCTGACATGGTCGCTAACGTTAATAAGCCAATTGTTTTCAAGACAACGGTTTTCCCACCAGCATTTGGCCCCGTAATAATTAAGCTACGATAATCTTGACCGATGGTAAAGTGTAGGGGCACGGCATTAGCTGGTAATAACGGATGCTTGCCATTTACTATGTTAATATAACCATAATCATTTAAACGTGGCTCCATACCACCAATTTGTCTGCTGAATTTTGCTTTGGCAAAGACCATATCATATTGACTAATCAACTCCATGTTAATCTGAATGGCATGAAGATGTTCCATTAAAAGTCCTGATAAAGTGGCTAAAATCTGATACTCCTCCACCGCTTCCTCTGCCTTTAAGGTAGCCAATTCTACATTCAATTTAGCAACTACACTCGGCTCCATAAAAACAGTTGCACCTTTTGAGGAAATCTCTACTACGGTACCCTGTACATGATTTTTGTAGGAAGCCTTTATTGGAATCGTATATCGATCATCCTTTTGGCTAATAAAGAATTCCTGAATATAGGGTTTGTTAGCACTGTTATTCAAAAATTTTGTTAAGCGTTCTTTAATTTTTTCTTCGGTCGTGTCCATATGATGACGAATACGCTTTAATTCTCGACTAGCAGCTGAATCCACACGATTGGCTTTTATCGCAAAATTAATTTCCTCCTCCACACTTTTAAACTCTGCCATTGAATGGGCGTAAGATGAAAGAACTGGTGCAAAAAATTCCTTATCCAACATGAATTTTTTGATATTGCGACAGCCTCTTAAAAAGTCTGACATACTAACTAGCTCACTTGGATCTAATATCATCCCTTTCGCAAGTTTGGTCATGATATGCTCAATATTGGAGACACCTAAAAAAGGTACATGGCCTTCTGCATCTAAAATTGCGCGCGCCTCTGTCGTTTCATTCAAACGAGTTTTCACAACCGCTAGGCTTGAGCTTGGCATTAATTTATCTAATAGCTGTTTTCCTAAACCGCTAACACAGTAGGATTTAACGATATCCTTTAATTCATGGTATTGTAACTTTTCTAGAGTAGTAAAATTCATTTTTTCATGCTCCTCATTGTAATGTTTGATCATACATGAAGATACCTACCCAATATTAGATAGCAATGATGTGTTAATAAAATAAAAAGCTGTGAGGAATCCCCACAGCTTAATCTTTAAAAGGCGAGCTTTTACGGCACCACAAATAAAACCTCTTGTTACTTGAAGGTTCATCGATAGTACGCCACGCTTGATAAAGTATTGTAGGTATCTACATAGGTTTTGAAATAAATCCATGACTAAAAAAGGGGTGTGTGCATGACATAAATCCCCTGTCGCCATAGCCTTATTTCATTCAATTTTACCTAGTTAGAACCTACCGCACTCACAAAAAGCACCTCGCATTAGTTTTCATTGTTATCTAATTATTGACATTATCTTACTACATGTTGTCAAAAAAGTAAAGGTGTTCATATAGGAAAGGGATTCTTCTAATTTTTGTCGAATATCACTATGAAGGAGTGACCAAATGCGCAAAAAAACCATTCATACCATTTTTAGCTTTATGCTCATCTTCAGTTTATGGATTCCTACAGCCTTTGCCTCTTCATCATTAATTGGAGAAAGAAACACAATAGGCTTTCATTATACGGTATTGCAAGAAAACGATCACTTTAGGTGGGAGATTACCAACAAAGACAGTCAAAAAACCATTGTGGAGAGCCCTAACAATATGGGGATATTAGGACAGTTTAGGGAAGCGGTAAACGACATACATTCAACATTGATCACCCTGATTATTTCGCTCATTATTATCATTATCGCTGCCGTTATTTGTTTGCAATTCTTTAGAAGGCAAAAGCATGAGCTGAGAAATCCTGCATCTTTCATATTTGCGATTCTATTCGTCATAGCGATAGTGATCGTTTTCAACCAAACACATGGTCTTCACCTAGCCATTCAAGAAGCCACATATATTTTTGACAGCATTCCTAGTTAAAACTAATATTTTAAAATTAATTACTTGATATCCTTATTCTAAAATAAAAAGACCTGTAGAAAATTCTACAAGTCTAGTGATTTATGATGGGCTTTTCTTGTTTCAATAATTTTAGAACCAGAGAATAGCAGTAAAGCCGCCCAAATAATACTAAATGCTAAAAGCTCTACCTGACTGAATGGCTCTTTGTATAGCACAATGCCTAAAACCAAGACAATGGTTGGCGATACATATTGAATAAAGCCTAGTAAATATAAAGGTATATTTTGTGCACCCTTGGCAAATAAAATAAGCGGTATTGCTGTAACTAACCCACTGAAAATCATTAAAATATCTGTTTTTACATCGACATGTAAAAATGAAGCTTGATGTGTTGTAAACAGATAAACATAATAGCCTAATGCAAAGGGTAAAATCAACAATGTTTCAATGGCTAAGCCCCTTGTGGCATCTAATTTGATTTTCTTTTTTAGTACACCGTAAATAGCAAAGGACAGTGCGATCAGCAATGCTACCCATGGCACAGATCCGTAATTGATTGTTAAAATAATGACAGCAATAAAAGCGATCCCCGTCGCTATCCATTGTGCACGACTTAGCGATTCTTTAAAGAATATTACCCCAAAAATAACCGATAACAGTGGATTAATATAATAACCTAAGCTTGTTTCAATTAAATGATTATGGGTTACTGCCCAAATATACAAATACCAGTTCATTGAAATGACAAAGGATGCACCTGCAAGCTGCCAGAAAAGCTTTTGATGGGACCATAAATATTTTAAATCTGCAAGGAGATCCTTACGCATTCGAAATACGATAACAGCTAGTACCGTAAAGACAAAAGACCAAATAACACGTGATAATAAAATCTCCATACTCGGTACGTGTTCAAGTAGTTTCCAATATAGAGGGAAAGCTCCCCAAAAGGCATAGGCTAAAAAGGCTGCCAGTACCCCTTTTTTCTCATTTGACATGACCACTAACGCTCCTACTCTTTTTGAAATCGATAGACGACCTCACATAATATTAAACTAGTTAAAGAATAGACTCATTATAGGACTTTGAGTAGCAACTGTAAATGCCAAATTTCTAGTGACTTGCTATCACCGTTCACCTTGCTGTTCCGCTTCGAGCTCAGAAATATATTTACGCACTGTACTATAGCTAATATCTGGATTGATTTGACGCTTGATGCGAATATGGATTTCTTTAATCCCTACCCCTTGCTCACGCATATCTCGAATCATCGACTTAAGAGGACCTGTCAGTGATTCTCTTGACAGCGCTGTATACTTACTTAATTCTATTAGCAGCTCTGTATTTTGTTGACGGAGCACCTTCATCTCTTCTACCACGCAATTGTATTCCGTCACCTTTTTTTGGAGGACCATGTTTTGCTGCTTGACCTTTTGCATTTCTTCTGTAAGCTGTGCATTTTGTTTTTTTAACATTTTTCGTTCTCGTTCTAAACTATGCTGTTTATGATCCAAATCTGTATGCATAGCATTGTACAGCTCTTCCATATGCAACAGCTCCAGATAACGGCTTTGCGGCACAATCATTAAATTCTCAGTCGTGTAGAGAGCTAGTGTTCCATCTTGATTAGGCTCATACGAAAATGCAGAGGACTTTATTTTATTCCCCATTACTTCTTCACTCCCCCACGAACTAATTTATCTATTCGTATTGCTTTGTGTATCATCTATCCGCTTCCTTTTTCACTTGATAATCATTCTCATTTATTTTTATGATAATCAGTATTTCTGTTTTTGTCAAAGAACAATTACCAAGAGCTCTTTTTTCCAAATCAAAAGCTTCTTGCAACAACTTGAGCAAGAAGCTTTTGATTTTACATTTTTTTCAGTTTTTCATATTCTAATTGCAAACGCTCAATACGTTTACGACCCTCTTCACGATTTCTTGCCGTTTCTGCTTGGATTTGCTTCGTTTCTTGAATACCAGACATAATCGTTTGCCATGTTGTTTCGATAGTTTCGATTTTAATGCTTGGGCTACCTGCTTGACGCGCGATATTTACACTGTTTTTACTAATATTTTCAGCATTACGAACAAGCATTTCGTTCGTACGACGGTCTAGCTCACTCATGGAGTCAGAAATTAGCTTTTGTCGTTTTAATGTGACTGCGTGAATCAAGCCCTGTTTAAAAATTGGAATTGTCGTCACGAAGGCAGAGTTAATTTTGGCAATTAAATGGTTATTACCTTGCTGCATTAAACGAATTTGAGGTGCAGATTGGAATGATACTTGTTGTGCCATTTCTAAATCATAGCGACGTTGCTCTAATAATTCCACAGCACGTAGCATTGTTTCGTATTCCATCGCTGCTAATTGATCGCCCGTTTGAGCTTTTTGTTCAAGTGCTGGTAATGCTGCACGAACCTCTTCAATTTTTACCTCAATCGCTGCAACAAATTTACTTAATGATTGGAAGTAATTTAAGTTTTGTTCATACAAATTTTCAAGGTCGATCGTATTGCGCTTCATTTCTCCCTCGTATTTTTGAATTTCGCGGTAAATGACATCCACTTCTTTGTTCATGCTGTCATATTTAGATAAAAACTTTTCCAATTGCTCTTTCCCTTTATTAAAGAGCTTTGAGATAAAGCCACCCTTTTTCTCATCAGCAAAATCTTGTGGATCAAATTTATCCATAATTTTATTAAGATTATTTAATAGTACACTTGATTCCTCAAGCTTACTGGATTTCATCGTCGCTAGCATTTTATCTGAAAAAGTAGAAATGCCATTGGCTGTTTCTTTACCAAGCTCAAGCATAGCAATTTGATCTTTAACATCAATTTTTTGTGCAAGTGCATGAATCTCTGGATCTTTCTTTAGCATCAGCTGATTTTGTGCAATTTGCGATAACTCCTGCTCCGACACAAGCACTGGCTTTTGTTCAGGCTCTTGTTGCAAAAGTGGATTTGGTTGTAATAAAGGATTTTCTGAAGCGAATGGGTCCTTGGATTTTAAAAGATCGTTGTTAAATTCAGACATACGTTTTACCCCCTGCAATTTATCTCTACTAATTATTTACGATTACCATCTAAAAAAGTTTCATTTCCGGTTCATGACAAACTCATTTTCGTGCTCTTTTTTAAATTATAGCTTCTTTCGATCCAAAATTCGACTGATTCCGTAAATTCCTTTACATTGTTTACTAACAATGGCATCAAACAACCAAAAAAGCAGCTACATCTATCACGTAGCTGCTTTGAACTTATGTTGTTACCTTTAAAACCGTTTTAATTTTTTGAATTACTCCACCTGAGCTATATGTCAGCACACTTCGTTTATAGAAGGATAAACTAAATAGATACACGACAATTATCGTTACAATTAAAATCCCTAATGATAGTAGCGGTACAATACTGCCGATATCTGTAGCACCAATTCGCATCGGCATGATCATTCCAGAAGTTAATGGAATATAGGAGAAAATTTTAATAATTAACGTATCTGGATTACCCATTCCTGTAAGCATAACGTAGAAGCCGATCATCGTAATAATCATAGCAGGCATTAACACTTGACCCGCTTCCTCTACCTTCGATACTAGTGAACCAAATAATGCGCCAATGATTAGATACAGAATAACCGTTAACAGTAAAAATACGATGGCATAGATAACATAGCCAACAGATAATTCTTTGATGATGCTAGCAGCCGCATCCCAAACCATTCCGTCTTTGACAAACTTCGAATAGATCAGAAACACTACTGCAATAATCCCCATTTGCGTTAACGCAAGTAATAATACCCCTGCAATTTTTGCCTTAAAATGTGTGGCTGGCTTCACACTAACTAAAAGCATTTCCATTGCTCGTGAGCCTTTTTCAGAAGCAATTTCCGTCGTAATCATCGAAAGGAATGTAGAAATAAAGAAATAGATTAATATACCCACTGCATAGGAAACTACTAACCCAGATTGCTTCTCTTCTTCACTTTTACCACCAGCTGATTCTTCATTTAAATTTTTGGTAGTAATAGCCGTTTGTGCACCCATAATTTGTGCCGCTTGTTCTGGTGATAAAGATAATTGCTGAACGGCAAAATGCTGACCAGCATACTGCAATAAAGAAGATAATGCTGACTGATCGTTTAATTTTAGTGGTGTAAACGTAGCGATTTCTGCATGTAGTTGGCCACCTTGATCGTTAATTGTCACAATGGCATCTAGCTTACCATCTTTAACCCTTTTTTCTAGTGCTGATACATCTTTTTCATCCTGAATAAAGGCCATATCTCCATTGGAAACAAAGATTCCACTTAAATCAGCGGATGTCTCATTAACAATGGCAATTTGCTGGGCTTCATCATCACCTGTAAATAGCTCCTTAATATCAGACCAAAATACAGCTACAGACATGACAACAACATATAAGCAAGTCATTAAAATAAATGATTTTGATTTAATTTTTGATTTGTATAATTGCTTCATTAACAAATTAAACTTCGACAATATGGCCACCTACTTTATCTTTAAATATTTCATCTAACGATAAATAATCTAAGCTGAACTTTTCAATATACTTCCCATCTGACAACTGCTCAAAAATACTTTGGGCAAAGCTTTCGTCTACTAGTGTTAGGACTGTTTGTTCCTTCTCAACACGTACATCCTTGACTCCATCGAGTGCCAATAACTGTGTCGTTGACCAATCCGTGCGAACAGCAAGCTTTGTTTTTCCATATTGTTTCTTTAAATCTAGTAAGCTACCAGAAAATAAAGACACACCTCGTTTTAATAAGCACAAATGATCGCAAAGCTCCTCCACATTATCCATTTGGTGACTGGAGAACAGAATGGTCGTACCCTGCTCTTTTAAAAATAAAATAGCATCCTTTAGTAAATCCTTATTGACTGGATCTAGACCACTGAACGGTTCATCTAAAATTAAAAACTCAGGTTTATGGATAAAACTTGCAATAAGCTGAACCTTTTGTTGATTCCCCTTTGACAAGGTTTCTGCCTTATCTTTGCGTTTTTCACCAAGCTCAAAGCGTTGAATCCAAAAATCAATTTCCTTTTTTAGCTCTGCTCTTTTCATGCCTCGTAACTCACCAAAAAAGTAAAGCTGCTCCTCTACCTTCATCGTTGGGAAAATACCCCGCTCCTCAGGTAAATAACCAAGGACATCGCGGTTAATGGCATTAACTGGCTTGCCGTTCCAAGTAATTGTCCCTGCCGTTGTTTCCTGTAAATCTAAAATCATTCGGAATGTTGTCGTCTTCCCTGCGCCGTTTTGACCAATAAGACCAAAAATTTCACCCTTTTCAATGGTAAAATTTAAATCATCCACAGCAGTAAACTCTTTGTATTTCTTCGTGACATGCTGTAACTGTAAAGTCATGTTGTAAATCCTCCTTATCCTTCAAATATATGTAAGTTTTGTTTCAAACCCTTTTTACGTTTTTCATTTTTCGATACGGATATAAGTACCATTATAGAAACGATCACATTCAGGCAACCTACACTAGAGTTGATTACGCTTCCGATCGAAAGATTATACATTCCCGCCAGTACATTAAACAGCAACAATAGTATAAAAATGCGATTCATCGATTTGATATAGTTAATTTTCGAAGTTGCATCAGTAAATATTTCAAAGGGTCCCTCTGATTGTAGCTTTCGATAGTAGGCCCAACCACCGAATTTGCTTACACATTCAATATTCATCATGTTTAGAAACTCAAAATAATCCTTTGATTTCCTATTAACGAATTCATTTCGATAAAAATATTGACCTGGCGTTCCTTTTTCAAACACAAAGTAGCCTACCATTGTTTTCTTTAAATTCCACCCCCGATCTGCCATATCATTAACCCATCGTTCTTCCTTTTCGTAATCAATAAAAAAACGATACACTCTTTTTTTCATCTAGCCTCACCCTTACAATAAAGTTTCCTTTTTCAATATTTTCTGATTTCCCAGAAAATAATGATCAATCCATTAATCCGAAAACACATTTAATTCTCTCTTTAATCGATTGCGTAAACGTATTAGCTTAATTAATGGAAAAGAGAATAACACAACGACAATTAGATTTAGCATATTCATCGTGAAACCAACCCAATCCATTGTGCGTTCGGAAAAATCCCCAGTCAAACCAGTTATGCCGATGAGTAAATAAAGTAGAATAAGAGAAAGCAAGACAGTCATCTTTTTTGACAGAGTGCCTAGTTTCGTTTTTTTATCTGTATACAGCTCAAATGGACCCTCCTGTGCCGCTTTTCTAAAAAATACAAAATTGCCAGAGCGATCTACTTGCTCAATGCCAGAGGATTTCAGAAATTCGAGATAATCCTCTTCATAGTGAGTGCCAAATCTTTCTAATTCATCATGGCGATAAATATAGCTACCTGACTCTCCACGTTCAAACGTAAAACGAATCCATGTGAATTTTTTCAAATGCCAGCCCTTACAAGCCATATCATTGACCCACTTCTCAATTGCATAGGGATTAATCATCAATCGATATTTATGCATATTATTCAACTCCTCTCGTTATACGGATACCATTGTCAAAAAGTTCCCTTAATCTCAAAATTTCATAGTCAACAACCGATTTCCCAGTTTCAGTAATGATATACTCCTTCTTTCTTCCATCCTCATCAAGAGCCTCTATCCAGCCTCGTTCCAGCAATGTTTTAATCGCTCCATAAATAGTTCCAGCCCCTAAACGCACACGCCCATTGCTCAATTCTTCCACTAATTGCATAATGCCATAACCATGTCTAACCTCATATAAAGCTAATAAAATATAATAAACGCCTTCTGTTAATGGCGGATGCTCCTGTGTCATACAAATCCCCCTCTATATCGCCCATCAATATATCGCCAGTCGATATAAAAAATATATCAGCAGTCGATATAATTGTCAATGCTTATATTACCTGTTATTTCCTATAGTCCAACCATTTTGTTGCAGAACATCATACGCTATGTTAGTATGTAAGTGATTACTTGCATGAAAGGAAGTATGTTTTTGACAACGAAGGGAACGGCAGAACGAATAATCGAAGCTGCACTACAATTGATTAGTGAAAAGGGCTATACAGCTGCAACTACCAAAACCATTGCAGAATTAGCAGGTGTCAACGAAGTCACTCTTTTCCGCCATTTCGGCAACAAGCGTGGTTTATTAAAAGCCATTATTGAACAATTTTCTTATTATCCACTTTTACAACAGGAGATTAATCAAAATGTCACATGGGAATTAGAAAAAGATTTATTCAACTTCTCACTGAAACATTTCCAGTTTTTAATGTCGATTAAAGACTTTGTAATGATTGGCTTTAAGGAGTCCATTCAGTTCCCTGAAATTAGTGAGGAAATTGCGAATATTCCCCTTCTGATTAAGAAGGAGCTTATTCACTACTTTCAAGAAATGCATCAGCGAGGGAAAATAAGAGAATTGGATTTTGAAGCAGCTGCATTATCGCTCATTGCCCTAAATTTTGGTCATTTTATGTCACGTGCTCGACTTGGCACTATTGTGTCTGACATACCAACCGAAGAACTTTTACAGACAAGTGTTTCGATTTTTTCTAGGGGACTCGTTTCCTAGAAAAAATTTTTCCTATCAATGCAAGTAAGTACTTACTTAATTCAGGGGGTAATAAAATGAAAGGTTTACAAACATTATTGCGCGTTCGTGAAACCTATATAGGCATTGTCGCTACTATTGCCTTTCAATTAATTTTCTTTACTATTTGGATGACAGCGTATGATGGTGTCAATGAAAGAGCCGAGCAATTAACCATCGGCATTGTCTCAGAGGATACCGCCTTGGGGCAACAGCTAGCACAGAATATCAAAGAGTCTAGTCCTTTTGCCATAGAGGACTATTCGTCAATGGAGCATGCTGAGCAAGCATTAAACGAACGACAAATTAATATGATACTGCACATTCCAGTAGATTTTACGAAGCAACTTGAAGCAGGAAAAGAAGCGGAAATTATTTACGCTATTAACCAAGCCAATGCAAGCGTGGCGAAAAACATGATGGAGGGTGTAGCAAAGCAAATGACTGAAGAAATGAATCAAGCCCTTTATCCAATGCAACAAAATCAGGCAATCGAGGTCTTTTCTCAACAATTTGCAAAGCTTCCTTTTGAGCAAAATACTGCACAGCAAATTACCGCGTCCGTCAAGACAACCGTTATGACTGTCAAAGACCATGCAATCGAGAGTACTATTGTTAAAACCAATAACGCGAAAGGCTTTGCGGCAAACTTTGTACCACTTATGGTGATCATTTCATCCTTTGTCGGTGCTATGGTGATGATTATGCAACACCAGCAAGCTGCCCAAATTGTTCGAGAAAGTCTATCCAAATGGCAATTATTTTTAGCAAGACAGCTACTCAATGTGACCGTAGCCTTTACCCTACCATTGCTAACAATTGCCTTAATGCAGGTCTTTGATATTACTAGCAACGAAAGCTTTCTCTCTATCTACTTCTTTCAATCTATCATGTATTTAGCTTTCCTTTGTCTAGCACAAGTTTTTGTTATTCTCTTTGGTAACGTTGGGATGGTCTTTAATATTTGCGCCCTCTCCCTCCAACTCGTAACATCAGGCGTACTCGTCCCCAAAAATATGCTCTCTGACTGGTACAACAATGTCGCCGCCATGCTACCCGCTACTTACGGAGCTGATGGCTACTATACCATTATATTTGGCGGAAGTGCCGACAATTTACTACAAAACAGCAGCTCCTTAGGCATCATCATCCTTGTGACAATGACCCTTGCAACAGTAGTAGTCGCCTTAAAGCCCACGCCACCAGCTCAATAAATTAATACACGCTGGACCAGATACTCTGTGGTTCAGCGTTTTATTATGGCGGGCCTATTGATTTCGGGGTTCTACGCTGCTCTTTGAGGTGCCTATCCAGCACTATAGCAAGGTTTATCCGCCGCTTGTTGCGGTTTATCCACTACTTTTCTGGCTCTAACCGTCACTTTTCCTGCTCTATCCGTCACTTTGCAAGATTTATCCGCCACTTTCTCTGTCCTATTCGCTTCTTTCCTCTCTATCCTT
Organism: Lysinibacillus sp. FSL M8-0134; assembly: GCF_038069745.1. Classification (NCBI taxonomy): domain Bacteria; kingdom Bacillati; phylum Bacillota; class Bacilli; order Caryophanales; family Bacillaceae; genus Lysinibacillus; species Lysinibacillus sp. FSL M8-0134. The sequence continues at coordinate 1,651,943 of NZ_JBBPAJ010000001.1, read as the reverse complement.
CACTTGGCGCGGTCTATCCGTCACTTTGCAAGATTTATCCACCGCTTTCTCTTTTCTATCCGTTTCTTCTCTCTCTATCCTTCACTCGGCGCGGTCTATCCTCCACTTTCCCTTCTCTATCCGTCACTTTGTAAGATTTATCCGCCACTTTCCTTTTTCTATCCACTTCTTCTCTCTCTATCCGTCACTTTACTCGTTCTATCTATCACTTTCCCCACTCTATCCATCACTTTGCATGGTCTATCCGTCACTTTGTAGGATTTATCCGCCGCTTTCTCTTTTCTATCAATTTCTTTTCTCTCTATCCATCACTTTACCGTTCTATACATCACTTTCCCTGATCTATCCGTCACTTTGCAAGATTTATCCGCCACTTTCTCTGTCCTATCCGCTTCTTTCCTCTCTATCCTTCACTTTGCGTGGTCTATCCTCCGCTTTTCCTTCTCTATCCTCCACTTTTCCTTCTCTATCCATCACTTTGTGCGGTTTATCCGCCACTTTCTCTTTTCTATCCACTTATTCTCTCTCTATCCATCACTTTACGTGGTCTATCCTCCGCTTTTCCTCTCTATCCATCAATTGGCGCAGTCTACCCACCACTTCTTACATTCCTTAAGATTGCCGCAAGCTGCTGATTTAACATGGTCACACTATCTGTAAAATCGCCTCGGTACCACTGGATGATTAGGCCGATGATTGCATTTGCTTGATAGGCGCTATAATAATCAATGGAAATATGATCGGCCATTTGATGTTCATGATGATGTGTAATATCCCGCTTGAGCAGAGAATATATGCCGTCAAAAAGCATGTAATAGTATGTTAACGGGACATTTTTAGAAAACACAATGCGATAAAACATTTTAAAGCGTTCAATATGATGAAAGATTCGAATGGTATTTGGATCGAGTTGATCGGTATCCAAGGTGGTTACTGCCCGATATGGTTCTTCATAGGATTGATATAAGTCCTCCATGATCTCCTGAAAGTATTCTTCAAAGAGTCCTTCTTTTTGCTCGTAATGTAAATAGAAGGTGCCTCTATTCACCTTAGCCTCTCTACATATTTCAGCGATAGAAATTTGTTCCAACGGTTTTTGACTGAGCAATGTTAATAAGGCTTCATGCAAGGCTTGCTTTGTTTTTATAATTCGTAAATCCGTTGTGCTCATTTTTTCAGCTCCTTACTAAACAGTTTTTACAAAAGTGTTGATTACTCAACACATCATGATTTTTTGCATATTGAAATCGCTTTCAAGTTTATTATATGATTTTAATGAACAGATGTTCAATATCTAAGGAAGACAATGAGGAGGTTTTTGAGATGAGATTAGAAGGTAAAGTAGCTATAGTAACAGGTGCAGCTTCAGGTATGGGGAAAGCCATCGCTGAAGGGTATGCAAAAGAAGGAGCTAAGGTTGTTGTTTCAGACTTAAATTTAGACGGTGCCCAAGCGGTTGTGGATGGTATTCAAGCGGCTGGAGGTACAGCATTTGCCATTCAAACAAATGTCGCATCAACAGAAGACTTACAGCGTTTATTTGATGAAACGAAACAAAACTATGGTCAATTAGATATTTTAGTAAACAATGCAGGGATCATGGATGGGATGGAGCCTGTTGGTGAAATTTCCGATGAACGATGGGATAAAGTATTTGCGGTAAATACAACAGCTGTGATGCGCTCGATGCGTATGGCGACAGACATTTTCCTTGCGCAAGGACACGGTGTCTTTGTCAATAATATTTCTGCGGGTGGCTTATATGGGGCACGTGCAGGTGCTGCCTATACAGCTTCAAAACATGCCGTTGTTGGATTAACAAAAAACACAGCGTTTATGTATGCTGATAAAAATATTCGCTGCAATGGTATTGCGCCTGGAGCAGTCATGACGAATATCGCCTCTTCAATGACCAATATGAGCCAAACTGGTGCAGCACGCCAAGCACTTGGTCTATCGATTAATCCGCGTGCTGGTCAACCAGAAGAAATTGCTCAATTAGCTATTTTCCTTGGATCAGACGAGGCAAGCTTTGTGAATGGACAAGTCATTGCAGTAGATGGTGGCTGGACAGCTTACTAAACAAGCAAAAAGCACGCACAGTAAAAATTATTTTCTGTGCGTGCTTTTATTCATTATAGTACTTTTCTTGATGGAAACAGACTTCCAATTATAGCACCAATAATCGCTGGTAGTATCCACCCTAAGCCAATATCATAAAAAGGTAGAATCGTTGAATAGGCCTTTTCTACAGCATCTAAGACACCTAACTTTGCGCCTGGTACACTTTCAATTAATGCTTTATAACCATCAATCAAACTAATGAAAAATGTAAAAATCATCGCAATGGCATATACCGTTTGCTTATTTTTAAAGAATGATGAGCTAAGTGCCAGCAAAATTAAGACAATCGCTAATGGGTACAGGAACATTAAAACGGGGATAGCAAATTGAATAATATTGTTTAAGCCAAAGTTTGCAATCGTAAAGGACACAACACATAATAAAAATACAAACCATTTATAGCTGATTTTTGGAAACACTTGATGGAAAAATTCACTACATGAAGTAATTAAACCAATACTCGTTTTTAAACATGCAAGAACAATGATAACAGCTAATAAAATGGCCCCAAATGAGCCGAAATAGTGATCCGCTACTGCGGCAAAAATTAAACCGCCATTCTCAAAAGTGCCTACTGCTCCAATGCTGGAAGCGCCCATAAATGTGATTAATCCGTAAATTAGCATCATTAAAGCCATCGCAAATATTCCTGAAGTCCAGGTAGCCTTCGCTATCTGCTTTCGATCCGTAATTCCTGCACTTTTAATCGCATTGATGACAACAATCCCAAAGGCTAATGATGCTAAGGCATCCATTGTATTATAGCCCTCTTTAAAGCCTGTCATAAAGGCATTATCTATATAATCACCGATTGGCTGCTGGAAGTGCCCCATCGGTTTCACAATGCTTGTAATAATCAAAATAAATAAGACAACTAAAAAAGCAGGTGTTAAATATTTCCCAATATAATCCATAATTTTCGCTGGATTTAAAGAAAAATAGTAAACAACAGCAAAAAATAGAAAGCTAAATACGGCTAATAGCAATGTTGCATGCTGAGCTTCAATATATGGCTCAAAGCCTACCACAAATGGTACGGTTGCTGTACGTGGTATCGCAAAAAATGGCCCAATGGTTAAATAGAGCGCCAAAGAAAATACGATACCAAAAACAGGATGGACACGGCTCGCTAAATCCCGTAAGCCATTACTTCCTGATAAACCAATGGCTAAAATTCCGAGGAATGGCAGCCCGATGGCAGTGACTAAAAACCCGATTAATCCAAACCAAAAATTGGTCCCTGCTAATTGCCCCATTTGAATTGGGAAAATAAGGTTCCCTGCACCGAAATACAGTCCAAATAACATAGTTCCAATGACTGCATAGGTTGAGAAAGGTATTTTTTGTTGCATAATTGATGTACTCCTTAGATGTTTTAGACTATAGCAAATTATTTTAATCGAATGATTTTTCACTACAATTCCATCATGTTATCAAGCATTTATTATAATTACAATAGTTTTTTCATGATCTAGATGAAAGCTTCATTAATTAGTTAATTCCACAAAAAAAGAGCTGCCTGCTGACAGCCCTTCTCCTTAATTTGCAACTGACCATTCAATATGATCTAAAAATTTATAGACATCTTCATAAACTTTTTCACGTTCTTTATCTAACGTAATAATATGACCTGAATTTTCATACCAAATGATTTCTTTATCATCTGTTTCTACGGTATTTAAAATGAATGGTGCACTTTCTTGGTAAAGCTCATCGTCTAATGAACCTTGTAGTACTAGTGTTGGTGCTTTAATAGTGGATAATTCCTCACGTGTTTCAGTCGTTAAACGTGTTACGCCATCTAAAGAATCTTTTGGGGTAATACGTAACTCATGTAATTCTGAAATAATTTGATCTTTTGATTTATTTTCAAAGTGTTTATATAATCGAGCATAGTGGTACAAACGTGTAAATAAGCCTTTTGAGTTATCACGTGTTATTGGTGCACACATCGCAACACATGCCTTCACTGGGAATGTCTCTGCAACTTTTAGTGAGAAGACGCCACCAAGTGAAATCCCAACAACTGCGATTTCTTCATAGCCTTTCTTTTGTAGGAAGTTATAACCTTCCACGACATCGTTCCACCAGTCTTCTGGTTTAGTTTCTAATAAAGCTTCTGGTTCTACGCCATGCCCACTATAGATTGGTGCATGAACGGTATAACCACGTTGAGATAAGAATTCTCCTAGTTTTTTCACATCTTTTGTGCTACCTGTGAATCCATGCAGTAATAGTACGGCTTTTTTGCCTCCCTCAATTGTTAGAGGTTGTGGCTTTGTTAACTTCATTTTATGATATCCCCTTCACGGAAATTTATAATTGTGTATTTTATGTGTCTATCTTATCACCCTTTATTCATAATGTACAATTTATAGTTTTTATCAAATCAATGTGTATTGTGCATGAATGATGTCAGGTTAATGGCTGTACTATCACACTTTCTACTATTTAACTTTCCGATTCTTCTATTTAAAGGCAATGTCCTTTTAAAAATTTTTTGAACCCTATACTTCCAGACTGTTTCCCGTTATAATGCAGATAACTTAAAAATAACGAGAAAAGAGGTGAAAAAAATGGAGTGGCAACAATTAGAATATTTTGTAACGGTTGCAAAGTTAGAGCATATGACACGAGCTGCCGAGGCATTAGCGATTTCACAGCCAGCACTTAGTCGTTCTATATCAAAGCTGGAAGAAGAATTAGGTGTACCGCTTTTCGACAGACAAGGGCGCTCAATCATGCTAAACCGATATGGTGAACTATTTTTATATCGCGTACAACGCATGCGTAAAGAATATGAAAAGGCTGTTTTAGAATTACAAGAGCTGAATAATCCAGAGCTTGGGGACGTATCACTTGGTTTTTTACATACGCTAGGAACGAGTATCGTACCAGATTTGATTCGCGCTTTTCGTCAGAAACACCCCCATATCCGTTTTCATTTCACGCAAAACTATTCCCATTCACAATTAAAGCAATTGCTGGCTGGTGAGTTAGATCTTTGCTTATTGGCTGCCATAGATACAGAGCCTCCCGTTTGCTGGAAAGAGCTGTGGCGTGATGAGCTCTTTATTATGGTGCCTATTGACCATCCACTAGCTCATCGCAAAAGCATTAAAATGAAGGAACTGGAGCATGAAAATTTTGTGCTCATGAAAAAGGGCTATGCTCTTCGCCGTTCTGCTGACCGCTTATTAAACGCGGCCGGCATAAAGCCTAAAATTTCTTATGAAGGCGATGAAGTATCTACCATTGCAGGTTTTGTTGGGGCTGGTCTCGGCGTTTCCTTACTACCAGATGATGAGGATTTAAATCCGAAGAAGATCGTTAAAATCCATGTTGAGGATATGGTATGTGAACGTATTATTGGCATGGCTTGGATTGACAATCGCTATTTGCCTCCATCAGCACGCCAATTTAAACAGTTTGTCTTCGATTTTTATGAAAAAAAATAAAAAGATCAGGGCTTTGGCTGCCCTGATCTTTTTATTAGCGTAATTTTACCTGATATGAAAAAATATCCGTTGTATCACCTTGCATCTCAAATAATCCTTGTTCGACGAGTGTTCGTAAGCGATACATTAGAAAATCATTCCCTATATAATGATTAACTGTTCCAGCTGTCTGAGCTAAAATTTGCGTCGGCATCAGCCATTCTTCCTTGTGCTGTAACTGCAGATTCTTTGCACTGGCGATAATGTATGCGTCCAGTGCCTCTTCCTCTACATGCTCCAGTTTATTTTTCCATAGTCGTAGTGTACTTGGCTGTCCTTTTATGTCTTCCCATTCTTTGGCAAGTTGTTGACATTCTTGAGTAGAAAATCGTTTTGCAACAGTGCGAAGCTTCATAAGCATGTCTGAGGAAAGCTCACCTGTCTGACGAATAGTAATATTTGGTTGAATACGTTGCATGCCCTCTGTGGCATCAATTCCATAGACCATACTACTTTTATGAACAAACTCACTCATCACATAGCGCAGTCCAATTTGTTCATGGGCATTATGACTATACCAAACCCAAACATCCACATCACTTGGTAACGTTTCGATTTTCCCCTTCCAGTTTTCATAGATATCATTGTATAATTGCTGGTCATCATCGTCCAACATATGCGTCTCTAACCAATGTTTGCGTTCTTCAAAGCTTTGAAGAGGTCCAATCGAGAAGTCATCATGGACACTTAGAACTGATTCATCACGCTGCAAACGATGTTGGCGTATGGCAAGCTTCAAGGAACCCTGAGTTGCTAAGCTAAAGGTAATATGTAAAATAGCCATGATCATTCCTCCCTATTGTTTACTAATAGCTATTTGTATCCCAATAAAAGTGAAGAGAATACCTTGAATCATATTTAATCGTTTTGCAATCACAGGCTGACCAATAATCACATTTCTAACCTTCCCTGCAAACAAACTAAATAAGATAAATAATACCAATGCTTGAACTAAAAATACTATACCCAAAATAAGCATTTGCAACGCAACATGTCCTTGTGAAGGATGAACAAACTGAGGTAGGAGCGCTAGGAAAAATAGCGATACTTTTGGATTTAAAATATTCATTAAAATCCCTTTTTTATACAACTTAACATAGGCTTGTACATTTTGCTGCTGCAAAGAAAATGGATCTCCTTTTGCACGAAATGATTGCCAAGCTAGATATAATAAATATGCTGCTCCTGCAAATTTTACAATAGAGAAAATAATAGTCGATTGATAAATAATCGCAGAGATACCGAGTACCGCTGCACTAATATGAACAAGAAGTCCCGTACATAATCCAAGTGATGTGGCAATACCAGCTTTTTTATCTTGTGTAATACTTTGCGCAAGCACAAACAAATTATCTGGCCCTGGCATTATCGTTAAAATAATCGCTGCACCTAAAAATGCGAATAACGTTGAAATTTCCACTACTTTCACTTCCTTCAACTTCTTTGAAAAACTATTTACATTATACTACACGACATTATTTTCACTAGATATAAGTTTATGTCTTTATTTAAATTTTTTCACGAACTTTAGCTTCACAAATTATGCTCGTTCAGACAATACTTTTCTCTCCTAATACATTATAATAGTAGAAACTCATGATTTTACAGATAATTTTCATAAGAGGTGATTGTATGGCAGTAAGTGATATTGTTACGCAATACGAGGATGAGCACGGGCAGGTTTATTATAAAATGACATCACATGACATTGAGGTTAAGGCTACACAAAACTCAGGACTAGCTCCCATTATTACCTATTGGATGGGAGAAAAAGACATAACGGATTCCATACGAAATTTGCGTTTCAGTCCACGTCCCCCATCTAGCTATATACAAGATTACGAAGAATTTCAAGCAATGCTTTATTCGAAGGAGCAGTATGCCATTAACCAGCTCTATGAACAAATGAGCATCAAGCCAAAAAATATGTCCTCCGGGAAACAAATCGTATGGAGTTTCTTTGTGATTGTTTTGGCCATGCTGCCACTTTTCATCGCTATTTGGTGGTTTAAATAATCGATTAGGTTCCTTTTTTATCACTTTTGCTCTTCACCCTCTTAACTTTTCAAAACTTTCAAGTAATTTGTCAATTCAACTTGACAGACCTTTGCAAGTAGTGCATCCTTTAGTCAATAGTTGAAAACAGTATGATGACAAAACGAATGAAGACTAGTAGTTAGTAACTCTTGTGAAGAGAGCAATGCCCATTGGCTGCAAGGCATTGTACAAGAAAGACTGATGAACCTACTTCGTGAAACGTCCTAGCCAAACTAGGCGCAGTCTCTAGCGTTATGAGAAAAGTGGAATGTCGCATGATATTCAATGTAGGTGGTACCACGGAAGGCAAGTCTTTTCGTCCTAATTTTTAGGATGAAAAGGCTTTTTTTTATCTTGATGTAATATGCAGGAACGAACGTATTCAACTGGAGGTTGTGTGATGGAGAGAAAAAGAATTGTTGTTAAAATTGGCAGTAGCTCTTTAACGAACACAAAAGGTGAAATCGATAAAGTTCGCTTAATGGATCACGTACAGGCAATCGCCGAATTAAAGAAACAGGGACATGAAGTTTTACTTGTCTCATCAGGTGCCGTCGCTGCGGGTTTTAAACAACTTGGCTACCCAGCTCGTCCTGTGACGGTGAAAGGTAAGCAGGCAGCGGCAGCGGTAGGGCAAAGTCTACTTATTCAAACGTACAGTGCTTTATTTAGTATCTATGACATTATGCCTGCACAGATTTTACTGACTCGCACAGACTTTTCTAAAAAAGAATGCTATAAAAATGCTTACGCGACGTTCGAGGAATTATTAGAACGCTCAATGTTACCTATCATTAATGAAAACGATACCGTATCTATTAGCGAATTAACTTTTGGTGATAATGATATGCTATCCGCTTTAGTAAGTGGTCTGGTCCATGCAGATCAACTCATTATTTTAACCGATATTAATGGCTTATATAACGCTAATCCCGCTAAAAATCCACAGGCTGAGCGCATTGATAAGTTAACAACAATTACAGATGATTTGCTTCGCTTTGCAGATGGTACAGGATCAAAGGTTGGCACGGGTGGCATGGCTTCCAAGCTATTAGCAGCTCGAACTGCTTTACGTGCAGGTGTTAGGGTGTTTATTGGAACCGGTCATGGTGTTCAAAAACTTGTGGATATTTTAGCTGGTCATGGCGATGGAACCTATGTCGGTCATGATGAGCTTGCAGTGCTAACGAATCATAAACAGTGGATTGCACTTACGGAAGTTTCTGGTAAAATTTTTATAGATAATGGTGCTGAGCGAGCGTTAATGGACAATGGCAAAAGCCTTTTACCTGCCGGGGTGTACCGTGTAGAAGGAGATTTTATCAATGGTGACGTGGTCGAAGTCTATAGTGAAAATGGTTTATTAGGACGTGGTGAGGTGTTGTACTCATCTCAAGAGCTAGCTGTTGCAATGGGAAAACGGACAGATACATTGGTGAATTGTCCTAACGAGGTCATTCACAGAGATAAATGGCTGAAAATTCAAACGAATTAAGGAGGAATGAAAAATGACAAGTGAAATTCAAGAAAAAGGTCGTCTTGCAAAGGCCGCTAGTTACACGTTAAATAATAAAACTACCTGCGAAAAAAATGAGGCTTTGACAAAAATTGCCGAACAGCTTCTTATCGATCAGCCTATTATCCTAGCTGAAAATGCTAAGGATTTGGCACTTGGTGAGCAACAAGGCATGCCCGCTTCTACATTGGACCGTATTATGCTTAATGAGGAGCGCATAGTGGCAATGGCAGATGCCATTCATTTGCTCGTCTCCTTAAACGATCCAGTAGGTACCATTGTGGAACGTATTGAGAAAGATAATGGGCTACGCATTGAAAAGCGAATTGTGCCACTCGGCGTTATTGGCATGATTTATGAGGCTCGCCCAAATGTCACAGTCGATGCAGCAACACTTTCTTTGAAAACGGGTAATGCTGTCATATTGCGCGGGAGCTCCTCCGCTAAAAGTTCAAATATGGCTCTTGTCGCAAGTATCCATCGTGCACTTGCCAAAACAGCCATGCCAACGGATGCGGTGCAATTAATTGAGGATACGCGTCGGGAAACAGCTAAAGAACTATTTCATTTAAAAGAGTACTTAGATGTACTCATTCCTCGTGGCGGCAAAGCGCTTATTGATTTAGTTGTTAATGAAGCGTCTGTCCCTGTCCTTGAAACAGGTGCAGGTAACTGTCACATTTATGTGGATCAAATGGCAGATTACATAAAAGCGGAAACCATTTGTCTGAATGCTAAAACACAGCGGCCCTCTGTCTGTAATGCAGCAGAAAGCTTACTGATCCACCCTACTTGGTTTAAGGCACACGGTGTTCAGCTTTTATCGTCTCTGTACGAAGCAGGTGTGACAATCATCGGTGATGAACAAGTGTGTCAGTCATTTAAGGACGCTCTTCCAGCTACGACAGATGACTATGCGACAGAGTACCTTGATTTAAAATTAAGTGTTAAGTTAGTCGAAAACGTCTATGAAGCGATTAAGCATATCCATCAATTTGGAACGAATCATTCTGAAGCTATTATTACGGAAGATTCATTGGTCGCAGAAACATTTTTAAACAATGTCGATGCAGCAGCGGTTTATCACAATGCCTCTACCCGCTTCACAGACGGCTTTGAATTTGGCTATGGCGCAGAAATTGGTATCAGTACGCAAAAGCTACATGCTCGTGGACCAATGGGCTTACCTGCCTTAACATCAACAAAATATTTTATTCATGGCAACGGTCAAATTCGAGAATAGCTATAACTCTCTTCCCTAGTTATAGATTGATAAAAAATAGAAAGAAGGTTTCGTATGAACATTTCAGCAATCATTAAATTAACTGTATCGATGGCTCTTTTTGGCTCCATTGGCTTTTTTACCGTTCATACTGGTGTTCCGGCTACAGAGCTTGTCTTTGTTAGATGCATTTGCGCAACCCTCTTTCTAGGAGGTATGTGGCTGATCACAGGTGGACATAAATCAGAGGTGTGGGATAAAAAAGAAATTCTTCAAACGATTATTTGCGGTGTCTTTATTGTTTTAAACTGGGTATTTTTATTTAAAGCCTTTGAAGAAATGTCAATTTCGATTGCAATTTCGATTTATAATTTAGCTCCTATTTTTGTTTTAATATTAGGCGCGATTTTTTTAAAGGAAAAGATGACTATTCAAGCGCTAGTGGCAACCATCACTTGCTTTATTGGTAGTATTTTTATTATTGGCTTACAGAATTTTGTGTCGTTCTCGGAGTTTATGCAATCGGGCTTTGTGTGGGCCTTACTTTCAGCTGTCTTTTATGCCCTCACCATGTTAACAAGCAAAACGATTACCAAGCTAAGCTCCTATGCATTAACTTATATTCAAACAACGGTTGGAATCGTCATGCTGCTGCCTTTCATTGATTTTGCACTCTTTGATGGCTTAACCTCAACGAATTGGTTTTATATTTTAGGCACAGGCTTTATTCATACTGGATTTGTTTATTATTTATTTTTTGATAGTATTCGTAGTCTTTCTACCATTCTTGTATCTGTATTAGTATTCGTCGACCCTGTTGTCGCGATTTTACTTGATATGCTGCTGCTTGATTTTATGCCAAGCATTGTGCAAACGATGGGCATTTTATTAATTTTCGGTGGTATTTTTTATACAATTTATGTTCCAAAGAAAAAGCGACTGCCACAGGAGGTCTCATAATGGGCAAACTCTTCACGATAGGAGAATTATTAATTGATTTTACACCAACACAGCAGCGAGGCTCTCTTACCGATATCGAGCACTTTACGAAACATGCCGGTGGAGCTCCTGCAAATGTAGCGGCGGTTTGTGGCAAACTGGGCCTGCAGGCTGCTCTGCTAACACAGGTGGGCCTGGATGCCTTTGGTGATTTCCTGATAAAAACATTACAGCAAGCAGGTGTAGATACTCAATTTATTCGTCAAACAACGGAGGGAGAAACAAGCCTTGCTTTTGTATCTTTAAATGAACAAGGGGATCGTGACTTTCAATTTTATCGCCGACATGCTGCGGACTTATTATACAAACAAGAATACCTCCCCTCACAGCTTTTAACTGCGAAGGATATTGTGCATTTTTGTTCTGTGAATCTTGTGGAAAGTCCTATGAAGAAAGCCCACCTTGCTTTTCTTGAACAGGCACATCAAGTGGGTAGCCTCGTTTCCTTTGACCCGAATGTGCGCCTACCTTTATGGCAGGATGAATCAGCTTGTCGTGAAACCATTTTAGCCTTCTTACCTCAAGCGCATCTGGTGAAGCTTTCAGCGGAGGAGCTTTTATTTCTAACCGCCATAGAGGATGAACAGAGGGCGGTCCTTCAATTATTCAATGGATATATAGCTGTCATCATTATTACACATGGTGCTGCCGGGGCCACATTATATACGAAAAATCTTCATGTTAAAGTTCCCGCTGACAAGGTGCAAGCCATTGATACAACGGGAGCAGGTGATGCTTTTATTGGCGCTATTCTAAGTCAATTCCTTCAACATCAACTAGAGGTAGAGGGGTTAGTGGCTTACTGTGAACTGGAGGCGACGTCCCTGCTATCTTTCGCAAACCGCTATGCAGGCTTATCAACTACGAAGCACGGGGCAATACCGTCTTATCCGGCACTACCACTGGAATTAAAAGTAGATTAACTCGAAACTTTACATCCCCTTTTTCGTATGTATTAGAGACAAGTCAATCTAAGGAGGTCTTTCATGGAATCGGTGACAAAAAAACGAGCAGCAGCTTTTTTAATTGATACAGCTATTTCAACGGCTGCTACGTTCGGTATTGAATATTTCCTACGAAAAAAGGTTAAAAATGAGGCTGTTCATGCACTAGTTACACCAACAGTCGTGTTGTGGGCACTCGAATATGCACAGCTCCGAAAAAACGGACAAACTATTGGCTACAAAGCAATGGGACTAGCACTTGAAAATGAAGATGGTCGTCCATTATCTTGCGCTCAAATTATTAAACGAATGGCTTATCGAGACACAATCAGTACGTTTGCTTATTTAAAAGATCGTCAAGCCTTTGAGCAACAACATGGACAGTGTCTGCCACATGATAGCTTTGCCCATACGATTGTGAAAGAAATTTAAAGGAAGACTGCCCAACTGCTTTGGATAACTCAGACTGTAGACAAAAGCCATCGAGAAGCTCACTATCGATGGCTTTTGTCATTTTTCTTCCTATTTCATTTTTACTTCCAAACCACACATACTCTTCGAGCATATTTGCTCTCTTAAGCTTGTTGCCATGTCCAAGTAGCCAGCTTTTTCAAATTCATAGCAGCGAAAGTAAGCATCGCCTGCATGGACAATATTTTAAGACCTCTTAAGGTTGTCCATCGCATACCATGCTTTTGATGGTTTGACGCATGGACCGAATACCAAAAACTTAAAGAGAACAACAGGATCAATACTAGGACGCCCATAAACAGAGTAGAAGTTTTCTACTAAAGGATAGATAAATGAAAAAATCAATAGCAGCCTCTAGTTTTCGCACTAAATGATTGGTGAGAACTAATTGATCAATTGTTAACATTTCTAATTGTTCACGTTCATTGGTTTGATTTTTCGTCATCATGGTTGATCATTTCAATAGTTTACTTTTTATCAATAGGTAAATAAGGAGTGCTTTATGTATAAGTTGATTGGAACGAAGGGCGGCGACTCCTGCGGGAATAGCTGGAAAGTCGAGATCCTGGACTGAGCGAAGAGGGAAATAGCTCGACCCCGCCCGCAGAAAGCGTCCGCCCGTAGTAGAAATCAACGGCTTACTTTATTTCATTGGAAAAGAAAAAAGACTGTAGACAAACTCAAAATCCATTGAATTTGTCTACAGTCTGGGCTATCCAACTACTGCAATATCCATTTATTCCATGCCTTCTCCCCTTTTAACTAAACAGCAAAAAAAGGTTACCTAGTCCCCGCTAAGTCTGGAAAATTACTGAAAAATGACTACCAGTATTTTTTCATTAGAATATGAGGGATGCCACAATCCATGAATTCTTCACCTTCACGCTGATAGCCTAATTTTTCATAAAAGCCCTCTGCATAGGATTGGGCATTTAGCTTTGCTTTTGTTAGGCCTTTATCTCGTGCGATTTGTTCTAAACCAACGATAATTTCTTTGCCAAGACCATATTTGCGGTATTCCTCCAAAACGCAAATACGCTCTAATTTGCCATAGCCCTCCACTACTCGAAGTCTACCTGTTCCAACAGGTTGCTCGTTGTAATAGACAAGAATATGATCACATGGTGCATCAAGCGCATCAAATTCATCATATTCTTCTTCAGCTGGGACTTGTTGCTCTTCGATAAAAACGTTACGTCGAAAATCAAACGCTGTTTGTAATTCTGCTTCAGTTGTTACCTTTTTTATACTCATGACTATTCCTCCTAGCTTCTTCTGCATCACCATCTTCCTTAGATGCAATTTCACGTTGAAGATGATACTATTAGTATAGAACGATTTTTATTGCAAATACAACAAAAATCTCAGGAGGATTAAAAAATGAAGGAAATCTTACGTGAAATAGGCGCGATTGCACGAGCATTAGATTCAATTAGTAATATTGAATTTAAGGAGTTAGATTTAACGAAGGGACAATATTTATATGTGATTCGAATTTGTGAAAACCCTGGCATCATTCAGGAAAAGGTCGCGGAGCTTTTGAAGGTGGATCGCACTACTGCTTCACGGGCTATTAAAAAATTAGAGACAAAGGGCTTTATTGAAAAACGTATTGAGCAGGGGAATAAGAAAAATAAATTACTCTTTCCAACTGCAAAAAGCTTGGACATTTATCCCTTTTTAAAACGGGAAGGTGAATACTCTAATGCGCGTGCACTCGAAGGGTTCTCGTCAGAGGAAATCGACAGCATCCACAGTCTTTTGACGCGTGTTTTGCATAATGTAGAAATAGATTGGGAAGAAGTGAAAAAAGGTCATAAACGACAATACTAAAGGCGATTCCCCGTGCTTCCACACGTCGGGAATCGCCTCCTGCTATGCATTAGCTGCAAATACTCTTTTTAATACCGCCACCATAAAGTCAACATCTTCATCGGTACAGCAAAGTGGTGGACTTAACGTAATGATATTATTGAAGCCCTCCACTGTATCGCCATTTTTCCCAACAATTAACCCATTTGCTTGACAATCAGCTATAATTTTTGCGATTAGTTCTGGCTTTGCCGGTGTTTGGGATTGTTTATCTTCCACTAGTTCGATGCCAATAAGTAAGCCTAGGCCACGAACATCTCCAACAAAAGGTAGCTCCAATAAGTCTTGCAAATCATGTAGGAATTGAATACCCAAATCTCTTGCTCGTTGTACAAGGCACTCTTCCTCCAAAATTTTAATGTTTTCTAAAGCTACTGCACAGGCTGCTGGATTACCTCCGAACGTATTAATATGTCGAAAATGGCTATAGCCATCCATCGCTTTAAATTTTTCGTAAATATCTTTGCGTACTGCCGTAATGGATAACGGTAGATAGGCACTCGTTAATCCTTTTGCCATAGTAATGACATCAGGTCGAATATCGAAATGTTGATGACCAAAGAGCTTCCCTGTTCGCCCGAAGCCACATATTACTTCATCGATAATAAGTAATACGCCATGTTTTCTACAAATGCGCTCGACTTCCTTGACATATGTAGGGTGTGGGATAAGAACACCACCACCTGTTATCAGTGGCTCCATGATGACAGCGGCAATCGTTTCTTTTTGCTCCCAAATAATCTTTTCCTCCATTTCACGGGCACACGCTATATTGTAGGCCTCAACCGATTGCCCTTTTGGACGCCGATAATGATCTGGTGGGGCAACATGCAAGAAACCAGGTGTTAACGGCTCATACTTATATTTTCGTAATGCCTGCCCTGTGGCAGCTAATGCCCCAAGTGAGCTACCATGATAGCCCCGATAGCGAGCGATGATTTTATAGCGGGTCCCCTCCCCATTTTGTTGATGGTATTGGCGTATTATTTTAAATGCCACCTCATTGGCATCAGAGCCGCTATTGGAATAAAACATCATATAGTCATCTTCTAATAAGCTATTAATTTTTTCAGCAAGTCGGATGGCAGGTTCATGACTTTGTGTTAAAGGAGCATAGCAAAGCTTTTTCAACTGCTCATAGGCAACCTTGGCAAGACGCTCACGTCCATAGCCCACATTAACGGCCCATAAGCCTGACATGCCATCTAAAAAGCGGTTGCCTAAACTATCGGTAATCCATGCGCCTTCTCCCTGTTCAATGATTATGGGCGCCCTGTCATTATGCATAGACATGTGATGCCAAACGTTTTCATGATCCTTTTGTTGTAAGGTATGTGTGAACTGATCGTTTCGCTCCATATCATGACCTCCAATCATGTATCATTGATGTCTTTTGATCTATCACCATTTTCCCTATTAATCGAGTTAATATTGAAATTTTCTGATTTATCTAACATAATAAAATAGACATTGTACATTCGAAGGGCAGGTGCTAAATTATGTCCAAACATCCTCTACTCGTACGTGATGTCCTCAAGCGTAAGCATTTTGAATCAGCGAAGCTCATTGCAGGACAGCAGGGTCTTGATCGTCAAGTTCTATGGACACATATTTTAGAAATAAAAAATGTTGACACTTTAATCAATGGTGGTGAACTGATTTTAACCACTGGTGTCGGTTTACAATTAGAACGTGAAACACAAATTGCCTACTTACAAAATCTGATACGCAATGAAGCTGCAGGTCTTTGTATTGAAATTGGAGACTATTTTGACCATGTCCCCGCAGAATTGATTGCCATGGCGAATGCCCATCATTTCCCTATTATCATCTTTGAAGAAATTGTACGATTTATCGATATTACGCAAGATTTACACACGTACATAATTAATCAACACCAGCAGGCACTTACACAGCTAGATACCTTATCCAAAACTTTTATGGAATTATCATTAATGCCGAATGGTATTTTAAAAATTTTACAAGTCCTCTATCAAGATACAGAGGCATCCTTTTTATTTGTCTCGGAAGATACTAAAAGCTTTTACTACCCTGTCGAGGCTAAAAAATTCTTACGTGTTATGGAGGAGCATTGTCAGCAGTTAGAACTACAAAAGCCCTTGCACCTTTTATCGATTGACGGGGATCATTTTGTCATTATTCCTGTCAATGGACTTGGACAAGTATGGGGCTATTTATGTATGCATTCTGGACTGCCAAAGCCGAGTGATTACACTCTATTAAACCTTGAACGCGCAACGATGTCGATTGCCCATATTTTAATGCGCAACCGTATGCTTCAGGAGCGCCAGCAAAGCCGAGAGGATGAGTTTATTCTTGCCTTAATTCAAGGTCAGCCAGTAGATATTCAGTACTATCAAAGCTATTTACCTATCGAAAGTCGTAATTTATTTTACCGAGTCATCGTGTTCAATCTACATGATGTAGCTAACGTTGTACCTGAAGAAGAGTGGCAGGAAATCCAATTGCAAAATGCCATGTATGTTCGTTCTATTTTAAAAAAACTAGGATTTTTCCCTACCGTATCGGTAAGACAGCATGAAATTATTATTTTAGCCTTTTACATTGCCGCAGATTATATGAAAGACAATCGGGATGCCTTCGATCAAGCAATTTCACAGATTACTGCTAGACGAGCTGCACAGTTTTTTGAGCAGCTCACCCTCAGCTGTGGCATAAGTCATGTCTATCAAGCAATCGAGAGTGTTCATCTTGGCTATAAGGAGGCTAAATCGGTCATCCAAATGCAGCATCATCAATTGACAAGCTCTATCTATTATAAGGATTTAGGTGTTTATCGATTATTATTACAGCAGGATCAAACTACCCTCCTGCAATATGTGAAAGATTATTTACAAGAGATTTTGCTGCTAGATCAGAAAAGTAGCCATAATTTATTTCAAACATTGGCAGTATATTTAACATGTAATGGGGCTAAAAATGATACGGCGGAACAACTGTATATCGTTCGTCAAACTCTTTATAAACGAATCGAACGGCTAGAAGGTATATTAGGTGCTGATTTTTTACAAGCTCCGCACCGCCTAAATATTGAAATGGCCGTTAAGGCATATGCGCTCTTGGAAAAAACAGCACCTGATTTATTACGATTTTGAACGTGGGTCCATAAAATCTCGTAAAGCGTTACTAAGCATATATAAACCGAGAACAAGAATTGTAATGGCTCCTCCAGGGGCATACGTATACCAAGGGGCACCTATTAGATAAGCTTGTGAATCTTTTAACATTCTGCCCCAGCTAGGGTTTGGTGGCTGTACCCCAAGCCCTAAATAGCTTAGGGCTGCCTCAGCTAGCATCGCAGTTGCAAATGTCACAGTTGCTGCAACAATAATTTGCGACGAAATGTTCGGCAAAATATGACGGAACATAATGCTATGAGGCTTAACACCAATTAATTTTGCTGCTAGCACATATTCCGAATCCCGTTGCTGCACAAAGCCACTTCGTGCAATCCTCGCAATAGCAGGTATTGCGATAATGCCAAGTGCTATAGCGGTATTCATAATACCTGGACCAAATACTGCCACAAGCATTAATGCTAATATAATGCCTGGAAAGGCCATTAACGCATCCATCGTCCGCATAAAAATTTCATCGATCCAGCCCCCAACATAGCCTGCAATCCCTCCGATCAGGATGCCAAACACCGTGCCAATTGCTACGGTTAATAGACCCACTGCAAAGGCTGTTTGTGTCCCCTTCATAATGCGGCTAAAAATATCACGCCCGAACTCATCTGTGCCAAACATATATGCACCACCAGGCCCACGCAATTTTTCTGGTATATTCATCGCATTGACATCATGGGGTGTATAAAAAAAGCTAACAATCATGATGAGTAGAAAGCCAACAATCACGAGGAGACCAATGACTAAATTGATTTTTTTAGTATAGCGCTGTAGTTGTTTCATTGTAGCCACCTCTTAACGTAATCGAATTCTAGGGTCCAACACAGAATATAAAACATCAACGATAAAATTAATCATAACGACAGCTACTGTAATATACATGACAATTCCCTGTACAAGAGGGAAATCACGATTACTAATAGCCGTAATAAGAAGCTGACCGATTCCTGGTAATGAAAACACTTGCTCCACGATAATTGTGCCCGCTACAACCTCTGCCATTATCAAACCAAAAACCGTTAAAATCGGTATCATTGAATTTTTCAATACATGCTTATACATCACATTTTGTTCAGACATACCCTTACTGCGAATGGTGCGGACATAATCGAGCTGGACCTGCTCCAAAATAGCTGTTCGGACATAACGGAAATTAACAGCAATTTGTGGGATCGCTATCGTTAAAGCTGGCAGGATTAGTGTACTTAGCGCCCCTGTTACACTTTGCGTCCAAGGAATATAGCCACTAATTTTAAAGAAGCTGAACTGTAGGCCAATGTAAAGAATAAGCATCATCCCTAGCCAAAAGGATGGTACGGCCATACCAATTTGTGTAACCGTCGATAATGACACGTCACTTAATTTATTTTGTCTTCTTGCAGCAAACATTCCTAAAGGTAAGGAAATGATTAAGACAATGATGAGCGTGAGCCCTGCTAAAGACATGGTGACAGGAAGCCGATCAAATAATAACTCTTTTACAGGCATGGAAAATCGAATGGAATCCCCTAATTGCCCTGTCAATAAGCCCTTCATCCAATCCACATATTGTTCATAAAGAGGACGATCCAAGCCAAGCTCAGATCGTAAATTTTCAATTTGTGTGGAATCCGCCTCTGTTCCTAACATTGTACGAACCGGATCACCAGGTAATATTTGAAAAACACCAAATGTAATAATGGATACTAGAAGGATGGTTGTTATTAACAGGATGATTCGACGTAGGATATACATCATCAGCATTCATCCCTTTCTAGTTTGAAAACTTGACCTCTGACATATCGTGGAACCAGAATGGATAGCTCTTAAGCCCCGTCACTTGTTTGTCAGAACCCCAAACGATCTGGTAATCAGCAATATAAACTGCTGTAGCTTGCTCTGCTAAAATTTCCTGTGCTCGATGATAATAGTCTATTTGTTTTGCCTGATCTGTTTCCTTTAACACATCAGCCATAATTTTGTCGTATTCCTCATTTTTAAATAGGAAAAAGTTTTCGCTATCATTGGTAGAAATGTAATCATTCAAAATTTCGTAGGCAGATGCACGACCTGTTAAATCAATCGTTGTCATCTCATAATCGCGACCAAAGTAAACGCGATCTAGCCAAATGCCCCATTCCACTACTTCAATTTCGACATCAATCCCAATTTCTTGTAAATTCGCCACGACAATTTGTGCAATATTGGAGTAAATATCATTATGCGAGGATACCGTAATCTTTGTTTTAAAGCCATCCGGATAACCAGCTTCTGCTAATAATGCTTTCGCTTTTTCCACGTCTCGTTCATACATACTTTCTAAGCCCTTCTTTTGGAAATCGCCCATTGCTGGACTCATATTAGAGCCAAGTGGTACAGCATAGCCTGCAAATACAGAATCAATGATATCGGCTTTACTAATCGCGTAGTTGATTGCTTGACGTACCTTGACATTATCAAATGGTGCCTTTGTTTCATTAAACGTAACGATTAAGGAGGAGTTATTATTTTGATGTGATAAATTATAGCTAGCCTCCACCTCGCTAACCCGGTGCCAAGGTACGCTCGTTAAATCTACTTCATTGGCCATCAAGCTCATAATCGCAGCCTGATCATCCGATTGAAAGGCAAAGGTAACTTTATTTAGGTAAGGCAATCCTTCCTGCCAGTAGTGCTCATTTTTCTTGAGCTCTAAGTTGGTACCAGGTGCGTATTTCACAAAGGCAAAGGGGCCTGTGCCGATTGGATTTTCATTATGCTTCCCATCATTACTTTTAGGAATAATGGCTGACTGTCTTGCTGTTAATGAATACAGGAAATTTGAATTTGGCTCTTTTAGCTTTATAACAAATGTATTGGCATCTGGTGCCTCTGTAGATGCTACATTATCAAAGTTATTGGACATTTTTTCCCCTCCGTTTTTCCCCATTAAACGGTCAAAGGAATATTGAATATCCTCCATCGTTACATCCTCGCCATTATGAAACTTCACGCCTTGACGAATTTTAAACGTATACGTTAAACCATCCTCAGAAATTTCGTAGCTCTCTGCCAGCCCTTCTTTTAGCGAGCCATCCGTTTCGGGTGCCATCAGTCCCTCAAAAATATTCAAAATCATTTGATAGGAAATGGACGCTGTTGCTTTATGTGGATCTAAAAAATCAGGATCATCATTGACACGTACAACGATTTCCTGTGGAACATCTGTAGTCGTTTGACCATCTGAAGTCCCTGTGCTTGCAGCATTTTTCTCTCCATCACTTGAACACGCACTCATCACCAATGCCATGATGAAAGTTATTAGCATAAACCCTCTGTTTTTCAATTTCATGGTCGTTCCCCCTTTTCCTAAGTGCTTCTATTTTGAATGCTCGTATAGCTTTCAACATCTGCCAATTTTTCTGCAGCTTTAATACCAGCGAGAATGGCTTCCTCCATGACCTTTGTTGCTAAATGCCCTAAATAATCAAGCCCATAGCATTGATCTCCTGTACCGAGCACAAAAATTGTATCGCCATCGAGCATCGTGTGGACAGGATAAATCGTTCGTGCTAAAGCATTTTGTGTAAGCTGGGCAATCTTTTTAGCCTCCGCTTTCGTAAGCTTCGCATTCACTGCCACAACGCCAATGGTTGTATTCGTGCCAGCTAATGCCTCCGATTGAGCATGCTGCTCTAAATAGGTACAGCAGTCTAGCCACTGTCCTGATTGAGCATCTCTTGCTCCTGCTAAAATTTCCCTTGTAGCAGGATCCTTGATATCACCCACTGCATTGACAGCTACGATAGCACCCGCTACTAGACCATCTTTACCAGCATAGGAAGCACTACCAAGTCCACCCTTCATCGCAAAGTCAGGTCCTGCTAGTTTTCCAACCGTTGCGCCATAGCCAGCGCCGACATTGCCGTTTGGAAATGATCCAACTTGTGCTGCTTTTGCTGCTTCATAGCCCATAAGTGCAGTTGGTCGAGCTTGAGGATCTCCAATAAATAAATCGAACAATACAGCACTTGGAACAATAGGAATTTTCGCCACACCTGCATCTACTCCAATCCCTTGCTCCTCTAGAAACTGCATAACTCCTGTCGCCGCATCTAAACCAAAAGCACTCCCCCCAGATAAACAAATACCATGTACACGGTCAATCTCATTGATTGGGTCTAATGCATCCGTTTCACGAGTACCTGGTGCAGAGCCTCGGACATCCACCCCACATACTGCTCCGTGCTCCACTAAAAGTGCCGTGCAGCCAGTAATTCCTTCCTTGTTTTCCCTATGTCCCACCTTAATTCCAGGAACATCAGTTATATTGCCAAACATCACCAACACCTCAACCTTAAATAGTTTTAATATTCAGATTATTTATCATATAAAAAGCAGGCAACTCGCTGATTGGCATTTTCATGCTGAAGCATCGGTCTTTCCTGATGACACTTTTCCATAACAAACGGACAACGTGTATGAAAGACACAGCCAACAGGCGGATTCATTGGACTTGGTAATTCACCTTGTAAAAGTATTTCCTGTTTTGGCTCATCAAAATTAACAACAGGAATGGCAGAGAGCAATGCTTGAGTGTATGGATGCAATGGATTGGCATAAAGCTCTTTTTTTGTGCCTATTTCCACCACTCTACCTAAATACAACACCGCCACCCGGTCACTAATATGCTTCACAACGCTTAAATCATGGGAGATAAATAAATAGGTTAAATGAAATTCATCCTGTAAATCCATCATTAAGTTTAGTACTTGTGACTGAACCGATACATCGAGTGCCGACACAGGCTCATCCGCAATAATAAACTCTGGATGGATGGCTAGTGCCCTTGCAATACCAATACGTTGGCGCTGACCACCAGAAAATTCATGCGGAAACTTATGCATGGCATCCTCTGGTAGACCTACCTTTTGCAATAGCTCCTTAACACGCTCTTTTCGTTGTACCTTTGTCAACGTTAATTGCAGCTTCATCGGTTCTTCAATAATAGAGCCAATCCGCTTGCGAGGATTAAGGGAAGCGAAGGGATCCTGAAAAATCATTTGCATTTGATTGCGATAGCTTTGCAGCTTGTTGCCCTTTAAATGCTGGATCGGTTGTCCCTTATACAAAACTTCTCCACCAGTTGGTTCAACAAGCTTTAAAATCGTTCGCCCAAATGTTGATTTTCCAGAGCCTGATTCGCCCACAATCCCAAGTGTTTCTCCTCTATAAATCTCAATCGAAATATCATCCACTGCTTTAATGACCTTTTTTTCCTCCTTCATGGACTTGCGCTTCACAGGAAAGTAGGCTTTTAAATGGTTAATTTCCAGCAAAACTTCTTTCTCCGTCATGAGCCAGCTCTCCTTTCTCTGTGAATAAATGACAGCGTACTTTATGTGCCTCCTGAATATGATGGATGGCTGGTTGCTCCTGATGACAATGTGCCATTACATGCGGACAACGAGGGGCAAAACGACAACCATTCGGTAATGCATATGCAGGTGGCACGCTACCTGGAATCGAAGGTAGCCTTTTCACATCTGTTTCAAGACTAGGCATCGTTTTTAAGAGAGCTGTTGTATAAGGATGCTGCGGATTTAAAAATAGCTCTCTCACAGGGGCTTCCTCGACAATTTGCCCTGCATACATCACCATAACACGGTCAGCCGTTTCAGCCACAACACTCATATCATGGGTAATAAATAAAATTGCTGATTGATGCTCTTCCTTCATTTTCATCATCAGCTTTAAAATTTGTGCCTGCACTGTAACATCCAGTGCAGTGGTTGGCTCATCCGCAATCAAGAGCTGCGGATGATTGGACATGGCGATGGCAATCATCACACGTTGCCGCATCCCCCCTGATAATTGGTGGGGGTATTCTGCAATCACCTTTTCTGCATTCGCAATCCCAACTTCCTTTAATAAATGTAACGCTTGATTCCACGCTTCTTTTTTGGATACCTTTTGATGCCTGCGAATGCCTTCTATCATTTGATTTCCAATGGTAAAGACAGGATCTAAAGAGGTCATTGGCTCTTGGAAAATCATACTAATTTCATTGCCACGAATACGGCTCATTTCTTTATTTTTATAATCTAGTAGATTCCTCCCGTTTAAGGCGATGGAACCTGCTGTAATTTCACCTGGCGGTATAGGAAGTAAACGCATAATCGCTAACGATGTAATACTTTTGCCACTTCCTGATTCGCCTACAAGTGCAACCGTTTCGCCTTTATGAATAGTAAAGTTTACATCTTCAACAACTTTAGCCTCTTTACCATTTTTCAAATGGAATTTAATCGATAATTGCTTGACCTCTAAAAGGACTTCTTTTTCTTTTGGCTGTTCCATATGCGTCCCTCCATCTCAGCGTTGATTAGGTGGTGCATAGCGTATAGCGATATTTTTCATTTGCGTATAGTTTCGCAGTGCAACAAAGCCCTTTTCTCGACCAATCCCACTTTTTTTATAGCCTCCAAATGGCATTTGAATCCCACCGGCTGCCCCGTAATTATTGATAAATACTTGTCCAGCCTGCACGCGGCTTGCCACAAAATGAGCAGTATCAATATTTTGTGACCAAACGCCAGCCACTAGGCCATAGTCGGTGCTATTGGCTAAGGCAATGGCTTCCTCCACACTTGAAAATGTCAAAACCGTCAACACGGGACCAAAAATTTCTTCCTGTGCTAATGGATCCTTTGAATCGACACCATCCAGTATAGTTGGCTGTATATAGTACCCTTTGTCATAGCCTTCTATTAGTAATGGCTCCCCACCCGTGATGACATAGCCATCTGCCTTTGCTTGCTGTAGTAATCCAGTAATTTTCGTAAATTGCCGTTCATTTAATAGTGGGCCCATATCCAAATCTGCCTCACCAGGTCCTACTTGTAGCGCTTGGAATTTTTCCACTAATTGCGAAACGAATGAATCTTTGACCGTTTCTTCAATGATTAAACGGGCCCCTGCAGAACAAGTTTGACCTGCATTTTGAATAATGGCACGCATAACACCTTCCAGTGCTTGCTCTATATTCGCATCGGCAAAAACAATATTAGGCGATTTCCCTCCAAGCTCTAATGTCACAGGAATAATATTTTCCGCAGCAGCCTTCATCACTGCGATACCAGTAGGAACTGAGCCCGTAAACGTAATATGGTTAATATCAGGATGTGATGTTAAATACGGACCAACATCTCGTCCCAGACCGGTAATATGCTGAAAAATCCCCTTAGGCAATTTATCGGCCAACCATTCAGCGATCGCATGCGTTGTAAGCGGTGTATCCTCGGCACTCTTCACTATAACGGCATTGCCTGTAGCAATAGCCGCTGCAACACTTCTCGCTGTAATTTGAATCGGATAATTCCATGGCACAATATGTACCGTAATGCCGACTGGCTCTAGCACTACCGCATTTAATAGTCCATCCTCAATCGGAATGGTATCCCCCATCACTTTATCTGCAGCCCCGCCGTAAAATTCAAAATAGCGAGCGGCGGCTTCAATATCTGCTCTTGCCTGTGATAAAGGTTTTCCTACATCGCGACATTCTAGTAAACTCCATTCCTCTGCATGCATGCGAATATAATGGGCAAGTTCAATCAATAACTGCCCTCGTTCATACGCCTTCCATTGACGCCAATCGTCACTTTCAAATGCTACACGGGCTGCACGTACTGCTTCATCAACCTGCGCTTTACTAGCATTGCTAATTTGCGCAATCACTTCTCCAGTTGATGGATTTCGAACATCCACTAATGCCGCACCATGAACCCACTCCCCATTGATTAACATAGGAATTTTTTTCATTGTACCCCTCCTATAATCCACGACCACCATCTACATGTAGTGTCGTCCCTGTAACCATGCTTGCTGCATCTGATAGTAAATAACTAACAGCTCCTGCAATATCAGAAGGCTTCACTAATCGACCTAGTGGGACAGATTGTACAAATACACTTTGCTTTGTTTGCTCTATATCTGCTCCCTGTGCAGCAAATTGACCAAGCATTTGTGTGTCAGCTGGTCCTGGATGAATCGTATTAACACGAATTTGACTTGATGCTAGTTCAATAGCAAGGCCTCTCGTAAAGCTTTCCGCTGCGCCCTTTGACGCAATATAAGCCTGGAGGCCCGGTCTCGGACGTACTGCAGAAATAGAGGCAATCGTAATAATGGAACCCTTTTGCTGCTGTTTCATAAAAGGGACAAT
Source organism: Lysinibacillus sp. FSL M8-0134 (assembly GCF_038069745.1). Classification (NCBI taxonomy): domain Bacteria; kingdom Bacillati; phylum Bacillota; class Bacilli; order Caryophanales; family Bacillaceae; genus Lysinibacillus; species Lysinibacillus sp. FSL M8-0134. The sequence goes on along the minus strand of NZ_JBBPAJ010000001.1, from coordinate 1,625,906 downwards.
AGCTTTTGTCGTGATAAATAAGCTTTTCACGTTGACATCCATTAAACGATTCCACTCATCCATCGTTACCTGTTCAATTGGTGTGGCTGATTGTGCAACCCCAAGCGCATTGACAAGGCCATCAATCCTACCATAGTTATCAAAAACCTGCTGGCAGATGGCATGGACACCCTCCTCATGTAAAACATTGACTTCAAAGCATTGCAAAGAATCATGTGCAATTTCTTTTAGAGGCTCTACTGATAAATCGAGCGCTACCACAATATTGCCTTGCTTTAGCTGTTCTTCAATAATGGCTTTTCCCATACCGCCACCTGCGCCTGTTACAACAATGACCTGTTGCTCAACTGTCATCCTAAACACCTCCAGCTGTTATCGTCCTATTTATGATTTCCTGACAAATAGCGTCGCCCATTTGTTCAGTTGTCGCTTGTCCACCAATATCTGCTGTTTTCACAAGACCCTGTTGTAGTACCGTTGTAATAGCATTGACTATAAGCTGCTCTAAATCCGTTCTCCCTTGATGCCCAAGAAGTAAGGCAAGCGACCAAATTTGAGCGATTGGATTAGCAATGCCCTTTCCAGCAATATCAGGTGCCGAACCATGTACAGGCTCAAACATGGAAGGAAAATCCTTCTCGGGATTCAGATTGGCCGACGGAGATAAACCAAGACCTCCAACAATCGCAGAGCCTAAATCAGATAAAATATCACCGAATAAATTGGATGCTACAACCACCTCAAAGTCCTGTGGTCGTTCAACAAAATAAGCAACTAATGCATCAATGTAAATGGATTCGAGCTGTAGTGCTGGAGCGCTTTCTGCCACCGTTTTTCTTGTATGCTCATCCCAAAATTTCATGGAATGAATAATCGCATTCGATTTTGTGGCACTTGTTAGTTTGGTTTTCTCGTGTTGCTTCGCATAATCACAAGCAGCTTGGACAATTTTTTCGATGCCAATGCGCGTCATAATCGTATTTTGAATGGTCATTTCCTGTGGCTGCTGTTGATACAATCGCCCACCACTATCTGAATACTCGCCCTCTGCATTTTCACGGAAGATGACAAAATCTATGTCATTGCCACGAGCCAAAGGGGACGTAATCCCAGGCAGTGATTTAATAGGACGGAAATTCACATATTGCTGGAACTGTTTCCGAATCGGCATAATCAATTCCCACACCGTTACATCATCAGGCACACGGGCATCGCCAATTGCACCAAATAAAATCGCATCATACGCTTGAAGTGTTTCAAGTGCATGATCAGGCATCATACAGCCATGCTGCACGTAGTAATCAGAGCTCCAAGGAAAGATCGTTGTTTCAATTTGTAAGGAGCTATCTTGTTCTTGCAAGCAATTTAACACTTTTAACGCTTCCTGCATTACTTCTTTCCCTATGCCATCTCCAGGTATTACCGCTATTTTGATCACTGTCATTGTGCATCACCAGCCAAAAATTTTAATGCTGCTAAACGATAAATAGCAGTTGTTTCTGCCAATTCTTCAATATCTACATATTCATTGATTTGATGTGGAATTTCACGATCTCCTGCGCCAACTGTCACAATCGGAATTCCATGCACATGAAGAAACGTACCATCTGTTGCTCCAGGAACACCATTGTATTTTGGCTCCTTCTCTGTCACCTCTGCCACTGCCTCATAAATAGCCTGTACAACAGGATCTTCCTTTGCTGTTGCCGTTGCTGGTCGATTATCAAGGACCGTTAGCTCGACTTTAAAATCAGGATCATCCGCTTGTAAACGTTTAATGATCGCTTCAATTTTGCCAAGCAGTTCATTATGGTCTTGCGCTGGAACCGTACGAATATCAAGTGTCGTCATACAATGATCCGGAATAACATTGATCTGTGCATCCCCCTTTACAGGCGCACGTAAAATCGTTGGCGTAATCGACGGCCAATTCAACATTGGATCACGCCCTAACCTCGCTTGCTCCTCTTTTTCCAGTTTTTCAAGCTCTACGATCAAACGTGCCATCCGCCAGTTCGGATTTATGCCGCTCCACGAAATTGCTCCATGCGCCATTTTACCGAAAATATCTACCTGTAAACGAATAGCCCCACGCTGTGCAATACAGACATTATTTTCCTGGGGCTCACAGATAATCGCTCCATCCACACCATCAGCCCAGCCATTTTTAATAAAATGTTTAATGCCCAGCATCAACCCTTCTTCATCACAAGGAATACATAAAATAATCTTGCCCGTAAACTCCTCCTGATCCAGTAACAATGACTGACAAGCTGTAATCATACAAGCAAGATTTCCCTTTGTATCATTCGTCCCTCTACCATACATGCGTCCATCCACAATCTCTGCCCCGAATGGATCATAGGCCCATGCTTCTCGATTACCTTCCGTAACTACATCTGTATGCCCCTCAAAAAGCAATGTTTTCCCCGGCTTCCCCGAATCAATAATCCCAATAACATTTGGTCGCCCAGGCACAACCTCCTCGATATGCGTTTCAATACCAATATCTCGTAAATATGCCGCAACAAAATTCGCAACCTCTTGTTCATTACCGTTCGGATCATTCTCACGGTAAACGCTTTCAATTCGTACGAGCTTCTGTGTTAAAGCTATAACCGCCTCACGATCGCGCACATACGATGTCGTTGTCTTTAAACTAGTTACTGTCATGCAAAGGACCTCCTATTTTAGGGAATATTCTGAATTTATGTTATTTTAACATTGTCCCTTCTCTATGAAACTAGACAATATGTTAACGAATCATAGAATGACCTTAACTTTTTGTTTAGCAAAAAAACGCTAAAAAACTACATTTTCCGCTGTTTTAAACTCATTTTATAGTTTTCTCGCAAATTATCAGCTACCCTGAACATGAATTGATATTAGGGGATTGATATTACCAATAAGTGGATTATCCCACCGATTGGAGGTTGACTTTGAGCGGGGTGGCACCTTCTTTGAGCAGATCTCTCTCGTTTTCGAGCGGGTTCTCCCTTCCTTTGAGCGGTTTCCTCACACTTATGAGCGGGTTCTCCCCTCCTTTGAGCGGTTTCCTCACACTTATGAGCGGGTTCATCCCTCCTTTGAACGGTTTTCTCACACTTATGAGCGGGTTCATCCTTCCTTTGATCGGTTTTCTCAACTTTATGAGTGGTGTGGCACCTTCTTTGAGCGGATCTCTCACATTTTCGAGCGGGTTCTCCCCTCCTTTGAGCGGGTTCATCAACTTTATGAGCGGATTCACACCTCCTTTGAGCGGTTTTCTCACACTTATGAGCGGGTTCTCCCTTCCTTTGAGCGGATCTCTCACATTTTCGAGCGGGTTCTCCCCTCCTTTGAGCGGTTTCCTCAACTTTAGGAGCGGATTCACACCTCCTTTGAGCGGTTTCCTCACACTTATGAGCGGAGTCATCCTTCCTTTGAGCGGTTTTCTCACACTTATGAGCGGGTTCATCCTTCCTTTGAGCGGTTTTCTCAACTTTATGAGCGGGTTCTCCTCTCCTTTGAGCGGTTTCCTCAACTTTAGGAGCGGGTTCTCCCCTCCTTTGAGCGGTTTCCTCAACTTTAGGAGCGGGTTCACACATCCTTTGAGCGGTTTCTTCAATTTTACGAGCGGTTTCCTCACATTTTCGAGCGTTTTCACTCCTCCTTCGAGCGGTTCCTCACACAGATGAGCGGAGTCATACCATTTACGAGCGAAGTCTCCCATATTAAGCCGTTTATCAACACTTATGAGCAACAACTATCATCCCCAGAGCGAAGCCCACCCCATACAATGAAAAAAACCAGCATCAGCTGGTTTTTCCTTTTTATTGTTGACGGGATTCGGTCATTTGCTTCCAGACCGAGCCTTTTGCTTCCTCGCCTTGTTCGATACGGGCGATGGCCATTTTGACTTGTAATTTTACTTCGAATTCTTTATCGTTTTCGGCAGCTTGTAATGCTGGTAAAGATTGCTCCGTGCCGACCTCATATAAGTACATTGCTGCACGCCAGCGAACCAGTTTGTTTTTATCTTGTAAGGCTTGTTGCATGGCTCCTTCAAATTCAACAAAGCCAAGGTCACTCATGCAGTCACCTGCAGTTCGGCGCACGGCTGCACTTTTATCTTGAAGGGCTCTTTCTAAATAAGGAACAACAGCCACATCCTCAATCATGCCTAAGTACACAGTAGCAAGTCGGCGAATGGACATTTGTTCATCTCGTAAGGCTAAATCAAGTAATGGTAGATCATCTAGCTCTGGATCGGCCATTTGGTCAAGCAATTGGAAGCGTTTCTCCCATTCTGGTTGATTGAACTGCTCCACTGTTATTTTTAGCTTGTCTGTTTTTACAATAGCTTTTTCGTCATCATTATTGATGGCAGCTACAATTTCTGCTAAGCGTTCTGGAGAATACGTGACATCGATCTCCTGTTTGACTGCTTCAGCAATTTCCTCAAGCTCGCCGTACCGCACCCCATAATCAATCCACTTGCGTTGGAAGATATAGTTCTCGTCTACTGCTGATTCAATGATTTGATTAAAGGCCTCTACAAAACGGTCACCACAGCTTACACGATGTTCACGTTGATTATCAAACACTTTTACTTGCAGTGGTACCTGCTTGTAAAACTGTACATGCACGTAAACCTCACCGTAAAACTCATTGGCCACAACCGTTTCATCCTGTGTTTGTACATCTTCTCCTAGCACTTGACGAATGCTTGCTAGAATGCCTTCCCATGCATATTTAGCATTGCGCTCCACCGCAAAGAAATCCGCTACATGGTAAACGCCCTTTACTCCTTCAATAGCTAAAATGGCTGCAGCTTCGCCAGTTGCCTCATCCTTATTATCTTTTGTAAAATTATAGCTTTTCCCGAACGGTAGCTCTGTATCAACAACAATCTTCATAGAATTGGGACTTGGTGTCGGTTCAATTGTAATAATCTTCATGTCTATCGCTCCTTATCCGTTAACAATTTCATCTAAATAAGACCATCTTTCAATCAGGTGCTCGTAGTGTGCATTTAGCTCATCAAGCTTAGCCGTTAATTCCTGTAGTTTCGTGAAGTCTGAACCAGCTTGAGCAATTCCTTCTTCCGTCTCCATGATGGCTGTTTCTGTTTTTTCAATATCATCTGCAATCGTTTCCCATTCTTTTTGCTCTTTAAACGATAGCTTCTTCTTATCTGATTTGGGCTTTTCAGTCTTTGCCTTTTCAACTTTTGGTGTCTCTACTTTAGCAGTCGCTGCTTGCTCGCGCTTCTCCAAGTACTCACTGTAAAGATCAAGTGATTCCTCTACTTGCCCCTGTCCATCCAAAATCCAAAGCTTTTTAGCAATTCGGTCTAAGAAGAAACGATCATGGGAAATCGTAATTACAACACCAGGGAAATGCTCAATGAAATCCTCTAGCACACCTAATGTTTCAATATCTAAATCATTCGTTGGTTCGTCCAATAATAAGACGTTTGGCTGCTCCATTAATAAACGTAATAAATGGAGACGCTTGCGCTCACCGCCTGATAATTTCCCAATCGGTGTACCATGCGCATGCAATGGGAATAAAAAGCGTTCAAGCATTTGAGCCGCCGAGTAGCGTACGCCTTCTGCATCTGTAATATCATTAGAAGCCTCACGTATATATTCAATCATACGCTCATTTTCATTCATTTTCGGCAATGTTTGCTTGAAATGCGCTAGCTTTACTGTTGAGCCAACAAGAATTTCACCTTGATCGGGTGTCAGCTCCCCTGCTAGCATGTTCAATAAAGTTGATTTTCCTACACCATTTGCACCGATAATACCTATGCGATCACCCTGCTGTAGTAAAAATGAGAAGTTTTCTAGAATTTTTTGCTGTCCAAAGGCTTTCGAAATATTTTCGGCCTCAAGAACTTTACGACCAAGACGTGTTGTAGCCAGTCCCATTTCTAAAGAAACGTCCTCTGATTTTCGCTCTAAGTTTTCCTCTAGCTTTTCAAAGCGTTGAATACGAGCCTTCTGCTTAGTTGAGCGCGCCTTCGCACCGCGACGAATCCATTTTAACTCTGAACGATAACGGTTGCGGTCCTTTTGAGCAGAGGCTGCTTTCATTTCCTCACGAATGGCACGCGCCTCTAAATAATCGCCATAATTCCCTGTATGTCGATATAGCGTTTGATCTGCTAGCTCGTAAATATGTGTCGATAATTCATCTAAGAAGTAACGATCATGGGTGATGAAAATTACGGCACCCTTTAGTCGTAGCACCATTTCCTGAAGCCACTCTGTTGATTGAACATCTAAATGGTTGGTAGGCTCGTCTAGCAGGTAAAGATCTGCTGGTTCAATTAACACTTTGGCTAAAGCGACACGTTTCTGCTGACCTCCTGAAAGTGTTAGCACTTCTTTCTCAAATGTTTCAATACCTAGCTTTGTTAATGATGTCTTTGCTAACGCATTGACATCCCATGCCTGCTCTTCATCCATACGCTGTTGTAAGCTAAACAACGTTTTTTGTAAACTATCAGATGTTGGATTAACTGCTAAAGCAGCAACGGTTTCCTCATACTGACGATTCAGCTGTAAAATAGGTGAATCGCCAGCAAAGACAGCCTGTAAAACTGTTTCACCAGCTTCAAATGTCGGCTCCTGTGGTAAATAGGCGATACGGTACTTATTCGGACGGTCCACAGTCATCGAGTCTGCTTCAACGTCTCCAGCTAAAATAGATAGCAGCGTCGACTTCCCTGTTCCATTAATACCGATTAAACCTGCTCGCTCTCCTTCATAAATGGTAAATTCAATATCTTGAAAAAGCGTTTTATCGCCCACTGTTTTTGTTAAATTTTGTACGATTAAATGACTCATTCCACTATTCCATCTCTTTCATGTTAGGTATTGTTCATGCCCACACGATTTGTATGTAGACGATTATTGATATCCATTATTCATCATAACACCAATTGACATGTAAACAAAGAACAACAAACTATCACAGCTTGTTGTTCAATAATACATTCGCAAATGCTATCAGAGCTAGATAATCTGTTATTCATATGCCGCGCTTCCGATTTTATGGGGCCCCGTGGATTAAAATAAAAAATGGGAATCTGAAAAAGAAAAGTGGAAAATAACCGTTTTATTTTTGATTCTTCCTCATAGTGATAAATGGTTCAATTGTAGAGAAACGAACCATAAGGGCGAATGCACGAATATATTTCTCTTAATTTATTTTAAGGACCATAGCTTAACACAAACAAATAGCCATGTAGAAGAAGAGTTCAACAACATTTTTACATTATTCAGAAAAATGCTACTACTAAAAGCTACTATTGAATATAGTTTTATAGAAGAGAGTTCAGATGATTCGAAACGATTTACAGAGCAAGTAATCGCCCAATATGCACAGCCGATTTCATCAAAAAATTTCGAATAAAATAGTAACGATATAAAGGGTGATTTTTTTATTGAGTTAGCAGACGTCATTAATTTCATATTATATATAGCCAACCTTATGTTCATTTTAGATAAAAATATCGTTCATTATCGAATACTAACAGGTAATATTATATTTACTTTGCTCAATCTTCTATCATTGGCTTGTGGAAATTCTTAATGCAATTTGCTAAAGACATTGTTGAGAGAATCCATATGAAAAGGAATATTCTACTTGCGATAGGCGTCCTTTATTTTATTATACTGAACGTACTTCTCACAATCTTGGTGCTACGAAAGAAATACCCAATGAAGCACAAAAACCGCCATTCCAATGAAAGGCGGTTCTCTTTGTGTTGTCCTATTGACCGATTTCGTGCTGTAATTGCTGTAAAAAGCTCTCCATAAATTGATGACGTTCCAGTGCCATTTTTTTGCCCTTCTCTGTCACCATTAAATCTTTTAGCAGTAATAATTTCTCATAAAAATGAGTAACCGATGAGGTATTTTTTTGACGGTATTCTGATTCTGACATGTTTGCCCGTGCTTCCTCGTCTTTATCATAAAGCTTTCGACCTTTAGCTCCACCATAAGCAAATGTTCGGGCAATGCCAATGGCACCAATCGCATCTAAACGATCTGCATCACGTACGATTTTCGCTTCCAATGATGTTGCTTCTAGCTCATTTCCTCCATTAAACGATACTTGAGCAATACAGTCTCGGATATGTTGCTTTTTATCTTCACTCAGTGGTAGTTCTGCAATCAGTTGTTCTTCCTGTTCCTTGCTATCAGTATATTTTTTGTCGCTGACATCATGTAAAAGCACCGCTATTTTAACCACCTCAGCATCTGCTGTTGGCTCACTTTGTAGGATAGCTAGCGCATTTTGATAGACGCGTTCAATATGCTGAAAATCATGACTAGCATCAAATTGTGCATATACGTCTCGAACCTTATCCAATAAATTATTCATCGTTAATCTCATTCCTTTCCTACAAGATTATACTGTATTTATTCCTGCAAAAGGTAATCTAGAAATTAAAAATTGATAACGTTTCAATTGACTAACTTTTCTGAATATTGTATGATAAACATACAGAACAATCCATTTGTTCTGTACCTCATATTTTTTCAGTAATGTACACCAGCTATGTGTAGGACAGATTTAGCATTAACTTCAGCGGGCTTACAATTGAATAACCTGTTTAGAAGATGACGTACGTATTGAAAACCAATCATCTAAACAAATAAAAGTGAACACTTTCCCTTAGAAATTCTTTGTTTAACCCGCATAGCCCTATGTACATGCCGAAAATGTGAACAACAAGTTAGTTTGTTGCATGACCTAAAGGCTTTCACTTGATGTTGCATTTGTGTCATTGTTTTTCATTACTGGTTGTTACCTTCTTCTACTATGTATGAACGTAGCTCCTCCCTTTAATGAAAATCATACACTATTATTGTCTCCAGCTTGTGAATACCACGTTCGATGAGTCGTGCAATCAGAAGAAAAATCATGTAAGCCAATGTATTAAGTGTGATAAAGGAAGTAGGTACGATTGTGATAAAATGTATTACCCTCCCGCTGAAGGACAAATAAAAGCTGCCCATCTTACATTCAAGTAGATGATGGCAGCTTTTACTGTTTTATTTACTTATAACACGTTTTTAATAACTTCATCAATTTCCTGCAAAAGTGCTTCATTTTGCATCGTCGAACTTAATGTCAAAAGTGATTGGTCTACATGGATCACGGCTACATGCATCCCTTCCTGAATGCTTGCACTTGGTACAGGAGTCATTTTCTCTATATCAAATGTCATGATTAAATCCGGGAATTTCGATTGTAATTGTCCTTCTTTCGATAATGTCATATATTCATTCCAGAAAGTAAGATGATAATCGCCAACGGATAATTTTCCAACATCAAAGCCATTTTCCTTCGTTAAAGAATAATTCGTAACTTTCCCCGATACAATGTGTGTACCATTCAAATGCTTTACAACATTGGCTAATTTCTCTTCAAATGTTTGTCCCTTTAAGAATCGATAGCCAAGCTCAATAGCCATCGTGATTGCATTAGGGGCACCATGCTTCTGTAAATAGTCAATCGTCACAGGATTTCGAGTAACCCCCACTAGCCCACCTGCTAAAATGGATGCTTGTCGAGCTGTTTTGGCTGTGTTTTGTAAATTCCCTTCGACAAACCCTTGCACGGCAAAATCATCTTTTCCCCCTGCATAAAATTGCACGGATTGATAATCTTGTTGCTTATGGAGATTTAAAGAGCCCATGATCCCCGTTGGATGTGCTCGTCCATTACAAGGAGCGTCAACGACTGGTACATTTAATAGTACTGACTGTAGCCAGCCATTGATCGTCGTACTGGCACCATTTTCATTCGTAATGATGCCTTTTAGACGCTGCTCGTAATGCTTATTCATCTGACGATAGCTCCAACAAAGCTGCTCACCAGAAATATATTGATCAACTGCTGATGGTGCACCTACCAAGGCAACGCATGCCACTAAGTCTTCTTGATCCAATTCTGTGATATCGACTAATTGAGGTTCTCCCGCAGCAAAGATTTCCTCCACTAGCTTGAGTCCTTCCTCTAGAAGACCACCTCCGCCGCCGCCAAGAATTGCCCCTCCATAAACGGCTGCAATCCCATCCTCATACGATAATACTTTTACCATTCATTCATACCCCTTTCTATTTTCCTATTTTCAGAATAGAAGAGAAGAAGCTATATAACGCATCTCCAGCAATAACACCTGCTGCAAAGACCGTCATTTCAGATTCTCTCTTACCTTTCGTTACATATGTGAAAATAACACGAAGTAAGATACCGACTAAAACAGCCCAACCAGCGATCGGATTAACAAGTAATAAACCTGTTGCAAATAAAATACCCATTTGACGTTTTGAACCACCAATTAGCTGAATCAATGCACCTGGAATAGCCCAAATCATTAATTGTTTTGCTACATCTCCTGTTACACCTGATTGGATTGTGGCTGCATACACATGGTTTACAGGTGCTACTAAATCTTGTGCAAAATAAGATTTATAAGATAGTAAAACGACAACAGCCGAAATCGCAAAGGCTAACATTCCTGCTATTAATTGTTGCTTACGGCCTTCTTTTTCTAACGCAGCATCACTACCATTACCACGTAAAATAAATCCAGTTTTTAAGTCATAGCCCATATCTGCAAACGCTACCCCTGTAGCTGCACTATAACCTGCTAATAAGGCAAGTGCTGGTGCTGGGAAACCGATTAAAATACCAACAATCAGCGTAATAAATGCGACAGCAAATGCTGGGAACCAACCTGCGTGCATCGCCGCAATACCAACAATCAGCTCATGAACAAATGCAGCAATTGTTGCAAAGACGATGAATCCTATTAACATACCGAAAGACATATGCGTGATAATACCACCTAAAATGGCAATTAATAAGGCAATGGCTAAATAAGCAATAAACCCTACACCAAAGGCTTGGCGAATTTCTTTGGCATCTTTTGAATAGCTCAACTCTTCTGACTTTTTAGCCGACTTTTTATTTAATAAGGCAAAAGCGACCTGGAAAAGTGCCACAATACCGGCACCAATCATCACGCCATGCGGAATATAATATGCATTTAAATCGACATTAAACAATTGAACAGAATATCCTCTTAGAAGAAGCCCAATCCCAAACATCGTTAGTGCCCAAATATTTCCTATGAACGCTACCCCAAAAGCTGACATTGGAATTTTAAGAACAGACCCCACAATACCTATTAACACACCACCGATTAATACCTTGGCATTTTTACCGCCTTTATCGCCCGCTTTAATGGCTTCAGCAGTCGCAATCCCTGGTGGCCAAGTACCTGCTGCTGGGAAAATCTTTGTATCAAAAAATTTATATAATAATAAAGCATCAACAAACATCGCTAAAATAACACCGATAAACAATGGTAATACTAAGTTTTCATAGCCTAATACATATGGAATACCAATTGGCAACATTAAACTACTTGCAGCACTGAACGTTGCTGCTGAAATGGCCGTTTGGATAATATTTTGTCTATGCACAGATTTAAATTCAATGAGCTTGCCGATTGGAATTCTTCCTAGAATCATCGCAAATATTGCCCCGACGATTGATGTATTAGCAGAAATCCCTAAAGTCGTAATCAACTGTATCCCGATAATTGCCCCTACGACAGATGTTAAGACGATCATTAGTAGAGTTACAGGCTCTAAAGCCCTTGGATGTAATACTTTATTATTCATAGTGTCAGCTCCCCTATTGCTGTTATAGTTTTGAAATATGTGATTGTATTTGATGAGCTACTTTCACTAACTGTTCAAGCATATATTTCTCCCTTTGATCATCTAAATCATATACTAGTCCAGAAATGGTAAGAGATGCGATAATTTCCCTCTTATAGTTAAATAACGGTACGCTAATGCCAAAAGCATGTTCATTATACTCCCCAACTGTAACACACCAGTTGTTTTGTCTAATTTGCTGTAGCTCTTCCTTCAATGACTTAAGCAGTTTAAGATGCTCTTCTTTCGATTGTTTATTATGAAAAAAAGCGATTAATTCAAGCTGCCTGTCCTCTTCTAAATAGGCAAACATCACTTTGCAGGAAGCACCGATGTAAAGGGGTGTCTTCGTCCCTAAAGACACCGCATACTTTACATTTTTATTACTCTCGGCAATTTTCGTGGTAACACCGTATTCATTATCCATATAAGTAAGAAATACTGATTCATTAATTTCATTCGCAAGATTTTGCATCAATTCATAAATGGTCGAGTGTGGGTCTTTAGAATTGGAGAGCACATCATAAAAAAGGAACATCTTGTAACCTAATTTATATTTTCTTGTGTTGTCATCCTGTATTAAATAACCCGCTTCTGTAAATGTATTAATGGTTCTTTGCACGACACTTGTCGGCAAGTTCATCATGCGTGAAATTTCACGAACACCTAATGCGTTTTCTGTCGTGGCAAAACACTCTAGTATATCCAATGAGTTTTTTAATGTCTTGACAGTCATTTATTTCTCCCTTTAAGCGTTTTGATAACCGTATTTCTTCTGCGCTACTTCTATAGAAATATATTCATTTAATAAATCACGTTCAATGGCCTCGGCACTTCTTTCAAGTGGATTACCATAACCACCACCTGTTGCTGTCACAAGCTCAATGCGGTCACCCTTTTGCAATTCATAATTGGCCAGCACTCCAACGGGTCCAACCTTCGTTCCATCGTTTTTATGAATGATCAGATAGTTGTGAGAGCCCTCTCCTCCGCCATTTAAACCGAAAGGCGCAAATTGATGTCTTCCTAAGTTAACAGAAACCTTTTGACCATCATGATTCACTGTATAAACGCGACGTACACCTAAGCCGCCTCTAAATTGACCAGCACCTGCCCCGTCACAATTTAAGCTATATTCATCAATGTGAATACCATATTTTGTTTCGGCAATTTCAACCGGGAGATTATATGTTTCACCATCTCCCATACAGTATTGTCCGCTTTGACCATCCTCATCATTGGACGCTCCCCAACCACCAACGGATGGTTCAACGATTAAGAATGACTCATCGTTTTCAGGGTTTTTACCTGTTAAGATAAACGTACAAACGGACTGCAAATGCCCTGCAGATAATCGTTCTGGTAAATGAGGTGCAAGAGCCTTCCAAATTAAATCCGCTGCCCCTATACGTGCCTCGAAGTTCATGGACACAGGATGAGGACGTTTAGCTGAGACAATGGAGTTTTCATCTGTAATAATCGTTAAGCGTTTAAAGACACCTTCGTTGATTACATCAATATCACCAAGTAATGCTAAGAACATAACCCGCACACTAGCCATTAAACCAAATTGTGAGCAGTTCATTGGCACATTGACTGCAGGATGGGAGCCTCTAAAGTCACAAATAAACGCTTCATCACTAATTGTTACTTTCACTTTAATTGGGTATGGGCCACCTTTTAATGGGTCACCTTCAATAAAGTCTTCCGCATAAAACTCACCTTTTGGTAAATGTTGAAGCTCCAGCTCAACAATTTTCTCTCCCTTGTCCAATAGTTTTTGAATGGACAATTTCACAGACTCAGCACCAAACTTCTGGCAAAGCTCTGCAATTCGTTTTTCTCCTGTTTTTAGAGCTGCTACTTGTGCAAACATATCTCCGATCGAAAGCTCTGGTAAACGGACATTCGTCGAAATGATTTCATAGACTGCTTCGTTCAGCTCACCTTGATGATAAAGTTTAACACCTGGAAGCTGTAAACCTTCTTGATAGATTTCATTAGAATTACTTGTGAATGAACCAGGGTCCATGCCCCCTACTTCTGTCCAGTGCGCTTTATTGGCTGAATACGCGATAATTTCACCATTATAGAAAATTGGTAGGACTAAGCCTACATCCGATAAATGAGATCCACCACCAACATATGGGTCATTAATAATAATGACATCCCCTTCGTGTAACTGTTTCCCATTATCAAATTTTTCAATAACACGCTGCACCATTGGACTTAGCATCCCAATAAAGCTCGTTACACCATTTCCTTGGCTAATTAAATTACCCTTGGCATCTGTTAAACCACAAGCATAGTCTAATACTTCATAAATCACGGGACTCATAGAAGAGCGTGCTAGCGCAATAAACATCTCATCTCCTATTGCTAGCAATGAATCTTGAATAATTTCTACTGCAAAAACGTCTTTTTTCATGTTTTATTTTCCCTCCATCTCTACAATCAGATTGCCGTATTGATCAATTTCAATGGATTGCTTGTCATTAATCACGACTGTAGATGTTGGATTTTCCACAATGGCAGGACCAGCAATAACATAGCCAGGTACTAATTTTTGTTGATCATAAACATTGACCTCTACCCAACCTGTTCCTTTCACGTATAAATTGCGCTTTGTTTTAATACATGTCGAAGCATCAATATGAGAGAAGTCTAATTCTTTAAACTGAACCGCCTCATCTTTTCCATAAATTGTAAGATGTAAGTTCACTAGCTCAATTGGTGTAGCTGGTAAATCAAATGAAAATTCTTGCTTATGTTTAATGTGGAAAGCCTCTGCTAATTTTTCAAGCCCTTCTTCATTAATTGTAATAGTCGATGCGTTTAATTTAACCGTATGCTCTTGACCTTTGTAGCGTAAATCATAATTAATCTCGAAATAATAATGATCCTTAGCTAAAGGTGCATCTGCATACGCATTGGCAATCGCTTGATCAATGTTTTCTTGAATAGCCGCAAGATGGTTTTTGTCAAAGTTCATTAAACTTGTTTGAATATAATCTTGTCGGTACTCGGTCATCATCATTCCTAATGCAGAAAAGACAGACGAACCATATGGGATAATGACTTTTTTCATGCCCAGCTCTTCAGCTAAGTTAATCGCATGAAGTGGTCCACCACCACCAAAGGCTACCATTGTAAAATCTTCAGGGTCATAGCCTTTACGAATCGAAATCAACTTTAGTGCATTAAGCATATTAGAATTTGCAATATCTAAAATGCCTTGCGCTGCTTCCTCCGCTGATACATTAAATGGTTTCGCAATTGCTTCAACAAGAGCTTCCTCCACTTTGTCAATGGAAACAGGATTATCAAAGTTTTCTAATGACAATCTTCCTAAGTACACATTCGCATCTGTAATGGTCGGCTGTGTATTTCCTAAGCCGTATGCCACTGGTCCTGGATTGGCACCTGCAGAATCTGGACCAACTTTTAATGAACCGAATTGGTCTACACGGGCAATTGAGCCGCCCCCGTTGCCGATTTCTACAATATCCACAACTGGCGTTTTAATTGGATAGCCAGCAAATTTTTCATTTCTTTCAATATAGTAATCTGTTGTGACATTCACTTTGCCATCTGTAATAAGGGAGCATTTAGCTGTCGTCCCACCAACATCAAAAGCGATGATATTCGATTCATTTAAAAGTTGGCCTAATTTCGCTGCCCCAAACATACCTGCTACAGGACCTGATTCAACTAGGTTAATTGGTAGCTCCATCGCTTTATCAAAGCTTGTTGTACCACCATTCGATTGCATAATTTTTAAATGATCTGTAATACCAATCGTGCTTAATTTCTCCTTTAAGCTTTTTAAATACGCATGTGCAATTGGCTTAACATAAGAATTTAATACAGTTGTATTTGTTCTTTCATACTCACGGTATTCTTTAATCGTTTCACTTGAAAGAGTGATAAATACATCTGGCCAAATTTTTAAGATTTCTTCTTTTAGCTGTTGCTCATGAATTGGATTTTTATAGCCATGAATCAATGAAATGGCTATCGCCTCTACACCCAATTCCTTAAATTTACGAACGATTTCACCGACTTCCTCGGTATTAAGCGCTTTCATAACATTTCCTTTAAAATCAATTCGCTCATCTATTTCTTGTCGTAAGTAACGCTCTACAAATGGTTCTGGCTTTTTATATTTAAAGTTATATAAGTCTGGTCGATTACCACGGGCAATTTCTATTACGTCACGGAAGCCTTTTGTTGTAATTAACCCGACTACGCCCCCTTTTCTTTCCGTCAGTGTATTAATAATAACAGTTGAACCATGAATAAAAGATTCAATTAGAGAATCCTCCGTAACATGACGTCCTAATACATTTAATATGCCATCCTCAAAGTGACCAGGTGTTGTATGTCCCTTATCAAAATGAAGATTACCTTTTTCATCTGTGAAAACTAGGTCGGTAAAAGTACCGCCAATATCTGTTGCGATTTTCAAGACTTCATCCCTCCGTGTTCCTATAATCGGAACAGTGTTCCGAATTAGAATTAAGTAAATTATATTTAAAAGAAAAAGAAAATTCAATGTATTTTTTAAATAAAAATTCATTTGACAATTATCTTCTATTGTAAAAATCCGCTCTTTCTTTCCAATAACATAGAACTATTGATAAAAAATACCAAACACATTTATATAAGGAAACTTCTCTTGTTTTTTTATGCAAAAAAAAGATCCTAGTTTTTTACTAGAATCTTAATGTTTCGAAAAAATAATTTTTATTCATGGATTTGCAGATGGAATACACTAATAAATGACAGAGTAAAAAATAATCTCTAGACGATTACCTTAGACATTGAAATGATTCCATTAGTAAGCTATCCAATTCATGATTTAAAGCCTAAAGGTTTGTGGGTCGTAAAAAACCCCGTAGAAGTTAGATTAGGGTCTAACTTCTACGGGGCAGTTAAATTTTTGAAAGGAGAGTAATGTTTGTTAGAACAATCCCACCGCATGTCCTTCGCTATCAACATTCATACGTAGCGCAGCCGGTGTTTTTGGTAAACCTGGCATTGTCATAATATCGCCTGTTAGACAAACTAAGAAGCCAGCACCAAGCTTTGGAATAACTTCACGAATGGTAATGGTAAAGCCTTCTGGACGACCGAGTAAACTTGGTTGGTCTGATAGGGAATACTGTGTTTTTGCCATACAAATCGGAAGAGAGTCCCAGCCAAATTTTTCGATTTGGGCGATTTGTTTTTTGGCTTGATCAGTAAATTGCACATCTTTCCCACCATAAACTTTTTGCACGATTGTAAGCACTTTTTCTTCAATAGACTCTGTGACATCATATAAAGGAGAGAAGTTGTTATCTTCTTCTAGCACAGCTAGTACTTGTTCAGCTAGAGCTAAACCACCTTTACCGCCTTCTTCCCAGACATTTGTACGTGCGATACGAACATCATTTTCTTGACACCAGTTAAGAACGGCTTCTAATTCAGCCTCTGTGTCCGTAATAAAACGATTTAATGCAATAATTGGTTCAACGCCAAATGTGCGAACTGTCTCCACATGTTTAGCTAAGTTTTCAATACCTTGTAAAAGGGCTTCGACATTTTCGCCAACAAGCGCTGTTTTCGGAACCCCACCATGCATTTTTAAGGCACGAATCGTAGCTACGATAACAACGGCACTTGGCTTAAAGCCAGCTTTCCGTGCTTTAATATTCATGAATTTTTCAGCACCTAAATCAGAGCCGAAGCCTGCCTCTGTCACCACGATATCCGCTAGCTTACGAGCTGTTTGTGTCGCCATAATGGAATTACAGCCGTGAGCGATATTGGCAAATGGACCACCATGAATAATGGCAGGTGTTCCTTCTAATGTTTGTACTAAGTTTGGCTTGAAGGCATCCTTTAATAATAAAGTAAGAGCACCTTCTACCTGTAAATCTCGTACAAAGACTGGCTCACGCTCGAATGTGTAGCCAATCACGATACTAGCGATGCGTTCACGTAGATCCTCAATACTTGTTGCTAAACAGAACACTGCCATGATTTCAGAGGCTACCGTAATATCAAAGCCGTCCTCACGAGGCATGCCTTGAACTGGTCCCCCTAAACCAACGACTACTTTACGTAGAGCACGATCATTTAAGTCCATTACACGTTTCCAAATAATGCGTCGTGGATCAATGTTTAATGCATTTCCTTGATGGATATGATTATCAATAAATGCGGATAAAGCATTGTTGGCTGTTGTAATCGCATGAAGGTCACCAGTGAAATGTAAATTAATATCCTCCATTGGTATTACTTGTGCGTAACCTCCGCCAGTTGCGCCACCTTTTACGCCCATTACTGGACCTAATGATGGTTCTCGTAAAGCGACCATCACCTTCTTATCTAATTGATGAAGGGCATCTGCTAGTCCTACAGTCACTGTCGACTTTCCTTCACCTGCTGGGGTCGGACTAATAGCAGACACTAATACTACTTTTGCATCCTCGCCCTGAGCTGTAATTTTTAATGGGTCAATCTTTGCTTTGTAGCGTCCATACTGCTCAAGAGCATCCTCTGGAATACCCGCAGCTTTGGCAATTTCCGTAATAGGTTTGATCACTGCTTGACTAGCGATTTCTAAATCTGATAATGGTTGATTTTTCGTTGTCATTTGGCATCCTACTTTCTATGTTGTTCATTTCCATTATAGTCTTAATTGTGAAAAAAAAGAAAGCCAGATATGCAAGCATTTCGACAATCAATTGACATCTTTGTTCAATTCATGTATGTTCTAAGAGAAAATGCAATTTTTTCACATTTTCTCAATGAGAGCACAACTTATTTAACTTTATTTTACATTCAAGCGCATTGGAGGCGAATGCTTATGCAACAGGGGATCGTAAAGTGGTTCAATAATGAAAAGGGTTATGGCTTTATTGAATGTGATGATGGAGAAGATGTATTTGTACATTTTACGGGCATCCAGGAGGAAGGCTTCCGTACACTTGAAGAAGGTCAAAAGGTATCATTTGATGTGGTAGAGGGTAATCGTGGACCTCAAGCATCAAATGTTGTGAAATTATAACGGTAATGGACTATTAGCTTAGTTCCAAATGGACAGCGGAGCAGGAATGAAATATTCCTTCATCCGCTTTTTTTATTACCAATGGTGGCCCTTTGCAAATTTGATACTAAGTATGTGAAGCATATAGCATGACAAAAGGGAATTACACTTGAAATAATTTCAAAAAAGCTCTAAGAAAACTGCGGAACGAAGGGCGGCACTCCTGCGGGAAAAGCGGAAAAGTCGAGATCCTGGACTGAGCGAAGCGAGGGAAGCAGCTCGACCTCACCCGCGGAAAGCGTCCGTCCATTGTGGAAATCAATAGCTTAGCTTTATTTCATTGTAAAAGAAAAAAGACTGTAGGCAAACTCAAAATTCATCGAGTTTGTCTACAGTCTGAATCCACTTCAGCATATGAAGTGGATCTTGTAATTATCGATTAATCCAATAAAAAGCGCCAGGACATACTAATGTTTCCTTTGTTCGATGAGGATCTTTTAATGTCACACCAAATGGCCCTTCTTTTATATGACCAAGTGTCATAGCTACTGCAACCTCTTCCTCATAAAAATCCAATCGCATATTCGGGAGCTGTAACGAGATGAACTGCTCATGTTGCACAGGCTCTGGTAGCTGCAATACCTCCTGCCATAAACGAACTGTTCTCTGTAAATCCTTGACATACAATTGGATTGATTCCATTGTAATCGCTTGTTTTGTATCAATAGCACCGCTTGTCACTAATTGTGACAGACGTTCCTCATCTTCCTCTGCCCATTCAATTAAAAATGGAAAATCAATGAGAAGATCTGGTTTGCCAAAATGGAGAAGCTTCCACTTCACAATAGTGCCATCAGGTCTTGTTCGACTGCAAGCATCCGGCCCATATACATCATAACCTAATGCTCGTAAGCGTTGACCCTCTTCCTCAATTTTTTGGGTACGCAAGGCAATTCGTGAAAATCCTTGGCGCTCTTGATCACGTTTAAACGTATAATGTAAGGAATATGGGTATTGTGCTGCCTGCTCAAATAAATCACGATCATAGATAGCAATTTGTTCAATATAGCTTAAGCCAAAGTAGCTTAACGTATTATAAGTCCCCCACATCGTGTGCTGCCCACCATTCACTGTGTGGACATTTCGTTTATTGAAGAAAACCTTTATATTTTCTGGTGATTCCACTTGGTGAACCAGGTGATCAAAATATAAAGTCATGGCAATTCCCCTTTCTTTCCCCATTACCTTTACCTGTATGTTTAATTGGTTTAAAATTTACTCAAGAAAAGGAGTTACTAGTAGGATATGAAAAAAAAGTTCATTTTACCTACTTACTCCGTGAACTAATTTATATTAATAAAGAGGTGATATTTGAATGACAGATCAAGTAGCTGCTTTTAAATTGGCATTAGGTAATTACCCTACAGGCGTTACAGTTGTCACAACAAGTCATGAAACAAAACCTATAGGCTTAACCGTCAATTCCTTTGCATCTGTTTCAATCGACCCGCTCCTTATTTTGTGGTCACTCGATAAAAATTCTCAGCTTCATTCTTATTTTACGAATGCTTCTCATTTCGCGGTCAATATTTTAGCAAGCGACCAAGAACATTTATGTACACTATTTGCCAGTAAAATCCCTGATCGTTTTGCACAGGCACAGTGGTCCACTTCATCTTTAGGTCTACCGATTTTACATGATACAGCAGCTATTTTACAATGTAAAACGTTTCAGCAAATAGATGCTGGCGACCATACCATTTTTATTGGGCATGTGCAAGACATTACAAACGGGCAAAAAGAACCGTTACTATACCATCGCCGTCATATTGGGCAAATACCAAAAAGCTTTTATAGTTAATTTTTTAGACAAAAAAAGGGCCACTTGTAAGCAAAGGAAATCCTTCATGCTTATTGGTGGCCTTTTGACATCGTTCAACTGAAATCAATGTTATTTTTTCTGCGGAAATCTCTGTTTTTCAAGCCTATTAATTTGCACAATAACACCATCTTGGATCGTAATATGCACTTCACCAAATTCAAGATTTTGAATTGCCTTGGCAATTGCCTCTAATTTTTTATCATCTACCTTTACTGATTGAGCCATACGATACACCCCTTCTTTTTCATTCTTGTTGTACAAAAGAGGCCAACGCATCAAACTGATTGATAGCCCCTCCTATCTCTCAGATACCATCTGTTGGATTTGGCACCTAACTTTTCGGTTGCCGAGGCTTCGTTGGGCCAAGTCCCTCCACCTCTCTTGATAAGAGTACTGCGTTTCTTGACAATAATTCTATAATTCTACTATACGAATGTCAATATAAAATATTAGAAAACCTAGCTGAATACTTTGTAATATCAATCTTCTACATTTGTATGAGTCGATATAAATGTATTTTATGCCAAATCAGTAGTAAATAGATGACTACTCTCAAACTTTTTAATTGGACCATTTTCTCAAAATGAGTTCAAGTGGACCTCGTTGATGGATAGTCCTCCACCATATCGAAAAAAACACACAGCCTAAAAAATAACAACATGCATAGAGCATTGAAAAAACGACTGTTAGATTATTCGATAAATCGAAAACTTCTAACACAGTGATGCCAATAAAGACATGGCCAACATAGTGTGTTAAGGACAATTGACCCGTTTTAATGATTGCTTCTATTACTTTATTTTTGAAAGTTTCTACAAAATACATACAACCTACTATTATCACAATAGCCGAAGCCGAATTTGATAGAACATACATTATATTTGGTGGAATCGGTCCTGTATCAAATAAATACAACGCACTATCATGATCTAAGAAATATTTTGTCGAGAAGTGAATAATCACCTTTGAAAAAATTTCTATAATCACTCCTAACAAGATACCTACCGTAACTAATTTCTTTCTTAATGCCCTATTGGTTAAATCTAAGGTACCTACAATCATCCCAATGAGAAAAAAAGATATCCATGGAAAAACGGGATGGTAGCCATTAAACAGTAAATTTCTCATAAAACCTTCTACCGTCCAAAAATCTATATACTCTAATAAAATATATTTTGGATGCCACCCAACTAGATAATTGAATTGGATTTGTAGCCATTGGGAAACGATTATCACCGCACTAATTGTAAAAAGCATGGTTTTCTTTGAAGTTGCTATCAACAAAGCTGCAAGAAACATATAAACACCGTAATAATGTAAAATATCTCCCGTCCATCCGACCACATATAAAACCATCCCAACAACAAACAAAAAAAGAGCTCGCTTCCATAAAGTTAACTTACTTTGGCGAATAAGAATTGGGTCCTTTGCTTCCCTTGCTTTCCGCGTCATCAGCGCAGTCCCTATTCCTGCTAGAATGACAAATAGTGCAGAGGCGCGCCCCTCAAAAAGACTTTGCAATTGAATGAGCCATTGTGAACCATTGGCAGTTGAACCTGAAATAACGCCAAAGTTTACAATAAACATACCTAACATTGCTAATGCTCTTGCAAAATCTAAGCCCTCAATACGACGATGACCAAGTTGCTTATTCATCTTTTCCCCCTTGAATGACGCTATGTACTGCCTCCCTCCAAATAGCCTTATAGTTCAATTGACTACCAGTTAACATAAAATTGCCAATATTATCATAGAGCATGGCTAACATGTGGGCTTTCGCTTCTATGTTGGCATTTTCATCTAGCACCTCTAGTTGCACTGCGTATTGTAAAATATCATAAAATCTTGCTAAATAATCTGATTGAAGCTCTAATAACTGTTGCATGTAGTGGTCGTCGCGAGCGGCTAATAACAAATACTGACTAAATATTTTATTAAAATAAGGATCTTTGTCCTGTTCATCAATTGACTTATAGCCAATCTTCAGTAATTTCTCAATGAAATTGCTTGGAGATAGCTCCTTGTAATCAACAACGATATCATATTGAATTTCTTTATAAAGTTCCTCAAACAAAAAAGAAATTAATTGATCCTTTGATTGAAAATAGTAATAAATAGCTGGTTTTGATATGCCGACCTCTGCTGCAATCATAGCTAAGCTCGTTTTCTCAAATCCTTTTTCTGCAAACATCACATAGGCAACTTCTAAAATTTTTTGAAAGGTTTGTTCTCTATTTCCCATAAGGGCCTCCTTTTTTTACCGACCGTTAAGTAAATAATATACGAAGATCCAATTTTTCACAACAAAAAAACTGTGCAGAAGTAAACCCTCTCCACAGTTCTCCTTTTAATCCCCCTGTAAACAGTCCATTAGAGCTTGAGCTGTCTGTTGCTTACCCATCACCTTGATCGGCTGCCCTTCAGCAGGCACAATCCAATGAGGCTCGTCCCCACCATATAAAGATTGTGAGCTGTTAGCTACCATAAATTGTGCATTGGCTGTTTCCATGCGTAGTTTTGCACGAGCAAGCAAAAATTCCTCATCATTCGTCGCTTCCAGCTTAAAGCCTACTAACGTTACATTTGGTTGCCAGCCTTTGATTTGACCTAAAACTTTTGGTGCCTTTTTAAAATGAATAATCGGTGGTTCGTCAGAAGGCATTTTGCCCGCTTCCTCCATTAAATTCCCTGATTGATCATACACTTTGTCTATGACCCAATCGGAGCCAGCAGCAGCCATAATGACGATATCGACTTGTTGTTGTTGGACAGCATGACGAACTTTTTCTCCTAAATCCTCAATGCCTTCAAATTTAACCAATGTCATTTTATCTTCGTTTTCTGGGAGCTGGGCAAAGTAACCATGCATGTATATGACAGTCGCACCAGCAGCCAGTGCTGCCTCTGCTAAATAACAGCCCATTGTCCCCTTCGATAAATTCGTGTGCCCTCGTACACGATCCCATTTTTCAAGTGTTCCCCCACTTGTAATGAGTACGGTTTTGCCTAGTAATGTCCCCATACACTCACCTAGTTTCTAAAATATATACAAATACTATTTTAACGTAATGGTACGATTTGCTTCAATAGCTACGATGGAAGGGAGCTGTTTTGCTCTTTTAACCATGCACTTAATATTTCAGCAAATTTCTTTGTCACGGGTGAAGCATGGTGTTTCATGGCAATACCAATCGTTCGGTAGCCACCTTGCTTTAATGGAATCGCTTTCAATGTTGGCGGTAAATTTTGAATGACCAACTGGGGTAAAATACTAATCCCTAAATGGTGTGAAATCATAGATAGAATTCCTACTTCCTCAGAAAGCTCAAAGCGTATATTGGGCTTTACATGATATTGTTCTAACAGCACTTTTACATCATTTGTCCCTTTGTAAGAAGTCATGATAAAAGGCATATCCTCTAGGTCCACAATATCAATTTCTGTCTTATGAAATAATGGACTTTTATGAGAAACAATACATAATAAAGGGTCTTGCTGTAATTCCATAAATTGATACTGTTCCGACTTTTGCCCATTCAGGAATCCTGCCTCGACTTCACCACTTAGAAGCCATTGTTCAATTTCGTAATAATCCCCTTCACGTAACTCCACTTGTATCCCAGGAAATTGATGATCCATAATCTGAATAATTTCAGGCATCCAATTCGAAGAAATACTTGAAATAACACCAATACGTACCTTACCTCGTGTAACGCCGAGAATATGCGCTGCTTCCTGCTGCAATAACTCCTGTGCGTCCAAGACCTGTCGCATCGCCCTAAGCATTGTCTGTCCTTCACTTGTTAGTGTGACACCTACACGACTACGGTGAATAAGGGCAAAGCCAAATTCTTTTTCTAAACTCGATACGGCATGACTCACTGCAGACTGTGTTAACCCTAGTGCATCCGCTGCTTTTGTAAAACTTGCTACTTCTGCTACCTTTGTTAAAATCTCATATTTTACTAAGCTCATTCGCCATCCCTCTATGTACATGAAATTTTTTAATCCTATTCATTATAAACATTCGTTTTACTAATCACAATACAAGATATATAGTAATTTTTAGTATAAAAACTGTTTTAGTACACAGATGGTAGGTGAACATAATGAGTATCCAAGGAAAAGCAAATGTATTGATGGTTATTGTCACAATGTTTTGGGGACTATCTTATACCTTTATGGTCATGGGGCTTGAAACATTGGCAGTTTATAATGTGGTGGCATTACGTTGTATCATCGCATTCTTCGTAGCAGGACTTATTTTTTATAAACGGATGATCAAGGTAAATGGTAAAACATTAAAATATGCGGCTATTCAAGGATTTTTATTATTCATTGTGTTCGCGTTAAGTTTATTTGGTCTACAGTCTACCTCCGCTTCAAATGCTGGCTTTATTTTAAGCCTAACTGTTGTATTAGTGCCGATTTTCAGTAGTTTCATTGAAAAAAAATTACCATCGAGAGCGGTTAGCTTTGCCGTTATTTGCACGATGATTGGTATTACAGTATTAACAGCACATGGCTCGTTCACCTTTCAAAAGGGTGACCTATTAGTAGCAATTGCAGCATTATGTTATTCAATTTATTTACTTTTAAATAGCTCCTTTACACGAAATGTCGAATCGATTTCATATGGTATTTACCAACTAGGTTTCGCTGGACTTTATGCACTAATTTTAACATTCATATTAGAAACACCAACGTTGCCAGATTCAACGACATCTTGGATTGCGATTTTAGGTCTTGGAATCATTTGTAGTGCGTTCTGTTTTGTCGGCCAAACTGTTGCACAACAGTACACATCTGCTACACATACAGGTCTCATTTTTTCTTTAGAGCCTATTTTTGCAGCCATGTTCGCCATGATGTTTATTGGTGAGGGCCTAACGATGAAATTAGTCATTGGTGGTAGCTTTATTCTAATCGGTAATTTAGTTGCCCAATTAGAGCATTTTCACGTATTGCGTTATATCAAAAAGGATGCACAAGAAAAAGTTATACAATAGAAAGAGTGGTCCCCGTGATCACTCTTTTTTCTTTGGAGAACATTCAGCTATTTTTGCTCACAACCGCTAGTATGTAAGGAAAGTGGATAGTAGCTCATCAGCTCCCTTGAAAGAAAGCAGGCGAATGGAAATCAACGCCTCTTTTCGTTCTTTTTTCTACAACAAAAAAACAGAGTGATCAATTGAAATCACTCTGTTTTTCACTTTATAAAAATCTTCTATATTGCTCGGCCTCGATCATACGCTCTTGATTTCTTAAGCGCTCCTCTTGTTCAGCAGCTGTCTCTGGATGTGTTTGTAGTGTATCCAGATCATCATCATGTTCCGCATACAAGACAATACTCCCTTGCTCAACAAGATGCGAATAATAAGCGATTTGTCCCTCGGATAGATTAAATCGTTTTAAGCCCTCTGTAACAGCTGAGTCACCTGTAAACCAAGATTTGAATTGGTCTACCCAATTACCCGCTTCATGCGTTTGGACATCAGCGTCCCATTTTACGTCCTCAAACTGTTGCGGATCTTTCGCAATAATATGGATATCCTCTTGTTGGTAACCTTCTAACCGCATACTTTCTAAAATGTGAAGCATTTCATTTCTCGTATGGGCCACCTCAATTTTTGGGTTTTGTTCATTCATCATGTTCAATTCCTCCTAATTTATATGGCTTACTAGGTAAATACCCGTACAGAACACAAACAAACACGTTTTACCAAACTGTAATAATTGTTATGATGCTTTAAACCCTGTTATTTATTTGTCATGTGGTGGCTCAAAACAAAAAAAGCATGCTGGAGAGTAATTCTCCAACATGCTCTTTCTTACTACGTTATTTATTTGTCTAGGAAGGCTTTTAACATCCAAGTATGCTTTTCAAGGGATTGATACATCGCATTAAGTAAATCCTCTGTACGATCGTCCCCTTCTTCAGCGGCTAGCTCCATAGCGGAATTTAATGCTTTCATTAGCTTTTGGAAATCCGAAATTGTCGTTGCTACCATTTCCTCTGTTGTCTCATTTCCTGTCGCTTCCTCCACATAGGATAGCTCTAGATGTTCTTTTAATGTTGCCACAGGCTTGCCATCCTTTGAAAGAATACGTTCTGCTATTTCATCTAAATTCAGCGTTGTTTCATTATACAATTCTTCAAATTTTGCATGCAGTGTAAAGAACGCGTGCCCTTTAACATACCAATGATAATTGTGCAGCTTCGTATAAAGGACAGACCATGTAGCCACTAGCTTATTTAATTGTTTGTTTAAGTTTTGTGTCATAATGTATTTCTCCTCCAATGTGTCAATTGTTCTAGCCCTTAGTATGCGTTACAACTTATGTTGGCTATACACACATTGTTCCCGCCCGACAATATTTCAAACATTCTTCATAAGAATTGACCTTCCGCAAGAATATTTCAACTATTCTATTAAATTATTTCACTTTCCGAAATAGTTTCGTTATAATGAAATCACTTACATGTAAAGGGGTGTTCATAAATGGAAGTTTTACCATTAAGAAAAGATGTTGCAGTAGAAGAAACATGGGATTTAACAGATTTACTAAAAAATGATGCTGATTTTGAACCTACTTTAGCGCAACTGGTTGACGATGCACTTCACTTTGAGCAGCAGTATAAAGGTACCATTACAGATGCACAAAAAGTAATTGACGTGTTATCTGCTTTTGAAGAGCTACAAAAGAGGTTTGTTCCGATTGGCACATATGCAAGCTTAAGCCTCGAAACAGATCGTACAAATGATGTAGCACAAATGCGTGCTGCGAAATTTAGTACTGCTATCGGGAAAGTCAGCAGTGCCCTATCGTTCGTACGCTCAGAATTACTGGCGTTGGATGAAGCAATTTTACAGGAAGCAGCTGCATCAAGCCCTCTTTACAAACGTTATCTAGAGGAACTGTTAAAGCATAAACCTCACCAGCTTCATCCAGAGGTCGAAAAAGCACTTGCAGCATTTAGTGCCACATTTGATGCTCCATACGAAACATACAATACGACAAAATTAGTGGATATGAACTTTGGCGAATTTGAAGCAAATGGCGAAAAACATCCACTAAGTTTTGTCTTATACGAAAATGACTGGGAATTTGAAGCCAATACAGATTTACGCCGTGCTGCCTTTAAGGCCTTTTCAAGTAAGCTCCGTGATTACCAGCATACAACAGCACAAGTGTATAACACGCATATTCAACAAGAAAAAACAATGGCTGACCTGCGAGGCTTTGACTCTGTCATTGATTATTTACTATTTGACCAAGATGTGGACCGTTCACTTTATAATCGTCAAATCGATTTGATTACGAAAGAGCTTGCTCCGCATATGCGTCGTTATGCCACATTAATTCAAAAAGCCAGTGGCATCGACCATATGACCTTTGCGGATTTAAAAATTGCGCTTGATCCAGATTATGACCCAAAATTATCAATGGCTGAGGCCAAAGAATATGTTGATAAAGCATTAGCAGTGATGGGTGATGATTATAATCAATTAATGGATAGAGCCTTTAATGAGCGCTGGATTGACTATGCGCCCAACAAAGGAAAATCAACAGGAGCATTCTGTTCAAGTCCGTATGGTAGCCACCCCTATATTTTAATGTCATGGAATGAACGCATGAACGAAGTCTTTACGCTTGTTCATGAGCTAGGGCATGCTGGCCATTTCGCAAATACGTATGAACACCAATCTTATCTTAACAGCCGACCTTCCCTTTATTTTATTGAAGCACCGTCGACTATGAATGAAATGCTGTTAGCCAATTATTTACTCACACATAATGATGATCTACGCTTTAAGCGCTGGGTGATTTCAAACATTGTTTCAAAAACGTATTATCATAACTTTGTTACACATTTACTAGAAGCCGCATATCAACGTAAAGTGTATGAATTAGTGGATGCTGGTGAAGCTGTCAATGCAACCATTTTAAATAACTTAAAACGCTCAGTTTTAGAAGACTTCTGGGGTGACACAGTCGATATTACTGAAGGTGCTGAACTTACATGGATGCGTCAGCCTCACTATTATATGGGCCTTTACCCATACACATATAGTGCTGGTTTAACGATATCTACACAAGTATCTCAACGTATTTTAAAAGAGGGAGATACAGCAGTCCAAGAATGGCTAGCTGTGTTACAGGCCGGTGGAACAAAATCTCCCGTAGAGTTGGCACAAATGGCAGGTGTTGATATCACAACAGACCAACCGCTTCGTGATACCATTGCCTATATTGGTCATTTAATTGATGAGCTTGAACGCCTCACACTAGAAATAGAAGCGGTACAACAGCAATAGATTCAATAGAAAACGATACTGCGCTTTAAAAGTGCAGATCGTTTTCTTTTTTAGTTCTAAGTAGAAAAATCCATACATATACTAGAATCAGGGCGTCCCTCTACATTTTTTAGATATTTCAAAATAGACAATCATTTTTCTTCATACAAAAGTACCGTTATTATTAATAGTACGCAAATTATTTAGCAATATACGATTAACAATGATTAAAGGAAGTGTTCTAATTATGGTAAAACGTAATGATCCATGCCCATGCGGTAGCGGCAAAAAATATAAAAAATGTTGTGAAGGCAAACAGCAAGTAACAGTGGAAACAGTACAAATCGAAGAACTAGAGCGTGTGCTACAAACATTTTACTTAGAATATCCTGATCGTAAAGATGTTCGTGCTTATATCGAGCATGTGGGCACATGGCAGCCTAAATTAGAGAGCGTTTTACAGCGTGAGCTGATTGAAGCTATCGCGTTAGACGACTTTTTCTTCCATCAAGAGCCATCTATTTGGAAAAGCTACTTAAAGAAAACAAAGAAAAAGGCTGTAAGACCTTCTACAGTTAAAGTACTTGAAAACTGGTCTCAGCCGACTTTATTTATCGGTACAGTATCTGTTGTTGAAGAAAAATATTTCAAAGCTAATCATTCCCTTACAAATGAAGAGCTATATATTCGTCGTGAAAATGACAAACCAATTCCTGAAGGTATGCATGTATTTGCCTTTATCTTACCAGACGGAACAAATAAATCGACACATTATTTAGCTGTGTCTACATTGATTTTCTTCCCTGAAGATCATGCGAAAGTATTTGAAGAATTCAAGAAAAAATTTGAAGCATCAGACAAGAAGGTTGGTACATTCTTAAAAGAAGAGCATCTTGCCTTCTGGGAGTTACTTGTATCCAATGGCTATAAAGGTGAGGAATTCACAAACTTTGAGAGCAATGTCCTAACACAAGTGAAGGACTTCTTAGAGCAAAATGATCGTGAAACAGCACCGATACTTGAGCTATTAGAGGACTATCTAATTGAAGGTCAACCAACTGCACGCAAAGAAGCAGCTATTGCAGCTGGTGCCATTCGCTATGGTCAGGAAAAGGAGCTGTTCGAGTCCCTTTCGATGACAGTTAAAGAAATCGCCGCGACATTTGATATTTCTGCTTCTTCTCTGACAAAGTATTACCAAGATTTAAGCAGCTATGCTGAAACGAAATAAACGTACAATTAAAGAAGCTACATGTTTAGCGTATTGCTAAAACATGTAGCTTTTTCTAATGTGCATGTAATCTTATTTACTATAAACTTTCAGAAGCTCTTCTCCTAAAAACTGTAGCTTTTCTCCAACTGAACAGGCCTCAATACAGAAACGATGAGCCCCTGGTTTACCACGTTCTTTACGCAATTGCTTGATGACTAAGCAATCCGCACAATACGTATCATGCAGTTCGTCAATATCCTTCATAACCGTCACTTTATCCATGTTGAACTCTCGCTCCTTCCACGTCCAAAATTCACTTCCTACTATTATGAAGCGTTCGATTTGAACAAGCAACTATTTTGTTTGTTCCATTTTTTACGGGCAATGATTCCCCTCCTTGTTGTACAATTAGAGGGAAGACACATTGCAAAGTAGGGATGTTATGTTAGAAGTTTATATCGATGCTGCCAGTGCAGGAAATCCTGGTCCAAGTGGTATTGGACTTTTTATTAAAGGGGAAGGCCATCATATCCAAATTAGTGAATATATCGGTGAAACGAACAACCATATCGCCGAATTTACAGCATTAGTACGCGGACTTGAAGAAGCGCAAAAACTAGGCTCTTCCCTTGTATCCGTACGCTCCGATTCCAAAATTGTAGTTGCTTCTATGGAAAAAGAATATGTCAAAAATGAGGAATTTAAACCTTATTTAGAAAAAGCTTTAGCACTCTCCACAAACTTTGATTTATTCTTTATCAAATGGGTGCCTGATTCACAAAACAAAGCAGCTGATGCATTAGCACGAAAAGCGATCCAAAGCAAAAATAGCTAACACCATTTCAGGGGACTGTCCTTCATGATCAGTCCCCTTTTCTTTTTCCCGTTTACTCAAATAATTACTATCCCCCAATTCACGTTTTTTATGAATGTCAACTTTTTTATAAAAAATGCTAGAACATGCAGCTAATTTTCTGATTAATCCAAAACGATATTGACATTGATTAAACACGGTGATATCCTTTAACACATTAGTAGTTTAGCAAGTGAAAGTGATAGATTATAGGGGGAAACACGAATGAAACGTATAATAACTTTATTCATGATGCTAACAGCAGTCATTGTTTTAGCAGCATGTGGTTCATCGAAAGATAACAAAGCAGGAAAAGACGAAACAACTGCTGATCAAGAAAAGATTATTATTGGTATTGACGATAAATTTGCACCTATGGGCTTCCGAGATGATAAAAATGACATCGTTGGGTTCGATATTGATTTAGCACGAGCAGCGGCTGATCATATGGGTGTCGAAGCAGAATTCCAACCAATCGATTGGAAAACAAAAGAGGCTGAATTACTCAGTGGACGTATTGATTTAATTTGGAACGGTTATACCATTACAGATGAGCGCAAAGAAAAAGTATTATTTACAAAGCCTTATCTCGAAAACGCTCAAGTTGTTATGACAAAAGCAGATTTAAAGATTTCTAAACTAAGTGATCTAGCTGGACAAGAAGTCGGAATTCAATCCCTTTCTTCTGCATCCGATGCATTAAACGGTCACCCAATTCACAAAGAAGTAAAACAAATTACAGAGTTTGCAGATAACGTTTTAGCTTTATCCGATTTAAAAACAGGCCGTATTGATGCCGTTGTCATTGATGCTGTTGTTGCAGAATATTACATGACACAGGAGCCTGATACATTCAAATTATTAGAGGAATCACTGGCACCTGAACAATACGGAATTGGTGTGAAGCCAGGCAATGAAGCATTGTTGGAAAAACTACAGGCCGCATTAGACAAAATGAATGAGGACGGTACGTCAGCTGACATTTCAACAAAATGGTTTGGTGAAGATAAAGTATTAAAGTAAGGACATGATACAACATCTGTAAGAGTTTCCTTAGTGAAACTCTTACTCTTTTTGGAGGGACATCGTTATGGCGGATTACTGGCAAACTATGATATGGCCGATGCTAGAAGGTGCGAAAATGACGGTTTTACTGTTTATTATCGCTATTGTGGTATCGATTCCATTAGGCTTTTTACTAACTCTTGCGGTAAAAAGTCGCATTAAACCACTCGCATGGCTTGCACATACGTATATATATATCATGCGTGGTACACCACTTTTACTACAATTATTATTAATTTGTTTCGGTTTACCTATGCTACCAGTAATCGGTGAATATTTAGTGCTCGATCGATTTGTAGCCGCTTGTCTCGGCTTTATTTTAAATTATGCTGCCTACTTCGCAGAAATATTCCGTGGTGGTCTACTAGCTATTGATAAAGGACAATATGAGGCAGCACAGGTACTCGGCTTATCTAAATGGCACACAACAACACGTGTCATTTTGCCACAAATGTTCCGCGTTGCTTTACCAGCTTTATCCAACGAATCAGTTACACTCATAAAGGATACAGCCCTGCTCTATGCAGTAGCAGTTCCAGAATTACTGCATTTTGCACAAACCGCCGTGAATCGTGATTTCACAATTATGCCTTTCTTTATCGCTGGCGCTATTTACTTAGTTATGACTCTTGTCTTAACAATGTTCTTTAAAGGGCTAGAAAAACGCTTTAAATTTGAATAGAGGTGACACAAATGGCATTGATGGAAGTAACAAACTTGAAAAAATCCTTCGATCAGGTGGAGGTTTTAAAACAAATTACATTTACAGTTGAGAAAAACGATGTCATTGCTGTCATTGGTCCATCGGGATCTGGGAAAAGCACAATGCTTCGGAGCTTAATTTATTTGGAAGAAATTGAGGGAGGGAGTATTTTAGTTGATGGTGATTATCTTGTGCGAAATGGAAAATATGCTAAACCACAGGACATTAAAACGATAACAGCTAAAATGGGCATGGTCTTTCAACACTTTAACCTATTCCCCCATCTAACAGTTCAGCAAAATCTCGAAATGGCCCCGCGCTTATTAAAAACTGAGTCGTCTGAAGCCATTACGAGCCGTTGTCTAGATTTGCTGAAAAAAATTGGGCTTTCCGACAAAGCAAACGCCTACCCTGCCAATCTTTCCGGTGGTCAAAAACAACGTGTTGCAATTGCCCGTGCCTTGATGTTGAATCCTGAATTACTATTATTTGATGAACCAACTTCTGCCTTAGATCCTGAACTAACGGGCGAAGTCTTAAAAGTCATGAAAAGCTTGGCAGAAGACCAAATGACAATGATTGTCGTCACTCATGAAATGGGCTTTGCCAAAGAAGTAGCCAACAAGGTTGTCTTTATGGATGGTGGAGACATTATCGAAACCGGTCACCCAGACAACTTCTTTACCAACCCACAAAACGACCGCACAAAAGCGTTTTTACAGAAGAATCTTCATTAAATTGAATGGAGAGCTTGTATATGCAGCTCTCCTTTTCTCTCACTATTAACATTCCGCTATCTAGGTTATTGGTCTAAGAATACATTTTGTTATGTAAGTCCAAACGAATTAAATTTTACACTATTTGAAAAACACCATATACCCATGTTATAATTCTTAGTGAAGAAGTATATAAATTTAATAAGACCATTCGGTGTGTCAGCACCAAATGGCCTTTGTAACAAGATGAATCGCTTCAAAGGCGATTTGCAATGAGAAAAGAAGTAAACCTACTCACAGCTTGCGAGGCCGGGGCGGTTTACTTTTTTTGTGTAA
The DNA here is from genome assembly GCF_038069745.1 of Lysinibacillus sp. FSL M8-0134. NCBI lineage: Bacteria > Bacillati > Bacillota > Bacilli > Caryophanales > Bacillaceae > Lysinibacillus > Lysinibacillus sp. FSL M8-0134. Next base: position 1,592,064 of record NZ_JBBPAJ010000001.1, on the reverse strand, counting down.
AAGTAAATGACAATGCAATGACCGAAACTATAAGTGTTGAGAAACTTATAGAAACCATTATTGCTTCAAAAATAGTCATTGGCATCAACTCCTTTCTCTTCAATAAGTTGAATGAGATAGGTTAAAATTGTGCCAACCGCCCATGAAACCTCTATCTAGTTACCTCTCTATTATACCATATTTGACCACCAATTCCCTTTTCATACCAACAAAAATGTTCCATCTGATGATAGCATATTTTTCAAATTGCCAAGATAGAACATACATGCAATTGGTAATTCTACCCTACGAATGCCCTAGAGAATTAGAAAAAAACAGTACCTCACTCTAAAAACGACTCCACATTGTTATTTAATTGACATCCACCTGTAATACTACAATGTTATAATCAAATTCGTATCAAATTGTAACTTTATAGGAGGAATTAAAGCATGAAGAGCAATAAAAAGTATAGATGGGGCATGAAGTTAGCGGCATTGGCATTAAGCTCATCCGTACTTTTTTCAACAGTAGAATCAGCATCAGCTGCAACCTATACCGTTCAGTCCGGCGATTCTTTATGGAAGATTGCCACGCAACACGGTATTTCCTATCAAACATTAATGAACGCCAACCATTTATCGTCTTCCACGATTTATGTTGGACAAAAGTTGACAATCAATAAACAACTATCCTCAGTATCGAACACGACATCCAAGCTACTACAGGTAGCTAAACAGCAACTCGGTGTTAAATATACTTTCGGTGGAGCAAAGCCAAGTACAGGCTTTGACTGTTCTGGATATATTACCTATGTCTTTAATCAGGCTGGTATTTCAACTCCACGCAAAACCGCTGCCGGTTTTTATCAGACAGCTAAAAAAGTAAGTACCCCTCAAATCGGAGATATCGTGTTTTTTGCAAATACATATAAGGCAGGCATCTCACACGCAGGTATTTATATTGGTAATAATCAAATGATTAATGCGAGTAATAGTGGTGTGAGTGTAGCCAACATTAATAGCACGTATTGGAAGAAGCATTTCGTAGGATATGGACGTTTGAAATAATAAAAAGTCAAAATTTTAGCAAAGGTTGTACAGTTAAAATAAATGTGCCCACTCTTCTAGAATAATTGACATTTGTGCTGCATGTTGATTGGAGTGGAGCCAGCGCCACTCCTAGGGGAATAGCGTCACAGATGAGACCCTGGAGCGAACGCAAGTGAGTGAAGCGGCTCATCGGACGCGCCCTGGAAAGGACGCTGGCGGAACGGAAATCAACCCCTCGCCTCGCTAAACGTTCTTTTACTGCTAGTAACATTTCTTATTGCAACAACATGAAAAAACAGTTGGGACTCCCCCAACTGTTTTTTTATAGATTGATCACTTTTTTTGGTTTTATTTTAGCTAAACGGATTAAATAAATAATAAAGACAACGCCAAGTAAGCATGCGCCTGATAAATAGACAGATGCATAGCCTGCTTGTACGGCTACCATTCCTAAAATATACGAGCCTAGGGCAATACCAAGGTCAAACATTGTAAAGTAAGTAGCGGTTGCGTATCCACTACGCTGAATAGCTGTTGATTGCACGGCTAATGCCTGCAAGCTTGTCGTCACAGAGCCGTAGCCAAAGCCTACAAAAATGGCTGCACATAAAAATAACACGGGACCTTCTACAAATGCGAGCATGACCAGTCCGATGGCAAAAGAAATGATACCTGGAATAATCACAAATTGCGGTCCCTTTGTATCATAGAGTTTTCCTGTAAATGGTCGTGTAATAAGCATGGCTGCCGCAAACACAGCATAAAAGAGACTAGCTACAGCCATTAAATCCTTTTGCTGTGCATAGACCGATAAAAAAGATAAGACACTTGCATAAGAAAATGCCACTAAGCTAGCAATTGCTGCTACCGGGAGTGCCTTCCGTTCAAATAGATCATTAAATTTAAAGGTTAATTTCCCTTCATGGTCAGGTTTCGGTAAATCATCGGTATTGACCGTTAATGCTAAAATACCTCCTGCTAAAATACAAATACTCATGACAATGAATAATACATTAAACGTGCTGTATTGTATTAATAGTAAGCCAATAAATGGCCCTATTACGACAGCTAGATTTGTAGACATTGTAAAATAGCCTAAGCCTGCACCTTTTCGTTTAGCGGGAACAATATCTGCTGCTAATGACCCTGCAGCTGTAGTAATAATACTAAAGAAAATCCCTTGAATAAAGCGAAGACCTAGTAAAAGTCCAAATGGATGTACGAATAAATATAAGACAGTACAAATAAAATAGCCCACGATCGATAGGACTAGCAATTTCTTCTTACCAAATACATCTAGTAGTTTCCCTGAAAACGGACGTACAATAATGGCTGATAATAAAAAGCCTGACAATAATAGTCCCGCTTCCTTATCTGTCTGATGGAGCTCACCTATGGCATAAAGTGGCAAAGTCGTTACCAGTCCATAAAAAACAAAAAATACCGAGATATTTGTTAAAAAGAGACTGATGAAGCGCTTCGTCCATATTTGTGTATTTTCTTCTTGCTGCATGTTAATCAACCTTTCATTTTTTCCAGTAACTTAATAAATTGTTGCTGTTCCTCGGCAGTTAGTGAGCCCACCATTTCTTCCTCAAATGCTAAAATGGTTGCTGTGATTGCTGGTAAACGTTCCACAGCTTGTGCAGTTAAGGTTACAATTTTTTCTCGCTTATCCACTCCATCTAATCGTTGGACCCAGCCTAACGCCTCAAGTCGTGTAATAGCTCTTGTGATACTTGGCGCTTCTACATTTAAATATTTCCAAATTTGCGTTAACGTCATAGGGCCGTTTTTATGTAGGCAATATAAAATAGTCCATTGTGAGCTATATAATTGATGCTGCTTCAACACTTCATTTAAGCAGTTGGTTAAATACCGGCTTTTTTGGAATAAAGCATGGAATATGGGATTCATGATTCTACCTCCTAAAAAATTATTTACCTAGCTAAATAAATACTATACGCTTCCTTTTTTTCTTTGTAAAGTCTGTCATTTCGAAAGGTTAGCAGGAAATTTTTTGCATGTGTCGAATAAAGCTAGTAGATTCACTATGTAAAGGAGATGGAATGATGGGGAAAAAAGTTTTAATATTAGCAGGAGATGCAGTAGAGGCTTTAGAGGTTTTTTATCCTTATTATCGTTGTCTAGAAGCAGGCTATGATGTCACAATTGCAGCACCTTCAGCAAAAAAATTACAAACTGTATTACACGATTTCGTCGAAGGCGTCGATACATACATCGAGCGTCCTGCCTATGGTTTAGAGGCACATACTTCTTTTGCAGATGTTGATCCAACACAATTTGATGGACTCATACTTCCAGGTGGGCGTGCGCCAGAATATATTCGCTTAAATGAGCATGTGCCAGCATTAGTGAGCCACTTCTTTGAAACGAACAAACCGATTGCAGCAGTTTGTCACGCAGCACAAATTTTCGCGACCATTCCTGAAGTGTTAAAAGGACGAGAGCTTACTGCCTATATTGCCTGCAAGCCAGAGGTGCAAGTAGCAGGAGCAACTTATATTGATGCCAACCTCCATACAGATGGCAATTTAGTAAGTGGGCATGCATGGCCAGATTTACCAGGATTAATGCGTGAGTTTATTCATAAGCTAGAAGGATAAAGTACAAGGATGCCTAAAATTAGGCATCCTCTTTTTATGAAGAACTTTCTTGAAATTCAATTTTCTCCACTTCTTGCGTTGCGGTTAAATAGCTAATTTTTACATGGACACCAAATTCCTTGTCAGGTTGCTTGAGCCAAAGCTTAAATTTCTCAATTGTTGACAATCCATGTACTTCTTTGCCTTCATGCAAATAATCTACAATTTGGGCAGTAGGATATTTCGACTTTACTTCTTTGATGGCTAGTTGTCCCCATTTTGCATAGGCAGGCACTTCTTGTTGTGCATGTGCAGTCGACATAGGAAGCGGTAGAGAATGACTTACAAAAAGAAGTCCAAGCATGACAATAAATTTTTTCACTTCCATCTCTCCTTACTGTATGAAGAGGCTAATAATGCAAAAAATAAGTGCTCCAAATGATTTGGAGCAACTTGATTTATTGTTTTGGCTGTTGAGGATTATTATGAATGACTTGGTTAAATTCTGCTGAATATTCCTCACGATCATTCTTTTTATGTGTATCTTCCTTCTTTTTCTTTTTAAAGCTTGTTTTACTCTTTTTTGCCATGTTCCATACCCCCGCTATTTTGTTTTATTAGACTGTTGGTTTTTATCATGATTCGTTTTATTATCTTTATTTTTGGCCTTCGCATCAAATTCTGCTGCAAACTCTTCGTTCAAGTTGTCATTCGGATTGTTATTATTGCTATTACTGCGATCGAGGTCTTTGCTTTTGTAGGTACCAAATGGATTATGCGTTCTCATATTCATTGTTTTACTGTTGTTTCGATTATTACGCTTGCCCACGTAACTTCACCTCCTACATGTAATTTGTTCAGCTAGAGACGTTTTAATGTAGGTAAGTTTCTTCGCTAATTGTAAAAAAAATGAACATGACTAATCTACGTTAGTCATGTTCATTCTCATCTGTCTCTAGACAATTGTATATTCCGTTATATTAAGCAATGCTCCGACTGCTCCTGAAAAGCCATGATCGTTAATAAAGACAGGTGTATGTTTCTTTGTGCGTGTATAATTGGCAATTACTCGGGCAAGATGATCATTATTACTAAGTGTTGAACCAATATAAACAATATGCTGAACATTTTTCTCTTCTGCATATTGAATACTGAGTGTTGTGATGACTTCACCAACAAGTCCCTGTACGGTCGCAATAATATCTTCAGCGGGATGCTTCATTGACTGAGTTATACCCACTTTTCCAAAATTACTAGCAGTTAAATGACCATCAATTGGTGTATCCATCCCTTGATATATATCCTTCACCAATAAATCAATACTTTCACGATTGCCATTGTCAGCCATTTCTCGTATTTCATTATAATCTGTAATGCCTGTTGTAAGCGCTGACAAACCTATTAATGTCCCACCACCAACGCCTGTCCCTCCAACGCGAATATGGGTATTGTCTTCCATGTAATGAATGGAGGTACCTGTTCCAATATTCGTAATCATACTACGCTCAAAAAAGTACCCTTCTTTATTTAATAAAAATCGGACACCCTTTAATGTTGCTTCAAATTCCACTATATAATGAATCGATTTCATTGTTTTAATGACATCAAGTAATTGTTCTGTACGTCCCCCCGTAACACCAATATCCTCAATATCTGGATGATCAATAATCCAAGATTTCACAGATTGCAAATCATTAGACGGAAAGGTTGTTAAAACAAGTTCATTGTTTTGATCTAAATAGGCAACCTTCGTTAATGTGCCACCTGCATCAATACCTATAGCCTTTGGCATACAATTCTCCTTTGTGTTTATTACGTAACTTCCTATGACGGTTTACGCGATGATTCAGGCAATTACGACCATAATGCCTCTTTGGTGTCATGGATTTTGCAAGGAGTTTTTTGTGCCAAAATCCTGACCAATACATTCGTTCATTCAAAAGCTAAATGCTTAGTACAATCCCCCAAAATCGTGTTATGACATTTTCGCCCTTTCTAAACTTTAACGCTGTTGAAATGATTGTGCAATAACTTCGTAAACTTTCATGAAAAAATCACGAAAAATATCAAAATATTTCTAATGGACAGCTGTTTTTTGACGAATTTCTATAGCTTTATCATCATTCTACTAGAAAAACAAAAAAAGTGAAAATGCACTGCTTGAGCAGGCATTTCCACTTTCATCATACATGTTTTATTAACGAGCTGAATAACCACCATCAATAACAAGCTCCGCACCTGTGATATAAGAAGCCTCATCTGATGCTAAAAATAAGATAGCATTCGCCACTTCTTCAGGTTGACCTAAACGACCCATTGGTGTTGCTCTTACTAGCATGTCCATCGCTTCTTTTGCTTCTGATAATTTAGCCGTCATTGGTGTCTCAATAACGCCTGGGAAAACAGTATTGACACGAACATTGAACGCACCTAGTTCTGACGCAGCTGCACGAGCAATAGCACGTAAAGATCCTTTAGAAGCTGTGTAAGCATTGAATCCTGCGCCTATAATCGCTGTGTAAGACGATGTATTTACAATGGAGCCTTTTCCCGCTTCCTTCATATAATTAGAAGCATGTTTAATACCGAGGAATGGACCAAAAGCGTTGATATTATGCATAAGTGACCAATCGGATTGTGTAATTTGATCGGGTCCCTTTTCAGATGAAATACCAGCATTGTTAATTAAAATATCAATACGACCATATTTGTCGACAATCGCTTTTGTTACTTCTGCCCAGTTTTCGTCAGAAGAAACATCTAATTTCATTCCCTCTACATTGTCTACCTCAGAAATTTTTGCTAGGTTTTCTTCATTAATATCAGCTGCAATTACTGTAGCGCCCTCTTGTGCAAACAATTTAGCCATCGCTGCGCCCATACCAGAAGCTCCACCAGTAATCATAGCAATTTTATTATTTAAACGTCCCATTTCTTTCAACTTCCTCTCTTTGACATGTATGTTGTACTAACATAAATCTATACTTTCTGACCACATAAAAGGTATAGATTTAAATAGTTTACTATTAAACTATATCATTTTTAGTAAACGTTTTCAAAGAATATCGCTTTAAAAATGAACAATCTGTTTTATCTTTCCCTATTTTTACGATACGATATACTATAGATGTGGAACCATTTGAACGGAGGAATACGAGTGAAAGATCAAAAAAGACTTTACAAAGAAGCGATGCAGGTTTTAAAAGATACAAGCCGCACGTTTTATATACCGATTACTTTTTTAAAAAATGATTTAAAAGTATCAGTAGCTGCTGCCTATTTAGCTATGCGTGCCATTGATGAAATTGAAGATCATGAAGAGCTTTCAAATGATGTGAAATTTGATTTACTAACAACAACGAGTGAATTATTAAAAGAATCATTTAATGAAGAGGCTTATCAAGCATTATTAGCTCCATATGCTGATCAGCTGCCTGAAGTAACACTGCGTTTAGCAGATTGGCTAACGTTTTGCCCGGAAGAATCACGCAAAATTGTCCAAGCTTCTACAAGTGAAATGGCTTTTGGTATGGCGAAATGGGCTAAGGCCAATTGGCAAGTACGTACACGTGAGGATTTAGATGACTATACATACTACGTGGCAGGGCTTGTAGGGACGATGTTGTCTGAGCTTTGGGCGTGGGGTGCAGACGTTAAAACGGATCGTGAGTTAGCGATTGGCTATGGTCGAGGGCTTCAGGCCGTCAACATCTTACGAAATCAACATGAGGATTTAGATGAACGTGGGGTTAGCTTTGTTCCCGAAGGTTGGACACGTGAGGATTTATTTGCCTATGCTGAAGAAAATTTAGCTAAAGCAGATCTATATATGAAAGATATTAATAAACGTACAATTCTATTGTTCTGTCGTTTACCACTTGCCCTAGCTCATAAAACTTTAAAGGCTATGCAAGAAGGTCGTGAAAAAATGACACGTGCCGAGGTAGAGCAAACAGTGGAAGAGGTTCAAGCTGACTAATATGATGAAGCCCCAGTAAATTTATACTGGGGCTCTCCTTATTTATATAGAATAAATAAATCTTGCAATCAATTCATAGCTCAAATAGATGGACAGCATTGACAATAACATAAGCACGATCCCCTCCACCTTACTACCAGTTTTCGTCGTCAGTGGAAAACGAATGGATACAGACGCGGGGAAAAATAGTTTAACTCCCTTCTTAGTGCACATATCAAGCACAATATGACTTGCCATCCCAACAATAACTCCAATAGAAATGGCTCTATAAGGAATCAACGTATGTAATACCAACATCACTAACAATAGAAAAAGTAAACTATGTGTAAAGGAACGATGCCCAAACACAGTATTGACAAGTTTCGCTATGATAGGAAAAGTTCGACCAATTTTACTACCTCTATGACATATATCTGGAAGTAATGCTCCGATAACACCTGCACCTACTAAGACAAGTGGGTTATCATTTGAAAACTGTGCAAAGGCAAGACTTGCAGTGATGCCCCCAACAATATGGGTATTCCCTTGCATAAATTACTTCCACTCCTTCTCTCTCTCTATTTTTCCTTATTAATGTAACACATTATCTCGTAAAAGGGAACATATATTCCGAACATACGATCGAGGACTTTAAACTTTAGCGCTAATTATAGCAATGGGAAGAAATCACAGAGTTATTGAATTCAAGATTCTCAAATTCAAGCAATTCACTTGGAAAATCAATCCCTTTATCGTATAGTAAAAAATGCATTACACAAACGAAGGAGATAGGAATTATGACAGTGACTAAAAGTTATCTAAATAAAATTATGCATGACCGTAAATCTGTTCGCAAATACGATGAAAATTATAAAATTCCTCAAGAACAATTAGAACAATTGCTTACAGAAGCAACGTCTGCTCCATCCTCTAGTAACATGCAGCCTTGGCGCTTTTTAGTCATTCAAGACGAGGCAACAAAAAAAGAGCTACGTGCTATTGCCAACAATCAAGAACAGGTTGAAACTTCCTCCGCTATTATTGCCGTTTTAGGTGATACAAAAATGTACGAGAATGCAGAGGCTATCTATACAAAAAATTTTGATCTAGGCTATATCAATGAAGCAACAAGGGATTTAATGATCAATAACTCTATAAACTTGTATTCTCAGCTTCCACAAGAAGTTTTAAAAAATATCGTGACATTCGATGCAGGTCTGATTTCCATGCAAATCATGCTATTAGCAAAAGATATGGGTTATGATACCGTTCCGATGGGTGGATTTAATAAAGAAGCCTTCGCAAAACGCTTTGAATTAGCCGATCATATTGTACCTATTATTTTAATCGCCATTGGCAAGGCTTCCGCTCCTGCTTACAATTCTTCTCGTATCGAGCTAGAGCATATTGCTAAATTTATTTAATTCAGTCGAAAAAATCACCTCACTTTAACGTAAGGTGATTTTTTTTGCATTTTATGAACCCCCTCCATCATAGGATAGTAATGTTTTCTATAGGGGAAACATTGAAAAACACAATTCGCTAAAAATAATTCTCCAAAACTAGCATACTCTTTCCATAAAGGATATTTTTTGCATTTTTGCATTTACTACTCAAAAAATCATCATCAACATTTTAGAAAAAGCGAATGTCCTAGTACATTTGTGCGATTTTCACTAAGTATCTTATAAAAATTGTTGTAGATTTACCACTTTAGGATTGTTATTATTAGGAGGTATTTTTTTATGAAAGGAGGTTTTACTGATGAACTATAATGATTCGTATTATTACAATGATTTTGATGCAGCCATGGGTGGTTTATTTATTATATTTATTTTAGCAGCTCTTGCTTTAGGTTTAATCGCCTATATTATTAGTGCACTAATTTATTTTATGACGTCTAAAACAAATGGTTTTGCAGATGTAGCCTATATCGCTTGGATTCCTATTATTAATGTATACAGTCTTTTCCTGCTGACAGCTAGTGGCGATAGCCGAGAAACAGTACGTGCCACAGCTTTAAAAAATACGCTCATTTATGCGGGCTTGATCATCGTTTCGTTTATACCTATTATTGGCATACTTGCTTCTTTAGGTGCAGCAGGCTTTACATTATACTTCTCCTACCGATTATTTTATCGTTGGTGTGGAGAATCAGGGAAAGCCGTGCTTTATACAATTCTAATGATTATAACAGGCGGCTTATTCTTTGCTATTTATGGTTTAATGCGTATGAACAGACCATTTGTTGCCTAATAAACCGTTCAAAAACCTCTTCATGCCTTAATGCTGAAGAGGTTTTTGGCGCATTTTTACTTGATAATGGTGCATAGATTTAGGGATGCCTTTTAATTCAAATACACCACTGTACACTAAATAACGAATTCTATATTCAAGAAAGAAGATATTTGGAGGAGCCTCCATTTTAGTTAAAAGCTCTGAAATGAGTGCCCCTGTTTGAATATAATCGATGGTTCCTTGCTGCTGATGAAGTTGTTCTAGCCTTGTTATTATCAATGAATCATAGGCGTTCACTGGAACCGCCTGAATTTGTTGATGCAACCAGAGGCGTAACACCTCTTTTGTCCTCGCTAAACGTTCCCATTGCTGCTGAAATAATAGATGTGCATTAGCAGACAAGCTTATTTTGTCATACTGTTCTACATTCCAATGCCGATTGCTAACACGCTCTTCCCCAGTATTGATAAGATAGATTTCATTCGTTTTTTCACGTAATAAATAAAGGAAAAATCTAAGTCCACATTGTTCTTCTATATTGTCTCCATACCATATGTAAATTGGTAAATGACGCGGAATATCCTGTATTTCTCTTATCGTATTCATGAAATGATGATAATTCACAAAATCATCCATACCATCATTTATATTTTCCATTAACCATTCATGGCGAAATGCCTGTCCTCTTTTTTCATCAAGCTTCCATAAAGGACCTATAGACAAATCATCTGGAAACCCTATTACATATTTCGGCGGTGCAAGTGCTACTCGTAGTGAGCCTGCTACGGATTCGGAACAGACAATATGTACCATTGGGGCTGTCGTTGTTGTCAAAACTTTCTGTTGTTGAATGGTATCATTAATGATGTCTACAAAAAGATTTAGATGATCTTGCTCTACCATCAAAGTCCATCCCTCCTTTGGACTGCTTCGTTCATGTCGAAAAGCAGCAAATGATTCAAATGGTTGAAGTTCATATGCCTCCCATTTCCCTCTCTCCACCACATCATCTATCGTGATATAATTTAATGTTTGAATTTTATAAACCAAGACCTGATTTGCTTCGTACAAAAAGTAGATAAATGGATAATGCCTCATTGTCTCCATAGCTTTGACTCCTTTTAGGAAATTGTATCATAATGACAATCTCTTCCATCATTTTTCAAAAATATAGCTAGCAGATATAATAATTATGTTATGATTATAGTTAGAAAATTTAGAATTTCTTTCAAAGGGGACTGATATTTGTGTATGAAAATATTTTAAGACATCCTGGGCCAACACCTATTCCAAAAAAGGTTCAGCTTGCGATGAATCGTGATATTTTTAGTCATCGAAGCGCTGAATTTGTGGAATTATATCGAGAAACAGTCGAATTAGTAAAACCTATTTTTGGGACAAAGCAAGATATTTTACTACTCCCATCAGGTGGCACAGCTGCTCTAGAGGCAGCTGCGGTGAATACGGTTTCAGCTGGTGAACATGTGGTCGTTGTTACAGTTGGAGCTTTTGGTGACTATTTTGTTTCGATTTGTGAAAAATACGGCTTCAACGTACATAAGCTTGAAAAAGAATGGGGTCAAGCTTGCACGGCTAATGAGTTACGGGATTTCTTACAGCCATTAAAGGATATTAAGGCTGTTTTTATCACATACAATGAAACTTCCACTGGTATTTTAAACCCGATCGCTGAATTAGCACAGGTCGTTCGTGAAGAAACAGCTGCATTATGTATCGTCGATGGTGTAAGTTGCATTGGTGGTGCTACTGCTGAGATGGATGCTTGGGGAGTCGATATTCTTGTTACAGGCTCTCAAAAGGCGATGATGTTGCCACCAGGGCTTTCTCTTGTTAGCATAAGTGAAAGAGCTTGGCAAATCATAGAAGAAAATAAAACCCCATCCTATTATTTAAATTTATTGAGCTATCGGAGCTGGGCAGAAAAAGGGATGACGCCAAATACGCCTACTATCACACTTATCTATGGACTTCATGAGGTTTGTAAGCTAATCGAGCAGGAAGGTGGCTTTGATACAACTGTTGCCCGACATGAATTAATGAAAAACATGGTCCGTAATGCGATGAAAGCACTGAACATTGACCTTTTAACTGACGATGAGTATGCATCCCCGACAATTACAGCGATCATGGCTCCAAAAGGGATTGATCTCAATGATTTCTTAACACATTTAAAACAGCATTATCATTTAGATTTCGCTGGAGGGCTTGGTCATTTACAAGGGAAAATTTTCAGATTTGGTCATATGGGCTATTGTTTCCCTAGCGATGTATTACAGGCAGTTTCATTAATGGAAGCAGCACTTCAAGACTTTTCCTATGATTTTGAGCCAGGTGCTGGTGTGCGAGCAGCTCATGAAGTATTTTTAAGTGCTCAGCGAAAACAGCTACAGCAATAATTATTAAAGGTTTCTACACATAAGTTAAAAAAATGTGTATAAAAAATAAGTATTGACCCATACTATTAAAGATTTCACTTCAAATCCAATGACTAGGAGGGTTAACCCGATGAGTGGGATGGATTGCAAACTCTGAAGGTCCAACAAAACTGAATGTAGCTAAAGCACGGTTGTCTTATTTTTAAGATACAATGCGAAAGCGAGGCAGTGTGTCATGGAGCATTTAAAGTAAGTGAGAATCAAGCCTAGAAAGAAATTTCTAGGCTTTTTAATGTCTATAAATAGTTAATGGTTATAATGTTGTCTGTTTTAAATAGTCCTCACGCATTTCCTTCGGCACCATACTTCCACCTGTCGCCCATACAATATGAGTAGCTTGCTCCATTTTGTCGGTTAAATGATGCTTTTCTAAATATTTTTGCCCGTTTTTCATTAACTGGATCGGTCCAAACATTCCTGCATGTGCGGATGGCTCTAAAAATAGCTCCTCAGACTCCATTGCTAATGCTAGTGAAGTAAATAATTCCTCATCTTTTACCGTATAACATCCGCTAATATACGTGTCCATTACTTTTCCAACGAATTTAGAGGCACGGCCGACTGCTAGACCGTCTGCTTCCGTCTTATTGTCTAAGCCAATATCCTCTACACTAATTTCATCATGTAAACCTGTCATTAAGCCTAGCGTCATACAAGGAGATGCGACGGGTTCTGCAAAGAAAATATGCACATGCTCGCCGAATAGTTCTCGCAGTCCATAGGCAACCCCACCTGGCCCTCCACCTACACCACATGGTAAATAAACAAACAAAGGATGCGCTGAATTGACTGTTATATTAGCCTTTTCTAATTGACCTATTAAACGCTTTGCGGCTACTGCATAGCCTGCGAATAAATCCTTTGAGTTTTCATCATCAATGAAATGGCACATTGGATCTTGTATAGCTTCTTGTCGGCCCTGTTCTACCGCCACACTGTAATCAGCCTCATATTCAATCACTGTCGCTCCCTTTTCTCGTAGCAAGTCTTTTTTCCATTTCTTGGAGTCGCTCGACATATGTACTACGACATTAAAGCCGAGCTTCTTGCCCATAATGCCGATACTTAAACCTAAATTTCCTGTAGAGCCTACTGCAATTGTATAGTGTCGGAAAAATGATTGAAATGCCTCTGTAGCTAAGACTGCATAATCATCCTCTACTTTAAGCTTTCCACTTGCCAAAGCAAGCCTTTCTGCGTGTTTTAATACTTCATAAATTCCTCCACGTGCTTTGATTGATCCAGAAATCGGTAAATTATGATCACATTTTAACAGTAATTGGCCAGGTATTGAGACTTCATACCGTTGTTCAAGGGCATTTTTCATCTCTGCCATTTCCTCAATAGTGGATTCAATCAGACCATCACTTTTTACAAGCTCAGGAAAGACTACTTTTAAATATGATGAAAAACGCTGCAATGTTTCTTCCGCATCCTCTACTTCAGACATAGTAAAGTGCATTGTCTTTGGTTTTTTCATCCGATTTGTATTTTCCCAGAAAACAGTATCCTTCTTTGCTAGTTCCTTCAGCTGTGGATATTGCTCCAATAGTTCGTGATTACGTTCATTTTTCACCTGTAGATTCCTCCATTTTATGAGCTAAAATTGCTCGTTCACAAATTTGTCGAAATTTCCTTTCAAACGAAATATTGTTTTCTTGTGTTCTTTTTTTAGGTCCCTTTGTTCGCCCTCCTGCCCTCCTAATTTTTTGACCAACATGACGCATATCGAGCAAACGTTCGATATTTTCATCAGACATTTCTCGTCCATTTTGATCGATCGGATATCCACCTCTTGCTAAAACCATTGCTGCTAACCCGTAATCCTGTGTAATGACAATATCATGTTTTGAAAGCGCGTTCACAAGCGTAAAATCAACCGAATCCGGACCTTTTGGAACAGTAATTGTTATTACATTATCACGTTCAACACGGTGAGATGTATCGCAAAATAAGATAGTTTCTATCTCATATTCAGATGATATAGATAGCGCCAAATCCACTACTGGACAGGCATCAGCGTCTATTAGAACCTTCACAATAAAGCATCATTCCTTTCTCGAAATTAGATTAATTACTTAGTAAATAATTATTTTAATATAATGTTTTTCAGACCTCTCTTGCTCATTTCTTCACAAACTTACAAAGTATTTTATTGAATAGTTTGAAAAATAGATATACGATACACCTATCAACTAAATGGGGGTTTTAATTATGACAATTACAACTGTTAGCAATGAACAATTAGCAAAAGAATACGTTGATGGCGTATTTGAGCAGCTAAAACAACAGAACTGTCATCAAGCGGAATTTTTACAAGCGGCTGAAGAAATTTTCATCTCATTAGTGCCTGTATTCGCACAACATCCTGAATATATTCAGGCCAATATTTTATCTCGAATCGTTGAGCCTGATCGTATTATTTCCTTCCGTGTAGCTTGGCAAGATGATAACAATCAAGTGCAAGTAAATCGCGGTTATCGTGTTCAATACAGCAATGTGATGGGGCCTTATAAAGGCGGCCTTCGCTTCCACCCTTCCGTGAACGAATCCATCATTAAGTTCCTAGGCTTTGAGCAAATCTTTAAAAATGCGTTGACTGGGCAACCAATCGGTGGTGGTAAAGGTGGTTCGAACTTCGATCCGAAAGGTAAGTCAGACTCAGAAATCATGCGATTCTGCCAAGCATTCATGACTGAATTATACCGTCATATTGGTCCAGATGTCGATGTTCCTGCTGGTGATATTGGTGTAGGTGCTCGTGAAGTTGGCTATTTATGGGGCCAATACAAACGTTTAACAAAGGCAAATGAATCAGGTGTACTAACTGGTAAGACTCCTGGTTATGGTGGCTCTTTAGCACGTAAAGAGGCAACTGGCTACGGTACAGTTTATTTTGTCAACGAAATGTTAAAAGATGCAAATGATTCATTCGAAGGAAAAACAGTAGTTGTTTCTGGTTCTGGTAACGTTTCTACTTATGCCATTGAAAAAGCTCAACAATATGGTGCAAAAGTGGTTGCTTGCTCTGACTCTTCAGGCTATATTTATGACCCAGAAGGCTTAGATTTAGCAGCTATTAAAGAAATTAAAGAAGTAAAAGGTGACCGTATTTCAACTTACGTTAATTACCGACCAAATGCTACTTTTACAGAAGGTTGTACAGGTATCTGGACAATTCCTTGTGATATTGCCCTACCATGTGCTACTCAAAACGAAATTAATGGTGAATCGGCTCGTACATTAATTTCAAATGGTGTGAAAGCTATCGGTGAAGGTGCCAATATGCCATCAGACCTGGAAGCAATCAATGAATTCCTAAATGCAGGTGTATTATTCGGTCCTGCTAAAGCAGCGAATGCTGGCGGTGTTGCTGTATCTGCTCTTGAAATGGCACAAGATTCAAGCCGCGTATTTTGGTCATTTGAAGAAGTAGATGCGAAACTTCATCAAATTATGAAAAATATTTATATGGACAGCAAAGCAGCAGCTGAAAAATATGGCTTCCCAGGTAATTTAGTAATGGGCGCAAACATCGCGGGCTTTATCAAAGTAGCTGATGGAATGCTTATGGAAGGTGTTTATTAATAGTATTTCTTTGTCATAGTTTCCTATAATCCAAATTCAAAATATTCTTAATTTCATATAAGGTGATAACGAATATTCGTTATCACCTTATTTTTTATTAGGTATTCTGTTACAAAACATGTAAGTAAACATTTAAAACGAACATTTTTATTATTAAATATTTAAAACATTCGTGTTATAATTTTAGAGTACTATGAAATATTGGAGGGTATTTTTGTGGAATTATTGTATACAGGGAAAACAAAAAATGTGTTCAAACTAGAAGATGGTCATTATTTATTAAAATTTAAAGACGATGTGACAGGAGAAAACGGTGTTTTTGACCCAGGTGCTAATACTGTTGGATTAACGATTGATGGCGCTGGTTTAGCAGGTTTACGCCTAACTTCCTATTTCTATTCCAAATTAAATGAACAAGGTGTTCCTACGCATTATGTAGACGCAAACTTTGAAGATGCAACGATGACAGTAAAACCTGCAACAGTTTTCGGGAACGGTTTGGAAGTTATTTGCCGCTTCAAAGCTGTTGGTTCATTCCTACGTCGCTACGGTGCCTATGTTAAAGAAGGACAAGATTTAGACTCCTTCGTAGAAGTAACCATTAAAGATGATGATCGACTAGATCCTCCTATTTCAGAAGATGCTTTAGCTATGTTAAACCTGTTAACTCACGAAGAATATGCTATTTTAAAACAACGTACAATTGAAATTTCTAAATTTGTTGCAGCCGAGCTTGCTAAAAAAGGTTTAACACTTTATGACATTAAACTAGAGTTTGGCCGCGATGCAAATACAAATGAGATTTTATTAATCGATGAAATCTCTGGTGGTAATATGCGTGCTTACAAAGGTGAGCAATACATCGAACCGCTTGAGCTAGAAAAATTGATGTTAGCTGAATAAAAATCCATTGCAAAAAAGAGTCGATCATTACGACTCTTTTTTATTTAGGGCGTTATTTTAATTTTCTACGAAACTTTTCTTCACTTCACTCGTATATTAACATATGGAATAAGCAATTATACTATTATTTTGGAGGTAGTTTGATGGAAAACTATAATGAGACATCGCAAGAAGAAAGGCCAAGACTAAATCCATTTTTATCAGCTTGGCTACATCCAAAGCAAACGACTCGTTATATGATTAATGAAAAATCTATTGGCTTTGCAATTTTGATTTTGTCTATTGGCTATATCGGCTCTCTTATGTCTGGACTAATTGATTCGGAGTTATTTCCCGATTTATCACCATGGATTTTAGCATTATTATGTATCATTTTCGCTCCAATCGCTGGTATTATCGGGACAGCTATTTCTGCATTGGTCACTTGGTTATTTGGTAAGTTATTTAAAGGTACCGGTACTTACTCTGACTTATTTAAAGGATTAAGTTTAACAGCAGTACCTTATATTGTCCTCATTCCGCTTTATATTATTTGGTTAGTTACATCACCAGATTCATTATTAGATCCGAACTTTATCGGAGATGTGCCATGGATCTTTTGGCCAACTGTTTTAGCAACTATTGTTGTTAGTGTATGGTCTTTTGTTATTTCTGTTGGCGCCGTTGCAGAAGCACATGAAATTTCTAACTGGATGGCCTTCTTCACTATCTTTATTCCAGCTGTTATTTTATTCATCGTGTTCTTTGTTCTTTTCTTTATCATCCTCATCGGTATTATTGGTGTTGGCATGATGTAAAAAAATCTCCCCTCTCATTTCAGAGAGTGGGAGATTTTTTTTATAGTTTGAATTGAGCAATGAGTGCTTTCAATTGTAATGCTAATTCCGATAGTTGAGCAGACTTTCCAGCCATATCCTCCATTGAGCTACTTGTCTCTTCTGTCGTAGCTGTTGTTTGCTCGACACCTGCAGCAGATTCCTCTGCTACCGCAGCAATTTCTTGAATAGAGTTGTTCATTTTATGACCATCTTCTGTAACTTTCGATAAATTCGTTGAAATTAATTGGACACTCTCCACTACATCATTAATGGAGTGGCTAATCGTGTTAAATGTTTCAGTAGTAGCTTTTATTTGATTCGTTCCTTCTTTTACTTCTTGGTAACCATCCTCTAAAGAGTTCGTGACCACATCAAAATCTTGCTGAATATTCGTGACGATGGATGTAATATCGTTTACTGAAAAGGCTACTTGTTCTGCAAGCTTACGTACTTCATCTGCAACAACAGCAAATCCTTTGCCATGCTCTCCTGCTCTTGCCGCTTCAATCGCAGCATTTAAAGCTAACAGGTTCGTTTGATCTGCGATATCCTTAATGACCACGACCAATTTAGAAATTTCCTGTGCTTGAGCATCTAATTTTTTCACTTTCTCAACGGCATTTTGCACGATGCTATCAATCTTTTCCATTTGAGAATTAGAGGATGTCATAAGCTGACTTCCTTCATTCGTTAATGCTAAAACTTCTACTGAAGATTGATGAATATGTGCACCATGCTGATTCGTTTCCTGTAAATCTGCTGTAAAGCGCTCCATTAATGAAGTTAATTCACTAGAATGGTGGGCTTGTCCCTCAGCACCTGATGCTAATTCATGCATCGTAATCGCGACTTGCTCCGCTCCCATATTAACTTCATTTGCTGAATGCGTTAGCTCTTTACTAGAAGTGTTAATTAAGTCAGATGCTTGAGCAATATTATGAATCATATCTTTCAACCTTATTTGCATTTGATTCATGGCGCTTGCCAGTTTACCAATTTCATCTTTTGAACGTATAGCCATACTTTCTTGAGATAAATCTCCCTCTGCAAAACGCTCCATCGCTTGAGCCGCTTGGTTTATAGGCTTCGTCATACTACTCGCATATTGCCAAATGATCAATATCCCAACAATAATGGCCAAGCCAATTACTATAAGTGTTATTTTAAGAATACTTTGTGCTGGTTTATTGAAGTCCATTAAATAAGTGCTCGCACCAATGACCCAACCCCAATATGGATCCGTTTCCGCATAAACCCCTTTGTCCTCTAACTGACCTGAATTAGGTAATGGCCACGAATAAGAAACAAATCCACCACCTTCATTCCCTTTGGCAATGATTCCTTGTATGTACTTAACGCCATTATCATCCTCTTCATCCCAGACATTCGTACCCTCTATATTTGGATGGGCAACAGACATCCCTTTTTGGTCAACGACAAAAATATAACCATTGTCGCCAAGTTTAATGTCCTTATTAATCGGTCGCTTTCCTTCACTATCCTTTTCTCCTAAAATAGCAATCTTTACTTTTTCCTGAGCTTCCTCTAATGATAAATTGCCTTCTTCTACCTCTTGATTGAATTGCTCAATCATGGCTATCGTCATTTCCACACTATTTTTTAGATTTTCTTTCCCTACCGTCTCTAGGTTTGATTTACTTTGCTGATAGCTTATAAAACCTAAGATAAGTAACGGAATCATTAAAAGTAGCAATGAAAAAGCGATTAGCTTCGTTTTAATAGATCGAAATTGTACGATTGATTTCATTTTCCCTCATCACTTCTTTCAATTTTAAATGGACTTAAGACTTATTTTTCAATCTAAATCTGTCATCAATAAGTATTTCTTCTTCTTCAATCAACTATGTAAAACATTCCATTTTACTTAATCATTTTATTACATAAAACACCAAATAACAACAAATTTCGAGCATATTTGATAAAAAACAGATAGAGAAAAGCACTTCACTTTTCCCTATCTGCTCTATTTCCCTATTCTATTTTATTAAACAGATAATGCTGCACTTTGTTGGAATAGCTCCGAAACGCCAGATTCTACAGCTGCACCGCTCACAGCCCTCGAGACGATTGCCACAACACGTTCATCTAGTGACTTTGGTACAATGTATTCCTCTGTTAACTCCTCGTCACTGACAAGAGATGCGATTGCTTCCACAGCCGCAAGCTTCATGGCTTCATTAATATCCGTTGCTCGCACATCTAAGGCACCACGGAATATACCTGGGAATGCAAGCACATTGTTAATTTGATTCGGATAATCCGAACGTCCCGTCCCCATAACACGTACACCCCATGCTTTGGCATTTTCATAGGTAATTTCAGGATTTGGATTAGCTAAGGCAAAAACAACTGGATTTGCATTCATGGACGCAATATGTGCCTCTGTTAATAGATTCGCAACAGAGACACCAATAAAGACATCCGCACCAATTAGCGCATCATCCAATGTACCATGAAGCTTATCTGGATTCGTTAAATGTGCAACCGCTTCTTTTATCGGATTCATGCCTTCCGTACGTCCCTCATAAATAATACCTTTTGTGTCACACATATAAATATTTTTATAGCCCATTTGCACAAGGATACGTAAAATAGCAATTCCTGCTGCACCCGCTCCATTAATAACAACCTTCATCGTTTCTACATCCTTTTGCACAATGCGATTCGCATTTATCATCGCTGCGCCTACCACGATTGCTGTTCCATGCTGATCATCATGAAATACGGGAATATCGCATTCCTGACGTAGGCGATCTTCAATTTCAAAGCATCTTGGAGCCGAGATATCCTCTAAGTTCACGGCACCAAATGTCGGAGCAAGCGCCTTCACAATGCTGACGATTTCATCCGTATTCTTCGTATCTAAACATATTGGAAAAGCATCAACATTGGCAAAACGCTTTAGTAAAATCGCCTTCCCTTCCATAACTGGTAATGCCGCTTTTGGTCCGATATCCCCCAACCCTAAAACTGCCGTACCGTCCGACACGACTGCCACCATATTCCCTTTCATTGTATAGTCATACACGAGTGATGGATTTTTCTCAATTTCCACACAAGGCGCTGCCACCCCAGGTGAATAGGCCAAACTCAGATCATACGAATCTTGTACTGGAACCTTTGAAGTCACCTCTAATTTCCCACTATAATGTGCATGCATTTCTAATGCCTTTTTCATTACGTCCATTCCATCCCATCCTTTTCCCTTTGTTTTTATTGTATTTCAGTATCATAATACTTTGTGAAAATATAGTCAACGAATTTTCTGTCAATTTAATTTCATCTTTAATAAATGCTGTTTTATCTACTTAGAATACATTTTTATGTCAAATTACACATTTCACAATCAATTATTTTTAAATAATAATAGCTAGAGAGTAATCGCTGAAGAATGTACAACTGTAGCCTTTTTGCCTGTTCAACTTTTCACATAGTATTTTTCTTGTGTAAAAGAGAAATTTTTCACAAACTTATGTAAGCGTATCCATCATTACAATTGGTTTTGTCACAATTTATTCACATTTTTTCACAATGTTATTTATTATAACTTCAATTCTTTTATATAAAGCAACAAAAAAAGAGCCCCTATAGTAAGGACTCATGCATGAATTGATTGATAAAAGCTGTGATTATATGCTTGGACGACCATTGCTCACCAGATACTTTGGTAATTGGATAATCTCGTGGGAAGATACTTCTCGTCATGTCTTCTACGGAATATCCTTGCTTATAAAGTTGTCGTACTTTATCTTCTAGTTGTTCAATATACGCAATTTTCTCCATTATTTTTTCTCGACCATTCGGCAGATACCCTGCATGACAGCAAAATACCTCTTTAAAATCATAGTTTAATAATTTTTTTAAGGACGCTAAGGTATGTACAATATTTTCCTCGTCAAGTACAACCTTTGTTTTGCTTTGAACATATAAATCACCCGTAAACATTGCACCCGTTTCACGATTATAAAAGGCTACATGATCCGTTGTGTGACCAGGTGTTTCAATGACATCCCAAACTGTTGTCTTTGTTTGCAATGTAGCACCAAGCGGCTGAGCAACAAATGCTGGACGCTCCCCCCATAATGCTTGACGATACATAGGATAATCTCCCACTGTTTCACAACGAGTAAGAGAATCACGGTGAAGATAGATTGGTACATCTTTTTGCTGCTGAAGCCAAGCAACATTTCCCGCATGATCTTCATGAGAATGTGTCAATGCGATTTGCTCGATTGATAGAAGACTAAAAAAAGATTGAAACTCCTGTGCCAATGAATTAGAGCCTGTATCAATGAGTAATCCATCCACAAAAAAACTGTAAACACTCATCCCGAACCCTTGTATAGCTACTTTCCCCTGCGCACTTTGCACATGACCATTGTGATGAATCTCAATGCTCGTCTCACGTGTAAACATCCATTTTCCCCCTTTTCAAGAGTGTAGCATAAAATGAATGGTGAGTCATTTTAAGGGAATTCTAGATTTCATGGTAAATTTAATGGATTTTCTGATTCGTTGAAGATGAAACAGTAAACGTACATTGGCAATAAATAACAAGATCGCACCAATACTTACAAATATAATCATGGAGAAGTAATCCACATTCATGATAAAAGTCCATCCTGCAGCTACCCCTAAAACAAGCCACTGATACATCGTCAAAATACGAGATGTAGTTTGAAGTGCTTTATATTGTCGTTCAATTTCCGCTACTATCTTACCAAACTCTAAAATAATAAATAATTCAACGATTACTGTTATCACTAACTGCCAGGTACTTAAAACGATATTTATTGGCAAGAGATTAACAAAGAGTAATCCGATATCGAAGAAGATCAAATTTTTCGCCAATGTTTTTCCTTTAAAATAAGATAAACTTTTAAATAACGCACTATAAAACAAAAATTGTTGAATGTAAAAAGCAAAGGGAACGATATTCAATAGCACCAGTTTCAAGCAAAGGGCAATCGAAAGCCATTTTAAGAACTCTAAATGTCGGTACTTTTCATCCATCGCAATCATAACGCTGGCGCTCCTCTTTTATTTTTTGAATATCTAATACAGCTTTTTTATCGATCCATACTGGCCATATCGCATCCGATCCACTTACACTTACTTTGGCATGAATATCTAATCCAGAATCATCGGTTTGAAAGGAAACATAGACAATTTGCCCTTTCTTCACGGAAATAGGGAAATCCTTATCTGTATAGGCCACTTCATTCACTCTCAATTCTAGCAATTTAGTATGCCTCTTTAGGCATGCAGGTATATTGACTGCATCAATTTGCGTATCCTGCGGAGATTCAAATGATGCCGAATGTTCCCCATTGCTACTACCAGATACACGAATTGAACGAACCGTTCTTTGATTAGAATCATCCCATTTTAAAGATAAGGAAGTAGCTAATTTTTCACCATCGTTTAGGACTAAGTATACCTTCTTCGTTTGAAGTAGCTTTTGGATTTCCGTTGTATTGGCACTAAAATAAGCGGCACGCATAAATTGATGGGCAGTTTCATTCACCACATCACTAGAATAATAAAAGTAGCCACCCTTTCTCTGGTCTCCAGTACTCGTTGTCCATAATGTAACATCGCCAGCCTGTAAATATTCAACTTTACGATAATCGCTTTTATTTGTTATATAATGTATTGCAAAATCATGCGTGTCATTATCACTATAAAAATCGTAAACAAGCGGAACAATCATAGGGTTAGCCAACTGCTTATGCACATATACCGCACTATTACTAAGCAGCAGAACCATAATCAAGCCAAACATTATTACACTTAGCTTACTGACACCTTTACGAATTGCTATTATCATCATTGAAATCGTGATGGCTATAAGTAGCATAGCAATGCAATAATACATACTATTTAAGCCCAATTCATTCCCCCCTCTGAAATACTCTATATAATACCATCAAACCCTAAAATAGTAAAAATTACTTTATTTAGTAATAAAATATTCTCTGCTATTCTTCATTTCAGTGCGGTGTGATTCACTACTTTTCTATTCTATCCTTCAATTTGTGCTTTCTATCCACTTCCTCTATTCTTTCCTATTACTCCTGGTGCCCTATCCTCCACTTTTTCTTCTCTATCCACCACTTCGGGCATCCTATCCACTACTTTTTCTTTTCTATCCTTCAATTTGAATGTTCTATCCATTCCTCTATTCTTTCCTATTACTCCTGGTGCCCTATCCTCCACTTTTTCTTCTCTATCCACCACTTCGGGCATCCTATCCACTACTTTTTCTTTTCTATCCTTCAATTTGAATGTTCTATCCATTTCTCTATTCTTTCCTATTACTCCAGGTGCCTTATCCTCCACTTTTTCTTTTCTATCCACCACTTCGGGCATCCTATCCACTACTTTTTCTTTTCTATCCTTCAATTTGAGTGTGCTATCCACTTCCTCTATTCTTTCCTATTACTCCAGGTGCCCTATCCTCCACTTTTTCTGTTCTATCCATCACTTTAGGCATCCTATCCACTACTTTTTCTTTTTTATCCTTCAATTTGAGCTGGCTATCCACTTCCTCTATTCTTTCCTATTACTCCAGGTGCCCTATCCTCCACTTTTTCTGTTCTATCCACCACTTCGGGCATCCTATCCACTACTTTTTCTTTTTTATCCTTCAATTTGTGCTGGCTATCCACTACTTTTTCTTTTCTATCCTTCAATTTGAGCGTTCTATCCACTTCCGTTATTCTTTCCCCTTACTCCAGGCTCATTTTCAATCAATTTCTTCTCTATCCATCAATTCGGGTGCCTTATCCTCCACTTTTTCTTCTCTATCCACCACTTCGGGCATCCTATCCACTACTTTTTCTTTTCTATCCTTCAATTTGAATGTTTTATCCACTTCCGTTATTCTTCCCCATTAATCCAGACGCCTTATCCTCCACTTTTTCTGCTCTATCCACCACTTCCGGAATCCTATCCACTACTTTTTCTTTTCTATCCTTCAATTTGAATGTTCTATCCATTTCTCTATTCTTTCCTATTACTCCTGGTGCCCTATCCTCCACTTTTTCTGTTCTATCCACCACTTCGGGCATCCTATCCACTACTTTTTCTTTTCTATCTTTCAATTTGAGTGTTCTATCCACTTCCGCTATTTTTTCCTATTAATCCAAGGGCCCTATCCTCCACTTTTTCTTTTCTATCCTTCAATTTGAATGTTCTATCCATTTCTCTATTCTTTCCTATTACTCCAGGTACCTTATCCTCCACTTTTTCTGCTCTATCCACCACTTCCGGCATCCTATCTACTACTTTTTCTTTTTTATCCTTCAATTTGTGCTGGCTATCCACTTCCGTTATTCTTCCCCCATTAATCCAGACGCCCTTTCCTCCACTTTTTCTGTTTTATCCTTCAATTGGAGTGTGCTATTCACCAAAAGCTTCTCTATCCATAAAAAAAAAACGCCCACCGAGGTGAGCGTTTCCTTTTATTCATTCGTACCTTTTTCCACATCGTATTGTGTAATCCAGTCACTAAAGCTGCCTACGTATAATTGGATGTTTT
Organism: Lysinibacillus sp. FSL M8-0134; assembly: GCF_038069745.1. Lineage (NCBI taxonomy): Bacteria > Bacillati > Bacillota > Bacilli > Caryophanales > Bacillaceae > Lysinibacillus > Lysinibacillus sp. FSL M8-0134. The sequence continues at coordinate 1,566,902 of NZ_JBBPAJ010000001.1, read as the reverse complement.
CATAACCTTCATCTGCCAAAACAGCATAGAGTGGGGATGCTGTTACACCGCTGCCACAGTAGACAACCACTTGTTCGTCACGCGCAACTTTTTGACGTAATGCGTCGTTCGCTTTTAATTGTCCATCTACCTTCAGCTGCTCCCAATCGAAGTTTTTGGCTGTGGGAATATGTCCTGCTACTTGATCTAATGGCTCTATTTCTCCTCGGTAGCGCTCCGCTGCACGTGCATCGAGCAAAGTAGCCTGCACTTCACCATCAACTATAGCCTTTACGGCTTGGCGTGGTGCATAAAGCTCATCCTTCCAAACAAAATCGATGATCGTTGGTGGGTATTTAATAATATCCTTGGTGAACGGAATTTTCGACTCGAGTGCAGGTGCACCGCCGTTTACAATCACAACATTTGGGAAACCTGCATAAGTTAGCATCCACCATGCACGTGGAGCAAATGGAGCTGCTCCTTGATCATAGACAACAATTTGATCATCATAGCTTAAGCCTAATTCTTGAAAGACGGACGCTAATTTTTCCTTGCTCGGCATTGGGTGTCGGCCTTCAATACTGTCCATATCTGATAGCTGTTGTTCTAAATCAATATGAACCGCCCCTGTTGCATGGCCTTCTTCAAATGCTTTTTTCCCTGCCTCTTTATTCTGAAGATCGAAACGAGCATCTATAAAGCGAACCCCATCAAACTGAATTTCATCCACTGATTTGAATACTTTTCCCATATCAATCACCTCATGCGTATTGTAATTGTGCGTAAATTGCTTTCCAGGAAGCTAAACGGCTCTCTTCCTGTAGTGCCAATCTTTCTGTTTCAATTTGTTCAAGCGCTTGATGATAAATATATAAACGTAATTTTTCTGCTTCCTCTGCAATAAACGTAATCGCCCATGTCATGAGGGAAACTTTCTGTGCATCTAAATAATCTTGTGCATCTGGCTTTGTTAATGTTTCAAGCGCTTCACTTAACTTCATTTTTTCATTCTTTTCAAAGAATGCTTTTTGATTGCGGAAGTGAGATTTTACGCTCGCATATTTTGAGATATCCGAGAATGGTCCTTCAAAATCCAATAAATTCGGCTCTGAAGATTCGAATGATAAGAACGAGAAGCTTCGATTTAATTCTTTGAGCTCGCGTACTTCATCTTTAAAGCGTTGTTGCATTTTTTTACTAATAAACTGTGATAAACGGAAATTAGTAACACGCATTTCCTGTGTGAAATCAAAACGTAAACTTTGCATGACTTCCTTCAATGCATGCTCCAATGCTTGCTGTGCTGGCATCGCTGCAAATGTCGACGGATTGTATCCTTCCTTAAAGAATTCTGGATAACGATAATAGACACGTTGTAGAACATAATACAAAAGCTCATCAAGCTCTTGCTTCGTTTCACTTTCTAACATACTTGTATTAAGCGCACTGAACTTCGTTTGAATATGTTGTTCAAGTGTTGTTAGTTCCTCTAAACGCTCATCTTTACGTTTTAAGTTTTCCTCCGTTTGGGCAATTAAATCTGCCAGGCGCTGCTCTGTTTTATCAACTTCTTCTGCAAGTGCCTGTACGGCTAGCGCACTCAACTCATCATTTAAGAATGTATGGAAGTCGTTTTCAAACGGTGGCATCCCTGATGCTAAATCAGCATCTTCTACTTTTTCTTTTAACGCTAATAGGCTGGAAACCCCGTACAAGCGAGGGAAACGAATACCAAAGCGTTGTAACTCTGAACGAACATAGCCTTTTACATCTTCTTGCTCTTCTTCAGTTGTTGCTAAATCAATCGCATTGACAATAAAGAACATTTTATCAAGCTCAAATGCATCCTTTACACGACCAAGCTGAATTAAAAACTCACGATCAGCTTTGGCAAAGGCATGGTTATAATACGTAATAAATAGGATGGCATCTGCATTACGAATATATTCAAAGGCTACCCCTGTATGACGCGCGTTAATAGAGTCTGCCCCTGGTGTGTCTACTAGCGTCACACCCATACGTGTTAGTGGGCTATCATAATAGAAATCAATATTGTCAACAAAGCAAGATTTATTTTCTTGCGCAACAAACTTTTCAAATTCTTCACGGTCCACACGGATAATTGTTCCCAGTTCAGATTTAAAAGTTGGATAGCCTTCCTTGTAAGCACGAATAAATGATTTATGAACATTTAAACGCTCATCCGATAACTGTACGGCAAGACCTTCATCCGCACGGTTAAATGCTTCTTCCAATGAAGATACTGCCAAGCCGATTGCTTTATAAGAGCCTTGAATATCCTCTAACATTTGCTCGGCTGTTTTAAGCTGTACGTCTGCCGTTTCGTGTGGATGCTCAGGCGTTACAGGGCGAATTTTATTAATAGCTGCTGTTGTAGGGTTTGGTGATACTGGTAAGACCTTCGCGCCCATTAATGCATTCGAGAAGGAAGATTTCCCCGCACTAAATGCCCCAAACAAAGCAATGGTAAAATCTTTTTTCTGTAATCGTTCCACTTTATTTTCAAGATAGTGCGCAACTTCTGCAAAGCCTTGTACCTCTTTGACAGCATTGGCCGTATGAAGGGCACGATGTATAACACCATCAATTGGTAAAGTCGTTGCACTAACAGCCTGCTGAACTTCTTCTTGTTGGATCACTACTTCTTTCGGCTTCAGCATAGACTCATCAAACAAGCGAATATCGGCTAAATCTTGCTTAAATGAATGTTCCCAATTTGTTAGCTGTTGATTCGCAATTTTACGGATTTCATTGCTTGCTTGATGCATAATGCTTGCACTATATTGCTGATAGCCTTCGATTTCAAGTACAGCATTAATCGCATCCACTTTATCCTGCATAGCAGCCATTTTTAGTTTTGAAGGTGCTGCCGTTTCTGTTGCCACTGCTTCAAGCGTTGTCGCTTGGGCATTTTTCCAGCTATCTGTTTCTTGGATGAAATAGCGCTTCGTTGCCTCTGCGACACGGTTAGCAAAGTTTAATACAGCATCACCTGTTAATAGTGCGCCTGTTTGAACTTGCTGCTCGATCAATGAGAAAGGTAAGTCAAATTCATAGCCATCGATCGCTGAAGCCCGTTCTTCATTTAAAGCGCCAACATCCTTCAAGGCCTTTTTCATAAGCCCTTTTAGATGCCCTGTGATTTGGGCATGAACAACATTTTGATAGGCACTATATGCATCCTCTTTACGACGATTACGCTCTTCCTCTGTTTTTTTCTTGGCAGTAAAGAGTCCCCCTACTTTAAAGCCCTCCTGCATACTTTCTAGATACAGACGTAAACGGTCACGTAAATCAGCTGGCATAATAGCAGCATTCGCAAGTAATTCCTTACGCTGCTCTTCAAACGTTTCATTCCAAGCTTCTACTGAGAATAATTCAACCTGACGATTTAATTTATTGTATTGCTCTAAAATATCTTGATGGTGTGCCCAGTCATCTGCACTTAAGATGTCTTCATCAATAGCTAAACGATCCTCTTTTTCTTCCATTAAATAATTGTCATGCTCACTTTGCAATAAACGCAATGTATTCGTTGCTGTTTGTACAAGCTGCTCCTGCCAATCATTCATACTATCCATAACAATTTTCTTGACCGCCTCAAAATCATTATGTGGATGTTCTGGCTCTCTTAAAGAAGTGAAGAATACACCTTTCGGTACAACTCCCCATGCAGCAAAGGAATTATGAACAGTAGCTTTAAAGTCCTCAAAGCTTAATTCATTGTCTTTATGCTTATCAATCATATTGACAATTAAATAAACGTTTGGATTATATTTCATTAACTGCTTTGTAAATTGGAAATTCAGCTCTGACTGCACATGGTTATAGTCCATTGTATAAAATACGATATCGGCAATATGGAGTGCTGATTCAGTTGACATACGGTGTGCATCATCTGTTGAGTCTACCCCTGGCGTATCCATCACGGTTACACCTTCAGGGAGTGTAGAAGTACTGTGGCCAATTTCAATTTGTGACACTAAGTCTCCATTTTTACTTAGCTCTTTTACCGTTTTAAAATCATAGCCAGCCTCAAATTTAACAGGCTTTTCATTGCGCATATAGACGATTGCATAGTCTTCCTCAGATTTATGCACTTTTACGATGTTAGCACTTGTAGGAATCGGACTAGAAGCTAGTAAATTTTCGCCAGACAGCGCATTAATCATACTTGACTTCCCTGCAGAGAAATGGCCTGCAAAGCCAATCACATACTCTTTTTGTTGAATCTTCCGAGCAAAAAGTGACGTTTTATCCATACGCTCCGTATCACCATTATGCTGATAGATTATGTATTGCAAAGAAGCTTGCTTTAAAAGCCCCTCCAATTGTTGTTCAAAATCTTTCATGAAACCAGTAACCCCTTTTTCGTTAATTATTCATAATTAGTATTCTACCTTATTCAACTAGCAAAGTATAACACTAATTTACGGTAAAAGGCATGAATGCCAACGCTTCCTCCTAGCTAGTACGCTTCGATTGTATGAAATAATTCTCGTTAAATGAAAGATGCTCAACTAGATAGAATGATATTTTCTTCATATTTTATAGTGAACCTATTCGGGGCAAGACTATTTTTTAGAAAAGAGTGTGATAGCACATGGTGAATCCTAAGAATCATCAGCACGTTGAAAAAGATTGTCCTTGTAACTGCGAGAATCGATTTATCTGGCCCCGTATAAAAGCAACAAACGGAGTGCCCGTTGTTCCTCCTTCTGAAGTAGTCCCAGAAGGAGCCATTATTCCGACCATCCATCGATATTTTTATATTGTCACAGCGGATCTTGATTTAACAAATGGGGCTACACTTCCAGCGACCCTCTTTTGGAATGACAATGCCGACCCCATTACTGAATTTACAATTTTTTCGCCCAACGGTTATATCAATCTTTATATTAATGCCGTTATGCAAGAAGGCGGCATTTATACGGTAACTCCAGCCTCACTCACGATTGATCCCTACAATACTACATTGTATAGAGGAACGCCCATCATCATTGAATCACTAGGCTTCACAACAAAATAAGCAACACGAAAGGAGGTGAATCAGGTGGCACTTTCCATCATTAATATTCATGTCAATGTAACTGGTACTTCTACAAGATTTTTTAACGTCTTAGCTGCACCTCTAGCTATTACAGACGGCACAACAGTCGCTGCTACAACATTTTTAGATGATAGCGGCACAGCTGCAACTGCATTTCCTGTAGTCGCGAATGGTTACTATAATTTATATATCAATGGCGTTCTACAGGAAGGTGATGCGTATACAGTTTCTGCAACTGAAATAACATTCAATACTGTTACGGCTTCGCTTTCTGCTGGAACACCAATTGTGCTTGAAGCAGTCGAATTAGTAACAACGATTTAAATAAAAAGGATGCCTTAAACAACATTAAGGCATCCTTTTTTCACATTTGTTCTAATTGCCTTCTGAGCGCAGCAATTTTTTTAGCATAGCTCAGGGCATGTGGGCCATCTCCATGAATACATAAGGTATTCGCAGCCACTTGTATTTTTTTTGATTGTACTGATAAAACTTCATTTGCCGTCAAAATACCTTTTACATGTACCAGCATTTCTTCTTCTGTTTGAATTAAGGCATTTGGTTCTTGTCTGTTTACTAATGTACCATCATCATTATAACGACGATCAGAAAAGACTTCCTCATATACTGATAGTCCCTTTTCCCTTGCGATTTTCGCCATTTGGCTACCAGATAAACAATATAAAATAAGTTGTGGATTGAAATCGTACACGGCATCGATAACGGCTATTGCTTTTTCCCGATCATTTGCACATTGATTATAAAGTGCTCCATGCGGCTTCACATGATGAAGTATCCCTTTTTCAATTTGCACAAATGCTTGCAATGCGCCAATTTGATAGACCGTCAAATCGTATATTTCAGCTGGACTTAAATCCATATTTCGGCGTCCAAATCCCTCACGATCAGGGTAGCCCGGATGTGCACCAATATGGACATTTTTACGAAGAGCACTGCGAATCATTTGATGCATAATTGTATGATCTCCTGCATGATAGCCACATGCAATATTGATAGAGGTTACATAGTCAATTATTTCTTCATCTTTTCCTGATATAAAAGCTTCGAAACTTTCGCCTATATCGCAATTAAAATCCATTGGCATCATTCCTCCAGTACAAACTTGATTGTGTTAAACATACGCATTTGAGCCACTTTATGTAAATCATCTTCATGGATCGTCGCAATAATAGGATAGCCTCCTACCGTTTGAGCATCTGCCATTAAAATAATGGGATTACCACTTTGGGGCACTTGGATGGTGCCAAACTGGGTGGCTTCTGAAAGGATATCTTGCATATTTTGAAGTTGCAGGGTAGGCCCCTTTATGTAATAGCCCATACGATTACCACCGATAAATTGAAAAGGATTTTGAAGAAAAAGGCGTTGACTCTCCTCGGTAAATAACTCGAAATGGGGTCCTTTAAACATTCTCACTGTAATGGAGCTGGCAAAAGTCGGACGATATGGGGCATAAAGGCCTCTATTCATTTTTAATGGAGATGCGACTTGCCCATACAAAATACTCCCTTTCGAAATCGCTGTACCTAGGTTGCCAAGTGGTAGGTATGAGCTACTACCAAGCTCATATTCTGAATGAAATCCTCCGAGTGGTGTCAGGTAAACAATGGAACCTTGACTCACATTCTTAATCGCAAGTCGATCACCCTTTGTTAAATGGAATGTCTTCCACATTTCGATTGGCGCACTATTGACCAAACATGTGCAACATCCACCAGTTAAAACATAGATGCTATCTGCCAGTGCCTCAAATTCAAATCCACCTACAAACATTTCAAAAGATGTTTGGTCATGAAAATGATGTAAGATTAACTGGGCTGCATGAAATGAAACGTTATCCATCGGTCCAGATAACGGAATACCAAATGCCCGATAGCCATACCGTCCCTTGTCTTGTAAGCTACCATAAACACCTTGTTTTGTTACGAGCAGAAGTGGCTTCAATCGCTACACTCCTTTGCTTTTCATTTCCCAAAATTGTTGTTTGGTAATTTCATAAAATTGAACTTCATCACCTAGTTCGAATAGAAACGGTTCCTTCCCATTCGCATCAAATAGATCGAACGGCGTTTTACCGATAATATTCCAGCCACCCGGTGAATCAACGGGATAGATTCCTGTTTGTCCACCTCCCACGCCAACGGAACTCGCAGAAACAGATGCCCTTGGATTCTTTAAGCGTGGCACAAACAGTTTTGCATCAAGCTCTCCTAGGTAAGGAAAACCAGGCAAAAAACCAATTAAATAAACATAATAGCTTTTGGACATGTGTAGCCGTTTAATGTCCTCAAATGATAAGCCTGTATAATCCATAACGCGCTGTCTATCTAAGGCAAATTCCTCATCATAGCAAACGGGTATTTTTAAAAGCCTATTCGTCCCATCAGCAATAGCTGTGGACACTTGCATCTCAAGCCATTGCCTTCTTAAAAGGTCCACATCTACTTGCTGTTTGACATAGGCTGTAACTGTATGATAACTTGCTACGCTTTCTATTAGATTGTGCCGTAATTGTTTAGTTAGAAAACGATTGAATGCTTGTACAGCATGAAAGTTGGCGTGTGATATTTCCTCATGGAATGCAAAACGTATGGTCTGCTGACTAATCCACATCGAATGTGGAAAATCAATGATCGTCTGCACGTACAGTCTCCTCTATACAAAGCTTCACAGCATCAAGTAAATCCTGGCTATTCCACCCCGGAATTTTACCATGTTGTATAGCCAAATCAAAGGAGGCAGGAATATGAATAAAGCCAGCGCGAACACCTTGATGATACTTTGCATAAACAAGCCCTTCATACATTATGTTATTGCATAAATATGTACCTGCTGTATTGGAGATTTCGGCTGGATATCCATCTGCTTGTAATCGATTTACCATATTACGAATCGGTAAATTTGTTAAAAAAGCATCAGCGCCCTCTTCCTGAATACTCTCGTCAACGGGTGTGTAGCCGTTATTATCAGGCTCCCCATCTTTCACATTAATAGCAATGCGCTCTGGCGTGATTTTAAACCTGCCCCCCGCTAAACCTAATGAAATAATAATTTGAGGCTTTACCTCGTCTATATATTGCTTGAATTGTTGTGCCGATTGCTGAAAATCTACTGACAAAATACGTCCAACAATCGTATAGTCACCTATCTTCTCTCCATCTAAATTTTCTACAATTTGCATTGTTGGGTTGATCTTATAATCAAGAAATGGCTCAAACCCTGTTACTAATAGTTTTGTCATGTTTCGTCACCTGATTTCTTTATGTATGTATAACCTAAAAGGATTGGCTTCATTTTACAATAAAATTCAGAAAAAACAAATTCTTCTCTTCCATAAAAAAGCAAAAAGAGTATGAAGCGCTTTTGCTCCATACTCTTTTAAAAGTAATCTTATTTTAAATGCGCAGTCGCCTGTTTCATGACGTATTTTCCAACTCCAATATAAATCACTACAGCTGCTCCTATCAATACGAATGTCATTGCTGACCGCTCCTTTTCATATTAAATAATATCTTTTTCATTAGGCTTTCAGACCATTACACTGAATTTGAAAATCATTCTCAATAATATATTATAAATTTCCTGTTAATTCGTCAAGACATACTTTCATCTTACCCTTTCTACATGGTAAGATGTAGAAAAGTCGGAAAAAGGATGCGGTAATGATGAGTAATTCGAAGTACTTTCAAACTATTTTAAATGGGACAATTCACGCTTTAAAATCCATTCTTCCTATGGACATAGAAGTAAAGTCGCCTAGTATTATTTCTGAACCCTTTCAACAGCAACAAATGGGCGTTTTAATTGGCTTAATTGGGGATGTAAAGGGGCGTGTGATTATTGATTCCTCTCCTGAAGTCTTTAGCGGTATTGGTAGTACTATGTTCGGTATGCCTTTGGAGGGAGAAATGCTAGAATCCTTTACTGGGGAATTTGGTAACATGATTGCAGGAAATTTATGTACAGCTGTTGGGCAAGAAAGCTTAGAAATTGATATCACTCCGCCAACGGTGATGGTGGGCAACACAAAATTATACGGCTTTGAAAAAGCATTTGCTCTCCCAGTCTCGGTTCCAAGTGTTGGTGCACTAACAGTTCTACTAACGATTGAGGAAGAAGAATAGAAACTTAGAATCTATTTCAAATAAGACATTGTATGCAGAAGCCTATTGCATTTATGTATATTCGTTATTTGCAAGTTAGTTTTTTGTCTGTGGAATCCCCCACTCTCCTTCCAATCTATAGTTTTTACTAAAATTAAGCAAAATACAATAAACGGACAAGCCATCTCAATGACTTTTGAGATGGCTTGTCTTTTTCTCTTCCCAATTCTTCACACTTTCTTCACATAAACCCTCTAGATGTGTGATTTTTTTCACATCAAAATCAAATGGATTTTTATATGATGTCAGTAAGAAACACCACAATAAAAAGCGTAGGAGGAGCAAAAATGGCAAACAAAAAGAAGTCAGATGAGAATTTAAAAGGTTCACTCTATGCAGTTTTTGGAGTAGGCATTATCATCATTTTACTTTGGGTGTACTGCTTCGATTTATTCATTGGACGGTTTTAATTTACGAAGAAGGGACAGAAACATATGCACATACATAAGTATGAGAAGTATTGGCTTGTGTTCGGAGTTGCTACTTTAGTAGCATTCCTCATCATTCTCGGTATCGGGGCATTTCACCAAGGCTCCCATCCGAACAATGGGAAAAAAACACTAGATTACGAGAAAGTAAAAGAGACAGCACCTTTTGATAATCCAGGTGTCCATAAAGTAGAGGGAAAGGATTGGGATTATGAGGTAGTAGTCGTAGCCTCAGCATTTAATTATAATCCTCCACAAATTGAGGTACCACTTGGTGCTAAGGTGAAATTCATTGCAACAAGTGAGGATGTTATGCACGGTTTTGAGGTGGCAGGTACAAATATCAACATGATGCTTGAGCCTGGCTATATTTCGGAATATGTAACAGAAGTAAATAAGGTAGGCGAGTTTTTAATCGTATGTAATGAGTATTGTGGTACAGGACATACGATGATGCACTCTATGCTAAAGGTGGTGGATTCAAATGAGTCACACTAATTCAATGACAAAAGTAGATCGACGCGATGCAAAGCTAGCCATGGCACATATTTACGTGGCATTCATCGCTTTATTATTAGGTGGTCTAGCAGGTTTATTACAAGTATTTGTACGTTCTGGACAATTTACATTACCAGCTGGCATTGGCTATTATCAAGTATTAACAGTACACGGCGTATTACTTGGTCTTATTTTAACTACATTCTTTATTTATGGCTTCCAAATCGCTAGTGTTAGTCGTACTTCTGGTACTTTCACAAATGGACAGCGCAGACTTGGATGGATCGGTTTCTGGTTAATGACAATCGGTACAGCTGCTGCTGCAACAATGGTTTTATTGAATAAAGCAACGGTTCTTTATACATTCTATGCACCACTAAAAGCGCATTGGATTTTCTATTTAGGCCTGACATTAGTCGTGGTTGGTTCTTGGGTTGGCGGCGCGGGTCAAATTTTACGTTATGCACAGTGGCGCAAAGAAAATAAAGGTAGTGGACAACGCAGTCCTTTATTATCGTTTATGGTGGTTGTCAATAATTTAATGTGGTTTGTCGCAACGCTTGGTGTAGCAGCTTCTGTCTTAATTCAGCTGTTGCCATGGTCATTAGGTTTAGTTGAACGTGTCGATGTTGCATTATCCCGTACCCTTTTCTGGTATTTCGGTCATGCACTTGTATACTTCTGGCTACTACCAGCGTATATGGTTTGGTACGTCGTTATTCCAAAAGTAATTGGCGGGAAAATTTTCTCGGATTCTCTAGCAAGACTTTCCTTTATGCTGTTCTTAATTTTCTCTGTACCTGTTGGGATTCACCATCAGTTAACAGAGCCTGGTATTGATGGGACTTGGAAATTCATTCAAGTTGTTTTAACATTCGCTGTCATTGTTCCTTCTCTTATGACCGCCTTCTCGATGTTTGCGATGTTCGAATTACGTGGTCGTGAATTAGGTGGTAAAGGACTGTTCGGCTGGTTTAAAAAATTACCGTGGAAAGATGCTCGTTTCTTCGTGCCATTTATCGGTATGGTGGCGTTTATTCCTGGTGGTGCTGGCGGGATCGTCAATGCCTCCTATCAAATGAACCAATTAATCCATAATACCATTTGGGTAACGGGCCATTTCCATTTAACCATTGCTACAGCAGTCGTTTTAACTTACTTCGGTGCGGCCTTCTGGTTAATTCCACATTTAACTGGCCGTACGTTAACGAAATCTTTAAATAATCTTAGTAATTTCGCTGGTATCCTATGGGCTACAGGTATGACCATTATGTCTTCTGCTATGCATATTGCCGGACTAATCGGTGCGCCTCGTCGCTCAGATTACTCAGAATATGGTGGTGCTTCACAGGCATATGATTGGATTCCATATCAAATCGCACAAGCTGTTGGTGGAACAATTCTCTTTATCGCCATTCTAGTCATCCTATACATTGTGGTGAAATTGGCTTGGTTTGCGCCTAAAGGTGAAGAAGAATTCCCTGTAGGGGATGTACATGCACTTAGCGGTCCAACACCAGCCATTTTAGAAAATTTCAAAGTATGGCTTGTTATTTTAGTAGCCTTAATTTTATTTGCTTACACAGTACCAATTATCGATATTATTTCAAACTCACCAGCTGGCTCTAAAGGCTATCAATTGTGGTAAACATCTCTTTATGAAAAAGGCGATTTCTCTGCAACGAGAAATCGCCTATTTATATCTTAAAGCAGATAAATTTGTATACTTTTCTTGTAAATAGCCTGCTAGGTATTTAGCATTTAAGCCTTCCACTGTCGCTTCCTATTGTTTTGATCCGCAAACCCTTATTGAAATTACCTGTTCCTTTAGTTTAAGTTGTTGAATATCGTTATTGAACTAAAGAACCCCGTTAGTGGAATAAGAAGCTTAGGATAGGAGGTGATAACAATAATAGTAGTGCAAATGTAATCAGCCATTTTGTTAATGTTTTTGTGAGTTTGTCATTTACATTTCCTTTATACCATCCACTAAATTGCAGTTTATTTCGATATAAAATAGTAAATATAATTAAAATTGAGATTGTCATCATTATTCCATAAGTATTCGAATATTTCATCCCTAATTTTTGGTAGGTACGAACAATAATATTGCCTGAAATAAAATAAAAAATTATGAGTAAAAAAAACATTCTTATGAACTCCAATAGTATCCTCATTTACAATCACTCTCCAAACTTTTATTTAATAGTTATTCACCGTATATATCTACATTGTTATTTAACTATCCGGCTTCGTTAGTTCAAGAAAAAAAGAGCTGCTCCTATGCAACCCAATAATCTTCAAGAAAAGCACACATATAGTTTAAGTAGAGATTTCTTCACAAACTTGTCTTTATTAACACTAATTAATTAATACTATTTATATGCTTATTTATTTTTTCTTCTGTCAATGATAAACCATTTTAAGATTCCAAGTATTAGTATTAAAAGTGGTATTCCCTGAATGAAGAGAAATCCTGTCCAAAAATTATTTATAGTGCTGGTCGGGGAGGCTGTTGCCATTACAATACTAGGGGAATGGAACTACGGTATACTTTAGCCATCCGGTACGTTTTAATGTCCTTATATCTCTAACTTCCCCATCCTTTCCGACTACAAAAAGAATATTGTTTTCAGGATAATCTTCATCTAAAGAAGTCACTGAATTTTGTTCGTAAGATACCACCTGTATATTTATAAAATACTTCCCTTCATACAACACTTTACTTTCTTTAAAATCGTTTAAAATATCAATGGCTTTCGGGATTGTATTGTTATTTTCGTAAACATTGAACTTATAATGAAAATTAATAACTGACTCATTGTTCAAAGGATACAACGATTCATTTTCATCGTTTGTTAGTGATGGTAATAATGAATTGGTGTCTATTTTTTCTTTCTTTCTAAGGTCATCAATTAGCCTTTTTTTTGACCATTTTCAATATTAAAATCAAGATAATAATTTTTTGAAGGTTCATCCATTAAATGGTATTTTTGATAATCTGATTGGATGCCTCGATAAGTTCGGGATGTTGTTGAATATATGCTTCTTTAAATAGTTGTAAATAAACATCGTCACTTTCGTTAGGAATAAATTGATTTGTTTCTCGATTAAAGGCTAATGTGAGATTTACATGATAAGGTTTATAGATTTCTACATAACCATACTTACTTTCACCACGCTCACCATCATTTTTAGCACTTAGTATGTTGTAGTTATTTATTCCGTAGTTTTCCAAATGATTTTCAACATTTTCTTCTACATATTTTTTGGGGATTTCACAGCCCATTAACAAAAGCAGCAAAAAAGCAATTATAATAGCAAGATTTTTTTTGAACAATTTAAAATACATAACCAAAACCTCTCATCAATTTTGATATTATTTCCTTTAACTCAATTCTTATAAATCCTTGTTTGCCTTTAAGTTCAAATGCATATTGTTTTGTTTCAACCATATCAAAATACAAGTTATTTTAACAGATCCTTATTCCACTAAACTGCCAAGTTAGATAAAGTATAACCTTCCCAAAGCGTGGCTTGGGGATGTTTGTACTTAACGTTGTAAGCCTGTAAAAACTTCAATAAGTAATTATTTTTTATTTTTTAGTTCTAAAAGTATAGGTGCTATATTTAGTAAGATAGAAACAATTGTCAGAAACCAAAACGCCTTATTCATATTAGGTATTTCCCTTAAAGCCGACCAATCTTCAACTTTTATCCAATTAGATACAAGGCTATGTTCTGCACAGAGTGTCAATGCTGTAAATGATAACCCCATTGCCATTGCTAATTTATAATCTTTACCTGTCCCATACATAAAAAGATTTATACAAGTAGCTACTATAGCAATAAGACCTAATATTAACCACATAATGACACCTCCCTTTTTCAATATAGACATAAATTGTAATTAAATTGTTCCCAAACCTTCTTTTGGTAATCTTTCATAAAAAGTTGTTATTCCTGGCCCTATAATAAAAAAAACACCCATTTCTACATGAGTGTCTTAATTGAATGAAAGTTTTTTAAAAGTATTTACTGTATAAATCCTGTCTTAGCTTTCCGCTTAGCTGAGCGTATCTTTGTAGTCTCACTCTTTTCATGACCTAGTAAACTTTGAATGACATCAATTGGCGCACCGTTATTAATCATATGCGTTGCATAGCTGTGTCGTAATTGATGCGGATGTATACTCTTTTTTATACTAGCACGATTTGATATGCGCTTGATAATATATCTTAAATTATCAATGCTCATTCGCCTTTTCGGCCGTCTGTCCGTAATAAACAAACAAGGTTCTTTATCCTCTCGTTCATCTAAATACCTTTTTAACCAAATAGAACAGCGGGTATTAAAGTACACTTCCCCTTTCTTTATCACCTTTCCCTTGTACAATTACTGAATTCGATTGAAAATCGATCTCTTCTCGATTTAATATTACAACTTCACCAATACGGCAGCCGGTTGAATACATAAACTCAAATAGTGCTTTCTCCATCGTTGTTTGACAAGCTTCCCTTAGATGTTCTATCTCTAATTCTGTCCAAAACTAGAAGGCTTTAAGTGGTCTCCTGATCGTATTAAATATTCTTTTAATCTATCTGTATTAAATTCGTTCATATCAATATCCCCAAAAAATCGCAATAATAGATTGTATTGACATACAAGGATATTCAACAAACTAAAAAAATATTGATAGTTCCGAACTCTAATTAATCAAAAAGGCACTTTCCTTGTTTCCAGGAAAGCGCCCGATTGTTGAGTACCTTATTGAAGATAAGCACCCGTTAGCCGAATAACAACCATCTTATTGAAAACAGTCATTATTAAATACTTAATAACTAAACATACTTACATACTTCATAAAATCTTAAGTTTTATACTTAAAGAACCTTAAGATTTTCTTGCTACAATGAACAAGGCAAATTATTAAGGAGGTTACGTTACAATGGATTTGATTAGTATAGTATCGGGTCTTTTACCGTATGTAAAATATTCTATTTTTATCATCACAATCTTGATAATTGGATACTTTATATATAGAAAATTTTATCAGGGGAAATATCCAATACGTCTTTCTAAATTTGTTCTCATCACTTTACTTATTTGTTGGTTCATTGTAGTATTTGGAATCACTACTCTCAGTAGAGGGGCAAAATATACAGATCAGATTAATTTCAGTCTATTCACTAGTTATGTAAATGCATGGAACAAGTGGTCACTGACTGAATATCAATTAATCATCTTTAATATGTTAATGTTTGTACCGTTAGGCGTACTATTACCGTTGATTCATCATAAAAACAAATCATTTTGGCGTGTACTCGTCATATCAATTGCTTTCACGTCTTGTATTGAAATTTCCCAATTGATTACAGGTAAAGGGATTTTTGAATTAGACGACCTTTTGCATAATACCATTGGGAGTTTAGCAGGGTACTTTATTGTGATGGTATTCATTTTATGGACCGAACAACGAAAATTAACATTTATACCGATTGTGAAAGCTATTTCTATTCCAGTAGTTTTTATTACGTTATTTGGCGTAGCAAATGTGGTATATAACGCTCAAGAATTTGGGAATCTGCCATTCAAACCTGCACAAAAACAAAATATGGAACACATACAGATGCAACTGGAAACTGAACTTTCCAATAAATCACCTAACGCATGTGTTTATTACAATAAAGATGTGAATGATATAAAAAAAGGAAAATTAATCGCCCAATCCATTGCTAAACAATTTAATTTGAAACAACAAGGTGGCATACGGATTGAAGTGGATAATCGTATATTTACATTTCAAGACGATGAAGGCAGTAACTATTATTTAACTTATTTCATGTCAAATGGTTCTTGGTCCTTATCATTCGATAATATAAATGATGACCCCCTAAAAGTTGATATTAAACAGAAAAAGCAACTTTTAGAAAATTGGTTAAAAAGTGAAGGATTATTACCTAATAACGCTATCTATCAGCAGCAAGATGAACGTACAATTCGTTGGGATTTAGCTGAACCAGAGAATTTACAATCCACATGTGAAGATTTCTCTAAAGGTCTGGTTATGATTAGTCTTTTTAATCAGCAAGTACCCGACATATTATTTGACATCAGTGACAATGAAATGGTTGCGAAAAAGCAATTAATTTCACAACAGCAAGCATATAATGTAATGGTAAACGGAGAGTTTAGCACATACAATCCTTTACAAAAAGGTGATACATTAACGATAACGAATGTTCGTCTAACATATACTTATGATACAAAAGGTTATTATCAGCCCGTATATGTATTTACATGCAATGTAAATGATTCAGACTACATAATTGAAGTTTTAATCTCAGCTATTCAGTAAATAAAAAACCGAACTTGCCCAAATAGTGGACACTAAAAAAGTGTAGCTATTCGGGTTTTTTGTTCAACATCTCTTATTCAATTAAAATGGCCCTATAATGAGATTGAGCGCTAATCCTTAGACAGAATCGCGCCCGATTGTTGAAGATCAAGTTAGTGTTCATTGTTTTTTACTTGTTAAACTAAAGCACCCGGTTAGTTCATGAAAACTTTCAACCTGTGATTTTGAAGGACTAAAATCATCATTTCACAATTGCACCCCATCAAGTTGACAGTCGAAATAAAAAACGGGTTGAACCCATAATTCTAAAGGACTCAAGCCGTTTCACATTTAGTGATAATGATTAAAAATAAATATAGTCATCTAACACACTTCTTGTTTAAAATCCATAATTAATCTAATTAATGCATTTTAAAACACTTTAACTTTCATTAGAGGAAGATGACGATCTGGGAACACCGAAGAAGGAGTAGAGCCAATGCACTCTGCTCCCATTTTTAAATAAAAACCTTCGGCATTAGGTTCGCTATCAAGAGTAAATTCGTTTATTCCTAACTCTTCTGCTTTGTTTAGTAAATGGTCCCAAATCATTCTCCCTAATCCTTTACCGATATAATTAGGATCTATGAACAATGCATCTAATTTCCGTTCACTAATTGTAAAGCTATAGAAAGCTACTATCTTGTTATCACTCTCCATTAAATAAACGGGATTTTCTTCTATGTATTCTTTAGTTACAGTCAAATCATCTTTACATTGTTGTAGAAAATCTTCTGTATATCCCCAGTAGGCTTTTGATTTATAAGCCAAGTTGGTTAAAAAATTGCAATCTTCTATTTTTGCTCTCCTAATGAACATTATATTCCCCTGAACTAATTATTTTCTCATCATTCAACTTAGGAAATTTGGGTTAAATTCCCATAATATAACTATACCTCGAAACTTAAAGGAAAAACAAGTTGATCTTGCTAATGCTGTTTCTGATGAAAAAAGGCGCATTTCTTAGAGAAACGCGCCCGATTGTTGAATATCAAGACAGTTATCTTGTCTCCTGCTGTCAAAATAGACCTCTATATTTGATTAATCCAAAAAGAGGTTTGAAAGTTTCTTTTTAATAACAAAGTAAGTTAATATACCTAAGCAAATATATATAATCAACATACCACTCCCCATTACTAACGAAAATTTAAATCCAATAATTAGAGAGTATATATTTAGTAATATATAGATTGTTAAAAATACAAGACCTTGCTTCCTGCTCTTAACAAAAACAGAAGTAAAAATAGCTAATATTAAACTGACGCTAATTAATTGTCCTAAAAAGACCACTGTATACATCAAAATATTAATCCCCAATCCAAATATCACCTCGCAACATGATTCATAAAAGCGCCCGATTGTTGAATAACGTATTCATAACATTATAAATTAGAAATTGAGGGGTTAAAAGTTTTAATGACTTAAATCTATATCTCCATGGTTGCATTATCCTTTAGTAATTTTTCTTGGCTGTATAATTTTTCAAAAAGAATTCCTGTTAAATAGTAAAACACGAGACCAAAACAAATATGAATAAGTGTGAATTTAAGACCAAATGATGTGAATTCATACAACAGAACCGGCAATTTCACTGTCGACCAAGCCCCTAAGAAAAATACTATATAGCGCACACTAGCTCCTTTTTTCAATAATAATATTGCTATTGGAAAGGCTATATAAAGAGGGCCAGCTGCTACCGTTGCTAATAATAGAGTGAAGAGGACTCCATATATACCTGATTTTTCACCCATATAACTAATAAGTGTTTCTTTCGTTACCCATTGATCTAATAATCCAACTAATATAAATATAGGAGGTAGCAGAAATAACATATCCAAAATACTTTTACCAGTTAACTGAACGGTTTTTATAGCAATTGCTTGATTCATAAATGTAAGAAGAAATAATCCTAATAATAAAATGAAAAAGAAACGATATCTTTTTAGCTTCATCATGTCATCACTACCCAAATAATTAATGCAAATAGAAGAGACATTATTATGGAAGAAATATTTCGAGCATAAGCAAAACTTCTTCCAAAAATCTTTTGCTCCATAGTTAAAGTAACAAGTCCTACAGACATCAATGTCGACATTAATACGGCAACTTGCGGAAGGCCAGCTCCATTCTGAACTAATGTATGTCCGAGAGGAAAGACAATAAAGCTTGGAACTAAAGCAATTGAGCCAATAATCGTGGAATAGATGATACCTAGGAAACCTGAATTCCCCCCAATAATGGAAGAAATAAGGGATGGTGTCAATAAAGATAATGCTAGACCAATAAATAGCATAATCGCTAATAAATCTGGCAAAACATTTCGAAACATTGTCCATGATTTAAATAATGCTGTTTTTGTTTTATATTTGTCTTTTATGAAGGAAATTCCCAAATATATAGAGGCTATCGAATAGAGAACTAAGCCACTAACCATTATCTTGAACCTTCCATTTCTCAAATTTATCTAGGAAAAAAGCTAAATTTTTCAATTTTTCTTCAATATCTAGATGAAATTCTTCTAATTTTCTTTTACCAATAGTAGTAATTTTGTACATCCTTATCGGTTTGTCTTGCTCAGATATATTCAAATAAGATTCAACAGCGCCTTCTTCCTCTAATTTTTTTAGCGTGCGATATAATATCGCACTATCAATTGGGTTGATGGGAAGCTCCTCCTCACATTTTTGTAGAAGTTTTCCTCCATAGTTATCTCCCTCTGTTAAAAACAGCAAAAGAAATGCTCCTGTATGTCTCCCTGTATGCTTCATAAAAGATACACCCCTCATTTTTTTAATGATACAACATCACTGTTAATGACAGTATACTGTCATTAACAGTAACAAGTCAATATTTTTTCTTTGTTCTAACCTTGCCCTTAAATTGAAAAAGCACTTTCCTTATACAAGAAAAGCGCCCGATTATTGAATATCCATATTTGTCCCAAAAAGCCGCTAACATCTTACAGTACAGCGTTTTCTAAAATAGTAAAAGAGCTTGTATTACAATTAATTTCTGCTAATGCACCAAGAGGTAAAATGAATTTTGGTTCGGTATGTCCAAAGTTCATATTGTATAGAATTGGTGTATCCTCCAAGTTAAATTCTTTCATCACTTTTAAAATCTCTTCTTTATATTCTTCGCAATACTTTTCATCTTGTGGTTTACCAAATATAATTCCGTTTGCTTTTTGTAAAATACCTTGTACACCGTAGTTTCTCAACCAATATCTAAGTAGGTTAGGCTCTGGTTGATCTTCAGATGTTTCAAAGAAAAGGATGCAATTTTCCCAGTATTTTTCTTCAGGCCATAGCACGGTACCTTTAGCAAACTCTAGTACTTCAATGCACCCTCCTATTAAACGTCCCTGCACTATACCTTTACCTTGCAGCAATTCGTATCCTTTATTAGGCTGCATTGTGCGTTTTTGATTTTTATTTGATTCTATCCATTCTAAATGCTCACTTGTCCATTCTACAGAAGGAACAATTTCACCTATTACTTCATTAGAAAATAGCGTTTTCTGAATAGATTGAACGGTATATGAGTGCATTTCAACGTTTTCAGCAAAATCGGTTAAAATTGCTGGTCCATAAAATGAAGATATACCCGCCTTCAAACAAAATAAATGAACAATCGTTACATCTGAGTAACCCATTAAAATTTTAGGATTTTTAGTTATAACCTCAAAATCAATGTAATGGAGTAAACGAACACTATCATCTCCACCAATATTTGCAATAATAGCTTTAATCTTGGGGTCCTTAAAAGCCATCATTAAGTCCTCTGCACGTGCTTTTGGATTTTTGTCTAGATAATCTGCACCTTTCAAGCTATTTGGCATTGCTATAACTTTCAGTCCAAAAACCTCTTCAAGTCTTTTTACGCCTTGTTCATAACGCCATTTTAATTCTGGTTCTCCAGCACCTCCCCAAGAAGGACTTATTGTGGCGATATAATCTCCTTGCTGGAGTTTATTTGGCTTTAATAACATATAAATTCACCTCAAATTAGATTTAATTTCATTAAAAATAACATATTAATGGAAATTTTTTAAACAGTCTATCATTTATGTGAAATAAGCTACTAAATCCTTGTTTGGTAACATTGCACAAAATGATTTTATTCCACAATCTGGCCCGAATGTTGAACAAAATAGTTCAGCTTAAAAATTATTCGTTATAATGTTGCATATTTTATAAAGTATAATAATGAAACATGTGAATTACTTTAAATCTTAAATTGTAATTTTGTCCCATCCGCTTGCAAAATGCCAATCTTATGAATTATTTCCAATTCCCTAGCTGACTAAGGCTTTTTTAAAGCAATAAGCGATTTCTCATTGTAGAGAAATCGCTTGTTTTTTTATAACTGATATAGCTTTGTATATTTTTCTTGTAAATAGTTTGCAAGGTACTTAGCATTTAAACCTTCCCCTGTCGCTTCTTTCAGCAATTCAAATGGCTTTTTCAATGCTCCATATTGATGAACTTTATCAGTTAGCCACTCTCGAATTGGCAGTAGCTCTCCTTTTTCTAGTAATTCATCAAACTTAGGAATATCCTTGTCCATCGCATGCTTCCACTGCGCCGCATAAATCATCCCTAATGCGTAGGATGGGAAATAGCCAAACATGCCGCCTGACCAATGCATATCTTGTAGCACACCCTGTGCATCCGTCTCAGGACGAATGCCTAAATATTCCTCATATTTATCATTCCACACTTGCGGCAGATCTTTCGCCTGTAAATCCCCATTGAATAAGTCACGTTCAATTTCATAGCGAATCATGATATGTAATGGATATGTTAGTTCATCTGCTTCAATGCGAATAAATGATGGTTCTACCATATTGATGGCACGTAAAAATTCGTCTAATGCAACATCGCCAAATTGGGCTGGTGAGAAGTGTTGAAGGCGCTCGTAGTTATGCTCCCAGAATTTTTCATTTCTGCCGACAAAGTTTTCATAAAATAATGATTGTGATTCATGAATACCCATCGATGTCCCAGTAGCTAATGGCAGACCTGCAAGTTTTTCATCAATGTTTTGCTCGTACATCGCGTGACCGCACTCATGAATAGTGCCAAAAATAGCTGAACGGAAGTCATTTTCATCATATTTCGTTGTAATACGAGCATCACCATGATTAAGGCCAATCATGAAAGGGTGCACACTTTCATCCAAGCGTCCTGCCTCAAAATCATACCCAAGCTGCGTTAGCATTTCTAATGATAGCTCACGCTGTGCTTCCCTTGGGAAATGCTTAAATAACATATCTGTATTTGGCTTATTCGATGAATCGGCAATTTTCTGGACAAGTGTCACAATTGATTGACGTAAGTCGCCAAACACTTGATCTAAGACATCTGTCGTCATATCTGGTTCATATAAATCGAGTAATGTATTGTACGGAGATCCGTTTTTTATGCCCCAATAGTGAATGAATCTTTTCTGCCATTGAATGATTTCTTCTAAATATGGTAAGAAAAGGGCGAAATTATTAGTTGCCTTTGCTTCTTCCCAAGCCGTTTCCGATTTCGATTGAAGAATCACGTATTCTTTATATTCATCTGCTGGGATTTTTTTGTTTTGATCGTAATTCTTTCTTACTTCTTCCACTAAACGAAGTGTTACATAGTCAAGATCCGCTTTTTGTGTTTCTAAAGCAGATAAAAGCTCGCCTAATTCTTCACTTGTCTGCATATCAAATAAAGAGGCTGACAATGTGCCAATAACCTCTGAACGTTGCGCTAGCCCTTTTTTGGGTGCACCTGTCCGCATATCCCAATAAATCACATTGAGTGCTTCCTCATAATGTTGCATCTTCTTCACATAGTCTATAAATTGTTGAACTGTCATGCTTTTATCCTCCTTTTCCCGTTATAAGTTTATCATATTTTCGAAAATTTTGTATATTGTGGACCTTTTGGTAAAATGAATCTGACTATTCATTCTTTACTTTTCTCGATAAGTTTACTATATTGACGATCCCCTAATCCATAGTGAGGAAATAAGTAGAATAGTTGCTTTATCAGATCATTTTGAGGCATATCGAGATGTTTTTTTATGTACGTGGTAATCTCGTTCTCCTCCTTTAAATAGTTGAAATATAATTGAACGCCCTGGTACATGACTGGTAAAACTGTAGCCTTTGGAAGACGATGCTGTATCAACACCTGTTCATAGATCTCCATATAATCGCCTAGTACTATCTCCGTTTCTTCCACATCATAGGTCATTTCCTTGACCATATGATAATAGACCTTGCCTTGATACCCTTGTTGTTCTAAGAAAGCAAGAACTGTCAGTAGATTCAGCTGACAAAACATATCGTCTCCAAACCATAAAACAATACATTGATAGTCATTTGTCAACAATGGTTTCAACGGATTCACTGTTATCAGCTCATAATCCTCTAATGACACCTGATGCCCCGTAGCACGAATTTTATTAAATTCTTCACTGAAAATCACACTAGTCGTTGGATTTGTACACATCGCTTCATTAAAAGGTACGTAATCAGAGTTCCCCATTAATTGCTGTTTAGCAAACTCTTCATACATCATTTGTCCATTCAATACATTCAATAACTTTTGATCATATTGGGCATTGATTTTCTCTTGTAACGCCTCAATTTTTAATTTTTGTGAAATATCCATCGTAAACCATCCTCTCTCCCCCAGTAAATTCAGCTTCACGAATGTTTGTAAAGGTTGTGGGGACCTTCTGTAATCGTTTGGACTTATACCAAATGTATTTTTAAAAGCTCTAGAAAAGGATTCCTGAGATGAAAAACCATGATAAAAAGCAATGTCGATGATTTTCTTTTGTGGATCTTTTAAGGCCATTGAAGCAAGATACATTTTTCGAAGTGATCTATATTTTTTGATTGTTATTCCAGTTATCTGGTGGAATTTAAAGGAACAGTAATAAGGGGAGTACCCCATATCCTTCCCTAAATGCTCTAATGAGAATCCCTCTAATAGATGACTTTCAATCCATTCAATCATCTCCTGTACGATGTTGTTCATCCACATCCCTCCTTATTTGATTATAGTAGAAGTGTTAATCGTTTTTATGATATAGGTTGTGAACATAACAAAAAACTGTAGCAAACATTTAAGCTTGCTACAGTCAGATCTCCCATAAATGAGAGTGTTATATATAATAAGGGGAATATTAACTAGCTTTCAGTTATGTTCGGTTTCCAATCAAACATTTTTAAGAGCTATTATGAAGTTTCGATCGAAAGAAAGTTGGGGATCCTATCTTTCAATTTAAAAAATAGATTGTGTTTTCACTATTCAATGTTTTGGCAAATGGCAATCACTTGTTTAACAGCCTCTGCTGAATGCTGGAGGGCTGCTTGTTCTTCATTGGTTAGGTGCAATTCAATCACAGATTCAATCCCATTGCCACCTAAAATAGTTGGTACCCCTAAAAACAGATTGTGGTATCCATATTCACCTTCTAATAGGGCTATAGAAGGGATGATTTTTCGTTGATCTTTGATAATGATTTCAACCATCTGTGCACATGCCGCAGCTGGGGCATAATAGGCACTTCCGTTTCCTAGTAAACCGACAATTTCACCGCCACCTTTACGTGTACGCTCGACGATTTGCTGAAGTCGTTCCTGGGGAATTAGCTTTTCTAATGGAATACCTCCAGCATAGGAATAACGGATTAATGGCACCATTTCATCACCATGTCCCCCTAGCACGAAGCCAGAGACATCTTCTGGTGCAATTTGTAGCTCCTGGGCTACAAAAGTATTGAAGCGAGCTGTATCTAACACACCAGACTGACCGATAATCCGATTTTTAGCAAAGCCTGTTTCCTTATGACACACATAGGTCATAGCATCAACTGGATTACTCAACACAAGGACGATACTATTTGGAGCATAGTGTTTAATTTGTCTTGAAACCTGTTGAATAATTTTGGCATTTGTAGTAACTAAATCATCACGACTCATGCCTGGCTTACGAGGGATACCAGCTGTAATAACGACAATATCGGCACCAGCTATATCTTCGTAATCACTCGTCCCTTTAATGGAGACATTAAACTTTTCAATTGGGCCTGTCTGTAGTAAATCCAATGCCTTCCCTTTTGTCGGTTTCTCAGCCTCTGGAATATCGACAAGCACCACATCACCTAATTCTTTTTGTGCTAAAAATAAACTCAATGTAGAACCAGTGTGACCAGCTCCAATAACAGCGATTTTATTTTTACGAAAGGCCATTATTCTTCACCTCGATTATCTGTCGTCGGTGTTGCTTCGGTTGTTTTTTTAGCACGTGCTGATGCTGGTGTAGAGGCAGGCTTTTTCTTTGGTGCCTCTGGGCCTTTAATCATTTGGAATACATCTTCATCAGGTCTCGGAATGACATGAGCGCCTAATAGTTCACCAACACGCATGGCAGCAGCCTTTCCAGCTTCTACCGCTGCTTGTACTGAACCTACGTCACCCTTCACGACGACCGTCACAATTCCACCATCAACGAATTCCTGTTTAACGATTGTGACGTCTGACGCCTTAATCATGGCATCCGCTGCTTCATACGAACCAACTAAGCCTTTTGTTTCAATCATTCCAATTGCGCTACTCATTGTCTTCACCTCTCATCACTTCAGTAGAATCAATAATACCTATAACAACTGCATCGATTGGTAATGGATTTTCTTTCATAATATAGCGTGATGACCCACCGCTTGTAATGAGTACATCATCACCAATCCCCGCACCTATACGATCAGCTGCAACAATTTCTGTGCGAATCGGCTGTTGATTGGAGTCAATGGGTTGAATGATTAATAGCTTTAATCCATTCAGCCCTTCCTCCTTACGTGTTGCCCATACACTGCCTATTACTCTACCCATTTGCATGAACTTCACCCTCTTTATGCGACACAAATTGTCTTACTACTCAGCTCGGACCGTTAATGTTTTATTTAGCTCTCGTAGCTTATCATAAGCCAATGCTGTCACAATCGTTTTCTTTGGTACTACAATTTCTTGTGCTTCTATTTCTAGCACTTCTATTTGTGAAAGTAGCTTTTTATCATAATGATAGACGGATGGTTTCTCTACTTTCTCTACGACTGGCGACTGCACTTTCACTGGTATAGAAGATGGTTCACTTCCTTGGTGATGTACAATTTCAGCAAGTGTTCCCTGCTGAATTAATCCTGCATTGGCTTCATCTGTATCGATATGCATTTCTAATCGATAACGCTCTGATACACGGATGACCACATTCGATAAAATAATCGGGCGAATTCCTTCTACCTTGATTTGAACAGACTGTCCATCTACTACATTAAATCTCGCACTATCCGCAGGGGACATATGAATATGTGCCTGTGCAATAATAAGTCCTTCATTTAACACGACACTCCCCTTTGGACCGATTAATGTAACAGGACTAGAACCTTGAATATCACCGGAAATTCTTAATGGAGGTTTCAACCCTAATTTCATAGCATCTGTCCAGCTTACTTCCACTTGAGACAACGATCGAGCAGGGCCAAGAATACGTACTCTCTCAATTGATCCTTTTGGACCAGCAATTACTACGGTTTCCTCAGCAGCAAATTGCCCTGGCTGTGAAAGCTCAAACTTCGGTGTAAGCTGATAATTCTCACCGAAAAGCTGCTCCACCTCTGCTTGTGCAAGATGGACATGGCGGGCAGATACACCAATAGGAATTTTACCGTCATGTGGAGGGGAAGATTGATTTTTTAAGACTTGCTGCAGAACTTCTTCCACAATTTTTTGAACCAGATTTTCTTGCATCTTGCCTCCTCCTTACGATGAGATTTTTACTAATTTACCCTGTGCTTGCTGTTCAATAAAACCTGCATTGGCTTCATCCGTATCGATATGCATTTCCAGACTAAAGTCATTGGAAACACGGACGACTACGCCACGGAAAGTAACAGGTCGATCACTTTCAACTTCCACAGAAACCAATTCGTTATTATGCACTTCCAATGCTTTGGCATCTTCTTCTGTCATATGAATATGTGCCTGTGCAATGATAACACCCTGCTCGATATACAATTCTTTATTTTGGTGAAGGATTTTAATGCCTGCAGAATGGTCAATATCACCCGACTGTCTTAACGGAGGTGTCACACCAAGCTTCATGGCATCTGTTCGGCTGACTTCCACCTGTGTTGCTGGTCTCACTGGTCCAAGTACACGAACATTATGGATAATGCCTTTTGGACCCTCGATAGAGACACGCTCCTTGGCAGCAAATTGCCCAGGCTGTGATAAGTCAAAATCCTTTGTCAGCGTTGCATTTGGACCAAAAAGTGCTTGCAAATCCTCTTCACTAAGATGAATATGACGAGCCGAAATGGCCACTGGAAATGTTTTTGTAGCTGTTGTCACGTTAGCCACCTCTTTATCTCATTAATTGTTTACCTATTAGACAAGATGAGAGCTGTCCTCTGGTAGGATTAACTCTCATCCTAATCCTTTATGCCCTAGCGTAATTGTGGTGGTGTTGTATCCACAGTTTAATTCACCAACAATTGAGATGGGCGTCTTGTCCTAAATAAAGCTAAAATTATGCTTCTGCTTTTGGTAAAATCATTTCTAATTCGTGATGTGGACGTGGGATTACATGTACTGATAGAAGTTCTCCTACACGTTGAGCTGCTGCAGCACCAGCATCTGTTGCTGCTTTTACTGCACCTACATCGCCACGTACAAGCACTGTTACGATACCGCCACCTACATGTACTTTTCCTACTAAATTAACGCTTGCTGCCTTTACCATTGCGTCTGCTGCTTCAATTGCTCCTACTAAACCTTTTGTTTCTACCATTCCTAATGCTGTACTCATTTGTCATTCCTCCAAATAATTTATTTATTTTGTAATGTGATTTGTTTTAATACTTGATCGACAATTTGTTGAACCATCGTCGTGTCAAGAGCAGGCTCCTGTGAGACAACCGACTCAACAACGGATTGTACTTCAAATTCTGGTTTTGGTACTTCGACATCTTTAATGCCATAAGCCATACGTTTAATATTTAATAGGTGTCTTGCTGTAATGTTATCCGACGTAATATTACCGCCAAATGTACCACAGCCTAATGTAAAGGATGGTGCTAATCCTGTTGTTCCACCTACTGCACCGATAGATGATAATGTATTGACTACAATACGTGAGACAGGTAATTCAACAGAGAATTGCTCAGCTAATGCTGCATTTTCAGTGTGAATCGAGCATGTATGTCCACGACCACCAATATTTAATAGGTCAATCATGACTTGCTTTGCTTCTGTACTGTTTTCTACTATATAGAGGGCAAAGATTGGTGAAAGTTTTTCAAGCGAAAACGGTATATTTTTACCAATCATCGTTTCTAACCCAACAAGAACTTTTGTATCTTCTGGAACTGTGATGCCAACAGAATCTGCTAAGCAAGTAGCTGATTTCCCGACAATTTGTGGATTTACCTTTCCAGGAACAGGTGAAATTAATTTCTCCATTTTTGCTTTTTCTTCAGCATTTAATAGATAGGCACCGTTTTTCTTTAATTCCGTCTGTACCTGTTCAGCAATCGCCTTATCTACAATGATGGCTTGTTCTGTTGCACAGATGGTGCCATTATCGAACGACTTACTGTGAACCAGTTGACGGACAGACTTTTGGATATTAGCTGATTTTTCGATATAAGCTGGGACATTCCCCGGCCCTACACCATAAGCTGGCTTTCCAGAGCTATAGGCTGCCTTCACTAAAGCACCGCCGCCTGTTGCTAAAATTAAATGAATATCAGGATGCTTCATGAGCTGTTGCGTAGCTTCCATAGAAGACATCGTTAAGCATTGCAGTAGCCCTTCAGGTGCACCAGCTTGTTCCGCCGCTACTCGACAAACATCCAACGCCTCTTTTGTACATTTCACCGCATATGGGTGTGGACTTAGCACTAATGCATTTCTTGTTTTTAAAGAAATAAGTGTTTTAAAAATGGCTGTAGATGTTGGATTCGTCGTTGGCACTATACCTGCGATGACCCCAAAAGGACTCGCAATCTCTGCCACTTTCTTCATCCGATCATAGCCTACAATACCAACCGTTTTTAAGTCTTTAATATCTTCATAGACATCTCGTGAAGCCACTTCATTTTTCATTTTTTTATGATTAGGGATACCCATCCCTGTTTCTTGCACAGCCATTTTTGCTAAACGGTCTGCTTCCTTAAAGGCAGCATCCGCAACAGCCTTCACTATGTTGTCTACTTGCTGCTGTGAAAATTGCATGTAGGCAGCCTGTGCTGTATTAGCCTGTTTAACGGCATCTCTCATTTCTTGAATTGCTAATAAATCTTTGTCTAATGTGGCCATAAAGCCGCCTCCTTTCTAGATCACTGGATTTCTAGCTATATTTTCAATAGCTTCTCTGAAAGCATTTGCCGCAGCCTCGCAAGATGATTGACTACCACTTAATAGGCCGCCACCAAAATTGGTTTCAGAAGGAGGGCCAAAGAAAACCTTTAACTCTACATCTGCCGCCTTTAATGCTGCATCTAATCCAACTACTGCCTCTAGTGGCGGTGCGATTAAATAGGCAAGTGGTGTGCCGACGTTTACATTTGCCAGCTCGGCGAGATACGTTCCACAGCTTGCCACTGTATGGGCAAACAAAGCATGGTTTTCATTGTTATTAATCGCCTCGAAGTACGTATCAAACTCAATTTTTTGTTGAATGGCATCAAGTCCGCTACGAATTTCATCAGGCGAGCTTCCTGCAATGATGCCAATCATTTCACCTGATAATGGGCCCGATGCATGAGCTGCTCCCGCATAGAAGCTTTTCGCATAGATAACGTCAACATCTGCCTTTTTCGTTGCTTCATCAATAGCAACATATCCAACATCATCAATGGTCAATGTGACAAGCCCAATGCTATTGTGATATGGCTTTAAATCTAGCTGCTCTGCTAATTCACTGTTGACTCTTGGAATGGTTTGCATCGCCAAAATTTGCGCCATAATTTTTTGAGGATTCATGTTTCAGCCCCCTAACCTTCTTTTGCGACAAGCTCAACGCCACTTGCCTGGTAATGCAAGATTTTTTGTACGACTGTTCCTAAATAAGCACCCGCTTCTAATGGTGGAATACCACCTTTGTGGATATTGGATATCACCATACGCTCCGCTTCGACTGTACCGATTCTTGGCTTGTAGCATAAATACGCACTCATCGATTCTGCGGAGACAAGACCAGGACGCTCACCAATTAAGTAAACAATTACCTCTGCCTGTAACAGCTCTCCAATTTCATCCATCAAAGCGACACGGCCTTTATCAATATAAAATGTAGTACCGATGTCAATATTTAAATTGCTAAGACTTTGTTGAAGTGCCAAGTACACATCCTGCACATTTTCTTCAATGGCACTGGCACTTAGGCCATTCGAAATAATAATCTGCACTTTAGGCTGTTGCTTACATTTTTGTTGAATCAGTGCCTTTGATTCCTCTGATAAACGACGACCTAAATCAGGTCTTGTAATGTATTCTTCCTTATCAGTTACTTTCGTTGTTACTTGAAAAACATCTAGTTTTTGTAAAAGCTCTTCGGAAACTTCACCATATACGGCATCTACCGCAGCAGCATGATCAAGTCGGAACTTTAACCATGTTTTCGTTTTTGGTCTTGTCCCTGCTCTACCAACGCCAATTCGAGCAGGTGTATGTTTTTTTGCAGCCTGCACACTTTCTGTTAATGATTCTGCTTCAAACTGAAATGGCTTAATCGGCACAGCCGTATTAAAAGGTTGTTCTAAAGTAGCAGGAGCTATCGGTTCCCACTGAGGCGCTCCGTGCTGATACAGCTTTATTAACGGTCCCTGTGATGTCGTTTGAGACTCTGTTATTTCTGTCGGACGATTGTCGACTGTATCAAATATTTTAATAAGTGATTGTTCTGCTGGAGGAGCTACAACTTCAGGTGCTTGGTTTCCTGTATTTTTCTCCATCTTTTCCATGACAAGCTGTGTAATCATAGAGACTAATTGATCATTCACTCGATTCACCTACCTTTCAAAAATGGATAAATCGCCAGCTCTTGCTGAAAGTCGACCATTTTCATAAATGCCCATTTTTTCTAACCATGCTAAAAATGCTGGAGCTGGTTTTTTACCAAATGTTTGGAGTAATGTAGCTACATCATGGAAGCTCATCGATTGATAGTTAAGCATTACATCATCACCCATTGGCGCAGCGATAATAAAGTTAACGCCTGCCGCTGTCAGTAGTACACTTAAATCTTCAATATCATTTTGATCCGCTTTAATATGGTTCGTATAACAAATATCTACACCCATAGGGATTCCATGCATTTTGCCCATGAAATGATCTTCTAGACCAGCACGAATAACCTGTTTATTGTTGTATAAATACTCTGGACCGATAAAGCCAACTACTGTGTTGACAATATAAGGATTAAAATGTCTAGCAAAGCCATAATTTCGCGATTCCAGTGTTACTTGGTCAATGCCCATATGTGCCTCTGCCGATAGCTCTGAGCCTTGACCTGTTTCAAAGTAGAATAAATTTGGACCAGTACCTGTTCCTTGTTTTTTAATGAGCTCCTCTGCTTCTCGTATTAAATCAGCAGAAATACCGAACGAACGGTTAGCAATTTCTGTCCCTGCGATACTTTGGAAAATCATATCTGCTGGGGCACCTTGTTTAATTGCCTTCATCTGTGTTGTAATATGAGCTAATACACAGTTTTGTGTAGGAATGGACCAATCATTGATGAATTCCTTTGTAGCCGTAAGCACTTTTTTGACACTTTCAACTGAATCATCTACAGGATTAATGCCGATAACAGCATCCCCAATACCATAGGACAGTCCTTCTTTTAGAGAGGCGATGATGCCATCAATATTATCTGTCGGATGATTTGGCTGTAGACGAGATGACAGCGTCCCTTTTTGACCAATCGTAATATTACACGTTGAAAGTATTTCAACTTTATTGGCTGCATGTACAAGATCTAAATTGGACATTAGTTTTGTAACAGCGGCAATAATCTCGGAATTCATCCCTTTGCTTAAACGCTTTAGCTCACGGTCACCCGTATCATTTGATAAAATGTATTCGCGTAGCTGCTCGATGCTCCAGTTTTTGATTTCTCCATATATTTGCTCATTAATGTCACCCTCAATAATGCGTGAAACCTCATCATTTTCTTGTGGCACTAATGGATTTTCTCGAATATCTTTCACTAAAAGCTCACTTAATACAGCCTTTGCTGCGATTCGTTGTTGAACCGTTTCAGCTGCAATCCCTGCTAGCTGATCGCCGGATTTTTCTTCATTGGCCTTCGCCATGACATCTTTTAATGATTTAAAATTATATTTTTCTCCACCAAATATCACCGATAAATTCACATTCATCCTCCTTACTTTGAGTGAAAGGCAAGAGTTTTTACAACAACAGGAACAACGCCAGATGGCAGAACCTCTCCTATGTCGATATAATCACCCGTCTCCACTTTAATTTGATCGATGCAAATAATTGGTACTGTAGAATTAATTGCTTGTATGGTTTGTCCAATAATCTTTGCATAATCTGATTGAATGACTATGATAATTGGTATGTCCTTGGAGCATCTTGTCGCCAAATGCTGCAAAACAGCCTCACACAATGCATGTACATCCTGAAAGCTTAAATACGGCAATTCACTAAAATAGAGGGCAAATGGTGAACGATTATCCTGTATGGAAAATAGATCATCCGCTCGCTCAACAGCTGTCTTTACTACAGTGTTAAAGTCTGTTGTGGCATCGTTCATATGGCAGTTGAAGACAGGCACATTTTTTAGTGGTAACACGTCGGCATCTACTTGAATAGTTGCGCCACTTATTTCAGTGGTCTGTGTACCTGCCCCCGTGACTGTTGCTCGTGCTGTTTCCTCTGGTCGCAGCCATAAAAATGATTGAAGCTGCTCATGCTTAAGTAGCGTTTTTGCTAGTTTTTCGCCAATATCATCATACTGACGCTGCGTACAGTCATTTTCATAAATACAGGAGGCTACACCACCTGAAAAGACAATGGCATCAACAGGTTTATGCCAGTTGGGTAAATGTCCTAGTAATAATGGATGCTCTTTATTGGTACATTGTCCATGAAGAATCATGGCAAGTGTTCCAACCATCTCTTCAATACATTGTGAGACGCGAACATCCTCTGCCGCATCACCGACAGCTAACGGATTAGACCAGTTTTCCATCAGTCGCATGAGTGGCGGAGAAATTGATTGAATCTTGCCTTCCTTAAATTCAATCAATCTACCACCAACATGTAAGGTACATGTACCAATGACTTCCCCAAACTGCATGACAGCAATATTCGCTGTCCCACCACCAATATCAATATTGGCTATTACTTTGGATGAATTCTTTGATTGCTGTAAAGTACCTGCCCCCTTGGCGGCGATGATGCCCTCTAAATCAGGACCAGCGGTAGCAACTAAAAAATGACCAGCGCCATCTGCAATGGTATGGACAACCTCTCTTGCATTTTCTTTCGTGGCGGATTCGCCTGTTATAATAATGGCGCCCGTTGAAATGTCTGTTGGCGCAATTTGTGCCAATTGATACTGCTGAAAAATAAATTCCTCAATCTTTTTCATATCAATGATGTCTTTATTGATAAAAGGTGTTTTAATAATTGGACTTTGATGCAATACCGTTTTCTCAATAATTTCAATCCTTGGCACATGTGTCACACCAGCCACATTTTTTAACAAAAAACTACTGACGACCATTTTTGTGGTACTTGTCCCAATATCAATGCCTGCACTAAATATTTTTTCAGTTTTCACCCTACACCTCCCTCTCGCTACTGTGAGCAATACATGAGATACGGACTATCGCGATCCTTAACAAATTGTTGAATGTCTTCATGTGTCTTCAGCTGAATCAATGGTTCAATAAACTCGATTCCGAGCTTTTGCCATGAAGAGGTTTTCACGATGGGCCCATGCGTCATAACATTTTTTAATAAAGCTGTAGCCCTTTCTACATCTGCATTAGGAGCATCAATCTTTGTAATAACACCAATTTGTATTTTTGGAATCCCTAAGCTAAATTGCGGAGGGAACACACTTCTTGCTGATGTAGCATCCTGCAAATAAATCACATGAGTTACTTCCAGCGACGTTGCCATAATATTTCTGTAATACATGGGATTTTCAACATATTCACCTGGTGTATCAACAATCCAGTCATCATAAACGAGTGCCTGTGTTTTGTTAGCCGTACTTTCCTTGCCTAACAAAGTATTCATCAATGTTGACTTTCCTGCTTGCACACCGCCTATTATCATTACTCGATTTTTCATATGACACATCCTATGATTTCGTTATTTTTGATGGGGTGTACCCTAATACCTCGGATAAAAAACGATTAATTTCTAACATCGCCATTTCCACTTCAGAAACACTTCCCACAATAACGAGACTACCTGTAAAACGATCTAAAAATCCGAGTTTGACATTGGCAGCCTTTGTCGCTAAATCCCCTGCAATAATCACTGTTTCACTCGGAGTACAAGTCATGATGCCCAGCGCACCTGCTTCTTGGATTCCTAGCTTTTGAAACATATCTGGATCAGGATTGGCAATAAGGTGACTCAATGTTAGCTGTTTACCCGGCACAAACTCCTGAATAAATCGTTTCTTTTCTTCACTCACACGTCATCACCTCACTTTTTTAATCAATTAAGATTTTTGCTCTGTTACATATTCGCCTTCTTTGATAATGCCAGCCTTGCGATCCTCAATTTCCAACCTTAATGCAGTTGGTACGGAAAGCTTATAAGCTAAAATAATGGCAATGACACCCGCTAAAAACTTACCAGCGATAACAGGCAAGATGATAGTAGGCTGGAAATTAGCTGTAAATGATAAGTGATCGCCTAATAGGAATGCAGAACACACACCAAATGCAATGTTAATAACTTTATCTTTTGGTGGCATATGGCGAATCAGTGTAAACATCGCCAAAATATTAGCAATCGTTGCTAAAATCCCCGCACTTCCTACAGAGGATAAGCCTAATTTTTTACCAGCCGCTTCAAGTGGCTTGGAAGCATATTTTCGAATTAAATACACCATTGGGAAGGCACCCGCTAGCATAATACCGATATAACCGGCTGTCTCTAATGCTCGGAATTGATCGATCTCATCTGCCATGATTGGATCGAAGCCCCACGCACCAAAAATCTTTGTAAAAATACCTGTAAAAATCTCAACAATCGAGAACACTAATACTAATTTAATCCCGGCATCCATCACACGTCCGAATAGCATAAATCCTTTAATCATACCGTTCGGAATAAGCTTTAAGCCAAGTGCGATTAAAATAACGAAAATAAATAAAGGTAGTAAGTTAATTAATATTTGTAAAACAGAAATGGCAAACACATATGTAGGTGCCTCTGTTGTACTAATGACTTCACGGACTTCTGTATTGAATAGCACAATCATGATTGAAGAAATAAATGCACCAATCGGAATCGTTAGTACGCCGGCCATAATACCTAGCGCCATATACTTATGATCACGCTTATCTAACATTGCAAGCCCCATTGGAATAGAGAATACGATAGTAGCACCAGACATAAATCCAACAACTAGAGCCATGACCCATCCTTCATAAGACTCTTTTAATGCATTGGCTAATTGGTAACCACCCATGTCCGAAGCTAATATTGTCGTCGCTGCTATCGCAGGATCTGCACCAATTAACTCAAAAATCGGACTAATAAAATGACTAATAAACCATGTTAAGTAAGGAATAGCTGCCATGATCCCTGCTGCTGGGACAAAAATATGTCCAACGGTATGGATACCATTCATAAATTCTTTTCCAATTCCATACTCAGCATCTCGGATTGCCCCGATTGCCCCTAAAACAGCACAAATCATAATAATATAAACGATAATCGTTCCTATCATTGCCATCTTACTCATCACCCCTTTTTTAATAAATTTATAGAAAAAAAGGCGCTTTAAAGAAGAAATCTCTTTAAAGCGCCTTTGCTTCAACTATTGACTTGTAAAGTATTAATAATTTGCTGGGCGATATGCACCATTTCCTGTTGGGTTTGCATACTTTCATTGCGAATCCTACGGTAAGCCTCGTCCTCGCTTATATTTTCGGCCTGCATTAGCAAGCCCTTTGCTCGTTCAATGACTTTCCGCTTATCTAATTGTGTTTGCTTATGTAAAATCTCCCCATTGAGACGGTTGAACTTATCAATTTGATGAAAGGCAACCTCTAACACAGGCAACACATTTTTTTCAGAAAACGGTTTCATTACATACCCTAATATATTATCCTGCTTCATGTATAGCAACAATTCTTTTTCACTGTAAGCCGAGATGAAAAGAACTGGTATACCAAGCTGTTGTTCAATAATTTTACTTGCCTTTAAACCATCTAGTTTAGGCATTTTGATGTCCATTAAGATTAACTGTGGTTTATGTAAAAAGGCTAATTCAATGGCTGTTTCCCCATTGTTCGCCTGCGCCACTACTTCATAGCCATTATCTTCTAACATAAACTTCAAATCAATCGCAATCAGTGATTCATCTTCGACAATCATAACTTTCCTAGTCATTTACGATAAATACCTCCTCACTTACAGGGAACTGAACTTGAGTATGTGTACCTTCTTCACTAGGGATAATTGAAAATGAGCCAGCTAAATCATATTCGACGAGCCTTGTGATAATCTCCATACCAAAAGATGCCTTCACCTCTTGCATTCCAACGCCGTTGTCAGAAATATGAAGTGAAATCGTTGAATCTTCCTGCATGAATAGAATATCGATGGTTCCCTCATCACGTCCGATAAAAGCATACTTTAATGCATTTTGCAGTAGCTCGCAAATAATGAGTGCAAGGGATACTGCTTTTTTTGAATGGCAAAATAGTTGCAAATTATCATGATGAAAGGCTAATTGAATAGTCGCTGTATTGGACGTGCCAATCATTTTATGACCTATTTTTTTAGCTAATGCGATAACGTCTACTCTTTCCTCAGCGTTATCCTCGTTTTCTAAAATAAGCTCATAAACCGATGAAATACTATATATTCGATTTAATGCCTCCTGAAAAGCACTTGCATTCGCAGCCGACAAATCATTCCGCATTTGCAAACGTAGAAGGCTCGTTACTGTCTGAAGATTATTTTTCACACGATGGTGAATTTCCCGTATCGCAAATGTTTTCATCATTAGCTCATTTTCTTTCAGTTTAAGCTCTGTTAGATCATGAATAATGAGTAGCGTCACTTTCTCGTTATGACTACGAATCGGAATTTTCTTCACAATAAAGGATTTACGATCAATCGTAATTTCTAAGAAAAAGACATCATCGCCTTTATCATAGACTTCCTGTAAAAACGGTAATATTTTATCTAATGCAACATTGTCAAAATTTTCTAACCCTGATAGCTCAGAAATAAAATGGTAGCCAGCAGGATTACTGTAAATCACTTTGTTCTCGTGATTTGTCAGAATGATCGATTCTACAAGTAAATCTGACACAACTGGTATTGGCTGAGAGTTTGGTTCTACAATATGCTCAATTAATGCGAAAGGCATATTTTGAAAATCATCTTTCGGTGTCGTTTGCATCTTCACCATTTTTTCCTGAATCAACACTGCTATTACTTGCTGTTGCTCATTAAAAATAGGAATGACATGTTGCTCTACCGTAACACCTTCCTGCGTAATTGCTCTTGAGATGGATGATTTTTCTTTATGTTTAAACGCAGCGAATACGGCTGGTTCAAAACTTTCAAATACGAATTTTCCGATAACTGATTTCTCATATAACCCAATTTCCTTGTTCGGGAAAGCCTCTGCCACAACAATCGCATGTGGTAAATTTTCCAACATGCAATCTATGAACATATAACAATCAGTCAACTCAGCATAATACTTTAGTGTAGCCTCTATTTCTGTTAACTTGTCAATATCCGTTGCCGAAAGGTTTGTATATTTTCTACATAATGATTGAATGTTCGACAGGTTCAAGCCCCCTATCTGAAATAATCAACAATCAATTTGATTATTCTTAAAAATTCTTGTCATTATTATAAACCTTTTGTGAAATTATTTTCAATAAAAAAAATATTTTCTTTCACCAGATATTGTTGCATTACAAAGAACTATATAGCTTAAAAGAGAAATATTCAACAGTTTTTTAAAATTGAATTATTTAACATCGAGAAAAATATTATTTCAATATATTAAAAAACGAGCTTACCTCTATGGCAAACTCGTTTTTCATTATTTTATTTCTGGGACAACAGCTAATATGTTTTCAAAGGCTGCACGCTGTTTTTGTTCTTCCTCATTCAGCAAAATGTGGATGTCTCCATGATCATTTGATGTCCGAATTAAGCGTCCCATCCCTTGCTGCAAGCGTAATTGCATGAAAGGTAGCTCCACCTCTTCAAATGGGTTTTCAGCAAATGTGCGCTTCGCATCAAATAGTGGATCTTGTGGAGGAAACGGTAAATCATAAATAATAACACGTGTTAATGCTTCCTCTGGTAAATCTAAGCCTTCCCATAAATGATATGAGCATAATGTTTTAACCGATCCCTGCTGGAAGTCTCGGACGATTGCTGAAAGCTCTCGATCTCCTTCGAAAGCCACATACATTCGTTCCATTAGTGGTAATTCTGCTTTAAAGTTTAGCATCGCTTGCTTGGATTTAAATAATATTAATGTTTGCTCGCCATCACGTAGCAATTGCTGAACTCGCGCTGTTTTATCACCTTGACTAAGCTCATGTAAATAGATTTTCATCACTTCTTCATAGTCGAATGGAGAAGGTACTGAAAATGATTGATAATCTCGAATTCCTAAACTATAGGCAATATATGAAAAGTCTTTATTAACAGATAAGGTTGCAGAAGAAAAGACGATTGGAAGCTTTTTAGAGAATAATTTTTCAGCTAAAACCTCTGTAATTAAACGAGGCATAATAACAAGCGTTTCTTCGCCATCTGTCTCCTCTAACCAATCTACTGCATCGCCCTGTGCTATGAAAATACGCAAAGAAGCCTCATATTGTTCTAAGTATTCTTCTGCCATATTTAATTCATATTCGGGAATCATATACATTTCTGATTCAAAGACGAATTCTTCCATCAACGTTTCTACATCTTTTATTAACTGCTTCCCGTAAGCAAGCAGTGTTTTTGATTTGTTTATACGTTTACGATCCTCATTTGAAGCAACGATATCATCACGAAGCTGATCAAAGAATAGCTCATGATCATCCTGTAATTTTTCCATTGCGTACAGTGTACGCTCACGTACGCCATCTACCATCAATCGCTCAAGTAGTTTAACAATGGTTGTTGCCTGTACTTTGTATGTCATTGCTTTTTGAGCAGCATATTCCAATAGATGTCCTTCATCCAACACAATCATCGATACCTCTGGCAATAATGCTAGCTGGCCTTCACGCTCACGCGATTCCTTAGTGGCCAAATGCTCCATTAAAAAATCCTGTGAACAGATAACAAGATCTGTTGATTTACGATAATGTGAGCGATGTAATGTTTGCCCACAGCGATTACGAAGCTCACAAACCGAACATTGCATAATGGCATTATAATTGACCTTTTGCCAATCTTCGTCACTAACAGTCGGATAATCACTACGCTCACCATACGGATGGACAGCGATCATTGAGCCTTGTGCATACACACCATCTGGAATAGAAAAGGCAATATCATCAATCCATTCATCCGTTACTACCTTTTCCGTTTCTTCAAAACGTTTTAAGCATAAATACTGATCTCGCGATTTTGCTAAGCGAACATCAATTTCAAGTCCTAATGTTTTTTGAAGCTTATAAATATCGCCCCCCTCTTTTACGAGCTGGTCGATTAATGTTTCATCTGCGCAAGCAATGAGCGCTGGTTTCCCAGTGTAACGCGCATAGGAAATGGCTGGTAGTAAATAAGCAATGGTTTTGCCAGTTCCCACTCCTGCCTCTGCAAAGAGAACATTTTTTTCTTTTAGTGCTTGTTCTATTTGATAAGCCATAAAAATTTGCTCATCACGGCATTCAAAGCCTTTTTCAGGTAATTCATCATAAAGGACATCACCCATCCAATCACCTAATGAATCAAAAAATGAACGGTCCTTTGATAATGCAAATGGTAAAGATTTACGCAATTAATGTTCCCCCTCTAACTCTCTGGTGCTATTATACGCGACGAAACGGAAGATAAGAAAACAACTTATCTTCCGTTACTATTCGTTAATCTCTTTTAGACTTTTGACCCCAGAATTGATAATAATTTGTTTCTATAAAGCCATTAAATAACTTACGCTTCTTCGTCGCTTGGCGTCCATATAATTCTTCAAAATTTTTCATGGAGGAAAGCATATATACAGACCAAGTTGGATAATTCTTCATCACTTTTCCTAAATCACGGATTACTTGCTCTACGACTTCCACATCACCGATACGTTCTCCGTATGGTGGGTTACCAATCATGACACCATCCGTTAATTGTGTTGTAAAATCACGTGCTTGCATTTGCTTAAACGCGATTAACTCACCAAAACCTGCTTCCATCGCGTTTTCTTGCGCAATGCTGACCATGCGATGATCAATATCTGAACCAATAATTTCTAGTGGCTGATCATAATTCGCTAAGCTTTCTGCTTCATCACGAACCGTATCCCAGATGGCAGCTTTCATCCACGGCCAATCCTCTGAAATAAATTCACGGTTATATCCCGGTGCTATATTTTGTCCAAACATTGCCGCTTCTAATGCAATGGTACCCGAGCCACAGAATGGGTCAACAAACGGACGATTTGGATTCCACTTCGAAATTTGTACAAGTGCTGCAGCTAATGTTTCTTTTAACGGTGCCTCACCTTGCGCCTGACGATAGCCACGCTTATGCAAGCCTGCGCCAGACGTATCAATCGTTAGTGTCGCCACATCTTTTAAAATTGAAACCTCAATTTTGTAGGTCGCCCCTGATTCATCTAAAAAGCCAAGTCGTTTATAATGCTGTTTCATGCGTTCGACAATCGCTTTTTTTGTAATCGCTTGGCAATCTGGCACACTAAATAATTTCGATTTAACCGACTTCCCTGAAACCGGAAAAGCAGCATCCACCGGTAAATACTTCTCCCATGGTAATGCTTTTACACTTTCAAATAATTGTTCAAACGATTTTGCTGGGAATTGTCCAACAACAATTTTTACTCGATCCGCTACACGCAGCCATAAATTGGTACGTGCAATAGCTGTTTCGTCGCCCTCAAAATATACTTTGCCATTGTCAACAGTTGTTTCATAGCCGAGTGCTTTCACTTCTTGGGCAACTATTGCCTCTAAGCCCATTGCTGAAGTAGCTACTAATTGATAGTTTGCCATAGATTATTTCCTTCCTTGATGCTCAATTTCCCAATACTCCATAAACTCAATGAGCTCATTTAATGGTAATGGTTTGCTGTAATAATAGCCTTGAATAATATCACAGTTCATTTTACGTAGTATATCCACTTGTTGTGCCTGTTCAACACCTTCAGCAACAACTTTCATTTTTAATCGATGTGACATTTGAATAATCGCATCTACAACTGCCTGTTTCTCATCAAGTGATCCAATATGTTGAATAAAGCTACGATCAATTTTTAAACAATCTAATGGAAAACGAACTAAATAGCTTAAAGACGAATAGCCCGTCCCAAA
Organism: Lysinibacillus sp. FSL M8-0134; assembly: GCF_038069745.1. Lineage (NCBI taxonomy): Bacteria > Bacillati > Bacillota > Bacilli > Caryophanales > Bacillaceae > Lysinibacillus > Lysinibacillus sp. FSL M8-0134. The sequence goes on along the minus strand of NZ_JBBPAJ010000001.1, from coordinate 1,525,547 downwards.
ATCGTCGATCGAGATTTTAAAGCCTAATTGTTTCAAGCGCACTAACTTACTGACAGTTTCGTTTGCATTATTCATAACTGTTCGTTCCGTTACTTCTATTTCAAAATTGTTTGCTGGCATATTATAGCGTTCTAATATTGTTTGTATTGAATCTAAAAAATTCTGCTGTTTAAAGTGAATGCTCGATATATTAATGGCTACAGGTGTTTTCCAACCTTGTTGTTGCATTTGAATAACTGATTCACATGCTTTTTCTAAAATAACCTCACTTAACGGAATGATTAATCCCGTATCCTCAGCATAAGGTATAAACTCCGCTGGTGATACAAAGCCAAGCCTTTCGCTATTCCAACGTACCAGTGCCTCTAAACCTTGAATCCCCTCATTTTCCACCGAAATTTTTGGTTGAAAATACAGCTCAAATTCGCGATTTTCTATGGCTCTTCTTAACTCTGAATCAAGCAATAAAACTCGTTTTGCATCAGTTTGTAGTTCATCAAAATAAAAGGAATAGCCATTCAATTCATGTTTTTTTGAATAAGTCATGGCTCGATCTGCACAATTAATCAGTTCTTCTGTGTTTTTTCCGTCTACTGGATAAACACTAATCCCAACACTTGTAGAAATAAATACTTCCTGCCCATTTAACATCATCGGTTGTTCTATACTACTAATGATTTGCTCAGCAAATTTTGCTGCTTCTTTGACATTTTTCACATTGGTTAAGGTGATGACAAATTCATCCCCACCATATCTTGCAATAATATCTTTGTTTTTCAGTAATTTTTTTAAACGATTTGCTACTTCTATTAAAATTGAATCTCCTACAGCATGGCCTAATGTATCATTAATTTGTTTGAAGCGATCCAAATCTAAAAAATAAACCGCGTGCTGCACTGAATGAGAAATAGCAGAAGTCGATTCTAAGAGATTATCCATTCTTTCAATATAGGCAAAACGATTGGATACATCTGTTAATGAATCCGTAAGTAAACGCTTTTCTAATTCATGTTCTACTATTTTTCTTTCAGACAAATCTGTGAAAATACCACAGTAATTTGTAACCTTCCCCTCATCGTTGGTTACACTTACAATCGTTAACCATTCAGGATATACATCTCCTGTTTTACGTCGATTCCATATCTCACCTTGCCAAATGCCTTCTTGTCGTATCTGTTCCCACATCTCTAAATAGAAAGGCAATTCATGTACACCCGATTGCAAAACGGCGGGCGTTTTTCCAACCACTTCATCTCGTGTATAGCCTGTCACAAATTCAAAGGCGGGATTCACCATTACTATTTTTTTGTATTCATCCGTAATCATGATACCTTCAGATACATTTTCGAAGATTTTAAGTACTAAGGTCGTAGGATATTTTGAAATCAAATTCAACTTATCCATACTTTCCCAATTATTCACTCCGTTCATGTTTCCGCTCCATCCTATCTCTCTATACTCCCTAAGAAGGGCATTTCGTCAATCGGTATGTAATCCATTACGCCTCAGCGTAAATTTTCGCTGACGCTTCGCTTTCGCGTAGATAAAAATGCATCTAGATTTTCAAGCTTCCTTGAAAAGCGCCACTCCAAAATTTTAGGACACCGGCTGAAATGGAAAGAAGATGTACGTATTCTTATCACCTTTAGGATTGATACCTGAGGCTCGACTTATTTATCTACTCAAGATCTACATACATTATATTGTTACGATAACCGTTTAGATATTGTGACTTAGAAGCGGTAGCGATAGAGAGAGCACTGATTTAGCTATTCTCAAACGTATCGCGCATACCAAGACTTGATTAACAAGGTTACTTTTTCCTCATGAACTCAAAATAAAAGCTCTCCACCGAGTTGGAGAGCGCTTGTTATTCATAGATAAGCATCAAAAAATTCCATAAGCCATGTTTTGTTCCCGAGTACTCAAACAGCTTGCGCCTCGTACGATCAGGTGGTAATCATCTATCTACAGAGCAAACTCTGTCCCTCTATCCGTTCAATTCCTTCTAGAGAGTGCCCCTACCATAATTTGGGTTTCTCACTCGTGGGGTTTACCTCGTTCCACCTTGCAAGTTTCCAAGCAAGCTTCGTCACTGTGGCACTTTCAGGAAGTGTCAACCATATCCAAAGACGTAGGTTTTCCTTCCGCCGTCAGCCTGAACAGCTGCCTTACCTTATTTTTTCAGTAAGCACGAACACTACGGCCATCTCAGAACCGTGTGAGCATGGACTTTCCTCTACGACGTCTAGCGCCGCAGCGATTACCAGAATTTCATGATGATACGAAAGATTATACTAGAGTTTTATGTTAAATACAATATAAATGACTAAATTTATTCGTATAGCTTGCTACCAAATACATGTTTTTCTAAATTAGATAGACGTTTTAAAATATCAAAGTTAGTTGTACCAGCTGTTGCTGAAGCAACTGGTTGTCTCTTTGGTGTACTATCAATTTCCTCTTTTAATTGTCTATTTTCTTCACGTAGTTGGGCCACCACTTTTTCAAACGTTTCATAGTCTTGAATAATTTCATCAAGAAAAGAATCTACATCTTCTACATTATAGCCTTTAAAATTCTTTTTAAATTCCTTTTCAAGGATCATTTTTGACGTTAATTTAATGTCCATTCACATCGCCCTTCCTCACACTACATACACGAATACATTATAGCACACTTCATCACATTATATCGTCTGAAAATACCAATTGTAAGGATAAAGTTGTCGATTCTTGCGCTTACCCAGGAAATTATTTCTTATTTCCTAGTCTGTGCAATCGCTTTTCCCATGAAATTTCCCATTTTTGTTTTTGTTCTGCTCTCCATTGCTCATTATTTCGAATTAGACGTATGCCCTCATGCGTATAGTAAAGGGCCTGCTCATAATCTTTTATTTGATGCTCATAAAGTATGGCTAGCTGCTCAAGGACATGTAACTTTGTTCTTGCTTCTACAAAATGGAGAGAGGCCACAAATGAGTCAATGGCTTCACTATAGCGTTTACTCTTTTTATGCTGTAAGGCTAAATAATATTGAGCATGGCCTGCTTCTAGTGCATCAAATTGAGTTGTCACCTTTTCTAATACCCTAACACTTTGGGTGCTTTCTTTTAAATCACCATACCATTTCCCAATATTAGTGAAGGTTTTTGCGGATTCTTCATGGTCTTCCTCAAACAATAAATGTGTAGAATGACTATAAAGTGTGATAAGGGACAGTAAATCCCACTCGTTATGAAGCAAAACCTTCATAAGGGCATCTGGTATGCCGCTTTTCACAGCATCTAAATAAATAATAGGTGCGAGATGACCTGGAATATCTCCTTTTCGAGAAAAACCAAGTTTCTCTTCCTCCACAGATTTTAATTTTAAGCGCTCCATATCATTTTTCCATAAACGCTTCGAACTATGCAACAAATCTATTTGTCGTTGTGATCGTAATTTCGGTAACGTTTTCTGGTGAAGCGTCCAACGTGTTTCAAGCTGTGGCCAATCAAAGCTTTTTCCATTATAGGTAATAACGGTCGCTGTTTTTTGCCATAGCTTAGATTCAAACAAAAAAGCTGCCTCGTGTGCAGGGTCAGCAAGAATATATTGGGTCAACTCAAAACCTTCCTCTGCCATTTCTAAAAAACCGAGCAGAAAAATATGCGTTCCCACACCCTTTAAGCCGGTTGTTTCTGTATCAAAAAATAATACAGGTTCATTTATATCAAGCGCATAAGGGTGATGAAAATCGGCACCTTGCCATTTTTTCAAGGCATCAAAAAATGACCGTAGCTGATAATGGCCATGCTGATAAGAAAATGGATAGTGTACTTGACGCTTAAACACAATGCCAAAGTCATTTTCAACAACCGTTAGTCCTGCTTTTTGCCATTGCTCTGTATAGCTTGGCTTTGCAGGCTTTTGAAAAGCGGGTTCTTCCACCTTTTGTTGAGCCGCTGGTTTTTTACCAAGCATTTTTTTCATTTGGAGTATTTTATTTTCGTAAGACATGTATTTCACTCATTTTCTGCTTATAGTTAAGACATCTCTAGCAAGAGTAACACGATTCATTAGCTCATTCAAAATATTCTTTGCTCTAAACACATATGTAGGAGTTAGCTCGTGATTCTAAACATCCTTATCCTTTTTCCAATCATAGGAAGTTTTAGACCAATTAAAAAGTAATAGGGCAAAGAGCAGCACGATCATACTAATAATCATAATGGATAAGCTTTCCTTCCATTTCACTTCGTCATTTGAAATATATTGAAAACCTGTTCTAAGTAGAAAATAAATGATGGGGTAAAAGAAATAATGTAACTGATTCTTTTTCATATGCTCTGCTCATCCTCTCTTACTCTTTCCTCCAGTAAAACCCGTAGCATGGCGGCACAAAAATGGAAGAAGGCTTAGGGAACTGTCATCCCTTAAGCCTTCTATATTTTACTTTTGAGTTAATAGCCGAAGTAGTACTACTACCCTCTTCTTCCCTTCTTGCAAACTGTCTTGTGCACCAATGCATGATGGACAGCCAGACTCACAAGGACAACTTGAAACATGCTCTAATGTTTTGATTATAAGATCTTCCCATAAGTCATAAACCTTTTCACTTAAACCAATACCACCAGGATACTTATCATAAATGAAAAATGTTGGCAATTCATTATGTGAAGCTTTTACTTGTGGTACGACAGCTACATCGCTACTGTCGCACTGAATAAATATTGGAATAAAGGCATTCATCGCATAAGCTGCTCCAGTCATCGCGTCCGTTAATTCTGCTTCGGACCATTGATCTACTTTGTTGAACGATAACCAAGACGAGCTTGTATGCATTTCATCTGGCGGTAGATGAATAGGTCCAGACCCGATATTGTCATGTGTGCCGAAGCGGATTTTCTTGAAAATCGTTGCCTGTGCCACTAAGCCAACATCGCCAAAACCAATCGTACCACCTCCATAATGACGACTACGATCCTCCTCTAGCACCTTCATCTCAACTGCTAAATTAGCATCTGTATAATAATCTACATCTACTTCACGGACATAGGCTTTCTTTTCTTCCCAATCAAGTTTCTCTACTTGAAATTGAATACCTTGATGCAGGTATATAGCTTCTTCGTGTAACAGGGTCATCGCACTATGACGATCCATTTCACCAATCACCTTTGTTTGGGCAGGAATGGACAGATCAATTATGACCACATTTTCCTGGGACGCTGAGCGCAAGCTTATATCGTGCGCGGGGAAACGGTCACTCATCCAATGCCACTTATCACTCGTCTTAAAGACAACCCCTTCTTCCGCTAAATAATCCAATAAATCCTGGATGTCATATTCTCCATACATATCGCCTGTTGAAAAAGGTAGCTCGAAGGCCGCACATTTTAAATGATCCATTAAAATCAACATATTTTCTGGATAGATACGCGCTTCCTCTGGCGTACTCCCTAGTAAAAACAACGGATGATTCACCACATACTGGTCTAATGCGGAAGATTGGGCAACATAAATAATCAATGCCTCATCCTGACGTCTTCCTGCACGTCCTGCTTGTTGCCAAGCACTCGCAATATTTCCCGGGTAACCGGTCATAATACACGCTTGTAATTGGCCGATATCCACGCCTAATTCTAATGCATTAGTGCTAACTACCGTTTGGATTGTGCCATCACGCAGGCCTTTTTCAATGACGCGGCGCTCAGATGGCAAGTATCCCCCTCGATAACCACGCACAGATTCATCAAGCAGCTTGTTTCGTGTAAGTTCCTTTAAATAGGTCACAATCATCTCAACACGCACCCGACTTTTAGCAAAAATGATCGATTGAATGCCAGCAACATAAAGTCTTTTAGCTAAATCACTGACCTCTAAAACGGCACTCCTACGCACCCCAAACGTTTTATGAATAATAGGTGGGTTGTAAAAAAGGAAGGTTTTTTTGCCAACTGGTGCACCCGAATCAGCAATGAGCGTATGTGGTTCATTCGTCAGCAGCTCTGCAAGCTCCTTAGGATTTTTTATAGTAGCAGACGTACAAATGAACACAGGGTTACTGCCATAAAATTCACAAATACGCTTTAATCTACGAATAACATGTGCCACATGTGAACCAAATACCCCTTTGTAGGTATGCAGCTCATCAATTACGATATATTGTAAATTTTCAAAGAGGGATACCCATTTCGTATGGTGTGGCAATATACCTGAATGAAGCATATCAGGGTTTGTCATAACAATGTGCCCTGCCTTGCGAACCTTTTGACGAATGCCTGGAGCCGTATCTCCATCATACGTATAACTCAATATCTCCTCACCACTTAGCTCGATAAGGTCATTTAGGTCATTTTTTTGATCTTGCGCTAATGCCTTTGTCGGAAATAAATAAATGGCACGCGCGTTTGGATCTTCCAATATTTTTTGCAACACTGGTAGATGATAGCAATACGATTTACCAGATGCAGTTGGTGTAACCGCAGTAAACGATGTACCACACTGCGCCAAATCAAAAGCCTCTCTTTGATGGGTGTAAAGTTGCTCAATGCCTCTTGCCTGCAATGCCTTCACTAATGAAGGGTGTAAATTTTCCGGGAAAGGTGCATATTTGGCAGGTCGACCCTCCAATGTTTGCCAATGAAGAATACGCTCTTTTAATTCTTCATCATATCTCCACTCTTGTAAAAGCTCACTAATCGTTCGTTTCTTCGTTAGCATCCGTTTCTCCCTCCCTTACCAATCGTTCAAAGATTTTTAATGTATAGGAGGTAGAATGAATCGCATCTAAAAAACGTTTTTTACTTGTTTCTTTATAAAAAGACTGCACAACAAATTGCTCCATCGATTCTACCGCTGAAGCAATTTGTTGAGTATGCATATATTTCGGTCGATTTTGTTCAATCCATTTATTTGCTTCTTGCTGCCATTCCTTCAACAGCTGGTGAATTTTATCAGCGTGTGGTTTCACCTCTTGAAAAAAATCTGGCGTCCGGTCTTCTTCACGCATTTGCCAGAACCTTGATACACAATGTTCACATTCATCTATTAATTGGGCCGTTTGCTGAATCACTAACAATTTTGCACCTCATCTCTCATCAATCACGTAAGCAAATATATTTCGTAGTCATTGCATATATATGGTGAGTATGTCTTGTCCATCAAATCAACTACGGAAATATCACTGCATTGACACCATTCACCGTACTTTTGTGGTAAAAATTGTATCAATTTTAATGCTATAGCGATAGTTCAATTGCTTATGAGATAAGTGTACCAAAGTCTATCATTTTTCACTACTAGTAGGCGAACAAGCATTCTTTACTTGCCAGTTCTTTTCTGCTAAGCTTACTTTCTGGCTAACCGCTTTAAGCTGCATAAAAAAGTGCAAACTCTGTGCATTGTTTTCCAGGGACACTCTTGTGAAAAGTAATTGATTGACCAGATCTAACTGCGCAACTAATTGTTTTAACTTGTTCAAAATAACGCCTCCTTTGCTTTAACTTTAGTATTCCTCGAATGTATAGAATTACCTTCAAGGGTGACAAAATAAGCGTAAGTTAGCTGAAAGAAGAAGATTTTCGATAAATTTTTAATAGTGAACCTTCAACCTAAAAAAGCGTCATGAATGAAGGGTCTGAATGTGAAAAGATTTCAACCCGATTTCGTGTTTCATTTTATCAGTTATTTTGACGATTCGAGTAATAAAGGAGCTGGCGAATTTTCGACGCAATTTGTTCTTCATTATCTTTCGTTATCTACTATTCTAGTAGCGGCAACATAATAAATGGAAGTAGAGAATAGCTATAAAAACATGGTAAACTAATGATTAGAAATGCAGTATGGTAAAGGGTGAGCTTAATGACAATTCGTTATCCAAACGGGAAATTGTATACCCCCAATGCTTCTGTACAGAAAACAGAAAAAAAAAGTAGAAACAAAGATTTGTCTTTTAGTAATCGTGGAAAGACGCTAGAAGATGAAATTAATGAAGCAAACGACTATTATATAAAAAGGCGACTTGCTATCATTCATAAGAAACCTGTTCCTGTGCAAATCGTCAAAGTAGAGTATCCTTCGAGAAGTGCTGCTGTTATTCGAGAAGCATACTTTCGAACACCTTCCACAACCGACTACAATGGTGTTTGGAATGGGCATTATATTGATTTTGATGCAAAGGAAACTGCTTCCAAAACGAGTTTCCCCTTAAAAAATATTCATGAGCATCAAATGACCCATATGCAGCAAGTGACGGAACAAAATGGTGTGGCTTTTATAATCGTTCGCTTTTCTGCTTTTGAACGTTATTTTATTGTGCCATATGAAGTTTTACAAAAGGCCTGGCAAGCAATGGAGAATGGCAGTCGGAAATCGATACCCTTTTCAATGATTGAAGAAGAGGCATATGAAATTCCCACGACTTATTATCCACGTATCGATTATTTGCCCATCATCCAACGATTGATCGATGCGAAATGCTGCGGGTTTGAAAGTGAGGAGAAATAAGAATGACTGAACGTCGTCGAACACGTGGAGAGCATCAAAAAGCTCTCGCTGAAAAAAATAAAAAGAAAAAGAATAAACCAACTTCATCCGCTAAGACATGGTTTAAACGTATTTTCTTAGCGATCTTAGCTATCGGTGTGGCAGGCTTCATAGGAGGAGCTGGGTTATTTGCCTACTATGCTAGCACAGCACCAGAGCTTGATGAGGAATTATTAAAGGACCCTGTTTCTTCAGAGTTCTACGATAAAAACGGTGAACTATTCGCAACAATCGGTGCAGAAAACCGTAAATATATAAAATATGAAGATATACCAGAAGATATGGTTAACGCTATTCTAGCAACGGAAGATGTACGCTTTTTCGAGCATCACGGGATGGATTTTTATCGTTTAGGTGGTGCTATTCTTGCCAACTTCCGTGATGGCTTCGGTGCTCAAGGTGCATCTACCCTAACACAGCAAGTTGTGAAAAACTCTTTTTTACAAAATGAGAAAAAATTAAAGCGTAAAGCACAGGAAGCATGGCTAGCCTTTCAGTTAGAGCGTAAATATTCAAAAGAAGAAATTTTTGAAATGTACTTCAATAAAATGCTCATGTCAGGTCGTATTTATGGCTTCGGAACAGCAGCACAATATTTCTATGGGAAAGAATTAAAAGATTTAACATTAGATGAAGAAGCCTTATTAGCAGGGTTAGTACAACGACCTAATGCTTATAATCCATTAAAAAATCCTGAGCTTGCAAAAAAACGTCGTAACACAGTTTTAGGATTAATGTATCAACATGGAAAAATAACTAAAGCTGAAATGGAAGAAGCAAAGAAAGTGGAAGTTCAAGCAGGTCTTGCTGATGATGCAACACGTCAATCATTTGCTGGTTCCAAATATGATGCCTTCCTAGATGTCGTGATTAATGAATTGGAAGAAAACGGCGATGGAACGGCGATGGCAGAAGGGATTAAAGTTTACACAACACTTGATCCAGATGCCCAAAAGGTTGTAGAAAATGTCATGAACGATGACAGTAATTTCCCTACTGAAGAAATTCAGTCTGGTGTTGCGGTTATCGATACAAAAACGGGTGCGATTCAAGCCGTTGGTGGTGGTCGCCATTACGGTGCTGAACGTGGCTGGAACTACGCAGACGACCTGAAAAAAAATCAACCAGGTTCTACAATGAAACCATTAGTTGACTATGGTCCAGCTATCGAATATTTAAATTGGTCTACAGGTCAAACACTTGTCGATGAGCCAATGAATTACACAGGTACAAAACAAACTATCACAAACTGGGATGGCCGATATATGGGTGCCATGACTGCTCGTAAAGCTTTATATGCTTCACGAAACGTTCCTGCTGTCAAAGCATTACAAGAGGTTGGCACTGAAAAGGCCAAGGAATTTGTAGGAAATTTAGGCATTAAAACAGATGATCTTTATGAATCGGATGCAATTGGTGGAGGAGCTATTACAATCTCCCCTATCCAAATGGCAGCTTCTTATGCAGCTTTCGGTAATAACGGGGTCTACACGGATCCACATGCGATTTCAAAAATTGTCTATCGTGATGGCAAAACATCTAAAAACTACACACCTGAATCTAAAGTTGCTATGAGCGATTATACTGCTTATATGGTAACGGATATGCTGCGTGATGTAGTGGGCAATAAACCAGATGCATCTGGTACTGCTGCCAATGTACCTGGCTTAGATATTGCAGGTAAAACAGGTACAACAAACTACTCTGCAGAAGATTTCAATAAATATAACTTACCGAATACAAGTGTGCCTGATTCATGGTTTGCTGGTTATACAACAAACTATTCCATTGCGATATGGAGTGGGTATGAAAAACATTTTGATCCAATTACAACATGGGAAGAACGTCGATTACCACAAAATTTATTTAAGTCGATAATGCAAGAAATTTCAGCTAATGTTGAAACAGCAAGCTTTAAAAAACCTAATTCGGTTGTAGAAGCAACGATTGAAGTAGGCTCTAAACCACTAAAATTAGCAAGTGATTACACTCCTAGTGAATTGCGTCAAACAGAGCTATTTGTACGTGGAACTGAACCAAAAGAGGTGTCGACTGTCTATGAAGCACCAGAATTATCAACACCTTATAATGTTTCGGCAAGCTTAGATTTAGAAGCACAGTCCATTAATATTTCTTGGGAACATGATGCTATCGTAGATCCAGAAACGGACGAACCATTACCAACTTCATTTGAAGTCACTGCTACACGTGATGACGGTCAAACGTTTGCTCTAGGCACAACTGAGAGCAAAGGGTTAACCGTTGGCAATACGCTAGAGGATGGAAATTACACAATCTCTGTCGTAGCCATTATGGACGGCACACGTAGTGAACCTGGTACAACTACTTTCCAAATCACAAGCACGTCTGAAGAAGATTTAGAAACGAAAGAACCAGATGAGCCAGAAATTGATTTACCAATAGATCCTGGGCAAGAAGACAATGGTAATAACAATGGCAATGGTGAAAATGGCAATAATGGTAATGGCAATAACCATAATAATAATGGTAATGGGCAAGGTAATAATGGCAACGGAGGAGACCCTGGCAATAATAATGATGGCAATCTACAGCCGACGACTCCAACCGAACCTACCAACCCAACTGAAGAAGATCAAAGCACAGAATAAACGAAAAAACCGAGAAGCACATGATGCTGCTTCTCGGTTTTTTATATGAGCGGATATAGAGGCTATCTGTCAGATTTAACGCGCTATCCTTCACTTTTTTCGCTCTATCCTTCACTTCATGTCTTTTATCCACTTCCTGCACTTATCAATAACCCTAGCTTTTACTAGCTTGAATTCGCAAGCGTGCTGTCCGCTTTTTTGTCTCCTTAAATAACTCATCTAGCTGACGATAACATGCATATTGACCAGGCTTCGCTTTGATAAAGGCTAGTCGTTCTACGCCATTAATCGGTAACACTTCATCCCCTGCAGCATGTACAAGTTGTTCAAACAACTCAATTGCTTCCTCCATTAACTGCTTAGCCATGCCGCTTCTTGTATCATGAGCTGTATGGATCGTCGATTGCAGAGTTGTCCACTTGGTAAACCATGCATCTACTTTATCTTTTGCGATGGCCTCACTATTCATGCTTCCTTCACCAAGCCCTTCTTCAAACGTTTTTGCCCTTCCCGACAATCACTGAGTAAAGGACAGGTATGGCATCCTGGATTTTGAGCCTTACAATGGTAACGCCCAAAGAAAATTAACTGGTGATGTGTTTTGGACCATTTATCCATTGGCGTTTTTTTCATAATCGTTTCTTCTACTTCTAGTACTGAATCTTTCCATCGACATAGGCCAAGACGTTTGGACACACGCTCGACATGGGTATCCACTGCAAGTGCTGGAATATCAAAGGCCACTGAAAGCACCACATTGGCGGTTTTTCGTCCTACACCAGGCAATGTTACCAGTGCTTCTCGTGTTGCAGGTATTTCACCACCATACTCATCCAACAAACGTTGGCATAAAGCCTGAATATTCTTCGCTTTATTGCGATAGAGACCAATAGAGCGAATATCCTGCTGCAATTCCTCTAACGATACAGCTAAGTAATCTTCTGGCGTTTTATATTTTTGAAATAATGTTTTTGTCACCTTATTGACTAGTACATCTGTACATTGGGCAGATAATAATGTCGCAATAGTCAGCTCAAAGGCATTGTCATGTACAAGCTCACAATGTGCATCGGGAAACATTCGATCCATTTCATCTAGACAATGCTCCCACTGTTTTTTCGTTAACAAACCGGATGCCCCCTATTCTCTTTCTTCTAACCAATTGTAAAATGGTACTTTATTGGTCGATTGTGTTGATTCTTGTTGTACTGTTCGAGCTGGTGCTCTGTTAAATGTCTGCTTCTCACGGAACTGCTCACTTTGCTTTTGAGCAGCTTGAGGTGTCGTTATATTTTTCTTTTTCCACTCTAATAAAATGCGATCAATATAACGAATACTCAGCTTCCCAGCAAAAACAGCCTCCTTTAGGGCCTCTTTAATGAGTGCTGGACTATGCTTGTCCTCATCAAGCCAACATCCTATTTTTTCAAGCTCTAAAGGAGATAAAAGGCGTCCCATTTCCTCTTCAAATAGACGAAAAATCTCTCCTTCTTCCTGACGAAGTGTCGCTGCAGACGTTTGCTGCTCTTTCATATCGATTATCTGCACAATTCGCTCCCAAAGTGGATATACAGAATATTTTTCATATAAACGACCACTCGTATCCACATCTCTCGTAATTTCGAGGAAGCCTTTTTGCATTAATCGTTGTAAATGCTTCGTAATATCATTGTCAGGCATCGTGAGACGATTCTTTAGATCATTAGGTGTTGGGAAATCATTCCCTTCCATATGAAAGGCTAGTAAGTGCATGACAAGGAGCGCCTCCTCATCCTCCATATTTAACTCCTTATAAAACTGAAAAAAAAGCTGAGGAATTGGAATCATTCTCTGCTCAGTCCATGTACGGAGTCGATGATTATTTACGTTCATGTTTCTCCAGACTCCTTCTTTAAGTAAGTAGAAAAGCCGCGTAGATAGTTCACTACGCGACTTTTAAATTGATTAGCTTATGGATATAAGCGGTTCAGTAAACGTGGGAATGGAATTGTTTCACGAATATGCTCTGTGCCAGAAATCCATGCTACAGTTCGCTCTAATCCAAGTCCGAAGCCTGAATGCGGAACAGAACCTTGTTTACGAAGTTCTAAATACCATGCATAGGCATCTAATGATAGGTTATGTTCCTCTAGGCGAGATTTTAATAAATCATAGTCATGGATACGCTCAGAACCACCAATAATTTCACCGTAACCCTCTGGTGCAATTAAATCAGCACATAATACAACATCATCACGGTCTGGGTGTGGTTGCATATAGAATGGTTTAATACCTACAGGGTAACACGTAATAAATACTGGTTTGTCAAACGAATTGGCAATTGCTGTTTCGTGTGGCGCACCAAAATCATCGCCCCACTCAATATCGTCAAAGCCTTGTTCGTGTAGAAGCTTAATAGCATCATCATAAGAAATACGAGGGAATGGCGCTTGGATGTTTTCAAGCTTCGATGTATCACGGCCTAATCGCTCTAAATCTAATTTGCAGTTTGCCAGAACAGACTGTACGATATGCGCTACATATTGCTCTTGTACTTCTAAATTCTCTTCAAATTCCACGAATGCCATCTCCGGCTCGATCATCCAGAACTCGATTAAATGACGACGTGTTTTAGATTTTTCAGCACGGAATGTTGGACCGAATGAGAATACTTTCCCTAATGCCATTGCAGCCGCTTCCATGTAAAGTTGACCAGATTGAGATAGATACGCATCTTCATCAAAATATTTAGTATGGAATAGCTCTGAAGTACCTTCAGGCGAAGATCCTGTTAAAATTGGTGGATCCATTTTTGTAAAACCATTGTTGTTGAAAAATTCGTATGTTGCACGAATAATTTCGTTACGAATTTTCATTATGGCATGCTGTTTACGAGAACGTAGCCATAAATGACGGTTATCCATTAAAAATTCTGGGCCATGTTCTTTTGGTGTAATTGGGAAATCTGTTGCTGCATGTAGTACTTCAATTCCTGTTACAGCAAGTTCACAGCCAAAGCTTGAACGTTCGTCTGCTTTAACCTCACCAATAACATACATAGAAGTTTCTTGCGTTATCCCTTTTGCCGTTGCAAAAATTTCTTCGCCTACTTCTTCTTTCACTACAACGCCCTGCACGAAGCCAGAGCCATCACGTAGTTGTAAGAAAGCGATTTTTCCGCTTGAACGTTTGTTAGCTAACCAAGCGCCAATTTTGACTGTTTCACCGATATGCTGAGGCATATCTTTAATCATAATTTTTTTCATAGAAATCCTCCAAAGTCGACTAGAAGGATTAGTCTTGCCATTTTGATTTAACAAATGAATCAATACGGCGGACTGCCTCTTCTAATAAGTCTAAAGATGTAGCATAAGATAATCGCATTGTAGTTGGCGCGCCGAAGCCAGAGCCTGGAATCACTGCTACGTTTGCTTCTGTTAAAATATCCGCAGCAAATGCATCTACTGAATCATAGCCAGTATGAGCCATAGCTTCTGCTACATCTGGTAATAAGTAGAATGCACCCTGTGGTTTTAATACATGGAAGCCAGGAATTGCACTTAACTGTGGATAAATTTTCTCAAGACGAGATTCAAATGCTTGTCGCATTTCTTCTACTGCGTCCTGTGGTCCATTATACGCCTCCACAGTTGCATATTGTGCAGTTGTTGTCGCATTAGATGTTGAGTGTGATGCAAGGTCAGTCATTGCTTTAATAATGTCTGCGTCACCTGCAGCATACCCAATACGCCAGCCTGTCATAGAGTGAGATTTTGCCACACCGTTTACAACGATTGTACGTGCTTTCACTGCATCAGAAAGTTGTGCAATTGAAAAATGCTCAATACCATTGTATACAAGCTTCTCATAAATTTCATCTGACACGATTAAAATATCTTTTTCTTCTGCAACAGCAGCAAGTTCTGCTAGCTCTTCACGAGAATAAATCATGCCTGATGGATTGCTAGGTGAATTGATAATAACTGCTTTCGTTTTATCAGTCACAGCCGCTCTTAGTTGATCCGCTGTAATTTTATAGCTTTGTTCACGTGTACCTTCAACATATACAGGTACACCGCCAGCTAATTTCACTTGTTCTGGATAAGACACCCAATAAGGTATTGGAATAATAACCTCATCGCCCTCGTTTAAAATCACTTGGAATAGCGTATATAAAATATGCTTTGCCCCTACACCAACAATTACTTCGTTTGGTTGATAGGCAAGGTTATTGTCGCGTTGAAGCTTATCAATAATCGCTTTTTTCAGAACTGGTAGTCCGCCAGCAGGTGTATATTTTGTATACCCTTTTTCCATTGAATCAATGGCTGCATTTAAAATGTTTTGAGGTGTATTAAAGTCTGGTTCACCAGCCCCAAGACCAATAACATCAATACCTTGCTCTTTCAATGCTTTTGCTTTTGCAGTAATAGCTAATGTTGAAGATGGTGTTAAAGTTTTTACACGTGTTGCTAATAAATTTTTCATCCGGGATCTACTCCTCTTATAAATTCGTAATGCGCTTCCACCAGTCGCCATCCTTAAACAAAATATAGACATAGTTGAGCTGATCATGGTCGTTTAGATATGTAATTTCCCAAACAGCGCCAGGCTCCTCATAGCCTAATTTCATATGGAGGACTTTTTGGACATTTCCTTCATTTTTAAAAACCGATAATGCTTGCTTTTCCGTAATACCATCTTCTAATAACACTTCCTGAATGGAATCCTCGTCCAGATTCGTCGGAACAAAGACAGCTTTTTTATCACCGTATTCGTCTACCCCGAACACAGTAACATACGAATGTTTGCCATTATATGTGTAGGACTCCGATACAATTGCGAGGGCTTTGGCATCAAGTGCCAGCTGTTCAGCCTGCTCTTCAATTGAACGGAATGGAGCCTCGGCTTTCCAGAGTACTAAAATGCTAATGACAAGTGACAACGAAACAATAAAAACAGAAATGAAAATCAACCAGTTTTTCATCTATTCACCCTATGTTTCACATCAAGCATATTTCGCATAACACATAGCCGATGTTTGCGTGTGTCTATAATTGCGTAACTAATCATTTTGCTTTCCATTTTGTCAACCTGCTTTCTTTCCGCATACCACAACATTATACAACAAATTTGTGCTGTCGTGTTTCTTAATTTCATATATTGTACGTTGCTAGAACAACGTTTTTAAATGATTGGCGCAGTAAATTTCATTCTACATTTTTTCAGGCTTGTTTAAAGAGCTCCTCTTTAAAAATTTGTGCCATTTGCAAAGTTCCGAACATCTCCTTTATTAGAGAGCATCTTTTTTCTCTTCTGTTTCACTTTTGGTGCAAAAGCAACTACTACAACAACATAAAAATTCCTATTCAACAATGAATAGGAATGAGTATGCCTATGATAGCTCGTAAAAAACACAGCTGGCACGGCCATTAGCTTTCGCCTGGTATAAACAGCTATCTGCCTGTTCAAAAAGCTCCTTGTAATGATAATTTTTCTGATCGTTGATACAAGCACCCATACTTACCTTTACAGGGTAGCTTTCTTGTTCTTGCTCCAGC
The DNA here is from genome assembly GCF_038069745.1 of Lysinibacillus sp. FSL M8-0134. Lineage (NCBI taxonomy): Bacteria > Bacillati > Bacillota > Bacilli > Caryophanales > Bacillaceae > Lysinibacillus > Lysinibacillus sp. FSL M8-0134. Next base: position 1,508,849 of record NZ_JBBPAJ010000001.1, on the reverse strand, counting down.
TTCAATGTAAGTAAAAAAGCATGTGTATTTTTGACAAGTGATTTAATATAATCCTTTTGTTGATGTCTCATACAAATGATAAATTCATCTCCACCGTAACGAATTATTTTCACATCTTCGTCCTGTAAAAACTCCTCTAAACCATTTGCTAATAGCTGTAAAATCATATCGCCAAACAAATGACCATGCATGTCATTGAATAGTTTAAAATAATCAATATCTAGCACAGTAATGCACACATAGCATTGCGTAAGTTTGGCTGTATTTAACCACTCCTGTAGCTCAAAATCTAAAAAATGACGATTTAATACGCCTGTTAAAGGATCATAGTGGGCTTTTTTCTCCAGCTTTTCCTTCTGCCGCTTAAATTCCAAATTCATTACTTGTTGTAGTAAATTAGCAACACTCATTTTCTCTGTGAGATCAATGTATTCACGCTGTAATTCAAAGATTTCATCTCGCCAATCCAATTGATACAATACGTTTAATAATAATCGCATTACTTTTTTTGTATTCGGCTTATCTCCATAGGATTTGGCAAGTTCTATAGCCTGTTTGTAATAGGATACTGCTTCATCAAGCTTTTGTTGCTTTTCATATAAAAAACCATAGCCAAACAAAGCCGCTACTTTTTCACGCTTATGGTGATCAATAATGTCAGACGTTAATGAATCGTCAAGCAATGCCTTCCCCGTTTTAAAATCCCCTTCTAAAATATAAACATCTGCTAAATTATTATTAATCCGTATATCGTGCAATTTTGCTAAATCAGGCATTGATTCCGTTAACGACCTATTATACTCCCTCGCCAATAGCCCTGCTTGAAGTGCCTCTGTCGTACAGCCCTTCTCTACCTCTAAATAGCATAAATTATTATGACAACGAACAAGCATAATCGGGTCCTGTAACTCCTGTGCGTAGACAATGGCTTTTTTCGTCATCTCCACTGTTTTTTCACGTATGTCAACCAAGTCATAGATTAATGACATCACTAAATGGTAATGCATTAAATCTTTACTAGAACCATATTTTTGACAAATGGCCTCATAATCATGTATAAGGCTAACCATACTTAAGGTATCGCCTAATGAATGATGAACTAATATTTTTTGAAAGTATAAATCCAATATATACGTATAATTATTGTTCTCTAAAGCTATTAAAAGACCTTGATCTGCTAGTTTTAATGCCTCTGTTAAGTACCCCTTTGCGCGCATTTCCATGATCGTTTTATTTAATTCTTCTAATGTTAATTCCACCGTCTCACCACTTCTCCAAACCCCTATATCATCCAATTTCACTTCTACTTTCTCAATTATAAGGCATATTTATTTGCTTGGTATGTTTTTCAGCAACATACCAACTATTACCTGCGTTTCAAAAATCTCTAGGCATAACAATATATAATCTTATATCGGTTCACCTTCCACCTAAATAATAAGAAAATGCACCGCAGCTAAAATTTTTATGTTTTTACACATTTTTCTCCATTATTGTCCTCGTTACCTATTGTTTTCACCCATATGATGAGATAATGAGCAAATTTAAAGTATTGAAAAGGGACGTGATGTTGTGAGTATGCAAATAAACCCCTCTGATCCAGCAACTATTCCAAAATTTGTAGATGAACTTCCAAAACCTGTCGTAGCTAAACCTAAATATTGTCGAGGGCAACAAAAAAATGATTATTATGAATTGGTCATGATGGAAGGCGAGCACCGTTTCCATAAGCATTTTCCAAAATCTTTAATTTGGGGTTACAATGGGCTTTATCCGGGGCCGACCATTGAAGCTACAAAAGATAAAACCATCTATGTGAAATATAAAAACCAGCTACCCTTACAGCACTTTCTGCCAATAGACTTTACGCTCCACGCTGCCAACGATTCACAAGAGGTAAGAACCGTCACTCACCTACATGGAGCCAATGTGGATTGGGAAAGTGATGGTCATCCAGAGGCGTGGTACACAAGAGACTACCGCCATACTGGACCAAAATTTACTAAAGAAATACATGAATATACTAATCACCAGCCAGGTACTACTATGTGGTACCATGACCATGCAATGGCTTTAACACGTCTAAATGTATATGCAGGCTTAGCAGGCTTTTATTTATTAAGAGATGCACTTGAGGAACGTTCTAATTTACCTTGCGGAGACTATGAATATCCGATTTTAATTCAAGATAAATCATTTAATGAGGATGGCTCCTTGTTTTATCCAGATGAACCACCATTCCCTGTTCCTGTCCATCCCTCCATCACACCTGGCTTTGTTGGCAATACAATCGTTGTCAACGGAAAACTATGGCCCTATTTAGAAGTGGAGCCCCGTAAATATAGATTTCGCTTTCTCAATGGCTCCAATCGTAGGGGCTATGTCATCGGACTTTCAAATGATCAGCCAATGGTTCAAATTGGTACAGACGGCGGATTTTTAAACGCACCCAAGACCATTCAATATGTTGAGCTTCTACCCGCTGAGCGTACAGATATCATTATCGATTTTTCAAGCTGCGAGGGACAGGAAATCACCTTAATGAATGCTGATACCGATTTCAGTGATGAACACACAAATGTCATTATGCTATTTAGAGTTACACTTCCTTTAAAATGTGAGGATACAAGTGAAATTCCAGAAAGACTTGCTGTTTCCATGGATCTTCATCCACACCATGCACATATTGAAAGACAATTGCCACTGACAGCTACAACCGATGAATATGGCCGACCAATGTTATTATTAAATGATCGTATGTACCATGATCCAGCAACAGAAAAACCATCTTTGGATAGTGTGGAAATATGGAACTTTATTAATGCTACACCTTTCATACATCCTATTCACTTACACCTTATCCAATTTAAAATTTTGGAACGAAGACCTTTTGACCTTGAACGCTATCAAAATGAAGGCATCGTAGAATTCACAGGGCCTCCTGAAGAACCACGAGACTATGAGCAAGGTTGGAAGGATACCGTGAAAGCAGATGCTGGTAAGGTCACTAAAATTATTATGCACTGGAAAGATCATATTGGTCATTATATGTGGCATTGTCACTTCCTTGAGCATGAGGACCACGATATGATGCGTCCTATTCTTGTCATGAAGGATGTCCACGCAGTCCAACAACCACATGCAGCAGTTGAACACGCTACCCAACATCAAGAAAAGACTGCTACAGCAAATACAACTAGTACGACAAATGCTACTAACACCACGACAAGTACTACCCATCATAACGATTCTCCCGCACCATTATTAAATTCTACAGAAGCTCGCTTACATGAGGAAAAGAGTGAAGATCCTATAATTGAAGAGGAATCTATTACTGTTCATGTAGGAAAAAATGCACAGCAGCGACCTCCATTGCTCATGCCATCATTTTCAACTCAGTCTAATAGCAATAGGCTACAGCGTCGTAGAACAAGAAGATTTTAATTAACAGGTTCCTTCCAACGAAAACCACCAAGTAATTAAATAGACTAAACTAATAAGAGGATATTATGTTCAATATAAGAGCGTATATTCTCTTTTTTATCCATATTAGATTTGTTATTTAGATATTGAAAATATAGTTTAATATGTATATAATGAACCTTTTTTGGCGGCAATGTATGTAGCCTACAGTTAGTGAAGGCTTTAGACCAAGTAATATTTAATAACTTTGGAGGTTAAGTGCTATTAAGGTCCAAGAGGTTATCTTTGAGAACAACAATAAGAGGTACATATTGCTTAATCAAAAGGGATTTCCAGTAATGCCAGCTATGAAATATTTAAAGTATTTAGACAAAACAGGAAAAAGCCCTAATACTTATAGTTTGACAAATTGTAATTATTAATAAATATAATCTTGATACTTAATATGGCGGAAGGAGAGGAAAATGAAAAAAAAATAATTATCTTTAATCTATTATTTTGTATAGTAGTTATTTTTGTTAATTACAGTTATTTTAATTCTAAATCTCGAAACGCTATCGTATACAACTATGTGGAAAACTATATTGAAATTAACTATGGCATTGGTAGAGAAAATTTAAAATCTGAAGAAATCAATTACCTGAGAGGAATGGGGTTGTTTGAAATAGAAGTTAAAGATATAGAAACTAAAAATTATTACTTTTTTGAAGTGGATATTAGAGATGACTATTCATTATATTATATAAAAGATCTTACTGAGCTTCATCGTAAAAATCAAGCTGATTAAAGAAAGTTTATTTCAACAGGTATCAGCAATATTTTGAGATAGATATAAAGTTTAACAATACAACAATATACCCCGACTTATAAAGCATTCTTGAGAGAGTGCTTTTTTATTATGTTTAAAATTAACTGAATCAATTTCATAAATCATCTTTGTCAAAATTTTAGAAGGCTACTAAATCGATACCTGCATTTTAAGAGAGGAAAAGGAATTGGTATTGTTGAAGATTAGATCACAGAAAATGCTCAAACTTTTTTATAAAAATTAAACAATACTTCACAGAGGAAGCATCCGTTTTCATCAATCTTTTTTCAAAAGGGATTCTTCTTATTAGGGTTTTCGAGGTATTTTGGCTCAAGATGTTTATAAAAAAGACGGTAAACAAAGAAAAGTCCCCAAACAACGGTTTGGGGCTTGTTATCAATTTATAAGTCAGGGCAAAAAAATATGCTTGTGAACGAAGAGTGGATTTAACATGTAGCAATTATACCATTAGTTGCGTTTAATATAAAAAAGCGAACACTAATTCCCTTGTACTTTTATAAGGGAATTAGTGTTTTTTAATTTGTTACGAAATTTTCTGCAATCTCTGGAAAATCAATAAATGGGTTCCGATTGCCTTGAAGTTCATGGATGGCTAAGTTGCGATGCTTTTCATAGATAGATACTGGGAAAGATTGATGCCATTTTAACAATAAAGAGACATTCTCTAGTTCTTTTTTTATAGTGTTTGGATACCGAATTAGGAAATAGAGTGTTGCTCTAGCAACGATTCCTTTCCCGTATTCTGGTTCGAATTTACTTCCTTCAGCTTTGCCGCAGCCATCTTTGATTCCTAAAATTAATCCTTCAGGGACGTAATCGTGGAAATCGTAGTAAGGGTAGTTGCTGCGACTGCTATTGCAGGTCGTTTCGCAGGCGAATAGATGATGCAAGTCTCCTCTCATCGGTTCTTTTTTATCGAACCATGATTGAGGCACTACATGTTCACAGTTTAATAAATCATCCGAAAAGATGCTGATTAACCCTTTTGCCTGCATTTCATGGAGCCGAACGTCCTCATCTATGACAGAAAGTGGATCCATTCTATTTCCAGAATAAAGGCTTTTTAATGAACCGTTTTCCTGCAAATCAACCCAAGGGTACACATAACGGTGCGGGCTGTAGTTTAACTGATCTGTATGTGTTTTTTCAAGCAATGTATGAAGGCTGTCTAAAAGATTAGCATCCGTGAATGAAATGCTCTGATAGTATTGATTTCTGACTTCCTTATCTTTCTTTTCATCATAATAGGGTCGATTTTCCTTATAGTTTAAAAAGTCTGACTTGGCCGTTTCCCATTCACTGTATAACAAATCTAGTTTTTCCATTATATTTTCAACGCCTGTGCAGATAATTTTTGGTTGAACACATCCGATAAGTATTCCTCTGTTGTTAAGTACAGCAATCCGTTGCCTTCGAGTTTTGGCGAGTTTCCTAAAGGAATCGTTCTCTTTATTAATTGTGCATACAGCTCAGCCTCGGTCAGATTTCGCTCAAAGTTTCTGTTGGCACTCTCTTTTATGAGTGCAAGTGCACCGGATATATGCGGTGTTGCCATCGAAGTTCCGCTTAGTTTTGCATAAGTTCCGTTTAAATACGTTGAAAGGATTTCTTCACCAGGGGCTACTATGTCGATTTCATTATTCGAATTTGAAAATTCAGAAGAACTGCGTTGCAGGTTAATGGATCCGACGCTGATGACTTCATTGTAGCAGGCAGGATAGGCCAATTCATTTGAAGAACTCTGTCCATCTCCCTCATTACCAGCAGCACAAACTACTAGAATTTGATTAGTGATTGCATTTTGAATAGCTTGGTGTAACTCAGGTACATCGACAGAACCTCCGAGGCTCATGGAGATGATATCCACCCTTTGTTCAACTGCATAGTTAATACCATTTATGATCCAGTCGTATTGCCCTGATCCACTTTTATCAAGCACTTTTAAAATCAATAAACTTGCTTCAGGTGCAACACCAACTACTCCTGTGCCGTTACTGATTGCAGCAATTGTGCCAGCCACATGGGTTCCATGGCCATTATAATCGGTGTATACATCAGGTTGTCCATCATCATCACGAGTGAAATTCCGTCCGCCGATAATACGCCCACCCAAATCAGGATGGGTCACGTCGCAGCCTGTGTCCAATATCGCAACAGTGATTCCCTTCCCTTTAGAATGCTCCCAAATTTTTGGTGCTGCAATAAGTTCAATACCTTTTGGCACCATTTCGACCACTTCGACCACTTCATTCACTTGATACGGAATTAAATGTAACTTTTGCTCCATTTGTATCCCTCCTGAAAGAATTAAGTTTCAAGTGTATCCTTGGTATTTAATAATAGTTTAACAATTCTGAATTTATATAAACAGTTACAATAGATGGATTTTTATCTAACTATCGGAAATTTTTACAGTGAAAATAGTATTGGTATCTATTAGTCAATCACACATGATAACATCTTAAAGATTGTGAATGTTTGTACTTAAATTAAACTGCGTTAGTATTACAAAACAGGTGCTTATGATGTTCCATAATCAGGCGCGATTGTTGAGCAAGAAGAAAATGGTGATACATATTATATATGACTAATATGTATCACCATTTATATTTTACGACTTTTACAATTTAGGTCTTGATAAAACTAATGGTGGTTTTTTTCATCGTTTAGCCTCTAATCGCCATAATCTATTGGTCAGGAACGCTAACAATAGGACAACCACACATATCATGAGGATTGGTATATAAATATGGCTACGAAAGTCCTCAAATAGGAAGCCATATCCTATTTGCCCAAGAGGAGCCATACATTGTGATACTGCCATCATAATGGCCATAACCTTCCCCATTTTTTCATTTGGCGTTTCCTTTTGGACAAGTGTCATGACGTAGATGGAAATCACCGTCATGATCATCGCGATCACAACAGCACACCCTATAAATAGAATGTATGAAGGATAAAGACCCATTTGTAGCGACGGAGGCAAGACAGCAATAGCCATAGGGATTACGAATAAAGCTGTCACAAACATCCAAATGTATAGGCTGTGTATGCGAAGCTTTGTGGCAAAATAGCCCATTGCTAATGCGCCTAAAATGGTTGCCAAATCTATGCTGCCCATTCCAATTCCATACAATGTATGACCAGTTTCCATTGTGACACGAAGGATTATTGGCACACCCACAATGAATAGAGGTGTAAAAAATAAATTCAATAAAGCGGCTAGTAATATGCATTTTAAAATAAATCTTTGCCTTATGACATAGCTAAACCCTCCTTTCATATCACTGATCAATGTACGTACTAATTGTCCATGATAATCACGCTGCTCAAATGGTATCGTTATAAACATTTCTAAAATAGCTGTTAAGAAAAAAAATAATCCACTCATGATGACAAGAATTTTCAGACCAAGCACCCCATATAAGATGCCCCCTAGTACTGGTGCAGTCACACCAGCTAATGCTTGAACCCCGTTAATGATTCCATTGGCTTGTTCAAGCTTCTGTTCTTCAACCAATAATGGAATACTAGCCATGACAGCAGGTGCGTACATCGCACTAATAAAGGAAAGTAACACAAGGACAAGGCCGATCCCTAACACAGAATAATTATCTGTCAGTAACATACAATAGAAAATTAGAACAATAAAACTACTAATAAAATCATATACAACCATTAAATTGCGTCGGTTAAAACGGTCTGCTATAGCACCACCAAATGGTGTAAATAAAATAGGAAGGCTTGAAATAGCAAAGAGCACAGCGAAAAGATCTGCCCTTCCCGTTAAATCCAAGACAAAAAGTGATAGGGCAAATCTTAGGAGGGCTGAGCCTAAAATAGAAATAATCTGACCAACAACCATCATTAAAAAATCTTGGGAAAAGCCTATTACTTTAACGGATCTGTTCAATTAAAATCACCTCTCACCATTTTAGACCGACAGTCGGTCATTTACGACTGTAAAAAAATGTAGGTACAAGATGAAGAAATGAAAAACTTCTTTCACCTGTCCTACATATATAGACTGACTGTCGGTTTATAATAGTATATGTGAACTCTTCAAAAAAAGGAACTTTTTTCTACAATTTTTTTTAACAGTCGTTTGTGCTTTAGCCCGTAAAATATTCTTTGAGTTGTTCAATAAAAGCTGTCGTTGCTTGACTGACATAGCGATCTATTCGATAAATAATTGATAGGCTACGGCTTGGGGCACCATTCAAGATACGTATACTACATAGATTAGGATCATTCATTTGTTGTATCAAGGGATAAGGTTGCACTGTCACGCCAATATTTTCTCGAACAAGATTCATAATGGAAGTAACAGAACTTGTTTCAAGAATAGTATGCAGCTGAAAACCATGTGTTTTTACAGCATCTTCTACCACTTCTCTCCCAAGAAAACCTTCTGGATACATAACCATCGGAAGCTCCTTTAATTCGGCAATTGTGATTGCAGTTTGCTTCGCCAATGCGTGCTCTTTTGAAACGACTAACACATATTCCTCCCGACATAAAGGAATCATGACCAAACGATCATCCGCCTCTACATTCGTTCCAATTCCAATGTCCACTTCATTTTCAAGAACTTGCCGCATAATATCAATGGATGCTAGTATCTTCAGTTTTACCTTTGGAAATTTTTCATGAAAATCAATAACAAGCTGTGTAATCCGATAGTCTAAATCTGAAGGCATAATTCCAACACTTATTTGCCCACCTTGCAGCTCCTGTAAATCTTTAATAGCATCTTTGACATTTTGTAATGTATTAAGCATTTCTGTAGCATAGCTAAACAAAAGAGAACCAGCCTCTGTCACAACAATTTTTTTACCTATCCGATCAAACAAAGGCATACCCAGTTCATTTTCTAATATGCGTATTTGCTGGCTTAATGTTGGCTGTGATATACCAAGTTTCTCAGCAGCTTTTGTAAAATGTAGCTCCTCACAGACCGCCATAAAATAATGAAGATGACGTATTTCCACAACGACCACATCCTATCATAGTTTATAACTATTATTGTAATAGTAATAATAGTATTGTTCAATCATTCAAATTAGTTTAGACTTCAATTGGGAAATCTATTTATTTATTTGATATAACGGAGTTGAAAGAGAATGAATATAAAACGTACGATTGTGCCGATTATCGCTATAATTTTAGCTTCTTTTAATTTAAGACCGGTCATCACCTCTGTCTCCCCTTTGTTAGGAACGATCCGCGAATCATTAGACATGAGTGCGGCTACCGCTAGTTTGCTAACATCCTTGGCAGTGCTGTGTATGGGCTTATTTGCCCCTTTTGCTATTAAACTTGCCAATCGTTGGAGCATAGAGCGGACCATTGCCTACTCCCTAATTCTTATTGGACTAGCAACAGCTGCCAGATTTTTTGCTTATTCTAGCTGGGTGATGCTTCTAACTGCCTTTTTATCCGGCATCGGTATTGCAATTGTTAGCCCTTTATTATCTGGCTATATTAAAGAGCAATTTTCAAATCCTTCTCGTATAGTTGGTATCTACTCGTTAGCATTAGTGGTAGGAGCTGCATTAGGCTCTGGGCTTACGCTTCCATTAAATAATATGTTTCATTCCTGGCAAGTTGCTACTGCCTCTTGGGCTATTCTCGCTCTCATCGCTATATGTTTTTGGTGGAAGCCAATCGAGCATAAGGAGATTGCTACTCCCAACCAAAATACTTTGGATCGAGACATTTATAGGAAGCACATGTTAACCAATCAAAAGGCTTGGCTTTTAACAGGCTTCTTTGGCATAATGGCCTTCATGTTTTATACCATAATGGCTTGGTTACCACCAATTGCCGAAAATATGGGCTACAATAAACGAGATGCTGGTATGATGCTGACACTATTAACAGTCGCGCAAATGCCGGCAACGTTTTTAGTACCTATTTTAAATAACCGCTTTCAGCATAGAGCTGTATGGCTCCTCGGCTGTTCAGCTTTAGAATTAATTGGTCTATTGATGCTATTGTTTAGTTATAATCCTTGGCTAAGCAGTATTTTAATTGGTCTTGGTGCAGGTGGGCTATTTTCATTAGGTCTAACATTACCAATTGATGAAGCCAAAGATATTCAGGAGGCTAGCTTCTTAGCCGCTATGACACAATCGGTTGGCTTTGTATTTGCTGCACTTGGACCTTTCTTTGTCGGTCTCATACGTGATTTCACAGGCAATTTTACAACTGCCATTATTGGTATGATTATTATGGTCATTGCGATGATGCTCATTCAAATCAAAATTGGCAATCAGAAGAAACCGATTAACCATTCTGTTCACATAAAAAAGACGACTTTCTAGTATGGAAAGGTCGTCTTTTTATTGACTAGATTATAAACTACTTTAATCCTCCAAAAATTGCTAAACAAAGCCCAACTTTAGATGACAGAAGCCGATCTTAAAACAGCTTCTTCTAGGACATCTATCCCTAATAATATATCCTCCAAATCTGTATGCTCATCTGGATGGTGACTTAATCCATCTAGAGATGGAATAAAAATAAGGCCAACTGGTCCGAGTCTCGTCATATTCATGGAATCGTGTCCTGCTCCACTTTGCATATAATGATAGGAGAGTTCCTTTTCGACACAAATAGTTTCGAGCTCTTTCATTAGAGTTGGAGAAAGTAGGACAGGCTCCTCTGAACTAATGACATTGTATTCAATGGAAAGCTGTCTCCTTTCTTGCACGTTTGTAATAGTTGTATACAAATGTTGAAGCACTCGCTCTCTTGATTCTACAGAAGATGATCGAATATCTACTGTCAGCTCTACTTCCCCTGGGACAACGTTCATGGAACCTGCTACAACGTCTAATACTCCTACCGTTGCCACTGTTCCAAACTCTTGCTCTGCTATCGCTGCTTTTTCCAATTCTAATGCCAATTCTGATGCACCTAAAAGGGCATCTTTTCTCATATTCATCGGTGTCGTGCCTGAATGGGACGCTTTCCCATTTAATTTCATCAATAAACGAACTGGTGCGGCAACCCCTGTTACAATACCAATTTTCTTTTCATAGTTAATTAGCAATGGTCCTTGTTCAATATGTAATTCAAAAAATGCATGGAATCCTTCTTCTACTCTTGTTGCTTGATCAATACTACTAAAATCAAGTCCACAATGTGCAAATGCCTGTTCCATGGAAATACCATCTCGATCTACTAAATGACGGTACTTTTCTTTCTCTATCAGACCCGCCATCGCTTTACTTCCAACTGTTGAAACACCGAATCGGGAGGATTCCTCACAAGCAAAGGCGATAATTTCAATCGGATGCTTTGTCACAATAGAACGCTCATTTAATCGCTTTATAATCTCAAGTCCAGCCGTTACGCCAACAACACCATCATATTTACCACCTTGATAAACAGTGTCTAAATGGGACCCTATAACAACAGGCTGTAGTCCTGGTACACTACCTTCTCTTCGAGCAATAAGATTTCCACAATGGTCAATATGAATTTGAAGATTTTCATCTTTACATAAACGAATAAAAGCGTGTAAACAAGCCTGTTCTTCATTCGTATAAGCAACTCTCGTAATCCCTTTCTCTCCTGAATTATATTGATTCATATTATCTAGTAATTGTTGATATCGTTCTTTATAGACCATGTAAACAGCTCCTTCTTATGAATTACGAAGATGAAAATTTGACCCAATAATGCTCGTTGCCCTACTAATTACGCCTTAACGCAATGGCTGCTCAATGCTTTGCTTTTCATACAAAAAATATTGCTGAATCAAGTTAACAGCATGATTATTTATTTCATTGTACCAAGAATCTTACAACTTTTTGTTTAAAATTAGAAAAGGGATTCTCCTTGACGAGATCCCTCCTCTAATGTATGTCTACGGAAAGCTTTGAGCAGTCCTAATTTTGTTAGGCTTGAATGCTCAAAGCTAGCTAACGGGTTATTATTTTACTTCTTCTGCCATTTTTTATTAAAATGCACGAACAGGTTGTCACAGTCTTCTCTAGTCTCGATTTTGTGCATGTTTAGCACGCTTGTATCTTTACCTGAAAAATAGTCGCGTATATGCATATCAGAGAAGCCATTTTTGTGAGCATCTTCTGCTGTATTGCAATAATGTACTTCCTTAATACCTGCCCAAATAATTGCTGAAACACACATTGGACATGGCTCACAAGTAGCATAAATAACACAATCAGATAAGTCCATTGTTCCTAACTTTTTAGAAGCTTCACGAATAGCCACAATTTCTGCATGTGCAGAAAGGTCTGTATCACGATTCATTGTATTCCCTACAACGGCAATGATTTCGTCACCTCGTACAATTGTTGCACCAAAAGGTCCGCCAATATTTTGATCGATACCTTCTTTTGTTTTTTCAACTGCTAATTGAATATAATCCATACCGTGAATCCTCCTAGTTAATAATATGAGTACCAGCTTGATTATTAATTGCCTCTTTTAGACTTTCAGGGTTTGTAATAATCACTCGGTGACCACCATTTTCTATGAAGCTTAGGCTCGCTTCAATTTTTGGAAGCATACTTCCTGGTGGGAACTGATTATCTAGAACATGTTGCTTTGTTTCTTCTACTGTAATTTCTTCAAGTGCTTGTTGTTCTGGCTTACCAAAATTAATAAACACACGAGGAACACCAGTTGTAATAATTAAGGAATCTGCATTTACTTGTGCTGCTAATAAGCTTGTCGCAAAGTCTTTATCAATGACTGCATCAACGCCTTCATAGACATTATTTTCTTTTTTAATGACTGGAATGCCACCGCCACCTACAGCAATCACGACATAATCATTATCAATTAATGATTTAATAGCATCCTTTTCTACAATATCAATTGGTTTTGGTGAAGGCACAACACGACGATAGCCGCGACCAGAATCCTCTACCATTTTCCAATCAGGATGTTCAATTAACATTGCATCCGCTTGCTCTTTTGTAAAGAACGAGCCCACCGGCTTTGTAGGGTTGATAAAGTTTGGATCATGTTCATTAATTTCAACTTGTGTAATGACACTTACTACTTTTTTATCAATTTGACGCTTAGATAGTTCGTTAATTAATGCTTGTTGAATTAAATAGCCAATTCCACCTTGTGTATCAGCCACACAGTTTACTAGTGGTACTGGTGGCATACCAGCTACCTCGTTAGCAATTTCACTTCTTTGTAATGTGAAACCAACTTGTGGTCCATTACCGTGTGTGACAACTACTTTATAGCCCTCTTGAATCATATCCGCGATATGTTCGACCGTTTGTGCAACTGCCTCTTGCTGACTTTGAATAGATTCACTTCCGCTATCTTTAACTAACGAATTACCGCCGATTGCTACAATTACTAATTTACTCACAACTACACCCCTACTTTATTTTCTACACTATTTTGAACACTTTGCTGATTGAATTTATATAGCACCGTATATAAAATAAATGACATGATTAGACCGCTGAAGAATGCAAAGTCATTTAGCTTCACTAAGAACGGTACACCCTTAAGAAAGGCACCAGACATTGGTAACAGGAAGCTAATCAAAAGGACGATACACGCGATGATATTATAGCCAGATTTATAGGCTCCGTTTTTTCCCTCTTCTACGTAAAGCATTGATAAATTTAAACGTCTTTTACGCTCGATAAAGAAGCTAGACAACATAATACCCACTATTGGACCAAACATAGAACCTATGAAACTATAAAAGAAGAATAAAGTTTCTGTACTCGATACTAGTTTCCAAGGTAAAATGATTGTTCCAATAACAGCTGTTAAAACACCTGCAGATTTCACTGTAAATACTTTAGGGAATAATGTTGTCATTTGTAATCCAGATGGTAGTAAGTTACCAAAAACTACAAAAGCTGTTGCCCCTACATTTAATGCTAAAATTAACACCACTACAGAGAATGGATTTTGAATTTTATCAATTGCATCGACGATATTAAAAATTGGTTGTCCGAAAGCAATCTCTGTTCCTGCAATTAAGCTAATACAAGTGATAGCAAATAATAGATAAGAACCGATCATACCAATAGATAAACCGTAAATCATCGCTTTTGGTGATTTTGCTCTATGCGTATAGTCTGCAATATTAACCACGGGACCAGCCCAGTTCGAAACCAACGCACTGACACATGCAATAAAGACTAATGGACTTTCCATTGTTGCAGAAGGTTTATATTCTAAAATTGGTCCAATTCCACCAGCAATATTAATTGCCCAAATAGCTGCTCCAATGATGAAGATATAAACAATCGGTGATGAATATTTACCAAAGACAGTTAACATATCCATGCCACCTAAAAATAGCAACACTGTAACTAACCACAAAATGCCATAGGAGATCATTGTTGGAACATCTAAGCCAAAAATATTGAAGTCTCCACCGATAGACATATAATTCGGAATGAATCTTGAAAATAACACATTAAGGGATTGAGCACCTACAACTGTTGTCGTCCCAAAGAATACAACCCCAGCAACCAATCCTCGACATAATGCTGGTATAATAGAACCTTTCACTCCAAATGAATCTCTTAGTAATATAGCGAATGGTATACCATATTTAGAAGCAGAATATCCATTTAATGCGTAACCTGCAGAAACAATCACTGCCGAAAGCATGATGGCTAAGAAAACTTGATTGACAGATAATCCTAAGATGAAAAATCCTGCCACCGTCATATAAGACATAATATTGTGAACTGCGCCCATCCAAACTGTGATGTAGTTAAAGATCCCCCAATCCCTTTCCTGAGGCCCTTTTGGTAATAGATCTTCCGAATAGCCAAGTGCTCTATAGTCTTGATTGGACTGTTCAATTTTTGTATGTTCCATAATAAGCTCCTCCTACTTATAAGGAAGTGGGCTTAAGCCCACTTCTCACTAATTGTGATTAATGCTTTTTCGAAAGCTTCCATTGGAGGATGAGTAATACCAGCACCAATCATGCCAATACCAGCCTCTTTATGTGCGATTGCTGTATTGATGATTGGAAGAATACCAGTTTGAATTACTTTACGAATATCAATACCCGTAGGAATTCCCATGAAGTTTAATAATGGAATGGTAATATTTTGGTTCTCTGTTGTTGTAATTTCTTTCATTTGACGTGAATATCCAATTGCTTCATCTACTGTTCCACCTACTAAAGCAACAATTGCTGGTGCAGTAGCCATTGCAAAGCCACCGATGCCGTATGTTTCCGTTATAGCACTATCTCCAATATCAAGACCTGAATCTTCTGGTTTATACCCAGCAAACATCGGTCCGATTACTTGTTGTGCAGGACCTGTAAACCATGTATTACCTGCCATACCACTAATACGAACACCAAATTCTACACCGTTACGTGCCATCGTAGTGACAACAGTACTGTATTCAATACCGTGTGCAGCATCTAATGCACATTTACAGCAAGCCATCCATGTAGGACCTGAGAAGTAATCACTACTTGCTACAAAGTCAAATACTTCACGTTTTTGTTCTACAGGGTAATCTGTTTCTAAAATAAAAGGTGTTAATGCTTGAATTAATAAAGCCGTGCCTGCATTGTTACGGTTATGACACTCGTCACCCATATGAAGCGCTTGTGCAAGCATTAAACGAAGATCAATACCTTCTTTATTCAGCTTCATCGCATCACGTAAAATTGGACCTAACACATCGCGCATCCAAATTAATCGCTCGACAACGCTGTCATCGTTGGCACCCATACGTAAGATTTTTGCCATTTGCTCACTTAAGTTTGTATAGGCTATATTGCCATAAGCTTTATTTTCTACGATGTGCATAAACATAGAAGCTGAAGTTACACCAGCCATTGATCCAACTGCGTTATGTTCGTGACATGGTGAGAACGTGATTTCACCCGATGCAGCAACCGCTGCAGCTTCCTCTAGATCTTTTGCTAATCCTTCAAATATTAGAGCACCCATTACGGCACCTTTCATTGGTCCGTTCATTTTTTCCCAAGTAATAGGAGGGCCTGCGTGTAAAATTGTTTTCTTCGTCATCCCTGGTACTACATTAATGGCTTGGTCAAAACCAATTAGCACTGGTTGGGAGTTCACAATTTTTTCAACAGCAAGACGGTTTGCAGCTTCGATTTTCTCTGCTAGTTCTGCTTTATCAATTTTGTTAAGAGCTGCAATGATTTCTGGCTTACCTCCACCCGGTGGTGACCACTCTAGGTGTGTTGCGCTTGCATTTTGTGCTAAAATATCATCTTTAAAAAGTTCAATACCTACGTTAATAACGTTAATTTTACTTGTGAAAAGTTCATTAATCTTACTCATGATTTTCTCCTTTCAAAACCATTTCTCTTGCAAGTAATCCTGCATTTGTACTACTGCTTGCATGTGTAACACCTGCATCGACTAATTTTTTCACTTGCTCATCTATGTTTGGTGTATCTAAGTCAGTTCCAAGGACATACCCAATGATCTCTAGATGCCTACCTTCTTTTTCAGCTAATTGCTTAGCTTCCATGATGGCAGGAAGCATAACGCCCACTGGATCTTCATGAGAGCCGAAGCCTAATACGAAGTCCATCACGATAACGCCAACAGATGGATCTTTCGCTTCTTGTAGGAAACGCTCAATACGAGAAGATGGATCGATCATTGGATGTGGCTTACCATTTGTAAAGTCATCATCACCGAAGTCAATGAATGTATGCTCTTGACTTACACTGATATCCTTTAATAAGAAGTCCGGATTTTTTTGGATATTACTATAAACATTGTAGAATTTCTCCATAGCCAGATACATCGATTCATCACATAACGTACCGCCACAGAATAAACCACGAATGTATTTTTGTTCTGGTGATAATTTTGCGCGAACCTCTTCAATTAACGGAAGATTAAGTGCACGCTTGTTAATGCTTGCTTCATCAATACCTGCTAGTAATACAGCTTTTAATGCTGCTTCTTTAGACGTTTTTGCAAATTGTCCACCAGCAGCCACAACTGCCTCTTCATTACCACCAATAAAGTAAACAACAACAGGTTTACTGCACTCTTTAATTTGCGCAAGTACCTTTTTCTCAACACTTGCTTCAGGTGGCTTCGATACAAGAACAATTACTTTTGTTGCTTCATCAGCATCAAGAGCTTTGATACCATCAAGCATCATAATACCGCCTACTTCTTTACTTAAATCGCGTCCACCTGTCCCGATAAGTTGGGTAATCCCACCACCGAAATCATGAATACGCACACTTACCTCTTGGCTACCAGTACCTGAAGCTGCAACAATACCGATGCTGCCTTTTCTTACAGCATTTGCAAAGCAAAGACCTGTATTCCCAATGATTGCTGTTCCACAGTCTGGCCCCATCATTAATAAACCTTTTTCATGTGCTAAAGTTTTTAATTCTACTTCGTCCTCTACGCTCACATTATCGCTGAATAACATAACATGCAGATTATTTTCAAGAGCTTTGCGAGCTTCACGAACAGCAAATGCACCATTTACCGAAATAACGGCAAAGTTTGCATCTGGGATACCTTGTACGGCAGAATCAATCGTTGCATATTTAATATCGCTTTTTGCTTGTGCTGAGTTTTTATTTGTTAACAATTCTTCTACTGCTAAGTAAGCGCTTTCCGTTTGCTCCGCATTAGCAGTTTTTACAATAATCATTAAGTCACCAGCTGTTGCTTCCTCTACTTCTGACGTCATCAAACCAACGTTGCGAATGACTCCTTTGTTCATTTCAGTCCCCATACCAATAATTGCTTGCTCAACGCCTTCAATTTGATTCGCTTTTGTTGATAGTGACATCAATGATACTGAATCAAAATATGTGTTTCGCTTAATTACGACTTTAATACTCATCTTTATCCTCCTAATTTTATATTGGCTTCTAAGCCACTTATAAGCCCTAAGGCGATATCTGTCCCCGATGAGGAGCCAATTGCAAGCACCTTTCTAAGAGCCTGAATTGAATCCGCTTCCGTTCCATATAAAATGGAATAAATGAGTAAACAGATGGATTCCCTTACTTGTCCATTTGCTGCCTTTTTCAATGTTGTATAGCTAATAGCATTGGTCAAAGGCTTCATCATGTTGATGGCGCTTTCACACAGTCGCTTGTAAATATTACAAGGACTATTTTCTAAGTGAATGATGGCAAATAAGCCTACTAAAAAATCATCACCTGATGGTGTTAGCCCAGGTCCCAAGCCTACTAAATCAATTGCATAACTCTGCAAATGATCAAAACGCTGATTCATTAATTCCTCTCGGAGTAAACTTGTACGTTGCTGAAGCAACCTCGATGTTTCAGCCTCAAACTCACTAATTGATGAATTACTACGTTTCATTCCTCCACTTTTGCCATGTAAATTAATAAATTGTTTTACAGTGACTACATTCGTTTTTAAACAGGTTTGATCAGTTGGGAAAATAGGTAGTTGACATTGCCAACGAGTGGCGGTCTGCATTGCTATTTGTACTTTATCTTCTATTAATAGTTGGTCATGTTGAACCGATACTCTGTCATGTTGGTGAATGTGCAGGTTGCCTAAAGTATCGAGATCGATAATCATTGTATTGGGTGCATTATCCATTGCTTTCGTAGCAAGTGTGAAAATTTCTCCATTAGCCTCGCTTTGAATATTCAATGCATGCGTAAAAACACTATGAACCGTTCCCGTAAACCCCGATGCACCTATTTGCTGAAGAAAATAGCCATCACCAGATATTGCGTGTATCATATGTACACCTCTTCATGTCCTAGAAATACTACTATTTTGCCCCTGCTCCTATTAGAATCTTTTCAATTTCAGTGAATCCTTTTTCTCTCGCCATCGCTAACGGTGTCACCCCATATTGATCTACTAATTGTGTATCTGCACCATGTTCAACTAATAAACGAACAATTTCCTGTTGCTTCTCTCCACCATCATTTAAAAGAATTGCTTCAATTAATGGTGTCCAACCACAAATATTCGTATGGTTGACATTAATATCTGTAGTCGTAACAAGTTCACGTACCACATCTACAAATCCCTTCTCACTTGCAGGGTGAACACCTACACCACCAAAGCGGGTTAAACGTTCTAAATCTGTGTCTGCTTCAAGCATTATTTTCACAAGCTCTAACTTTCCGTTAATACATCCATATAAGAATGGATTTAAGCAAATTTGATCTTGAAGGTCGACATCTGCCCCTTCCTGAATTAGAAATTTTACTGTTTCTAATTGATCATTCATAGCAGCAAGTAAAATTGCCGTACGTTTACGCTTATTGCGAGAGTTAATATCTACACCTTGTTGTAAATAACCTTTCAAAGCGTTAATATCCCCTGTTTCAGCCGCAGCTAAAAATTCCGACACCACATTTGTATCTTCCACCATTCTTACCTCCATTAATCCGACCTATTGTTCATTTCAACTAAAGGGAAATGAACCGCAGCAATGTTATTTTTTTCACATTACCGTCTTACACGCTTTATTTTATTCTCTTAAAACGTATATATCATTGTTTAGCAAAACCAAAAAGAATGTAGATGATTTAGGCAATGTGTACAATGTTTTGTGATAAGATTATGGCAAAGGAGTGAAATCATTTGCTAACAATCAAAGATATTCTAGAAACAAAGGCACTCGAAGGAATTAAAATTGTTGCCGGAGAACAAGGGATTCATAATAAAATTGCACTTGTGAACATTATTGAAAATCCCGATGCATTTGATTGGCTGACACCGAATGAATTATTATTAACAACTGGTTATATATTTCAAGACGATGAAGCATTACAAAATAAAATTATCCAAGAAATTTCTAAAATAAATTGTGCTGGCCTTGTCATTAAAATGAGGCGCTATTTACAAAAAACGCCTCAAAACATGATTGATATTGCCAACCAATATGGTTTGCCCTTAATAGAATTACCTTATAACTACACCTTGTCCAAGGTCATCTCGATCATCAATGAAAAGGCTTCAGGAGGCTATGATTTATTAAATAGGAAGTCATTGGATATGCATAATACGTTGTTTAAGGTGGCACTTGAAGGGGGAGGCATTGAATCCATCTCTTGCATGTTAGCCGAAACGATTAATAACCCGATTATCTTTTTGGATAGTGACTGGAATTTACTGCATTATACAGATCTCGATTCGAATCCTGTGCCACTTGCCTATGGCATCAACCTCAAGAAGAATCGGCCTACGTTTTCGAAGGATTTCATTGATACAATTCCAAAAGATTTAAACGAAATGCAAAAATCAATTACAAGGATGTATCATTTAGAAGATGTGGCTGTGAAATGCCGAATACTACCCGTGGCAGTTGCAAATTACATTTACGGCTATATTGTAATTTGGCAAACCGTACGTGATTTGACGGAGTTTGATTTCATCGTTTTGGAGCAAGCATCCACGATTGTTGCGTTAGAAAGGATTAAACAGAAGGAAATTGAGGGTGTGCGTTTAAAAATTAAACAGGAATTTTTTGATGATTTATTGACGGGTAAAATCAAATCCAGTGAAACGCTGCAAACACTCTGTGACCTACACGGCTTAAATATCAATTATAAATATTATTGTATCGTCATTTCGATCAGTCATGACAACCTGAGTGAACACCTTGATTTAATTTCAAGAAAATACGAATCTGATAATATAGCAAAAAAATGTGTGACTTTAATTTACGAACACTCTAGTACCATCAATGGAGAAATTACATGTCTTTATCGAAACAATCAAATCATCGTACTAATAGGACAACAGGATACGAAGCAAGACAGGACGATTAATGAAACAAAACAATACGCAGATACTATTCTGCAATTATTAATACAGCATAATAGCCAAACTTCCTTTTTGGTAGGTATTGGCAAAGAATATAAACATATTCGCTTTGTTCATAAAAGCTTTGCAGAAGCTCATGAAGCACTTCGACTAATGCAACGGTTTGAGGAACGTGGAGCTGTAGCCCATTTTGCCGATCACTCAATTTATCATTTTTTAGATTCAAATATGAATGAGGTGCAATTAAAGGACTTTTTCTTAGAAAGCTTAGGAGCTGTCTTTGAGCATGATCTTTTACATGGGACAAGCTACCTCGTTACATTAGAAAACTATTTTATTAATCATATGAATATTAGTGAAACAGCTAAGGAAATGTTTGTTCATCGTAACACATTAATTTATCGTATCGAAAAGATTAAAGAGATTCTAAAAACAGATTTAAAAAGCTATGAGGAACTGCTGCAAATCCAATTAGCCCTTAGAATTTATCGTTTGCTTGGAAAGTCTTTATACCATGATGAATTCGCAGATTAATTGTACAAGGTGATGCCCGATATGTGCATCGCCTTTTTAACTTGAATCAACCTAAACATCACGTATAGCAGACCCTCTCTTTTATATGATATATGATACGCTTCATTTCATATTCAGTTCATAAACGCATGCTATAGTAAAGCCATAGAAACGAAATACGTTGTTTTATACATTGAAGGAGGCTTATTTCTTTGCAAGAGACATCAAAAGACAAGACAAATCAAAAAGATTGGCGACGCTTTATCCAATTAATCAAACGAGCCGAACCCCCAATTTGGTTACTGGTCATCGCTTTAGTAATGAGTTTAGCTACGACGGGTGTAGGCTTTATCGTCCCACTCTTTACAAAACAATTGGTGGATGGTTTTTCATTAGAATCACTTGATTATTGGCAAATTATTGTACTCGGTATTGCCTTTATCGCACAAGCTATTGCTAGCGGATTATCCATCTACTATTTAAATCGTGTTGGTCAGCATGTTGTCGCTAGATTGCGAGACCAGTTATGGCGAAAGCTTTTACATTTACCCATACCCTACTATGATCAACATGATACAGGTGAAACATTAAGCCGTGTTACGAATGACACAGCCGTTGTAAAAGAGCTCATTACAGAACATTTAGCAAACTGTTTATCTGGGGTTATTTCGATTATTGGTTCCATCATCATTCTCTTAATCTTAGATTGGAAAATGACGTTAGTGATGCTAATTGCAGTCCCACTCGCAATGCTGATTTTAATGCTGCTAGGTAAACGGATGTTTGTGATTTCTAAAGGTATGCAAGATGAAACAGCGAAGTTTACAGCGGTGTTAAGTCAAGTTTTGCCTGAAACTCGTTTAGTAAAGGCTTCGAATGCTGAGCAAGTGGAATATGAGCGTGGCAAAAAAGGCATTACAAATCTTTTTACATTCGGCTTAAAAGAAGCGAAAATTCATGCACTGATTTCACCGCTCATTTCATTCGTTCTCATGTCAGTGCTAGTAGCGATCATTGGCTATGGTGGTGTTCGCGTTTCCTCTGGGGAACTGACTGCTGGTGATATGGTGGCATTTATTTTATATTTAATCCAAATCATTATGCCAATGACACAACTAACAATGTTCTTTACTCAGCTACAAAAAGCAATGGGGGCTACAGAACGAATTAGTTCATTACTGGAACATGAAGAGGAACATATTGATGAGGGTTTAACTGTCGAAAAAATCAATCAACCGATCTATGTTAAAAACGTTGATTTCTCTTATGCTGAAGAACCGATTTTATCCAATATTAACTTCACGATTGAACCAGGCAAGGTTACAGCAATAGTGGGGCCTAGTGGTGGCGGAAAAACTACAACCTTCTCGTTGTTAGAGCGATATTATCAGCCAACTAATGGTAGCATCACACTAGGAGATACCCCCATTGAAACTTTCTCTCTCCATTCATGGCGCAGTCAAATTGGCTATGTGGCACAGGAAAGTGCTCTGCTCTCAGGTACGATTCGAGAAAATATTTGCTATGGTATAGAGCGAGACGTCCCAGATGATGAGCTAGAAAGAGTCGCTAAAATGGCCTATGCGGATCAATTTATTAATGAGCTGCCAGATAAGTTTGACACAGAAGTAGGAGAACGAGGCATTAAGCTATCGGGAGGGCAACGTCAGCGTATCTCGATTGCAAGGGCGTTACTACGCAATCCCCAAATATTAATGTTGGATGAAGCAACATCAAGTCTAGATAGTAAGTCAGAAATTTATGTACAAAAAGCTTTAGACAACTTAATGCAAGGTCGCACAACATTAGTAATTGCACACCGTTTATCTACCGTGGTAGACGCCGATCAAATATTATTTATTGAAAAAGGACATATTACAGGCTGTGGTACACACGAAACGCTCTTTGAAACACATGCTATGTATCGTGAATTTGCCATGCAGCAATTACGTATTAAAGAGAATGAATAAAGGGGTTTGTTGAAATGACAAAACTATTAGTGGTGGATGATGATGCACATATTCGAGAATTAGTAAAAGTATTTCTTCAAAATGAAGGTCTTGAGGTTATAGAGGCTACGGACGGTGTAGATGCACTGTCCAAATTAGCCGCTGAAAAAGTGGATATGGTTGTGATGGATATTATGATGCCAAACATGGATGGCTGGGCATTATGTGAGGAAATACGTTCATTCGATACGGATCTCCCTATCCTTATGCTAACAGCTAAAGGAGAAACCTCCCAAAAGGTCAAGGGCTTTCATTTAGGAACAGATGATTATCTAGTGAAGCCATTTGAACCAGTCGAGCTCATCGTGCGGGTCAAGTCCATTTTAAAAAGATACCGCATTTCCCTCTCACAGGTTGTAGAAGCTGGTAACGTTAAATTGAATCGCAGTACGCATGAAGTGGAATTGGACGGGGAGACTATTCTACTTCGTTTAAAGGAGTTCGAGCTATTATTCACACTAGCAAGCTATGTTGGTAAAACCTTTTCACGTGAACAATTAATCGAAGAAATTTGGGGCTTTGATTATGAGGGTGATGAACGAACAGTCGATGTCCATATTAAAAGAATACGCGAGCGTTTTCCACAGGAAGTTAGCGGCTTTGTCATTCGCACTATTCGTGGCCTTGGTTACCGCTTGGAACTAGCCACATGAGAAAACGAAGATTCTTTTTAAAGTTGATCATGGTCCTTTGCCTGTTTCTCATTGCAAATACTGTATTTGCTTTGCTTGCCTATCATGCAACCACATGGCTTTATAGTCGATTGGGTGCAGAGCCCCAAGGATTTTGGCTACAGTTAGGAACAGTAATTGGTGTATTTGTTCTCTTTGCCTGTTCAGCCGCTATTATCTTTTTAATCGGGCTAAATCGACAACGTAACTATTGGGATACGATTGTAGATGCATTAAGTCGCATGGCAAAAGGTGACTTTGATGTCAAATTAGATTTGAAAGCAGATGAGGAAGACCAATTTGGGCAATTAATTCATGGCATCAATCATATGGCCGTTGAATTAGGCGAACTCGAAAGAATGCGTCAAGAGTTCATTTCCAACGTTTCACATGAGATACAGTCACCTTTAACGTCTATTAATGGCTTTGCAAAGGCACTAAAAAATATCAATCTGCCTGAGGAAAAACGCCAACATTATTTAGACATTATCGAATTAGAAAGTTATCGTTTATCGAAAATTAGTGAGAATTTACTTAAACTAACATCATTAGAATCCCAGCATCATCCTTTTGAGCCTAAACAATATCGATTAGATAAACAATTGCGCAATGTTGTTCTCGCATTAGAACCGAATTGGCTAGAAAAAGAGCTCGACTTTGATCTCCACCTTGACAACATTTGCATCACAGCTGATGAGGATTTAATGAACCAAGTATGGATGAATTTGCTGACTAATAGCATCAAATTTACCCCCAATAAAGGTACCATCTCATTGTCCATGAGGTTGGACTCAGATAGAATCACCGTAATTGTTCAAGACACTGGCATTGGCCTAACGGAGGAACAACAAATGCATATCTTTGAAAGATTTTATAAGGCTGACCAATCCCGAACAGCCAAAAATGGTGGCAGTGGATTAGGGTTAGCGATTGTTAAAAAAATTATTGATATGCACAATGGAACGATTACTGTGGAAAGCAAGCTAGCCGAATGGACAAGATTTTTAATTACAATACCGATCGTCAGTATTTCAGCTCGTGCAAACGATTAACACCGTTCTGCACGAGTTATTTTTTAGTAAGCTACTTTTCTAAAATATTGATATACTTTATTCAATTTTTGCTGTTGCTTCCCCTTCTTACTTTCCATGTTACCAAACTCAAAAAACTTCACTTTTTTCATCCCAACAAACTTAAACAATGCACGCTTCATCAAAATTTTATGTGCGTTATTCAACCATAAAAATGGATAATTGGTTGGCCCCTTCATTGTAGACACACAGACAACAGACTTCCCTTTTAAGAGCCCTTCTGGAAATAACCCCTTTGTATCGCGATAAGCAAAGTTCGCTGCAAATAATTGATCAATATAGCCTAACAGCATAGCTGGTGGCCTCCCCCACCAAATCGGGTAAACAAAAACTAGTTGATCTGCCCAAGAAAGCTGTTGGCGATATTTTTCCATCTTCGGATCCTGATACATATCACGTCGTCGTTTGTGCTCATGGAACATTAAACGTGGATCGAAGTCTTCTTCATATAAATCTAGTATCTGTAACTCCTCGATGGCAGGATTCTCACGACACCCCTTAATTACTTCCTGTAGAAAAGCATAATTTAAACTTTTATGATTTGGGTATGTATAGACAATTAGTGTTTTCATTTCGTGCACCTCATTACTTATCATTTGATAACAAAATAATAATCGAGCTCTTTTTAGTTGTCAAATGATAATTGTTTTGAGATAAGTTATTTGGTATCTTGACAGTAGAGGTGATCCCAATGAATAAAAGCTCTTTATTTCATCAATTTGTATCGTTTACTGCCACTATCCATCAAGTAACACACGATCTTACACAAAATGTTACGGATGCAAATATCACACCGCTACAATATAAAATTCTTGAATATATTAAAGTAAGCCAGCCTGTCACACCAACCGAAATTAGTGACTGCCAACACATGTCCTTACCAAATACGAGTCGTGAACTACGAAAATTACAAGAACGACAGCTAATTGAAAAATTTAACGACACCGGAGACCGAAGAAAGCAATATGTTCGCTTGTCCAATGAAGGTGAAAAAATGATGGAAGAGGCCTTCGCCTGTATAGAGGAACGCTTTTCCCAGCTTATTCAACATGCTTCTCCACAGGATCTAAAGGAAATCCAACATGCCCTAACCATCCTAGAGCAAAAGGTTTTTCAACAGAAAGTTTAAGACCACGCCGCTAGCTGCTTCCTACAATAGCAGGCTGGTTCTTTTTAGGTAGTTGATGTTGCATTATTGCTCATACCTTTGCTTGTGGTGATTATTCTTGATTCCATACCGCTCATACTCTTGCTCGAGGTGATCATTCTTAGCTCCATTCCGCTCATACTCTTGCTCGAGGAGATCATTATTGGCTCCATTCCGCTCATACCCTGGCTCGTGGTGATCATAATTGGTTCAAAACCGCTCATATCCTTGCTCAAGGTGATCATAATTGGCTCCATTCCGCTCATACTCTTGCTCGAGGTGATCATTCTTGGCTCAATACCGCTCATATCCTTGTTCGAGGTGATCATAATTGGCTCCATTCCGCTCATATCCTTGTTCGAGGTGATCCTTATTGGTCAAAGCCGCTCATACCCTAGCTCGTGGTGATCACCTTTGACTCAATTCCGCTCATATCCTTGATCGAAGTGATCCTTATTGGCTCCATTCCGCCCATATCCTTGATCGAAGTGATCCTTATTGGCTCCATTCCGCTCATATCCTGGCTCAAGGTGATCATAATTGGCTCCATTCCGCTCATACCCTGGCTCGTGGTGATCATAATTGGCTCCATTCCGCTCATACTCTTGCTCGAGGTGATCCTTATTGGCTCAATACCGCTCATATCCTTGATCGAGGTGATCCTTATTGGTCAAAGCCGCTCATACCCTAGCTCGTGGTGATCACCTTTGACTCAATTCCGCTCATATCCTGGCTCGTGGTGATCATAATTGGCTTCATTCCGCTCATATCCTGGCTCAAGGTGATCTTTATTGGCTCCATTCCGCTCATACCCTAGCTCGAGGTGATCACCTTTGACTCCATTCCGCTCATACCCTGGCTCGTGGTGATCATTCTTGGCTCCATTCCGCTCATATCCTGGCTCAAGGTGATCATAATTGGCTCCATTCCGCTCATACTCTTGCTCGAGGTGATCCTTATTGGTTCAAAACCGCTCATATCCTTGCTCAAGGTGATCATTATTGGCTCCATTCCGCTCATACTCTTGCTCGAGGTGATCATTCTTGGCTCAATACCGCTCATATCCTTGTTCGAGGTGATCATAATTGGCTCCATTCCGCTCATACCCTTGCTCTGGTGATCATTCTTGGCTCCATTCCGCTCATACCCTTGATCGAGGTGATCCTTATTGGTCAAAGCCGCTCATACCCTAGCAGTCTCTCGAAAGAATACCTCGTATACTCGCGACAGATTCGTAACCCATTTGCTTTTTCTTTAATAGTATAAAAGTGAGTAGAAGGAGGAGTCTCAAGTGGAAGGTGTAGTGTTTGATAGGAAGTGGATTGAGGATCATTTTGAAGCACTTCCATTATGGCAACAGTCTGCCTATAATGACTTTGCTGCCACGATTGCTGATGAAGCAAATACGTTTCCGTGTGTACCAGCCAGAATGGGCTTTTTATCTAATCATTTACGTTATAGTTTTGTTGGCGATTCACGGGAGGAGCAATCGATTAACTTGCTAGCACAGTGCTTAAAGGAATACGCGAAAGTCTCGCGATCTTGTGGAAAATATACAACCCTTACAGTGTTTTTTCATACCCCTCTTGATATGCTAGAAAGCTTTAAGGTGGAGGATTATCAACAGTTATTTTGGTCAGTCTTAAACCATTTAACCAACATAGATGAGGTAGCTTGGCCTGAAGAAATACCAACAGATCCAGTCCATAATGAATGGGAGTTTTGCTTTAACGGGGAACCCTATTTTATTTCTTGTGCTACACCAGCACATAAATTGCGGAAGAGCCGTCATTTTTCTACTTTGTTAATGGCCATTCAACCTCGCTGGATATTTAATGATATAAACGACTCTACTGCATTTGGACAAAAAATGAAAAAACTCATCCGCCAGCGCATTGCAGACTATGACCAAATTCCAGGACATCCTGATTTAAAATGGTATGGACAAGAGGATAGCTATGAATGGAAGCAGTATTTTTTAAGTGACGATAATCAAAGTCCAACCAAATGCCCTTTTTTACGGATGTCACAGGAAAATGGTTCATTGCGTAATATTCCTTTGCCTTTTCACGACGAACCAGGTCGCCAATCCAATTAGAACAATAAAGAGCAGGCTCACGTAAAAACCGAGTCTGCTTGTTTTTTCGCCTAAAGTCCCAGACACCGTCACTATAATGAGTAATATCCCTATATTATTTTTCACATAGGCCCACTTTGATAATGCCATGAGCTTCCTATAGGTCACTAAAATAAAGAGCCAGTTGTAGATTAGCATTAAACCCGCTGCGGTAATTAAATATTCAAAAATTTTTTCTGGCATCAGAAAGCCAATAACAATCGTGATGACTAAACCACTCGTTAAAAAAATAAAGGCGGGAAATGGCACTTTCATTTTCCCTTTTTTCGCCAAAATATCTGGAGCATCTTGATCCTCTGCCAGTGTTATAAGAATGGTGATAACCGCGTAAAGCGAAGCGACCATTGTTGAAAAACCAGCTATGATTAATACACCATTAAAAATATCTGCTACAAAAGGTATATGATAACCATGAAGTGCTGTGATAAAAGGGCTTTCATCTATCGCAAAGTCTTTCCATGATACAAGTGCCAATGCAAGTGCAATAGCTAGGATAAAGATGATTGTTATGACAACAAGCATAATTCTTCCTGCTTTCGGCGCCTCTTGCGGATTTTTTAAATCGATAACCATTAACCCCATTACCTCTATTCCTCCATAGGCATAAAAGGCATAGAGCAGTCCAAGCCATATTCCTTTCATTCCTTGTGAAAAAAAGGATTCATAATTAGCTTGTAATGAATCCAGAGTTGCTGCTTGCGTGCCTTTCAAGATGATAATAACGGCAACGATAATAAACATGATAATGGCAGCAGCTTTTAAAGCTCCGAAGATATTTTGGAAATTTTCAAAGCCCTTCATACCTGTTTGAATCACGACTAATCCTAGTACGGCATAAATCGCTGCAGAAATCCAGAGTGGCAGTGCTGGAAACCAGAACCTCGTAAAAATCCCGAGCGCCATCAGCTGACTTCCCATGATTAATAACTCTGACATCAAGTATACCCAGCCATTACTGAACCCTGCCCATCGTCCAAAGGCTTGCTTGGCATAAGTACGAAAGGAGCCTTTATCAGGGTTTTCCACAGACATTTTGACAAGAGCATCATAAACTATATACGTGCAAATGGCTGCTAATAAAAAAGGAATGAGCACGGCTGGTCCGCTTTTATGAATGGCCATACTTGTTCCAAGAAAAAAGCCTGTTCCTAATGTACAGCCGATACCGAGAAGTGAAAGCTGCCACCAAGACATTCTACCTTTACTTGTTTTTGATGTCATTATTATCAGCCTTTCATTACGTTCTTACCAATGGCATTGTCATGCATCGAATTCCACCACCGCCTTTTTCAAGCTCTGTGACATCAACCTCAAGCAAGTTCTTTTTCTTTAGTAGTGGATGTGCCAATAATTGCTGTTTCGATGCCTGTTTGCTAATCACTAATGTTTCAGGATTTAGGTTAATAAAATTAATATCAGGGATTGTCTTATAGGAGTCTAGCCAGAAAACTTCAAAACCATGATGCTTTAAAAATGATTCCACCATATCAAAACGTCTGCTTTGCGCTTTCAACACCTGTACTGGAAAATAACGAACAAAACTTTTAGCGATGACCAAATTCTTGTTCACAACATTACAATTCATATCTAAATGAAGCGTATCATTGCTTTTTGGTAAATCAATGACTGCGATTTCAGAAAATCCCTCATGTAAAATAGTTTCCATTATACCTTCGATAGCCTCTATTGTCGTTCGCATACCGAGATTAATAAGTACAGCATCCTTATTTAAAATCAACACATCTCCACACTCGAATGAATGTAGTGGTTGCAACATTGGCATCAATTGTTGGGGAAACCATTTTTCTAAAAGTGCATGAGCAAGAGGATATTCTGGTTGCCTTAGTGAGCTTCCTGCATTACCAGGTACTATTCGATTGCCGATGACACACGCAAGATCACGTACAAAATAACGGTTAATAAACTGTTCACTTAATAACTGCTGATCAATAGGAAGTTCTTTTGCGTAATCTATAACTTTAACCCCCGCGTTTTCTAATATCATCTTTAGTGCCATGAAGCTTTCCAGTGCCTTACTATGATTAACCGTATCACTCCAACCTACCTGCTCCGCTATCGTTAAATCTGAGACATCTGCAATTGAAGGTGCACAAAGCATGACAACCTTTAGCTCTTCATGCTCTGACCAACAATTTACTTGGAATGAATCCACTCTATTTTCTCCCCTTTTTCATTAGCGTTACCATTGCTTTTTGGATTATACAAATATGAACATAAGCAGGATTTTTTCATTTTATGGTTAATTCATACAGAGGGAAAATCAATTAAAGAAAAGGATGTTATCATGGAATACTATAAATTTTTAAGACAATACGTAGGACATCAACCGATTATTTTACCTGGATCTGTTGTCATCATGTTAAATAGTGCAAACGAAGTGTTACTACAAAAAAGATATGATGGCGGCTGGGGGCTCCCAGGTGGCTTAATGGAATTGGGTGAGAGCTTAGAAGATACCGCCAAAAGAGAAGTGTTAGAAGAAACAGGTCTGATCATCTCAGACTTACAGTTACTGGGTGTTTTTTCTGGACCTGATTGCTATCTTAAAGTGTCAAATGGAGATGAATTATATTCTGTTACAGCTGTCTATTATACAAGAAATGTTCACGGTGATTTAGTGATTGATTACAATGAATCAGAGACGATGCACTATTTCTCACTGAGCCATTTACCACAAAATTTAACAGATCGTCGTTTTATTGAACCGTATATAGCACAATTATTACTATAGAGAGAAAACATATTGTTCTCTCTCATAGTTACGTAAAATATTCTAGTTTCGCTTGTGGAAAGAACTTTTGCATATAGCCATATAAATGTTCTTTAATATCTTCCTCTTCTTCTTTTTGATAAATATATTTGCCAATTCCATATTTGCCCCATTTATACCTTCTCACAGTTTCGTCGAGTTCTAGCTTCGTCATCGGGTAATTTTTTTCAATTACTCGTTTAGCTGGCTTTGTAAAGCGATGCTGAATAAACTCAAATGTGATATCATCGCGTACATCCTTAGGTAGCTCTGCATCTAATCGTTCAAACATATGGTAATATCCTTCCTGCCACCCTTCATGGAGATAAATAGGGGCCACAATAAATCCAAGTGGATATCCAGCTCTTGCCACTTTACCTGCCGCCTCTATGCGCTTCGCAAGTGGGGATGTACCTGGCTCAAAATGTTTGATGACATAATCTGCATTAACGCTAAAACGAAACCTTGTCTTGCCATTATGATTGGCATCCAATAGGTGGTCTACATGATGGAATTTCGTAACAAACCGCAATTGGCCAAGCTCGCTTTGCCCAAAATGCTCAATAGCACGTTTCAATGTATGTGTTAAATGATCAATCCCTACAATATCAGAGGTACAAGATGCCTCGAAGCGTGTGATTTCAGGAGCTCTTTCGGCCATGTAATGATCAGCTTGCTCTAGAATTTCATCGACATTTACATACGTACGAATATAAGGTTTGTTGCCCATTGTCGTTTGTAAATAACAATAATGACAATGGCCCATACAGCCTGTTGCAAATGGAATGGCATATTCTGCTGAAGGCTTCGATGTATCAAACTTTAACGTCTTTCTAATCCCAACCACTAAGGTGGATTTAGCTACGCGATACTTTTGAAAATCATTGTCTCCTGGCAGATTTCTTACTTGATTGTGCGACGTCGTATAGCGAATTTCAATCCCCATTTTCTCAAACTTCTCTTTGAGCTCCTGCCCTAATGGATACTGAAGTGCATCGGGTTCAAAATAGACAAGCTGAGGTGTAAAAGGCTTTATCATGTCCACCTCCTAGTGAAAATACTGATGATAGGCTTGTTCAGCTGCCATCTCACTTGAAAAAATTAACATATCATTCGTGATCGGATAATAGGTTTCGAATAAAAATAGAGCTAGCTCCTCTGGTTGCTCTGGATGATTGACTACCGCCGCTTCCTGTATATTCGCTACATCCTGAATATGTGGATTGCGATAAAAAATATAAACTATATCACCAGCATTATATGGTTGCTGCATCTCTTCACCTTCCTCTGTCTTTCCATTAGTTTGGTGAAATTGCATAAAAATTATGTCATAAAAAATTTTATTGGCAATATACATAAATTTGTATATCACCAATCTAGAAATATAGAATAATACAGAACTTTTTAAAAATTTGGTATAATCAAGAAAAGGAGGAATTTATATGATTAAACAATCCATTATAGAAAATGTGCTTGAAGCAGCTCTCGCTACAGGTGGTGATTTTTCTGAAATCTTCATTGAAGATAAGTATGCTAATGAATTCGTTTTACAAAGCGGACAAATCGATCAAAGTATTGCTGGACGTGATTTTGGTATTGGCATTCGAATTTTTTCAGGCCTTCAAAGTATCTATACCTACACTAATGATTTTTCAGAGGAAGGCTTATTGGCAGCAGCCAAACGAGCAGCACTAGCTATCAAAGGTGGTGCGTCAGGTACTATTCACCCTCTTCATAAGGAGATGGTGACACCTATTCATCAAATCCTGCGTATGCCTAATACTGTGGAGCACAGCAGGAAAACCGCTATCATGCGACAAGCAGATTCAATCGCTAGAAATTATGACCCCCGTATTAGTCAAGTATTTGTCCGTTATTTAGACGAACAGCAGAACGTACTAATCGCTAATTCTGAAGGTAAATTTGTAGAGGACACACGTATTTATAGTAGGCTGAGCATGCGAGCAACTGCTGAAGAAGGTACTGAAGTGCAAACAGGTTTCTATGGTCCTGGTGCCCATGCAGGCTTTGAATTTATTGAAAGACTGGATCTTAATCATTACGCAGGAGAAGCTGCACGTATTGCTGTAACGATGCTTCATGCAGATGAATGTCCAAGCGGAAAATTCCCTGTCATCATTGATAATGAATTCGGTGGCGTTATTTTCCATGAGGCTTGTGGCCATGGCTTAGAAGCAACAGCTGTTGCTAAAAATAATTCTGTCTTTGCGAATCGTATTGGGGAAAGAGTGGCTCCTGAAATTGTTACATATATTGATGACGGCACACTTCCGAATGAATGGGGTTCGCTTAATATTGATGATGAGGGAGAAAAAACAAGGAGAAATGTTTTAATTGAAAATGGTATTTTAAAGGGCTACCTAATTGATAAATTTAATGCTCGACGCATGAATGCGCAGCCAACAGGCTCTTCACGCCGACAATCCTACCGATTTAATCCAACATCACGCATGACGAATACCTTTATCGCACCTGGCACATCTACGCCAGCCGATATTATCGCTTCTACAGAATACGGAATTTATGCAAAATATATGGGTGGTGGACAAGTTTCCCCTTCCACTGGTGATTATAATTTTGCGGTAATGGAAGCTTATATCGTCAAAGATGGCAAAATTGAACGACCTGTACGAGGGGCAACCCTTATTGGCAATGGAGCTAAAACATTGCAGCTAGTTGATCGAGTTGGCAATAATCTTGCGCACGGAGCCGGCATGTGTGGATCACTAAGTGGTAGCCTTCCTGTCAATGTTGGTCAGCCGATGATTCGCGTGAGTGAAATAACTGTTGGTGGAACAAAGGGGGAATAAACTATGAGCATTACACAATACCAAAAAAATCTTTTACAACAAGCAGTAGAAGCTGGATTAACAGAAGCAGAAGTCTATTATGAACAGAAAACTTCATTTCAGTGCACACTTTATGAAGGTGAATTGGATAGCTATGAAACATCAGACGATGGCGGTCTCAGTCTTCGAGGACTCTATAATGGAAAGATGGGCTATGCATATACAGAAAAAATAGATGATGATTCTATCGCTTTTTTAATTGATCAGGTGAAAGCCAATGCGGATGTA
This sequence comes from Lysinibacillus sp. FSL M8-0134, assembly GCF_038069745.1. Taxonomy (NCBI): domain Bacteria; kingdom Bacillati; phylum Bacillota; class Bacilli; order Caryophanales; family Bacillaceae; genus Lysinibacillus; species Lysinibacillus sp. FSL M8-0134. Next base: position 1,474,386 of record NZ_JBBPAJ010000001.1, on the reverse strand, counting down.
CTCGATGAGCCTGAAGATCTCTCTATTTTTGAGGGTAGCGAGAAATACGCTCAACATTCTTTTTTTAATGAAGAACTAGAAGCAGTGAGTATTCCAGAAAAGATTGAATGTTTAAAGGCTATAGAGCAAAAAATCAGAGCGTATGATCCCCGCATTATAACGCTCGATTATTGTATACTTCAATACTATTCAACTGAACGTGCTTTAGCGAATAGTAAAAATTTATCTTTATCACATAAGGAAAACGGCTTAGTCCTCTTCCTGTCCACAGTTGTCAAGCAAGGTGACGAATTAAAAGCTGGTAGTTATTTGAAAATGACAAGAGATTTTCATTCCCTTGATGTAGATGCTATTGCCAAGGCTGCTGCTGAGGAGGCTCTCGCCCATTTAGGTGAGCAATCCATCCCTTCAAGCAAATATCCCATCATTCTCCGTCATGATGCCGCAGCGGAATTACTAAGTACCTTTATGCCGATTTTCTCCGCTGAGAAGGCACAAAAAAATCAGTCATTGCTAAAAGGCAAAGAAGGACAGCAAGTGGCTTCTGACATATTGTCACTCATCACTGCACCGTATCATCCTGAAGCGTTATCAGGAGGCAATTTTGATGGTGAAGGTGTTGCCACTAAACAACAAGCCATAATTACCGATGGCACATTACAAACACTCTTGCACAATCGAAAAACAGCCAAAAAAGACGGCTGTGAGTCAACAGGTCATGCACAAAGAGAATCTTATAAGGACACTTTGTCTGTCGCCCCACAAAACTTTTATATTGCACCCGGCCAAGAGACACAGGACTCATTAATCCACTCTTTAACTGAAGGTGTGCTTATTACGGATCTATCAGGACTTCATTCAGGAACAAATAGTATTTCTGGTGATTTTTCAGTGGCAGCTAGAGGATTCCATATTCAAGATGGTCAAATTGCCTCACCAGTCAAACAAATGACCATTGCAGGTAATTTCTTCACATTATTAAAAGATATACAAGCCATTAGCTCAGATCTGTACTTCTTACCAAGTGGCCATGGTTCTCCCTCTTTCATTGTTAAAGAACTAGCAGTAACAGTAGAATAATAGAAGAGCGAGCCATCCATTACTTCCGGAGGCTCGCTATTTCAATAAAAGACATGTTCTTCATTTTTTATTCCGGGTTCTTTATTACAATAGTTTGCTTAAAATTGCTTTTTCATCTGTACCTGCTCTGTCGTCACCTTTAGGCCATTCTTTATTAAAAAGCTAGTTGCGGGATTATTAGCTAAAAAGTTAACAGCCGTCATTTGGACTGGACATGTTATGACGCTTTCGAGAAAGTTGGGTAGTAAATTTTGATGTCGATCTTCAAGTATCTCTAATTGGTAGAGTAGTATTCGCTCCACTTCACCACTATCATTCCAAACGGTTTTGTATAGCATATAGCCCAGTGCTTTATTATCGTCGTTATAAAAAATCTTGGCTTCTCCCTGTTTCACACTCTGCCAGCTACATTGCCACGGCACATCTTCCTGATAGAACGGGAAATGGGGTAGTTGCTCAGGGCGAATAGTTTCTATATGAATGCGAGCTGTATGTTCAAATTCCCCTTCATATTCCCCACTTAAAAATAGCAATTGGTTGGAAATAGCATAGCCATATTTCTCATATAACGCAATGGCAACCTTATTTTCTTTGATCGCTTCCAACGTAGCGATCTCCACCTGTTCTCGCTCGTAGATAGCTAGGGCTTCTTCCATTAATAAACGGGAAACTCCTTTACCACGATAGTCTGGTGAAATACCTGTGCCACCATTCCAAGCAGTTTTCTTGCCATTGACGATACGGAAACCGTTTAGAACGATTGCAATTGGTTCATCCTGGTCAAAAATAACAATAGAATGCGTTGGAGACAGCCCCTCCCCAACTAATCGATGCAAAAACATTTCTGCCGTCATGTTGATTTCAACAAAATATCCTTCAAAGCCTTTATTCCATGCTTTCAATACTTCTTCTAACGTGCACTGTGAAACTGTTTTGATCTTCATATTGTCCCTCTTCTCAAATGGAATCTATTTTTGCTAAATCTTCTAAAGTTAATTTCTTCACAATATCATATCCTTGACCTGGACCTTTTGGCCGTATTACTACCGTTCCCATATCGGGGAGGATGCCAAGTCCCACATCTCTAGGAAAGCTATGGCCAATGATTACACTGTTCATGCCCTGTGGCGGAATTATTTCCAGCATAGATGAAAGGGCTGTTAATATTCTAGTTTGCTCACTGCTAGGAAGATCGCCACCTAACTTATAGATGTCATACAAAAAGGGCACAATTTGTACATCGTAATTTGGAAATGCCAGCCGAGCGGTTTCAATTGTTCGACAAAATGGACTTGTTGCAATAGGAGAAAGGATAGGGATTTGCCAATAACGTAGCATTTGACCAAAATAAACAGCTTCCCTACGCCCTTGTTCTGATAAGTTTCTCTGATTTTGACAACTATGAAATGTACCATAGGGTTGATCTACACCAACCGTTGCTGCCCCATGCCTTCCATACAAAATAAGCCCGCCCTTTTTCATTAATGCCAGGAGGCTCTTTTCCATTTTCTTCATCTCCTCCATCATATCACTTTATACTTTGTAATGTATGTCCTACATATTAAAAAAAGCTCCCCACAATTGTTTTGTAGAAAGCTTTTTTCCTGTTATTTTATTGGTATATTAACAATGGCAGTCGTTTCTAAATGTGTTGATGAATCGATCGAAATATGACCATTATATTTTGAAACAATTTCTTTAACTATAAATAATCCTTGTCCTCTTAGTCTACCATTCTCAAGTTTTTTCGTTGAGAAACCTTGTTTAAATATTTGGTCAGGATGAGCAATATTTGGACCTGTATTGGTAATTTTAAATTCATATTGTGCTTCATCTGCTCGACAGCAAATCATTATTTTACGTTGTCCCTCCGGTAACTCTACTGCAGCATCTATGGCATTATCAATTAAGTTCGATAGAATCTTGATTAAATCTGTCGTTTTAATCTTATTAAAGTCATCTTGAGAGATAGTAAAATCCATATCGATGTTATGATTCTGTGCCGTTAACTTTTTCGTTTGCAATAATATGGATAAACCTGGATGATCAATATTTAACTTTAATGATTTAATTGCTTGAACCTCTTTGGATAGTGAAGACAAATATTGTTTGGCTTGCTCAGTCTTTTCTAATTGAAGAAGACCGTGTAATACTTGAATATGATTCGTAAAATCATGACGTAATGATGACACCGACGTAATCAATGCTTTGATTTCTGCTTGATATGTGTCTTCAGTAGCACCAACTTCTTTCGCTACTTCCTTTTGATACCATCTCTGTAAAAATAAAAAAGAACCAATGACAATTAAAATAAAGACTCCATTAAAGATAAAAATAAATAGATTGTCTTCAATGACTTTACCTTTAATACCATTTAAAGTATCTGCGCTAATATCAATACCTAAAAACCCAATAATTTTCCCATTGTCATCTTTGATGGGTGCGCCAACTGATAAGTAGGAACCATGTATAGAGTCATGTATGACCTCTGTAACATAGGTTTCACCGTTATAAGCTTTTTCAACTTCCTTCGCGGGAACGGTACAAACTACCCCAATTTCGAAGCCCTCTCTCATTTCTTTTGGCATCCCTGTAATCATGGCTGTCGATACTTCTGGATTATCCACCTTTAGGGTGTAAACAAATAGTGCACCCAGTTTTATTCTTGCATCGTTTAAGTAGCTTCTTACTTTCCAATAATACGCATTTTCCTGTGGATTATTCAAAAATTGCTGATAAGCATCCGTATCAATAGATGAAGCAATGGAACGGGCAGCCTCTAAACTTTGATTGGCAATCGACTCCTCAACGGTCTTTTTAATTTTTACATAGGATGTAAAGATGTTTAAACTTGTAAACAAACATAATAAAAACGTTGATAGAATTAATATTAGTTTTACTTTTCGATTTTTCATATAAAACGGGACTTCCTCATCTATAAATATTCTAGAATATTATTATATTATAATTAACTCTATTGTATCGTTTGTATTGCGAACATTGCTTGTATATCCTACATAAATTAAAACATAAAATCAAATTTTATTTTTCCATTACTAAAATTATACACTTAACAAATAGTTTAATAATCCTTAACAAGAAAGTAAACTAAAAAGGTAAATAGTAACGTTTTATGTCTCTTTTCACTAAAATAAAACAAAGAAAAAGACCAGGTACTAACAATACCTGATCTTCTTTGAAAAGTTATTTATTTTTACTTGAAGTACGTGTTCGATCTTGTGGCTTTAAAAAGGAAGGTCGCTTGCTATAGCCCTTTGGAGAAACACGTAATAAAGATTTTCTAATATTGCCTTTTTCAAAATCTGCACTAAAGTTAATATATGGTACACCTAGTACTTGCATATTTGCTGTATACAGTAGAATGAAGAAGACTGAAATAAAAAACCCAAATAAACCCAAAAATGCAGATGCAATAATGATGATTAATCGGAAAATACTCATAGCTGTCACGAATGATTGATTAACAAGTGTAAAAGCAGCAATACTTGAAATGGCAATCACCACAATCATCGAAGGGCTTGTAACACCAGCTTTTATCGCAGCATCGCCGATAATTAAGCCACCTACCACACTAACGGAGCCACTGACAGCACTGGGTAGACGTAAGTTCGCTTCACGAAACAGTTCAAACATAAATAGCATTAGTAGTATTTCTAAAATCGTTGGAAATGGTAAACCCGTTCTTGACTCTACAACCGTTGCAAGAAGTAGAAAAGGTAGCTGTTCTTGATGGAAAGTTGTTAATGCAAGCCAAAAGCCGGGTAATAACATACTAATCATTATGCCTACAATTCGTAGCACTCGTTCCATTGAACTGACAATAATAGGATATTCATTATCTTCTGCCGATTTAAAAAGCAACATAATATTTGTTGGTGTAATCATGGCATACGAAACACCATCAATCATGAGAAGTATTCTTCCCCTAATCAATGCCTGGACTGCAAAATCTGGTCTTCCGGTATAGTCATGTCTTGGAAGAATCGTGGCAGTTTTCTCGATTGCTTCCATTAATAAATCACCATTGACAACGATATCCGTATCAATCTTTTGTAATTGTAATCGAATTTGCTCCAGCATATTGAGGTTCACAATATCTTCCATAAAAAGGATCGCTACTGTAGTTTTAGAACGTTTACCAATTTCTAATGTCTCGACACTAAATGAATTGGTTGGTAATCGTTTTCTTAACAAAGCAATATTAATGAATATATCTTCAATAAAGTCATCTCTAGGTCCTTTAACTACTAATTCAAGTGTTGTTTCTCCAGGCTCTCGGTTAGGTCGTTTTGAAATATTGCTCGAATATAATAATTGATTTTCCTCAAAATACAATAATACGTGGCCCTTATAAACTCTTGTCAGTATATCCTCTTTCGTTAGTACCTTTTGAAGATAAGGAATTTGTAAATGCTGTTCTATTTGTTCTGCTAGCATTTCGTCAGAGCTATTATTTAATAAGTCTTGAACCCGTTGAACAATCACTGTTTGAAGTATTTGCTCGTCTACCATCGCATCACAAGTTATAAAATGTACCGTATATTGCTGAAATTTATACTGTTGGAATATCACATCAGCAGAGCGTTGAAATAGTGATTTCAGCATTTTCAAATTAATCATTTGTTCCATTGATGAAATACTTCTCATCTCCTACTGAGCCAGCTCAAGATTAGTACATTTATGATAAACAACTTTCAATAAATACACTTAAGCATATTTTTCCCATGGATATTAAAAATATTCAAGAAAACAAATGATGTGATGGCTATTAGAACATGTTCTTATCCAATCATTTTTTTCAGATTTGCCATTTCAATTGCTGACATTGCAGCATCATAGCCTTTATTACCAGACTTCGTGCCAGCACGTTCAATTGCCTGTTCAATATTTTCTGTTGTGACAATACCGAAAATAACAGGGACATTTGTTGTTAAGGACACATTGGCAATACCTTTTGCTGACTCATTGCACACATAGTCATAATGTGTTGTTGATCCACGAATAACAGTTCCTAATCCAATAATGGCATCATATTTCTTTGTTTCTGCTAATTGCTTAGCAATAAATGGAACTTCAAAAGCTCCAGGAACCCACGCTACGTCAATAGATGCTTCATCTACTCCATGTCGTGTTAAACCATCCATTGCTCCATCCAATAATTTGCTTGTAATAAACTCATTAAAACGTCCTACGACTACCGCTATTTTTAAATCTGTTCCAATTAATTGTGCTTCAAATTTTTTACCCATTGTTCTTTCTCCTTTTTAAATAGATAGTGTATTTTCTGTTGTGAATAACCGATTGCGATAGGCAACCAATGCTTCTATCGATATCATTTTTAAGCCATGTTGAGCTGCGTACTTTGTCAGCTCTTCAAAACGTAGCATCTGTCCATCATCACCCATGATTTCGCAAATAACACCCGCAGGCACACTCTGGCAAAGCTTTGCTAAATCAACAGTTGCCTCAGTATGTCCTCTACGCTCTAAGACACCGTTATCCTTTGCAATTAGAGGAAAAACATGGCCAGGTCGACGAAAATCAGTTGGCCTTGCTTGATCTTCAATCATCTTTTGAATTGTCAACGCGCGTTCAAAGGCACTAATTCCTGTCGTTGTTTCTTCATGGTCGATACTGACCGTAAATGCTGTTTGATGGTTATCTGTATTGTTCTGAACCATTGGATGTAGATCTAGCTTTTGTGCTAGCTGCTGTGAAATAGGCGTACAAATAAGACCTCTACCATAGGTTGCCATAAAGTTAATTGTTTCCGGTGTGATGAATTCAGCAAGCGCTAGAAGGTCCCCCTCATTTTCTCGATCTTCATCATCAACTACCACAATTATTTTGCCTTGCTTTAAATCTTCTAGGGCTTCTTCAATTGCATGCAGCACTAGTGTCATCTCCTCATTTTATATATTAAAAACCATGTTGGGCTAAGTAATCTCTTGTAATGGTTGACGTAACTTGTCCTTTTTTCAGTTGCTGCAAAATATACTTACCAACCAAATCTGTTTCGATATTTACGATTGCTCCAACCTTCTTCATACCTAAAACAGTTTCCTTATACGTATGCGGAATCAATGAAATAGTGACACTGTTCGATTCAACATGAAAAATGGTTAAACTCGTGCCATCAATTGTGATGGAACCCTTTGGAATACAAAAGCTTGTGAGTTCCTCTGATAACTCGATATCGATATAGACTGCATTAGCAACCGGACGCTTTCGTAAAATTTTCCCGATTCCATCCACATGTCCAGCTACAAAATGACCACCAAATCGCCCATTTGCAGGCATAGCGCGCTCCAAATTAACGGGATCTCCTATCGCTAGCTGCTGTAAATTAGTTGCTTTGACTGTCTCAGGCATAACATCCATGGTAAGTTCCTGCTGCGTAAAATGTGTCACCGTTAAACAAACACCATTGACTGCTATACTATCGCCAAGCTTTACATCCTCCACTATTTTGGGTGATTGAACAGTAATTTTCATACTGTACTTATCGCTTTGCACGGCTTTAATTGTGCCAATATCCTCTACAAGCCCCGTAAACATTTCTCCACCTTCTTTCTTTTTTTGACAGTTTTTATCCGTCACTTTTCGGAGTGTTTCCGTTAATTTTAGTTTTCTATCCGTCATTTTAAACGTTGTATCCGTCTCCCTTCCTAGCTAACAAAAAAAGAAAAACCCCTTTGACAAAGGGGTTTTGGGAGTATAAGACATCAACAAATAAGCCTAGTTGGATTAACTTTTTTTTCCATAGACTACTATCTCATTTGTTCTTCTCCCATCCAGACTATAACTGTCGGTTTTGGATTTGCACCAAATCAGCTTGCGCTCACGGACTTTGAATGACTTCATCACCGCCGATTGGGAATTTCACCCTACCCCGAAGAACATCTTCTATTCAATTAGTTTGTTCGCTAAATCAGTGAGATCTACTATGCATCTCTATCCTTGAGGTGGTTGTATTGCGTACTTGTTATTAAACGAAAACAAAAAAACTTCCCGCATAATGAATGGGAAGTTTGTAATAAATGCATAGTCAAATAAACCCTCTAAATTATTTTAAATTTAAAAAGTTTGCATTTATACCCTTCTCCCATCCAGACTATAACTGTCGGTTTTGGATTTGCACCAAATCAGCTTGCGCTCACGGACTTTGAATGACTTCATCACCGCCGATCGGGAATTTCACCCTACCCTGAAGGATATTTTTATTTAGCTAGTTCTAACAATAACACTATTTTATTATATTATCCATCCTTCTATCTTAAATTTTTCAAAAAAAGGGCCACCCCTTGCTTAAGAGGTGGCGAGTAGTACTGTTAATTTCTTATATTTCGAACAACATAATCATCATAATTCCCTTGAAAAACAGTCACATTCGAAGGAGTAAGTTCAAGCATTTTACCTGCTAATTTATTTAAGAAATAGCGATCGTGTGAAATGCTCAATAATGTCCCCTCAAATTTTAAAAGTGCTTCCTCTAATACTTCTTTACTAAATAAGTCGAGATGATTGGTCGGTTCATCCAAGATAAGGACATTCGCTTTCTGTAAAATCAGCTTCGCTAAGGCAACACGAGCCTTTTCCCCACCGCTTAGAGAGGAAACCTTTTTAAAAACATCCTCTCCTGTGAATAAAAAATTACCTAGCACCGTTCGTACTCTTGCTTCTTCAATCGTTGGAAATGCACTCCAAACCTCATGTAGTACCGAATTATCGGGGTCTAATGTTGCCTGTTCTTGATCGTAATAGCCAATCGTAACACCATGCCCCCAAGCCACTACCCCACTATCTGGCTCAATCTCTTTAAGCAGTGCTTTAATTAATGTTGATTTTCCAACACCATTCGGCCCAATTAAAGCAACCCTATCGCCTCTGTATAAGTCAAAGGAAATATTTCGCAACAGCGTTTTTTGGATATTTTCTACCTTAAACGATATCTCTAAGTCTCTTACCTTCAATACTTCTTTATGCGATTTCTTATCCATAGCAAATGCCATTTGTGCATGCTTTAAATCTTTTTGTGGTTGATCAATCCGTTCAACTCGTTCAAGTTGCTTCCGTTTATTTTTAGCGCTTCTCGAAGAAGTTGCCATGGCAATATTCCTTTGAATATAATCCTCCATTTTAGCTATTTGTTGTTGTTGCATCGAATATTTTTTCTCTAGCAACTGACGATTCTTAGCTTTACTTTCTACATATTGAGAATAATTACCGCTATATTTTGTGCCTTTTGTACGCTCAATCTCATAAATTTCATGGACAAGGGCATCTAAAAAATAACGATCATGAGAAATAATTAAAATGGCCCCTTGATAGACACGTAAATAATTTTCAAGCCAATTTAATGTCTCGAAATCCAGGTGATTTGTCGGCTCATCCAAAAGTAATAAATCTGGTTGTGCTAACAGGATTTTGGCAAGAGCAAGCCTTGTTTTTTGGCCACCACTGAGCTTCTTAATCAGTGTATCGTTGGGGATGTCGCCAAAACCCATACCATTTAACATACTTTTAATTTTTGGCTCAATATCATAGCCACCTTGTTGCGTAAACCAATCCGCCTTGCCAGCATAGCGTGTCATTATTTGCTCAAATTTATCCGGATTATGGACTAAAGATGGCTCACTCATTTGCGCCTCCAGTTCTCGAAGTTCCTGTTCAACCTTTAGTAGCTCCGTAAATACCCCGAGCATTTCAGACCAAATCGTTTGTTCCATCTGCAATCCACTGTCCTGTTTTAAATAGCCTACTTTAACCCCTTTCCCCATGAAAATCTCCCCCTGATCGTATGGAAGATCTCCTGCAATTATTTTCAGTAACGTTGATTTTCCAGCTCCATTTACCCCAATAAGGCCCATGCGATCCCCACGTTCCAGTTTTAAGGTAATGTTTGAGAGAATAGGATCTCCTAAATAGCTTTTACTAATTCCATTTAATTGAAGTATCATTTTTTCAATCTCCTTATTTATTTTGGCCATCATTTCACCAAGCGTTAGCACTTAAGAAATAAATGGACGTATAAGGTTACACATCACTTCTCTCTCCTCCCCCAATAAAAAAAAGGCACCGTAATAAACGGCACCTTTGAAAAAATAAACCTCTGTAATGAAGAGGCTTTATTCTATATTTCACAATAAAACACAAAAAGCGCCGATCAAGAACCGGCGCTTACCCTGCTTTCTATTTTACAGTAATACTACTAAAAATAATTATGATAATTTGAAGGTAAAAAGCTTCCGGAACCTGTTTCCATATGAAATTTGCTTAAAAAAGGGCAGACCTCTCCCTTTGCCAGCAAGTCCCCACAGAAATTGTAAGATTTCACCTCTATCTCAATCAAACCTTTTGCGAATTTAGCTTCCATCACTTTTTACCTCCTTTCGAATAATAGTATCAATTAATCTAACACAAATTTTTAGAGATTACAATTGTTTTTAAATACTGGCTTTTTTCATTTTAATGCATAAACAATAGGCAAACACTTATTTTTTTGAGTTGGCGTCTATCGTTTGAAAGCCCAATTTCTTTTGAGAGAGCGCTTTTTTGTACGACCATTTCCGTTGCAATCGCAGTATTTTTTGATAATATTTACCATAAGATGTTTACGTACGCTCAAAATGGTTGTTGTTTCATGAGGCAGTTGTTAGCCCATTCCATGTAACATTTTTAAGCATAAAACGTCAATACAACTAGATGGTAAAGGAGAAAGTTTGCAATGAAGCATATTATCTTTGATTTTGATGGAACATTGGCAGATTCAACTGCCGTGTTTGCATCAGCATGGAATACATTAGCTCAAAAATATAAATTTAAAGGCATCGAATTAAAGGAAATTGATGCCTTGAAAAAATTATCGATTTCTGAACGGAGTAAATTATTTGATTTTCCAATGTATAAATTGCCGATGATTTTACCGCAATTTTATAAATTGTATCGCCAATCGTTAAATGATGTTCATCTTTTTGATGGAATGAAAGAAGTACTGCTGGAAATTGATAAAAGAGGCTATAAAATCCTCATTATTTCCTCAAATTCTAAGGACAATATTTTAGAATTTCTAAAAATGAACGGTATTCATTGTGTAGCCGATGTTCTTTGCTCAAACCGAATTTTCGGCAAGGATAAAGTGATGAAAAAGTTTTTAAAGGAATCGAATGTTCACTCATCCGATGTGCTATATATCGGGGATGAACAACGGGATATTGTGGCTTGTAAAAAAGCAGGTGTGCCCATTGCTTGGGTGGAATGGGGCTATGATGCCAAGGAAGTGGTTAAAAATGAAGAGCCTGAATACAAGGTAGCAACTCCTCAAGAAATTTTAGAAATTATTTAATTATAGAGTAGGATAATAGCAATCTACTTGGCTATTATCCTTTTTTCTATGCTATCCTTTAATCTCGCTAATATGCATGAGCTTTTCTGCTGTATTATTAACCCCTTTATAGGCATCCGTTAATTCGTGCATACTTTCTGCAAATTGCTGGGTAAAGGCAGCAATTTGATTAGCAGAAGCATTCACTTGATCAATAGATTGCTTAATGCTTTCTAATTGTCTTGTAATACTATCTGCACTATCAGTACTGCTTTGGGACATTTTTTGAATTTCTGAAGCGACAACCGCGAAGCCACGCCCATGCTCACCAGAACGTGCAGCTTCAATCGAAGCATTTAAGCCAAGAATTTTTGATTTCATTGCCAAATCTTTTACTAAATTAACAATGACATTGATTTGTTCAATGTCGCCAGCCATCGATTCAGAGAAATTAGATAGCTCTTCCAAACGTTTTGAAACATCCATACTAGCAGTGGCTAACCCTTCATTTGTAGTAGTCATTTCTTCCACAGTACTTGAAAGTTCTGTAGCTAATAAACGCATATTATCCATTTTTTCATTCGAAATAATGGCACTTAATACGCCTATAACTTGTCCACCATCAAAAATAGGCTGTGCAGAGGCGATATAGGCCATACCAAATCCTTCTGCACTTCGTTCTTCCTTCACAAATCGACCTGAACTTAATGCTATTTCCGTTGCGGTTCCTCTATATGTATGGACGGATTCACCTATCCCTACTTTCAGGTCAACATGTTTACCTGGTTTGTAGGCAAGAACCCTTTCTGTATCTGCCACTATGACACAAGCATCTTCTGGATAAGTCGCTTGGTATAAATCAATAGAATCAATTACTGCCTGTATTTTTGGATGCATGGTTTTCCCCTCCCAGAGCTTTTCAAATTAACTATATCATGGCACCTAAAAAAAGACACCAATGTCTATTAGTGTCTTTTCACTATATTATTGCTTTGTCAATAATTCTACATATTTCTCTGCTGTTCGTATTTCGATTGTTAGAAAATCTTTGCCATAGCTAGTCTTTATTAAAAATGGTACATCATTAGTGTTTTGAAATCTAAAATCTAAACTACCATAGGACACCGTTGCGTCCCTCCCCTTTGGTACATACCCTACGTCTAAGGAATGGTGATGGCGCTCCACATATTTAACTGGAATTTGATCCACTGCATTAAACAGGGTTGAAGATGTTTGACAGATCCCCCCGCCGATGCCCATGACAACTTTTTTATTAATAATTTCTGGTGCAGGCTGATAGCCATGAGCTTCATCTCGTGGTCCCACAACCGAATTAAACGAAAAATGGTCCCCACTGCCAACGATGACATTATCAATGGCCTTGGCAGAAAGCTCAATGTTTTTATTTCTCCCCACATCAGCGCTATTAAAATAGGTTGTAAAGGATGAGACAACAACCTCCTCTAAATAAGGAATATCCTCAAGCGAATAGCCACTTTGAGTGATATAAAGTGGCACTTCCACTTGACCACCAGTCGCTGAGGCTTCTAAAACTCTCTCCACTAATTCACTTTCTTTTAAAATCGTTTGTGGTCTTCCCTTAATTATATTCCCTGTTTCATCCAATCGATCAAGCACCATCCGCTGATCATAGCCATTGATTGTATTCGTTCCTCTCGCTAATTCCTTAGCCACTTGCTCGATAAACTGCTGATAGGCTTGCGGATTTGTCTCATAGCCACTTTCCTTTGGTGAAATCGTTTCAATAATCGTGTTTGTCGTAGGATCCACTATCTCTACAATAGCCGGCTCATTTTGCGTTATTTGCTCGGAGTTAACAGGCTTTTGTAATTCTTCGATTTGTTGCTTTAATTGCTGATTTTCTTGCTCTAGCCTATGCTCATTTGCGGCATTTTTTTGACATCCCACTAGTCCTATCATACTTAATACGCAAAATGCAGCCATCCACTTCTTTCTCAACAATGTACACCTACCTCTATCTTCATACTACAGAGACATCTTATTCGTATATTGCTAATAGTGTGTGGTTTTTATGGAAATTTATTTATCTGTTAATGGGAAACATAAATCATAACGACCTTTGAAATCAACATTTAATAAAATTATGTAGTGCTAGGATAGCCATACTAAAATTTAAAATGAGAGAGCTATCCAAAATCATGCTATACAATTCATTCGTAACTTTCTATCAGAACATCTTTTGGCCATTACTTTCTTTAACACCCCAATATGACGTCTTGAATTTTAGTGGTGTTGATTTTTAGGAGGCTACTACTTTAATTTTGTTTGCAATCTTTGAGTACTTCAAAAAATTAGCTCATTTACTATAGGCAGATTGTTCCAGTATCTATACCAGTCGGACCATTAAATCCTGGAATTGTATCTACTACCATATTGGTTGCAATATCTATAACAGATACTGTGTTGTCCGTTTGATTTGTGACATATGCCAACATTCCATTTGGCAAAATGGTTACTTGATCAGGAGATGATCCTACAGGAATTGTAGCTATCACCATATTTGTTGCTGTACTGATGACAGAAACAGTATTACTACCTTTATTGACAATATACAAAAGTGTGCCATCAGGCGTAATGGCTGTTCCTACAGGCCCTGTTCCCACAGGAATTGTATTGATTACTGTATTTGTTGCAACATTAATGACAGATACATTGTTGCTATTTTCATTTGTAACGTAAGCAAATTGTCCACTTGGAGTAAAAACAATGGATCTTGGGCGAATTCCAACAGGGATTGTAGCAACCACCGTATTAGTAGCTGTGTTAATAACCGATACAGTACCTGAATTTTCATTTGCCACGTAGGCAAACGCACTATTCGGCGTAAAAGCGATACCTTGAGGTTGGAGCCCAACTGGAATGGTAGCTGTTACGGTATTTGTCGCTGTATCAATGACGGATACAGAGTTAGCTGCTGGTCCATGATTTGAGACATAAGCAAGGGCACCATTTGGTGAAATCGCAATACCAAGCGGCTCATCTCCTACAGGAATCGTAGTGACTACCGTATTTGTTGCAGTATTAAAAACTGTGACATTATCGGAGAAGAGTGCTGGAACATAACCAAATGCTCCGTTTGGTGTGATCGCTACCTCTAAAGGAGCCGTTCCTACTGGAATGGAAGCAACAATAGTATTTGTCGCTGTATCAATCACTGATACCCTATTATCAGGGGTTTCTAACTGCCCAGCATCCGTCACATATACTAAATAATCACAGACTGGTATTGGTGGTTCTGGTAAAAATGGTGGCTTACAACGGCAAGGGCAACAAAAACCACAACAATGACAATGACAAGCAGGATTGGATTTAAACTTAAACCTAAAAAATTTTTGTTCTTTTCCCACAATAAACGCCCTTTCTATCATATATGGATACAATATGCCGAAAAAATTGTAATTTCTTGTGCGTTTTACCCAAACATATTGTTTCTGAAAAGTATTAAGGGATGTTTAATATACAAAATGGATTGATTTGATTTTATTTATCTACATAAAAAGAACTGTCCCTCATCAGTGACAACTGAATTCGGGCAGTTCTGTATAATTATTTTTGAATAAACATTTGTGTCCAGTAGTTCCCATCCTGTACATAGCCTATCCCAATATGTGTGTAGCTTTTGTTGAGAATATTAGCTCGGTGTCCTTCACTATTCATCCAAGCTGTGACAACCTCTTGAGCTGAACGTTGGCCCTTCGCGATATTTTCGCCAGCCGATTTATAGGTGATGCCGAAGTTTTTCATCATAGTAAAAGGTGAGCCATATGTTGGACTAGTGTGGTCAAAGTAATGTTTATCATGCATATCTTGAGATTTGTTTTTTGCTACTTTTGATAGCTCTAAATCTTCATGTAATGCTGGTAGACCTGCTTTTGCGCGCTCTGCATTGACAAGTTTAACTACCTCTTGTTCAACACTTGCTTGTTCCTTTACAGAAACAGTGATTTTTTGTCCAGGGGAAATTTGATTTGGATTCGCAAGCTGTGGATTGGCATCAATTAATTCTTGTACTCCAGTTCCTGTTTTCAACGCTATTTTCCATAGAGTATCTCCAGATGCTACAGTATAGGATTCAGCTGCCATTGCTCCTACTGGTACTAATAAAGAAGCTGCTATTACTGAAGAAAATGCTGCTTTTTTGATTTTGTTCAACATGTTAATCATCCTTCCTCTTTGCTCTACTACTATCGTAAATAGTTTTAGTGCGATAATCATCACAAAATATTTGGAAGGATTTTTACAATTGTATGACATGCCCCCAACATTAACAGAAAAAGCCCATTTTGACGCCCTTCTTTATCCTTTCCCTTGTCATCAAGTTGCAATCTATTTGTAATTAGCATACATTACCAATAGGTACATCTGTTATAATTTTGGTTTTTGCTTCTGCCAACGATAGATTAAGAGAATATAAAGCCAATCATAAAAGAGCGTTGCCACAGAAATAATGGTAATCAGTGGCGTGCGGAAGTAGAGATAAAAGCCAACTGAGGCAAACAATGTACCTAACATTTTACAGATAGCAATTGCCATCGACTGGCCCGCCAAATTCCCCCTTTGCAACAATAGAGCGATAAATAAACCGGACATCATGAGATTTTGAAAAAAGGCCGCGTACTTCCCTTCGTAATCATGAAACTCATGGACTAAGCCTAAAATCGTCAACATGCTGAAAACTAAAGTCAGCAAAAAGGAGAAATACAATAATTTTTTTGAAAGCATTCTACGGTATTCATTTGGAGCATAGCGTAAAAATTGCATTAAAATAAAGATGTCTAATAGGAACCAAATGAGCGTAATGAATCGTTGGAGATCATTTTGCGGGTAGATAAAAGCAAAGATAAACTCCCATGAAATATTGGCACAAATTGCCGCCATGGGCATGCCATATTGTTTATCTCGCCATCCTTTATAAATAACGAGTATATATGTAATAATCCAAAAAAGGCCCATGCCTAATTGGCAAATCAATAATATGTTTAGTTCACTCAAAATTTGCCCTCTCCTCTAGCTATCAATATCATTCCTTCCACTATATGTAGGGAAATTGGTTCATTATGTCTAAAAGATTGATAGTCGGGTAAAAGAGAGCTAAATAACAAATAACTGCAACCTATACTTTCCATAAGTAATCCTATATAGTAAAACGAGGTGATTAGAATGAAAACAAAAATTTATGTAGATAATGAACAATTTATTGCGGGTACTACCTTAAAAGACCCATTGGAATTGGAGCAAAATAATATGGCGTTGCACATTTGCGACAATGTTCAAGATGTGATTGAAAATCGTCAACAATTAGCTGCTACGTTGAACTGTGATTTACAACAATTTATTTGTACAGAGCAAACCCATAGTGCTAATTTCCACAAGGTTACATTGGCCGATAAAGGACGTGGAGCTGAGCAAATGGATACAGCAGTTAAAAATACGGATGCTCTTTATACCACAGAGCCCAATTTATTAGTATGTAGCTTTACCGCAGATTGCGTTCCCGTTATTTTTTATAATGCAGTGAATGGACTAGTTGGTGTTATCCATTCAGGCTGGCAAGGAACAGTCAAAGAAATAACCCTAAAGTTATTCCAACATCTAGTACATGAAGAACAATGCCGACCTGAGGATTTTCATGTTCAAATCGGCATGGCTCTAAGTCAGCAAAAGTTTGAGGTTGACGCAGATGTCTACGAAAAATTCCATAGCCTGGGCTATGCTGAACAATTCATGTATTTTAATGCTGAAACCAATAAATATCATATTGATAATCAACAAACCGTCAAAAAACAATGTGAGCTTGCAGGTATTCCAACAGAGCAAATACAAATTGATGCAACCTGCACATTCCTTAGCCCTGATGGCTTCTCTTACCGTCAGGACAAAAAAGCAGGCAGACATTTAAGCTTTATTATGCGCAAATCATAAACATAAAAAAGGACGAACAGATCTGCGCTCTAATGGATTGCAGATTTGATTGTCCTTTTATTTTAAGGTTCCTGTACTAATAATGGATGTCTTAACATGTACTTCTGTATTTAGCTTTCTAATTAGTTCCCTTGTTTTTTTAGTCGTCCATTTTCCGTGATAATACATTCTAAATTTCTCACTTAATCCACTAGGATCCACATCCATCGTTTTTAATTTATCTAGAAATTTAGTGATATCCTCTTTTAGCTGCTTATTAACATCTTTCTCCAAATGACTAATGCTCTCAGCGGTTTTTAGCTCATACTCTCTTGCGCCTTTATATTCGCTTAATGTCCCTTTAATGTTAAGGTTAATGGTTATCTTAGGTGACTCAATATCCTTATTGCTTTGTATATTGACCGTACTCTCAATTAAATCAATCATCAGCTTCTCTTCACCATGTCCCTCATGCAAATCTAAATGGAGCGGCGCCAGATTTTTTCGTCCCTGTAAAGCTTGAATAATGAGCGCTTCCTCTGGCTTTATCAGTTCATGCATATGGCTCCCTTTAAAAATAGCAACACCCTTTATTTCTAACTTATCATCAAGCTTTTCAATATAAGGAAGAATTGTGTCTATCACTGGATTTGAAATGGTGTAAATGAAATCATGGACATTTGTATTGGGATTAAACGCCGTATTAATACTTGGCTCTAAAAGATCATTAATATAAAAATTAATGTTTGGTTTATCAGGATAATCTCCCTTTAAAATAGTTTCTGCATTGTCCTTTGCAATAGCAATAAGTACCTTATTGCCTACCTCTGCATTTCTGTATAAATGCTGAATAACCTTTCGCACCTGCCCTTTTCGTGCAAACTCTTCATTGACTAAGACAACACGTAATTGGTTAAAGACAATCTTTTTATCTGATAGCTTTTCAATTTCTACTATTCCATTTGAAACAAGGTCAGTAGCAACAGAGAAAATTTGTGTGTTTTTTTGTGCTTCGGGCGAATACTGCGGAATGGCTACGGTTAATTTCATTTGCTTATCATCTATATAATCAAAAGCCATTGTACCAACCATACCTATATCCTCTAGTGGAACCTTTTGTTCCTTTCTTGCACAACCAACTAGTAACAATAACAAGGAAAGGATGATGCATAGAAGCTTTTTATTCATTGCTCCACCTTCTTTTTTCTAACTGCATATACGAGCATTAATATGACTGGCCAAATAATTAGCATATAGCCTATATAATTACTTGCTGCAAATAGCTTTTCTTGAACCTCGCGGGAAAAAGGCATCTTGACAATCACAAATATGATAGCTGCAATTAAATAGAGTATATAAATTTTTTTCTTTTTAAATACTGAGTCAATTCCTATTTTGGCACACCATACATAGGCAGTTACGGATGATAATATTAAAAATACCCATAGCGTGATCCCAATAATATCTATTCGTTCAACAAACGTAAATTCACCAGCTTTAAATAAATTCAATACAGAAAACTCCACATTTTTCAATTGCCATTCAGAATAATAGATGACACTTACGACTGTTGTGAAAAAACAAAGAAAAATACTAATCCAAATCCCGATTAGCGAATGGCGAAATGCCTTTTTCTGATCCATAATATAAGGAAAATAAATCATGATTAATTCATAACCAAGGATTGATAAATAGCCATCTTTAAACGCATCAAAAAATTGTTTCGCATTAAAATTAAATAACGGAAGTAAATGGCTAAACTCCCCTTTTTCAATTGCCCACCGCGTAAAGTAGACCATGGGGATTGTTATAAAAAAAGTCATCATGCAAAATCTAGCTATTGATTTTATGCCTCCACTTACAATGTAAATAAGTAAAAGTAATAAACAAATAACAGGCAATGTGATCGTTTGTTCAGGCAGCGCTGTACTTTGAATGAGATGCATATAATTACTAATGATACCTGCACTAAAGACAATAAATTGCAAGACAAAAAATAGGTTAATGGCCTTTCCTATGATTTTTCCTAATAATATTTCGTTGATACGAAATAAATGCTCAGTAGGATATTTAGAGCAAAGCCAAACCATTGGCCAAAGAGTTAACGTAGCAGTTATTCCAAATATAATCGGCACAAGCCACTGAGTATACCCCATCGAACTCATTTTTTGCGGCAACGAAAGTATACCTGTACCAATCATAATGCTTTGAGCCAAAAAGATGACATGGTAGCGGTTCAAAACCTTTAATTTAGCTGTGCTCAACGTCTTCACCTAATTTCTCTTCCTGCTGTTTTGACTGAGTTCTTGAAATCCCCGTCTTTTTCGTTAAATATTTCAATGGAAATCTGATGACATTATCTAATAAATCTGTCGGCTTTCTTGGTATCCCTGGTGTCATATAATTTGTTCCTAAAGATTTTAGACTTAGTAAATGATGGATTAACCATGCAAAGGCGAGCATCTGGCCAAATAAACCAAAGAGCCCTGCGGATAAAATAAAAATATATCGTATAAAGCGGCTCGTATTACTCATTAAAAATATTGGTGGTAGGAACGATAATAAGGCAGATGTTGCGACCAGGACGATTAGAATATTGCTGAGTAATCCAGCTTCTACAGCCGCCGTACCTATTACAATACCTCCTACGATACCAATTGTTTGGCCGACTTTTGCAGGCATTCGAGAGCCCGCTTCTCGTAAGACTTCAATAATTAGCTCGATAAATAACACTTCAATCAAAGGTGGAAATGGTACCTTACTCCTCGACTCTTGAAGGCTTAACAATAATTCATAAGGCAAAATTTCTGGATGGAAGGTTAAAGCTGAAATATACATTGGTGTAATCATGATCGTTATGAAAAAACCAAAAAAGCGCAGCATCCTTAATAAAGATGCCGTTGTCCAGCGGTTGTAATAATCCTCAATCGAAACGAACATCTCAAAAAAGGATGTAGGGCAGACAATCGCTAATTGACTGTTATCCATAAAAACAACAATTCTACCATCTAGAAGGTACCGACAAACACTATCTGGACGTACGGTCATATAATATTGTGGAAAGGGTGATAACGGATTATCTTCTATTAATTGCTTTAAAACTGAAATATCCGTAAATAATGGATAATTCACTTGATCAATACGATTTCTTAAATTTTTCAAGTTTTCGTCATTCACAATATTGTCCATATACACGATCGATATTTTAATATTAGCCTCAGAACCTACAATCCGGTTTTCATTTTTTAGCATAGAACTTTGAATACGTCTTCTTACTAAAGAAATATTGGTTTCCAATGATTCTGTGAATGCATCCTGTGGCCCAATCACGGTTGATTCTGTTTCAGTATTGGTTATAGCTCTGATTGGTGCACTAAATGTATCCATACTTACAAGTGCATTTGTTTCATGAAAGAATAGCAAGGTTTGACCAGCATTCAATCGTTTAATGACATCCTTTACGTCCTTTGCATCTATATATTGAGACATTTGATGTATCTGTTTTAAATTATTGGCCAACGGTATTATTACCATGGTTTGTAAGGTCATTTTTTCAATAAGAGAGGAGAAATAAATGACCGTGACGTCCCCTTCTTCCGTTGCCATCATTTTCAGTTTTACATCATCTATTTCATTTAATTCCTGCTTTAAATGTGCAACGATTTGTTCAGGTATCCCACGCATCCATATCAACTCCTTGATTTCCCAAGACATGTCCATCGTATAAACTTTTTAGTAGTTTGGCTTTTTACAGTTGAATTATGTAAAAATTGTGCTAGCAAAAAAAGGATGCATCCCATTTTTGAGATGCATCCTCTTAAACTATTCTATTGAATCTTACCGTATCGGTTTTTGCCAATACCAAATACATAGTAGCTGACTGTGACAAGTACTAAAAAAACGATGCCGACAATTAATGATATACGCGTATCATCATTAAACCACATACCAATTAGTACCATAATTAAAAAGATAATCGTTACATAGTTTGTTAATGGCGCGAAAGGCATTTTGAAAGGATGCTCTGCAAGTTGGGCTCCCTTCACCTTTCTAAATCGAATTTGACTAATTAAAATAATAAACCATGGAATCATCCCTGGTAAAACACTCGCACTATACACATAGACAAATAAATTTTCAGGTGCAATATAGCTAAGAATAACGCCAATAACAAGTCCAACTAACACACCAGCTGTACCAAATAAAGGTACACCATTACTCGAAAGCTTGGCGAAAAATTTGGGTGCTTGTCCATTCATAGCAAGCGTATATAACATACGTCCAGCACTATAAATCCCACTGTTACAGCCTGACATAGCCGCTGTGATGACAACAAAATTAATAATACCTGCAGCAGCTGTAATACCAACCTTAGCAAATGTTGCAACAAACGGGCTACCGATTGTGCCAAGTTCATCCCATGGATAGACTGTGACAATCACAAAAATAGCTCCGATATAAAATATTAAAATACGCCAAATAATACTTTGAATCGCATTGGTAATTGTTTTCTGCGGATTTTTTGCTTCTCCCGCCGTAATCCCAATTAGCTCTACCCCTTGATAGGCAGCGACTACTAAGGATAATGCAAAGAAGAAACCTGTCCAGCCACCAGTAAAGAAGCCACCATGACTCCATAAGTTGGATAAGCCAATCGCAATACCATCATTGCCAAAGCCAAAGAAAATTAGTCCAACCCCTGCAATAATCATCAAAATAATTGTGACGATTTTAATCATAGCAAACCAAAACTCAAACTCACCAAATGATTTGACAGAGATAAAGTTCGCAACCCCTAATATCACCATAGCAATAAGACCCGGTATCCAAGCTGGTAACTCAGGGTACCAATATTGCATATACGTTCCCACTGCTATAATTTCCGACATCCCAACAATTACCCATTGAAACCAGTTACTCCACGCAGTTAAATAACCCGCCAACGGATGAATATATTTGTAACCAAATGTCGCAAAAGAGCCAGTACTCGGCTCCATATAAAGCATCTCACCCATTGCCCTCATAATGAAAAATATAAAAATACCTGCAATCCCATAGGCAAGGAGTACAGAAGGACCCGTCCATTGAATAGCACTTGCTGAGCCCATAAATAGGCCAACTCCAATTGTCCCGCCAAGCGCAATCATTTGGATATGACGTGCTTCTAATCCTCGTTTTAATTCTTTATTGGCCACTCTGTTACGCCTCTTTTCTGTTGTTCTTTCTACGATGTTTTTACTTTAAAATAATAATCAATTTTTCTAAAAAAGACAAATGTATTTTTAGGAAAAACAAAAAATATGGCTATTTTTATAGAATAGCTATGCTCATAGAAATAAAAAGATGCCTTTACTCATCAGTAGAGACACCTCTTTGTTTAATTATTTATCCATTTTCTAAGAACCCGGAATCCATCCGCTGATTCCTGTCATATATAGCCCTACTATAATCCGAAAATTCAAAAAACTCTATTCCGATCACGATGAAAGGAATAGAGTTTACTTCGTTATTGTAATAAAGTTTGTTCTTGTAATTTAGCAGAGAAGTATTTCCGTGCATCTGCTGTTAAAATTTGCAGTAATGTTACTTCATCTTGGCGAGCAAATTCGACAAACATCCCACTTAAGTTTTCGTAGACATATTTGATTTTGAAGCCACTATCTAAATAATAATCCACTTTTTGGATTTCCTCTGTGCTTTGTTGGAATTCAGACATGCCATCACCTCACCTTCTTTTGAAAATGTCAAGATGTTGTCTTTCTTACTCGGCACCCTTCATTTCTAACAGAGGATCTGCTTGCTCCACCAGTTCATCTTCCTCTGGAGCAGCTGCTGGTTGGCCAAATATTTCATCCAAATTATGCCCAACCGTAATGCCTAAATATTTGTCATCGCTTGGATCATCTAGCTCTGCCTGAGGATACTTTTTAAACCACCAATACTTCGCCAATACATAATATACAGCCGCTCCTACAACAAACCCTACTAGCGAGGAATAGGTTGCAAATATATTCGCAATAGTGCCCCCAATTACCCAGGCAATTAATCCAGCCATATTAAAGCCCTTATAATATTTAAATTGTCCGTTTAATTCATAAAGGTCTTTAACGTGTACACGACGCTTACGGAGTAGGTAATAATCAGCAAATAAAATACCGACGATGGCCGTTAAAATACCACCAATTATTAATAGGACATTGACCATGACATCAAATAGACTCCATGGCTGTGCCAGAATTCCAATTATACCTGCAATAACAACCCCTACCCAAAACGGTACTTTTGGTCCACCAATATTAGAGAAAATAGTAGCCGCTGGTACAACATTGGCTGATGTATTAGTTGACCATTGCGCTAACACAATCATCAACAATAAAATCCCTAAAATAAAGCCGCTTGCACTTTGCTGTAAAGCATTGATTGGATCAGCAGAAGCTACAGCCATATAACAAACAGCGCCAATTGTTACAATGAATGTGTTGGTAATCGGCATAACGATCAATGACCCAACGAGCTGTGTTTTATTACGTTTGAACCAGTTACGCTCATTTTTAGGTGCTTTAAAAAACCGAGACAAGGACGGCATGTCAGCTGCCAGTGTTGCCCAGAAGCCCATATTTGCCATTACCACTACCATAAACGCGGTAAAGGCGGCAAAGCCTGTTGTTGGAGTTTCCACCCATGTCCAAACATTTTTCCCTTGAGATGTAGCATTATCTGCCAATGTGTAATACATCCAGCAAGAAATTAAAATAATGACAGGTGCTGCTAAATCAGCAAAGCGTTCAATGGATTTAATGCCTAGTGATGTATTAAAGAGTTGAAGTGCTGCAAAAACAAGGAAACAGATAAACCAATTATCAAAACCAAATAATAAGTTTAAAATACCGTTTATTGCTAACGCACCGAAATAGGTATTAAGACCGAACCAACATGCAGCAGTAACACCACGTACAAGGGATGGTATATGGGTACCAAATGTACCGAATGGTGCGCGCATATAGACAGGGAAAGAAAGCCCATGCTCTATCCCAATATCACCAATTAACGTCATAAAGACACCGATTAAACAGGAACCTACCAATGTTGCAAATATGACCATTGGCAATGATAAGTTCATTATTGCTGAACCACCGATAGCAAAAGCCGCTAATACAATCGCCATTCCTACCCAAATTACCGCAAAACCAAATGTTCCAATATTTCTTTGTTGATGTGTCACTGGAAGTAAATCTGGGGATTTTAAATAATTCCCTTCACGTTCCATCCTATTTCTCTCCTTTTTCTTAAATTTCCGTGACAACCTACTTGAAGTTAAGCCTTCCCTCACTAAAAATGGATGAAGGAAGGTGGAATTTCGATTTTATTTATCTTTAATCTTCATTCACGATAAAAGGTTCTTTATTTGGAAAGACTGCTAAGCAGTGATTGGCGTTCATTCCAAGTCATTGGTGGAATTGTTGATTTACGTTCAACCATTGAAATGGCACCCTCGACTGGACAAACAATGGAACATAAATTACAGCCGACACAATCTTCCTCTCGCACTTTTAACATTGGACGGCCATCCTCTGTATACAGATCGATACATTGATGAGATGTATCCTCACAGGCAATATGGCACTTATTACAATTAATACACAAATCGTTATTTATTTCTGCGACAATTTTATAATTTAAATCTAAATCACCCCAGTTTGAATACCTTTGTACAGAGCGACCAACTAAATCCATAACTGAAGCTAGGCCTTTATCGTCCAAATAATTATTTAGACCATCAATCATATCTTCTACAATACTAAAGCCATGGTGCATTGCAGCTGTACAAACCTGAACGCCTGTCGCACCCATTAAAATAAATTCTGCTGCATCCTGCCAATTCGAGATGCCGCCAATACCTGAAATCGGTACATTCACTAATGGATTACGCGCACATTCAGCCACCATATTGAGGGCAATCGGTTTAACAGCTGGACCACAATAGCCACCGTGCGCCCCTTTTCCTGCAACATGCGGTATAGTGTTCCAAGAATCTAAATCGACACCGGCTAAACTATTAATTGTATTAATCATACTAACTGCATCTGCTCCACCTCTTGTCGCTGCTTCCGCCGTTACTGTAATATCCGTAATGTTTGGCGTTAGCTTAACAATCACAGGTGTACGTGCCGCTTCCTTTACCCAGTACGTTTGTTTTTCCACCAATTCAGGGACTTGACCAGAGGCAGAACCCATGCCTCGTTCTGCCATCCCATGTGGACAACCAAAGTTAAGCTCAAGACCATCAACCCCCACATCTTCTACTCGCTTCACAATTTCATGCCACTTTTCCTGCTTCGGCTCCACCATTAGGGAGGCAATAATTGCGTGATTAGGAAATTTCTTTTTCGTGTCATAAATTTCTTGTAAATTTACTTCTAATGGTCGATCCGTAATTAATTCGATATTATTAAAGCCTGCCACACGTTGACCATTAAAACTCACAGCGGCAAAACGGGAGGACACATTTAAAATCGGTTCTCCTAACGTTTTCCAAACAGCGCCACCCCAGCCTGCTTCAAATGCACGCTGTACTTGATAACCCGAATTTGTCGGTGGTGCGGATGCTAGCCAAAATGGATTCGGCGATTTGATGCCCGCTAAATTAATGCGTAAGTCTGCCATGTAAGTTCCCCCTTTATCCTGATTGGTGAAACTAACAATCAGTGAAGGATGTAGAAAACCCCCACTGTTTGAAGGTTCACTTTATGCAATCTCACTTGGTTTTCTTAAACGTTCATGAATCTTATATGCTGCATCTTTCCCTTGCTGCACAGCGGTCACCACCATCGCTTCACCCTGTCCATTGCCAAAGACAACATCTCCACAGGCAAATACTTTGTCATTAGACGTTTGCATTGTCGCCTCATCAATATCGACAACACCGTTTGTATGAGCCAATCCAAAGGCTTCGATTAATGAAACAAAACGAGTTTGCCCAATCGCTTTAATGACAGCATCCACTTCAATAATAAAATTAGAGTCCTTTACTTCTTCTGGTCTTTGTCGGCCATCAGGACCTGCCTCACCAAGCTTCATTTTTACACATTCAATACCTTTCACCTTGCCAGCTTCATCGCCAATAATTTTCTTCGGCGCAGTCAGCCATTTAAATTCCACCCCATCCTGCTTGGCAAATTCATATTCAAATTTGTAAGCAGTCATTTCTTTTTGTGTTCTGCGATAAAGAATTTGTACATTCTCTGCTCCTAATCGCACCGCACTTGTCGCACCATCAATTGCTGTATTTCCAGCACCAATAACAGCTACTTTTTTCCCAACGATGTCATTTGTAAGCGGTCCCATTTTTGTTTTTCGAACAAACTCAATGGCATCATGCACACCTTCTAAATCTTCCCCTTCAATGCCCAGATTCGGTACAGCCCCCATACCGACAGCTAAAATTACACTGTCATATTGCGCCAAAATTTCATCAGCAGAAATATCCACACCGACCGCTGTATTCGTTTGAATGTTCACGCCAAGCTGTTCAATTTGCTCCACTTCCCAATCCACTACTTCATTAGGTAAACGGAATGCCACAATTCCATAGCTTCCTAGTCCGCCAGCCTTCTCTTCTGCCTCATAGATTGTTACCTGGTAGCCTAAACGGCCAAGCTCTCGTGCTGCTGATAAGCCAGCAGGACCCGCCCCGATGATTGCTACTTTCTGTCCGTTATTTTGTCCTGGCTTAAATAGCTGTGTATTGGTCTCCATTGCCCAATCTGTTGCATAACGCTGTAACTCACCAATTTTAATTGGCTTTGTAGAAGAATTTAAGACACACGCCCCTTCACATAATTCTTCCGTAGGACAAACCCTTGCACAGCTTGCACCAATAGGATTTGCTTCTAATATAGTCGTAGCAGAACCCTTCATATTACCAGATGCAATTTTTTTTATGAAATTTGGGATTTGAATGCTTGTTGGACAAGCTTTAATACATGGTGCATCATAGCAATACAGACAACGGTTGGCTTCCTCAATAGCCTCATTCTTTGTCATTTTGCTTTTTAATTCCATAAAATTACGTCTAAGCTGTATGGTCATTTCATTTTCTTGAATCGGAACCATTTCCACATCCCCCTCATGTGAGCATTTTTTCCGTACATCAATTACTAGACCGATTGCTTTGCTCTCCATCAAAACAATCGGTCCTATACTGAAGGAAGCTAAATATTTAGTGCTTCCGCAGCTACTGTTTTTAATGGACGTTTAATATATTGTCCACTACCAAGTACCCCAACAAATTCTTTATTTTTAATGACGTATTCCCCACGAACCAGTACGCTAACCGGCTCACCTGTAACGTCCCAGCCTTCATAAGGGTTATAGTCCACATTCATGTGATGTGTTTTAGCAGAAATTTGGCGTTTTGCCTCTGGATCAAAAATTACGATATCCGCATCTGAACCGATAGCAATCGTTCCTTTTTGCGGGAATAGCCCAAATATTTTGGCTGCACTTGTAGAAATCATATCAACAAATTCATGGATTGTAATTCTACCTTTTGCAACACCTTCCGAATATAAAATACTAAAGCGATCCTCAATGAATGGCCCACCGTTTGGAATTTTTGAGAAATCATTTAGGCCAAGCTGTTTTTTACCCTTAAAGCTAAAAGAGCATTGGTCAGAGCCAATTGTCTGTAGCTGCTTGGCCTTTAATGCATTCCATAAATGTTCTTGATGATATTTCGGACGAAGTGGTGGTGACCAGACATATTTTGCTCCCTCAAAGCCTGGCTGCGCTAAAGCTGATTGATCGAGTGTTAAATATGGTGGACATGTTTCACCATAGACGTCATACCCTTTTTCACGAGCTGCAATAATTTCATCTACTGCTTCTTTACATGTTACATGAACCACATATAGCTTCGCTCCTGCTATATGAGCTAATTCGATGGCACGCTTTGTCGCCTCACCCTCTAATTCGGCTGGTCGAGTCAGTGCATGATAAATCGGTTCTTTATGTCCCGCACGTCTTGCTTCCTCGACAAGCTCATCAATGACAGAGCCATTCTCACAATGCACCATGACCACTGCGCCAAGATCTTTGGCGATTTTAAAGGCTTTAAATAGTGTACGATCTGTCGCTTGGAATTCTTTTGCATAAGCCATAAAGACTTTTACAGAAGTAATGCCCTCCTGCTCTAATAGTTGGGGTAATTCAGCTTCTGTTTCAGGTGTTAAATCACCAATCATCAGATGGAAACCATAGTCAATAGCAGACTTTCCTTTCGCCTTTTCATGCCATTTCTCCACTGCTGTTGATAATTTTTCTTCTCCCGCTGTTAAACAAAAATCTAAAATAGTAGTTGTCCCACCAAAAGCTGCGGCTATCGTACCTGATTTCCAATCGTCATCTGTCACTGTATTATTGAATGGCATATCTAAATGCGTATGAGGATCAATGCCACCAGGCAATACGTACTTACCTGTCGCATCAATGATTTCAGCGCCAGCATCCGTTAAGTTCTGGCCAATTTGAACAATTTTACCGTTGTCAATTAGAATATCTGCCTCAAATACATCAGCAGCTGTTGCTACTCGTCCACCTTTAATGATTTTTTTCATTGTGCCCCTCACCCTTCATTACAAAATTAGAGAATGCTTGATGTTTAATGCAATGTATATGTTTCACCTATACTAAACTTTGTTTGCAGCGTTAAAACTGTTTCGAGCAAAATATCTGCACCTTTTGCACAATCCTCATATGTTGTTTCCTCCTCCTCACAATGACTCTTGCCTTCAATACTTGGGACAAAAATCATGGCGGACGGAACCATACTCGCCATATACTGGGCATCATGTCCAGCCCCACTAAACATACGATGTGCAGAATAGCCGAAGCTCTGACATGCTCTTTCTACTTCATCGCAAATGGCTGCATCAAAATACACTGTCTCTCTCCCCCATAGTTTAGTAGGATGAATGCTGCAACCTCCTGCTGTCTCTGGAAGCGCATTAAGAATATCCTCAACCTGTTGCATCACCTCTGGATCTTGATGGCGTGAATCGATGGTAAATGTCACCTTATTCGGGATGACTGTATGAATATTTGGCGAAACATTCATGCGACCAAAGGTAAAAACAAGTTGTTCGTCAATTTTCCCTAATTGCTCATGGAGCTCTGTAATAATCGTCGATGCTACAATCATCGGGTCTTTACGCATCGACATCGGTGTTGTACCCGCATGATTTGATTGTCCAGTAATCGTAATTTCATAGCAGACCATGCCGAGCACACCTTCGACAACACCGATTTCACGTTGTTTTGCCTCTAAAACGGGTCCTTGTTCAATGTGCAATTCAATATAAGCAAGTGCTTCTTTTAGTCGATTTTCTTGCTCTCCCTCATAGCCACTTGCCTGTAATGCTTCGTGAAAGCGAATACCATTTTTATCTGTAGATTGCAGCATTTTTTCTTTGTCGAATTTTGAGGTAATTACCCCTGAACTCATCATGGCCGGGTCAAAACGTGCGCCCTCTTCATTGGTAAAATTCACAATCATAAGTGGGATATCCATCTCAATTTCATTTTCCTTAATTGTTCGAATGGCCTCGATAGCTGTAAGTACACCTAACACGCCATCAAATCTCCCACCTTTTTCAACTGAATCTAGATGGGAACCCATGACGATAGGTGGCATATCCTTTTTGCCAGGAAGAGTGGCATAAATATTTCCCATATCATCCACCTGTATATCCATACCTAACGCTTTACAACATTCACAAAAATAGTTTCTAGCTAAAACATCCTCATCCGAAAGAGATAAACGTGTAACGCCACCATTGTCAGTGGCTCCAAATTGACTGAACTGTTCAATTAACTCTTGCAATCGTCTACTATTACATTTATACATATGCAAGTCCTCTCTTTCACAGTAGTTATTAAACATTCTAAAATAGATAAAATTTGTGAGATATGGAAAGTAAACTAAAAAAATATGTGCAACTGCACATTATATATGGTAAGTTATGTTCATAATTAAGGGGGGGAAAATATGGGGACGATTCGTAAAATTGTTGAGGGAATTCAATTCCCAATGCTTACATTAGTCGCTGGACATAGTGGTACGTATCGCAGAGTTACTGGTATTAATGTTGTGGAAAGCAATGATCTAATTATGTTTTGTAGACCCAATGAATTAGTCGTCACAACAGGCATTAATTTAGATGCACAGGAAGATTCTCTAGAACAGCTTGTCAAACAAGCGTACGCGAAAAAAGTAGCGGGCTTTATTATCAACATAGGGCCATTCATTCCTACTATTCCTGAAGCCGTCATCTCTTTTGCAAACCAACATGATTTCCCTATTTTTCAAATGCCATGGAGTTACCGTATTGCTGATCTATTAAAAACTACCTTTCAGTTTATTGCCAACCACCATCAAGAGCTTTCCATCGAAGAAAAGGTTCTGTTCAATCTACTTTTTCATTACAAAGCAAACGCTAACTCTATAAAAGATCAATTAGCACAGCTAGGATTTCCTCAAGGAAGAGAATTAGCGATCATTACTTGCACAACGACTGGCACGCAAGCCACCATCGATCGTTATGAAGTGATGATACAATTTGCTTTTCAAAATCGCTATCAACGCTTCTTAAAATTAAAGCATAAAAATTACCTCATTTTTTTAATTGATAAAGCACAAATCATTACACCAAATACACCCTTCTCAAAAATCGTTGAAGAAATCTACGATAAAATCACATTAAAAAATGGTTACTTGGATATTATTATTGGAAAAGGCAACTACCATAAAGAGCTCGAAAATGTTCGCAAAAGCTATGATGAATCTTTAATGGTCCTTCATTTAGCACAGCTCCATAACAACCGTTACTTATATAGCTATAAAGAAATTGGTGCCTATAAAATTCTGATGGCGGTGCAAAACCAACGATTGATGAAGTCCTTTAGTCAGGATATTTTAGGCCAGCTCTATCGCTATGATGAAATGCACAATACTGATTATGTCCCTTTTTTACGTGTATTTGTTGAAGAGAATGGCAGTACAAGTCGGATTAGTGAACGACAATTTATTCATCGCAATACGGTCCTTTATAAAATAAAAAAAATCGAAATGCTATTGGATATTGACTTAAGCAACTCCTTTACAAAGACAAACTTATATATTGCCTTTTTAATAGAGGATGTTTTAACACATCAATAGAATTAGCAGGTTGTTTAATTATCTGGATTTTCTATTTATAAATCCTCCTTCTAAAATTTTGGCTGCATACATATAAAGTATAAATGGGGACTACTGTGCATTTTGTTGTCCACATCTGACTAAAACGTATGCATGCTAATCATCTACCTGTTAAGAAGGAGTGAAGCTTTGTGACAAATGTAACAAGTCCAAATTGGCAAGTGAAGGATGAACAATATGTATGGCATTCAATGAAACCATATAATCCGAATGCTACGATGATTGTCCAATCTTCTAAAGGAGCATGGATTACCGACATTGAAGGAAAACGTTATTTAGATGCTATGGCTGGTTTATGGTGCGTAAATGTTGGCTATGGCCGAGAAGACATTGCGAAAGTTGCCTATGAGCAGTTACTTGAAAATACGTATACACCTTTATCTGTTGGCCATATTCCCGCCATCCAGCTAAGTGAAAAGATAAGTGAGCTATTAGGGGATGACTATGTCGTCTTTTTCTCTAATAGCGGCTCTGAAGCAAATGAGGCTGCTTTTAAAATTGCTCGACAATATCATCAACAAAAAGGACACGTCAATCGAACAAAAATCATTTCTCGTTACCGTGCATATCATGGTAGTTCGATGGGTGCATTAGCCGCTACAGGACAAGCTCAACGTAAATATAAATACGAGCCATTAGCACCTGGTTTTTTACATGTCACACCACCTGACTCGTATCGTGCAAATGAAGACCATATTAAAAGTAAAGATCCTTGTGCACTGCCATCTGTGCAAGCGATCGATCATGTTATGACATGGGAAATGTCAGATTCAATTGCTGCAGTCATTATGGAGCCTATCATTACAGGTGGTGGTGTGATTATGCCTCACGACAACTACCTACAAGGAGTCAAAGCTATTTGTGAGAAGCATGGCGCACTGCTCATTGTCGATGAAGTAATTTGTGGTTTTGGACGTACAGGCAAAGCTTTCGGGTTCCAAAATTACGGCATTCAGCCTGACATTGTTACAATGGCAAAGGGTTTGACAAGCGCTTATATGCCACTATCAGCAACTGCCGTTCGACGTGAAATTTACGAGGCTTTTGCAGGTAGTGAGGAATATGACTTTTTCCGCCATGTCAATACGTTCGGTGGATCACCAGCAGCTTGTGCTGTAGCATTGAAAAATATTGAAATAATGGAGCAGGAAAATTTATTTAGTCACTCTGCTACACTTGGTGCTACGCTTCTTACGGCCTTACAGGAGCAATTAAAGGAGCACCCACATGTTGGGGATATTCGCGGTAAGGGCTTATTAATTGGCGTAGAGCTTGTACAAGATAAAGACAGCAAAACACCACTCGATGTCACACTTGTAAACAAAGTGATTGCACAGTGTAAGGAACTGGGGTTAATCATTGGGAAAAATGGCGTAACCGTTGCTGGGTTTAATAATGTTCTGACATTATCTCCCCCATTGATTATTTCCTCTGATGAGAAAGATTTCATCGTTAAAAATTTTGTACAAGCATTACATTCCATTAAACAATAGCATGAATAAATCGCTGACTTGCTGTTCGGAACATGGCCATGGCTGAACCTTTTCTAAATAAATAATTCTAAAAGTAAACATTCGCCTAGCTCCCTTGAAGGAACTAGACGAATGTTTCTCAAAAACGGGTGGACCCAGTTTTTACATACATTATTTTTTGTCTTTTTTCTCTACAGTTTTTACTTCTTTTTTTGTTACTTCAGTAAAATCTGCTTCTTCCCCAGCCTCCATACCATAGCTAGGATTTCTGTCCATACGAGAGAATGTATCTACATCCTCCTCATCTTCAAATCGCTTCATCAGAATTGGAATCGTGATCAGTCCCGCAAGCCCAACAAGGGCATATATCCATCGAGATAAGACCGCAGTTTGTCCACCAAATAAATAAGCCACTAAATCAAATCTAAAGAATCCAATGAGTCCCCAGTTGATTGCACCTATAATGACTAATATTAAGGCAATTCTATAAAGTACGCTCATGAGTACACCTCCTTTATCGTCTATACTCCAAGCTAATTTCTTAGCAGAGAGGTGTCATAAGAAGCGATAAAATGACAAAGACTAGTCATTAAAACCGCCATTTTGACGGTCTTATTTTTTGCAATAACCACTTTTTTATACAGTCCTAAGAAATGGCTGCACAGTGATATTGCCACCAAAGAAGGGTACTCAAACAAATATTACTCTGATGGATTTTTATAGGTTTGTTCATGCTGAAGAAGCCATTCTTTGCGCCACATCCCGCCGCCATACCCTGTCAACGTTCCATTAGAGCCAATAATGCGATGACAGGGAACAACGATACTAATATTATTTTTGCCATTTGCACTACCAACAGCTCTTACAGCTTTTTCATTGTTAATAGCTACAGCAATATCCTTATAGGAAGCCGTTTCACCATAGCTTACAGTCGGTAAAGCTTGCCAAACCGCTTGTTGAAAGTCTGTTCCTTCAACTACGTAGGGAAATGAAAAGTCATGACGTTCACCTATAAAATACTCTTGCAACTGTTTGGCACACTCCATCAGAACTTTCGGTGTATCTTGTTGAGGAATATGGATAATTTCATCCCGCTCCGCAAAATTAATTCCATAAATAGCGCTATCACTACCCTCTATTTCAATTACTCCAATTGGTGATTTGTAATCTACTTTATACTTTTTCATATAGAGACCTCCATAAATAAAAGGTGGCATAAGCCTGCCAACCTTGCCAATGTATCGCATAGTGGTTGATTTCCTCTATCGTTGGTTTTCGTTCTAACGCTAATTGAGTTTTTAACGCATTGTGCAAACCAACATCTGCGATTGGAAAGGCAGACGGCTCTTGTAAACATTTCATCAGCACATAGTCTGCGGTCCATGCACCAATGCCCCTAATAGCCATTAAACTTTTTTTCTTGTCCTCGTAGTTATCTTTTTGCTTCAACAACTCTTTTGTCAATTGACCACTTGCCATACTTTTTGCAATATCAATAATGTACTCCGACTTTCTTAACGTAAATTGGAGACTTCTTAAATCTTCCACCTGAATGGCAGCGATCTTTTCTGGCGGTGGAAATAGCCAGTAGCTTTGCCCCTCGAAGCTTACATACTCTCCAAATTGCTCGACAAATCGTTTTTTTAGTGTATAGGCAAATGTTAAATTGATTTGTTGACCAATAATAGCCCAAACTAGCGCTTCAAATAAATCAGGTATACCGATTAATCGTAGACCACTATATTTTTCAACAAGTGGCTGTAGGATTTTATCTCGGTTAGCCATCTTATAAAAACAAGCCAAATCTTGCTTTACATCAAACCATTCCATTAGATAATGGACGATTTTTTCTCTTACATTGGCTATTGGTTGATCCATTGGAAATTCCACTTTTATGTTATTGTCTTGCTCACTGATTTTACATAAAATAAGCTGTTCATCAATATTCAGTAATTTGTAAAGCACATCCCCTTTTATTGAATGAAGAATTTCTTGATTGGATCTATTTAAAAACAGCAAACACTCTTTAAAATTAAATTCTTTTGGCTGCACGATTTCTAAATAAGTTTCGTCATTAATCCAGTGCATATCCTGACTCCTTTTAGGAAAGGCCTCGATATTCTGTAGGTGAGCAATTTTTCAATCGTCGAAACACCTTATAAAAATTAGAGGGACTTTGAAATCCTGCTTCATAGCAAATTTCTAAATTTGTAAAATCTGTATGTCTTAATAAGTGGGCAGCCTTATCAATTCTTATTTTTTCTAAATATGTTCGGGGTGTCACTGCTGTTTCTTGTTTAAAAAGCCGTTCTAGATGAAATGGACTGATGCCGACATGCTCCGCCATATCTTGTAATGTCATCTTTTGTTTATATTCGTTGATAATAAAGGCTGTTACATTTTTAATCAATTGTGTATGTGGTGAATGTTCAATCTCTGGCTGACATCGTTTACATGCACGATAGCCAGCAGCCTCTACTTCTTGTAAATCCTCATAAAATTCAACATTCATCTTTTTCGGTTTTCTGGATTTACAGGAAGGACGGCAATAAATCCTAGTCGTTTTAACCGCTGTATAAAAAAGCCCATCATAGGTTTGATCACAAGCTATAATCTTTTCCCACTTCTCCTCAAAAGATAAATTGATTGGATGGTCCACGTATACCTCACCTCATTTTCATTGATTAAACATATAAAGAAGAAGTATTTTGGTCTTCTAATAATTGTGCAGCATGTTGCGTTATATCTGCAATGATTTTAT
This sequence comes from Lysinibacillus sp. FSL M8-0134, assembly GCF_038069745.1. NCBI lineage: Bacteria > Bacillati > Bacillota > Bacilli > Caryophanales > Bacillaceae > Lysinibacillus > Lysinibacillus sp. FSL M8-0134. Next base: position 1,438,531 of record NZ_JBBPAJ010000001.1, on the reverse strand, counting down.
CTGATAGTGCATTACCAAAACTAAAACGCCTTACCCCTAATTCTTTTAGCTGCTGACAATTGGTTAAGCCGGGTAATGAAAGCAGATTGATGGGTGCTTCTATGTTACTTGTCATGGCTTTTATGTCGTTAAAATCCGTTAATCCAGGAATAAATATACCACTAGCCCCACTCTCTACATAAGCCTTCGCTCTCACCATGGTTTCTTCAAATGGTTGCTCCAATTGAAAATACGTATCCGTTCTAGCGTTGATAAAAAAATCTTTAAAACCGTGGTAATCTAACGCTGCCCTTAGGTTTGTTAGTAGACGACAATGTTCTGTTACACTTTTTAACCCTATTTGGTTTTTGAGAGAATCCTCAATATTAATCCCAGCTACACCGACATCGGCCGTTCTTAATACATTGTCGATAATACTCTGCTCATCAGATCCATACCCTGCTTCAATATCAGCAGATACAGGTATGCTCACATTCTCTGCAATGGTTTGGATAATATTAAGATGTCGTTGAAAATCTATTAATTCACCATCTGCATAGCCAAGTGAATTAGCAATACCCCAGCTTGTTGTGCCAATCGCTTGAAAACCTGCCTTTTCTAACATTAATGCCGATAATAAATCCCAAGCATTCCCTAAAAATAAGAGCTCTTGTGAAGAATGTAAATCATTGAATTCATGAATTTTAGACATATCGAAAGCCTCCATACTATTTGATAGACCTCATTTTATCAGGAATGATTTCTTCACTTCGTCCTCAATCTTGCTGTTATGGTCTAGCGAAGCGGATTGTTTTACAAAAAAAAGACGCCTAAGACAATAGCCTTGTCCTGACGCCTTTTCATGTTATTTATAATCAAACTATATTTAAGTAAGTGCTTGTTCCTTCGCAAGCTTTCGTTGTAGAGCAATTTCTTGCCGTTTTACTTTCGTTACACGTTGCCAAATGATTACTGTAATGAATCCAATAATAGCCAAGCCTAATAAAATACCAAAGAATACTTTATAGCCCGCTGTACCATCCCAGTAATCTAAACAAGCGCCTGCAATAATCGGCATAAAGATTTCACCACTATAACCAACTATCATCAATGGCATGGAAACTGTTCCTGTTGATTCTACAGGATAATCGCCTTCTACTAGAATTGCAAAATGCATAGCTTGCAAAGCATACATAGATGTATAGATAATCCCTATGAATACTAAAAGCATAAGTATAAAAGAAGCTTTTCCTGGCAATAAAATGAGTCCTACTAAACCAAACGATAATAAAATATAACCGATCAACACCATATTCGATACACCGATTCGGTCTCCTATGATTCCTGCACTAAAACTACCAATTGGACGACAATATTGCGAGAAGTAGCCCAAGGCTGCAGCAATTAACGTAGAAGCACCAAATGCAGCTGTTGCATAAGGCGTGATGTAATAATAGCTAATAATCATCGCGTAGGACGTAAAAATAAGAATAGTTGCAAGCCAGGTAGTTGGCATCTTCAACACTTTCCAAAGGACTGCCCAATCAAATGATTTACTACTCTCCTTGTCTTTGGGACTATCAGTTGCTTGGTCTGGATCTTTATAGAGCAACATAATCATGAAACCCAGCAAAAGACAAATAACAGAATACACCGTAATAACTGCTGAGAGAGCCATTTTATCACTCATATGTTTCGCAAAAAAAGCAAAGATCCCTAAAATCACAGCAGATTGAATGATATTGGTTACGCCACGTCCACCTTCAAAAAATCCGAAAGCTTTGCCTTGCTCATTTTCAGACCCTAAGGAACGAACCGCTTTTACTAATGCTCCCCAAAATGTCATTATCGACGTGATTCCCCAAGCAGCATGAATTAATAGAAGCACTGAATATGGTGGATACAATAATAATGTAAAACCTAATAATCCTGTGGCTACTAGAGAAATCGTTAATAAATATTTTGTTTTCCAACGATCTGCGCAAAATCCGCCAAAAATATAGGAAATTAAACAACAAACACCATACGCACTACCAAGTGTCCCCATTTGTGTATTAGTTAAATGAAACGCCTCCAAAAAGACATCGTAATAGTAGTTTCTAAAATAAGGTAATGCGTAAATCAATGCACCTGAAACAGCTAAAATAACTAATGTAGCTGTATTCTTTTTTAACTTAGCTTCCATATCTTTACCCCTTAGATGTTATTTACAAGCCATGACGTTTGATTTTTTGATCCCATTCCTTATGGAAGACCTGTTCATCATTTTCTTTAATCGCCATTTCCCCAACGATCTTGAAGTTTTCTAAATCAGAAGTTTGGGTAACTATAATATCAGCATCAATCCACCAACCTTCACGACCAATTTTCATTTTTTGATAGATTGTATATTTACCAGACAAAGGATCAGCATTTGTTAATGTTAATTCACGTTTCAAATTATGTTCCACTGTAACATCAATATCATCAAAACGGTAAATACCCTCACCAAATACGCCACCAACTCCATCTGTAATACATGTCCAAGTATCCGCTAAAATATCGTATGATATTGAACGATCTACTCTTCCTTCTTGTAGTATTGTGATTGGCGTTAGTGGTGCACTTTCAGGGATCATATTAGGTCCACTTACTCGCTGACCACTGAAGATTGGCAATGATAATCTAGCGGTTTCAAGATTTAATGTCAGTTTAGCATCTTCAGGCATTGGCCAAAACATTGGCCAAAACGTTGTAGCTAAAGATAAACGCAAACGATGCCCTTCTTTAAATTGATGGCCACAGCAATCTAATTTAACAAAAGCATTTACTTTTTCTCCTGGCGTTAATAAGTCCACCCGATCATGCCCATTTAAATGTGTTAAATTCATTACACCATAGGAAACTCGAGTAACTGCTCCGTCTGGTGCAACATCTGAAAGTTGAGCAAAAAGCATAGCATGTGGTTTGTCACTCGATAACTCTACATCAAATTTCGGATAGCCCACAATTTCTAGGGAATCCTTTAAAATATCGCTTTCAAACACCATTGCCATTCCATCATCTAGACGTTGATCTGCTGGACTTTCACCCAGTACCCCAGCACCCATCCATTCACCAGATAAAAGCCCATGATTGAGTGGAGTTTTTAACAAGACTTGCTCTTCCTCGTCATTTCGCCGTTCCAGCAATTTTCCATGTGTTAGATGATACGTCTTTGTTTGTGCTTCTTCCCCTGCTGGGCAGGATTCTAATCCAACCCAATAACCTTTGCTAATTGGTTTCCTAACTGATGGCTGCATACTTTCTTCTACCCAAACACTCACCATCGGTCCATCCATTACATCATTGTCTATTCCTTTTAACCAATGATCCCACCATTTCACCGCTTCTTGTAAAAAGCCCATTGCTGGACCAGGAACACCATCATGCGGATAAACATGTGCCCATGGTCCGATAATACCTTTTCTTGGAACAGAGAGTCCGTCCATTAAACTTAATACTGTGTTCGTATAAGAATCTTCCCAACCATCAATCGCAAAAACAGGAATTTCTATGTCATCATAATTTTCACACACTGAACCATGTTTCCAATAGTCATCTCTTGTTTGGTGCTCCATCCACTGTGCCATCCATAAAGGCATATTTTCTAATCGTTCCATCCACTTTTCACGCCAGCTATCTCCGACAATATGTGGGTCAATCGGACGTAGCTGGTAGGCTAACATAATTGCGCCCCACCAGAAATTATCGTTTAATAAACAACCACCTTTATAGTGAATATCATTGTTATAACGATCATCTGTGAAACCTACTGTAATAATTGCTTTTAACTCCTTGGGTCTGCGAGCTGCTACTTGTAAAGAATTAAATCCACCCCAAGATTTCCCCATCATACCGATATTGCCATCACACCAACTTTGATTAGCAATCCATTCTATAACTTCAAGAGCATCATCCTGCTCTTGCTTTAAGTATTCATCTTTCAATAATCCATCTGACTCGCCAGAACCCCTCATATCTACACGGACAACAGCATAACCATGACCTGCAAAATAACCATGCATTGGCTCGTCTCTAGTTCTCGTGCCATCTGTTTTACGATAAGGAATATACTCTAAAATGGCTGGTACTTTCTCTCCCTTTTCCACAGTTGGTAGCCAAATGCGACTAGAAAGTTTCGTACCGTCTGCTAATTCAATCCATGTGTTTTCAATTGTTTCATATGTACGTTCAAATTGAGTCACGATTTTTTTACTCATTAAATTTCCTCCCCTTGTGCTTTACCCCATCATCTACCAATTATTTTATATGTTGATGTTTAGTAATCATGATTATAAAATAATTGTGATTAGTATATCACCTGAAAATTCATTTCACAACTCTGAATATTCCAAAAACAAAACATAGAATTGAAGATAGAATTCAAAATTGTTATGCTATAATAAAAATAAATAATCAATTTAAGGTAAATTTATACATTTAACTAATATTCACATTAATTGTTCGTCGGAGGGATTATACTTTGAAGAAAAAGGAAATACAAAGGCGTCGTATGTGGAAGTACTTTGTGGACGCTACAGCAGAAATTATCGAAGAAGAAGGGGTAGAAAATGTAACGATTAGAAAAGTTGCCGATAAAGCTGGTTATAATAGTGCTACCATTTACAATTACTTTTCAGAAATCTCTCATCTTTTATTTTTTGCTTCGATGAGATGTATGCAAGACTATACCAATGAAGTTGCTCGTTACATCGAAAAAGGCAAAGACCCCATTGATAAATATTTGTTGGCATGGGAATGTTTTTGTAAGTATTCCTTTCAACAACCGCAGATTTTTCACGCAGTCTTTATCATGGACTTAGGTGAAACACCCGAAAAACTTTTGGAAAATTATTATAATTTCTACCCTAATGATTTAATCAATATTCCAGAAGATTTAACGGCTATTCTATTTCAACACAGTCTGACGAAACGTGGACGTTCTATGCTAGAGATTGCCTTAAAAGAAGGATACCTAACTGAGGGTAATGTGGATGCAATCAATGAATTAACACTATTAATATGGCAAGGTATGTTTACCAACCTATTAAATAATCGTAAAAGTTATAATTCACAACAAGCAACCGAAATCGTCATGAAATATATTACTGAGATTGTTAGAAACGCTAACCTTTTTGATGAGCAAAATCAAAACAAGCAGCTTTAATTACGATTGCAATATAGCATTTCAAAACACAAAACACTCCAAATAGCCTATAAAAAAATCCCTTCTAGCTATGCTAAAAGGGATTTCATCTATTTTTGCCAACGGTTCAACTCTTTTAATAATTCAGGTAGCTGAACTTTCCTCACATCGATAGGCGGTAATGCCTTAATAAATTCTTTCCCATAAGACTTACTAGTGATACGTCGGTCGAGGACGATAAAGGCTCCTTTATCTTGGGAAGAACGAATTAATCGACCAAAGCCTTGTTTAAAGCGCATAATGGCCTCTGGTAAGGAAAGCTCCGTGAATGAATTGCCACCTAGAGCTGTCAGATGCTTGGCTCTTGCCTTAAATACTGGCTCTTCTGGTGAAGAGAATGGTAATCGTACCACAATGACAGAAGCGAGAGCATCTCCTGGTACATCCACTCCCTCCCAAAAGCTATTTGTCCCAAACAGAACAGCATGGCTAAATTTTTGGAATGATTTTAGAATGCGCATACGGCTTCCACCAGTAACACCTTGTGCAAAAAGCATGTAGTCATCTAAAAGTTCACTTTCTTGAATGAGCTCGACTGTTTTCCGAAGCATATCCTGTGCTGTAAAGAGCACAAAACAGCGTCCCTCCGTCATGCGGACTGTCCGAGTAATTGCATGTGCAACAGCCTCAATGTATTCTTCCTGGCTAACATGCTGAATATCTGGCATATCAGTTACAATAAAAGCCTTGGCACCAGCGTAATAGGCTGGAGGTGCTTGGAGTTTTATGATCTCAACATCATCAGAGATTCCTAACTGGCGTGTGACAAAGCGCTCATTGCCTGGTACGGTTAATGTACCTGATGTCCAAACAATGCTTGCCTCTTTACGAAGCGGTGCTAATACTTGTTCAATAATCGGTGTGACATTGACTGGTTTCTTAAAGACATGAAGACTGCCAGGAACACTACGGAGATCCAGTTCTAGCCATATTGAATTACCCTCATGTGGTGATAGAAAAATATCTTCCCATTCAGCAATTTTTATTTTCACTTCTCGTATCCAATACTGCCATTCAGATAAAACATAAAGATCATTTTTATCTAATTGCTCAATATTATTTTCGAATGTCTGCGTAATTGCAGTTGCAAGGTCTAGCCATTGTTGTGTCTGCTTACTAACTTGCACGAATGATTCTTTTGCAAATGATAGATCCTCTAAAAATAGGGTACATTTACTACCTACTTGCTTCCCTTTAACTTGTTGCTGTATTTTTCGAATAACTAACTGAATGGTTTCATCAAATGACCGCTGCAAGCGTATAAATTGGGCATCCAGACGTTGCAAATTTTGCATGGCTACACGCTGTTTTTTCTTCGCTGCTTCACAAAACTGGTGAAAAAGGGTGGTCTCCTCCATCGTACCAATTTGTCCAAAGATATACTTCCATTGTGTATAGGAGAAGGCAATTTCATCCTGCTGCATGGCTGCCTGAATAAATTGATGTGCTTCATCAATAATCCATCCATCGATTTGGGTAAAGAGTGGTGTTTGGCGAACTAAATCGCTTAATACCATAGCATGATTCGTCACAATACAATCCGCAACGGCACTATTTTTTAAAGCTTGTTCATAGAAATCAAAGCCCTTTGAGGGCTTGTCACTTGGTATTTTTCGGATTTTTTCTAAAAATAGTTGTCCGCCACCTGAAACATTTAATTCACTTAACACACCTGTCTCTGTTTTAGTAAGCCACACAAGTATTTGTAGAATAGTAAATGTTTCATCATAGGACTCATCTGCATGGGCCATACATTGCTCAAAGCGTTCAAGATCAATATAATGTTGCATTCCCTTTAGTACGCATACATTTACTTTTGTTCCTAGGATTTTTTCAATCTTAGGTAGTTCCTCCTCTACAAGCTGCTCCTGTAGATACGATGTATACGTACTAATGGCAATCTTTTTATCGACAGTACGGGCGTACAAAATCGCAGGCAATAAATAGCCAGCCGTTTTGCCAATACCAGTGGAGGCTTCAATCACACATTCCTTTTGTTCATGTAATGCCTGCCAGATCGTGTCCATCATCTCAAATTGTGCTGGACGTTCCTCAAAATTCGCAAGGGCCTTTGACATTAAAGCTACCTTTTCAGTTACTGTTTGCGGATAGACTAGTGGTTCTGATGCATTTTCATGCTTATTGCGACCATTGCAAATGGCAAAATTGCGGTAATAATGTACATTCTCATGACCTGTCACATGCTGTCGTTTAATTTGCAAAGCCTCAAAAAAGAGCTGGGAAACATTTGATTTCAAACGGAAAGAACGTTTATGCATCTGTTCCAACGTTAGCTGAGGAAGGTTTAAAAGCTCCCTCCAGCAATATCTGAATAATTCTGCTGTTGCCAGTGCATCATCATCTGCCCGATGCGCATTGGCTAGCTCAATATTTAAATCTGCCGCTAAATCGCCTAGCTTAAAGCCAAGGGACATAGGAAATAAAATTTTAGCAAGCTCCACCGTGTCCATTTTTTTACCTTGCCACTTCGGAAGTCCTGCTCGCTTAAACTCTGCTTGTAAAAAGGATAAGTCAAAATCTGCATTATGTGCGACAAACACACAGTCTGCTAATAGCTCATATATGTAATCCGCATGTGCCTCAAATGGCAAGGCATCCTTTACATCTTCATCCGTTATATGCGTTAAATCTTGAATGAAAGATGGAATGGTTTTTCCTGGATTAATGAACTTCGTATAAGTACGCTCAATTTTCCAATCCTTCATAATAACAATTGCTATTTGAATCATCCGGTCCCCATTGGCTGGTGAATGACCCGTTGTCTCCAAATCGACAATGGCATATTTTTGACTTTCCATCATACATCTCAACTCACAGTTCACATTAGATAAGTTGAATTTTATCATAGATTTGGCTTTGCAGCATCCTTTCTCCTCCTTGTAAAATCACTTAATCTATACAAAAAAACACAACCTTAGAGGAAGCCCCTAAGGTTGCGTAAATGAATAGTAGTTAAATAAAATAGTAATTCAAGCTATTCGATTATTGTTTTTTAGCAAGATCAACAATACGACCTTCTGTTGTTGTTTTTACTTCTTTTAATGAAAGTAATTGTTCTTGTAGGTTTTCCCAATCAGATAAACCTAAGTCTGTAACGCGACCTTCTTCATATGCTTTAGCAAACATATCAAAGCCGTCCCCACCTTTAGCAGTGAAAGCATTTGTTGCTACTGTATATGTTTTCGTATCTTCTAAAGCAACATACTTTCCAGTTGCTTTATCTAAATATTCGATAGATACTACACGTGAGCCAGCTTCTTTTGAAGAATCATATTGTAATTTCGCTCCACCAATGTGTAGGAAACCACCGTTTTCTTTTGGTGCACTTTTCAGAGATACTTCAAATGCAGCCTTTAACTCTGCACCTGTAACATCCATTAATGCTAATGTGTTACCAAATGGTAATACCGTAATCACTTGACCAACTGTAATATTACCAGCTGGAATCGCCGCACGAATACCACCGCCATTTTGTAATGCCATCACAACAGTTTTATCTGTATATTTTTGTGCCTTTGCCAACATACCGTCAGTAATGATATTACCTAGAGCTGTTTCATTACTACGTACACTTTCTAAATTTTCTTCAGTTGCACGTGGATTTGCTAACTCCTCAGCAATTTTCACACCAATTTCCTTGTTGCTTACTTCATTCACTTTAGCTTTAAATGGTTCAAGTAACTTCACTAAAGACTCGTCTTGTGCAACTTTACCAAGGTCGATTAATTCGCCACCATACTCTGTAACAACACCATTTCCATCAAATGTTACGTCAAGTGTGCCTAAATAATTTACATATTCATTAGCTTGTACGATTAATGTTGCCTCTTTTGCTTCACCTACTGTGTTTGTATCAACAACAACTGGCTCTTCTAATTTTGTATGGTCATGTCCACCAACGATGACATCAATTCCTGGTACGTTTTTCGCTAGTAAAATATCATTATCAACATTTGGATTATCATTGTAGCCAATATGTGTTAAAGCAATAATTTTGTTAACACCCATTCCTTCAAAGGCAGCTACTGCTTTTTTCGCTTCATCGATGTAATTTGTAAAAGTTACTTTATCAGGAGAAGCAATATCCAATGTTTCTTCTGTTGTTAAGCCGAATATACCTACTTTTTCGCCATCAATTTCTTTCACAATCCCTGAATAAATTTTTCCATTTTCAGGCTCACTTGAAATTAAGTCTGTAAATAAACCAGTGAATTTATCATCTGCTGAAAAATCTGTATTGGCATCCACAAATGGGAATTTAGCAGCCTTAACAAAATCTGCTAATGCCTGATGACCTTCTGGTGAAGAACCTAAATCAAATTCATGGTTACCGAATACCATTGCATCAAAGCCAATTTCATTTAATAGCGCTAAGTCAGCTTTTCCTTTAAATTCGTTAAAATATAGTGTTCCACTAAATGCATCTCCAGCGTGTAAAGTTAAGACATTTTTCTTCGTTTCACGTTGCTCCTTAACCGCTGTTGCTAATTGAGGTAACTTCTCTGCACGAGCATGTGTATCATTTACATGTAAAATAGATAGAGAAAATGCACCTTCAGGCGTTTCAGGTTTCTCTGGTGTTTCAGGAGTTTCTGGTGTTTCTGTGCTTGATTTTGTTAAAGCTTCTGCAATCAATGTTGCAAGCTGTCCACGTGTAACTTTATCAGTTGCCGCGTGGTTTTTAGCACTTTCTAGCTCTGGTAATGTTGGAATAGACGCTAAAATTTTAGCTAAATCACCATGTGTAATTGTTTGATTTGGACGGAAAGTATTATCACCATAGCCTGTAATCACTTCTAATCCTGCAAGTGCTGCAATTGGACCGTAATATGGATTAGAAACATCAATATCTTTATAGTTTGGATTCTCCACATCTTTTGTATCTAGCTTTAATGCGCCTGCAATCATTTTTGCTGCTTGTCCACGTGTGACATTTGTATCTGGTTTGAATGTACCATCTGGATACCCGCTAATAATCCCTGCTGCATAAAGTGTAGAAATGGCTTCAAAGTTTGCATGGCTTTCTTTTACATCTGAAAAAGGACTTGCTGCCGATGCTGGCGCTACTGCTACCGCTGTTACAGCCAATGCCGCGGCAGTTACTGTTAAAAACTTGTTTCGTTTATTTTCCATTACAAATGATACCTCCACTAGTAAATTGATGTACTTACAACTAAATTCTACATAAATATGACCCAAAATACTAGAACATTTGTAAAATTATAATTTTAAAAACTAGTTTAATAGTAAGAAAAACAAAATTTTACCAGTTACTTTTGTAATAGATGCAATCAAAAAAGGAGGATTGACAAAGCATTTGCCAATCCTCCTTTCTTCTATCTATAATCTGATCACATCACCGTGGCTTCAGGCTCATGTGTAATCATTTCTTTAATCCTATTACCCTCACCCATAATGGCAACGGTTGGTTTATGCTCTTTTGCCTCATGATTATCCACATATACATAGGAAATAATAATTACAATATCGCCACGTTGTACAAGTCGTGCAGCTGCGCCATTAACGCAAATTACACCAGAACCTCGCTCACCAGCAATAATATATGTTTCAAAGCGGGCTCCATTATTATTGTTAACGACATGTACCTTTTCATTCGCCAGCATACCTACCGCATCTAAAATATCTTCATCAATTGTAATGGAGCCGACATAATTTAGATCGGCCTGTGTCACTGTTGCACGGTGGATTTTACTATTCATCATCATTCGTAACATCTTTACAGTCCTTCTTTCACAGTAAAAATACAATTATCAATTAAGCGTGTTTTGCCAATATAGACGGCTGCTGCCAACAGGACTTGCTGTGTCGTTGCAGTTACTGGTGTTAGATCGGGGTACGCTAATAACTCTATATAGTCAATTCGGCCATGCGTTCGTGCATGAATATGCGCTTTCGCTTTAACCAGTGCGCGCTCAGCATCACCATTCGCTAAAAAGCTATCACGTGCCAATTGCAAAGCTTCATTAATCGCAGGAGCCTCCTGTCGCTCTGATTCACTTAAATAGATATTGCGAGAAGATTTGGCTAAACCGTCCTCCTCACGCACTATTGGGACTACTCGCAATTCCAATGGGAAGTTAAAATCACGTACCATTGTAGCAATAATCGCAACCTGCTGTGCATCCTTTTGTCCGAAATAAGCCCGAGTTGGTTGTGTTAAGTGGAATAATTTTGAGACAACCTGTAGCACACCATCAAAATGACCTGGTCGACTCGCACCACAAAGAATTGTTGCCTGTTCACCAGCATGTATTCGAATACCACCATCATGCGGATACATTTCTTCCGCACTTGGAGCGAACACAATATCAACACCGACAGATTGTGCTAAAGCGGTATCTCTAGGTAAATCCCGAGGATAGCTTTCAAAATCCTCGTTCGGTCCAAATTGTGTTGGATTGACGAAAATGCTCATAATAACTAGATCATTTTCTGCACGTGCTGTTTTTGCCAATGTCAAATGACCTTCATGTAAATAGCCCATCGTTGGGACAAGACCTATCGTTTTATGAGCCTGCTTTGCTGCATCAATTTCTACTCTTAATGCTTGTATGGTAGTGACTACTTTCATGCTTTGACGCCCCCATATAGCTGATCTAACGCTTCCTCTTTCATTGTGAAGAAATGCTTAGGTGCAGGGAATGTACCAGCTTTAACTGCTTCAACATAGTGAAGCATACCAGTACTTGCTTCTTTCCCCATATTAGCAAATTGCTGAACAAACTTAGGCACATGGTGTGAGCCATAGCTTAACATGTCATGATAAACCAACACTTGTCCATCAGCTTCTACTCCTGCACCTATACCAATCGTCGGGATCACAAGGCTAGCTGAAACAATTTTTGTTAGCTGATGTGGGATACATTCTAACACGACAGCACAAGCTCCTGCTTCTTCACATTTCTTTGCATCCTCTATAAGGGTAGCAGCCTGTTCTGCCGTTTTTCCCTGTACTTTATAACCACCAAGCACACCTGCTGATTGTGGTAATAAACCTAAATGCGCTACTACTGGAATACCGGCTGATGTAAGTTTACGTATGACCGAAATGACCTCTCCTGCACCCTCAACCTTTAAAGCATCGGCTCCTGTTTGTTGCATCATGTCAACAGCCGTTTTTAATGCTTCATTGACATCGCCATGATAAGAACCAAATGGCATATCAACGACAATAAACGTATTCTTCGCACCACGTCGAACCGCCTTAGCGTGATGCACCATATCCGCTACAGTCACTGGCATTGTAGAATCATAGCCAAGCACGACCATCCCAAGTGAATCACCGACTAGTACCATATCTACACCAGCGTCTTCAGCAAATCTAGCAGCGGGATAATCATAGGCTGTCACCATGACAATTTTTTCACCGGCCGCTTTCATCTTTAAAAAATCTGTAGTCGTTTTCAATTTGTAGTCCTCCTTTTTAAGGGAAGAAAACAGAAAAACCCTTCTGTTTTCGAAAATAGACAGAAGGGTAGTGTTTCGTTCGTCACAAAATACCTCTTGATGAAGTGTTGACAAGAGGCGATAGCTAGCAGCTATGTTGAACGCGTGTTTTCTTCCGTCCCTGTCTGAAAAGATCAAGGCAGATATTTGTTGTATTGGATCTTGCGCTTGTGAAGGTGCCGTTCACAATGGATACTGCCCTTCAGCACATACTATAACAATAATCCTCGTAATCTTCAAATATTATTTTCTTATAATAACAGAGTTTATTTTAACTAATTGACAATTAATACTATACGTCATATACTATCCACATACTATACGATATATAATATAAAATGAAATATAAGTATTACATGTGAGGTGGAAAGATGACATTTCAGCTTGGTTCAGCTTTACTTGACGCTTGTGTACTCGCTATTGTCGACAAAGAGGACGCCTATGGTTACTCACTAACACAGCAAGTACAATCCGTCATGGAGATTTCGGAATCTACACTGTACCCCGTTTTACGTCGCTTACAAAAAGCGCATTACTTAACAACCTACGATCAGCCCTATCAAGGCAGAAATAGACGCTATTATCAAATTACAGAGCAAGGACGTATTCGGTTATTAGAGCTATTAAAGGAATGGCAAGTGTATAAGGAAAAGGTTGATTGTGTACTTTTAGGAGGGAATTTAGATGGATAGAGCTAGCTATTTGAAACAGCTACGAGGCAAATTGCGTCGGCTTCCTGCGCATGAGTTTGACGCTGCAATTGCCTATTATGAGGAATACTTCGAGGAAGCAGGAGAAGAAAATGAGCAACAAGTTATTTCACAACTTGGCTCTCCTTCACATGTCGCCTCACAAATATTAGCTGATTTCGCATTGAAGGATTTGGATACCTCCTCGGCAAAATCGACAAAAAAGAATATATCGGCTATTTGGCTTATTATTTTAGCCATCCTATCTGCGCCCCTTTCATTGCCATTACTTGCTACTGCAATCGCACTTATTTTTTCATTTGGCGCAGTCATTGTCAGTTTAATCTTTGCTATTATCGCTACAGTCATTAGTATCTTTGTCGGTGGTGTTGTGGCGCTTATATCTGGCCTCCTGATTTTAACAGAGCATTGGCCTACCGCTCTGCTCTTTATGGGTGTCGGATTGATTGTAACGGGCTTAGGTGTCCTACTCTTTCCTATTGTCGCTCGTTTTATCAAGAAAACGGTTTTTGTCTCAGTTGAAACATTAGGGAGACTATTTCACAAAATAACAAAAAAGGGAAAGGGGGCTTCTAAATGACATCAAAAAATACGCTAATTGCTATGACCATGATTGCTTTAGGTATTTTACTTGCACTGGTCGGCTATTTTTCAGGTGGTCGCTGGTTTATTGAAAAAGATGCAGAGGGTCTTCACGTACCAAGCTCTACTAAATTAGTAAGTCATTCTCACAAATTAGATGCATTTACAAATATCAAGATCGTAAATGAATATGGCGATATTGATATTGTTGCTAGTGATAACGACTATAAATTAGACACAAAGGTCCTTAAGCAGCAGGATGTGACCTATCATATTGAAGATGGGACTTTAACGATTGAAACCGTAGCGAAGAAAAAGAGTGATTTCCAAATTGGCTTTGGAAGCTTTTCATCTCCTTCGATCAAGCTCTATGTACCAAAGCATGCAAATATAGATGCTGTTACTATAGATAGCGACTTCGGTGATATAGCCATTCACGAGCTACATTATCAGGAGCTTAACCTAGTGCAAGATTACGGAGATACTACCTTTACCAACATAATTGGTAACAACACAGAGATTACACAGTCCTTTGGTGATTTGACGCTCCAACGCCTTGCTAGTAACGGTATTAGTATTAAAAGTGAACATGGAGATATCAGTATAGATGGGACATTAAATGGTCAATCAACCATTACGTCAAGCTTTGGTGATACGACCCTTCGCTTACAAAACAAACAATCTGACCTAGGCTATAACTTCATAACAAGCTTCGGTGATCTCACAATTAATGACGAAGAACAAAGTAGTACAGTTACTCAAGTAAACAATGGTAATGATCAGCTACATATATCTTTATCACAAGGTGATTTAGATGTAACTTTCAAGTAAATGAAGAAGCTGCAAGAACAAGACGTTCATTGCAGCTTCTTTTTTATATAATTTTGATGTCACCTGCATAAATCGTTCGTATTGTCCCATCATCTTGGGTAAGCTGGAGGACGCCATCGTCTGTAATTCCACTAGCAACCCCTTCAAAACGTTCTCGTAATGTTGTCACCTCAATACGTTGACCAATGGTACAGGACAGTTGCTGCCACAGTGTTTTAATACTTGCAAAACCTTCACTTACATAGAGCTCTGTAAATTGTTCTAAATAGTGTAAAATGGAGGCCACCAATGCTGCCCGATTGATTTCTTCGCCAGCTTCTAGACGTAGAGAAGTAGCAATATCTGCAATATCAGGTGAGAAATCAGTAGCCTCTTGATTTGCATTTATGCCAATGCCAACAAGTAAAGCCTGAACAAGATCTGCCTCTGCCTGCATCTCTGTTAATATTCCAGTACACTTTTTGCCATTAATCAACAAATCATTTGGCCATTTAATTAATGGTTCTACATGCTCATATAATGTTTTGATGGCCATCGTTACCGCTACTGCCACTACAAGTGTATAAGAGGATGCCTGCTGGGGTGTCACATCTGGACGTACGATAATCGTCATCCAAATTCCTGTGCCATGTGCCGATTCCCAAGGACGAGCCATTCGACCACGACCCGCTGTTTGCTCCTCCCCAATGATAATCGTTCCATGTGGAGCCCCTTCTTGGGCAAGCTTATGTGCAATAGTTTGTGTAGAATCCACTACATCGAAATAATGAATTTCACGACCAAAATGCTCGGTCTTTAAAAAAAGCTCGATTTGTGTTGGATTCAAGCTATTTGGTACGCCTGTCAAAACATAACCCTTTTTCTTAATTGTTTCAAATGTATAGCCTTCCTCCTGTAATGTCTGCATGTGCTTCCAGATTGCCGTCCTTGAGACACCAAGAGAATCTGCTAGTTCCTGACCTGAAACAGCTTCACCATCTGCAGCTAGTATTCTTTTTAAAATTTCATCCTTCATCGAAATTGTCATCTTCACATCAATCCTTTAGTCAACTGTGCTATTTTTTATGTACCTATTTTGTCTTTATCATACTGTAAATTAACGTAAATGACCACCAAAGAAAAAAGCCGTCCCACATTTTTGAGACGGTAAATTTGCTGTATATAATATGGCTTAAAGTAAGTGAAGCCTTTCTAGAAATAGTGTAGCTCCAGCCAGTTTCGTATTTGTTGTCGATCATTTTGAAGCTCATGATGAAGAATGGCTGTCAGCATGTCCTCCAAGGCTTCTTTTACCCAAGGTCCACCTTTTTTTCCTGACCATTTCAGTAAATCTGCCCCATTCACCACTAATTCTTGCTTCTGTTTAATGGGTAGCATTGCCTGTAACTCTCTTACAGACAGCCGAGGTATAGGAGCGCCCAATTGAGTCAGCTGGGCAAAATAGCGTGCCGCCTCTAGCTCCTGCTCTGTGTACATAAAATAATGTGTGTTTGTCCATCCACCTTTTAGAGCATCATAGGCACTTAAAACCGATTTGACAAACGCCATTTCTTTATTTGATAGTCGATAATCTCGCAAAACCCCTCGCCAATCTGTCCCTTGCAGTAAAGCAAAATAGGCCCAGCCCAAGCGCTTGTCCTGTGTATGAAATTCAAGCCAATGCGCAGCATGAAAATCTCCTATTAAATAGGCAGTCAAACCGCTTTCCTCTAATTTCTGTAGACCACCAAAAACTGTTTGTCCTACCCAAAGTTTATCCAGCTCTGCTTTTATGCGTTCTTTTGCAATAAAAGCCAGATCAGCGGCTTTTTGTTGGATGGCTGTCAATGTATTTTTCTCGATTGTAAAATCAAGCTGCGCGGAAAAGCGAATCGCTCTCAGCATCCGTAAAGCATCTTCTGCAAAGCGACTTGGTGCATCACCAACAGCTCGAATAATATGCTTGTCGATATCTTGACGCCCACCGTAATAATCTACAAAAGAACCGTCACGACGCATAGCAATGGCATTCATCGTAAAATCACGACGTTGTAAATCCTCTTGCAAGGAACGCACAAACTGTACTTTTTCTGGACGGCGATGGTCCGTATATTCCCCATCTGTCCTGTAGGTAGTCACTTCAACAGGTCCAGCGGGTACGATAACAAGTACCGTCCCATGCTGAATCCCAATATCAACTGTCCGTGGAAAGACAGATTTTACTTCTTCAGGCAAGGCATTTGTTGCAACATCTACATCATGGGCAGGCCGATTGAGTAAAGCATCTCTTACAGCCCCACCAACAATAACAGCCTCAAATCCTGCCTGTTCTAGCTGTTCGATTACAAAAAAGGCTGCCTGCCATTCATTATTGTTTTGCATGATTTCTTTCCGCAACCTTCTCATACAAATTTTCATATTGTTTAACAATTTTTGTTGAATGGAATTTTTCACTTACTGCACGAATAGCCGCTTCTCGGAAACGCAATAGTTGTTCTTCATCTTGCAATAATTGAGTAGCATACTCAGCTACTGCATCTGTATCCCCTAATTCAACAATATAGCCATCTACGCCATGTTCAATGACTTCTGGGATGCCACCTACATTGGACCCAATACAAGGTACACCACAAGCCATTGCTTCTAATAAAACCAGTCCAAACGATTCCTGCTGTGAAAGTAATAGTTTCAAATCACTAATCGCATATAATTCAGCCAAGTTTTCTTGTTTTCCTAAAAATAAAACATCCTTCATATAGGGACTTCCCTTTACTTGGTCCATAACACGATGCTTTTCAGGACCATCTCCAACTAGTAGGAGCTTTGCCTTCATGTTTGCACGAATTTTCATAAAAGCATCTACAACATGTGGAAGATTTTTAATTTTACGGAAGTTAGATACATGTATGAGGACTTTTTCATCTTCTTGAATACCAAATTGCTCTTTTAAGTTTCCTGAATTACGAGGGAAGTATTCACGTTCATCCACAAAGTTATAAATCGTTTCAATTGGTTTTACTGTATCAATTAACTCATAGGTTTGTTCTTTTAATGCTTGTGACACGGTTGTCACAATATCAGATTTATCAATTCCATACTTAATGGCCTGTGATAACGTAGAATCTTGCCCCAGCACCGAAATATCTGTGCCATGAAGGGTTGTGACGATGCCAATATCTCTACCACTCATTTCACGTGCTAATACCGCACATACTGCATGTGGAATGGCATAATGCACATGCAACACATCCAACTCTTCATCCTTTATGACGTCTGCCATTTTACTCGCTAATGCAATATCGTATGGAGAATATTGAAACACTGAATAATTATTAACTTCGACTTCATGGAAAAAGACGGTTGGATAAATTTTATTCAATCGAAATGGTACGCTTGAGGTAATGAAATGAATTTCATGTCCTCTTTCTGCAAGCATTTTGCCTAATTCTGTTGCAATGACACCAGAGCCACCAACTGTAGGATAACAGGTAATGCCGATTTTTAGCTTTTTCATTCGATGATCATCCTTTCTAAATCACGTCTTTTATTAATTGCGTCTTTCTTGTATCAGTCTCCAATCCACAAAGCCCTCTTGTAGGCCTTTTAGTAATATTTCTGCTGTTCCCATATTTGTCGCCAGTGGCACTTGGTAAACATCACAAAGACGGATAAGTGCAGAAACATCTGGCTCATGTGGTTGTGCTGTTAATGGATCACGGAAAAAAATAACCATGTCCATATCATTATTGGCAATCATAGCGCCAATTTGTTGGTCGCCACCAAGTGGCCCTGAGCGAAAACGCGTTACCTCTAAGCCAGTAGCCTCGATTACACGTTGTCCTGTTGTGCCGGTAGCATAAAGCGTATGTTCATGTAAAATATCTTGGTAAGCAATAGCAAACTGTACTAAATTATCTTTTTTACGATCATGTGCAATCAATGCGATTTTCATATAGCTTCCATCCCAATCTTTAGATGATGTTTTCTAAACCATAAACAAGCTGATCCATTTTCATAACCTCTTCTATGCAAAAAGCAACACCTGACATAAAGGAGTTTCTGTTTAATGAATCATGACGAATCGTTAGTAGCTGCCCATCTCCTCCAAATAATACTTGCTGGTGTGCCACTAAACCAGGTAAACGGACGGAGTGAATGCGCATGCCATCAAAGTCTCCACCTCTTGCACCTTCAATGGTTTCTTTTTCTTCTGGATGTCCTTGCGTCTTAGGCGTACGAACCTCTTGTATTAATTGTGCCGTTTTTACTGCTGTTCCAGATGGTGCATCAAGCTTCTGATCATGGTGCATTTCAATAATTTCTACATCTGGCAAGTATTTAGCCGCTTCTTTCGCAAATTTCATCATCAGGATAGCGCCAATCGCAAAGTTAGGTGCAATAATACAGCCTAACTCTTTTTCTTTAGCCATGGCTGATAATTCCTCTAGTTGTGCCTCTGTAAATCCTGTTGTACCAATTACAGGTCGGACATTTAAATGCAATGCTTCCTTAGTATGCTTGTATACTGCATGAGGGTTAGTTAAATCGACTAACACATCGGGTGCAGTTGCTTCTACAAGATCATGCATTTCTGTAAAAATAGGTATCGTATAGCTTGCTGGAAACATATCTAAATCAGCTAATGTTTTTCCTACTTCCTTATAATCTAGTACAGCTACTAATTCCATTTTGTCATGTTTCATGACCGTATGTACAGCCTCAGCTCCCATTTTTCCTCTAGCTCCCGCAATAGCTACACGAATCGACATCATTCTTCATCCTTTCTAGTCCAGCGATCCTTATCTCTAGTTTCAAATTTATGTATGACGCGTAAAAGTGCTTCATCTAGTTTAATACCTTGTGCATTTGCAAAGCATACTAGTACAAAGAAAAAATCTCCTAGCTCTTCTTCGATACTATTTGTGTCCTCTGTACTCTTTTTCTTTTTTTGTCCGTAAACATCTTGAACCTCGCGTGACAGCTCACCTAATTCCTCTGTTAAACGCGCAAGTAGCTCGAATGGTGGGAAATATCCTTCCTTGAATTGTCCTATATAATCATCAACACGCTGTTGCAATGCTTGCATTGATAGTTGCTCTGTCATAAAAATCACACTCCTATTTACCATCGTATAAAATTTACACCATTGTTGTCAAAACCAATAAAATGTCAGATAATAGATAACACAACTTCATTTGTTTGGAACTTCAGGAGGTCAAATGCTAAAACAGATTAAAATTCGCAATATTATCGCAATTATGCTCGGAGCTGCCATTTTCAGCTTCGGCTTTGTTCACTTCAACATTCAAAATCAGCTAGGTGAAGGTGGACTAAGTGGGATTACTCTCATCCTTTATTTTACACTAGGTTGGGACCCCGCCTTAATGAACCTGTTATTAAATATTCCCATGTTTATTATAGGTTATCGATTGCTTGGAAAAAAATCATTTGTTTATACACTTGTAGGCACTTTATCTGTATCTCTTTTTCTAAAAATTTTCCAAAAATATCAATTTACCATACATTTAGAGGACGATATGCTACTCGTTGCCCTTTTTGCTGGTGTATTTGTTGGTCTTGGTCTTGGTATTGTTTTCCGATTTGGCGGCACGACAGGTGGTGTCGACATCTTGGCGAGACTTGGACATAAATACTTTGGATGGAGTATGGGTAAGACCATGTTTGTCTTCGATGCCATTGTTATCATTCTTTCGTGGTTAACTTTCTTAGATGCACGTTCTATGATGTATACACTAGTAGCTGTATTTGTCGGTGCACGTGTCATTGATTTTGTACAAGAAGGTGCCTACGCTGCACGAGGTGCTCTAATTATTTCTGAAAAGTCGGGTATGATTGCTGAAACAATTGCCTTAAGAATGGAACGAGGTATCACCATTTTAGAAGGTCATGGTCATTTTACTAAGCAACCTAAAGAGGTAATATACTGTGTAATTGGCCGCAATGAAGTTGTACGTTTAAAATCAATTGTCCATGAAGTTGATCCTCACGCATTCGTTTCGATAATAGAAGTTCGAGATGTTGCGGGTGAAGGCTTCACGCTAGATGACCAAAAGCAGCCACTTCATTAAGCATACGAAGATAAAAAACTTGCTATAGTGGTGTACCACTATAACAAGTTTTTTCTTAGTCGTCGCTACGCATATTTGTGAAAATTAATATTAAACGTAATAACTCAAGTACAGCTACTGCTGCCGCTGCTACATATGTGAGTGCGGCTGCACTTAACACCTTTCGAGCTGGACGTTCTTCTTCGTTAGTAATGATACCTAATGAATTCATTTGAACTAACGCACGCTTCGAAGCATCGAATTCCACTGGCAGTGTCACTAATTGGAAAACGACACCTGCTGCTAATAATATGATACCTAACAGCAAGAAATTCGTGCTACTTGCAAAAATACCAATCATCACAAATACCCAAGACATATTGGAAGAAATATTTGCTACTGGAACGAGCTTACTACGTAGTGTAAGCATAGAATAAGCTTCTTTATGTTGGATGGCGTGACCTACCTCATGGGCAGCTACCGCAGCACCTGCAACACTCGCTTCATAAAAGTTACTTTCCGATAAAGCAACTGTTTTGGTTGCCGGATTATAATGATCAGACAACACACCTTGCGTTGGCACAACTCGTACATCATATAGTCCGTTCGCATCTAGAATCGCACGCGCTACTTCTGCACCAGTCTGTCCCTTCATTGTACGTTGTTTTGCAAACTTATTATACGTGCCTTTTACCTTCATTTGTGCGTAAAGTGGCAGCAGCATAATAATAACAAAATAAACGATATACATGCCTGTTGACAATATCCTAACCCCTTTCTACCTCGATACTATAATTCTATAATTTATACCCTAATTCGGCAAATATTTGCGCCATCTAATTGAGAAAATTGCAAGAAAAATACATGCAATTGATAACCAAAACGTGAAGTAGCCAATATAGCTTGTGTAATCGGCTAAATCTCGATACATAGGCATTTGACCAAATACATAGTCAATAACATCGTTATGGAGCGTCCATACAGCAGCTATAGCTACATGCCAATAAGAGAAAACATATTTCTTCATATATAATATGGCTTGAACAGCCATTGCAAAATGCGATCCTACAAGCATCCAGCCTTGCCAGCCTATCGTTCCTGTTTCAATTAATGTCCAAATATTCATGACATCTGCCCAAAGGCCATACTTTACCAATGTAACGAGTGCCAGCACTTCCATGAGTGGCCAGCTTTTACCCATAATCCAAGCTATCAGCACAAAACAAAAGAAAAGACTTGCTGTCGGACTATCTGGCACAAAAATATAAAAAATAGGCTTTGTAATGGCTAACTGCCATCCATACCAATAATAGCCATAAATTGTACCTAGTAAATTAATAATTAATAGCGCGATTAAAAAAGTTTTATGAGTAAGAAGAAACCAAATATTTGCTCTTGTTAATTGCATCATCATCAACTCCTTCCTCTTTTTAAAAACATTCAGTATGTATAGCTTTGAGACCTAGGATATGTTATTTTTTTGATTTAATTCGCTTATTAATTCCTAGATTAAACGTCTTTTCGACATTTTTCGCTAAAATTTTTTACACACGGGAACCTTTTAGTTTGGCTTTCAGTCCCATTACTATAACAAGGTAGAAAAAAAGAGCCAGTTTCCTGACTCTTTTACTATTACTCTGCTTTTAAGCTTTCGATGAATTCAGCAAGTTTTTGAAGATCTTCATCTGAACCTGTCCATAATCCTGGTGGCATGTTTCCACGACCATTATGAGCAATGTCCTTAATTTCATCAGCTGTTAAACCAGTGTTCATTAGAGATGGTGCACCAGCCCCACCTTCTAAGCCTTCACCGTGACATGTAATACATGCAGAACCAGCGTAGATTTTATAACCTTCAGATTCTTTATCGAACTCTACTGTTTCTACGATTGCACCCATAGCTTTTTGAGCTTCCCAGTCGTGGTTAACAACTGACTCCCAAGTTAGGTAGAACATAGCAGCTAAAGTTAATAACATAAACGCTGTTGGTAATGGACGTTTAGATGGACGACGTTCTGGACCCTTGTCTAAAAATGGCATTAATAATAGCGCTCCAAATGCAAGACCTGGAATAACAATTGCTCCGATTACATTGTATGGACCAGAAGCAAATGAGTATTTTAAAAGTTGATACATAAATAAGAAGTACCAGTCCGGTAGCGGTGTATATGCTCTAGTTGGATCTGCCGGCCCTTCAAGTGGTGACGGGTGAGCGACAGTTAATAATAAGTATCCAATTAAAAATACAGCACCTACCATCCATTCCTTCAGTAAGAAGTTCGGCCAGAAAGCTTCCGTCTTACCTGGATATTCGGAATAATCCTTTGGAACGTTCGGCATTCTGTGATTCGCTTTAATACGAGAATCGCCGACGAATTTCATTCCTTTTCCGCGATGCATAGTGTCCCCTCCTTTTAAAGATCATCGAACCGTCAAGACAATTACAACGGTCCTGAAATTCCTTGGCGACGAATCATGATAAAGTGCGCTGCAAGTAACCCAAACAATACTGCAGGTAAGAAGAATACATGAATCGCAAAGAATCGTGTTAACGTTTGAGCACCTAGAATCGTTGTGTCACCCGCTAATAATACTTTAATCATTGAACCGATAAACGGTACAGATGCAGCAATCTCGATACCTACTTTAGTAGCGAATAATGCTTTCATATCCCATGGTAATAAGTATCCTGTAAAGCCAAGACCCATCATTACACCAAAAATACCTACACCAACCATCCAGTTTAACTCACGAGGTTTCTTATAAGAACCTGTGAAGAATACACGAAGCGTATGTAAGAACATCATTACGATAACTAATGAAGCTCCCCAGTGGTGCATACCGCGGACGATTTCACCAAATGCTACTTCGTTTTGTAAATAATAAACTGATTTCCAGGCATTCACAACGTCTGGTACATAGTACATTGTTAGGAACATACCAGATAGAATTTGAATTACTGTGATGAAGAATGTTAATCCACCAAAGCAGTAAACGAATGCTGAAAAATGATGTGCAGGGTTAACGTGCTCTGGCACTTCGTGGTCGGCAATATCACGCCAAATAGGTGTAATATCTAGGCGTTCATCGACCCAATCGTAAATTTTATTTAGCACTTGTCGTACCCCCTTACTTATTTAACTAGAGTATTTGCTTTTGCTGGACCAATCATTAAATAGCCATCTTGTTCTTTTACTTCAAATTCATCCAACGGACCTAGAGGTGGTGTACCTGCAATGTTTTTCCCGTTTTTCTCATAACGACCTGCGTGACATGGGCAGAAGAATTGTTCTGGGTGTGCAGAATCTCCATTCCAGTCAACCATACATCCTAAATGTTTACATACTGGTGATAGGGCAATGATTTGATCGCCATTTTTGTATACCCACGCTACGTTTGTAACATCCGATTTGTACCATGCATCAACTTGTTCGAATGAAAAGTCAACTTTTACAGGTTCTTCAGTGAGGTCAGCGATTTTATGCTCTGTTTTAACAAAATCTCCACCATCATGCTTTTGTAACACTGGATCAATTGCGAATCGAAGCATTGGCATTAGCATACCTGCCGCCATAAATCCACCTACACCAGTTAGTGTATAGCTAAGAAATTGACGACGTGAAACTCGATTATTACTCATTATTTTCCCCCCTCTAACTTAAAGGTCAGTCCAACGGACATACTTTTACAAATAGTAATACTAGGACATATATATGATATATCAAGTCCATAGCTTGGTCAATATAGCATTCTGTGGAAAGCTGGAGAATGTGAACATTTATTGAAACTAATTGTTAAATCTGTGCCCATTTGGTCGAAAGCATCGGAATCACTTGTCGTAGTTGATCTTCCAGAATGGATTTTTTCACACTGGCATCCATACTTTCTAATGGAATAGCTGGTAACCAAATAATATTTACTATATCCCCACTATTTGTCCAAAAATGGTCACAAGTAATGAAGAACACATGCTTAAATCCAGCATTATGTAATTGTGCTTCTAATTGCTGTGGTAAATCTTCGTTTTTTAAAGTTGTCATATAAGAAAATGGTGGCATGACTAGTAAACGGCCTTTGAACTGTTGCTCTATAAATGAAGTTAAAGACATAACAAAATCTACTTCCGCACCACTCTGTTTCATTTTTTCAGAAGATAGATCAATGGATACGAGTGGAACAATTGCAGTATCAATGAAATCCTTCTGTGCCATAAACGATGTCACATCGTTTGCATTAAAATACATCCAACAAACCTCCTTTTATTGCAAAATAAAAATCCCTTATCCACTCTTCAATAGGATACCCAATTAAAAGTGAAAACAATCATTCACTAGTAATGTTACCATATTGAAGTGGATAAAGGACATTCAAATTTTACCTATGATTAACGTAAATTGGCCGTTTCTTTTAGTGCTTGTAACAAATTAGACAATTCATAAAAACGCTCTTCATCTCCCTGGTCGAGGGCTTCATCAATTTGTGCGAGTAATTTTTCTTCCTGGAATACGAGTAAGCTATTGGAAAGCAGCTCTTCTGCCAGTAAACGATCTTTTTCACTGACTAACAGTGTTTCTGGCATATAAGGGTTTTCTTCGAGAACTGCTAAGTATTGTGCACTTGGTGGTATATTTGGAAAATTCAATTGTATATACATATCTTCTTGTTCATGTAGTCGTAAATCATGGAAAGACTTCTCAGCATCTGCCGTCATTACATTGCCTTTATAGAAACGAAAAGGCACACCTGTTGAGTCTACTGTCGACATCACCATTGCCCTAGGACAATAATGAGCTTCTTCCACAAATCGGATTCTTTTTAATAGGTCATCATTACTTAATAAGTAATTTAAAATCCATACACACTCACGACGTTTCAATTGATAATTTTTTAAAAACCATCGAACAAATGCTTTTTTATCAACAACTGATACAGAAGCAGTCATACCCACTCCCTCCTTTACTCAAATTCTAAGGTTTCTAACTTCTCTTGCCACTCTGGTTCACCCGGTTGAATGTTGATTAATTGTCCAAGAACCTCTTTTGCCTCTGAACGTTTTCCTTCCTCTAATAAGAAGTAAACATATTTCTCTAAAAATGTTGCGTCTTCCTTAAAATCATTATATGCCAAACGGTAAAATTCGTATGCACGGTCGTACAATTCTAAATTTTCATATGCTTCTGCCGCAAAAGGATATAATGCGCTCCATTCAAAATCATTTTGCTGTAAAGATTCAAATAATTCAATAACATCCTCATGGCGCTCTTGTTGGCCTAACACAGAAATAAGTGCCAGTACCGCTTCCATATATTCAGGATCAAGCGCTATGGCTTCTCTTAGGTGTTGTTCTGCTTCTTCTGGTAAACCATTTTTCAATGCCATTTTACCAGCAAATAAATAAAGTGATTTATCATACTCATCGCGTTTTAATCCCTCTTGAATGGCAGCATAGGCCTTTGAATTATCCTCTGTCATAGCGTAGCTTTCAGCAAGCAATAAATAGGCTGAAAAATAATCAGGATCTAATTCCTTTAATTCCTCTAATTGTTTAATAGCCATCTCGTATTTTTGTGATTGAAAGGCAGAATAAGCGGCTCCAAATAAAATATCTGGCTTTACCTCATCCTCAAGAGCCTTTACATAATAATCGAAAGCTGTTTCATAGGCTGCCCCTGCTCGGTACACCTCGGCCAATCGTTCAACCAGTTGTATCCCAGCGAATTCCTCTTGCTGTTCATATAAATCCTCATATAATCTTGCTGCCTCTAAAAAACGTCCTGTTTCAAATAACAGCTCTGCTTTTGCAAAATGTAATAATGGCTCGTCTGGTAAAATCACTAATGCTTCATTTATACGTTTTTCTGCCACCTCAAATAACCCTTGCATTTGATAATAATCAGCTAAAACTAATAAAGCTTGAGGATATTCTGGTGATGTTTCTTCGATTTCTAATAATAATTCTAATGCTTCATCTTCATCACCAAGCTCCATTAATACATTTGCACGATCTATTTTTAACTGTGCCTCTTCTGGGAATAAAAATTGTAAATGCTCCAGCACACGGTCAGCTTCTTTCATATACCCATATTGCATAAAAATCTCAGCAAGTGCATAAATCTCTTCGGGTAGCTCCTTCATTAAAAATGATTCTAGTAGCTGATCTATTAATGCTAAGTCTCCTTGTTCAAGTGCTTGCATCATTTCAGTCATCGCATTGTTCACAGTCATTCACCTATTCTTTCATTGATACCTTTATGCTACAAAACATTTACCTTTGAAACAAGAAAAAACTCCCCAAAAGCTTGGAGAGTCTATCTTTAATTGTTCCTCACTGCCTCAACATGCTCAAAGAAAGATGGATAGGATACAGCAATACATTGTGCATCATCTAACGTAACGACTCCATCCGTTACTAAAGCCGCGACCGCTCCCATCATGCCAATACGATGATCACCATATGTTTGAAGATTTGCTCCTTTTAAAGGTGTTGGTCCATTGATAATCATACCGTCTTCTGTAGCTTCAATCTGCGCACCAAGCTTTTTCAATTCCGTTACAACAGCCGTAATACGGTCCGTTTCTTTCACTTTTAGCTCCTCTGCATCCTTAATAATAGTTTGACCGTGTGCTTGTGTAGCTAGTAATGCTAGAATCGGAATCTCATCAATTAAGCGTGGAATAATATCTCCCTCAATCGTTGTAGCTTTTAACGTAGATGTTGCTATTTGAATCGTTGCTGTAGGTTCAGCTTGATTATCATCATTTGGCGTTATGGTCATCGTTGCTCCCATTTTTTGCAGAACCTCGATAATGCCATCACGTGTTGGGTTGATGCCAACATTATGAAGGGTTATTTGACTATTTTCGCAAATTGCTCCTGCCACTAAGAAAAAGGCTGCTGAAGAAATATCTCCTGGAACAGAAACATGTGTCCCCTTTAGAGCTTGTCCTCCTTCAATTGAAACAACCCCATTATCTACTGCAACATGCGCCCCAAATTGACGTAGCATTCGCTCTGTATGATCTCGAGATACTTCCATTTCTCGAACTATCGTTGTTCCATTTGCACGCAAGCCCGCTAGTAAAATAGCAGACTTCACCTGTGCACTTGCTACAGGCATATTATAATCAATGGCTTGTAGTGTCGTACCCTGAATGGCAAGTGGTGTATATTGCCCGTCTGCACGCCCTGTAATATGTGCTCCCATTTGACGCAGTGGATCTATGACACGTCGCATTGGACGTTTTCCAATAGATGCATCACCTGTCATCACAGTGTGGACAGAAGATCCGGCTAAAATGCCTAGCATTAGACGTGTTGTGGTACCAGAGTTTCCTGTATATAACACTTCTGATGGCTCCTGCCAACTATCCATACCTGGACTATGGATGGTTACATTTGTTCCTTCCACCTCAATATCAACACCTAGCTTTCGGAAACAATCGATGGTACTTAAACAATCTTCTCCTAATAAAAAGCCCTCTACTGTTGTAGTCCCACTTGCAATGGCACCAAACATCACAGAGCGGTGAGATACAGATTTATCGCCTGGGACAGTTAAAGCTCCCTGTAAAGATGGCTTATTGTATTGCAAAACTTTTTCACTCATGAACTTTCTTCCCTCCAATATGAAGATAGAAAGCGCCGCAATACCGACGCTTTCTTGAACTATGAAATATACGTTTCGAAATTTGCTCGTTTTTGAATACATGCTGCAGCACGTTCACGATCGTTTTCACTTTGAAAGCTAATGACTAAAATACCGAAAACATCTTCGCGTGATTCGACGATTCGTAAATTCGTAATACTAATTGCTTCATCCGCAAGAAAGCCCGTCACTTCCGAAATTACACCAGGATAGTCGGGAACATCCACATATAAGTCAAACGGTGTGTACATTGCCCCTGCACTAATCGGTAATTCATCTCTCAGTTCTTTAGCAACAGAAAAATAGTTTTCAATGTCCTGCGAAGAACCATTCGTCAGCAGCTCCTTAATACGAGTCATTTCTTTTTCCCAGCCCTCTAATTGCGTGAGTAGCTCCTCACGATTTTGTAGCGTAATATCTCGCCACAAAATCGGATTGGAAGAGGCGATTCGTGTAACATCACGAAAACCTCCAGCTGCCAAAGAACGTGTCATTGGATATTCCCCATTTTCCCCACCTAATTGATGTACAAGTGAGGCTGCGATGACATGTGGGAAATGACTTACTACAGCTGTCATATGATCATGTTCACTGGCCGAAACGCTAACGACTTTTGCGTGCGTAAACTTTAGTAAACTTTCAAGCTGCGCCATATGAATAATTTCTTCTCCAGCGAGCGGTGTAAGCATATAGTATGCATTTTCAAATAAATGCGCCTTCGCTGCCAACACACCACTTTTATGTGAACCTGCCATTGGATGTCCTCCAATAAACGTTATGCCGAGTTCACGTAATTCGCTGGCTTTTTGCATAATTAATTTTTTTGTACTCCCTGTATCTGTTACGATGACTTTATTTTTTAACGGCCATGATTTTAATTGCTCCATCCAATCAAGCGTTGCATTAACAGGCGTACCAAAGATAATAATATCAACTTCAGCAGCAACAGCTTGCGGATCTGTCACAATTTCATGCACAATATTCAATGTTTTCGCTTGTTCACGTGTTTGAGCATCCATATCATAGCCAATGATTTTTGTTTCAGGTGCTTTTTGTAAAGCAAGGGCTATGGAACCGCCAATTAATCCTAGCCCAATAACGAGTACTTTGCGTGTCATGCAAATACTCCTTGTTCCTTTAACACTTCGTCAAGTTGATTCAATAAGGCTGCATTTTGCGCCTCTGTACCAATTGTGACACGGATGAACCCTGGTAATCCTAGAGCATTGCCACTACGGACAATAAATCCTCTTTTCATAAGCTCCTGGAAGACAACATCACTATCAGCATGTGTATCAAAGAAAATAAAGTTCGTATCAGATGGGTAGTATGTTAAGTTATGCTTTTCACAGAATTCTACATATTGCTTTTTACCGATTTCATTCGCTTTGCGACATGCTTCAATGTAATCTTGATCACTAAGAGCAATGGCCGCAACAGCTTGACTTAAAATCGTATTATTAAACGGTGAGCGGACAGGATCGAGCTTAGCAATAATGTCCGGTTGCCCTATTGCATAACCAACTCGGAATGATGCTAGTCCGTACGCTTTAGAGAAAGTACGTAATAAAAGAACATTTGGATATTCATCAATAATAGGTAGCGTATCTTTATGATCAGGATGTGTAACATATTCAATGTACGCTTCATCCAATACGACAAGTACATCACTCGGAACTTTGGCGAGAAAGGCACGTAATTGAGCATCTGGAATGACAACCCCTGTAGGATTATTCGGACTACATACCCACAAAATAGATGTTTTGTCATCGATTGCAGCTGCCATAGCATCTAAATCATGAGCGCCTTCAATACAAGGAACTTTACGTACTTCAGCCCCTTCAATTTCCGCATTATGCCAGTATTGAGAGAAGGAAGGGTCAGCCATTATCGTATTTACCCCTGGATACAACAGTGCACGAGTAATAATAGCAATGATATCATCAGATCCGTTACCAAAAAGAAGTTGTGTTTCTTGAACATCAAGATGATTCGCAACAGCCGTACGTAAATTTTGTGCGTAGCCATCAGGATATAGTGCATGATTCACTGTATTATTTTGTAAATAAGCGGTTACCTTAGGTGAGCATCCGAATGGATTTTCATTAGATGCCAATTTAATGACTTCCTTTAAGCCGTATTCACGCTGAACTTCTTCAATTGGTTTGCCTGGCTTATATGCTTGCATACCGTCCAATTGTTGTTTCCACTTCATTTAAAACATCTCCTCTACTTATTCAGCCTTTAGCCAAATCTGGTCTTAATTTCACTGCATCATTGAGATACAAGTGCTTGACATCTTTTTGCGCTACCTCAACATTTGCATGGATTAAAATACGAATACACAATGGTAACGCATTGGGCACATCCATTTCATGTGTACACATTACAGGCACATATTGCCACCCATCCATCATGCGTACCGCACGAGCAGGAAATGCTGAGGTAATATCTGGCGTAGTGGAAATAAGAATGGATGCGATATCATCTACTTCCACGTTATTTGCTGCCACAACCTCACGTACTAATCTTGCTGTCTCATCCCATACAAGCTCTGGCTTGTCAGATTCAATTGTTATTGCCCCTCTTAGTCCACGAATCATACAAGCACCTCCGCTAATAACTGTCTATATTCTGCATCTACTTCTTTGCATTCTTCTAACTCAATGGCCCTCACAAACGGTTTACCTATATTTTCCAGTAAAACAAATTGCAAAATGCCATATTCTGTTTTTTTATCTTTCATTAAATAATCTGTTAACTGGTCGAATGAATAATCATTTACAGCCTCAAAAGGATAGCCATTTTTCAACGCAAATTGTAAAAACGCTTTGGTAAACGTACGATCTAATTCTCCATAGCGTTCACTTAGTAATAAACAATAAACAAGACCTATCATTACCGCTTCACCATGCGCTACTTTGCCATAGCCCGCAGCCGCTTCAATGGCGTGTCCATATGTATGGCCTAGGTTTAAAAATTTCCGAACAGATTGCTCTGTTTCATCCTCTGCCACAATTTGTGCTTTCACTTCAATTCCTTTTTTCAGCTGTTTTGCTAGTTCATGTTGATTAAAATGAATGATTGAATCTGCTGCCATTAATTCCTCAAGCCATGCTGGATCAGAAATCATCGCATGCTTAATTAACTCTGCTGTTCCTGAACGTACTTCGCGCTCAGATAAGCTTTCCGTGAAAGCTGTATCATAAATAACACCTTCTGGCTGATAAAATGCACCTATCATGTTTTTTCCTAACGGATGATTGATAGCTGTTTTACCCCCAACCGCAGAATCATGAGCTAAAATGGTCGTTGGAATTTGAATAAACGGAATCCCTCGCATATAGGTTGCTGCAACAAAGCCAGTTAAATCTCCAACAGCTCCTCCACCAAAGGCAAAAATAAATGATTTTCGTGAGCATTTTTGTTCCAATAAAAATGTTTGAGCAGCATTGTACTGTTCAAAGGTTTTGCATGCTTCGCCACCAGGCAAAATAAACACGTTAAATTCATATGGGAAATGAGCCTTGAAATAGTCTCCCTGTGCAGCCCATACATTGGCATCTGTAAATACAATCAGCTTATCTGCTTTTTGAAGCTTATCAGCAAATGCTTGAAGAGCTTCCGTTAGAAATTGATGACCAAGAACAACCTCATAATGATGGGATTTTGTTGCTACTGGTACTCGCATATATTAGAACCCCTTTGTATATTGTCGATGCTCATCAATTTGAGCTTTTAATTGTGGAAGTTGATCACTATGAAATTGCTCCAAAATAGCATTAGCTATTTCCCAGGCAATAACGTGTTCTGCCACTACTGATGCTGCTGGTACTGCACAGCTATCAGAGCGCTCTACACTTGCTTTAAACGGCTCTTTTGTTTCGATATCCACACTTTGTAATGGTTTATATAATGTAGGAATTGGCTTCATGACACCTCGAACAACAATTGGCATTCCAGTAGACATGCCACCTTCTAAGCCACCTAATCGATTTGTTGCACGTGTATAGCCGTCTTCGTCAGACCAAATAATTTCATCATGCACTTCAGAGCCTTTTCGGCGTGCCATTTCAAAGCCAAGCCCAAATTCAACACCTTTGAATGCATTAATAGATAGCATCGCTGCTGCTAGTTTTGCATCGAGCTTACGATCATAATGAACATATGAACCAACTCCTGCTGGCATACCTTCAACGATGACTTCTACGACACCACCGATGGAATCACCTGCTTTTTTCGCCTCATCAATTGCCTCAACCATTTTGGCAGAAGCCTCTGGATCTACACAGTAACATGGATCTGCTTCGACTATGGCACGGATTTCATCAGCTGTTTTTCCTTCTATTAAAGAGGTATCAGCTTTAATCCCCACAATTTCAGTGACATGAGCAACAATAGAAATACCCAATTCATTCAGTAAAGCTTTTGCCACTGACCCGACTGCAACACGAACAGTAGTTTCGCGTGCAGAGGATCGCTCTAATACATTACGTAAATCACGATGTCCATATTTCATGCCCCCAACTAAATCGGCATGACCTGGTCGAGGTCGGGAAATTTGACGTTTGATATCCTCTGGATTAATATCATCGGCTAAAGGCTCAGCCCCCATAATTTTAGTCCAGTGCTTCCAGTCATCGTTTGTTACGACAAGTGCGACTGGAGATCCAAGTGTTTGTCCATGACGTACACCTGCAACGATCTCTACTGTATCCGTTTCGATTTGCATGCGGCGCCCACGTCCATGACCTCCCTGACGTCGTTTTAAATCGTGATTAATTTTTTCTGCTGTAATAGATAAGAGTGACGGTAAACCTTCAATAATTGTTGTTAATTGAGGTCCGTGTGACTCACCTGCTGTTAAGTAACGCATAAACACTTTCTCCCTTCAACTCGCTAAAGTATGTATTTTTCACTATAACATATATTCTTTAAAAAAACAGTCCTTTTACAAATGTCTTTTAAATGCTTACCATTTTCATAGTCAAATGCGAATATTCTGAATGACTTCTCTAAAAACTTACTTCACTACTGAAGTGAAGTGCTCAATTTTATAAAAAATACGCCTTTGCTTATGATAAGCGAAAAGCGTACGAAATATCTATGTTTAATGCCGGCTTACTTATATGTACATGACTGTTCTGGTCATTTGTACAAAGCTTTTCATCCATATTATTAATTATTTTTCCGATAGAAGAATGTATCCTCTACATCAAATTCATAACGTGCTGGATTAAAAATTTGCTCTGTCGATCCAACAAATAAAACGCCATCCTTGCGCAGTGCTTTACTAAAATCATTATAAATTTGGTCTTTCGCTTCTTCAGTGAAATAAATCATAACATTGCGACAAACGATTAAGTCATAATTGCTGTCATAGGAATCGTTCAGTAAATTATGTTTCTTAAAGGTAACACAACGCTTAATCTCATCCTTCACACGATAAAAGGATCCTTCTTGTTCAAAATATTTCGCTTTAATATCATTGGGAACCTCTGCTAAAGATCGTTCAGGGTATACACCTAGCTTCGCTTTTTGGATTACATTTTCATCCAAATCAGTAGCAATAATTTGAATTTGAGATAAAGGCAACAATTGAGATAATACCATCACTAAAGAATAAGGTTCCTCTCCTGTTGAACAAGCAGCACTCCAAATTTTTAAACGCTTATTTGTTTGTAACAGCTTCGGAAATATTTTCTTTTGTAACACTTCCCAACGCTTCCCATTGCGATAAAATTCAGAAACATTAATCGTCATACGATCTAAAAATTCATTCATTAAATCACGATCTTGTTCAAGTGCCTTTAGAAAGTCTACAAAATTACGATAGCCCTTTTTCTCATAAAGAGAGGTTAATCGTCTTTTCATTTGCGCCTCTTTATATAACGCTAAATCTATTCCTGTTTTGCGCTTTATACCTTCTATAAACTGTTCATAATCAGACATATGGTCATCTTCCCCTCTAGCGTCGTATTTCCATTATAGCGGAAAAGTCCCAATCCTGAAATAGTCTTTCTAACTGCCTATCTACTTGCTTGCGTTTTGCTTTTCCTCTAATAATAGCATTTTAGACTGTTCTAATTCCAGACGCATTTTTTCTGTTTCTATTGTATAGTTTTCCAGCCTAAGCTTTTCTAACTCCACCTCTTTTTCGATAGCCTTTAATTTAATTTTTTGCTGTCTTGTACGAGCATCTGTAAAAATCCCTGCTAATGAGATGATGACGCCTCCAATAATCGCTACAATCGCAATTGACACTCCGTCCACTTCCTTTCATTACTAAGATTATACGGCAAAATGGAAAAAATAGTTTCATTTTTTAGGATATATTTCAATTAAAAAAAGAAGGTAGCTTTTCACCACCTTCATTCTATCCATTTTCGTTAAACTTCAATGCGATACTCTTTTAAATCTTCTCGTAATTTAGCTTTCAGAAATTTACCAACAGACGTTTTCGGTACCTCTTCAATGAAGACAATATCATCAGGGATCCACGTTTTATGGAATTGTGCCTGTAAACTCTCTAATAGCTCCTCTTTGGTAATAGAATTTTTAAATTCTGGCTTTGCTACGACACAGGCTAATGGTCGCTCCAGCCATTTTTCATGCGGAATGGCAATGACAGCCGCCTCAAATACTTTTGGATGGGACATTAATGCATTTTCAAGTTCAACAGAGGAGATCCATTCCCCTCCACTCTTAATTAAATCCTTCGTACGGTCTGTGATTTTTATATAGCCATCTACTGTCATCACGGCAATATCACCTGTGTATAGCCAACCGTCTTTAAACGCTTCTTCCGTTCGTTCATCTTGATAGTACTCATGGGCAATCCACGGTCCTCTAATCGTTAATTCTCCCATTGTTTTACCATCCCATGGCACTTCACCATTTTCATTAACAATTCGAGTTTCAATGAGAGGCATCGTCATACCTTGCGTAATACGAACATTCATCTTTTCATCAGCTGTGTAGTCCTGCATATGTGTTAAATACGTGGATAGGCTAACGAGCGGTGATGTCTCTGTCATACCGTAGCCTGTCATATATGGGATATTGAGTTCTTGTTCAAAGCCACGGACAAGACCAATTGGCGACGCAGATCCTCCACAAACAATTAATCGCATAGACGATAAGTCACGTGGATGTTGGCGTTGCTCTTGTAGAACACCGAGCCAAATTGTAGGTACTCCTGCAGTTAACGTGACTTTATACACTTCAAATAACTCAAGCAAAAGCTGTGGGGTAAACATCGGGCCTGGTAACACCTGTGTAGAACCAAATGCAACACTAGCAAAGGGTAGGCCCCATGCATTAGCGTGAAACATCGGTACAACAGGTAACACCACATCGGATTCACAAATAGCAATACTATCAGCAAGACCAGCCGTTAAACTGTGCAGGACAATGCTACGGTGAGTATAAACAACCCCTTTTGGCATACCTGTCGTTGCGCTTGTATAGCACATGCCTGCAGGCGTATTCTCATCTAAGTCATCTGGAAATGTAAAATGTTCATCGGCCTCAGCGAGTAATGCCTCATAAGAAAGAGCATTTGCAATGGGCACAGATTCTACCTCGACAGCATCCCCCATAATGATAAAGTGCTTTACCGTTTTAAGCTGTGACACAATTGGTGCAATTAAAGGCACTAGGTTGTCATCGATTAATAATATTTCGTCTTCCGCATGATTGATGACATAGGCAATATGCTCTGGTGCTAATCGAATATTAATCATATGCAGTACTGCCCCTGCACACGGTACAGCAAAATAGGCTTCCAAATGGCGATGATGATTCCAAGCAAATGTGCCCACTTTCATGCCTCGCTCCATTCCAAGCTTCGTCAGAGCATCAGCTAAACGGCGGGTACGTTTAACATATTCTTTGTACGTGAACTCGTGAATGGTTGTAGCATTTGTTCGTGAATAAATCTTCTTTGAGTGAAAAAATCGTTCTGCGCGATTCAAAAAACTTGTTAATAATAAAGGTGTATCCATCATATGCATTCTACCGCTTCCCTTCATAAACGAATTTTTGAAACGATCAACTCTACAGCTGCTACAAACCAATTAAAAATAGACTTTATAGTTACCTTGGCTGCATGCGGATGGCCCCATCTAGACGAATGACCTCCCCATTTAACAAACCATTGTGGATAATACTATCAACTAACAAGGCATATTCTGAAGGTTTACCAAGTCGCTTAGGGAATGGTGTCATTTGGGCAAGAGCCGTTCTTGCTGGCTCAGGTAACGATGCAAACATTGGCGTTTCAACTATCCCAGGCGCAATGGTCATTACACGGACACCGATTTCTGCAAGCTCTCGTGCAATTGGCAAGGTCATCGCTGCCACACCGCCCTTTGATGCACTATAAGCCGCTTGTCCAATCTGCCCATCAAATGCTGCTACCGATGCAGTATTAATAATGACGCCACGTTGTCCATCCTCATTTGGTTCGTTATGCTGCATTTTCTCAGCAACTAGACGGATAACATTGAACGTACCAATTAAATTAACAGAGATTATTTTTTCAAATAAAGCAAGAGCATGAACCCCTCGCTTCGAGATGACTTTACTCGCATCTGCAATGCCTGCACAATTTACCGCCACATTCACCTTACCAAATGCTGCAATGGCCTGCTCAAGACCTGTTGCCACATCTTCTTCTTTTGTGACATCCACTCGCACATAATGTACGCTTTGCCCTAATTCCTGTACTAGAGCTTGTCCACGCTCATCATTCACATCAAAAATAATTGCTTTGCCACCTTGTTCAACCAGCTTACGGACAGTTGCCTCACCTAAACCTGAGGCACCGCCCGTTACTACTGCAATCACTTCATGATTTTTCATCCAACTCTATCCCCTTTTACATTTTTTCAATGATCGTGGCATTAGCCATTCCCATCCCTTCACAAATAGCAAGTAAACCGTAACGATAATTCTCTCGCTCCATACGATGTAGCATGGTCGTTAACAATTTAGTGCCTGTAGCCCCTAACGGATGCCCCAGTGCTATAGCACCGCCATCTGGGTTAAGCTTATTCGGGTCTCCACCAATTTCTTGTAGCCATACAAGTGGCACTGGTGCAAAGGCTTCATTAACTTCATAAGTGTCGATATCTTCAATGTTGAGGCCTGCTCGTTCTAACGCCTTTCTAGTTGCTTCGATTGGCCCTGTTAACATCAATGTTGGATCAGAGCCAACGACCACTCTTGTCACAATTTTGGCAAGTGGTTGAATGCCAAGCTCCTGCGCCTTGTCCAAAGCCATCACCACAACTGCTGATGCCCCATCACTCATCTGACTTGCATTGCCTGCAGTTATGACGCCATCCTCTTGAAAAACAGTCTTTAAGCCATTTAAAATTTCGATAGTTGTTTCTGCACGTGGTCCCTCGTCAACAGCAAACGTTGTCATTGATCCATCCTCTTGTGGCACTTGAATAGGTAGTATTTCATGTTTGAAATGACCCGCTTCAATAGCAGAAATTGCCCGTTGATGGCTTTGGTAAGCATAGTTATTTAGCTGTTCTTTCGATAAAGACCATTTTGCTGCTATTTTCTCCGCAGATAACCCTTGATGGATAATGTCATAATTCTCCTGTAAGCGTTTACTACTATGCGCATGTTGCATGTTTGACCCCATCGGTACTCTCGACATACTTTCCACGCCACCAGCAATGACAATATCCATATCTCCCGCTAAGATTGCCTGAGCGGCGAAATGAACGGCTTGCTGACTAGAGCCACATTGACGATCAATGGTTACCCCTGGCACACTATCCGGGAAGCCAGCCATTAATAAGGATGTCCGCGCAATATTGGCACCTTGTTCTGCTGTTTGCGTTACACAGCCCAAAATAACGTCATCCACTTGTTCCTTGTCAATCCCTGCACGCCTTACAACCTCTTCTAGCACATCTGCTGCTAAATCATCTGCTCGAACTTGGCTTAATGCCCCTTTACTTCGGCCAACAGCAGTTCGAACTGCTGCGACAATTACCACTTCTCTCATTATCTATAACCCCTTTTCCTCGTCATCCTTCACAGTTTATTGACAGGTCTACAATTCTATTCCTAACTTAATTGTCTGAATATTATATTTTTTATTGTACATGAGTAAGAAGTTTTTAACAATTCTATATGTATCTAGAAGAAGTTTATTTATATGTTGCAATAGAACATTACCTTTTGTAATTCTTCCGTTTCTCAAGGTAATAAAAAAAGCAATCCCAAATGAATTGGAATTGCCTAATCTATTCACGAATTAAACTAAATCTTCACCGAAGAATAAGCCGATTTCGCGCTCTGCAGAAGCAAGAGAGTCAGAACCGTGGATGATGTTGTGAGAAACAGTTGTTGCATAGTCTCCACGGATTGTACCTGGGTTTGATTCTTCAGGTTTAGTTGCACCCATCATTGTACGAGCAAGCTTGATTACGTTCTCGCCTTCCCATACCATAGCGAATACAGGACCAGAAGTGATGAAATCAACTAATTCACCAAAGAATGGACGCTCAGCATGCTCAGCATAGTGCTTTTCTGCTAATTCTTTAGGAATTACCATTAATTTAGCACCTTTCATTACAAAACCGCGACGTTCGAAACGATCAACGATGTCTCCAACTACTTGACGTTCAACGCCGTCAGGCTTAACCATTAAAAAAGTTTGTTCAATTGCCATGTTTAAAACACTCCTTAAATTCGTCTAACAGGTTTTACACCTACCGATAAATATTAACAAAAAACGAGCCTTTATACAACAAAAAGCTAGAATTTGCGCTTACCCATAAACAATGCAACATCTCGCAGCTTTTTCTTAACTGGATGTTTTGGTAAAGCATCTATTTCTTGTAAGGCTTTTTTCAAATATTTATCACTCATACGATTAGCTTGTTCAATTGCATGAGATTTACGCACATATTGCAACATATTTTGACGTTCCGCTTCTGTTAGTGTACCTGCAAATACTTTAACTAAATAAGGTTGCATCTCTGGATCATCTTTCAGTAATAAGATCGGTAAGGTAATATTGCCCTGCAACAAATCACTACCCGCGGGTTTACCTAATTCTTTATCTGTTGCCATAATATCTAAAACATCATCGATAATTTGGAAGCTCATGCCCACAAAGTAGCCGAAGCGCTTTAAATGTCTCACTGTTTTTGCATCAACGCCTGCAGCGACCGCCCCCAGCTCACAGCTAGAGGAAATAAGTAATGCCGTTTTACGTTTGATTCTTCTAAAATAATCTTTTAAGCCCTGATCTAATCTAAATTTATCTTCAATTTGAATGACTTCACCGTTAACAATCTCTACCATGGTACGTGCTAAAATTTGATGAACAAGTGGGTCTTCAAGCTTTGTAATATATTCTAGCGCACGTGCAAAAATAAAATCGCCCGTGTACATTGCTACCCTATTATTCCATTGTGATTTGACAGTCGGGCGTCCTCTTCGCATATCGGAATCATCAATAACATCATCATGCACAAGTGATGCCATATGAATGAGCTCTAAAGGCACCGCTACATCCTTCATCTTCTCAATATCATAATCGCCAAATTTTGCACCTAATAACACAAAAATTGGTCGTATCCGTTTGCCACCAGCTTGTAATAAATGGAGAGAAGCATCGTTGATCAAATATGAAGATGAGTCCACTGCTTTTTCTAACTCTCGTTCAATGATATCAATATCTGATTTCAAATCGGAATAGAGTAGTTTTAACTTCATCTTTTCCACGTGTGAAAACCTTCCCCCATTAACGTACCTTTTTAAAGCCCATATGCATTGCCGCAGCCCCGCCACTGTATGCTTTGTACGTTACTTTTTCTAATCCTGCCTGCTCAAACAATGCCGCTAACTTCTTCATACCTGGGAAATCATTCGCAGATTCCTGAAGCCAAGAATATTCCTTATAGCTTTTCGCAAATATTTTACCAAATATCGGCATTATATATTTAAAATAAAAACGGAACAGTTGACGGTAACCAGGAATTTCTGATTGAGATGTTTCTAAACACACAACCATACCACCCGGTTTTACAACACGATGCATTTCCTTTAAGACTTGTAAATAATCAGGTACATTGCGAAGACCAAAGCCAATCGTCACATAATCAAATGAATTATCTGGAAAAGGTAATTCCATTGCATTTCCATGAATTAGTTCAATTTGTGGGTACGGCTTTACTTTTTGTTCGCCAACTTTCAGCATGTTTTGACTAAAGTCGAGTCCTTTTACTTCTCCACTTTCACCAACTGCCTCTGCCAATGCGATCGTCCAATCTGCTGTGCCACAGCATACATCGAGTGCTTTTGTTCCAGGTTTAACAGCCATGTGCTTCATCGTATCGTTACGCCAGCCAACATGCATCTGGAAACTAATCACACCATTCATTTTGTCGTAGTTTTCCGAAATACTCTCAAATACTTCGTGAACGTGTTCTTCTTTCGTTTTAGCCATTTTGAAAAACCTCTCTTATCCGTTAGTAGAAGCAATAGATGCCTCTACATGTGCATGTAAAGCTTGTTTGATATCACTTTGTAAAAAACTTGCCTGTTCGATCAACTGTAAAAGCTCTGTTTTTAAATGCACAATTTTTTCCTGGATGACGCTATTAAAGGTTGCGTCATTTCGTCTGACACTTTCTTCTAGTGCCTTACCCATTAAAGACATTTGTTGCCCACGTTGATAAGCCGTCCATTCTCTTTCTAAACGCAAGATTAATAAACTTTTTTCTATAAGTGGTATATATTCACTAAAAGAATAAAGAGCGAAAAATTGAGCAATTAACCCCGATTCAATCGTACTCATCGACGCGTACCATTGCTCCTTTGTTCGTTGTTCCGCTTCATATACTTTAATCTGATGTTCACAGCGTGCCACAATGCCTTGTGACAAACTACGAATCAAAGCAACATTCCCTGACATTGCTAATAGTTCATAATAACGACCACTATAAAAATCTCCAGCTAAAACGGTAAGCTGCTGTTCTTTTGATGTTGCATCTAATTCTTTTATATGATCGTGAGCCGCTAATGCCGCGTATACAATGCCAACAGTAATTGCAGCCTCTTGTTGTTCTTGTTGCCACTCCTCACCATTCAAAAACGGGATTAACAAATAAAACAATTGATTTTCATCTATCACAGGTACCCCTGTGTATTTTTGCAAAGTTCTATGACGAACATCCATGAAAATCTCTGTTTTTAACTGTGCAATTGAATTTTGAATGTATGTTGCATTCATAGACCTTACTCCATTTCACTTTCAGATACGCTAGTCCTATCTAAGGCATAACGCTTACTTACTGAATCATTATAGCATATGCAACGATGCGGAATAAAAAATTTTTGCTTCTTTCAAACGACAGGCAGTAAAGCTTTCCCACAAATGGCTGAAGGAATGCTAACTGCCCTTAAGATCTATACTCAGTTTTTCACATCTAGTGCTTTTATATGTGCTTATTGTACAAATCAGTTACCAAGGTGTCACTGTAATCGGAATTTTTCAGACTTACTCAAAAAATTCTTTATAATAACAATGTTAGTAACTATTTTTATTATTTTTTCGCTTCACTATGGATCACACCATGTGCTGTATGAATTTGTGCTTTACCACGAATTTTCATGGCAGACGTGTGTTCTGTGAATTGAGCTATCATTACTTCGCCGGCATCTAATTTTTCTGAATGATGGAATTTTGTATCTGTTCCACGTGTTAATCCAATGACATGTACACCATCTTCTTCTGCTTGAATTACAATATAATCTTGTGACATCTTTGTACACTCCTTAAATCCGACAAATTCTTAGTACATCATAACATAATTAGACATGTAATTTAAGACATTTGGATAAATGATAGCACTTCTCTTCGTTTTACTTCATCTTCCTCATAAATACCCCGAGCAACCGAAGTTACCGTTTTAGAACCTGGTTTTTTTAGTCCTCGCATCGTCATACACATATGCTCAGCCTCAATGACAACATAGACTCCTTTTGGGGCAAGCATCTCCATAATCGTCTCGGCTACAGAAGACGTAATACGCTCTTGTAATTGTGGTCGTCGAGCAATGGTTTCAACGGCACGTCCTAATTTACTAAGCCCAGCAACAACTCCGTCATTTGGTATGTATGCAACATGTGCCTTGCCATAGAAAGGCACTAGATGATGCTCACACATTGAATAAAAAGGAATATCTTTTACAAGGACTAATTCTTCATGATCCTCATGAAATACCGTTTTAAAGTAATCTTTAGCATCCTCATGCAAGCCACTAAACATTTCGGCATACATTTTAGCTACACGTTTCGGTGTATCCAATAAACCTTCGCGATTTACGTCTTCACCTACCGCTTCTAAAATCATTTTTACTGCTTCTTCTATTTTTAATAAATCAATATTCGACATCCGAAAAAACCTCCTGCGTATCAAAACATTACACATTTCCCTATGCATCGTAGCACATCCAAAAGGTTAGCGCAAAATGACTTACCTGTTTCATAAAAAAATTGCCTTTAGAGTAGTAAATCCTCGTAGAATTCTTATGTAAAAAGTTAAAAAGAGCAGCCTTCATGTTCGTTAACATGAAGACTGCTCTATGTAACTACTAGACGTGTATTATTTTACCGCGTCTTTAAGCGCTTTACCTGGTTTGAAAGCAGGCACCTTGCTAGCAGCGATTTCGATTTCTTTACCAGTTTGTGGGTTACGACCTTTACGAGCCGCACGTTCACGTACTTCAAAGTTACCAAAACCAATTAATTGTACTTTGTCACCCTTTGCAAGAGCATCTTGAATTGTATCAAATACAGCTTCAACTGCTTTAGAAGCGTCTTTTTTAGAAAGACCTGCAGCTTCAGCAACAGAGTTTACTAATTCTGTTTTATTCACACCATTCACCTCCTCTCAAAGGGTCATGAACCAATTCTGTAAAAAGAGTAACACATAGAAAACCGCTACGCAACTGTATTCATACATGATTATAACCAAAAAATTAGATTTTCACCCAAAAAACAAAAATAAAAGGACTTTTCGCTTAAAAACGAAAAGCCCTACACCTATTTTTCACACATTTTTTCAATTTTATTACTATAAAATAAATGTTACTAAACCTCTATCACCTTCGTTAACCATTCGTTCAATTGTTTGTCGCATCCGTTTTTTGGCAGTAGGTGGTACAGCATCCATTTTATAGCGTATACCCTCTTTTAATACTTCAT
The DNA here is from genome assembly GCF_038069745.1 of Lysinibacillus sp. FSL M8-0134. Lineage (NCBI taxonomy): Bacteria > Bacillati > Bacillota > Bacilli > Caryophanales > Bacillaceae > Lysinibacillus > Lysinibacillus sp. FSL M8-0134. The sequence goes on along the minus strand of NZ_JBBPAJ010000001.1, from coordinate 1,394,775 downwards.
GTAACGGAGTTCCAAATAGTTGCGTATTCCATAATGCCTCACGATCATGTAAATAAGCATGATTTAAGTCTTTAAGTAGTTGCTGACTGTGGAACTCTGAGCCGATCAACGGTGCGAATTCTGATTCCATATCTACTCGAATAATATGGTAAGATGGTGCTTTTGCCTTCATTCGAACGCCAAAGAAATTATTTTGCTTAATGAGCTCTGGTGCTGTCGGCTCAAATTCCTGCATCATTGGTAATGTCACGCCGTAGCCTGTCGTATCCGCATCATGGATTGCACTCTTAAAGCGTTTTTGTGCTTCTTTTGCCTCCGCAGCCTCTTTAATAAAGAGCAGCCAATCTTTTTTGGTTTCAATCGGTTCTTCTAGCCATTCATTACACACCGATTTGTATAATTCACCCTGTAAGGATACACGAATCACAGCCGTTCCAACACCTGCATCAACATGAACTACTTCACTTTGATCAATAAAATCAATCGCTTTAAAAGCATCTGATGCCTGTTGTACGTCTCTAATTTTCATCACAGACGAAAGTACTTCCTCCATTGAATCAATCAACGCAACATTCAACGGATGCGTGGCATCTAATACATCCAGCCAATCTGGCTTTTCTACCTCAATTGTACGAATCGGAAATTCAAATAAAGCTTCTTGTAAAATATATTGAATATCTGTTTCTCTCATTTGATCAATAGACATAGCAATAACAGGTACATTATAACGTTCAAACAATTCATTGCGAAGCTGAACCGTTTCTTCTCTCGCTGGCATTTGGCAATTGAGTAAAATCACAAAAGGCTTGCCGATTTCTTTTAATTGCTCAACAATTTCTTCCTCTGCCTTCTCTGCGGCACGGCGGCTAATCCCGTTCACAGTACCATCAGTGGTTACGACAATACCGATATTTGCATGATCACGAATTACCTTATCTGTGCCAATTTTAGCTGCTTCCTGGAATGGAATCGGCTCTGTATGCCAAGGAGTATGAACATATTTTGGTCCATTTTCATCCTCATAGCCTTTCGTTCCTTCGATAATATAACCAACGCAATCTGCCAAACGGATTTGGAATGGCATCTCATCATCACCGACCACAATACGTGTTGCTTGGGCAGGCACAAACTTCGGCTCAGCAGTCATAATGACTGGCCCCGGTGAACTTTGTGGCAACTCATCTTGTGCTCGCATTCTTTCCGTCTCATCCAGAATGTTTGGTAACACGACTGATTCCATTACCTTTTTTACAAATGTTGATTTACCTACACGTACTGGACCGACAACACCAATATAAACATCGCCATTTGTGCGCTCTGCAATTTCTCTAAATACTGCTTCACTCAAGGTTTCTGCCTCCTTTATCTACGCTTTTTCACTATATGCAAGCTTGTAGACAAATATGAAAAAGCCCCTCACAAATGTAAGGAGCCTGTTTCTTATTGTTCTTTTTTTTCAGCAGCTTCTGCCTCTTGTTTTTGTCTCTCTTTGGCCTTTTGAACATCTGCATTATAGGTTTCCATATCATAAACTGGTTCCCCATTGTTATCGACAGTATAAGGAATAGAATAAGCAGGCACTACGGGATATTTGTCCACTAGTAGCTGGCGAATATCATCACCAGGCTTCACATCAGGCTTGTCCTCTTTTAAAAGCTGCCCTAAATCCACAGAATAATCTACGTGCAATTCACCGTCACCCGTCATAAAAAGTGGTAGTTCGACGCCAGAATAAGGACTTTTCACCGTCACATCTGTTTTATAGCCTAAATCTTTATAATTAATTTGATAAACATTGTCAGATGAAGAACCTTTTATCGGTAAATATTGTGTAGATAATTTGCGAATGCCTATTTCACGAATCCGCTCTGCCGCATTTAAATCTACTAATTTGACTGTCGCTTCATGTTCAGGATCCCAAATAATATATTGATATATCCCGCCTTTTTCATAGGCATTTCCAGGAATCGTCGTCAAATACTTCGGCATAAGCTTTTGAAAATCGATCAAGTATTTGATATAAATGTCTGTATCTAATTCACTATTTTTAATCGGTACTAGCCCACCAGTTGCTTCACGATATTCGTTCACAGCACGTTGAACTGCAGCTAGTTGGTCGACATCAGGCGTGACCTTTGCTCTTTTTTCGTCTTCTGGGTACGCACATCCTACTAATAGTATGGCGGTTGCAAATACCAACAGAAAAGAACTTAGTTTTTTCATGTTACTGACACCTCATTAAATTTTTATGCTGGCCATGTGGCAACTACTAGTACCATTAAAAATGTGCCAAGTCCAAACAGTATGTATGCACATAAATTTACGATTGTTCGTAAAAATACATTTGAAATTTTATTTCGAGCTAAATAAATTAAACCGACTGATATAATCATAAATGCGATGCAATAAAATGATACCCACATTACATCTAGTGCAGGCATATGAGCTAACGGGCCCATTTCAAATAACCACCTTTCTTTCAATGTCAAGACACAATCAAAGTATATTATACTATGTGCCTCTGCTAAAAAGAAATAGTTGTCCCATAACGATCAAGAAATGGACAACTCTTTTATGCTGCTCACACTATTCAACTAATAGCACACAATAAGGCGTCACAACAGATTCGTTGAGACACCTCATTTATGTCCATTTTATGACAAAGTTAATCAAAAAATTGTCATTAATGTTTCATATCATCTATTTCTCGTTTTTTCATACGCATCATTAATGCATCAACCGCCACTTTTGGTTCAACATCATTAAATAGCACACTATAAAGCTCTGTGGAAATCGGCATGGCTACACCATACTTTTCTGCTAATTGATAGGCTGCCTTTGTGGTACGTACACCCTCTACAACCATACCCATTTGATCCAGAACTTCCGGTAGCTTCATCCCTTGCCCTAGCAGATTCCCTGCACGCCAATTTCGAGAGTGAACACTTGTACAAGTTACTATTAAGTCGCCCATACCAGTTAGCCCCGAGAACGTAAATGGATTACCACCCATTTTTACACCTAAACGTGAAATCTCTGCAAGACCTCGTGTAATGAGTGCAGCCTTTGCATTATCTCCATAATTTAAGCCATCTGTAATACCAGCTGCTAAAGCGATAACGTTTTTCAATGCTCCTCCAATCTCTACTCCAATGACATCCTCATTTGTGTAGACACGGAAAAATTGATTCATAAATAAATCCTGTACCTTTTCTGCTGCATCTATATTGGCACATGCAGCAGTTACCGTTGTAGGGTGGTGTAATACCACTTCCTCCGCATGACTTGGGCCTGAAAGAACGACAATCTCTTCCACATACTCAGCTGGCAAACTCTCAGCTAAAATTTCAGAAATCCGTTTTAAAGAATCCGGCTCAATCCCTTTAGAGACATGGACGAACAACACTTTCCTAGTTAATTCAACCGTCAATTTCTCGCAAACTTCTCGAATAGCTTTTGTTGGGACAGCCACAACAATAGTCTCTGCATGCATAGCCGCCTTTGCAATATCACTTGTCGCATGTAAATTTGCTGGCAGAACGGTTTCAGGTAAATATTTTTTATTCGTATGCAGGTTATTGATTTCCTCTGCCTGTTCAGCTCTATGTGTCCATACAAGCGTATCATGTCCATTTTCCGCTAGTACCATTGCAAGTGCAGTACCCCATGAGCCTGCCCCTAACACACAAACTTTTTCCATTAAAAATCCTCCCTTTGCTGGGTTGTCTATCATACGCTCTTTTTTGTAAAAAGACGCCACCCAACAATTTTGTCAGGTTGGCGTATTATAGTGTACCGCTATTTCATTTAAGCACGAGCACGTGTAATTAAACGTATTGGTGTCCCTTCAAAATCAAATGTTTCGCGAATTCGGTTTTCTAAGAAACGTTCATATGAGAAGTGCATAAGCTCTGGTTCATTCACAAATACAACAAATGTTGGCGGCTTAATCGCAACCTGAGTAGCATAGTAAATACGTAAACGACGACCTTTATCAGTTGGCGCAGGATTACGCGCCACTGAATCCTCAATTACTTCGTTTAAAATAGATGACTGGATACGCATCGCATGATTCTCACTTACACGTTGAATAATCGGTAAAATTTGATGTACACGCTGTTTCGTATTGGCTGATACGAAAATAATAGGTGCGTAGTCTAAGAATAGGAAATGCTCACGAATTTGCTGTGTAAAGACATTCATCGTTTTCTCGTCTTTTTCAATCGCATCCCATTTATTCACGACAATCACAACAGCTTTTCCAGCCTCGTGCGCATAGCCAGCAATTTTCTTATCTTGCTCCTGAATGCCTTCTTCTGCATTCAGTACCACTAAAACAACATCTGAGCGTTCAATGGCGCGTAGAGCACGTAAAACAGAGTATTTCTCAGTTGTTTCATAGATCTTCCCTTTTTTACGCATACCGGCTGTATCAATAATGACATATTCCTGACCTTCATATTCATAAGGCGTATCGATCGCATCACGTGTTGTCCCAGCAATATTACTTACAATAACACGTTCTTGCCCTAAGAATGCATTGACTAAAGAGGATTTCCCAACATTCGGACGACCGATTAAAGAGAATTTAATCACATCATCGCCATATTGCTCTTCATCTTCTTTCGGGAAATGTTTCGCACATTCGTCCAATAAATCCCCTAAGCCTAAGCCGTGTGACCCTGAAATTGGCCAAGGCTCCCCAAAGCCAAGTGCATAAAAGTCATAAATCATTTCACGCATATCGGGGTTATCAATTTTATTGACCGCTAATACGACTGGTTTTTTTGTTTTGTATAAAATTTTAGCAACTTGCTCATCTGCTGCCGTTACTCCCTCACGACCATTTGTCATGAAAATAATAACATCCGCTTCATCAATGGCAATTTCAGCTTGTTGACGAATTTGTTCTAAAAACGGCTCGTCCCCTATTTCAATGCCACCTGTATCAATAATATTAAAATCGTGTGTTAACCACTCTGCCGAACTATAAATACGATCACGTGTTACGCCTGGGATATCCTCCACAATAGAAACACGCTCTCCAACGATACGGTTAAAAATCGTCGACTTACCTACGTTCGGACGACCTACGATGGCTACTACTGGTTTCGTCATCTGTACTTCATCCTTCCAACTTCTTGTCTTTCGCTATTATACACGAAAAATGCCATTATATCATATCATATCCATAAAGTAGAACGCTATGTATGGCAATCATCACTCTCGGGATTTATTTTTAAGAGTCTAAGCAGTACTTTAATGGGGATATAGGTATTTTGATTCAATCCTGAACTTTATGGATTCTATCGTTCAATTTTAGGGCTTTATCCAACACTTTAGGGGTTCTATCCGCCACTTTGAGGATTCTATCCACTACTTTAAGTTCTATCCTTCACTTTGAAGGCTCTATCCACTACTTTTCAAGTTCTATCCAACACTTTTCAAGTTCTATCCACCACTTTGAAGGTTCTATCCGCTACTTTAAGTTTTATCCTTCACTTTATGGATTGTATCCACTACTTTTTGGGTTCTATCCTCCATTTTGAAGGTTCTATCTACTACTTTAAGTTCTATCCACCACTTTGAAGGTTCTATCCGCTACTTTAAGTTTTATCCGTCACTTTACGGGTTCTATCCGTCACTTTGAATGCTCTATCCACTACTTTTCAAGTTCTATCCTTCACTTTATTAGTTCTATCCGCCACTTTGAAGGTTCTATCCGCTACTTTAAGTTATTTCCACTACTTTATGAATTCTATCCATCATTTAAGAAGCTCTATCCTCCACCCCAACAAAAAAGCGAGGATGCATGTTTGCATCCTCGCCCCGCACTTTATTTAAAGTTTTTTAATTGATCGCCAATTACATCACCAAATGAGAAGCCTGTGTTTTCTTCTGGTAATTCGTAGTCAATCACTTCTTCTGCTTCTGGATTTTCTAGTAATTCTTTAATGCTCAGCGCTAAGCGTCCTTCTTCTGCATTGACATCAAGTACTTTTACTTGTACTTCTTGTCCCTCTTTTAACGCTTCATGTGGCGTGTTGATATGCTTATGGGCGATTTGAGAGATATGCACTAAGCCTTCAACACCAGGGAATACTTCTACAAATGCACCAAATGAAGTTAGACGTTTTACTCGGCCATCTAAAATCGTGCCTTTAGCTGCGCGTTCTTCGATATTTGACCAAGGTCCCGGAATTGTTTCTTTGATGGATAATGAAATGCGTTCATTTTCTGGGTCCACCGAAAGAACTTTCACTGTTACATCTTGTCCTTCAGCTAAAACCTCACTCACATCGCTCACATGCTCATGTGATACTTGCGAAATATGAACAAGCCCATCAATACCACCAAGGTCGATGAATGCACCAAATGAAGCCAATCGCTGTACTTTACCGTCTAATACATCGCCAGCTTTAATTTGATTAATGACATTTTTCTTCTGTGAAGCTTTTTCTGCTTCAACTACTGCACGATGAGATAAGATTAGGCGATTTTTTTCTTTATCAAGCTCAACAATTTTAAAGCTTAACGTTTTTCCTTTATAGCCTTCAAAATTATCGACAAAGTAGTCTTCTACAAGTGATGCTGGTACAAAGCCACGTACACCTAAATCTACGACAAGACCACCTTTAACAATATCTTTTACTTCCGCTTCGAAAATTTCCTCTGCGGCAAATTGTTGCTCTAGTGTATCCCATGCTTTTAAAGCATCCACTTTACGTTTTGATAGGACAAAGTTCTCTTCTTCTACCTTTGTAATCATCAACTCTAACTCATCCCCAACAGAGATGACATCAGACGCTTTCTCAATGTGTAAGCTTGATAATTCACTAATCGGTACAATACCATCAAACGGTGCACCTGGAATTGATACAGATACTGCCTTTTCATCAACTTGTGCTGCAATACCTTTGACGATATCACCCTCGTTAAACGTTTGTTCTGCATAGTTCATTTCTTCAGACATATGTAACCCTCCTTCGCATCTTCCCTTACTATTTTATTCGATATTGAAGACAAAGACAAAAATAAATCCTTTAAATTCAAAAAATGTCTGAAATTTTAGGATTTATAGCATTTTTTCTTCTGCTAATTTTAAAATAGCTTGTGCTGCATCATCAATGGACAATGCTGTTGTATCTAAAAATATTGCATCTTCAGCTTGAATAAGTGGCGATGCTTCACGCTCACTATCTTTTTTATCACGTAGCGCAATTTCTTCCTGAAGTTTTTCAAGAGAAGAATCAATCCCTCTTTTTTGATTATCGATTAATCGTCTTCTTGCACGTTCTTCTACTGTTGCAGACATAAAAATCTTTAGCTCTGCATCCTTTAAAACATGTGTAGCAATATCACGTCCATCCATGACAACACCGCCATTAGCTGCAAGCTTTTGTTGTTGAGCAACTAATAGCTCTCGAACATTTGCATGGGCAGCTACTTGAGAAACAGAGGAAGTAACTTCATTTGAACGAATTTCAGCCGATACATTGCGACCATCTAAAAAAACAAGCTGGCCCTGTGGAGATGGCTTTAATTCAATTGTGCTAGTCATTAACATCTCTGCTAATTTTGCTTCATCATCTAAATGTATGTTTTGTTGCATCGCTTTATACGTAACTGCTCGGTACATGGCACCTGTATCGATATAAGTAAAACCAAGTGCTTCAGCAACTATTTTGGCTATTGTACTTTTACCAGCACCTGCAGGCCCGTCTATCGCAATTTGAATGTTTTTCTTCATTATTCTTCCCTACTTTCTTCACCTCATATTGTAACATATAACCCCAAAAAAGCCCTCTGCTAGGAGAGGGCTTTGTAAAAATATTATGAAGGAAATTAAACATTGAAAGGATTCACTTCTTTACGACGATTGACTAATTGGCGTTCAAAGCAAAAACGTACAATATGCTGTTGATCGACATCATCTGTATCCGTTAGCTGAATGGTCGCAATGCGTTTATCGTCTTTTTCAAAAATGCGCACGACTGTTGCATCCGTAATAACGTATTTGACATCTCCATTCGCAAAAGGTAATACAATCGTTAATTTTATCTCATCACCATCATTGAAAGCTACTTCTCCCTTCAAGATGAGTGCCAAGCCTCCAGCACTAATATCAACAGTCACAAGTTGATACTTGTAATCGTTGAACTGAATAGCAACGTCCACTGGCGTTTCAACACGAACATACTCTCGTCGTTGAATTTTTATAAATTCCTCGGGCTTTGGACAATGCAACATAATCATTGGTATATTGCCTGCTTTACGCCCAATTACTTCTGTATTAAAAGCAAAGGATTGTTTATCCTCGGTACGAAAGGTTGCTCTAAATTCTGAGCCATCTATTAAAAATGCTGTTTTCTTCGTTGCCATATTAATCGGATAATCAATATAAAGAATATGATCTTGTTGCTCTACAACTTTACAGCGGAATTTCTCCACTTGCTCTGTATACGTAGGTTCAAGTTGTAAATGTGTACCAATTTTTATTTCCATGAGCATCTCCTCGTACGAAAAATATGGTTTAATTATCTCATGAGAAGTTTATTTTGGCTATAAAAATTGGTAGTATTTTCTTATTATTAAGTTAGATATTCCACTTTTAATACATTGTGGTTTTCCGCATCAATAACAATTCTAAATGTTTCCTGAGTATTGCCGTCACGTAATGCAATGACCTCATAGCAAAGTCGCTGTTCAAATTGGCCATTATCTGTATAAATATTTTTTACCTCTTGTACTTGAATATCGTCTTGGAAGAATGTTTTCCAATCAATAGGTTTCGCTGTTTGTGGTTTAATATTCTCTTCTTGAATATACTCCATTGCATTCGCACCTAACAGCTCACCTGTATCTTTCGCTACTTTTAATTGAACACCATCCGCATAAATTAACGCATTGTCCCCAGGATGTACACGGGCAAATGTCACATGCCATGCTTGATGATTTTCTCGTGATTCCACATAAGCCACATCTTTCATGCCTAGTTTCTTCACATATTCCTGAGCTTTTTTGAGGACTTCCTCTTGTGAGAGCTTTGCTTCATCAACAGGACGTTCTACTAAATAGGACAGTAAATGTCCTCCCTTTTCCGTCAAATCTACATAGCCTAAACGTATCCCTTGATGGAATTGAATGTGATAGAAAGGATACGGTGCGGTGTCACTACTTTTAGTGACCGTAAATGTTGCTTCTTTAATGGCAGGGAATAAATATCTGACTTTTTCTAACGCTTCTTTTTCGGTAATCACAGCATCCTGCAATGCTTTTAACTCGATTTTCTTCTGCCAATCAGATTCTGATAGTGTTAGCGGGAAATCCTTTTCTCCGTAACCTTTTAACGTATCTTTTACAGTATCAAATTTTGTGTTTGGATTTTTATTATCAACTTGCTGTAGCCAAACATCCATTTTTCCATCATGCTTATAAAAATCAACTGTTGCAGCTGTCCAATCATCAGAAAGGGATTGTAAATTTGCGGAGACCTGCGGCATCTTATCACGCCAAGCCTCATAATCACCTGTTTTTGCTGTTCTTTTTGCTTCATCGCCAAGTCGTCCTAAATAATTCATCCATTCATTCGATAGTTCTTGTCCAATCGGGATATTAGCAATGGAAGAACGAACTTCTGAGCTTAAGCGCCAAACCGAGTCTAGCTCACTGTGAATCGCCTGCTCGTCTTGAAACAAGAGGGATTGTGATACAGCCCGCTGGAGATGGGATAGTTTTTCAGATGCATCTGTTAACTTATCTGTATATTGCGCTAGTACGGTACGTTGTAAATCTTCTTTATCGCCATGTAAATCTATGCTGTATGCCCCTAACCCAATAACAGCAATCGTTAAGACCACGAGCCAAGTTTTCATCGATGTTCCTCCTTTCTATGAACAGAAAATATGCTCTCCTATTTGTTTAATTTGTGGACGTGACCAAATCCATTTACTTGTTGCTGTTTTTGGATTGAAATAATATAACGCATTTTCAGATGGGTCCCAGCCGTTCATTGCATCAATAACGGCTTCTTTTGCTCGTTCATTAGGTTCTAACCAAATTTGTCCATCAGCTACTGCTGTAAAAGCTAGTGGTTGGAATATAATACCTGAAATTGTATTAGGGAAATCGGGGCTTTCTAAACGATTTAAAATAACAGCTGCTACTGCTACTTGTCCCTCATACGGTTCTCCCCTAGCCTCTCCATATACAGCATTCGCCATTAACTGCAAATCACGTTCTGTATATTTTGGTGGGACTTGCGTTTGAGTTCCATTATTATTGCTGCTCCCACTACTATTACCGCCACCAGTACCTTTTTGTACCTGCTGATCAAGTGGCTTGCCACCATAATAAGTAAATTGATTACCCGCATTTAATTGTGCTTTTACCCATTTTTCATCATAATCAGAGTAGCCTGCTAACGCTTTCTTTGTTTTTGCGCCAGCAATCCCGTCTACTGGTAAACCATATTTCTCTTGGAAATTACGTAAAGCCCAGTATGTGTTATAGCCAAATTTGCCATCGATTTTACTCTTATAAAAACCTAAGTATTGTAATCTGGATTGCAATTCAATGACATCATCTCCGTAGGCACCACGAGTAATTTGCTGGTCACTAAAAGCTATTGCATCATTTTGAGGAATCGCAATTATACTAATTCCTAATATCAAAGCAAAAAGTATGCTGACTAAACGCACTTTTATCACTCCTTTTTTTTTATAGCTTGAAACAAAAGAAGTAATTTATACATGCTAATAAAGAAATAAAGCGTAGAAATCTTTGACGATTTCTACGCTTTAAATTTTCTTTTGCATATGCAAATGTTGAACTAGATGGTAATGGGCAAGCTTTACTTTTCGCAAGCCAAACCACCATAAAAACAACATAAAAGGAATCATTAAATAAACCCAGTGACCTTTGAATGATAATATTGTATTGTATAGAATGTGAAGTACAACAGGTGCACAAAGCGCCATTGCAATCATTTCTTTTGTCTTTACAAGCTTCGAAAACTTAGCACGTCCATAGTAATAGCCCATGACGACACCGAACAATGCGTGACTTGAGACTGGTAATAAGGCTCGCATGAATGCCGTGTCCAAGCCAAAAGAAAGTAAATAAAGGACATTTTCAATTGTCGCAAAACCAAGTGATATGCTGGCACCATACAATATACCATCATAAGGGTCATCAAATTCTATATGATTGTAAATGGCAATTAATAGAACAAACCATTTAAAAAACTCTTCAATAACACTAGAAAAAAGGACGTCTTGAAGATAAAGATATCGAAATACCCCTTCCTCTGTTAATACATACTGTAAAAACATGATAGGGAACGTTAAGAATGCACCGTATAAAAACGTTTGTAGTAAAGTTCTTCTTGGCTCCGTAGCCATCTGATTGCGCAAATAGAAATAACTAAAAAGCGCTAGACCGGGAGCAATGGCAGCAGATAATAAAATGATCATGATGCCGGCTCCTTTCAACAATAGACTGCTATTATTATACCATGTAATGACAAAAAAACTTTTTAAAAGGAGATTTTATTTTTTATGAAAAAGACAATTTTATTAATTCATACAGGCGGCACAATCTCCATGGCCATGAGTGCTGAAGGAGCGGTCATGCCAAATATAGAAAATCCACTCATGAAGGAAAGTAATAAACTGGCATCCCTTGCAGACATCATTGAAATAGAAGCTTTTAATCTTCCATCTCCTCATATTACACCGAAAGAAATGCTGCAATTACGCCATGTCATGATGGAACAAATTATGTCACAGCAAATCGATGGAGTTGTCATTACACACGGCACTGACACTTTGGAAGAAACTGCTTATTTCTTAGAGCTAACAACAAATTTAGCCATTCCGATCGTGCTAACAGGTGCAATGCGTTCATCTAACGAACTAGGGGCAGATGGCATTTATAATTTAGTGGAGGCAGTTCGTGTAGCTGTTGATGATGAAGCTCGTGACAAAGGAGTATTGGTTGTGATGAATGATGAAGTTCATCTTGCGGTTAATACAACAAAAACAAGCACAAGTTCAGTAAATACTTTTCAATCCCCTCAGTATGGACCGATTGGATTGATTACAAAATCACGTATCTTATTCCATCATGCACCTATTCGTAGACAATATGTAGAAGTTGATAATTTATCAAAGCGTGTAGCAATGTTAAAGGTTTATGCCGGTATGGAAGAAGATTTACTTGATGTTGTGCTTGCTTGTAAATATGATGGTGTTGTGCTTGAAGGCTTAGGACAAGGAAATGTCCCACCATCTGTTGTAAAGGGCATTGAAAGCCTTATACAGCGAGACATTCCTGTTATACTTGTTTCCCGCTGCTTCAATGGTATTGCAGAGGGTGTTTATGGTTATGTTGGCGGCGGTAAAATGCTAGAAGATTTGGGCGCAATTTTTGCCACAGGGATTAATGGTCAAAAGGCACGTTTAAAATTATTAATTGGACTTAATACTACAGGCTCTCCGTTAAATTTAAAGGACTTTTTCCTGTAAAGTCAACGTCTCTGTCTTTATGACCTTTTCATAGTAGCTCAATATTTCGCCAAGTCGTTGGAGGGCTTCATCGAAATCTGGTTGAATAACCGAAAATTGGAGGAATCCCTTTTGACGTAAATAATGGCTATCACCATGCACGAATAGTCCATTTAATGCTAAATCAATGTGTAAGTTTGAAAAGGTGCTCGGCAGTTGAACAGTTACCAACATTGGATATTGAACTGTTGAATATTGATACTGCATGATCGGTAGCTTCAGCAATGCCTTAAAGCGTTGCTGTAGTTGCTCATACCTTTCTGGATAGGCTTGCAATGACCTATCAACATTGCCAAGTAACACTGCTGGGAGCGTAAATGGTATGGCTCCTTGCTGGTAATTAGCTAAATCTAGGTAAGTAGGAAGCGTGGCAGATGATGGTGCAAGTGATTGAGAGAAAACAAAAGCTAGCCCACTTAATGCACCTATAGCTTTACCACTCACGGCAGTTGCTAAATAGCAGTCTTGTAAAGAAAATGGCATGGCCCCGAACGTGCTGATACTATCTATGCACAGCTTTACCTGATAGTGTTTGGCGAGCTTACTAAGACTTTCTAAATCATTACAAGTCCCTGTAGAAGTCTCGCCATGTACTGCTAGCATCCATTGATAAGAACCTGTTGCTAACAGCGACGCCACTTCATCGAAATCAAACGCTGTCCCCCAGTCTTTTCTTACCACATCAAATTGTAATGACCAACGAATAGCTTGCTTTCTTAAACGTTCACCAAATTCTCCATTTGTTAAGATTAGTCCTTTTCCAACTTGTTGTTCCTTTAGTTGCGCAAGCATCACTTCATTTGCCAACGTCCCTGTACCAACGATGATGCCAACATGATTTGCTTTCGATAAATACAGTAACTTTTTTTGTACACGTTCATAGAGTGCATAAAATGGTAATGAACGGTGTGATAAATCTGTATAACCAATTTGCTCTAATTGCTTTACAGGCCCTGGATAAAAAGTAAAATGGTCCGCAGATAGTCTATGTTGTAGTGACTGCTCAAATTCATGTCTAGTAAGCACCATCGGTAAAAATAATGCTTCCTTTTCCCCTACCGCTGGCGCAAACTGTCTAAAACCCATTTGTCGGTAGAGCTTTTCTTCACGAGTTGTACCTGAAATCACTGCCGCTGTATAGCCTTTTTCGTAGGCAAATGTGTTTAAGGCCTGTGTAAGTTTTAGAAGTACACGCCCTGTCCGATAACCTCTTTTTACTGCAAGCAAGCGAATTTCACATAGCTTAGCACAATTTTCCTTCTCTAAAAACTGTTCAACCTTACCAATTTTTTCATCTATGGAAAATGGTCTTTGATCTCTAAATGCCAACATTCCAATTAGTTCTGTTTCCTTGTACACGACAACATACGTATTCTGTTGATGAAATCGGTCAACTTTTTTTCTTGTCGCATTTGGTTTATGCTGTGGAATTTCTTCTACAAAAGTCTCATAATTCAGTTGGGCAATGGCCTCAAATTCCTCATTCGTTTGTGCAATTTTACACCAATACATCTCTTCACTTCCCTCTTGTCAACGACTCCTGAATATTAGACCTATGCTTGATGAGCATACATACAATGGCTAAGACTAACAGACTATAGAGCTCTAGTTTCCCTGCAAGAATGATTGCACCGACATAGAATATAAAGCCCCCGACCATGCCAAGTGTCAAACTTCTTGTAAAAACCATCACAAACGCAGTTCCTATAATCATCCAAAAAAATAGGCTCGGAGATAGAGCGAGACCTATACCAATAAAAGTAGCCACACCTTTTCCCCCATTAAATTTCAACCAAATAGGAAATAGATGCCCCACAATAACCCATGCAGCACCCCCAATAATGATCCATTCATCCAAATGCCACAGATGGCCTAATCCGACTACTAGCACACCTTTCAGTGAATCCCCGAGCAAAGTCCAAATAAAGGCCGCTTTTCCAATAACACTTCCTGCATTTCGAGCACCTAAGTTTTTACTGCGCTCTTGCTGTAAATTAACCTTATATATCTTTCCAACGAAATAGGCCGTCATAAAGTTTCCTATTATATAACTGAATAGCCAGTACCACCCAAACAAAAAAGGCCCTCCTTGCTAAAAAGGCTGTATAAGCTACATTGCCTATACAGCCCATTTCATTATTTTCTTCTTTGCTCGATAATTTGAGCGATACATTCTCCGTGAAAACGCCCATTTTCGATAAAAATTTCATTTGCATTATTCCCAGCTGCAATGACGCCCGCAATAAATAATCCTTCGATATTAGTCTCCATCGTTTCTGGGGTAACATAAGGACGCCCTGTTTCTTCATCAATTTCTACTCCCATTGCTTTAATAAAGGAGTGATCTGGATGATAGCCAGTCATGGCAAAAACAAAATCATTTTTGATTATTTGCTCTTGACCATCTATTTCTAAAACAACCTCATGCTCGCGAATTTCTAACACATTCGTATTAAAATGCATAGCAACTTCCCCTGTTTTAACTACCCCTTCAAATTCAGGTAATACCCAAGGTTTGATGCTTGAAGAATATTCACTTCCTCGATAGGCAACCGTTACTCGGGCACCCGCTTTATTCAATTCTAAAGCTGCATCCACAGCTGAATTTTTACCACCAATAACTAGAACATCTGTATCGAAAAATTCATGACCCTCTTTAAAATAATGGAATACTTTCGGTAACTGTTCGCCTTGGATATTTAAATAATTTGGGTGATCATAGTAACCCGTTGCAATGACAACATACGGCGTTTCATACGTATCTTTATCGGAAGTAACCGTAAACATATCCTTATTTTTCACAACACTTTGTACTTTTTCAAAGCGATTAACCTGTATATTTTTTAAACGGACAACTTCACGATAGTAGACCAATGCTTGGTTGCGTTTTGGTTTACGTCCTTCAATAATAAAGGGTACGTCACCAATTGCTAAACGCTCACTTGTACTAAAAAATGTTTGATGTGTTGGATAATGATAAATAGCATTTACGATATTTCCTTTTTCAATCACAATAGGTTGTAATCCAATATTTTGCAAAGCTATTGCTGCTGCTAAACCACAAGGGCCTCCTCCAACAATAATTGCATCTGCTTGCTGCATTTCTTGACACTCCAATCGAATTGGACCAGCACAATTTGCTGCTCCATGCTTTCACATCATCATAGAATAGATGATATCTTTTTATTATACGCCTTCTCACAGATTTTGGTTGGTTATTTACTCGCAATATCAATATCTATAATATGACATTGCGGCTTAGCACCTAGTCTGAAAGGTACTAATGTCGTGCCATAGCCATTACTAACTAAGGTCATGACACCATCTCGCTCTCGATAAGAACCATTTGGATGTACACCATAGGGACCGAATCGAATCTGCCCCCCATGTAAATGCCCTCCCATCATTAAATCAGCATGGAACTTTGCACGAACTTTGGCAAAAACACCTGGATTATGAGCGATAAAAACAACCAAATCCTGCTCTCCAACCTTCGCAAAGGCCTTTTCAAAACTATATTCCTTCACCGTTGTATCTTCAATGGCACTTAGCCAAAAGCGATTTTTGGTGGGAAGTAGCACAGCATCATTAACGATGATTTGAACCTGGTGCTCTTGTAAAATGGCCTTCAGCCTTTCCTCTCCAACTTCTCTGTCATTATTCCCCCAAACAAAGTAGGTTGGTCCGATAGAAGTTACTAATTGTAAATTTTCATGAATTCGTGCAATGGGTGTACGACTATCTGCAAAGTCCCCACCAATGATGACAGCATCAAAATGGCCCTCTAACCGGTCAATCATTTTCTTATTTATTTTACGCAAATGAACATCTGAAATAAAAAATAATCGTACCTTCTCCTGCTCACCCTGTAATGTTAGCTGGTGATGCAAAACATTGTTTTCATGCGCTACCTTCCACATATAAAGTAGAAAGGCAATAGCTATTAATAGCAATAGCCCTAAATATAGCATTCCCTCACTTCTCCTTACGACAGCAAAAAGGCGATTCTTCTTAACAAACGAATCGCCTTTTTGCTAAATCAGACATACGTTTTGGTGTGAACGTTTGTCTGTTATTTTATACATTAAGGTAGTTTTATTACTTGACCAACCATGACAGTATTCGAAGACATGCCATTGGCTGCGCGAATTTTTGCTAATGTCGCTTCACTGCCATCGCCATAATGATTTAATGCAATGCGGTATAAGTTCTCATTTGCTTTTACAGTATGTGTACTTGCTTTAGCATTTTGTTTTGCTTCTTCGGCTTTTTTAGCCTCTTCGGCTCTTCTCGCAGCCTCCGCCTGTTGTTGAGCTATTCTAGCTTCCTCAGCTCGTTTTGCTGCTTCGGCTTTTTCAGCTGCTTCGGCTTTTTTCGCTTCTTCAGCCTTCTTAGCCTCTTGCGCTTTTTTCGCTTCTTCCGCGGCCTTTTGTTCAGCCGCTAGTTTATCTGCATCTTTTTGAGATTGCTCCTGAGCTTTTTTATCAGCCTGACCGTCTTGATCCTTTTTATCTTGATTTGATGCAGATGCTTCTGAAGGATCTAATTCGACGACCTGTTCTGCTGTATCCTTCTCAGCTTGTTCAATCGTTTTTCCTGGTTCATAAAACTTCCAAAAATAAATGAGTATCGTTAATGGAATAAGGATAAAAATAACAAAAAGAATTGTCATTAATGGTGTTTTTCGTTTTGAATTATTTGGCTTTTTGTTTTTATTGCCATTTTTGTTCATTCTGGAAACTCTCGATAAAGACTGCTCTTTTTGTTCATCTTCAAATGATTGACGATGCTCTTCTATTTTATCGCGATAATCTTCTTTATTCATTCGCCTTTCCCCCAACCTTACTACGCTTTCTATCATTTCTATTATGACGAATTTTACGAAAAAAGTAAATGACCGTCAGTTTTAGTCTAAATACCCATTAAAAGTTGCTGCAATCGACTTTCCCATGACATCATTTCCATTTTCTTATCTTCTTGTAAGCGTGTTTTCTTGATTTCATCATAATGGATTCCACAATTTTCACAACAGTTTTCCGGCCTTTTCTGCAATTTTTGCCCAAAATACCCGACTAAATGTTCACGAATACAGTCTTTTGTCTGAATGATTTTAAGCATTTCGTCCACTGCACGGTACTTCTCTAGGGCTAAATGATTTAGTCGGGCCTTTACTTGTTCCGTAGATTCTTGTTGAATCCAGTAGTCCAACACTCGAAAGGCTGTCTCACTCAACTCGCCATTCTTTAGCATTTGTGCTGGCTGGATTTGCTGATTAAGTAATTCCTGGTAGCGATCAACATGGTGAGGTGTCGGCAAATCACCTGTCACAACAAATTTCGCCTGCTCTTCATCTCCATCACTATACAGTAAAATGGCAAGCGCAGAATGACCATCTCGACCGGCACGTCCAATCTCCTGCATATAATTCGCAATATTGCCAGGCATAGATTCATGTATTACTTGGCGTATATCTAGTTTGTTAATCCCCATGCCGAAAGCATTTGTTGCTACTATCCAATCCAGTTCACCATCTATAAACTGTTGTTGGATAAACTGACGGTCCTCTGCACCATAGCCCGCATGGTATGCAGCAGTCCGAATACCGGCTTGTAAAAGGGCCTCGCTGTATTGTTGCGCACGTTTACGAGAGGAAACATACAAAATACCTGGGCCTGCCGTTTCTTTAATATGTTGCATGAGCCACTTAGATTTATCAGCCTTATCCTCTACTACAATGCGACCTAAATGAATATTTGGTCGGTCCACATTATACATAAACTCAAATGGAGCCTTAAGTGATAGGGTCTCCCTAATATCTTGAACAACCTTTTTCGTTGCTGTTGCTGACAACGCTAAGATTGGTGGACGATTTCCCCTCGAAAACCATTCACCTATGCGTAAATAATCCGGCCGAAAATCAAATCCCCATTGTGAGATACAATGCGCTTCGTCTACTACAATTAATCCTAGCTTTATGTGTGCTAGTTTTTCTTGTACCTGCTGTTGAAGGAGCATCTCTGGTGATGTAAAAATAAAGCGATACTGTTCTAAATAATGTAGCACATAGCGTTTTTCCGTGACGGTTAAAAAGGAATTTAGTGCAACAACCCTTTTTTCCCCGAAACGTTTCAGTTCCTCCACTTGATCCTGCATTAATGAGAGCAATGGCGAAACAATTAATACCGGCTTCTCTAACGTATAGGCTGGGAGCTGATAGCAAAGTGATTTCCCCATTCCTGTTGGTAATAACGCAATAACATCTTGTTCCTCCAGTATAGCTTCAATGACTTCTTTCTGCCCTGGTCGAAAGGATGAATAACCAAAATGCTTTTGCAATAATTGTTCAAGTTCCATTTAAACTTCTCCTTTCGCAAGGACAAGCCTTAATTGAAAATAACTCATATCATTTAAAGCTTCATGTAATATTTTTAATTTTTTTGTTTGATATTGCGCCGACGCCTGCCAAACTTTTTGTGCTTCTTCATATGAGACGAATGGTCCAATAGAAAAGTTCGGTTCATACATTGCTAATTCCACAAAATGATCCTCTATTGTACTTTGTTTTAACTTCCTCAATTGTACAATTTGCTCTATTGAATAGCCTTGTTCATATAATTGTGCTGTTTGTTGTGCAGAATCGGTTAACAATATTTTCACTTTTAATCCTTCTGCTATTTGCCCAAGTAAAGGATAATCATTATTTGTTTGATGCACTTCATTTAATAATATATGTAGTGTTTCAATAAAAGCTAACTGACTATCAAGCACGGATTCCTTTCGTTCATCCGCAAGCTGTTGCCACGTCCAACCAGGTAATCGATGACCGCTTAAACGGTATAGAACTAGCTGCTTATTAGCATCTGAAATAGGAAGAATGTTAAGTACATTTGTACATTCTACTAATAATTGTTGCTGTAAATGCCCTTCTTTGTAATGGTGCCCCTGTAAAAATGACCGCACCCATGCTTGTATCGCTGGATCTCTACTGATGGGAGAAAAAGAACGAACTGCTGCAGCTTGATGTGACAAACTTTGGACAATTAAAGATAGCCGGGCAAAAAAAACATGCTCATTCCCACGATAATGCCAGCCATCAAAGAAAAAGCTCGGTGTTTGTTGGGCTCGCTGCAATCCTAGCTTTTCCATGTAGAAATGACCAGATTCCTGCACTTTTAACCAACTATATTGCATAAATAATGTAACAGCCTCATCAAATGTAGCACGAGGTAGTTTTGGTAATAAGCCAAAATATGAATGTAACTGAAAAAGGCCAATATCTTGAATTGTCTGGCCTGAGCGCTTACCTCTTAAAACATGATAGGCAGCCGAAATTGTACGTTCATTATTGAGTTTTTGAAAGATTTGCAATAAAATTTGATGAAACATTGACGCAAATTCCTCCAATTTAATAGTATTTAAGTTGAAATGTAAGATAAACATCTTTAAAATGAGTATGAAGCTTTGTAGGAACATCGTTAAAGGAGAGAATAAAATGGCTAAATACACAATTGTTGATAAAGATACATGCATCGCTTGTGGCGCATGTGGAGCCGCAGCGCCAGACATTTATGATTATGATGATGAAGGGATTGCCTTCGTTATTTTAGATGATAACATGGGAACTGCTGAAGTGCCAGAAGATCTATTAGAAGATATGCAAGATGCTTTTGAAGGTTGTCCAACAGACTCTATCAAAGTAGCAGATGAAACTTTCGATGGGGACGCATTAAAATACGAATAGTCTTCAATTGAATGTATACCCTAAAAGGCATCCTTCATTGGATGCCTTCTTATTGATTAAAATTATTGCTAATTTTTGCATCAGATAATAATCATATGGTCCATTCTATACATAACAATCTACTGGAGGAATGATGATGTTTAAGCAGTTACAAGTAGAGCATAGTTTATTTCATATTGATCAAGACCATATTGATTTATTTAAAACTCTTGCGGCAAAATGGCAAACAGTTTTTCCAGATGTATATGCAAAATGTTTGAATACGTTAGATTCATGGGCCAGCGTTTTAAATAGCTGGGTTTTCTTTAAATCTCAGCATACCGATGAACTTATTCTCAATCCTTCTAAAGCTATCTACTACTCAATCAATACATTTTTAATAGATGAGCTCAAAAAAATTCAAATAATTCAAAAAATAAGAGAATGTGATAATGATGACTTACAATACTTCGTTGCCTTTCAATTAGGGAATGCCATAGACTTGTGGATTTACAATACCGTTGAAAAAAGTGCTGAGTCTGATTTATTAGAGCTACCAGAGGAGAAGCCATATTTTCTAGCTTATTTAGAGGATGATTTTCAAACTGACAACGCTTCTTTTCATAGAGATCAAACAAGAGCAATTAAAGTTCTTGTGCAAGCTATTCGCACTCAAAATTGCTTTAGAATTGCTGTCAACAATGCAGTTAATCGAGCAATCGATATGTATGAATATCATGTTATAAAATAAATAGCCATTATTTAATTCGTCTCTTCTGGGATGAATTTTTTTTGCTATTTAACAGCCTCTCTTTTTATCTTATTATTGCAACGCTATTTTATGTATGATAAGATTTTAGTAGTTGGTACTAATAACAGATATTATCTCACAAAGGAGTTCTTCATAATGATGGATAATTTATTACAATTAAAAGATAAGAACATTGTTGTTATGGGTGTTGCAAATGATCGAAGTATTGCTTGGGGCATTGCGAAACGCTTATTTGATGTAGGTGCAAACGTCATTTTCACGTATCGTCAAGAACGCTCATTAAAAAAATTACAAAAACAATTAGACAATATTGGACAATCCGATTCTCTCATTGTTCAATGCGACGTAAATAGTGATGACAGTACAAAAGCAGCTTTCGATGAAATCGGCTCTAAGGTTGGCGTTATTCATGGCATTGTTCATTCAGTAGCTTTTGCTCATGCAGAAGATTTACACAATCGCTTCCTTGAAACAACACGTGAAGGCTATGCATTTGCACAAGATACAAGTGCTTATTCATTAATTTCAACAGCAAAAGCAGCTCATCCATACATGACTGAGGGTGGCTCTATTGTCACAATGAGTTACTTAGGTGCAGAACGTGTACTGGATGGCTACAATGTTATGGGTGTAGCAAAGGCTGCATTAGAGGCTTCTATGCGCTATCTTGCTGCTGATATCGGCCAAGATAATATTCGCGTCAATGCTATTTCAGCTGGTGCTATTCGTACTCTTGCTGCAAAAGGTGTCCCATCCTTTAATACAATTTTACACAAAATCGAAGAAACTGCTCCTTTAAAACGTAATGTTCAACAAGACGAAGTAGCAGATATGACGCTTGTGATGCTATCTCACCTATCACGTGGTGTCACTGGTGAAACAATCTACATCGATGCTGGCTATAATATTATGGGTTAACAACGAAAAAGTATGGAAGATGAATAATCTTCCATACTTTTTTTTGTCTACAGCATTGTCCATATACTTTGTATTAATAGCATCATGCCAGCAGCAAATAATAATAAATATACCAATTTTAAAAATAGCCTTTGATGAAGTTTTTTAAATACGATTTGTCCCACAATAAGGCCAATCAAAACAATTGGTAAGGCGTATAGACTATAGAGCCAAACCATTAAACTGGTGCCCTCAATCGTTAGTTGAGATAGTAAGCTAATTAGATAAATAAATATATAATAGGCTAATGAAGTTGCTCGAATCATTTCTTTATTCTTTTTCGTGCTCGCAAAATATAGTAATAACGGTGGTCCTGCCATGCCAATACTCGTTGTAAATATACCGGAGATGAAGCCAACACCGTAATCTCTACAGCTTGTTTGTTGAATGGAGAAATTTTTAATTAAAAGAATCGTTAACCCTAATAAAAGGATAGCGATGAGCAGTTTGAATGTCGTCACATCAACCAACGCAAAGAGTAAGCTACCAAAAGGTGCGCCTACAACGCTTCCTATAATCACCTTTTTGAGTAAGGTCAGATCAATATCCTGTCTTACTTTTAAAATCAAGGAAAAGGAAATAACAAGGGACAGAATTATATTCATTTGCATCGCCTCTTGTGGTGAAAAAAGCAGCAGTAAAAAAGGCGTAGCCATAATGGAAAAACCAAATCCTGTACTAGTTTGCAAAATCGATGCCGTTAGGATAATAAAAAAGAAAATAAATAATTCCTGCAAAACGTCACCTCACATCATCAAATGTTATAAAGTTGTTGCGCTATTTTGTTTAGCAATAATCCTATTTAATAAATAAGATAGCACACAAGCTATCACTAGAAATAGAGCAATCATCGCTATAACACCTACCCAACCGTATTTCACCCAAAAGACACCGCCTACTGTCCCACCAACACTCGAACCAAAATAATAGAAAAATAAATAAAGAGATGAAGCTTGTGCTTTATCGTGGGAGGCCCGTTTGCTCACCCAGCCACTAGCAATAGAATGAGCTGCAAAAAAACCAAAGGTAAAAACCGTAATGCCTATAATTTTTAAAGTAAGTAGTCCATTAAGCGTGACAATGGAACCTGCTAACATAATCGCAATAGCTAGTAACAGCATTCGTTGTCGACCATATCGATCAGCCAGACTGCCAAACCATGCAGAGCTAAATGTTCCAACTAAGTAAATGACAAATATCCAGCCTACAATGGTTGCACTCAAATTATAGGGGGGTGCCATCAATTTGAAGCCAATATAGTTGTAAAGTGTAACAAAGCTCCCCATTAACACAAAACTTATACCATAAAGACATAACATAGAAGGGTCCTTCATATGTTGATAAAGTGTTTTGGCCAATGCTTTTAATTGTAGCGGTCGGGCGCTAAAATGTTTGGAACTAGGCAGCATCCAGACAAACAACACACTGACAAGAAGGCTAATTCCCCCTAGCACGATCATCCCTATATGCCAGTTATAATGATCCGTTATTGTGCCAATGATAACTCGCCCACTAAGCCCTCCTACTGAATTACCGCTAATATATAAGCCCATAGCAACCCCTAAGCTCGCTGGTTCCATTTCCTCTCCTAAATAAGCCATAGCGATTGCAGGTAATCCCGCGAAAACAATCCCCTGAAAAATGCGTAATATAATAATCGTTTCAAAATTAGGAGAAAATGCTAGTGCAAGCGTAAGGATAGAAGCTGCAAAAATCGAAATGGTCATCAGCGATTTTCGTCCCCATGCCTCGGATAGCGAACTGACAATAATTAAACTTAATGCTAAAGCAAAGGTAGTTACGGAAAGAGATAAACTAGCCATAGCTGGTGAGACGTGAAAAATGTCTGCAAATGTTGGCAATAATGGCTGTGTTATATACAAGTTCGCAAAGGTAATAAAGCCTGCTAAAAACAATGCCCAGTTTGTTTTATAAAATGCTCTCGTGCCCTTTTGTATATACTCCATATATCTCTCTCCTTCACTTCTACAACGTACTACTATTATTCTAATACAATATTTCGCAAAACACACAACAGTTTGTCAAAAAACAGACAAAAATTTTATCACTTTTTACGAGGGATTCCCAATTTTAGTTGACAAAAAGAAATAATGCTATTTATTCATTTTTTTGAAATTTACTATTTTAGCTTAGGCAACTATTGTGCTACAGTAAAACTAGAAATCATCTAGAACCATTGTCACAAAAAAATTAGATGATCTACCTATTTTTCATTGACTATACTCGGAGGAACTTTTATGAAAATTATCGAGGCTTTAGCCCTAGCAGCACCTTATATTCATCTTGCATTAAAACAAGAAGCTATTGTAGCTGTTGTTGAAAAGGAAAGTGAAACAGTCGTTAAATATTTGGCAGGTAAACGTGTGGATACCGGTGATAAAGATGGACAAAAAGTAAATCCTAATGATCAGAATGTTTACATTGCCTTTAATGGACAAAATGCAGATGTGATTATTCCAGAGGAGGTATACGGCGTAGCCCTTAATGCTTTTTCATTCCCCATTCGTGAAAATGGTCAAGTTGTAGGGGCATTGGCTTTTGGTCTACCAATTGATAATGAACTAAAGCTCGAAAAATATATGGGTACCATGGATAATATTATCAACAGTCTACAAGATAAAGTACATACCATTGCTTCTCATTCAGAGGAATTAGCGGCGACAAGTGAGGAAATTAATAAGCAAGCGCAGCACGCATTAGAGGATTCTGAGAAAACAAATGCAGTGACCGATTTAATTAAAAGTATTTCACGCCAAACCAATTTACTAGGTTTAAATGCATCCATTGAGGCAGCTCGTGCTGGTCAGCATGGTGCAGGCTTTAATATCGTGGCACAAGAGGTTCGAAAATTGTCCTTTGAGACATCCAGCGCTACTGAAAATATAGAAACTTCTTTACGAAATATTAATAGAAATCTTGAAAATCTAAGACAAAATATGGGACAAGTCAATGATGCAACGAATGAGCAAGCACAGCTCGTACAGGATTTTAGCGAAATCATTGAAGAGCTGACTGTACTTAGTCGTGAAATGAAAGGCTTTATGCATAATGCCTTAAAATAAGTGAGGTGAACAATTTGCAGATCACAATTAATCAAGAACTCTCTTTACGGACAATTTCTCTTGGGGACACAGAAAAAGTATTTGCCTTAACGAATGCCTCTAGAGAGTATCTAAAAGAATGGCTACCATGGTTGGATTATACAAAGGAGGTAGCAGATACACGCGCTTATATTGAGAGCTGTATCAAAGGACATGAAGCAAACAGTAGCCTCTCTCTCGTTATTGTCTTTAGAAACGAAATTGTTGGCATTGCTGGCTTTAATTCTATTAATGCTACTAATAAAATTGGGACGATTGGTTATTGGCTTAGTGAAGGAGCACAAGGGCATGGTATCATGACCAAAACAGTTAAAGCCTTATTACAATATGCCTTCGAAACATTGCAGCTTCATAAAGTAGAAATCCGTGCTGCTGAGGCCAATTACAAAAGTCGCGCGATCCCTGAACGACTTGGTCTAGTAAAAGAGGGGACGATTCGTGCAGCAGAATGGCTCTATGATCATTATGTAGATCATGTGGTCTATGGCATGCTCAAGAGTGAATGGCAGCAACAAAAATAAAAGTAGCGACCTGATGATAAATTCATCAGGTCGCTTTTATTAGGATTGTTCTACTGTTTCCTTCGTCTCTACGGCTTCAACAGGTGCTTGCTTTTTTTCTAGACCTAAAGCAATTTGTTCTAGCTCTGGTCGCAATGTATGCTTACCCGCATAACTTTCAATCAGTTCTTTCACATCAATCCCTGACGTTTCTTTTAACGTTTCCTGTAGTGTAGACATTAAATTGGTTGCATAGGATGTGACTTTATTCGCTCCACTGCCTTCTCCACCACCAGTATCGACAACTGTAATCTTATCGATATTGCCAAGTGGGCTTGCAAGCTCTTTTGCATACTCTGGCATCATGCGCACAACCATATCCAGCACAGCTGCTTGACCATAGTATTCAAAGGCTTCGGCAATCTTACGTTTAGCTTCAGCTTCTGCAAGACCGCGTAGACGAATAATATCTGCCTCTGTCTCCCCTTTTGCTCGTTCTGCATCCGCTTTAGCAAGACCGTCCAAACGAATTTTCTCCGCTTCCGCTTTTGCCAATGATTCAATGCGATATTTCTCTGCATCTGCCTGAGCAAGCTCTCGCATTTTTTCGGCTTCAGCATTTTGCTCTACCGCATAACGGTCAGCGTCCGCCTTTTTCTTCACTTCAGAATCATATTGCTTCTCGCGACGTAAAATCTCTTTTTCTTCTAATTCAATTTGCTTTTGACGTTCAATAATGCGAATTTGCATCTCTTGCTCCGTTACTTCCTGCTTTGCACGAGCTGTTTCAAGCTCATATGCTTGGTCAGCACGCGCTTTAGCAATATCCTGCTCGCGACGGAATTCTGCTACTTTTAATTGGTTTTCTTTTTCTGCTTCCGCAATTTCTGTTGCACGCTCTAATTCCGCCTTCTGGGCTTCCTTAGACGCCTCAGCACGCTTAATACGTGTTTCCTTCTCTGCATCTGCTGTTGCAATATCAGCATCACGTTTCACCTGTGCGATTCTTGGCTTACCAAGTGAATCTAAATAACCGTTTTTATCTCGTACATCCTTAATCGTAAAGGATACAATCACAAGACCCATCTTCGCTAAATCCTGCGAGGCCACACGTTGAACCTCCTGTGAGAATTTATCACGGTTTTTGTAAATCTCCTCCACTGTCATGGAACCTAAAATTGACCGCAAATGACCTTCTAACACTTCACGGGCTTCACCTTCTCGCTCCGCTTTTTGCTTTCCTAAAAATTGCTCTGCAGCTGTAGCTATTTCTGTGATAGAACCCCCAATTTTGATGATGGCTGTACCATCTGCCATGACCGGAACACCTTGCTCTGTGTACACTTCTGGCGTAGTCACTTCTAGTTTACTAGATAATAAACTTAACGGCTGTGCTTGCTGGAAAATGGGAAATACGAATGTACCTCCCCCACGAATAATTTTTATACGATTTCCTGACTCATCCTTATGTACATTTTTTGAGCCAAGATAGCTACCTGTCACAATCAGTGCTTCATCAGGACCCGCCGTACGATACTTTGTCACATACAATCCGACTAGCGCAATTAAAACAAACGCTACAATTCCTAATACAGTTAAAATTTCGGTTGACATAGATGTATCTCCCCTTTAAACAAATTTTTTCTCATACGTTCTAACAAAAAGTGTACCGTCCTTCACATCCACTACAAGTACGGTCTCATCATAAGCAATCGCTTCATTATCATAGCCAGTTGCCCGCTTTGAAATCATGCCGCTTGTCGTTTCGATGACAACCTCTCCAAAGCCATCTACTGGAATGGGAACAATGACTCTCCCTAATTGCCCACCTAGTGATTCCTCGGTATAAGCTAAAGAAACATCAGCAGACCGTAGCGGAACGAGAACGAATAAATAAAATAAAGTACTTAAAATAGCGCCAATGATACATGCAGCAATGATATTCCAAACGCTAGAGAATAAGGCTAGTTTTTCTAAAATAAATCCTGCTGCTGACATCAACGTAATGAAAGATAGAATGACACTCGGATTCAAAATGGGTAGTCCTTCCCCAATACCTTCGACAGCATCACCAAAAAACATAACTAATATTGTGGCAAGGCCAGCGAAAATCAAAACCACTAAAAAGATTTGTTCGAGTGAATAGCCAAATAGCGTCAAGTTGCTCACCCCTTTTCATCATATTACCTACTATACGGATGTCACATAGGAAAGTTTCAAAAATTTTCAAATATTTTCTTCAAGTATTATTTTTTTCTTTATGTCGAACCATGTTACAATAAAAAGGAATTCTGGCAACTAAGGAGATACGGCATGAAGCTTTCGACTATCATCAATTTTGTTATTTTAGTATTTTTCACGTTATTATTCGTCAATGATTTCTTTCCTGACACTGCGATGGCTGCACTATTAACTAAAAAAATAATTCTACTGATATTAGTTGTTTTAGTCATCATACAGCTAGCTATCGACAAAGGTAGATATAAAAAATTATCCAAAAAGGCCTATATTGGTTTAACACTATATACAGTCGCGCTATGGATTGTTTTAACATTGCTTGGTGGTCAATCACAAATTGGCTTATCGTTCACAAGTCCTCTATTCTATATCATTGTTGTGTTGCTTGGACTTGATTTACTGCGTATTTCACGCCAAAGCAAACGGGAACAAACAGAAGAAAAAACAAAATAAGATTAGTGGTATCCGTCACTTCTACGGCTTAATCCACCGTTTTTTCTTTTCTATCCGTCACATTGTAGCTTTTATCGGGCAATTTGGCGTTTCTATCTGTCTACAAGATAAAAGCATGTCACCGACTGGCTCTCCAATCGGTAGACATGCTTTTTTAAGATTCTAATACATTTAAAATTTCATCCAGTTCATTAACAGCTAAATCTAAGCGTTCCTTTGCCTCGATATTTTGCTGTTTTAAGTGACTAAACTCTAGCAAATTTTTCTCATGTTTTAATTTGATAGATGATAAACGTTCAATTCGTGCCTCTACCTTTTCTATTGCTTGCTCACAGACTGTTGTCCACAGCTTTTCTGATTGCTGCATTTCCGTTGTAGATGGGTTGTGTTGTCGCATAATTCGAACATACACCATTTCTATTTGTTCTATTAATTCCGAATAAAAATGTCGCTCAACACGAGTAGTTTGGAATGTTGGATGCTCTACCTCTTTTGCATAAGGAGTAATTTGACGTAAGAGCTTTCCAGCATTTTCACCGAATGCATGAGATAAATTCAAGACATTCATTAATTGCAATAATAAACGGATTTCTTCTAAATTAATAAGCTGTGAATCGATGCTTTCCTTTAATTTTAAGGATTCCATATAGCGTCGATCAAAATGCTCAATTTCGCCGTTGCGTTGCTCTACTAAATGGACACTTGCATTATCTTTTAAGCTTTTAATATAGCGAATAGCATGGCTTTTTAGCTCTTCTATTGACAGCAAGTTGTCATTGTCTTGTTGTGGTTTTCCTCGTTGAACATACGCAAATGCATCCATTTTTTTGGGCCATTGTGCTGCTGGGGTTTCTTTTGAGACATTATAGCATATATAAATTCCGTGCATTCCATATCCTCCAAGTCCATTAAACAAGTATCTCTAAAGACAATAAATCGAATACGGTAATTTTTCAAGTAAAAAACTTTTAATAATTGAAAATCCTTCTTTTTAAGAATAAATCAAAAATCCCGAATAGTATACTATTCAGGACTTTACTATTTTTCAGAAATCAAGACTTCCCCCTTTACAAGCTTGGTTCGCACACGATTCGAAACATATTCCACGACTAGAATAAGAATAACAAGCCCCAATAAAATAGAGCCTACCTGTGACCATTTGTAGGCGTTCGTCGCAAAAATTAAATGGGCCCCTATGTGGTAAAGGAAATACAAATCGACATGACAGAGCTAATTGCTGATTATATTTTAAAGCATTCTTACATCCAAGCAACCTGTTATCTTAACTGTCAAGTAACGTTCTAAAAAACGTCACCCAATTCCTTGTGAGTTTCACAGGAAATGGGCGACGTTTAATTGATTTAGGCGTCTTGTCGTATTTCTTTAATGCTTTTACCTTCTGTAAAGGCATGAATGGATGTAATAGTGCCGACTGATTTAAAGTTTGCTTTGGCATAGACTTTCGCAACCTGCTCACTAATCGGTAAAATCCAAAGATACTCTAGTCCGAGCTTTACTGATTGTTGTTGGATATGCTGCAATATATAGCCGATTAGGCCACGTCCTCGATAGCTTTCAAGCGTTGCGACACTCTCAATCCGTCCTTGATTTCCTGAGATAAATATATTTGCTGTGCAACAAGCCACACCACCAAGTTTTAATAAATAGTACGTAAAGTTTGGTGAATGATAGGTTTGCTCAAATGCCTGTTTAATTAGAGTAGGCTCCCCAAATGCAGAAATGCTCATTTCTATTGCTAATGCTTCCTCCATATTCGTATCTGTTACCCGTTCAATTTGAATCGCAGGATTAGGCGTTAGTTGCACATACTCACCATTCCAACACTGGATATCATCCTGAAAATCTTCATATTGGAATCCGTTCTTCTCTAGTGCATCGAGACAAGAATGATTGTCTTCCACGTTGTATAGATACATCCGCGGGATCAGTGACTTTGATTGATAAAAATCCTTTATGTCTTGCAAAAAAGCATTGGGATGATCAATCTTTCTCCAAATATGTGCATGATTTGCATCATAATAGGTTGGGATTGTCTTATTGTAAAATAAGGCTCCCTCCTTCCATTCTTCCATCTCACTAAAACTCTTTAAATAATCGATATCAAGTTGCATAATACGTTCTAAATTAAGCATTTCCTGTCCCCTCTTCCATCCAACGTTCATATAACTCCTCTAATTGCTTTTCTAGCTTCTGTCGTTGCTCTGTTGCAAGCGAAGGTTCCTGTAGTTTTGCCTCTATTTTTTCAATTTGTTGGTCAATCGAAAGCTCTTTCTTTGCTGGCTGCACTTTTGCGAGTATTTCTTTTTCAACCACTTTTTTCTTGGAAAATTCCTGTCTCTTTTGTCTTGCCCATTCATAATCTCCCTCAAAAACATGAATGACTTGATCCTCAATCCACGCCGTTTTCGCAAAGATCTTCTGTAGGAAATAGCGGTCATGTGACACACCAATAATAGTCCCCTCAAAGGATTCCAGTGTCTCTTCCAATACCTCTCTTGCTTCAATATCCAAATGGTTGGTCGGCTCATCTAATATCAATACATTAATATCCTCATGCATTAATTGTGCCAGGCGTAAGCGCATTTTTTCTCCGCCACTTAAATCCTTCACTTTTTTAAAGACATCATAGCCATAGAACAAAAATCGTGCGAGAATATGACGTGCTTCAGCCTCGGACACTGCGACACTCTCTCGGAAGGCATCAATTAAACGAATAGTAGGATTATGGTGTTCAAACTGCTGAGATAGATAGCCGAATTTTACATTACTACCGATATGGCAGACACCACGATTGGGTACAACTTCTCCTACTATCATTTTTAATAAAGTTGATTTCCCACTACCGTTGCTCCCAACAATGGCTACCCTTTCCCCAAAATAGACGGCAAGGTTGCTGTCCTTGAATAAAGGTTTATCATATCCGTGATGAATAGCCTGTAGGTGCACCACCTCTTTACCACTGCGTTCAGCCATCGTGAGAGCTAAATTCATTTTCTTTTTAGTGATCGGCTTCTTCACTCGCTCGATGCGCGCTAATGCTTTCTCCATACTTTTAGCACGTCGATGCATGGAGGCATTGGGTGGGTTTGCTTCATTCGCCCACTGCTTTAATCGTTTTATCGTTTCCTGCATTTTTTTAATTTTCTTTTGCTGCTCTTCATAGTCAGCAAACTGCTGTTCAATCTTCGCCTCTTTTTGAGCCATAAACGCATCATAATTACCGCTATATGTGAATGCCTCTCCATCCTCAATTTCAATAATTTTATATGCTATTTGATTCATAAAATGTCGGTCATGAGAAACGACAATAACAATGCCATCAAAATTTCGCACATAGTGTTCCAGCCATTCAATTGCTTGCATATCAAGATGGTTTGTTGGTTCGTCCAGTAATAAAATCGAAGGCCTTTTTAATAAAATTTGCCCAAGCATCACCTTTGTTTTTTCTCCACCACTTAAGCTACTAAAAGGCTGATCCAGCATATCTGTAATGCCAAGTCCATTTGCAATCATTGCCAACTGTGCTTCTACTTCATATCCCCCTAGTAACATAAACTGCTCCTGAACTTGCCCGTATTGTAACAGTATTTTATCTGTTACAGCCGACTGCATCTCATGCTCAAGGGCCGTCATTTTAGCCTTTAAAGCATAAATATCCGCAAATGCCTCCTCCAGTACTTCTTGCACAGCATGTAGTGGATATTGTGGGATTTGATGTAAGTAGCCAATTGTGGCATCTTTACTTTTGATAATACGTCCCTTATCCGGTACATCTACGCCTGCCAATAGCTGTAATAAAGTAGTTTTTCCACTTCCGTTCACGCCAACAATGGCCACATGTTCACCGCTATTGACCTCGAGCTGTAAATTTTCAAATAATATATTTCCACCCATAATTTTTTGTATTTGTTCAGCTTTCATTTGCATCGTTTTTTCCTCCAATGAAACGTGCGAAAACATCTTTTAAACACAAAAAAGACTGCTTATTAACAAGCAGTCTTCTTCTCATTTACATTTGTGAAAAAGAATGGTTAATTCGCTACGTTTGTTATTTGATTTTGCTTAAAAATGGACAGACCTATCCCGTTGTTAGCAAAATCGAAAGTAATTACACGTGCAAAATACATAGCTGTATCCACTTTTACACATGTTTTCGTAGCGTTTTTATTCATTCCTTTTCACCTCCGTTCGTCATAGTTATTTGTATCATAACATTATTCAGATTATTTGGAAAGGGTTAAATTTATTAGATTTTTCCATGTTACATGGCATCATTGACACTAGATGCTCGAACAATTAAAAAAACATGAAGGATGGGTCATTATCCTCTCCCTCATGTTTTCGCTTTTTTCACAAACATTTTCACCACAGGCACAAGGAAAACCGAGACCACTAATACACGAAATAATTGGAAAGCCGTAACAATCGTGACATTTGCATGTACAGAAGCAGCGATAATCCCCATTTGATCTAGCCCACCTGGTACAACGCTTAAAAAGCCTGTCCTAAAATCGAGCTTATACAAACTAGTCATAATAAATGTTAACCCGTAGGCTGCGCCGATAAAAATGCCTGCTGATACAAAGGCATAAAAAATATGCTTCTTTGATAAATGTAAATCCTCTTTTTTC
Source organism: Lysinibacillus sp. FSL M8-0134 (assembly GCF_038069745.1). NCBI lineage: Bacteria > Bacillati > Bacillota > Bacilli > Caryophanales > Bacillaceae > Lysinibacillus > Lysinibacillus sp. FSL M8-0134. The sequence continues at coordinate 1,361,795 of NZ_JBBPAJ010000001.1, read as the reverse complement.
AAAAGTAATCCAATATAAATGCCTATCATTAGTTGAGCAATATGCAAAAGGGATAATGGCAATTTAGGCACTTCTATCCCAGCCATATTAATGCCCATCAATAAAAACACTGGACCAAGCATATAACCTGTTGGAATTTTAAGCTTTTGAGCAAGCCACCCAGCTAGTCCACAAACAACGAGGATAGCAACAAGGCTCCATGAATATGTTCCCTCAATAAGGGAACTATTGCTACCAGCGCCTGCCACCATTAATGGCACAAAGCCAACGATTAAAAGAACACGAAGGATCTGAAAAAAGGTGATGACAGCCATATCCATATCTCCTTGCTCCTCCGCAAATGCTACAACCTGTGACATTCCCCCTGGTACACAGCATGTCAGAGCAGTAGCAAAATCTATATCTGTACGTTTGGCTACAAGAAGACTCACAGCGAAAAATAGCACAATAAATAACACATTTAAAAGGATCATGCTCCCTAAAAAGAGCTTAATATCCTGAACGGCCTCCGGTGTAAAGGCATAGCCGATAGAATATCCGGCTACAATTAAACCAAAATTACGGAAATAATGATGCCATTTCAATTGTACATTGGTTGACAATTGTACAATGAGCACCGCTGTAATCGCACCTAATAGCCAAGGCATAGGAATATGTAATAACTGAAAAACAACAGCGCCGATGAGGCCAATACATAATGTGATAAGCATATGTTTATCAAAAACAAACATTTTAGCAACCCCTTACAACTGGATAAGCCTATTATGACCTTTATTACCCCTTTTTTCTACCAGACTGACTTTGAGCTGTCTGCTATTGCTAAAAAAGAACCTGTTATGGAGGAAATTTAACCTCTTATCCAACAATTTATCCTGACTAAAATTTTCTATGCTACATTAGTATTACCTGATTCAGCGTTTCTCCAACCGGAGAATAAAGGAGGCCTCCTATGAAAATTCATCTAACCATCAATCATGAACTTGAAGAAACAGAGGTTCATATACACGCCAAGGAATATAACGAACAAATTGAAAGACTGATGAAACAGCTGCAAGCATCCCAAACTACTATGCTAGATGGATATTTTCAACAAGAAATTCATCTACTAAAAATCTCTGAAATTTATTCCATTTACGCAGAGGATGCCAAAGTATTTTTGCAAACGGATGAACATGAATTTGAGTCAAAGCGAAAATTATATGAGCTAGAGGCACAGCTAGCGAAAGACTTTGTACGAGTAAGTAAATCCACCCTTGTTAATATTCAAAAAATTTCTTCCATTCAAATGGGCAAAATCGGTACAACACAACTCCTTCTTGAAAATGATGTAGCCATTCATGTCAGTCGAAAATATTTAAAAGAATTAAAGCGACACTTAGGTATTGGGAGGGATTCATAGCATGAGGTACTTACGCATGATGATTATTGGACTACTCATTTCACTTAGCTCTTCGTACATCTTAGTCACGTTAAGCCTCCTATCAAGCAATGAAGTTGCATTAGGTACAGAGTTACTAGAACAAATTATTATCGCAGCCATTCTTGGCATTGCAATTGGACTGCTATCCATCATTTTTGATATAGAGCCATTGCCTTTTACGATACAGCTTCTATTGCATTTAGTAGCGGTGACAGCATGTGTATTAACCGCGGGCTATTTTGGTCATTGGTTTGATTCCGGTGTATGGTATGTACTGATAGCGGAAGCCATTATTTACTTGATTGTTTGGTGTATTCTCTATGTTCTTCAATTAAATGATATTGAAAAAATGAATCAAGAAATTCAAAAGAGAAAGGATTAGCCTAGATGACCCTTGCGATAGAAGTTGAAAATTTATGTAAACAATATGGTGAACATCAAGCAGTCAAAGGCATTTCATTTACAGTTGAACAAGGCACGCTCTTCGCTTTTTTAGGTGCTAATGGTGCCGGAAAATCAACAACAATTGAGATTCTATGTACATTATTAAAAAAATCCAGTGGTCAAGTAACCATTAATGGTTTCACGCTTGATGCAAGCAATCAAAATGCGGATATCCGTAAATCAATCGGCGTTGTATTCCAACAAAATTTATTAGATGAGCGATTAACAGTGCGTGAAAACATTTTACATCGAGGCAGAACATACGGTTTATCGAAAAAACAGCTTGCTGAAAACTATCAATTTGTCTCTACGTATTTACATTTAGAAGATATTGACAAGCACAAGTATGGAACATTATCTGGAGGACAAAAAAGACGAGCTGATATCGCTCGCGCTCTTATTCATCGTCCTCAAATTCTATTTCTAGACGAACCGACCACAGGACTAGACCCTCAAACAAGACAATTTGTTTGGCAGGCCATTAAGCAGCTTCAACTTGAAACCAATATGACCGTTTTTTTAACAACACATTATATGGAGGAAGCTGCAGTCGCCCATCAAGTTGTTGTCCTAAAACAAGGGAAAATTGTCGCACAAGGGACTCCTGATGCGTTAAAGACTAAGTATACTTATGATTCAATGGCCCTTGTTTTCAAGCATCCTATAGATGGCGTCAAATGGCTTGAAGAGCTTGCCATTCCCTACACCGAAAAACAGAACATCTATACGATCCGTTTGGATTCTACTCTAGAAGCGCTCTCCCTATTAAAAAAGGCTGAGCCACTTATTTCCTCCTTTGAGGTCATTAAAGGGTCTATGGATGATGTCTTTATTCACATAATGGCAGAGGAGGATGTAGCTTAGTGGAAGCATTGTTAACTTTAGTCCAGCGTAATAGTAAAGTATTTAGGCGAGATAAGACTCAAGTCTTTTTTTCGCTACTATCAGTCCTGATTGTCATTGTGCTCTACGCTGTATTTCTCCAAAAGATGCAAATTGATGCCATTGAACAAATAACCGAAGCGACACCAGAATTAATTACCCTTGTCAATGAATGGCTTGTAGCAGGATTACTGTCCATGATTGCTGTTACTACTACACTTGGGGCATATGGCATTGCCGTAAAGGATCAGGAATCCAAAACGCAGGCGGATTTTTTAACAGCTCCTCTTTCCCGTGCCACTATACAGATGAGCTATGTAGTTAATGCACTGATTATCGGAAGTATTTTTACCTTTATCGCCCTAATTGGCTGCGAGATATTTATTGTAGCAACCGGTGGTGAGCTTCTTAGCTTCCAAAGTTTTGTTCAAGTCATCAGCATTTTATTTTTAGCTGTCTTACTTGCAAGTGTCTTTAACTTATTCCTTTCGCTATTTGTTTCAACACAAAGTGCTTTCTCAACATTAGGAACAATCGTCGGGACAGTACTCGGATTTCTATGTGGTGTCTATGTACCACTAGGCGCACTACCAAACTTTGCTCAAAATTTAATTATGTACTTCCCTATTAGTCATACAACATTATTATTACGAAATGCTTTTATGGAAGGTTCTATTGCTCAAGTATTTGATGGTGTGCCAACTACCTATGTTGAGGATTATAAAATCAATTATGGCATCATCTATGACCTTCATGGAAATATACTTAGTACGTCAACTAGTTTTTTCATTATAGTCAGCACAACTATCATACTAGCAGCTGCGTCTATCATGCTTTTCAAAAGAAAATATAAATAAAATTAGTTAATAGAATATGTACCAAGTCTTCCCCTCTGTCGAAACAGCTATCTATAAAGTCAGATTAATAAATACCTCCCTAAGTAATCTAAAAACCGGGGAGGTATTTATTGGTTATAATGTGTATTTTATGATCAATCATACTTCCAATTAGAAAGCATTTACATTTCGAGTAGTCTTACTTCTAACGGATAAAACATGGGAAAAAAATGCTGGCTCCAGCCTGTTTTTATCGTATATAGTAATTTTAAAACAAATGATTTTCAACTTCGATGGAAACCATTATTTTAATGACTTCCAGAAACCTCGTGTCTATTTACTACTAATGAGCCTCCATTTCCTCAGCAATTTCCTCCCCTGTTAATGACTTCGGATAAAATGTGGGCCAATTATCCAGCTCCTCTAACAGCTCTGCACGATCATCACCAAAGTAAATATGAAAATGTGTTGATGCTTGATCTGAAATAATATGGTCACTAAATTGTACATATGTTGGCGCTTGTGAATTTTCATCTGTTTGCTTGAATATATAGCGAACGCCACGATTACCTTTGTCATATGTTAAAATCTCATATCCATCATACACATATGTACCTGTAACACCTGTAACAACTTCTCCATTCCTATAAAATATCATTGTATTTTCGGCAATTTCAATTTGTGTGATATCTGTTTGGTAGCCAACTTTGTAATATTCCTTATATTCCTCAGCCGTTTTATCGCCATGAGCAGCTTTATGCTCTAATACCCCATCTAATGTTCCATCTAACAAATAGGAATAGACAGATTGCCATTCACCTTGCCAATTCGTTAATGGGCGATCTGTAATATCACTATCCTCAAAATAACCTTTGGAAATCTGTTTATCCTTATCTGTTTGTTCCCCATGGCTGTGATTGTGATGTTGTTCATGGTCCTCCCTATGCTCTGTCGCTTTAGCAACCACTTCCTCCTCTTTTTCTTTCTCCTGACACGCCACTAAAGTAGAAGCAATTGTTGCTACTGCAAATGGCACTAACCATTTTTTATTCATTGTTACCCTCCTTGTAAATAGTAATATTTACGATTTAAAACTATATAGTAATCATTACGATTTGTAAATAGTTTTCATCATCTAGGGTTATTTTTTCGCTTATCTAGTATTAGTAAAAATTTAAAAGCTTCCCCAACATATTGACACATCGTTTATAAAACGAATTGTTTTCATTGATTTTATATAAACATTTTGTTATTTTAAATATAAATTAACAAACGAATATCAAAAACGTTTGTTAAATAGGAGGATTTCTCATGGATGTAAACGAACTATTTTGGCAAGCTCCTATCAACGACCTCAAAAAGGGCTACATCGACGAAAAGACACATTTCACTTGCTTATTGTGCGGTGAAAAAGTAGAGAAAGGGATTATATATCCCTATGAAGGCTTACTGTATGAAGCGGAAAAAATGATGCAGCAACATATTACAGTTGCACACCAATCTGTCTTTCATTATTTAAATGGTCTCAATAAAAAAATGACAGGCTTAACAGAACACCAAAGTCATATTTTACGCTTATTTTATGAAGGTAAATCAGACCAGGATATAAAAGAGGAATTAGAGATTGGAAGTGCTACGACTATTCGCCACCACCGTTTTGCGTTAAAAGAAAAAGAACGCCAAGCCAAAACATTGTTGGTAATGATGGAGTTATTGAAGGAACAAGATCAGAAGGAGGAACCATTTGTGCCTATTCATAAAACAGCTACAATGGTGGACGATCGCTACAACGTCACCCACTCGGAAGAACAGCAATTATTAGAAAAATTCTTTCCACATGGTATCGGCAAAGAGCTAGTACGTTTCCCTAAACGAGAAAAGCAGAAAATTGTAGTACTCCGTGCCATAACAAAGCTATTTGACGCAGAAAAACAATACACGGAAAAAGAATTGAATGAAGTAATCAAACCGATGTATGAAGACTATGTCCATATTCGTCGCTACTTAATTGAATATGGATTTCTAGACCGAAAAGCAGACGGTAGTGCCTATTGGGTAAAAAAATAAGAAAGCGGGTTTTTCACATGGATCAGAAAAAAGAGTTAAAAGAAATGTATAAAGACATGAAAATTGAAGCAGGCGTTTTTACAATGACTAATACACAAACAGGAAAAGTGTTTGTCGGTAGCTTTAATAACTTGAAAAGACTAAATGGCTTTCAATTTATGCTAAAAACAAATACACATACCAATAAAGAGCTTCAAGCTGATTACAATACGTTTGGCCAAGATGCTTTTGAAGTGAAAATTGTTGAATATTTGAAGAAAAAAGAAGAGGGCTATTTCGATGCTAAAAGAGAACTCGAAAAACTAGAGCAAAAATGGCTGGACACGTTAAAGCCTTTTGGTGAGCGTGGGTATCATTCTTAATTTTACATGAGCGCATTTACTCTAATAAGATAGGTAAATGCGCTTTAAAACTTTTGCATGCATTGCGTTTAGTTAGTTTCTTTTAATCCAATTTCCTTTTGGGCTTTTTTTGTTAGCTTACTGTAAACGAGCTCATACGAATGTTGGATAAGTTGCTCTACCAAATCCATAGGGACTTCTGTAGCATCCATATAAATCGAATTCCAATGAGTCTTATTCATATAATAGCCAGGTATAATGCTGTTATATGATTCACGTAAAACCTCTGCACGAGCAGGCTCACATTTTAACGTAAGTACTAGTCTCCCCTTTCCATCACCACCAATCATGGCATACATCTTCTCACCAATATGATAACGGTCTGCCTGCCATTCTTCCTTATAGTCATGGGTTGTTGCGTGAAGTTGTAGACAATAAGCATGAATCTTTTCCTTTTCCATCCTACATTTCCCTTTCATTCCATAAGCTTTGTTTTACTTGTTATCTTGTTCTTAGAATGAAGATAACAAAAACACACGTTCGATTATAGTCAGTATAATCGAAAACGTGTGTAGAAAATAGCGTTATTTACTTGTACCTCGATCAAACATCCCTATTACTTCTGTCGTCTGTAGAATATTGACAAATGACTTAGGATCGGTTTCCTTGATTGTGCTTTTCACATCAGCAAGTTGATAACGCGTAATTACAGTGATCAACACTTTCCGACCTTCACCAGAGTAGGCTCCCTTGGCATCAATAATGGTTACGCCTCGATGAAGTTTTTCTAATAACTGCTGTTTAACTTCCTCACCTTTATTCGTAATAATCATTAGTGTTAATTTAATATGGCTAGTATGAATCGTATCAACCACTTTTCCAGTAGCATAAATAGAAACAAGCGTTAATAATGCAGCATCCCAACTAAAGACAAAACCAGAAACAGCCACTACAATACCATTCATTGCGGCAAGTAAAGTACCTAGAGGAAAATCTCGTTTACGGCTCAGAAGCATCGCAATAATATCAAAGCCCCCTGAGGAACCTGCAGCACGGAAAATTAGCCCCATTGCAAGACCCACAATGACACCACCAAATAACGATGCAAGGATTGGCTCTTGTGTCGCTTTGTAAACCGGAATAATATATAAACTTACTGACAAAACAGCCACAGAAAGAATTGTATAGCTAATAAAACGTTTGCCAAGCTTCATTACACCTATAATTAGCAAGGGCAAGTTAAGGAGTAAATTTAACACTCCTGTATTTAAAGGTGTCACAATCCCAAGCATGATGGCAATCCCGCTCAATCCACCACTGAGAATTTCATGAGGAATTAACAAAAAATTATAAGCAAAGGCCACTACGATGGAAGAAAGTGTAATTATAATCACATTACGCATAATGATGTCCCCTATAATCGACCGATTTTTGATAGAACTTTCTCTTAGACTACCCAACTTCATTAAATGAAAAACCTAACGACCTTACTTTTTCTTTTTTTCTTCCTTCAAAGGGCCATTCTCCTTGTGAACGCTTGTATCAGCAACCTTATAAATACGCTCTAGCATTGGTGGATGGGTATAACGGAACCATTTCACCAATAGTGGTGGATTGACTTCACTTAAGCCTGAAATCGTTAGCTTTTGAAATGCTGTTACTGCCGCTTCACGATCATTCATGAGGTTAATCGCATATTGGTCTGCTCGTGTTTCCTGATATCTTGACACGAAATTTGACATTGGATTGGAAGCAAATAATAAAATGGAGGTGATGAGTAAAAATAATGGATACGAGCAGATACTACTCACTTTATTAATTTTCAAAACCTGTCCATATCGTGCAACTAGACGCCGCATAAGTTTCGCCGTTATCCACAACCCTATTAAGGTAAGCAGAAGATAGCCTGCGATTCCAAAATATATATGCTTTTCTACATAATGTCCCATTTCATGCGCCATGATAAATAAAATTTCATTGTCCGTAAGTCTATTTAAGGTGGTATCCCATAACACAATTCTCGAATTGCTACCGATCCCTGTCACATAAGCATTTAAGGAATTGGTCTTTTCCGCCATATTCACCTCATAAACATGCTCTGCCGGGATATTTGCCTGCGTAGCAAGTGACAATATCTTCGTTTCTAGCTCTTTATTTTTTAGCGGATAAAAATCATTGTACAAAGGATCGATGACTACTGGCTGGATGAACATTACAAAAATTGTAAATGGGATAGTTAATAGCCATGCATAGAGCCACCATCTTTTTTCGCTTTTTTTAATAAGCCAATAAATAACGGTAACGATAATCAGGCTCATTCCAAAGTTGATCCAAAAATCGATGACTCCATCCTTCATCCACGATCCAAAGGCTTGAGTACTAATCCCATAGCTTTTACTAAGATAGTAGCGATAATAGTTAAGTGGGAATAAAACTACATAGACTAATAAAGACAATAGGAATAAGTAGCCTGCATTTTGTAATAGCTTCCATTTCGATTGAGATGTAGACACCTTCTCAAAATACCGCGAGACGCCCAGCAATAAAATCATAAAGTAAACAAGCCACTCCAAAGGTGTCGCTACAAAGAATAAAAAGTTCCGTATTTTTGAATATTCACCACTCAAAAAAAGTTCCTTGCCAGACATAAACATCACTGGATCTGCAACCGTTCCTTGTAAAGCACTAGGTATTTTCCCTCCACCACTATGGAATATATACCAGTACATACAAAGCACGTAAACACCGAATAGAAGCAGCGTAACAATGCCCATTTTTTTTGCTATGTCATTTCCCCCTCATATCACCCAAAGATTGTCCTATAGTAAGTGTAAGCGAAATTACCAAAGTTAGAACAAACAAGGACCTACTTTTTTAACATCTCCGCTCACTAAGAAAAAATTCGCAACATTTCTATCAACGAGGACATAAAAGCTTTCTCACCGTTTCGAAATATTGCGAATATATTATATCCTATTTATCCATGACAAAAGCTGTTTTTCCTCGTTGGTCTTCACTTAAATAGCCAGCTGATAGTAGCTGCTTATACCATTGCTTTTCAATTACGGCTGCCTGAGCCTCATGATCTACTTTTGTAGAAAGCTCAACCATAATGTCTCCTTTATACTGCCACACCTCAATATCTGCATCCTGTCCAAAAAAGCTTCCTTTATAAGTAGTAGCATTAGCAGGACCGTACACAACGGCTTGAGATAAAGTATTTTTATACCAAGCATCAGAATCCCAATTTAGAATTTTCTTTGGTGAATTATCAACAATCAGTTTTTTTGCAGTACTCGTATCTACCTCATCGTAAGAAACATTCGAGGATGTTTTTAAAGATTCTTTACGACTAATGGTAAACGTACGATGATTTCCCTTTATATCTAATTCAAACTTGTAATTGGATTCAGAACCAGTAAAACCATGACTTTCTGTCTCTGCAATTGCTTCGCTCAATGGTGTATTCAAAAAGCGCTTTTTATAGGTAATATCCATCTTATTGCTTCCTTTGTATACACGCAAGCGGTGAATATAATCGTTTTGGAGAAAGGATTGATCAGGCGTATCATAAAAGTAAATCTTCACATCATCCTTCTTAACCGCCTGAAAAACCTCTAGAATATTGGATGATTCTGTGAAAAGCTCTGATTTGACATTGAATTTAATTTCATGTCCTGGCTCAATTGCTGCTTTCACCTTTGTTGTGCTTACACCCATAATACTGATAATTGTCAAACCCATCACACACATATATACAGCCCATTTTTTCAAGTTAACCATAATTGATTTCCTCCCTTTTTAATGTTGTTGCTAAATTTGTATGAGTACTGTGAAAATAGATAGTTTTTCGCGCATGAATACATTGCGACAGCTTCATAAGATCTCGATAGTCAGGATGCGTTTTATAAAAAAACTCCGTTACAGGACGATTCAAATCTTTTCTCTTAAGCGAGGAATGAGCATAACCAGTTTGGATGACAATGGCCGTTGGATACTTCTTTACAAGTTCCTCTAACCGAGCGTCATTCTGCTCCATAACGAAATAAAGCATATGATCACTGTCCGCTAGGTGCTGATGACGTAATGGCAACACCTTCTTGCTTGGCCACAGGTTGTCAGGGTCTTCATCATATTGCTCCAATAAATTTTGTAATTTAGTATCTACATGGATAGCTCGCGAAGTATGTTCAGAAAGATAGCTGATCATATCAACTGTTTTGCCAGAAAACGAGGAGGGAAAAATAAAAGCGTGATTTGGTTGAGCCTTAATGAAAGCAGCAAGTTGCTGTAACACTTCCAGATTATCAATACATTTTTCTATATGGCCGCTATCAATAAACGCTACATCATAAACGGTCCCGTCCTCCTCTGGTAGGGTTGCTTTTAACAAATAAGAATCGGCTACATAATCGCCTGAGAAAAAAAGTACTTCATCAAAAAATTGAATTTTGTACCACACACTTCCGATTAAATGTCCGCTATAGCCCCATTGGAAGGCAATAAAGTCATTAACCTTAAACCATTTTCCTATGGAATCTGGATGGAAAGTATGAAGATTTGGTATAGGCTGTTGAAGCTGCTGTGCGGTCCTGTGGCTCATCAGTACTTGTCCTGAATACCCCATCTTTTTTAGTAATGGCAATGCGCCTACATGATCAATATGCGAGTGGGAAATAAAGACAGCTTGTAGCTTTTTTATATGGGCAGGCGTTAAATTTGGTGGCGTTTTTTCAGCATTTTTCATAATGCCACAATCCAATAATATGGCCTGTCCTCGGTTTTCAATATAAAAGCAATTGCGCCCATACTCCCCAACGCCACCTAAAATGTCAATATTAAGCATTGGCCTGTCCTCCTCGTCTTTGCAGCCAATCTAATAGAAACATAAAAATTACTGTCATAATGACTGTGATGACAGCAACCGCCATCCCTACTCCTACATTCCCTTGCTCAAATTGACTATAGATAAATGTGGCACCCGTCTCGACTGAAGGCGGCAAAATCAGGAGACCTGCTACTAGCTCTCGCATTGAAATAATAAAGGTCATCATCATACCTGTTAGAATCCCTTGCATTAATAACGGAAGAATGATGCGACGATACACATGCCAATTACTACGCCCAAAAATAGAGGCTGATTGAAAAATAGAAGCATCTAATTGGGAAAACGAAGATTTAATATACTGTACCGAGTAGGGTAGGAATAGAACACAATATGTGACAACAACCATTGCTTTCGTGTTATAAATGGTTGCTGGCAGCCATGGAGCATTCCAAAACATAATTAGCCCTACAACAAAAACAATCCCTGGAATAATATTAGGCATTAAACTAAAAAAATCTAAAACCTGTTGTTTTTTGGTTTCTCCTTTTTTAATATAAAGAGCAATTAATAATCCAACAATGGCTGTGATAATAGCTGTCATAATTGAAAAAGTAATGCTATTTATAAATGCCGTTAAGCCTGCACTTCCTGCTGTAAATACCTCCTGGTAAGAAGCGAAGCTGAAATTTCCGGCTTGTAAACCATCTCCTCTTACTTTTTGCAAAGAGGTAACGATAATAGAAAAATAAGGTATACCAATAGACAGCAATAGGACCATCCCTACAAATATCCATGAGCTTGCTCTTATATACCACTTGTCTTTGATTTCACGTTTAGCAGGTGTTTTTCCAGAAAGTACACCATACGTATAACGACGTCCAATAAGATTTTGGAAATACCAAATGATTAAGCAAACGGATAGTAAAAATAAAGAGAGAGAGGTCGCCATGCTAATATCGACTGGCCATCTCGATAGATACGTGTGTATTTCGGTTGTAAATACTTGAAATCCAATACGACTACCAAATGTGGCAGGAGTTCCAAATTCAGCAAGCGTTTTGATAAAAATGAGTAGACTGCCTAAAACATAGCTTGAAAGTACAAGTGGTAAAACAACTGTTAGCCAATTCCGCCAAGAACTTCTTCCAAAAATAAGTGCCGCATCTAAAAACGAGCCATTCATTCGTAGCAATGTATTTTTTAACATTAAATACAAAAACGGAAAGAGATGGAGGCTCATAATCATGACCATGCCAAATAAAGAAAAGAAAGAGTCCGTCATCCAAGCCGCACTTGGAACTAGTTGCTGAAGAAATCCGTTTTCTTGCATAAACAATATCCAGCCCATCGAACCAATATAAGGCGGTGTCATAAATGGAATTGTTAACACAATATCAAGCCAATCATATTGATATAAACTTGTTTTCGTTCGGATAAACGCCATAGGAAAAGCGATAACCGTTGTCCCGATGATAACGAACAGCCCTAGACCTACTGAATTGGCAAGTGTCTGCCATAATCTTTCATGCTCGAACATTCGGCCAAACTGAGAAACATCGAATTGCCCCTCTTTTGTAAAGGTATAAAATAATATTGCCAGTAATGGAGCGACAGCAAAAACGGTGACAAGTGCCATTAAAAATCCAAAAGCTCGTCTTCTTTCCATAATCATGACTACTACAACCCTTCTATAGAAAACTGAAAAGGAGGTATAGCCCCCCTATTTAACGAAATAAATCAGTAAACTTTGTTAGTACTTCCAGCTGCTTAGCTTCGGCACCAATCCAATCGACATATAGCTGTGGAATTTCATCTAATGCGGCTCGATTTTTAACAGCAATCTCTTTATTTCCAGGTAATAAATAAGCATCAGCTACAAGTTTTTGGCCTTCATCTGACAGTAAAAAATCAACATAGGCCTTTGCAGCTTCTACATGTTTAGCTTCCTTTAAAATACCAACAGCACGAGGACTAACTACCGTCCCACTTTTCGGGTAGATAATCTCTACCGGCTCACCGTCCGCTTTTGCTTTATACGCCATATAATCCACGCCTGCAATCGTGGCATTTTTCTCACCCGTAATAACAGCATCTAATGCTTCTTTATTTGCACCATTGACTTGTAAGCCATTTTTCTTCCACGTATCAATCGTGCTCCAAGCCTTGTTATCTGCTTCCGTATAGCCGAATAAGAAATCAACAGCAGAACCAGACAAGCTAGGATCGGGGATATTGATTTTGTTTTGCCAGTCGGCTTTTGCTAAATCGGACCAATCTTCAGGTATTTGTGTTGTATTTTTCGTATTATAAGCAATACCTAAAGCTGAAGCACTGTAGCCATAGAAATAGCCCTCTCCATCAGACCAGTCCTTGTTGATGTTGTCTTTGTTGGCAGCATCTTGATAGCTTTGCAATTGATCTGTTGCCTTTAAGCCATCCATGGAGGCAACGGACGCAAGCACCACAACATCTGCTGCAGGATTATTTTTTTCTGCCTCTAAACGAGAAAGAATTTTACCAGTAGTTCCTTGAAACATTTCAACTTTGATCCCTGTTTTTTCTTCAAAAGCTTCTTGAATATTTGCAGCTAAACCATCTGGACCAGCAGAATATACCGTCAGTACTTTCTCCTCCGGTGTCTTTGCACTTGCTTCTTTCACATCTTTTGCCTCTTTATTACCACAACCTGCTAATGCTAATGTCAATAAAATCCCAGCAGTTGCCCATAACTTAAAACGTCGTTTTTTCAATGTAAACCCTCCAATTGATAGATTTGTTTTTCATCAATAAATACTTGTAGTCGTTTTCCCTGCTCTAAGGGATGATTTTCATAAAAACTCCATGGCTTTCCTTCCACCTGTGCTTGCACTAAATAACGGTCACCCACAAACGTACTTTTCATAATCTCCGCTTGCTTCGTTATCGTCCCTGGACGTTGGATACTCGAAACGCCTTCAGGACGTACAATGGAATGTCCATTTTGTAGCCAATTCACTTTGCCAATAAAATCTGCTACGTACGGTGTTGCTGGTGCTCGATAAATTTCCTCTGGTGAGCCGATTTGAGCAATCCTCCCTGCCTCCATGACAATAATTTGATCAGACATGGTCATGGCCTCTGTTTGATCGTGTGTGACAAAAATAGCCTGGCAATCAAGCTCATGAATAAGATGCATGATTTCGTCTTGCATTTGCTCTCTGAGGACAGCATCAAGAGCTGACAATGGCTCATCAAATAAAATCAATTTAGGATTGGTTGCTAAAGCCCTCGCTAATGCTACCCGTTGCTGTTGGCCTCCCGATAATTCACCAGGCTTCCGTAGCTCATAGCCTTGCATTTTAACCATTTGCATGACATGTTCCACTCGAGCCGGAATGTCTGACTTAGGAACAATCCCCTTTAAGCCAAAGGCAATATTTTGATAGATGGTCATATGTGGCCACAGTGCAAAATCCTGAAAAACCATGGCAATATTGCGTTTATTCGGTTTGACATTTTTGCGAGATTCCGAAGAATAAATTACGGTGTCATCAAATCGAATTTCCCCTTTCGTTGGTTGTTCAAGGCCTGCAAGCAATTTTAGTAAGGTTGTTTTACCACAGCCTGATTGTCCAAGAATGGTAATGAATTGTTGATCTAACTCCACATCGATAGGCCATAATGCTTGGGATTGCCCATATTTTTTCTCGATATTGGTTAATGAGATTTTCATACATATCCTCCTCGTTATGTACAACTATAAATTCCAGATATTTAGAAAATATTAATCTACTATTAATAACTCGTTAAAATAAATCTAATAAACTAAAGTAAATGCAAGATTTTTTCTAATTTGCTTTAGGAGGATAAAATGAATAATAGTAAATTAAAGGCATTTTGCTTACTCGTAGAATTAAAAAAATTAGCCCCTGTTGCCAAAGAACTTGGCATTACAGCCCCTACAGTGTCCTTTCATATCCGCTCTATTGAAGAGGAATACGGCATTCGCTTGTTTCGAACAAATGCAGGAGGATATCGTTTAACAGAGGCTGGCGAGGGTGTTTATCATTATGCCCGTCAAATCGTTCAACTCCAAAAGGATATGAATCGTTTTGTCGAAACCCTTTTGGCAGGACATATTGGCTCATTGCGACTTGGGGCAAGTGGATTGCCTGCGCATATTTTCATGCCAGATTTAATCCATCAAGTTTCAACAGCTTATCCAGAGATTCGCATTTCATTGGAAGTAAAAACAGCACCTGAAATTGAAGAAAAAGTTGCACTGCAAGAGTTAGATTACGGACTTATTATGGAAACTAAACAGGAAAATCCTTTACTTCATTACGAGACTATTGGTGAAGATGCACTCGTTTTGGCATGCAGTCCTACACACGAGCTAGCAACAAAAAAGAACATCACAAAAGAAGATGTTCTTAAAAACAAACTATTATTGCACACGTCCTCTAGCTCCACGAATCACTTTATTGAAAAATGGATGAATCCTTTTCAGCCCTCTATGTATACGATTGAATTGGATTCTGTAAGCACGATTAAAAAGATGCTGACCTTTGAAAAAAATGTGGCTTTTTTATCTGTTGCTTTAATAGAGGAAGAATTAAAATCCGGATTACTAGTAAAAAAGGATTTACATGATGTGACACTTAAGAGAAAAATTCAATTTATTTATCCTAAAACGCGCTTAGATCACACGATTGATAAATTTGTCAAACAGTCGATTGATGAAGTTGCACAACAATTAAAAAAGTCTTCCGTCATGACATAATTCCACAGGTAGCCGTAATAACATGAAATGGGGACATTTTATTCTTTTAGAAAGGAGGGTTGTCCTTGCTAACCAAGCTGTTGACAAAGGATTGTATACAGCTTGCAAATTTTGTCCATTCGTGGCAGGGAGCCATTCATTTAGCGGCAAGCCCATTATTACAGTACAACAAGATTGAACAACGTTACATCGAAGCTATGATTCAATCCATTGAGCAATATGGTCCCTACGTCGTTATCACACCGAAAGTGGCCATTCCACATGCGCGACCAACTGATGGCGTTTATGAACAAGGAATGAGTTTGCTATGCTTAGAAAAGCCTGTATTTTTCAGTCCCAATCAGCCTGTTTACTTAATTTTTGTGTTAGCGGCCATCGATAATATGTCACATTTACAAGCCTTGGCAGATTTGATAGTAGTATTACAAAATCCTGACCAGATTGACGACCTTATTGCCTGTCAGCATCAAGACACGCTATGGGAGAAAATCAAACAATATACAACAAAGGAGTCAACAGAATGAAAATTTTAGTTGTATGTGGGAGCGGCTTAGGCAGTAGTTTTATTTTAGAGTTAAATGTCAAAAAAGCATTAGAGGCATTAGGGAAAGAAGCTGAGGTATCACATACGGATTTAGCATCCGCAAAGGCGGAGACAGCAGATATTTATTTAGGCGCCGCCGACATTGTAAATGAACTAGCAAAAGACAAAGGAATCATTGTGAGCATCGTTAATATGATGAGCATTGCGGAAATTAAAGAAAAGCTAGAACCATTTCTTTAGGCACTTAAAAAATTGGATAGGATGAGGTGTTGAATATGTTAGATGTTATCATGTATGACATTTTAGGAACACCAGCTATATTAGTCGGCCTATTCGCATTGATTGGTTTACTGATTCAAAAGAAATCAAGTTCTACAGTTCTTTCAGGTACTTTAAAAACCATAATGGGCTTTGTCATCCTTGGTGCAGGAGCAACTGTCCTAATTGGCTCTTTAGATCATTTTAGTAAAATGTTCGACCATGCCTTTCAAGTACAGGGGGTCATTCCTAACAATGAAGCCATTGTGGCAGCTGCTCAGACTAATTTTGGTACAGCTACTGCACTGATTATGGTATTCGGAATGATTATGAACCTATTATTAGCGCGATTTACGCCATTAAAATATATCTTTTTAACTGGGCATCATACATTATTTATGGCTTGTTTAATCGCTGCTTCATTGTCTGTAGGTGGGATGAGTGGTATACCACTTATTATTGTCGGATCTATTATCCTCGGTCTTTGTATGGTCGTGTTCCCTGCTATTTTACAACCAACAGTCCGACAAATCACTGGTAGTGACGATTTTGCCGTCGGTCATTTTGGCAGTGTTGGCTATTATGTTTCTGCCAAAATCGGCAAGTTAGTTGGTAATAAAGCGAGAACAACAGAGGACATACAAGTACCAAAATCACTTGGCTTTTTACGTGATACTTCTGTCGCTATTTCTTTAACAATGGCTATATTCTTTGTCATTGTTGCCCTTTTCGCAGGACCTTCTTATATCGAGGCACAATTGTCTAATGGGTCTAACTTTATTATTTTCGCGATTATGCAAGCGATTACATTTGCTGCAGGCGTCTATATTATTTTAGCAGGCGTTCGGATGTTAATTGCAGAAATTATTCCAGCCTTTAAAGGAATTGCTGATAAACTCGTACCAAATACAAAGCCAGCACTAGATTGCCCAACCATCTTCCCCTTTGCACCGAATGCCGTCATCATTGGTTTCATCTTTAGTTTTTTAGCAGGGGTGGTTTCTATGTTTATCCTCCCCTTCATCGGACTAAAGGTTATTGTTCCAGGGCTTGTTCCGCATTTCTTCACAGGTGCTGCAGCAGGCGTCTTTGGTAATGCCACAGGCGGCAGAATTGGTGCCATGGCAGGAGCTTTTGCTAACGGTTTATTAATTAGTTTTATCCCAGCTATCCTTCTTATCTTTATGGGAGACATTGGCTATGAAGGAACAACCTTTGGCGATTCAGACTTCGGTGTTATCGGTATTATTATTATTAATTTATTAAAATTATTTGGAGCGGTTTAAAGCTGATGTAATTAGCTTTCATTTTGTTAATAAAGAACGATTGACGTGGAGTTGATTTTGGTTATGCCAGCGTTCTTTTCTAGTGGCATCGCGCGGCTCATTGCATGCCACCAGGAATTCATCACCAAGCAATTCTGGCATGGAAAGTCTTATCAATTTTCATAAAAATTACATTATGAATGCCTAGCGCTATTAGCGGTAGGCTTTTTGCTGCGGAAACTTTAATAAAACGATTACTTTATTTGTAATCCTCCTTTATATGTGTCACTTAGTATGGATATATAGCAGAAAACTAATATTTATTTTTTCTCGATGTCTGACATCAGACTAAAAAACTTCACATTTTGCCGATATATACTCTATAAACAACAGGAGGTACACAATTTGAAAAAATTAATGGTTATTTTTCTTTTGATTGCTCTGTTAGCAGCAGGTTGCTCGACAGCTCAGACAGAATCATCAACTGAGGAATATAAAATAGGTATTTTACTTTCAGATGCAGGACTTGGTGATGAGTCATTTAATGATTCTGCTTTTAAGGGGCTAGAAAAGGCCCGAGATGAGCTTGGCATTTTATTTGATTACAAAGAGGCACCTGATGGTAATTACGAGGAAAAGCTGAACGAGCTTGTTGCTGAAAAATACGATATCATCATCGGCCTAGGTTTTTCAGTACAAGAAGCGCTAGAAAAGACAGCAAAACAATTTCCAGAGCAGCAATTTATACTGATTGATGGACAATCCGAGGTCGACAACATAATTTCCATTACCTTTAAAGAACAGGAAGGTAGCTTTTTAGTTGGTATGGTGGCAGCTATGACAAGCAAAACAGGAAAAATAGGCTTTATTGGTGGGGCAGATGCTCCTGTTATCCATCACTTTGAAAATGGATTTATTGAGGGAGCTCGTTACGTAAAACCTACTATTGAAATTTTGAGTAAATATGCTGGTACTTTTGATGATACTCAGGCAGGCGCAGCAATAGCTGATCAATATATTAAAAATAACGTTGATTTTATTTACCATGCCGCTGGTTTTACTGGCTTTGGGGCAATTAAAAAGGCCGAAGAAAAAGGCATTTATGCAGCCGGTGTTGATATTGATCAATTTTTTGTTGCTGAAAAAACGGTGGTTACATCCATGCTAAAAAATGTTGACCTTGCCGTCTATCAACTTGCGAAGACATTAGTAGAAGACGGAAAAATAACGGAAAAATCGTTTGCCTTAGGTCTCGCCGATCAAGGCGTGGGACTAGCCGATATTCGCGTTATTCAACTGACAACCGAGCAACAAGCTGCCATTGAAAAAGCAAGAGAAGCCATTGTTGCAGGTACGATAAAAGTAACTGCAGAAAAGAGGGATGGCCAGTGACATTACGTAAAAAATTATTTATGAATACACTGATCCCAATCGTACTGGCAATGGCTATGATTGGTTTCATTATCATGCAAACATTTACGATTCAAACAACAGCACAGGATGACACTGAACTTTTACTTGTAGTAAAGGAACTTGAACAAAGTCTGGTGGTTGCCAGCCAATCATTAAATAATTACACCTATTTAGAAAGTGAAGCCAATAAAAACGAAGCACTTGCTATATTACAAGAAACAAAAAGTAATGTAGACGAATTAGCCGCTCTCTCAAAAATACCAGAGCATCAAGCAATCATCGAGAAAATAGCTAGTAAATTTAAATATCTGGAACAAGCTACAGAAAGCGGCTTTCAAGAAAACAACCGTTCTGAAATTAAAAAGCAGTCCATCAGAATCAAAGGTATTTTAAATGATATGTATTTGCTGAAAAAAGAAACGAACGAATGGTATCAGGAGATGATACAAGTCACAAAGCAAAAAATAGGATTCATTACAACTTCGACAATCATTGGTAGTGTGTTATTAATTATCGCAACAATTATTTACTCCTATTTGGCTGCGAAAAGAATTACCAAACCGATTAATCAAATTGTAGAATGTGCACAGGCCGCAGCTACAGGGGATCTAACGATTGATACCGCTACCCTTTCCTATCAACCAAACAGTCGAGACGAAATCGATCGATTAACAGAAAGCTTTTCACAGATGATGAATAATCTAAAAGGTACAGTTCAATCGATTGATCATATCGGACAGGATGTTAATTTATTTACACAAGATGTTACGAGCCATATGAAAAATATTCATGAAAGCAGTAACCAAATCGCTACATCTACTGATGAATTAGCAAAAGGAAGCTACACAATGTCAGAGGACATCCAATCTGTTGCGATTCTGATGAATGGTATGGCTGATCAATTCAAAGGTGTCATGCTAACAAGCGAGCAATCAGCTACAACAGGTAAACAGGCATTGGAAGCCGTTCATAATGGGCAGTACTCATTAGAAAAGCAAGCTACTATTGTGAAGGATATTTCAACCACATCACTTGATATTAAAGAGGCTGTTACGCAGTTTTCCCAATTTACCTCAGAAATTGAAGGAGCAGCTAATGCTGTCCACACGATTGCAAGCCAAACGAATTTACTTGCCTTAAATGCCGCTATCGAGGCTGCACGCGCGGGAGAAGCGGGTAAAGGGTTTGCCATTGTCGCAGATGAAGTTAAAAAGCTCTCAACAGAAACAGAGCATGCAACGACTTTAATATCTTCAATGGTAACGCAAATTCAAGATGGCATTACCCATATACTAACTACGGCTGAACGTGGCTATCAGCTTTCAAATGAGCAAGCACAATCTATGGAAGAAACAGAAAAATCTTTCACAGTGATTGCGACCCAAATTGCAAATATCCATCATGATTTACAACATCTTATAAAAGAAATGGGTCATACGAATGACATGAGCCAACAAGTAAATCGTACTATTGAAAATATTTCAGCCATTACTGAAGAAACAGCGGCTGGTACAGAAGAAATATCTGCATCGACACAGGAACAGCTACTAGCCTTCGAAAAAATTAATACAAAAATAATCGACCTTCAAGAAATGACAGATACATTGATGAATGAGCTAAAAAAATTTACATTATAGCCATTAGACGCAATACCTAAAGAAATCCAGTGAAGACTTTCACTGGATTTC
This sequence comes from Lysinibacillus sp. FSL M8-0134, assembly GCF_038069745.1. NCBI lineage: Bacteria > Bacillati > Bacillota > Bacilli > Caryophanales > Bacillaceae > Lysinibacillus > Lysinibacillus sp. FSL M8-0134. The sequence goes on along the minus strand of NZ_JBBPAJ010000001.1, from coordinate 1,341,047 downwards.
TGAATGTTATAAAGTTAAGCCACCGTCTACTAGCACGATTGAGCCTGTCATATAGCTTGCTTTATCTGATGCTAGGAACACAACCATTTCAGCAAGTTCCTCTGGTTTCGCATAGCGTCCCATTCTCATATTCGGAAGTTCCTCAGGAATATAGCCACCTGTTTCAAACATATTTGTTACGCTGTTTGTTAACGCTGTCTCTACTCCACCTGGACAAATACCATTGATACGGATGCCTTTTTTTACATATTCTAAGGAAGCTGACTTTGTTAAACCTACTACTGCATGCTTACTTGCAGAATAGACAGCCATACTATGCTCACTACGAACGCCAGCTGTTGAAGCCGTATTAATAATAGAGCCGCTACCTTGTCCTTCCATTACTTTTAAAACATGTTTTAAGCCAAGGAATACACCCTTCACATTGATTGCCATAATACGATCATATTCTGAATCATCGATCTCTGTTAATGGAGAAATTTTTTGAATAACTCCAGCATTATTGAAAAATACATCAATACGTCCATAAGTATCTACTGCCGCATTGACATATTTCTGAACATCTTCACTTTTTGAAACATCAGCCTGAACGAAAATGCCTTCTCCGCCTTGCTCTTTAATTAAGTTTAATGTCTCTTCCCCTGTTTCCTTGTTGAAATCAACAACTACCACTTTTGCACCATTGCTAGCAAGTTTCAAACTGCTGGCTCTTCCAATACCACTTCCTCCACCTGTTACAACTGCAATTTTATTCAAAAGATCCATCTTCTATTCCTCCCTAACATCTTGAATTCAGTATCTATTTTATTGCTACTTCTCCTTAATTTATTGTATTATTCTACACAAAATAGTACTTTCTCATTGTCTATACAATAAAAATTGTAATTGCTTTCATTACTATTATAAACGGGGGAAGAAACGTGAAAATATCGACAATTGATCTTCAATACATAAGTCAACTCATCTATGAAACCCATCACCTTCCTGTTTCTTATATTAATGCATTAGGAGAAGTTATTTTTGACTTTCCATCAGCTGACTATCAAAATAATCCTTCCTATCATTCTTTAAAGGAACAGTTAACAGCATATCCATATCATAGAGCTTCAAATGATTATCCAATTTTTTTCTCTCATGCTGAATTTAATTTTTTCTATATCAACCTAAAAATCGATGAACAATATTTAGGAGCCATTGTCGTTGGCCCTTCCCTTTCACCAGAAATGGAAGACGCTGTGAATCCAACTACTTATCATGAGCACGAGATGATTCCTCATCTTCATTATCAGCAATGTTTAGCTATTAGTTTATTTGTTTATTTTTCAATCTATCAAAAGAAATTAACTAAAACGGCTGTTATTCAACACAACCAAGCATTAAAGCCCCTAATTCGTCATGAGGAAAATACTGCGATAGAACTTTCACATGCTAGAAGAAATGCTATTGTTCATACAAATCTTTACTACGAAAAAATACTGTTAGACTATGTGAAAAATGGACGTATGGAAAATCTAAATGAAGTTTTAAACTATTCCATTATGGAGCAAGCAGAACTAGGAGTACTTTCCAAACGTAATAATTTAAGAAGTGTACAGTACTTGATGATTACAGGAGTTGCCCTTATATGTCGTGCAGCGATTGAAGGTGGTTTAAATGAAGAAACAGCCTTTACATTAAATGATTTCTACATACAAAAGCTTGAGGATCAAAATAGCTTAATCGACATTCTTTCATTAATGGAGGAAGCTATTTACGATTTTACGCGTCGTGTGTCAAAGACAAATAAACAGAAATATTCAGCACCCATTACAACTTGCATCCACACGATCGAAAATCAACTATATGGTGAAATCACACTTGATCAACTTTCAGCAATTTGCCACTTAAGCCCAAATTATCTTTCTTCTTTATTTAAAAAAGAAGTAGGAATTTCCTTAAGCGAATATATTCAGCAACAAAAAATTGAGGAGGCGAAAAAACTATTAACCTTTACAAACTATCCAATCCTTGATATCGGCTCATTACTGAACTTCACAGACCAAAGTTATTTTATTAAAGTTTTTAAAAAATTTACGGATATCACCCCTAAGCAATATAGAAATGAGTATTCTCGTAAATGATGTAAAAAAAGAGAAAGTGAAGCACTGTAGCCACCTACTTTTACTTTCTCTTTCCTGATTTGAAGTAATACCTGTATCTCCTAAAACATACCTTACATTAAAACGTAATCATTACACTTTAAGGAGGTATATGTGGAACGTCTCCCTATTACTAGATATGTATTGAATTTTTGGTTCCTCTTTATTCTATTCGTAAGTCTGCTACCACTAAACTTATTCAACTTCTCAGCACTCAAAGATCTAAGTTCTTCTTTACTCAGTCTACACACTATATTTTTAAGTATTTTAATTGAAGCATTACCGTTTGTCTTAATTGGGATACTGATTGCCGGTTTTATTCAAATTTTCATTAAAGAGGAACATATCCAAAGATGGATTCCTCGCAATACGTTGATGGCTGTTGTCATGAGTTGTTTTGTAGGAGCCTTATTTCCTGCCTGCGAATGTGGGATTGTTCCTATTGTTAGAAGATTGATTGCCAAAGGCGTACCAATACATGCTGCTATAGGATTTATGTTAACTGGTCCACTCATTAATCCCATTGTTATTCTCTCCACCTACATGGCATTTGGAAATGATTTAAAAATAGCTGGCCTTCGGATGCTAGTTGGCTTTGTCATTGCTATTATTATCGCATTACTCAGTAGCTTGTTTTTTAAAGGTTCACAATTTAAGAGCTCTGTACAACCCATTTCATTGACAACAACTAATCAACAACCATCCTTTGTCACAAAGCTAATAAATATGTTCAAACATGCCATTGATGAATTTTTTGATATGGGCAAATACTTAATTATCGGAGCATTTTTAGCTGCCTTTGTACAAACATATGTATCTACCAAAACACTCGTAGAAATTGGAGAAGGTGTCCCCTCTTCTATTTTAGTTATGATGGGCTTAGCCTTCATTTTATCACTTTGCTCGGAAGCTGATGCCTTTATTGGTGCATCCTTTAGTGCTATATTCTCCACTCCATCCATTCTGGCATTTCTCATTTTTGGCCCTATGATTGATTTAAAAAATACCATTATGTTGATGAGCGTATTTCGTATTAAATTTGTCTTATGGTTAATCGCCTTAGTGGCTACAGTTGTCTACATTAGTATATGGATTCTTTCAGCGTATCTCTAAGGGGGAAAGCCATGAAATTTCACTTTCAACAAGCGTTAAAAGCCTTGATGTTACTCGCCTTTTCAGCTATGATTGCCAGCCTGCATTGGACCGGGGAACTAACAAAATTCATAAACCCTAAATATGAAAGCCTCAGTAAAACAGCTGCCATTTTATTTTTTGTACTCTTTCTTGTTCAATTGACTAGAGTTATATCTTTTTCAAAGTCTCCCCATCACTGTGATCATGCTGGACAAGCTTGTTGCTCTCATCACCACCATGGTTACTCATGGATAGCCTATCTCATTATCATGACCCCCATACTGACAGGCTTCTTCGTACCAGCTAAAATTTTAGATGCTGCCATTGCTGATAAAAAAGGTGGTGCCTTTATTCTCACCCAACAAAGTCAATCATCTAAAATAGAGGATTACCTCACTTCAAATGAAACGATTGATGAAAATATTTACGATGAACATGAGGCTGATCCCCGACTGTTGGAGGAAAAACAGGAGATGACAAAAAAGCAATATGAGCGATTAAAGCAACAACTCTCACAAAAACCTATACTGAAAATGACTGATAAGGACTATACGATTTATTATGAAGAGATTAATCAAAATTTGGTCAACTATTTAGGGAAGAAAATACAGCTGAAGGGCTTTGTTTTAAAAGAAGAAAGCTTTACAGAAAAGCAACTCGTTATTTCAAGATTTCTTATTACCCATTGTGTAGCTGATGCAAGTATCGTAGGCTTCCTAACAGAATTTCCTGAGGCTCCCTCTCTCACAGAAGATACATGGATTGAAGTGGTTGGTACAATTAGTCAAACAACCTATGAGGGAACTAGCTTACCTGTTATCCATATTGAAGATTGTGTAACAATAGAACAACCCGAATCACCTTACCTTTATCCTATTAACATCCGAATGAGCTTCTAGCAATAAAAGGGCAAAGCGAATAATTTGCCCTTTTTCATCATTTAATCCCAGGAACAGCTAAATGCCTACCCATAAAAAAAGTGTCTTTTCATTTTTACAATAACCGGGAATAGTTATCAATTTGGCGTAACATCCATGCCATTTATCCATAAGATAGGTACTCTATTAACGAGCACCAAATTCATAAAAGAGCATAACTGTAAATACAAGTTACGAAATTAACAATAGGTAGCTGAGCCTTTAGATTTTTTATGTTTGAAATGATTAACTACTCACAAAGGGGTTGCAAAAATTTGTTTTTCTATTGGGTCCCAAAGAACAATGCCCACATCCGCTCCCTGATCGATAACTCGAACTGTAATGGGAATGTAATCAAAATTTAGTTTAGTACTAATCAGCTGTAATAGCCCTACCAATTCTGTATCATTAATAAGAGGAACATTTACATCGATTTTAATATCAGTTAATTGGTCATCCTCATATCGAAGTTTCCCTATAATTTTCGGGTTTAAATGTTTAAATCCATCTTGTATTTCTTCTTTAAAATTTAATAATTTATTATACATATTTTGGTCTAAACTATATAACGCATCTGATGGGAATAAATAATACTTTTTATCAACCTCAGACCACTTTGTTATGGTATCTTCCCCTTGTGTCATAAATGTTTCAGCTAAAAATACGCCTGGAATAATATCATTGATATTAGATTCCTGATATAAAGTTAAATAAATGGGAACACGAGGTACTTTTTCATTTTTTCTAAGGTCTTTAATAATCTTTTCAGCTACTTCTTTCCCATACCTTTTCACATCATGAATATTATCATCATTTTCATCAACTTTCACTTGGCCAGTGTAAATTAAACCGTTGTCATCCGTTACTCGTATATCATAAAATTCATTAAGAGATATTGCGATCGACATACCTTCTATTTTGTTAGTTTTTTTATTTATAAAATTATGTTCTAAAACATGAGAGAGTATCAAAGGATACTTTTTTTCATCCTCTAAAACATTACCCGTCCTATTTTCAATGGCAGGGTTTAAACCTATACCTTCTTCTGTTTTTCTTTCTAACCATTGACTAATCATTTTTTCATCCAAATATTGACCTTCCTGCATGTAAAACTTTTCTGTTGGAAAATGCTTCACAGATAAATTCATTAATCCATTTTCTATCTCATTTATATTCAAGGCATTATTCATATTTTTGGTGATTAAGCCTCTAGCAATAGTGGACTTTGCAGGCTGTTGAAATTCATAAACTTCCTTTTTTTGTATAGATGAAGTATACATTTTCTCATTAGTAGGAACACCCTCAACATCACTACTACAAGAGGCTACTAACAATATTGGTGCAATTAAAAATAACATTCGCCTTTTCCTCATTACGATTACTCCTTGACGATTATGTAATAATTGTTTATTCCTATAACTTAACCATACCAAATTTTCCAAAATAAAACATTATAAATTAATAAATCTCACCATTCTATACAAGGTCAATCACAAAAGAAAGATCAATGCTCAAGAAAAATGAACATTGATCTTTAATAGAGTATCTGGTTAATATAGGATGTCCCTCGTCATAGTGTCAATCACTTAGAGCATTTGCCTTTTTTGTTTGAGTGAGTACTCCCCACCTTTCGAGCGGGGGTCATCCTTTTATGAGCAACCTCTCCTCAACTTGGAGCGGCTACTCCCCATCTTGGAGCAGTTTTCTTACCTTTTTGAGCGGATACCCTTCACTTTGGAGCGGTTTTCTTACCTTTGTGAGCGACTACTCACCACTTTGGAGCGGTTTTCTTCACTTTATGAGCGACTTCTCACCTTATTGGAGCGCTTTTCTTCACTTTATGAGCGGCTTCTCCTGAACTTTGAGCGGTTCTCTCTTTTATGAGCGGGCTACTCCCAAATTTGGAGCGGGGGCCATCCTTTTATGAGCGCCCTCTCCTCAACTTGGAGCGGGAGCCACACATTTTTGATCAAAAGCTCCATCACATTGAAGTATTTTCCTCACTTTTATCCAGCCTATAATTGACTATATACCGAAAGTGCATCGGTGATATTGTATTGCTCCGTTCGAGGATTTCCTTCTGCCCCTACTGTTACTAACACGTATTCTTGTCCATTTACAACGGCTAGACTTGCTAAACACAAACCAGCTTCATCTGTATAGCCTGTCTTACCACCTACAATTTCTCCTCCTGGCAATGCAGATGTAGTCATATGCTGAAACATGCGGCTTGTAAATGTAATGCCTTCGGGGTGAAGGTTTGTTTGCTTAATAGAATATCGTTCTGCTGTGTAAACATTGCGAAACTCATGATTGGTTAATGCATATTGTAAGAGTAAAGACATATCCTTTACTGTCGTATAATGTTTAGGATGATGCAATCCCGTTGTATTCATAAAATGTGTATTTTTCATTCCTAGCTGCTGTGCCTTATCGTTCATAAGTTTTACGAACTCCTTTTCTGATCCAGCAACATATTCAGCTAAACCAATGGATGCTTCTGCACCTGAGGGTAACATGGAACCATATAATAAATCCTCTAAAGTTACCTTCTCATTCGGGAGAAAACCCGCCACAGACGCATTTTCCTGGAATAAATCATTAAAGATATTTTTTTGTAACACGATTTCTTCTTGTAAATTTGAAATCTGTTCAATCGCGACTAAAACCGTCATCATTTTTGTCAAGGATGCAGGATAAATAATTTCCTCACTATTTTTTTCTAGTAGCACTTGATTTTCATCTAAATTCACTAATATTGCATTAGCACTGTATAAATCGATATTGAGCATATTACTACCCATTGTTTGCACTACGTTAGGTGATTCGACAATTTCCTGACGTAGTGACACGGGTGTTTCTTTTACTAGTAAATAACCAAGTAGCATGATGATAAGGAACAATATACTTAAAACACCTTTTCTCGTCATAAAAACAACTCCTTCTCTTATAGTTTTATTCAACCATAAAAAAAGGAGCTTTTTTTTAATTAACTATTAGTGAATTCTTAAGGTTTCTTAAGAATTCGTTGGAATCATCACAGTAAAAACTGTTTTCCCATTATTAGAAGTTGCCGTAATGGTCCCGCCATGGGCTTGGACAATTTCATTTGAAATGGCTAAACCAAGACCAGCTCCACCTGTTTGTGTAGACCTAGCATTATCTAAACGGTAAAACTTTTCAAATATCATGGTCAATTTTTCAGGAGGAATTGTCTTTCCTGTATTAGTAAACGAAATATACGTTTGATTGTTTTCGCTTTTTGCACTAATTTCAATTGTACTATTTGAATCACTATAGGCAATGGCATTTTTTAAAATATTATTAAATACCCTTGCTAATTTATGACCATCTGCATATATATTAATTTCTCCATCTATTTTGACAACGGCTTTTTGCCCTCTTGGTGCTAGCAATGGGTAAAATTCATCAGCTACTTGCATTAGCATATAATTTAGAGGAATAAGGTCTTTTTCTAAAACAATGGATTGTAAATTAAATCTTGTTATGTCAAAAAACTCGTTAATTAATTGTTCTAGTCTATTTGACTTTTCTAGCGTAATCGCAACATATTTCTCTTTTTGCTCAATAGGCATATCCCTTGCCTCATCTAAAAGGCTTAAGTAGCCAATAATGGATGTTAAGGGTGTTTTAATATCATGCGCTAAATAGACAACTAGATCATTTTTACGTTGTTCCGCTTCTTGAGCATCTCTCGCACGTTTTTCTAATTTATTTTTCACATCATTTAGTTTTTTCTCCAAGAAATCAAGCTCTTCGGGAAGTTGAATTTCCTTATCTGACTCATCGGCAAGCATTGTGATACTCGTACTAATTTGATGAAAATAACGAGTAAAGCGAGATAAGGCAATATAAAAAATGATTAATAATAATACAATAAAACCGATAGCAAGCCAAAGGGGTTTATTTTGTTGGAATAACACATTGTAGGCATTTTGTGCAGCAAAATAATCGAGCTGCAAGACTTTTTCACAAAAGTCAACAAAGGCATCTGCAAAAGGAGCTTGCAAGACTCCATCAATGAATGCAAAATTTATAAATAAACCTATGATGATCGCTAAGAGAAGGATAATAATAATTTGTACTACCATTTTTCTCTTCAGTCTGCCAAACTCATTATTCAATGGTATACCCCACTCCCCATACGGTTTTAATAAATTTTGGGTTGTCCACAGAATCTTTCATTTTTTCTCGTAAATGCCGAATGTGAACCATTACAGTGTTATTGCTATTAAAGTACTTTTCTCCCCAAATTTCTTGAAATAATTGCTCTGAACTAATAACCTTCCCTCGATTTGCAGATAAGTACCATAAAATCGCGAATTCCGTGGGTGTGAGGGATAATGGTCTTTCATTTAAAAAGACTTGTCTTGTATTCTTGTTGATCATCAAACCTGCGAAATCAATGATATCCTCGTTTTGCTTTGAACCTTGGTTATACAATGTAAATCTCCGTATTTGTGCCTTTACACGAGCAACCATTTCCAATGGACGAAAAGGCTTTGTTATATAATCATCTGCCCCTAAAGAAAATCCATTTATTTTATCGATCTCTTCTTCCTTTGCCGTAAGCATAATCACTGGAAAATTAAATCTTTCTCGTATTTTTTGTAAAATAGTAAAGCCGTCGATATCTGGCATCATAATATCTAAAACAGCTAAATCCACATTTTCGCGCTCAATACATGCCAAAGCCTCTTGGGCATTATAATACTTAAACACATGGTAATTTTCATTTTTTAAATAAAGCTCAATTAAATCTGCAATTTCTTTTTCATCATCTACAACTAAAATATTCAATAAATGCCCCTCTCCTTCTACCACCCTGATGCTAATGGATTTTTCACAGGCATTATAGCATTTACTAGTAGTTATATCTATTAATAAGAAAATGTCTTGTGGACAAATAAAAAAGTAGATTTAGAAAAATATGTTTTCCCTAAATCTACTTTTAAATTTAATTGATTGCTAGAGGAGAGGATTTTCTGTTCAGGTCCTGTGTCACAACTCTCCCAGGAAAATATTGCATTTGTTCATTAAGTTTATGTTCTTTTGCAGTTAGATTGTTTGGTCTCACTTTTAATACAAGCGTTTTGCTACCTAAAGATGATTGATACTTTTCTATATGTGACTTTGACAATGGGGCTTGGTAATAGTCTGGCACATATTTATCAAGCATTGCCTGCATAGCAACTGTTGCCTCATTGATATCTGTGACAATTTCGACCTCACCATTGGCGATGACACTCATATAAGCTGTATCCGTCTTAGCTGGAATGGGATCTACCATTGTTCCATAGCTTTCACATATGGTAATACAAGCATTCGGATTGGTCGTCAGTATGGCTACTTTTCTTCCTTCATTGGCACCATGGAAATAGAAACTACCATCTTTGAAGATATAATTTAACGGAATAACATATGGGATATGTTGATCCACTAAACCTAGAAAAGCGGTTTGTGCGTGCTCTAAAAATTGTTTTATGTGATGTTCATCTATACAAGCTCTGTTCTTCATTCGAATGTCTTTGTCCATCCTTATGTCCCCCTTATATCTTATAAAAGGAGTCTACAGTAGGTGTTATCACTAAAAAAGAGACAGTTTAATGAAAAGGAATAGGTACAACTAAAAACCATAGAAATTTCTTCTATTTAATTGTGCTCTTTTAGAAGTCTTTAGTTAATAATTTCTCAAGCCTTTCTTTTTGTCTTTTTTTCATCCTCACCTGCATCGCGATAAAATAATTTAAGCTGTGCAACAATCATAATGCTAATGACTACCAGCAGAAACCAAGAGCTGATTTTACCAAAATGAACGATCTTCCACGATACTTCTTGGTTAGGATAGGACCATGCCCCAAAGAAAGTGGCGATATTTTCTGCAATCCAAATGAAAAAACCAATCAAAAAGAATGACCCAACGATAGGCATTTTATAGATAGAGTCTCGTACTGTAAATTTGACAGCTGTTCGATAAAACACTATAAAAAGTAAAGCCATTAATACCCACCTAAAATCATATATAAAATGATGGGTAAAAAAATTTAAGTAGATCATGGCACCAAGAGGAATGGCTACATAACTTTTGGGCCATCTGACGATTTTCAAATCAAAGCGACGCCATGCCTGGCAAATGTAACTGGCTACACTGGCATACATGAAACCACTGTATAATGGCACACCTGCTATTTTTGTCCATGCTTCTTCAGGATAGGACCACGAATTAAAATTCACTTTATAGAGCTCTAGCACAAGGCCAATAATATGAAACAGACAGATTACTTTTATTTCATCCTTTGTTTCTAAGCCAAATTTATACATTAAATATTGGGTCACAAGACAGATGATCAGAATGAAGTCGTATCTTGCTACGCCAGGAATTTGAATAGCTTTAGAAAGTGCAAGTGTCATAAATATGACAACAGGAAAAATACAAGATAATGCTTGATGATAAGTAAAGACTCCTAGATCTTTAAAAAGCTTCTTTAACATGCACCCACCTCAATGAACTTGGTCAGAATTTAATTTCTTCTTGTATGAAGAATAAACGATTAATTATTCTATTTCAATATTTTTTTATCGAAAAACGATAATTTTTTTCTCTTTATTTTGCAACTATTCTTTGCAAAATACGTCTTTCTTGTTCCTGATTAGGAAGGAAATGGGTTTAACAAATAAAAAAGAGTAGCCGCAACATGCAGCCACTCTTGTCATTAAAGATACATTTTTTGATCTAATTTTAGTTGTACTTCTTGTTGGTTTATTTGTAAGTTCACAACTTTCTTCACTTTTAAATAATAGACGATATAACAGCCAACAAAGAATGCTCCTCCACAATAAAGAGCTAATCGTTGAGCAGGATCAAAAGCCAAGCTTGCCATAACTATACAGTTTGCCAACAAACCTAAAATAGGAATTACTGGGTATAATGGTGCTTTGAATTTTAAATCTTCTACTTTTCCTCCCTGACGGATATAGGATCTTCTAAAAGCAATTTGCGAAGCAGTAATAGCAATCCAACCAATTTGTGCACCTAACCCTGCTAGGGAGAGTAGCCAAACAAATACTGTTTTTGCGGCGAATACACTTGAAAGTAGTGATAAACCAGCCACAGCAAGTGTAATCAATAAGGCATTCATTGGAATCCCTCTTTTATTAACCTTCCCTAATAAAGGGCTTGCCATCTTTTCAACAGAAAGAGAGAAAAGCATACGCGTTGCTGCATAGAGACCAGAGTTCGCAACAGATAATAAGGCTGTCAAAATAACAAAGTTCATAATATCTGCTGCATAAGGAATACCTATACTATCCAGTACAACAACAAATGGACTTTCAACAACACCAGCTTTATCCATAGGAATCATTCCAGCAAGCACAACGACTGATAAAACAAAGAAGAATAGCGTGCGCCAAACTGTTTGTTTAATCGATTTAGGGATTGTCTTTTCAGGATTTTCACTTTCCCCAGCCGCAATACCAATTAACTCCGTCCCTTGGAATGAGAAATTCACCGTAATCATTGTAATTAACAGTGCTGTTACACCATTTGGAAAAAGTCCACCCTCATAAAAATGAGAAAGGAATGGGGCATTTGATCCATCTTTCATATCGATTAGACCAAACATTGCCGCTCCGCCAACCCCAAGGAACATTAGGATGGCCAATATTTTAATACTTGAGAAGACAAATTCTGCTTCACCAAATGCTTTTGCTGATAATCCATTTAATACAAAGAGCAGGGCAGCAAATAGTAGACACCACATCCATACTGGTGATTCAGGAAACCATCTTTGCATAAGTTGTCCAGCACCTAAAAATTCAAGGGCCACAGTTACTGCCCAGCCTAACCAATACAACCATCCAACAGCAAAACCAGTTGCAGGGCCAATAAATTTCGTCGTATATGTTTGGAATGAACCGGATACTGGCATTGCAACAGACAATTCACCCAAACATAGCATAGTTAAATACATAACTGCTCCACCTACTAAGTAGGCTAAAATGGCACCTAATGGTCCAGCTTGGTTAATTGTGTAGCCTGATCCAAGAAAGAAACCAGTTCCAATACATCCTCCAAGTGAGATCATAAATAAATGTCTTGCTTTCATACTTCTTTTTAATTCATATTGTTCTGATGCCATAAGAAGCTCCTTACACTAATTATCTTGTAAGCACTTTCTTTTTTTCGTGCAAGAAAGATAACTAATAGAAATTTTAATAATTAATAGGATATTAATTTAGTATATTTTACGAACTGTCAATTTTCTGACAAAATAAATACCATTGAATAGCTAGAGCATTCGCCGTTTCTATTGTAAACTTAATTTAGGGAGAGCTACTTTCTTACATTTGGTTGTGGTGACTATTAATCTAAGAAAAGTTCTTCCTCTTTAAGATTTTGTTTAGAGTAGTGTATCTCCGAATAAAGAGCTGATTAAAGCTACAGCAGCGACTGCCGTTTTATTATATTGATCTAATACAGGATTTGTCTCAACAAACTCTGCAGAAGTAATAATATTTGCCTCTGATAGCATTTCCATAGCTAAATGGCTTTCACGGTAACTAATTCCACCCGCAACTGGCGTCCCTACTCCTGGTGCATCGTTTGGATCAAGCCCATCTAAATCTAATGAAAGGTGGACACCGTCTGTACGTTCCTTTAAATATTCAATCGTCTCCGAAATTACTGTTGTCATACCTAAACGATCAATTTCGTGCATCGTATATACTTTAATACCAATTTCCTTAATTAGCTTTTTCTCACCTGGATCTAAATCACGAGCACCAATAATGACAACATTTTCAGGTTTAACTTTTGGTGCATAACCCCCGATATTTGTCAGTGCAGGATGACCAAGTCCTAAACTTACAGCTAAAGACATCCCGTGAATATTTCCTGAAGGAGATGTTTCACCAGTATTGAGATCTCCATGGGCATCGTACCAAATGACACCTAAATTCTCATAATGCTTTGAAACACCTGCTAATGTTCCAATAGCAATACTGTGATCTCCACCTAAAACTAAAGGAAAACGATTTAAAGAAATTTCGCGATCTACTTTTTGACCTAGCTTTTCATTACTATCTGCTACAGTTTTTAAATTTTTTAAGTTTGTCTTTTCTTCGGCTTCTTTATCTTCATTTACTATTTCAATATTTAAATCCCCTTCGTCATAAATCGAATAACCAAGGCCTTCAAGTCGATCTGTTAATCCAGCATATCTAATAGCACTTGGTCCCATGTCTACCCCTCTTCTAGTTTGGCCAAAATCCATGGGTACCCCAATAATTGTCACTTCTTTGTTCATGATGTTTTCTCCTCTCCGATAATTACTTTCACAGTATAAAGAAAATGGGATTTTGACTCAACTCGACATTATTTTAAATTTTTATACAGTTTAAATTATTAAAAACATAGATATTTTCTTGTATAAATGAATGTATAAAAACGGTTTCAATGAATAAGGATACTTTTTTTACCAAATTAATGCGTTTTTTTGTTAGAAATTTCAAAATAAAAAATTAAAACTGTTCTATTTTTATAGATTTTTAAGAAAATTAGCTCAGTAATTTAAGGGTTAAGTACTATATATTAGAAAAATATTGAAACCATATCCAATTTTGTATAAAGAGTGGGAAAGCTCCGATTAACAAATTATCGTTTTGAGACAGAAAAAAAGCCTTACAATATAGTTAGTAAGGCTTTAAAAGTTACTTTCATTTTCTACTTTAATAATTTTAAAATACTATTAAAACATATATCTTTATAAAACGTATGTTGTTCTTCTATATCACATGTCAACCATTGAATTAATGATCCATCAATTATCGCCCTTATCACTTTAGCATATGTTAATGGATCGATGTCTTCCCTAAATACACCCTCACCTTTTCCTAGTTCAATGATTTCTTGGCCAATTCCCCAGCAATTTTCATAAAATTTCAAGTTAATTCTTTTATAGTCTTCATTACCGTTTGCCTGGGCCAAAAAATCTAAATATACTCTGTAAAATTTTTTATTATCTTGGGGCGACACAAAAACAGCGTTTACATAGGCTTGAAGCTTTTCTATCGCGGAATGGTACTTGCCTATTTCTTGTATTTCAAAGCGATAAATTTTGCTTGTAGTGGATTCTAGTAATTCTAATAAAATGTTTTGTTTGCTTGTAAAGTAGTAGTGTACTACCCCTTTAGAAACATTAGCATGGTTTGCTATGTCCTGTAGTGTGACTTTATCATAGCCTAAATTTGAAACAGCATGAAAGGCTGCATTCATAATCTGTTTTTTTCGTTCTTCCTCTTTCTTTTTCATACGAGCCTCCGATGACGTAATAAAAGCCATTATACAGGATTAATAGATAAAATCCAATTTTATATTGACCGGTCAGAATAATTTTGATACTGTTTAATGGAATTTAATTGTAGGAGGACGTTACAATGACAGTAGAAAATTTTCAGGCATTAGTAGTCAATAAAGACCACGATTTTACAGTGAAAGTGAACAATTTAACTTTTGAAGATTTACCCCAAGGTGAGGTATTAATTAAAGTTAGTTATTCCGGTATTAATTATAAAGATAGTCTTGCTTCCATCCCTGATGGTAAAATCGTTACTTCCTATCCATTTGTACCTGGTATTGATTTAGCAGGAGTTGTTGTTTCCTCTGAAGATCCTCGCTTTAACGAAGGCGATGAAGTCATTGCCACTAGCTATGAAATAGGTGTATCTCATTTTGGAGGCTTCAGTGAGTATGCCCGTATCCCAGCAAAATGGATAGTGCCCCTTCCAAAAGGCCTTTCCCTTAAAGAGGCAATGGTGATTGGAACTGCAGGATTTACAGCCGCATTGTCTATCCAAAAATTAGAGGACAATGCTATTCATCCTGAAAAAGGAAAAATCCTAGTAACGGGTGCAACAGGCGGTGTAGGAAGCTTCGCTGTTGCTATTCTTTCTACGTTAGGCTATCAGGTGGAAGCAAGTACAGGAAAAGAAGATGAACATGATTATTTGCATAAACTTGGAGCTACCACTATCGTGAATCGTGAAGAAGTTTTTGATGGAAAGATTAGAGCATTAGGGAAACAAAAATGGGCTGCTGCTGTCGATTCTGTTGGAGGAGAGCCACTAGCTTCATTATTAAGCCAAATTCAATATGGAGGAGCCGTTGCAAGTAGCGGTTTAACAGCAGGTACACAGCTTCCGACAAGCGTATTCCCCTTCATTTTAAGAGGGGTAAATTTACTTGGAATTGATTCTGTTTATTGCCCAATGGACATTCGATTAAAGATCTGGGATCGTTTAGCAACTGATTTTAAACCTGCTAATATTGCTAATTTCATTCAGCGAGAGGTAACGTTGCAACAACTACCTGATGTTTTACCAGTTTTACTGAAAGGGCAAGCGAGAGGGAGATTCCTGGTTACAATGTAATTAGGTATATGAACTGCTCTCCATTCCATTTCCAAACATTATAGTTTTATGACACGGAAGTTACTGCGCATAAAGAGCGTGGTAACTTTTTTTATTGCTGACATCTGCCTGACATAATAGCTCCCTATAGTTAGTCATAGATGCCCATCTATTTCAAATACTAATGATTAAGATTGTCTAATTTAGCACTTATTCGCATAACAATAGAGTATGTATGTAGCAATATGGGAAGTCAACACTATAATCAATATTTGGAGATGATCGTATGAAGCGAGCACATATTAATGAATTAAATATCACAAGAGCATTAGCCATTCTAGCTGTACTTCTCATTCATTCAACCAGTACACCTGTTACAGTTTTATCAAGTGATTCGAAACTTTATCCACTTTATGTATTTTTTAATATTTTCCCGAAATTCGCTGTGCCAGTTTTTATTTTCTTAAGTGGCTTTGTTTTATTTTACAATTATATACAAAAAGATTTAACAAAAGAGCTTATCGTTCGTTTTTATCAGAAGAGAGTAACACAAATACTCATTCCTTACCTCTTTTTTTCTATTTTCTACTATGCAGCTACGCAATTTTTTGTGTCACGTGATTTAGTAGTAACATGGAATGCTCTATTTAGTGTGGAATTTCTTAAGAAGCTTTTGATTGGGAAAGCGTACACACATTTATACTATATTTTTATTATTGTGCAGTTCTATCTCATGTTCCCACTCTTCCTGTATATGTTAAAGAAAAAACCAGCCCTATCTCCTCATTTAATTTGGATTGGCTTTGCCCTTCAATGGGTCTTTATTCTATTAAATGCTGAGTTTTGGCAGTATCCCTATAGAGGCAGTATCTCTTTCTCGTATATTCTTTATTTCTTAGCCGGTGCATTTTTAGGTATCTATTTTGAACAATATAAAAAATGGCTCCATTTAAAGAAAGAAAATTTCCCGATACCAACCCTTTTTATATGGGCAATCTGGCTTTTTTCTACTATATATAATGTTTATTTATATTACTTTGTCTTTTCGTCTCAAACCTATTTAACGAACAGCATCATCTTTGAACTAGTTTTTCAGCTACAATCTTTGACTGCTTGTATGGTCTTATTACAACTATCCTTCTGGATCTATGATAAATGGAACCAAGGCTTTGTAAATGTCTTAATCAATCTAGGAACAGTTTCATTTGGTGTCTATCTCTTGCATCCACTTTTCCTTTTCCTTTATAGACAAATCAATATAAGTGGCAATAGTATTATCTTTCATTTATGGAGTGTTGGTGGCTTTATCTTTGCCCTATTTATCCCATGGATTCTTGTGCTATTGATAGGCAGATTTTTTAACTATCATTGGATTGCGTTTGGACCAATTCCGAAGAAGTTTCCTTACAAATAATTTATTAAATATACGGTCATTCACATGAATAATTGAAAGCATCGTTTGAATTAACCCCCTATATTATAGAAGAAACTAATAATAATACCCCTGTAGAATTATTCTCTACAGGGGTTTCAAAATTTGAACGGTTTAATTATTTAGCAATAGATCCGTCTTTCACTTTGTTGTTATTAGCGTCAACTAAGTTTGTTGATTTGAATTCAACTACAATGCTGTCTGTTAATGTATAGTCAGCTTTAGTTGTTACAGTAAGTTTACCACCTTCTACTTTAGCAGAAGCAAGTTCTACAGTTGAACCAGCAATTTTAACTGTTACTCCTGTTGGTGCAGCTTGGTCAGCAATATTTTCAGAGAAGTCTACTGTAAATGTTTTGCTATCTACTGCAGTTACTTTAGTAGCAACAGGTACAACATTTTCTTTAAGTGCTACTAGAGTTGTCACTTTTCCACCTTTAAGAGTGTTACCTTTTGTATCTACTACATTGATAGCTTCAAGTACATAATTACCATTAGCAGTGATAGAACCTTCAGGTAAAGTGAATCTTACTTTTTTAGTACCATCTACAAACTGAAGTTGAGTACCAGCAGGAAGTTCTTTTCCTCCAAGTGTGTAGTTAGCAGCATTTGTTGCTGTTGCAGTTACATCTGCAGCATATTCAACAGTGAATACATTGTTATCTGTTACAACAACTGGTGTAGCTCCAAATACTAATGAATCTGTAGGTGTTTCAGGTGTAGCTTCAAACACGCCTGTTGTTACATTGAAAGTAACTGTATCTGCAGTCACGTTGCCAGCTAAATCTGTCACTGCTTTTGCAGATAATTCAAATGTATAAGATGAATTGCTATCTAAATCAATGTCAACTTTTACAGTGTTTTTCTCTGCACCCTCAATTTTACCGTTACCATCTACATCGAAACCAGCGTCTGCTTTTACTGCTGTTTCTTTTCCAGTAGTGTAAGCAATACCGTTTTGCGTTTTAACTGTTAAAGTGCCATCTACTTTTACTGGCTCACTAAATGTAAGGTATAGTGCATCAACATCTGTAGTAGCATTTACATCATCAGCTACTAACATTTTAGTAGAAGCAGATACAAGTGAAGCAGGTGTTAAATCTTTTGATAGAATAGCATTAAACTCAAATGCATCTCCAGCATTACCAGCTAAATCTTTTTGTCCCTCTACTTTAATGTTTGTATTAATGAATGTAGCTGTACCTAATGCAGATTTTGCATCAATCGTGAATACAGTTTTATCCTCTGTATCTTTAATATCAGCATCTGTTAAATAGAAAACAGTTGATCCAACAGTTACTTTTGCATACCCTTTAATAGTTGTCTCTTTATCAACAACAAAATCATGTTTCTTTAATTCTTCTGAGAAATCAAACGTAATTTCTGTACCGTTTACTGCTGTAGAAACAGTTGGTTTTGAATTATCAGCATCTGCTTTTAGAACTGTGAAATTCACAGCAATTGGATTTGCAATATTATTAGCGAAGTCAGTTGCACCTACGATATCTACTTTATAAGCTTGCTCAGCAGTTAAACCTTTGATAGTTAAAGTTTTACCAGATAAAGTATAACGATCTTTAGAAAGTTCAGCACCATTTAAGCTTACTGTTCCTTCACTTTGTACAGGCTCATCGAAAGTGATTACTGCTGTAGTGCCTTTTGCTTCTACAGAGTTAACGTTAACAGGTGTTGTGTCTGCAAATGTGATTAATTTGTTAAACTCTTCAGTTAAAACTTTAGTATCTGCTTTTGTTTGGATTGGTTTAACAGTTACTTTACCATTTGTTAATTTTAATTCTTTATTAGTTGTTAAAATAACAGACATGCCATCTTCAGATACTTCTGCTTTTGTGATCGCTACACCTTCAATCGCATATTTACCTGTCACAGCAGCATCTTTTGCATCAACAGCTGTGTTGAATTTTACTTCAAGCTCTTTTGCATTAAGTCCTTGTACAGAAGCTACAGCTGGAGTTACCTCTTTTACTGTTGCATCAATTGTACGTTTTACCATTGTAGCGAATTCTTCACGGCTAATTTTATCTTGTGGAGCTAATAATGAACCTTTACCGTTGATTACGCCGTTTTCTACAGCTGTTTCTAAGTAAGATACAGCCCATTTAGAAGCTTTAGAAGCATCCGCGAATTGGCTTAAATCCGCTTTACCTGTTAATTGGTATCCTTCTACGATTACTTTCGCAGCTTGTTCTCTTGTTAATTGAGCTTTCGGTTCAAATTTACCATTGCCCATACCGTCAAATAATTCAGGTGAAGTTGCAAGTACTGCATTATAGAACCAGTCATTTTCATCTACATCAGAAAAATCTTCAGTTCCTGTTGCTTTTAAGTCTAATGCTTTTGATAAGATTTCAGCAGCTTCTGCACGAGTTAGAGTACCAGCTGGGTTGAAGTTCCCCTTTTCATCGCCTTGGATGAAGCCTTTGTCAGTTAAAAATTGAACTGCTTCTTTAGCCCAAGATGAAATGCTATCTGCATCGTTAAATTCAGCAGCTGATGCTACTGGCACGATTGCTGATGCTACTAATGCTGCAGTAGCAGTAGTTACGAAAAATTTACGACCTTTGTTTTGTTTTGTCATAGTATATTCCTCCAGAATTTTAATAAATTATATTATTCTGTGAAAACAATATTATCGCTCTATTTAGTTTTTAAAATATGTATAATTTGTTCTCGCAAATAATAATTACAACCAATTATATGTAAAGCAATCTTCCTAAGTTTCCAAGATTAAATATCCCAATCCAACTGTAATTTGCTTTACAAGACAATATTATAACTACATTACCAATAAATAAATGCTAAAAATAAGGTAATATTAATACTGTATTGGTTATGTAGGTAATTTCTTCATTAAAAAATTCCAAAATATAGGAGTGTTTGATTACTTGATGACAAAAGTTAGATAATATTTACATGTTTAAGAGATTTCATGTAGAAAAAGTATTTACGTTCAATACTTTCTTAATATAACAACAAACTGTCTACTATATGTTTGATAGGGTCCTAATTGTATTAATTAAAGGTTCTATTTTTTTCAACGATCTTTTAAACAAAAAAAGGCTTAAGCCCTGTAATGGACTCATGCCTTCCTCTTTGTTTTTTATTTTGGTAGAATAAACGTTGCTTTTTTCCCTTTAGAAATATCCTCTGCTCCTTGGTTACGAATTGGACCTAATTCAATTTCAAAGGCTTTATCTTTCCAAATCTTTTCATACTGCTCTTGATCTAGCACATAGATTTGTAATAGTTCACCCGTTTCACCAGCTTTAATGACATCTTTATAGCCATAATTTAATAGCATTCCTTCATCCAATAAATATTGAGTGCCATCATTCACTGTTAATTTTGAGGACAAAGACGATAAACCAATTTCACTTGTCGTTTTATTGTCTAATTTAAATTTAACTGTTAATAATGTTACGCCATTTGTGAAATTAGAAAAACGTGGTGCTTCCACTTCATTTGGGGTAAATGCAGTAAATTGATACCCTTCTAACACTGCATTGACATCACCAATTGGTTTGCTGTCGTTGATATTACTTTTTTCCTTCAGCATTTTCTTTTCACCCATGTTGTCCATCGTTGCTTTATCTTGATAGAACGCAGCGTTACTAGAAACCTTCTCAGAGCCTTGTGCATTAATTGCTAAATTAAATCGGCCTTCTGAACCAATAGACGTATCATATTTATCTTTCTCTGTAATTGGTAGTGGAACCATTACTGTAACTGTACCTAACTCATTGATTTTCGCTAAATGACTTTCTCCGAATGGATATGCAATGTAGCCAGTTACCTCTTCACCAGCTTTCAGCTCATAACCTGTTTGATAGTTTAATTTTGTAGGCAATTGCTGATCCTCTGGAATTAAATCCTTATAATTAGTATAGTATTTAGGTGCTCCTGTATAAGTAATATCTAAGCTTGGCATATAGTAGACATCTTTATCCATGTCATTTTTCACTGTATATTTTGCTAAAATAACCCCACCATTTGTTTCATCGTTAAATGGAATAGCAAAATCAGTGTGGAAGTCCTTTAATTCAACTAACGAGTAGCTATCAAGAGAAATTGAAACATCCTCCATTTTATGGACTTGTGGCTCTTTATTTTCATAAAGAACTTTTGCTGTCCCTTGTGTTTCCTCTTCCATATAAGAGATTAAAGAAGTAATATCTGCTGATTCCTTAGTTGGTTCTTCTTCTTTCTTATCTTCCTCATTTTTATCTGAATGTTCTTTTTCCTGTCCTTGTTCCTCTTGCGTATTTTTCGCATCATTGTCTTTCTTCGCTTCTTCCTCACTTTTTCCACATCCACTAAGAATAACAGCGATAGCGAAAGTAAGTGACAGTAATAATAATAAGTTCTTTTTCATTTCTTCCTCCATAATTTCAATAATCAGAAACTTCAAACTCAATTTTAAAATAGTTTCACAATAAACCATTTTGAGCTGATACCCATTTTAATCCACATTTTGTAATGAAACAACATTTTTTGGTAAAAATTATACTATCGCAACAAAGGCATACCAATAATTAACACTTTAGTAATCCGATATCATTTAATGTAATACAAATTATTACATTTTCTTTTTCGTGTAGCATTTTCATAGGTAGGTAAATAGTTCTTATCCTATTTATAACAACGGTTTTGTACTTGGATATGTAAAAAAGTTATAATATACCCAGGTCATAAGTCTTAAAAATAGAAAACATAAGATTCCTGTTCCTTACACTGAGAAAAAGCCAGGTACTCACTTCATTCTATGAGCTTCCTGGCTTTATCCTATAAATAGATGACCTTTCTCTAAATTAAAACAAACGAATTAATTGCTTTAAAATCAGTTCAATTGTATTTAAATAAAGCTAATTTTGTTAAGTATCTGTAATAACAATAGACGACAAGATAGGGCAACAGGTAGGAGAAAAATGTATAAATTATATTCCATCCATTTTCATAAATGATCCACCCGAAAAGAACAAAAATAAGTTCTAAACATGTTGTGAAGACGGTCATTATGACAATGACCATAAAAGTCCTTTTAAATTTTCTTATAAAAAAAACTAAGTAACAGGCTAATACAGGATACATCCCCAACTCCGAAGGCAATGAAGCAAGATTTTTTTGCTCTGAAAAAGGGGCTACCTCCCAAAATCCAAAATAATAAGCAATGGTATTTATAAAATAAGCTAGAACACTAGAAAAAGGGGCAACTGATACGATTAATAAACTATCTTTTTTGAATAAGTGCATGGAAGCTATAAGCCATGGAAGAACAAATGCAATTAGAATATTGAAGAACATTTGACTAACGTCCTTTTAGTACTATTATTAACAAAAATTTTTTTAACTACTCTTTAGAATACAGATTTAGCTATTATTTTTCTAGCAACCCTGAGAGCTCATTCCCCCCACCGGAGTAGCTGGATTTATTAAATTCATTATTTTCTTAAAAATTCTTTAAAGAATGTAGTTATTTATGTAATCGACACTTCGATGTAAATGGAAATATTTTTATTTTACAATAAGTTAGCAAATAAAAATCGCTTGTAGGGGGACCTAAAGATGAAAAGAACGAATCCAAACACAACAATGATCAACCCTAAAATTTTATATTATGGATTTCCTGTAATTCTACTAACTACGTTAAATGAGGATGGAACAGTAAATATAAGCCCATTGTCATCATCATGGGCATTAGGAGATTATATTATCTTAGGTATAGGGCTTGGTGGTAAAGCAATTGAAAATTTAGAACGGCATCCCGAATGTGTTATTAATATTCCTGATCCCTCTCTATGGGAGAATGTTGAACAGTTAGCGCCATATACAGGAAAAAGTATAGTGCCAGATTTTAAAAAACAGATTGGAT
Organism: Lysinibacillus sp. FSL M8-0134; assembly: GCF_038069745.1. NCBI lineage: Bacteria > Bacillati > Bacillota > Bacilli > Caryophanales > Bacillaceae > Lysinibacillus > Lysinibacillus sp. FSL M8-0134. The sequence goes on along the minus strand of NZ_JBBPAJ010000001.1, from coordinate 1,318,106 downwards.
TTACTTATCGAAAAGATAAGTTTGAAATTAGTGGATTAACACCTATTGAGTCTACAACAGTCATTCCTACTCGTATTATGGAGTGCCCCATTCAAATTGAGGCAAAGGTAAAACATATTCGGATCCCTAATTATTCTCCTGATTTCGCCATTGTTGAAACACAAACGATACATATACATGCTCATACGGACATTATTTTAAAAGATCATCATATTGATCCAAATAAATGGAGTCCTCTTATTTATAATTTCCGACATTATTTTGGTCTGGGTAACGAGCTAGGTAACAACTTTCGATCAGAAATGTAGACCTCTTTTATAACAAAAGCTGATGAGTTTGTATTTTCAACTCATCAGCTTTTAATTTAAAATCTCAATAATGTTAAATCTAAGTTTATGCTTGTAGCAGCTTTAAAGCCATCAGCAGCGGCGATCATCAAGGAAGAGGGTCCCGCTTTTTCAGTTTCACCTGCAACATATACTCCACTCACAGTTGTTCTTCCAGCACTGTCTGTTATAATGACTCCGTTTTCATCCACTTGACAGTTTAACTGTATAGCCAAATTATTTGGACGATAAAAACTTGGAACTACGAAGCCACCACTTCTTACAATGTTTTCACCTGTTTCTAATTCAATACTGTATAAATTACCTTCGTCTCCATGTAAATTTTTTATAGTAGCCGTGTAAACCATTATCTTTTTACGTTGAAATTCATTTTGTACGATATCGGAAAGTTGATGACCATTTGTAAATACGATTAAGTCCTGTGACCAATTATACAGCAATTTGGTCATATGATTAATGTGAGCTTCGCTTTCTGCTATTATAGCTAATGGCTTATCCTTTAGCTCCCAACCATCACAATATGGACAGCTGAATAAACTCTTACCATAATATTGTCTGATTTGTGGTATGGGAAACTCCTCTTGTAAACCAGTAGCTAATAATATTTTTTCTGTCAGATATGAATTATTATTTGATGTATTCACTACAAATAAATCATGTTGATCATCTTTTTTTATCTCAATAACTGTCTGATTTGATATTGAAATAGATGGATAAGACTGCAATTCTTTAATAGCAATATCTTTAAATTCATGAGGTTTTATTCCATCTCTTGTTAAGTATCCATGGGACTCCTGTGTTACACGATTTCGATTTGTTCCATTATCAAATAAAAGTATTTTCCTTCGTGCTCTACCCAAAGTTAAAGCTGCACTTAAACCAGCTGGCCCACCGCCTATAATAATACAATCGTATTGATACATCTCTGCTTTCCTCCATTTTCATAAAATACATTAAAGACCTTTAATATCTCCAATTAGGGTGAAAAACATCACCATTACATAGGTGATGCCTCTTTCATTTTTTTAGCTAGATCGACAATTAGTGTGTGATCCAATTCATCCAACAACTTTTCCTCAGCTGATTCAATCGCCTTTTGAATTAAACAATCAGGATTATGATTAAGACAATAATCAAAAATAGGGGTCAAACCTTCAACGGCTTTTATAACATCGAGTAATGAAAGTTCTTCCCATCCCCTTTTTAATTTATAGCCTCCATTTGCACCTGAGACAGATTCAATCATTCCTGACTTTACTAACTTTGTTAGTATTTTAGATAGATAGGTCGTTGAAACTTCTTGTCGTTCAGCTAATTTTGCCACCCCAATATGCTCATTGGGTGGATTAATAGCTAAAAAGAGCATTGTGTGGAGAGCATAATTAGTTGCTTTTGTTAGCTTCATCTTATCACCACCATATTAAGGACTTAATATATCTATAATATCTATTTATTTTTTTCCCGTCAATTTTTTTGTATCGATGCTAGTTTTATTTTAGTGTACAAAAAAGACTCGAAAAACAATTAGGACTTTTCCCCAAACCTTTATTAGAATCGATGTTTTCTATAATATTTCTTTTAGCAATGAGTCTATAAATCATAAGTGAAAATAAAAAACTGCATCTCCAATTGTTAGTTAATAGCTAACAAGTAGGATGCAGTTCATGATAAATGTGTATTTAATTATAAAGATTAAACAGCTGTGTAACCACCATCAATTGGTAAAGTTACGCCTGAAATAAATGATGAATCATCACTAGCTAGGAATAATACTGTTTTGGCTACTTCTACAGGTTTACCTAAACGTCCCATTGGGTGAAGACCTACCAAGCTATCAATGACATTTTGTGATAATGTGTTCATAAGCGGTGTTTCAATATAGCCTGGAGCTATAGCATTTGCACGTATTCCTTCTTTACTATATCTAGCAGCTACTTGTTGAGTTAGCATTTTAATGCCACCTTTTGAAGCTGAATATGGGGCAAGACCATCACGTGCAACTAGACTATGAATAGAACCAGTATTAATTATAACTCCACCAGTACCTTGTTTTTGGAATTGTTCAATTGCATATTTATCTGAAAGAAAGACACTTGTTAAATTAATATCAATTACTTTTTGCCAAGATGCTAAATCTAGATCGTGTACATCAGCCTCAATGTTAATGCCAGCATTTGCAAACATAACATCTAATTTCCCAAACTTTTCAACCGTTGTAGAAACTAAATTTTTAATTTCGTCTTCTTTTGATACATCAGTCTTTACAAAGATTGTATCGTAGCCTTTTGAATTCAATTCATCAGAGTATGCTTGTCCCTTATCTGCAACATCAGCGATAGCTACTTTCGCTCCTTCTTTTGCAAATTCAAGTGCTGTAGCTTCTCCAAGACCACTTGCCCCTCCTGTTACAATGACAACTTTATCTTGAAATCTCATAGTAAGTTCCTCCTACGTAATGTTCTAAAATATATCCCAGATTTGATTCAGGTTACGTTTCAATCGCACCTGATGAACCTGACACGCTAACGCAAGTGCTGTTACACGGCCAATATCAAAATGAACTTACAATCTAAAAAATTTGATATTGCCTCCTAATGCTTTTTATTTCTGCTTGCATTAGTAGTATATCTTCTAGGAAAAAACGTATTCAATACTTTAGAAGGAATGAGCTTATTCCTTTACAGTTATATAAGAAGGAGTTTAGCGCAATGAACCTATATAACATATCCCCCCAAGTTCACCTTGTTTTTTTATTGGTCATCCAATTTGGATTACATCGTATCTTTTATAATCCACTTTTTTCTACTGGAACATTCCTATTTTCTTCTTGATCATTAGCTTTTATGGCACTTCCCACGTTCTGACCATTACCTTCACCTTTATTTATTCGGTAATTGTTTTTTGATAGTTTCCATATAATTGCCCGCAAGCCGCATCTATATCTATACCAAATTGACTTCTTATCGTAACGTTAATTCCTGCTGACTTTAATTCTTTATAGAAGTTTTCAACACGATTTTCACCTACTTCTTCAAATCTCATAGGTGAACTAAAAGTTGGGTTATATCTGATGATGTTTACATGGTACAAGTTCCCTTTCTTATATCTACTTTTTAAAAGATTTACTATTTCTTTTGCATGTTCAATAGAATCATTCACTCCAGCTAACAAAACATACGCAATATAAACCTTTCTTGAGGTCACCCGTATATGCTCATCTAAAGTGTCCATTACATCCAATAAAGGGTATTGATCATTAATTGGCATTAACTTGCTTCGCTGGTCATTGAATGGAGAATGTAATGAAAAAGTCAAATTAACCTGCGGATAATTTTGAGTCAACTTTTTAATGCTTGGAATAATGCCTATAGTCGAAATTGATAATCTGCGAGGACTTAAAGCAAATAACCTCGGATTTGTAAGAACATTTAAAGCATCAAAAATTTGTACATTAGCTAATGCTTCCCCCATTCCCATAAAAGAAATACTATCAATTGAATGTCCTTTCAAGTGAAAATACAAAATTTGGTCTGTAATTTCATCTGATGTGAGGTTGCGTTTTAATCCTATATCTCCAGTAGCACAAAATTTACAACCAAAATTACAGCCACACTGAGAGGATATGCAAAATGACTCCCAACCAGCTTTGTATTTCATATTTACTGTCTCTATTTTTTCATCCCCTACAATTTCAAATAGAACTTTTGTCACTTGTTCAGAATGTTGTACTTTTAACGCTTCAATATTTAAAATCGATTCTCCAAACTCCTTTATTAACATTTCTCTTAGGGATTTAGGAAGAACCGTTATGTCAGTGAAATTATTTATCCGACCTTGGAATATAGCATTTGTAATTTGGTTCATTCTAAAATTAGGGAAATTATTCTGATTTAAGAACTCTTGAATTCTTGCATACTTGTTTTTTTGTTGCATATTTTCTCACCCTTCAATTTAACTCTTTTTTGCTTGAGTAAAATTTGAGGGAGTTATCATCTAACCTTTTTTATAAATTTAAGCACAAAAAAACACCGACACAATTATCGGTGTTACGCTTAAAAAATCATACACAAATAATCAAGGACATTATTTATGTCATTGAATTAAAGTTTATTTGCTGTAGAGAAAAAGCTCCGATAACTGATTTTGTTTGGTTATTTGGCTTAAAAAAGGACAGACCACTCCCTTTATACGCCAAACGATTTCCAAGTTTTGCATTTTTACCGAACAAAATTCTAAAAACTGTTATCATTGCTTTCACCTCTTTCCTGTAAATAATAGTAATAGATAACATAGCATGAAGTTTCCCTTATGTAAAGATAAATGTTTGTTTTACAGAGGTATCACTCATTATTATAATCACACTAAGGTTTTGCACTATATATGTGCCCCCGGCTATTTTAAGGTTTGAAAATAAGATTCCAGTAAACCTATTTTTACTGCTTGATAGTACGAATTCCCTCAAAAGCGTTTACTATTAATTGTTGTACATAGGATTCATCTAATGGTTCGCCGGTCACAAGTAATCGATAGAAAATTGGACCATAAATTAAATCAATACATATATCAATGTCGATATTTTTTTTCAATTCACCACGTTCTACCCCTTTTTCTAAAAGACTGCCTGCTTCAAGTCGGCGAGGGCGAAAATATCGATCACGATAGGCATCTGCCAATCCGGAATCAAATTGTCCTTCTCCTAATAATTGCTTAATTATTGTCCCCTCTCGACTCGTCAAAAACTTCGTTAAATTTGTGGCGTGAATAAGTATATCATCGTATGCCGAACCAGTGTCAGGCACAGGCAATCTTTCTGAGGCAGCATAAAGAAAACCATCCATTATTACAGCAGCCTTGTTTGGCCACCATTTATAAATAGTTGCTTTGCTAACTTGGGCACATTCTGCAATTTTATCAACAGTTACAGCCTGAAACCCGTTTTCTAATAATAAATCATACGATGCTGATAGGATTGAGTTTTGTGCTTCTAAATTACGTGGTCTCCCTCTTTTACCATCCATTATAAGTATCACCTTTCTTCCGGAATTTAAAAACTATAAGTTCAGTATATCAATTATATAGAAAAACAGAAAGTTGGATTTGCCTATTTACAAAACTGTACGTTCAGTATATTATGTTGTTAATCATTTTATATACTATACGTTTAGTATTTATAATTGAACAAAACTTAAGGGAGGAAACAACATGGCGTTGTAATTATTAGTGTTTAAACAATAAATTTTCACATAAGGAGTTGTTCAGTATGCCTAATATAACTAAACAAACATTTGAAAAAAACATCCCTTCTTGGTTAACTTTCCTGTTGGCAACAGCATGCGGTATCATTGTTGCTAATCTGTATTATGCACAGCCCTTAGTCGGAGTAATTAGCTCATCAATCGGGTTGTCAGCAAACAGTTCTGGCTTTATCGTTACGTTAACACAAATCGGTTACGTAGTCGGTTTGTTATTTATCGTGCCTTTAGGAGATATTTTAGAAAATCGGAAGTTAGTTGTCTCATCTTTACTTATCACGGCAGTTGCTCTCATCATTACAGCACTGTCTAAACAAACTTGGTTGTTCCTAGCCGCTTCATTTGTCATTGGTTTAGGCTCGGTAGCTACCCAAGTACTCGTCCCCTTTGCTTCTTATCTTGCATCCGATTCTTCACGCGGGCGAGTTGTTGGCAATGTGATGAGCGGTTTGTTACTTGGAATTATGCTATCACGTCCTTTATCGAGCTTAGTCGCTGATTTTTTTGGCTGGCATGCCATATTTATTTTATCTGCTATAGCTATTATTATTTTAGCTATCGTACTTGCGAAGGTGTTACCTACAAGAAAGCCTTCAACTGACACTCACTATTTAGCTCTGCTCTATTCTATGTGGCATTTGCTAAGAACAACCCCAATATTACGCCGTCGGGCTGCATATCATGCATGTGTATTTGCATCTTTTAGTTTATTTTGGACTACAGTTCCTCAACTGTTAACTAGCTCTATGTTTCATTTTTCTCAGAAAGAAGTTGCATTATTCGCGCTAGTTGGAGTTGCAGGTGCAGTAGCTGCACCCATAGCCGGACGAATTGCAGATCGTGGCTTTACTAGACCTGCAACAGGAATAGCACTCCTTACAGTTGTTATTTCTCTTTTATTGCCACTTATCATCCAAACAAGTTCACCCATCGGAATAGCTGTTCTCGTAGTTTCATCGTTATTGTTGGATGCTGGAGTATCCGCAAATCTTGTGCTCGGACAACGCGAGATTTTCTCGTTGAGTCCCGAAATTCGTAGTCGGCTGAATGGATTATTCATGGCTATTTTCTTTTTTGGCGGTGCAATTGGATCTGCAATAGGGGGGTGGGCATATGCCGAGGGAGGATGGAGTACAGCATTATGGGTTGGAATAACATTTCCAATTATATCCTTACTTTATTTTACTACAGAGAAGAAGTAATTCTATAATTTTTTCTTAGAGAAACGGAGTTGGAGATTTCTTCTTAATCCAAATCCGTTTCTTCAATTATTAATCTAACTATGTGCTTCATTACAAATTTATATTAATGTTGCCATGGGCCGTTTGGCACTCAGACTCATTCCTACTTCATTATTCACTATCTAATGTAAAAAGTATCGCTATAGCAGCAATTAACACTTTAATGCTAGCTTCTGTCGTATAAGCGTTCTAGCAATCCCATTTCATAGCCTTTTGCTACCGCCCCGACCCTTGTCTTCACCTCAAGCTTTTGGTTAATTGCCGCCATATGATATTCCACCGTCCGCTGACTCATAGCTAGCTCCCTAGCAATTTCTTTATTTGTCTTCTGAAGCGCTATTTGCTTTAGTACAGCCTTTTCTGTTGGTGTTAATTGATCAGCTCTCGGTAATGTAGTGATATTTTCCGGTACGAGCCGCAGACCAAGCATACTCTGCCGAATGGCATTTATTATTTGTGGATAGGTCGCCTGCTTCGATAAATAAGCATGTATTCCTATCTCATAAGCTTTTTGCACATATTCATCGTAGACATAACCCGACAGCACGATCATTTTGATTGCCATATCGTAAGTCCGCTTTATTTCTACTGCCAAGTCAAATCCCGTCATACCTGGCATGGAAATGTCAATTACGGCGACGTCCGGCTTCAATGTACCGATACGTTTAATCACCTCAAGCGGGTCACTGAATGTCTCTACGACCTGCATATCCTGCTCACGCTCTAGTCGATTTTTCAATCCCTCCATGACAAGTGGATGATCATCGAGTAACAGAACTTTGATTGGTTGATCCATAATTTGCTTCACCTCCCAGTTTTGGCAGTCTAATAAAGACAATCGTACCTCGTTCAGCTTCCGATTCAATCTCGATACCTCCTCCAAATTGAGCTACTTGACTACTGATTGTGACAAGCCCAAATCCTTTAGAGTCAGTACTGTCTTTAGCTTGTACTGGATCGAATCCGATGCCATCATCACTGACCTTTCCACAGAACGCGTCATCATTTTCCCATAGCTGAATTTCCAACTTTTGTGCCTTCGCGTGCTTAACCGTATTATTTGCAAGCTCCCTAACAATTCGAAATAGTGTCATTTTGTATAATGGAGGCAATGTAGCTGGCAATTTGTTGTCCAACTTAATTGCAGGGCCTCCGTTCTCTTTAACTGTGCGTGCGAGCCAGAGCAGTGCTGCATCTAACCCCGCCTGGTCAATGATGTGAGGATATAAATCATCGCATAGCTTTCGGATGTCACGTTGCGTATCGTACAAACATTTTAACCAAACGGCGGTTAACTGCCTGTCACTTCGCTCGGTATCGTGTAACTCTTCTAAATCGCGAGCAAGAAAAATTAGATTCTGCAACACATGATCATGCAAGTAATATGACAACCGAATCCGCTCTGCCTGCTGGGCTTCTAGCAATCTGTATTCTGAGGTTTCCTTTGGTAATTCACTTCTCGCTCCTCTTAGTTCATCGAGTAAAGCAGCACCCATCAGGAGACTAACGGTTTCTTGCCTTACTTTGTTGATTAAGCTTAGTTCTTCAGGCGTAAAGGAAGTATTATTTTTTTTTGAACCAAGTCCCAAATAGCCTATGACCTTTCCATCAGGCTGTACAAGATTCATCACTTGTGCAAAAACAGTTAGTGAAGGTTGGCTAAAATTGGTATGCGTCTCGGTAAATTGGCCTGTACCATAGATAATAGCTTCACTTCCCCGATTCCAGACGAAGCAAAGCCCTTCAATATCTGTCACGCTATGGACGAGCTCGGCAAGCATTCGTAATAGATCACGGCTATTACGATGCTCAGCAAGCCTAATCGACATCTCTAACCTTTGTTGATCCAATAGATTTTCCCGTTTCTTCCGCTGTCGTTTGAAACTATCAAGTCCAAGTCGGTGTAGCAATGTGAGAATAATAAACGCACCACACAATATAAGTGTTAGTAGAGATGCACTAGAACGTATAAGCGCTGCTATCAGGATAGTTGCAATCCCCAAAAATAATCCATTAATAACTAAACTAGGGAGATAAAAACGGATATCTAGCAGCTTTTGTCTGGTCCACAACGTTAGGATGGAAGCTGGGAAAACAATAAGACCGGCCAATGTCATATCCGGCAACACTATGTATTCCCCCCATAGTAGATCAGGGAGCGCATATAAAAACAGGTAAGGTAACAGGCCAAATGTCAATGCAGCAACAAATGTAAGAAGCTGATTTTTTTCAGCGCGATCCATCGTACGCCAATATATGATAGTAATGACGAATAGGGCAAGTAATGTACCAATCAGTGCTGCATGAAGAGCACTCCTGGTCCATCCTGGGATGACCCCTAGCGAGAAAACTAGTAAAGCATATACAGCGAACATAGCTGCCAATACCTGATAGACAGCCATTACTAAACCAATCCACCTTGGGACCGTGCGAAATACGAAGGCAACGAAGAAAGCAAATAGCAGGTAAGGCAACCAACTAACAACGACAGGCAATATTAGTCCAGTAAGCACAGTCTCTGTTGAATAGACCGATAGCAGCGTCGCCGCCATAAATACATTTAATGCATAAAAACGACGCACCATATAGGACTCAGGCTTGTTCCTATAGGCAGCCAGTCCGATAACGAGCAGCGCCAATTCCACGCATGCTGCATACAAACTTTTATAAACTTCTGACATTGCTAATTCACTACGCAATTCGAAGCGACCCAAGCCCTCGCGCTCGAACTGAAGTACCCCCAATTTCTTCAGATAAGCACGATTACCTAATTTCATTATTTCTGGCTTTTGACCATCAACCGTCAAAAGTCTGTCACCGATATGGATGTCCCATTCTCTAACCTTACCTGCTGGATCGATGGATGCAACGACCCAGGTGTTTCCGTCTTCAAGGAACATTAAACCAGTATATGGATTCTTTAAAGTAATGGCATGAATATAACCTGCAACAAGTAAAAATAACAAGGCTGAACTGTATACAGCTAAATTATATTTACGGGCTATTTTTTGCAAATCCACTCACCTCTCTTTAAGTATATTACTCTAATAAATCACTTAGTCGAGCATAAAAGTAAAGGTGAATGACATGCTAAGCGCTTATCGAACTCCCACTAAATACATGTTAATCATCCCCCATAAAAAATTGACAAATAAATGCAGCAGGATAGCGCCATAAATATTTTTGCGCAACTTCACTAAGATTTCTTCAGGAATCATTATGGCTAACGGAACGTACGCCCAGTTAATTGGCACTTGCCACATGTGATAGAGTTGAAAAATGATGGCAATCCATAGCCAATCAAACTTGAGAAGTCCCACTTTACGTAGCAAATAACCCCTAAAATAAATTTCCTCACCGATAAAATTTCCAATTAGGCCAATTAGCAATAACGGTAACGGAAAAGCTGGATCATAGTATCCTTGATAAAAAACATGCCATTCCCCCATATGGAAAGCAGGGAATCCATTCAGCCATTCAAAAAATGGTGGATAGACATATTTTACATAAGGTAACGATAAAAGCGTGAATAGAATCGTCAAAATCGGAAAGACGAATACCAGCCCTTTCAGATCAAGTCTGGTGAAGCCTAAGTATACGAGTGATTCCTTGAATGAAAGTCTGTCCTTGTATCGTAGCATTAGGAAAGGAACGAGCATATGCCAGCCGGCACTCATTAGGACAAGCACATATAACTGCACATAATGAGCTGATAAGTCGGTCCATGCCATTATCATTTCTCGAAGCGGATAGATGAAAACATATGCTATCAGACCGGGTAACAAACCAATAAACAAGTAAAAAGCAATTTCTTTTTTTGTTTTGGCTTCATATTTACGGACGAAACGGATATAGTTCGGATCAGACAAGTTGAAAAAATCTACAAGTTTACGGTAAACCTCAGACATGACAAAACCCCTCCTGTTATTCTCAAAATGAACTTTAATTTCTTAAAGTACTCATTGAGCATAGCGGAATTTGGTGTCTACAGAATCCGTATTTTCCGTCAAAATTAAGTTTACTTACGCATTCTTTTTGCGTGTTCACGCAAAGAAATAATATTGCGTTTTTTGTTACTTCACGTCAATATTCATTTAATTAATAAAAGATTCAGCCAATATACGGTAAATAAACAATTGACTTATAAATATCACAAGAAAATGTTGAAGTAAAAGTTATCCCTATAAATTGAAAACCCAAACAATTTACAGAACATTAAATTAATGTTTTGTAAATAGTTCGGGCTTTTTGGCTAAAATCTAATTAGGATGGTTCACTCCCTGCAAAATTAACTTCGAAAAATGAAAGAAACTAAAAATAATATTTTATTTTTTACCTACATGCTTCAGCTTCATGAAGAAAAGCTAAATTTAGCCAGCATTTCACCCCATGGAGCAATTCCTACTTCTTCAAATCCTACACTCGCATATAATCTTCTTCCCTGTTCGTTTTCCGGTTGATACCCAAGCCATACTACGTCAGTACAATCATTTCTGCCTTCTATATCTTGAATAATTAATTTCATTGCGGCCTTACCATATCCATGTCCTTGGAAACGTTCATCAATCATAAATCTATAAATCCAGTAGTTCCCATCGTCTGAATCTATTCCATACATTGCAAAACCTATTAACTTTTCATTGCAGTAGATTGATTTAATTTTTAAATGAGGAAATATTTTACTTTCCGCAATTGAATACAAATTTGATGCTACATAACTTTGCTGTTCCTGCTTTACTTTCAGTTCTATGCAATCTTCCCAATTACTTTGATCAATAGATTTTAAATAAATCAAATTTGGATTCCTCCTATAATAGTCTAGTTTATTTTATCCGAATCATTAAATTTATATTGTTTTATTTGCATAACACATCACTCCTTATAGGATATTATAGTTTACAAACTTTAATAGAAAAACTCTCATGTATAAATTGAGTTCTTTTATAAGAATATCCAATTTTACTAGCATTATATCCTGCGTTTAATCGTTTACTTCTGTAATATTACCTTCCATTTCAACTAATCGAATTTAAAATCATCACCTTCTTTTTATTTCTTCATATTCTATAGAAAGAAGTTGAATAATGTAGGGCAAACGTTATGGGAAGAAGCATATTCATGTTAGCGTTTGTAGTCTCTGGTGATTTCAGTTCATCAATAGTGTGGTTTTTAACAGCTTTATTTGTGGCAAAACAAAGCTGTTATCAATCATTTTTATGATTTCTATTATTGTAGTCGCAAGTCTAATATAGCGGTGCATTGACATAATCAGCTGTGTCTTTGAATAATCTGAAACAAAGTTAATCTTAGTACACAATAGAATTTTCCAAAAAATCACCATGAAGCCTTTATAGTTTTGTCATTGAAGAACTAGGCACAGTTGCACCATTTATAATCCATATTAACCGTCTATATTTTTACAAAATAGGACAAATTTAGGCTGTTTCCTACAAAAAGAGTTGCTTTTTTACTGAAAGTGAGATTTTGTAAATTTCTGTTCTCATAACATCCCTTTAGAATGATAGAATGTTTTTATACAGTGAAAGAAGGAGGAGAAGGATTCATTGTCTAATCAAAATGAAACTTCATTAGATAAGGAAAAACAACCTGATCAGAAAATTAAAATAGAAAGAAAAGAGGGAGAACCGACTGCTGCTTTTAAAGGTGCTTCTTGGGCAGCTTTGCTAGTAGGTGTTTCTGCTTATCTTATAGGATTGTTCAACGCAACGATGCAACTAAATGAAAAAGGGTATTACTTAGCCGTTTTAGTTTTCGGACTCTATTCAGCCATATCGTTACAAAAAGCGGTAAGAGACAAAGATGAGGGAATACCCGTTACTAGTATTTATTATGGTATTAGTTGGATCGCACTTATTCTATCTATTTCATTAATGGGTATTGGGTTATATAATGCTGGAAGTATTGTTTTAAGCGAAAAAGGTTTTTATGGTATGTCCTTTGTTCTTAGTTTATTTGCATCCATTACGGTCCAAAAGAACATTAGAGACACACAAAGAGCAAAAGAAAGAAATTAAGTTATATCACTCAAGGAATCTAGAAGTTCATTCTGGATTCCTTTTGTCATTTGTTCTTGTCTCATTACACTCCTAAGCGTATCAAGTCCTCGGCCTGTCCAAGTTCAGTACAATACGCTTTCGATTTATGTAAAAATCTTTCCTATTGATATTTGGTACCCTGCCCCCTGTTGTACGTTGATAGTGAAAAAAGTCGAGACTAATTTTTCAAGCCCCCTTCCCTCTATCAAATTCCGAGTAAAACAATGTTATGTCAGGAGACTAGACGAAAAGAGCATGGCTGTAATTAGCCATGCTCCGTTAGATATACATTAATCTATATTATTTTTCTCCACTTATCGCAACTAAAATCTTGGATTGTGTTTTGTCACTTGTTAACGTTTTGAATCCTTTGTCAACAATCTCATCTAGTTCAATTTGACTTGTGATTATTCCTTGTGGTTTTAGTTGACCAGAGCTCATAGCATCTATTGTTCTTTGGAAAATTGATGGTGTATAAACAATTGATGATAATACATTAACACCTGTATTTGTAAGTTGCATTGGATTCCATTCGATCGGTCTAGCAAAAATCGAAACAATCATCATATTACCACGAGGTTTTGTTACATCAATTGCTTGTTTAAAGGTAGGAGCTACTCCAGCAACCTCAAAGGATACATCAACTCCATCTGCTACGATTGCTCGAACTGCTTGTACAGGATTTTCTTTACCTGAGTTAATAACATGAGTTGCCCCTAATTCTTTTGCCTTCTCTAGTCGTTCGTCAGATAAATCTAATACAATAACTTTGCTTGCACCAGATGCTTTGGCAGCGATTACTGTTAATAATCCGATTGGTCCGGCCCCAAATACTGCAACTGAATCTCCTAGTGTAACCCCAGCATCTTTGACAGCTTGTACAGCAACAGCCATTGGTTCTACAAGTGCACCATCTTGTAATGTTAAATTATCTGCTAAACGGTGGATATTTGTTACGGGGACGTTGACATATTCTGCAAATCCACCGTCTCCATGTAATCCGATGAAGTTAAATCCATCATATCGATCGACATCTTCATGCTTGTTTCTATACGTTAAAGTAGGGTTGATTACAACTCGGTCCCCTGCTTTAAAATCAGTAACCTTAGCGCCAACTTCTTCGATGATTCCAGCAAATTCATGTCCCATTGTAAGTGGGGCAACCTCACCTGTTAATTCAGCTTTGACATCAACTGGTACGAAAACTGGACCTTCTTCGTATTCATGCAAATCACTTCCACAAATACCAGCCCACGCTACTTTTACTTTCACTTCTTCTTCTCTTAAAGCTCGTAATTCAACCTCTTCGACTCTAATATCTTTCACACCATGCCAAACTGCAGCTTTCATTTATGTTACCCCCAAAATTATTTAAATTGATACCATAAAATAACATCTTTAATAGCTACTCGTGCATTATCAAAATCCGATGCTTCTATACACTTGATAAATGTATTGATGGACATATGATAGGATTCAACTAGATTCATTTTCCATTTTGTTTGTGCAGCTACGTTTGTAACAAATATGGTTTCTTTAAAAAATCGTAGCATCGCAATATTTCCTGTAACATCAAAAAACAATTGTAATAAGTGTGCAAACGAAACAACATATTCATAAATATTTTCAGCAGACTTTCTTTGTTTCATTGCTTCAAAACGACGTAATAGTTCGCTTTGCAAATCGGCCGTCCATTTAGATTCACACTTTGTAAGTGCAGTATCCAACAGGTAATAAAGCGCTTCCAAATAATCCTTCAATTCCTGATCCGTTATAATCTTCACTCTTACACCTTTATGTTGAACTTTTTCAACTACACCATCTTTTTGTAAAAGATAAAGAGCCTCACGGACAGGTGCATGACTTACTTGTAACTCTTTTGCAATTTCCGCTTCTATTAAGCGCTGACCTTGTTCATAATACCCAGAAAATATACGAAATAATAATCGTTCAGCTATTTGCTCAGAAATTGTTTTTTTTGAAATTGAATTTTCATCAAACCCCATTAAACCACTCCATTAAATTTATATCTTCTATTTTAACATAGTTCAGTGTATAGGGTGATTAGCTAAAGGTGTTATATATTATGGATTATAGATTATCGATAATCTATAAAGGTATTTTAATATAAAAGCTTGTTACTTTCAATTATCTTGTTTTGGAATGCTATTGAAGAATCTTTTAAGAGAAGTTTAAAACGCTAGGAAAATGATTGTTACGTTGATTTGATAGTTAATTTGAGATGGTTTGCGAAGATGAGGATATAAGATAGTAGTTCTGAGCCTTACATAATGACTCACATTAGATTGATATGGAGTTTTAGAATAAAGTTCCTTTGATTTTTTTAATATTGTGTAGTAATATATACATACTTAAAAAGAATGTACAGTACTTTTAGTTACTTTTGTATATTATAGGAGGTTTACAATGCAAAAAATTTATAATATTGGTGTTGAAGCTACACTTGAAGTCATTGGCGGTAAATGGAAACCGGTTATTCTTTGTCATTTGAACCACCATGGTAAAATTCGAACAAATGAATTCCGACGATTAATTCCAGGTATTTCCCAAAAAATGCTCACAAGTCAATTAAGAGAATTAGAACAGGCAGGATTAATCAACCGAAAGGTCTTTAATCAAGTACCGCCCAAAGTGGAATATTCCTTAACCACTTATGGACAAGGAATGGAACCTATTCTAAACATGCTTTGCACTTGGGGCGAAAAGCATGTTGAATTATTACAGGAAAATGGCGAAGATGTCATGTTAAAACAACGTGATGATGATATAGCCATGCAGCAAACATCGTAATGAGAAGGAAAAAGAGACTGTCAAACACAAGACAGTCTCTTTTTCCTTTTTAACGCATTTAGGGTTATGTCGTATTATCTATTGAGAATGTGAACGGTGCCATAGGATCTTTCATTTAAGAATTTACTATTTGTAAACGATGAATCTCTTGTTTTTCCAGTAGCGGTTCTGTTTGCTGACCACAATATTTATAATGTTCAGCGTTCATATGAAATATAAGCGCCTCTTCATCTTTCCATCTTTCATAAAAAATAAATGTATCACTATTTTCAACAGATTCATGAAGAGTATATTGGAGACAGCCGTCTTCCATTCGAGATGCTTCAACTAAGTTTAATAACTCTTTTCTAAGCAGTTCACCTTTCCCAGATTTAGCTTTTAAAACCGCATTGATTATAATTTCTGTCATTATTTTCTTTCTCCTTGTTAAGGATAGATTATCCTCTTATTCATACATATAAGATCGCGTCATAGGAATTGAATCATTAATGCCTTTTGTAAATACAAATTGATGTAAATCAATATTACCTGTAAAGAATGAAGCTGCACAGGCATTTAAATATAAGCGCCACATACGAATGAATCGCTCATCTTTAGTCTGACGAATTTCACCTAGCGCATGTTCAAAATTTCGAGCCCAGTGTTGTAAGGTTTTACCGTAATGTCTACGTAAGCTTTCCACATCAACTATATAAAATTGTTGATTTGTCATATTGGTAATTAATTCGTTGACAGCAGGAACATATCCGCCAGGGAAAATATATTTTTCAATCCATCCATTTGTAGCACCATTCGTTGGCGATGAAATACAATGAAGCAGAGATAAACCGCCGTTATTTAATAGTGTATTCACAGTTTCAAAGTATTCCGTAATGTGATCTTTTCCTACATGTTCAATCATGCCTACACTAACAATTTTATCGAATTTACGACCTTGAATATCACGATAATCAAGTAAAGATACTTCAACCAACTCAGTAAGTCCCTCTTGCTTAATTCGCTCAGAAGTCTGTGCATATTGCTCCTCACTTAATGTTACGCCCATGGCTTTAACACCATATTGCTTTGCTGCAGCTGTGATCAGTTCACCCCATCCACAACCAATGTCCAATAAAGTATCACCTTTCTGAAGATTTAACTTCCTTAAAATATGATTTACTTTATTATGTTGAGCTGCTGTTAGAGTATCTTTATCGCTTTTGAAATATGCACAAGAATATGTCATTGTGTCATCGAGCCACAATTTATAGAAGTCGTTCCCGATATCATAATGGTAAGCAATATCTTCTTTATTTTTTTGTTTGGAGAAATTCCATTTACTTTTGAAATATTGCAATTTACTATTCCCTAAAAAACTATCCTGCTTTTTGTAAATAGATTGAATTGCTTTTTCAAGATCTCCTTGTATTTCAAGATCTCCATTCATATATGCTTCACCAAATGCAATAGAAGGGTCCATAGCAACCTCTTTTTTTGATAGAGGCTTATGGAATGTTACATGGAAACGAGGTTTTCCCTCACCATAATGTAAGGTTTCACCATTCCAAAGTGTAATTTGAACAGGGTCTGAAAAGAGATTTTTTAGTATATTTTTATAAAAAAATTCTTCAACCATTTAAACATCTCCTATTGAAAAGTTAAAAATATCTAGATGACCATGATGAGTAAAATGAAAAGGTTACTCTTATAAAGCATGGATTCCATCATTTCTTAAATCAGTAATTTAAACACAAGACATACACCTATATAGCCCTTATAGTGTGGCTCTCTACAAAGGTATACAAGCTAAGTCTTACCTATCAATGTTATTTCAAATCAGTCTTCTTATAAAAACAGGAAATACTAAGATAAACAGCCAAGGCTTTTTTTAGCACTTGGCTGCTGAAGTATCTTTAAAATGCCATATATCTAGAAAACAGTTGTCAGTAACCAGATTATTCTAAAATCCTTTGTAAATCCTTCTAAGCCATTTCATACTCTCTTTACTTAAGATCGATTGGAAGTGGTGCATGAGGAGCTATTAGTTTTTGTTCACGCATTTCTTTCCAGAATGCTGGCGGAATACTGTATTTAATGCAGCTTTGTCTTCTGCAATTCGCTCTGGTTTACTTGCGCCAGGAATAACCGTAGCAACTGCTGGGTTCGCCAATGAAAATTGTAAAGCAGCTGACTTAATGCTGATTTGATGACGATCTGCAATACTTTTGATTTTTTCTACTTTCTTTAATAAGAAAAAGTTCACACGATAAAATACCTCATCATTCATTCTCGTCTTACAAATGTCATTATGAAATATATCTAACACAATAAAAAGTACGTACTTAAAAGTGCTATAGAAACAAAAAAGTACCTAAAAGAATGGTAAATATATCTGATAGATACCTTCTTGGTGTTCATTTATCTTGTTTAAATGTGCCTTATCTAAAGAAATTTTCTCACAACATCTACTCATTGATAAATATAGGAATAACCCCATTTCTACTACCTCTATTATGCCCCTCCTAATTACTTGTACTTCATCTCTTTTCATTAGTTATTGCGCTTATCAATTCACATTGCTGTTCATCTAAAGCGAAATTTTTCAAAATCATCACCATCTTCTTTTCTCTTCATATTCTAGAGAATCAGGTCGAATATTGAGGGGGAAACGTTATGGGGATTGAATTCACAGCTCTCCATTGGATTTACGTTGTTTTTATTGTGCTCATCATCGGATTTATGGTTAAACGTCGCGATACCACCCTCATTTGTATACTTGGCATCTTTGTGCTCGCAATCGTTGCGACTGGCGATTTAACTTCGTCTATCAGTGGCGTTTTTAACAGCTTTATCTATGCCATTACAGAGCTGTTATCAACAATTCTTATTATTTCGATTATCGTTGCTATGAGTCGAGTGATGATGTCTTCAGGTATTAATGAGGTCATGGTTGCACCTTTCACAAAGATCATTAAAACACCTGCCCTTGCCTATTGGACGATTGGTCTGTTAATGATGTTAATCTCCTGGTTTTTCTGGCCATCTCCTGCAGTTGCATTATTAGGAGCTGTGCTCTTGCCTGTTGCCATTCGAGCGGGACTTCCGGCACTTGGCGTTGCTATGGCGATGAACTTATTTGGGCACGGGATTGCGTTATCAAGTGATTTTGTCATACAAGGGGCTCCAAAATTAACGGCTGATGCTGCGGGTATCCCTGTTGGAGATGTAGTTTCGGCTAGTATTCCACTCGTCATTACAATGGGCGTTGTAACCACAATTGTTGCTTATATTTTTTTACGGCGAGATATGAAGCGAGGAACGCTGCTTTTAAATACTGGCAACAACGAAGAGGAGGATGGCGAACAAGAAACTGCGGAAAATTTACTGTCAATTGGTCAAAAACGTTTCTTCGCCGTGCTTATTCCCATTGCCTTTATCTTAGACGTCATCGCTATGTCAGTATTCAATTTAACGGGCGGCGATGCAACTGCTTTAATCGGTGGAACCTCTGTTTTTATTTTACTTTTGCTTAGTGTTGTTACTCATAAAGGAGAAGGGCTCGAGAAGACGACAAGCTATTTGATTCAAGGATTCCAATTCGGCTTTAAA
Organism: Lysinibacillus sp. FSL M8-0134; assembly: GCF_038069745.1. Classification (NCBI taxonomy): domain Bacteria; kingdom Bacillati; phylum Bacillota; class Bacilli; order Caryophanales; family Bacillaceae; genus Lysinibacillus; species Lysinibacillus sp. FSL M8-0134. The sequence continues at coordinate 1,298,811 of NZ_JBBPAJ010000001.1, read as the reverse complement.
GTTTTCGGGCCTGTTATCCCAATCGCCGCATTCTTCTATCTTGGAGATGCTGGCTTCACACAAATTCTCGGTGACCACCTACCTGCTACCTCGCATGGTATTGTGAATGATCTTGGTGTTGGTCTTGCAGCGGTCGTCCCTTTAACAAAGGAAATTGCGGTTATCACGTTGGCGGTCGTCGGTGCCATTACTGGATTAGATGGTTCGGGCTTCTCTGGAATTTCCCTAGCAGGATCAGTTGGCAGTCTCTTTGGCAATGCCATTGGAGGGGGAACAGCCACTTTAACTGCTTTAGGGCAAATCACAGCGATTTGGGTAGGCGGCGGTACTTTGATTCCATGGGCTTTAATTCCCGCTGCTGCAATTTGTAATGTGAGCCCATTTGAATTGGCAAGACGTAACTTAATTCCTGTCGTTATTGGGCTGATTGTGACAACGATTGTAGCTGTGTTTTTAATTTAGATAAAAATGAAAAGAGATGGTCACTTTATTAGAAACCATCTCTTTCACTCTCCACATAATATTTTTGTAAGTTCTTATGAAACATTTCTTTTAGTTGGCATTCGTTAATGCCTAAAATATAGGCTTCTATCATTATTTGTTCCACACTCATCGATAGTTGTTGAAGTGAAATAGTCTTTGCTTTATTAGAATCTACAGTAACAAGTGCTCTAGTATGAGGGTTAATGGTGATAATCCCCTTTTTTTGAAGCTCTTTGTAGCTTTTACGAACCGTATGAAGATTGAGGTTTATTTGTGTCGCTAACTTGCGAATAGAAGGCAAATGATCACCCTTTTTTAAATTTCCTGTCGCGATTAATAAATGCAGTTGCTGGGTAAGTTGCTGATAATAAGGAATTTTGCTCCTTCGATTTACTTTTACATTCATTTGTCGAGGAATCCTTCCATTAAAATTTCTTTTTGGCAATAAAATGATGCATGATAATCATCATTAATAGTACAAGCAACAGTGTGACAACAATAGTAACGTAATACCATGTTTCCACGTCACCTGTCACTAATATCGTTGTAGCATACAAGCTATTACTAGCAGGATTAAGTACATCTAAGAATGGATGTAAACCAGCACATAAACGACAAATAAATAAGACAGCTATACTTATTAAAGCAATAAATGGTGAACTATTAAAAAATGTGCTCATCATGGTAACAAGTGTTATGACAAATAACAGCCAAATACAATAAAATACTAAAGCTATCAATGCATGAGTTATCGGTACAGAGGTAAATAAATAAGATGTATAGCCAAAGGACATTGCATAGCCTAGAGCAATACATAGAACAGCTAAAACATAATGACTAAGGATCTTACTATTTAAGTAGGATGAGATAGAGACAGGCCTTGTGAAAATGAATGCCATCATCCCATTGGCTTTTTCTCCTTGAATAATGCCCATCGTCGCAATGGCAAGTATGATAATACCTAGTTGATCAAATTGGGAATTAAGGGTGGAGGCCAGCACTTCTTGTCCCTCTGGCTTTGCCAATGTAGGATCAATCATAATCCCTTCAATCCCACCCATTGATTGTAAAATAGCAGGCAAGAAATACATCATGATCGGTTGAGTTAGGCCTAGTAGAATAAATACAATTGGTAACCAAACTACTTTATATTCCTTTGTCATTTGATTGATTTCTTTTTTACTTAATGCTAAAAACGTATTCACTCCACGTTACACCACCAATTCTAAAAATATTTCTTCTAAGCTTTCTTGAATGCCAAGATCAAACTTTGTAAATAACACGTTTGAATCCAAGCCGTACTGTAGCAATCGATGGGCATCCGCTTCCAATTGATTAACGTATACTTTAAAACCATCACCACTACTTTCGATTCTCTTTACATACGGTAAATGTTCAATCGTTGTGAGCCACTTAACATCTTTCTTTTGAATCATTAAAAAGATAGCTGAGTCTTGATAGCGATTAAGTAACTCTAATTTCGACGCATCTTCTATTTTGTAACCATTTTTAATCACGACAAAGCGTTCGCAAATTTCCTCTGCATCACTTAATATATGGGTGGAAAATAATATGGTCGTATCTTTTTTTATGTCGTTTAATAAATTCAATACTTCACGTCTACCTATGGGATCTAGCGCTGATACTGGTTCATCCATAATGATGAAAGCTGGCTTGTGTAATAAAGCTTGTGCGATGCCAAGACGCTGTTTCATTCCTCCTGAAAATGTTCCGACATGAGCATGTGCTTCTTTCCCTAAGCCCACTTTTTCTAAAAGAAATGGAATGTCCTTTTGTAGTTGATTTTTCGAAATACCAGAAAGTGTCCCCATAAAGGATAAAGTTTCAAATGCTGTCATCCAGGAGAAAAAATTAGGATACTGTGGTAAATAACCGATTTTGTTTTTCATCTTTGAAATTTTTTGTCCATCAAGTACAATGTCTCCTTCATCTGCATTAAGAATGTCAGCAATGATTTGAATTAATGTGGTTTTCCCTGCCCCGTTTGGTCCAATAAGTCCTACACATTCATTCGTATCGATAACCATTGAAAAATTATTCACAGCCGTCTTATATTTAAACTTTTTTGTAATATTATTAATTTCTAAGCGCATGTTTATTTACATCCTTTCTGCCAATCACGAAATATAGAACAGAACCAATTGTATTAAAGAATAAAATAATAATTGCCCACATCAGTATATTTTCTCTCGTCTCTCGGTGCCGATATAAATCGACTAGTGCAACAACGATAAGTAAAAATCCTACGAATAAAAAAGGTAAAAGGATTGGTAGTATACTTGCCCAATCAATTTGACCTAAGTCTTCAAAACCGTAATGTAATTTCATCTTAATATAGCCCCTTTCATTATCATTATCGATAATGATAACAGAAATCTTAAAAAATTACATTACCTTTTTACTGTACATCTCAAAAAAAAATCTATAGTATATTTTTTGATAATGTTCTCATATTGATAACATTTGATTGCTTCCCTTGATACTATCTCATTTTATCTGATAGGAGGATCGATTTATGCGTAATAAAGCAGAGGTATTAATGCACCCTGTGAGAATGAAAATTTTACAAGCTCTTATGCACAATAAAGAAGAAGGCTTAAGCACTTTGGAGATGATTTCTGTTATTAAGGATGTACCCCAGGCTACTTTATATCGGCATATCCAAATTTTAGTGGATGAAAACATCATAAAAATTGTGAAAGAGCGTAAAGTACGTTCTGTTACAGAGAAGTTTTATGCATTAAATGAAGGAGCAGCAAAACTTAGTAAGGAGGATTGGACACAACTTTCAACCAAGCAAAAGTTAAATTATATTTCTTACTATCAATTAGCTTTACTTTCTCAATATCAAAATTATTTACAATCCCTTGATGAAAAAGAAAGTACTGCAGATTTAGCAACTTTTTCTTTCATTGATTTGACATTAACAACGGAGCAATTCAAGAACTTTGATAATGAATTAAACGAATTATTAACTAAATACTATAATATGGCCGACTCAACTAAAGGTTCTGAAACAAAAACGATTGCTTTAAATATTATTCCAAAACCTTAGGTAGTATTTTACGTAAAGAAATGGAGAAGATTTATGAAAAAAGGAAAGTTACTTCAAAACATAAGAAAATTAATCATGATTATTATTGGCGCAGTTATTGCGGCGTACGGATTAGAAGCTGTTTTAATTCCTAATGATGTTATTGATGGTGGTGTTACGGGTTTAAGTATTATGGGCGCTCACCTCTTTGGCATTCCGTTAGGCGTACTGCTCTTTGTACTAAATATTCCGTTCATTTATATCGGCTACAAGCAAGTAGGAAAAACATTTGCCTTAATGAGTTGTGCTGGTATCGCAGCATTATCCATTTCTACGGTTCTTTTACATGATGTCAAAACCATTTTAGGACCAAATGATCCCTTACTGATTGTCTTATCTGGTGGAATGCTACTTGGTGTTGGTATTGGTATTGTCTTACGAAACGGTGGAGCTTTAGATGGTTCCGAGGTGTTAGCCGTACTATTATCACGTAAGATTCCATTTTCAGTCGGTGATATTATATTATTTATCAATGCCTTTATTTTCTTAGGGGCAAGCTTTATTTTCGGCTTAGAAAGCGCATTATACTCAGCATTAACATACTATATTGCAAAAAATGTTATTGATATAATCCAAGTTGGTTTAGAAAAATCAAAAGAAGTACGTGTGGTCAGTGCAAAATCTGAGGAAATTGGTGATGCCATCCAAGCACGCCTAGGTCGTGGTGTTACCTATACACATGGACGAGGTGGTTTCTCCAATGAACCAACTGAAATTTTAAATTGTGTCATTAACCGTATGGAAGAAAATAAATTAGTTTCGATTATTAAAGATATTGATGACGGTGCATTTGTTGTTATTTCCGATGTTTCGGAGGTTCGCGGCGGTAACTTCAAGAAGCGAGATATCCATTAATATAAAAGTAAGTAAGGCTTCTATAGTCTTACTTACTTTTTTTGTTTATTTACTTACTGGAGAGGTTACAGTTTCATGTGTTTCATATTTTAGGCCACCGATTAAACAGAAAGCTCCAATAGCTACGACTACTGCAGCACTAATCAATGCATAGTGATAGCTATTGGTTATATTGGCAAGCTTTCCTGCAATGGATGGCCCAATCATTTGTCCAAATGCATAGCCAGCCGTTAAATAACCTAAAATTTTATGGCTATTAATAGGAGCTATATGTCTTGCTAGCGTTGTACTAACTGTTGTGATGCCCATAAAAGTAGCGCCAAAAATAAAGGCACTAGCATAGAGTGTAATCGTATTCGAGGCAAATGCAGGTAAAATAATCCCAACTGCTTGAACGATCATGGATACAAATAATGTTTTTACATAACCATACTGCTGCGCTAGCTTTGACCATACGAAGCACGATGGAATGGCAGCTATTCCCACAACAAACCAGACAAAGGCAGCATCCCCATTAAAGCTTGTTGATTCTCGCGCAATCGATACAATAAAAGTACCTGTGACAATATAACCTAGCCCTTCTAAGCTATAGGACATCATTAACCACTTCATCCATTTCTTTGGTGGAGTTCTCTTCGATGTAGTGGGTTCATGTATCCGTTGTTGTTCACTTGGCCTAATAGGTTTGATGAATAGTACGATAATGCCAAACAATAGAATACAAAACAAAGCTAACGCAATCCATGTGCCATTCCAATGGTAGATTGCCTGTATGGGTGACACAATAATGGCACTTAATGCAATCCCTACACCAACCCCACTATAGAAAAATCCTGATAAATGCATTTTACTACTACTAGCCAACTGATCGAGTACAAGACTAGCAATCACTACAAAAATAAAAGCGCTCACTACTCCAGAGATAAACCGAAGTATATACCATAAAACAACATTATCTGTAAAGCCCATAAATGCAGTTGTAAGAATGCTAATAATTAGCCCTATTTGCAAAAACGGAATACGTTTATTCTCTAAGGTTAAACGACCTGCCACTATTGCCCCTATTAGATAGCCTAAATAGTTGCTTGTTGCTAAATAACCAGCAGTCGAACGGCTAAATTCAACTGTTTCTTGCATATAAGGTAAAATGACCGTATAGGAAAAACGACCAATGCCCATGGCAATGATCAAAGAAAAAATACCACCTATTAAATATTGAACTGTTTGTTTGTGCATCGTATCACTCCTTCTCTTCTCCACTATATCGAATAATTAGCTATCACAAATATGTTCAATTCGTTAAAATTAGTATCAAAAAAATTGATAGCTGGAGGACCAATGAATATTAATGATTTAAAGATCTTTCGAACAGTCGTCCAAACAGGGAGTTTTTCAAAAGCTGCTACAGCACTTAATTACACGCAATCAAATATCTCTATGAAAATCCAAAATCTTGAGGCTATGTATCATACAACATTTTTTTATCGGGGGCATCGAGGCATTCAACTAACACCTAAAGGGGAACAATTTTACGAACTGGTATTAAAGATGCTTCATCTCTATGATACATCGTTTGAGATTTTACAAAATACAGAGGAACAAAGAGGAATTTTGCGCATTGGTTCAATGGAAACTACAGCAGCACTTCACTTACCAGCACTGTTAACACCATTCCATCAAGCCCATGAACAGGTTGATATCACTATATTGACTAGTCCATCTCAGCATAATATTGAACGGTTAGAAAACTATGAAATAGATGGTGCATTCGTGACCGGGCCTGTATATAAAGAAAATATATTGGTGAAGGAGTTTATCTGTGAAGAGCTTGTTTTTATCACATCTTCTAAGCATAAGCCCATTAAAAATTTGAGAGACTTAGAGGGTAGCACTGTGATTACCTTCCGAAATGGCTGTTCCTATCGAGCCATTTTGGAGCATTGGTTACACGAAGACGGAGTACGTCCTCAAAATAGAATGGAATTTGGTACGCTTGATGGTATAATTGGCTGCGTTGCTGCTGGATTAGGTATTACTTTACTTCCTCGTGCTATTGCGGAAAAATATATGGCAACACAAACACTAACTCTGCACGAATTAACGAATAAGCAAGCACATATTCCTACCTGGTTTATTTATCGTAAGGATGATGTACAATCACCAATACTTCAATATTTTTTAGAATCAATAGACGCGTATGACTATCCATCAGTTTGAGTGTTCTATCTATTATTTTCATTACTAAAAGAGCTGTTCAGTAGATTTCCCCCACTGAACAGCTCTTTTCATGTTTTCCTTTGACGGCTGAACGTAATTCCTTTAGGCTTTAATTAGATATAGAAAGGAGCTTTTTATGGATATTTTTATCGCTAGTAACCGCCAATTACCTATCCGTTATTATGTGCAAGAATCGGTCTGGATTCGTCGCGGGGGCAGTACAAAACTTCCCGATGTAACATTGCCATTTTTTGTAGAGGTAGAAATGAAACATCCTCATAATTTAGCCATTATTAGAGACTATATTTTTGACTTTCAACGACAGTACAAGCAGACAGAAATTCAACTTTTAATAAAGGACATAGCTCACTTAGCAACCATGCAGGAAATGCTTTCACACGTTAAGCAAATCCATCATACCATCACCATTTACCCACTGTGATTTGGATTAAGTCGTTAATGGCAATGTGATAATAAAGTACAATGTCTCATTTTTATATGTAGCGTGAATGGTTCCTCCGTGAAGCTCCACAATGCTTTTGGCAATCGCTAGACCCAGCCCAGAGCCTTCTGTTACATTCGTTCTTGACTGATCCTTTTTATAAAACCTCTCAAATAAACTATCAAGCTCTTCTGGTGTAAAGGCATCACTTTGATTTGCTACACCAATACGCACATGATCGCCTTGCCCTTCAAGAGAAACGATTATTTTTCCGTCACCCGTACTATAGTTAATCGCATTGATTAATAAGTTATCAAACACACGAACAATTTTTTCTGAATCAAGCGCCGCAAAAACTCGCTCTTCTGAAAAATGCTTCTTAAAAATGCGTTGTTTCTCCTCTGCAAGTGGCACTAATTCCTCCATTAATTGATCGAGTAGCTCATTTAAACAGACTTGTTGTCGCACTAAAGCATTTTTATCATTTGTTAGCTTTGTATATTCAAATAAATCATCAATTAAATTTTTTAATTGCTCGGATTTAGAAAAGGCTATTTTCAAATATTCGTCGTATTGCTCTTTTGTCTCATATTTTTCCTCTCTTAATAGCCGTAGGTAACCCATTATGGAGGTAAGCGGTGTTCTCAGATCATGTGAAACATTTGTAATGAGCTCATTTTTCTGTTGCTCAATTTTCCTTTCCATTTCGATACTTGTCATGATTTCTTCTGCCATTTGGTTAATATTATCTGTTAATAAAGCAATTTCATCCTGCCCTTTTTTCTCAATGCGAAAGGCTAAATTCCCCTTTGCTATTTCCAATACCCCCTCTGCTAACGCTTCTATTTGATTCATTTTGCGCTTGGTTATATAGAAGAACGATACAATAAATAAAATAATACCAATGAAAAAAGGTATAGGTCCTTCACTCGTACTTGTAATGGCTTCACCTTGTGGAAGGCCACTTACGAAAAAATAATAGTTTTTATCTTGCAAGGTCAGAGGTACTAATGTTGAAAATTCTCTACGAGAAGTTTCAATCGTATCAGGATACGCTTGATCAAACGGCTGATTAATTGTAAAATCCATGACCTTTCTAATTTCTTCATGTAAATCAATTTGTGACTCTTTTACCTGCTTTGTTTTATATAAAACCTTCCCTACCTCATCTGTTACTACAATTTTTAAAGCATTCTGGTCACTTTCGAAATTTTCATCTTCTTGTTCAATCAATTGCCTCAACACATTCACATTATTTTCTTGGGTCGCTAATTTTGCTGTATCTTGTGCCTGATAATACATCATCTTCATACTGTAGCTATAATCAACGATGACAGTGTCATTAATATTCTCAAATAAAGGGAGGACTGCCCGTGATACTAAAAAGCTTCCAAGTGCACATAAAATAAAGGTTGTAAATAATTGAATTCTAATGCTGCGCTCTATATTATTCTTTATTTTTCTGTAAATACGCTGGAGGGGCCCCAGTAGCTTTAAGAATAGCCTAAAGATCTTTTTCAACTTTATATCCTACTCCCCAGACAGTTTTGATATATTGTGGATTTCTTGGATTTGTTTCAATACGTTCACGAATTTTTCGTATATGTACCATCACTGTATTTTCTGATTGGAAAGCTTCCTCTTTCCAAACCTTTTCATAGATTTGCTCTGCGCTCATCACGATGCCCGGATTACTTACAAGTAGTTCCAAAATAGCAAACTCTCTTGGTGTTAATTTTACTTTTTCATTGTTAACAAAGACTTCATGAGTCGCTGTATTGAGACGCAAATCACCGATTTCCATTTCCTCACCATTGCTATTATTTAAGCCATTCATTTTAAGATAGCGCCGAAGCTGTGATTTAATGCGTGCAATCAACTCTAATGGATTAAAGGGCTTTGTCACATAATCATCAGCCCCTATTGTTAAACCAACAATTTTATCCATATCCTGTGACTTTGCAGTAAGCATGATAATCGGCATTTCCGCTACTTCTCTTACCTTCATACACATTTCTATACCATCCACTTTAGGCATCATTAAATCGAGTACTATTAAATGTACCTGATGCTTCTTCAGTAGCTGCAAGCCTTCTTCCCCATCACATGCCTCTAGCACATGATAGCCCTCATTTTTCAAATAAATAGCGATAAGATTTCTTATCTCTTTTTCATCATCAACAATTAAAATTGTTTCATTACTCATCTAACCCCACCATACCTCAAATATTTTACTAATAGGAATGTTCCCTATTTTAACTATTTTTTAATTTTCGAATATAAAAATAATAAAGCAAGCTGATTATGACGATGACGATACCTAAATAGATACCATATTTAGTAGCAAGCAAAGAAATATACTCAATCTGGCTACCAAATAAGTGCCCAAGTATGAAATAAATTAATGTCCAAACAAAGCCTGTTGTATACGAGAATATGGCATAAGTTTTAAAGGACATATGATTCATCCCGACCAAGTACGGAAGAATATGTCTAACAATCGGGATAAAATAACTAAAGACTAAAGCAAAACGCCCATATTTATCAAGCAAATCTTTGGATTGCAATAAATACTTTGCTTTTTTCTTTTTCATAAGTTTATCGAGCACTCGTTGACCAAATTGTCTACCTAGAACATAACCTAGTGAAAGGCCTGAAACAACACCTAAATAAGTAATTAGAAAGGATTTCCATACACTCATTGTATCTAATGACGATAAAAAACCACCACTCATTACAATCATCTCATCCGGGAGTGGCATCCCGATAATGCCTAGCCATAAACTGAAAAACAATGCAAAATAGCCATATTGATCAATAAATAGTAAGAGATCCTGCAACTCCATTAGCTTACCCTCGTATTTCCAAGTTGACAGCTAAAGACATATGCTGGAGGCATATTGATCCACACTTTTTCATGTGAGATCTCCGCGAAATAGCGTTGGAAGAATGCTTTTTTCACAAGTGAATATTGGAACGTGATGAATTTCCCATCATCCAAACAATCCTTCACATTATTTAAAATGCAACATGATACTTCTGACTTTAAAGATGTAAATGGTAGCCCAGAGATAACATAGTCTATTTTTTCAATATGCAACTCGTCTATATATTGCTTCATATTTTCTGCAGAGCCATTGATTACAATAACATAGGCCTCATGAGCGAACTGTTGACGTAATTTCTCGCAAAAATTCGGATTATGTTCAATGAGTACAAGCCATGTAGCTGGCTTTTTTCTTTTCACAAGCTCCTTTGTAAAAGAGCCCATTCCTGGTCCTAGCTCGACAATACATTGTGCAGTTTCAAAACAAATAGGTTGTATCATTTTATAAGCTAATTTTTTAGAGCTCGGGGAAATTGCTCCAATTGTTTTAGGATGTTTTATAAATTCAGTAAGAAAGGTAATAAATTGCATGAAAATTTCTCCTCACTTTGCTTTCATGTAGATGGTTCTAACTATAAAGAGCATTTCTTAACGAATTGCGAGGAGAATTCTTAAAATTTTCTTAAGAGTCATAAAAGCTTAAAAGGTAATTCGTTCTAATGTTATTTCCTACATAAAATAGGCATACAATTGCTTCCAATCGAATAGAAACCTATATAGAGAACAATTAGTCAGGGGAAAAATAAAGTGGGGTGTGAAAGGATGCTTAAAGTAAATGATGCAAAAGAATTGGTACTCGGAATTGTGCAAGATGACCCATTGTTTGTTGCACTACAACATACGCCTTTAGAGGAGAACCTCTATAATGATGCCTATCTAGCAGACATCGATGAATCCAAACACTATACAATAGCAGAAGTCGCGGGCTGGTTTAATATCACAGACGCTATGCTTCGCTACTATTTAAAACCGTTTGAGCAATATGTATTTGACAATGCTTCACCGAACGTACATGGGAATATCCGTTTAAACTTGCCTGCTATCGTAAGGCTAAGAATGATTTTGTTACTGAAGGATGAGTATCGTGTGAGAGGGATAAAATTATTGCTAGGTCTTGATGATAACGGTCAGTTACTTAAACATCAAATTACGGCAACGACCATGGATTCAGAGGATCTAACCCATAAAATTGATGTTCTTGGAAACGTCCTACAACAAATGATCCAAACAGGGCTCTTTCAAATTTTGCCGAATGAAGAGCAAGGGACGTTACAAGTTAACATTAATCAGGACTTTCTTGTCGAAAACATTCAACGCTTATCGACTGATTCAGTCCTTCAAGTGGAAGAAATTCAAAAAGAAACGTTAGAACTAAAGCAGGAAAACGAGCATCTCCAAAAGCAAATTACCGAGCTACAAGAAAACAGTGTAAAGGATATTGTGCAAAAAATTAGAGAGCGTCATATTGAAAATGAAATTGTCTCTACACTACGTACAGAAGCATTACAGGAATTTTCAACGAACAATAAAATTAGCTTTTTCACCAAGATGTTCAAATCCGCCCAAATCGAGATGGAAAAAGAGCAGTTTGTCCTAAGCTATATTTCCAAGCATTTAGAAGAGCGTTTAGAAGTTGCGTTGAACGAATACTATGAAAAATAAAGCAAATACTAGTAGAACATGAGTGAGACTATTTAAAATAGTCCCAATCATGTTCTTTTTATTAGATCATGATATTACCTGCTCGATGCTGTGAAAATATAATGTATTCATATAGTCAATCAGGTTCCCTGAATCTATATCAGATTTTCACCCTTTCGTATTGGCTACAACATTCCCTAAGAAACGCAATAATCGGAAATGGAGAGAAACCATTTCATCTACGGTTAAGTTCTCATTACCCTTGTCTAACCACTCCTGAATTACCCCCAAAATGGCAGATGCGATAAAGGCTTGTAGGTATTGCTGAAATTCTGGATCTTGCACTTCCTCGCGTATAACGGATAATCTATCTAATATATGATTGCCAAAGATTGTTTTCATTTTTTGTGTAAAGCCCGGACTTCCTTGCTCTCCTAATAGCATACGAAAGGCTGGGGCATGTTCCTTTATGCAGGCTATCACGTTAATAAATGGTTGATACAGTTGGCCCATTTTTAATGTTTGAAAAGCATCGACTGGTTGAACATGCTTCACATAGCGTTCTAATTCCACTAAGAGCTCTTGTTGCAAATCCTCCATTACGGCATATTTATCCGCATAGTGTAGATAAAACGTTCCACGATTAATTTGAGCTGCTAATGCTAATTTTTTTACGGTCACACGTTCAAAGCCCACTTCCTCTACTTGCAGAATCAGTGCCTTTTTAATGGCTTGCTTCGTTTCAAAATTCATTTTTTCATGTACCGACACACAAATTCCCTCCATTTACTTAACACATGCTGGCAAACTGTTGATTGTATTTGCTCACATGCTACCGTAAAATTTTTATCAAATCAACATTGTGTTCAGTGAAGGAGTGAGGTCCGTATGGGCAACCAAGCAATCTCTATTAAATCCCTTGAAAAAAAATTTCACCACAAGCAAGTTATTGCCCCCCTTTCTTTAGCTATTCCTAAAGGACAGTTAATGGGCTTACTTGGTCCGTCAGGCTGTGGTAAAACGACGCTAATCAAAATGATTATGGGCATGCTAAAGCCTGATAATGGTCACATTCGAGTGTTAGATTTAGATGTTCCCCATAAGCAATTATTGAATGATATTGGCTATATGGCACAATCAGATGCACTTTATACAGATTTAACAGGTGAAGAAAATCTTCATTTTTTTGCAAAGCTTTACTCCTTGTCAAAGGCAGAAAGAGTGGAGCGTGTAGCCTATGCCGCAAGCCTTGTTCGTTTAACTGATGACCTACATCTTAAAGTGATCAATTATTCGGGAGGAATGAAACGTCGATTATCTCTTGCTATTGCTCTCATCCAAAATCCTAAACTATTAATCTTAGATGAACCAACCGTTGGTATTGATCCTGTTTTAAAAAAAGAAATTTGGCAGGAACTTATTCGGTTAAAAGAAGAGGAACAAAAGACAATTTTAGTGACGACACATGCGATGGATGAAGCAGAAAAGTGTGATCAATTAGCTATGTTAAGAAGTGGTCATATTATTGCGCAAGGCACACCACAAGCGTTAAAAGAATATTACCAGGCAAAAGATTTTGATGAAGTATTTTTAAAAGCTGGAGGTGACGTACAATGAGAATAGGTGCAATTGTCACAAGAATTATTCAGCAAATGAAACGAGATAAACGGACACTCGCTTTATTATTTTTTGCCCCGCTTCTCGTCTTATCCTTAATGTATTTTATATTTAATAGTAACGAAACTTCTGTCACACTTGTTGTCACGAATGGACCCGCACCACTAATCGATAAATTAAAAGATGCCGATTTTACAATTATTGAGGATGATGATTTTTCGAAAAAGCAGCTACAAGATAAAGAGTATGATGGCTGGCTTACAATCAAGCAAAATGATAGTAAGTTAACGTTATTAAATGATGACCCTTCCCAAGCAAAAGCGTTAACGATGCAGCTTGCGCAAATGTTACAACCTTCACACGCTGCTATAGACAGTTTAGAAACGGACTATGTTTATGGTAATGAGGATACGGCAATTTTTGATATTTTTAGTCCCATGTTAATTGGTTTCTTTGTGTTCTTCTTTGTCTTTTTAATTACAGGAATCGCTTTACTAAAGGAACGTACTTCAGGGACATTGGAGCGACTACTTGCGACACCTATTAAACGCTCTGAAATTGTAGCAGGCTATATGATTGGCTATGGATTATTTGCCTTCTTGCAAACGATTATTATCGTGCTATTTGGTATTTATGTACTAGATATCGTTCATGTAGGTTCAATCTGGCTTGTCTTTCTCATTAATATGATGGTTGCCCTTGTATCGTTATCCTTAGGTGCCTTGCTATCAAGCTTTGCTGCTTCAGAGTTCCAAATGATGCAATTCATCCCGATTGTTATTGTTCCGCAAGTATTCTTTTCAGGTATATTTCCGCTCGATAGTATGGCAGAATGGCTTCAAAACATTGGACGTATCATGCCTCTTTACTATGCAGCGGACGCATTGAATGATGTTATGTATAAAGGTTATACCTTCCCTGATATCGTAGTGAATATCAGCGTTCTTGCCTGTTTCGCCCTCGTTTTTATTACATTAAATATTATCAGTTTAAAAAAATATCGCTCATTGTAAAAAATACAGTAAGGATCCATCCCCCTTTAGAGAAGATCCTTACTGTTTCTTTATTTAAAATGGTTTCTTTTGCCAAACAAACATCTAGTGTCTTACAATTAGGGTAGTTTCCTTTCAAAACCCAAATAAGTAGGTGTTAGATTTATGAATAGTTTGTTTAACGCACAAAATATCACCAAGCAATACAGGGGCATAAAAATTTTAGATAATGTCTCATTTCCAATCGATCATAACCAAATCATTGCTATCGTTGGGAAAAATGGCTCTGGCAAAAGCACGCTATTAAAAATGATTGCTGGTCTTATTACGCCTGACCATGGTTCAATTATTCCTTCCAAACAAAACTTAAAAATTGGCTATGTCCCAGAAGTTTCCCCTTCTCATATTTTATTTACGCCTCAAGAATATCTTTATAAGATGGGGCGAATCCGTGGAATGGCTAAACAAGAACTATTACCGAGAATAAATTATTTACTAGAACTTTTTAGCTTAGTAGATGTTCAAAATACTCGTATTATCAACTTTTCTAAAGGGATGAAACAAAAAATAATGATTATGCAGGCGATGCTGGATGAAACAGATTTGTTGATATTAGATGAGCCTTTATCAGGATTAGACCTTACAACACAAAATGAGTTGGAACAAACTCTTCATAGCCTCAAACAACAAGGAATGACGATTATCTTAAGCTGTCACGAAACAAAGCTTTTGGATCATGTCGTGGATACGATTCTCATGATTCACAACAAAAAAGTGATGCGGACAGATTTACCCTTGAAGGATGTAACCTATAATCAATTAATTTTTGATATTTCTAATCCTACATACTTAGAGGACCTATCTCATTTAATAGAAATTAACCACCAGACACAATTGGCTACTGGTTTTTACGAAGTTAATATTCGCTATCAAGCACAGCATACCGACGATCTTTTACAACAGCTACTTCTAAAAAAAGCTTCTATCAAACAACTTATGCCAATCAATGATAAGGAGATATTTATAGCAAATGATTAGTTTAATGCGTTATCAGTTAAGCAATTACGCGAGAACCTATCAGTATGTGCCACCTTTTTCTATTTTCATTTTATGTCTTGTAATCAACTATACATTTGTTCCAAACCCTATATTAGATAGCTTTTCCTTTACATCTATTATCCTCTTTTTCCTGATGGGTTGGTTTACCGTGACATTGTTTCATTCAGAGGATGAAGGGCAAAAAATGATTACGATACTGCATGCGAATGGTTCAACACCATATAATGTCAGCCTATTTATAATTAATATAGTAATTGCTTTCAGCTTAAGTTTTGTATCTATCATTTACCCAGTAGTCATCCATGCTTTTGCTGAAAAGCCAAGCTTTATTCACCTATTTCTTGGATTTTTTGCCCATTTTACTTTGGCTACTTTAGGTATGGCCCTATCCGCTCTGTTTACAAGAGACCTTGTTAAAAATAAACAAAATACTTGGTGGGGAGTTATTAGTGTATTATTGTTTGCCATAGTATTAGCAACATTAAAGGATTCACTTGACCAACTAAATGGTCTTATTTGGGTTCTTCCCCCTGTCCATCTTTCTTTAGAAATGTTGGCTATTGGCGATCAAATAACATCCATACCTAGTAAGTTTTATTGGCAATTTGCCTGGATACTAGTCTATGCTGGTTTCGTTATCACTCTATTCTTCCTTTTATCTAAGCTAAAAAGGAAATAACCAAAAGGACTCCCGGTTATGGAAGTCCTTTTACCTTGATGTTATTGTGACGAGGTGTATGTAGCAAACAAATCGTTAACAGGCTCAAGAAACTAGAATCGATAAAGCGAACCACCCAAACACCATAGCTTCTTAGTGAAACCTCATTTATTAAGCACCAAATACATACATAGAAAAATGCCAATCCAAGTACTTGAAGCCAAAAGAAGAGTTTTTGTTTAGGCTGAATACTTGGTAAGAATTTCTTTGGTTGATTAGCTGCCCTATAAGAGACATAGCAAATCATTAGTGTGATGCCAACTAAAGTACTTCCATGTTGCAAGTATTTATAAAGAGGAATCTGTAAACCAAACAGTGGCATTATTTCAGCTAAAATAGATACGTGCGTAACCATAAATCCATTTTTATGAGTAAAAGAATCCCAGACCACGTGAGTTAACATTCCGAATAAAGCTGAATAGCTAAATACCATGACATTGAATAGTTTACTTTTGGAAGTTCGTTGGTTAGCTGTGTCCTGCAAACATATCGGTAAATGATTAATTAGATGTTGCTGAATACATGCTCGATAAATTAGATAGAGCAAGATTACAAGAGGTAGATTAAAAGTAAAAAAACCTGTAAAGCTATGTCCAATCTCGCCTACTGGTCTGCCTCTTAAAAAATATTCAAAATCAGGTGCCATACTTCCTAATACTAATGCTGAAAAATGTATGTATTTACTTTGTCTTGAAAAAGGTAAAATTGCGGCTGGATGTGCAAAGGTTAATGGCATATCACCCACCTCCCATCTGTTCAGATGCTTTCCAATGACAAAGGTTACCCCCTCATCTAAAATCGCAGTCATGTTGGGTTCAATTTGTTAGAAATTGCTCTTCCGACACAACCTTAATTCCATGCCTTTGTAGTAATGCAGTCGTTACTCCCACACCAACTAATTTAGTGCCATTGAATTCCCCATTATAAATCATGGCACTACCACAAGATGGGCTATACTCCTTTAAGACAACCTTTGTTGCACCTATTTCGCGTGCTTTTTGTAAGGTCGCATTCGCTCCTTTAAGGTATAATTCTGTAACATCACGTCCAGATCTTTCAACGACCCTTGCTTTCCCATCAAGAACATCATGACCATTTCCTCCTACAATTTCAGCAGGCTCGCGTGGCGTTGTAAAACCTCCCATTAACTCAGGACAAACGGTGACAGCTTTATTTTCTAACACAAGCTTTTGTATTTTTTCATTTAGACTGTTCGTACCATTATAACGAACATTTATTCCAGCTAAGCAGGCACTAATTAAAATCATAGCTCCTCACTCCTTCAACTATCTTTATACAACTATAACATGCTCACATTAGAATGTTTTACGTGATCTGCTCTTTTTTTGATACACTATTTAAATAGCTATCCAAAGGAGGAAAAAATGTCCGATCCTATTTTAATTTTGCCATATACAGATGAATGGGCTAAAGAATTTCATAGCATAGGTTCTCGATTACGTGAGGCCCTAGGAGACAACGCACTGAGAATTGATCATATTGGCTCAACTTCTATAACAGGCTTAGCAGCGAAACCAGTGATTGACATACAACTATCCGTAGCATCATTTACGCCATTGGAAGCGTTTAAAGGACCACTAGAATGTCTTGATTTTATTTATCGAGCAAACAATCCAGACAAGTCTAAACGCTATTTTCGAGAGGCTCCTGGTCATAGACGAGTACATATTCATGTTCGACAGGCTGGTAGTTGGGCAGAACAGCTGGCCTTATTATTTCGAGATTTTTTGCGCTGTCATCCAGATTACTGTCGTCGCTACGAGCAGGTAAAATGTGAATTTGCAGAAAAATACATAAATAACCGACAACTATATACAAACTCTAAAGAAGCGATCATTTGGGAAATTTTAAAACAAGCTAATCAATGGAGTCAGCTTACAGGCTGGTCGCCCTCTCGCTCGGATAGCTAATTAACAAGGAGGAATAAATTTGATTGAATTTACTATTTGTTTTGTAAAGAAGGGTGATCATATCCTTTTGCTGAATAGAGATAAGCCGCAATGGATGGGTGCATGGAATGGTGTTGGTGGTAAAATTGAACAGAATGAAACACCATTAGCTTGTGCAATCCGTGAAATTAAAGAAGAGACAGGTATTACTGTCGAGGATATTACGTATAAAGGAAAAATTACATGGACAGATGGCGATATTAACTATGGTTGTATGTATGCGTTTATAGCGGAACTACCTGAATCTTTTACATATGTAACCCCTCTAAAGGTTGCTGAGGGTATTCTAGATTGGAAGGAACTTACTTGGATTTTCCACCCTGAAAATGTGGGCATTGCGGATTTAAAATATTATTTACCCACAATGCTAAAGGAAACAACTAATTATGAATATATTTTTACCTATCAAGACAAAAAATTAGTCAATATATCTTCAGCACCAATTGAACAAGCATCTACTGTCTAATAAAAAACAAGCCTCGTCCATGCATTAGGTGCATGACGAGGCTTATTTTTAATGTCTAGGCTTTGCAAAGCGCATTCTGCACATCGACCAATTTAAGCTTGTATGCTGGATTTCATCATGGATGTCCCACAAGCTATCTACCATTCGCAATTCAACATTACGCTCTAATAATGCTTTCTCTATATCTTCGATCTCTGAGACATTGATGGGCATTTGTGTTAATTCACTTGTATAATAGCCAGTAATATCATCCTGTAATGTGAATCCATTACTATCAAACTCATATAGGTAAAGACTTGTATTCTTCAATACTTCCAACCACTTGTTTTCTATGACTACTACATGAGAAGCTTGAGCTAGATAGTGCTGTCTGTCCTGCTCTGTTGTCTGTTCTCCTGCATGAAAACAAACACGTGGACAATCTCTTGGCGTTAAATAATTCGGCAAGCATCTCTCGTTGATCGCCCATACAAGCCCTTTGGTGGCATCTAAATCTGGTCGCTCAGGTAGTCGAGGATGAAAAATCGTAATAGTAGGGTCTTCACTGATATGGAATAAACGCATGGTTACTTCTCCTTTATTTTCTTAATTTAAAAACAATAAAATCTGCACAATGCAAATCTTCCTTAAATTGAGGATACTTCTCCAGCATCTCCTCTGATGGCTTTGGCTCTACAATAGTCTCAATCATAAATCCAGCTTGCCTAATTGCTTGCACATAGCTTGTTAATGTTCGATGGTACAGAATGATTGGTGGCTCAGCATCTAGCTGTTGGTACACCCCTTCATAAAAATAACGTTGGACTTTCCAATATTGCTGATCTAGCTCCACATGTCTCATCCATCCACTATTTGGTGTCACAAAGCATGGGTGTAAAATCGAAAAAATAAAAGTGCTAGTAGGTTTTAATAATCGATACATCTCACATAGAGCAGCCTGATAATCCTCTAAATCTTGGAGAACCATATTCGAAACAATACAATCAAATTGTTCATCTGCTAGAAACGCTAATTTTTCACAGTTCCCTTGTAAAAATTGAATAGCATCCTTCTGTGGCGTTCTTTCCTTAGCAATGTCCAGCATTTTTTGTGAAAAATCAACCGCTGTTACTCTTGCACCCTTCTTCACCAGTAATCTGCTTAAATAGCCTTCTCCACACCCTGCATCTAATACATGCTTTCCATTGATCTCTTCCAACAATGCAAAGATGGTGGGGTTTAACAGTACTACACGATGAATGTCACCCTGCTCATCGTAGTTAGCTGTATACCTTTCTGCATATAGATTCCAGCGTTGAATGGCTTGTTCTGTATTCATATAAAGACCTCATTTCAAAGTAGAATCGTAACGTTACGTCTCTTGTGCACTTGTCTATTTTTCCATATAAAGAAAAAAATATATAGACTTTTATTATATCTTTTAATATCATGTAGATAGAGGCACGGCTTCTTTAAGTAAATGAGAAAAGCCAGAAATCCCAATAGGATTTCTGGCTTTTATGCGTTATATTGAAATGGATTGTTCAGCGACAGCTTCTTTTTTGACAGTGAGCCACCTGCCAACAACCATGACAAGTAATGCAAGAAATACAATTACCCCTGCAAAGACAAGTGCTGCTTTATAGCTGCTATAAACTTCTACCAGTTTTCCTGCGATAATTGGACCAATAATTTGTCCAAAAGCATAAAAGGTTGTTAATAGAGATACAACGAATCCGCTCTGGGTCGGAAAAAGCTGACGTGCATAGGATGTTGTTAGTGTGACTATTCCTACAAAGGTTAGACCGAATAAAAACGATGCTAACAATACACTCCATACAGTTTGTGAAAATACGGGTAACAAGATGCCTATCACTTGAAATATGTATGCCACAAACAAAATTTTTATTGCCGAAAATTTTTCTAATAAAACTGTCCAGACTGGTGCTGATGGTATCGCTGCTAACCCCACCATCACCCAGCTATACGAGGAATAAGCCTGGAGAGAAGGGATATTATGAATAATATCAACTAAAAAAGTTCCTGTAATAATATAACCTAAGCCCTCTAATCCATAAGACACGATCAGCCATGGCATAAAGCCCTTTGTCATTTTCGTATCGAGTGATTTTGCAACTTTTAAACCGTCCCCAGTCTCTAAACCCTTCCACAAAATAGTTGTCATGAGTAAAAAAACCGCTGACAATATTCCTAATCCTAGCCATGTACCTTGCCACGCAAATTTAGCTTCAATAATAGGTACACATAAACCTGAAATTGCAATCCCTAAACCAATCCCACTAAAGACATAGCCAGACCATCGTGACAGTGAATGTTTCGCCAAATAATCCATCACAATACTTGACGTCAAGACAAAAATTAAGCCCCCTGTAATACCTGCGATTAAACGAAGCACTAGCCATACACTATACAGCTCTATTAATCCCATTAAGCCTACTGAAAGGACGTTGAAAACAACACTTGTCAATAAAAGTTTTTTGCGTTGACGATAAATAAAGCCCGCCCATAATGCTCCAATAAAATAGCCAATATAATTGCTTGAGGCTAAAAACCCAGCTACTTCTAATGAAAATCCTACATCACGGCGCATAAATGGCAAAATCGGTGTAAAAGCAAAGCGACTAATCCCCATCGCTACAACCAATAATAATATTCCCCCAAAAACAATCCCCATATGCTGTCGATTCAAGTGTTCATCCCCCTCCCCAGTTCCCTACTGTAATTAAAAGAATACAGAGTGAAGATTAATAAATCTAATATATAATGTATATAAAAGCATAAAAATATTTTATAAAAGGTGTGTCTATCATGAATTTACATGCACTACGTTTATTTACGAAAGTGGCCGAGCTCAATAGTGTTTCCAAAGCAGCCCAAGCTCTTATGATTAGTCAGCCAGCCGTCACTATACAAATACGAAATTTAGAAAAGGAACTAGCTTTAACCTTGCTGGAATCTAAAGGGAGAGGTATTACACTAACACAAAATGGCGTTTTTTTATATAAACAGGCTCAGCGATTATTTGATTTAGAGCAGGATATCGAAAATAAAATAGAGCAGCTAAAAAATACTGGCAACGAAGAACTGCAAATCGCATCTACACATGTCCCCTCTCACTTTTTATTACCCAAATGGCTTGCTTATTTTAAGCAAATCTATCCAGCTACAAATATTCATTTAAAAACGGCTAACTCGCAGCAAGTAATTGAGGAATTACTGCATTATAAGGTAGATTTAGCCTTTATTGTCAAAGAGGATGGACATCACCCAGATATCAATTATCAATTTTTAATGAACTTAGATTATTG
Organism: Lysinibacillus sp. FSL M8-0134; assembly: GCF_038069745.1. NCBI lineage: Bacteria > Bacillati > Bacillota > Bacilli > Caryophanales > Bacillaceae > Lysinibacillus > Lysinibacillus sp. FSL M8-0134. The sequence continues at coordinate 1,277,041 of NZ_JBBPAJ010000001.1, read as the reverse complement.
GTTTATCGTGCCCTATAATCACCCACTAGCGGATCAAACTGTATCGTTAGCAGAACTTATGCAACAGCCCTTTGTCACAAGGGAAGATGGTAGCTCCACAAAAGAATACTTAAATGCTTTATGTAAGGTGCATAAGATTCCCCCACCTCAGGTCGGACTACAACTAGATGGAATTAATGAATCAATCCATGCTATTGCAGCAGGATTCGGTACTATGCTAGCCCCTTCCATTGCAGCCTCTAGCTTTATCCAACAGCAACAAGTATCGCGTGTCTTTATAAAGGATATCGATATTCAGCGTCCTATCTATCTTTGTACTAGAAAAAATGAACAGCATCATTCCTCATCCTTTAATAACTTTCTCCACATCATCAATCAATCGATTTGATAGTAAACGTGTCCAATCTCAAAGGAATCGAGAAATTCATCATCGATTCCTTTCTAGCTTCTTCTGCTTATCATCTAATGTCTAAGACTACTAGTAGTCTTATTGCAGCTAGTACGGCAAACTATCCAATTTGTGTAACGCTCTCAAATTACTTTGTTTATCCATCCATCAACGCTTGTCAAAGCTGTCAAATAGTAGTTGAAAATGCTCTTTAAATCCTCTTGTTAATTCATCAATATTCGTTTTTTTATGGACTTGATAGTTTAAATAGCCTATAATAATCCATGTTATTATCAATAAACGAACATTAAGGTGGTTTTTATGACTGAATATACGCATATTTTCAAAGGGACAGCATTTACAAGTAAATCTGCTACTGAGGTTCAAATCTTAAAAGATTATTTATTTTTCATTAATGCTGACGGCATGATTGATAAAACAATCGCTCCTGAACATACTGATTACCAGCAACTATTAACTACATATCAACATCAAAATAATTTCCATCAATTATCTGAAGGGCAATATTTCTTACCAGGGTTTGTCGATCTACATGTCCATGCGCCGCAATGGGCTCAATCAGGTACAGCTCTAGATATTCCTCTTTATGATTGGCTGAACACATACACTTTCCCTATCGAATCAAAATTTTCGGATTTAGCGTTTGCCCAAGAGGTCTATGAGGATTTAGTAGGCACGCTTCTTGCCAATGGAACAACAACATCCTTATATTTTGCGACAGTCCATAAAGAGGCAAGCGTTCTTTTAGCTAAAATTTGCGCAGAGAAGAGCCAACGAGGACTAGTCGGAAAAGTGGTCATGGATGATCCAGAGCAAAATCCAGATTTTTATCGTGATGCAAACACACAAACAGCATTAGCCGATACAGAAGAGTTTATTTTAGCAGTAAAAGAACTAGCCAAAACAACTAAACAAGGTGTCTATCCAGTTGTGACACCACGTTTTATACCAAGCTGTACTGACAATGCCTTAAAAGGTTTAGGTGAATTAGCTGCAAAATATGATACACATATTCAGTCGCATTGTAGCGAAAGTGACTGGGAGCATGGCTATGTTAAAGAACGATTTAATAAAAATGATGCTGTTGCTTTACATGACTTTGGTTTATTAGGTAAAAAATCTGTCATGGCACATTGTAATTTCTTAAGTGATGACGATGCACGACTATTTGCTGAAACTGGTACTGCCATTGGCCATTGTCCAATCTCCAATGCCTATTTTGCTAATAGTGTCATTCCTATCGCCCGCTTCCATGCGATGGGTGTTGATATTGGATTAGGCTCAGATGTTTCAGGAGGATTTTCTCCAAGTCTTTTTGATAATGCAAGACAGGCTGTTATGTCATCGAGAATGTTAGAGGATGGTGTAGATACAGCTATAGCGGCTGATCAACGTGGTGTGCCAAATTCACGTATTACCATTAATGAGGCATTTTATTTAGCAACAGCTGGCGGTGGAGAAAGCCTAAGCCTTCCAATAGGCCGTTTACAGGAACACTATACATGGGATGTACAGATCATTGATACAAAAATCCCTTCTGCCAAGCTCCCTATTTTTGATCAGAATGAAGATTTACGCGATATTTTTCAAAAAATGATGTATCTTGTGCGTCCAGAAAATATTCGTGAGGTTTGGGTGCAAGGAAATAAAGTACATACGAGAGTGTAAAATTGATTCTCTAATTTCTATAGTAACTAAATAATTATTTGAGGTGTACATCTTCGTGGAAACGCAACTTAGTAAACAAACTAATGAAACAAGAAAAACCCAGTTAACCGTATTACCAGATGAAAAAGTCTCGATTGGTCAATCAGCCCTTCTAGGGTTACAGCATGTCATGGCAATGGATGTTTACGTAGTCCCATTTTTAATTGCCATGCTTATCGGCTTACAAACTGGCCAGGCAAGTGCATTAATTCAATCAACGTTTATTGCGGCAGGAATCGCAACGATTGTACAAACACATTTTTGTATGAAATTACCGATGGCACAAGGCCCTTCCTATGTCCCACTCGGCGCCATTGTTGGGATCTATGCAGCAAGCGGTAGTGGTGATTTAGGCTGGAGCACTGTGTTAGGTGCTAGCTTAATAGGAGCTATTTTAGTCATTATTTTAGGCTATACAGGCATCTTCAATAAAATTGTCAAAACATTTATTCCACCAATTGTTGGAGGAACAATTATTTTTGTGGTTGGTCTATCCTTAATGCCTGTCGGTTTAAGTGATAATATTTTTAATGGAGCAGGTGCATCCATTAACCAAAATATCTATTTAGCGTTAATTTCAGCAATTGTCTTGATTATTTGTGTTATGTTAGGCACGGTCTTTCAACAAAAAGGACGTCTATTCCGTATTACTTCCGTTATCATTGCCTTAATCGCTGGTAGTATTGCAGCAAATATGATGGGTGTTTTAAATTTATCAGCAGTATCGCAAGCAAAATGGTTTAGTATGCCACAAATTCCCTTCGCAGATTTTGGCTTTAGCTTTAATATTTCAGCAATTATCACAATGGTCATTATTTATATTGTCTTAATGGCAGAAACTACTGGAACATGGTTTGCGATCAGCAATGTCATCGACAAACCATTAACCGATAAACAAATTAATCGTGGTGTTATTGGTGAAGGAATTGGTTGCTTTATTGCTTCATTATTAGGATCAACTCCAGTTACGGGCTACTCTACCAATGCAGGTGTTATCTCTATTACAGGGATTGCAAGCCGTCGAGTATTTATCGCTGCGGGTATTTGGTTTATCGTCTTCGGGTTCTCTGGTAAATTAGCTGCACTGATTTCAGCAATTCCGTCTGCCGTCATCGGTGGTGTATTTGTGATTGTCTGTGGCATAATAGCCATTAGTGGTTTACAGGTCATGAAAAATGAACGTATTGGTGAAAAGGAAATGTATGTGATAGCAATCCCTATCATTTTAACGTTAGCTCTTTCTTTATTGCCTGATGATTTCTTATACTCGTTACCTACAACTGTTCAATATTTATTTGGCTCACCCATAGCAACTGCTGCCCTCGTTGCTATTATCCTCAACAAAGTTCTACCAAGCTCAAAGTAGTAAATCTGACGTGCACAGCACCTTCGTCCATTAGGAGAGTAGGTGCTGTGCTTATTTACTTTCAAAAATTTCTGTTTCCTTAACGATTCATCTGTTATACTAGAGCAAAAAAGTAGGGATTAAAATGGTATATGATGTCATAATTGTGGGTGCTGGCTCTATGGGAATGGCTGCTGGTTACTATTTAGCTAAGGCTGGAAAAAAAGTCCTTATGCTAGATACTTATACTCCCCCTCATCAGGAAGGTAGCCATCATGGGGACACACGAATTATCCGTTATGCTTATGGGGAAGGCGCTAGTTATGTGCCTTTTGTCAAAAGAGCTGGGGAACTTTGGCAGGAGCTCGAAACGCTAGCAGACGAACATTTATTTTTACAAACAGGGGTAGTAAATATTGGCGAACCAACATGTGCTTTTATTCAGAACGTGAAAGCTAGTGCAGCATTTTATGGCTTAGCACTCGAATACTATTCAGCAGCTGAAGCAATGAATAAGTGGCCAGGGCTATCCTTGCCAGTAAATTTAGTAGCTTATTTTGAGCCGACAGCAGGTGTCCTTCGTGTGGAAGCGTGTATACGAGCTTATAAAAAATTAGCTTTAGAAGCCGGGGCAAGCCTACAGACAAACGAAAAAGTACTGACCATCCAAGCTGGAGAAATGGTACAAGTTCAAACAGCACAAAACATCTACAAGGCGAAGCACTTAATTGTAACTGCAGGTGCCTGGGCAACGGAGTTACTCCAAACGCTTGGTATAACTATTCCAGTAACACCAACTCGGAAAACTTTTGCATGGTTTGACGCAGATGAGCAGCTTTATCATGACGAGGTTTTTCCAGCCTATTGCTTTGAATTTGCCGATTCGACCTACTATGGCTTTCCAAGTATTGATGGGACAGGATTGAAGCTTGGACGACATGATGGCGGTGAAGCGATTAATCCAAATGAACCGTTACGACCATTTGATGAAGCCGACAGCGTTGACTTACAAAACTTTATCGATCAGTTCATGCCCCAGCACGGAGCATTAAAATACGGAAAAACATGTAAATATTCGATGACACCAGATGAAGATTTCATTATCGATTTTTTACCTGAACATCAAAATATCATCATCGCTGCAGGCTTTTCTGGACATGGCTTTAAATTTAGCAGTGCCGTTGGAGAAGTATTAGCGGATTTAATCATTGACGGCAAAAGTAAACAGGATTTAACAACCTTTCAGCTTAGTCGATTTTAACAAAATAAGGATTGGTACAACGGTATTCGTTGCACCAATCCTTTATTTTTGTAGCATCCCTTGAAACTCTTGCCAATCATATAAGCGTGGTAGATTCACATGTTGGTTATAGGATTGATTTTTTAACATAACTTTAGTCCTTACGTCGTTCAGCGTTTCCAGCACAGCTGGTTTATCATCTACATAAATATCTAAAGCAAGCTCTTTTATAATGGCCACTTTTTCTGTATCTTGCATCCCACAGAAAAAACGTCCTTCGGTAATGGGGAAACCTTGCTCTTCCATCCATGCTTTTGTTTGCGCACAATACTGCTTAGGACGAGAAGTAATATAGTAAATCTCATGTCCTGACTCGGCTAAAGCTTGCAGTGTTTCTAAGGCGTCCTTAAAAGGAGGACAGTCCGTAAAATAAATTTCCTCTAATGTGCTATTCCACATTGCTGAACCTTCCTCATCCGTTAAACCAAAAGGTTCATGAATTTCTACTCGTAGTAAGGCTTGAAAGGTTTCAAAGGAAACATTCTTCCCTAGTTTTTGATTGTAAAGAGAAAAGGCATGTGCTCGTAAATCAATTAATGTGTCATCTATATCAAAGCCAAACTTCATCTAGTTGTTCGTCCCTTCAAGAAGCCTTATTGATGAAATTATCAGCAAACGTTTGCTCTTTTTCAATTTGTTTTGCTAATACTTCTTCAATGGCTTGCTTACGCATTTGTTGAAAATCTTGTACATTAAAATGTGCTAGCGTGTCTTTATTTAGTAATGACGCAAGACACTCTGCATCCTTCAGTGCACTATTAAGCCCAAAGGCGCCAGTGGGTGTCATAGTATGAACAGCATCCCCTAACAAGACAAGACCTTTTGTCCCCCAGCTATGACAATGGCTACTGAAGACATCCAGCAACACAAAATCACGCCAAGATGTTATACGCTCCGTCACGGTCTTCGCTAACTCTGGAAATGCATCCGAAAGCTGTTGTATAAATGGTGTAAAAACTTGTTTTCGAAGCTGCGGGAAGCTCCCTTGTTCAATATTCCAGCCAATTTGAATAAAGCCCCCGACTTGTGTAAACAATGACAGTTGCTTATCTTCGATTAATGCCATTTTAATTGATGGTTCCCAGCCAGGAGAGGCAGGAATTTTAGCCCATAGTAAATCAAAGCCATGTTTATGTTTTTGAGCATCAATATGTGCTTGCTTACGAATGGTAGAATAGCGGCCATCAGCACCGATTATTAACTGACTATTGATTTTTATCGTGTCCCCACCTTTTATTGCTGTGACCCCTTTATAATATCCCGATGCATCCATAACGAGCTTTATTACCTTTGTATGTAGTAAACATGTAAAGTTGGGTAATAATTGTACTTTTTGTATAATGGCTTTTAATAAATGTTTTTGCGGTACATGTATACCTAAATGCCCTACTGCCTCATCAGGATATATCGTTTTAAAAGGTCTACCATCTGCGTAATACTCAAGCTTCTCCATTCGTAATACGCCAAGGGATTCGACTGCTTCAAAAAGATGATGGTTTTTTAAAACAGCCTCGCCCTCCTCATTTAAATGCTCGCCACGAAATGCCTGGCCGAGTGCTGAGTTCTGCTCTAGTAGAATCACGGATAACCCTTTTTGGGCTAATAAATAGGCCAGCAATGTTCCAGCTGGTCCTGCTCCTACTATACATACATCCGCATGGTAATTCATTTTTCCTCACCTTGCTTTGGATAGGCAATAATTCGCAAATCCTCGCCGACTTTATCAAATGTAGTAACTTCAACATTCCATGCTTCGTTCATAAAAGAGGGATTATGGCCAGCAAATGGCGTTAACGATAAATTCCCTCCCAGAACTTTAGGGGCAATATACACCACATACTTGTCAATAGCTCCTTGCTGTAAAAATGAAGCATTCACTTTACTTCCACCTTCTAGTAGAATATCTGTAATGCCAAGTTGATAAAGCTGTTCAAGCATCTCATCAATCTGAAGTCCGTGTTCATTTTTGCCCACAGGTAAAACCGTGACACCTTTCTCTGTAAACTGATCAATCTTGTCTTGGCTTACGTCCTTACTACAAACAAGAATCGTTTGTGCTTGCTCTGTATTTAACACATTCGCAAGGTCAGGTGTACGTAGAGAACTATCCATAATAATACGTGTTGGATGTTTTCCATTCCCTTCCTTTAATCTTGTTGTTAAAGTAGGATTATCAGCGATGACTGTACCAACACCTACTAAAATTCCATCTACTTCATGACGAATTTGGTGCACATCCTCACGCGCTGCCTCGCCTGTCACCCACTTAGAATGCCCTGTATGTGTGGCAATTTTCCCATCTAAAGTCATAGCAAATTTTGAAATGACAAAGGGGCGTTGCGTCAACATATTGTGAATAAAGCGTTCATTTAAACGGCGCGCTTGTTGCTCTAAAATCCCCACTTCTACCTCTATTCCAGCATCTCGAAGCAATTGAATGCCACGCCCTGCTACAGCTGGGTTAGGATCTTGCATAGCAACCACAACACGACGTACTCCAGAATCCTTCACTAAATTCGCACAAGGAGGTGTTTTGCCATAATGTGAGCAGGGCTCTAGCGTTACATAGAGCGTCGCACCGTGCGCATGTTCACTAGCCATGCGAAAAGCATGCACTTCTGCATGAGGTTCACCTGCTTTTCTGTGTAAGCCTGTGCCAACAATCACGCCGTCCTTCACAATGACTGCCCCAACAAGTGGATTTGGGTTAGTATTTCCTTTCGCACTAGCTGCTAAATCTAGTGCTAATTGCATATACTTTTCATCTAAATTCGTCATGATCGTAACCTCCACTCATTGCTTTTCGCGTATATGTCCAGATTTTTCAACCTTTGTTTCTAAATAATAACGGTTCGTCTCCGTCAACCCACCCCATAAAGGTACATGCCCTTCTGCTGCCAAGCCGCGATCCTGTAAAGCAGCCAGTTTTTTAGGATTATTTGTAATAAGTGTTACCGGTTTAGAACGCAGCGTAGCTAGAACGGCAAGTGCTTCTTCATAAGAACGAGTATCGTCCGGGAAGCCAAGAGCATGGTTTGCCTCAACCGTGTCTAACCCTTCCTCTTGTAATAAATAAGCAAGAGATTTAGAGAATAAACCAATACCACGGCCTTCATGGTCTGCTAAATAAAAAATTGCTCCGCAGCCATGCTCCACAATCATTTTCATGGACTCATGCAATTGATAGCCACAATCACAGCGTTGGCTGCCAAATATGTCACCTGTGTGACAAATACTATGCATTCGGATTAAAGCATCTTCTGAATGGGTAAAATCACCATATACAAGGACTGATGATTGCTGTAAAAAGGCTAAATTGGCAGTGGCTAATCCATCAATGATTTCTTCTTTTGATAAATTTGCATCAACTTTAAGCCAGTTATACCATTGAAATGTGGCAGAAAAATCACCTTGTTTAATCGGTAAATTTACAGGTCCAACAAGGCAAATATTTTCTGTGTCGGTATACTTTACCATTGTCATTTTATCTTTCACTAAGTCCATAACTTTAGTCGTAATTGTCATTATAATCTCCAACCTTCTATAGAAACAGTTGGGGTAAATACACCAACTGAGCACATGTATTTTCACAGCACTTACATAACGTAACTTAGTTTATAATAATAACTAAAAAGTGTCAATCAACAGCTATTATTCTTTGATTATAAATATAAGATACAAAAATTTTAACATTACTTTTACATCATATACTACTAGCTTATGGAGATGCTATTTTTTCTGTGCAGGCTAGTCTATAATAAGCTGTGGTACCTGTAATGACGAAAGGAAGTTAAGAATGAACTTAGAAAAAAATGTTCAAGTAAAACAGCCAAAATATCAACAAATAGCCAATGACCTTGCATCAAAGATCGTGGAACGAAAATACCAAATTGGCGATAAAATATATGCAAGATCCTCTTTAGCAAGTCAATATAATGTTTCGGCGGAAACTGCAAGAAGAGCCATTGCTGTTTTACAAGACTTAGAAATTGTAGAGGCCTCAAAAGGTAGTGGAGTTATCATTAAATCTTATGAAAAAGCGGCACATTTCGTTAGACAGTTTCATGATGTTCAATCTATACATGAAATACAAAATGAACTTTTAACTAGCATCCAAAAACAGCATCATGAATTAATTAATTTACAAGATAAAGCAAAGCAGCTAATTAGCCGCACAGAGCATTTCCGTTCAGTCAATCCTTTCATTCCCTATCAATTAGAAATGACAGCTGATAGCCCTTGCATTCATCAAACAGTACAAGCATTAAACTTTTGGCAAAATACATCAAGTACCATTGTAGGAATTCGACGTGGTAATGAATTATTACTATCCCCTGGACCTTATGTCTCATTCGAAGAGGGAGACATTATTTATTTTGTCGGTAATGATGAAAGCTTTGCCAGAGTTCAAAGCTTTTTATATCCAAATTAAAATCCGTTTAAGCGCTGATATAACAGCGTTTAAGCGGTTTTTTTCTTTTTTGTCGATTTGACAAAAGTAACAACCCTTTGCTACAGTAAAGTTGTTACTTGTTTATTTTTGGGTATCATTATCCTCACATAGTAATAATTTACGAAAGGAGTGCTTCTATGGAAAAAATTAAAATAGAACACGTATCGAAAGTGTTTGGCAAACATATTCCCCAAGCACTAGAACTCGTTAAGCAACAAAAAAGTAAGACTGATATCTTAAAAGAAACAGGTGCAACTGTTGGTGTATACGATGCAAGCTTTACTGTCAATGAAGGAGAAATTTTCGTCATTATGGGTTTGTCAGGTAGTGGCAAATCAACCCTTATACGGCTCTTAAACCGCCTTATTGAACCAACGAGCGGAAATATATATATTGATGGAGAAAATATTTCTACAATGGGAAAAGAAAGTCTACGGACTGTAAGAAGAAACAAAATGAGTATGGTATTCCAAAACTTCGGTTTATTCCCCCATCGTACACTACTTCAAAACACCGAATACGGCCTTGAAATTCGTGGTATTTCAAAGGAAGAACGACAAGCAAAAGCTGAACAGGCTCTAGAAAATGCTGGATTACTTGCATACAAAGATCAGTATCCAAGTCAATTATCTGGTGGTATGCAGCAGCGTGTTGGGTTAGCGCGTGCACTTGCAAATGACCCTGAAATACTGCTAATGGATGAAGCTTTTTCTGCACTAGATCCTTTGATTCGTAAAGAAATGCAGGATGAACTACTTGATCTACAACAAACATTGAAAAAAACGATTTTGTTTATTACACATGATTTAAATGAAGCATTACGCATTGGGGACCGGATCGCTATTATGAAGGATGGTTCTATCATTCAGATTGGTACAGGGGAGGAAATATTAACCAACCCAGCAAATGATTATGTCAAAACATTCGTAGAGGATGTGGACCGTTCTAAAGTATTAACAGCTGAAAATGTTATGGTACGACCTGTTTACGTTAATGTAGACTTGGATGGCCCTACAGTAGCACTCAAACGCATGCGACAAGAAGCAGTTAGTTTATTAATGGCTGTTGATAAAAATCGACACTTAAAAGGCTATATTACTGCGGATGATGCACTAGCTGCAGCTAAAAAGCATGAACAGACCGTCCACTCCATTGTGCAAACTGAGGTGCTAACCGTTCCACCAGATATGCTATTACAAGATATTCTAGGGATGATTTATAATTCACCTACTCCTATCGCAGTTGTAAAAGATGACCGCTTACTAGGGGTTCTCATTAGGGGCGTTGTCATCCAAGCACTTTCAACGAGCGATGAGGAGGCCGAAGTACATGAATAATTTTTTAGATAATATTCCAACAATACCACTAGCTCAATGGGTAGAATCAGCTATGGACTGGTTGACGAGTAATTTTTCAGCGTTCTTTAACTCTATTCAGCAATTTGGAAAACTACTCATGAATCAGGTCACTGATTTATTAATGGGTATCCCAGCCATTATTCTTATATTACTTGTAGTGATATTTGCCTTCTTCGTTTCAGGCAAAAAATTCGGGCTAGCTGCATTCTCATTAATAGGTCTCTTGTTTATTTATAATCAAGGACTATGGACACACCTTATGGAGACAACTACACTCGTGCTCTTTTCAAGTATTATATCCATCATTATCGGTATTCCACTTGGTATTCTAATGTCGAAATCTACAATAGCTGAAAACATTATTAAACCAATACTTGACTTCATGCAAACAATGCCTGGTTTTGTTTATTTGATCCCAGCAGTTGCCTTCTTCGGCATCGGGATTGTGCCTGGTGTTTTTGCATCTGTTATTTTCGCTTTACCCCCAACAGTACGTATGACAAACCTCGGTATTCGTCAAGTACCGAAGGAATTAGTCGAAGCAGCAGACTCCTATGGTAGTACCGCTAGTCAAAAACTATTTAAAGTAGAGATTCCTTTGGCTAAATCTACGATTATGGCCGGAATTAACCAAACCGTGATGCTATCACTTTCTATGGTAGTTATTGCTTCTATGATTGGAGCACCGGGTCTAGGACGAGAGGTATTAACAGCCCTTCAACGTACACAAGTTGGGAATGGCTTTGTTGCAGGCCTAGGCTTAGTTATTTTTGCTATTATTATTGACCGCTTAACACAAAGCTTTAATAAAAAGAAAGCATTATAGAAACATAGTTAATCTTTCTCGCCGGCATGCACCTTATGGATAGTGTTGGCAGTTTGATAAAATGATAAATAGAAAGGGAGATTCGATGAAACTAAAGACAATATCAAAGTTAGGAATGGCTCTAGGTCTAGGCTTCATGCTCGCTGCATGTAGTGGAGGCGATTCAGGCTCAAGCTCTGGAAAAACCAGTGATTCTAAGGAGGTAAACCTTGCCTATGTTGAGTGGGATACAGAAATCGCCTCAACGAATGTTGTTGGGCAAGTTCTCGAAGATTTAGGTTATGATGTGACATTAACTCCTTTAGATAATGCAATTATGTGGGAGGCTGTCTCTAAAGGGGAAGCTGACGGAATGGTTGCTGCATGGTTACCACATACACATGCATCACAGTACGAAAAATATAAAGCTGATTTAGATGAGCTTGGAGAAAACCTTGCTGGTGCAAAAATTGGCTTAGTTGTTCCAAGCTATATGAATGTTAACTCTATTGAAGACTTAACAAATGAAGCTGATCATACAATCACTGGGATTGAACCGGGTGCTGGTATTACGGCTGCTACGGAAAAAGCAATAGAAGAATATGATAATTTAGCAGATTGGAACTTTATTACTTCTTCTTCTGGCGCAATGACAACTTCATTGGCTAAGGCGCTGAAAAATGAAGAAGAGATTGTTGTCACAGGTTGGTCACCTCACTGGAAATTTGCGAAATATGATCTTAAATACTTAGAAGATCCAAAAGGTGTATATGGTGGAGAAGAAACCATTAATACATTTGTTCGTAAAGGCTTGAAAGAAGATTTACCAGATGTATACTCTATTTTAGATAACTTCCACTGGACAGCAGAAGATTTAGAAAGCGTAATGCTAGAAGTAATGGATGGTAAAGATCCAAAAGACGCTGCGAAAGAATGGGTAGAAGCTAATCCAGATAAGGTAGCTGAATGGACAAAAGATGTAAAGAAATAATATAAGAAAACAGGCACTTCCGCTTATGCAGGAGTGCCTGTTTATTATGATAACAACTTCAACATGACTGCCGCCCCTAATACAAGGATAATACAAACAATACGGCGCCAGTCCTTGGATTCATTAAAAAATAGCATTCCTAGCAGTGCTCCCCCAGCCGCACCGATTCCTGTCCAAATAGCATAGGCTGTACCCATTGGCAATGTTTCCATTGCATAGGCAAGACCTGCAAAGCTTAAGGTAAATGCAAAAATCAGTAATCCTAAATTTTTCATACTTTTCATCTTGTTATATTTACTGATCATATATACACCCATCATCTCACACAATCCTGCAATCACTAATGCCATCCATGCCATTATTCAGTCACCTCTTGATCCTTTGACTCTCCAGTTACAAGCTTTAAGCCGACTACTCCTGCGAGTAACACTACAATACATACTATTTTTGCTAATTTCCATGGCTCCCCAAATAACAAGCTATCCGCACAAACAGTTCCAGCTGTCCCTAAACCGACAAAGACAGCATAAACCGTACCAACTGGTAAATGCTCCCCTGCCTTAATAAGCAGATAAAAACTTACAAAAATAGCAATGGCAGTACCTAGCCATTCCCATACACTTGTTGCATGCTTTAAACCAATGACCCAACATACTTCAAAGCAAGCCGCTACAATGACACTTATCCACTGTTTATTCATAAAAACCCCTCCATTTTATAAGACACGGACGATTAACCGTTGTTTAGCATTCACTTTGTGAGTTAATTTTAGCCAAACAAAAAAAGCCTGAAGAAACTGTTTTAAAAACAGTATCTCCCAGGCTTTTATCCTTCCGTGTCACAAAATCAATTTGTGGTTTTCTCTCGGACCAGACTAGCAAGGCTACGGAACCCTAGAAAACTATTCATTCGATTGTTACTCTTAGTATAGCAAACTATTTAATGATTTTCCAGTGGTACATAGCCGACCTTTTCAACCATGACTTGCCCTTCCTCAGAAAGAATCCAATCAATTAATTTTTGTGCATTGTGATTTTCTGTTCCTGCTGTGATTGCATAAAATTCTGATACTAAAGGGTATGTACCATTTTGAATATTTTCTTTAGTCGGTACCACTCCATCAATAGCTAATAATTTAATTTTTTCATTTTTGACCATCTCTGTCGAATAATATCTAAACGTAAAGCCTATGGCATTTTTATAATTTCGGTATTGCGAAACTTCTCGGATGATTCCTCCCATTCCCGACACGATGTCTTCAGAAGGTGCTTTCATCAATGGCGTATTGCCCATCAATTTTTCTAGTGCTGTTTGACTGCCACTATCTGCTGGACGTTGGAAAGCACGAATTGTCTCGTCCCTGCCACCTACCTCTCGCCAATTGGTAATTTCGCCCGCGTATATTTTTTTCACCTGCTCTAGAGTTAAATTATCGACACTGTTTTTATGGTGCACGAAAAAGACAAATGCCTCTCGTCCTATTGGTGTCATATTTAACGTCAGACCTTCCTTTTCTGCTTGCCATTCCTGTGAGGTGGACGGTGCTGCCACAAAGATAAGATCAACATTTCCTGTAATTAAATTTTGATAAGCTTCAGGTGTGCGATTAACTTGTACTCTACTATTATACGGAGCATAGTCACTTTTTGGATAAGTGGCCTCTACAAAAGCTGCGTACAAAGGATACAGAGCCGTCGCACCATCTAAACGTGGTAATGACTCCGATAATTGTAAGGATGCTTTTGCGTCAGTCTTTTCCACTTTATTGCCCTGTGCAAATGGCTGATAGGCCGTTACATCAATTTCTGCATCGACAGTCGGGATACTCATTTTATAATAATGTTGAATCGGTTTGATGGACGCAATCAATAAGGCAATCCCCATAGCACCAAATAACAAGCCTCTTCTTCTCTTAGTGTTGATCCATTTAAACATGCTAGATATAAAAAAGACAAATAAACAAACAGGCACGGTAAACACTAAATGCATAAAATGTATACTTCCATTCAGTGTAACAATAAGCGCAGCCATTAATGTGACAACCGATAAACCAATTAACACCGATACAATTTGTATAATTCTAATATCAGATACCCTCCTCCAGTGTAATTTTACACTTCTAAACTAATCGTACTGGAAAGATAAAGCATTCACAACTGTTTATTCAGAAAATTATGTTAAAATTAAATTTATCCTGATTCGGCATAGCTTTAATTTCAAAGGTTTAACATTTGGTTGCAAAGGCTAGCATTTCGTTAGAGTAATACTTTTAAAAAAGTATTAAACTGGATAGCACTATGTCGAATGTAATAGAGATAAGTAGGAGGAGTTGTACATATGGCAATTGAAAAAGTACGTAATCATTTAGCACAATGGAATGTTGAGCACAAGATACAAGAATTAGAAGAAAGTTCTGCAACCGTTGAATTAGCTGCACAGGCACTCGGCTGTGAGCCTGAACGTATAGCAAAATCTTTATCCTTTCTGGTGAATGACGGTGCCGTATTAATTGTTGCTGCAGGCGATGCTAAAATCGATAATGCCAAATTTAAAGCGGTCTTTGGGACGAAGGCTAAGATGCTAGCAAGGGATGACGTTGAAAAAATGATTGGGCATGATGTTGGAGGCGTTTGTCCTTTTGGTGTAAACGAAGGGGTGGCCATTTATTTAGATGACTCACTGAAACGCTTCACAACTGTATTTCCAGCATGCGGTAGTAGCAATTCTGCCATAGAGGTAACCATTTCAGAACTCGAAACGTATACTCCCTATAAAGAATGGGTTGATGTATGTAAGGGCTGGAATGATTAAAAACAATAATCGGCGAAACTTATCAAAAGGTCTCGCCGATTCTACTATTAATGACTTACTATTCCTTGTAACCCACTGCTAACCAATGTGAATCCCATTCAGTAATCTGATTGCCGACGCGACAGCTTAAACCACACGCTCGATTATCAGCAACAAATGAACCGATTAGCCATTTTTTAGACTGATATCCCTCTTTTAGCTGAATCGTTATGTTAGGCATCTCTATATACTGCTGATAAATAAACAAATTATCATCATAATGGGAGGATTGAGAGGCATTTAGTTTCTTCCCACTACCTTCGTAAATCTCCACAGTATTTCCTTCACGTGAATAAACAGGTTTCTTCACATAAGGCATATCCTCACGAATAAAAGGCTCTGCTGTAAGATATGTAGGTAGCATAAATTGCTGAATTGCTGCTCTTTCCTCTGCTGTAAAGAGTAGTGGGTCACTTCTCCGCTCCCATATTAACCATAATAAGATTTTCGATTGTAAGACATAAGCTGCAGGTGGATTAATGATGGCTAGCTGTCGCTTTTTGACAAGTTCTAATAATTGTAGCCCAATACGATCCCCATCTGAAGCTATATCATCTATTAAAAACTCTGCAGGATGTGCAGGACGAAATAAAATATCAATTTTCTCCATAGCAGGTGTATAAAGACCTTGAGACACATTTGACGTATCACTAGAAAAAATGGTTAGTTTCTGAATAGGTACATACTCAATTTCAAAAGGAATACAGCTCTTAATAAATTGCACCTGACAATACTCTTCATAATCCTCTGTTGCCATTTTTCCGGTGATCACAATCTTTGGCTTTTTAACATCGTTTACATATTGCATAGCAGCAAAAAGTGCACCTGACAACGTTTTTTGTAAAGCGGTCACATCATTTGGGTTTTTAAAACTAAAATGCTGACAGAGCTGTTCATTCATTTCAAAGGTTTCTTGTACAAGAAAAGGTGTTTCTCCATTCAACTCTAGACATTTAATATGACCATCCTCTGTACAAATAAAGTCAAAGCGAGCCAGAACAGATTGCTGCTGTAAATAATCTAGTTGAATATAGGGTATCATTTCGGGACGAATTCCTAAGGCTAATAATTGATCGCACGATAAATGCTTAAATTGTTTCCCTACTTTTAAAAAGATACGCCAAAGTATTTGTGTGGCATAGTGAAGTTGATCGATTTGTTGTTTTGGCAATTCTAAAACATCATAAAGTGCGTACTCTAAATCCTCAAAATCAGGGAAGAAGTGGGGAAATTTAGAATAGAATGCTTGTCGTTGTTGTGTATAATTCATTAGTTTTTATGCTCCCTTTTCAAACTTACGAGGAGGACGAGCCGCCACGAGAGGCCCCACCTGAACCGAAGCCAGATTTCCCTGTACTAGAGGAGGAAGAACTATTGGAATAGGAGTTCGAGCTTTTTGATGAGCTGTCCGTTGAATAGGAGCGCTGACCACTTGAATAGGAGTTTGAACTACTCGGTGTAGAGCTACTGGATGTTGTACCAGCCTTTTCTTGAGTGCTGTTCGTGAGACCATTTGTTTTACTTTCATCCTTAGCATTTTGGGTTGATCGAGGTACAGTAGAACCACCACCCCCGCTTTGTTCATCTCGATCTGTGCCATTTTTTAAATTGCGGCTTTTATAAATGGCACTTCCGATCATTGCGCCCGCCGTTGCATACATGAGACCATTAAAGAAATGCTGAGAATAATACGGGGAATCTTCATCGATACATTCATAGGAACCATCGTCTCCCTCTTGCCATTCATCACAGGCATCAGCCATTTCGCTATTATAAACATTTATTAATTCATCACTCGTTGCTTGAGTTTGTTCTTCGCTTGACGGATTAGTAGCAGATGTTGTTGTAGGATTTTCCTCTACTATTTTTGTTTCACTATTTCCACATGCGGCTAGCTGTACAGCCATAAAAGATGCCGTTGTTACAGCCATATATTTTTTTATTTGTTTTGCCATATTTTCAAATGCTCCTTTATTTCATGTAACTAATCTACGGATGTGATTAATAGTAGGTTTCACTTTTTACAAAATCATACAATATTTATTTCTCCAGGAAAAAATCCCAAACTACATGTTTGGGATTCCAAGAATTTTATCATTGCTTTGTCACCGCTCTTTTACCGTATGTCATATATCGCCATAGCTTTTCAAATGGTCCGATTGTAAAGAATTTAAACCAAAGCATACTAAAAATAATTTGAATAATAAAAATGATGCTCGCTATTACAACAATATCTGATGGTGAGACAACCTCTAAACCCATTAGTGAAATAATAGCAGTACCGATAAAGCTTTGTGCTAAATAGTTGGTAAATGCCATTTGACCCACTCGTCCGATTGGTTGAAGAAGTTTCACTACTTGTTTATGCTCTAATATTATAAACAAACATGTTAAATAAAAGTATGTTGTCGGAATAACACCTAAGCCAAGAATAGATTGTATATGTTGATCATCTGCTTGCGATGCCAACCAAATCCATAATGAAAATCCGATAAATAATGGACCTGTCACATAAAGTAGCCATTTCACTTTTTGCATATTCTCTGTTATATGGCTAATCCAGCCGGCTTTTGCTGCTAAAAAACCACTTAAAAACATAATGAAAATAGAGACGGCATCATTACCTACAAAGCCATAAATAGCTGACATTGTAGTATTAGCAGGCATATATATTTGTCCTAATAAAGCAAGAATATAAAGCGTGATAATAGCCATTAACCATTTACTAATTGTTGTCACTTTTGCTGAATAAAATGGCAGCAATAAAAATCCAATCACTGCGTAAATGGCTAGGATCGAGCCCCAAAATAGAAAAATATGAATAATACCAATAATCAATAATGCCAATAACCGTCTTGCAAAGCGCCATCTCGGTCTATCTCCACGCGCTTCTGCACGAGTAGCGAAAATATAAAAACCAACACCAAACAGGAATGAAAAAATAGAAAAGAATTTCTTTTCGATAAATATATCAATAAGTGTATTGATTACACCATTGATGCCACTATAATCAGGCATTGGGCCACCTTCAATAAGAACTTGGTAGGCACCTACATTAATAAATAAAATACCAAATAACGCTAATCCTCGAATAATGTCTAAGGAAATAATTCGTTCTTTCTGTGTTACGGATGGATTCATGTTGCATTAACTCCTTATCTTTTATGCTATAGCTAGCATAACGCCCCATCCTTACAGTTATGTTCATTTAAGCTTACAGCAACCTTACAAATTAAAAGAATAGCCTAGTAGTTTTTTAACCTCTTTTGTCATGAAATGTTACATATTTTATAGTAAAAACATAGTAAAGAGAGGTTTAGCCAATGAATAGAAAACGCAAGCTTGGTTTTTGTTACCCAGGTTATCGGTACTGTGGTCCTGGCTGCTCAGGGCCAGGCGAGCCTACGAATGCAGTGGATGCTTGCTGTAAACTACACGATGAATGCTATACACGCCACGGTAGCACAAGACATTGTGATGAACAGTTTCAACGATGCCTTCAACCGTATATGAATGCACCTAATAAAATGGCGAGAGATGCCAGATTATTCTATCGTGTTTTTGATTTACGCAATCGATACTTTTAAGGAACAAAGCTCACGATGTTTTTGAGGACAGCGTGGGCTCCTTCTTAGTAAAAATCGAGTATTTTTGCGGCTTAGTAAAACCAAGCTTTGTACCAAGATAAATGGACGCAGTATTCGAAATATCGCAATCCCAACAAGGTTTTATAGCATGTGCGAGACAACGGTCAATAAATGTTTCTGCAATCATACTAGCTAAGCCCTGCCCTCTAAAATTCGGATCCGTCATAATATCAATTTCCGCATAATCATTTGATTTAAAAATAGCGACAGCTTCACTAATTATTTGGTGATGATGGACTAAACAAAAGCCAAAGCCTTTTTCAAGAAAATTCGCAGGAGAGTCCCAATATTCATCATAATATGCATGCCCGAATTCCAATGAATTTTTAATAAGATGTTCAGTAATAGGTTGTACCTTGTAATTATGCCCCTCGCTTTTTTCACGTTGATTATACATGTCTTCATCAAATGAAAATGTATAGCGCTCTAATTTTCTAATAAGCCCATCGAATAATTGTTCAATTTTAGTATCCCACTGTGCTGTGGAAGAGAATAGAGTAAAACGTTTCTTTTGCTTGATAGATTCTAGAAAGCAATAGCTAAGCTGTTGATCAACCGCAGTCTTATTTATATCACCATATATATAATAAATGCCTGATTTCGTATGAAATAATAAAGTTTGAAAAGCAGTTGTATCCGCATAGACAGTTCCTTCTATTATTTGATCTAGTATACTATAAACAAATGTTGGGGCTCTTAAAATCATTTGTTTAATGGTTGGATATTGTTCCTCTGAGACTCTTATCATAATATTTCCTCCAGTTACTTGCAGTCTGTACCCAGTCTATTATAATAAAATTAGATTCATTAGAAGGGACTGAATTATGCACAGATAGCAATATTTTTCATCCAACATCCTAACTTTTTGGAGGTAAAAGTATTGATTGAATGTATTAACACTGAAAGATTACAGCTACGAAAAATGGTGAAGGCTGATGCTAAACATTTATTGGCCATTTGGTCAGATCCTGATGTAACCAAATATATGAATATCACTTATTTTACACATGAAGACCAGGCCCTAGAAATGATTGAACTACTGGAACAATTAGCAGATCAACAAAAGGCGCTCCGTTTCACAATCTTTGAAAAGGCATCCAATCATATCATTGGCTCATGTGGCTTTAATATGTTTGATTTTGACCATGCTATCACTGAGATTGGCTATGATTTAGCGAAGGTTCATTGGGGAAAGGGCTATGCAACAGAAGCTATAACTGCTTTAATTGATTACGCCTTTACGAACTTAGCAATGAATACAATTGTTGCAAAAGTTGAGGCTGCAAATATCAATTCTATCAAGGTTTTAAAGAAATTGAACTTTATTTACCAAGGCTATGACGATACTGACAATACGCTTCAATTATTCACTTTAACTAACTCGTAAAATGAAAAGGCTAAGGATGGTAGATTTCAACTAATACTTAGCCTTTTTTATCAGTGATACATGCTGTGATTTATTTTTCCAGTTATTTTTTCTATTTGTACCTCAAAAAGCTCAATTTTAGGCAGAATCGGATAGCCTTCTCTTTCAAATGTCCATTCAGGATTGCCATACTTCTCTAGAAGAGCATCAAAGAACCATTCTTTCTTAGATACCTCCTCGATTCGTGTAAGTTTGTCATCCCCTTCATATACATAGACAAAAGGAATTACGTAAGGAAAGCCTTCCTCATCAACAGTTGCGACATGCGCTACTCTCCCTGATTTTAAGAAGTGCTATGCTTCCACTTGTGAAATTTCAACACGTTTGTTGAATCGTACCTCTCATCATCCTTTAACCCCCTTATGAAAATAATTAACGATTAAAAAGTCATTTAATATTTAATCGTTTATTGTAAACATACATTTATTTTACATCTTTAATGTACTGTTAAAAAGGAAATTTTTATAAGAATGATAAAAGCCAAGAATGCATCGGTTTGCATTCTTGGCTTGACGATTACTTTATTGGAATCCAAATTTCTGAGTATGAATCTGGGCTGTAGGGATCTTCCTCCGGGTAAACCTCAAGTTCTGCTGTCCCTGCTGGCTCGTACGGATTCGACGGAAACCACTCAGAATAAATTTGTTTCCATGTATTTTGCATCGCATCTGGCATTGGTCCATGGACCTCAAAGACAACCCATTTAGATGCAGGGACTTCCATTGCTAATAGCCCCTCATCAACATCCCCTACATGATCAGTAGCAATCCAGTAATCAATGAATCCCTTTTGTCCTTGCTTTATATTTGGTACACATACACCTAATACGCCATCGATACTGCCGTTATTTAATTGATATAGCTGATGATCAAGGCCACTCTGATTCACTTCTTGCCAAAATAAAGGAATTTCTCTTAAGTTCTCTCCATTTTGACAGTTATACGTTCTTTTCACACCAACAATTTGAAACTTGTCTTTTTCTACAATTTTATACTTCATTGGTTCTGCTCCCTTCAAGCTTACCTGGATGACCAGGCGATTGTATGATTGTAATGGTCCTTGTTTCTTTCTAGCTTCACTTGGCGTTACATAATGCTGCTTACGAAACGCTTTTGTAAAAGCTTCAGGAGTTTCATAGCCATATTTGTAGGCGAGATCGATTATTTTCCGGTCTGTGTCCATTAATTCTTGTGCAGCTAATGTTAATCTTCTTCGTCTCAAATAATCCGCAATGGACATATCCGTCAATATTGCAAACGTTCGTTGAAAATGAAAGACAGATGAATTAACCTCCTGTGCAATCTGTTCAATCGTGATGTCCTCTAATAAATGTTCTTCCATAAAATTAATGGCCTTTTGAATCGACTCAATCCAACTCATTGCTCTCACTCCTTGATACCATCTTAAAATAGATATTGCTGTATAACCTGTCTTTTTATGCTAACTTTGGACAGGTGAAATGGGAAGTATTTTTTGAATAGCTTTTCATATTTAAGTCTTTTATAGTTCGTTTCTCCTTATATTTATTTACAATAGTATTCATTATAAAAATAGTATAAAAGAAAGTATAGGGGGCCTCTACGATGAAATGGCTAGGTGCTGCAGCTATTTGTTTGAACGAAGAGAATCAGTTATTAATGGTTTTACAAGGAACTGTTGATGAAGAGAAAACGTGGACTGTCCCATCAGGTGGGAAAGAGGCGACGGAAGATTTTAAGGCTTGCTGTAAAAGGGAAGTCTATGAGGAAACAGGCTATACAGCCGATATTATGAAGGAAATTTATTATAAGCACAATGAAGTAGTGGAAGTTCGCTATTTTCAAGCCATCATAACAGGTGGACAAATGATGATTCAAGATCCCGATGGATTAATTTATGACATCGCATGGAAAACTAAAGAGGAAGTAGCTATTTTACCTCTAACCTTTCCAGAAGATCGGGTATTTCTCTTATCCTTATTTAAATAAAAAAGTCACGTCTCATCGACATGACCAAACGATATACTCGTACAGATTCTAATCTGTTTTGGTGTCTAATCGTTATATTCATAAATAATTAATGCCGAATGGATGACTGTCTGCTCACCAATATAGAGCGTATTGTATTTGATATCAAGTATGATAAAGCCTCGTAAATCTGCTAAAGCTCGATTAATATCATGTTCAAATTGCACAATATCATGATTTTGAATTGTTACAACTTGAGTCGTTTGTGCCATGGTCCACTCTCCTTTACTCTAATGATAGAGCAAAAAGATGTCCATGTCACACATAAAAAAGCGTAGGAGAAAAAAGACTCCTACACTTTTTAGTACATCGTTAAATACTCCTCACGCTCCCAGTTATGGACGCGAGTACGATATTTATTCCACTCAATTTCTTTAGCAGCGGTAAATTTATCGTAAATATGATCGCCAAGAGCCTCTCGAACAACGGTATCCATTTCTAATTCAATAAGCGCATATTCCAATGAGGATGGTAAGCTATCAATACCATTTAACTCACGCTCCCCCTCTGTCATTTTATAAATATTACGATCCACTGCAGCAGGTGGTGTTAAATCTTTCCGTATACCGTCCAGTCCAGATGCAAGAATAACAGCCATTGCTAAATAAGGATTTGCAGCTGGGTCAACTGAACGTAGTTCGATTCGAGTAGACAATCCTCGAGCTGCAGGGATACGAATGAGTGGTGAACGGTTTTGAGCAGACCATGCTACATAACATGGCGCCTCATAGCCGGGTACTAATCTTTTATAAGAGTTGACTAGCGGATTCGTAATTGCCGTAAAGCCATGCACATGCTTCATTACCCCCGCCATAAAGCTGCGTGCTGTTGCACTTAATTGTAAGTCCGCATGTTCATCATAAAATGCATTTTTATCCCCTTCAAAAAGCGATAGATTAAAATGCATTCCTGACCCATTGACCCCAAATAGTGGCTTTGGCATAAACGTAGCGTGTAATCCATGCTGTGCAGCAATGGTTTTTACGACTAATTTAAACGTTTGAATATGATCACATGCTTCAATGGCACTGGCATACTTAAAGTCAATTTCATGCTGACCAGGTGCTACTTCATGATGAGAAGCCTCAATTTCAAAGCCCATCCCCTCTAACTCTAGGACGATATCACGACGACAATTCTCTCCTAAATCAGTAGGTGCTAAATCAAAATATCCGCCACTATCATTTAACTCTAGTGTTGGATGCCCTTTATCATCAAGCTTGAACAAGAAAAATTCTGGCTCTGGACCAAGATTAAAGGATGAAAACCCAAGCTCCTCCATTTCTTTTAATACACGTTTTAAATTGGAGCGAGGATCTCCCTCAAACGGTGTGCCATCTGGTCTCGCAATATCGCAAATGAAGCGAGCAACCTTTCCTTTCTCGGCAGTCCAAGGGAAAATTACGAATGTATTATAGTCAGGCTTTAAATACATATCAGATTCCTCTATACGGACAAACCCTTCAATCGACGAACCATCAAACATGACTTTATTATCTAAAGCCTTTTCTAATTGACTCACTGGAACTTCGACATTTTTAATTGTTCCTAATATATCAGTAAATTGTAGGCGAATAAATTTCACATTTTCTTCCTTTACCCGACGAATAATATCTTCTTTTGTATAATGTTTCATTCTTCACCACTCCAATGTAATTTTAGTTTACACAACTTTTTATAACTGTACTTAAAATACATTAAAAATGAAAACGACGCAATACTTATGTTAGTTTTTATAACATTGTTTTTTTAGAATATATTGATCTTGATTTTCGATACATAAAAAAGGTGCACCCACTTTTCAATGGATACACCTTATCTTTATTTTAATATTGCAATAACATATTAATAAATACAACGAGAATAACAATCGGTACAACGACTAACATTAACATACGATATGTTGAATAATAGCCCTGCCCCATTTTACTACCCATTAGCAGTTCTCTCTTCACAATTTCCTTATCCACTACATAGGCAATAAAGATCGCAATAAACAAATTCCCCAATGGCAACATTAAGTTGGACACTAAAAAGTCGGTTGCATCAAAAATACTTTTCTCGAAAATAGTTACATCCGATAAAATACTAGAGGAAAGTGCCGCTGGAATGGCAGCAATGAAAACGACTACACCTAATAAAAGTGTCCACATCGGACGAGATCTCTGACTATTTTCCATCATGGCTGCTACGATAATTTCATATAAACTGAATGATGATGTTAATGTAGCAAATAAAAATAACAATAAAAACATGGCTAAAAATACTTCCCCGAATGGCATTTGACTAAAAGCAGTCGGTAGCACCATAAATAGTAAACCTGGTCCCGCTGCCGGCTCTAAATCAAAGGCAAATACAACAGGGAAGATCGCTAGTCCTGCCAAAAAAGATACTAGTACAGTTAGTAGCACAACAGAGCCCGCTGAGTTTGGAAGACTAACATCTTTTTTTAGATAGGAACTATATGTAACAAGACAAGAGAATCCTACTGCTAGTCCAAAGAATGATTGCCCTAGTGCTTCTAATAGTGCCTTCCCAGTAATATTAGAGAAATCTGGCCATAAGAAGAATTTTACTCCCTCCATCGCACCATCTAATGTAACAGCTCGCATAACAAGAACAATGAACATGATAAAGAGTAATGGCATCATCCATTTATTAGCTTTCTCAATACCATTTTGTACACCTAATGAAATAATTAGTACATTTGTTAATGTAAACAAAGCTAAGCCCACTAGCGTAATCCAAGGGGTCCCTATAATTTTCCCAAATAATTCAGCTGAATCAATTGCTGGATCTATCACAGCGCCAGCTACACCTAGGCCGCTGTAAATGAAAATCCAACCACCAACAACACTATAAAAAGTTAATAATAAAAAACAACCAAGCACACCCATTCGGCCTATCCATGCCCACCCTGGTTTTGACGGAGCGATTTTTTTATACGCAGTTATCGCCTCTGATTGCGTACCACGACCTAAGACATATTCGGATAATAGCATGGGCAAACCAATTAACAATGTAAAGAGCACAAAAATTAGGAAAAATGCCCCACCGCCACTCTGCCCTGTGACATACGGTAGCTTCCATATCGCTCCTAAACCAATTGCAGCACCAGCTGACGCTAAAATAAAACCTAATTTACTTGACCATTGTCCTTTTTTTCCACTCATCTCTTCAAAACTCCTCAAACATTCTAAACTCAACTCTATTTTACATGAAAATATGCCTTTCGACTAGGTAATAATCATAAAGAACTAGATTGCTAGCATTTTCTATTACTTTTTTCTATTTTTACGCTCCGATTTTTATCTCTCTCACTTTAGCAAAGCTACCTCCCATCCAGTTTAAACCACAAAAAACCTCGAGCAGTTCATCCACCCGAGGTTCATCTTCAATTATTTCGTTATATACATTGAGCGCTGGCGGTCGATCCACTTGCGCATCGTTGAAAATAATAAAGCCATAATAGCTGTTAATAAAATACCCTTCACAATGTTGAATGGTAAAATCCCAGCGACAATCATTTTATAAAGTGAGTCTCCTACAACTGGTTCCATTCCTAGGAAATATGTGTACATTGGTAAAAATAAAGCATAGTTTAAAACGCTCATTCCCACTGCCATCACTATTGTCCCTGTCGCTAAACCTCCAATAAGGCCCGCAATCGATTTAAAACGATTAAAAATAAAGCTTACTGGCAAAATAAATAAAATACCTGTTGCAAAGTTGGCAATATGACCTACTGGCACCCCAGTTGGAGTACCTGAGAAAATCCAATCCAACACATTTTTAAATAATTCTACTAAAATACCAGCTACCGGTCCCATTGTGATGGCTGCTAGTAAGGCAGGCATATCACTAAAGTCCACTTCCAAAAATGCTGGGAAAGGCGGAATAGGGAAATTAAAAAGCATTAATAAAAACGAAATACTGCTCAGCATACCAATCGTAATAAACGATTGAAGTTTAACATTTTTCTTCATAGAAAACTCTCTCCTCTTTGCTGATTCAATCTCGCAAGAAGAAAGGTGACGATCTTTCAATTGTTAGCATGAAAAAACCCTTATGCATCTAAAGCACAAGGGAGAAAGGCATGACGAATAGGCGTCAATATAAACTATTTTTGAGCAGCGTTTAAAGCCATAGGAAAAAGCGCTCAGTCACAGTTTATTTCATAACAATGAATGACGATCGTACCTCCATCTTCTCCCATCCAGACTTTAACTGTCGGCCTTGGAATTGCACCAAGTCAGCCATGCAAAAAAATTTGCACAGGTCGCGGGCTGAAGAGTTTAGCATAAATCTCTCGAGTTAATGAAAATTCATTAACGATTTACAACTCTATTACCGCCGGTCGGGATTTTCACCCTGCCCCGAAGATGAATCATATTATTTTGTTCTACAGCCTTACTATAATGAATTATTAAGAAAAAGTAAATAGTTCTGCTCAAAAAATTCCGATTAGATTTGTATGTATTGCAAAAAGAAAATAGGGCATTCCTACGTTGTAGGAATACCCTATTTCTTTTATCTCTTTGACTACGGCATATATTGTTTATTTGGTCCTACAGGCTTTGGCAAATAATTTTTTAAATCGAATCCTTCCCAGCTTTCCTGAACAACATTATCTAAGCGTAACTGTTGATCAAAGCTAGCAGCAGTTAGCATCATGGCTTCGATTAATTGTGTAGCTCGAATTGGCTCCAAGGATGTTAAATCAAGAGGGATATCAAATGTAATGACTACACCATCCGCTTCCTCTTTTACTGTGTATGTCACGTTTTCAGGAACAACTGGCACATAAACATCATCATTTTTATTTTTCATCTGTGTGAGTGCCTCTGTCACATTAGCAAAGGTTTGACGGAAATCTGGAGATAAATATTCTGCTCCATTTGGATCCTTGTATAAATAATAATTATAATGTTTGGCACCTGTTAATGACATAGCTTGACTTGGCTCACCATCTTGGGAAAACTCATAAGGCGTACCATCTTCATTTTGAATCTCTACTTCTGTATATTCAGAATCTGAGAATGTATCTTCCAAAGTTCCTTTGTATTCATTGACGGTAGCTGAAGCAACATCATAATCATTGTCCTTAGGTAAAACATGAACAAGCTTATCTTCCTTCTCCTTTAACTCACCTTTATAAGGATGATAGTCTGTAAACCCTTTAGCTTCCTCATCTATTTGAGGAGCGTATTTTTCATACATCTGTAAAGTAGAAGGTTTTTCAGTTCCAAAATCAGTTGCAACACGCTCATTTGGAATTACATATGTCATAGGAACACTTTCTGCGTCTCGTCCAGCTAAACCAATACGAAAGACAACAGCATCTTTGACATCTTCTTCATAGACAGATGACCGTAAAGATAAAATACGCTCATGCTCTGTTACAATATTGGATTGGAGCACCTCATCCTTCGCAGATGCATCTTTTGTAGCACGATCTTCCTGTAAAGTAGAGTACGTAGCTGTTTCAGCCGTACTAGCTTGATCTTTCTGTTCAGCTTGATTATTCATTACCATTGAGCCTACGAGTATTGTTAACGCAAAAACTGCTGCCACACTCATAAAAAATGGTATTTTACGAAACTTAGATTCGGTTGATCGTTCTTCTTGTTTCAGAGAATTACTTTGTTGCTGAGTTTGTTCATCCTCTACTGGTTGTTGAATTGCTTCTTGAAGGTGAATATTATCCTGCAAGCGAGCATCTGCCATTAACCGATTTAATATGTCTTCTTTTGAACGGTGGTCAGAAAGCTTAGGGGCATTGTTCAATACATGTTCAAGCTGCTCATCATCAAATGGCTTATGCGTCATTGCCGTTTCGCCTCCTGTTCTTTAATCGGCTGTAGCTGTTGCCTTAAAAATTTAATGGCTCGATGCTGGGTTGTTTTTACCTTAGCTTCTGTCCAATCTAGTATTTGCGCAGTTTCTGCAATAGATAAATCCTGAAAATAGCGCATAATAATGACCATTTTCTGGTCACCTGTACAGTTTTCAAGTGCTGACTCGACTTGCATAAATTCATCACTGGCCTGTAGCATATCTTCCGGTGATGGTGTGGTTGAATGGAGCTGTTCCGTTTCCCAGTCAAAGAAATCAAGTGAATGCTTTTGGCGTACAGCTTGCTTTCTGAAATGATCAATTGCTACATTTTTAGCAATAGCAAAAAGCCAGGTCTTCTCACTGCTGTTACCTGCAAATTGATCATATGAGCGCAACACTCGTACATAAACTTCATGCGCTAAATCTTCAGCGAGTGTACGGTTTTTTACTAAATATATTAAAAACTGGAACACGTCCTGGTGATATGCATCGTATAGTCGATGGAACACGGAGTCATTCAAAGCACTCCACCCCCGTTCTATAGTATTTGTCGTCTTACATTCATAGAAGTTACAGCCAATTAATAGCAATACATGTTATTAATCGAACGGTAAATAAAACGTGAAGGTTGTACCTTCTTTCAGCACACTATCTACCATGATATTACCTGAATGTGCCTTTACAATATTTCGAGCAATGGCTAAACCAAGACCCGTTCCTCCTTTAGAGCGAGTACGTGCCTTATCTGCTTTATAAAAACGTTCGAAGACATATGGTAGGTCCTCCTGTGGAATGCCGTGCCCTGTATCTTGCACAGAAATTTTAGCAAAGGTTGGCTCCTGTTCAACCTTTACAGTGACAGCCCCTTCATCAGTATGTCTTAATGCATTATCAACTAAATTTGTGAGCACTTGTTCAATGCGATCTTCATCCATATTAATCATGGCATCGTCGTTAAATTCACTGTCAAAGATCAAGCGAACATGCTTTTCTTTTGCTACTTGGGCAAATTTTTGAGTAATACGTTCAAATGTAGAATTAATTGGTAATTCATCTTTATAGAGGGTCATATGCCCTGATTCCATTCGTGCCAAATCTAATAAATCTGTTACAAGGCGACCCATTCGCTTCGATTCATCATAAATAATTTTAGTAATTTCATTGCGCTCTTCCTGATCTTGAATAAAATCATCATCCATCAACGCTTCCGAGTATCCTTGCAACATGGCAATCGGTGTTCGAAGCTCATGAGAAACATTCGCAATAAAATCCGATCTTAGTTTTTCTAAGCGATGTTGTTCAGTCATATCACGAATAACAGCGACAGCACCACGTATCATTTCTCCACTATAAAGAGGACTAATAGTAAATGTATAATAATTGCCGTCCATTTCAATTTCCTCTTCTAACTTATCCTCAAACATCAGCACATGATCAAGCATATGATAAAGCTCAGGTGGAATTGGTTTAGCACTTTGCGAGCCTTTGTTGACAAACCATTTTTGCATAAGACGTTCGGCTGGTGGATTACTTAATAATATTGTACGGTCACGATTAAATGTAATCACAGCATCTGTCATAGATGTCAAAATATTTGAAAGCTGTTCATTTTCCTGATTGATGACCTCTAAATTATGTTTTAATTGACGTCCCATTTGGTTGAAAGCAACCGCAAGCTGACCAATTTCATCATTTTGGGTCGTTGGCATTTTTGCTTCAAAGTTACCTTTAGCAATTTCAAAGGCCAACTCACGCATTTTTCTAAGCGGTGAAGTAATACGTGAAGAAAGGAAAAACGCAAAAAATGTTGTCAATACAAATGCTATAAAGGCCGCTAAAAAGACAATTTTCGTTGTTTCCTTAGACGTTTTATGTAACGCATCTGGGCTTTGGTAGATGAAGACAGCTCCATGTACTGCGTTTTCAACATTCAATGGGAAACCAAGCACAACATACGATTCCATCTTTTCTGGAACAGTAGAAGAAGGCATCATCATTTCTTTAATAATGGGTTCATCAGATTGAAATACTTCATGGAAAGATTTGTTAGCTAAAATGGTGTCTTGTATTTCTTTTTTATTTACACCTTCTTGCATTGCAAAAGAGACTTCCACATGACTTATAGCAATCAATGCATTGGTCCCTGTAGGTAATATATCTTTTAATAATTCTGAAGTGGATTCTGCTGTTTCATTGTCGTCCACTATACTTGCCACTGTTGCAGCCGTTTGACGTAATGAAATTTCCGCTTGCTGCATGTGGTAGTTTTGAAGAAATTCTAGCATCAATACCGTGAAAACAAATAATACAAATGAAACGAGAAGCAATATGGTTACCCATAGCTTCCCGACAACACTATTCCATATTCTATTCATTGACAACCTCAAATTTGTAACCAACGCCCCAAACCGTCACAATCATTTTAGCAGCGTTTTCTGAAACCCGGTTGAGCTTTTCACGTAATCGTTTCACATGTGTGTCAACTGTACGTAAATCACCAAAGAAGTCATAATGCCAAACCTCTTTTAGTAGTTGTTCACGGTCAAATACTTTGTCTGGCGATTTCGCTAAGAAGTATAATAATTCGTACTCTTTAGGTGTTAAATTGACCTCAATTCCCTCTGCTGTCACGCGGTGTGCATCATGATCGATCATTAAATGCTGGAATACCACTAAATCTTTTGAAGAGGATGCATTTGTCGCTGGTGAGAACGCTTGTGAACGACGTAAAATAGCCTTCACTCGTAATACGACCTCACGAGGACTAAACGGTTTTACAATATAATCATCTGCACCAAGCTCAAAGCCTTGTACACGATTCGCTTCTTCGCCTTTTGCAGTTAATAAAATAATCGGTGTTGCTGCACGTTCTCTAATTTCCGCACATACTTCTAGCCCATCTTTTTCAGGCATCATAATATCAAGTAAAATACAGTGATACTCTTTTTCTAAAGATTTTTCGATCGCTTGTTCACCATTTTCTGCTTCGTCAACAAGGTATCCTTCACGCTCTAAATACATTTTTAATAAGCGGCGAATACGATCCTCGTCATCTACTACTAATACTGAAATATTTTCTGACACTTTCACGATCCCTCTCTTCCAATCTTTCTCTAACTTCTATTGTACATGGTGTGACACATATTGAAAAGAAAAGAAAGCCTCTTCGCTACAGCGAAAAGGCTTGTTGCTTCACAGGTTATGCATAGGAGTGTAAACCTGCAAGAATTAAGTTAACAGCAATTAGGTTGAATAAAATGATCCCGAATCCAATTAATGCTAACCAAGCAGATTTTCGACCTTCCCAGCCTTTAGATAGTCGCAGATGTAGGAATGCTGCATAGAATAACCATGTAATAAGAGCCCAAACTTCTTTTGGATCCCAACCCCAGAAACGACTCCAAGCAATTTGTGCCCAAATCATCGCAAAGATTAAAGCACCTAGGGAGAATACAGGGAATCCAATTAGCACTGAACGATAACCAATTTCATCAAGTAATTGTAAATTTACACGTTTAACGAGTGGTTGGAAAATGGCACTAATTCGACGACGAGCGATTAATCGAATTAATAAATATAAAACCGATCCTACCATTAATGACCAAACAACAGTTGTTAATTTTTTCGCATTAATTAAAGCTGGCATTTCTACTAATGGTGACATGCCATGTTCTTCAACAGCTTCATACTCATTCATACCGAAAATTGGCGGTAAATTATAAATAATTTTTCGCGTTGTTCCTTCTTTATCAACATAATTATAGCTAGACTCATAATCCATCGCACTAAATGTAGATGTCACCGCAACAAAACCAACCACTACTACAAGACAGTACATCACGGCTTCTAACCAAAAACGTTGTTTAGAAGGCTTTGTTAAATCGACTACTTTTAATAAGTAAATAAGTCCTGCCACAGCACTAATGGCTAAAATAGATTGCCCTAATGCTGCCGTTATAACGTGAATGGTTAACCAATGACTTTGTAAGGAAGGTACTAATGGACTTACTTCTTTTGGGAACATCGCGGCATAGGCAATAATTAAAAGTGCTACAGGTAAGGCAACTAATCCAAGTGCAGTCAAACGATAAATAAAATAAATTAAGATAAACGCGCCTACAATGAACATACCAAATGCCGTTGTAAATTCAAACATATTACTTACTGGCGCATGACCTGTATAGATCCAACGCGTAATAAAATAGCCAAGCTGAGAAAGGAAACCAATAATTGTTACAACAATGGCAAGCTTACCCCATTTTCCTGTATTCTTACCAGTAGCATTCGCTTGCTTAATGGAGCCACCAAATAATAATGTTGCAACTAAATAAGCAATAAATGCTACAAATAATAGGTTTCCACTTAGGTCAATCAAACTCATAAGGTGTTGTCACCTTCCTTTTCTTTATTGCCACCATTTGTGGACTCTTCGCTAGCCTCATTTTTCTCTAACTGGTCTATATACGGAGGCAATGTAGCAAAGGCTGTTACAGCATCTAAATCCTTTTTCATGCTGAACATATTTTTATTGACATGGGCAGCCATTAACACGCGGCCATCTGGTTCTACTTGAAGCCATAAACGTCTGTGATTCCAGTAAGAACCTATCACAACACCAATCATAAAGATGACACCCCCGACAAATAAAATAGGAATTGTACTATCTTTACGGACCGTAATACCTGACATATCACGCATCTCTGCTGCTGCAAACTTCATTCTGTACTTATTTTCACCAAGCGGCTCTAACGGAGGTTGCATAATTTCAACAAAACTTACTTCGCCTTCTGGTGTTTCTGGCGTTGTCATTTTAAATAAAAATGCTGGATTATTTGGAATTGAAGTTTTTGTTTGTGGCTCTCCGTTTTCAAACCCATCAAAATCTGGTGTATAAACAAGAATTTGTACTGAAGAACCATTACCTAAATCGTATTCTTTTTTAGGATTAGTTAAATCAATTTCTACTTTACCAAGTGATTTTTCTGTCGACTTATTGATTAATTCAAAATTCATTTGTTTTAATTCATTTAGACGATAATCCATTTGGTAAAGAGCGAAGCCATCTTCTTTTAAAGGATGGTTTACACGAATCGAATAATCTTTTACTTTTTCTAGATTTTCTGTATCACCTGGTAGTGCGTCATCAGGCTGTTTGTATAGTGTAATATCTGTTTGGAAATTTTTCGCAACAACATTCACACCCTGTTTGACTTGCTCTCCCTGTGGTTTATTATCATGAGTCTCTAAAATGAAATCACGGTTTTCAATGAAATAACCGTCCATGCCAGTAATAGCACGTGTCTCTCCCTCACGAACCCAAATCGATTCATCGACATAGAAGCCCGGGACAAGACGTAGCATGACTCCACCTAAAAAAATAATGAGACCGACATGGTTTATGTACGGGCCGTAACGAGAAAAGCGTCCTTTTTCAGCTAAGAGAGCGCTACCATCTCGACGAACAGAATATCTCATCTCAGTCATTTTTTGTGCTACTTTATCAAGCGTTTCCTCTGCACTACCAGTCACTTGCCCTTCCGCGACAATGCGCTGACGCTTCATAAAGCTTTCATGTCTTTTCACACGTTGATTTTTTAATGATTTATAAAGTGGAATTCCTCGGTCAAGACTCGCTACGATTATCGACACAGCCAGCATACCAACTAAAATTTGGAACCACCATGAGCTATATAAATCCGATAAGCCTAACGTGTAATAAATTTTACCGAATGTACCATATACGTCTGCGTAATAAGCTCCTTTCTCCATATCAGAAGCTTTTACGTAAAACTCTTGTGGTAGTAATGTTCCGATTGAAGCAGCAATCAATGTGATAATAATTAAGGTAATACCAACTTTAACACTCGAGAAGAAATTCCATATTTTATCGATGATAGATTTGTTGTATGTTTTTGAACGAATGGCCATGCCATCATATCGCATATCAACTACTTTATTTTGCTTTTCTTCTTCGGTTAAAGGACGACCACATTTCTCACAGAGCTTCGTGCCGTATGGGTTACTATGACCACAAGCACAAATGATATTTTCCATCGTCATTTACTCCTTATTTCGGCTTCACTAATTCCATGAACGAAGCGATATTTTCCTCCGTCATTTCACCTGTGATAATTTTCGCTACTTTGCCTTCTGGATCAATTAACACTGTAGCAGGTAATTGACCTACATTGTATGCAGTCATAACACTTTTCGTTTTGTCAATGACTACTGGGAATGATAAATTATAACGATCGACAAAATTCTGCACTTCAAAGTCTGTTTGCGCAATATTAACAGCTAATGTTTGTACACCTTGATCTTTAAACACTTGATACTGATTATCCATCGCAGGCATTTCCTTCTCACAAGGCTTACACCAAGTTCCCCAGAAGTTTAAAAATACCCCTTGCCCTTTATAATCAGACAATTTATGTTTTTCACCATTTAAATCTACTAACGTGAAGTCAGGTGCTTCAGACCCTACTGCCACTAACTCTACTTTTTCCTTTGTTGCTGTTCCATAAACCGTGTACCCAATTGCCAATGCCAGCACGGCTAAAATGACCGTTCGCAGTACGAGTCGCTTTTTCTTTTTCTCCAAGTTAATAAACCCCCTATCAATTACGACATAGCGTAATTTTGTAGACGTGAAGCTTTTACATTTTAAAGACCCAGATAGAACTTTTTCATTTTATTTACGTCTTTGAGTATGTAAAAACTTCTTTCACATGGACGTCAACAATACCAGATTAAAATGTGCTACAGTTCTTTTTATGCAAACTGTTACTAGGTGTACTATTCTCACCTATTATAGCAAAATGATACAAAAACACTTAGCTATTAATTATGAATGATTTATGAACGATTTCACCACAAAGAAAGTGTAAACATTTTTAATACCTTTCGAGGTATCTAACCTTTCTTCATGGAAGTTCTTTTAATCAAGCTTTCCTGTTTCTGCTAAGACACGCAATTG
Organism: Lysinibacillus sp. FSL M8-0134; assembly: GCF_038069745.1. Lineage (NCBI taxonomy): Bacteria > Bacillati > Bacillota > Bacilli > Caryophanales > Bacillaceae > Lysinibacillus > Lysinibacillus sp. FSL M8-0134. Next base: position 1,241,930 of record NZ_JBBPAJ010000001.1, on the reverse strand, counting down.
TTTTACTTCATGCTTTGTCAATTCACGGTATTCACCTGGGGCAAGGCCATATAAATCTAAAAATGCAAAGCGTTCACGCTTTAATTTAACAACAGGAGTACCAATTGCTTCAAACATACGGCGCACTTGGCGATTGCGACCTTCATGAATCGTAATTTCACAAATCGCTTTGCCTGCTTTTTCATCAAAGGAGGTCATACTAACCTTAGCTGGTGCTGTCTTACCATCCTCTAATTTAATCCCTCTTTGAAGCTTTTTAAGCCCTTCAATTGTTGGAACACCTTTGACACGAGCGATATACGTTTTATCAATTTTAAACTTTGGATGTGTCAGCATATAGGAAAATTCCCCATCATTTGTCAATAACAATAATCCAGATGTATCATAATCAAGACGACCAACTGGGAAAATACGTTGCGGAATATGATGAAATAAATCTGTGACAGTTTTGCGTCCTTTATCATCTGTTACAGCTGAAATTGTGCCACGTGGTTTATATAGTAAGAAATAAACCTTATCTTCCTTTTCAAGTTTCACACCTTCTACTTCAATTGTATCGGAATTAGATACCTTTGTTCCTAACTCACGAACAACTTCACCGTTTACTTTTACTTTACCTTCTAAAATCAATTGCTCTGCCTTTCGCCTTGAGGCAACTCCTGCATAGGCAATGACTTTTTGTAATCTTTCCATTTTTTCACCTCTAGTTTTCTTTCACATTGACACTTTCGTCACCATTCGATTTCAACCTCATGAATAGGGTTATTTTTCCCGCCAATCTGTGAAAATTATGTCATACTTTTAAGCATTATTAAAGAAAAACAAATTTCACATTTGTTATTAGAGTATTCGTAATTATCTATCTTCTGTTCATTCACCAAATTAAGGAAAAAATTTTTTATCAGTCCTAGATAGTAGTATGCTCTTTTTACCAGAAAGCAAATCGTTCCTAAAAAATGTTTATATAAACTATTTGTACTTCCTTTTTTCTAACAAAAAAAGCTACCACACGGCAGCTTTATTCAAACACATTTTCAATTGTTAATCCACGTTGATTTAACTCAAAGGAAATAAAGTTTTTTGCTAGCATCAATTTAGTCGATGTAGGTTCTTCAATTGTGGAACCATCTTTTAATGTAAATACCAGTCGCTCAGGCTTTGTCGCTCCATCTTTTTTTACATTTACTTGCTCAGCTTTCACTATTTCTTCCCAGGCGACAAAATCCTCTTTTAAACTAAAAAATTGATTCATATGAATACCATTTGAATCCATTACTTTATAGTGATTAAAGCTCAAGGCAATGAAGATTAAAGCAATTAAAAAGGAAGTAATCAGTATACCACGTTGAATACTTTTACCTTTTTTAGTTTCAGGTATGATCAAATAATTTATTAATAGTGCTAGTGCCATGAACAATAATGCGGCCATAAATATTATATAAGCTTGCAAGTACGGTTCAAAATAATAAACCTCTTTTGGTCGATAAAACCACTCTTGAATCGGAAATAGTAGAATGACAGGGATAATTAAACTTGATAAGAACAATACAATGATTATCCCTAATTGAATCTGTCTACTATTTGTTTCAACAGAAACACTCCTCAAATATTCCTCCCCCTTTTTTAGAAAATTAAGACTATTAACCTCATTATTATCTTACCAAATTTACCCTCAATTAATCAATTAATGTAAAAAATCAGCGTCTCGTTTTTCAACGATTCGCTGATTCAACTTTTACAGGTGTAGCATAAATACGGTCTTCCCCAATAAAGATTGACAAGACAGCTTCCTTACGTTTTCTTGAAACATGTAGAACTTGCCGTACTTGCTCTTTTTCTTCTTTATTTAATTGTAGGCGTATAGGCTGTTCTAAACGAATCGCCAATTTCTTATTAACGTTGTATTTCCCTTTTTTCACTACTGTTTCAAGACTATAATCTTGCCATACTTTATTGGATAGTCCTCGATGAACATTCCAATCATCTGATTCATTTAATGTTACGACAATACAAGTTTGCCCGTCCTTTTGAAAGGCGGTCGCAAGTGTACGCCCAGCAACTTTTGTAAAGCCTGTTTTACCAGCAAAGGCCGTACCTGTGGCTGATTTTAAAGAACTGACAGGCTGCTCCGTTTCATCATCTATGTCTGCAGCCATCCCTGAGCCTTCTCTTAATAAACGATGTTTATTTTCCCACAGCATTCCGTTTACCGTATCCGCCCGATAAAGAACAGTGGAAGCAATTTTCTCAAAGGTTTTATTTTGCAGGGCAATTCTTAACATCTCTGCAGTATCCCTTGCAGACGATAAATGTTCTTCATGATGAAGGCCAGATGGATTCATAAAAACTGTATTAGAAAGACCCGCAATTACAGCTCTTTCATTCATTAATTTAACAAAGCCCTCCACAGACCCCCCCACATGCTCTGCTAAAGCTGTGGCAGCATCATTACCTGAACGTAACATTAAACCATATAATAACGTTTCTACTGTCACCGTTTCGCCAGCCTGCAAATAAATGGAACTGCCTTCAGACATAGCAGCTTTCGGTGAAATAACAACTTCATCTTGGAGATCACTATTTTCGATTGCCACCAGCGCCGTCCAAATTTTCGTTAAGCTAGCAATAGGTAATCGCGCATCGCTGTTAGATCCTATTAAAACACGTCCTGTTTCTCCATCTAAGACAGCATAGCCACTTCCACCTCTTGCATAGCTGGTTTGTGGGAGCATTACCATTAGCAAAATAATCATAAACAGTGTAAAACGAAATAACCGAAGCAACTAGCCACTCCTTATTCAATATGATAGGAAAATATAGATTTATATTTTTGTCGAAGGCTAGGCATTATACCTAACAAATTACTTTGAACCACTAAACGTCTCTTGAAATTTAGTCATAAATAAATCTGTTTCTTGTTCAGTTTCCATAAGGTCTTCATCAGGTAGAGGTGGCATTTCATCAATACTATTCAAACCAAAATAATGTAAAAATTCTTTAGTTGTCCCGTATAAAATGGCACGTCCAGTTCCCTCAGAGCGCCCTACCTCTTTAATTAATCCTCGTGAAACTAATGTTTGGATTGGTCGTTCACACTTCACACCACGTAAATCCTCTATTGCCACACGGGTAATTGGTTGTTTATAAGCTACTATCGCTAATACTTCGAGGGAGGCTTGGGATAAAGATTGGGCCGTTGGGTTCTCTACTAATCTTTGAATCGTATCAGCAAACTCTGCTTTTGTAATTAACTGATAAACGCCCGCAATTTCTTTTACAGTGATTCCTCTAGTTAAATCCTCGTCATAAGCTTCTCTCAAGGCACTCATCGCCTGAACAATGAGCTCTTCCTGTTCCCCTAAAAGTTGTGATAATTGTTTAATCGTTAAGCCATCATCTCCAACAACGAATAATAAGGCTTCAATTCTACTCTGTAACATCAATGTTTTCGTCATCTTCCCATTCCTCCTTCTGTAAGGTAACAGTTAAATCTTCAAAGTTACCATTTTGCTCTACGATGACGACCTGTCGTTTCATCAATTCAAGAAGGGATACAAACGTCAGAATAAGTGTCGGCTTATCTTCATAGGGAAAAAGCTCGAAAAATGATGCACGTCCACCTGTTGATCGTAAAGAATCAACAACTGAACGCATTTGATCTTTTACTGATCGTTCCTGTCTAGCAATTGTTGTTTTTAAAGGTTTCTTCAATTTTTTTCGGCGCATTAATTTTTGGAATGCGCCAAGCATGTCATAAATATTGACATTTAAATCAAACAAAGCCATTTGTTCATCTGAGGCTAAACCTGTTAAATCAGCAGGTGGCCTAGTAAATACCTGCGATCGGTCAGTTTCAAGTTCTTGCAAATTGCTGGCAGCTTCTTTGTATTTTTTATATTCGATTAGTCGTTGCACCAGTTCTTCACGCGGGTCAGGTCCATCCACTTCTAATTCTGCGTCTTCCATTTCTCCTTCATGAATAGGCAAAAGCATACGACTTTTAATAGCCAGCAATGTTGCTGCCATCACTAAATATTCACTCGCTTCATTTAACTCCAGTACTTGCATAGCATGTATATGGTCGATATATTGTTGTGTAATTTCAGCCATTGGGATATCATAGATATCAATTTCCAATCTGTGAATTAAATGCAATAATAGATCAAGAGGCCCCGAAAAGGCATCTAGTTTTACTTCATAAGACATTATTTTACCACCCTGTGATTCTATGTTCTTTTAGTATAGAGGAAAGGAGTCCAAAATGCATCCACAGCATCATACTTTATTTATAGATTACTGTGCATATTTTAATGGCAATCAGGATTTTTTTGAATGCCATGAAGTGCTTGAGGAATATTGGAAGAAAATTGCACCAGGTGATAAATTGCATCCTTTAGTCGGCTATGTGCAGCTTGCAACAGGTTTCTATCATTGGCGACGTGGTAACAATACTGGCGCTGTCCGAATTTTAGAAAAGGCACTTCATAATTTCAAAAAAAATGAAGGTCATATTTTTTTCCAGGAAATTGATTATCATCAACTCCTAACACAAGTAACAACAACCTTATCTGCCATTAAAGCAGGCAAGTCCTTTCAAGCTTTTCAACTCCCTCTTTCAGCAAGTTTACTGGAGTTAACCATAACACGTATACAGCTTTTGCCTTCTAGTAGCTCAACCTATCTTCTTCATAAACATATGCTACGAGATCGCTCACATATTCTTGCAGAGCGACAAGAAAGCAAACAAAGAAAAAGCAGACGTTGTTAATCGTCTGCTTTTTCATCGATACAATGGATACATTTTTGAACGAAGCTTCGTGTTTCATCCGTAGCGCGTACACTTTCATATTGGCCAAGTTCCGCTACTTCCTGAAGCATTTCCGTTGCTACACCCTCGCCCCTATAGGAGGGAACAACTGATACATGCTGGATTGTAGCCGTGTTATCCTCATCGATTACAAGCCCTACAATACCAACATATTCATCATTCTTTTTCCATAAATATAAAACCCAATGATCATCATTTTCATAGGAGTGGATGGTCTCTGTAAGCTTTTTTACGTCTTTTTCGTTAGGCATAAATGAAAGTAGCCCCATTGCTATTTTCTCTAAAGCTTTTTTATATCGAATTAACATATTTGTCTATTCCCTCTTTTTCTAGCTGTACATAATCTTTGACTATCCTACACGATTTGTACTTTTACCGCAAGCCAATTTCTGTCTTACGAACCAGGTCCGAGAATACCTTTAGATGCCAACACCCAATAGACAACGCCCCACAACAAAATAAAAGTTGAAATCGACGCTAGCAATACCCATTTATTTTTCCTCAAATTTACTCACCCTTTTTTAAAGTTAGCGGGAGATCGTTTTGCACAATATCTTCATAACTTTCACGGCGAATAGCTAGTTGATGCTGTCCATTCTCTACAAACACAACAGCCGGTCTAGGTACACGGTTATAGTTACTAGCCATTGAATAACCATAGGCACCAGTACAGAAAATAGCTAAGATATCACCTGAAGCTGCATCTTGGAGTTTAGCATCAATAATTAATTTATCGCCAGATTCACATAATTTACCAGCAACTGTATAAAGTTCATTTTTTGGCGCATTTGCTTTACTTGCAATGACAGCCTCATACTTAGCATCATATAATGCCGGGCGGATATTATCACTCATTCCACCATCAACAGCAATATATTTTCGCACATCTGGCACTGTTTTTTGTGAACCGATTGTATAAAGAGATGTTCCTGCATCACCTACAAGCGATCGACCTGGTTCAATCCAAATTTCTGGCATTTTCAGTCCAAGTACAGTTGCTTTATTTTTTACAACTGTAATCATATCCTCTACATATACTTGTGGTTCAAGCGGTGCATCTTCTTCAGTATAACGAATACCAAAGCCCCCACCTAAGTTTAACACAGTACACGTAAAATCGTGAGCCTTGTTCCAATCAGAAATTTTGTCAATCAACTTTTCTCCAGCTAAGCCAAAGCCAGCAGTGTCAAAAATTTGTGAGCCGATATGGCAATGTAAGCCTAATAGCTCTAGGAATTCATGATTAAATGTTTGTTGGAATGCTTCATCCGCTTGGCCATTGTTTAAGTCAAAGCCAAATTTTGAATCTGCTTGACCTGTCGTAATGAAATCATGCGTATGTGCTTCAACCCCTGGTGTAACACGTAATAAAATACGCATTTTTTGCTGACGGCGCTCCGAAATTTCTTTTAAAAGCTGTATTTCATAGAAATTATCTACAACAATACATCCAATTTTGGAGTCAAAAGCTAGCTCTAATTCAGCAATGCTTTTATTATTGCCATGGAAATGAATGCGCTCAGCTGGGAATCCTGCCTTTAAAGCTGTAAATAATTCTCCCCCTGATACCACATCCAATGATAAATTTTCTTCTGCTGCTAATTGATACACCGCTACACATGCAAATGCTTTTGAAGCATATGCTACTTCTGCTTTTACGCCCAATTTTTTAAACGTATCGATAAAGCTACGTGCACGCTTACGAATAAGTGCAGTATCATACACGAAAAGTGGTGTACCATACTCTTTTGCTAAGTCTAGTGTGTCTACCTGTCCAATTGTTAAATGACCATCTTCAGATACCGCTTGTGTTCCATATAAATGCATGTGCATCTCTCCCTTTTCACATCGTTCCATCTTGTTATTTTTACGCATTGATAGCGAAATTGTACCTTCAAATAAACGTACACCATCAAATAATTATTTCCACTAAGCAAGAAAATGTAAATGTATAATACTTACTTTTTCTTGAATGAAAATAATTTTTGCAAAAATCACAAAATACTATATGTGAACTTTATCACATGAAAAAAACGAGTGCAACGGCTCCTATGATCTTTTTCGCTGTTTGGAAGCGACTACATAAGGTCTTAATGCATCCGCAGTCATTGGGAAGCGAATAATGACACGTAGCATTGCCTTTGGAAAGAATGGAACTAGCGGCCATAAATAAGGTGCCTGCATTGGTCGCAATGAACATAAATACGTAAACAATAAAAATAATCCAATAAATAATCCATTGACACCCCATATACCTGTCATAATCAATAACATCAACCTAAAAATTTTGATTGAGATACTGAGCTCATACGACGGGATAATGAAAATAAGAATAGCAGCAACAGCTGTATAGAGCACAACCTCTGAAGAAAACAATCCTACATCAATGGCAATTTGACCAATAATCACTCCCGCAACCAATCCCATCGCAGTAGATAATGGTGAGGGAGTATGAATGGCGGCCATCCTTAGAAACTCAATACCTATATCGGCAATCAGAATTTGCAGCAATAAGGGTACATGTGATTTTTCCTCAATACCTAAAAAGGATAGGGCATCAGGAAGTAACGATTCATTCGTTGCAAATACATACCACAATGGTAGTAAAAGTAAACCCATTACAGAGCCAAAATACCGCATTAGACGTACAAAAGTTCCAACAGTTGGCGCCTGTCTATACTCTTCTGCGTGCTGTAATAAATGAAACATCGTAACAGGCACAAGAATAACCGATGGAGAGGTATCTACCACTATGGCTATATGTCCTTCAAGTAGATGAGCTGCTGCAATATCCGGCCTTTCCGTATAACGTACAAATGGAACTGGATGAAACTTCTGCTTAAAAAGCCATTCTTCTAGCGATTTATCGGCCATCGTCAGGCCATCATGATTAATTTGTCCAAGACGCTGTCGTAATCCTTCGAGCATATCTTCATTGGCAACATCCTTCATAAATGCAATCGCGACGTCAGTTTGGCCGATTTTTGATATTTTATGTAGCTCGAAACGTAAATTACTATTGCGAATTCGTCTACGAATTAAAGCCGTATTCTGCATTATTCCTTCCGTAAAACCATCCCTCGAACCTCGGATAACCTTTTCATTGTCAGGCTCCTCTGGTGAACGACCCGGGTAGTTTCTCAACTCGGCAACAAAGCAATAGCCCCCTTTAGTAATAAAGGTTACTTGTCCACTTAAAATGGATAGTAAATAGGCTTTACGCTCTGTTTCCTCTGAACGTCCATGGAAATTAAAATAGGACTCAAAATATTCTTTCTCATCCTCAACATCAATTTCAATGTCCGAGTCCTCATCTGGGAGCATGCTAGAGAGTAATTGTGTTAAAGCTTCCCCGTCCACAAGTCCGCTAATATAGGCACAAAGGACCGGCAAATCTTTGACAAATAAGTGTTTGACACAAACGTCAAATGATTCGCCGTCACCAAAATGTTCTATAAGAAAATCTTCGGCTTCTTCTAAGCTGTTAAATAATTTATTTGTCATGCTGTCACCATTTTCTTAGATGTCTTTTTTCATTACTTCTTGCTCCACTGTTGCACTTGTCGCCATCCAACTTTTCAGCTGGGCGAGGATTTTTTTCTCTAAACGGGATACTTGTACCTGAGATATTCCAAGTCTATTCGCAATTTCAGTTTGCGTGCAATCTGAAAAATAGCGTAAATAAATAATAGACTGCTCCCTTGGCTCAAGTCTCGTGAGTACTTCTTTCAATGGAATATAGTCAAATGGTTGTTCTGATTTTTCATCTTTCATTTGATCCATCAATGTAATGGAATCCCCTTCGCTTTCATACAATTGCTCGTGGAGAGATGCTGGATCTCTTAGCGCATCAGAAGCTGTGACAATTTCTTCAGCTGTAACACCAAGCACCTGAGCAAGCTCTTGAATAGTCGGTGGATGTTCATTCTTTTTAATAAATTCTTCTGTAGCATGACGGATTTTAAAGTTCAGCTCACGAATCGAGCGACTCACCTTCACCATGCCATCATCCCTTAAAAAGCGTTGAATTTCTCCGATGATCATTGGTACTGCATAGGTTGAAAACTTCACATCATAGGTTAAATCAAATTTATCCACAGATTTCATGAGCCCTATGCAGCCAATCTGAAATAAATCCTCGAGTTCAACACCCCTTGTTGTAAAACGTTGAACGATGGACCACACAAGCCTCGTATTACCTTCTACCATTCGTTTACGAGCCTCATGATCGCCCTGCTGTGCACGTGCAATTAGATCACGCATTTCCTCCTGAGACAATAGCTTATCGGACGACTGTTCTAACGGCTTCACTGTCTCAACCTCACATTACCGCTGTGCGAACTGTATAAAATTTCTTCGTAAACGTTACAGTTGTTCCTTCTTGCCATTTAGACATAACTGTTAGCTGATCCGAAAAACTATCCATAATAGTAAAGCCCATACCTGAGCGTTCCATTGCACTTTTCGTTGTAAATAACGGCTCCATTGCTCGACTAACGTCTTCAATTCCTACCCCTTTATCCATGACAGATACTGTTACAATATCATCCTCACGTTTTGCATGAACTGTAACAACACCCTTACCATTTTCTTCATAGCCATGAATAATGGCATTGGAAACCGCTTCTGAGACAACTGTTTTAAATTCTGATAACTCATCAATTGTTGGGTCTAATTGTGCAATAAAGCCTGTAACAGCCACACGTGCCAAGGCTTCATTTTCACTAAGTGCTAAAAAAGTTAATGTCATTTCGTTATCCATTTACAATCCCCCTTACGCGATCAATCGCTTGTTCCTCTGTTGCATCCATCATCCACGGCCCTAAACCTGAAAATTGAAATACTTTTCGCATCGTTGGCGATGGATTCAATAAAATAGTTCGCCCAGCAACTGCTTCTAACTCTCGCATACGACCAAGCACTAATCCAACTCCTGAACTATCCATAAAAGATAGGCCTTCTAAGTTCCAAATGATGGTCGTCACAGTGCCTTGAAAAATTGCTGCAGAAATTTTTGCTCGAATTTGTTCTACTGCATGATGATCGAGCTCCCCAAACAAACGTATAACGACTGTCTCTCTTGTGACCATTTCTAATTGATAATGCATGAACATCGCCTCCTTCTCGTGCAATTCCACATTCAATACGGTGAATCCTTGCGGCTGACAGAACTAGTGCAAAGTCTTCCGAAATAGTGTCTAATCGACATACTTATAGCTTTTTAGGTTAAGTGCAGTATGGGATAAATCTACATTTTTTAAACGCAACTCATTCTTAAACTTCAATTGTTCTATTCTTTAATTTGTCTGTCTTCTAAGCTCTATCCATCTATTTGATTGTTCTTTCCTTAAAACACAAAAAAGCGAGAACTCTCTAAAAGTGAGAGCTCTCGCTAAACTAACATTTATACAATTGTATAAGCTTTTTGTACTTTATTAATTGTTTCTTCGTCAATTGGATTATTTGAGTATAGATAAGCAATGGTCTCACCATTGTTAACATGATCGCCTTTTTTAGCAATCAACTGAATTCCTGCATCAAAATCAAGTTCAGATTCCTTCGTTAAACGTCCAGCTCCTAAACCGACACTCGCTTCACCAACTAATAGGGCATTAATTGTTTCCACCGTACCCTCTGTAATTGCTGTTACCGCTACTTTATAAGCTGTGTCATTTTGAACAATATCAGAGACTACTCCACCTTGTGCGACAATAAACTCCTCAAATTTTGCAGCGGCCGAACCATCCGCAAGCACACGCTTAACAGCTGCAGTTGCTTCTGCTTCCTTTACACCAGCGGCAACTTGATACATTAAGGAGGCAATGACGACACATTCATCGACTAAATCTTCATGTGTTTCTTCTAACTGTCCTTTTAATAAAGCATAGGCTTCTACGACCTCAAGCTTATTACCAATCATTTTACCTAGTGGGTTATCCATATCGCTAATATGTGCAACCACTTTACGTCCTAGTTTTTCTCCAATAGCTGTCATTGTATCCGCTAAAAGCTGTGCTTCTTCTTGTGTCTTCATAAAGGCACCAGATCCACATTTAACATCTAATACAATACCATCGGCACCACTTGCAATTTTTTTACTCATGATTGATGCAGCGATTAATGGTATAGAATCAACCGTACCTGTTACATCTCGAAGGGCATACAACTTTTTATCAGCTGGCACTAGATTACCTGTTTGACCAGCTACTGCAATTTTATGTCGATTGACATTATCAATGAACTCTTGTGAGGAAAGCTCTGTTTTCAAGCCTTTAATCGATTCTAGTTTATCGATTGTACCTCCAGTAATACCTAGACCTTTACCACTAAATTTAGCCACAGGAATTCCTAGGGAAGCAATAATTGGTGTAACAACAAGTGTAACCTTATCACCAACTCCTCCTGTTGAGTGCTTATCAATTTTAAAGCCTTCAATGGATGTTAAATCAATAACATCACCTGATTCGATCATGGCCTTTGTTAAATAAAACGTTTCATCATCAGACATACCTAATAAGCGTATTGCCATTAACAGTGAACTTGCTTGATAATCTGGGATTGAACCTGTCGTATAGCCTTCAACAAAATACTGAATTTCAGCTTGAGATAGCTCTAATCCTTGTTTTTTCTTTTCAAACAGTTGAACCATATTCATACGAATAACCCCCTTATTTCAAATCCTGTAAGAAACTTTTGCCGAATGGTGGTGCTTCTACATGAAAGTTTTCAGCAACTGTTGCTGCAATATCCGCAAACGTTTCACGAAGTGCAAGTTGTGCTCCTCCGTTGAAGCGTGGTGAATAGACAATTAACGGTACATATTCACGCGTATGATCTGTTCCATGGAAGGTTGGATCATTTCCGTGATCAGCTGTTATAATTAATAAATCTTCTTCTGACATCGCTTCCAAAATTTCTGGTAAACGTGCGTCAAACTCTTGTAATGCCTGTCCATATCCTAATGGATCACGACGATGGCCAAAATTGGCGTCAAAGTCTACTAAATTTAAGAAGCTCATACCACGGAAGTCACGGCGTACAACCTCTGCAAATCGATCCATACCATCCATATTATTTTTTGTACGAACGGCATCTGTAACACCTTCACCGTTGAAAATATCAGAGATTTTTCCAATAGCAATTACATCTAACCCTGCATCCTTCAAAACATTCATCGTTGTACGGCCAAATGGCTTTAATGCATAGTCATGTCGATTGGAAGTACGAGTAAAGTTTCCTGGTGTACCAACAAATGGACGTGCAATAACGCGCCCTACTAAATATTCAGGCTGTAATGTTAATTCACGAGCAATTTCACATATTTTATATAATTCTTCTAATGGAATGATTTCCTCATGTGCAGCAATTTGTAAAACAGGATCTGCCGACGTATAGACAATAATCGCACCTGTTTCCATATGCTCCTTACCAAAGTCTTCAATGACTTGTGTACCACTTGCCGGTTGATTGCACAGCACTTTACGACCTGTACGCTTCTCTAGCTCAGAAATAAGCTCCGCTGGAAACCCTTCTGGATACACCTTAAATGGTTTATCGATATTTAACCCCATGATTTCCCAATGACCAGTCATCGTATCTTTACCAACAGATGCTTCTTGCATTTTACCGTAGTATGCTTTTGGTTCCTTAACTGGATGCATGCCTTGCAATGATTCAATATTTGCTAAACCAAAGGACTCCATCACTGGCATTGTAAGCCCATTCATTTTTTCAGCGATATGTCCTAGTGTATGTGCACCAACATCACCAAAATTTGCAGCGTCCGGTGCTTCACCAATACCTACGGAATCCATGACAACAACATGGATTTTGTTAAACGGTTTATTCATAATGGTTGCCTCCTAATCTCATGACTCTATTTTACCAAAAAAAAGCTAAAAATAAAGGTCAGACATCCGACTAAAAAATATTTTTCCTTTTAGAAGTATTAAGCTCGTGGATGGAATTGCTTATAAACCTCAGATAATCGGGTTTTACTAATATGTGTATAAATCTGCGTAGTAGAAATATCTGCATGGCCAAGCATTTCCTGCACCGCTCGTAAATCGGCTCCATTTTCAACCAGATGAGTAGCAAAGGAATGTCGCAATGTATGTGGTGTTAACTCATGTTGGATGCCTGCCTTTAATGCATGCTCCTTCATTAATTTCCAACAACCCTGCCTTGTTAAACGTTTCCCTCTTTGATTAATAAAAAACGCATCTGTTTTTGGATGCTTTCCTTGTAATTGACCACGAGCACCGTTTAAATAGGCATTAATGGCTGATAGTGCATTTTTGCCAAGTGGAATAATCCTTTCCTTCCCACCCTTCCCAAATACACGTACAAAGCCCATTGTTAAATGAATATCGGCTAAGTCCAACGCAATAAGTTCACTGATGCGCATACCTGAGCCATATAATAACTCTAGCATTGCTAGATCACGTATACCTTGTGGTTTACTACGATTTGGAGCTGTTAGTAAAGCTTCAATTTCTTCGATAGATAGGATATTCGGCAATTTTTGCTCTATGGTTGGCATTTCCAAATGAACCGTTGGATCTGTTTCAGCACGCTTTTCTCGCAGTAAAAATTGGTGAAAGCTCCGAATAGAGGAGATATGACGAGCAACGGTACGGCTTGTCTTGCCTTGTGCCCGCAATTGCTCTAAATGCCGTAATATGGTTGTTCGTTCCACACGGCTAAAATCAGCCATCCCCTCTGCCTCCTGTAAAAAATGCACATAGCTTTCTAAATCTCGGCGATAGGATGCTAATGTATTATCAGATAACTGCCTTTCCACCTGGATAAAATGGATATAGTCCTCTACTGCATATTGAAACTCATTCATCACAACGCCCCCTCACTGTCAATTATTCTCTATTTTAGCACGGCAAAAAGAAATGTGCTAAAGCACCCTCCATTCGACATAATTCAACCCATGTCGTTACATCGTAAGTTTAGAAATTCGGGTTAGCCTAAAAGCTAATCTTCCCAATCATTGCTTTCTACTGCATCAAGATAAAACAAAAAACTGCCTATTTCAATCTATACTAAAGATTAAAACAGACAGTTTTTCGTTATTAGTCTTCATTCGTTTCGTCGTTCTTATCATGACAGCGCCAGCATATGCCGTGGAAAGTTAGTCGGTGATCTTTGATGATAAAGTTCCAACGTTTTTCAACTACGGCTTCCACATCTTCAAGCAAATCTTCTTGAATTTCATCAACAGCACCACATTCGATACAAACAAGATGATGGTGGAAATGGGCAGCTCCCTCTTGGCGTAAGTCATAGCGCGATACGCCATCGCCAAAGTTGATTTTGTCGACAATTTTGAGCTCAGTTAATAATTCTAACGTTCTATAAACAGTAGCTAGACCAATCTCTGGTGCTTTTTCTTTTACTAAAAGGTATACATCCTCAGCACTTAGGTGGTCCTCTTCGTGCTCAAGCAAGACAGCAACTGTCGCTTCTCGCTGCGGCGTCAGCTTGTAACTAGCACTATGCAACTGTTTTTTTATACGATCAATTCGGCTCTCCATGTGACGCCCCCCTAAACTCTTTCCATTATACCAAAGGAGTAAATCCTATTACAAGATAGTGAATAGATTTCTAACAAGCTTCTATTTTTTTATCTGATCTCAATTTATGTCCATTCAATTCATCATTTTAACACATAAGAAATAACAATAAACTCTGCAACTATTATGATGAAAAATGCGATAAAATTCAACAAAATTGTCCGACCAGATACTTGTTTCCCGATTTTTCGCTTTGACCAAGCAGGTACAAGTAAATTGCATAGGACTAGCAACAATATACAATAGATGAGCTGAAATGGAAACCACCAAATCGTATAAAGCCAAAAAGCTTCAAGTTTTTGTAATAAAAAAACCGAGCTAAAGCCAAAAAAAGTGGCACGCATAGCTACACTCACACGTACTAAAACCTTTAAAACGCTATGTGTCGCTAGTAGCAAAACAAGGCCTATGGAAATAGCAACAGGTAAAACTAAACGAAAAATGGATTGCCTGTCCTCATCTGCTAAACGAGGCTCTATAAATAAAATAAATGGTTCCGCTTTCGGTCCACCAATAATATGAAAGAAGATAACACCACAAACAAAACTTACCGCAATGATGGAAGCGTGATAAAATATAGACACCGTACGAGACATAAACATGCTCCTTTTCTATCAAGGTTTGTACAGCTTATGCTCGTCCGTCTCTATTATGCTAAAAGATTATTTTCTAAATTTGCTGCAAGCCAAAGTACCGCAAATGCTGTTTTAGCATCGTATATTCGTTGATCTACTACCATTGTTTGTGCCTCTTCCAACGAAACTTCTAATAGTTCGACAAATTCATCCTCATCTAAGTCTGCTTTATTTTCTATTTTATATAAACCCTTGGCAACAAATAGATAAATAACTTCATCCGCAAAGCCTGGAGATGTCGCAAATGCCTGTAAAAAAGTTAGACTATGTGCCCCATAGCCAGTCTCCTCCTCTAATTCTCGGCGTGCTGTTACCACTGGTTCCTCACCAGGCTCAAGTTTACCAGCAGGAATTTCAATTATAGAACGTTCAAGCGCTTTACGATATTGCTCTACCAACACTAGTTTCCCCTCAGCCGTAACAGCAATGACTGCCACAGCACCTGGATGCTTGATAATTTCTCGTTTGGCAACCTGACCATTCGGTAACGTCACATCATCAATTTGTAGTTTTACTATTCTTCCGTCATAGACCGGTGTCGTTTTAGTTGTTTTTTCCTCAAACTTTTTCATTGACGATAACCTCGCTTGTTCTTCAGATATGTTCATTGTACCATTACAAGTAGAGAAATCGAAGGAGGTTGTTCACATGAAAAAAAGACAGCTTGGCACAAGTGAATTGTTTATTTCAGAGATCAGTTTAGGAGGCATGTCTCTTTCGACAGATAAAAAGCAAGCTGCTACTATTGTCGATATGGCTTTAGATGCTGGCATTAATTATATTGATACAGCAGATTTATATGATTACGGTGCAAACGAGGAAATTATTGGGGCAACCCTAGGAAAACGTCGTAAAGATGTTATTTTAGCCACAAAAGTAGGTAATCGCTGGACTGAAGGTGTCAATAGCTGGCACTGGGATGCATCCCCGTCCTATATAAAAGAAGCCATACATGCTAGCCTACGTCGTTTAGGTACTGACTACATTGATCTTTACCAATTACATGGTGGTACAATCGAGGATGACTGGGATGGTATTATCAGTACATTTGAGGATTTGAAAAAAGAAGGTCTTATTCGGGAATATGGTATTTCCTCCATTCGCCCCAACGTGCTACGTCGTTTTTTACCCGCAAGCTCAGCAAAAAGCGTTATGATGCAATATAGTGCATTAGACCGTCGCCCTGAAGAATGGTTTGAGTTGATTGCAAAGGAAGGTGCATCTGTCGTAACACGTGGAACAGTTGCGAAAGGCTTACTAACGAATAGCTGGCAACAACGTCTACAGCATGTAAATGGTTTTAATACCTATACAGTAGATGAGTTATCTACAACGTTAACAGACTTAGCTGCTCAATATGATGATTTACATGCACTGGCAATCGCCTTTAATCTAAAAGAACCTACTATCGCTTCAACGGTCATCGGTGCAAGCTCACAACAACAATTAGCTGAAACACTTGCTGCCTATGAAAAAATTGATTCGATAACAGATTTTAAGAAAGTCAATAAGCTGACTAAAGATGAGCATTATCAAGAACACCGATGAAAAAATGGTTGATCTTTATCATCTGTCTAGTCATACTAATCACCTCTTCAAGTATGACCTACGAGCAACAAAGTATTTTACCTGAATTAGAAGACTTACTTTCCAATAAACCTTTTGAAGAACAACTATCCGTTTTAAAAATTCCGTATTGGGGAACAACCGTATCTATTGAAGAACGCGGTTATTTTCCATTTGTAGAATTTTTAATTCGTAAATTGACACATTTTATCGGGTTTGGATGTATTGCACTTGGTCTGTACTTTGCATGGGGAAAACGCCGTTTTGCAGCTATTATTGCCATTATCGGCACGGCTTTTATCGCAATGCTTGATGAATTTCGTCAAAGCTTTACTCCAGGTCGCACGATGAGTGGTCAAGATGTGCTTGTTGATACAGCCGGGGCCATTGTTTTTGTTGGTGCAGTCGTCATTATAAGGAAATTGTTTAAAAATAAAAGACAAAAGGCGTTGTTTTAGCCTTTTGTCTTTTATCTATAATTAATGTAGGAATCTCCAAAAAAAGAATGACTCTGTTTCTTTATATAATGTAGCTCCTGCTTTTTCTAAAACTCGATGGGAAGCCTTATTATCCTTTTCAGTATCAGCTATAACATACTTTACATTTGGTTGACTAAGTAACCAGTTCTTCAATGCGATGATGGTTTCTGTCATATAACCACATCCCTGAAAACTAGGAAAAGTGTAATAACCAATGATCACTTCCAGCCTCTCGTTAGGCATCCCTTTTAGCATAATGCCTCCAATAGCACAATTTTGTTCTTTTAATACAAGCAACCAATTTGTATGCCACAGATAGTTTTGCTCATCTTCTAAAACCTTGAAGAGTCTGAAATGCAATGCTTGTTTAAGCTCGTCATCTAATATTTCCTCAAACTTACTTAACGACAGCTCTTTTGCCATTTGTTCTCCACGCTCAATTAGTAATTGTAGATACTTAGCATTTAAAGGTATTAATCTTAATCTTTCTGTTTGTATTTCTAACATGGCTGTTACTCCTATCATAATTTAATCATTTAATAAACTACAATAAGGTATATGTTATTGGCAGCGTCCTCCATTTTATGATTAAGAATCTCTTGCCTTTATAATATCGTCTATTAAAGGATATTTTATATGGACATAAAAAAACAGTGAATCCATTTATGCATGAATTCACTGCTTTCCCATTTAATATTTTGAGCCTTTATCTCCGTATTCGTTTAGTAATTCTTCAAACGATTTATTTTTTTCACGTTGTTTGCGTTCAAATGCAAGTTTTGCTTGGCGTTCTTCTTCTGCCGCTTGCTCTTTAGCAGTTAAATCTTGCTTCGCAGCTTTTAATTTTGCAAGTACATCGCCACCTAGTTGGTCTGCTAATGTTACAGCTTCTTGCTTTGGTAAACTTGCTGTCATGCTATTAGCCGCATGTTGCTGTTGTTTTCGTTTCTTTCCCATTCCATTCACCTACTTATTGACATTAAGGGCGCTTGACAACAGTTGCTACGCCTTGTCCACCACCAATACATAATGTGGCTAAGCCCGTTTTTGCATCACGCTTTTCCATCTCATGTAATAGCGTCACTAAAATTCGAGCACCACTTGCACCGATTGGGTGACCAAGAGCAATCGCACCCCCGTTAACATTTAGTTTATCATGATTAAAGCTTAATTCACGATCTACAGCAATCGATTGTGCTGCAAATGCTTCATTTGCTTCAATTAAATCCACATCATCTAATGTTGCCCCTGCCTTTTTTAGCGCTTTTTGCACTGCTTTGACAGGACCTGTTCCCATAATGGCAGGATCGACTCCTGCGCTGGCATTAGCAGAAATGATGGCCATTGGTTGAATACCGAGCTCTTGTGCCTTTTCCTTTGACATCACAACAACGGCTGCGGCACCATCGTTAATGCCAGATGCATTCGCTGCTGTTACTGATCCATCTTTTTTAAATGCTGGACGTAACTTTGCAAGAGAATCTGCTGTCACACCTGCTCGAGGAAACTCATCCTTTTCGAAAAGAATAGGATCACCTTTGCGCTGAGGAATCTCTACAGCGACAATCTCATCTTCAAACTTGCCTGCAGAAATTGCGGCCTCTGCACGTTGCTGTGAGCGAGCTGCGAAATCATCCTGCTCTTCTCGTGAAATCTCGTACATATCACATAGGTTTTCTGCTGTAATTCCCATATGATAATCATTAAACGCACACCACAAGCCATCATGAATCATTGTATCGACTACCTTTTGATCTCCCATACGGAAGCCTTCTCGTGCATTTTTTAAGACATAAGGCGCTTGACTCATATTTTCAAAGCCACCTGCAACAATAATATCAGCATCTCCTGCTAAAATGGCCTGTGTTGCTAAATGAACAGCCTTTAAACCAGATCCACATACTTTATTGATGGTTAAAGCTGACACTTCATGTGGTAAACCAGCCTTTATCGCTGCCTGCCGCGCTGGGTTCTGCCCAAGTCCTGCTGATAAGACGTTCCCCATAATCACCTCATCGACCTGCTCTTTTGCTACACCTGCACGAGCTAATGCTTCTTTAATGACAATACTACCTAAAGTTGTTGCTGGTACGTCTTTCAATGTCCCTTGAAATGAGCCTATAGCTGTACGCACAGCACTCACGATTACTACCTCATTTGTCATGTCCATTCTCCCCTTTTCCCCGTTCAAAAATCAACACTGCATGCATATGCTACTAGCAGATATGTATATTTTAACAAATGTTTTGACGATTTTCGATAATAGAAATAATCGCAGTTTTGCCAAAGTTATTGTAAAATGTTGACGTGTTTTAAACAATCTTAGTTGGGAACATTACAAATAAGAAATAGCATGTGGAGGTGTTTTAGATGAAAAAGAAGATGCTTTTATTTTCTGGTATTACGACAACGCTAGCCGCGGCTGCAACAGGTTTGTTCGGCTTCGCGCTTTCCAATAAATTAATGTATATACAGCAAAAAGACCCTGAATTTGTTCGCGAACGTGAAACGACAGCTAAGCGCTTTGACGAAGCTTGGTATAATAATAATTTGAAGTGTGAACTCAATATTGATTCTCCAAATGGTTACACCATTCGCGGCATTATGTTTCAACCTTTGGAAACCAATAACACCATTATCATTTGTCATGGTGTTACGGAAAATAAAATAAATTCCGTAAAATACGCGCGATTATTTGAAAGACTTGGCTATAATTCAGTTATTTTTGACCACCGTCGCCACGGTGAATCTGGAGGCAAAACTACGAGTTACGGCTATTATGAGAAAAACGATCTGGATGCGGTAGTGAAAACAGTCAAGGCGATGATTGGTGAGGATGCTATTCTTGGTATTCATGGTGAATCCATGGGTGCTGCAACTATGCTACTGTATGCTGGGACAGTAGAAGATGGTGCTGATTTTTACATTTCCGATTGTGCGTTCTCTGACTTTTCGATGCTTCTCAAGCAAATCGCCAAAACAGAATTTAAATACGGTTCCATTATACCCATCCGTTTTGCCGATTTCTTCGTTCGCCTAAGAGATGGCTACTCTTTTAAAAGTGTCACACCTGCTGAAGCAGTTACCCATATTGAAAAGCCAATACTTTTTATCCATAGTATTCCAGATACATTTATTCCAGCCTCTATGTCACTTGATTTATACAATAAAAAAGTAGGTCCAAAAAAATTAAAACTCTTTGATACAGGTGCACATGCACAGTCCTTTAATGAAAATATGGATGAATATGAAGATTTAATTCATGATTTTTTAGAAAGTTTTATTTACCAAAAAATAAATCGAGATTCTTCCTCCTCCAACGTCATACCTTTCCATTTTTAGCAATATAAAAACCTTGCTGATTAAAAATCACGCAAGGTTTTTAAGTTATTTTATTCCGCAAAAACGATATGCCATTCATCACGTTTTGCTAAAAATTCTTTCGCTAAGGCTTGTGCCCCTTCCAAGCTATGGCTCGCCGCCCATCCACATTGCACCTCATTGCATGCAGGCACTGCTGTTGCTTTCGTCACATCTGTAAAGGTTTTTTCCAAAATAGATAATAAATCTTCATAATCAGTGTGATTAATAAGTGATACATAGAAGCCTGTTTGGCAACCCATTGGACTGAAATCAACAATATGATCAGAGTAATTGCGGATAATATCAGCTGATAAATGCTCTAAAGAATGTAAGGCTGGCATTTCCATGTGCTCTTTATTGGGCTGTTTAAAGCGTATATCGTATTTGTACACTTCATCGCCATTTTTCCCAGTTTTAACACCTGCTAAACGAACATACGGTGCTTTTACTTTCGTATGATCCAGATCAAAACTTTCTACATTTGTCTTTTCACGTTCCATTTCTAACAGCTCCTTTTCTATCAATACTACCTATTATAGCTAGTTTCCCAAAAATAAGTGTAAATATTTTAAATTGCATGAAATTTTATATTTTTAAAGAGAATATCAATCTGATAAAATGTTTCTCCCATTTCAAGGGGTTTTCGATATCCGCTTTTTTGTCCTTCATGAAATAATAGAAGTGTTGAATATTTGAGATAAAAAATGTATAGCTGCTCCATTATTAAACATTTCTTAAACAAAAAGAAGGGATTATCTCAATTTACTTTTGAGATAATCCCTTCTTTTTGAACCCACGAAAAAAGCAACCAGTTACTGAAACTAGCTGCTCCTTAAAAATTCCGATTACTTTTGGAATTTATTCATTTGTGCCATCATTTGACGTACTTGCTTTTCAGACGGCGTACGACCCATTTGTGCCATCATCATTCGAATCATTTGCTCATTAATAGGTGGGTTTTCTTTTAAATATTTCATCATAGCTTGACGAGCGAAATAGAAACCAAGTGCCGCGCCCGCTGCTAATGCGATAATTACGATAATAATCCAGCCCCATGTAGGCATACAACCAACCTCCTCCACTACAATATACCGAGAAAAACTCTCCACGCTCCATTATACACCAAATGATAGCATGTTACTATATATTGTAGTGAATTTTCCTAGTGCATTGTATACTTCATCGGCTTTAACCACCCACACTCATTATCCTGTTTATTAAAAGCAATAAACCGTTCACTCATTTTAGCAAGCATTTGAAATAGATCTAAATCTAGCATTCGCGAACCTTCGCAATAAACGCAAATTTTACGATCGACTAAATAAATAGCCATTTTGCCTTTTATAGGATGTTCTAAAAACAAAGCATTGCGAGCTCTTTCTAAATGGGCATATTTAGAATCAAGTTGATGCTCCAACATTGCTGCAATTTCTTCAAAACGAACGGATTCGCATATATAGGCAAGCTCTTTTAAGGATTTCTCATTGGCATCTTCACAGCCTTGCATCATTTCCAACAACTTACGCTCTCTGCCAAAAATAAACGTTAAATGCTCTTCTTTTATTTTATATATAGAATAGGTTCTCAACAGAAATCCTCCTTCGCTCGTTTCTTTTCCATAAGTATAGCTCATCCACTCTTGTTAATTTGTCAAACGAAGGAAGGATCTATCTTCTATTTTTGTCGAAAAAATTCTAGTTTCGGTTCTAAAAATGACTTTATGGCAAAAGCTAAAATTCGCATTAGAAATCGATGAATAGTTATCAAAAATAGTAAAAGTAAGTCGTAAAACACTCCGAAATCCCCTCTATTACTGCTGCTTAGAAGAAGCTCCGCCTCAAGACCTAGTACAAAATCAATTTCGAGTCCGTTTTAGACAATCATGCAAATAGGTAACATAAAGGTACAAACGAAAGGAGCTAAAACAAATGAGAAAATTTCTTTTATTAACTGGAGGCGTAATCGCAGCATGTGTTGCACTTGCCTTAATCGGACCACTTGCAGGCTTACTATTCTCCGGATTATTTGTAGCACTGGGCATGCATTTCTACATCGCTAGCAAATCCACATTCGGGAAAATTTTCTGGTTTACGGTTGGTCTAATCGGAGTCCTATCTGCAGTTTCTAACATTCCAGCCATGATCGGTCTTGCAGCAATCGCTATTATCTACGTCATCTATAAAAAATGGAATGGCGAAGATGTAAAAATCCCTACAATTGAAGGGAAAAAAGAAGAAGATCCATTTACAAACTTTGAAAAAGAATGGTCAAATCTAACAAAATAAAAGGAGCGAATTTACATGAATTTATTTCAACGTTTTAGATATACAGTAGAGGCGGACATACATCACCTATTTGATAAAAAGGAACAAAAAAATCCAATTGCGATGTTAAACCAGTACATTCGCGAGGCAGAAAAACAAACAGAACAAACAGGTAAATTATTAGAACGTCAAGGGCAATTAAAGGAAAAATTGGAGCAAGAATTTAAAGAGAACGCTGAATTACTCGCAAAACGTGAATCTCAATTAGCGTTAGCAACAACTAGCGGAGAGCAAGATTTAATTGATTTCGCAACAGATGAAGTAACAGCTTACACAGCGCGAAACCATACATTACAAGCAAGTATTGAGGCGAGTACACGAGAATACTTCGAGCTTGAGCGCAAATTCGAAACAATGAAACATAAAATTAAAGACATGAAAGTACGTCAATTACAGTTGATGGGGAAAGAAAACGTAACACGTGCTCATCATCAAATGGACGGTATGATTGCCAAAAACAATAAAACAAATTTTGAAGATTTAGAAGCCTATATTGATAAATTAGCTTACCAAATCGACAAAGATCATGAGGTTACAACTTTTGAGGCAAGATTGGCAGAATTAGAAAAAAAAGCAGCCGAAGAAAGCTCACCACTGCTAATTGAAAATAAATAACATGATATAATGAAAGCAATGCGCCAACTTTATAAGGCGCATTCTTTCACGTTTTAAATTAGAGGGACCCATTCCCTCTCTTATACTATTAGTAGAAGGAAGGGTGACCCTCTTGCAAAATTTTACAACTAATAAGCTCACATTTTGGGTACTATGCTTCTTTTTACTCGTTTTTGTCGAGCTCACTATTTTTAATAATGGTGGCGCCTTCTGTTTATTGATTGGGGCAGTACTTCTCTATTTAAGTTTTTCCAAAAAAGTACGTTTTTTCAAATGGACAGGAATTTTCTTTATTGCGGTTGCTCTGTTTACTATGTGGAGCTTACGTTTATTCATTGTAATCATGCTCTTATATATGCTCTATCAATACTTACAACGAGAAAACGAGCCAAAAGTGGTTGGTGCAGAGCTATTTGAAAAACTCCCTGCGACTAAAAATGACTTAATCGGTACAATGCCTGCTCCTACGGAAGCGTATAAATGGCAAGATGTCCAAATTCAACGCCTTGCAGGAGATATAACTATTGATACAACACAAACCATTTTACCTGCTGGTACTAGTCTTATTACGATTCGGCAAGGTATCGGCAAAGTTCAGATCTATATTCCATATGAAATCCCTTTCCGTTTACACTATACAACATTATTTGGTGAGCTTACATGCTTACATGTAGGGCCACAACGTATATTAAATGAAAGTGTTAGCTTCTCCGATGGCAACCCTGAGGATGCAAAACGTATTTTGATTATTCATGTCGCAACATGGCTTGGAGATTTGGAGGTGCTACGCAAATGATTGCCTTTATCTCAAGATTATTTACTTTATTTTTCATTTTAATGAGTGCTACATTTGGGCTGCTTGTGGCTGTTTGGGGAAACCCAGACGAAAAAACATGGGAGCCTTTATGGCAACAGAATTACGATAATTTTCCTCTAGGTGGAATCATTGTTGTTAGCCTTTTTGCACTCAGCTTCCTGTTTGCTAGCTGGATTAGTATGACTGCTCGTGCACGAGAAGCTCAAGCAACACGTATCGTGAAGCAATTAATCGAGCCAGATTTTATTTTTCCTAAAAAGCAAGCTTTACCAAAGCCATTAAAAAAAGCACTTATTCAAACAAGTGAATTAATTGATACACAGCGTAAAAGCTTACAGCGTTTATCTAATGAACGGGCGGAAGCTAATGACAAAATTATTCAGGAGCGCATAATTGCTGAACGCCAACGACTTGCTCGAGAACTGCATGATTCCGTGTCACAGCAACTGTTTGCTGCCTCCATGTTGCTCTCCGCATTAACTGAAAATGACGAAAATGCTACGAGTTTAAAACAAGTGGAGAAAATTGTTCAACAAGCTCAGCTTGAAATGCGTGCATTATTGCTGCATTTACGACCTGTAGCGCTACACAATAAAACATTGGCACAAGGCTTAGAGGAATTGATTATTGAGCTTCAGCAAAAAGTTTATTTTCATATTGAATATGAGTTAGAGGAAATGGCCTTAACCAAGGCAGAGGAAGACCATTTATTCCGTATTGCTCAGGAAGCGCTCTCCAATACACTTCGTCATGCTAAGGCAAGTGAAGTGGAGTTACTTTTAGTTGCACGAGACGACTTAGCTATTTTACGAATTCAAGATAATGGGTTAGGCTTTGATGTAGAGGCAGATAAATCCACTTCCTATGGCTTACAAAATATAGCAGAACGGGCAGTTGAAATTGGTTGCACTTATAAAATTGTGTCAGTGCCTGGAGAAGGAACGATAGTGGAGGTTAAAATTCCACTGCATAAGGAGGAGATCAATGACGATGATACAAGTGCTCATAGCGGATGATCATGAAATGGTACGTATTGGTGTCTCAGCGTATTTATCAGCACAACCGGATATTACAGTTGTTGGAGAGGCTGAAAATGGCAAAGAGGCTGTAGAACGTGCCCTTGAACTTAGACCTGATATAATTTTAATGGATAATGTCATGCCGATCATGACAGGAGCAGAGGCAACAGCAGAAATTTTAGCGGCATGGCCTGAGGCAAAAATTATGATGGTCACTAGTTTTTTAGATGATGATAAAGTCTATCCTGCCTTAGAGGCTGGGGCAGTGAGTTATATTCTAAAAACATCAAATGCAAAACAAATTGCCGATGCTATCCGTAAAACAATAGGTGGCGAAACGGTATTAGAGCCAGAGGTAACATCCAAAATGATGCACCGTATGCGTCACGGTAATAATACGCCCCTTTACGAGCAACTTACTGACCGTGAAATGGAAGTATTATTGCTGATGGCACAGGGCAAAGCCAATCAGGAAATCGCCGACGAGCTATATATCGCCTTAAAAACGGTAAAGACGCATGTAAGCAATATTTTGGCTAAGCTAGAAGTGCAAGATCGCACACAAGCTGTTGTCTACGCCTTTCAAAATGGGCTCGCTAAATAGCCTCCTACATAAAAAGACTGCATGTTAGCATGCAGTTTTTTATACTTTTAGAGGTACTTTGGTAGATCACTTACATGATGACGTGCACCAATTACATCATATACTACTCACTCTTCTTTTTACCCCACTCACAAATTGAACCTTTTTTTATAGATACGTTAATATTTGTAAAAAGGGGGCCTTTCTTTTATGGATCATCGTTTTACCTATCATAACTTTGTCACAAACAATGTGTTTTCCTTACTTGATCCTATCTTTCTCGTGATTTTTCTGTTCTCTATTTTGCTACTCATTATGGTTTGCATCAAAAAAACACCCATTTGGTTATGTGCTATTTTTGCCAGCTTAACCGTCATCGTTTCTGGTCAGCTTCTTTGGTTTTCTGCCATTATCGTAGATGAATTAGGAATTGGTGGTAGTACAAAGGATTTTATCCTTTTCATGGGTATTCTAGTCACTCAATTCTTGGCTTTATACATTACGGTACTAAAAAGCTATAAAAAAGAAAAGAACCGCAACACTCATTA
The DNA here is from genome assembly GCF_038069745.1 of Lysinibacillus sp. FSL M8-0134. Classification (NCBI taxonomy): domain Bacteria; kingdom Bacillati; phylum Bacillota; class Bacilli; order Caryophanales; family Bacillaceae; genus Lysinibacillus; species Lysinibacillus sp. FSL M8-0134. The sequence continues at coordinate 1,215,569 of NZ_JBBPAJ010000001.1, read as the reverse complement.
GAGAAAGAAGCTCACTGAGTGTTGCGGTATTCATTGTTTCTTTTATAATGCTTTTACTTTTGCTACGACATTTTCTACCGTGAAGCCGTATTTTTCCATTACTACTTCACCTGGTGCTGATGCGCCAAATTTATCGATAGCAAGCACATCACCTTCAAAGCCAGTATACTTATGCCAGCCGAATGATGCACCCATTTCAATCGCAAGACGTTTTGTCACAGCTTTTGGTAGAACAGATTCTTTGTAAGCTGCATCTTGTTTTTCAAAGCGATCCATAGATGGCATTGAAACAACAGCTACATCCATTCCTTCAGCTTTTAATGCTTTTTGTGCTTCAACAGCAAGTGAAACCTCTGAGCCTGTTGCGATTAAAATCGCATCTGCAACTTCTTTTGTAGCAGGAGACACTGTATAAGCACCTTTTGTCACACCTTCACGTACTGTTTCAATAGAAGCGTCAAGTACTGGTAAGTTTTGACGAGATAATACTAAAACTGTTGGTGTTTTTTCAGAAGCTACTGCAAGTTCCCAAGCGACTGCTGATTCGTTTGCATCTGCAGGACGAATAACAGATAGATTTGGCATTGCACGTAATGATGCAAGGTGTTCGATTGGTTCATGAGTTGGACCATCTTCCCCTACTGCAATTGAGTCATGTGTAAATACATATGTTACAGGAAGACCCATTAATGCAGATAGGCGCACTGCTGGACGAACGTAATCTGAGAACACGAAGAACGTACCACCAAATACATTTAAACCACCGTGAAGTGCCATACCGTTCATAGCAGCACCCATTGCAAATTCACGAACACCGAACCAGATGTTGCGACCTGCATAATCGTCTGCTGAGAAGTCACCAGCGCCCTTCATTGTTGTTTTATTAGAGCCGGCAAGGTCAGCTGAACCCCCAAAGAAAGATGGTGTTTTCTTTGCGATGGCATTGATCGCATCACCAGATGAAGAACGCGTTGCTACTGATTTACCTGCCTCATATACTGGTAATTCAGAAGCAAAATCCTCTGGTAATTCACCATTCATTGCTTTTTCAAATTGAGCTGCTAACTCTGGGAATTCTTCTTTATATGCTGCAAATTTAGCATTCCAAGCTTCCTCTGGTTGTGCTCCTTGCACTTCAGCAGCAGCAGTAAATGTATCATATACTTCTGCAGGAATCTTGAACGGTTCGTGAGCCCACTCATAGGCAGCTTTCGTTAAAACAACTTCATCTGTACCTAGTGGTGCACCGTGAGAATCTGCTTTACCAGATTTATTTGGAGAACCAAAACCAATAACCGTTTTTACTTCAATTAATGTTGGTTTGCCAGTTGATTTTTTCGCTTCTTCAATGGCAGCATTAATCGCATCAACATCTGTACCATCTGCTACTTTTAAGTAATTCCAACCATAAGATTCAAAACGTTTTTGCACGTTTTCTGAGAATGACTTTTCTAAGTCACCATCCAAAGAAATATCATTAGAATCGTAAAGCACGATTAATTTTTCAAGTTTTAAGTGGCCTGCTAATGAAATAGCTTCAGCAGCTACACCTTCCATTAAGTCACCATCACCACATAGTGCAAATGTGTAGTGGTCAACGATGTCATGACCTGGTTTATTGTAAGTAGCCGCTAAATGACGCTCAGCCATTGCCATACCAACAGTCATAGCAATCCCTTGACCAAGAGGACCAGTTGTTGCCTCTACACCTACTGTATGACCGTATTCAGGATGTCCTGGTGTTAATGAATCCCATTGGCGGAAATTTTGAATTTCTTCCATTGGTAAACCATAGCCTCCAAGATGAAGTAAGCTGTATAGAAGCATTGAACCATGACCAGCTGACAGTACAAAACGATCACGGTTATACCATTTTGGATTGGCTGGATTATGGCGTAATTGTTTTGTCCATAGCGTATAAGCCATTGGCGCTGCCCCCATCGGTAAACCTGGGTGACCAGAATTTGCTTTTTCAATAGCGTCGATTGACAAAGTTCGGATAGCATTAATTGCTAATAGATCCGCATGTTGAGTCATTATATTGTGACATCCTTTCTCGTCCTATATATTGTTCTTTTACAGTTTAGTCAACATTGCTGTAGAAAACAATGCTTTTGTTATACTATTTGGTTTTTCATACATACTTTATTGAATTGTGTCACATTAATTTAGAAATTTATTTTTTTTCGCTTGTCTAACCTTCTCTGGTGTGACATCATTACCTTCTACATCCACCACTTTTACATTTTCAATCGTATCGCGCATTGTTGCTCGGAACGTATCTAAGTACTCCTTACGAAGCGCTGTTCGCTCCTTTGCCTCTTCCTCTGTTAATTGTCCACTTTTTGCTTTGGCAGAAAGTTCATTAATTCGATTAATTTTTTCTTTTGATAACATTGTTACACACCTTTCAATACCTATCTTAAAGACTTCAGTATGCAAAGTATAGCATGGTTTCCCTTAAAATGCAGTTATACCAACCCTTAATAACACCTCTTTGCTATTATTCACATGACTTCCAGATGTTAGAGGTGTATAACTATAGTAAAAGGGAAAAATTGATAGATATTGGGGGAATGAACGTGAATATTACAACTCAACGATTACTTATCAGAAATTTTGAAGCAAAAGATTTTCCTGCTATTTATAGCTATTTGTCAGATAAAACGGTGATGCATTACATGCCTGAAGGCGTTTTCGATGAAGAACAGGTACGAAAATTTATAATAGAAAACAGTGATGTACAAGCCAAACATTTTGCCATTGTTTTAAGAGAGCAACAATTGGTGATCGGTCATATTGTTTTTCACCGATACTTTGGTGAACATACCTATGAAATCGGATGGGTTTTAAATCCTCTTTATCAGAACCGTGGGTTTGCTTCTGAAGCGGCGCGTGCTGTTTTAGATTATGGCTTCACCGAAATGAAGCTTCATAGAATAATTGCAACATGTCAGCCCGAAAATATCGCTTCATATAGGGTCATGGAAAAGATAGGTATGCGACGTGAAGGTTTTTTTAAAAAATGTATACCGCATGGTGAAGATTGGTGGGATGAATTTTATTACGCCATTTTGCAGGAAGAGTGGACGAACAAAGGAGAGTGTGAATGAAGAAAACGGCTGTATTATTATACCCTCAATTTAGTGAATATGAATTAAGCGTGGCCTTGTCTATATTAATGCAAGGTGGCAAACCTATCATCACCCTAGGTTTAAACAATGAACCAATACGCGGGGAATCGGGTTTATGCTGTGTAGTGGATTCTCTAATAAGCGAGGCGAACTTAGCTGATATTGATAGTCTTGTATTGCCAGGATGCGTGGACATATCTTGCCTACAACAAGAACAGGAAATATTCGATTTTATACGTGCAATCCACGATAAAGAAGGCATTATCGCAAGTATCTCTAGCTCCCCCTATTTATTAGCAAAGGCTGGAATTTTAGCAAACAAACAATACACGGTTGGTTTGCCTTTAGATGGAATAAGACAGTTAGGGATTTTTGATCTACGACATTATTCTGACGAACTCTTTGTGCAAGACGGCCATATCATTACAGCACGTGGTAGAGCCTTTATTCAATTCGGTATTAATTTAGGGAAAGCGCTAAATCTAAATTTTAATGCCAACTGGTATGAAAAATAAAACACTCCACATGTCTAATTCCTTGGACATCTCTTGTAGATTTTCGCTATAATAATGTCTAATACTTCGGACAAAAATGGAGGAGTAAATCTGAAGAATATTATCAAAGTTTTGAGAAAAAGATTAGGAATAACACAAGCTGCTCTTGCTAAGGAATGCGGGGTTGTCAGACAAACAATCAATTGTATTGAAAATGATAAGTACGATCCGACGCTTGAGTTAGCTTTTAAAATTGCTAAAGTCCTCAATAGTCGTATTGATGAGGTGTTTATCTATGAATAGATTTCATCCTAATTATATGATTACTATGAAAGATTTCGTAAAAGAGGACTCCGTATTATTACGAAAACAAACACAAGAAGTGACAATCCCTGTGACAAAAGAAGACCAACATACATTATTATCAATGCTGCAATATTTAAAAAATAGCCAAGATCCAAATCTAGCAAAAAAATATAAGCTTCGACCTGGAAGTGGACTATCAGCTAACCAAATTGGCGTAGATAAACGAATGTTTGCTATATTTTTTGATGACTATGAAATGATGTTGATCAACCCTAAAATAATCAGTCATTCTGTAAATATGATTTATTTACCAGAGGGAGAAGGGTGTTTATCTGTTAATCGACCAGTCCATGGTTTTGTGCCAAGATATGAACGTGTTAAGGTTAAAGGTTATAACATTAATGGACAAGAAATCATCGTGCAGTTACAGGGCTATGGTGCAATTGTTGTCCAACATGAAATCGACCATCTAAACGGCATTATGTTTTATGATCGAATTAATAAAGAACACCCTTTTAAACTACCTACTAACGTAAGCATAGAAAGCTTATCTTCCTATTAATAGCGAAGTACAGAAGATAAAAAAAGATTAGCAGGCTATATCATTTTCCTGCTAATCTTTCTTGATGTTCTTGAAATCTGCGATGGACAGTCGCTTTACTAACTTCAAAACCTAACCCTCTAAGCGTTATAGAAATTTCTTCAAAGGTAAATCCACGTTTACGCAGCTTGACAATTTCATCTACAGGTAGTTCCTTACGCTCCTGACCATGCGGGTTACCTCGATTCGATAAATTATTTTCAGGACGGTAGCCATTCTCTACAGCACGGCGCATACCTCTACGTATTTTAGCATTATGTATTCTACGCTGGTATTCCTCTACTATCGCTAAAATCTCAAGCAGCATCGTGTCCATTTCGTTTAGTTGCACCGGTCCTGCATCACGCATAGAGAAAACATCTGTTGCTGATTTTTGTAACAAATGCAACACAGCCATCCTTGCATTTCCACGTCCTAAACGTGTTTCATCTTGTACAAAAAGGGCGTTAATCCCCTTTTCTTTAATGAAATCAAGCATTTCAAGTAAGCCCTCACGTTCTACATCGTAGCCGCTGTGCTTATCCTTAAAAACGCCCTTCACCTCATAACCTTGCTCTTTTGCATAGCGCAGTAACTCTTCTTGTTGTCGCTCTAAAGACGAGCTTTGTGTTTCCTTTTCAGTACTTACACGGCAATAGACAACAGCCGACAGTTGATTATTGATCATTGTTCGTTTCTCGCAATTTCAATGGTATTGATGGGATCGGCCTGATTACTCACTACAGGAATGACTAGAGATTTTCCTGCCACAATTTTAATATCCGCTAGCTCATTTTCTGTTTTCACAAGCTTAATCCAATCTTCAGTACTCATTTTACCACGGTATTGCTCTGCTAACGACCATAAGCTATCCCCGTGTTCGATTTGAATTTCAGCGTAACTAACGTGTCCTGGATCAGTAATGTAAAGATATCCTGCAAATAGTAGACAAACTCCCATCAAGATTGAAATATGTGTGTTTTTCTTTAACCATGTCATGTTCATAACCCCTTTTGTAGAATGTTTGTTCGGAATGTATGTTCTCATAATAAAGCGAACAAACGTTTTTGTCAAACACTTTTCGAACCTATGTTTGCATACGTGTTCGCATTCTGTTATACTATCAAATAAGAAGAATGATATTAGAAAAAAGAGGTGAGCACTCATGAAAAAAGTTTCAAAAAGACAAGAGGATATTTTAGCTTTTATTAAAGAAGAGGTACGAGCTAAGGGCTATCCACCATCAGTACGAGAAATCGGGGAAGCAGTTGGACTTGCTTCAAGTTCCACTGTTCATGGTCATCTAGCTCGATTAGAACAAAAAGGCTTTATTCGTCGAGATCCAACAAAGCCACGTGCGATTGAAATTCTAGAGCCTGAAGAATCCATTCAAAAGCAACAAGTAATTCATGTTCCACTTGTTGGTAAGGTTACAGCCGGTTCTCCTATTACAGCTATTGAAAACATTGAAGAGTATTTCCCGCTACCAGATACGTATGGCACAAGTGAAGATCAATTGTTCATGCTTGAAATTATGGGGGAATCAATGATTGAAGCAGGAATTTTAGATGGGGACTTAGTCATTGTGAAGCAAAAGGCAACAGCCAATAACGGTGATATTGTTGTAGCTATGACAGCTGAGGATGAAGCCACTGTAAAACGTTTTTTCAAAGAAAAAAACCATTTCCGTTTACAGCCTGAAAATTCATCCATGGAGCCAATTATTGTCGATCAAGTTTCTATTTTAGGACAAGTTGTTGGTCTCTACCGTCGTGTGCATTAATTACGAAAATAGGTATCGAGGATTATATGTTCCTTATGAGCATGTATCCTCTTTTTTACGCAAAAAAAGAATCCACATACTAGCATTGGATTCTTTACTCTATGCCCTTCTAAGCTTCTTTTTTGAACTTTAAGCTAGCCTCTACAAATGCTGAAAATAATTTTTTAGCGTTCTCTTCTCCTGCTTTGGCCATTTCCTCAGGATGCCACTGAACTGCCAAGCAAAATGGTAAATCTTCATGAACTACTGCTTCGATAATACCATCGCTTGATTTCGCTGCTACTTTTAATTTCTCTGCTAGAACATTCACAGCCTGATGATGAAACGAATTTACAGCAACTTTCTCTTGTTCTAAAATAGTTGCTAATAAATTATCTGCAATAATCTGTACATAATGAGTAGCTACAGCTCGACCTGATTGCTGTGCATGTTTAAGCAACTTCGTACTAAAATGGTCACTATCAATGTCCTGATATAAAGTACCACCTAATGCGACATTTAAAATTTGGATTCCACGACAAATACCGAAAATAGGCATTTTTCGTATAAAAGCAGCTTCAATTAAAGCTAGTTCAACTGTATCCCTCGCTGGATGAATTTTCCCTAGCTTTGGTGATGGCTCTGCTCCGAATAGAAATGGATGCACATCATAGCCACCCGATAACAATAAACCATCTGTAAGAGCTAAAATTTGAGCCGCATCCTCCTCAACACCTAAAGGAATAATAAGCGGAATTCCTCCCGCCTCAATAATACTTTGACTGTAAGCAGCATTTAAATGAGCGGATAAATCATCCTCCACAAAGGCTGTAATGCCAATAACCGGTTTCACTTGCTTCCCTCCATATACTTGAAGATTGACAATTACCAAAAACCTAAATACCAATTGATTAATGAATCACCATAAAAATAAACAATGATCGCTGCTAAGGCGATAGACGGACCAAAGGGGAAGGGTGTTTTTCTTCCTTGCTTACGCTTGAACAAAATGATAACCCCCACAATCATACCGATAACTGCCGCCAGAAATAGTGTTAACAGTGTATTGATTGTGCCAAGAACGAGTCCAATTAAAAAGAATAATTTAATATCTCCTCCACCCATGCCACCATTCGATATAACCGCAATAACATATAGTATGCCAAAACCAACGACAGCACCCACAAGACAATCCCACCATGGTGTTAATGGCGATAGTACCCGACCTACAACGAGGAATGGTAAAAAGAATATAAGCACCCTATCTGGGATGAGCATATAGGCTAAATCCGAAACAATAATAATAACGAACAAGGAGATAAATAAAAGCGCTACAATAAATTCTATGCCCCAACCTAGCCGCCAATAAGCAAAGGCAAACAAAACACCTGTCCATATTTCTATTGCTGGGTATATCCAACAAATTGTATAGCCACAGGTTCGACATTTCCCCCCTAAAAACACATAAGACAATACTGGTACTAAATCAATCATCTTTAATTGTCTATTACATTTGGTACAATGTGAGGGAGGATGGACAATCGATTCCTTCTGTGGGACGCGTAAACCTACCACATTATAAAAAGAGCCAAAGACAAGCCCAAATAAAAATATAAAGATTGTATAAGCCATTTCCATTTTTTTGACCTCCTAAACCAATAGGAGCCCATACAAATCGTATGGTTCACCTATCCATGTAAGTATTGTTCAATAAAAAGTCCTTCTAACATTGTTAGGTTATTAAAGAATCTATTAAAATACTTGTCGTTATGGAAAATTTGGATAAAAACAATAGAGAATGAATGATGTAAGATTAGGGAAATGTTGAACTTTAAAAAGCGGGGAATATAGTAAGGTTTCGATATCATTTTAACATAATGTAAAAAGAGATTCCAAAATACATTGGAATCTCTTTTCTTCTTTATTTCCTCAACAACCTACCCGACAACAGCATGCCAATCCCACCAATTGTAATAAACAGAATTGCTCTAATTAATAAATCAAGTGCGGATAAGTCAAAGAATATAAGCTTAATAAACGCCATGACCAAAATGACAAAGCCTGTTGTACGGAGTGTTTTAAGATGATGTTTTGAACCAAGCCATAATGAAACACTGGCCGTCAAGAATAATGTGATCGTTGTAAGGGCAATGCTTAGCTTCCAATCTAGTACGTTATTATTCGTAAACTGTTGAATCAGCCCCCAAATAGAAATCATTGTGAGTACAATACCAGAACTTACAATAGCATCGACATATTTCCCTAGACGATCTTCATACAATCGGTAAATAAGCCCTTTTACAAAGATATCTACGATGATGGCTACAATGACTGCAATATAAACAAATCTAGTGATAATATTTAAACTATCCATCATTGAAGTCTTGGTGCTAATCAGCAAAGAGAATAGGAGGAAAAATGCGCCGAGAACTGGTGTTAACGCTCGCCCTTTGTATGATTCGGCAACTAGTAAAGAGCCTGCAAATAGTGCAGCTAATGCAATACTCATCATATAAGGAATACCGTTTGTGTCCACAAAATAAGCACTGTCTAGTTTGCCAATATAAGCTAAGAAATAGCCTGCTGTGACCACTGCTAAAATATCGATGATGTATAAATCCTTCATAACCTTTTCAAATGGTGTAATTGTTTCTTTTGGACGTCTTGCATATAAATATATGACGATTAGGTAGATAATCGGCATGAATAAACTTAGATGATCTATGCTGAAAAATGGTTTTGGCTCATGAAAGACGTAGTTTAATGTAAATGTCAACACAAGGAAAAATGAAGTAACTACCTTCATGATACTTGCCCGTATACGTAAACTCATCATAACACCAGCAAATATAATGAGCGGATAAAGTAAATCATCTATGTTATTTGGTAAATTCATTAGAAGTACGGTATTACATAGTGTAATAAATGCCAGCGTGACAGCACTATCCAATACTTCCTGCCAATTTTTACGATAGCTATAAAACGCTATTGCGCCAAATAAAATCATCAAGGTAATGAGTAGTATTTCTCCATTTTCAAGCGAACGGATAATAAGATTCATCAATATTAAAGTAAAAGAGCCTAAAGAAAATTGGAGCCCTATATGTAGTGGCTTCCATTTTGATTGCACACGATACAGTAGACACCAAATTGCGTAAAAGATTGCCAGAATCACCAGTAAACCAAGTGCAAAAACAACTTGCTGATCACTATTCATAAACGCTACAATGCTCACTGCTAGAACAGAGAAGAAAGTAGCTATATAAAGTGCAAGCTTTTGCTTGTGCTGATAAATGACCAATTGTAGTGCAGCAAACAATACGATCACAAATAGTAAAATAATGACGGCACTAAAATCCATATACTCTAGTAAATAAGGTAATAATAACGACGTAAAAGCAACAAAAATAGTGAGTGCTTCATTTTTCTTCAAATAACTAATGCCAATTCCATAGCCAATATACAGAATCGTAATGCCTAATGCAGGTGTTAGAGCGATGATTTCATACAAAATGGCACTTGCTGCTGTTGTTAAAATACCAACAATAAATGCCCCACCATATAGTGAAATTGTCATTGCAGCAGAGCCTACTTTTCTACGTTCCAATACGTAGGCAATGACCACCAATCCCACCGATAATGCATAGGCGAGGATGATTTTCACGCCATTCGATAAATAACCATAATCACTGACAAGTTTTAGTCCCCAAAGGACCCCCATCACTAAAATAACCATGAATACTTTTGGAAGTGCCCACATAACACGTTCCTCCATCGATGGCTGTGGTTGCACTTCTTTTTCCGTTACTTTGGACGGGATAGGCTTCGACTCCAGTGTGGGTTTTGGTTTTATTGGTTCTGATTGCTTGATTATCGATTGTCTGGCATCAAGAGTATTTATTTTTTCAGTGTTTTGAGTACGCTTTAGTGAAGACAACTCCTGACGTAAATCTGCCATTTCCTCCTCGAGCTTAGCAATTCTACGCTCCAATTCAATGGACATTCAATCATCCTCCCTACTTTATCAATTTTCTAACATTATAACATATTTATCCTTATTGTAAAATTACACTTTTAGTTTAATTTATCTCGGTCTCCTATACATTAGAGCACGCTCACTATCACTTGTGCCACGTGTCGTAGGATCTACAATGACACCCATTAACACAAGGATGGATAAAACTGTATTTAAAATCGATGAAATTTGCTCACTCATCGCAGCTGTTAAATCATAGCCAAAAATAGCCGCTACTTGTTGTGCGAGTAGGAGTAACAATGAAAATAGCCCTAGTAGAAATGGAATATGTTGAAGACGAACCTTCCAGTTAATTCTCATAAAAGCTCACCTCCCCCCCTCTTGCCACAGTATATGCATAGTAGTTATGTGACACATATGCAAAAATGGAACTCTTGCTAAGTTACTAGAGTTTTTTATTAATATTTTGTGGTCCAAACTATTTATGGAAGGAAAGCTAGGAAGGTTTTATCACGTATGTCATACACATATATTTAGTTAGGTTGCATCTTATAACTGGATGCCTCCCAGTTTACTGAAAACGAGGGTGATTGATTTGGTGTATGAGTGGAACGTTTTGCGGGTAATTGCTTGCTTAAGTATTGTATTATTACATGCTACAACCAATATTGAAACGATTAATGGCTATATTGATCAACCATACTATCAATTTTTTAGATTATTGTTATGTTTCGCTACACCAACCTTTATTTTATTGTCTATTTTGATCTTAGCTAATCGCTACCCAAATCAGCTACCTCCCCTTTTTTTATGGCGTCGTTTTCAGTTTATTGTTATGCCGTTTGTAGCTGCAGGTATTTTATATGCAGCCAACGCCGCTTTTCATTATGATGAAAACTTTTGGATTGCATTATATCGACATATTGTTTTAGGAGACTTTTCAGGATGGTTTGTCATGACGATCTTTCAGCTTTATATTCTCTTTTTTTTCATAAAAAAATGGCAGCTATCCAGTATCTGGTTTACTTCTATTTTTTTCTTACTAGGAATTTTTTATATGACTATTGCAAATTTGAATTTCGACTATTTCATCCAGAATGATCATTTTATGCGTTTGCTCTTTGTTGGTTGGCTTCCTTATTTTGCAATGGCCTATATCATTGGTAGTCATTATGAAAAAATAGCACGTTATCTTGTCAAATATAAATTCGTCACAGTCCTTTCCGTTATACTTGCAATGGCCATTTTATATGCAAACTATTATTTAGGTGCTCAGCAGATTACATCCAGAAGAATCGATATTATGTTATTCGTTTTGACTATAACATTTTGTATATTAGCGTTTGCACAAAGTATGCCCAAGCTCTCTTATCTCCATATTTTAAGTCGCTATTCCTTTGGTATCTTTCTAATACACTGGCTGATCCAAGAATATCTTGCTCCTTATTGCGCATTACTACCTACTACCGCTCTTCAAGTAATTTCACTTTTCCTGTCCAGTTTACTTGTCTGTATGCTGCTTATCAAAATCATTTCGTACGTACCTTTAAGTGCCTATCTGATAGGTAAAGCTCATCAAAAGCCCTCTCAACATTGAGAAGGCTTTTTTGATGGAAAATAAATTTTTTAATTAATTTTGCCAAACAATTGACAGATGGCACCATAAGTTGTATGGTTAATTACATAAGTAATCAACCAATTAACAAGTGAGGTGGATTGTGATTCATTCTTTAAATAACGAAAAACCAATTTTCCAACAAATTCGCGAAAGAATAGAAGATGCCATTCTAGATGGACAGCTACAGCCAGATGATCGCATTCCATCTACGAATGAGTTTGCAAAAGAATACCAAATCAACCCTGCAACTGCTGGGAAAGGCGTGAATGAATTAGTGGATAAGGGGATCATTTATAAAAAACGAGGTGTCGGAATGTTTGTACATGAGGACGCTAGAAAAATTTTAGTTACTGAGCGTAAAGAAAACTTCTTTCGTCAACATATTGAACCGTTGAAAAAGGAAGCTAGTCGTTTAGGCATTTCCGATGAAGAGTTACAAAGATTGATACAAGGGGGATAATGTATGAAGATTACTGTCAACAATGTCACGAAGTCATATAAACATAAATCCGCTTTACAAAATGTCACATTTACTATGGAGGGTCCGAAAATTATAGGTTTTTTAGGCCATAACGGGGCTGGTAAAACAACTTTTTTGAATCTGTTATCAGGACTCATCGCGACTACAAGTGGAGAAATTTTGGTCAACGGAGAAAATGTCTTTAATGCTCCTTCTACTTTACGTAATATTTGTTTTATCGCTGAAAGTGACAATTTCCAAGCAGAAATGACCATTGCGCAAACATTGAAGGCAAATCGCTTCTTTTATCCTAAATGGGATGAAGAGCTAGCTCAAGAACTGGTCCAAGTATTTGCTTTGAATCCAAAAGATAAGGTACGTAGTTTATCAAAAGGAATGGTCTCAGCACTTGGAATCATTACAGGCTTTGCGAGTCGTGCGGACATTACCATCTTTGATGAACCCTATATAGGCTTAGATGTGGCAGCAAGGAATACGTTTTATGATCTGTTAATTGAACAACAAACTGAAAATCCACGTTTATTTATTTTATCCACACATTTAATTGATGAAGCAAGCGAACTATTTGAGGAAATTTTTATTCTTCATGAGGGAGAGCTATTATTGCAAAAAACTGCTGAGGAGTGGTACGAACATATTGTTGCTGTAAAAGGTAGTGCTACAGATGTTGCTTCAGCAATTGGTGACTTAACAGTGATTTATCAGCATATGTTTATGCAAGAAATGACAGCTGTTGTTTATGCAAATGGCCAATTCATTGAAGGTCAGAACATATCGCTTGAATCAGTCTCTCTTCAAGACATGCTGGTTTATTTCAGTAAACAGAAAGTGAGGTCTATGAAATGAATACAATGAAAGGTAGTTTTTATATCTTATTTCAAAATTTCAAAAAACATAATATCATTTTTTGGAGCATTTTATTTTTAATTGTGCTATTGTCATTTTTCTTAGATGCATTTTTCGGTCAATATATATCTTTTGCAATTACCATTTCGATACCTGTTTACATTTTTTATAGTTCAATGGCAGCAAAGCTTTTAAATAGAACATTACCCTATTTTTTAAAGCTAGGGTTAAGTCGCCAACAATATATGGTCAATGTCGGGCTGTTTTTCATAAGTTGGAGTTTAGTTGGTGCACTAATCATTGCGAGTGCACAAAATATTATTACTTATGTTTCTACCCTACTAAACATCAAAAATAATATTATCATCATCCACCCACTCTTAATTTTTGATAACACCTATTCATTTTTACAAACCGCAGCATTTGATTCAGTCTTACTTCTATTCTGTCTTAATTCAGGCCTTCTTCTTAATGTCACTTTTTATCGCTTAGGTATTTTAGGCGGCTATAGTTTAATTGGCTTACTTGCTTTAGTTCCAATTTTAATGGTCGTGTTTGAATGGTTCACACCATTATTTGAGCTTTTAGCTAATTCGTCCTTAAGCGCTATCTTAGGAAGCATTTTTATTTTAAGTATCTTACTCTATTTAGTTATTTCTACAAGCATGCGAAAGGTTTCTGTAAATCCTGTATAAATATAATAGGGAGAAATTTATCGAATGAATCAAAAATTAATATTTAAAATAGTTGCTTTAGAATTTCTTCTCATATTTTTCTATGTTATAAATGGTGCTTTTGTTTCTATTCTATAACCTTCAAGTCCTTTTCTTCAGTTTGCTTTGTTAATTCCACTTGCATTGGGGATTTTCATTTATATCATGATAAAAAATAACTGGCAAAAGTATTTCTCAAAGAATCAACTCTTCATCCTCTTACCACTACTTTTCATTTTATGTATTATCTTAGTGAGCGCAAAAGGCTTAAATTTGACTTCTATGAGCAATGTCATTGCTATGTTCTTGATGCAATTGCTTATTATAGCATTTATCGAAGAAACTATATTTAGGGGCATTTTGCTTAGAATGCTACTGACTAAAGGAGTAGCTACTGCTGTATGGGTTTCTAGTATTTTGTTTGGCGTCACACATGCCCTTCAGTTGCTTGGAGGTCAATCCTTAGAAGACACCATTATACAAATCATCTATGCACTATTAGTAGGTCTTGTTCTATCATTGCTTATCTTGGATGGTCAATCCATTATTGTAACAATTCTTTTCCATGGGTTTAATAATTCCTTTAACTTCATGGGCAATGAAGAAAGCTCTATGACGAGTGCTTATCTCATTATTTTTGTGCTCTTTGTCTATATGCTCTTTTTATGGAGACGTGTAAAAAAAGGCCACTCAATTAATTTTATGAAAAATGTCAAGTCTACCCTGTAAAATAAAAGATAAGTGAATGTATAATAGATTATCTTTAATATTATACATGATAATTGGTACATTACTTTTATTTAGTGGTGTACTTTTTTGTATAGTTGTCCTCTTATACACTATTCCTAATTCCTTTTATATTTAAAAAGAGAACTTATGAGAATAATGAACCATTTAAACATCTAAAGAAAAAACCTTTTAGGATAAGTAACTTAGTGGAGGGACCACCTCACAAATCTCACTCTCTTCAAGAAATTTAGTAACTATATTTGTATGCGAAGCACCTACTATAAATAAAATACGTTCCTCTTCCGTATCAATTAGACGGGTTAAATTAGCAAACATAATCAAATTCCTCTTATACCACCAACTTAGCCAGTCCATACCAACATATTTATTAAGACCACCAATACGTGCAATATTTACATACATTTTATGCAATTTATTAAGAAAAATGGGAGCGTTTAATGCTTTATAATAATCTATTATACTTTTATCTTCCGACAATTCAGGAAATACAAGACCCTCAAATATTTCATTTAAAAGTTCTGGTTGATTTTCTTTTGCCCAACTTTCAACTTCTGCATAACCCATGTCCGATTTACCCATCCAATCGGTTGGATAAATCTGTTCATGCCCCATCTTTAAACCTAATCGGAAGCCTACTTGAAATATTTCCATTCATCTCTAATTTATGTACACCTGATTTATACTGTTTATATTTCTCATTACAATATTCACTTTCCTCTGGTACCATTTCAACTGCAATCTTCGTTGGTTTAAACCTTGCCAGTTTAGATACTAAGTCCACTATTTCATTTTGCCTTCTTTCAGAATTTAAACCTTCATGTTCAGACATATGAAAAGTTCCAAGTATAAGGACTTTCGCTTTTTCTACATTCATTGAGAATCCTCCCTTTATTCATTAACCTGCATCGTTAGTTTAAGTAAGTTATTTCGCAGTCTAAAGTAAACCCTAACACAAATAACCATTTTATTGAAATTGATTTTAAACAATCTGTCCCATTATTTAAAAAGTCAAGTAAGTATAAGGGTAGCCAGATTTTTGACCTTTTTGTTTTTGGTCATATTATAACGGTAGTCAGGGTAGAAGGTAGCGCCCGTGGGACCCGTTCCCGTCCGCAAAACTGTTCACCCCTAACTTGTATAAACGTGTTTAGAGCTAGTTGGGACAAAGATCCCGTTTAACAAGCGAATCTTTGATATTACAAGTAGCTTAGGGGGTTACCGACTAATTTAGTATTTTCCTTGAGGAGATTTCGAAATGAATCCAGTTTTTGGTCTGGATGTTTCTAAAGGAGAAAGTCAGGTTCAAACCTTTTTGTATAAAAGTCAGCCCTATTTTTGTATAAGGTTTTTTTATTTATTCAAAGTTTATGTAATTATAAAAATAATAATAATTAGCGCATTATGATAATGCTTAAGGCTTTCGTTTTGTATTACAAATTGCACTTTCAGTTAATTGTCGTTCTTCTTTGTACACGCCTCGCCTTCCCTTTAATAAATTTTCTTCAGGGTTAATAGGTCCGGATTAAGACCCCATATACTATAAGGATTGGTAGTATTTTCTTTCATAAAGAAACCTCAAAAAAGCTTAGGAATACTTCCTAAGCCTTTCGACGTTTCACGAATAACTGATTATTAACGTTCTTACAACTTTTGCATTTGGAGAATGGCCTCCAAATCAATCAAAAATAGCAAGATTACTATAGTCATTTAAAATTACTTGACACTAGGCAGCTACTTCAATAGTACATAGCTGTAACATAATTTATCTTCAAGAACGTTGAAAAGAAGTTAAATTTCCCTATCCCATGGACAAAAATTACATGCTATAGCATATAGTGTGAGAAAAATCCTTTATAAATAGCAAAATATCCATAGGGTCAGGTATTAGTAACGAGTATCATATAATTTGTTTAATAACGATTTTAATTGTTGGATTTCTCCCTTGCTTAAATTACTCGAAACGACATGATGAGCATCTTTGACTACAGAAAGAATTGTTTTTTTTATCTCTTCACCTTTTTCAGTTAGGAAAAGATAATGCGAACGTCTGTCTTGCTCATTAAAAACCTTTTTTACAATACTCTTTCTCTCCATTGAATGTATCATTCTTACAACAGTTGTTTGATTTTTATCAATTGCTTCTGCCAACTCTTTTTGAGTAGTGCCTCTTTGGCTACTAAGAACACTAATGATACTCCATTGTTCTGGGGTAATTCCATAAGGTTTCAACACCTTAGTAAAATAATTTGTCATTTTTACATCAGTACGATGAATAAGATACCCTAATAAATCATGTAAATCCATATAACACCTCTTTATATGCTATAGCATATATTTTATCTACCGTATAGAAAAAATTCAATCAATCTCATACATTATTGAAGGAATTACCAATTTAATAAATTCTTCTGGTGGTACTGTACTATTCCTTCCCCATTCTAAAGATGCTCCGTAAATTCCCCAACTTAACATGGTAGTAGTAAGCTTTAGGGCTTCCTTATCTTTAGTAGGGTGTTGATTCAACAACATTTTGTAAAATATGATTTCAAGCTGTTCCCTAATAATACGAGCAATAGTATCTTCGTAACCTCTATGGCAACGATGGGATAATGACTTATGGAAATTTGTAATTGCTTTGAAAATGTTCACTAATGCTTCTTCATTTAGTTCGTTATTTTGGTAGTATTCACAATCCAAATTAACTAACAATACCTCCGATAATACCTTTTCCAATAAGTCATATATATCCTTAAAATGATAATAAAAAGTTGCACGATTAATCATGGCTTCTATTGTAATATCCTTTATGGTAATATCCTTAAATTCCTTTTTCCCTGAAAGTTCAATGAAAGAATCCATAATTAATTTACGAGTACGTAAAACCCGAAGGTCCGTCTTCGATTGCGTCATATGTTTCCACTCCTATTTTTTCAACAAAATCTTAAATGTGTTGTATAAACAACAAATCCATAAAATTATTGGTTTTGATCTTGTTCATTATGACTTAAAATTCAATTGCAATGCAAATAAAGTAATTTGCTGTTATCTTGTTGACAAATTTGTGACAAGGGAATAGAATTTATTTGCAATTAAAATATCTTGAATTCAAGATAATTAAGAAGGAGTTTTTTATATGATTATCGATTGGTCAGTTACAGCTGTCTATAACACAATCATGTCAGTATCAGCTGGGATTGGATTATTACTAATTATTCGATTTGGTTCCCATTTAGCTAAAGAAAAAGTGGGACAACTAGAAGGTTGGGCAATAGGATTTGGAATACCAGGGTTTATATTAACACTAACAGGAGCTCATATGACCCTTACTTGGCCATTGTCAAAGATTGGCTTCCCATTTGATGATATTATATTCGGTGAGACTTCACTAGCTTTTGGCATTCTGCTTCTGGCTGTATCAGTCTTATTATGGAGAAAATCTAATCTATATTTAAAACAAGGTATAAATATGAACGATTCAAAAATAGTTTCCAATACTTTAAGTAAGGAATTGCCATATTTGATAAAACCATTATCTTATTTTGCTGCGGCAATGGGGCTAGCACTTATTTCAATCGCATTTGCAGGTATCGGATTCCAACTATTCGCAGCTCCACCAGAAGAACCAATATCAGGCGCCTTTGCGGATTACCCAATGCTAGAGGCAACTTTTATGTCAGGATTATTTGCGATTATAGGGATTGGAGCAGTATTATTTCCTTTTGCCTTAAACAAAAACGCAAATCCAAACTTTGCTAAAGTTATTAAATTCCTTTGGACAGTAGCAGGTATCGCCTTTGTTTTATTTGGAGCAATGAATTACTTTACACATATTGGTTTGATCGTAAATACAATGCCTAAATAGTATTGATATAGCTTTATAATAAAGTTTGGTTGTGAATTTTCTACAGTTAGGAATTCTCCCCCAACAAAAAATTCACCCGTTACGGGGCACCTGCCCAACCGAAAAATAAAAGCTTAGGAACTAAATCCTAAGCTTTTCATTATTTTATTCTCTTAATAGTGGGTAACGCTCGAATTAAAATCGTCAAATGAAGATGGATCGGCATGATAGAAGATAACGTCACCTTCCTACAGATTAAACGTATGTCCATAGCTGTCAACAAAGCTACTCTTGTAGCCCTCCATACCTGTCCACTGGCTCATATAGTGAACTTTGTAGAAGAAAAGATACAGATTATTAAGATCGCCCTCTTGATTGTCTCATTTTCGAAATTCACTATAGTAAAACCATCTCTTAAGAACAATGGATGATTTTCATTCAGCATCCCTACACGCCACACTTCTTGAATATTCGAATTCTTTGGCACCACATATAGTTTAGCTGGTGAATATACTCTCCATACCACGTTTGTTCTTTCGTAACGATTTCTTTCTTAAAGGACCGCTTTTATTTTGTTGTTATTTACTTAACAATCCTCGGCTCCGTTAATTCAAGAAGAACAGAACAGCTTATTTAACAAGAGCCTCGATTGTTTCTATATCTGTGATCAATTTCTTTGCCTTAGGTTCTAGGTGCTTATTCCCCTACCATACCGTCGTTATCATTATCATGCATATATGGATATAACCAATGATCACTCGTTATTGGCATACTATAACCTGCTGCTTTTGCTTCTTTAATCGTTACTTGACCATTTCCATCTGTATCAATGCTAGAAATATCTTTAGTTCCATTCAAAGCATTGGACTTATTAGAACTTGTTGACTTAGTTGATTTACTTTCAGTTAATCCAAGAGATTTATTTATTTCATCTGGGTTACCGTTATCAAACTCATCTACAATTTTATTCCCTTTTAAAGTGTAAGTGTATTTGTAATGAGAAGGAATCTGCGTTTCCGTATTAGAATATGTGATTATTGCTTCAAAATTTGTAGCTCCACCAGCTTTACGAATAGCGTCTTCCATATATGCTTGATCACCATGGCGGTTAAGCGTACTATTTTGTGGGGTAATATTATAAGCATTTGATACCCCACCTAGAGAATCTGCAATAATATGTCCTTCATCTAAATCTGTTCTTTCAACACCAGGTACTTTTGCTTCATCAGCGTAGTATCTGCCAGACGATGTTACAGGCTCGGTACGATCATCTTGTAAAACGATTTTGTTTGCAATGACACGGACTAATTGCCCGTGTTCATTCGTAAAGGACCAATACTCTCGATCCCCAAAACCAATGTCTACGACCACGCTCGGTTCGCGATGTCCAGACAAATCACCACCGTCAACTTCAATTAGTTTGTAACCTTTGAACAGTGAATCTTTTGATTGAGTTGATGTTTCCTCTACTACTTGTTTTTCAGTCGTAGTATTTTCTTTATCACTATTTTTTGTTGTTACTTCTTGTAATTCAGCTTTTCCATCAGTATTCGATGCATCTTCTACGTTAGTACAACCAACTATAAAGATGGCAGTTAGTAGTAAGATTAAATAGCTTATTTTCTTTTTCATTTTAGGACTCCTTCTAATTTTTCACTAAATTTTCTAGAGATTTTTGATTAAAACATAAATTAACATTGTTAACCTATTTAAAATAGTATATTACAATATTAATTTTATTACAGTAGATACTTAGTTCGATATGTAGTGTTAAATTCAAATAAAAGCAATTTAATTTTTAGTAAAAACAACAAAGAACCCTAACTAGGGGATTTCACTGAAGACAAAACTAGAAGAAAATCAAAATAAAACTCTAATTAAGATTAATATACGAGAAAAAATTCGAGTAAAGGACATCAAAATTACCCTTTAAAAAGCCACCCTTTACTTTAAGTACTAAAAATTCTCAAGCCTTAAAAATTCTAAACGACTTCTGAAATCTCTGTCTTAATAATAATTATGTTTTTTGGCTTTAAGTCTTCTATATCTTCTCTTTACTACAAGGTAAAGTAGCAAAGAGTTTTTCTAGTCATCATTAACTAAATCAGGGAAACTTAGTAAAAGATGTTTACAAACAACTTAAAGATGGATATAATTACAAAGTAATCAAAAAATTCTTAAGGAGGTCGAATGAAATGATCGTTATCGTTAAATTGATGTCATTGGTAGTTACAACTTCAGTAAAAATGAAACACACACATTCGACCAGATCGGAATGGATCGCTTAAGGTTTTTTATATTTAAGCATACCCATACCGCAGGGAGAAGTGTGCCCCTGCGGTATTTTTGTGCCTTTTTTCACCGTAGGGGAGTCTCTCTACGGTTTTTTTGTGGTAATTTAAGGAGGTGATAATAAATGATATTAAACATTTTTGCTCTCACGATAACCATTACAAAACGTGAGATCTCTCTTGAGAAAGCACTTCATGATGAATACGTGAAAAAAATCTTTGAAGAGAACCGAAGAAAAGTAGAAAATTATATTCGTATTCGTCAATTTTAATTTTGTTCTTTAAAAAACATGAAAGGTGGGAATTGAAATGATTTATTTAATTAAAAGACGACATGCAGTTTTATGGCTGGAGAAAGACACAACCACCAGATGAAGTAATATAAAGTGACAATATAGCTATTTAATTTTATAACCAGTAAAGCTAACCCGTTCTAATCTAGGACGGGTTGCTTCAGAAGGTATTCTGCACTTTTTTAAGCGATATTTTACACATACAACTTGATGTAGTTTAAGAAAATGCGGAATTACAATGTTAGGGAAATTCTAATTCTAAAAAGTGTAATTCCTCGATACTAAAATTAAATTTAGGAATTTTTTCTTAATTCCATTATTCTGCCCCGTTATCCATCCATGTAGCGCAAAAACAGCGCCCTTTAATGGGATAACTAAAATATGGGCTTATTCCTAAAATCGCTTATAGTTCTAAATACGCTATGCAAGGTACTCATTGACTAGTTCGTACAGAAGGTGAGCTTTGCCACACTTTCTGTACTTTTTTATTCTTGTGAGTTAATTGGTATTGTTATTTCTAGTTCTGGAATGTATTGAATGACTGGGTCACCATTTTCATCCTCTTGATATGTTCCTTTTGGGTAGTCATTATAAAGATGGATATATGGTTTGATCGTAATAGCTTTTGGTAAAGTTTCAAATGGATGTAACCGTAAATCCATAATGAGATCGCTATTTCCTTTATTTGTCTCACGTCTACCATTGCCATGAATTAGTTTTAGTTCATGCCCTTGTTCATCATAAACTTCGATACTTATTCCTTCCCGGAAATCTACAGAAGTTGATTTATCAAGCAAGGCTATTCTTGTCGTAATACTAGTTGTAATAGGAGTTAGCATAATTTGTTCAATAGTAAACTGATTATTCTTGTACTTTCTACTTATATTAGGTTGTAGGTTTACATAGTTACCAATATCACTCACTGGAATATCCATTTTAAAAGGTTCAGAGATCCCAGTTATTGTAGCAGATAATGTCAAATTAAATTGCTTTGGAAAAGGACTTCCACCTTGGTTTTTCAAATCTGCAAATTCAAGAATTACGGAATTCTTATCCTTACTTGGTTGTTCAAAAACACTACTAAAATTGGTGTGATTCAATGGTTCACCATTTAGTAAAAATTCAATATTACTCATTTGCTCTGATAAATTTTCTTTGGCATTTTCACCTTCTTTATCATGGCGTTCGATCCCAATTGCAACACGTGTACCATCATACACTACTTCTGTTACATTTAATGTAAAGCCTTCATGCGTAGCGCTTATATTCAATTTTGTTGAGAGTCCCTTTTCATCTGCGGCGTGTAAACCAAGATCCCCTGTAAATTTAAAAACAGATGATAATAAAGGCACTTCTTTCATCGTCGCAGCCATCGTTGGTGAAATTAAACCTGTAACAATAATCAAACTAAAAATCATTGCTACAGTTGCTGTAACTCCTAAATATTTCTTTACGTGAGATGGCTTTTCTTTACAAATTTTTTTCAATATACGCTTTTCCCATTTCTTTTTCTCGAAGTTTGTAAGGTTTTGTTCTTCATACTGTTCCAAATCTATATTCATATCATTTAAATCTTTATAAATAGACATATTCTCACTCCTCACACCCCATTTTTTTGAACTAAAATACTTTTAAGCTTTTTACGTCCTCTGGAAAGCTTGTTATAAACCCAAGACTCTTTCGCATCAAATTCTTTTGCTATTTCACTTGAAGGGGTTCCTTCTAAATAGTATTTTTCAAAGATTTTCCGCTCACCAGCTGACAATTGCTCAAGGAGTTCCTCAACGCAATTTTCTTCTGATGGTTGTTGTGCTTTTACCAAGCAATCATCAATTTCTGAAACTAAAAATTGCTGATTTTGTATGGTAATTTGTCTTCTTTGATAATCAATTGCTTTATACTTTGCAATCGCTGCAATCCAATGTTTGAATGAATTTTTCTTAGGATCAAAGGAATGAATATTATTCCATATCGATAATAAAACATCATCAAGGCATTCTTCATAATCTTGCTGCTGGTAATTTAAATGACGTTTAATGATTGCTGTAAGTAAACCACCATACTGATTAATAATAAAAGGAATTGCTTTTTCATTTTTTTTCTGTATGTGTTGTACAACATTGTTCTCTGTAATTTTCAATTGTTCACCCCGCTCAATGAATATTGGTACCTATTATGTAATACGAAATGAATACGATAAATCTATCACAAAAGAAAAAAATAATAACAGAAATGTTAAATTTGAAAACCTACAATCCTTCACAATCTTATCTATACTCTAAGATAAAAATCCAATTTTTTTTAAGGTATTGTTCAACAATCTGGCCCTTAAATGGAAAAAGACACATTCCTTATTAAAGAAATGCGCCCGATTATTGAAGATATTTTCGAAACGATTATGAAAATAAATATTAAATAAAGGAAATATCCTCTCGAAAGTAGAATATTACCCTACAACCATAATTAACTATTCCGATGAGGAGGATTCTTGTGCGTCCACGACCATTATTTATTGAAAATCCAGAGCATGATAGGTATGTTAGTCTTGTGTCAGATGGAGATATTGAAGAAATACTGAATAAGCAACGAACTAAGACCCTTAGCCTCTTAGGCAGCGTATCAGAGGAGTTTGCAAGCAAAACGTACGCACCAGGGAAATGGACTTTAAAAGAAGTGATTGGGCATATGACCGACTCGGAACGTGTGATGTCGTATCGAATGCTTGCCATTGCACGAAATGAAGGTGAAACACTCCCATCAATGGATCAAGATCAATACGTTTCTGCGGCAAACTTCAACAAATTATCTTGGGAACAGTTACTAGCTGGTTTAGACATGGTACGCTCCAATACGTTAAGCCTGATTTCAACTATTGATGAAGCTGCGTGGGTTCGTAATGGAACTGTAATGAACAGCCCAGTTTCGGTAGGTACCATTGCATATGGCATTGCCGGGCACGAGTTACACCATATGAAAGTGATTAGTGATAAATACTTATAAGTCTCTTTCTATTAATGAAAAAATCTAATTTCTCATTTTTAATACTGAGAAATTAGATTTTTTAATAGTGAAACTTCCTTTGCGTTATAAATCCACTGTTTTCCTGACGCTATCTCTATTTATAAATTCCTATTTTATATAATTTCTTATTCAATTATATGGCCCTATAACAAAAAACACCCATTTCTACATGAGTGTCTTAATTGAATGAAAGTTTTTAAAAGTATTTACTGTATAAATCCTGTCTTAGCTTCCGCTTAGCTGAGTGTATATCTTTGTAGTCTGACTCTTTTCATGACCCAGTAAACTTTGAATTACATCAATTGGCGCACCGTTTTTCCCCCGGCTATCTGTCCCCTTCTGAAATAGAGACTGTGTAAAAATTCTTGCTGTTCACGCGAGCAATCACCTGACAGCGACTTCTCGGACAATCGCAGCATTGCGCTAAGCAGCTAATCCAATCAGCAATTTCTTGATGTTGCAGTAACTCTTTGTCAATCATCGTATCACGATATTGACCAACCGCTCATCATCTTCATCACTAAAAATATGTATTCCATTAAGTAGCATGCCAGAAATAGCGACAAGAACCTCACGTAGCATCGCAACGCTGCTTTCCTCGCACTGCACCAACTCAACAAAAACATCTGCACCGTGAGATGCGCCGTGAGCCCAGCCTCCTACTGAAAGGTAACCCCGCAGATCCTTCTCCTCATTGTAATAACGGAGCATTGCTTGCATTAATTGCTCAATTTCTTCTTGATTTAAAACTGGATTTTGTCTGCGGCGTTGTATAATCAAAGCGATAGGCAAGGCAGAAAACGTCCTTGTAAACCCAAATTATCCCTCCCCGGATTGTTAGACGGATAAAGGTTAATTAAGTTACCTATTTGTTCCATAAAGTGTCACTATTTATGAAGAAAGATGCTTTCCTTATTTCAGAAAAATGGCCCTTTAAAAGAAAAAGACGTGTTTCTAAATAAACGCACCCGTTTGTTGAACAAACTGGTTTTCCAGTCATCGCTGTACATGTTTTCTAACCATTTCAATAAACGCTTTGACCGCAGGAGACAGCCATTTGTTCTTATGATACATCAAATAAGTAGCAATTTTACCATCGGTTTGATACTCCATCCCCGATAAATTTTTTTCACTAAGCTCATTTTCCACAGTAACGTATGGTAGCATGGATATTCCAAGTCCACTGATTATTGATTGTTTGATGGCCTCAATACTCCAGAATTCAATTGTCGATTTTGAAGGAATATTATATTCCTGAATAAACTGTTCAAACAGAAACCGATAGCTGCACCCCTTCTCTGTGTAAAGTAAATTGCTACATGTATTATTCCAATCAAAATCATTCGGATACAAAAACATCATCCGTTCATCCCAAAGTTTTTCTGTTTGTATGTCTACATCATTTAATTCATTTCCCAATAAAAACGAGATATCTGCATTCCCTGTAATTAATTCTTCTTTAAAATTCAATGGATCTAAATGATGCCATTCAATATTTACATTTGGATATTTATCCTTAAATTCTTTAATTATCGGTGGAAAACGATAGATCAATAATGCTTCAGGGGCCGAAATAACAATATCTCCACCAACCTCTCCATTTACGGAAGTGACTTCTTTTATATCTTTGTAAAGTTGAAGCATTTTATTGGAATAGGGTAATAGTTGTTTTCCGGTTTCTGTTAAAATGATTTGTTTACCGATTCTATCGAAAAGTGGTTGATCGAGTTCAATTTCAAGGGATTTAATATGTGAAGTGATCGTTGATTGTGCATATCCTAGTTTGTCTGCAGCTTTTGTAAATCCACCAGTTTCAACTATCGTTTTAAAAGTTTTCAAATGGCGTATTTCCATTAACCAATTCCTCCTTCCAATCCATCAGAAAACATGATGGATATAATTCAAATTATCAATTTTATTAATTGAATGCAAATACTTATACTTGAAGCTATATTCCATAAAGGCAGTGATAAATGATGAAAATAAATAAAGTAGGGATATTTTATGCTTTTATTTGGGCGAGTGGAGCAATCGCCACTAAGATAGGTCTTTTTTCAGCCAGCCCTTTGATTTTTGCTTCTGTACGATTGCTATGTGCAGGAGTTATACTGTTTTTGTTCGTATATATCTTCAGAAACTATCCATATCCTAAAGGATCGGAATGGGCAAATTTAATAATACTTGGTATTTTAAATACAACTCTTTATGTTGGCTGCTCGTTCCTATCCCTTGCGTATGTGGATTCCACAATTTTTAATTTATTTATTACAATAAATCCATTTATTGTAGCTTTTCTTGCCTCCATTTTTCTTCATAGAAAGATAGGACAAAAAGAAATTCTAGGAATGGCCATTTCTGCATTTGGAATCATGATTGCTATTATTCCTTATTTAGAATCATTGAATGCCACATTATTTGGGCTAATTACTCTGGGAGTAGGAGTATTATCCATGGGCATTGGAAGTGTGTTTTATAGTAAAATACAACTGAACCTGCCTCAAATTGTCGTTAATACCTGGCAAATTATTTTCGGCAGTTTAATAGCAATCCCCTTTGTTTTCTTATTAGAGCCGGATTTTTATATTCAGTTTGATCCATATTTTTTGATCGGACTATTTTGGCAGGTTGTTATGACTTCTATTATTGCTATGATCCTTTGGTTTTACCTGCTTAAATTTGATGCTGTTAGAGCAAATAATTTTTTATTTCTAACACCTATTTTCGGTTACATCTTATCGGCAATATTCTTAAATGAGATGCTTACTGTTTACCATTACGTGGGTGCTTTATTCGTTATTGCAGGTACGTTCTTTAGCCAGTCAATGAAAAAACGACAACATGGAAAAACATAGCTCGTCTAAATATCAAAGAAAAAATTTAAAAAAGTTGCATATCGAGTTATTTCTTGAAGTGAATTATTCTTCAAAACCTAACAAAAATCTTGGCTACTTACTTCACTATTAAGTATAACTGTTAAAAGAAATAAATTTTATTTTTGCACAAAGGTTTTTCAAGATAATGGACCTATAACAAAAAACACCCATGTCTACATGAGTGTCTTAATTGAATGAAAGTTTTTTAAAAGAATCTACTGTAAATAAAAGTCCTGTCTTAGCTTTCCGCTTATTCATGACCCAACATATGTCTATGGAAAATCTGCCAGAAAGTTATGGGAATTATTTAAAGATAATGGGGAGGTTAAAGAAGCTGAAAAATTTTTAAGAAGCTATTACCATTTTTATAGATATAAAGAAGTTGATACTAGAGAATTTGTGAGATTCGTAAAATACTATTTTGATTTAAAAGATGATACCCTATTTGAGGGTTGGTTAGAACAAGAAAAATAAAACTAATATTTAAAGAGAAGCAAAAAAGCACCCTTTAAGGCTACCTTGAACTTTAGATAAAAGGTATCTAGAAGAGTATTCTTGATACCTTTTTTGTCATTTTTATTTCTCTCATTTAGATTACTCTTTTTAGAAGTAACGTACCCTTTAACATCCTGCTCAGTTGGTTTAAGTGAAAATCTTCACAATTTCTTTGCCTATAACGCTTTTCTTTAAATATGTTATTCAAGAAAATGGCCCTACAATACAAATGGGCACATTCTTAGGAAAGAAAGCGCCCGATTGTTGAAGCTTGTTATCTAACTAAATCACTCTATAGTTTAAGTGAAGCTGTTCACAAATTGTAATCAGTGTTTTAAAATCTCGGATAAAGCCTGTTCCTCACCATCTAACATCGAGGTAACGATTGTCATAAAATCTTCCGCTCCAATTTCAAAATGACCTCGACGGAATGTAAACCCCCAATTGCGATTTCCACTCGTAAAAGTGAGCTGGTTTAACAACAATGCAATCTTAACTTCTCGACAAGGAATATATCGAATATCTCTGCGAAATGGCACAAACGACTCCGACACTTGATGTTTGTAAGTTCCGTTGTCCGTAACCTGACCAATAGCAGTAAATGCTTGAACTGGCTTTCCTTTGGACATGTCTGTGCGAGGAGAATAGTATATCAGCCAATCACCTGGAGACATTTTACGCAAAGGTGTTGCCTTACCATGACACAACTGTGCAAACCCACCTTCTTTGGCTAAATTCACATGAGAAGCGGATACAACGCCAATCCAATATCTGCTTTTCTGACTAGTTATAGTCGACATGACGAATCCCCCTACTCTTCAAATGCTAAACTCGTTTTCAACCGATCCAGTTGTAAAAAATGATGTCTGTAATGCATTTCAATTAACAAAAACCATTCTTGCGCGTTTAATGCACCGAACGCCGGATGAAGTATCTTGTTACTTTCAGGCGATTGATGTAGAACTGACTCTGTATTCCTCATCCTTTCCACTACACTGTGAAGTCCTTCTACCAAATGCTCCATACTCTCTGGTGGTTGCGGAGTATAATTCGGCGAAGCAGGGACCTTAATACGAACAGCAGGAAATTGTTCTAGTTTAAATACAATCTTACCTTGCTCAGTTTTTTCCTTCGCTGGGTTCAATGTCGATTCACTGCCAACTAAACATTGCTCGACATTATGTAGATGCATGAAAGCAGATTGAATTAAATGTACATACATCTGTCCAATGGACCAATCTTCTTCGTTCAGCTTTCTATGTAATTTATCCATATTAAGTTTTGTTAGTTCTGCCAAATATCTTTCTACTGTAAGTTCAATTGACTTCAATACTTCCTTTGTACTTTTCATCCTTCAAGCAGCTCCTCTTCATCTTGGTATAATCACAGTATAAAAGAACACTACTGACAGGTGTATGTCAGTAGTGTTCTAAAATTTTTTTCGCTACTTCCCGAATCTTGAAGCGTAAAGATTTCGGTTCAATCACCTCGATATCTCCGCCCCAGCCAAGTAAATGATGTAATATTTCCTCTGGATACCGAACACGAAATTGAAAGATTACATCCTCCTTCCGCTCCTCAATGGATTCAATATAAAAATTAACTGCCTCTATGATTTTGTCGGCAATTTCGGGGTTTGCCCTAATTATTATACTTTCGTCTCGATTGTCAGGTGGCCGATAGCTACTTAGGTCAAAATCATTTGGTAGAAGAAATTGATCTTCCAACACAGAAAGTTCGGTCATCCGGGACAAGCGAAAATGACGCATTTCTTGCCTCATATCGCAGTATGCTAGTAAAACCCAATTTTCATGGACAAGTGTTAATCCATATGGAGAGACCACACGTTTATTTTTCCGATTCCCATCTGCTCCTGGCATTTTTTTAATATACATAAAACTGATTTTGCACTGTTTCAAAATGGCATCGCGAACTTGATTAAGATACGTTTTTACCCGCTCTTCAGTTGATTGCTCACCTATATGAAGGAGTCGCATTGTTTCCCGAACAAGCCTTGACTC
The DNA here is from genome assembly GCF_038069745.1 of Lysinibacillus sp. FSL M8-0134. Lineage (NCBI taxonomy): Bacteria > Bacillati > Bacillota > Bacilli > Caryophanales > Bacillaceae > Lysinibacillus > Lysinibacillus sp. FSL M8-0134. Next base: position 1,186,074 of record NZ_JBBPAJ010000001.1, on the reverse strand, counting down.
GTTACGAACTGACTCCGACAAAGTAGCCTCGATTTTGCGTTTAGCGGACTTTGCATAAATACCATAATCTGTATCCAACCTTTGCTCGATAAAATCAGCTCCCATGAGCAGGGAGACGGCCTCTTCTGCTGTGAACCTAACCGGGGGTAGAAAATATCCTTCCATTAAGGAGTAACCCAGTCCAGGGGCGCCTAAAATTGGAACCCCAGCCTCACTTAATGCTTGAATATCCCTATATATCGTACGCACACTTGTCTCAAATTGAGAAGCTAAATCTTCTGCTCTCAGTGTTTTGCTTCGCTGTAATTCAAGCGTGATTGCAAGCTGCCTCTCAGTTTTGTTCATTTTTTTCCTCCACCATTTCTGCATTCTTTCACGGTACTTGCCCAATAGTTGAAGAGAATCCGCTTCACAATGTATTTGGCCTATACCCTTGGATACGTTTGTATGCCTCATAATGATGCCAAAGTTTGCTTAGAATCATAGCACAACCTCTTTTTAGAACAATTAATAAGAGTTGCTTCCATTAAGAGTTTTTAAACACCGTTCAACTAGATTTTCCCGTTAACAACACGTATTCACCCTTAATACTGTACAACTTAAATTTTAACATGATTATCCAACACTCTTTTCTATAAAGATGTATTCCATTAATGTCCCTTTAAAGGACGCTTTCCTAATAATCGCGCCCGATTGTTGAATAAAGATCACTTTACTTTCTTTTCTAATTCACCAAGTTTCTTGAATTTATTATCATAACTTTGTCGTTGAATTAGATTGTTTAACCAAAAATTTGCCCTTTCAAAATCCTCACTTTTTATAAATGTTTCAATGGCTTTCTTAAAGTTGTCATGGTAATTAAAATTCACATACACCATTAGTTCAAGCCCTTGATGGAAGCAATCCGAAGCTAAATTAAATTCTTTTGTTTTTGAATATAATATCCCTAAATAAATAAAACCACTTGATTTCTCTTCTTTGCTGAAATTTGGTTGTTTGGTAGACAAATTTAATATCCGGATTGCCTTTTTTCTCATGAATAAAAGCTCATAGGCATTTGCTCTATAAACATAATCCTCATACTTTCTTAATGGTTTGATTAGTGAAATTATACTTATTAAGATCAGTCCTTTATAAATTATTCTTTGTTCTATTGAGTTCACTTTGTTGATAATATTTATTTTCTTCTCAACTAAATAGCTCAAATAATATAAAAGCCACAATTCTACACAAGAAACGTGCCCGATTGTTGAAATCGTTTTTCTTATTGTACTAACACATCTGTTCGTTAAGTGTAACTCTTTACAATTACTTGATATTATATAGGTGAATAGAAAGATAAATTGAATTTAGTTAGTTGTAAAAGTAGATTATTTATATTATTCTCTTATAATTTTTCAAAAAAGGAGAGTTTATGAAAAAGATTATAGTTTTTGTATTATCGATATTTATATTATTCTCAGGATTCTCAACACAAAGTTATGCGTTGTCAGATTCGAAATCTGCGGCAATACAAGCGTTGCTAGAAGATGCCACTCGTATATCAGGTGTGCCGGGAATGTCAATCTCAATACTTGCTGATGATGAAGTGTTCTACTTTTCTTCAGGGTATGCTGACCGTGAAAAGGGGTTGTCTGCAAGTGAAAATACACTCTATGAGTTAGCCTCGGTCAGTAAAGCTTTTACCGGTATGGGTATTATGCTGTTAGAAGAGCAAGGGCAGCTCTCAATGACTGACCCTGTCCAAAAATATTTACCTTGGTTTACGTTAAAGTATCAAGGGAAACCTGTTGATATGCAAAGCCTTACACTAAATAACTTTCTTCACCATACCAGTGGTCTAACAAATATTAGGCATAAGGTTCAAAATATCCCACAAGGTAATACACCGGATATGTTGCAAAAGACTGTGGAAATGCTCGTAGATACTGAATTGGCATTCCCTCCCGGTGAACAGTATAACTATGGAACCGTTAATTATGACGTGTTGGGTTTGGTTATTGAGATTGTATCGCGACAAAGTTATGAAGACTTTATGAGGGAACAGGTATTTCAGCCGTTAGGTCTACACCATACGTATGTTTATAAAGAAGATGCTGAAGCTACTGGACAGTTGGCACAGGGCTATCGTTCTTCCTTTTTTATGACAACTCCATTTAAAGCTCCGGATTATGCTGGGAATAAGCCCGCAGGCTACATCATTTCTAATACAAAAGATATGGCGCGTTGGATGGGCATACAGATGGGTATTGTGCAGGACATACCCGAAATATTTTACACGGTTATCGAAAAATCACATAAGGGTGATATGTCTGTTTCGGCTGTCAACGATATGTATTATGCGGCAGGCTGGTCGGTAAACGCTGACCAAACGATTATAGAACACACTGGCGGCAACCCAAATTTCAGAACCGAAGTAGCCATACTGCTAAATGAACGAATAGGCGTCTGTTTGTTGAGCAACGGCGCAAATACCAATATAAACTTGGTCCTAAAAGTGAAAGATATAATAGACGGCAATCTAACTCAGTCATATGAAATAAGCGGCACACAGCTTTTGGATATCGTTTTGTCGTCTATCACTATTATTCTTTGCTTATTGGCCGTTCTGCTATTTCTCTTAGGATTACGCAGAAGGAAAACGAATGAGCGCCGGCCAATGACAAAAAAGAGAATAATTGTAACAGTTATTTTCCTGATCGCTACGATTTCCCTTGGTATACTGTGCTGTGCTATCGATTGGTCCACGATACTTATTTGGCAAACATACAGTGTTCTTACAGCTATGATTTCGTCAGCATTATTAACAGCAAGCATTACATGGTTTGTATACACTCACCGATAAAATACCTCGCTCCCAAGATAAACATAATATTAAGTAACTAAATTTCAATTTATCGGTATGCTTATTTGAAAAACATAAGACACTTCGGTGTCTATTTTAAAATCATCGACATTTTTCCCAGTCAAACCCAAAGACACATTCCTTATTAAAGAAATGTTGTTAAATAAATAGTTTTACTATTCTTTTATGACTTTATTGTAAACTTAACAACTTTATTGTTACAAAAACATTCAACTCTCCAAATTTCTATAATGAAACTAACTAAGTTTGATATCAAAGAAAAAACACCTAGATGTGAATTGATAAAATGCATTATGCTGTTTTTTAACCTAAAATATTTTATTTGTCTAATATTTTATAATTTGTTTTCATTTCAAATTCAGAAACCGCTTTAATTCACTAAAGAATTATAGCATTATATCTATTTAATTTTTATTATTTCGCTTAATTTGAATATGCCTACCTTTATTTCATCGAGTGAAGCATACCCATAAGAGATTCGTATAAACTGTCCAGTCTTTTCTGCATAAATACTACCAGGATTTAGAAGAATATTATTGGAAAATGCTTTTTCAAATAGCCTTTTTACTTTGAATTCAGGTTTTATTTTTACCCATATGAACAAACCACCTTTTGGGATGTCCCACGTAGCATAAGGACTCAAATATTTATCCAGTGCATCTAAAGCAACTTTTCTACGAACCCTAAGTTGTTCTCTTACTTTATCAAGATGACTATCATAGAAATTACTAGATAACCACTCTGCGGCAACGAGCTGGGAAAGAGTACTTGATCCATAATCGGATTGCATTTTTAAATCCGCTAATCGATTAATAACTGACTCCGAGCCAACTATCCAGCCAATTCGTAATCCTGGACTAAGGGTTTTTGATAAACTCCCAACATATAATACATTTCCATAAAGGTCCATTGCTTTTAGTGGTTTAGGTGGTGGGTTATCAATCCATAAATCGTGGTACACATCATCTTCTATAACTGGTAGCTGCTCTCTTTCACAATAAGCAATTAATTTCTCTCGTCTCTTTTCTTGCATTAAGGCGCCTGTAGGATTATGAAAGGTTGGAATCGTATATAAAATATTTTTTCCTTTTTCCTTTTTCAAATAAATTGAATCGATGATTAGCCCCTCCTTGTCCATCGCTAATCCTTGCAACTCCATCCCCGCAGACTCAAAAACAGTCAACGAGTAAAGATAGGACGGCATCTCTAGCAATACCGTAGAACCTCTTTTTAGTAATCCAATTGAAATTAAATGTAAAGCTTGGAGCGCACCTGAAACTACGAGAATGGATGAAGGTGATGCTTCGATACCCCTTACCTTTAAATAGTCACTAATGGCTTGGCGTAATTTTAAATTACCTTTCGGCTCTTCATAGCCAAACGAGGTCAATTGATTTGATATTTTTTGAACGATGAATTTCATCTCTTCTAAGGGGAACATTTCTGGTGATAGCTCCCCCTTACTCAATTGAATGAGATTCGTATTCGATTCAGCCTGATTAATTTCCTGCACCATAGATACACTGGGTTTATGAATGCCTAAAGTGACGTTTTCATTCCAGTTAGTCGAGTATTTTGCCCCCATCAAAGTCCAAGTATTATTGGTGACGACTGTTTCCTTCCCAGCTTTACCTTCTAGTAGCCCTTCTGCCATCAGCTCCTCTAACGCCGTTATGACTGTACTACGATTAACCTCAAACTGTTTTGCCAAATTACGTTGACTTGGTATGGGACTTCCAATCGCCCACTCCCCTTTAGCAATTTTTTCTTTTATAAAATCAATAATTAATTGATATTTTGGTTTTTTCATTAGTAATTCCTCTTCTGACTGGTTGGTTTTTTTCATTTTAACCGGTTGGAGAAGTTTTAGCAAAAACCTATTAATATTGAAATTATAAATTTAATTGGTTGGATAAGAGGTGTATTCATGTTTAAAACACTTGATTTTAAGATTATTTCTGCTCATTTCATAACAATCATTTTATGGGCATCAGCTTTTCCAGGAATACGAGTTGCATTGTCAGCCTATTCGCCTGAACATATTTCATTATTGCGGTTATTAGTAGGCTCATTTGTCTTAATCATCATAGCAATTATTACAAAAACCCCTTTGCCTGAGTTAAAAGATATCCCTATTATTTTATTACTTGGCTTTTCAGGTTTCACCGTGTATCAAGTAGCCCTAAATTATGGAGAGCAAACGATTAGTGCTGGGATTGCGAGTTTACTTGTTTCAACAACTCCGATATTCACTGCTCTGTTAGCTGTATTCTTTTATCGTGAGAAGCTTGGATTATGGGGATGGCTTGGTTCACTTATTGGTCTTTGTGGTGTAGCATTTATTTCTGTTGGAGATTCAAATGAAAGTTTTTCACTTAATTCTGGGGTTATGATCGTTTTAATAGCATCCCTTTCAGAAAGTATTTATTTTGTTTTTCAACATCGATATCTAAAAAAGTATGGGGCTTTTCCCTTTACGATGTACGCAATTTGGTCAGGTACATTTTTTATGCTACTTTTCTCACCTGGTCTAAGTGAAGCAATTATGGATGCCCCGTTAAATACAACATTAGTCATTTTGTATCTTGGAGTCTTTCCAACAATCATTCCTTATTTTACTCTAGCTTATGTTACCTCACGAACTGGAGCAGCTGAAGCAACAAGTACACTTTATTTAACCTCTGTTTTTGCATTTCTTATAGCATGGATCTGGCTTGGTGAAGTTCCACAATTTTCTGCAATAAGTGGGGGCTTAATTACTTTATTAGGTGTATTTATTGCAAACATAAAAAAAGAAGAAATGATTAAAGAAAATAATTCTCAAAGTTTAAACTAGTGATCAATAATTAATTTGTTTTGGTTCACTTTAGATTGATGACAACAAGTATGAGAGCAGTAGCACTTTATACATGTTGTCATTTTTAATTCTTCGATTGATAAAAAAACTTTATCAGTAAATAAAAAGACTCCATTTTGAAAAAAGATTGATCAAAATGGAGTGAATCTTTATTTTGCTCTATATTTCAACAATAATATCCAATGAAAATGTTACTCAATAATCTGGCCCTTTACAAGAAAGACGCTTTCCTTTTTCAGAAAAGCGCCCGTTTGTTGAAGATACAAAATTTTAACGAAACAATAGAAATTTCATTATTTAGTATGTATTTATTTTATCTCTAATGGTACTTTGTTCAATCATATCTGAAATAAAAGTATAAATATTCGGAGGATATTCAGCAATACGATGAACTACATATAAATACCATTCACTACCATATGTTACATAAACTTTAGTCTGAATATTATCCTCCTTTAAAGATCTTAATAGGTCAGGTCGAACCCCATCTAACATCTCTACTTCAACATTCGAATTATAAAGAAATCCTTTTTCTTTTAAGTCCATCAATATATTTTCATCATGTGTAGCAACAGATAATGGATGATTACTATCTATACACATAGATACAAATTCTATATACCGTTTATTTAACTCTTCGGTTCTTGGAATATATATACCTTCAGACTCTTGATAAGCCCCCTTTACTAAACGTATTCTACCTGAGGTTTTCAATAGTCCATTTAGGTCAATAGAAGAACGCTTCAAATGAACTTGTAATGTTATCCCAACATTTGAGAATGATTTTGATATTCTTTTATATAATGATAAAATTTTATCCGTTTTTTGTGATTCTTCCATACTTATCATTAGTTGAATATTATGCTGTTGTGCTTCTTTTGCTAATTCTTCTAAATTGGTAAATGCTACTTCATCAGAAATCATCATTCCGATATGAGAAAGATCAAATGATACGGTAGCCTTCATTTGATTATACCCAAGATCTTTTATTAATTCTTTGAATTCATTTTTGGCAAGCATACATTCTTCTAGGGATGTTGTATTTTCGCCAATAAATTCTAATGAAACCCGATACCCTTTGTTATATAGATTTATAACACGCTCTATCCCTTCTGTACGTGTTTCTCCAGCCACAAATCGGTTAGCACCTTTAATAAAAATCGGAAAAAGTTCTTTTGAATTTTGAAAATAGGCTTTTAGTTCTTGATCTCTAGCAATCGATTTGAGAGCTTTGGAAAAACGTCTTTCTTCATTAAGCATAAAATAATCACATCCTAATTTTTATCTTATTTGGGTTTACGTTTTACGACGATGACTTTTTATACGCGAAAATCAAATTCCTACATTAAAGTTGAATCTCAAATGAAAACGGTAATTACTGTGGGGAATTTATTAAAGTAGATCATTTTTCATTCTGAATAAAAATATCCCTATATTGTCCGGGTGTTAATCCAATAAACCCCATAAAGAAATTACTAAAATGACTTTGATCTACAAAACCCGTCTCTATTGCTGCATCAAGTGGTTTTACACCATGTTCCAATCGTTTCTTTGCTTCATTAATACGCACCGTTTGTAAGTAACGATACGGGGTAATCCCCCGAATTTGGGTAAATGAGCGTAACAAAGAATATTTGTTCATATTAGCTATCTTTGCTAAATCATCTAAAGCAATATGTTCTGCATAATGTACTTCTAGGTAGTGACAAACATTTTCAATTTCTTGTTTAATAGCTCTTGGTTCTGTATCTTCGATGGCTTCGCTATATTCCTCAATAAGTTGTTGAATAAGAAAATAGAAAGTTTCTTCTTTCTCAAAATCTGTTATTTCATCCATAATCATCTGGTGAAGATTATGCAACAATTGAGCTTTTTCACTACGACAGGCAACAGGAGAAGCAAAGGAAGGAAGATAATCTTGCCCTGTAATCTCTTTTGTAACTTTTCGCATGATTTCAGGCTTGATATTCAAGCAGCGATAGTCTAATTTTTCGTTGTCAATTGATTCACAGGCATGATTATCCAGTGGGTTAAAAAATATAATATCACCGGTACCTATTACATATTCTTCGTTCTTACAAGACAATCGTCTTTGTCCACTCTCTATAAACCCAATCACATAATATTCATGGAAGTGGTTCGGAAACTTTTGCATGATACCTTCAAAACGATAAGCTTCTATTTGTAAATCATAATCAAAACGTACAGTTCTTTCTTCTTGTCCCATATGAACACCCCCTTTTGATTTCTGATAGTTAATGTAACACATATGGTTAAGGTACTCTTGTAAGATATTGACTAAAAAATGGCAAGGCAGATTAAAAAAACTGCCACACTATTCTTTTTATTCATATTTAAGGTTTTCCTTTATACCACCTTTCTTCATTGGAAGAACTAAAAAAATTATTTCTTTCAAGACAAAAAAGTTACCTTAATCCATAAAATTGCCCTTTCCATCGATAATGGAAGACTGTTCAATACTTTTAAGGGCCACCTAGCTACTTACAAGAGATATTGCAGAAGAGCTTCTTAGAAAGTTTAAGAGAAATTATCCTCTCATTCGTCTTTCAGGTGAATTTTTTTGATTTTTATTGACAAAAAATAAAAAACAACATATAGTTTTAAAAAAACCATTTTAATAAAACTAATAAAAGGAGGTTGATCATGGATGTATGAACTTCTTGTTCTTTCGCTATTAATGAAATTTCCATTACATGCTTATCTTATCTCAAAAATATCTAATGACACCATTGGCCCATGGGAACAAGTGAGCAGAGGAACGCTTTCAACATTGTTAAATAAATTAGAAAAAGCTGGTCTAATTCAAGAGGCTGATCCAGCCACCGTCCCTTTTCCGACCGAACGACCATCTCGTACTTTCGAAATAACTAATAAGGGGAAAGATCGTTTTTTTGAGTTGATGATGGATACCAAAAAAAACGTTGGAAATTACCAAAAAATTTTCCACATAAAGGCGATTTATCTGGAGTTCTTAAGCGAAGAAGATCAGATCTATTTGGTTAATCACTATATAAAATATTGCCAAACAGCAATTGAGCATATAAAGACGCAGCAATTAGAATTTGACGAAAATCCTGAGCAAGTGAAGTCCATACAAGGTACCTCATTTTATTCGGCCATCAAGAGTTTGATGCGTCTAAATACAGAGCAGTGGAGTCTGGAAAAGCAATGGGCAACTCATCTTAAGGAACAAATTATGATGAGCATAAAAAACGAAAAAAGAAAGGATTATTAAAATGACACAAGAATGGAAAAAAGATAAAGAAGATATAAACATTTTGTTTAATGAATTGTTTTCTGCATGGAGTCATGGGGATGGAAGAGCTTTTGCGAATTGCTTTACAGAAGATGTAGACTATATCACTTTTTTCGGTCAGCATTTAAAAGGCAGGGAAGAAGTGGAGAATTCACATCAAGATTTATTTAATGGTGTTTTAAAAGGTTCGCAAATGCAAGGACGGATTACGAGCATTCGTTTCCTCAATGCTGACCTAGCTATAGTTCACTGTATAGGAAATACGAAAATGCCAAGCCAAAAAAATTATTCGGAGAAAAGAGCTTCCATTAATACGAATGTATTAGTTAAACAAAATGGGGAATGGAAGATTACTTCCTTTCACAATTGTCGGATCAAAGAACCAAACTTTTTAATCAATTGGTTTATGAAAAAAGGTAAAAAGGTAGAGGGAAAATCAAAATTTGGTGATTAGGTACAATGATTTTCATGGTTACCTTATTTAACACCACAATAATCACGCTCCCTTCTCTAATTTCTTTAATTTACGATTAAATTAGGAATTCAAGAAATAAAAGCAAAAATCCTTTTTTAATCAACCTTCCCTTTTAATTAAAAAAGGATATTTAAACAACTTTATTATTTTAAAGGACTATATTGTTACTTAATACTTTAACTACAGAAGACGCATTCCTTACTATAATCTGCACCCAAAATTTTAGATTTGTGTCTATCATTTGTGGTGCAGATTAATTTCGGAAAAGCGCCCGATAATTGAAGGAAGATTTTTCGAGTTTTAGGGTAAACTCGCTTTTCTTCATATAAATTTTATTGTGTTTCTAGCCTTTATAGCTAATTTTTCCTGTCTCCAATAATTCTTTAAGCCCCATAAACATTAAATTCCAGCCATGTTCGGTACTGTCATGCCATTCGACAAGGGCTTTTTCTATATCAGATTCTGACCAATTCTTTTCATGAGGAACATGAATAACTTGTTTGAATGTCATCTCACAGCCTTGTTTAAGTTCTTTTAGCTCAACTATAATCGTATCTTCTAATTCGCTGAATTGTGGCATTTTAAAAGTGAACACGATTTTTTTCGGAGGATCAATTTCAAGGTACTCCCCAATCGCACGGTAATCCTTCCCTTCCCGATGGTCAACAATTTCCCAAGTACCACCAACTTGCGGATTATTTTGTGTTATCTTATTCGTCCCTTCCAATGTAAAAAACCATTTTCTCATCATTTCTGGGTTCAACCATGCATTAAAAACTCTTTCAGTCGATACATCAAAAATTCTTATCATTATTAAAGTGGTTGTGGAAACGTCACTCATACATTCACTCCTTTATGTAAATTAATGTTCTTTATTTTTTGCTTTGAATAATTCACTTTCCAAAAGATTGAAACGATTGTTCCAGGACTTTTCATAAAACATTCCGTTGCTTGGGATAATGATTCCTTGTTTAACCGACATAAATGAATTCTTCCATTTACACTCCTTTCAACAAGTTTTGCCCGATCCAGAACTTTTATATGTTTTGAAATACTAGTCAAAGACATATCAAAGGGCTCTGCTAATTCAGAAATAGTCCTTTCTTTTTTGCGCCAACATACGAACTATTTCACTTCTTGTTGAATCAGCTAAAGCATGAAAAGTTACATTTAAGATATCTTTATTATGGTTAACCATGTGGTTAAATATAACAACCTTTTAATTTACATTCAACCATGTAGTTAAATATTAAACATTCTAATCTTTCTTTTTCTACATTCTGTCCTCTTACAAAAAAACATATGAATATGGAATCTTCCATAATCTGGACACTTCCATAAATAAGGACGCTTTCCTTAATTTCAGAAAAGCGTCCGATTGTTGAAGATTGTTATTTAACTAAAGCCCCCGTTACTTTGGATGTCCGTTAAAAGTAATCTGGGATATCAAGTGATATGGAGCCGATCTTATTTTCTTTTGAGTAATACATACAAACACTGTCGTTATATTTTTGACTATCATTAGGTAGTACAATAAAACCTAATCCTTTGTAAAATTCTATCCCAATATCACTATAAAGGAAAAAGTTGTTACAGTTTTCTTCCTGCTCTAGTTTATTTATCGTTTCTTTGACCAATAAAGAAGCATATCCTTTTTTTCTTAAATTTAAAGGAGTAGCGATTGAACCAAGCCCTTTTACAATTTGGTCTTCTGAAAGATTTAGTTCATATACGATGAGAGAGCTTAATAGTTGCTTTGTATCTGTTGCTTCAAGAACGTACCACTTTCCCTTTTTATACTTATTGGAAGCCTGGCACATAGTTATATATTTTTCATATGGCAGATTATCTCCCCAAACATCATAGCCCATCTTATAAACTTCTATCATATCCTCTTTTGTTGCTTCCCTAATTTTTTTCAAAGTACCTCTCCTTCTGTTTTATGCGGTTATACATTCTTTTCGACATTAAGATTATCAAAACCTCTATACTTCTAAAGCTAAACTGCCCCATTATCTTAAGTACATTTTTTCAAAAACTCACATAAAAATTAACACAAAATACCATTTTTTCAGAAGTGTAATTCAATTAATTGGCCCTTTAATGAAAACGAGCGCCGATTCTTATTACAGAATCGCGCCCGATTGTTGAATATCTAATTGTTGATTTACTCCCTCATTTTTCATTATTAATTTCGATTTTATCCCTCCCTCGCTTATTCTGGATAACTTTGTTCTTTTGCCTTTGTCCAAACTGTAACGTTTTGTCCCACTTTTAAAGATGTAACAACATCTGTTGAAAACCAAATCGCATCTGGTATCCCATTTGGTAATTTTTTCGTTGTGCTTTCCTCTAAAAATCTATCATTTTAAATAGTTTCTCCTGTAATTGTAGGTTCAAACAGAAACGTAGTAACTATTAAGTTCAAAAAATATGTATAAATTTAAAAACTTTTTAGTAAATTCATATAGTGGAGTAAATTATTTTTATTGTTACGTAGATTGGAGAGGGAAGTTATTAAGAAGAAAATAATAATCATATTTTTAGTCTTAATGTGTGTATTTTTCGTAACATGGAAGTTAAATAAACAAGATGATAATTTGGAATCGACGGTTACTAAAAAAGTGAAAAGAGAAGGATTTATTTCAAAAGGATTAAATCCTGGAAATTCCAGTGATTATGACATTAAACTAACAATGGATAATAACGGAAATTTCCGATTTGAATCAACCTGTTTAATCAAAAATCTATCTAACGATGATTGGGAACAATTAATTTTTTACTTTATACCTAATATGTTTACAAAAAGTGTTTCATCTGAGCTAGAACATCCCTCGAAAGTTGATATTCAAAACATTTCGATTGATGGAAAAAAGGTAAATTACTCACTAGATAAAGATACATTAAGCATAATGCTTATGGAAAAGTTGAAACCTAATCAAGAAATCAAAGTTAATTTTTCCTATGAACTAACCATTCCTGAAAAGGGCATAAGATTCACGAAAAATAATAGTAATTTTCATTTAGCTCAATTTTATCCAATGCTTGCCACATATAGAAGCCATAAATGGAACAAGGAAGTGTACCTCGATCGAGGAGAGACTTATCATACAACATTTAGCAATTTCAAATTAACGTATGACATTCCTAAAGAGTACACCTTGGTTTCTTCCTTCGACCACGAAGTATTTCCAAGTCTGAACAAAGGTTTACTTGAAATTCAGAATGTGAAGGAGATATTTCTAGCTATATTAAAAGATCCAATACTAGTAGAAAAAGAGGAGGGCATTTCTATTAGAGTATTTGGATTTGAAGAGAAAAAAGAGGAACTATATCAAGAAATAGTAGACGAGGCTACCTCTGCATTAAATTATTTCGAAGAAATTATGGGGCCTTATCCTTTTAAACAATTAGATATTGTATTAGATGGAATGGGTATGGAATATCCAGGAATTGTAACAGCTCATTCGATTTATAATAGTGGTCTTAACAATTCCAAGCAACTTAAAACTATGGTAGTTCATGAGATTGCTCATCAATGGTTTTATGGGATGATTAGCAATGATCCTTATAAAAATGCATGGTTAGATGAAGGCTTTGCAGAATTTGCTACTGGTCTATTTATGTATTCGAAATCGAAACAAAATGAAACTTATAATTCGATTTTCAGAATTGACCCAAAACGAGAACTTCCAGTAAATTTACCTCTTGATCAATACGATGAATCCAATATGGGTTCATATGTTTATGGAAAATCTGCCAGAAAGTTATGGGAATTATTTAAAGATAATGGAGAGCTTAAAGAAGCTGAAAAATTTTTAAAAAGCTATTATCTTTTTTATAGATATAAAGAAGTTGATACTAAAGAGTTTGTGAGATTCGTAAAATACTATTTTGATTTAAAAGATGATACCCTATTTGAGGGTTGGTTAGAACTAGAAAAATAAAAACTAATATTTCAAAGAAACGTAAAAAAGCACCCTTTAAGGCTGCAGTGAACTTTAGATAAAAGGTATCTAGAAGAGCATTCTTGATGCCTTTTTTTGTCATTTTTATTTCTCTCAATTAGATTCTTTTTAGAAGTAACGTACCCTAAATGTTCTTTAACTATCCTGCTCTTTTGGTTTAAGTGAAAATCTTCAAAATTTCTTTGCTCCATAAAGATTTTCTTTAAATGTATTACTCAAGAAAATGGCCCGTTAATATAGGAAGGCCTATTCTTTATTAAAGAAATGCGCCCGATTGTGGAATAAAGAAATACTCTACAAAAGTTATATCCCTTGATCCTTATTTAGTACTAAGAAAACAATTTTTAAACCTAGAACAAGGCATTGTGTTTGTGGTTAATGACCAATGCAATAATCCAATATGTAATGTATATAAAGGTAAACCTAAGCCCAAAATTATTATTGAAAAATAAAAATAACCAGAGAGGTAAAAATATGAAAAGAATATTAAAGTATCTACCTATTTTACTAATAGTATCGTTTTTATCTTTTTCACATTTTGCAAAAGCTGAGGACACGAATCTTGGTACTTTAACTGAAATTGAAAATAACGATAAAGAAAAATACGATCACATAACGATTTCAGTTGAAGAAAATAGAGATACAAAAAAGGAATACAGTTACAGCTTTAAGTATAACTATGATGAGATTTATGAGTTGTTAAAATTAACTGAAAAAGAATATGATACGTACTGGAAAGACGGGCTTTCGATTTCAGATATGGCTAAAGAACAAGGTATTGACAGGGATGTTTTAATGGAGTATTTTGTAACTTTCCATCATGATGTATTAAGAAAATGGCTTGTACGTGATAACGTACCTGAACATTTATACTTCACACAAGTATATCGTTTAAAAGATGTAATCATTGAATTTATTGAACGCAACCCAAATAAATAAAAAAAGGTCTCACGCTTTTCTTTTATTAAAATCAAGAATAATTACTGCCCGATAACTAAATATCCAATTAAAAAGTCACACATTATATAAGATATTAAGAAAAGGATAGATGAACAGGAATTATACCTGCTTGTATCTATCCTTTTTGTACAACAATGACCACATTTGCTGCTATAGGAATAAATTTCCATCAAAAGTTAGTTCAACAACGAACACAATAATTTTGCTATTTTACCTAAATTTATCTTTCTTTATCATAAGTGTTCCTTGTAAGATTGAGCTTTGGCATATAAGTATTTCCGCCTGCTACCATTTCTTTTGTTTCAACATCATAAATTGCATAATTACCTCTAAATTCTTTTTCTGTGTCTTTAAAGGAATAAAAAAAATAAACTTGCCTATCAGGACTAACGGTCTGATGATAGTTAATATCTATATAAGGGTAGATACTAAGAATATTTCCATCAAAAGTTATATAATTTAATCTTTCTACCTCATTGAACAATAATTTTTTTCTAACATTTACAGATGCATCAGGCATTTCTTTAAAAAGAACAGTATCCAAATGCCTTTGCTGTTGCTTTGGCTTCTGCTTATATCTTTGATAAACCTCCTGATGTATAGGATACTTTAGGTTCCTTAATGCCTGGTAAAATTCATCTACAGTTTCATCAACAACTTTTTCCTTATTTGCAGGATATAAATATTCATTATTATCTGAAGGGTTAGTTTGAGAATGAACAGGACTTTCTAATAATATAGAAAAACTGAACAAAAATATAATCACAAACGAACTAATTAAGAATGTATTTTTCATTTAGATTACTCCTTTTTAGAAGTAACGTACCCTAAATGTGCTTTAACTATCCTGCTTCGTTAGTTAGTGAGAAACTTCACTACCTTACTCTATATTTCAACAATAATATCCAATTTTACTGAAAACGTTCCTCCACAATCTGGCCCTTATGAAGAAAGACGCTTTCCTATTTCAGAAAAGCGCCCCTTAATGGAAAACTCGATTTCAAGATAATTATAAAAGACATTACTAAAATTTTTTTCTATTTTTCCTTTTAGCAGAAAAACAATTTAAAGAACTTATTGAAAAACGCTACGCTTTAGTTCAATAAGAACTGTTAAAACTGTACACTAAAACCATTAAATTTATGGATTCCTGTACCGAATTTAGTAAGTTTATTTTCTCTCAAAAACTTAACTGCAATTTTTACTTCTTCTAATATTTTTGGTTCAAGCCCTAAAGTATTATGTGAACCGTAAACCATTGAAACGTTTGGTATCTCTGAAACTTTTTCCAAGGAATTGACTAAATCCACAGGGTTTGTTGAAGGATAAAAAGCATATATAGGAGTTTCATCATATAGTAAATCCCCTGTAAACAAGTAACCGTTTGTTTCATCAAAAACGGATATATGACCTGGAGAATGTCCAGGAGTATGATAAATTATTAAATTTCTATTACCCAATTCAATTACGTCGCCATCACCTAACAACCCTGTTGGTTCCCCTTGAAATGGTTGATATGTATGAGGATTAAATGTATTAGGAGTAGGCAATGTTATATCTCTACTAATATCTTTTCTTATTTGTTCAATTGATAAGCCTTTTATTCCATTCACTAACCAGTCTTTATCTCCCTCATGAACATATATTTTTTCAAATTCGCCGTGACTTCCGATATGATCAGTGTGGACATGGGTAGTGATGACTTCAATCGGTAAAGTAGTCAATTGGTCAGTAATTCTCTTTATATTATCAATTCCAAGACCTGTATCAATTAGAATCGCTTTTTGATTACCTAATAATAAAAATGAATGTACCTTCTCCCAATGTCCATATTCACTAATTGCATATGTATTAATATCAATCGGATGCACAGTAAACCACAAATCTTTAATCATACTTTACCTCCAAAAAATTAGTTTATTCCTTACTTGTTCTACATTACATCTTCGTTTGTTGCAAAATTAGTCAACCCAAACTGAGTACCTTCATTTAGCATAATCTCTAACTCATCTAAATCTACATCTTTAATCCCCAGTGATCCTTCTTCCGCAAAAATATACCAGCAAATGAACCCAAGACGAATAGTTACTTTTAAAACAACATTTTTTGGGTTTTTGTGTCTTCTCTAACTTTCATTTGGGAACGTTATTAGGTTTGTTTATGTATACTTTATAAAACCTTGTTTCACTAATGCTACAGTAAGTTGAACAAGGTTTTGAGTTTTCACCTTAAAAACCAAATCAGTTAATGAAGCATCTCTACCTTTACCTTTAGTTTTATATCCGTAGGGAACCCTTCTTCTTCTATTACGGAAGATATGACATAAATGCCTTCAGGGAAGCCGTCAAATATCTTCTCATAACATTCATTACTTTTTAAAATACCATTTGCTATTTTTGTTTCTTTATCTAGATTTTGAATTTTGTATAAAAAACTTTCAGTACCAATATTTAGTAAGGTTATTTTAAATGGACTATCACCAGAATGAGTAAAAGAGGATTTAATTTCACCTATAGGAGACGTTATCTCTGCATCAATCGCAATAGGATAAAAACTTCTTATTGGTGCTACTTTCTCTATATCCGTGACATCTAAGATAAAAGGTTCCTTTTTTACAACTTCTTTTACTTCTTCTGTCTTTTTAGTATTATCATCTTTGTGAATTGTTTTGGAACGTTCAGTAGCCAACGATTCTGCTGTAGCTTCTGTGTTATCAGCTTCATCATTAATACAACCTGATAAAGCCAATGAACCTAATAAAATGCTTATGTAAAAATATCTTTTCAACATTTCCACCCCATATCAAAAAAAGTTACTTTAATAATACCACAAATGGATTTTATTGGTTTTTATCGGTTTTAAATTTCCAAAGCTTCGTTTGGTAAAATTTTATAAAGAAAGTTATTCAATAATATGGCCCTATAATGGAATAACTAAGATGTTTATTAAATCCTATACTCATTAGTCATACTCTAATAAAAGTTCCTTGTTATCTTCTTCAATACTCGTTTACAAAAGGCATTAAAATGTACAGCGAACTTGCCATTAGGTACGTTCGTTCTAACATGCATTTCCCCTCCCTTCTCAACTCAAATGTGGGTGATGATTTCCCCTTCCATAACCTCAACAAGATTTTTTATAAAATGCCAAATTCGAAGAGTATTAAAAAAATAATAACCCAACTGAATATCAAGGCAGTTGAGTTTAGAAATTACTTTTTAATTCATTAAAGTCGATGGTGCTTCATAATTTTTTTATTTAGGTAGAAAGAACATCTGATAAAAATAAATGCGAGTATAACGAATAATCCACCAATCCAGCTTAAATTTTCTATATTAGTATATTGAATAATGATTCCTCCTAATACAGAGCCCAGCATCATTCCCACATTCATTAAGGCGGTATTAAAACTGAGAACTGTTTCAGAGGATTGTGGTTTTAGTGAAATCAGATAAAACTGCTTTGCTGGTGTCGTTGTCCAAGTTGCTATTCCCCAAAAAGCTAGTGTGACAAATACACCCACTGCCCTATACTGTGTAAATGTTAGTACAAATAAAGAGATGATATGAACACATAAACTTAATGATATTGTTCGATTAGGTCCCCATCTGTCTACCGCATATCCTCCAAAGCGTGAACCAATAAAAGCAAAAGTGCCTAAAATAAATAAAGCGATACTTGTCATTTCAATAGAAAAGCCAGCAGTATGACTTAATAATGGAGCAATGTAGGCAAACACCATAGTATATCCTAATATCCAAAAGATCGTTGTCATTAAACCTGTAACGACTCGTTTATCTTTAATAATTTGCACCTGTTGTTTAAATGGCAACGGTTGGTTCCCTTCTATATATGGTAATAATTTGTATAGTCCTATCAATAAAAAAACTGTGCCAAACGCAATGATTAAGAAAATATAGTGCCAATCAAAATGTCCAGCTAAAAATGTGCCGATAGGCACTCCAAGTACTAATGAAACAGTGAAACCAGTAATGACTGTTGCCATAGCACTACCTCTTTTTTCTGGAACTGCAATTTGCGCAGCATAATTGGTGGCAACTACAATGTATAATCCTCCACTCATCGCCATAATGACTCTGGATAACATAAGAAAGACAAAATTATAGCTAAAAAATGCAACTAGATTTCCTAGAATAAATATAGAGATAGCATATAAAAGCACTTTTTTACGGTTCAATTTAGACGTTAGTATGACCAAAATCAAAGCTCCAATGGCATAAGATAAAGAATAAATCGTAATCAACTGGCCAGCTATTGAAATTGAAACATCTAATTCAAAAGAAATCAGTTCTAAAATTCCAGAAACAACAAACTCTGCTGTTCCTGTTACAAAAGCTCCTAAAGCTAAAAGTATGATGATTAGTTGATTTATATTATTTTTCAATTTGTACATCTCCTTATATTTGAACTGCTGTTTTTATTTTAGGTCCCATGTTAATATAAGTAAAATTGATGTTTTTAATAAAGGAGATGAGTAATTACTCATGACTATTGTGCGCTACGAAATCATTGCAAAAGTAGTCGAGCTAGGAAGCTTTACAGAAACTGCTGAAATATTAAATATGACTCAATCAGCCGTGAGTCATGCAGTTGCAAGTTTAGAATCTGAATGGGGAGTTACTTTATTAATTCGAGATCGAAAAAAGGGAATAACACTTACAGAAATAGGGCAAAAAATTCTGCCGAATATTAGAGAAATATTGAAAAGAGTGGAAGTCATTAATCAAGAAATTGCACTTATGACAAGCTTGGAAACAGGTATTATTCGTATCGGCACTTTTGCGAGTGCTTCTTCTTGCTTATTGCCTAAATTACTTGTGAAATTCCGGAAAAAACATCCTAAAATAGAATTTAAATTTTACGAAGGAACCTATGAGGAGATTACAGAATGGTTGGGTTCAGGCATTATTGACATTGGATTTGTAGTAAAAGGAAAATCAAATCCAAATTTCGATTTAGTTCCTTTGATTAAAGACAAGATGGTAGTCGCTTATCACCCTGATCATCAATTCCATTTTAAAGAAACAGTAGAAATGAATGATTTAATGGATGAATCCTTTATTATGCCAACAGGGATGTACCAATCACATGTTGAGGAATTATTTGCAGAAGCGCAAATTAAACCATCTATTCTTTTTGAAGTACACGACTGTACAACCATCGCTAATATGGTACAAGAAGGACTTGGCATTACGATAGGTCCAGAATTATATTTAAAGACACAGCAAAACATAAAAATCAGCAAATTAAATATTGAAAACAGCCGTGAAGTAGCACTTGCCTGTCATTCTATTGCAAATGCTTCTCCTGCAGTTAAGGAATTTCTCCATGTGGCAAAAAGTGTTTTTAAGTGAACATTTGCAGCGATTACGTTTCAAAATAGAGCTTCCTTTATTCATGTAACTCATGATAAAAGGGAAGAAAAAAGGGATTTGTATAGCCTTTTAGATTTTTTAAAAACACCTAACAAGTGTAATGGAACGTCCCCAATCGTTGTTTTGGAGCCTTTCGTTAAAAAATGTTTTTTAATAATAGGGCCCTTTTCATGAAGAAAGACACTTTCCTTATTTTGATCTGCACCCCAAATGTTAGACAAGACTTTAACATTTGGGGTGCAGATCAATTTCAGAAAAGCGCCCGATTGTTGAAGATACTAAATTATAAACCTTCATTTGAGGAAGTAAAATTGAATGAATAGGTTTAATTCTTTGCATGTTCCGTTTAAAGACGAATAGAGCCATATTGATGTCGTCCTTCAAAAAGAAACGCAATTATACTTTCATAATAAGGTATAAATTTTTTTAGTTCGATTAGCTTTAAAATTTCCTCTTTAGAAGCCCACTTCACTGCTTGTACCTCTTCTGTTTGTAACGTCAATTCATTCAAATTAAAATCATAATCAATGAGATAATAATCATCAAATCCACGTTCAAAATTAATAGTAAATTGTGGACGCATTTTTTCAAAGTTATAATGTATCCCTAACTCTTCTAATAACTCTCTTGAAGCAGCTTGCTGACTTGTGTCGCCTGCAATAGCACTACCACCACAAGTAATATCCCAAAGATTCGACCATCCTTTCTTAAAAGGCTGACGCTGCTGAATAAGCATTTCTCCCTTTGAATTAAATATACAAACGTGTACTACTAAATGAAACTCGTCTGATGCCATGTCATCTCCACGAGTTATTTGTTTCGCTATTTTATTGCGATGTTTATCATATAAATCCCACTTTTCCATTGTTAAACTCCTTATGGATTTTTATTTTAGCTAGCCTTTTATTATACCGTAAAACAAGTTGGCAAAAGTGAATTTTAAGAAAATTTCAACTTTAATTTGTATATTTGTTTGACTAAATTGTTCCCAAGGTCTCATTTGGTAACATCCATTAAAAGATTGTTTTTGAACAATTTGGCCCTATTCATGAAGAAAGACCCTCTCCTTATTCAAGGAAAGCGCCCTTTAATTGAATAAAAAATATTTACAACTCATTTCTTTATGTAATTTACAACGTCATTAATATAACTATCGATAGGTTCGCCAGTATTTACAACCAAGCACTGATAATCAGCGGGTCTTTTACTATTGACTAATGTATATTTAAAATTCTCTTCGGAAGTTACCTCACTTATTTGACTTATCATTCTTTCTCGATTTTTCAATCTAAAATTAATCTCTTGAAAATCATCAAGGTAGCACTCAATATATTTGTACTTCACATTATATTTTTTAGACATAGCAATTCCTCGATCTACCATTTCTTGATAAAGGCAAGGGCTATCAAATACTACATTTTGTCCTTGTGATAAGTAAAATTCAATTAAAGACCAATCAATATTATATGAAATCTTACCAGTTAATTTTGAATCGATTTGAATTTCTTCTGTTGACTGTAATAAAGCAGATTTTACAATATCGTGGTCTATTATGACTGCTCCTGTACGCTCAGCAATTTGACGAGAAAGTGTAGACTTTCCAGACCCAGGAAAGCCAGACATTTGAACAAAAAACATGTTAATCCCTCACTTCTTCTACTATAAATAAAGTATCTATGGCAATAACGAAAAACTCTTATTAAATAACCAAGTTGTTCTCAAGAACTACCCCTAAATTTTAACATAAATATACAATTCTCTTTAGAGGCAGTTATTCAACTAAATGGCCCTTTTCATGAAAAAGGACACTCTCCTATTCAAGGAAAGCGCCCGATTGTGGAAGATTATAACCATAATTCGTGTTAAACTAAAGCAGCCCGTTAGTTGAAGAACTAATTTTACGCATAACTCCCTTATAATTGTTGTATGGTACTATATTATTCCGCATGTTCTTTCATTAATTTATCAAGTGCTTTACCATAAGCATCTTTGTTTTCCTTACTTAACTCATAAAGTGCGTTTTTCCAATTATCTCCATCCACACCTGATAAATGTGGAGTACTTTTTAGTACAACTTCTTGCATATTCGGCTTATCCTCTTTACTAGCGTCTTTAATAAGCTTTATTGCTTTTCTTGCATCTGTTACCCCTACTTGTATGTCTTTGTGAATGTCTTTGTATTTATCAGGAACTTTTACATATTCCATATTGTCTAAAATCTTATCCATCTTGTTTGCTGTTTTTAAAATATCTTTTTCTTTTTCTTTGTCTTCCATAGCTTTCATCGAGTTTACTATGAATAAATCCTTCATGTATTGAAACTCTACTAATTGTTCACAAATATAATAGGGATACTGTTTCTCTGATATTACTGTTTTCATTGTTGATTTGCTTAACTGCTCAGTCTTAGGAGTAGACTCTTTATTTTCTACCGCACAACCTACTAATAATAGAATAGGTATTGCTAATGATACGAGTTTCGTTGCTTTCATTATATATCCTCCTTTTAGAAAGTATTGTAATTCTACATGAGTGTCTTGATTGAATGAAAGTTTTTTAAAAGTATTTACTGTATAAATCTTGTCTTAGCTTTCCGCTTAGTTGAGCGTATATCTTTGTAGTCTCACTCTTTTCATGACTCTTTGAATGACATCAATTGGCGCACCGTTATTAATCATATGCGTTGCATAGCTGTGTCGTAATTGATGCGGATGTATACTCTTTTTTATACTAGCACGATTTGATATGCGCTTGATAATATATCTTAAATTATCAATGCTCATTCGCCTTTTCGGCCGTCTGTCCGTAATAAACAAACAAGGTTCTTTATCCTCTCGTTCATCTAAATACCTTTTTAACCAAATAGAACAGCGGGTATTAAAGTACACCTCCCTTTCTTTATCACCTTTCCCTTGTACAATTACTGAATTCGATTGAAAATCGATATCTTCTCGATTTAATTTTACAATTTCACCAATACGGCAGCCGGTTGAATACATAAACTCAAATAGTGCTTTCTCCATCGTTGTTTGACAAGCTTCCCTTAGATGTTCTATCTCTAATTCTGAGAGAAATTTAGGAATCCTTTTACCTAATTTCGGCTCTTTTAATTTAGCTGCAGGATTTTTTAGAGTATAACCTTCTTCATGTGACCATCTAAATAATGATTTAACACAACGAATCCTATGTCCTAAACTGGAAGGCTTTAAGTGGTCTCCTGATCGTATTAAATATTCCTTTAATCTATCTGTATTAAATTCGTTCATATCAATATCACCAAAAAATCGTAATAATAGATTGTATTGAAAACAATATGTTTTTAATGTAAGCGATGAATATCCCTCGATTTTTTTATCCTGTTGATACCTTTTCCATGCTTCGGATAATAACATGTGTCTTTCACTCTCCTACCTATAAATCTATTAATTCTAAATTCTATTATGTTCAATGAAAGATTTTTTCATACAAGGATATTCAACAACCTAAAAAATAGTGATAGTTTTGAACTCTAATTAATCTAAAAGGCACTTTCCATTTTTCCAGGAAAGCGCCCGATTATGGAAGACCGTTCTTTATTCATGAGGTATAAATTTAATTGATTTTACTTGATACATTTTATCTTTGTATATATAGATGATTTGAATATCCCCTATATATCCTCCTACAGGAAAGATTTGTCCTCCGAGCTTTGCAACAAGTTGATTGTTTTTTATTTCAAAGTTGATAAGATTACCAAAGTATATCTCATCAAATAAATTTCCAGGTTGGATACCCAAAGGTTTAATATCAACTGTATATTTCTTGTCACCAATACTAACACTTGCCTTGTTTGGTGTTAACTCGGTCTTTACGTTTTTTAATAATATCGCTAATGGTTCATCAACAGGTACTTCAACTGGTATCTGACTCTGTGTTTTATCTGATTTTCGCGGTTGTGTTTGAAAAACATGAACTTCGCGTTCTAAAACACCCGTGCCAATATCTTTAGTCAAAATTATAACTAGCTCTTTCTTTCCATCTTGACTGATATCCTCGTAGATAATTTCAGGAGACCAAGTAGGACTTGTTGTGTTTATCCAATAAGGTTTTGAAAGGATACTACCTTGAAAATCAATTTTAAAATTTGTATATAATCCATATCCATTTAGCTTTTTTGCATAAATGGTAACGCCCACTTTATCAGACCTAGCAATTTCATCATAGTCATTTGTCGTAGCTATCGCCTTCGATAAAACAGTAAAAAGAGAGATAGCAATCATTAAAATAAGAATTTTTTTCATATGAAAACACCTCATTTTAGTGTTCTCGGAATTTTACTGACTATTCTACCGATTTGCTAAGTTAATGGAGGTAAAACCTTCCAAACCCTGGTTTGATAACATAATGTAATTGAAAATGATTTTATTCAACAATCTGGCCCTTTTCATGAAGAAAGACGCTTTCCTTATTACGGAAAAGCGCCCGATTATTGAAGATCGTTATTCAACTCAAGCACTCCGTTAGTTGAACAAGAAATGCTCCCCAAACGAAGTTTTGTTACCTAACTTTGATTTTGGGAACGTTTTTTTGTTTATTGATGTATGCGTTATAAATCCATGTTACACTAAAGTATCCCGTTAGTTTAAATACTAACCTACCATTCTTAGGGACATCGTTAGTTGCATAAGGAAATGCTTATTCTTCTTCAACTTTGAGATTTTTATAAAAGCTATCAACTATTGGATAAATATCAGGCTCTGTATAATAGTAATAGTCATTTACATAATTTTCTGTAAATATAAAAGTCATTTGTTCATCTTCATAAAGGGTAATGGAATAAAGGAATCCAGCTCTATCTTCTTGATTTTCTTCAGGTATAAATTGTACATCCTTGATTTCACTCAAAAACTCATCAATTACTTTTTTATCTGTTGTGATTTTTGAATAACCTGTACCTCCATCTTGTACTTGAATTTTAGTAACATCTTCAAGGTCGTTTTTATAAAATTCCGTAAGTGTTTTCGTTTCTAATCCACAGCCTGTTAAAAGAAAAATAAATAAAAATAAAGCTAACATTATTTTTTGAGTATACATTTCAACACCTCCGTATCAAAATCGCTATACTTTTAAATTAATTAAAGTATAACCTTCCCAAAGCGAGATTTGGGGACTTTTTGCTCTTAACGTTGTAAATCCAAATGAACAACAATAAGTAATTATTTTTTATTTTTTAGTTCTAAAAGTATAGGTGTTATATTTAGTAAAATAGAAACAATTGTCAGAAACCATAACGCCTTTTCCATAGAAGGTGCAACATCCAATAAAGCCGTCCAATCTTCAACTTTTACCCAATTAGATACAAGGCTATGTTTTGCACAGAGTGTCAGTGCTGTAAATGATAACCCGGTTGTCATCGCAAGTTTATAATCTTTACCTGTTGTATACATATAAAGATTTATAAAAGTTGCTACTATAGCAATAAGACCTAATATTAACCACAAAATGACACCTCCCTTTTTCAATATAGACATAAATTGTAATTAAATTGTTCCCAAACCCTTACTTGGTAATATTTAGTGAAAATTTGTTATTCAACAATCTGGCCCTTTCCATGAAGAAAGACGCTTTCCTATTTCAGAAAAGCGCCCGATTGATGAACAACGAAAGTGTGAAGTAGATAAGAAAGCTATAAACAAATTATCATATATTCCAATTAATTAATAATCCAGCATATGCCAAACCACCACCGAAGCCATACAATAACATCTTGTTACCATTTTTGATTTTCCCTTCAAGTATACCCTTATCTAGTGATAATGGGATTGTAGCCGACGAAGTATTACCGTAATCAACTAAGCTATATAATGTTTTTTCTATCGGGAAATCAGCTTTTTCACATATTGATTCAATCATTCTTAAATTTGCACTATGAGGTACAAACCAATCAACATCACTTAAAGGGATAGATGCATTTTTCATAACAGTTTGCATACCTTTAGGAACAGTAGTAAGAGCCCATTTGTAAACCTCGCGTCCATTTTGAACGATTTTATCACTATTAATTAAATCCTCTTCAAACATACGATTTGATAAATTGGAACAATATAAGCTTTTTCCTTTTTCCCCCTCTGAACCCAAATGTGAGGATAGAAAACTTGTTTTTTTTTCGTCGAACTCTACAAGTACTGCTCCTCCACCATCTCCAAATAAAATACAGGTAGATCTATCCTCATAATCAGTAACTTTAGATAGAGTTTCTGCTCCAATAACAAGAATTTTCTTGTGTAAACCAGAAGTAATTAATCCATTTGCTACATGCAATCCATAAGTAAACCCTGCACAAGCAGCGTTTAAATCAATAGTTCCAGAATTTTTAATACCTAGCTTTGCTTGGACTAATGAAGACACGCTTGGAGTTTTGAAATCAGGAGTTAATGTACAGACGATAATCATATCGACGTCATCTACTGATTTATCGTATCGTTCCATTAAATTTCTTACGGCTTTATAACTTATATCACTTGTAAATTCTTCTTCATTTGTTATTCTTCGTTCTTTAATACCAGTACGTTTAACAATCCATTCATCGTTTGTTTCAACTAATTTTTCTAAATCGTAATTTGTTAACCTTCTTTCAGGTACATATGAACCTATGGCAGTAATACGAGCTTTAGATACGGACATAAAAAACCACCTTATTTAGAAATTTTTACTCCTTTATTTTATCACTTATTACTAGCACTAGGTACTAATAATGGGTAAAAAAATTTTTTTTACCGGATGCACAGTTAATTCAATAAACCTTACTCCATTAAATGGCCCGATAGTTGAACAAAAAAATCCTGCATATCAACAAAGGAATTTTAATCAAACTATATTATAAATGTTAATCTTTGTTTTAAATAATCGAGCTTTGTTATAAATGATCAATCTTTTTTATAAAATTGTATATGACAAATAAAGTTTGAAATATATTCCTTATAAATTGTAAGTTCAAGCCATAAGGAATTTTGAAGGAATAAAAGAAAGATGGAAACGAAGCGTAATGAATACTACATACAATTTAAAACTAGATTATAACTTTTTGTAGCTTTATAAAGATTGATTAAAAAATATCCCTCATTCCTTATCAAAAATTACATTTTAAAAAATGATTGATAAAATGTAGTTAGTTACTCTTTTTAGATTAAGTATAAGATTTTTTTAAAAAAGTTCGATCATTTTCCTGTTATTTTGTCCGCCCGACTAAGGTAGGTTAACTCCTACCTTAGTTTAAAATTATTCATTTCCAATCTTAGATTTCCATTCTTAGTCTTAGTGAGTGATAAACCAGATTACTCAGACATAATAAAAAGACTCCACAATAAATGAATTCTTTTTATTATTATTATATTTTTTAGATTGCATTATATAATACCTATGAGAATGCTGATAATTAAAAATGGGATATAAAAATTCAACTGAAGCGATAACAAAATATAAATACTGGCAGACAATAATAAAAATTTGGCTGATTATCAATAAATTATTCTCTTTCCTTGCATTTTTCATGTTTATGGACATGTTAAATTATAATCGTATGTATTGATGCAAAGCACTCAATACATTAGTTATCTTCCCTTCGAATCTTTTCTTTTCAATAAATAAAAAGAACCCGCTTCAAATACCATGCCATGTTTAAAAGCCCAGTCATAATGGTTTCTTGAAGCGGGTTCTTCCCGTTATTTAAATTAAGTTACTACAATTTCACCAATTATTACAATATTGCTTCTTAGTCTATTTTTGAACAAAAGGAGCTTTAGCTAGATACTTCATGTTGCAATATTTGAGTGTTTCGTTTCAATCTAACTACTTTTTTTATGTCATTACATGGATGAGAAGAGTAACTGTACGTAAATTGACAAATTTCAATAGAATTAAAGATTTTTATAAAATAACTTGTTATTTTTAATAGAAAACAAGTCCAAAAAATTAGATAAATATTCGATTAAGGACTATATAACCAACCATATTGAAACAATTTGTTTTTATTAACCATTACAATTTAACTATATATACAGACTTTGAATAATTATTAATATATTGCTATCATACTAGTTGCTTTCTAATTCCAACAAAAGGAGACTAGTTATATGAATACTAAATTCACAAAATTAAGCAAAAAAGGATTAAGTGCTACCATTTTAGCTGCTGGAATCATAGGTATTTCAATGGCGCCAAATGCATATGCTCATGGGTTTGTTGAAAAACCGGCTAGCAGAGCTGCTTTATGTACTCAAAATTATGGGGCACTTAACTTAATGTGTGGAAACGTTATGTACGAGCCACAAAGTCTAGAGGCACCTAAAGGATTTCCACAAAGTGGACCTGCTGATGGTAAAATTGCATCTGCTGGAGGCCTATTTGGTGGTATCCTTGATCAACAAACTGCAGATCGCTGGTTTAAAAATACGATTACAGGAGGATTAAATACTTTTACATGGAAATATACTGCCCCCCATTTAACAAGTAAATGGCATTATTATATTACAAAAAGTGGTTGGAATCCTAATAAACCATTAACTCGGGCTGATCTTGAACTGATTGGTACTGTTGAACATAATGGTTCTGCCGCATCGAATAATTTAACTCATACAATTAACGTCCCAACTGATCGTAGTGGGTACCACATTATTCTAGCTGTTTGGGATGTAGCTGATACTTCAAATGCCTTCTATAGTGCAATTGATGTTAATTTGGTGAATAATGGAGACGTAGATAAAGAAGCTCCAACTCAACCAGATGGATTACTTACAACAAAAATTACTTCAAACAGTGCTGAACTAAAATGGAATCCCTCTACAGACAATGTGGGTGTAAAAGAATATCAGGTATTACGAGATGGTAAAGTAGTTGGCGTGGTACCAGGAACAACATTCACAGATAAAAATTTAAAAGCGAGTACAAAATATACATATACAGTAAAAGCAGTAGATGCTGCTGGAAATGTTTCTAATGAAAGCGAATCGACAGTTGTAGAGACAATGCACACTGTTCCAGATACAGAAACACCAACGCAACCGACTGCACTACACTCAATGGGAGTAACATCTTCTAGTGTAGACTTAATGTGGAGTGCATCAGAGGATAATGTAGCAGTTGACCATTATGTTATATATAAAGGGACACAAGTTGAACCTATGACTGTTGTTGGGACATCAAAAACTACATCATTTATGGACAAGAATCTCCAAGCAAGTACGACATATAAGTATGCAGTAACTTCTGTAGATACAGCTGGAAATGAATCCATTAAAAGTCCAATTTTAACTGTAACAACAAAAGACCTCGGAGCTTCTTATGAACAATGGAATCCGTTTAAGGCGTATACAAAAGGAGATAAGGTAGAATATCAAGGAAAGAATTATGAAGCTGTTCAAAGCTATCAAGGATACGGAGATCCAAATTGGATCAACGCGTTGTCTTTATGGAAAGAAATCCAATAAAAATTAAGTGTAATAAACAAATTATTATAACGTTCTTGCCGATTACTAAGTAAACGACACTATCTTTATAAACACCAAAAAGAGCTGTACATAAACGTACAGCTCCTTCTATTGTATTCTCTTGTGCTCACGGCAGAAAGTAAAGTGAATTGCGCACAATATTGTCCAGCATTTCACGATCCGCAGTTACAGTGGTCACTGTAATCCCATGCATAACATTAACCAGGTATTGGGCCAATGCTTTTATATCCCAGGTTCCCTTCAGCTCACCGCTCTGCACCGCACGTTCTAGCAGTTGGTAAAAGGCTTCCTCGTTCTCAGCCATATTAGCTTTGACCAGATTATATACCTTCTGATGGGAAGCTGCCAGCTCTAACGAGGCATTCACCATAAAACAGCTACGGCGGCCCGTATATTCGATAACCTCATGAAAATATCGCAACAGTAGTTCCTTCGCCGAACCTTGTTCATACAAGATAGACCCCAGTTGTTGTTTGGATTGAAGGTCGTAACGCTCCAAAGCTTGAAGGTACAAATCCTCTTTACTTCCAAAAGTCTCATAAATACTGCTTCGACTAAGTCCAAGCTGCTCCACCAAATCCTGCATAGAACAACCCTCATACCCTTTATGCCAAAACACATCGATGGCCAAATCCAATACTTTAGGAATTTCAAAACTTTTTCTTCTGCTCATAACCCACCTCTTCACAAAACAACCTTAAGCGGCAAAAAAGGTGCGTGAAACTCAAGTGTCACTTAAGCTTGCACAAACTTTAGAATCTCAGCGTTAAACTTTTCCTTCTCTTCAAACACGAGTCCATGGCCGCTTTCTTCAAATACGATAATTTCTGCATTTGGAAACCCTTTAATCTGAGGTTCAAAAGGCATTGTATCATTTTTGCCTTGGAAAATACAAACAGGCACATGAATTTGGTTCAATTCTTCTCGTGAATCTTCATAAGCAAGGCACTTTAGTGACATTGCAAAAGCTACGGGATCTGTATCCAAAGACATGCGATTGTACCAGTCAATAAAAGCTTGGCTTGGCTTTTGATGGAACAAAGTGCTATTGAAATCTTCAATCAGCTGTGGACGGTCTTGCTGTGCAGCTTCTATAAGAGACTCCATAACCTCAACTGGCAAGCCATATGGATAATCCGATCTTTGCGTGAAGAGAGGTGTAGCTGCAGAAGCAAGCACCATTTTTGAAACGCCATAACCTTGATGTCTTGCCATATATCTTACTGCAATGGCTCCTCCCATCGAGAAGCCCACAAGGGTAGCATTTTTAATCTCTAGATGCTCAAAAACCCTGCGAATGTCATCCGCAAACTGATTGTACGAATAGCCATTGAGCGGACGGTCAGATTTGCCGAAACCTCTTAAATCAATACCAATGTAGCGAATCCCTTTGAAAGGTAGAACGTTTCTTTGGTATTCATACATTGCTTGCCCGACAGGAAGACCATGTATGAATACTACCGGCTTCCCTTCACCGACATCTTCTACATATAAGTTTACGTTGCCTCCCACAGATACAAAATGGCCTGAAGCTGTTGTTAATCTTTGAGTCATATTAATAACCCTCCATATTATCATTTATTGTTATTCCAAGTCATTATGGAACAATCATTCCGAAAAGAGTTTAAAAAAAGAGTCACTTCGACTCAATTGCTTCCTACCTTTGATGAAAGTAGTCTGTCCTTTTTTGGAATGAACGTTCCATAACGAAAGTGATTATACTCTTTTTTACTCCTAGTAGTCAAACACAATTAAATACTTTTATTTACATGAAAATAAAAATGAACAGCAATTGGGGAATGAAGTACTCGATTATTACTACCTTTTATGGTATAATAAGTCAATTCTCCTTCTAAAATTAGGATGATCTTCTCCATATGGATGGAAATGAGCTTCAATTCCATTATCATCTTTATCTATCTGAAAATATAGAACTCGATGATTCTTACAAGAACTTTCCCAAATTTTTTTGAATTTAATATCAGATTTTATTAAAGCTTTTAAATCCATACCATATCACCTCGTTAATCTTATAAATTAATTATCCTAATTATCACCATAAATATCCAGTTATTTTAGAAAAAGGGTTGTTCAATAAAATTGTCCTTAATTGAAAAAAGACCCATTCCTTATTAAAGAAATGCGACCGATGTTGAAAGAACGTTTTTCATCTAAAGTCCCTGGCCTAAAATAGTTTAAACACATAGTTATTTTTACTAAAACACCATTATAGAAACGAATGCATCTGTTCGATATCTGATACAATGCTATTAAATGTAATTTTAAACAAAAACAACAGTACCTTTGGTTACCCAATTTTGGATATACTTTCAGGTACTGTTGTTGTTGGTTAATTAATAAATATCTTTTCTAAACTCTTTTTCTATTCAGAAGACCAAAAAGTGCAAATCCAACCAAGAGAATACCGATAAGGTTCATAAAACCTGTCTGCTTTTCACCTGTTTGAGGCAATATTTGCTGTTTCTCTTTTTTCGTATAGTCTTCTGGGGTAATATTACTTTCATTGGTATTACTATCAATACTATTAGCATCTTTACTAGTATTACTGTCTGTATTAGAACTGCCATTCATACCAATATTGCCGTCTGTATTGGTATTACTATCCGTACCAGTATTATCCTCTGTATTAGTATTACCATCCGTATCAGTATTACCGTCTGTATTAGTATTACCATCCGTACCAGTATTACCGTCTGTATCAGTATTACCACCCGTATCAGTATTACCATCCGTACCAGTATTACCATCCGTACCAGTATTACCATCCGTACCAGTATTACCGTCTGTATTAGTATTGCCATCCGGAACTACCTGAACCACTTCTGTTTTAGCTGGAGGTGTTGTAATTTCATTATTTTTTGAGTCATATGCAATTGCTATGTTCTCTATTGTTGCATTTAAAGCACTTGGTAACACTTTTACGCTGAACTTAATAGTAGCTGTTTCCCCCGCTTTTAATACGACAGGTTGAATAATTAACTCACCATTTTTCCAAACATCAGTATCCATTAATTCTTTGCCATTTAAAATAGTAGACCCTGGAACTAGCTCAACATGAGCAGGTAGTTTATCTTTGATTGTACCATTCCAAGATTCAATTTTTTCTTCGTTTTTAGCTTCAATTGTATAGGTTATAAGACTACCTATATTTGCTTTTGCTTTATCTACTTCTTTAGTTAACTTTATATCAACCGGTAAAACTTGGATATCCGTACTTGGCTTATCCGGATCATCAATATTGTCTCCACCAACAGCAGCAATATTTTTGATTTCCTCGCCGGATTGTCCCGACAAGATTTTAGCTTCAAATGAGACTGTATACCATTCCGTATCTTTCACATCACCAAATTCCGCGATTACAGCGCCATTACTGAATGAACCTTTACCATTATGACTAACTTTAATACTATCTTCTACATATTGTATGCCTGTAGGAAGCTTGTCTGTAATCGTAAAGTTTTTAATGATACTTTCAGATACTTTATTACGTGATTTAATTGTATAAACTATCGTGTCTCCAACTTCAAAATTGTTCTTTCCTGTTTGTGCATTTACAGCAGTTTTACTAGATTCCAAAATTGGATTACGTGGATAGACATTGACTACCTCTTCTGGTTTATCTGGAGTTGGAATATTATCGCCTGTAACTGTCGCTACATTTTTAATATCCAATCCTGCTTGACCCACTTGGACTTTTACTTCAAACGTTAGTTCATGCCAGTTTGTATCTGTAATATCACCGAATTGGCCGGTTACAGTGCCGTTGGCATAATGGCCTTTGTCTGTATCTTGTTCATCCGTTACTGCTACGCCATCTACTTTTAAGCTACCTGATTGGTACTCAAGTCCTTTTGGTATCGCATCCGAGATGACTAAGTTTTTAACTAGACTATCTGCTAACGTATTTTGCGTTTTGATTGTATACAGAAGCGTATCTCCAACCTCTGGGTGATCCTTATCTGTATTTCCTGAAGCCTTTTCTTTAATAGTCGATGATTTCTCCGACGCTAGTTGTGCGCCACGTGGATAAACATTGACTACCTCTTCCGGTTTATCTGGTGTTGGGATATTATCGCCTGTCACTGTCGCTACATTTTTAATGTCCAATCCTGCTTGACCCGCTTGGACTTTTACTTCAAACGTTAGTTCATGCCATTTTGTATCTGTAATATCACCGAATTGGCCGGTTACAGTGCCGTTGGCATAATGGCCTTTGTCTGTATCTTGTTCATCTGTTACTGCTACGCCATCTACTTTTAAGCTACCTGGTTGGTACTCAAGCCCTTTTGGTATCGCATCCGAGATGACTAAGTTTTTAACTAGACTATCTGTTAACGTATTTTGCGTTTTGATTGTATACAGAAGCGTATCTCCAACCTCTGGGTGATCCTTATCTGTATTTCCTGAAGCCTTTTCTTTAATAGTCGATGATTTCTCCGACGCTAGTTGTGCGCCACGTGGATAAACATTGACTACCTCTTCCGGTTTATCTGGGGTTGGAATATTATCGCCTGTCACTGTCGCTACATTTTTAATATCCAATCCTGCTTGACCCGCTTGGACTTTTACTTCAAATGTTAGTTCATGCCAGTTTGTATCTGTAATATCACCGAATTGGCCGGTTACAGTGCCGTTGGCATAATGGCCTTTGTCTGTATCTTGTTCATCTGTTACTGCTACTCCATCTACTTTTAAGCTACCTGGTTGGTACTCAAGTCCTTTTGGTATCACATCCGAGATGACTAAGTTTTTAACTAGACTATCTGTTAACGTATTTTGCGTTTTGATTGTATACAGGAGCGTATCTCCAACCTCTGGGTGATCCTTATCTGTATTTCCCGAAGCCTTTTCTTTAATAGTCGATGATTTCTCCGACGCTAATTGTGCGCCACGTGGATAAACATTGACTACCTCTTCCGGTTTATCTGGTGTTGGAATATTATCGCCTGTCACTGTCGCTACATTTTTAATATCCAATCCTGCTTGACCAGCTTGTACTTTTACTTCAAACGTTAGTTCATGCCAGTTTGTATCTGTAATATCACCGAATTGGCCGGTTACAGTGCCGTTGGCATAATGGCCTTTGTCTGTATCTTGTTCATCCGTTACTGCTACGCCATCTACTTTTAAGCTACCTGATTGGTACTCAAGTCCTTTTGGTATCGCATCCGAGATGACTAAGTTTTTAACTAGACTATCTGCTAACGTATTTTGCGTTTTGATTGTATACAGGAGCGTATCGCCCACCTCTGGGTGATCCTTATCTGTATTTCCTGAAGCCTTTTCTTTAATAGTCGATGATTTCTCCGACGCTAATTGTGCGCCACGTGGATAAACATTGACTACCTCTTCCGGTTTATCTGGGGTTGGAATATTATCGCCTGTAACTGTCGCTACATTTTTAATATCCAATCCTGCTTGACCCGCTTGGACTTTTACTTCAAACGTTAGTTCATGCCAGTTTGTATCCGTAATATCACCGAATTGGCCGGTTACAGTGCCGTTGGCATAATGACCTTTGTCTGTATCTTGTTCATCTGTTACTGCTACGCCATCTACTTTTAAGCTACCTGGTTGGTACTCAAGCCCTTTTGGTATCGCATCCGAGATGACTAAGTTTTTAACTAGACTATCTGTTAACGTATTTTGCGTTTTGATTGTATACAGAAGCGTATCTCCAACCTCTGGGTGATCCTTATCTGTATTTCCTGAAGCCTTTTCTTTAATAGTCGATGATTTCTCCGACGCTAGTTGTGCGCCACGTGGATAAACATTGACTACCTCTTCCGGTTTATCTGGGGTTGGAATATTATCGCCTGTCACTGTCGCTACATTTTTAATATCCAATCCTGCTTGACCAGCTTGTACTTTTACTTCAAACGTTAATACATGCCAATCCATATCCGTAATATCACCGAATTGTCCTGTAATAACCCCATCTATAAAATGGCCTTTATCTGTATCTTGTTCATCTGTTACTGCTACGCCATCTACTTTTAAGCTACCAGGTTGGTATGCAAGCCCTTTTGGTATAGCATCTGAAATAACTAAATTTTTAATCATGCTATTAGAGATAGTATTTTGGGTATAAATCGTATACAGTAATGTATCTCCAACTTCTGGATTTGTCGCATCAGTATTAGCAGCAGCTTTTTCTTTTAGCACTGCAACTTTTTCAGATTGTAGGACTGGTCCCTTTTCATTAACCAACGTAGATACTTCATTCGTATTCGTTGTTTCTTCTGTATTTGTTAATAAATTTCTATAGTTTACTTGCGCTTTATTAGCTACAGTTGTTCCAGCACCACTTAGTAAAGCTTTTACTTTAAATTGAACAGTAATGCCATCTGGTAAAGAACTAGTATTTGGCAAGTCTCCTAGCTTAACAATGACTTTATCGCCATCAAAATGGCCTTTGTCGCTGTCATTTGCATCTGTTAGATCGCCTGTACCTTGGCCGTTGGTAATCTTTAATGAGCCTGGAACATATTCAGTACCTGCCGGAATAGCATCTTCAAATATTGCATTAGATGCAACATCTCCTCCGTTATTCTTAATGGTAACTTCATACGTTAACTCATCACCAGCAGATACTTCTCCTTCCGGTGAAACGGTTTTTTCTGCTGTCACACAAGGTACTGTTCCTAGGAAAATATCATCTAATAGATTACCCCAACGTTGATCTCCACCTGCTGCTTCGATAGAGTTAAAAGCAAACCTTGTTGTTGTTTGTTCTGCTGGTACTGTGTAAGTACCTGAGTAATATACCCACTTATCTTTATCAGTCGTAATTTCTTTAACTGTCGGAAGGCTTTTTGGATCAATATTTGCTGACCCTATTTGTACAGACATTGTATCGACACCTAGCCCTCCCTTATGAGCTAATCGCCAATAGATCGTTTGGCCTGGTATCGTTTCAACATCTTGATATAATGCTGATACTTGTTCAGCATTCAACTCAGCATATTGATTCCCATTTGGAGGGTTAATTTCCATACCTCCATAAAGGTATTCTGATTTCATAATTTGAATAAATTTATCGGATGCTGATGTTTTCCATCCTGGAACTTCACTTTCCAAGAAATACTGCCATGCATGTTCAGATCCTGGTGAACCTGTATCTCCCGGCATTCTTGCAGTCGGCTCTTCAAAACTACCATTAATCAATGCTACTGGTGCTGGACATGATTCTGTTGGCGGATCAGTTGGTGGTTGGTTCGAAGCTGGGATTGTTGCCGTATCTTCTTTACAACCAATAGTGGCTTTAAGCGTATTATCCATAGAATAATCAGCATTTTTTAAAACTGCATGTATTTTTCCTTCTGTATCCGAAACTAAATCTGCCAGTGCTTCTCCGTTTGGCCCTGTTAATACTCCACTTGTTGAAGTGAAAGTATCAAGAGATGCTCCTGAAACTGGATTGCCTAATGGATCTAATAAAGTTGCTGTCACATTATATTCCCCAGAATTACCGATTGGCTCTGTCGCTAATTCCACACTACTAGGCGCTTGCTTGTAATTATTTTGAGGATTAAGTGTCGTAATAGGAGCCAAATCATTCACAAAATACCAGCTATTGATATCATGGTTCTCATAATTAGGATATCCTGTTGACGCGGTAAACCCAGCATGAATCGGTTGTCCGCCAAATATAGCACCAAGGTCTACGTTGTTCACACTTAGAACTATATTAGAACTAGCCCTATCCGGTGAAGTACCTAAACGAACCTGAACAATCTGGCTTAAACCGTCATAGTCGATCCAAGAATAATACTGAGTACCGTTAGATAAAACAAAATTGGTACCATTATCTGTATTATACTGATTCAAATCTGTAAATCGACCTGTCTGATTTACCACTGATCCATTTTCTGCAAGTCCAATGTAATTTGAAGATGGATCTTTATAAACATCGTTTAAGAATGTATCATATTTAACGGCAAAGCTTGGGTTTATACCATAATATCCCAAACCGCCTCCATCTGCCTTTTCGCTAGTTGATTTAGTTGAAATCGTAAAGGTCAATCCATCACTTGCACCTGCAGGATTTGCATTATTCATACTAAAAGAAAATGCTGTACTAAATGAATAATTGTTTTTAGGACACATTGCATCTTTGTTAAAGACGGCTCCACTTTGTAGAGGAGTTGCAGATGTCAAGCGAATAATATCGGAACCACCCGGTACCGCTGCAGTTCCATTTAAAGTAAATAATTGATTCACTGTATCCATTGGAAAATTATCGAACTTATACGTAAGCCAAGGATTAGAGCCAGTAGCATTTGCCATAATATCTTGGTCTGTATAAGTAATGGCTGCATCTTGCGAAGAAGACATTTCTGAAGAAGTATGATTGTCTTCTGTAGGCTGTTCTTTAATAGGTTGTTCTTCTTCTGGTGTTTCTTCAATTATTTCCTCTGGAACTGCATTTTCATCTGGTGCTGTATTCTCATTAGATGTTATATTTTCATCTGATGTTGCCTCAGTAGTTGATGGCGTTTCAGAGGGTACAGGTGTAATGTTCAATGGCTGTGAATAAAAAATTTGACTATTTTGCTCCATTGTTGCCTGAATATTTACATTATCAGTAAGACTACTAGAAAGGGATAAGGAAACTCTTTTCTTATCTCCTACAAGAGTAAATTTGGTCCAATCCACAAATACTGTTTGAGTGTTTTCATCATAAGTTAGTCCTTCTTGCAAAGGATTATCCAATTTCAGGGATAACCCTTCTGGCAGTTGCAACTTTGATTTAGTATCTGTATCTTGTCCTTCTTGTAAGACTAAGTCCAAAGAGATTACTTGGTTTTCTACTTTAAACTCTTGAATTCTCTCATTTTGGCCTTTCTCAGTAAAATACAAATTATCTGTATAATTATTTATTAACTCCTCTGCACTAGCTACAGAAATAATTGAAGAAGACAGACTTTGAAATAGTAATACGAAAATTAGGAATATGCTAAGTTTCCTAGAACAATATATGCTACGTCCCATTATTCTCCTCCTATGTAGTTGTAATATTTACAATCAAACTAAGTAACTCCCCCTTCTAAATAGAAATTTTTTATTAAAAACAATATCCCCCCTTTCAAGGTTTTTTGGATTTAGAATATCTTCCGAGATTAATATCACTTCTGGTTTTACCATTAGTCACTTCATTTTCCACTATATTCATAATGATTATCGTTTTATCTTAAAATAAAATTAATAGGTTGTAGGAATTATTTACCTATTAATATAATTCGCACATACAATTTCATTTTTTTAGTTAAAAGAATTAATTAAAAAGTAAAAATTTAACATTATAATAGACTGTTAATTAAGTGATTTGAATTATTATATAATCATCACGCAAAACCTTATGCTTATTATCCTCTAATACTTTTTACTCTTTTGGGTAATAATGTTATTCTCCTGTATAAAATAAAAACCTTGATACAGCAACGAATGCCTGTACCAAGGTTTTAAATTTTCTCATCACTATATTAATAGTATACTAAAAGAATTTTATACAATTTTATTATTGACAACGAAATTTTATTATTAAAGACAAATATATATTATTTATTTTCAAAAATTCTAGGTAAATATATTGTTCATGTAACTAAATCCAAGCTTATTCCTTAGAAGAATTAAGCTGCTTTTCTTACTAAAGAAATTGGATCTATTACAAAAAACACCCATTTATTTGATCTGACCCAAAAAAGTTAGACATATTTAGTTAAGCTACTTCTAAGACCTGAGTTCGGTACTCCACCGGGCTTAGGTCTTTTAATTTTGCCTTCATTCGTTTGTGATTGTAATAGTGAATATAGTCATGAAGTTCCTGTTCGAAATGTGCCATGGATTCAAATTCTTGTAGATACAGGAGTTCAGATTTTAATAAGCCAAAGAAATTTTCTATGACTGCGTTATCTAAACAATTGCCCTTACGGGACATACTTTGCGTAATCCCATGTTGTTTTAAGGTTCGTTGATACTTTTTCATTTGATAGTGCCAACCTTGATCCGAATGAAGAACGACTTGATCACCTGATTGAATGCGCTCCAATGCTTGTTCTAGCATATCATGGACGAGGTTATACACTGGACGATTCATTACCGTGTATGCAATAATTTCGCCATTACATAAATCAAGGACTGGTGATAAATAGCGTTTCTCACCAAATAGATGGAACTCTGTCACGTCTGTTACCCATTTCTCGTTCATTTTTTTCGCTGTAAAATCACGTTGTAATATGTTTGGGGCAATTTTTCCGACTTTTCCTTTATACGAACGATATTTCCTCATGCGGACTTCACATTTTATGCCAATGGCATTCATCAAACCGTTAATCGTTTTGGGATCATGAACAATGCCGTATTTTTTAAGTTCTTTAGCAATCCGACGATAGCCATAACGTCCCTTATGTTCATGATAAATGGACTGAATTGCGACTTTCACATCAGCGTATTTATCAGTACGATTCAAACGCTTTTCCCAGTAATAATACGTACTACGTGGAATATCAGCGACTTTGATTAATTCCACCACTTCATAGATTTCCTTTAGTTCGTAAATTACTTGCGCTTTGATTTGGTTGGTAATTTTTCTTTCATTTGAACTAAAGTATTCAACTTTTTTAAGTAGGCATTCTCCATTTCTAATTGTTTAATACGTGCTGTTAACGCCTCAACAGACCCTTCAGCTGGTATTGATTTCGTTGTTCTTTTTGTGTCTTTTTTCATGGATGGACGCCCCTTTTTCTTGGAAACAAGAGCATCATAACCACCAACTTCAAACTTTAATTTCCAACCCCGAATTAAGCCAGAAGATGAAATATTAAAGAGAGCAGCTGTATCAACTGAAGATGTACCTGTCTCGTTCATATAATTTAGTACATTCATTTTATAGTCAGCTGAATAGTTTGTATAGGACTTTAAGAAAGTCTCTACACCATTTTTTTGATATCGGCGAACCCATTCACTTACAACCCTTTTTGTCACTCCGATGTCTTCTGCGATTTCAATCATAGATTCATCTCCATTTAAGTATCGCTGGACTGCTTGAATACGTTGTTCAGCCTTTACTTTTGCCATAAAAAAACCCCCGTAAAAGTTAGATTGGTGTCTAACTTTTACGGGGCAGTTCATTATACATGAGTGTCTTTTTAAATTAAAGTTAAATTTATTTAATTTTAAAAGTATCTACTGTAAAAATCCTGTCTTAGCTTTCCTCTCTGCTTAGCGTATATCTTTGTAGTCTCACTCTTTTCATGACCCAGTAAACTTTAAATGACATCATTTGGCGCACCTTGTTTGTTTATTACGGACAGAAGACCGAAAGGCAAATGAGCATTGATAATTTAAGATATATTATCAAGCGCATCTCAAATCGGGCTGGTATAAAAAGTATACATCCGCATCAATTACGACATAGTATGCAACGCATATGTTTAATAACGGTTATTGAAAACAATATGTTTTTAATGTAAGCGATGAATCTCCCTCGATTTTTTTTCCTGTTGATACCTTTTCCATGCTTCGGATAACATGTGTCTTTCACTCTCACACCTTTCTATTAGTTCAATGAAAGATTTTTTCATACAAGGATTTTCAACAACCTAAAAAATAGTGATAGTTTCGAACTCTAATTAATCAAAAAGGCATTTTCCTTGTTACCAGGAAAGCGCCCTATTCTTGAATAAGGTACAATCCCTAAATAGAACAGTGCCCAATTATAGAATAACAACTTACAATGTTTTCGAGTTGTTCATTAGTATTCCATTAGTTGTGCCACTCTAACATAATTAAAACTAAAAAGATGTTTTATTTATTCAATTTAGTGGAATAGATTGAATGTGAACATATATAGGAGGGATAAATAATGACAGTCAAATTGACAGTAGAAAACGTAGTACAGGCGAAACAAGAAGTGGAGAAATTAGAAGCACAAGGATATCTTCGAGATAACATTTACATCTTTGCCCACTACGAAGAACGTGAAGATGATATTAACGAAGCACTCGGGACAGAAGAAGCTGGTATTGGCGAGCAAGGGTTCCTGACTACTATGAAGAACCTGGTGAATTCCCGTGGAGATGAACTCCGCAACGAGTTAGCTTCTGTCGGATTAAGTGAATCGGAAGCTGCTCAATTCGAAAAGGAACTGGATACAGGTAAATTGGTCATTGTTGCCAATAAGTAAAAACAAACTCGGGAAGTAAATTCCCGAGTTTGTTTTTCATTTTACAAGTCCTCCTCGTATTCCGTCGACTCTGTATTCCAGATAGCCTTTCAACCAAGTCAGTATAAAACATCCTTCTTTATTGTCAATGAAATTTTCATCTTCTTCATTAAAGAATCTTCTTCGATAATATGGCTCGATTATGGAATAAGAAAAAACCCTGCATATAAACACAGGATTTTTATTCAAAATTTGTTATAGATTAATGATTCTTATCTTAAAATGGTGATCTATTATTTTTTAAAACTAAACTTCCTTTTCCTTATTTAGAAGAGTAAGTGACCAATCAATGCTGCAATTGGTAGAGTGATCAGTGTACGCAGGATAAATAAAACAACTAAATCGAAGAATTTCAATGGAATTTTTGTACCCAGAATAAGGCCACCCACTTCTGACATATAAATCAGCTGTGAAACAGATACCACTGCAATAACAAATCTAGTAACATCCGATTCGATTCCTGCTCCTAAAATTGAAGGTAGGAACATATCGGCAAAGCCTACAACCATCGTTTGAGCCGCTTCTGCTGCTTCAGGTAAACCGAGTACTGTTAAAATTGGCTCAAATGGCTTCCCTAAAATCACAAAGATGCTTGTAAATTCGGCAAGCATTAAGGCAATTGTTCCGAAAGCCATTACAATCGGAGCAACTCCAATCCATAAATCAATGACATTTCTAGATCCATCTTTTAAAAATTGACGTGGATCTCGGTTTGCATGGGCAACAGCAAGGGCGTTTTCTAGACCATGTGAGACAGAATTATAGCCTTCTGGCAATTTTTCACGCGAATAGTCTACTGGCGTACCATCTATATATGTATCTTCCTTCTTTGCAAGTGGATAAATTCTTGGCATAATAATGGCTAACACAATCCCACAAAGCACAACTGTTAAATAATAAGGAATAAAATAGCGTGCCAGGTGCACAGTATCCAATACAACGATACAGAATGTGATAGATACAACCGAGAAACTTGTCGCAATAATAGCTGCTTCTTTCTTCGTGTAGTTCCCCATCTCATATTGCTTACTAGTCATTAACACACCAATCGTACCATCACCAACCCATGATGTAAGAGCATCGATTGAAGAACGACCAGGACTCTTAAATAGGGGTCGCATGATTCTT
The DNA here is from genome assembly GCF_038069745.1 of Lysinibacillus sp. FSL M8-0134. NCBI lineage: Bacteria > Bacillati > Bacillota > Bacilli > Caryophanales > Bacillaceae > Lysinibacillus > Lysinibacillus sp. FSL M8-0134. The sequence goes on along the minus strand of NZ_JBBPAJ010000001.1, from coordinate 1,143,415 downwards.
ACCATCATTGTGCCGAAAAATTCAAGTAAACCGAAATTTGTTAAAAAAGGTAAGAGGAATCCAGCAAATAAAAAAATGGTAAATAGGAACGTCACAAGTCCACCATTTGGATCCATTAGTAGTCCACCAGTATTTTCATTGTTGATCGCAGACGGTCCAAAATTAAAGACAACCATGGAAGCAAAAATTAATCCGATAAATCGTGTTATCGTCCAAAACCAGTTTACATAAAACAATGTATCTAAAATACTAGGCTCTTTCGCATTTTTTCGAGGAATAAATTTAGCAATAAGTGCTCCAAATGCTGAAATTGCAAACATTAAGATCGTAAAGTAACTAATAACTGGAGCCACAATCCCCGCAAGAATATTTGCTAATATTGCTATTGGTACTTTCCACCCCTCTTCAGTTAATACCGGTGTCATGAATAAGAAAATACCGATTAAAGAAGGAATAATAAAATAGAAATATGTAGAACTAGAATATTTTTTCATTTTTTTATAAAACCCCATTTCTCTTTTTACGCAAGAAAGCTTGATCATTATGTATTTTTAGCTAGTCATATAGAAATTTGCTACTATAACATTCATACCAAACAAAATTACCTGTAACTATTTTAATACATACCAACAATACATATAGTGTTAATAATTAACTATATTACTTTCCTCCCCTTTGATTGTTGCCACGTTCTACGAGCTAGGATATGCCGTTTTCATTCAATACCTCTTTCCTCCCTCTGTTATAGAACTATTATAAAAACTTTGAAGTTTTGAGTTTTAGCCAGAAAAAGACTTACTTCATTCATGTTTTTATAACATAATTGTGTTATAAAACTATTGTAAACGCTACAATATGTTTGGTTCAACCTTACAATTTTCTGAATATTTATACATGTAATTATTGTTTTGTTATACTTATATAATAATATATTCTAAAATAAACTTCATTCTAGATTAATGAAAAAAAGAACGGGGCTGAAGATAAAATAAGTGAATAGACAACTATACAATGATAAGTTGTCTATTCACTCACTTTGGGATTATTATGGTCTTTTTATTTTAGGACAGGAGATGCAAAAGTCTTTTGTTTCATCAGAGGTTTGATAGTAGAAGCAGCACGTTTTTCTCAGTCGAACTGGATGCTCGGATTCCTCAATTGTCACTTTAGGTCCACAATAGTGGGTCAAAGGATTTTTTCTTTCACCAAAAAGGATACCTGGCGCTTGCTTTACTATGTAATGATAATCTTCTTGGATTCGTGCTAGCTCTTGCTCGCTGGCATCTTCTTTTAATTTTGTTTCATATAACCAATTGACATAAATTGCGGTGTTTTCCCACAAGATTGTTTTTGGAATCTTCGTTATAATTGTTAAAGATTGCCATACTTTCGCAAGATTGTCCGCAAAAATTCCTCTAAGAACCTCATCACGCCATTGATTACGGTCTAGTATAGGCTCTGAGACCGTGCTATCGATTAATCGAATTTTGGGAAGCCACGGCTTTGCATTATTTTCTGCTTCTATCCAGATATTGTCGATATGAACAGGTATACCTTTATCAAATCTCGACATCGCATAAAACGCTGAAGCCATAGTTAAAACACTGTAGCGCTTAGCAAATAGCGATGCTGTAACGAGAATAGATGGAGATTGGAAGAAAGGTGCAATTTTTTGTAAATATTTTAAAGCTTGTTTAGTATTCAATAATTCTTGAGCGCATAAAGAGTAGTTTGAATCTAAAATGGGTTCCTTCGTCAATCGATAATCTCTTACAAGTATGGCTATTTCTTCAGCTGACAGTTTTACACTCAACTGATCCCTACCTCCTCTAAAATCTCCTCATTCACTGATCGTCCTTTACCATGAGGGACACATAATGGCGTACTAAATAACGGATCTTTTATTATGGTACAGTCCATACGAAAGACAGCCTGTACCATCTCGGCTGTTACCACTTCCTCAGGTTTACCTTGCGCATAAATTTGTTTATCGCGCACAGCAACAATATGATGGGCATAGCGACATGCTAAATTTAAATCATGTAACACCATGACAACAGTACGGCCTTCATTTTCATTTAAATCAAATAGTAAATCTAAAATTTCTACTTGATGAGCCATATCTAAATAAGTTGTGGGCTCATCTAGTAAAATAAGATCTGTATTTTGAGCCAATGTCATGGCAATCCACACACGTTGCCTTTGACCGCCAGATAATGCATCCACTGGTCGATCAGCAAATTTAGTCATCTGTGTAACCGTAAGTGCATTCTCCACAATTTTTTCATCCTCAGTAGACCATTGCTTTAACCAGCTTTGATGGGGATAGCGACCTTGCTTAATCAATTGTTGGACGGTTAATCCTTCAGGCGCAACAGGACCCTGTGGTAAAATAGCTAAACGTTTTGCCACTTCTTTGGTAGAAATGGCATGTAGTTGATCATCTTCTAATAGAATGTCACCTGACTTCGCTTTTTGAAGTCGTGCAAACGTTCGAAGTAGGGTGGATTTTCCACAACCGTTGGCACCTACCAGTACCGTTATTTTCCCTTTAGGTATTTGAAGATTCAAATCCTCCAAAATAAGATTATCTCCATAACTAACATTTAAATCTCGTGCTTCTAAGACATTTCTCATATTCCTGTCACCTTCTTCTACGCTTTCCTATTCTTCTATATTAATTTATTGATTGCGCGTTCTAAATAGTAAATATATAAAGAAAGGTGCGCCAATTGCAGCTGTAAATACACCTGTTGGTAAGTCCTTTGGTAAAAAGGCTGTTCGTGCCACAATATCGGCTACGATAACAATAATGCCACCAATAATAGCTGTCACCGGAATTAATCCAGCAAAGGATCGCCCCACAAGCATTCTACTAATATGAGGAGCTACTAATCCTACAAAGGCAATTCCACCAGCAAAAGCGACTGCTGAACCGGCTAGCATCACACTAATAAGTAAAAAAAGTAAACGATACCTTTGCACTTTGACCCCTAGCCCTATTGCCATTTCGTCTCCCAGTTCCTTTACATTCACCGTTCTTGCCAACATAAATGTTAATGGCAATAAAATGGCCACCCACGGTAAGAGTAAATACACATCCTGCATATTCGCCCCATATAAACTACCTGTTAGCCATAAATAGGCCTTCGTTGTCGCTGCCACCTCACTCATAACAAGTAACATGGTCACAACTGCCTTTGCTAAAGCAGAAATACCAATCCCAATGAGGACCATGCGAATAGGTGTTACGCCTTTTCTCCACGAGAGAAGATAGATGATAAAGGAGATTATAGCAGCACCTAATATAGCAGCTAACGGTAAAAATTGAATGCTGATTGACCCCATACAATACACGATAAAGATAATTGCACCCATGGATGCTCCACTCGTTATTCCGATAATATCTGGAGCCGCAAGTGGATTGCGGATAATTCCTTGTAATAGTAACCCTGCAACACCTAGCGCAGCACCAACTAACAATGCCATCAACACACGCGGGAGCCTTAATGTATGTAAGACAAAATCATAATCCCTATTACCATAGCCGAATAGTTCTTTCACCACTGTGAATGGATGGATAAACTCACTACCCGCAGATAGAGCAAGGACTGATATGATGCCTACTAATAAACTTAGCAGAAGTAACACCCAACAAGTTCTTTTGGCAATTTGAAAAGATATGCGATTAGATTTCGTTCGAACCGACATATAATTAGACATTTTTCGCTAACCCCTTTCGTGCAATATAAATAAAGAAAGGAGCTCCGATTAAGGCAGTCATTACACCAATTGGGAGTTCTAACGGCATCATAACATATCTAGCTGCCATATCAGCTAACAGTAGCAATATCGCTCCTAATATTGCACTATACGGAATAATCCAACGATAATCTGTACCAACAAGATTGATGGCAATATGAGGGACAATCAATCCAATAAAACCGATTGAACCTGCTACAGCAACTGAACTACCTGCAAGTATGATAATGATGATGCCTAGAGTAATTTTCGTGATCATTGTTCGTTGACCTAAACCTTTTGCAATATCATCACCAGATTGTAAAATATTGATAGAACGCCCCATTAATATCGCCACGATTGTTACTATTAAAATAAAAGGTAATACAGGTACAAGCATTTCAATGCTACGTCCTGACACAGACCCCGCTAACCAAAAAAGGACGCTTTGTAAACCCTGTTCATCAATTACTAAAAGCCCTTGCGTAAACGAGACAAATAGAGCTGTAATCGCTGCACCAGCTAATACTATTTTAATTGGTGTTAAACCATCCCTACCTAATGAACCTAAGAAAAACACCATTGCTCCCGCAATGCCCGCCCCTAAAAAGGCAATCCACATATAGCTCATTAAAGATTGAATGGAAAAAAGAGTAATGGCACTGACAATAAAAAATATGGCTCCTGCATTGATTCCTAAAATATCAGGAGCTGCTAAAGGATTTCTTGTTAATGCTCGCATTAATGCCCCTGCTATAGCAAGGCTTGCGCCAACTACTGTAGCGATTACAGCTCTTGTAAATCTAGATGTTCGAATAATAACATGCTCCTTATCAGCAGCATCAAAATGAAACATGGCATCGTAGATTGACGAGAAAGGAATGGGAGTTTGACCAATGGCTATGCTAATGATAAATGCCAGCAAAAGAAACATACAACTGATGAATAAGCCTGTTTGTTTCATCGAAGTACTAGAAAGAATAATTCTCATTTTTATGCCAACTTTCTGATCCACATTTTATCTTATGAATAGGGTTGTAGTTTTCGAAATCTCTAACACTACAGGAGAGGGCTGTTGTTCAAGCATTCTCCAACACCTTAAACAGCCCTTATCTCCTTCACTATTTTTCTAATTCAAATTTGTCATAAATATCATCTAACATTAAATTAGCACTAATAATCCCACCAGCTAGATTCCAATTTATTTCATCTACTTGATAAACCTGATTTGCCTTTACAGCATCAAGCTCTTTCCATAGTGGATGATTTGTCCACTCTTCATAAACCTTTTTGACTGCTTCATCATTTTCCATAAACATATAAATAACATCAGCATTCATTTGTGTAATGCTTTCTTTGTCTGTTAGTTTCACGATTTCCAATGAATCATCTGTTAAATTTTTAGGGCCTTGAAAGCCAAGCTCTGCTAAAATAGAGCCCGCATACCCAGTTACATATATTCGTGCATGGTCTGCTCTGAAGTTAACAACAGATACATGGAATGGCCATTTATCGCCCAGCTTTTCTTGAATTTTTGTTTGGAAATCAGCCACTCGAGTATCCCAATCCCCTAATACCTCTTTAACTTTTTCTTCTTGATTCATTGCTTGCCCCATCATTTCAGCTGTCCCTTTGAAATCGAAAACCGTTTCATGAGCAACTGTTGGTGCAATCTGAGATAACTGATCATAAATTTCCTCATGACGGACTTTAGAAGCAATGATTAAATCTGGTTTAAGCTTTGCAATTTCTTCAAGATTTGGCTGAGTTTCTTGTCCAACAATTGCAACACCATCAAGATCATTTTTTAAGTAATTATAAATAGGTGCTTCAGCCCAAGATTCTACTACCCCAACTGGCTTAATGCCCAACGCTACTGCCACATCTGTAGCCCCTTGGTAAAGGGTAACGATTTTTGTAGGTGTTCCTTTAATTGTGGTAGTGCCCATTGCATGTTTAATCTCTCGACTAGAGGATTCCGTGTTACTTACTTCTGATTTGTCATTTTCTTGTGAACTACTGGAGTTCGATGTTGACTCCCCACATCCAACTAATAAGAGCGCAAAGCTAAGTAGCAGTGTAAAAAATATAAAAAAGTCTTTCCTTTGTAGCGATAATTTTGGCATACATATCCTCCTAAGATTTAATTAATAACGATAATCATTATCAATTAAAGAGTATACTGTACGACTGTTTTAATGACAATATCTATTTTTTCAAAAAACGTACTCTTTTCATCAAAATTTATTTTAAATAAAAAATTCAGGACATTGATGTATTAGTTTTGACAGTAAAGAAAAAGGTTAAATCCTTCATCTTGATACTTTTATTTCACTCCTAGATGTAGGCAAGTTGATTTTATAATTTCTACCAAATTAGCTACTTGTTAGATTTACCTATGCATTAATAGGCAAATAAATAGACCCTATCGACATATATCTCATATCTTAATAATGAACTACAACTTATCAAAACAGGAGGTTATAACATGTTTCAACGAAGACGCCATCCGGCGAAAGGTCCACACTGCTGTCCGCCACAAACAATGCCAACGCAATTTGATCCACCACAATTTTTACCACCAGAGCAATATGTACGCACAAATTATATCCATACAGTTGTTCCACACGTACAACCAGCACATGTAACAACAGTGAACAAACATATGATTGATCATCAATACTATTTCCCATGCACAGAATCTGTCGTTAATGAATGCTGTGAAACACATACAATGTGCGGTATGCCGCCTAACCCTTGCCATATGCCACACCATCATAAACATATGGGGTATTAATAAAAAACTGTCTAACCGTACACAGAAATTTAGACGAAAAAAACCGAGTGACCTCATAAGCCACTCGGTTTATCTTTTATGATTAATACATTTTTAAATATTGATCGCGTTCCCATTGATGGACTGTTGTACGGTACATATCGAACTCGATTTCTTTTGCTTCTTTAAAGTTTGCATAAATATGCTCGCCTAATGCTGCTTGTGCTACTTTATCTTTTGCAAGTAATGTTAAAGCATCATCTAATGCTGCAGGTAGGTTTTCAATACCATTTGCTTGACGCTCTTCTTCTGTCATTACATAGATGTTGCGATTAATAGCTGCAGGTGGTGTTAAGCTTTGACGAATACCTTCAAGACCTGCTTCTAAAATAACAGCCATCGCTAAATATGGGTTTGCTGAAGGGTCCACTGAACGTACCTCTACACGAGTTGAAAGCCCACGAGCTGATGGGATACGAATGAGTGGTGAACGGTTTTGTGCAGACCATGCTACATAACATGGTGCTTCATAACCAGGTACTAGACGTTTATAAGAGTTAACTGTTGGGTTTGTCACAGCTGTGAAGCCTTGTACGTGTGCTAGAACACCCGCCATAAATTGCATAGCTGTTTCAGAAAGTCCTAATTCAGTCGATTCATCATAGAATGCATTTTCTTTGCCTTTAAATAGTGATACGTTAAAGTGCATACCAGAGCCCGCTTCACCAAATAGTGGTTTTGGCATAAACGTAGCATGTAAGCCATGTTTACGAGCGATTGTTTTCACTACTAATTTGAATGTTTGGATGTTATCACATGCAGTAACAGCATCAGCATATTTAAAGTCAATTTCGTGTTGTCCTGGAGCTACCTCATGGTGAGAGGCTTCAATTTCAAAGCCCATTTCTTCTAGCTCTAATACAATATCACGACGGCAGTTTTCACCAAGATCTGTTGGAGCTAAATCGAAGTAACCACCATGGTCATTTACTTCTAACGTTGGCTCGCCTTTTGCATCTAATTTGAATAAGAAGAACTCTGGCTCAGGCCCTAAATTGAAGCTTGAAAAGCCCATGTCTTCCATTTTTTTAAGAATACGTTTTAGGTTATTTCGTGGGTCACCAGCAAATGGTTCGCCTTTCGCAGTGTAAACATCACAGATAAAACGTGCTACTTTCCCTTTTTCAGAAGTCCAAGGGAATACTACGAAAGTATCGAGGTCAGGATATAAATACATATCAGATTCTTCGATTCGAACGAAACCTTCAATAGATGAGCCATCAAACATCATTTTATTTTCTAGTGCTTTGTCTAATTGACTTACAGGAATCTCAACATTTTTAATTGTGCCAAGAATATCTGTAAATTGTAAACGAATAAAGCTTACGTTTTTTTCTTCGATGAGACGTTTAATGTCCTCTTTTGTGTATTTACCCACAGTTTTCCACACTCCTATAATTTGTCTAGCTTTTATGTTTACCCTACCCTATTAATTAATAGAATCGAGATAAATCCCCACGTCGGATGGATGATTTTTGCATGCGCTGTGCTTGTCGCATTTCTTCTCGCATGATTTGGCGTAATTCTGAATCACTTAAATCTTGCTCATCAATTGTAGCAACAGGATTTTGCTTTTTAGCAAATATTTTTTTAATCTTTGCCATATTCATACCCTGTTCTAAGTAGTCTTTAACCTCAAGCAATGTGTCGACGTCATTTAGTGAGAACATTCGACGGTTGCCTTCTGTTCGGTGCGGCTCAATTAAATGGTGTTCTTCATAATAACGAATTTGTCGTGCCGAAAGTTCAGTTAATTGCATCACAATACTCATCGATAATAACGGCATAGTTCGTCTAATTTCACGACTCATTTAAGTCCTCCTCCAATACCCGCTTATCATATAACGAAATTTTTTCACTGTCAACCAAGCATGTAAGGTTTCCTAACATGACAATGTTATTTTTTTAAAAGTGCTAGAAAATTGTAAAAAACTGTTCAAATTTTTAATTTCCACATGATTATTTTTGAATAGCTTGAACAGCACTGCAAATAGCAAACTTCACATGTTCATATGTCAGTCCACCCTGTATAAAAGCTGTAAACGGCGGACGTATTGGACCATCTGCTGTCAATTCAATACTAGAGCCTTGGATGAATGTTCCCGCAGCCATGATGACATCATCTTCATAGCCGGGCATATAGGCTGGTTCTGGTGCATAATGGGCATTTATTGGGGAATTGGCTTGTATTTCACGACAAAAGGCAATCATTTGCTGTGCCGTTTGGAATGAAACAGATTGAATTAAATCCGTGCGATTCGCCTTATAGCTTGGAGACGTATTCATCCCGATTTCCTCTAGCATGGCTGCCGTAAAGATTGCCCCTTTTAATGCTTGTGATACGACATGGGGTGCTAGGAAGAATCCTTGATAAAAATCTCCTAGTGTATTTAATGTAGCCCCCGCCTCTGCCCCAATACCCGGAGATGTCATGCGATAGGCACATTTCTCCACCAAATCGGCACGGCCAGCAATATAGCCACCAATTTTAGCTAAACCACCACCAGGATTTTTTATCAGTGAGCCGGCCATTAAATCAGCCCCAACCTCTGTAGGCTCCTGTGCTTCTACGAACTCGCCATAGCAATTATCTACAAAAATGACCGCTTGTGGGGCCAATTGACGAATCTTTGCGCACATTTCCGCAATTTCTGCAATCGTAAAGGAAGGTCGTGTCGCGTAACCTTTTGATCGTTGAATTGCAATCATTTTAGTTTGCGGAGTAATAGCCGCTTCCACACCTGTCCAATCAATTTCTTGGTTATTCAGTAAATCGACATGGCGATAGCCGATTTGATAATCTTTCAAGGAGCCTGTATCTTTGTCACCACCATCGACAATAGATTGCAATGTATCATATGGCTGACCAGAAATATAAAGCAGCTCATCACCAGGACGAAGTACACCGAATAGACTAAGCGTGATCGCATGTGTTCCGGAAATGATTTGTGGTCGTACAATGGCAGCCTCTGCACCGAATACTTCCGCATAAACACGCTCTAGATTATCGCGTCCCTCATCATCATAGCCATAGCCGTTTGATGGATGTAAATGATAATCACTTACTTGATGCTTTCTGAAAGCTGCTAGCACCTTCTGTTGATTATAAAATGCCATTTCTTCGACCTTTGCATGATAAGGTCGAACTCGCTCCTCTATTTGTGCTGCTAATGATAGCGTTTGTACTGATAAGTTAGATGTAAACGTCATTCTTTTCTTCTCCATTTCACCGTTGTCCCGCATTTCAATCAGTAAGATATTTATGATCTAAATTGAACTAACTCTCTCTAGAATTTGCTAATCAACTACTGGTATATCAACGCTCATGACAGATCTTTTTCTTTATTTCATTATCATCTTAACAATTTGTATGTGTACCTGCAAAACTTGCCTATTGTTTCTAAGCGCATTTTACGCTAAGCTAATGTGCGGACTTGTTTCAAGAAGCGTGTTTAATGACTGAATTTGGCTCATAAATCCATAGATTTTGTTTCAAGAAAAGTCTTTTAACATAAAAAGAAGTTTATTTATTACTAGAAGGGGTGAAAGGAATGGCTTGGGAGGTTTTTAGTATTATCGGAACAATTGCCTTTGCTATTTCTGGGGCAATTATTGCCATGGAAGAAGAATACGATTTATTCGGTGTCTATATACTCGGAATTGTAACTGCTTTTGGCGGGGGGGCTATTCGAAATTTACTTATCGGACTACCTGTCACGACCTTATGGGGGCAGGATATGATGTTTCAAATTGCGTTAGCAGCGATTACTATATTTTTTATTTTCCCTCATCATTTGATTCAGCATTGGCATCGTTGGGGTAACTTCACAGATGCGATTGGCTTATCAGCATTTGCAATTCAAGGTGCGTTGTATGCCGTGAAACTAGATATGCCTATTAGTGCTGTGATAGTAGCTGCTGTCTTAACTGGTTCGGGTGGCGGCATTGTGCGTGATTTATTGGCTAGACGTAAACCATTAGTTCTACGAGATGAGGTGTATGGTGTTTGGGCTGCACTTGCAGGGCTAATTATTGGATTTGAAGTGTTTACAGGAGACATCTTCCTTTATATTTTATTCGCCATCATCACAGTGTTACGCATTCTTTCCTATATGATGAAATGGCGTTTGCCTTTACGTAAGCTAAATCGAGCATAATGAGTGGGGAATAAGCCCAAATAGTATTGGAACTATACAGGCTTATTCCTTTTTTATTTAGCTAATAGTTGCATCGCTTCCTCTAACGTCACCATATTGTTCATCATGGAGCAGGCTGCATCTAAAATGGGAAAAGCTAAGGCGGCACCAGAGCCTTCTCCTAAGCGCATGTTCATATGTAGCATTGGTTCAATGCCGAGTAACGCTGCGGCAATTTTAGCACCCGGTTCCTCTGAAGCATGGGAAGGGATAATATAATCTTTTACTTTCGGTTCAAGCTTATATGCGATAAGTGCGGCAATAGTTGAAATAAAACCATCAATCACAACCGGCTTACGATGGACAGCTGCCCCTAGTATGATACCAGCCATGGCCCCTATCTCTAAGCCCCCGACTTTAGCTAATACATCTAAACCGTCTTGAGGGTCTGGTTGATTGACCTCAATAGCTTTTTTAATAACCGCTGCTTTATGAGCAATGCCACCATTGCCTACACCTGCCCCAAACCCTGTTACTTCAATTGGATCACATCCAGTCAATACAGCTAAAATAGCAGCACTAGGTGTTGTATTACCAATGCCCATTTCACCTGTGCCAAGTACATTAGCCCCTTTTGCTATTTCCTCTGTCGCCACATGAATTCCTACTTCAATTGCTTGAATGGCTTCCTCTTTAGACATGGCAGGTCCTTTTGCCATATTGTCTGTACCGTACTTTATTTTATTGATGATGACACCTGCACCGTGTGGAATCTCTTCTTTCACCCCTACATCTACTGTGACAACCTTGGCATTGGTAATGTTTGCAATTGCACAAACGCCTGTACCACCTTGAGGGAAATTTAATGTTTGAAAGACCGTAACATCTTGTGGATTCGTGGTTACACCTTCTTCACAAACACCGTGATCAGCAGCACAGACAATAATGACCTTTTTATCAACGAGCGGATATAATTGTCCAGTTATCCCAGAAAGCTGCACAGCAATGGACTCTAGTTTTCCTAAACTACCAGGGGGCTTACAGAGAGCATCTATACGCTTTCTTGCTTGCTCCCTCGTTTTCATGTCAGCACCTTGGATGTTTTGTAACGTGTTTTGTAGTAATTGCATGATAATTTCTCCTTTCCTTTTAAGACAAAAAGAAAAAGCCTGTAGTTTATCGTCACAACAAATAAACTACAGACTTTTCCATCATCCATACCTTTTAAAGCAAATAGGCAGGTCTCCTGGCTCAAGTTCAACATTCCACAGCACCTTCCCAGCAACGCGCTAGTGGTATTTACTATAGAACTCCCTTATACAGTGGCGGGTCCGCTAAAGATTTTCACTTTATTCCCTATTCTCCCCTTTGGGCACCTAATGCTTTTATTAAATTACTTTAAATCTACGACAGCTTATTCTTCCTGTCAAACCCTTTTACACTTTTTCGATTTCACTTTGTAATGTGGAGCCTAATAGGAGAATGGCTCCTATTAGTTGTAGCAGCGTCATTTTTTCTCCAATAATCATCGTGGAGATCACTAATGATGTCAGTGGATCAATATAGCTAAGAATAGCTATACTTTGACCTTTTAGCTGTGACATGCCTAAAAAGAATAAATAAAACCCTATACCTGCATGGACAATGCCCAATACGATGAGTAATAGAATAGAAGCAAAATTTATTTGCATCACCTGAAAACCCGTCGTTCCTACAATATAGAGGCTGAGGAAAAATGCAGCTAAACAGAGTTGGATAATCGTATTATGTGGTTCCTTTAACCCGCGAATATTTTTATTTGTAAATGTTAGTAGGGTGTAAAAGCATGCCGCAATCAGACCATAGACAATACCAATTAAGTGTCCACTATTTTCTGCGTTCTGACTTTGCATTATCAAAAAAAGACCGATAAGTGCTACACCAACATAAACTATTTTTCTTGCAACTAGCTTTTCTTTTAAAATAATAGGCGATAAACAGATGACCAATACGGGTGCAAAATAATAACTTAGGGCAGCATTAGCAATGGTCGTTTCCTTATACGCCTGAAATAAAAATATCCAATTTCCACATAAAGCAACACTTGAAATTAATAACGGCCATTTATTCAGGACAATAGCGCTTCTTGCAAAGCTTTCCTTTTTATAAATAAAAATTAGTAGTAAAAAACAAGCACCAATGCCACTCATCCAAAAGGCAATCTCACTAGAAGCTAAAGGAATATACCTTGCAAAAACACCGACAGCACCAAAAATAACCATAGATAATACAAATGCTAATTTTCCGCTCATTAAAAATTCCTACTTTCTACGCATATAGTTTGAGCCTATACAGTAGAATCTAATAAGAATGAGCAATCAGTTATCGGATGCCTAAACAGTAGATTCTACTGTAAAGACATTGTTGGGGGTGCTATTGATCGAAACATACAAAATCCCTCCTTCATTTCATGTTATCATAACATATTTCTGAAAATTCAGGAGAGTTTGTCTTTGAAAAAATGAGGTAAATTATTCAATAATCTAAATGATGAAAAAGGAGAAGATACGATGAATGCAAAAGAATTAAGAAACGCCATTGCTGAAACATGTGAAACTCATGATAGCCTGTATGCCCAGCTCGTAAAACCAATTAATCAGTTATTAATGGACATCGACGCATCTATCAGCGAAGAAACAGCACATACAATTATAAAAAATTTAAAATTATTTCATAGCGGACATAAATACATTACGGAGTGTCACTTTGATGAAAGTGACAATTTTTTAAAGGATGGTATTGAGCTTCTCCAAAAGGGGGATCTTGCGAATGGTGCACTACAAGTTTACGGGGCTGGTTTGAACTTTGCCAGTTATGCTGCAAAGATTAAAGGACAAAAAAATGTGAATCTTTATAACAATTTTGCAGAAAACTTTGGTTACATTATGAATTCATTAAAAGAATAGAGCTAAAAAAGAAAGAGTAGGCACTCTTTCTTTTTACGTATCACATTATTTAAATTCTAATTCTCCATCATATGCAAGCATGCCGCCTTCAAGATTTGTTACATCAAATCCTTGAGCTTCTAAATAGGCGCAAGCATTCGCAGAACGAGCACCAGCCTTACATACAACAATATACGGCTTTTCTACATCTAATTCATCTAAACGCTCTGGGATTGTCCCAAGGGCAATATGCTGAGCGCCAGGAATCATGCCATGCGCTACTTCTTCGTCTTCTCGAACGTCAATAATATATAGGTCTTCATTAGCATCCAATAGATCTAATAATTGCGTTGTTTCCATCGATTTCATAAAACTCGTCCTCCAAATATCAATTTCCTCTATCATTATAGCCTGAAGAAAAAAAAACAGCCAGTGTGGAGAACACTAACTGTTTAATACTATCTTTTTATGCTTCTGTCTCTAAAAAATCTATTTGTTTAGCTGGAACGAATGTAGAAATGGCGTGCTTGTAGATTAGGTGCTGTTTATTTTCAGCATCTAATAATAAAACTGTAAAATTATCATATGATTTCACAGTCCCTTTTAACTGAAATCCATTTAACAGAAATACAGTTACAAAAACACTGTTTTTACGTAGTTGGTTCAAAAACGTATCTTGCAAGTTGATTGATTTCATCAAATAGCCTCCCTACTAACTTTCTACCTCTTCATTCCTATAGTAGCACGTTCTACCAATTTATCAATTAGTAATTTTTAGAAATATTTCTTTAATTAGCAAGAAAATATGTCAACTTTTATAATTGCTCATGTGTCGTCATAAAATAGACATCCATTTTATTGCGGAAATAGGTAAGCTGTCTTTTTGCATAGCGGCGAGAATTTTGTTTTAAACTGTCTATCGCTTCCTCAAGGGAACATTTTCCATCCAAATAATCATATAGTTCCTTATAACCAATCGCTTGTATGGACTGAACATCTCGAATATTTTGCTGCCATAATCCTTTAACCTCTTCTAAAAGACCTTTTTCCATCATCAAATCAACACGATGGTTAATGCGGTCATACAGCACTTCACGTGACATATTTTGACCTAGCCCTAAAATGACATGCTTGTATAGAGGCACTTCACCTCGATTTTGTGCTTCTGCAGCTTTGGATACACCGCTTAATTCTAACATTTCCAATGCCCGAATCACACGTCGAGTATTGTTTGGATGTATCGTTTCAGCCGTTTGAGGGTCTAGTTGTTTTAACTTATCGTGCATTGCCTCTGGGCCAAGCTTTGCTAATTCATCATAATAGGCTTTACGTGCAGCCTCATCGACTTTTTCATCAGTAAATTGAAAATCATATAAGACAGCTTGTACATATAAGCCCGAGCCACCTACTATAATGGGTAACTTATGTCGAGATTGGATTTCTGCAATTTTGGCTCGCACTAGTTTTTGATAATCTGCCACTGAAAAAGATTCTGTCGGCTCTAAAAAGCTTAGTAGGTGATGTGGGATACCCTCCATCTCTTCTTCCGTAATTTTAGCAGTCCCTATATCCAGTCCTTTATAAACTTGCATGGAGTCACCATTTATGATTTCACCATTATATTTTTTTGCAAGTTCAATACTTAAAGCTGTTTTCCCAGAAGCAGTTGGCCCCACAATAGCTACGACCTCTGCCTGCTGTAATCTAGTTTGTATCATATTTTTTTAACCACCGTAATATAACTTGAAAGACTTCTTCTTGATTGTCTTCATTTAAAATTTCATGCCGCTTATCCTCAAATAAATAAACCGTTACATCTTTTACACCTACCGCAGTTAATTGTTCAGCAACTGCGTAAACCCCTAGCCCCTGTTCACCTACGGGATCCTTACTACCACTAATCAAGAGGATAGGAAGATCTTGTCTTACCTTCGCTAATTCTTTTTTACGATTTAGTGTTGTTAAGCCCGTCGTTAAATCAACGAAAAATTGATTGGTCGGAATAAAGCCACAATAGGGATCATCAATATACTTTTGGACTTCTTTCTGTACTGAGCATAGCCAGTCATAGGCAGTTTTTGGATTCGGAAACTGTTTATTAAAGCTACCAAAGCTCAGCTGATTTAACAAATTACTTTCCGACTCTTTACCAAGTCCCTTCGCTAATGCTTTAGCGACAATATTTCCCACTGCATGCAAAGTTGTAACATTTCCGGTACCACAAAGAATTACTTTATCAACTTGCTCTCCGTATAGTTGAATATAACGCCGTGTAATGAATGAACCCATACTGTGACCAAATAGAATGAATGGGACATCTGCAAACGGTGCATGTAATTGCATTATCACTTCATGGGCATCTTTTACAACACGTTCAAAGCCGTTTTCTTCAGCAAAGAAGCCTAATGTGCCATTATAAGCGGCCGTTTCACCATGTCCACGATGATCGTGCATCGTTACAGCATAGCCAAATGCATTGAGTGTTTTGGCAAATGTTACATAACGACCACTGTGCTCTGCCATACCATGCAAAATGTGTATATGACCAATGCATGGCGTTGATGGCTCCAATGTTCGCGTGAAGACAAATTGATCATCCGACATTTGAATATAACGCTCCATCCCTTACTCCCCTTCATTTACAAAATTTGTCGCATCCATGATAGCTTGATCTAATTCAGCTATATAAGTATTTTTTTGTTCTTCCGTATAATTCAAGTGTTGTTGCATTACTTGAACCACTTGTTGCTTATAGAGCTTCACTGCTTCAATATCAAAGTATAACAAGCCAGTACGACGAATAAAGAAGTCGCTCGGTGTATAGACCATTTCTGCTTCAATGCCATACAATAGCATGGCATGTAAGGCTAAAGGCATTGTACTGCCATGTTCATGTAAATATTTCACACGATCAAATAACGCATCAACATTCGTACCATACTTTTGTACAAGCTGTTTGGCTTCATCATAATTCAAGCCATATTGGACACCTTCTCGTGCTTTATAGGCTATATAGTCAGGGAAATTAATAGCGTTTATTCCCTTTGCACCCGAGAGTGATAGCTCACGAGTTAAACATTCACTCGCATGCTTATAACGACGAACCTTAACAATTTTATCTACAATTGTCTCTGCCATTTGACGATAACCTGTGAGTTTTCCACCTGCAATCGTCATTAAACCACTTGGTGCCGTCCAAATTTCATCTTTTCTTGAAATTTCAGAAGGGTCCTTTCCTTTTTCATAAATTAGTGGGCGTACTCCTGCCCAAGTGGATTCAATTGTTTCTCTAGTAATTGTAGCTGTTGGAAAAACACGTTTAGCTGCATCAATTAAATAATCCACATCTTGCTGGGTTGCAATAGGATGTACAGGATCACCTTCAAAGACAGTATCAGTTGTCCCTACATAGGTTTTGCCATCTCGTGGAATGGCAAAGGCCATACGCCCATCGGCAATATCAAAATAAACAGCTTGCTTCAGTGGAAAGTCCTTTTGTTTTAGGACAATATGAACACCCTTTGTTAATCGTAATTGCTTGTTATCAGCTACTTTATCTTTTTGTCGCACTTCATCTACCCAAGGCCCTGTAGCATTGACAATTTGTGCAGCATGAACATCGAGTATTCTCCCCGTTAAATGATCCTCCACCTTAATGCCAACAAGCTTTTTCTTTTCGTAAATAAATTCCTTCATTTCTGCATAATTAAGACACAGTGCACCATATTCAGCAGCCTTCTTTAATACCTCAATCGTCAGACGTCCATCATCCGTTCGATATTCAACATAATAGCCGCCACCAACAAGTCCATCTTGATTGAGTAATGGCTCTAATGCTAGTGTTTCTTGAGCGTTTAACATCGTTCTTCGTTCATTTTTTTTAACACCCGCTAAACGGTCATATACCTTTAATGCTAGAGATGTTGTGAAAGGACCGAGCGAGCCCTTTTTATATAAAGGTAAGAGCATTTTTTCAGGCGTTGTTACATGAACCGCATTATCATATACAATCTCACGCTCACGTCCCACTTCTGCTACGACACCCACATCAAATTGCTTTAAATAACGTAAGCCGCCGTGAATAAGTTTCGTCGAACGGCTAGAGGTACCAGCTGAAAAATCCTGCATTTCTATTAATGCAACTGAAAGTCCTCTTGATGCAGCATCTAATGCAATACCTGCACCTGTAATCCCTCCACCAATGACTAATACGTCAAAGCTATAGTGCTCTAGATAATATAAAATTTTTGGACGATGCTCATATGAAAACATACTTTTTTCCCCCCAATAGCTATGATTTAAAAATTCGTGTAGCTTCTACAGCCTTTTGCCAGCCTGTGTAAAGAGCTGTGGCTTGTTCTTCATCCATTTGTGGTTGGTAGGTTTGACCACTCATCCATAATGCCGATAAAGCCTCTTGGTTTGGCCAGAAGCTAGTAGCAAGCCCTGCTAAATAGGCCGCGCCTAGTGCTGTTGATTCATTGAGCTTTGCTAGCTCTACATGGAGCTGTAAAATATCACTTTGGAACTGCATTAAAAATTGATTTTTGACGGCCCCACCATCTACACGCAGCACTTCAATTGGTGTGCCAGCCGCTTCCTCCATCGCATCTAGTACATCCTTCGTTTGATAAGCTAGTGATTCAAGTGTTGCCCTGATAAAATGTTCTTTAGACGTTCCTCGTGTTAAGCCAAAAATGGCACCACGAGCATCTGTATCCCAATAAGGAGTACCTAGTCCCACAAAGGCGGGTACAACGTAGACACCGTCCGTATCATCTACTTTTGTAGCATAGGTTTCAGAATCTTCGGCGGTGCGTATCATTCGTAGTCCATCCCGTAGCCATTGGATAGCTGACCCAGCTACAAAAACACTACCCTCTAATGCGTAAGTCACTTTCCCATCTATTCCCCATGCAATGGTAGTCAATAATCCATTCTCAGATGTTACCGCCTGCTGTCCCGTATTTACTAACATAAAACAGCCTGTGCCGTACGTGTTTTTGGCCATTCCTTTGGTAAAACAAGTTTGCCCAAATAGAGCTGCCTGTTGATCACCCGCAATACCAGCAATTGGAATTTTTTCACCAAAGAAAATACTTGGAGCAGTTTCTGTGTAAATTTCTGATGAATTTTTCACTTCAGGAAGCATGGACATAGGGATATCTAACAGCTTGCAAAGTTCCTCATCCCATTGCAATTTATGAATATTATAAAGCATTGTTCGTGCTGCATTTGAATAATCCGTAATATGGGCCTTTCCCTTTGATAATCGCCAAACAATCCAAGAATCAATCGTTCCAAATAGCAAGTCTCCATTGTCAGCGAGTTCACGTGCACCCTCCACATTGTCTAAAATCCATTTTATTTTTGTGGCTGAAAAATAAGCATCTAAACGTAATCCTGTTTTTTGCTGAAATAGTTCTTCATGTCCTTGTTCTTTTAACGTATTCACAATATCCTGTGTTTGGCGTGATTGCCAGACAATAGCGTTGTAAATTGGCTGACCTGATTGTTTATCCCAGACAACCGTTGTTTCCCGCTGATTGGTAATGCCAATTGCATGGACTTCACTTGCTTCATGTCCACTTTCAGTTAATACAGCGGCGATAACAGATAAGATAGAACCCCAAATCTCATTTGCATTATGCTCTACCCACCCAGCCTTCGGGAAAATTTGTTGAAATTCTTTTTGTGCTACATGAACAATTTCACCCTTTTTATTAAATAAAATGGCTCTTGAACTTGTCGTTCCTTGATCAATCGCTAAAATAAATTCGCCCATTCCTATTCCCCCTTCTTACTACATTACCCGTTTGAACATTTTTTCCACTTCATACGATGTAAAGTGAATAAGCACTGGACGTCCATGTGGGCATGTAAATGGATTATCTGCATTGCGTAAATCTCGCAGCAATGTTTCCATTTGTTCTTTTGTTAGAAAATGATTGGCTTTAATCGATTTTTTACAGCTCATCATGATGGCTGCTGCTTCACGTAACTTTTTGACATCAGCCTTTTTCGTTGTCAGCACTTGTTCAATTAAATCCTCGATGATTTCCTGTTCCTCCCCCTGTGGGAACCAACTTGGGTGCTCACGGACAACGAAAGATGACTGTCCAAATTCCTCTAAAAATACACCTACAGCTTCTAACTCTTGCTTATGTTCTCGTAAAATAAGTGCCTCATCGGCAGCATAGTGGAATGTTAGTGGGAGCAGTAATGCCTGACGTTCATGTGGATTGACCTGACCAACCTTTTCGCGGAAAAACTCATATTTAATCCGTTCTTGTGCAGCATGCTGATCAATTAAATAAAAACCATCCTCCATTTGTGCAACAATGTATGTGCCATGGATTTGTCCTACTACTTCCAGTTCGGGAAACGGTTCTTTCGTTGGCTCATCCTCTAATACTTCTTGTTGTTCTACAATGCTTACCTCTTCAACCTCATTAGTCTCTATTTGAGGGGCTGGCTGCCAATTATCCTTATCCCCCACAACATCAGGAATAGGCTCTGGCTCAACTGACTGTTGATTATTTTCTTGAATAGTTTGTACATCGTACAGTTTTTCTACGATTGCATTCATCTTCTCAACATCTATCTTGGGCGCAGGTTTCCAAATATTTAATTGCTCCGTCACAGGTTTGACGCTTTTTTCCTTCTTCTCCATTTGTGGAACGCGAATAACACTGCGAATTTTTTCTCGAATGGTTTCTTCTATTAACTTCAAAAGCTCTGGCTCTTTACTTAAACGAATCTGATGCTTCGCAGGATGCACATTGACATCTGTTAAATATGGATCACCTTCAATATAGAGGACAACGATTGGAAAGCGCTCGATAGGCAAATACGTATGGTAGGCATCTACAATTGCTTTTTGTACTAAATAATGCTTAACCCAGCGACCATTAACAAATAAGGACATATAATTTTTAGATGCACGTGTTACCTCTGGCAAGGTTACAAAGCCAAAAATTCGATAGTCATGTGACTCTCCCTGGAACGACACCATTTTCTTGGCATTATGTATACCATAGATAGCAGCAAGAACTTGTTGCACATCTCCTCGTCCATTCGTTTGCAATAATTGTTGACCATTATGCAGTAATCTGAACGCAATTTGAGGATTACTAAGCGCGAGGCGATTCATCAAGTCTATTGTATGCCCTAGTTCAGTTTGAATAGTTTTCATATATTTTAAGCGAGCGGGTGTGTTAAAGAAGAGCTGTGAAACTGTTAAATCCGTTCCTTTACGTAAGGGACCGGGCTTATGTGTTAGAATATGTCCCCCTTCAAGCTCTAAATGTGTTCCAGATTCCCCATTCGATGTAATTAATGTCATTTTAGAAACAGAAGCAATCGATGCCAATGCTTCTCCACGGAACCCCAATGTACGAATGCGGAATAAATCATGTTCCTGATGAATTTTACTAGTAGCATGGCGAGAGAATGACATTAAGGCATCCTCCTCATCCATACCGCCACCATTATCAATTACCTGAATAGAAGTAAGACCCGCTTCTAGTAAAAACACATCAATGGACGTACTTCCAGCATCAATAGCATTTTCAACTAACTCTTTGACAACAGAAGCTGGCCTTTCTACCACTTCTCCTGCTGCGATTTTATTGGATAGCCACTCGTCCATAATTTGTATGTTTCCCACTAACGAATCACTCCTTTATTTTTTGGCGTTAATAAGCTCTTGCTGCAGTTCATATAAAATATTCATTGCCTGCATTGGTGAAGTTCCTAAAATATTTACTTTTTCTAATTTTTTTAGCACTTCTGCCTCAGCTGGCAAAATTGATTCCTCCTCAGCAAATAAGGACATTTGCACGGGTTGTTCGGCTATTTCCTGTTTTTCGGCTACTACTTCTTTACCTGCTTCAAAATTCTCTAGCAATACACGTGCCCTCGCTAAAATTTCCTCTGGTAATTGCGCAAGCTGCGCCACATGAATACCGTAGGATTTATCAGCAGCTCCTTTTTTTACCTTATGCAAAAAGACAACCGTCCCATTTTTTTCTGTGGCTGAGACATGTACATTTTGTAAACGAGGTAAATCCTTTTCAAGTGCTGTTAACTCATGATAATGCGTAGAAAATAACGTATTGGCTCCGATTTTGTCATGAATATATTCCATCATTGACTGGGCCAAACTCATACCATCATACGTCGATGTTCCACGCCCAATTTCATCAAATAACATCAAGCTATTTTTCGTTGCGTGCATAATGGCATACTGGGATTCAAGCATCTCGATCATAAATGTGGATTGTCCTGCTGCTAAATCATCAGCCGCCCCAATTCGAGTAAAAATTTGATCGGTAATCGGTAGCTTCGCTTTTTCAGCAGGTACATAGCAGCCCATTTGCGCCATCACAACAATCAAAGCAACTTGACGCATGTAGGTACTTTTACCAGACATATTTGGCCCTGTAATGAGCATCATATTGTTCTGCTCTTCTAACACACAATCATTTGGTACATACATTTGTTTATTTAACATTTTTTCAACAACGGGATGTCTGCCCTCGATAATTTCTAAGGCACGTCCACCATGAAATTCTGGTTTCGTAAAACGATACTTTTCTGAAACACTTGCAAAGCTTAGTAAAACATCTAGCTCGCTAATGCTTGCTGCGAGTGCTTGGACACGGGGAATATATGCTTTTAATGCATCTCGAATTTCCACAAACAGATTGTACTCTAATGTTAAGCTTTCTTCCTCAGCATTTAAAATTAACGCCTCTTTTTCTTTTAGCTCCTGAGTAATATAGCGCTCTGCATTAGCTAGTGTTTGTTTACGCTCATAGCGAGTTAAATCCGCTAAATGGATATTGGATTTTGTAATTTCAATATAGTAACCAAAAATTCGATTATAGCCTATTTTTAAATTCTTAATACCTGTTTTCATCCGCTCTTCTTGTTCAAGCTGAGCAATCCAATCCTTGCCATTTCGAGCAGCATAGCGAAGCTCATCTAGGCGTTCATTAAAGCCATCACGGATGACGTCTCCTTCTTTAATGGTAATAGGCGGATTATCTGTGATTGCCTTTGCTAACAGTGCCTCAACATCTGTACATGTATCGAGTGCTAGACCCAATCGGTGAAGCGTTTCCTTGTCTGCATCCAGCAATTGTTGCTGGATGGTTGGTACCTGGCGTAGTGAATCACGCAATTGAGCTAAATCACGTCCACCCACATTACCAAAAGCAACACGACCGGCCAAGCGTTCTAAATCATATACTTGTTTTAAGGCTGTTTGCAGCTCTGTTCGCACAAAATATGCTTCCAATAAATCGGTTACAATCTCTAATCTTGCTTCTATAGCTGATCGAGTGGCAAGTGGTTGATGAAGCCATTGCTTTAATTTACGCCCACCCATCGCCGTTACAGTATCATCGAGCAGCCATAAAAGTGTCCCTTTCTGGTCTCCGCCACGAATCGATTGAATCAGCTCTAAATTTCGTTTAGAACTAGAATCAATTCGTAAATAATTTTTTATTTCATTAAATGTGAATGCTTGAATATGTGATAAGGAACGCATTTGTGTTTGGTCAATATAAGCTAACAAACGCAGACATGCAATTTGTAATGGTTGTGGGACCGCTTCTAAATAGCTTGCTGCTTGATCGATCGGCATTTCATTAGTTTCAACTGAAAGCACAATTCCCGCATTGACGGCATGCTCTGCTAACAATAGTTGTAAACTATCAGTCACAATAAGCTCCCGAATGCCGTAAGCTTGCATTTGCATTAAAAGAGCTTTTCCATCGCCTTCTATAGAAGAAGCAACTGCTTCGCCTGTCGATAAATCTAAATAAGCATAGCCAAAAGTTGTGTCATCCAATTGCTCTGCTGCTCCAATAAAATGGTTAGATTTACCATCAAGCGCCTTACCTTCCATAATGGTACCTGGTGTGATCAATTGAACGACCTCCCGTTTTACCACACCTTTTGCTTGCTTTGGATCTTCTGTTTGTTCACAAATCGCCACTTTATACCCTTTTTGTACAAGTGTTTCAATATAATTTTTAGCCGAGTGATGAGGCACCCCACACATGGGTATTCGCTCTTTTGCCCCTGCATCTCGGCTCGTTAATGTAATTTCTAAAATTTGTGAGGCATTAATGGCATCCTCAAAAAACATTTCATAAAAGTCGCCTAATCTAAAAAATAAAAAGGCATCTTTGTAATCTTCTTTAACCTGTAGATACTGTTGCATCATTGGTGTATATGTTGTCATATAAATATTTACCTCGCTCTTGCCTAATAGATATTTTTATTATAACAAAAGATACATGCGAAACGCTTGATTCACCTTTTTTAAGATGCTAGCGTTCCGCATGTATCAAAAAATGATGTTTTCTAGATTTATCTTGGTCGTTCATCAGGAAACGATGAAGACTCTAACACATACCTACCTTCACCATCAGAGCTCGAAGATGAACTTGAACTTGAGCTTGAGCTTGATGACGATGATGATGAGCTTTCATCATTAAAGTTCCAATCTTCCTCATAGTCTAATGGATGGACACTAATACAAATTGTTGTTTCACCCATTACTTCAACTACTACTTCACGTTCTACTACAATTTCAAACTTTGTACCACATGGAGAGATGACCGCTTCAATACAATTTGGTTCTTGTAACACCCGTACTCGAACATCCTCACCAACGCTAATCTCGCCTTCTCGGTAGTGAAGCTTCACTTTGTCTTTATAGTGAACTGTTTCGGAAAACACAGCTGTCTTCGAATGGTTACTATACGCATACCATACATTGACATCAAATTTCCCTGTTACTTCAACAAATTTCCCGACTCTTTTTGCAGAGCACGTATGATTGATAACCCAGCATCCTAAAATACTTGTCGGTTTATTTGTTGGTGATAATGTGACACGTTCTTCCGTTCTCTTCTTCCCTTTGGCAACTACTGCTTTCGTCACGATTTGTCGTAAACGTTTCAGCGCAATTCCTCCTTCGACTCTTTTCACTCCATCATATGCAGGTAGCGCCCATTGGGTGAACATATATTTTTAGAGAATGTAATGGTTCGGCAAGATTCTTTTCCATGAGATGTCTACTATAGGATAGAGTCCTTCTATAGAAGAAGACATAAAAAAGCTCGAATGCTGTCATTCGAGCTTTCATTTCTATGATTTTTTAAGAACAGCTACCTGGCTGAGAGTTTTCTACGTATGAACCTGTTTCACCGCGAAGTACATCGCCACCTGTTGAGCGAATAATTTCATTTGTTACATTATTAGCAATTGTATTCGAAACAAGTTGCAATAAATCGTTCACATCGCCTTGTGATTCTTTAAATTGTTGCACAACTGGGATGTCATTAATTTCTTCTTCAATTTTAGCGATTTTATCTTCAATCATTTTCAATGCTTTTTCTTTTCCTAAGTGTTGGAAATTAACAGCTTGTTTTTGTAAGCTTTTTAAACTTGCAATACGTTCACGTACTTGTTGATTTTCATTAATTTGTGCCTCTGCCTTTTTAAAGAATTCAACCTCTGGCGTATTCGCAATCATATGTGCAATTTCATGTGATTTTTTAATTAAATCTTCTTTTGTATATAAGACTTGTGTCATTTACGCTTCCACCTTTTCATTTTTTACGACTTCTACAAATTCACCAGTAAGCGAATAAGAGGTAGCCTCTATTATTTTAACTTTTACTAATTGACCAATTACTTCAGCTGGCGCTTTAAAGTTAACCAGACGATTTTTTCGCGTATAGCCAGCTAAGACATCATCGCGTTTTTTACTTGTACCTTCAACTAGAACTTCGACTATCTCACCTTTTAATCGTTCCAATGCTTTGCGAGAGTATTCACCCACTACTTCATTTAAACGTTGAAGGCGCTCTTTTTTGACCTCTTCGGGTACATTGTCAATCATTTTAGCCGCTGGTGTTCCCTCACGAGGAGAATAAATATACGTAAATGCTGCCTCAAAGCCCACTTCACGATATAACGACAATGTTTCCTCGAATTGCTCCTCTGTTTCATTTGGGTAGCCAACAATAATATCTGTCGTTAAGGTAACTTCAGGTATTGCGGCTTTAATTTTGTCTACTAATCCAAGGAAATGCTCACGTGTATATTTACGAGCCATAATTTTTAGAACTTCATTAGAGCCAGATTGTACAGGTAAATGAATATGTTCCACTAAGTTCCCGCGTTTTGCAAGCACTTCGATTAAATGGTCATCGAAATCACGCGGATGACTTGTTGTAAAACGGATACGTGGGATATCGATCTTTCTTAATTCATCCATCAAATCACCGAGGCGATAATCGATATCTTCAAAATCCTTCCCGTAAGCGTTGACATTTTGCCCCAGAAGCATAATTTCTTTATAGCCTGCAGCCGCTAA
Organism: Lysinibacillus sp. FSL M8-0134; assembly: GCF_038069745.1. NCBI lineage: Bacteria > Bacillati > Bacillota > Bacilli > Caryophanales > Bacillaceae > Lysinibacillus > Lysinibacillus sp. FSL M8-0134. The sequence continues at coordinate 1,117,378 of NZ_JBBPAJ010000001.1, read as the reverse complement.
ATCACGAACTTCAGCAATGATTTCTTCTGGACGTCGACTACGTTCTTTACCACGTGTGTAGGGAACGATACAATACGTACAGAATTTATCGCAACCGTACATAATATTAACCCAAGCTTTAATAGAACCAAGTCGCTTTTTCGGCAGATTTTCAATGACATCGCCTTCTTTTGACCAAACCTCTACAACCATTTCCTTCGACATATAGGCTTCTTTAAGAATGTTTGGTAAACGATGAATATTGTGCGTACCAAATACCATATCGACGTGTGGATAGCTTCTTAAAATTCTGTTGACAACCGATTCCTCTTGCGACATACAGCCACAAACCCCAATCAGCATTTCTGGGTTTTTACGTTTATATTTTAGTAGGAAACCTAGTTCTCCAAATACTTTATTTTCTGCATTTTCACGAATAGCACATGTATTCAGTAAGACAACGTCAGCCTCTTCAATCGCCTCTGTTGGTGTGTAGCCAAGCTGCATAAAAATCCCGGCCATTACTTCTGTATCATGCTCATTCATTTGGCAGCCATAAGTACGAATGTAAAAAGTACGATCTTTACCCATGCCTGCAAATTCCTCGGCAATGCTGAAATCCTTATGGTATTTAACATTTTCTTTGCCACGTTTTTTAGCATCTTTTAAGGAAGGAGCTGTAAAGACCCTCTCAAAATATTTACTATAATCCTTTTCAGGCTTGTCTTCTTTTTTTGGTTGATTGACCTGTTGATTAGCTAAGCGTTGTTCCTCATTCATCGCAATCAGGTAACTCCTTTCAAACGAAATCCATGCACTTGAATTTCCATTTTACTATTATACTGAATAGTTGATACTTCCTACAAGGTTTGCGCCTCAAATGTCGGGGATTCGACTTAATTACAGCAAGTTGGAAGTATCTATCCATTATATCTTTTAAATTTTAAGTGCTATCCTGCAGTTTAGACGTTCAATCCTGTTATTCACTTATTTAATCAATCACTTTCATGAAAGTACTTGTGATACTTTACATGTAAGTATCGATTATACAATTTCAGCTTGATCCATCGCTTGATATTTACATCTTTTTTATAAAGCAATGCATCTGTATATCGTCCTTCTTTCATTAAACGCTTTGCTTCTATTTTTAATTTTTCATTCCGCATGTATTTTAATAAAGTTTTCGGTGGAAGGAGTGACCATATATGCTTTGTCTGGACATACGTTCGTTCATGATGTATGCCAAGTAAGTAGTCATCCACCATATACTGCATTAAATTATAACCGCTTGCTGTCACATAGTGACTTGAAGCCCCTGCACGTAAATTCATTTCAAATAGCTTGTATACTCCGACTTTGGCATCATATTTCATATCGAAATTAGCAAAACCGCTATAGCCTATGTCCTCTAAAAAGTGCCGTATGGACTCCATTAGCTGTTCATCGTAATCAGTCATAACAGCTAAAGAAATACCTTTATTCTGTGGGGATGGATCTTCAAGCAGCTTGGTGCTGATACACATTAATTTGACTTTGTGATCTCTTCCTACAAAAACATCTAGTACACGGATAGAAGAATCATCGCCTGGAATAAATTCTTGTACTATCAAGGCATCTTGATAGCTAGAACGATAAATAGATTGAATAATATGCTGCATCTCAGCGGCATCCTGCACAAAAAAAATTTTTTTCTTTTCTGGAAAAGAACAATTCGTATAGGCCACTGGATTAGAGGGTTTAATGATAACTGGATACTGGAAAGGGAGTTTACCCGGTAGGTGCTGTTTAGTTACAATGATGGTTTGGGGATAGTTTAATTGATACTGATCACAAAGCTGATAAAATTTTTCCTTCGTTTGCACCCTCTTAAGCAAAGTTTGATCAATATAAGGTAAAATAAAATATTTTTCAAGCTGTACTTTATTTTCAATGATAAGCTCTGCGTAATAGCAGTCACAAACGATTAAAATCAATTTCTTCTGTTGATACTGCAGTGCTACTCCGATTAAAGCTTGTACAAAGTAGGCAGGCTCATCTAAGTTCTCTACATATTGAAACTCCAATATACTGCTATTTTGTGTGGCAACGCCTTGTGAGCCGCCTAATAGGAGCGTACGAATATTTCTATCCTTTACAGCAGGCTCAATAACAAGACTTTTGATACGATAGGCTTCATAAAAGGAGCGGGCTACTCCATAGGCATGCTGACCCGATTGGATAATAATAGGCAAAAAGGGTTGTTCATTTATGAATGTCAATTTGACTCGCCTCACATATTAAATTGAATTTAATCATTTGTATGCAAGCTCCATTGTACTTATGTAACACAATTAAAAGGCACTCTGAAACTTAAGTGCCTTTTACTCTCACTATAAATCTAGCCATTTTTTGACCCGTTGCTCAAAGGCGACCACCGATTGAACACCGTAACTCCTTAGCAATTCTGTATTGGCAAATGTATATTTACCTAAATCATCAGGAAAATGGGCGTCAGAGGACACTGTAAAAGCAACTCCATGGTTCAGTAGGGTTTGTAAAAAACGAGGGCCAGGACACATTTCCTTTACAGGATAACGATAATACAGCCCAGCATTAATTTCAGTAGCAGTTAGTGTTGACGTAAGCGCTTGAGCAATACGTTTATACCAAGCCTCATTAAATTCATGATTCTCTACTTGATAATTAAACACTTTAAAATTGTCAAGATGGGCAACAAAATCAAACATATTGGAAAGAATCATGTTCTCAACCGTTGTAAAAAATTCCTCGTAACTTTGTTGTAAAGCAGATTGATCCATTTGCTCAAAAAGATATTGTGTTTGAGGATTATCAAAGCCCCAGCCATCAACAAAATGGACAGAACCGATGACATAATCCCAAGGATAATCATTTAGCAAGGCCGTTAATTCTTCCTCCCCGCCGACAAAATAATCAGCCTCAATACCAAGCCTTAAAGCGATGCCCTGTTGGCGCCACTTCTCCTTTGCCTGCTGGATGGTACTAACAAAATCAGTTATATTTTCTGTCATAACACGTTCTAGCCAATATCGCTGGATTTGACCTATTTCACTATCATCCAGCTGCATAAAGCGCTCGAAATAGGCACGCGTTTCTTGAAAACGATATAAATGATCCACAATGCCTACTTCACGTAAGCCAAGCTGTTTTGCTTGTTCAAGATATAAATCTAACCACTCCTCGCTATAACAGCCACCTTGTACTCGCTTTGCTAGTCGCTGTAGTTGACCGGTCATATGTGCCTTCGAACCTTTATCTATCGCATCATGTTGATGGAAAAAATCTAATGCTTGTGATGTACGCTCTAGCCAGCGAAATGAATAAGGTCCTTCTTCTAAATGCACATGATAATCTATTGTCATCCGCTATTCCCTCCATTACATACCGTCCATTTTTCCTCATAATCCTGCCATTCTATTGGACAGGTGCTTTCACACAGAATTTCTGTACAATCTTCTAGATGACAGATTTGAAAAAATGATTTCCCATCCATCTTAGATGCATCGGCTAATAAATAACTCAATTTACTATGCTTGAGCATCTTTTTAGAAACTAGAGATTCATCTAAATCGTAATCATAAACAATGCCATCACTAATACCACCACAAGATAAGAAGGCTTTATCAAAATTCATATTATCTAGCATTTCTAATGTCATAGCACCCGCGACTGAAGATTGTTTAGGATTTGCCGTACCTCCTAGTAATATGACCTTGCCTGTCATACGTCGCTCTTCAATCGCTAAATTAAATTGAATAGCTGCCGCGATCGAGTTGGTTACAACAGTTATATCATCGACAGCTAGTAAGAAATCGGCCATATGAACTGTTGTTGTCCCTGTATCAACTGCAATGGTATCGCCATCGCAAATGCGTTTGGCAGCTATACGAGCAATTTGGCGCTTTGCTTCTTTTTGCATTTGTAGCTTGCGTAAAAAAGCAGGTTCATTTCGAACGTTGGTGTATTTAATAGCTCCACCATGAACCCTTGTTAGTAAATGCTGCTGCTCTAATTCATCAAAATCACGGCGAATTGTTTCTGGTGCCACTTGAAGGGCATCGGCAATATTTGCAACGATTATTTTTCCCTCTATATCTAATTGTTTTAAAATAAATTCAAATCTCTCAAGTTTTGCGTACGTCATAATAGGGCAATCACATCTTCTTTTGCGACATAACACGTATAGGATTTGCCCATTTCAAGCGAATACCCTTGTTGATGGAGTTGTTCCATTGTAAATGTGGTTTCTCCATCAAATGTAGTTCGAATAATATTGCCACTCATTAATGATTGCTTCGCTATCCCCGATAGACATAAATCCCCCTCTCTTTTTTCAAGATGCAGGGCTTCTGGTCGAATGGCAAATTTGGTGGATTGCTCTGCTAAAGTTTTTCCAAGCATTTTCTCTAATGACTTGCGAGTAAAGATATTGTAATGCCCTATAAAGCCAGCAATAAATTCATTAGTCGGTCTTGTATAAATCTCTGTCGGTGTACCATTTTGGGCTATGTTACCATGATTCATCACGAATATTCGGTCTGAAACAGCCATTGCCTCCTCCTGATCATGCGTGACTAAAATCATCGTCATATTGAGTTTTCGTTGAATTGTTCTTAAGTCAGCTTGCAGCTTCTTGCGAATTTGCGCATCTAACGCACTAAGCGGCTCATCTAAGAGAAGTACTTTGGGACGAACAATTAAGGCTCGTGCAAGAGCTACCCGTTGCTGTTGTCCACCAGATAATTCTTTTGGGTAGGCATGGGCTTTTTCACTTAAATGAACAAGTGATAGCATTTCTTGAACTCGTTTATCCATTTCAGCAGTAGCAACTTTTTGCATACGTAAACCAAAGGCAACATTTTCTTGCACAGTCATATTTGGAAAGAGCGCATAGGATTGAAAGACCATGCCCACTTGACGATCCTTCGGTTGCACACCAGTCATATCTTTTCCTTCAATAGAAATCTTACCTTTAGTTGCGTCTGTTAAGCCTGCGACAATTCGTAAAATAGTACTCTTCCCACAGCCACTTGGCCCTAACAAGGTAATGAATTCACCCTTTTTAATTTCCATAGTAATATTTGTTAAAACGGCTGATTGCCCATATTTTTTATGAAGTCCTTCAATAACAAGATAACTCATAGATTTGTAGCACCTTTCGTTCTTTTCGTTACTATCGCAATGACAAAAGTTAATAGACCCATCAGCACGATATAAATGAAAACAATTGCACTAGCAATATGTCCACTTGTGCTAAGCTTTTTCATTAAGTAAATCTGAACTGTTTCAAAGCGAGAACCAACCACAAGATTAATCAAGACAAATTCACCAAATAAGACAGAGAAGGATAACAATGCCCCTGCAAATAAACCTGGATAAACAGTAGGCAATAAAACTTTTGTAAATGCTTGCTTTTTAGAAGCGCCAAGTAATTGGGCTGCATCAAGTAGCTGCCTAGCATCTATATTTCGTAAACTATTTCGTGTTCCTTGATAGATATAAGGGAGAATCCCAACAACATAGGCTCCTAAAACAACAAAAATCATCGGTATACCAAATTGGCTATAAACACGAATAAGCCCTACTGCTAAAATAATTCCTGGGAAAGAATAGACCATAACCACTGCCATTTGTATCCATTTTTCGTATGTAGGAAAGTATAGAACAATGACGAAAATGGCTGGCACAATGACAAGGAGTGCAATACTTACAGCGCCACTGGCTAATAGTACAGAACGTCCAAATGCCTGAATAAAATCAGTGTCTTGAAACAACGTAGAAAGCCATTTTAATGTCAATCCCTCTGGTAGTATAGTTTTGTTCCATTTTGACGCAAAGGCATAGAGCATGGTTGCTAGCACAGGTAATAGTAAATACCCCACTAACAGGAGGAAAAATAAATCGGCCAAGCCTCGCTTTTTCATTTAAGTTTCCTCCTTGTTTTTGAGATGCTCCACTCACTAATTAGCATAGCAGTGACCATTGTTACAGCGAGAATGACCGCTATCGCACTTGCTAGCTCTGGTTGAGCAAAGATATCCCCTTTTATTAATGAACCAATACGAATCGCAACGAGGTTATAATTACTGCTTGTTAGTGCATAGGCAGAAGCATACGCACCCATCGCATTGGCGAACAACACACTAAATGTTCCAACAATACCTGGTAGCATAATAGGTAGACCAATCTTCATCCAAAACTGCCAACTAGATGCGCCTAGTAAGGCAGCGGCTTCCTTCCAATGTTGCTGAATCCCATCATAAATGGGATATAACAGCATGAGTGATAACGGAAGCTGAAAGTAAATGTAGATTAATAATAAACCACCCCAACTATAAAGAGAGAAGGACGATAGTACATCGATATCCCATTTTTCAAATAATAGGGTAAATAGCCCGCTATTTCCGAGTAAAACGATAAAAGCAAATGCAAGCGGAATACCCGAAAAATTCGAAGTTAAATTTGATAAAATTAAAATTTTCTCCCTTACTGGTTCAGAAAATTTCATCATGGCATAGACCGCGAACAATGTGACAATTAGCGCAATCAAGGCAGAGATAATGGATAATGTAATACTATTTTTAAAACCTTGTAAAATATAGTCATTCGTAAAAATGGCTTCATATTGCATCAACGTAAAGCCTTCACTATTTTGAAAGCTTGTTATGAGCATATAAAATAACGGAACAAAGAAAAACAATAATAGTAAGACAAGAAAAGGCGAAAGCCAGGCAATGGATTGCCGCTTCGATATCAACACAATCACTTCTTTCTATAAATTACTTGCGGCTTAGGGGGATAATAGCCGCTCCTGTTAAAGTGGAGCGACTATTATTGTTTAAACTTCTTTTGCTGTAAACACACCTTCTAGTAGGAGTGGTACCATACCTTCAGCAGGCTCAATAGCTAATAAATGACAGCATAATGGTGCAATTTGTAATTGCGAAATAATCCCTTCTTTAATACCAGCCTTTACAAAATCAGAAATGACAAACAGCGGGACATGTCGATCCTCATGGGTAGTTCCGCCATGGTTGCCATCACTTGTCATACCATGATCAGCCGTAACGATGACCTCATAGCCTTGTGCCATACACTTAGGAATAAATAAGGAAAGTAACGCATCCATGGCTAAAACTCGATTGCGATATTGTGCGGAATCTGCCGTAAATTTATGACCATCATCATCAACATTCATTGGATGGATATAAAGAAAATCAGGCTGCTTTTGATCCATTAACCATGCTGCATCAGCAAATACATGACTATCAGGATAATGATCCTCGAAATAGAACAAACCATTTTCAATAGGTAACTGTTTATCAAGCTGTAATCTATCCTCCATATGGCTAAATGGCGCTCTATTGTATAGCTCACTTACCCAATAATAAGCAGAGGCTGCAGTGGACAAACCATGTTCCTTTGCGACATGAAAGACACTTTTTTGATTCGATATACGTACGGTCATATTGCTTGTAACTCCATGAACAATGGGGGGTGTCCCTGTTAAGATCGTCTCATATAAAGGTCTTGATAAGGATGGCACCTCTGAGCAAATTTTATAGCGAGCGGCCACCTTACGTTCGACTAGATGGTGCAAGAATCCCATATGTGTACAGGCCGTATCAAAACGTAGCGCATCGATCACAATGAGTACCACTTTGTTATTTTGCATGGATTAACACCTGCTCTTGATAGTATTGAGGAATTTGCTTTGTTGTTTCTTCCCATTTCTTTTGATCTTTTACTGGTTGAGCATTCGTATACATATCTGCTGGTAATAGTAGATCCCTTACATCCTGTGGTAACTCTACCTTTTCTCGAATTGGGCGTGCATAGCCCTTTGCTAAATTCTCTTGACCAGCATCGGATAAAATATATTCGCGAGCAAGCATGGCAGCATGTGGATTTTTTGCATACTTATTAATAATCGTTGCATAGCCAGAAGTAACAGATCCTTCCGATGGGATCACTACATCGAAACGTTCTTCATCAATTTGATGACGATACCCTAAGGCATTAAAATCCCATAAGATGGCGACATCAATTTCTCCTTTTTCTAAATTTGCTACGGATGGATCTCCTTGTAATCGACCTTGTTTTGCTAACTCAGCAAAAAAATCAATGCCAGGCTGGATATTCGATTCATCTCCCCCAAATGCCATTGCCGCAGCTAAAATAGCAAACTGAGCTTGATTTGCCGTTAAGGCATCCCCAATACTAACTGTGTAATCTCCATTTTTCAGATCCTCCCAGGAAGTTGGAGGATTCTTCACATTATTTTTATCTGTTAAAAATGAAATGGTCCCCGTATAACCGACAATCCAGTGTCCTTCATCGTCCTTAGCCCAATCAGGTATTTCATCCCAGTACGAAGTTTTATATGGTAAGGTTAAGCCCTTGTCCTTAGCGATTGGACCAAAAGCGATGCCAACATCGCCAATATCTGCTGTAGCATCATCCTTCTCTGCTTCAAATTTCGCTAACTCTTCAGCACTCGACATATCCGTATCTTTGTGCTTTATGCTATATTCGGCTCCAAGCTCTTCCCAAGTTTCCACCCAGTTCGCCCATGTATCTGGCATACCAACGGAATTAACAGTACCCTCTTCCTTCGCTTTCTCCGTAATTTCCTCAAGCGATAAATCTTTGCTTACCTCATTTGCACTAGATGAACTGTCAGAACAAGCTGCTAACATGGAAATTGTTAATGCACCAATTAGACCTTTTTTCCACCACTTTTGAATTGCCATGTGTTGGACCTCCATTTGTTTTTGTTTATTTTTATTTGCTTACAAACGTAATGGTATAAAACAAACATTAAGCAAGTATGGAGTGCATTAAAATATTTAGTAAAAATTATTGAGAAATTATAAAAATCTTTAAATTTAAAATAGCAAAATCCATTTATAAAACCAGTTCTCCTGCTTTAATTTCCTTATAATAAATAAAACCCACACATTTTGAGGAAAATAATCAAAATGTGTGAGTTTTTTAGATAAATTTATGGTTTCGACAGCAATCAAAATATTAAGCATTGAACAGAATAGAAATGAATATAGAAATTTTTAAGTCGACTATATGTGTTAAGCTCTAATTCATTTTACCTTTTAAAAAATTGGTACCATGGAACACCTACAAAGAAAACAGCAAACAATAAAATAAGAAAATCATGGGCTTGTACCCCATTTGAAAAAAGTATTAGTACTATAGCTATAAATGCCAGTATTCTAAGTAAACCTAATTTTTTCATGGAACCCACCATTCATTTCTAATTTAATAAGAACAGTACGATGAAAAACTGAAAAATTACCAAGCTTACACAAAATTGGACGTATTGAAAAGTAAAATCACATACAATTTCAGACTATGACAGGTAGCCGAAATAATTCCTTACTCGAATGTAACGACAGGGATGAAATATTTATTGTGTTGATTAGTTGGAGAGACCTAAGAAATCTGCATATGTATGCGGCTCATGTTCCTTTAGAATTGTTAAAAATGTAAATGCTAGCTGCACAACTGACCACCATCTCATATTGTAGGACAGCTCAAATCGAGAAGGCTCTAACGTAAAAACATCCTGAAAAATAGCGAGTGGCTCGATTTGCTCATCCTTTAGAATGGATAAAAAGCCCAGAAATAATGTATGATCCTTTACTTCAATCAATTTATCATCTACAAGAGCATCTATTTTTTCAGGCTGCTGAAAATTACACTGTGTGGCTACATAAAGTTCTAAATCCTGTGCACGCTTTCTTTCTTCACGTTCCTTTTTCTTTGCAATAAAATCAATGACGTTATTCACGGTCATCGCCTCTTTTTTTCTTTTATTGTAGCATTGTTTAGACAAACATTGCCTGTACTGGCCTCTGCTTTTTTGGGGAACTCTTAATAATTTAACAGAGGCTTAGATGGAATACACGCGGAAGCCTGGTCTTTGCGGACAAGTATGATTTACAACCCTGACGTTGGAATTGTGATTGTCACTTTTCCTCCACCCGTTATCGATCTATTAGCTAGCGTCAATGTTCCACCATGTTTTTGAATAATCGATTCTACAATGTAAAGCCCCATCCCATGATGTTTTGCAGAATTCCTACTTGGATCCCCTCGATAAAATTGCTTGGTTGCTTCTTTTATATCTTTCGATGAAAAACCTGGACCACTATCTGTCACAGTAAAATGAACAAAGTTTAATTCTCCAGCAACCGATAAAGTGACTTTGCTATTATTGGGTGTATGTTCAACAGCATTAACAATCACATTTAAAAGAGCCCGATAAAAGAGTTCCTCCTCTATCATCAAAACAGCAGGCAATTTATCTTTCACTACATCTACTTCGAGTCTTTTTTCCAAAGCAAGAGCCTTCATTTGTTGTTCTATCTTATGAACAAAGGAATCTAATTCTACATTTGTTTTTGCATTCACAACATGTTGTTCCATCTTCGATATGTCCATTAATTGCTTTGTGAATTTTTCTATTTCAATGGTATTTTTTAATATATAACGATTATATTCTTTTTGTATATCATCTTGAACAGTATCTTGTAAAAGCTCCGCATTTCCCCGAATAATGGTAAGAGGTGTTTTCAAATCATGGGCAAGTGCAGAAATTTGTTCTCTTCGCGACCTCTCTGCCTCCCATTGTTGTGTTAATGAACGATTTAATGCTTCCTTCATTTGCTCAAAAGAGAGTGCAATATCATCTATTTCTCTAATACCAGAAGGTTTTAAATGAAAATCCAAATTTTGATTTTGGATTTTTTCAATGGCCACTTGTAAGCCCGACATTTTCCGTTTAAGCCTTCTGCCGAAATGAACTGCAAGCACTGTTGCCTGCAAAATTACTCCTAAAATAAATAACAGTAACACTGTTAGTTGAGGGTTGGGTAAGTACTTTCTTATAATAGTGGAGCGATACTCGGGAACTAAACTATAGCGTAGAATACACACTTCCTGTTCTCGTTCAATAAATGTATAAAACCTAGAGCTACTCTGCCTCTCCCCCTTTTGCTGCAAATGAAAAGCATGGAGAGCCTCTTTTTCTGTTAAATTGCCAGAAAGATATTTCCCTTGATTGGATATAACAGCGTAGTCTACAAGATCAGGAATCATATTGTCTGTAACTAAACTGCTTGAAGCAATATGATCTTTCACCTTAGTAATCTGAGTTTCTGCATAATTTGCTGGCAAAATGATATTAGCCGAAAAGGCAAACATAAATAGACCCATTAGCAGTGCAACTAATAAAATAATCCCTATACAAAGAAATAATAAATACCTAAGGAAAAATGTATGAAGACGTGTTCCTTTCCTCGGTTTTATTGACTCCATTTATATCCAATCCCCCAAACCGTGTTAATGACATCTATGTCAAAAGTATGTAGCTTTGAGCGGATATTTTTAATATGTTCTGTTATCGCCGTACTATCACTTTTGCCATCAAATCCAAAAATCGTTTCGTATATTTGTTCTTTTGAAAAAACTTGTCCCCGATTACGTGCTAAAAATTCACATATCTCATACTCACTTTTAGTTAGCATGACTCGCTCATTATGAACAAAAAGCTCTTTACCTGAAAGATTAAAATGCACATTATCGATATAAAGAATGCTCCGTTTCTCTCTTCTTTCACGTCGAATATGGGCATTGACCCTTGCACGTAGCTCCCCAATGCCAAAGGGTTTGGTTAAATAATCATCTGCACCTAATCCAAGACCATACATAACATCTTCCTCTAACGATTTAGCAGTAAGAAAAAGAATCGGACAATCCACTGCATGGCGAATTTGTCCGCATAGTGTAAAGCCATCAATAGCAGGCATCATCACATCGAGCAAAATTAAATCGAAGATACCTAGATCTAGCTTAGCAACTTCTGTTGGTTCGGATACAATTGTTACTAAATGATCATCTGTTCGAAGTGAATTTTTAATCAACATTAAAATATCTTCCTCATCATCAACTACTAATATATTCGCCATAACTAACCCTCAAATCCATTCCTAATGTTCTGATGCTCTGCCTTCCCATTTCCAAAACCATAGACACGACAGTATAAAGGTCACTAATATGCCTCCTATACAAGCTATGATACCATGACGCAAGCTAACCTCGAGCAATGCTATATCCATTCCTACAGACTTTATGATCCATAAGGAAATGAAGTGCCCGCTCCATCCATAAGGTAAAAATGGCCAAATACTATCTCCTAAGCCTGTAAGCAGTAAAGCAACCAAAAGAGCTTCTACTATACCAAGTCCAATTGAAGCTCCTTTTCCAAATTGGAGACTAACAAATAAATGTAATATATATAAAATGACATGACTGCCGAACAGAATACATGCAGCCATACTATAAAATGAATAATCAAAATGTACTTCATGTAATAGTTCTATAAAGCCTATACTAAAAATTGCTATAGAAAGAAAAATAGCTCCAAGGCTAAAGAGCAATAACAGTAACAGTTTAGCCATGTATGTCATGATTTTTCTGTTCGTTGTAGCCAGCATTACCTGAAAATGACCTGCGTTTGCCTCCTGTTCAGATGCCATAGCACACACCAATCCTATAATAATAGGTAAACCACACGCTAATCCCTGAAAATATGCTGTTACCTTTCCTTGAAAATCCCATGGTGAATAAGTGTAGTAGGCTAAAAAGATCCCTGAAATAATGAGGGGGACCAGTAGATGTGTGAGTAAAAAAGGTGTTCTTTTTGTTTTAAGACATTCTGCTCTTAATAATCGTAACATGACCATCAGCTATTTCGCCTCCCTATTTTGAAACCACTTTGCAGTCAGGAAGCTAATCATTATAAATAAAGCTAATGCAATTAGTAAGCCTGGAAGTATAACACTATTATTGAATAATGGGCTTCCTTCTGGAACTGGCAAACCATTTGGTAATATGCCAAGTGTTGAACATAATAAACGTGCTCCAATTGCAAATGGATAAGAATACCACAAATCCCCGTCTGCAAAAGCAACAATCCCAATGATATTAGCTACTAAATTTATCAAAATAGCTAAATAGGTGCCTAATTTAGCTGCTAAGAAAAGACATAAGGGAATTTGCCACAAAAACGTAAGAAAAATGATGAGAGCACTCAGTAAACTACTTGTTAGAGGTAAACTATGATTGAAAAGCAAACCTCCTGCTGTGATTCCTATAAAGAAAATAATCGTAATTAGTAGTAACCATAAACTTGTTGCAAGTATTTTTGCAAGCCAGATTTTTTTCAGGTTAAGTGGTAATGCAAGTAAACTATGATATTTCATTTTTTTATCTTTTTCCACCACTAAAGCACAGCAGATCGTCAAAGCTCCTGGCAAAAGCATGGAGTACCACCAGTTATAAGCACCTGTTTGAAAGAAAGTCCCACCCATAAGTACAGCACTTAAAAGTAATGTCATAATGGGCGTAAGCCAAAGTAATTTTGGGATAAAAGATCGCTTCCATTTTAATTGTTCTGCTTTTATAATTGCTATCATGTTAATGGCCTGCCTTTCTATTAGCAGACACAACCTGCATAAATAAAGATTCTAATTCCTGTCCCTGTGGTGCCATTCCCTGATAGCCCAATTTGCCATCAGCAATAATGCCAATGTCATCCACGACTTGTTCCACCTCAGACAGTATATGACTAGATAATATAACTGTGATGCCCTGGGCAGGAAATGAGCGAATAAGCTTCCGTAGATCTTGAATTCCAATTGGATCCAGCCCATTCGTAGGTTCATCTAAAATTAATAGCTTTGGTTTGTTTAACAGCGCAATGGCTATTCCCAATCTTTGTTTCATACCTAAGGAAAACTGGCCAGCCCGTTTCTTTCCAGTATTTGTTAAATCTACAATTTCTAATACTTCTTCAATACGACTTTGCGGTAGACCTAACGCTACCGTTCGAACTTTTAAATTTTCTTTTGCTGTTAAATTTTCATATAGAGGAGGGGTTTCAATTAAGACACCGATGTCTTGTAAATCATTTCGTGTCCATGGACGCCCATTAAAAATGATTTCCCCTGCATTAGGCTGTAGCATGCCAGTAATCATCTTTAATGTTGTTGACTTCCCTGCTCCGTTAGGTCCGAGCAAACCATAAACGGTATTTCGTTGGATTTCTAAAGATAAATTGTCCACAATTGTTTGACCTTTAAAAGCTTTATAAAGATTTTCCGTTTTCAAAATCAATTCTTTCATAAGTAGTCATCATCCTTTCGATGACCTTAGTATAAAAAATAATTATAAGGATTTTATAAGGATTCCAAATTCAGTTTTATAAATAGCGAAACAAAAAAAGCATTTGGAAATGACATCATTCCAAATGCTTTGCCTGTATATTTTACATAAACTCTTTTACTAATTCATTAAAATCATTTTCACTCATTTTGATATCGATATCTGTTAATGGTAACTCAGAGTAGCCAGGTACTTTTTGCTGATACGATGTTGTTTCTGTATCATGATAAATAATACCTGTTACTAAGCCCTCATGTTCCATTACTGTACGCATCGCCATTCCACGATCTGAGTGATCATAGCCTTCCACATCTGCTAGTTTTGTTAAGTTTTCTTTAAACCAATCATATGTGTTCACTTTGTTGTACGTTACACAAGGTGAGAAGACATTGATAAATGAGAAGCCTTTATGGTTAATACCAGCTTCAATTAAAGCTGTTAATTCTTTAATATCTGTAGAGAAACCTTGTGCCACAAATGTAGCACCACTTGTTAATGCTACCTCTAACGGTTTTAATGATGGCTCAATCGCTCCACCTGGTGTAGATTTCGTAATAAATCCGGCAGCAGAACGTGGAGATGTTTGACCTTTTGTTAAGCCATAGATTTGGTTATCCATTACAATATAAGTGATATCGATATTACGGCGGATCGCATGAATTGTATGCCCCATACCGATAGCAAATCCATCACCATCACCACCTGAAGCGATGACATGTAAATCACGATTGGCCATTTTTAATCCTTGTGCAATTGGAAGTGCACGGCCATGGATACCATGGAATCCATAAGAATTAATATAGCCTGAGATACGACCTGAACAACCAATTCCAGAAATGACAGCCAGTTCATTTGGTTCAATGCCGACATTTGCAGCAGCACGTTGAATAGCTGCTTGTACGGAGAAGTCTCCACAACCTGGGCACCAATTTGGCTTCACTGTATTACGAAAATCCTTAAATGTTGCCATTAGCGAGTCAACTCCTTCACACGATTTTCTAATTCACCTGGCAAGAATGGTGTACCATTGTATTTAGTAATTGTTGCAATCTTCTCATGACCACCAATATTCATCTTCATAATATTAGCTAATTGACCAGTATAGTTATTTTCGACAACAATCACTTTTTTCGCTTTTGCTACAAGAGGAGCCATTTCCGCAGATGGGAATGGGTGAATTAAGCGAATATGTGCATGATTTACCTTCATTCCTTGCGCATTTAATCGTTCTTGCACTTCTTCAATAGCACCCCTTGTTGAGTTAAAGCCTACTAATAAAATCTCAGCTTCCTCATGTGGCGCATTGACATATACTGGGTTATCAAATTTTAATTTAGCTAACTTACGGAAACGTTTATCCATTTGCGTTTGGCGATTACCCGTTGCTTCAGATGGCTTACCTGTTTCATCATGTTCAACACCCGTAACGTGGTGAATACCATGTAATTTACCTGGTAATACACGAGGTGAAATGCCATCTTCTGTATCTTCATAGCGTTTGAAGTAGGCTTTGTCTGCCGCTTCTTCCAATTCGTCTGTAACTATTTTCCCTCGACGAATTTCGATTTTATTGTAATCGAACGGTTCTACAGATTGTTTCCCTAGTGACAATTGTAAATCAGTCATTAAGATAACTGGTAATTGTAGTTCCTCTGCAATATTAAATGCTTGGATTGTATCAAAGAATGCTTCCTCCATAGTAGAAGGTGCGATGACTACTTTAGGAATTTCACCATGTGTTCCGTAAAGCATAGCCATTAGGTCTGATTGCTCTTGCTTTGTTGGTAATCCCGTTGAAGGACCTCCACGTTGTGTATCGACTACTACTAATGGTTGCTCTGTCATACCTGAAAGACCTATTGCTTCCATCATTAATGAAAGACCAGGACCTGCAGAAGCAGTAAAGGAACGTACACCACCAAAGTTAGCACCAATAGCCATCGTAGCTGCAGCAATCTCATCTTCCGTTTGGATGACTGTCCCGCCGAATTTCGGTAATTTTTTAATCAAGTATTCCATAATTTCAGAAGCTGGCGTAATTGGATATGCAGCCATAAAGCGTGTCCCAGCAGCTAATGCACCAAGCGCCACAGCGTCGTTCCCAATCATAAACATACGACGTTTACCATCTGCAGGTGCAAGCTCCCATTCACCTACACGATCACCTAAAAGCTCATTCATAATTTGGCGACCACGTGTAATGGCTTCCATATTTTTTTGAACGACCTCTTCGCCCTTCTTACCAAAAATATCATCAACAACATTTTGGAACACGGCATCCTCTAAATTTAGTAATGACGCGGTAGATCCTATTGCCACCATATTTTTCATTAACGAAGTACCAAGTTCTGCTGCGATTTCAGTGAATGGTACAGCAAATAAAGGTGCCTTTGAATCTTCTGGTTTAACAGGATCAAATTTCGCATCTGCTAAAATAACACCGTTCTCTGTAAGCTCTTTATAATTGACATCGATTGTTTCTTGATCGAATGCCACTAAAATATCTAAATCATCCGCAATTGCACGTACTTCTGTTGGACGAACTGTAATTTTATTATTCGTATGGCCACCTTTAATTCGAGAAGAGAAGTGACGATAACCGTATAGGAAATAACCTAGACGATTCATTGCCATTGAGAAAATCTCACCTGTACTCTCAATCCCTTCACCCTGTTGCCCACCGACTTTCCATGAAAGCTGATGTAACATGTCAACAACTCCTTAAATCCAATGTGTACTATTATTTTTCCTTCATAAGTTTAACACGAAGAAACCGTCTGCACTATTGTTTCTCAACGATTTAGGCGAAAATCAGACCTTTGACTGAAAATCCTGTTCATAAAGTTGTAATTTTCAAATCTAAGCAAAATCAAGCCTCTTTTTCAAGTGACATGTATCATATGTAGAACATGAAAAAATGCCTCGCCACATTATTATGTGACAAGGCATTTTACTTCATTACAATTTTATCGAATACGTTTTTCCACTAGCAGCTTCAAGGCTGTACGTTCTTCACCAGCAATTAAAATATCGGCAAACGCCGGCGCGCAAATCAAATCTGTGCCACTTGGCGCTACAAATCCGCGTGCAATGGCCACTGCTTTCACGGCTTGGTTAAGTGCACCTGCCCCAACTGCTTGCATTTCTGCTTGCCCTTTTTCTCTGATTACCGCGACTAATGCACCTGCAACTGAATTTGGATTAGAGCGTGATGATACTTTTAATGAATCCACAATTATTCCTCCCCGTTTCGCGAATAGTGTTTACGCTCAACAACTCATGTCCCCCTTTTTTGGACCTCAAGTTATTGTCCGTAGCACATTTTATGCTCCGCAAGAAGGAAATAGACTAAGAATCCTGTATCCCACTAAAAGAGTTGTAAACCAACAAACTTCGACTTATTTTATCCTTGAAACGGATAATCTTCATTTATATAAATACGTTCACATGCAGTAGCTTTCCCTGTTCGATCATCAATATCTACAAAGAATCCACTTAATACCTCTCGCCCTTTCTTTGGCACTTCAAAACGTGAAGGCATATTAGTTTGGAATTTATAGATGACGCTCTCCTTTGTCATGCCTAAAATTTCATCATAAGGACCTGTCATACCAACATCCGTAATATAGGCTGTACCGTTCGGGTAAATTCTTGCATCTGCTGTCTGTACATGAGTATGTGTCCCAACAACCGCTGAAGCCTTTCCATCTAAGTGCCAGCCAAGGGCGATCTTTTCACTCGTCGCCTCCGCATGAAAATCTACAAAAACAAGTGGTGATGTTTGACGTGCTTCCTCAATCAATTGTTCCGCCATTGCAAATGGGTCTTCATGAGGAGGCAAAAATACACGACCATGTAAATTAATGACAGATAATGTCACGCCATTTTTCGAAATTTGCACCATTCCTTTACCAGGTGCCTCATTTGAAAAATTGGCTGGTCGAATTAAATAGTCTGCATCATCAATAAAATCAAATATATCTTTATTATCCCATGTATGATTGCCCATTGTAATGACATCTACACCTATCTGTAATAGGCTATTATAAATATTACGCGTAATCCCACGTCCTGCCGCAGCATTTTCACCATTTGCGATTACAACATCTGGATTAAATTTCTTTTTTAAGCGAGGTAAATATTTCTCCACCGCATCTCGCCCAATTGATCCAACAATATCGCCAATAAATAAAACTTTCATTTTTTAACCACTCTTTCTTTCATTCCGTCTCTATAGGATTTTAGAGACATTCATTCGCACCTATCATACCATCATTCATTGTAACGCGAGGACAATGATTACGCAAAATAAAATATCGGATCTTACAATGCTATATAACTTTAGGCTTTTTTACATTCAAATAGATCAGTGTTGAAGATAGGCTAAACCAATTCATTTTTATTAGTTTTAAAAAAACAAACTGTTTCATATTGCGATTAATTAACTTAACTTTTAGTATGTCTGGATAAGCCTTTAAAAAGGATTGCATCTCATACTTCATTTGTTGTTTCGTTGCGCTTTGATGAAGAATAACTAGTAACCCCTCAAACTGGTAATTCAAAAAGCTATTTTTCACTTCCGCATAAACCTCTGCACGCAGTAATTCCATTAAGAGCTTTTTATACAAGACATCATAATTATTCCGTAAATTAACCATTGCTTTCTTAGTTAAAGAGCTTTCGTTGTTCACATTATAATAATAAAGTTGTCTTGGTACATAGCAGATAGACTGGTTTTTTAGGACGGCTCTCGTTAAAAAAACAGTATCTTCAGCGAAACTCATCGCTTCATCAAAACGAAGCCTATGCATATCTAAAAAAGATTTTTCATACAATTTGCAGCTTGCGAAACCAAAATGGCTTTCCCCTATTTCTGTAAATAATTTATTTAAACACTCTATTGCACTAAAAGTACAATAGGTGTTGGATGGATAGTGTAATTGCCTACTTCCTTCCGCTTCCTGCCAGTATAAATCGCATTTTGCAATGTTGGAGCCTGTTAGCCTACATGCTTGATACAGTTCCTCCAGCATGGTTACCTCTAGCCAATCA
Source organism: Lysinibacillus sp. FSL M8-0134 (assembly GCF_038069745.1). Classification (NCBI taxonomy): domain Bacteria; kingdom Bacillati; phylum Bacillota; class Bacilli; order Caryophanales; family Bacillaceae; genus Lysinibacillus; species Lysinibacillus sp. FSL M8-0134. The sequence goes on along the minus strand of NZ_JBBPAJ010000001.1, from coordinate 1,098,085 downwards.
TCCGCATCCACAAAGGTGATAAATTGTCCATTCGCATGGTCAATCCCTATATTTCTCGCCTTACTTACACCGCTATTTTCCAAATCCAAAACGGTAATACGCTTATCAAGATCAGCGAAATTTTGCAAAATAGATAATGATTGGTCCTGACTGCCATCATTAATCATAATAATTTCAATATCTCTTAATGTTTGATGGCATATGCTCGTTAGACATTTCTCCAAGTATTTCTCAGCATTGTAGACAGGCACAATGACACTCACTAAGATTTTGGACGCCATAACTTCGCGCCTCCTTTACGGAAAAACTCTATCCACTCTTTTCTTTGTTCCTTCTTTAAAGCAACCCAAAAAAGACTGCCTGCTACCAGAACTGTATAGTAGAAAATATAAAGCAAAATAGAAAGCCAACTAATTGGAGGTTTTGTTAATTCCCATAATAACTTACCTATACAAATGGCCAAGCTAAAAGCGATAACTAGTCTACCAACCTTTCTCCAAAATCCGAATATATCTAATCCAATTTTTTTATGGTAATAGATGTTCATGATCACTACATTCCCTATAAATAATGAACAAGCCGTAATCATTGCTGTACCGATTTTTCCATAAAAATAGATAGCTGGTATTGATATAAAAACATTGGCGACTGCAACGCTAATTAGTAAAACAGTTCTAAATTTAAAAAGGTTTTTGGCTTTTAATACATTAAGCCCCAAGTTTTGAATGAGATCAATACTAAAAGGCACCATAATAATGAGAACGATCGCATATATGTCGATAAAATCTTTCCCTAACCACAGTAATAAAAATTCTTGACCAAAAAGAAAAAAGCCACCCAATATATAACCAACGACTAAAAATTGTATCGCTCCAACTTTAATGAAGAGTTGATTTATCTCTTCTAATCCATTTTCCTTTGTCACAAGCATCGAAATACGAGGTAAAAATAATCCACTAATGGCTAAAGCAAGTGACATAAATATCAAAACAATTTGAACCGCCACTGCATAAATGGCAACATCCGCAGTTCCCTTCAATATTCCTAATAGAACTTGATCAGTTTGCCAATAAATTTTATCCACAATGACTGTTATAAAAATAAAAAATGAATAGACGAAAATTTCTTTTATTAGTGCTGTATTTTTTATGGTAAAAGTAAATTGGATAGAAAGCACCTTCGTACAATAAATAGCATCTAACGCTAAAAAAAGAATGTTATAAATAGCGATAATAGCTATTAATGTCACCGAATTTGTCCCCTGTAACAAAAAAAACAACATTGTCAGAGGCTGTATAATCACCTGTAATAATGTTGTCAATTTAATAAAAATAAATTTTTCATATGCTTGTAGAATGGAAGTAAAGACGCCTAAGGGAAACTGCATCGCCAAACTAATGGTCATTATATAGCCCATGATCTTGGCCTTTTCTAATTGTTCCTTTGATAAACTTTGACCAAAAATATGATCCACGTGTGAAAATAGAAAAAATCCTATCAATAATGAAAGACAGCCAATACCGATAAATAATCTTAGAAAAAATCCATTTAAAGATGCTTCTAACGTTTTATCCGCTGCGGCTCTATTTCTAGCAATATAGCGTATAATGGCATTGCCTAACCCTAAATCTAAAATAGATAAATACCCTACAATTACTATCATTAAGGAATATAAACCGTATTCTTTCTGACCAAGGAGCGCGATCAAAATAGGTGTGAAAATAAGAGAAGAAATCATTGTACAACCTATTGTCAAATACGAAAGAATGGCTCCAATCTTAATTTCCTTCATGAGCACACCTTTCTACTAGTTAGGATGACTTTTCATCAAGTATCGCAGGATATAATGCATGGTATTGCGCAACGACTTGTTTAATTTGATAATTTGCTAAAGCATGGTCACGACCGTGGCTCGCTCTTTCTGCATATTGCTGTGAACTGTAGTTTAATGCCTTATTTATTGCCATTGCTAAAGCCTTTGGATCCTTGGCTGACACTACTTCTCCATAATCCCCCACCAAATACTCACAATCGCCAACATTCGTTGTCACGCAGCAGGTTCCACTAGCCAGTGCCTCCACTAGCACATTAGGTAGCCCCTCTCCCGCTGATGATAAAACAAATAAATCAGCCGCAGCCATTAATTGTGGGACATCCTCTCTACTACCTAATAAGAATGTTACCTGTTGCAACTGTGCTTCCTCAATCATTAGCATTAATTCCTTATTAAAGGTATCGATTTCATAGCCAACTAAAAATAAATAAAAGTCTTGTCGAAGCTGACGTAACCTTTTTAAACTAGCAATCAAATTTTCATAATCCTTTAAGGGATCCCATCTCCCGACATGCAACAAGATTGGTTGGTTTTTTATATCGAATTGTTCCATATAATAGTATCTTTTTTTACTCGGCATATATTCATCTGTGTTAATTCCATTAACAATAACGTGATGTTGCTTCCCTTTGTAGCCAATCGCTTCGTGTATTTCCTTTACTTTTGGCCCACACGAAATAATGGCATCCACACGTTTCGACAATCTTGCACAAAGCTTGGCAATAAAAATAGTCCTGCGTTTATTCTCCTGTTTGTTTAAATTACTATGGTGAATACCCCAAATTAATTTCTTTTTGAGGAAAATGGATAGAATATACCCTAGTAAATTTGCATGATACATCCAAGTTTGAATAATGTCGCTCCCTCGACATAATCGATAACAGTCTAGAACAGCCCTTATACTATTACTGCGCATATCACATATAGATACCTTAATATGTAATTGCTGCTCAATTAACTTACCATATGTCCCCATCTCTGTTAAACAGATGACTTCTACCTCATACACATTCCGATCCATATTTTGCAAAAGACGATAAAGCATTGCTTCGGCTCCCCCAAGTCCAATAGTGGTAATGATATGAGTAATTTTAATTTTCTTTTGGATAGTCTCATCCTTTGACTTAAATTTGTTACTTGTAGAGAGCGCATAATTGGCGCGTAACATTTTCTACATCCAGTCCTTTATTGATTATACTGTTTCGAATAATTTGTTCATCCAATTTAACATTCTTCTTAGCAATTTGTTGTAGCCAACTATCTATATCGCCCTGTAGATCTAGATAATGTAGTAAACCAATATCAAGGTCTACTTCCCTTGGTAAAGTCGAAGAAACAATGGATGGTGTACCACAAACTTGAGCTTCCAACAGAACAATTCCAAACCCTTCAAAATGAGATGGTAAAATAAATTTATCGAAAAGTTGTAGTAGTTTAATGATATCAGCACGCTGTCCTAAAAACAGAACACAGTCCTCTACGTTTTTTGCTTTTACGAGATCGCGAACTTCCTGTTCTAAGGGGCCATCCCCTATCAAAAATAATTTAAAAGGAACACCTTGTTGTTTTAAATTGCTAGCAAGTTCAATTAAAAAAGAATGGTTCTTAACTTGAACAAAACGCCCAATATGTCCTAATACTAACTCGCCATCTTGGATTTTTAATTTCTTCCTCAAACTCCGCTTCTCTTCATTTGATATGCGTTCAATTTTGGTGCTATCAATCGGATTCGCTATTATTTCAAAAGGTTTTTTATGAAAACAAAATTCTCCTGCTTTTTTACTACAGGCTACCAATTGAGTCGCATTGAAAACACTTAGTTTCTTCAACATGGTTAACATGACTGGATGATTCCACTCTTCTGCAACATTCGTATGACTGTGTAGTACACGGCACTGAACACCTGCTAAACGAGCTGCTAGTAATGTAAAGACTGCTCGATAGCCTGTATGATCATGAACGGCATCATATTGATGTTGTTTAATTATTCGATAAATATTTTTAATATACGAGAGAGGACCCTGTTGCGTAATATATTCCTCATAAAATATCTTTGCATCTTGTTGTAATAAAATATCATGGTATGGCCCTTTATTAAACGACACAAAATCAAAATGATATAATGATTTGTTTGTATTCATTAAGATGTCTACAATCATCGTGGTAATACCACCATAATCTGTTGTTGGAATAATATGCAGGATTTTTTTCACAGCTATATTCTCACCCTTATTCTTTTCCGTAATAATACTCGTACGTACTACCTTTTATCTTATAATTATTTAAGATGACCCCTAAAATATTGGCTTTGGAAACCGTTAAGATGGATTTTGATTTTATAACAGCGGCTTTCCCAACCACCCCTGTGTTGACGATTAACAGGGTGCCATCACATTTATTTGATAAAATTTGTGCATCCGATAAAAAGAGTAATGGTGGTGCATCCAATATAATGATATCGTATAGATCTTTCACTTCAGCTAAAAACGAGGTCATCGTTTCAGAAGCTAGCAACTCTGTAGGATTGGGCGGAATGGCCCCACTCGAAATGATATCCACTCCTTCAACAAAGGTTTCTTGAATAACTTCCTGTAGTGTAGATTGGCGTGATAACACAGAGGAAAGTCCCGAAATATTGTCAAGATAGAATGTATGATGCAAAGTTGGTTTACGCATATCTGCATCTACAATGAGGACATTTTTACCCTCTTGCGCAAATACGACACCGATATTTGCTGCATTTGTAGATTTTCCTTCACCAGCGATAGAGGAGGTTACTAAAATAGTTCTCACATCTCGATTAGGTTGCGAGAATTTAATATTTGCCCGGATCGTACGATATTGCTCGGAAGGAATGGATGTCATATCAGAAACGGTAATCAGCTTACGAGCCATTGTTGATTTTTTTGTTTTTCTTTTGGAAAATATTACGATGACCCCCTGTTTCTAGATTTTTTTCTAGTAGGCATTTCTATATTACTGACAACCCCAATCACTGGTAATGATAAAACCTCAATATCTTGTTCTGTTTTAATAGTCCTATCAATTTTTTCTAAAAAATATGCAAGCACCATCGCCAAACTGAAACCTGTGATGGCTGCTATGATAAGATTTAACAGTTTATTTGGCTTAACAGGTACTGGATGCTCACTATTTTGTGCTACAAAAAGAATATTAATATTGTCTACATGCATTAATACAGGGATTTCCTCTTTAAATATTTCTGCAATCGTATTAGCTATTTTTACTGCCCTCTCACTATTCTCATCTTGTACTCGAATGTTCACTACTTGGGAGTTATTGGCGCTCGAAACCTCAATTTGCCTCATTAATTTCTCTGGCGTCGTATCAAGTACTAGCACTTCAATAACCTTCGCTAAAATAACAGGGCTTTTGATAATGACATTGTACGTATTAATTAACCGAAGATCCGTATCAACATTCTGTGCCCCTACTAGTTGCTGATTTTCATAGCTTTTTTGATTGACCAATATTTGGGTTTCCGCTTCATAAATGGGTGTTTGAATAAAGTAACTAATCAATAAAGCAACGCCTATTGATAGAATAGTGAGCATTAGGATAAGGAGCCAACGTTTTAGCATTACTTTTACTAGACTTTGTATTGTCATTTCTTCATTCAAAATGGATCCCCTCCTAATTGGCAAATGTGCGCAATGCTAATAAAGTATATTAAACAAGCCTATTGGTTATTCAGATGTAATTGTGATTTTGCCTTTATTATAAATAGTGCCACTCACAACAAATACAAGAATATGAAGCATATTAAAATATAGTATTTCAAATGTAGAAACCCCTAGAGCGGCTACCATTACTAAGCCCATAAATACGATTGTTTGTTTATTCATATGACGATATCCTTTGACGATTGCCAATAAGAACAAACAATAGCTAATCAATGCCATCAATCCTGTTTCTTGTACAATATTTACGAATGTATTATGTGCATGAGCAACACCTATCGACCACAGTGATTCAACACCGTGTCCCCAGAAACGAAAATGCTCAATAACATAATGCCAAATTTCAAGACGACCATCTGTTATGTTCGTCGACTTTTTTTCCATTTTCGATAAAATACTTTGTACCGCCTCTTGCATTATGTCCAATTTGATCATCACTATCACCACCACTAAACCTGCACCTACAAAGAGTAAAATCAATTTTAAGAGTGGTAAAAAGGTTTTGTTCATGCTTTTGACAATACAAAACAATACAACAACTGTGGCAATAGAAACCGTTAACAAGGAAGTGCGGGCATTAGATAGCAAGATGACATACAAAGTAAATATATAAACGGTCATATAAAGAATAAAAGACCATATGTAGTTTACCTGTTGTTGTCCATGTAGCATCTGCATTGCCACCTTATACAATCTCATGAGTACAACGATCATTAAACCAATCATTGAAAACCCCATCGTATTTGGGTTCTCAAATACACCTGAAAAAGCTGAAAACATATAATTTGCTTGCTGAAAACATAAAGCTAAAAATGGTATATAGGCCATTAAAACACTATTCAAAACAATTTCTATTACCTGTTCTTTGACAAGATCATTAAAAAAAATTGAAACTGCTATAAACATGCACATTAATTGTAGACTGTTTTTCAGGAGAACCATATCCTGATTCACCCCTGCTGATATCACACAAAAAAAAGTATACATACTAAAAAAAACACTAGCTTGTACATTGTGAATGAATATTTTTTTATGGATGAAAAAAGAGACGAGTATGATTAACAGGCTGATTAATAAGGATAACTTATGGAAAATACCAGCGACAGGCTGCATCAGGCTCATAAAAACAAGTAAGCTAAACAGTAATGTATAGAGCAATTGCATCTTTTTTCACGCTCAATTCTAACAAAGACGTTTAAAATATAAGCCATCGTTTCTTTATAGCCATATCATCTAACTCAAGTGGCAAAATAGGCTTGTTCGCTAAAACTCTTGCATTATTATCTAAGAGGCGAGTGATTGTATCTATTTCTTTCTTTTTCTCCAGATAGTGCAGTGCTGATTGAAAGAAGAAACTTCTTTTTTGTAAATCATGTGCGTCTGAGCCAATCGTATGAATGTAATTTGCTCTCACTAAAGCGAGGGATAAACGTTGTATGTCCTTTCCATATAATCCTGTTAAACTACCTGTTGTCAATTGTGTCAATACTCCCTGTTGAATAAGGGCCTCTAGTTTCTTTGGGTTTTCTTTAATGGCAAAATTTCGTTCTGGATGAGCTAAGATTGGTATATAGCCAAATGTTTTTAAGCTCCTTATCATCTCTATCGTATAAGCCGGAATAGTGCTCGAAGGAAGTTCTAATAAGATATATTTTGACTGTGCTAATGGATGAAGTTGCTGTTGTTGTAGTAATGTTGGGAGATTATCATGTAAGCGAATTTCGTGGCCTGTATGGAGTGTAATTGGAATTTCATGATGATGTAATAATTGTTGTAAATCATTTACTTGCTCTACCACTTTTCTATAAGTGACATGATATTGTGGGTGTCTAGCATGGGATGTACAAATAATCTCTGTAATCCCTTCTTTAGCAGCTTGCCTTAGCATTTCCAAGGAATCCATCTCATTTTTTGGTCCATCATCCACATCATATAAGATATGTGCATGGATATCGATCATGATTATCACATCTTTCATCGTTAATCAAAATCTAGCCTTGTTCTTTTTTATGATAGATGCTCCTCAAACATGACTCTACCTCTACTAAAAAAGAGGCTCTCTAGATAATAATCTAAAGAAACCTCTAACATTCAATATTATTTCGCATACTCCACAGCACGTGTTTCGCGAATGACTGTTACTTTAATATGACCTGGATAATCTAACTCTTCCTCAATACGTTTACGGATATCTCGTGCAAGACGATGAGATGCTAAATCATCAATTTTTTCAGGTTGTACAATAATACGAATTTCACGTCCAGCTTGAATAGCAAAAGATTTTTCTACACCATCATAGCTTTCTGAAATTTCCTCTAACTTTTCAAGTCTGCGGATATAGTTTTCAAGTGTTTCACTACGTGCACCTGGGCGAGCTGCTGATAATGCATCAGCCGCTGCAACTAATACCGCAATAACAGATGTTGCTTCAGTATCACCATGATGCGAAGCAATACTGTTGATAACAACCGGATGTTCCTTATATTTCGTTGCTAGTTCCACACCGATTTCGACGTGGCTACCTTCAACTTCATGGTCAATTGCTTTCCCAATATCATGTAATAAGCCTGCACGACGAGCTAACGCTACATCTTCACCAAGTTCAGCAGCAAGTAATCCTGCTAAATGTGCGACTTCAATTGAATGTTTTAGGACGTTTTGTCCATAGCTTGTACGATATTTCATACGGCCTAAAATTTTCATTAAATCTGGATGTAAATTATGAATGCCAATTTCAAATGTAGTTTGCTCACCTGTTTCGCGGATTTGTTCATCCACTTCACGTCGAGCTTTCTCCACCATTTCCTCAATGCGAGCTGGGTGGATGCGACCATCCTGTACAAGTTTTTCAAGTGCAAGTCGAGCCGTTTCACGACGAATTGGATCAAAGCCTGATAATATAACCGCTTCAGGAGTATCATCAATAATTAAATCAATCCCTGTTAATGTTTCCAATGTGCGGATATTACGGCCTTCACGACCAATAATACGACCTTTCATTTCATCATTTGGCAAGTTCACAACAGATACAGTTGTTTCTGCTACATGATCTGCCGCAAAGCGTTGTAATGCTAATGATAAAATTTCACGTGCTTTTTTATCTGAGTCTTCTTTCGCACGTGTTTCAGCTTCCTTCGTCATCACAGCAATATCAGTCGCTAACTCTTTTTCTACTTCATTTAGGATAACTGTTTTAGCTTCATCTCTAGTTAAAGCAGAAATACGTTCTAGCTCTGTTTTTTGTAGTGCTACGAGCTCGTCCACTTTGCTCTCCATCTGTTCAATATGCTGTTGTCTTTCAGCTAGAGCTTGTTCTTTACGCTCTAAGCCTGCTTCTCTCTTATTTAGAGCATCATCCTTGCGATCAAGATTCTCTTCTCTTTGCAATAAACGGTTCTCTTGTTTTTGAAGTTCTAAACGACGTTCACGAATGTCATTTTCGGCTTCAGTACGAAATTTGTGAGTTTCATCTTTGGCTTCAAGTAGTGCTTCTTTCTTCATTGCCTCCGCTTCTCGTTTTCCTTCTTCAACGATTGTTTCAGCAACATGTTTAGCACCAGTGATTTTTGAGTCATTCACTTTTTTCATGTAGATATAGCTAACAGCGGCACCAACGATGAGTCCAAGCAAAGCGGAGATGATAGTAATTCCATCCATATGAACACCTCCTCTTGCTATTTGGGTATTACTGTTTCAGTCGGCGCATACATCTATCGCGCCTTGGCGAAATTGCGCCAGATTTTGATTGAATTTACACAAAATCCGTTCTATTAGCCAAAGGCTCTAGCTTCATTTAGTAGGTGTTTAGACATCTATATGAAAGGGAAAATCTCAACAATATTCTAAATGTGTGATGTCCATTTCACTAGAAAACACTAGGTAAATGAAGATAAAATGTACTGCCTATTTAAAGTCATAATTCAGAAATTATACATATTTAATTGTATAGCTAGCCTTAAGCTCTGTCAAGGATAGTCGGGCGTCTGTTCGCCCTTCAGCCAAAAAAAGTAAGTCCTATCCATTCGGTTATTTTTCACCCTATTACTTTTACACTAGAAAAAATTTCATCTTAAATACAATTAATATAAAAACAGTACATAAGAAATAACACCTTGAGATAGATGGCATTACTCTTATTATGGGTAAAAGTTTAAGAATATAGACAAAAAAAGCATTGTTCCCTCAAAAAATGGGAACAATGCAATCGTTTATTATTCTTCTTCAAGAAGTAACATCAATTCTTCATCCATCTCTTCTTCATCATGAGCAGCAATTGTGTAAGAAGAAGCTGCAATACCATAAGAAGCTCGAATTTTATTTGCGATGTCTTCCATAACAGCAACATTTTCTTTTAAATATTGTTTAGCATTTTCTCGACCTTGACCTAGACGTTCATCACCATATGCATACCAAGAACCACTTTTTTGGACAATATCTAATTCTACACCTAAATCAACTGTTTCGCCTTCTTTAGAAATACCTTCACCATACATAATATCCACTTCAGCAGTACGGAAAGGCGGCGCTACTTTATTTTTAACAATTTTAATTTTTGTACGGTTACCAACAATATCATTACCTTGTTTAATAGCTTCTGCTCGACGCACTTCTAAACGGACAGAGCTATAGAATTTAAGAGCTCGTCCACCTGGTGTTGTTTCAGGGTTTCCGAACATGACACCAATTTTTTCACGAACTTGGTTAATGAAAATAGCAATCGTTTTTGATTTATTAATCGCACCTGAAAGTTTACGTAATGCCTGAGACATTAAACGTGCTTGTAGGCCGACATGAGAATCACCCATATCCCCTTCAATTTCAGCTTTTGGTACTAAGGCAGCAACGGAGTCAATAACGATAATATCAATAGCACCGCTACGCACTAATGCTTCTGCAATTTCAAGTGCTTGCTCCCCTGTATCTGGCTGTGAAAGTAATAGCTCGTCAATATCGACGCCTAATTTTTGCGCATAAACTGGGTCTAATGCATGCTCTGCATCGATAAATGCAGCTTGTCCACCTTTTGCTTGAACTTCCGCAATGGCATGAAGCGCAACTGTTGTTTTACCAGATGATTCTGGGCCGTATACTTCAATAATACGTCCACGTGGATATCCGCCTACTCCTAATGCTGCATCAAGTGCTAACGATCCACTTGAAGATGTCGCAATTTCTAGATCGGTTTTTTCGCCGAGTTTCATGATAGAACCTTTACCAAAATTCTTTTCAATTTGTTTTAGAGCCTGTTCTAAGGCTGCTTTACGATCACTCATTCATTTTCCTCCTTCGAAAACTGTTCACTGTTTTTGTCTATCTCTACTATACTTGTTTTTGAGAAAACACGCAAGAAAAAAGCGAACATTTATTCGATTTTTCTTCAAAATAAAAATTTGGATAGTTTTCCTCTACCCAAATTCCTATTTTTTACTCTATCTATATCGTTTTGTATATCCACGCTCTTCTAATAACTGCATTAAATAATGGCATGTAAATTTCACTGCACGAAGTCGATTCGTATTACGCATGCCAGATAAATGAAGTAAATATGTAAGTGGCTCCTCATCCTCAATGGCAATGCCTATCCAAACCGTACCTACAGGTTGGTGATCATGCGCAGTAGGGCCTGCTTCTCCCGTAAGACCTATGCCAATATTTGTTGAAAACTTTTCACGTACAGCACTCGCCATTGCCGCTGCACACTCGCTGCTGACAACACCATGTGTATCAATTAATTCTTGTGAAATACCAAGCTGTTTTACTTTCGCATCAGCTGCATATGTAACAATGCCTCCGATAAGCGCATTGCCTACTCCGGGAATTTCAGCAAGTTCAGATTGAAATAACCCAGCTGTTAAACTTTCTGCAGCTGCAATTGTTAGCTTATTATCAAGTAACATTTCAACCGTTTTAGATGCAAGTGAATCATCATCTACACCATATTGATATTCTCCAACTAGTGCCTGTATCTCTGCCACTTTTGCAGCAATTAACTGTTGGGCTTGTTGCTCTGTTGCTGCTTTAGCTGTCACGCGCAATGTTACCTCTCCATCAGAAGCAAGTGGAGCAACCGTTGGATTTGTTTGTGCATCTAATATATCTTGAACACGTACTTCGAGCTCGGCCTCACCAATGCCATAAAAACGCATGACATGAGATGCAATGATCCCTCCATCATTCAGCATCGCAGCAAGCTTAGGTTTGGCCTCAAATTGAAACATTGGTTCTAGCTCTTTTGGAGGTCCTGGAAGTAAAATATAGGTACGATCATTCTTTGTTAAAATCATACCAGGAGCCATGCCATGGTGATTTGCTAGCACTTCACTCCCAGCTAAAATTAATGCCTGTTTACGATTATTCTCCGTCATTGGACGTCCTCGTTTGGCAAAAAATTGCTCAATATACGTTAATGCCACTTCGTCAAATTCAAGAGAAACGCCGAGGTGACGTGCAATCGTTTCCTTCGTTAAATCATCCTTCGTAGGTCCAAGCCCTCCCGAAAAAATAATGAGATCAGCACGTGACTCCGCCACTTCAATAGCTTGTTCTAAACGTTGCGCATTATCTCCCACTACTGTGTGATAAAAAACGTTTATACCAAGCTCTGATAACTGACTTGAGATAAATCTCGCATTTGTATTCGTAATTTGACCTAATAATAACTCAGAGCCAACAGCAAGAATTTCAGCATTCATGATTCACAAGACCTTTCTTATTTAGACTCAAGTAAAACACGTCTGTTTAGATAGAAATAATCCCACCCAGACCATAGCGTAAAGAACAATGCAATATAAAGCATGATCATATCAAATGGAATACCAATTAGTGTAAAGATTGTATTGTGTAAAAGAGCAGCAGCAATCGCTACAATTTGTGCCCAAGTTTTTATTTTACCAAGCTGATTAGCAGCTACAACTTCTCCCCCACCTGCCAAAATGAGACGTAAGCCAGTTACTGCAAATTCACGGCTAATAATAATGATAATGATCCAGGCAGGCGCCATATCAAGTTCTACCATTAAAATAAAGGCTGCTGAGACAAGTAATTTGTCAGCTAAGGGATCTAAAAATTTCCCAAACGTTGTCACAAGATTATACTTACGTGCATAATAACCATCCACCCAATCGGTTGTTGAAGCAAAGATAAAAATAAGTGCACCTATAAAATGATGGATTGGCATCTCTGCACCAAATAGTGTCAATGTTCCCCAGCCGAAATCAAACATCATAACAATGACAAAGAATGGAATAAGCAAGATTCGAGAGATGGTAATTTTATTTGGAATATTCATTTTTCTAACACCTTTCATGATGAAAGAAAGTAGCCATCACATGATGACTACTGTTCTTTATTGAAATTGATGACGATATTTTGCGTTACAATTTGTTGTGCATACGTTAGAGGTTCGTCATTAATATAGATTTTAGCCTGTGTTGAATTACCAAGACGGATACGTACATAATTTTGCGCTGTAGCGTCATATTCAATTACTTCACCAGCATTATAGACACGTGTATCTGTTAATAATTCTTGTTGTTGTTGGTCACGAATACCAACAAAAGTAGGACCTGATACTTCGACTTTAATTTTCATAGTCTTTGTACCTGTTAACGTATAAGAAGTTGTCGCTCCATCTGTCTCAATAGTACCCGCAGAAATTGTTTGTTTCATCTCTTCAGTTTGATCTGTTTGATCTTCATCAATTGGTGTTTCATCTGTAGAGTTTGTATCTTCTTTATCATTTTTTTGTGCATCTTTATTTTCTTTGTCTTTTTTATCTTTTTCACTATCAATTGGCTTAACATTTGTATCATATTCCATCTCAGGAGTTGGATTTACTTCTTCGCTTGTCCCTGAACTGTTTTTTGATTGCCATAGTATCCATATAGCTACAATGATAACAACAATAAATAAAGCAACAATGATTTTGGGCATTGCCTCCATCATTTTGTTGGAAGGGCCTTTCGATACCTTTCTTCTGCTAGGACTATTCGACATAGATTGACTTAATTGATCATTTGGAGTGCTTGGCAGTTCATTTTTATATGTCTCTAAAATTTCTTCAGCGTCCAAACCAACCGCTTCTGCATATTGTTTAATAAAAGCTCGTACATAAAACGAACCAGGCATAATAGAATAATTGCCTTCTTCAATTCCTACTAAATAACGCTTTTGAATTTTCGTTATTTCTTGTAAATCGTCTAAGCTGTAGCCTTTAGACAGTCTCGCCTCTTTTAGTCGAGTACCTAATTCTGCCACTAATAACACCTACTTTAACATCAAATTAAAAATTAAATCCTCCAAATGAATCGGATTCGGACATGTGATTTTTTTCCATTATCTCATAGGTAATTTCTTCATCTGTGTGATGACGCAGTTCAATAATATAATCAAAATCCTCTATTTTATATTCAGAATGCTGAACGAACATATCTGGATGCTCTACAACTTTAATACATGGCATATTCATCATTTCACGCACTAATTGCAGATGTCGCTCATCAGTTGAACGTCGAGTCACAATACCATCTAGAATAAAAATATTGTTACGACTAAATTCATCACCCACAAGCTTATTTCGAACTGTTTGTTTAATCATTGTAGACGATAAAAAAATCCACTTTTTATTGGCACAGACACTTGCAGCTACAATGGATTCGGTTTTCCCAACACGTGGCATGCCACGTATACCAATTAGCTTATGTCCTTCTTTTTTAAAGAGTTCCGCCATAAAATCGACTAAAATACCAAGTTCGTCTCTTACGAAGTGGAAAGTGTTTTTTTCGTCTGCATCTCGAGGAATATAGCGACCATGCCTAATGGCTAGACGATCACGAAGTTTTGGTTGTCGAAATTTGGTTACGTTAATATGTTCCATTGTCGAAACGATTGTACGAAATCGTTCAATCGCCTCATCATTGTCTGTATGCACTAACATACCACGTCGATCCTCGTCGACACCATTTATTGAAATAATATTGACACGAAGCATCCCTAAAAGTGAAGCAATATCTCCTAATAATCCAGGGCGATTCACCTGAATTTCATATTCAAAGTACCAATCGCTCAACACACTCGTTCCCTTCCTATTAGTTAACGTAAAAAATCCTTTATAAGTTCCATCATAGCTGATTTTTTATGTAATGGAAAGTTAGAATACATGGAATTACGACGTTATTTACTAATTTTTTTTGGTGTTCGCAGATTAGGCTTACATACGTTCTCATTTTCAACGATAAATAGCTTTTTTATATAGAAAAAAGAGGAGATAGGCTCTCCTCTTTTATTTACTGCACATGCTTATTTTGTACAAGTTTAATGACACAATTCGCTAATGCATGCTTCTCATCTTCAGAGGCAACGCCCCATAAATCCGACAGCACTCGCTCTTGTTCGTTCTTAGGGTCGACATTTGTCGCCAAATACTCACCAATTTGGACAGCAGCCGTTTGAATCATTTTCTTTGGCATGCCGCTTGATTCAGCTTGCATAACGTTTTGCCCTAAAAACGATGTCCATTTTTGCCAGTTTTCTAAAATGGTCATATGTTCCTCCTCCTTTACATTTGTAGTATGTGCAGAAGAGAATATTATATGTACCAACCACCATTTAATCTTATGATTTGTCCTGTGACATAATCAGCTTTACCAGACAAATAAAAACGAACCATTTCAGCTACATCCGTAGTTTGTCCGATGGTGCCTAAAGGAATATCCTCTAAAATATAGTCTAGCTCCACTTGACTTAAATGGCTGTTCATTGACGTATTGATAAAACCAGGAGCGATGGCATTTACACGAATTTGAGATAGTGCTGCCTCTTTCGCATAGGATTTAACAAAAGCATGCTGGGCACCTTTAACCGTAGCATAAAGTGCTTCACCCGCTGAGCCAGCCTCTCCCCAAATTGAACCAATAAATAGTACATAGCTTACATCATGTTGTCGCAGCTTTTTAGAAAGTAAAGCAGTCAAACGCATTGGATTTTGAACATGAACACGCCATAAGGCTTCCATATCCTCCACTGATGTATCTTCAAGCAATGAATAATGGGCTTGTCCATTAGCAAAGACAATGGCCTGCACATTAAAAATTTGTGCTGCGACCATTTCTGCTCCTTTTATGGTTGAAAAATCCCCCTGAACAAGCATAAACTCTTGTGCAGGGAAAGATGTAGTAAGCGAATCACATAAACTCTGTGCCGCATTCTTATTTTGTGAATAATGCACATAGATGGACCAACCGTCTTCAGCTAAGCTTTGACAAATAGCACGACCAATCTCACCTGATGCACCTAAAACAAGGGCAAATTTTTTCACTGTGCTCCCTGCTTGCTTGGTAAAATTTTAAAAACAGTTTGTTGAGATTCACCTTGAATAGAAGCAAATGCTTTCTTTAAATCCTCAACTGTTAATGTCTCTAGTACTGGTACAACATCAAATAAATTCATGTCATTAAAGGAATAGCGTGTAAATTGGTTTGCAATAAATTCAATTGAATTAAGCGCACGTAAGAAGAATCCAATTTTTTTACGTTTGATACGGTCCAAATCAGCACTTTCAAAGTGTGCATTTCCATCATACTTTGCTAGTTCTTCCTTAATTGCCTTTGATAACCCATCTGGCTCTGTTGAATCAGAACCAATCATGGCAAAGCCAAAACCATTTTCTAAAGTAAAATCAAATGCATAGGTTTCATCGATTAATCCTTCTTCATAGACACGTTCATAAAAACTTGATGTGCGTCCGAAAATAAGCTCAAGCGCAATTTGCACAGATAGCTCATGTTTTAACATTTCCTGACCTGATAAATTAGTTTCTTTTGCTTTCAAACCGACATATACTTTTGGCTTTTGAACATCCATATTTAATGTACGTTCTTTAATTGCAACCTCTGTTGGTTCTTTATCGAAGAAACGTTGAATCGGCGTAGGCTCCGGAAACTCTTTTTTACCTTGATTGTCACGAATAAAAGTCATCATTTGCTCTGGATCCACAGCGCCAATAACAAATAACAGCATATTAGATGGATGATAAAATGTGTTGTAACATGTATATAGATGCTCAGCTGTAATACCATCAATCGATTCAATTGTACCTGCAATATCTATTTTCACTGGATGATGATGATACATATTTTCAATCGTACCAAAGTATAAACGCCAATCAGGCTGATCATCATACATGGTAATTTCTTGCCCAATAATTCCTTTTTCTTTGTTGACAGTAGCTTCAGTGAAATATGGCTCTTGTACAAAATTTAATAAAGTTTCTGTACTTTTATAAATATTGTCAGTAGAAGAAAATAAATAAGCCGTACGTGTGAACGATGTAAAGGCATTAGCCGAAGCGCCGTACTCACTAAACTTTTGGAAAACATCCCCATCTTCTTTTTCAAACATTTTATGCTCTAAAAAGTGAGCAATGCCATCTGGCACAGTGATACTTTCCGTTTCACCAATGGGGACAAACGTACGATCAACAGAGCCGTATTTTGTTGTAAATGTAACAAATGTTTTGGAAAAGCCTTTTTTTGGCAAAATATAAACATCTAAGCCATTGTCTAGCTTTTCATAATAAAGTGTTTCATCTAATTGTTTAAATTCAATTGTTTTCATTGTGCCGCTTGCTCCTTTCCACATAAGAAATAAACTGCTTCAAGCTGCACTTGCTTTGCCATTGCAACAACATCTTCCTTTGTTACAGCTTTCCACTTATTTGCCCAAGTTTCAACAGAGAATTCCTCAGGTAAGTCTTTATATTGATCAAAAATTTCGATTTGTCCACGAGCAGAATCTAGCGACTCTTTAAGCTGATTCGTCAGCATAGCTTTTGTTTGCTCCAGCTCTAAATCAGTAATATCTCCAGCCTGCATGACAGCAAGTTGCTCTTTAATTAGCGTTAGAGCTTTTTCTTCATTTTTAGGCTCGATACCAGAGACAACAAAAACGAGACCGTAATGCGATGCGTATGAACTTGATGCATAATAAGCAAGGCTCTCTTTTTCACGAACATTCATAAACAATTTAGCATGTGGATAGCCACCAAAAATGCCATTAAAAATTTGCATTTTAGCAAAGTCCGCATCACCAAATCTTACTGGTGTGCTAAAGCCAATATGGAGCTTACCTTGCTTCATTTCATGCTGTTCTCTAACATAATCATTGTCAGGGTGTTTTTTGGGAAGTACCGCCGGAACTTCTTCAGGTGTGCGATCTTTAAATGGTAGCGCCTTTTTTAATTTTGCGACGACTTCCTCTTCATTAATATCACCAGCAACATAAATATCAATTTTATCGTTAGCTAGCATGGATTGATACGCCTCATATAAGGAAGCCGGTGTAATTTTTTGAATTTCCTCTACACTACCATTTGCTGAAATCGATGCAGGCTCATTTGGTCTTAAAATTTGTTGTAAACGGAACTGAGCAAAGCGGGATTTATCGTCAAATATAGATTCAATACGCTGAATAACTGTTTTCTTTTCACGTTCAACAATTGATTCCTTAAAGGCAGCATTTTCTAAATTAGGCTCAAAAATAGCCGTGTGCAATAAACCAAGTACGTCGTTTAACACACTTGTATTCGCAAGATAATGGTCATTTACAGTCTCTACATTTAGTAGCACCGTATGCTCATTCCCTCGCTTCGATGTATCAAAATATAAAACAGTGCCGTACAAGTCATCTAAAAAGCTACGAAATGCAGCAGTTGTCTTATATTTAGCATTACTGTGCTGCAGTACATTGGTTAACACTGTACGTTCTGATGCACTTTTAGCCGTTAATGCTCTTCTCCATTTTATTGAAAAATTTACAGTTTTAAATTGGGTTGTTTGTCGGATATGCAAATTGACACCTTTTGCAAAAGGTATTGTTTTAAACATATAAAAACCCTCCTATCCTTCTTAATATAACGATGTACTACACATACTATACATGTCTATTGTCTATAATTGCAAAAGGAATCCAAAGTATGTATGGGAAAAATTAATAATTACACCAATTGCATATAAAAAAGACTGAGCAACGATCGCTCAGTCTCTGATAATTCATTTTTCTTAGCGTTTACCTTTAATATAAGGTTGGCCACTTGCCTTTGGTGCATTTGCTTTACCAATAAAGCCTGCTAAAGCAAGGATTGTTAGGACATATGGTAAAATTTGCAGATAAACGGCTGGCACATTCTCGATAAATGGAATTTGGTTCCCTGCAATACTTAATGTTTGCGCTAAACCGAAGAATAATGCTGCACCTAGTGCACCCATTGGATGCCATTTCCCGAAAATCATAGCGGCAATGGCCATGAAACCTTGACCAGCAATTGTTGCATGTGAGAAGTCATGTGTAATTGTTTGTGCATAAACTGCACCGCCAAGGCCACCTAGAGCCCCAGAAATCATTACGGCAATGTAACGCATTTTATTTACGTTAATCCCCATAGTATCTGCTGCCATTGGATGTTCACCAACAGCTCGTAAGCGCAATCCAAATGGCGTTTTATAAATGATAAACCATGCGCCAATTGCTACAACAAACGCTAAAATAGATGTGCTATAAACATCATGGAACAATAAACGACCAAAGAAAGGAATATCCTCTAAATAACGAATACCAAAACGACGTATTGGTTGGTCAATCATATCTGTTTGACCTTTATCATAAATCATTTTTACTAAGAAAACTGTCGCGGCTAAGCCTAGTAAGTTAATTGCTACCCCTGATACTGTTTGATCGGCACGGAAAGAAATAGAAGCAACGGCATGGAAAAGTGAGAACACTGCCCCGATCACAACAGCTGCTAGCATTGCTACCCAAACTGTTGCTCCTCCTAATGACGAAGCGAATTCTAAATTGACAAAAATACCAACAAATGCACCAACAATCATTAAGCCTTCTAGCCCGATGTTGACAACACCAGAGCGTTCAGAGAATACCCCACCGATGGCTGTAAAAATCAAAGGTGTTGCATAAAGAATCGCTGAAGGGATGATGAAATATAACATTTCTAAAAAGCTCATGTTATTGTCCCTCCTTTTTCTTGCTCAGCTTTTGTAAGCCTACTCGAATAATATAGCCTGATGCAACGAAGAAGATAATCAACGCAATGATAATAGATACGATTTCTTCTGGAATACCTGCAGCATTTGGCATATTTAGTGCACCATATTTCAATGAACCAAAAAGTGAAGCCCCAAACACTACCCCAAGTGGTGTATTCGCACCAAGTAGGGCAACGGCGATACCGTCAAAACCGATCCCTGTAAAGCCTGGTTTAATGGATGCGTTTTGGAATGTACCTAAAGCTTCCATCGCACCACCAAGACCTGCAAACATACCTGAAATCGTCATTGCTAGAATAATATTTTTATTGACGCTCATACCTGCATAATCAGCAGCATTTTTGTTAAAGCCTACTGCTTTTAGTTCATAGCCACGTGTAGTTTTTTCCAAGATGAACCACATTACTACTACCATTAAAAGTGCAACAATGATCCCATAGTGAAGACTTGAATTGTCTGTAAGCTCTCTTAAAAACGGAGAACGCAGTGAAGCGGATTCATGAATACGTTCTGTTTTAAAGCTGCCATCGGACAATTTTTTGATCGCTGCGTTGGCAATATAAAGCGCAGTATAGTTCAGCATAATTGTCGCAATAACTTCATGAACTTTAAATTTCGCTTTTAAGAAACCTGCAATAAAGGCCCAAAATGCACCAGCTGCAGCTGCAGCAAGCAATGCCAATGGTAAATGAATGAATTTAGGTAGTTCAAATGCATAACCTACCCAAGCAGCTGCCAGCCAACCTAAAATAAGCTGACCTTCAACACCAATATTGAACAACCCTGTGCGGAAAGCAAACGCTACTGCAAGACCTGCCAAAATATAGGGTGTGATTTGTCGAATTGTGTTCCCAATCGAATATGAATCTCCAAAAATACCTGTCCAAAGAGCGATATAACCTTCTACAGGGTCATAGCCACTGACTACCATCACGATAGCCCCTACAATTAAACCGATAATGATAGAGATGATAGGAACGAGTAAATTAATGACACGATTTGACATTAGTCGTTCCCCTCCTTCGCATCATGCTTATTATTTTTTTTACTTTGTCCAGCCATTAGTAAGCCTAGCTCTTGCTCTGTAGTTTCTTTAGGATTTAACTCATCCACAATTTGTCCATCATAAATTACGGCAATACGATCCGAAACATTCATAACCTCATCTAATTCAAATGAGATTAATAGAACCGCTTTTCCTTTATCACGTTGCTCAATAAGACGAGAGTGAATGAATTCAATAGCCCCAACGTCGAGTCCACGCGTTGGTAGAGCGGCAATTAATAAATCTGGATTACGGTCAATTTCACGACCAATAATAGCTTTTTGTTGGTTACCACCAGATAAAGCACGAGCTGGTGTCATTTCACCATTACCAGTACGTACATCATACTCTTTAATGATTTGGCGAGCTTTCTCAGACACTTTTTTATAGTCCATAACAAAGCCCTTCGCTATTGGAGATTGGTAATATGTTTGTAGAGCAATATTATGACCAATAGGGAAATCTAACACTAAGCCATGCTTATGACGGTCTTGTGGGATATGTCCAACACCTTCCTCTGTAATTTTACGAGGCTTCATGTTGGTAATTTCTTTGCCATTTAACTTAACTGTCCCACTTTTGATTTTACGAAGACCCGTAATGGCCTCAATTAATTCAGATTGACCGTTACCATCAATACCAGCAATACCGACGATTTCACCTTTGCGAACATTTAAGTTTAATCCTTTGACTTTGTCGATGTTTCGGTAATCCGTTACAACCAAGTTGTTAATCGACAGTACTTCATCTGTTGGGTTGGCATCAATTTTTTCTGTTTTAAATTCAACTTGACGCCCAACCATCATTTCAGCCAATTGATCAGGATTTGTGGCAGCGGTTACAACAGTACCAATGCCTTCACCTTTACGGATAATTGTCACACGATCCGAAACTTCCATAATTTCTTTAAGCTTATGGGTAATTAAAATAATCGATTTACCTTCTGCAATAAGTCGACGCATAATTTGAATTAACTCAGTAATTTCCTGTGGTGTTAATGAAGCAGTTGGCTCATCAAAAATTAAAATTTCAGCACCACGATACAAAGTTTTTAAAATTTCAACACGTTGTTGCATACCAACTGTAATGTCTTCGATTTTGGCATATGGATCAACATCCAATCCATATTTTTCAGAAAGTGCTTGTACTTTCTTAGCCGCATCTTTTATGTTAACAATCCCCATTTTAGTAGGCTCAGTGCCTAAAATGATGTTTTCTGTTACCGTAAAATTTTCCACTAACATAAAGTGCTGATGCACCATACCAATTCCTAAATCATTGGCAATATTCGGGTTTGTAATTTTTACAGCCTTCCCACGAACGCGAATTTCGCCACCCTCTGGTTGATACAAACCAAAAAGGACGTTCATCAAAGTCGATTTACCTGCACCATTTTCTCCTAGCAATGCATGGATTTCGCCTTGTTTCAGTTGGAGGGTGATGTTATTATTCGCCACGAAATTACCGAACTCTTTACGGATTCCTAGCATTTCAATCACATATTCCAAAATTGTCACTCCCTTAATAGGCACTATTATTAAGTCTTTTCGCCTTAGCGTATAGTATCTGCTGCTACATGATTGATGGTACAGATAAGCCATACGTCCAGTATTTAGATTTCTACCAGAGGCTATATTTAATTTCACCCATAGAGGTAGATGTTTTGCTAAATTAATACAGGAAAGGTCATCGTTAGAAACCTTTCTTCTATTAACTTAAAACCTAAACTAGTAAATTATCATTTCTACCTCTAAAGGTTCATATAAATCTTGTTAAATAGAGTATTGCAAATAATCTAAATATAACGATAGATTGAAAAATCATCATAAGGTCCTTCTAAAAAGTCCCTTATGATGATCAAAAGATGAATTATTTTTCCACTTTTTCTGGAACTTTGATTTCACCCTTAGCAATTTTCTCTTTATATTCATCAATTACTTTTTGTACATCTTCTGAAATTGCACCACGAGAATCTGCAAGTTTAACGCCATCTTCAGCTAAACCGTAAACAAGTGTTTCTCCACCTGGGAAATCACCATTTTTTGCTCTGTTTGAAATATCTACTACTGCTGTATTAACACCTTTTAGCATAGAAGTTAATGTTACGTTTGTTTTATCGTCTACTTTACCTTCTTCGTATTGGTCAGCATCTACCCCGATTACCCATACATCAGCATTAGGATCTTTAGCTTTACGCTCTTTTGCTTCAGAGAATACACCGTTACCAGTTGCACCAGCAGCGTGGAAGATTACATCAACACCTGAAGAGTACATGCTGTTCGCTGTAATTTTACCAAGATCTGCTTTATCAAATGCACCAGTGTATTTTACTTGAATGTCGATATCAGGGTTTACTGCTTTAGCCCCTTCAACGAAACCAGCGTGGAAACGGTTAATAACTGGAATATCAACGCCACCTACGAAGCCGATTTTACCTGTTTTAGACGTTTTTGCTGCAGCAACACCTGCTAAGAAAGCACCTTCTTGCTCTTTGAATAAAACGTTAACTACATTGTCAGCTTTTACTTCTGCATCGATTAATGCAAAGTGGTTATCTGGATTTTCAGAAGCAACTGCATCAATTGCATCAGCCATCATGAAGCCGATACCATATACTAAGTTAAAGTCACGGCGAATTAAGTTGTTTAAGTTAGTTTCATAGTCAGCGTCTGATGCTGATTGTAGGTAGTCAAAACCACCATCGCCTTTTTTAAGACCATGTTCTTTTCCGTAAGCTTGAACACCTTCCCATGCAGATTGGTTGAATGATTTGTCATCAACGCCACCTACGTCAGTAACCATTGCTACTGAGAAAGCTTCTTCAGTTTTGTCACCGCCTGAAGCATTGTCATTGTCTTTTGCAGGTTTTTCGTCGTCTTTCGCACCACAAGCACCTAAAATAGCACTTGCCGCTAATACTGATGTTAATACTAAACCAAATTTACGTTTTTTCATTTAATTAACCCCCCAAAGGTATTGTAATTAGCAGGAAAAAATTTAGAAATGTTCTACACCCGTTTACGAACTACATGGAAGCTGAATTTATCAGCTCGGAAATAATTTTTTGAATAGAGCACTACTTGATCATGCTCATCGTAATGCAACTGCTTTAACACTAAAAGAGCTGTTTCACGTCCACAATTTAAGATCGGTGAGGCTTGTTCATGATATCCTACTGGATCAATATATGTAACAGCGTAGGCTACATGAATTTTGCCAGATTGCTCAAGAGCAGAGAACAGTGAAACTTCTTTTTTTTCGACAAAGTCAGTAGGCAGGAAGCTTGCAGGTAGCCTGTCTATGCAGTATACTACTGGTTCGCCATCCGCTGTTCTGACACGTTCAATCGTGAGTATTTTATCTTCGCCATCACATTGGAAGCGTTTTAAATCTTCCTCAGAAGGTACGTGCTCAGTCGCTTTTAAAAACCGCGAACCTGGCTCCATACCCGCTGCCTCGATCATAGAAGAAATGCTCGATAAATGCTCGATGCCTGATGTAAACAACGGCTTAGGATTGACAAAAGTCCCAACCCCATGTCGGCGCACAATCACATTTTCCTCTTCCAACAGTCGAAGTGCTTCTCTAAGTGTTGCTCGACTGACTCCTAGTGATTTCGATAATTCAAATTCTGACGGAAGCTTTTCATTTTCTTTAAAAATACCAGCCTCAATGTCAGATTTTAAACGATCGATTACTTGAAGATAGAGATGACGATGATCTGCTTTAATAGTCACATATATCACCACCAAAATCAGAGATCAGACATCTGATGTACAACATTCCTACTAATCGTTCATAAATATAACATTTTTGCAGAATGAAATAAACAGTTTTAAAGAAAATCTGTTATAGAATTCATTCTTTCTTCATTTTTATTGCAAATATTTGGACAAATATACAGTGAAACACAGTTATTTTTGTCCAATTTTTTGGTTAGTTATCGTACTGGTGAACAAGTACTTGACGCGGTTTACTTCCCTCTGGAGGCCCTACAATCCCGCGTTGTTCCATTTGATCGACAATACGTGCTGCCCTTGAATAGCCAATTCGGAAGCGACGTTGTAGCATAGATACTGATGCTGTTTGCATGCTGACAACTAATTGGACAGCTTCATCATATAATTCATCCGTTTCCTCTAAAATGGTTTCTTCTTCAGTAGGAATCATCTCCTCCTGATACTGTGCCTTTTGCTGTTCTATAACAAAATTCACAACAGCTTCAACCTCTTGATCTGATAAAAAAGCACCCTGCACCCTTTTTGGTTTCGAAGCCCCGGCAGGTAAAAATAGCATATCACCACGACCAAGTAGGCGTTCAGCCCCACCCATGTCTAAAATGGTTCTTGAATCAATTGCTGAAGAAACTGCAAATGCAATTCTTGAAGGTATATTTGCCTTTATGACGCCTGTTAAGACATCTACACTCGGTCTTTGTGTTGCAATTATTAAATGAATCCCTGCAGCGCGTGCCATTTGCGCTAAACGTGTAATTGAATCCTCTACATCACTTGATGCAACCATCATCAAATCCGCTAACTCATCCACAATGACAACGATATACGGTAGCTTTGGATGCTTTTCTTCTGTTTGCTCATTAACCTTTTGTACATGAGCATTATAGCCCTCAATATTTCGTGTACCTGTATGAGAAAACAAGTCATAACGGCGTTCCATTTCAGATACCACTTTTTTTAGTGCTTGCGAGGCTTTTCGTGCATCTGTCACGACAGGCGCCAATAAATGAGGAATACCATTATAAACATTTAACTCCACCATTTTTGGGTCAATCATCATGAGTTTCACTTCATGTGGTTTTGTACGCATTAGTATGGATACAACTATGCCATTTATGCAGACACTTTTCCCGCTACCTGTTGAACCAGCTACAAGTAAATGTGGCATTTTATTGAGCTCTGCTAGAACCGCTTGTCCTGTAATATCACGACCAAATGCTACTTGTAACAATGCATCAGGCTTAGCACCATCATTAGATTCCAATACCTCACGAAGTGTCACAATGGCTACCTCACTATTTGGCACTTCAATACCAATCGCTGATTTCCCAGGGATAGGAGCTTCCATACGAATATCTTTAGCGGCAAGTGCTAGCGCAAGATCATCTTGCAGATTGACAATTTTGCTTACTTTCACACCTATATCTGGTAAAATTTCATATTTCGTGACAGCTGGTCCCAAATGGACTTGTGTCACCTTTGCTTTTACACCAAAGCTTTGTAATGTTTGTTCTAGCTTTTTAGCATTAGCTTGAATCACCGAATATTCACCGCTTTGGTCATGTTGAGGTGGTAATTGTAATAGATTATAGGATGGGAGCTGATAATCTGCATTTTCTACAGTATCAGTGCCTTGAATATGGACATCATCCGTTGCTTCTTCTAGTTCATTTTCCACCATCGTTGGCGTATCAAATACAGCTCTTTCCTGTGAGACATTTTGCGTAAAAGCAGAGATAATCGGCTCATGAGGTATTTCCTCCTCTTGTTCTGACACATCTGTCATTTGATTAACTGCTGCTACCTCATCTCCACTTTCTACTCTAGAGCGACGATTGCTAGGCTTTTTCGGTGTATTTTTTTTCTTATCACGGTGTTTCTTTTTCCATTTGCCAAATAGACCTGGCATTTTTTCAGCTAAATAAGGTACCAATGCCTTACCTGTGACTAAAATTAACCCTATAAAGAAAATAACCCAAGCAACGACTTTTGCCCCTGATGCTTCAAATAACACGTGGAGGCCGCTAAATAATAGGGCACCAATCATCCCACCGCCTAGAGCATTGCTACGATGAATAATACCTTCTGTATTGATCAATATGCGCCACGATTCACGAAGAACAGAATCAGATAATAGACCACCTGATTTCGATAATTGCTCAAATAATATGCCATGGCTAAAAATGGTTAAGCTCATAATAATGAGTACCATGCCGAGTATTAATCGATCCTTCAAACCGATTTTTTTACGACCAATCATCATTAACAACGCAACAAATATAAGCATAAATGGAACAGCAAAATGTAAATTACCTAAAAGAAACATGGCGATTGTTTGTAAAATCCGCCCAATCATACCGAATTCAAAAATCATAATGACTGCTAAGGCAATTAAAAGCAGTCCTAAAATTTCATACATAAGCGGATGCATGTCTTTTTTTTCAGTTGTCGCTTTACTTTTAGTTCCTTTCTTTCTTTTACTAACTGCCATCTATTTTCACCTTCTTTTGCAATCCATTTTATATATGTAGCGAATCATCACAAGTAGAACTTGACTATTTCAAAAAAAGGATTTTCCACCGCAATTGGGAGAAAATCCTTTTTCTTTTACTTTTTCCTCAAAGCATTGACGATAAGCTTGTTCAATTAGTACTCCATAATAATTGGAATAATCATTGGGCGACGTTTTGTTTTTTGGAATAAATACGTATTTAGTGTATCTCGAATTTCTTGTTTAATATTCGTCCATTCAAATGTATCTTTACCAACATATTTTTCAATGACGTTTTTCGCAATGTCAGATGCCTCAATCATTAATTCCTCTGATTCTCGTACATATACAAAGCCTCGCGATAAAATCTCTGGGCCAGAGGCAATTTTCTTTTGTGCGCGGTTTAATGTCACAACCACAATGAAAATACCATCTTGTGATAATAATTTACGATCACGAAGAACAATATTCCCTACATCGCCTACACCAATACCGTCAATTAAGACGTTACCAGCTTGTACACGACCACTCATGCGCATTTTATTATTTTTATACTCTACAATATCCCCTTTATCAGCGATAAAAATTTGTGATTTTTGCATACCAAGCTGTTGCGCTAACTTCGAGTGAGCAATTAGCATGCGGTACTCGCCTTGTACAGGGACAAAATACTTTGGCTGCATCAAATTCAGCATAAGCTTTAAATCTTCCTGACTACCATGTCCTGATACATGAACATTTTTGCTAGAAGTCAAAATTTCAGCGCCTGCTTTGGACATAGAGTTCATCGTATTAGCCATTTGTACTTCCATACCAGGAGAAGGTGTAAATGTGATTAGCACTGTATCCCCTTGCTTAATTTTAATATCACGATGGTGCTTGCGGACGATTTTCTCTAATGCATCTAGAGGCTCTCCTCTATTACCTGTTGCAATAATGATAATTTCATCATCTTGATATTTTTGCATTTCTGAAATCGGAATAATTGTATCTTCTTCAACTGTTAAATAACCTAGCTGTACGCCTAAATCAACAGCCTTTTCCAATGGTTTACCAACAATCACAACTTTACGGAATGATTTTTGGGCTTGGGCAAAAACTTGTTGAATACGAATAAAATTCGATGCATAAACAGCTACTAAAATACGACCTGGTGCTGAGTGGAATGTTTTTGATAATTGTTCTTCAATCACAATCTCCGATGTCGTATATCCTGGTCGTTCAGCTTCGCACGATTCAGATAAGAGAATAAAGACACCGTCTTCTCCTAATTGTGCCATTTTTGCTAAATCAGGTTTGAATTTACCTGTTGCTGACTGATCGAATTTAAACTCTCCTGTATGAACAATCGCGCCTTCAGATGTATGGAACACCACCCCTAACGAATCGGGAATACTATGTGTTGTGTGGAAGAATGTTACATACGTTGAATTGAAATTCATACGACTTCGATTTGTTACTTCAAAAAATTTCACCTGATGTGGTGCAGGTAATTCTTTTAAATGTTCCTTTGCTAATGCAATTGTTAATTTTGATCCGTACACAGGTGCCTTTATTTTTTGTAAAACATAGGCAATAGAACCGATCGCATCTTCATGACCATGTGTTAAGAAAATACCTTTCACACGCTCTTTATTTTCTTCTAAGTACGTAATGTCAGGAATCACGATATCTATGCCTAGCATCTCATCTTCTGGGAACATTAAGCCGCTATCCACTACAAATAGCTCTTCATCAATTTCTACTACGTACATTGCTTTCCCAATTTCGCCTACCCCCCCAAGAGGGATGATACGAATTAATTCATTTTTCTTTTTTGTCAATTTATTTCCTCCTAAAAAATATCCCGAACAGCAACCACTTAACATTTATTATACGGTTTGCAAAGCTTTTGCACAAATTAAAAATACATGTTTCACGTTGGAAATAGATTTTCTTTTATTTGCTTATTATTAGGAGAGGGATCAGCAGATATTGGATAACTTGTATCATGATAGTCATATTAGTATTTTTGAGGATGAGAAGTAATGGATTGAGGGGTCTTTCATCTTTTTTCTAGCATACAAAAACGAGGCTGAAAGAATCTCAGCCTCGTTGCTTTTTATCTAAAACTTTTCGCTTTTTCTTGATACGTATCCCAAATTCTGTCGAAGTTAGCTTTCTCTTGATCTGTCATTTCCATCATTGGTAGACGTACATTGAGTGTATCAAAACCTAATTTTGTCATCGCATATTTAATAGGCGAAGGATTTGGTTGAGCGAACAGCGCACGTACTAAAGGTAATAATGCTCGGTGAATTTTGGCTGCTAGCTTATTATTTCCTTCTTCAAACGCTTTAATCATTAATTGCATATCATTGCCTACAACGTGAGCTGCTACGGAAATAACGCCTGCCCCGCCAATTGCCATTAGAGGTAATGTTAAGCCATCATCTCCACTATAAACTAAGAAATCATCTTCTGGGTCAACATTCTCGATAATATCACCCATTTGATCTAAATTACCACTCGCTTCTTTAATCCAAGCTATGTTTGGAATCTTGCTTAACGCAACAGAAGTTTCATAGGCAACATTGACACCAGTACGCCCTGGGACATTATAGAGCATAACAGGTAGACTCGTTTGTTTAGCAATTGTTTCAAAGTGAGCAAAAATCCCACGTTGATTTGGCTTATTATAGTATGGAGCTACTAGCATGATGCCATCGGCTCCATTTTCTTCTGCTTTATGAGTCATTGCGATAGAGTATGCCGTTTCATTATCCCCTGTGCCGGCAATAACGGGTACACGACCAGCTACTTTCTCTACTGTAAAGCGCACAACTTCAATTTTCTCCTCCGTTGACATCGTTGGGTTTTCAGAAGTCGTACCACAAGCAACTATACAATCTGTACCGTTATCTATCAAATGATTAATAATACGTTCTAGTTCTGGATAATTAATCGTGCCATCATCTTTGAACGGCGTAATCATTGCCGTTCCAATTCGACCTAAATTCATCCTTACACCCCTTTTATAGTAAGTTATCCTCAAGCATTGCTTCTGCAATTTGGATAGAGTTTAATGCGGCGCCTTTTAATAAATTGTCAGAAACGATCCATAGATGGAATCCTTTGCTATTGTCTAAATCTTGACGGATACGTCCTACAAAAGTAGCGTCTTCCCCTTCTGCATAAATAGGCATTGGGTAAGTTTGTGTTGCAATATCATCTTGTAATATCACACCTGGTGCATTGCGTAATACGTCGAAAATTTCTTGAATTGACGCTTCTTTCTCTACCTCAATATAAACTGATTCAGAGTGACCTGAAACAACTGGCACACGAACACAAGTAGCAGCTACTTTTAGCTCTGGTGCATGCATAATTTTTTTGGTCTCATTAATCATCTTCATTTCTTCGTATGTAAATCCATTATCTGTAAATTTATCAATTTGTGGAATGACATTACGAGCGATTGGGTAATGACGTTTATCACTACCAGACGGTAAAATAGTTGCTTCTACATCTTTACCTGCTTCCCAGTTTGCGCTTTGTGCCTTTAATTCTTCAATAGCAGAAATACCTGCACCTGATACTGCTTGATAAGTTGAAACAATTACTTTCGTTAAACCAAATGCATTACGAATTGGTTCAAGTGCAGCTACCATTTGAATTGTTGAGCAGTTTGGATTCGCAATAATCCCTTTATGCTTCGCTAAGTCGCCACGATTCACTTCAGGAACGACAAGCGGTACCTCTGGATCCATACGGAAATGGCTCGTATTATCAATTACTACTGCACCACGCTTAGCAGCTTCAGGTGCAAGCACAGCTGATACTGACCCACCAGCTGAGAATAAAGCGACATTGACGCCTTCAAAAGCTTCAGGTGTCGCTTCTTCAATTGTATATGTTTGACCATTAAATTCGATTGATTTTCCTGCTGAACGAGCAGAAGCAAGAAATTTAATGTTCCCAATTGGGAATTTACGTTTAATTAACTGCTCCATCATTTTCGAACCAACTGCCCCTGTTGCCCCAACAACTGCAACCGTTAACTGCTTTGTCATCTGTCATCTCTCCTTGAATACATGTTTCATAATGTGTGCTATTGTATCACAAAAATACTGAAAATTGTGTGTAATATATGATTTATTTGAAATATTGTATCAACAGCGGTTGTAATTGCTTTTTCTGCGTAATTGCTGCATGAACAGTATCCACCATTTGATCAAAATCAGCAATTAAAGAATTCGGTTTGGAATGAGGGGAATCTTGACCAAATGGAATAAAATAGATGTTTTTAGCATTTAACAACTTCATAATATTGATACCATTTAAGCCAAGTGCATCGTTGGTTGAAATACCTAATACTACAGGAGACCCATTACGTAAAGTTGCCTTCGCTGCCATTAATACAGGACTATCTGTTGCTGCATTAGCAAATTTACTAATGCTATTGCCTGTCATTGGCGCAATGACCATTGCATCTAAAGGATTGGATGGTCCAAATGGCTCCGCCTCCTTTATAGAAGAAATAACCTTTTCACCCGTTAATGCTTCTATTTTTGCAATCCACTCTTCCCCTGTCCCAAAGCGGGTAGCCGCATGTAAAACGGAGTGGGTAATGATAGGAATAACTGTAGCCCCAACATCAATAAAATTTTGAATTTTAGGCACTACATCTTCATAAGTACAATGTGAAGCAGTAATACCTAGGCCAATTCGTTTCCCCGTTAACAATTTTCTTCCTCCTCTATTGCCTTGCACAATATTGTAGCTGCGTCATGTGCAAAGTATTTCCCAGGCAATGATGGCAATAGTACATACGTTTGTAATTGATCAGCATCTATATCTAAACAGCCTGGCTCTGAGGCTAAATCATATAAAACTGCTGGAACATGCTCGATAAATGACTCTGTAATCCATTTTGCTGGAATTGTATTTATAAAAATGCTATCCGTAATAGACCATTGACGGTCATCTAAATTTGTAGCTTTATAACCATATGCTTTTGCTTCACTCACTTGTACAACTGAACGTGCCACAATATGAACATTCGCACCCATTTTAACAAGTAAAGAGGCGAGCATTTTGGCGATACGACCGAAGCCTGCGATCGTAAAATTTTGTCCGTAAATACATTTTTGCTCGAGTCCGTAGAACGTGGCGATAAATCCCTCCGCTGTTAACCGAGCATTTTGCCAAATAAACGATTCTTGTTGTAAATAACAAATGGATTCATTTTTCTCCAGCAATTGCTTCCAATGCATCGTTAATCGACCTGTATAAAATTTAACTTGTGATATGCCATATAGTTGCTCAACTTCTATTTTCAACGGAAGAATAGGTAGGATAATTTTATTTGGTTGGAATTCTAAAACAAGTTTATTTAACTCTTCGTTCCAAACTGTCGTTCTTTTATAAAACACTGTTCTCGATGGACTTCTTAGCATTGTCGCTAATTCCTTTAATCTCGAGTCCTCACCGATAACAAGCCATTTTTCGTTTTCCAAAAGCTCACCTCACTGTAAATATTCTGATTGTACTGTAGATGTCTTATTAAATAAAATCCGATCTTCTCCAATTAATATAATTTCATGCCAAGGTATCATTTCACTAACTTTCATCTTCTTTTTTTGGAATGGTAATTTATCTTTCACAATCTCAAATCCATGTATTTTTCCTGTTTGCACATCCAATAGGCATTCTGTATGTGCTAAAATGCCAAAATGTACGCCACCCTCAATTTGAATTAATTCTTTATCCACCATCTCAGATAGTAGCATGCCTCATCTCCCTCCTTGAGCCGTTACCTCAATATATGCCGAGTTTTTGCAAATCGTGCCCCCTACCAAAAGTAGGAATATGTTGCATTTTTATCGCCTACTGTATATAGTGTATATATACAGTTATAAGAGGTGAGGATTTGTGCATATTCATTTAAGTAATGCTAGTGATAAGCCTATTTATGAGCAAATCACCACACAAC
The DNA here is from genome assembly GCF_038069745.1 of Lysinibacillus sp. FSL M8-0134. Taxonomy (NCBI): domain Bacteria; kingdom Bacillati; phylum Bacillota; class Bacilli; order Caryophanales; family Bacillaceae; genus Lysinibacillus; species Lysinibacillus sp. FSL M8-0134. The sequence goes on along the minus strand of NZ_JBBPAJ010000001.1, from coordinate 1,065,246 downwards.
TCAAAGAGGCCATTCTAGCGAATAAATTTCAAGCAGGTGATGCACTACCATCTATTCGTGCCCTAGCAAAGGATTTAAAAATAAGTGTGATGACGACCAAACGAGCATATGCCGATTTAGAGCGAGATGGCTTCATTGAAACAGTCGCTGGAAAAGGAAGCTTTGTCACCGAACGTAATCAGGATTTTTTACGCGAGGAGTTACTACGTCAGGTGGAGGAACATTTGCAGAGGGCGGTAAGAGCAGCGAAAACAGCTGGTCTTTCTAAAGAAGAAATGCAAGAATTAATATCTTTACTGTTAGAGGAGGAAATTTAAATGAATGCCATTGAACTTCATGGTCTACATAAGATTTTTGAAGGCTTTTCCCTTAAAGATGTAAGCTTTTCAGTCCCTCAAGGAACGGTAATGGGCTTTGTCGGTGAAAATGGGGCAGGAAAATCAACTACCATTAAATGCATGCTGAATTTATTAAAAAAAGAATATGGCGAAATATTGCTTTTTGGTCAGGATCATGTCGAACATGAGCTATCGATAAAAAACGACATCGGTGTAGTGTTTGACGATTTACATGTACCTGAGACGCTAAATGCGACGCAGCTCGACAAGATTATGAAAAAGGTATTTCAAACGTGGGATTCTAGCTATTACTTTGAACGATTGACTCAATTTAACGTACCAAAGAGGAAGAAGATCAAGGAACTATCACGAGGAATGAGGATGAAGCTGTCGATTGCATTAGCCTTGTCACATCATCCAAAATTATTGATTTTAGACGAACCAACAAGTGGACTAGATCCTATTATTAGGGATGAAATTTTAGATTTATTTTTAGCATTTATGCAGGATGAAACACATAGCATTTTATTTTCTTCTCATATTACAAGCGATTTAGAAAAAATTGCTGACTATATTACGCTCATCCATAATGGTGAAATTTTATTGAGTGAAAGTAAAGACGCTCTATTATATGATTACGGCATTTTCAAAGGGAGTAGTGAGGAAGTAAGCGTATTGCCAGAGCATGCCATTATAAAAAAACGAAATGGAGCATTCGGAATTGAAGCCCTCGTTCTGAAACATGAAGTAAACGAGGCTTTCCGACTCGAAAAACCTTCTATAGAGGATATCATGCTATTTTTTGTGAAAGGTAGTGTTTAAATATGATAGGTCTTATAGTAAAAGATTTAATGACTATTCAACGTCAATTGAGATCCCAGGCATACGTTGTTCTATTTCTTCTTGTGATGGCGATCTTTATGCAGCAAAGCTCAATGCTGCTGGCTGTTATTGTCTTTATTGTAACGATTCAAGCTATAACTGCTCTTACCTACGATGAGCAAAGTAGCTGGGATAAGTATGCCAATACCCTACCGATTTCTAAAGGGGATATTGTTCTTAGTAAATATATATTGAGTGTATTGCTTATGATCATTGGTCTTATTATTGCACTGCCCATTATATTTCTTATCAATTATTTTACCGATCAAGGTATCACCACAGATTTTTTCCTAACATTTAATATGATTGTGACATTGGCTCTCTGTCTGTTAGCTGTATTATTACCTATTTATATTAAATTTGGCTCCATTAAAGGAAAAATGGTTTTGATTGCGCTTTGTTTTATCCCAGGCTTCTTGTTAGGGATGTTTAAAGAGAATCTACCCAATATACCCTTCACTTTTTTAAATGTTAAACAGTTTATGTTTGTAACACCATTTGCCGGATTATTAATACTTTGGCTATCCTCGTTAATTTCTACAGCCATTTATAAAAGGAAAGAGTTTTAGGGAGGGGTTCTATGCGGGCATTATTGTTACAAAGATTTGTCGTACAAAAATGGTCTCTCATTTTTGCAATGACCTTATGTCTTCTCCTTAATATTGTTCACTTCTCCTTCGTGGATAGCTCTTCCATTGGTTTGGTGATTGTCGTCATTTCGGCCACACTTGTTGAAAATTTATACAAAGGGGATCGACATGTAAACTGGGAAGTGTTTGTCAATAGCCTACCTCTGTCAAAAAAGACGCAATTACAGTCTGATTTCCTTTATTGCTATGGCTTTATTACACTGCTCTTTCTTTTCATTGCACCAATCTATTTCTCTCAACCCGAAGCTTCTACAGATTTTTTGGAGCATTTTGCTATGTATTTCGCTTATATAAGCAGTGCTTATTTTCTCATCTGTAGTCAATTTTATATTCAGCAGCTTCAAGAAAAGGAGGGAATACGAACTATCAGAATGCTTTCGGCTACCTTGCTGATTATTCTGCTAAACTTTGTTGTTCATTACTATTTATCATTAGTAGCTGGAAACTTATTCACCTTAGTGCTCCCAACAATTGTTAGCATCCTCATTAGCGTTCTTACGTTCCATAAATGTCTTCATTTATATACGACAAGAGAAATTTGCTAACTATTCATTGAAAAATAGGCTGCCTTTATTGGCAACCTATTTTTTATCAATGACAACATGTATCAATTTGTCATTGGCAATATCAATCGTAAAGGCTTTGCCAAATCCTACGATATACCGCCCAGCTACTGGCGTTAACTCAAATAATGAGAAATCAAGTGAACGTAACATTGCCATCATTTTTGCATTAAATAGTTGATCAAAGGCTGCAAATACTTTCTCATGCCCTTCATTGCCCAAATTTTTAGGCTGACATTGCCAGCGTGCTCGCTCTGTGGCAAAAGGATTAGCTGTTACTGCTTCATCCGCTACACAAATTAAATCGACTACTTCTGACTTCTCCATTAGCTGGTAATGCTCTGCAATCCGACTAATATAAATATAAAATTTTCCATTTAGTCGTACAAAAGGGGCTGTACTACTAAAAGGCCTGCCTTCTCTATCCACGAAGCTTAACACACAATTTTTTTTATTTTGAATAAATGCCTCATAATCCTGTTTAACTTGTTCCAAATCGATTGCTTTTGGCATGTATTTTCCTCCTAAGCTTTGACCGTATTTTTTAATTGAATTCTTGGAGCACCATCCCATGAAACATATTGAATTTCCGCTTCCATCCGATAGATTTGTTGAATCATCCGCTCTGTCATGACTTCATCTGGTGTACCCATATGAGTTCTTTTTCCATCCTTTACCACCACTATTTGATCACTGTAGCTAGAGGCTTGGTTTAAATCATGGAGTACCATCACAACGGTCATGCCCATGTCACGATTCAGCTCTCGCACTAATTCTAGCACTTCATGCTGATGCGCAATATCTAAGAATGTCGTGGGCTCATCTAATAGTAAAACTTCGGGCCGTTGCGCTAAAGCCATGGCAATCCATGCGCGCTGTGCTTCTCCCCCAGACAAGGCAGCAATCGGCTTTTCTTTATAATGTGAGAGATCAGTTTTTTCTAATGCCCAATCAATAATGTTCTCATCCTCTGCATTGAGGCGCTCAAACCACTTTTTATGTGGATAACGACCATAGGCCACTAAATTTTTGACAGATATATCAGTTGGGGCTTGATTTTGTTGACTAAGCATACACATTTTTCGAGCAATTTGTTTTGAGGATAATCGACGCATATTTTCCCCATCAAACAAAATAGTTCCTGTCTGGTACGGCTGCATCCTTGCAAGGGCCTTTAATATCGTTGATTTGCCAGAGCCATTCGGTCCAATGATGGATAGGATTTCGCCTTTTTTAACATCAAAAGAAAAGTCATGGACAACTTCCTTTTGTTCATAGCTGATGGATAACTGTTCAATCTTTAACATTAAAACGCCTTCTTTCTCATCAAGTATAAGAAGTAAGGTCCACCAATGACGGCCATTAAAATACCTGCTGGAATATCAAGAGGTGCAAATAATGTCCGCCCTCCAGTGTCGGCAATCAATAAGACAATCGCCCCTAATGCCATACTCATCGGCAACATATACTTATAATCTGAGCCAACGAGTAATCTAGCCATATGCGGTACGATTAATCCAACAAAACTAATCATACCAACTGCAGCGACTGAAATAGCTGCTAGAAAAACAGCTAAAATAGATAACATAATACGAATACGCGTTACACTTTCTCCTAAATTGGTCGCCACCTGATCACCTAAACGAATGATATTGGCTTTGCGAATCGCAAAAATGGATAGTACCCAACCTATGATGGCATACAAATAAATCATATGTAGTGATACATTCCCTTTTGCAGCGAGACTACCATTCATCCATTGCACAGCTGATGGCAAACGATCACTATAAAGAATCGATAAAAATCCAATGACTCCGCCGCATAAAGCGTTCACGGCTACCCCCGATAAAATAATAGTGATGGGTGTAATGCCTGTCCGTCTCCAAGCGAGAGCATAAACAATTGCAGCCGCAATCAATCCGCCCACAAATGCAGCTAAAGGAATGAAGTGTGTCAACTCTGGATTTGCTAAAAGGATGAGTAATACAAAGGCTGCTGCCCCGCTTGTTACCCCTGTTAATCCAGGATCTGCTAACGGATTGCCCATAACTGCCTGCAATAAGGCACCCGAAATGGCAATACTTGCACCAATAATTAAAGCCAATAACACTCGAGGTAATCGGATATCCCAAATTATTGTTGTATATACACCTTCCTGATCATGTCCATTGAGAAGGGTGGTTAAAATATTAGGAACGGAAATATGAACACTACCTAACCCGACCGCAATGATTGCCACTACTATCGTAACCACAAAGGTTGTAATTATAATCATGCGACTTCTTGTTGTATGAATCATACCTTTACCTCACAAACTTATTTATAGAAATAATCTGCAATTGTTGTCAGTGCTGTTTCCACATTCGTAATAGATGTTACACCGAATGTGCTGTAATCAAGTACATAGATTTTATTATTTTTATAGGCTGATAATTGTTGCCAAGCGCTATTTTTTTCAATTTCTTGTTTAAATTTATCTTCATTTGCCCCGTGGTCACCCGATGCTAACACAAAAACAATGTCTGGGTCAGCCACAATAATATCTTCAAGATTCATAGGTGAATAAGTTGAATCTGCTTTTAACACAGATTTCGCAATATTGTCTGCCCCTAATCGTTCCACTAAGCTTCCTAAATAGGATTTGTCGTTCATTACCATAAAGGAATCCGATGTACCGATTACAAGCATTACGGAAGGTAATTCTTTGCCTTGTGCTTGAGCTTCTAACTCTTTTTCCTTTGCTACGATTCTTTGTAAAACGTCATTCATTTTTTCTTCTTTAGCAAAGTACGTACCTAGCACTTTAAAGCTCAATTTTAAGTCCTCATACGAATCTGTCGGTAAATAAGCTGTCGGCAAATTCATTCCTTGAAGTGCCTGATCGAGCGAGCTTTGTAGGGAGGAAGCTCCAATTATTAAATCCGATTGTAAGCTCGAGATGACCTCTAAGTCAGGTGACATAGGTGAGCCTATTTTTGTAATCGAATCAAAATCTGTTGGTATAGGATTGGTCGATGTTGGTACCCCTACAGGTGTAATTCCTAGGAGATGTAACATTTCTGTTAATGGAACCGAAGTGGTTACTATGTTTTCTGGTATGGTCGTTGGGAAGCTTGCTAATGCTTTTTGAAAGGCTTCTTCATCTACCCCATCCTGAATCTTGGCTTTTTGTACTTTAGCTGTATTAGCTGTTTCTTGTTGCTGTGTTTCTTCTTTCTTCACCTCTATGTCGATATTTTTATCTTCCTGCTCTACACAGCCAACTAGTGTTAATGAAATCACAAAGGTACTAGCGATAAGCCATTTTTTCACCTATATATCCTCCAATCAACTTTTTAATTGAAAATGATTTTCAATATCATTTATACTATCAAAGCTAATTGAGAATTACAACACCTAATTGATAAAGAGGAAAACACGAAAAAGGAGAACTTCGAAAATAATCAAAGTTCTCCTCTTACAATTAGTTAATTTTGTTGACTTTATTCACTAGGACCGATAATCGAAATAGCTGGTTCTGCTTTTAATATTTTAGCAATTAGACGATCTATCGACTCCATCGATACAGCATCTATCGAGGCAAGAACATCGTCTACAGTTCGATGCTTCCGATGGACAAGTTCACTCGTTCCATTGCGATTCATACGAGCACCCGTCCCCTCTAATCCAAGAACAAAGCTCCCTTTCAGTTGCTCTTTCGCATTATCAAGCTCCTCCTCCGTAACACCGCCTGCAACAATATCCAGTAACGTGGCATCAATCGTATGTTGGAGCTGTGCTAATTGTTGACGGCTTGTACTACCATAAATCGTAAAAGCACCAACATCTGCATAACAGGATTGATAAGAAAAAATAGAATAAGCTAACCCGCGTTCTTCACGTACCTCCTGAAACAGACGAGAACTCATATTGCCTCCAATAATATTGTTCAGAGCAATAAAGCTATACATATCTGGATCTTTTACACCGATTGCTGGATAAGAAATGGCTAGATGGGCTTGCTCTGTATCGCGTATTTTTGTAATCTCTCCCGGATAAAATGGAGGATTTGTTAGCACAGGCGCTACAGCATGTGGTGAAGGCTGATATAGTCCAAATAAATCTTCAATCTTTTGTAAAAGCTGCGGAGAAATATTTCCTGCAATAGAAATTACAACAGACTCTGGACCATAATGTTTGGCCATATATTGTCGAATTGTTTCTGCTGTAAATGTCTTTAACGTAGCTGCAGTACCAAGTATTGGACGACCAAGTGCGTCATTCGGATACATGACACTCCATAGCTTTTCATGTACATCATCATCAGGAGCATCTTCGCTCATTAATATTTCTTCTAACACCACTTGTCGTTCTTTTTCTAATTCTTCCTCTGCAAACGTAGAATTAAAAAACATATCAGCAAGTATTGTGACAGCGAGCTCGGCATGATGATCTAAAACTTTTGCATAGTAACATGTATTTTCTTTAGACGTGAAGGCATTTAGCTCTCCTCCAATTCGATCAAATTCTTCCGCAATTTGACGAGCTGAGCGAGTAGCTGTTCCTTTAAACAACATATGCTCAATAAAATGTGTAATACCATTCTCTTCAGGTAGTTCATAGCGGGAACCTGCATTCACAAAAATACCTAATGCAACTGATCGAACATGATCAATCTGCTCAGATACAATACGAACACCATTTTGACATGTATGTACTTGAACCAAAAAATCTCCCCCAATTCTTAATTTCTCTATTGTATAATTCCTAACATTCTTTTTGTTACTATCTAAAAAGGCTGCGCAATCATACGCAGCCCTTTGATCATTTTTATTTTTCTTGTTCAGCGCGTTCTTTTTCCTCTTGAATCACAACTTTACGAGATAAATTCACACGACCTTGCTTGTCGATTTCAATCACTTTAACAAGTAATTGATCACCAAGTTTTAAGACATCCTCTACTTGCTTCGTACGTTCCTCTTGAATTTCGGAAATGTGAAGTAAACCATCTTTCCCTGGGAAAATTTCACAGAATGCACCGAATTTTTCAATACGCTTCACTGTTGCTAAGTAGTATTCCCCTACTTTTGCTTCACGTACGATATCTTCAATTATTTGTTTTGCACGAGCATTCATTTCTTCATCAGCAGAAGAAATATAGATTGTACCATCTTGTTCCGTATCAATCTTAACGCCTGTCTCTTCAATAATTTTGTTAATTTGTTTACCACCAGGTCCAATTACATCGCGAATTTTATCTGGATTAATTTTCACAATAACAATTTTTGGTGCAAATTCAGATAACTTTTCACGTGGTTCTGAAAGTGTTGCTAGCATTGATTCTAGAATATGCATACGACCAACCTTAGCTTGTGTCAGTGCTTCTTCTAAAATATTGCGAGATAAACCATCGATTTTAATGTCCATTTGTAAAGCTGTTACACCTTTAGCTGTACCAGCAACTTTAAAGTCCATATCTCCTAGATGGTCTTCCATTCCTTGAATATCCGTTAAAATTGAATAGTGTTCACCTTTTTTAATAAGACCCATAGCAATACCTGCCACTGGTGCTTTTAATGGAACACCTGCATCCATCATCGCTAATGTTGATGCACAGATAGATGCTTGAGAAGTAGATCCGTTCGATTCAAGTACTTCTGATACACAACGAATTGTATATGGGAATTCTGATTCATCTGGAATAACTGCCTCTAACGCACGTTCACCTAACGCACCATGACCAATTTCACGACGGCCTGGTCCACGGATTGGGCCAGTTTCCCCTACAGAAAATTGTGGGAAGTTATAATGGTGCATAAAGCGTTTCGATTCTTCAACACCTAAACCGTCAATAATTTGTACATCACCTAGTGCGCCTAGTGTACAAATAGATAGTGCTTGTGTTTGTCCACGTGTAAACAGACCAGAACCATGTGTACGTTGTAATAAGCCTGTTTCAGAAGAAAGTGGTCGAATTTCATCTAGCTTACGACCATCTGGACGAATCTTATCTTCCGTAATTTGACGACGAACTTCATCTTTAACCATTTTATCTAAAATTGTATAAACTTGTTTCATTGTTTCATCATCGGCTTCTTGTTCTTCATAAGAAGCGATAATACGATCTTTTACAGCTTGAATCGCCTCATCACGTGCATGTTTCTCCGCAGTTTGAATAGCATCATGCATATCCGTCTCACAAGCTGCTTTTATGTCGGCTTGAATCGCCTCATCAATTTCAAATAGTGTCACAGGTAATTTTTCTTTACCTACTTCCGCCACAATTTGCTCTTGGAAAGCAATGATTTTTTTGATTTCTTCATGACCGAACATAATTGCTTCTAACATAATTTCTTCTGGAACTTCAAGTGCCCCTGCTTCAACCATGTTGATGGCATCTTTGTTCCCTGCAACAGATAAATGAATTGTCGAATGATTCGATTGTTCTACTGTCGGGTTTACGATGAATTCTCCATCAATATAACCTACTTGTACACCAGCTATTGGCCCATCAAATGGAATATCTGAAATAGCTAAAGCTAATGATGAACCAACCATTGCTGCCATCTCTGAAGTACAATCAGGATCGTTTGACATAACCATAGAAATGACTTGTACCTCGTTACGGAAACCATCTGGGAACATCGGACGAATTGGACGGTCGATTAAACGGCTTGCTAAAATCGCTTTTTCAGATGGACGTCCTTCACGTTTAATAAAGCCGCCAGGAATTTTACCTGCAGCATATAGACGCTCTTCATAGTTAACTGTTAGTGGGAAGAAATCAAGTGGTTTAGGTGATTTAGACATTGTTGCTGTAGCAAGTACAGAAGTATCGCCATAGCGTACTAGTACGGCTCCGTTTGCTTGTTTTGCTAACTGTCCGACTTCAATTACAAGTGGACGGCCAGCCCATTCGTAGGAATAGACTTTCTTTTCGTTCATTCAATGAACCCCTCTCTATTATAAAAACACTTACTTCGTCTGTATGTACTAATAGTAAGTGTACCAAAAATGCTTGTTCTATGCTAAATAATATTTCATGAAATAATCATACATTTAAATTCAGTTATTGCCAATTTATTTAAGATTTATTTCTATATTTAATTGAAAAAGCATTTTGGTATATGGATTTTTTTATATTGATTCCTTCTTGACGAAAAGTAATGTATGTAAATGGAAGTAACTGTTATCAAACATTATTTTTTCTAGTGCAAGTTTTAACAATAGCTTTATTATAACATGGTGCTTAACATACAACATCTTACTAGTATAAAGAAAGTTCCGTATGTAGTAAAGTTTAAGCAATGGCTTGAGTGAACAATGGAAATGCAAGCCCCGAAAAACTATCTTTTACTGGGCATGTCTGACTAATAGTCTCTCTTATAATTGAGAATAGTATTTTTATATTGATCAGTCATTGTTGTGTAATAAAAAGTTATGGCTCTCTAATGAACAAAGCCTAGGATAACCACTGCTTAGAAACATAAAAAAACTGTAGACAAACATAGGTTTGTCTACAGTTTAATACAGGAATACTTCCGCCTTTAATTAGCGACGTAAGCCTAAACGGTTGATTAGTTCACGGTAACGTTGTACGTCAGTTTCACGAAGATATTTTAATAAGTGACGACGACGACCTACCATTTTAAGAAGACCACGCTCAGAGTGGAAATCTTTTTTGTGTGTACGTAAGTGAGCATTTAGAGCGTTGATTTCCTCTGTTAATACTGCAACTTGTACTTCTGGTGAACCAGTGTCACTTTCGTGAGTACGGTACTCAGCGATAATTTCGTTTTTGCGTTCTTTTGTAATAGCCATTTGTATGGACCTCCTAAATTATAATTAATCCCCATTAGCACAGTAAACGTTGGAGTCATCGAAATACCGAGCTAAGGTTAAGCATTTATGCACTTATGAATGTTACCATAAATCAGTTAGTCAAGCAAGCAAAACGTAGACCTGAAGGATGTGAAGACAATGATGAAGTTAGCCTTCCAAGTCGTTAAAGTAGCGAATTGCTTCTTGTTTATCTTTTTCGATTTGTGTCTTCAACGCCTCAATACCATCAAATTTTCGTTCGCTTCGAATCCGTTTATACCAAGCTACATGTACTTCCTCACCATAGATATTTTTATCAAAGTTTAAAATATGAACTTCAATTGATAATTGCTTATCATTCGGATCTTTGAAAGTTGGTTTGTAGCCCACATTGCAGACCCCATCATACCAGTTATTTTGCACTAGTAAACGGACAGCATAGACACCACTTGCTGGAATAAAGGTTCCTTCTAATGCTTGGACATTCGCTGTAGGGAATCCGATTGTACGACCTCGTTTATCACCATGTACAACTATCCCATTGATTTCAAATGGTCTCCCTAATAGCTTTGTTGCCTCTTCCATATCGCCCTCTTGTAATAGCTTACGAATACGGGTAGAGCTAATTTTCTCAATATCGTCTGTTTTCTTCTCAACAACTGTTACACCATACTCACCATTACTTAGTGCACGCATATCGTCCATTGTTCCTTTACCAAATGCTCCAAACGAATAATCAAAGCCAGCTGTCACATGTTGAATATTTAATCCACGAATAAATGTATCAATAAACGCTGCTGGTGAAAGCTTAGCAAAATCTGATGTGAAATGGACAACAAACACTTTATCCACACCCTGTTCCTCAAACAGTTGTAATTTCTGTTGTAAGAGTGTAATATAAAACACTTTTTCGTTCCGTCCACCAAGGACTAATGAAGGATGTGGATCGAATGTCATCACTGCAGTTGGAATTTGACGTTTGTCCCCCTCTTCCTTAGCTGCCTTGATCACTGCTTGATGCCCTCTATGTACACCATCGAAAAAACCAAGCGCTAGTGAATATGCCTGCATGCTTTCTCGTTGCTGTAATTGATGTGGGTATTTTAAATGAATGACCTCCATTGAAAAATCCTCCTACTCTATCGTCGGAAACATCTTGTGTGGCTTCATCAAACCATCCTTCGTAGGGTGAGCCTGATAAACCGCAACTGCCTTTCCATTGATTCCAAACACAATTTTATCATGACTCTTTAATAATGCATCTGCTGGAAGCACTTGTCCATTGAAAATTTCTTTTTCATTGGCGGCAGTAATCTCAATATATGGATAGTCTGCTAATGCATACTCGACAGGTAAAATACAGGTAGTTACTTGCTCTGCATCCATTAGCTCTGCAACTTGTGCTAATGTAAAACAGTTGTCACGTGTAAAGGTACCAGAGGCCGTTCTTACAAGCTCCTTCATATGTGCTGGATAGCCTAGCGCTTCACCAATTTGCACAGCTAATGTACGAATATAAGTCCCTTTACTACACGCGATTCGGACAGGAAATGTTATTTCTTGCCCCTCATATAGTTCTACCTTGTCAAGAAGCTCTAAATCATAAATGGTTACTTGACGAGTTGGTCTTTCAACCGTTTCGCCTTTTCGAGCATATTCATAGAGGCGCTTCCCATTTACTTTTACTGCTGAAAACATGGGTGGTGTTTGTTCAATAGCACCTGTTAAGGAAGCTAGAACCTCTAGTAATTGCTTACGAGAAAATGTTTTCACTGTCTGATCTTGTTCAACCGTTTCGCCTTCTGCATCTTCCGTTGTCGTTGTACGACCTATCGAAATGATAGCTTCATAGGTCTTCCCTGCATCAGTTAAATATTCTGCAATTCGAGTTGCTTGACCAATACAAATTGGTAGCACACCTTCAACACCTGGATCCAGTGTACCTGTATGTCCAACTTTTTTTGTCCGCAAAATTTTGCGTAATTTAAAGACACAATCATGGCTTGTCATGCCTCTTTCTTTCCAAAGCGGTAAAATACCGTTCATATAGCTCCTCCCAATTGCCTTCATTCATTTCGCAGTGCATCCTCACTGCTATCATTTTTTACAGTATGAAGATAAAAAGTCTGCCTGCATAAACATGCATGTGGCAGACTTTTTCAACTTATTCTTTGTGTAAATCTCTTAGCAATGTATCAATACGGTTACCATATTCAATCGATGAATCAAATTCGAAGATTAATTCTGGTGTACGTCGTAAACGAATGCGTGACCCGATTTCAGAGCGAATAAAGCCCGAAGCTTTTACTAACGCTTTAAGCGTGTCCTCTCGTTCACGTTCATTGCCTAAAGATGTAATATAAATTGTCGCTTGCTGTAAATCACCTGTTACTTCAACACCTGTAACCGTAACAAAACCAACACGCGGATCTTTTATTTTACGACCAAGAATATCACCGAGCTCCTTTTTCATTTGCTCAGCAACACGGTTTGAACGTAGAGACATATTTGTCACCTCTATTTCGATGTACAGATAGTTGTGTGTACCATGCTTTCGTAAGCTTGGACAACTACCTATTACTACTTATAAATAATCTCGCCACACATTAAGCTGTTCCCATGACGGATTTGACTCTAAATAGTGGAGCGCGTGATTAATTTCGCGTTCAGCTGCTTCTTTGGACGAAGAAACAGCAACAAGTGCTAATTTCGTACGCTGCCATACATTTTGATGGTCAATTTCCGCAATAGATACATTAAATTTCTGCTTGGTGCGGGTAATCATACGCTGTAGGACAGCACGTTTTTCCTTTAACGAATGGGCAGTTTGAATAATGAATTCAACTTCTGCATACACGATCATTAGACGCGTTTAACTTCTTCCATAATATAGGCTTCAATAATATCGCCTTCTTTAATATCGTTGAAGTTTGTAATGGTAATACCACATTCGTATCCTTTTGCAACTTCTTTTACTTCATCCTTGAAGCGTTTAAGTGTATCTAGCTCACCTTCAAAAATAACTACGTTATCACGAATTACACGAACACCTGAATCACGTGTTACTTTTCCTTCAGTTACGTATGAACCAGCAATCGTACCAACTTTAGATACTTTAATTGTTTGACGAACTTCTGCTTGACCAATAATTTTCTCTTCGAACTCAGGATCAAGCATACCTTTCATTGCTTGTTCAATCTCTTCAATTACTTTATAAATAATACGGTGTAAACGGATATCTACGCCTTCTTCTTCAGCTGCACGCTTTGCGTTTGCATCTGGACGTACGTTGAATCCAATAACAATTGCATTTGAAGCCGCTGCCAAAGAAATATCTGATTCCGTAATAGCACCAGCACCTGTGTGAATGATTTTCACATTTACGCCTTCCACATCAATTTTCATTAATGAGGCAGCCATTGCTTCAACAGTACCTTGAACATCAGCCTTCACAATTAGGTTAAGCTCTTTCATTTCACCCTGACTCATTTGTTCAAATAAGTTATCAAGTGTTACACGTTGTTTTTCTGAACGTTGCGCTTGGATTGCTGACATCGCACGAGTTTCCCCAACTTGGCGTGCTGTTTTTTCATCTTCAAAAACAACGAAGCGGTCACCTGCTTGAGGTACATCATTTAAACCTGTAATTTCCACTGGTGTTGATGGTCCAGCTTCTTTTACACGACGACCTTTGTCATTCACCATCGCACGAACTCGGCCATACGTATGACCAACAACGATTGGGTCACCTACTTTTAACGTTCCATCTTGTACTAAAAGTGTAGCAACAGAACCGCGTCCTTTATCAAGCTGCGCCTCAATAACCGTACCAAGCGCTAAACGATCTGGATTTGCTTTAAGTTCGCCAACTTCCGCAACAAGTAAAATCATTTCTAGTAATGTATCAATGCCTTCACCTTTTAATGCTGAAATTGGTACGAAAATTGTGTCGCCACCCCATGCTTCAGGAACTAGGCCGTGCTCTGTTAATTCTTGCATTACACGATCTGGATTTGCTGATGGTTTATCCATTTTATTCACAGCAACGATAATTGGTACTTCAGCTGCTTTAGCATGATTAATCGCTTCTACTGTTTGTGGCATAACACCATCGTCAGCAGCAACTACTAAAATTGTTAAATCTGTAACTTTCGCTCCACGTGCTCGCATTGTAGTGAAAGCAGCATGCCCTGGTGTATCAAGGAATGTAATTTTCTTGTCGCCTTCTGTCACTTGGTATGCACCAATATGTTGTGTAATACCACCAGCTTCTCCAGCTGTCACTTTCGTGTGGCGGATAGAATCTAATAATGTTGTTTTACCATGGTCAACGTGTCCCATAATTGTTACTACTGGCGGACGTTCTGATAGATCTGCCTCGTTTACTTCTTCAGTTTGCTCGAAGTGAGTTTCTAAATCCGTAATATCTACACGGATTTCTTCTTCAACTTCTACACCATAGTCTGCGCAAATTAATTCAATTGCATCCTTATCTAATTCTTGGTTAATTGTTGCCATTACACCAAGCATAAATAGTTTTTTAATGATTTCCGATGGCTCACGGTGTAATTTTTTTGCTAATTCTGCAACTGATAATGATTCAACAAAAGTAATTTTTTCTGGAAGTTCCTTTTGTTTTACTGGTATTGATGGTTGATGCGTTTTTGGATGGCGACGTTTGCCTCCATGAATCCCTGGTTTTGGACGTTGGTTATAACCACCGCCACCTCTACGATTATTATTGTTATTATTATTATTTTGTGTCATATTTCTATTTTGATTACCTTTTGTATTCTTAGATTTTTCGTTAGACGAATTTGAGTTTTGCTGTGCGTGTTGCTGATTGTTTGCTTTAGGTTTAGAAGTAGCAGATTGCTGCCTTTGTCCCTCTTGCTTCTTCACCGAATGCTGTGGTTTTTGCTGGCCATTCGATTGAGGTCTTTGTGCCATGTTTTGAGTTGATTGTTTTGCTACATTTTTCTCAGGTGTTGCTTTAAATGATTGGTTTAACTTAGCCACAATATCTTTCTCCAACATAGACATGTGGTTTGTTACACTCACATTTAATTTACTTAGTGCTTCAATAACCTCTTTACTCGTTTTATTCACTTGCTTTGCATATTCATGAACTCTGATTTTGGTCATCTGCTCACCCCCGATTAGTTTTCGTTGAGTAGACTAGACAATTTACTTGCAAAACCTTTATCGGTAATAGCTAAAGCCACTCGGGCCTCCTTACCTGTAGCATGTCCTAGATCATAACGATCTCCAATTACATGATACTCAACGTTGTAGTACGTGCACTTATCTTGAATTTTCTTGCTAGAGTTTTTAGAAGCATCGTTTGCAAGCAGTACTAACTTAGCATTGCCATTGCGGACTTCCTTTACTACTAACTCTTCTCCTGAAATCACTTTACGTGCTCTTGCCGCAATCCCAAGCAAATTAAATATTGCTTGATTCATCATAAAATTGACTCCCTACGAATCAGCAAAATCAGTTCTTCGTATATTTCTTCAGGAATTTTTACATCAAGTTGGTGCCCTAATACATTTTTCTTACGTGCGATGTCAACTGCCTTCTCTGATTTCGAGACATAGGCACCACGTCCTGGTTTTTTTCCAGAGACATCTACACTTACTTCGCCCTCTTTGGAGCGAACAACACGTATCATCTCTTTCTTCGGTAGCATTTCTCCAGTTGCTACACATTTACGAAGAGGTACTTTTTTGTTTACAGCCATAAGAATCACCATTCCTCTCTGAAGCTTGTCGTAAGAGGTGGACAAGTCATGCTCTACTTGACGCTCTGACAGTATTCAGTCGGCGTAGGGGGCCCACTGAATACTGTCAGCTGACTTGTCACACGGGCTTTCTTACTTATTCTTCGTCGTCTTGATATAAGTCTACTGCCACATCATCAAAATCACTTTCTTCATCGTCAGCAGGGATGAAAGTGCTTGTAGCAGAAGGATAAATACCTAGCTCACGAGCATCTGTCTCACTCTTAATATCAATTTTCCAACCAGTAAGCTTCGCAGCTAAACGTGCATTTTGCCCACGTTTACCAATCGCAAGTGATAATTGATAGTCTGGAACAACAACTGTTGTCGATTTTTCTTCCTCATTCACTTGAACGTCTAATACCTTTGATGGGCTTAAAGCATTCGCAACGAATACTACTGGATCTTCAGACCATTCTACGATATCAATTTTTTCACCATTTAGTTCATTGACAATTGTTTGTACACGAGCGCCTTTTGCCCCAACACATGAACCTACTGGGTCAACTTCTTCATTATGGGCATAGACAGAAATTTTAGAGCGATCTCCCGCTTCTCGAGCGATTGATTTAATCTCAACAATGCCTTCATAAATTTCAGGTACTTCCATCTCAAATAATCGGCGTAATAAACCTGGATGTGTACGTGACACAATCACTTGTGGACCACGTGTTGTACGTTCAACTTTTGTGATATACACTTTAATACGATCATGAGGATGGTAAGATTCACCTTGGATTTGTTCGTTAATTGGCAGAGCTGCTTCTACTTTACCTAAACCTACATAGATATTTCGAGCATCTAAACGTTCAACAACACCTGTTACGATATCATCTTCACGGTCCACATATTGTTCATAAATTAAACCGCGTTCCGCCTCACGTACACGTTGTGTCACCACTTGTTTAGCCGTCTGAGCAGCAATGCGTCCAAAGTTACGTGGAGTTACTTCCTGCTCCACGATATCCTCTAGCTGGTAAGCTGGATTAATGGCTTTTGCATCTTCTAAAGCAATTTGCAAACGATCATCCTCTACCTCTTCCACAACATCTTTACGTGAAAATACGCGAATAGAGCCCTTATCTAAATTTAAGTCCACACGAACATTTTGTGCTTGATTAAAGTTGCGTTTGTAAGCTGTAACTAATGCCGCTTCAATGGCTTCAATTAACACATCTCTTGAAATTCCTTTTTGTTCTTCTAGCGCATTCAGCGCATCTAACAAATCACTACTCATTTTATTTTCACTCCTAAATATGCATTATGCTGAAAAATCGATGGCAAGTCGTGCCAATGCGATTTTTTCTTGTTCAATTGTTACTGTTATTTTACGCGTTTTAATACGCACTTCCATCACTAATGTATGTTCATCGTATGACGTTAAGTAGCCTTGGAATTCCTTCATGTCCTTGATGGGCTCATAGGTTTTTACATAAATAAATTTGCCAATTGCTTTTTGAAAATCAGTATCTTTTTTTAATGGACGCTCTGCTCCAGGTGAAGAAACTTCTAAATAATAGTTTTGTGTAATTGGATCTTTTTCATCCAATAGCAAACTTAGTCGTTCACTAACTTGAGCACATTGGTCAATGTCAATTCCACCCTCAGGCGTATCAACGTAGACACGTAAAAACCAGTTACGTCCTTCTTTGACGAACTCAATATCCACTAGCTCAAGATTTAACTCATCCACAATTGGTTTAGCGAGCTCTTCAATTAAAGATGGTACTTTGCTCATTGTTTCCTCCTGTATCTATCAAATTCTAGCGTATGAACTGTTCATCACTGCCATTGATTCAGTAATGAACCTAAATAAAACAGAAATTCCACCAGTTGCTTTGGTGAAATTTTACGGTCTTACCTGCTGTTAGTCAAAATTTGTTTTGCTACGGTATAACAACAGAAAAGAGCGGGAAGGACCCACTCTTTTGCTGGAAAAATATCAACAAATTATTACCATAAGGATAGCACAGTTCTCGACACAATGCAAATTTCCTTCATTGAAGATAACCATATTGTGTCAGGAATTTGAAATTCTCTGTAACGTAACCTGACAAATTAAATTCCATACTAAAATAGTGATAACTGATTGGCATCAGGCATGCCTTCTAGACAACCAAGTTGATCCATGTATTCAATAAGTGTTTTCGATACACGACCACGTTGCTGTAAATCTTCCTTCGATAAAAACTCTCCCTCTTCACGGGCAGCTACAATCGTTTTGGCAACGTTGGTTCCAAGCCCTGGAATTGCATCAAATGGCGGAATAAGCGAATTCCCATCTATGACAAATTCACTTGCCTGTGAACGGTATAAGTCAACTTTTTGGAAGCTCATGCCTCGTTCGCACATTTCTAGTGCAAGCTCCAGCACCGTTAATAAGTTTTTCTCTTTTGTTGATGCATCTAAGCCCTTCATATTGATTTCATCGATACGTGCACGAATCATTTGTGAACCCTGAACCATTGCAATTAAATCAAAGTCATCTGCACGGACAGTGAAATACGCTGCATAATACAGGATTGGGAAATGTACCTTAAACCATGCTATACGTACAGCCATTAAAACGTAAGCTGCCGCATGGGCTTTCGGGAACATGTATTTGATCTTTTTACATGATTCGATATACCAGCCAGGTACTTTATTAGCAAGCATCTCGGCTTCAAATTCCTCCGATAAACCTTTCCCTTTACGTACAGACTCCATGATTTTAAATGCTAGCGATGGTTCTAAACCTTGGTAAATTAAATACACCATAATATCGTCACGACAACCAATTACTTCCTTTAGCACACATGTGCCATTTTGAATTAGTTCCTGTGCATTGCCGAGCCATACGTCTGTTCCATGGGATAGTCCAGAAATTTGCACAAGCTCCGAGAATGTTGAGGGCTTTGTATCCTCTAGCATTTGACGCACGAAGCGGGTACCAAACTCTGGAATACCTAAAGTTCCGGTTTTACAGCCAATTTGTTTTTCTGTTACCCCTAAAGTTTCTGGAGAACTAAAAATTTTCATTACGACAGGATCATCGGTTGGAATTGTTTTTGGATCAATTCCTGATAAATCCTGGAGCATCCTAATAACAGTCGGATCATCGTGTCCTAGTATATCCAGCTTTAAAATATTGTCATGGATAGAGTGGAAATCAAAATGAGTTGTCCGCCATTCCGAATCCTGTGCATCCGCTGGGTACTGTACAGGAGAGAAATCATATATATCCATATAATCAGGTACTACAATTATCCCTCCAGGGTGTTGTCCCGTTGTACGTTTTACACCTGTACAGCCTTGAACTAAACGATCTACTTCTGCTCCTCGGAAATGTAGATTATGATCACTCGCATAACCTTTTACATAGCCATATGCAGTTTTTTCCGCAACGGTACCAATAGTTCCAGCACGGTACACGTAATCCTCTCCAAATAGCACCTTTGTATAGTTATGAGCTTGTGGCTGATATTCACCTGAAAAGTTCAAATCGATATCTGGTACCTTATCCCCTTTAAAGCCAAGGAAAGTTTCAAATGGAATATCTTGGCCATCTTTTTTATATGGCGTGCCACATTCTGTACAGTCCTTATTTGGCAAGTCGAAGCCAGAGCTAACCGAACCATCATCAAAAAACTCGGAATGCTTACAATTGGGACAAACATAATGAGGAGGTAGTGGGTTTACCTCTGTTATTTCCATAAAGGTTGCAACTAATGAGGAACCAACCGAACCACGTGAACCTACTAAATAGCCATCAGCTAATGATTTTTTCACTAGCTTGGCCGAAATTAAGTAAATTACGCCAAACCCGTGACCTAAAATTGATTTTAATTCCTTTTCAATTCGAGCCTTTACAATTTCAGGTAACTCTTCACCATAAATACGATGAGCCATTTCATAGGTTAAATTCGTTACTTCATCATCTGAGCCTTCAATTTTTGGTGTATAAAGGTCATCTTTAATCGGTTTAACATCGCCAATGCTTGCAGCAATTTTTTGAGCATTTGTCACCACGACTTCTTTTGCAAGGTCAGGTCCTAAAAAGTCAAATTCCTTCAGCATTTCATCTGTTGTTCTAAAATGAACTTCTGGTAGCTTGGAACGATTTAAAATATTCGCCCCACCTTGAGACCCTATAAGTATTTGTCTAAACATAGCATCTGTCGGATCTAAATAATGGACGTTACCAGTGGCCACAACAGGTTTATCTAGCTTCTTCCCTAATTTCACAAGCTTACGGATAATATCCTCTAATGTCCATTCATCACGCACGACATTGCGTTCAATTAAAGGAGCATAGACCGCCTTCGGTTGTACCTCAATATAGTCATAGAAACGAGCGACTTGCTCTGCTTCCTCAGGTGATTTATTCATCATTGTTTCGAATAATTCGCCGTTATTACATCCTGAACCGACCAACAAACCTTCTCTATATTGCTCGAGGACAGCTCGTGTCACACGAGGAACACGATAGAATGTTTTGGTATGGGAGTGTGAGACAAGTTTAAATAAATTTTTTAAACCTGCATTGTCGACTGCTAAAATTGTACAATGCATTGGTCGCCCCTTTTTATAGGCGTCACCCCCACCTATGTGCTTATTAAAGTCATCATGGTATTTGATGGCTAATTCATCTGCATCTTTTAAAAGTTGCAACAGTAGATATCCAGTCGCCTCAGTATCATAAATCGCTCGGTGATGTTGTGTTAATTCAATATTGAATTTTTTACACAATGTATTTAAGCGATGGTTTTTCATCGTAGGATAAAGTAATCTGGCAAGCTCTAACGTATCAATTACTGGATGTACCATTTCTTCAAGACCAAATTTTTTATAGCCAGTATACAAGAAACCAATATCAAATGATGCGTTATGAGCGACGACAATCGCATCACCAATAAATGCATGAAACTCCTTAATAACCTGCTCTACTTCTGGTGCGTTTCGAACCATATCATCTGTAATCCCTGTTAATTCAATTGTAGTAGCTGAAAGTGGATGATGAGGGTTCGCAAAGCTTTCGTATTTATCGATGACTTGGCCATCTTTAATTTTTACTGCGGCAAGTTCAATGATTGTATCGTAAGCTGTAGATAATCCTGTCGTTTCCACGTCAAAGACAACATACGTTGCATCTGCTAATAAACGATGCTCTGGAGCATAGGCAATCGGAACCCCGTCATCAACTAAATTAGCCTCTAGACCATAAATTATTTTAATCCCATGTTTTTTCCCTGCTGCATATGCTTCTGGGAAAGATTGTACAACCGCATGATCTGTAATAGCTATAGCTGGGTGACCCCACTTTGCAGCCTGTGCTACTAGTCGATCAACAGGCGTAACAGCGTCCATTTGACTCATTGGTGTATGCAAATGCAATTCAACACGTTTTTCACCCTCAGGTGCGAGATCCTGTCGTGTTTCTTTTTTGATTTCATTAATGTCGTTGGCCATGACAATTAAATCACGGATGAACGTATCTGTTTGTACGGAGCCTCGAACTTTTACCCACATACCCTTTTTCAAATGCTGCATCAATTCTGCATCATCATTATCACGAGAGAACATTTTGACTACGATAGAATCTGTATAGTCGGTAATTTTAATTTGTAATAAGGAACGCCCACTTTTCAGTTCTCTAATTTCGGTATCAAAGACAAAACCTTCTATAATGACACGACGCTCTTCTTCGACAATTCGTTTAATTTCCATCGTTTCATCATCTTTAATATGCATCCCAAGTTGAAATGGACGATCTCCTAGGCTCGCTGCTGCTGGATTGTCCTTTTTCTCCTGCTCTCGTTTTTGGAAATCTTGCATTGCTTGCTGAGCCAATGCCGCTTCCTCTATACGCTTCTGCTCCATAAATGCTTCCTGAGCAGCAATCATTTCCTCGGTTTCTTCCTGTAGTACAAAATCTATTGCCATATGCGGGAAACCAAACTGACTATAGCTTTCTGCCAGTTTGTCTGCATACTTTGTTTTTAACATCATATATTCCATTTCCTGCATACAGGATAACGTTATTTTTTGACCATTCCACATTGGCATTTGGGAAATAAGACAGCTTTTTAGTGTTGGCGCCATCTCATCAATTTGCTCAACAACACTTAACCAGTAAGCCTGCACAAGTTCCTCTGTTACACTTTTTTCTAGCGTCTCAAACGTTGTATATATTTGCGCTATTGCTGCAAATTTCTCTGTTAAATGAGTGCGGAAAAGCTGGTAAAGTGGAAACGGAAGAATATCTCTTAATCTAATAGTAAAATGCCACAGTCTGTCCTTTTTATGGACAGTAAGACGTGATAATTCACCTTCTTCAAAAAATGACATGTATACATCATCTGTTAACTCAAGTTGCTGCAAGAGCATTCGAAATCTCATTCTTGCCTCTTGTTGCTGTTCCAATCTATCGACACCTACTTTCAGAAAGAGGCAGTCCATAAAGCCTCATCTTCTATTTCGCCTTAACACATGACGAGAATTCAAGAAAAAAATTCGCTCCCTCACTGCGGGCGCTCTTCAAGCTTAACAGAGTTTGTACCATCTGTTCTATTTTGCTTGGCTCACTGTCCCGCAGAAGTGTCGCGAATTTATTTATATCTATCTTATCAAAATTATACGAAAGCCTCTATCAAAAGCATGGACTTCCAATTATAACCGCCCAGTAATAAACCATTAATTTTTACGGAAAAATTCGTTTAAGTGATCAATTACTTCTTCTTTTTTCCATTCAAACGTTTCACCTGTTTGACGGAATTTCACTTCTACAATACCTTCAGTTGCTTTTTTACCAACTGTTACACGAACAGGTAAACCAATTAAATCAGCATCAGCAAATTTTACACCCGCACGCTCAGCACGATCATCTAAAAGAACATCATAACGATATGATTTTAATAAGCCGTATAGCTCATCTGCTAAAGCAACCTGTGCCTCATCTTTCGTATTAACAGGAACAACATGAATATCGTATGGTGCTAATTGTGCTGGCCATGTAAAGCCATTTTCATCTTGGAAGTGCTCAGCTACAGCAGCTAAAATACGAGAAACACCAATACCATAGCAACCCATAATAAATGGTTGGGCCTTCCCTTGCTCGTCTAAGAAAGTACCATTCATTTTAGCAGAGTATGTAGTACCTAATTTGAAAATATGACCAACTTCAATACCTTCCGCAAATTTGATAATACCTTGTCCATCTGGAGAAGGGTCTCCCTCTTGAATAAAGCGAATATCTAAGTAATCATTCACAGCAAAATCGCGCTCTGGGTTGACATTTACTAAATGGAATCCATCCTCATTTGCACCTGCAATACCATTACGAATTGATTTAATCGCATGATCTGCAACTACTTTTACATCGACAGGTAATTTCACAGGTCCAATTGAACCCACGCCACAGCCTAATAAGTCACGAATTGCTGCTTCACTTGCTAGTTCCACAGAGCCTGCTTCAAGTGCATTTTTCAATTTAATATCATTGATTTCATGATCCCCACGCGCTAGGACCACAACAAGCTCTCCATCCACGTCAAAAACTAAAGATTTAATGACATTGGCAGGCTCTACTTTTAAGAATGCTGATACTTCTTCAATTGTTTTTTGATCTGGGGTAGCTACTTTTTCAACTTCCTTTAAAGCCTCATCAGAAGGTTGATAGTTGACAATTACTTCAGCCATTTCGATATTAGCCGCATAATCAGATGAATCTGAATAGGCAATCGTATCTTCTCCAATTTCAGAAAGCACCATAAATTCATGTGTGCCTTTCCCACCGATAGATCCCGCATCTGCAATAACAGCACGGTAGTTTAAGCCTAAACGAGAGAAAATATTAGAATATGCACGATACATATCTTCATACGTTTCATCTAAGCTTTCTCGTGATGCATGGAAAGAATAAGCATCTTTCATAATAAACTCTCTTCCTCGTAGTAAGCCAAAGCGAGGACGTTTTTCATCACGGAACTTTGTTTGAATTTGATACAATGTTAACGGTAATTTTTTATAGGATTTAATTTCATCACGCACTAAAGTGGTAATCACTTCTTCATGTGTTGGTCCTAAGGCGAAATCACGATCATGACGATCTTTTAAGCGCATTAATTCTGGACCGTACTTTTCCCAGCGACCTGACTCCTGCCAAAGCTCTGCAGATTGTAGTGATGGCATTAAAAGCTCAATTGAATTGATCGCTTCCATTTCTTCACGAATAATTGTTTCAATTTTTGTTAAGACACGTTTTGCAAGCGGTAAATACGAGTATACCCCACTTGTATTTTGACGAATAAACCCTGCACGTAGTAATTGCTTATGTGACTTTACCTCAGCATCAGCAGGTACTTCACGTAACGTTGGGATAAATGTTTTACTTTGCTTCATTCAGTGTTCCACCTTTTTCAATAGATAAGTTTATACTCTCAATAGCATAAACAAATTTAGCTTTGAGCGCAATGTTTCATAGAAAATGCGCTCAAAGCTAGAAAATCAAACTTCATTTAACTGTAATTTATCGGAATAGCTAATCAATATTAAAAGAAGAATCTTTGTATATCGTTCCATGTAACGACCACCATTAAGATCATTAGTAGCACAATTCCTACAAAATGAACAATTCCTTCTTTTTGACGATCAATTGGTTTTCCTCGTAAAGCTTCAAAGCCAAAGAATAATAAACGACCACCGTCAAGTGCAGGTAATGGAAGTAGGTTCATAATCCCTAAGTTAATACTTAACATGGCTGCCCAATTCATTAAGTTCATAATACCATACTGGGCTACTTGCTCAGTTGCTTTATAAATACCTACCGGACCTGAAAGTGCATCAATGGTAAACTTACCTGTAATCAGCATACCTAGCAGTTCAAAAATTTTAACGGTCATATTATAAGTTTCTTGAGCTCCATATACAACAGCTTTTAATGGATTAAATTCTCTTGGGCTTTCATAACGAACACCAATTTGTCCATATTTTTCGCCATCTTGTTGTTGGACTTCTTTTACTGTCATATTCAAGTTAACGGATTGTCCATTTCGATCAACAGTCACCTTTATATCTTCGTTCGGATGGTCTTGAACGATGGCAGCTAAATCCTGCCATTTTTCAACAACTTGTCCATTAATGGCCGTTACTTTATCCCCTGCAAGCATTCCTGCCTGTGCAGCAGGATCATTTTCAACTACTTCAGTGATGATAGGCTCGTATGTTGGGACACCATGGATTAATCCAATCACTAAGTAAATAACAAATGCCAAAATAAAGTTAAACAATGGACCAGCAAAGATTGTCATCGCTCGTTGACCAACTGTTTTTGCATTAAACTGACGATCATGCGGTGCAATGACCAGTTCACGACCATTTTCCACGAGAACACAATCTCTTGCTACTTGATAGCGAACTAGGCGCTCTTCTTCATCATAGCCCTCTACAAACAAGTCCTTCTCTAAATCAGCACGCTCAACTTCTAAAAATAATAAATCTGGTAGCTGCTTATTATTTTGATTGAAAATAATTTTTTTAACAATATTATCCTCATTTACAATGAGTCCTATTCGGTAGCCTGGCTGTAATTCAGTACCATCCATATCCTCGCCAGCCATACGTACGTATCCTCCGATAGGCAATAAACGAATAGTATACATTGTTTCTCCATGCGTTTTCCCATAAATTTTGGGACCCATTCCGATGGCAAATTCACGTACTAAGATACCTGCACGTTTAGCGAATAAGAAATGTCCAAGTTCATGGAAGAAGACGAGCATACCAAATATTAATATAAATGCAATGGCTGTTTGCATAATACCCCACCTTTAATAGCGATTAGTTAACGATACATTGCTCTCGTTATTTTACCATGTCTAACACTATTTTTCTTGTCTCACTGTCCACATGTAAAATTGTTTGTAGATCTGGTACTGCAATGTTTTGATGCGCTTGCATCACACGTTCAATCGTCTCATCAATTTCAAGGAATGTGATTTTCCCTTGTAAAAAGGCTGCAACTGCTGCTTCGTTTGCTGCATTCATTGCTGTTAAAATAGTACCACCCATACGTCCAGCCTCATACGCTAAACGCAAAGCTGGGTAACGCTCAAAGTCCATCTCTTGAAAATGGAGCTGACCAATTTGTGCTAAATTTAGCCGCTGACCATTATGTAACGGTATACGATCTGGGTAGCTTAAAGCATATTGAATTGGTACTCGCATATCTGGTGTGCCTAACTGAGCAATGACACTAGTATCATGATACTCAACTAGAGAGTGAATAATACTTTCTCTATGCAAAAGTACATCGATTTTATCATACGGCATATCAAATAATACATGTGCTTCGATGACTTCTAACCCTTTATTCATCATTGTTGCGGAATCAATGGTAATCTTTGCACCCATAGACCAATTCGGATGATTTAGTGCATCAGCAACCGTAACATGCTTTAATTGATCTCGAGTCTTATCACGGAAGCTACCACCTGAAGCCGTAATAATTAGACGTTCGATATTTTTAGGGTTTTCTCCATTCATTGATTGGAAAATTGCAGAGTGCTCACTATCAACAGGTAAAATAGTTGCTTTGTGTTTTTTAGCTTCTGCCATCACTAAATGACCAGCCGTTACAAGTGTTTCTTTATTAGCAATAGCAATTGTTTTTCCCATACGAATAGCTGCTAATGTTGATTCTAGTCCCACACTTCCAAGCACTGCATTGACTAGAACTGTGGACTCCGGATGTGTCGCAACTTCAACAAGTCCTTTTGCCCCAAATGTAAACTGGATTTGAGGATACTCCTTTGCAAGTGAACATGCGTCTTCTTCAAGCTGCACAGACACTAGCTCAGGCTTTAATGTTTCAATCATTTCTCTAGTTTTTTCAATGTTTCTTCCTGATGAAAATGCCACTAATTGAAAGGCATCACGTTGATCTTTTAAAATATCGTAGGTTTGCCAACCGATTGAACCAGTTGCACCCAATAAACTAATTTTTTTCACAACAAGTTGTCCCCTTTTTCTATCTAAGCAAATGATTTCACAAGATGTCTCGACGTAATGATTAATTATTGAACAAATGTAAAAAATGGAGCAGAGGCACGACAAATAGTAGACTATCAAAGCGATCTAAAATTCCACCATGCCCTGGTAAAATATTACCTGAATCCTTTACATCAAAATGACGCTTGATAGCCGATTCTACCAGATCGCCCATTTGACCAATAATGGAGGCAAAAATCGTGACAAAGACAAGTGAGATATAACCATTTGCAAATGGATAGATAAGTTGCATACCAATTGCAAATATGACTGCAATAACAATGCCACCTATAAAACCTTCAATTGTTTTCTTTGGTGAGATTTCTGGCCATAACTTATTTTTACCTAGTTTTCGTCCTACAAAATAGGCACCTGAATCTGTTGTCCATACAACTAATAAACAATAGACAACATACTCTAATCCAACATTTCTTGTTTCAATTAAGTAATGGAATCCTAACCCTACATAAAATGCACCTAATAAAATAAAGCCAACTTCGTCGAAAGTGATTTTATTTTTTACAAGGACCACGTAAATAAGTAGTAGCATCATTAAGCCATAGACTACCATTAAATTAGACGAATAGCCAATTGTCTCTACAAGCTTGTCACTCCAGTTCCCCGGAATGACAAGCAAAATTAAGGTTACTAAACCTAAGAAACCTGGTACAGAAAAAATGGAGATACCTTTCATTTTTAATATTTCATAAAAACCAACAATAGCCATTGCAAGCACAAGAATTGTGAACGGTACTTTACCATAAATAACGAATGGTATGAAAAGTGCTGCTGCAATTATTGCCGTGATAATTCGTTGTTTCAAGTTGTTTCTTCTCCCTTCAACCCACCGTAACGGCGATTACGTTTCTGATAGTTTTCGACCGCTTCCAGTAAGTTTTCCTCGCTAAAATCTGGCCACAATGTATCTGTAAACCAAAATTCTGTATAGGCGAGCTGCCATAACATAAAGTTACTTAATCGTACTTCACCACTTGTACGAATTAATAGATCTGGTTCAGGCAGATGAGCCGTCATCAAATGAGAGGTTAAGCAATCTTCTGTTATGTCTTGCATCGTTAAATGACCGTCCTGCACTTTTTGAAGCATCATTTTCATGGCATTGACCATTTCAGAACGACTGCCATAATTTAGCGCAAAATTTAAGATAAGCCCTGTATTATGTTTCGTTTCTTCCATTGCCTCATACAATGCTTTTTGCGTATGGGCAGGCAATAAAGATGGGTCTCCAATCATTTCGACACGTACATTACGCTCCATCATTTCTGGTAGAAAGGAACCTAAAAACTCAACTGGTAGTCGCATAAGAAAATCCACCTCTGGCTTTGGTCGCTTCCAATTCTCCGTAGAAAATGCATATACGGTTAAGACTTTAATACCTAGGTCTGACGCAAATCTTGTTACCTTACGTACTGTCTTCATTCCTTCATGATGACCAGCAACACGTGGCATCGCTCGTTTTTTCGCCCAACGTCCATTTCCGTCCATAATAATCGCTACATGGGCAGGAATCGGCTCGCTTTTAGCAAGGTCCACACGCTCCTCCAATGATAGTGTATCCATATTTATTTGTTTACCTAATAGCTTTTTAAACATGCTAACTCCCCCACTACAACTAATCGGACGTATACTAACCTATCATAACAAACAAAAGCGCTTTTTGTCTTTTTTTTCCCCTCTAAATTGACTATGTATGTACTAGCTTATTTTAGAACTATACACATATTAAAGAATGAGTTTGTTAAAAATTTGATGATTGTGTCATAAATGATCTTTTCTAAATTTCTTTATCAGCACATCGCTATGAACAATAAAGAGAAAAGACGTCCTGTTATGTATAGGACGCCTTCATCTCCTCAAAAAGTTCCATCAAGACATGTAAATCGTGTCGTTTACACCTCTAAAATTTCTTTTTCTTTATCTTTCGCTACTTGATCTACTTTCACAATGAATTCATCTGTTAACTTTTGGATATCATCACCGTAGCCTCGTAGATCATCTTCTGTGATTTCGCCAGCTTTTTCAAGTTTTTTCAAATCATCATTTGCATCACGTCGAACATTACGTACAGCGATTTTTGCATCTTCCGCTTCTTTTTTCACTTGCTTTACTAGCTCCTTACGACGTTCTTCCGTTAGAGCTGGAATCATTAAACGAATAACAGAACCATCATTTGTTGGTGTGATACCGATATCTGATTTCATAATTGCTTTTTCAATATCACCTAGAATTGTTTTATCGTAAGGTGTAATTACTAATAAACGAGCTTCCGGTATTGATACACCACCAAGTTGATTAATTGGTGTTGGTGCACCATAATAGTCAACCATAATACGATCTAATAAAGATGCGTTTGCACGGCCTGCACGAATAGATGCTAGTTCACGTGTGAAAGCTGCGATTGTTTTATTCATTTTTTCTTTTGCTTGTTCTAATACTTGTTTAGTCATTATGCATTCCTCCTAACAACTGTTCCGATTTTTTCACCTTGTACAGCACGTTTAATGTTACCTGGCTCCGTAATTGAGAAAACAATTAGCGGGATATCGTTATCCATACATAAAGTTGAAGCCGTTGAATCCATTACTTGTAAGCCTTGTTGGATAACGTCTAAGTATGTGAGTGTATCATATTTAATGGCTGTCTCATCCACTTTTGGATCTGCCGAATAAACGCCATCGACATTGTTTTTAGCCATTAAAATCGCATCTGCATCAATTTCTGCTGCGCGTAATGCGGCCGTCGTATCAGTAGAGAAGAACGGATTACCTGTCCCTGCTGCAAAGATTACAACACGTTTTTTCTCTAAATGTCTAACTGCTTTACGACGAATGTATGGCTCTGCTACTTGTGTCATCACGATAGAAGATTGAACACGTGTTTCAATGCCTAATTTTTCAAGAGCATCTTGTAGAGCAAGAGAGTTCATGACTGTTGCTAACATCCCCATATAGTCGGCTGCTGCACGATCCATTCCCATTTCACTACCAATTTTCCCACGCCATATATTACCGCCACCAACAACAACAGCAACTTCTACATCAAGATCTACTACTTCTTTTACTTCTTCTGCAACAGCCTTGATTATTTTTGGTGATAAACCGAAGCCCGCTTCTCCAGCTAACGCTTCACCACTTAATTTAATAACTACTCGTTTATATTGCGGCACACTCATTGTAAACCTCCGTAAGACTTTATTTAAAACCTCTCTATTCTCTTTTCCATTATAGTATATCTAACAATAATTGCTAGTTGTGAATAAGGCAGAATAGAAAATTATATGCATTTTTTTCTTGCATTTCGGAAAAATAGGGAACACGCTATGTTGTGTTCCCCATTTTTTGTCTAGAAAATCTAGATATTATTTGATTAGTATCAAATGCAAGCTAAATTAGTTACCTTTAACTTGGCTCATTACTTCTTCTGCGAAGTTATCTTCACGTTTTTCGATACCTTCACCTACAGCGTAACGTACGAAGCCGTTTACAGAACCACCAGTAGAAGCTACGAAGTCACGTACTTTTTGATCTGAGTTTTTAACGAATGTTTGATCAAGTAAGCAAACATCTTCGAAATATTTACCAAGACGACCTTCAACCATTTTAGCAACGATGTTTTCTGGTTTACCTTCGTTAAGAGCTTGTTCAGTTAATACTTTACGTTCACGTTCAACTTCTTCAGCTGAAACTTCATCACGAGAAACATAAGTTGGGTTGATTGCTGCGATGTGCATAGCAACATCTTTAGCAGCTGCTGCATCAGTAGAACCTTCTAAAGTTACTAATACACCAATACGGCCGCCCATGTGTAAGTAAGAACCGAATGCATCTGCATCAGATTTAGTTTTGATTTCGAAACGACGAAGTGTAATTTTTTCACCAATTGTTGCAACAGCTGTAGAAATTTGATCTTCAATTTTTACACCTTCAGCATTTACAAGTTCTAATGCAGCTTCTACTGATGCTGGTTTAGCAGCAAGTAATTGCTCTGCTAAAGAAGCAACTAATACTTGGAATTTTTCGTTTTTAGCAACAAAGTCAGTTTCAGCATTTACTTCTAGGATAATTGCTTCGTTACCTTGTTCTAAAATGTAAGTTGTACCCTCAGCAGCGATACGGTCAGCTTTCTTAGCAGCTGAAGAAAGACCTTTTTCACGTAGGAAGTCGATTGCAGCTTCTAAGTCGCCATCAGTTTGTACTAACGCTTTTTTACAATCCATCATACCAGCGCCAGTTTTTTCGCGTAATTCTTTTACTAATTGTGCAGTAATGTTTGCCATTTAGTGTTTCCTCCTCAAATTGGTTGAACTATTAATGATAGGTTCTAAAAAAGGTGATAAGGGTTTTGAGCCACTTATCACCTTTTTGTAAACGTGAATTACTCAGCAGCAGCTTCTACAGCTGGAGCTTCTTCTTCACCTTGTTTTGACTCGATTAAAGCGTCAGCCATTTTTGCAGTTAAAAGTTTAACAGCGCGAATAGCATCATCGTTAGCAGGGATTACGTAGTCGATTTCATCTGGATCACAGTTAGTATCAACAATACCTACTAGAGGGATGTTTAATTTACGAGCTTCAGCAACCGCAATACGTTCTTTACGTGGGTCAACCACGAACATTACGTCTGGAAGATCGTGCATATCACGGATACCGCCTAAGAATTTGATTAGACGTTCGTGTTCTTTTTTAAGTTGGATTACTTCTTTTTTAGGAAGAACTTCGAAAGTTCCTTCTTCTTCCATTTTTTCGATTTCTTTCATACGTGCAACACGTTTTTGAATTGTACCGAAGTTTGTAAGAGTACCACCTAACCAACGTTGGTTGATGTAGTAGTTGCCTGAACGTTCAGCTTCGTCTTTGATCGCTTCTTGTGCTTGTTTTTTCGTACCAACGAAAAGAACTTTACCACCGTCTTGACCAACTTGACGCATGAAGTCATAAGCTTCCTCTAATTTTTTAACAGTTTTTTGTAAGTCGATGATGTAGATCCCGTTACGTTCAACGAAGATATATTTCTTCATTTTTGGGTTCCAACGACGAGTTTGGTGACCGAAATGTACACCAGCTTCAAGTAATTGTTTCATAGAAATTACTGACATGTGAATTTCCTCCTAGTATGTTTGGTTTTTATCCTCCGCATTTATCATCTGCAACAAGCTACCCTAAGCTTAGAGCACCACTTACTACATCAAAATGCGTGTGTAGTAATAACACCATTTGCAACTATATCATAGCTTTAACTGATTCGCAACAATTTAGTAGTGAAATTTCAGTAAAAGCTCGATTTCTGTTTTGCCCTTTTGTAGTTGTTTCGCTATTTCCTCTGTTGATTTACCCTGCTTTGCTAATTCTAAAGCTTGTTGTTCCACTGTCAGTACTTTTTCAAGATTCTTTTGCTCCTCTACTTTTGGTGGCGAGGCTGATTGCATCCTTTTTGAACTTGTATGCTGCTGACGGGAATAAGCATTCGCTACAACATTTTTAGGCACATAGCTACGAGATTCTTTATCTAAATTTAGAGAACTATCACTATGAGACTCTTGTACTGCTGGTGAAGATGCCCTTTCCTTTGGTGCTCTAATGTGTTCTGCTGGCAGCATTCTACCCGCTGCTACTTCTGGTTGAGAAACATTTTGTAATTCTTTAATAAGACGATCATTTTCATCTTTCATTTCAGTTAAATAGACACTAATCGTATCGTCCATTTCCCGCATTAGGCGTTCTTGTTTCTTTTCCAAATCTTTAAACTTTGCTAGCTTTGTATTTAAAATAATAAGGAAGTAAAATGAAAGTAACTGTAAAAAGAATAGTACCGCTATTAGTATGGTTGTCATTGTAAACTCCTATCCACTGAAATCCACGAAATTGCCTTTAAACGGATGCTTTGCCTGTTTTTCTTGTTGATCCCGTTTCTTTTTCTTCTTTTTATAAATACCCTTTAAATATTCCCCACCTGCATCTTCATCCTCACTAATTTCGTCCATACCTTCTGATGTATTGACAATTTTCTGCTTGCGTTCTACTTCCTTTTTTAATGCTTCATTTGCATGTGCTTGTTGGGCTGATACTTGTTGCTGAGCCTGATCTGCGATTTTTCCAGCTTCAAATGTTTTTGGAATAGCAATTTGCAATTCGACACCTTTTAAACTCATTGGAATCTCTCCCCTAAGGATATTTACGCATTAATCATTTCACTAGATAATAGCTTTCTTAGCTTTAATAGCGCTTTTGAATGAATTTGAGAAATACGTGATGTTGATAGCTCAAGCATTTCACCAATTTCAGTCAATGTTAATTCCTCTGTGTAAAATAGACTAAGTACAAGTTGTTCTTTTTCATTGAGCTTTTGAATATTTTCAGCCAAATCTTCTAGCAACTCTGCTTTAATAACAGTTTGTTCGGGTGTTTTTGTCGTATCATCCCGAATAACAAATGACTTACCTTCTACTTCTTCCTGATCTTGTTGTTCATTAATGGAAAGAACATTGGAAAAAAAGTGCTCCTGCACCGTCTGATAAACATCTTCAATTGGTACATTCATATGCTCCGCAAGTTCCTCAGGTGTTACATGACGCATATATTTTTGTTCTAATCGCTCAATTTGAGCATCTAATTTTTTGGCCTTTTCACGCGCAGAACGCGGTAACCAGTCTTCCTTACGTAGACCATCTATGATTGCTCCTCTCACTCGAAACGAAGCATATGTATCAAATTTTAAATCTCTGTTGATATCAAACTTATTTAAAGCATCAAAAAGTCCTACCATACCTAAACTCGTTAAATCATCTCGTGAAACGCTCTTTGGTAAACCAGCACCAATACGTTGGACATGATAAGACACTAAAGAAATATATTTTTTTATAAGTAAATCACCAGCATCTGGATCACGCTCATGTATCCATCGATTCCATAGTTTTTGCTCATCGTTCAGAATTGGTTGTGTCATGAAATCCACCTCTCTAAAAAACGCTTTTACACGCCCGTTTGCCACTGACTACATGCGCTCCTAAAATTTTTCATTCAACAGGATTTCTCGGTTTTTAAATCCACATTAAAGTTAATCTAGACGTGAACCCGAAAAGCAAAAAAATCAATAAGCTGTTGCCATCTTTCCTATATTATAACAAGAATCGACTATAATTTCATTTGTTTCTCTTAGTCTCTAATATATTCCTTTAGTTTTTATTTACATAGAAAAACTGTATCCTCGTTATGATGAACGTGTTGGATACAGTTCTTATTCTGATGAAATGATTAAACTTTAATTTTAGAAAGGCAGTCCTAAAATAAATGGCTCTCCTCTATTAACAAATGGTACGACAACAAGAAGTCCAATAAACGGTATGATTGCTAAAAGTTTGATAAGTTTCAACGTATATTCTCTAAATATTACAATATGGCGTAGTAACAGGAACAATAGAAGTAATTAAGCCATTGTCAATTAATATATGTACCTTTTCTGTAATAGTCTCGATTGCTAAGCTATTCTCATAGTGAGAGCCCTTTCTAATAGAGCATTTATGCAAAATGTAGAGCCCTACATGTTTTTCCACCTTGTCCTACAAACTATTAAAATATTAAGAACAAATGAGTAAGGGATGGCTATTTTACTGGAATTTAGGTGTGCCATCCCATCATCAAATGTTAAATTGTATTGGAAACAATATTACCATTGAAAATAGTGGCCATGCGGCGAGATCTGCGGGCTATTGCTTCAGCAGAGCAAGAAGCCTCAACTAATACTATGTTCGCGCTATCTCCTACTTTTGGCCATACTTGTTCGCCAGCTTGATTAAGCGGTGTTTTTCCTCCTGTAATAAAATGGAGCGTTTGTGCTAATGAGCGCTCATTTCCCCATCCTGAACTTTTTGCCAAACGGCCTGCTCGTTCTAATAAATCCCCATTACCAAATGGTGACCAAACATCAAAGATATTGTCACAACCAATCGCAACAGGTACTCCTTTACTGTGTAATAAACCAACAGGTGGGAATTTTCTACGTAAAGGAACACTTGTCACAATCGTGATGCCCGCATCACATAAAATATCTGCCATTTCTTCTGCCTCGGCTTTAGAAACATCTCCTAATCCAAATGCATGACTAATCGCTACCTTGCCTTGTAAACCAGCTTCTTTAGTCAATTGGGCTAATCGTTTCATTGTAAATGTCCCCAGTTGATCTGGATCATGTAAATGCAAATCAATCCCTACATTTCCTTCAACAGCTAGTTCCACCATTTGTTGTAGAGAGGCTTCAATATCACCATCAACTGTAGCAGGATCAACCCCTCCTACAAGGTCGACACCCATATGGAGGGCCTCTCTTACTAAATTTGCTGCCTTCGTTCGTAAGAGCCCATGTTGTGGAAAGGCAACGATTTCATAGGACAGCTTTCCTTCAAATGTATTTAAAGCTTTTTGAACTTCCTCTAAATTTTTCAAGCCTACCTCAGGATATAAATCCACATGCGTACGGACATGTGTCACGCCGGCTTGCACATAACGAGCCAGTAGCTCCTCTGCACGTTGTTGTGTGGTTGTGTGCAATGTTGGCAGCACCTCTTTTTCAATCTCAAAGCGTTCAAAAATATTGTTAGCAGGTGTGACTGCGCGCCATTGATCGCTTAAGAGTGTTTTGTCCAGATGACAATGTTTTTCTATAAATGAAGGTAGTGCTAATAATTGTTTCATATCGTTTTTCGGGAAATCATCATGTAATCGACTATCAGCAGAAACTATTTCTGCGATTTTTCCATCTTTGATTAAGAGATGAGAACAAGCCGTATTTGTCTTGCAAACCATTCCATTTTCAATTTGATAACCCGTTTCAAGACGTACATTAGTTAACCAGAAAGTAGAATTCATTCTATAACGATCCCTTCTTTTTCAAAAATTAAAGTTCTCCTGAAACGACATTTCCTTTAAAGAGTACTGCCACTCGTCTTGCTCTTCTTGCTATTGCTTCTGCTGAACAAGTTGCTTCAACAAAAACAACATCCGCTTCATCTCCAATATTCGGCCAAACAAGTTGTCCCTCACTGTTTAAAGGTGTCACGCCTCCAGTAATATACTTTAGACTTTGAGCAAGTGAATGTTCATCACTTAAACCAAAGCGTTCAGCTAGTGTTCCTGCTTTTTCTAAGCTGTCACCCATACCGAATGGCGACCAGTGATCCGTAATACTATCATCTCCTAAAGAGATTTGTACTCCTTTTTGATCTAATAATGGAATAGGAATTGTCTGACCTATTGGAACTGATGAGGTAATATCAATACTATGGTACGCTAGCAACGCTGCTACTTCAGTTGCCTCTTCCCTAGAAACATCCGCAAGAGCCATCGCATGACTAATTGTCACCCTTCCCTGCCACCCTGCTTCCTCGGTTAAGGCTGCTAATCGTTTAAAGGTAAAGATGCCTAAATGACCTGGATCATGGATATGTAAATCAACATTTGCATTTGCTTCCACTGCTAGCTCCATTACCGTTTGTAATGATTTCTCAATGTTTTCATCGATTGTCGCTGGATCTACGCCACCTACTAGTGACGCTCCACTACGTAATGCTTCTCTTACTAAAGAAACGGAGTCACTACGCAATAACCCATGCTGTGGGAAAGCCACGATCTCTAAAGCTACCTTATTTCGAAAGGCCTCTTTTGCTCGTAACACAGCTTCTAGATTTTTCAAACCAATAAACGGATCGATATTACAATGCGTCCGAATATGTGTTGAACCAGCGTGTAAAAGTAAATCTAATAACTTTTTCGCTCGTTCCTCTGCAACAGGCAATAAGCTTGGAAGTAGTACCTCTTCTTCTTTTAACCTTGTGATAAGACCTTCTGTTGGTATCGAAGGAGCCTTCCACGGCCCGCCAAAATATGTTTTATCAATATGAATATGCATATCTCTAAAAGCTGGAAGCATTAAATAACTTCGTGCATCTCGTTTAGGTAAATCCGTTTCTAACGGCTGATCTCCACTAATTATCTGCTTTATTTCCCCATTTTCAATGAGAACATTAAAAAGAGCTGTTTTGGTTCCTGTAACAGTCCCCTTATCGTAATGATAAGCCGTTTCTAATCGTACATTTATTAACCAATATGCTGTTGGCGTCATTCATTGAACCTCCTAAAATTTATTGAAGATTAACTAGTTGAACCATTTGAATGGCTCTCTCTTTTGGGGGTAAAGATAGTTGATTGTAGACATAATCTTGACTAGGGTTACTAGCATTATAAAAATAAACAGTTGAGATTTTAGAAAAATAGACGGCACTTAAACACATAGGACACGGTTCAGTACTCGCATACATTTCGCAACCTTCTAAACTAGTCGTTTTCAATGTATGACAAGCTTGTCTTATTGCTTGAATCTCTGCATGATTCGTTAGATCATTGGTAACTGTCACTTCATTCACGCCAGACCCTATCACTTGGCCATCTTTTACTACAATGGCGCCAAAAGGAGCACCATGTTTCGTACTTTCATTTTCCCGCGCTAAGTCAAGCACTTGTTTCATAAAGTCTTGCCGTTTCATATCTTTCCCTCCTAGAAATGCGAAATTCACTATTCCACTGCCTCTTCATTCCAAATGATGATAAAAAAAGATGCCCTGAAAAATTTCTAGTCAAAACATTTCGTCTTTTTACGGTACAAACAATGGCATCCTTGTCCTTTTCATAGCCCTTTTCAAGAAGTGATTACAAGGACTCATTCTATGATAAACGTCAAATCTTTTTATAATTTGAAGTTTTCTGATTAAAAGCTATATCCTTTGTACAATATGCTAACACGAAGACTGCATATATGAATAATATAAAAAAAATTAGTTTTACTTAAGTTTTTCATATAATAAAGCCTATACAGACCAATAAAAAAAAGCCGCTATTCGCGACTCTCTTTTATGCATTCACTTGTTGTTCTTCTCGATTCATCATTGTTCGTACTACTTGTGCAATTTCTTCAGAATTCTCATCTTGAAATTCTACCGTTGAATTAGCTGCTGGAGTTTCTGCTTCTTTCGCTGAATCAAGTCCATTTTCCCCTAAATCACTTTCAT
Source organism: Lysinibacillus sp. FSL M8-0134 (assembly GCF_038069745.1). Lineage (NCBI taxonomy): Bacteria > Bacillati > Bacillota > Bacilli > Caryophanales > Bacillaceae > Lysinibacillus > Lysinibacillus sp. FSL M8-0134. Next base: position 1,027,130 of record NZ_JBBPAJ010000001.1, on the reverse strand, counting down.
CTACTTCCTCATTTACCTCTGGGGTAAACATGATGTAAGCAATTAAAAAACGCACTATATACATCAATAAAAATACAATTATTGCTACAATAAATGAGCCGATAATAATTCGCAGAGGAGTATACGGTTTTAGAAAAGTGCTAAAAAAATAAAGAGAAAAGGCAATTAAAGCTCCCCAGAGATTATAAAATATAGAACCAAACATTAGATTTCGCTCACTCCTTGGTTAACTGTTCGAATATGTAATATTGACGTTGCAGGATTAAATTCAATCGTTCTACCACTATTTCCACCAGTATCCTCGGCCACTAAAGGAATGCTGTGCTTCTTTAATTCCTGTTTGACAGCTTCTACATTACGGGGACCAATGCGCATTGTATCTTTATCAGACGTAAATTGAAACATTTGCGCGCCCCCTGCAATTTTTGCCTTTAGTTTAAATTTTTGAACGCCTTCTAACTTCAATAAATCAATCATTGCAGCAATACCCGTATCAGCAAATTTTGCTACATTGATTGACTCTGCTCTGCCTAAATTTGAATCTGGTAACATCACATGGATTAAACCAGCAATTTTTTTTGACTCATCATATAAAATAACGCCAACACAAGAACCAAGACCAGAAGTTCGAATTGTGTTAGGAAGTTTTACTACATCCATTTGTGCAATTCCCACTTTAATCACTTGTCCACTACTACTGCTTAACATCATCATGAAACCCCTAATGATTTAAAAATTGCATCGAAAGAGTCAGGATCTGGTAGTAGGAAGAAATGACCTCTCACTGTTTCGTGGTCTTCCACACCTTCTTCAAAAATGGATGTATTTATAACAATAACATTATCACTCACATGTGATAATTCAATTAAACCAATGCTTATAATAGCTCCAAACATATCAACGCTTAGACCGGGCACAGTCGGATAAATTTTTAAATTAGTAAAGTCCGATAGAGCAGATAAATAGGAGCCAGATAAAATATTCCCCATCTCTTGCATAGCAGATAAACCTAAATCTGAAACAGGTCGTTTTTTAAAGTCAAATGAGTCATCGAAAATAAGACGACGAATAAAGCGGTTAGCTTGTTCGATAGGTAAAATAAAGAACATACTGCCCTCTGCATCACCTTCAATGCGAAGATAAATACCAACAACGACGTTTTCTGATCCGCCAGCCAACTCCATCATATCGTTAAAGGACACCATTTCTACCTTTGGTACCCGCATATCAATTTTTTTCCCAAGTAAATTGGAAAGTGCTGTCGCGGCATGCGCAGCACCAATGTTTCCAATTTCCTTTAATACATCTAAATGTAGTGATGTAATCTTTTGATTAAATGTCATTATCGATCCCTACTTTAGTGGATTTAATACTTTTTCTAAATGCAATAAAATTAATAATCGTTTTTCTACTTTAGCTACTCCTGAAATAAATTCCTCTTCAAGTGATCCAACAACCTCTGGTTGTGGTTCAATAGCACTTGCAGGAATATCAATCACATCGTTAGCTGAGTCTACGACAAAGCCTACTTCCATATCCTCTAATGAAATAATAATAATGCGTGTTGTTTCCTCATGATCAGAAATCGGTAATTCAAAACGTTCTCGTAAATCCACTATCGGCGTTACAACCCCACGTAGATTGATTACACCTTTAACATATTTCGCTGTTTTCGGCACACGTGTGATATGCATTAATTTTTCTATTCCTTGGACATGGGATACAGGAATTGCATATTCTTTATCGGCTAGTTGAAAAACAATAACTTTTATACTTTCTTGTTCCACTGCGTTTGTCATACTTTACACCTCTCTTATTCATTCACCTTACTTAATTAGTGCGTTGCAATCTACAATCAAGGCTACCTTACCATTACCTAAAATAGTTGCACCGGAAATCGCAAAGATATTTGTTAAGTAATTTCCTAATGACTTCAAGACAATTTCTTGTTGGCCAATGAAAGAATCCACTACTAAACCAGCAAGTTTTTCACCTTTGCGGACAATTACTACTGAATGGAATTCTTCCTCTTGCGGTGCTTTACGTGGAACTTCAAAGATTTCCTCTAAAAATACCAAAGGAACAACCTTGCCACGGAAGTCGATTACTTTTTGATTATGTGCATTCATAATCTCTGATGAACGGATAATAGATGTTTCAATAATAGACGACAGCGGAATTGCATAAATTTCCTTTTCAATTTCCACAAGCATTACTGAAATAATAGATAATGTCAGTGGTAATTGAATTGAAAAGATAGATCCAACGTCTTGTGTAGATTCAATTGAAATATTGCCACCTAATGATTCAATCGTTGTTTTCACAACATCTAACCCTACCCCACGACCAGACACATCTGAAATAACATCTGCAGTCGAGAAGCCTGAAGCTAAAATAAGCTCATTGATTTGTTGATCAGACATTGAATAAGATTGTTCTTGTGTCACAATGCCTTTTGAAATAGCTTTCGCTAGTACTTTTTCACGATTGATGCCTGCACCATCATCTTCAATCTCGATAAAGACGTAGTTACCACTATGGTATGCACGTAATACCACCGTTCCTTCCTCTGGCTTGCCTTTTGCACGACGAGCCGTTGGATTCTCAATTCCATGGTCTACGGAATTACGGATTAAATGGACTAGCGGATCACCAATTTCATCGATAACCGTACGATCTAATTCAGTTTCAGCACCAATAATTTCAAGGTTAATTTTCTTATTTAAGTCACGCGATAGTTGACGAATCATTTTTGGGAAACGGTTGAAAACAGTTTCGACTGGAACCATGCGCATCGTTAAAATGATTGTTTGTAAATCACCCATTACACGACTCATTCGCTCAACTGTTTCATTGAGTTCTCCATGATTCACTTCTGTAGCGATAGATTGAAGGCGACCACGATCAATGACTAGCTCCTCAAATAAGTTCATTAAAATATCAAGTCGTTCAATATTTACACGAATTGTTTTATTCCCAACTGGTGCATGTGTTTTATCAGCCTTGTTAGGAGCTGCTGATTTAGCTGGCTTTGCAACTGGTTCGGCTTTAACAGGTGTAGCCTCCATCTCAACTACCGCAGTGGCCGTTGCAGCTATTTCTTGTTGAGCTTCATATTCTTTTTCACTAAATTTCTTTTGGTCAATAGTTGTCACAACAACTTCCTCAACCTCTGAAACTTTCATCAGCTTTTTCTGCATATCTTCTGCTGATTCTTTTGTGACAAATGCAACATAAAATTGTTGATCAAACTGTTCATCTTCAAGTTTTTCAACCGATGGACTTGATTTAATGACATCCCCATCTTTTTCTAAAATCTCAAATACCATAAATACACGTGCAGCCTTTAGAAGGCAATCCTCACGTAACGTAACTGAAATTTCATAAGCATTAAAGCCTTGTTCTGATGATTGAGTAATAACTGTTTGTTCAAAACTATCATATTCTAAAACACTTTCTACAGCTGGTGCTACGGCTGTTGCTACCACCTCAGCTACTGCTTCCTCACCTAATTCAATCCGTTTAAGCTGTGCAACAGTTGATGAAACATCACGTTTTCCATCACCGCCGTTCGCAATATCCATCACCATTTCTTCTAAATGATCAACAGATTCAAAGACAACGTCTAAAATTTCAGGTGTTACATGAATCTTTTCATTTCGAATAGCATCTAAAACATTTTCCATTTTATGGGTTAAATCAGCTAAATCTTCAAATCCCATTGTGGCAGACATACCTTTTAACGTATGGGCTGAACGGAAGATTTCCCCAACAATTGCTAAGTCTTCTGGATTTTTTTCTAATTCTAATAAATGTTCACTACACGCTTGTAAATGCTCTTTACTTTCTTCAATAAACATCTCTAAATATTGATTGACTTCCATAAGAGGACACCCCTTTTAAGGCAAATATTTCATTATTGTTTGTGCAATATCATCTACATCTGCAACTTCATCTACAAGTTGCGTTTCAACCGCTGCTTTTGGCATACCATATACAATGCATGTTTCTGATGACTCTGCAATTGCAATAACGTTACCAGTACTTTTTAATACCTTTAATCCGTTAGAACCGTCATGACCCATACCTGTCATAATCACTGCTACTTTATCAAAATCGTTAAACTGACTAACATCTTCAAACATCACATCAACAGAAGGTCGATGGCCTGATCTTGGTGGTTCTTGGTTATCTAGAACAATACCAAAAGTCGTCCCTACTTTTCTGAGTTTTATATGATAACCACCTGGTGCAATATAGGCCACTCCATTTTGCAATATATCTCCCTGTTCAGCTTCCTTTACAGTAATTTCACTCAGCTGATCGAGACGAGTAGCAAGTGATTTAGTAAATCCAGCAGGCATATGCTGAACAATTAATATAGGTGCTTGGATGGATTTAGGGATTTTAGTTACAACCTCCTGAAGTGCACGAGGTCCTCCGGTGGACGTACCAATTAGCACAATTTTTTTCCCAACTTTACTCCATTCTACCTGTGGCCTTGTTACCGCTACCTTAGTAGCAGTAGCATTTGCAGGAGTATGTGCTCGTCCAACCTGTTGTGATTCATTTATTACGGTACTCGCATTTGTCACTGGTTCTTGTTGTCTTTTACTACCAGAAGGTTTTTTCAATTTGGAAATTGGCACCATAGCAGCTTGCTCCACTTTACGAACAAGCTCATTTTGGATTTTATGTAAATCAAGAGAAATAGTTCCGCTTGGCTTTGCGACAAAATCTACTGCACCACTCTCAATTGCTGCTATCGCATTTTCTGTCCCACGCTGTGTGGTACTCGAGAGCATTACTACGGGAACTGGACATTGTTTCATAATTTCTTTTAAAGCATCGAGCCCATTCAATTCGGGCATTTCAATATCCATTGTCACAACTGTAGGCTTCAACGATTGTATCTTTTTGATCGCATCTTTTCCATTCCGTGCTGTTCCAACAACTTCTACCTTCGAGTTGCCAACAAAAAAGTCACTAATTAGCTTTCTCATAAAAGCAGAATCATCCACAACTAATAGCTTGCTTTTATGTAAAAAGTCCAATTAATCACGCCCTTTCGAGAAAATACTTCTGAGTTTTGTTATAAATTTTTTTGCTGCTTGATCATGTGCATGTATTTCCTCCACACGATGCTCTATAAATCGTACAACAATGAGCTGTAATGTCTTTGAAATGAGTGCGTCTGGGTAAGCAAGAGAGAATGGTACTTGCTCACGCACGGCCTTACGCACAATTGGATCCTCAGGTAAAGAACCAAGAGTTTCTATCTCTTTGTCTAAAAAACGTTTCATCGTTACCTTTAATCGTTCATTCGTTTCTATTCCTTCTTCTTTGCTAAAAGCACGGTTACAGAGAGTATAAAACTGCTTTTCTGGATCTCGAACATGTATATATTTCATCATGGAATATGCATCTGTTATAGAGGTAGGTTCCGCAGTTGAAATAACAATAATTTCATCAATGGATGTTAGTAAGTCTAGCGACCAATTTGTCGCACCAGCCCCCATATCAAATAAAATATAATCATAGTTTTTTTGAAGCTGTTCAAATGCAAGAATAAGTCGCTCAAACATACTATGTGACCATTCAAGTACGCTTGTCATACCTGATCCACCTGAAATATATTTTAAACCATAGGGTCCTTCAAATATGACCTCATCAAGTTGCTTATTTCCTTCTAGGTAATCTTTTAAACTATTAGAAACATTTCTTCCAATTAGAATATGGATATTCCCCATCCCAATATCCATATCAACAACGGCAACTTTTTTACCTTTTTGGACTAAAGTCATAGCAAAATTCATTGTGAAGTTACTTTTACCTACCCCACCTTTCCCACTAACAATTGCAATTGCTCTACCTAGTTCGCCTTGCTGTTTCATCATTTTCAAGCGTAATGCTTCAGCTTGGTCTCTCATTTTTCTTCACCTTGAAAAAACATATTAAGCACTGCTTCTAAATCAGCTTCCTCAATATCTTCTGGTACTTCTTGACCATTCGTATAGTAAGCAAGTCCTTTATTATATTTAATCATTAAATTGATCATAGTGCCAATAGAATTTGTTTCATCAATCTTAGTGAAAATAAATTTTTCAATCGGTACTTGTTTAAATTGGTCAACAATGTTTTCCATATCCTTTTCTTTCGTTGTCATGGCAAGGACTAAGTAAGATTCTGCTTGATCATCAAATTTTATGAGACGCTGGAGATCTTCCACATATTTAACTTCTTTATAATTTCGGCCAGCTGTATCAATAAAAACTAAATCTAAATGAGATAACTTTTGCACGGCTTGCTCAAAATCTGTGGCATTATAGGCTATTTCGACAGGTGCCTGTAAAAGCCCAGCATATGTTTTTAGCTGCTCTATTGCAGCAATTCGATATGTGTCAGTCGTGATAAAGCCAACCTTTTTCTTTTTTTCTAACACAGCTCTAGCTGCCATTTTGGCAATGGTTGTTGTCTTTCCAACACCTGTTGGTCCTAAAACATTGATATATTTTCTTTCGTAGGATAATCCCCCTACTTGAAGAACTTCTAACTTTTTACGTAGTAAATTTTTCGTAATCATTTTACATTGTGAGAAATTTATTTCTGACGCTTCTTTAAAATGCATAAAAAGCTCATCACCTATCGTTGTGATGAGCTCTTCACTTAGCTCTTGCTGTCTTAAGTATTCAATGAAGGGTAAGAGTTCATCGGGATATTGAGCTTGGGTAGTCTTTTTATGCATGGATTGCATTAAAGATTTTAAATCAGCAATTTCCTTCCTCAATTCTTCAGACATACTAGTGTCCTCTAGTACAGCTGCATCCTGCGGTATTTGATCTTGATGAATTTTTGCTTGAATAGCATCAGTAATCTCTTGTAGCCTTGCATTGTTTTTCGGAGCTACAGGTAATACAGCAGGTGAGGGTGCTGGAGCTACTTGATTTGGCTCCATTGCATCCACTCCTGCAACCACTTCAAAACTTTTCTGTTTAATCATACCGAAAAATTTCTTTTTAATGACTACTTTTGAATTCAAAATGACTGCGTCCTCACCTAATTCTGCCCGCACCTGCTTCATCGCTTCTGGTATGGATGATGCATAATACTTTTTCATTTTCATTGAACATTCACCACTCCAACACTTTGAATTTCGACCGAAGCATCCAGCTCATTATAGGATAAAACCGGAATTTGTGGGAAATAACGCTCCGTGAGTTGACGTAAGTACATACGAACAGCTGGAGAGCATAAAATAATAGCGGATTGCTCCATAAAGGAAACACGCTCTACCTCTGCTGCAATAGTCTCTAAAACTGTTTGAGAATCTTGAGGATCCATTGCTAAATAATTCCCATGATCCGTTTGCTGAATACTATCAGCAATCATTTTTTCTACCTTACCTGACACCGTAATAACCTTTAATGCTGAGCTATCTCCAACATACTGCGCCGTAATTTGGCGAGCCAATGCTTGACGAACATACTCTGTTAAAATATCTGTATCACTCGTTAACTTTGCATAGTCAGCAAGTGTTTCAAAAATAATTGGTAAGTTACGGACAGACACATTTTCCCGAAGTAGCTTGCCAAGTACCTTTTGAATTTCTCCAGTAGATAAAGGAGTTGGCGTCAATTCCTCTACTAAAATTGGATGCGTTTCGCGCAAATGATCGATTAGCTGCTTTGTCTCTTGACGTCCTAGTAACTCATGAGCATTTGCTCGTATGATTTCTGTTAAGTGTGTTGACACCACACTTGGTGGATCCACAACAGTATAACCATACATTTCTGCATCTTCTTTTACTTGCTCTGTAATCCATTTAGCTGGTAGTCCAAATGATGGCTCAACCGTATCAATACCTTCAATAGAATCATCATCGCCTGGACTCATCGCTAAGTAATGATCTAATAAAAGCTCACCACGTGCCATTTCGTTCCCTTTTATTTTGATTCGATATTCATTTGGTTGAAGTTGAATATTATCACGAATACGAACAACTGGAATGACAATTCCTAATTCTAATGCTAGCTGTCGACGAATCATGATGACACGATCTAATAAATCTCCACCTTGTGCAGCATCTACTAAAGGAATTAATCCATAACCAAATTCAAATTCGATAGGGTCCACATTTAATAAATTCACAACATTTTCAGGGCTCTTCATGCCATCTGTTGCCACTTCTTCCTCAATTTCAAGTAATTCCTCTTCGTCCTCTGGCTTCTTACGCCCCATCATATAAGCTCCTGCTATTAGAGCAATTCCGATTGGAAGTGTGATCCAATCCGGAATTGGCGTAAATAAACCAAGTAATACAATTGTACCACCAGCTACATAAAGAAGCTTAGCTTGGGCAAATAATTGTCCTGTAATGTCCTGGCCAAGACTCCCTTTAGAAGATGCACGTGTTACAACTATCCCTGTGGCTGTTGAAATAAGCAAGGCCGGAATTTGGGATACAATACCATCACCAACAGTTAGCTTAGAAAAATGAGTTGCTGCTTCCGCAAATGGAAGCCCCATTTGGACAACCCCAATGATGATACCGAATAATAGGTTGATAATAACCATTACCATCGAGGCAATGGCATCCCCTTTTACGAATTTTGTAGCACCGTCCATCGCTCCATAGAAGTCGGCTTCTCCTGATACTTTTTCACGACGTTCACGTGCTTCCTTTTCGGAAATAATCCCTGCATTTAAGTCAGCATCAATACTCATTTGTTTACCAGGCATTGCATCAAGTGTGAAACGTGCTGCAACTTCAGCTACCCGCTCTGCACCTTTTGTAATAACAATAAACTGAATTAACACTAGAATTAAAAAGACAACTAAACCAACAAGAATATTTCCTCCAACTACGAAATCACCGAATGTTTCAACGACAGATCCTGCATCACCATTCGCTAGAATGGCACGAGTTGTGGATACACTTAATCCTAACCGGAACAAAGTTAACAGTAATATTACTGAAGGAAAAATTGAAAAATCTAATGCTTCCTTCATGCTCATTGCTGTTAGCAGTACAATTAATCCTAATGTAATATTAATGACAATTAAGAAACTTAACATCCACGGAGGAAGAGGAATGATGAGCATCGCAACGATTAAAATAACCGCACCTAAAACCCCAATATCGCGAACTTTCATTTGTGTCCCTCCTACTAAAAAGCTTTAAATTTTTCGCTTAATGCGGTAAACATAAGCAAGTATTTCTGCTACTGCTTTAAAAAATTCCTCTGGTACTTGATCACCAATTTCAACTTGATCATACATAGCACGTGCTAATGGTCTATTTTCAACCATAATGACGTCATGTTCTTTGGCAATCAGTTTAATTTTTTGAGCGATAAAGTCTGTCCCCTTAGCAATTATACGTGGGGCATCCATGCTATCCTCATCATATTTGAGGGCAATCGCATAGTGAGTAGGGTTAGTGATGACAACATCTGCACTTGGCACCTCTGACATCATACGTCGCATGGCCATTTCACGTTGTCGTTGTTTGATTTTTGATTTAATCAGAGGGTCACCCTCACTATTTTTATATTCATCTTTAATATCTTGCTTAGACATTTTAAGATTTTTTTCATATTCATATTTTTGATAAATCCAGTCTAAGAGGGATACACAAAGTAAAACTAAAGAAGCCGCTATACCCATAATGCCAACAAGCTTCCCTACTGTTATGAGCGTCATCCACGGGCTTTTAAAAGATAGTGCTAAAACTTCCGGTAAGTTTGTCCAAATAATGATCGTTGTCACACTTCCGATAAAGCCTATCTTTAAGACAGACTTCAGTAACTCAACAATGGCTTTAACAGAAAATATCTTTTTTAACCCTTTAATAGGGTCCATCTTTTTCAAATCAAATTTCATTGGCTCTAATGTAAAGAGAAAGCCAAACTGCAGAAAGTTACCTGCCAGTGCTCCAACCACTGCAATTGCCATAATCGGTACAACTATAAAAGCCATTTGTATCAATGTTTCTGTAAATAAGTGCATCACACTGTCAATAGTCAATGTCTCGATGCGTATGTTATGAATAAAAGTTTGCCTAAAAAAAGCTAGTAGCTCGTCCCGTAAAGTTCCTGCGAAAAAAAATAAAAAGATAAATACCATAAGCATGACAATGGCACTAGTAATATCCTGACTCTTTACGACCTGTCCTTTTTTTCGAGCATCCTGACGTTTTTTAGGTGTCGCCTTTTCTGTTTTTTCCCCTGAAAAAAACTGTATATCTAAATTCAGTAGTAGTTTCATATTATCCACCACCTAAAATGGCCATTAAATCACGCATACCATAGATCATAATTGTAATGAGCTTTTGAATAACTTGAATCATTACAGCCATCATTGTAAACAACACTAAAAAACTAACACCAATTTTAATAGGGAAACCTACAACAAATATATTTAATTGGGGCACTGTTTTCGCAGTAATACCCAAAGCTAAATCGACTAAAAATAAGGTTGCCACCACAGGAGCAGCCATTTGGAATGCTATCGCGAAAACGGCTGTGAAAGTTGTGATGATGAACTGCGGAAAGTTTTCATTCGTAAAACTAGGAAATTGATCCATCGGTAAAAATTGATAGCTATAGTAAATGCCGTTTAAAATCATATGATGCCCATCAATAGCTAGCAATAAAAGAAGTGCTAGCATATTAAAAAACTGACCAATTAATGGGCTTTGTGCACCCGTTTGTGGGTCAATGATATTGGCGATGGCAAATCCCATTTGAAAATCTATAAAGCTTCCGGCAATTTGTATTGCGGACATGATGATATAGCCAATAAGACCAAATAACAGTCCAACAAGTGCCTCTTTCATCACTAATAATATGTATTCATCATTAAAAGCAAATGGCTCAACATCCAGTGTATAATACATCATCCAAGCTAATACCAATGCGAGAGTAATTTTGACTTGTGGCGGGATGGTCCTATACGAAAAAAATGGTACTGTAACAAAAAATGCTGAAACTCGCACAAGTACTAATAAGAAAACCGTTAAATGCGGAATTAATTCATTCATGGACTCACCCTATATAACGCGTTAAATTCTCAAAAATGTCTCTCGCATAGCTAATTACTTGAGATAACATCCATGGGCCAAAAAACACAATGGCCACAAAGACAGCAATGATTTTTGGTACGAATGCTAATGTTTGCTCTTGAATGGAAGTTGTTGCTTGAAAAACACTGACCGCTAATCCAGTAACTAAGGCAACTAAAAGTAGCGGACCGCTTGTTAGAAGGATAATCATAATGGCACGCTCTGCAATGGAAATAACCAATTCACCTGTCATACTGTATCATCCCCTAAAAACTTTGTAGTAACGATTTCATAACGAGATACCAGCCATCGACGAGAACAAATAATAAAATCTTAAATGGCAAAGAAATCATTACTGGTGGTAACATCATCATCCCCATCGACATTAATGTACTTGCAACAATCATATCGATTACGAGGAATGGTATAAAAATCATAAATCCAATTTGAAATGCTGTTTTTATTTCACTCAAAGCAAATGCAGGAACGAGCATTGTCAGAGGTATTTCTTCGACTGATGCTGGTTTTTCTGCTTGATTATACGATAAAAACAAATCAAGATCTTTTTGCCTTGTATGCTTACTCATAAACTCTTTAAATGGCACACTTGCACGATCATAAGCTTCTTCCAGTCCAATTTCTTCAGCAAATAACGGCTGTAATGCCTCTTTATTAACCTCCTGAAAAGTTGGTGCCATAATAAAGAACGTTAAAAATAGTGCCAGACCGATAATCACTTGATTGGGTGGCATTTGCTGTGTAGCTAATGCCGTACGCACAAAGGATAGGACAATGACAATACGAGCAAAGGATGTCATCAAAATTAATATACTCGGTGCAAGTGATAAAACAGTTAGTAAAAGTAAGAGCTTAACAGATGTAGAGACGTTGGTAGGATCGCTATTGGAAAAAACATTGATTAAATCATTCATTTATCATCCTTCTCCTTTTGCTTCCATCTCTCTATCTCGTCACTACGCTCCTGTTTTATTTCGGATATCTTTTTTTCAAATAATGTGCCAAATGAGTCTTGCTTTTGTTCATTGCGCACGCTTACTTGATCTTTTTTCTTAAATTTAGATAATACTTCTGCAATATACGGTGATGTTGCTGCAAGTTCTTGCCTTTCGTTATATAGTGCTAACAATGCTTCAACTTCTTCTGGATCAGTAATTTCACGTAACAGTTGAACGTCTTCTCCAACACCAACTAGATACAATGTCTTACCTACTTGTAAAAGCTGAACCGATTTTTGAGCACCTAACGATAAACCGCCTAAATTTTGTACCATTTGATTACGTTGGAAGTTTAAATTTCGCTTGTTTAAAAACTTCATCAATCCATAAAATAAAGCTACAACAAAAATAAGCGCCAAAACCATTTTTATGTATTCCCATGCAGATATATCTCCAGCTGCTGATACATTTGTCTCTTGTTTAGCAGCTGGATCAGTAGTATCTCCATTACAAGCTTCTGGGTTTTGAATGCAATCCGTGACACTATTCGTATCAGCGTCTGCATAGACAGAAGCTGGTGTCGGGTATAAAAACAGGAAGGTTACAAGAAATGCGAAAATCATCGTTAAACGAAATGATTTTAACATTTTCATGCAATCATCCTAGTGCTTTTTGAATCGCTTCAATTACTCGATCTGCTTGGAAAGGCTTAACGATAAAGTCCTTTGCACCAGCTTGAATTGCATCGATTACCATTGCTTGTTGTCCCATTGCTGAGCACATAATTACAGTTGCACTTGGATCAGAACCCTTAATTGCTTTAAGAGCAGCAATACCATCCATCTCTGGCATTGTAATATCCATTGTTACTAAATCTGGTTTTAATTCATTGTACTTTTCAACAGCCTGTAAACCATCTGCTGCCTCTCCAACAACTTCAAATCCATTTTTTGATAAAATATCCTTGATCATCATGCGCATAAATGCAGCATCGTCTACAATCAAAATTCTTTTAGACATGGTTAACTCCTCCAATTGAAACTATCTTAAATTATTTAAACGTTCTGCTTGACTTAAAACATCTGTAATACGAACACCAAAGTTCTCATCAATAACAACAACTTCACCCTTAGCGATTAAACGACTATTCACTAAAATATCAACCGGTTCCCCGGCTAATTTATCTAGTTCAATAATCGAACCACTTGATAGTTCTAAAATCTCTTTTACAGAACGCTTCGTACGTCCTAACTCTACAGTAACTTGCAATGGAATATCAAGTAGCATATTTAAATTTCTAGCTTCAGATTGAGAGATTACATTTGTATCGAAGCTAGCAAACTGTGCTTGTTGCACATTCACAGGTTGGGCAGGCCTTGATGGTTGCGTAAACTGTGGTTGCTCCTGATATATAGGTTGCTGCATTGGTGCTGCCGGCTGCTCATAAATTGGTTGGGCAGGTGGCGGTGTTGCAGGCGCCGATTGTTGAACAGGCGTTGGTGCAACTGGAGGTGCTTCAGGAGCAATAGTAGCAGCCACTGGTTCTTCAATTGACTCTGTTTCACCTAATAGAGATTTTACGATGTTTTGACTAAATTTAAGCGGTAAGAGCTGCATTAAATTTGAATCAATTAAATTACCAATTCGCAGTCTAAATGAAACTTTAACGAGTAAATCATCTTCTGGTATATTCTCTCGACCTTCGTCTTGTGAAATATTCATTAAATCTATTGTCGGTGGAGAGATATCCACTTTTTTGTTGAATACTGTTGACATTGATGTTGCTGCTGAACCCATCATTTGGTTCATTGCCTCTTGAACAGCACTTAACTGAATTTCACCTAAGTCTGGCTTTGGATTTAATCCATCGCCACCTAACATTAAATCAGCAATAATGGCTGCATCCGATTGTTTAATAACAAGTAAATTCATACCCGTTAAACCAATCGTGTATTCCACTTGAACAGCCACATAAGGATGAGGAAATTCCTCTTCTAATTTATTGCGATTGATCATTGAAATACTTGGTGTAGTAATATCAACTTTTTGACCTAATAACGCAGAAAGAGCTGTAGCAGAGCTTCCAAAAGAAATATTACCTACCTCACCTAATGCATCTTGTGCAAACGAATCTAGGTAATCCTCTACTCTAATTTCATTTGTTTCATCATTTGAAGAAGCTGCAGTGTCGCTGTTTTTATCTTCCAACGTCTCGCCCCTTAATAACGCTTCAATTTCTTCTTGGGAGAGCATTTCATCACTCATCTTCGTCTCCTCCTTTCAAAGGGTCGATAATCTGGATTGCTAATTTTTTACCTTGCTTACCTGGTTGAACAGTAAACTTCGGCAATGTTCCTACTTTCAATAGTAATGGGTCTTCAATTTTTTGATCTAACTGAATAACATCGCCAACTTGCATTGTAAGGAAATCTTCGATTGTGATGTCTGTTAAACCTAATTCAACTGAAAGTGGTAATTGAGCTTGTTTCACACGCGTTTCCAGCATTTTTGTTTGTTCTGGAGACATTTCTTTTGTATTGGTTTGCATCCAATAGCGAACAGAAAGATTTGGAACAATTGGCTCTAATACAACATGAGGAATACAAATATTAATCATGCCGCTTGTCTCACCAATGATTGTATTTAACGAAATAACAACAACTGTTTCATTTGGTGAAATCATTTGTAAAAATTGTGGATTTACTTCAAGCTCCACTAAAATCGGATCGATTTCCGCTACATTTTCCCATGCCTCGCGTAAATTATCGAATGAACGTTCAAAAAGGTTTGTCATAATTTTAGTTTCAATTTCAGTTAGATTATCTACATTACTATGACTCGCCCCACTACCGCCCATTAAACGATCTAACATGGAATAGGCAATGTTCGGATTTATTTCCATCAATATATTACCATCTAATGGTGGCACTTCAAACACATTAATGAGTGTCATATTCGGAATCGAACGAACAAACTCTTCAAATGGTATTTGGTCTACTGATGCAACCGTAATCTGCACATAGCTTCTAAGTTGTGCAGAGAAGAAGGTTGTCAATAATCGTGCAAAATTTTCATGTATTCGGGTCAAACTTCGGATTTGATCTTTTGAGAATCTAAGTGCACGTTTAAAGTCATATACTTTAACTTTGCGAACCTCATCCTCTTTTTTTATGTCATCTGCTGACATTTCGCCAGTTGATATAGCGGAAAGCAGCGCATCTATCTCGGATTGAGATAACACATCTCCTGCCATTTGCCCACCTCCATTTCAAGCAGTTTCTGTTTTATTGAGTGATGAAGGAGGTAAAATATACTTCCTGAACTTCTCCCTCTTGCATCAATTCATTTAACCTTGTTTTTAATGATTTTTGGAAAATTTGTTTGCCTTGCTTACCTTCTAAATCCTTTTGCTCCATTTCAGAAAGCTCTTGAATGGCAATGTTTTGCACTTGGAAAACACGCTTTGTTAATTCAGCAGCAGCATCTTTACTTGTTGTTTGAATTTTTAATGACAAGCGCACAACTCTTTTATCAGCAAGATTTGTTGTGATTTCTGGTACCTCCACTGTGGACTCTACAATCTCGTCAATGGATGGCTCAACAGCTCCTGTTGGTTTATTAAATTGTGTAAGCAATACAAACAAAATAACCCCAATCAGTATGACTGCCACTAGCAAAATAATAATCATTGTTAACATTTTATTATTCTTCATCTTTTTCACCTCGTAGATGCGGGTTGGATAAAATTTGTATATTGTTATAAAAGGCAGTTACCTTTTGTCGCACCTCATCTTCACTCTCTAAAACAATTACTTTTGTTCCAGTTGTTAAAGTAATAGTCGTATCTGGGAAAGATTCGACTGTTTCTATGTATAAAGCGTTTAATGTAAATGCTTTGCCACTAAGACGTGTTAGCTCTATCATTGAAATAGGGCCGGGTCTAGCATGAGAGCCGGCCCGACCCTCCCTCATATGAAAATATGTTTTAATAAAAGTCCACTTTGAAAGGACTACACTATAAGATTATCGTTTTAAGTTTACTAGCTCTTGTAACACTTCATCCGAAGTAGTAATAATACGTGTATTTGCTTGGAAACCACGTTGCGCTACAATCATCTCTGTAAATTCTTCTGATAAATCTACGTTAGACATTTCAAGGAAACCAGATTGTACGGAACCAATTCCACCTACAGTTGCTACTTGAGCATATGGATCACCAGAGTTCGCTGTCACTTGATAGTAGTTGGACCCTTGTTTCTGAAGGCCACCAGCATTCGGGAATTTAACAAGTACTAGCTGTCCTGCATATTGACGGTCACCTTTGTAATCTACATACTCAACCGTACCATCTTGTCCAATAGACATAGATTGTGCTGTTGTAGGAATTCGAATTGGCGAAATATCGGCTGAAAAATCCATTTCTTCAGCGATATTTCCTTCGATATCAGAAAGACCATTATCTGCTTTTTGCTCTTCAGCTTCAGAGCCATCAATTGTATCGCCATCTGCTGAAATAGATAAAGCATCACTTGCATGACCAACTAAATATTTACCATCAGCATTTACTAAATAACCGTTTTTATCCATATAGAAATTACCAGCTCGGGTATAGAGAATATTGCTGTATCCATCTCCATCAATAATTCCGTCTTCATTAGGTGCTCCATTCGCATCACCTACCATGAAGAACCCATCACCAGAAATAGCTAAGTCTAAAACTCGAGCAGTTGTTTGCAAGGATCCTGAGCCGTGAATTGTGTCAATTGCGGAAAGTTGTGCTCCTAATCCAACTTGGATTGAGTTTACACCACCACGTGTTTGCGTTGGTGCAGATGCTCCTGTTTGCATTTGAGAGACTAAATCTTTAAAAACAACTCTTCCTTTTTTAAAGCCGTATGTATTAACATTCGCGATGTTATTACCAATAACATCTAGCTTTGTTTGGAAGTTTTTAAGACCTGAAATACCTGAATACATAGAACGTAACATAAGTTGTCGTTCTCCCTTCATTTTTTATGTGTGAGCCTCTATCAATCAGCATCACTAAGGCTTCCTTACGTAAGAAGGTCCGGCCTTTATAGTACAATCGTGCCATCAATATTTGTAAATAGCTGTTGCTTTGCTTCCGTGCGATCCATTGCTGTAATGACAGTCGCGTTTTTAGCACTGATAATTAAAGCTGCTTGATCCATCAAAACTAATGGTTGTTTGACACCTTTTGAGCGTGCTTCAAATACCTTATCCGATACAACCTGCCATTCTTGTTCAGAGATATCGATTTTGCGCTCCATCATTCGTTCATGCGCATGCTTGCTCACCTTTAGCTCTTGCTTTGCCGCTTCTTGTAAATGCGCTTTAAACGAAGATTGCTGTGAATTGAGTGATGTAGGCTGTGTAGTGCGAATAGATGGATGCAAGGGTACACGATGAATTGAAAACTTATCCATCACTTTTCTCCACCTTTATTCGCTAATTACAGTAAAATCTTTATCTGTTAGTTTTTTATCATTATCTAAAACGTAATAAATGACGCCATCTTTATTTGAAACAGAAACGATTCGCCCTTGTAATTCTTGTTCTCCATCTTTATACGTCACATTTTTACCAATCAATTTACTTGCCTGAACGAGTGGAGATTCTGTAGCTGTGTTATCACCAGTGGTATTTGTTCCAGAGCCACCTAAGATTCCTGAAATATTGCCCGGAGTTATTTCTTTCCCATCAGCTAAAACGAATACAACACTTCCATCAACAAATTTAAGGGACTCGATAACGCCTGTTCCTTCATTAACAACAGGATTCCCTTTTTCATCTTTCTCTTCTGTAATTTCATGCCATTTAACTTCTTTGCCAACAAATGTCGAATAACTCATCATTTGTGTTTGTTGCTGTGATGCTAGTAAAGATTCCATGGCCTTTGTCATGTTTTGCATTTGCTCTAAAGAAGAAAACTGTGCCATCTGAGAAATAAATTCTCGGTCATCCATCGGATTCGTAGGATCCTGATGCTGTAATTGTGTTATTAACAATTGTAGAAAGGCATCCTTGCCAAGTTCACTATTACCTGTTTGCTTCGTAGGTTTTCTATAATTAGAGTAATAAAGGTCGTCTGTTATAGCCTGATTGGTCGCTTTCGTCGTAGTTGCATCTGCCATTGTTACACCTCCTCATTGATTAAATAGTCACTAAAGGATAATCCTTCATCGTCATCATTATTGTTTTGTTCTTGCTCATCATCTTGCTGCTGCTTAAAGAAATTATTGAAGAAGCTTTGATCCCGTTGTTGACGATCTGCATCCTGCAGTGATTGTGCGATATCCAGACGATCCACTTGAATGTTTTGCTGAACAAACGCTTGCTTTAACTGGTGTGCTTGACTGTCAAGTAACTCACGTCCATGAGCTGTAGAAGCTAGTAGACGAGCTGTCAGTACACCATCATTTTGGACAAGTTCAATACGAACGGTCCCTAGGTTTTCCGGATACAGTTTAATCGTTAAACGAGTGATCCCTTGTGCATTAGAAATTTGTGCTCTATTAATTATGGCTTGCATTTCTTTTAATAAAGCTTCTGACTGAGCAGGTTTGGCAGTTGGTAATGTTACCTGGAATGTATCTGGTTTTGTTTGAACGGTTTGTGGTGTCACCATATCATTCGTACTTGTCTCACTCTGCTTCGTTACTTGGACTTGCTGAAAACCTTGTAATGGGAAAGTTATTGTTGTTTTTGATAATACTTGTGTTCCTACTTGCGTTTGCAATGACGTTAAAATATCTTTAACCGAAGATAACAAGTTTTCTTGGTTTGACGTTAAGTCCGTTTTCTGTCCTACCAATTGGGCTAGCTTCAAGACTTGAAGAAGCTGTGTTGCCTCTTTCGGTGTTACTTGACCTTCCCCCTGTAATGCAGTACCTATTTGTGCTTGTAGGATCGGGGCTTGTGCATCCACTAATGACAATAGCTCCCAAACATCACTAGCTTCCTTTTCCTCTCCTAGCAGCTGTTGAACTATTTTTTGCAGTTGCTCTTCATCAATACCTAAGGCGTTTAATATATTGTCTAAATTAAGCATTTCATCCATCGCCACTGCTTTTCCGTCTTCACCAAGCTGAAGCATTAATAAACCATCATCATGGGGGATCCCTAGTAAATCTAGTACTTCCTCCATTGACCCAGCATTTAAAATAGATTGTAAATCATCAAGCTCATTTGTTACAGTTGTCTGCGAGGATTGGTTTGTTTGCGTTGAAGACGACATCATTTGGCCAAAAACCGTCCCGAATTTTGATATATTATCTTTAGACGATGTTCCATTGATCTTGCCTTCCGTACTACTAACTGTTGTTGGTTTTGTTGTTTTAGTAGGCGCTGATTTAGTCATCATTTGCATCATTGCTACATCCATTGTTCTTTCACCCCCTTTCACGAATCCTATTGTTTAGCCATCAGTTCAGTATATTTTGCTGCATCTTTAGCATCCATTTTCTCTAATATAGCTGCTAATTTATCAGGCTTTAAATTCGTTAAAATTCGTAGAGCTTCTGTATCACTCATATTGATCAACACAGGTGCCGCAGCTTTAGGAGACATCTTATCAAACGTCGATAAAATATCGTTGAAATCACGCTTTACTTCATCTTGCTCACGATTCAATTTTTCAATTTCAAATTGAAGCTGTTCTTTTTCTGTCATTAGTTTCTCTTTTTCGGTTGTTGTTGTATCTAGCTTCTTTTGTAGCTGTGTAATTTCTGCTTCTTTTTCTTGTATCTCTGCCTGTAAATTGACTATTTTAGAGTCGTTATTAACGACAGCATCTTTTGCTTGTTGCTCTTCTGTTGGCATAAAAGGTAAACTACCTATCGCTTTTTTCCCTAAATCAAAAACATTCGTATTCATTAACGTTGCCACAACAAGTAAAACTGCTACTACAAACATAATTGGCAGTACAATCCAAGTAAAAAACTTTAAAAAGCCCCCCTTTTTTTTCTTTGGTTGCTCTTCTATTAAATCTGCTGTTAAACGATTGTCTTTTTTCGCCATGAAATCACCTGATTTCTCTCTTGTTATACGTTTGTAATGAAATTTCGTCTAAAAAAAGGCTCTCTATACGATCTTGCTCTTGTCGGAATAGCTTAAAATCCTTTTCTCTCATTTTTTCAAATTTACGTACTTCCAAGTTTTTTTCTAATAATTTTTCTTCGTGCCAATTCATCTTTGCCCGAGCTTGTATCACTTTCTGTTGCACATCTGCAATTGTTTTCTCAAGACTATCAATAAAACGACTATAGTGATGAATTTCATCAATAGATGAGCCGATCGTTAACCGCTCCTGCTGAAACGCAATTAAATCCTCTTTCTTTTTCAGTAATTCATATAATTTTGTTGCTATTTCTTCAAAAGAACGGACAGCTTCCTTATAAGCCATTTCGGTTTCGTTTTTTTCTTGCTCACGAATAGTTAATACTTTTTCAAAACGATACACATAACTGACCATCTATTTTCCTCCACCGTTCGATAATGTTATTAACTCGTTTACACTCTCTTCTAACGTTACTTTGTCTAAGTAACCTTGTTTAAGATAAGCTGTAATGAGAGGTTCATAATAAATTGCTTCATCAATTTCTTTAGATGTTCCTCTTTTGTAAGCACCAATATTGATCAAATCCTCTGATTTGTCATATGTATAATAGAGTTCTCTTAATCGCTCAGCAGCTTTTTTATGTTCTGGCTCTGCAACATGATTCATTAGACGGCTCACGCTTTTTAAGACATTTATCGCTGGATATTGACCTTTATTGGCAAGGTTTCGATCCAATACAATATGTCCATCTAATATCCCTCGGACCGTATCCGCAATTGGTTCATTCATATCATCACCATCTACTAAAACTGTATAGAATGCTGTAATTGAACCTTTTTCATTCGTACCTGTACGTTCTAATAATTTTGGCAATATCGCAAATACAGAAGGCGTGTAGCCTTTTTGTGCAGGGGGTTCTCCCGTGGCAAGTCCTATTTCTCGTTGTGCCATAGCAACACGAGTAACGGAGTCCATCATAAGCATGACATTTAAGCCACGATTTCTAAAATATTCGGCAATCGCTGTAGCCGTAAATGCCCCTTTAATTCGCATGAGTGCTGGTTGATCTGAAGTGGCTGCTACTACAATAGAGCGACTTAAACCTTCAGACCCTAGATCACGTTCTATAAATTCACGGACCTCTCGACCACGCTCTCCAATTAATGCAATGACATTTAAATCAGCTTGGGTATTTCTCGCAATCATACCAAGTAGCGTACTTTTCCCAACCCCAGAACCAGCGAATATCCCAACACGTTGACCATTCCCAACTGTTAACATGCCATCAATAGCTTTAACCCCTACTTCAAGTCTTTCATTGATTGGTGGACGTGTCAGTGGGTTTGGTGGATCTTGCTCAGTCGGAACTGTCATTAGTCCCTTCGGTAATATGGTACCATCGATTGGATTCCCCATAGAATCCAATACTTTACCAATTAATTCAGGTCCCACCTTTACCTCTAGTGGAGCTCCCGTCCCTTCAACAAGGCAGCCAATCGATATTTCACGTAAAGAGGTGAAAGGCATTAAGATAACAATTTCATCTTTAAAACCTACAACCTCTGCTAAAATAATCTGGTGACCGTTATTTATTGTATCCACATGAATTTTACAAACATCACCAATGGAACTATCTGGACCTTGCGACTCAATCATCAAGCCGACAACTCTAGTTACTCTACCAAACTTTTTAAACGTAGGTATATGAGGAATATGTTCGATTAATTGAGCCGTTTTCATCAAGATCATTCCTTACTTTCTAATATTTCATGTAGCTTTAACCTAAGCTCATTCAATTGCTCATCAATACTAACCATAATGCGACCATGATTTGTTTCAATATAGCAATCTGTTTCATTCTCCAAATCCTCATTTACAAAAATCATAAACGGTACATCAATTGGGAACATTTCTGCTAATTCATCACGATTGGCTGTAATTAAAGCATAATAAGCTGGAGAAACATAAATTTTAATTTCTTTCATTTCTCTTGCTTCTTTTAAGCCTCTGCGTACAATCGATACAAACAGCTCGTCATTCTGTTCTAATGACGTGCCAATAATTCGTTCAGCAGCAGTTAGACCAAGCTCTAAAATAACTACTTCTTGATCATCAATATATTTTTGAGCATTTTCTTTAGCTTGAATAATAATTTCATTCGCTGTTTGAAGAGACTGAACCATCGCTTCAGTAGCTTTGTTCATACCATCTTCATAACCTTGCCCAAAGCCCTCATCATAAGCTTCTTGAACTCGATTTGGTCTCTCTTCTTCCCAGCTGAGTTTTAAGTGTTCAATCTCTTGAAAGTGCACTTGCTTTTCTTGTTCAAACTTCTCACGCTCTGTTTGCAGCATAGATTTAGCTTCTGCAAGTAACTGATCCCGCTCTGCCAATATGTCATCTATTGACAATTGATGCTGTGGCGGCATGTCAACTTGTTCAGGCTCAATCGGCTCAAACATATCACGAATTTGTATTTCCTTAACATTATCGCTATCGGATTGTGTGTAAACAGAACGGATGATTCTAGACAATGACGTCATCTCCTCCACCACGAGCAATGATAATCTCTCCAGCATCCTCTAAACGACGAATAACAGCAACAATTCGAGATTGTGCTTCCTCTACATCACGTAATCGTACAGGTCCCATAATCTCCATTTCTTCTTTAAATGTTTCCGCCATACGTTGTGACATATTGCGGAAAATAATATCTTTCACTTCTTCACTTGATACCTTCATTGAAAGCAGTAAGTCTTCGTTTTCACAATCACGAATAACACGCTGTATAGAACGATTGTCGAGTGTAACGATATCTTCGAACACAAACATACGTTTCTTGATTTCCTCTGCAAGCTCTGGATCTTGTATTTCGAGTGCATCGAGGATTGTTTTTTCCGTTTGTCGATCTACACCATTTAAAACTTCAACGACTGCATCAATACCACCCGTTTCCGTGTAATCCTGTGTCACGGTTGACGATAATTTACGTTCTAACACAGATTCAATTTCACTAATTACTTCTGGGGAAGTCGACTCCATAACCGCAATACGTTTAGCAATATCAGCTTGTACTTCCTGTGGTAATGAAGATAAAATAACACCCGCTTGCCCCGCCTCTAAATAGGAGAGAATCAGGGCAATTGTTTGTGGATGTTCATTTTGGATAAAGTTGAAAATTTGTGCTGGATCAGCTCTTCGTGCAAAATCAAACGGACGTACTTGCAAAGAAGAAGTTAAACGATTAATAATCGTTTGCGCTTGTTCAACACCGAGCGCTTTTTCTAAAACAGTTTTCGCATAGCCAATACCACCTTGTGTGATATAGTCTTGTGCTAATGCGATATTATGAAATTCTTCGATAATCTCTTCTTTAACATTTGCTTCTACTTTTTTAACACTCGAAATTTCTAAAGTTAAACGTTCAATCTCTTCCTCTGTTAAATGTTTATAAACAGAAGCTGAAACCTCAGGCCCTAATGATATTAACAAGAGTGCGGCCTTTTGTTTTCCGGTTAATTCCTTTTCTTTCTTGGACACAGCCGAACCTCCTAGTTAGTCTTCAGCAATCCAACTACGCAGTAATTTCGCAAAATCATCTGGCTTTTCTTTAGCCATTTTTTCAAGCTGCTTACGACGCATTGTAGCTTCCGTTTCAATTTCTTCATTAATATCATCAATCATTAATTCTTCTTGTTCTTCTAGGATACTTAGCTCTTCTTCTTCCTTCGCACGTTTACGTGAACGGATAATAAAGAATGCAAGAAGTAAAATAACGGCTAATAAAATACCGCCAATAACCCAAACCCACCATGGAATAACAGGTTTTTCGTCAGCAACCTCAGTTGCCTTACCGTATAGTGGTTGTACAGATACGGCTACTTTTTCATCAATTTGCTCTTGTGTAAGTTCTGCTGCAACGTCTTTGGAAATCGTTGTACGTACAATAGTACTTAAAATTTTCTCAATATCTTCGCGGACACCGTCTGGTAGCGATGCTGCGTCAGCCGCTGTCGGTGGTTCAACAATGACTTGAATGCCAATATCTTGAACTTTATAAGGAGCTTCTTGGATGTCTTTACGGATACGGTTTACATCATTATTAATCGTCTCTTCTGTACGTTCATAATCCCCGTTCCCCATTGCACCTTCGTTATAAGTAGTGAAGTTATCAGTAGTTGTTTCAGCTTCAGGTGTTCCAGCTGCAGCTGCTCCAGTACCAGAATATTGCTCTGTAATTCGTTGAGCACTAATCGCAATACCTTCCATATTTTCCTCATCAACAGGTGTCACAAGATTTTCTTCTCGATTTTCTTTTTTGAAATCAATATCTGTTGTGACAGAAACCATCACTTTATCTTGTCCCATTAACGTGCCAAGCATATTTTGCACTTGACGCTGTAGATCACGTTCAACTAATTTCTTCATTTGTAATTGTCCTTCAGCAGTAGTTGTAGAAGTTCCATCTGCTGTGGCAGCATTCAAATCAAAGTACTCTGAGAATTGGTTAGAAATCACAATATTATCAGTTTTTAAATTTGGAATACTTTTGGACACCAAATTGTACATAGTAGTAATTTGCTGTTCTGTGAATTTATAGCCGGGGTCTGTATTTAATACAATAGATGCAGTTGCCTCTTCTTGAACATCCGTAACGAATACCCCTTCTTCAGGAACAGTAATCATTACTTTTGCATCTTTAACACCCTCTAAATTTTTAAAAAGCTTCGCAATTTCTGTTTCAGTAGCTGCTTTTTTAAGTAGGTTAAATTCATTATCTGTCATACCAAATCCTGAACTATTAGCAAATGAGTAATCAATTGTACCTGTCTGTGGGTACCCCTCTGAAGCTAATTGTACTAATAAGGAGTCAACTTGCTCTTCTGGCACCAAAATAGATGTTCCACCTGGAGCAATTTGATAGGTCACACCTTGAGAATCTAACGCTTCTTTTACTTGTCCAATCTCCCTTGTCGATAAATCTTTATAAAGTGGAACATATGTAGTTTTTGAAGCAAAAAATGTCACTATGGCAGCTAGTGCGATTACGCCTACTAGGGAACCAATCATAACTATTTTTTGCTTTTTACTTCGACTCGTCCAAAATTGACTAGTGTCGTTCTTTATTTTCGTCAATCGTTCATTCATTATGAATCCTCCGGTTATAGTGAATAACCTAGCCATCAATAATTTGCGAACATAATGAGCCCACTTGTAGTGGTTATTAATCTATTTTGAAAAGGAGTCACCTTATCTAAATAATAAAATTAAACACTCATGCGCATTATTTCTTGGTAAGCTTCAATCACCTTATTGCGAACTTCAATTGTTGCGTTTAATGTAATGCTTGCCTTTTGTGATGCAATCATCACTTCGTGCAACTCCACGTCTTCACCTTTAATCAGTTTTTGAGTATATGTATCAGAAGTTATTTGCTGATCATTCACTTTAGAAATCGCTTCTTTTAACGAGTTCGCGAAGCTTTGTTGGGCTTCATAAGGTGTTGTATTAAGTTTATTTGTTTCATTTACAACCTGAGTAGGTGTCATTAGCGAAACGGACGAAATAGCCATTATGTATCTTCCTTTCTACTTAGTTTATTTACCAATCTCTAAAGCCTTAGTAAGCATTGATTTATTTGCATTAAACACAGTTATATTCGCTTCATAGGAACGCGTAGCTGACATTAAGTCAACCATTTCTTTCAATGGATCTACGTTCGGCATATTGACATAACCATCTGCATTTGCATCTGGATGAGTTGGGTCATAAACAAGTTTAAAAGGTGTTTCTTGATCTTCAGAAATTCGAGTAACTTTCACACCATTACCAACACCACTTTTGGCATTTTTACCAAGTGCAACATTCAAAAATTTTGAAAATTGTCCTTCTTGTGCACTGAACGTAACAGACTTACGTCGATATGGTTCCCACTCCCCATTCACTTGACGAGCGCGAGTTGTATCCATATTAGCCATATTAGAAGAAATGACATCCATGCGTAATCGTTGCGCTGTTAAAGCAGAGGCAGTGGTATTCATCCCGTGAAATATAGACATCTATTACTTACCTCCTTTAATAACAGTATTTAATGTATTTAATTTTCCATTTACACGATCAATCAAAGCATTGTAATAAATTTGATTCTCAGCTAATTTCGCCTGCTCAGCATCCATGTCTACAGCATTTCCGTTATTCCTATATCGCAGGTTCTCGACATTATTGACACCAGGTGTAGATTGTCGAATCGTGAAATCATAATGTCTACTATCAGTACGATAAGCAGAGATAGCTATACTTTTTTGTTCTTCCAACATACCCTTAAAACTAACATTTTTCGCCTTATAATTAGGCGTATCGACATTCGCAATATTATTCGCGATTGTTTTATGATTCAAAGTTGCATAGGAAAGTCCTTTTTCCAGGCTACTAATAGTTCCTCCAAATAAATTCAAAACTGTTCACCTCATTTTATTCCAATTTATGTACTTGTTAATTTATCCAATAATACAATTGTAATTAAGATGATACCTAGTGTCTATTGTCTTTTGTCACTTTTTGATAGTCTATATGCCCTATTTTTTATCCCACTAAACCGTGACAAAACTTCCGGAACCCTTTCGTCTCTAGGCTTCACGGAAGGATAGTATACATCTAGTTATTTTACACTATTTCGACAGTGTTTACGCTTTTAGTATTAAATACGCCTTTTTTTGAGCTTTATCGCCTTTTTATTAACTTATAAATAAAGGTCCCTTTTTACTAGTTCATTCATTACGAAAGTATTTTACAAATGAACATTTCACAATTTGTTCACTATATTCTAAAGTAACATACTAGAAAATTATATGTGCTAATGGTAGTGACAAATTGTTGAACAATATTAGGAAGAAAGAAACAAAAAGTATCATGTTTCAATATTTTTGTATAATTTCTAAAAGAGCATATAGTGCAAATACAAAAACTGAAGATACTTTTGCATAAAAAAAGCGCCTAGATTTACTCTAGAGCTTCGAACAGTAGACAATCTCAAGAAGTTTGAAAGTTTTTATTTTGATAAACTCAATGGCCAGACGCTTTCAATCGGCGAGTCGTGCTGGCTGCCTCTCTTTTCTTTTATCTACTGATATTAAATAACACTACACAAAGTGAAAAGAAACCTTGAACGAATTTTTGTGCTAGATGAAAAGCATGGACAAGATAAATATCTATAAGATGGTTAAGATAGTGAGCTTATTTTTCTACAATTTAAAGAAGCTAATCATCCGGTCGTGGCCGGTCCTTTAATGAACCACTAATGCTACAAGGTATTATATGATAAAAGGAATCGAAAATGAAGTCCCGATTCCTTTTACCAACAGTTCGAAAGCGCCTAGAGTTACTCTAGACGCTTTCATCTGTATTATTATTTCATTTTAATTTCTGCTAGAGCATTTAAGAATTTATCATTTAGTACTTTAATATAAGTACCTTTCATACCTAAAGAACGAGATTCAATTACACCAGCAGATTCAAGTTTACGTAATGCATTTACAATTACTGATCTTGTAATACCCACTCGGTCAGCAATTTTTGAAGCAACTAATAAACCTTCATTGCCATCAAGTTCTTCAAAAATATGTTCAATCGCTTCTAACTCACTGTATGAAAGGGAATTGATAGCCATTTGTACGACAGCTTTGCTACGAGCCTCTTCTTCAATTTCTTCAGATTTCTCACGTAAAATTTCCATACCAACTACTGTTGCACCGTACTCCGCTAAAATTAAATCATCATCTTCAAATTGAGAAGATAAACGAGCAAGAATCAGTGTTCCTAAACGCTCTCCACCACCAACGATTGGTACGATAGTTGTTAAAGCATTTTGGAATAAATCTTTATTTTCTACAGGAAAAGCAGTATGTTCGTTATTGATATCTAAATTCGATGATGTTTCAGAAATCGTAAATAAGCTATGAGTGTATTCTTCTGGGAATTGTCGCTCTTCGAACATTTTCTTCATACGTTCGTTTTCAATTTGTTGGTGAATTGAAATACCTAATAATTTACCTTTACGGCTTAAAATATAGACATTACTATCAATAATATCTCCTAAAGTATCAGCCATTTCTTTAAAGTTTACCGGCTTACCAGCAGAAGCTTGAAGCATCGAGTTAATTTTACGTGTTTTTTCTAATAAATTCATTATATGTTCCTCCTATAAATAATCCGAAGAGTATTTACTAAATATTCTAAAGGTTTTTAATACTGAATGATACTAATTCACTTTACCCTACAGTATAAATTGTGATAAATCTTTGTTTTTTACTATACCCGCAAGTTTTTGATCAACATACGCAGCATTGATTGGGATACTTGCTGGTGCAATTTCAGATGCTTCAAACGATAGCT
The DNA here is from genome assembly GCF_038069745.1 of Lysinibacillus sp. FSL M8-0134. Taxonomy (NCBI): domain Bacteria; kingdom Bacillati; phylum Bacillota; class Bacilli; order Caryophanales; family Bacillaceae; genus Lysinibacillus; species Lysinibacillus sp. FSL M8-0134. The sequence continues at coordinate 998,641 of NZ_JBBPAJ010000001.1, read as the reverse complement.
CTTCAAGTAAACGTTCTAAAATCGTGTGTAAACGACGGGCTCCGATATTATCTGTTTCCTGATTAACCTCTGTTGCTATTTCAGCAATTCGCTCAATAGCATCTGTTGTGAAATGAATTTCCACGCCTTCTGTTTCTAATAATGCTTTGTATTGCAAAATAAGCGATTGATCTGGCTCTTGCAAAATTCTTACAAAGTCTTGTTTTGTTAATTTTTCTAGCTCTACACGAATTGGGAAACGGCCTTGTAATTCAGGAATTAAATCCGATGGCTTCGACATATGGAATGCACCTGCTGCTACAAACAGCATATAATCGGTTTTCACTGCTCCATATTTCGTAGTGACAGTAGATCCTTCTACAATTGGTAGAATATCTCGTTGAACACCTTCACGTGAGACATTTGCTGAAGTGTTTCCTTCTTTACTAGCAATTTTATCGATTTCATCAATAAAAATGATACCCGATTGTTCTGCTCTAGTAATAGCTTCTTGTGCCACTTCGTCAGCATCTATCAGTTTATTTGCTTCTTCTATAGTTAAAATACGGCGTGCATCTTTCACTTGCACACGGCGTTTTTTCTGTTTTTTCGGCATTAAACTAGATAACATATCCTGCATGCCGCTATTCGCAGACATATCCATTCCAGTTCCTTGAAGCGCATCAAAAATTGATGGATTTTGTTCTGTAACTTCTACAGTAACCCATTCATTTTCTAATTTACCATTGCGTAAATCAATGGCAATTTGCGCGCGCTTAGAGCGTACCTCAGCTTCATCAGTTGATGAATCGTCAGTTGATGATTGTTCTTTCCCACCGAATAACATTTCAAATGGATTTTGCATCGCCTGTTTTTTCCTTAAAGAAGGCACTAAAAGTTTGACGATTGCTTCATTTGCTAATTCCTCAGCTTGTTCCTTAACAGACTCCATCATTTCTTCCTTAACTAAACGATGTGAGGCTTCTACTAAGTCACGAACCATTGATTCAACATCTCGACCTACATAGCCTACCTCTGTAAACTTTGTCGCTTCAACTTTTACAAAAGGAGCATTTGTAAGCTTCGCAATTCTTCTGGCAATTTCCGTTTTTCCGACACCAGTTGGACCAATCATTAAAATATTTTTCGGGATAACTTCAGCCTTCATATCGTCATTTAATAACGAACGACGATAGCGGTTACGTAACGCAATGGCTACTGCTCGCTTAGCTTCATTCTGCCCAACAATATAGCGATCTAAATGCTCAGTAATTTGTCTTGGCGTTAAATTTTTTTGCGTCATTAGTTCAGCGCCTCCACGATAATATTATGATTCGTAAATACACATATTTCAGCAGCTGTTTCTAATGCCGCTTCTGCAATTTCACGAGCAGTCATCGTTTCACCTGCATATTTTTTTAATGCTCTACCCGCAGATAAAGCATAGTTTCCACCAGAGCCAATTGCCAAAATACCATCATCTGGTTCAATTACTTCTCCTGTACCTGAAACAAGTAGTAATGTCGTTTTATCCATTACTAATAACATTGCTTCTAGCTGACGAAGCATTTTATCACCACGCCATTGCTTTGCTACTTCTACTGCAGCTCGTTGTAAATTACCGTTATATTCATTTAGTTTGCCTTCAAACATTTCAAACAGTGTAAAAGCATCAGCAACGGAACCTGCAAAACCTGCAAGGACCTGCCCATTAAACAGACGTCTGACCTTCCTTGCTGTACCCTTCATCACAACTGCATTTCCCAATGTTACTTGGCCATCACCAGCCATGGCACATCCTCCGTTATGATGAACCGCAAATATCGTTGTCGCATGAATTTGTCCCATCTGCCTTCCTCCTTAGCTCTATTATGCCCTTGGATGAGCATTCATATATGTTTGACGAAGATGCTCTTTTGTTACATGTGTGTAAACTTGTGTAGAAGATAAATGAGAGTGACCTAATAACTCCTGCACCGTTCGCAAATCAGCGCCATTATTCAATAAATGAGTGGCAAAAGTATGGCGAAGCATGTGTGGGTAAATTTTCGTATGGAGTGAGGCCTTGTCAATCATTTCGTTTAAAATATGACGTACCCCTCGAGGCGTAAGTTCCCCACCGCGCATATTGACAAACAACTGCTGATGACTGGTCTTTTTCATCAATCGTGGACGAGCTTGCTCTATGTAGTCCTGCATTGCTAAACTCGCAAATTGACCAAATGGAATAATTCGTTCTTTTCGACCTTTACCCATTACTCGTATGATTGAATAATGAAAATCTACATCCTCTACTTGAATAGAAGTCAGTTCACTTACACGTATACCTGTAGCATATAACAGCTCTAATATAGCTATATTTCTCAATGATTTCAAATCATCACCAGTATTCGCATCAAATAGCTGCTTCAATTCTTCTTCGTAGAAAAAATTTGGTAAACGAGATTCCTTTTTAGGGTGATAGAGCGAACGGAATGCTCCGTCATCTAATCCGTATTGTCTATTTAGAAAGCGAAAAAAGGAACGGATCGAGGAAATCTTTCTAGAAATAGAAGCCCTTGCCCTTTTTTCTTCATACAACTTTGTTACATAAAGACGTGCATGTATATATTCAACACTCGCTAAATCATCGATTCCCTCCGTTTGCAAAAAGGTTAAAAAATCTAGCAGGTCTGATTCATATTCTCGCACTGTATGAACAGAGAAGTTCTTTTCAACTTGGATGTAAAGCATGAACTGTTCGAGTGCATCTTGGGACGAAACTAACATGGAAAGATTCACCACCAATGATTTATTAATAATTTTCTCAAATGACTGACACTTGTATAACGGATATATATATCTTTGTCATCTCTTACAAGTTTGCATCGTTTTGCTCATCATTAATAAACATACATATTGACACTAAACCTATCTTCGTAATATAGCAAGTGTAAATAGTTATATTTTGAGAAAATGTCCATACAAAATAATAAAATACGTCTAATTAAGCATTTTGTCTACAAAAAGAAAAAGCCTCTAAGAGTATATCAACTTTTAGAGGCTTTTGGCAATCAAATTGTTTGTGAATTCACAAAATTTCGAATTGTGCTCAAAGCACGTGTTGCATGCATTTCAGCACGTTCCGGTTTAGAACGGCGTCCTGGTGGTAACTCAGGGAAAATACCGAAGTTAACATTCATCGGCTGGAAGTTTTTCGATTGAGCTTCTGTTATATAACGGGCCATACTTCCTAATGCCGTTTCAAATGGGAAAATAATCGGGTCTTGCCCTAATGCTAAACGAGCAGCATTAATTCCTGCAATTAACCCACTTCCTGCTGATTCAACATATCCTTCTACACCTGTCATCTGACCTGCAAAGAAAATGTTTTTGCGTTCACGAAGTTGATATGTCTTTTCTAAAACTTTTGGAGAGTTGATGAATGTATTACGGTGCATAACACCATAGCGTACAATTTCCACATTCTCTAATCCAGGGATTAGCTGTAGTACTTCCTTTTGCGGCCCCCATTTTAGATGCGTTTGGAAACCAACAATGTTATAAAGGGTGCCAGCTGCATCATCTTGACGAAGTTGCACAACAGCATAAGGACGTTTCCCTGTTTTTGGATCTTCAAGACCTACTGGCTTCATAGGACCAAATAACATCGTTTTCTCCCCACGCGCAGCCATAACTTCGATCGGCATACATCCCTCAAAATAAATTTCTTTTTCAAATTCTTTCAATGGAACAACTTCTGCTTCTATTAATGCTTGACGGAATCGATCGAATTCTTCCTTTGTCATAGGACAGTTTAAATATGCTGCTTCACCTTTATCATAACGAGACTTCAAATAAACTTTATCCATGTCTATACTATCTTTTTCAATAATGGGTGCTGCTGCATCATAAAAGTATAAATAATCCAAGCCAGTTAAACCTTGAATTTTCTCAGCTAAAGCTTTTGAAGTCAATGGACCTGTTGCAATAACTGTAATACCTTCTGGAATTTCAGTAACTTCTTCATGAATAACCTCCACTAGTGGGTGGTTTTTTACAGCCTCAGTTACATATCCAGCAAATTCATGACGGTCTACTGCTAATGCGCCGCCAGCAGGTACTGAGCACTGATCTGCAGCTTTTAAGATAACAGAATCTAACAAACGCATTTCTTCTTTAATAACGCCCACGGCATTTGTTAAACCATTTGCACGCAATGAGTTAGAACAAACAAGTTCTGCAAACTTATCCGTATGGTGCGCCGGCGTTTGCTTTACTGGACGCATCTCATAAAGTTTAACTTTTACACCACGCTTAGCAATTTGCCAAGCTGCTTCACTACCCGCAAGTCCCGCTCCAATTACATTTACTACTTGTTCAGCCATGTTTCTTACCATCTTCCTATCTATCATTGAGTTGGTGTCTCTTCATAATCACACTTTGTACATTGAATTTGGACACCTTTTTTTATCTTTTTCTCTACTAATAATGCACTACATTTCGGGCATGGTCTACTAATTGGCTTGTCCCATGATACAAATTCACATTCAGGGTATTGGTTACAACCATAGAACAGTCTCTTTGTTTTACTTTTTCGTTCTACAATTTCGCCCGTTTCACAGGAAGGACATTTTACACCAATAGGTTTCATAATAGCTTTTGTATTTCTACAGTCCGGGAAGTTCGAACAAGCCATAAATTTGCCATATCGTCCAAGCTTATAAACCATCGGGGATCCACAATGCTCGCAATCCTCTCCAGCAGGTTCATCTTTAATCACAACTTTTTCCATAGCCTCATCTGCATGTTTTACATGAACTTCAAAGTCTTTATAAAACTCTTCCACAACATTTTTCCATTGACGACTACCTTCTTCAATATCATCTAGATCTTGTTCCATTTGTGCTGTGAATTCGATGTTTATGATATCAGGGAAAAATTCTAGTACGAGTTGGTGTACAATTTCACCTAGCTCTGTTGGCATAAAGCGTTTAGCATCTAATACAACATAGCCACGGCGCTGAATTGTATCGAGGGTCGGTGCATATGTGGATGGGCGCCCAATACCTAGTTCTTCCATTGTTTTAACAAGTCGCGCCTCTGAATAACGTGGTGGTGGCTGTGTAAAATGTTGCTTAGGCTCGATTTCAAGCGATTTTACTTGATCACCAATTTCCATTTCAGGCAAAAGTTTTGTCGTCTCTTCTGTCTGATCATCAGTACCTTCGATATACAGTTTCATAAAGCCTGCAAATTTGACTTGTGAGCCATTCGCTCGGAATAAAACATCACCATTTTGAAGATCAACTGCTACCGTATCTAATATTGCTGGAGCCATTTGGCTGGCGATAAAGCGCTCCCAAATTAAGCGATATAAACGTAACTGATCACGGCTAAGAACAGTCTTCAATTCATCTGGTGTACGCATTGTGCTTGTTGGGCGTATTGCTTCATGAGCATCCTGCGCATTCGAAGCCTTCTTCGTTTGCTTTATCTCAGTAGCAATATATTCTTTACCATACTTTCCTTCAATATAAGTTACCGCTTCCGCTTTAGCTGTATCTGAAATACGTGTTGAATCGGTACGCATATATGTGATTAACCCGACAGTTCCTTCTTTTTTCCCAATATCAATACCTTCATATAACTGCTGAGCTAGCATCATGGTTTTCTTAGCTCGGAAATTTAACTTTCGTGCCGCTTCTTGTTGTAAAGAAGATGTTGTGAAGGCTGGCGCAGCATTACGTTTGCGTTCCTTTTTCGTTACATTAACAACATTAAAGTTTGTTCCTTTTACATCTTTTAATATTGCCTTTACTTGTTCTTCATTTGTTAATTTAATTTTGTCTTTACCATTTCCATAGTAAAGTGCATCAAAGGTTTTTTTACCTTTTTCAAATGTTCCTTCAATTGTCCAATATTCTTCTGGTTGGAAGTTTTTAATTTCATTTTCACGATCAATAATCATGCGTAGAGCTACCGATTGTACACGACCTGCTGATAGACCCTTTTTCACCTTTTTCCACAGAATTGGGCTAATGTTATAGCCTACAAGTCTATCCAATATACGTCTTGTTTGTTGTGCATCTACTAAATCCATGTTAATTGGACGTGGATTTTTAAAGGACTCTATAATTGCATCTTTGGTGATTTCATTAAATACAACACGACAATCTGAGTGAATATCAATGTTTAACGCAGTCGCAAGGTGCCAAGCAATTGCTTCTCCCTCGCGGTCTGGATCGGCCGCTAGATAAACTTTCTTCACTTTTTTAGCCGCAGATTTTAATTCCTGTAAGACAGGACCTTTACCACGTATCGTAATATATTTAGGTTCAAAGTTATTCTCAGCACTAACGCCCATTTGGCTACGTGGAAGATCCCTAACATGTCCAACCGACGCTTTTACTTTATATTTCTTACCTAAATATCGTTCAATTGTTTTTGCTTTTGCTGGTGATTCTACAATCACTAAATAATCCGCCATCTATGTCTCCCCCTTAGCGAGGTCTATTACTAATTTTTTAAGTTACCTGTTGCAAAATGTATAACAGATTTTAAGATAATGCAACTTTTTTTCAATTTTTGTTAGAAAAGAGGTCCAATGTTTCAAGAATTTGATGACCATTTATTACTGGAATGGCCCCTTCTAAAAGTAATTGATTTGTTCCCCTAGACTGCATTGCATCAATAGGTCCTGGCACAACAAATACATCTTTCCCTTGCTCCAATGCAAGCTCAGTTGTAATAAGCGTGCCACTCTTCAACGCAGCTTCTGTGACAACTAAGGCCTGAGATAATCCACTAATAATTCGATTACGCATTGGAAAATGCCATTTTTCAGGCTTCATGTAAGGGGGGTATTCTGTCACTAATAGTTGGTGTTCTGCCAATTGTTTAGCAAGAATGCGATTTTCTGCTGGATAGAGATAATTAAAACCATGTCCAAGCACCGCAATTGTGTGGCCTCCCACATTAAGTGTCGCCGTATGTGCTATCGTATCAGCACCTCTAGCAAGCCCACTGACGACCGTATACCCACGTTGAACAAGTGGTGGGACTATGACATCTATCGCCCTCTTTGAATACGCTGTAGCCTTCCTAGAACCTATAATAGCTATCTGTTTATTATTTGATAACAAGGAATACTGACCTTTCACATACAATACAGTAGGTGGGCTGGATATTTCAAATAATTGCGCCGGGAAGTAGGGATGATAAAACGGTATGGGGATTATATTTGCTTGTGCATAAACCTCTTCAAATGATTTTGTCATAATTTGTCGAAAACTTTGCGAGAGTTGATATGCTTTATGTGCCGATATTTGTAAAACCTTTGCAATTTCATCATATTGAATATTTTCAAACTCGCTTAAAATATTCACTGGGGACAATAAACGCTGAAGTTTCTGAAGTGGTAATGGGTATACATAATGTAAAGCTAGTAATCTCTGGGTATCCATTGCAAGGATCATTTAACAAACCTCCTTTTATAATAGAAGAAATTAAATGACCGCAAGATAATTTCAACACAACTTTTTCATCATTATTTATGACACCTGCCACAGAATTGTCGTTTTTCTTCGCCGTAAGTAGGAAAAAGTGAAGATGGTATACAGTGTATAAATAATGAAAAAGATGTAGCCGCAATGTGCTACATCTTCCATTTTAATGGGTTTTACACTTTTCGTATAGCCCTTTTTCTTTAATTACTTTAATTAACGTTTCACCAATAACAGACGGTGTTTCCGCTACTTCAATACCAGCAGCGTTCATCGCTTTAATTTTTTCTGCTGCTGTTCCTTTACCACCAGAAATGATAGCACCAGCGTGACCCATACGTTTGCCTGGAGGTGCAGTTTGTCCACCGATAAAGCCTACGACAGGTTTCGTCATATTTGCCTTAATCCATGCAGCTGCCTCTTCCTCAGCTGTACCACCGATTTCTCCAATCATCACTACTGCGTATGTTTCTGGATCATTATTAAATGCTTCTAGAACATCAATGAAGTTTGTACCATTAACAGGGTCTCCACCGATACCTACAGCAGTTGTTTGTCCAATGCCAGCTTGTGTTAGTTGGTGCACTGCTTCATATGTTAAAGTACCAGAACGAGAAACAACTCCTACATGGCCTTTTGTATGAATGTAACCAGGCATGATCCCAATCTTACATTCGTCAGCAGTAATAACACCCGGACAGTTCGGACCTACTAAGCGAGTATTTTTACCTTCCATATAACGTTTAACTTTAACCATATCAAGGACAGGAATATGCTCTGTGATACAGATTGTTAATTCTAATTCAGCATCAACAGCTTCTAAAATTGCATCTGCCGCAAATGGTGCAGGTACATAGATAACTGAAGTTGTAGCACCTGTTGCAGCTACAGCTTCTGCTACTGTATTGAAAACAGGAACTCCCTCGATTTCAAGTCCACCTTTTCCTGGTGTTACACCTGCTACGATTTTAGTACCATACTCTAGCATTTGCTTCGTATGGAAAAGAGCTGTTTCGCCCGTAATTCCTTGTACAATTACCTTCGTATCTTTGTTAATAAATACAGCCATTGTTCTCCCTGCCTTCCTTAGCCTACTAGTCCCACAATTTTTTGTGCACCGTCAGCCATTGAATCCGCTGCAACGATGTTTAAACCAGATGCATTTAAAATTTCTTTTCCAAGTTCTACATTTGTACCTTCTAAACGTACAACTAACGGCACAGCTAAACCAATTTCTTTAGCAGCTGTCACAACACCTTCAGCAATAATGTTACACTTCATAATTCCGCCAAAAATGTTTACGAAAATGCCTTTTACGTTTGGATCAGAAAGGATAATTTTGAAAGCCTCTGTTACTTTTTCAGCTGTTGCACCGCCCCCTACATCTAGGAAGTTAGCAGGGCTTCCGCCATAATAACTAATTGTATCCATTGTGGCCATTGCAAGACCGGCACCATTAACCATACAACCAATGTTACCATCTAATGAAATATAGCTTAAATCATATTTGGATGCTTCGATTTCTTTTGCATCTTCTTCGTCGAAATCGCGTAATTCGACAATATCTTTATGTCGATATAGTGCATTCGCATCAAAATTGAATTTAGCATCTAATGCCACAACTTCACCTTGTCCAGTTACAACAAGTGGATTAATTTCTACAATCGAAGCATCTTTGTCGATAAATGCTTGATATAAACCTAACATTAATTTAACAGCTTTCCCTACTAGGTTTGCTGGAATATTCATATTAAACGCCATACGACGTGCTTGGAAGCTTGTTAAGCCCACAACAGGATCTACTACTTCTTTGAAGATTTTTTCTGGATTTGTTTCTGCAACCTCTTCAATATCCATACCGCCTTCTTCAGATCCCATCATCGTAACACGAGATGTTGCACGATCTAATACTAGACTTAAATAATATTCTTTTTGGATATCAGAACCCTCTTCAATATACAAGCGTTTTACTTCTTTACCTTCTGGACCTGTTTGATGAGTCACTAAAATTTTCCCTAATAATTCTTTTGCGTACGTACGTACCTCGTCTAGGTTTTTAGCGATTTTTACACCACCTGCTTTACCGCGTCCACCTGCATGAATTTGCGCCTTGACCACTGTTACATTTGAGCCAAGTTCCTTCGCTACTTTCACTGCTTCATCAGGGGAAAAAGCAACTTTTCCGTTCGGTACAGCTACACCATATTTTCTCAGAATCTCTTTCCCTTGATATTCATGGATATTCATAATACATCCTCCCATCAAACATTTGCGTAGAATTGTTTTACTAACATAGACTATTCTAACGAAAGATTCTGATAAAGTCTACACTTTGTCTTTAGTTCGAATTTTCTCTCTTATTATGACGCTTTTTTCTATTTTGTGTACTAAAACAGCTTGCAAGAATAGTCAGAATACTTCATTTTTTCTATATTTTTGCGCATGTTGCTGATCTAAACGATAGATAAATGCAAAAACCTCAGCTACAGCCTGATATAATTCTTCAGGAATGGACTCATTTAAATCTAGTTGACCAAGCAATTGCACGAGGTTAGGATCCTCATAAATTGGCACATTATGCTCAGTAGCACGGGCTAAAATATTTTCTGCAATTTTCCCTTTTCCCTTTGCTACAACAGTTGGACTATCAAATTGTCCAAGTTTATAAGTAAGCGCAATTGCCTCTTTTCGTGTAAATTTTTCTTCGCTCATACGCGGATATCCACCCCACTATGCTCCTCTTGCTGTTCTACTACAGGACTTACTTTTGTCGTTTGCCCCTTGTCAAATTGTTTAATAAAGACTCCTGAAAGTTGATAATTTTTTTCTGCCAAGCCCATTTTCAAGGCTGCCTTTAGTGGCTCCGCAAGTGGCTGAATATCTGAATTCTCATTAAAGACTGTTACTGTGACCACTCTATTTTGAACCTGCATATCAATCACCGTTTCTTGCATTGATGCCATCTGTAAATAAAATAATACACGTGCATAGTTGGCATCAATTTTGCCATCATCCTTCATACGACCATTCCACTGTAATGTTGCATCCATCTTTTTGCCGAAAAACTCAAGTGGGACTTGCATGATAAGCTGGTGTTGATGACCATTCTCACCTGAAGATAGCTGCATGCCATTCATTCGTGTCATGAGCATTTCTGCCGCTTCCTTCATTTGAGGTGTCGTATTAGTTTCCTGCAATAATGTATGGAGCTGCGGCTTTAGCTGATGAGCAATCATTTGCAGATCCGCTGACTTATTTCCTAAAGTGGCCTCATAGCTAATCCCTAAATTTTTCAACACTGTTTTTAGGGCATGCTCCATCGCTTTGCTATCCATCGAATTTTGTACTAGTGCATCTGCTTGGGTTAAAGTTTGCTGAATGAAAGGTTGTGTAGAATCAATGCTATTTTTCACCAGATTTCGCATTAGCACTTCATTCTGGAAAGGTGAATTGAATTCCTGCCTAAAAAGAGATAGCAGATGATCCTTCACAGAAAGTGCATGGGCATCCTGTGTAAATAAACGATCAGCTGTATTTTGAGCAAACACTTTTAATAGTTGATCCTGCATTTGTTTAGCAAAAACATCTAGCGCTTGTTTCGTTACCGGTATCTGATTAAAACGGTCCATTAGCTGATTGATTTGCTGTTTTTGCTCATTCGTTAATAATTGCTGATTTCCTAGCCATGTTTTAAGCTGTTCCACAAGTTGACTGGCATTTTCAGGCTTTGTAGCAAGGATGGTTTGAATAACTTGTCCAGCTTGCTGCATTGGTTGAAAAGCTTTAGCTTCTTTAATGTTTGACCAGTTTTGTAATGTAGCCTGCTGTGGAAGAATGCCTGATTCCTTTAGAATCGATAATGCTTGCATTTTTTCACTCATCGTTGCAGCACTATTTGTTAAACTTTGAAGAACTCTAGCAAGGATGACACCACCCGTTTCTACTTCAAAAGGCTTGGCAATCGCTTGTACTTGTTGCATTAGAGTTTGCCTCAATTGGGCAGATAAAGTTACATCCTTTGCTAAAAGCTGAGCAAAGTTATCCATGAGCGTGGTCATACCTGACGTTTTTTGACCATTCATGAGCGCATGAAACACATCATTTGTCATCGGCATTTTAAGCTCTATCATTTTTTGAATAGTTTGCAGTGCATCTATTTTTGACATCCCTTCAGGTAATGCCTTTAACCATATTTCCGCTTGAAGCAGTTGATCTTTTGAAATAGGTAGCTGCGCCTTCATAAAATGTCCTAACAATTGCTGCATCTCTGTAGATTTAGGTAAATTCATAGATTCTAAAAGCTGGTTCATTTGTTGACTTGACGTAGATGCTTGCGCCATCGGTCCTGTTACCACTTTCAATTCTGTTTGTGGATTTGTTCCTGTTACCTGAAAGAAATGGGCATCTCCAGTTTTTAATGGTACTTCAAGTTTCGCTATGAATTTTTGATTGCCTACTTGTATCTCTGCCATCTGATCTGGATATAATTGCTTAATTGTGCCATGGAATACTTGTCCTTGCTTTAAGGCAAGGGGTTGATTTGTTGATGTGATAGCATTTTGTTGCAGTTGAATCGGATTAAATGATGTGGCTGTCATATACAAACTCCTTTCATCAATTACTCCTTCGTGTAATTGTGTTACCTTTTTTTATCTTTATTGAAACATGGATTTAATTGGTTCGAAGGATTTACGATGGTGAATAGTCGGTCCGTATTCCTCTAATGCTTTTAAATGTTGTTTTGTACCATAGCCCGCATGTTGCCCAAAGCCATACATCGGAAAGTCCTTATCTAATTGTTCCATATAATCATCTCGGGCTGTTTTAGCTAAAATAGAGGCAGCTGCTATCGCTAAGCTTTTAGCATCACCTTTAATAATCGAATCCTGCGGGATTGAAATGGGCAATGTCATAGCGTCTACAAGAACAACATCTGGCTTTTTCGTTAGAGCCTCTACACTTGCTTTCATTGATTGTTTGGTTGCCTCATAAATATTTAATGCATCGATTTGCTGGGCCGATTGAAAATGGATAAAATAACTAATGGCATGCTCTTTAATTAAAGTGGCAAAGGCGTTTCGTTTTTCTTTTGATAATTGTTTCGAATCATTCAATCCAACAAATGCCTCGCAATTAGTCGGTAATATAACAGCTGCAGTCACGACTGGCCCCGCTAGCGGTCCACGTCCTGCTTCATCTACACCAGCAATCAATGTATCTATTCCCCCATAGCTTAAATCGAATGCGACTTTTGCTTGATGTTCTTTTTGTAATTGACGTTTTTTATCTTGTCTTTTTTGCCATGTAAGCCAAGCCTTCTGTACCCCAGCTCTTTCATCCGCTTCAATTTCTAACATCCAATCTTGCCATTCCTCCGCATCTTTCAATGCAGTTGTAATTTCTTTAATGGTTTTCATTTTGTACTCCTTCTTGCTACTACTCATTAAAACTATAACATGTTTATGTAGTCTCTTTAACTTGAAAACTATTTACCTCTCTATAGTCATTATCGGTAAGAAAAGTCATTCCTAAAAGAAAAACTGCCACAAGAACATGTGACAGTTTCAAAACTTATAATTGCTCAGCTTCTTTTTCTAGCTGTTCTTCAACAAAATCAAAGGTAAGTTTCCCCAATTGTAATCCGCGTATATCTCGAACAATTAGTTGAGCTACTTGATCATAGTCAATTTCTCCACCAGGACCGAATACACGACGTAGTTTTCCAATATGATCAAAAGTATCCACTAACTCTTCATGAACAAATTCGATACCATATCTCTCTTCCATACGCTTTGGGTAATGAACAGATAAGAATCGCAACCCATAGACAGCTAAGTCTTCCATATTTGTAATAGTATCCTTAATAGCACCCGTTAAAGCTAACTTAAAGCCCACTTCTTGATCCTCAAACTTCGGCCATAAAATACCTGGTGTATCCAATAGTTCCAGTTCTTTACCGACTTTAATCCACTGCTGTGCTTTCGTCACACCAGGTGTATTGCCCGTTTTAGCAATATTTTTTTTCGCTAAGCGATTGATGAGCGTTGATTTTCCAACGTTCGGTATTCCAACAATCATGGCACGAATAGCCCTAGGTTTCATTCCTTTTGCTTTCATACGTTCAAATTTTTCTTTTAAAATTTCTTGTGCGGCTTTTGTTACTTGCTGTAAGCCCTTGCCCTCAAGTGAATTAATGGCTACTGCTCTATGACCACGTTGTGCAAAATATTCTACCCATTTACGTGTTTCTTGCTCATCTGCCATATCCGCTTTATTTAAGATTAAAAGACGAGGTTTTTGATTAATTACTTCGTCGATCATCGGATTACGTGAGGATAGGGGTAAACGAGCATCTATTAATTCAAATATAATATCAACAAGCTTTAATTTTTCAGTTACTTCACGTCGGGCTTTTGCCATATGCCCAGGAAACCATTGTATTGTCACACCTATACCTCCTAAACTAAAAGAAAAAGGGAGTGATTCAGCTCTCCCTTTCTTGCATTACTTTACAATTTTTATGTCACTAAACGGCCAGAAAATCAAACTGGTGTTACCGATAATTTCCTTTTGTTCAACTAGCCCAATATGTCGGCTATCTTTACTATTTCGACGATTATCCCCCATAACAAAAACATATCCTTCAGGAATAGTGTCCAAGGAAACATCGATGTCTTTTAGGGTAAAGTCTTCTGTTAAGGTTCCTCCGGTGATTTGCGCTTTATAAGCATCTAAATAGGGCTCATCTATTGGCTCACCATTGATATACAATTGATCGTCCTTATATTCCAGTGTATCCCCCGGCAATCCAATTACACGCTTGATATAATTTTTTTGTTCAGGTGCATGAAATACAACGATATCAAAACGTTTCGGTTCACCTATTTTATAACCAATTTTATTCACAATCATTCGATCGCCATCTTCAAGGGTTGGCATCATGGACTCTCCATCAACTGCTATGGGTGTAAATAAAAAATATCGAATAATTGCAGCAATCGCAAATGCAATTAATAGTGCTTTTGTCCATTCCCATAATTCATTCTTTTCTTTCACCTGTTTTTCCATCGAGAATTGCCCCCTTGTCTATCACCATTTTAGATGATAGTGAATTAAGATGACAAGCAAAAAGAAAAGGGGCTTGAACACAAGCCCCTCACTTTTAAGTCATAATTATCGAATTTCTTTAATACGAGCAGCTTTACCACGTAGGTTACGTAGGTAGTAAAGTTTAGCACGACGTACTTTACCACGACGTACAACTTCTAGGTTAGCGATTTTTGGTGTGTGTACAGGGAATGTACGTTCAACACCTACACCGTAAGAAATTTTACGAACTGTGAAAGTTTCGCTAATACCGCCACCACGACGTTTAATTACTACACCTTCGAAGATTTGGATACGTTCACGAGTACCCTCTACTACTTTCACGTGTACCTTAACAGTATCACCAGGACGGAAAGCTGGTAGATCAGTGCGAAGCTGAGCTTTTGTAATTTCTGCAATAATGTTTGACATTGTTTTTCTCTCCTTAGACAGATGCTCTTGCACGCAATCTATGCCACAGCGGAACACCGTAATTCAGTACTTCACATAGAAGTACAGAATAGATGTTATCATAAATAAAGCACGTAATCAAGCATCTTGATGATTGTTTTTTAGTTTTTCTAGATACAATTTTTGCTTGTCTGTTAATGGATAATGCTCGAGTAAGTCTGGTCGACGCTCAAAAGTTCTTTTCAGCGATTGTTCCTCTCGCCATTGCTCGATTTTAGCATGATTTCCCGAAAGTAAAACATCAGGTACCTTCATTCCACGAAACTCCGCAGGTCGTGTATAATGAGGATGCTCCAATAAACCTGTTGAAAATGAATCTTGAATATGGGAATCCTCTTGCCCTAATACACCAGGTAACAGTCTAACTACACTATCAATAACGGTCATAGCTCCTAACTCGCCACCTGTTAACACAAAATCACCAATGGAGATTTCATCTGTCACAAGGTGCTGACGTATACGTTCATCATAGCCCTCATAATGCCCGCATAAGAAAACTAATTCCGTTTCCTGTGCTAGCTCCTCTGCCTTTTTCTGAGTAAATCTTTCACCCTGTGGACACATCAAAATGATACGTGGCTGTTTTCCTGCAGTTATTGCCTCTACTGCACTAAACATAGGTTCAGGCTTTAATACCATGCCTGCTCCACCACCATATGGATAGTCATCAACTTGATTGTGCTTGTTCCCCGAAAATGTACGAATATCCGTTACCTCTAGCTTTACAGCGCCTTTTTCTTGTGCTTTCTTTAATATCGACGCTCCAAAAACGCCAGAAAACATATCTGGGAATAGGCTTAGTACATGGATATTCATCATAATAGACCTTCCATTACATGGATTACTATTTTCTTTTCTTTAACATCTATATCTTTTACGATATCTTCTATATAAGGGATATAATGCTCTTTTTTCGAACCTTTGACTACCCACACATCATTTGCCCCTGTTTGCAGGATATCTGCCACAATACCAATTGTTTCGCCCTCTTCAGAGATAACAGTACAACCTATTATTTCATGGAAAAAGAATTCATTTTCTTGAAGTAGATCATCAGTCATTTGATCTTTTGTCACTTTTAGCATGCCTTCTTTAAACGGCTCGACTAAATTAATATTGTTCATACCTTCAAAAGTTAATAAAATAAAGTTTTTATGACGACGTACAGATTCAATAGTCACCCATGTTGGCTTCTTATCGTCTTTTTTAAAGGCAGCAAGCTTATTCCCTACTGCAAAACGTTCTTCTTCAAAGTCTGTTGTCGATAGCACACGTATCTCACCACGAATACCATGTGTATTGACAATACGACCTACATTAAACCATTCCATTCAACTTTCACCTCGTAAAAAACATACTTGTCTTCACAAAGCATCTTGCGTAGCATTTTCACTTCTATCACTGTTAGCAGATTTACTTTTGAAGAACGTAGTTTTAGCTAAGACTAATTTGTCTTGTATTATCAATATAAGCAATTACCATTAGCTATAATCTTTAATTATGCTTTATTTTCTGCTTGTCCTTAGAGCTACCGGTTATTAGCTTTCACTAATCAAACATGTACAGCAACTCACCTACCACCTAACTTCGGTTTCAGTATAAGTGTTCAGTTGGCATTACAGCTTGTTCATGCGGAATAAAGCGCTTCTATTGCGAAAAAAGATAAAAAAAGGAAGGAACCTACAAGCTCCCTCCTTCTTCGTCCAGATTTTACGCTTCATGCTAAAAGGCCACTTCGAACTCCTAAGCGACATGTAACCACATCTATCAGGATCCAAAAGTACTTAGTGCAAGAGCGTAAACATCTTTTCTATTAATCCAATATATCGACGTAGGTCTTCTTTTGATGGTGACTACCTGCCGCTGAATAAACAATTGTACGAATCGCTTTCGCTACTCGCCCTTGCTTGCCTATGACTTTCCCTCGATCCTCTGGATGAACAAAAAGTTTATAAACAATTCGATTTGCATTTTCATCCGTCTCAATACGAACTTCTTCTGGATAATCGACTAACGGTAAAACGATTGCTTCAATCAGCTGCTTCAAAGACGTCGCCCCCGATTATTTACTGAATTTTTGGTTATGGAATTTTTCCATGATTCCTTGTTCTGAGAACAGGTTACGTACTGTATCTGATGGTTTTGCACCGTCAGCTAACCATTTAAGAGCTTTCTCTTCATCAATGTTTACAGTAGCTGGTTGAGTTAGTGGGTTGTAAGTACCAACTGTTTCAATTGAACGACCGTCACGTGGTGAACGAGCGTCTGCAACTACGATACGATAGAAAGGAGATTTTTTAGCTCCCATACGTTTTAAGCGAATTTTAACTGCCATTTTAATAGCACCTCCGAATAAGTTTCACACAAGATAGTATATTATCAATGTTTAGGTTGTTTGTAAAGTGTTTTTTCTTAACACCTAAAAATTATTATTTAAACAATGAATCAAAGCCTGGTAATTTCATTTTTTTCTTCCCTTTACCACTTGCCATTCCAGTCATTTGCTTCATCATTTTTTTCATTTCATCAAATTGCTTGATCAGACGATTAACCTCTTGAATAGACGTCCCTGAGCCTTTAGCAATACGTTTTTTACGGCTACCATTAATAATCTCGGGGTTGGTCTTTTCAGCAGGCGTCATGGAATAAATAATAGCCTCCACCCGTCCCATTTGCTTATCATCGACTTTTACATTGTCTAAGCCTTTAATTTTATTTGCACCAGGAAGCATTTTTAATATTTCATCAAGAGGTCCCATTTTCTTGACTTGCTGTAATTGTTCAACAAAATCATCAAATGTAAAGGTTTGAGACTTGAACTTTTCTTCAAGTTCTTTTGCCTTTGCCTCATCAACCGTTGCTTGGGCTTTCTCGATTAATGACAGCACATCACCCATACCTAAAATACGTGATGCCATACGTTCTGGGTGGAATGGCTCCAGCGCATCCATCTTTTCGCCCATCCCAACAAATTTAATTGGCTTTTGAGTCACAGAACGGATAGATAGTGCCGCACCACCACGTGTATCGCCATCAAGCTTTGTTAAAACTACCCCAGTAATGCCGATTGCTTCATTAAAGCTTTCTGCTACATTGACTGCATCCTGACCTGTCATGGCATCAACAACAAGAAATACTTCATCTGGCTCTTTTAACGCACGAATATCCTTTAATTCCTGCATTAAGTCCTCATCTATATGCAAACGACCTGCCGTATCGATGATCACGACATCATGATGCTCTTCTTTCGCCTTTTCAATAGCCTGACGTGCAATTTCTACTGGAGAAATGTCAGTACCTAATGCAAAAACAGGTATCGATAACTGTTTACCTAATGTCTCTAATTGTTGAACGGCTGCCGGACGATAAACGTCAGCGGCAACTAGCAATGGCTTACGATTATATTTTTTACGTAATACATTTGCCAATTTACCTGTAGTTGTCGTTTTCCCTGCTCCTTGTAAACCGACCATCATAATGACAGTTGGTGGCTTTGTATTAAACTTAATGGGGCTTTGTTCGCCACCCATTAATTCTGTTAATTCATCTTGTACAATTTTAATAACTTGCTGACCTGGTGTTAAGCTTTGCATAACATCAACACCAACAGCACGTTCACTTACCTTTTTTACGAATTCTTTGACTACTTTTAAGTTAACATCCGCCTCAATTAAAGCAAATCGGACTTCTCGCATCATTTCTTTGACATCTTGCTCTGATACTTTCCCTTTGCCTTTAATCTTTTGGATCGTTCCTTGGAGTCGTTCCGCTAATCCTTCAAAAGCCATTGCTTTCGCCTCCTAATCCCATTCTTTCAGCTGTTCTATAAGCGCTAACTGTTCTTCAACTGGCATGGTTTTTTCTGTTATTCCTGCTGTTAATTGCGACAGCATTTGGGTACGTTGTTGAAATTTTTCAAGTAAACATAATTTTTCTTCATATTCCTCAAGCATCGCTTCTGTTCGACGAATATTATCGTAAACAGCTTGGCGTGAAACACCATACGATTCAGCGATTTCTCCTAAAGAGTTATCATCCAAATAGTATAGTTCCATATAACTTCTTTGCTTATCTGTTAATAATGCTTGATAAAAGTCGAAGAGAAAGTTCATGCGTGTTGTTTTTTCAAGTAGCATCGAATGTTTCTCCTCCCGCTATTAGTCATTTGTATCATAACGAAAAGCGCCCGTCTGTGTCAAGGTAATCTCCTTGTCTAAAAGCCTAAATTGCCGCGTTCAGGCTTCTTCGCCTTTAGCTAGTATTTCTCTTTTAAACAAGTTAACTTACCTATACACAGTCGAGCGTTTTATAAAAATTACTCAGCCATATCGCTATTCATCATCACTATTTTGTAATTCTTTATCTAAACCATCTGCAAATAAACCATAAACATAGCGTTCTGCATCGAATGGCTGTAGATCATCCATTTTCTCACCAAGGCCAACAAATTTCACAGGAATGTGTAACTTGTTACGAATAGCAAGGACAATACCGCCCTTTGCAGTTCCATCAAGCTTTGTTAAGACAATACCGGTTACATTTGTTGCTTCTTTAAAAGTTTGTGCTTGAACAAGCGCGTTTTGACCTGTTGTAGCATCTAATGCTAATAATACTTCATGTGGAGCGTTTGGAATTTCACGTGAAATAACACGATGTACCTTTTCTAGCTCATTCATTAAGTTCACTTTATTTTGCAAACGTCCTGCCGTATCACAAATTAACACATCGGCTTTTCTATTTTTTGCTGCACGAATGGCGTCATACATCACTGCCGCTGGGTCAGAGCCCTCAGATTGTTTAATAACTTCACAACCAACACGATCGCCCCACACTTGTAATTGATCAATAGCACCAGCACGGAACGTATCACCTGCAGCTAAAACAACCGTTTTCCCTTGAGATTTTAAACGGTGCGCTAGTTTACCAATCGTAGTCGTTTTCCCCACACCATTTACCCCAACAAATAGGATAACTGTCAATTCACCCTCTGGCTGCAAATTAAGCTCAATTAAATCTTGTTCGCCTTGCTCATAAATTTCTACAAGCTTCTCTGAAATAACTGCCTGGATGCCATTCGTATCTTTAATATTTTTACGTTGAACTTCGAAACGTAGTTTATCCATGAGTTCCATAACCGTTTCAAAACCGACATCAGCTTGTAAAAGTAAATCCTCTAATTCTTCAAAGAAATCCTCATCTACTTTACGGTAACGAGCAACAAGGTCATTCACTTTGGAAGTAAAGGAATTACGCGTTTTTTCAAGACCAGCCTTGAATTTTTGTGTAATAGACCAAGCAGATGGCTTTTTTTCCTCTACCGGTGTGTCCTCAATTACCGCTAGCTCCCGTATTTCTGCCTGTTCTTCCTCTATATCGAATGAGGGCTCTACTTCTGCTTCTTTCACCATTTCCATTGCTGGAGACTCTTCTACTTGTTCAGGCACTTCTACATCAACAGTCTCAATGACAGCAGGTTCATTTGACTCCTCTAGCTCTGATTCAACAGATTCTTGCTCTTTGTCAACTGCTTCTAATTTTTCTTCCTCTGCTGGATTGCCCATTAATTTATCTTTTAATCGTTTAAAAAAACTCATGCTTGTTCGCTCCTTTGCTCCGCAAGTACGGGTTCATCTTCTAATTTTACTGAAACAAGTTTCGACACACCCGATTCTTGCATCGTAATACCATACAGGACATCGGCTCCCTCCATCGTACCTTTACGATGGGTAATGACAATGAATTGCGTATCGTTACTAAATTTCTTCAAATATTGGCTATAGCGCACAACATTTGCCTCGTCTAAAGCAGCCTCTACTTCATCGAGAATACAAAACGGTACAGGTCGTATATTCAAGATAGAGAATAATAGAGCGATTGCTGTTAGTGCTCGTTCACCACCAGATAGCAAGCTTAGATTTTGAAGTTTTTTACCTGGAGGCTGTGCCACAATATCAATACCTGTTTCCAATAAATTTTGTGGGTCAATTAATACTAAATCTGCTTGCCCGCCACCAAATAATTCACGGAAAACACGTTTGAATTGCTCTCGGATTGCATAGAACGTTTCGCTAAAACGCAATGTCATTTCTTCATCCATTTCTTTGATAGCTTCATGCAATGTTTCCTGTGCAGCAAGCAAATCTTCTCTTTGTTCAGTTAAGAAAGTATGACGCTCAAGCACTCGCTCATATTCCTCAATCGCACCTATATTAACAGGTCCAAGCTCTTCTATTGATTTTTTTAACAGTTTCACACGTCGTCGCACAAACTCTTCATCTTCAATTGCAAGAGCTTCATCTTCTGCCTCTTCGAATGTCAACTGATAGTTTTCTTCAAGTTGTTCTGTAAAATTGTCCATTTCATATTCTAAACGATTTCGTTTCAACTCGTTTGCACGTATCGCCTCAAGGTATCCTTTATGTATACGTTGCATTTCCTTCAGTTGTTCTTCTAAAGCAGAGAGTTCTTGTTGTTGCCCTACTTTCTCTTCTTTCTTTTGAGAAATAGTCTCTTGTAAGGCATCTCTTCTTGCTTTCCATGTAGCAACCTGTTCTTCAACCTCTTCATCACTTAAATGATTTGTCGATTCATCAGATTGAAGCCACATTATTTCCTGAGAAATATTTATGACTTTTTGTTGAGCTTTGTTTAATTGTAGGGCGAGTTCAGCAGTTGTAATTTGCACTTGAGACATTTGTTCCTGAATTACCGCTAATTCGGAGCGTTTTTCTGCTAGTTGCTCTCGTAATACATCTTTCTCTGTCTCACTTTGTAATTTAACTTTACTCAATTGTTCTACAGTTTCATTGATTTCAACAAGCTCTAAAGCTAATGCATTTAACCTCTCCACAGCTACTTGTTTTTGAGTTAATAAAGCTTCTTCTCGTGTTTTTACATCCTGTGTCTCGGTTGATGCAAAAGATACTCTAGCCGATAAGCTTTTTTCAACAACCTCTAGCTCACGAATACGGCTAGCCAATTGCATTTCATCGTTTCGTAGCTGCTCTCCGTCAAGCTTTAACTGTTCCACTTGCTCGCGAAGAGTGGCAAGCTTCTCTTTTTCTTCTGAAACTGCCTGTTCGGCACTGTAAATAGAAGCTTGCAAAGACTCTAACTTGAGGATTAAGTCCTCTAACTCGGCTTTTCTTGAAAACAATGAAGATTGTTGTTTTAGAGCACCACCCGTTAATGATCCCCCTGCATTGACAATATCTCCATCAAGTGTAACAACGCGATAGCGGAAACCACATAATCGAGCTATTTGACTCGCACCTTCAAGATTGGCCGCTACAATAACATTCCCTAAAAGGTTTTCAACAATTGTTCGATTATCATCACTAAAAGTAACGAGCGCATCCGCCATTTGAATAAATGCTGGGTGCTCTATAGCAAGTTGGATCGTTGCTAGATTAATTTTGCGTGATTTCATGACAGTTTTCGGTAAGAAGGTAGCACGTCCAGCTCTCTTTTGCTTTAGCCAGTGGATAGCTTGTTGTGCATTGCGTTCATTGACCGTAACAATATGTTGGGAAGCAGCACCTAAAGCTGTTTCTATAGCTTGTGAATATTTACCATCAACTTGAATTAACTCAGCTACAGCTCCCTCAATACCTTGTAATTCACCTTTATCTCGAGCAAGTAAAACTTCTTTAACACCTTGGAAGAATCCAGAAAAATCCGCTTCAAGCTCTGCTAAAGTATCTTTTCTAGCCTTTAATTGCTGTTGGTGCTGGTAAGCTTTATATAGCATGTCCTGCTTTTCAGTAAAGGTTGTGTTTACGTTTTTTAACTGTATTTGTAATGTTTCGTATTGTTCAAGCTTATCTTGCAAGTCATTCGTTGTAGCAGTATGTTCCGCTACTAGCTTATTTTTTTCAGCAACAATTTGCATAAGTTCCTGTCCAAATTCATCCGTTTGATCGGACATTCTTGCTGCCATTGCCTTTTGCTGAGCTAATTGTTGATCGATATTTTTTAATTCGTTCTTAATCGTTGCTTCTTCATTCAATGAATCAATATATCTATTTTTTTGCTCTTCAATTTCTTGCTCTATTTCCGTAACTGATCGATTTAAAGATTGTTCTAACTGCTTGATGCTTTGTTTCAGCACTGTGACTGCTCGCTGTTTGTCGGAGAAAACTTCTTTTTTCTCCTGTTCTTGAACAAGCAATATCTCTACTTCTTCTTTAGCCTCTTGTAATGTCGTATTCAGCTGCTGCAGTTGATTAGAAGCATTTTGTCGCTTTTCAGCCATCAGTGCTTTACGACCATCCCAACGTTCTACTTCCATTGTGGCATTGACAAGATCAGCCTGTGAAGCATCCAAATAATCATCGAGTTCTTTTAATAACTTACGAATATTGGTTGTCTGTTTATCAATAGTAGCAATATCTTGAGCTTGTTTTTGCTCTGTTGCAGTCAAATCGGTAAATTCAGCTTTTAGCGCATGCAAAGATTGTGCACAATTTTTAAAATCATGCACAAGAATGGCAATATCAAAATCTTTTAGCTCAGTAGACATTTGTACATAGTCTCTTGCACTAGATGCCTGCATTTCTAACGGCTCTAATCGGTTGTCTAATTCATGGAGAATATCTAATACCCGATACAAATTTTCATCTGTCTCAACAAGCTTATGCTCCGCTTTTTTCTTTCTTATTTTATACTTTAATACGCCAGCTGCCTCTTCAAAAATGGAACGTCGGTCATCGGGTCGGCTATTTAAAATTTCATCAACACGGCCTTGAGAAATGATTGAAAATGCTTCTTTTCCAAGACCTGAATCCATAAACAAGTCCGTAATATCCTTCAGGCGACACTGTTGGTTATTTAATAAATATTCACTATCACCTGAACGGTATACGCGTCTTGTTACACTGACTTCTGTATAGGAAAAAGCAAGTTGCTCGTCAGTATTATCTAATATAAGAGTTACCTCTGCAAAATTGAGTGGCTTACGAGAGTCACTTCCCGCAAAAATAACATCTTCCATCTTTGCCCCACGTAACGACTTTGCAGATTGCTCCCCAAGAACCCAACGAATCGCATCCGTGACATTACTTTTTCCGCTGCCATTTGGTCCAACAACCGCTGTAACACCGGGAACAAAATCAATTCCAATGCGTTCCGCAAAAGATTTAAAGCCAATCACTTCTAGTCGTTTAAGGAACATCTATTAAGCCTCCTCATTTGCAGCTTCTTCACGCATCACTCGCATTGCACATTGTGCAGCTTGCTGCTCGGCTTCTTTTTTTGATTTTCCACGACCAATACCAAGCTCTTGTCCGTTCAATAATACGCTTGATACAAAGGTACGATTATGTGCCGGCCCTTTTTCATCTATAATCTCATAATGAAGAAGTCCATTATTGGTTTGCTGTACCATTTCTTGCAATTGACTTTTAAAATCCATCACATGCGAAAAAGCACCGACTTCTACTTTTGGGAACACGATACGTTCTAAAAATGATACGACCGTTTGTAAATCTTGATCTAAATATAAGGCACCTACAAATGACTCAAACACATCTGCAAGTAGCGCTGGGCGTTCCCGACCACCTGTTAATTCCTCACCTTTTCCTAGTAAAACAAAGCGTCCAAAGCCTAACTCATTAGCAAAAATAACTAGTGATGGCTCACAAACAATGGATGCTCTTAACTTTGTTAACTCACCCTCGCTCATATTTGGGTATTTCTCAAAAAGATATTTAGAAACAGACAGTTCAAGTACTGCGTCTCCTAAAAATTCAAGACGCTCATTATCCGTAAATAGTTTACGGCGATGCTCATTCACATAAGATGAATGCGTGAATGCTTGATACAATAAATTTTTATTAATAAATGTGATATTTAATTCATGCTGTAACAGCTCGAATTGGTTGCGTACTTTTTCAGGAAGTACGCCAGATTTCTGCATAGTTCCTTTTCTTTTCATAGCCATTGAACAAATCTGCCTTCCTAATAGTTTCTACCGTTTTAGTGTACCTTTTTCAAGGCATTTATGCAAAAGTATTTCGGCTGAAACACAATGTTTTGGAAATTTTTCCGAAAATTGATACAAACCTTTGGCGTAATTCATTTTCTAAATGCAAAAAGGGACATCAATAGATCGAAAAATGATCTATCTTGTCCCCTTTAAATACATCTTCGTTAATTGAATCTGCTTCTTATCAAGTAATAGCAGAAAAACAATTTCTACTTTATATCATTCGATAATCATCACACCATTGGAGGGGATACATCACCGCTAAATAAAGTACTAACGAAATTAGCCAATTTTACTTTCGATGTATGAAATTGCAGAACCTACTGTTGAGATTTTTTCAGCATCTTCATCAGAAATTTCCATATCGAATTCGTCTTCAAGCTCCATTACAAGCTCAACTACGTCTAATGAGTCAGCACCTAAATCATCACGGAAAGAAGCTTCAAGTGTTACTTCGCTTTCTTCAACACCTAAACGGTCCACGATTACTTTTGTTACGCGTTCTAATACTGTAGACAAATGATTCACCTCCCCTCAAATGATTATACAAAAAATCAGCGTTTATGCCTAATTGAAATTACATGACCATTCCACCATCGATGTGAAGTGTTTGGCCTGTCATATAGTTTGCATCCTCTGAAGCAAGGAAAGCTACTGCCTTAGCAATATCCTCTGGCTGACCAAGTTTTGCAAGTGGAATCTGTGTCAGCATACCTTGTTTAATATCCTCTGGTAGTTGTTCCGTCATTTCTGTTTCGATAAAGCCTGGTGCAATGGCATTCACTAAAATATTACGAGAAGCTAATTCCTTAGCAGTCGTTTTTGTTAATCCAATAACACCCGCTTTAGCCGCAACATAGTTCGCTTGACCAGCATTACCCGCTACACCAACGATCGAAGAAATATTAATAATGCGACCTGCACGTTGCTTCATCATTTGGCGTGTTACAGCTTTCGTACAAAGGAAAACACCTTTAAGGTTTGTATCTAATACATCGTCCCATTCGTCTTCTTTCATACGCATTAATAAATTATCTCTTGTAATACCAGCATTATTCACTAAGATATCGAGAGAACCGAAAGTTTTCACTGCTGCATCCATTAAAGCTGTTACTTCTTCTGTCTTTGAAACGCTTGCTTGTACAGCAATTGCTTCTCCACCGTTTTCTTGGATTATCCCAACGACTTCTTCCGCTTTTGCCTGTGAGCCACTATAGTTTACAACAACCTTAGCTCCTTCGTCAGCAAGCTTTAAAGCAATAGCACGCCCAATTCCTCTTGAAGCTCCTGTTACAACAGCTACTTTTCCTTCTAATTTACGCATTGATTGACCACTCCTTCGACGCTTCAATAACTGCTTCTAATGATGCCTCATCATAAACACAATATGCTGCAACAGAGCGGTCGATTTTTTTCAAGAGACCGCTTAACACCTTACCAGGTCCGCATTCGATAAAGACATCCACTCCTTGTGCAATCATCTCACGCATAGATGCTTCCCATTGAACAGCACTATAGACCTGCTCAACCAACTCTTGTTGGATAGCTGATACATCCTTTAATTCCTTCGCCATTACGTTGCCAATGACAGGAATTTCAGGCGCTGATAAAGTAATCTCAGCCAATGCAGCTTTTAGTTTCTCTGAGGATGGTCGCATTAATTCTGAATGGAAAGGACCACTTACAACTAATGGTATCGCTCTTTTTGCCCCTGCTTCTTTCGCAGCAATAATCGCTTTATCGACACCCTCTTTTGTACCCGAAATAACAATTTGTCCTGGACAATTCACATTGGCAACCTGAACAGCATCACCTGAAGCTGAAACCTGTTCTGTTACTGCGTTTAATGCCTCTAGTTCCATCCCTAGAATCGCCGCCATTGCACCCTGCCCAGCAGGGACCGCTTCATTCATATACAGACCTCGTTTGTGCACGATTGACACGGCATCATCAAATGACATAACGCCTGCTAAAACCAATGCACCATATTCACCTAATGAATGACCCGCAGCGTAGTGAGGATGAATGCCTGCTGTACGCAATTTTTCAGCTACCATTACACCTGTAGTAAGAAGAGCTGGCTGCGCATGATATGTTAGTGTTAATTCTTCTGCTGGACCTTCTAACATTAACTTAGATAATTCAAATTGAAGAGCTTGATCGGCACGATCGTAAAACGCTTTACTCTCTGCTGCGTTTTCAACAAACTCTTGACCCATTCCTACTACTTGTGAACCTTGTCCTGGAAAAATAAATGCTATTTTCGTCATTTGAATGATCCCCTTTATTTAATCAATTTCTAAGTGACGTACTGTCTCAGTAATCGTCGAAATAACAGTATGCTCTACCATCGTATTAGCTTGACGGATTGCACTGAAAATCGCTTTTGCGTTAGATGAACCATGTGCTTTGATAACAGGCGCTTGTAAACCAAACAATCCTGCACCACCATATTCTGTATAGTCCATTTTATTTTTCAAGTCACGTAAATTATTTTTCATGAGTGCTGCTGAAATTTTCGTTTTTGTTGAAGACATAAAAGCTTCTTTTAACATAGAAAATAAAGCGCCTGCTGTCCCTTCAATCGACTTCAGCACCATATTGCCTGTAAAGCCATCTGTTACAACAACATCTGCTACTCCTTCAAGTAAATCACGTGCTTCAACATTACCAATAAAATTCAAATCAGCTTCCTTCAATAATTCGAAGGCTGCTTTTGTTAGCTCATTTCCTTTTTTATCCTCGGTACCGATATTTAATAAGCCAATTCGTGGTTTTTGTAAGCCTCCAACCTTTTTAGCATAAATATCACCCATAATAGCATATTGCACTAAATGCTCTGGGCGCGCATCGGCATTTGCCCCTAAGTCAAGCATTAAAAAGCCTTTGCCATCCAATGTTGGTAGTGTTGTAGCTAAGGCTGGTCGGGCAATCCCTTCAATACGACCTACTTTAAATAGGCCTCCTGCCATAAGGGCACCTGTATTCCCTGCAGAAAGGCAAGCATCTGCCCTACCTTCTTCTACTGCGTCCATCATACGAGCCATTGAAGAATCCTTTTTTCTACGAACAGCGCGTGCAGGATCGTCAGTTCCTTCCACTACTTCCTCACAATGCACAATCGTCAAGCGATCATGTTGCTTTAAAAATGGTTCCAGCTTATCTTGTTGACCATACAATTGAATTTCTAAGTTCGGAATTTGTTCTAAAGCTAAGAGTGCACCTTCCACAACTGATTTTGGTGCGTTGTCTCCACCCATTCCATCAAGCGCTAATTTCATTGTTACTCACCTTTACCTTTCGTGCGGTACATATCAAATTCACCAACAAAAACGGTTTCACCATTAACGGTAGATGTTACCTCGACTTTTGTCCGATTATTTTGATTATCTCGACCGATAACAATCGCCTTTGTAATAACACGATTTCCAGCTCGTACAGGTTTCACAAACGTAATATTGGAATGTACGGTTAATGCTAGTTCGTCATCAATTACTGCAACCGCTAATGAGTTTGCTTGTGCAAACAAATGATGGCCACGCGCGATGCCATTACGCTGAAAAACATGCTCTTCTTGCACATCAAAAATCGATAGTGCTCGATTATCCAATTCAATATCTACAATTTCTCCGATGACCTCATCAATCGGTAGAGATTTTACTTCGTTTTCATAGTTTTTTGCAGCAACGTCTTTAATTCGTTCTCGTAATTCTGGTATGGATAATTCCATACGATCTAAACGAATTGTTTGGACACTTACCTGAAACTGTGTTGCTAGCTGTTCATCTGTGACGAATGGATTTTCAGCTATCGTTTCAGATAGTAGTCGCTGTCGCTCTTTTTTCGTTCGTCTCAACATCATTCGCCACCTTTTGAGTTGTTATTAGCACTTGGTACTAATATCAGTATATAGAGTATAAAAAAAGAATGCAAGACTTGTTTTGCATTCAAGTCTTGCATTCTCCCCGCTCAAACAAGCTTTTAACTTAATCGAAGCGCTCACCTTGTAGAACACCAGATTCTTCTAACATTTTACGTAAATTTTGATAAATGTCATCATGCCAAAACGCTTCTGTGTCAAGCATCTCTGTTGCATCCTTTCTAGCCGTCTCAAGAATACGATAATCATGTACTAAATCCGCTACTTTAAAATCTGGTAAACCACTTTGCTTACGTCCAAAGAAATCTCCTGGTCCCCTCAATTCTAAATCTTTTTCTGCTAATCGGAAACCATCATTCGTTTCCGTCATTGATTGCATTCTCTCTTTCCCCTCATCAGACTTTGGATCAGCCAGTAAAATACAGTATGATTGATGCTCTCCTCGTCCGACACGGCCGCGGAGCTGATGCAGCTGTGCCAATCCAAAGCGTTCAGCATCATAGACAATCATAAAGGTAGCATTTGGTACATTAACCCCTACTTCAACAACTGTCGTCGAAACTAAAACCTGAATAGACCCTTCACTAAAAGCACGCATAACAGCATCTTTCTCATCTGCTGATAAGCGTCCGTGCATTAAACCAACCTGGAAACGATCTTTAAAATATGTCGCCAGCTGCTCGTAAATTTCCACAGCATTTTGCACATCGAGTTTATCGGATTCTTCAATAAGTGGACAAATAGCATAGGCTTGTCTTCCAGCCGCTAGCTCCAGTTCTAGCTTTGACATAACAGAGCCAAATTGCTCTTTCTTCATCCAATGGGTTTCAATTTGCTTTCGTCCTGCTGGCATTTCATCGATCATCGATACATCCATTTCCCCAAATGCGGTAATGGCAAGCGTTCTTGGTATCGGTGTCGCTGTCATAAAAAGGACATCTGGATTTTCCCCCTTATCACGTAAAATACGACGTTGCTCTACACCAAAGCGATGCTGTTCATCCGTGATAACAAAGCCTAACTTTTGAAAAACAACATCCGGTTGGATCAATGCATGTGTACCAATGACAATGTCAAGATTGCCATTTGCCAAATCCTCTAAAATGCTACGTCGCTCCTTTGCTTTAGTCGATCCAGATAATAAGGCAACACGAACCCCAAAATGTTCAAACCATACTTTCAGGTTCTCCAAGTGTTGTTCTGCTAAAATTTCTGTCGGTGCCATTAATGCTCCTTGAAAGCCTGCTGTTACGGCTGCATACAATCCTATTGCTGCAACAACTGTTTTTCCTGAACCTACGTCCCCTTGCAGCAAGCGATTCATTCGATGCGGTTCTTTCAAATCTTTACAAATTTCATTAACAACACGTTTTTGAGCATTTGTTAATTCATATGGTAAAGAGGCAATAAATTCGCGTAGCCTGTGTACATCGAATTGAATGACTGTACCATGTTCGCTTTCTTTCCGTATTTTACGTAATGCTTGAATACGCAATTGGAAGTTTAATAGTTCTTCATAAGCAAAGCGTCTTCTTGCTTGCTTGGCATGATCAGCATCAAGTGGAAAATGAATACCTTCTAAGCCCTCGCGTATTGGAACAAGCTTATAGGATTCTTGTAAATAATGCGGAATTGCATCTGGTAGCTCTGCACCAAAGTCATCTAACACTTGTCTCATATATTTTCTAAATCTTTTTTGTGGTATTAAACCTTTAAGACTATAGACAGGTTCAAAGTCAATTTGATCTGTTTTAGGGCCAAATGTGACAGATGTCCCATTGATTACTTGTCTACCACGATCCCATTTGCCAGTCACTGTAATAATGGAGCCCGGTACTAGTTTTTGCTTTAAATAGCCCTGATTAAAAAATACGACTTTCACTAAGTGACGGCCTGCTAAAACCGTGACCTGAAGTCTTGATTTATTGCGACCTAAAAATAGAATCGTAGGCTCTCGTTCTACCTTACATTCCACTGTAACACGTTCGTTATGTGGTGTTTGCGCTAAATCTTTTAGACGAAAATCCTCATGTCGATGTGGGAACGTCCATAATAAATCGGCAATTGTATCAATGCCTAATGATTCAAGATGTGCTGCCGTTTCTTTCCCGATGCCTTTTAATTCTGTGACGGAACTAGATAATTCAGTCATCCTATCCCACAACTCCCTTCTTTGATTCTTCATCCTTTTGTGTATGTAACCAAACATGTCTATATCTAATTTACCATAATTTCATTGTTTACTCCTTATCGTAAACATGAGAAGCAAAAACCCTACCAAAGGATGATAGGGTTATGCATGGATATGTTCATAAACATTTGTATTGCATAATGATACCAATAAAAAGTTTAATGGCGTCAGGGAATACATCTTCATCTAAGTCGAATCTTGGATGATGATGTGGATATTGGCTTTTTTCACCACCCATCCCTACAAAAACGAATGCACCAGGCTTATGTTTTAAATAATAAGAAAAATCTTCTCCACCCATTACAGGTTCTACTAGCTCAAATACATCCTCACCAAATTGTTCACGAACGACAGATTCTACAATTTGAGAATGGTGTTGATCATTAATAAGTGGTGGGGTACCTATAATAAAATTAATGTGTCCTTCCGCTCCAAATGTCTGGCAAATACCTTTTGTTACACTTGCCATCTTCAATTGAATAGTATTTACTGTTTCCGGTGTTAATGCCCTAATCGTCCCTATTAATTTCGCAGTATCTGGAATAATATTATACGTTGTTCCCGCTTGAATACTACCTACAGTAATAACGCCTGCCTCAACAGGATTTAAATTTCGACTAATAATACTTTGAAAGGATTGCATTAAATGGCTTGCAATGTATATCGGATCAATCGTTTCATGTGGCATTGATCCATGTCCACCACGACCTTGAATTTCAATTTCAAAATCATCGACGGAGGCCATCATAGGTCCATGTGTTAGTCCTATTTTCCCCTTCTCTAGGCCTTGCCATAAATGTAGACCATAAATAGCATCGACACCATCAAGAACACCATTTTGAATTAACTGATCTGCTCCACTTGGTGTAATTTCCTCTGCCGATTGAAAAATAAGCATAATGTTCGGCTCACATTTTTCCTTATTCATGGCGATCCATTCTGCAACTGCTAATAAAATAGCGGTATGGCCATCATGTCCACACATATGTGCCACACCCGGCTTTTGAGAGATATATGGCTTTTCACCCTCTTCAACTATTGGCAATGCATCGATATCTGCTCGTAAAGCAATTGTCTTCGTACCTTTTGTCCCTTTAATCATAGCCACTACACTAGGAGGAGCAAATTCTACTATTTCTATTTGAAGATGCTCTAATCTTTTGCGTATAAATTGACTTGTTTCAAATTCCTGACCAGACAGCTCTGGATTTTGATGAAGATAACGTCGATCTTCAATTGCTTGCTCTGTTAAAGATTGTAAATTAGTTATTTCCACTAAAAAAACTCCTTTAAATTACCTTAAGAGTCCCTACTAAGGAATTCAGCTGGTAGGAAAATATTTAACATCATGTGTACCTTATAACATATCCTATTACGTATATTTAATTATACTAAAATCATTCACAATAAAGGCAACATAAAAACATGCTACCTTTTTAGATAGCATGTTTCTCTAGTTTTATTGAAGAGCTTTAATACTTTGTAAACCACCATTTTCAAGAATTGCTTTACTAATCGCCTTACCTGTTGGTGTTGCTGCAAGACCACCTCGTGCAGTCTCTTTAAGATTTGGACTCATCGATTGTCCAATACGATACATAGCACCAATTACTTCATCACATGGGATGCGGCTTGTTACTCCTGCAAGTGCCATATCTGCTGCTACAAGTGAATTAGAGGCACCCATAGCATTTCGTTTTACACACGGTACTTCAACTAGACCTGCTACTGGATCACAAACAAGTCCCAACATATTTTTTAACGTAATAGCAAACGCTTCCGCACATTGTTGCGGTGTACCTCCAGCCATTTCAACAATGGCAGCAGCAGCCATACCAGCAGCTGAACCCACCTCAGCTTGGCAGCCTCCAGCAGCACCTGAAATGGAAGCATTGTTCGCCACAACAAAACCAAAAGCTCCAGACGTAAATAAATAACGAATCATTTGCTCACGTGTAGGATTGAGTTTATTTTTTACTGCAAAAAGTGTCCCTGGCACCACACCAGCAGATCCTGCAGTCGGTGTAGCACATATTGTTCCCATTGCGGCATTAACTTCATTTGTTGCAACCGCTTTACTTACTGCGTCTAATAATAAATCACCTGATAGTGATTTCCCTTCTGCAATATAATTTTGCAGCAATACGGCGTCCCCACCAGTTAAACCTGTTACTGATTGCACACCTTGTAATCCGCGTTCAATTGCTTCTTCCATAACTGTTAGATTTCGATCCATCTGTTGGATGATTTCTTCTCGAGTTCTACCAGTTATTAAAATTTCCTGTTCAATCATAATTTCTGATATTAATTTTCCTTCTTGCTCTGCTCGTTCCACAAGCTCACGAACATTATGAAATAAAACGTCCATTATGGGACACCTCCTTAGTTATTAATCTTAGATACTTTTGTAATATATGGAATTAGGGATATTTGCTGTAGCACTTTATCCTCAATGTTTTGGTCAACTTCTATCACCATTAGAGCCGTTAAACCACGCTCTATTCGTGAAACCTCCATATGCCCAATATTGACTTCATGCATAGCTAAACAATTTGCTACATTGGCGATACAGCCAGCACGGTCATCATGTACAACAAGAATAGCAGGCATACCACCTGTCAAACGAAGCTTAAAGCCATTAACTTCACTAACTTCTATTTTACCGCCACCAATAGAAATTCCGACAACAGACATTTCTCCATCATCGTCTCCAATGACAAGTCGTGCCGTATTCGGATGTTCTGTATTAGCCGTTTCTGGAATAAATTCATATTCTAAACCTGCTTTTTTCGCATCTTCAAACGCCGTTTTAATACGATCATCAAATGTATCGTAATTTAACAAGCCTCCCACTATTGCAACATCTGTACCGTGCCCTCTATACGTTTCAGCAAATGATCCATATAAATGAATTTTCGCCCATTTCGGTTGTCTACCAAATAAATCTCTTGCAACACGCCCGATGCGAGCTGCACCTGCCGTATGAGAGGAGGAAGGCCCAATCATTACTGGTCCAATAATATCAAATACTGAAGTAAACTTCATACAAACACCCCTCTATTCTATTTATATAATAATATTTATTTTTACTTATATCATGCTTGATAATTACTATAAAAGTAAAGCATTTAATTTATCAACTATCAGAAAATTACCACTACTATAATTTATAGCCAATTATTAGGCCACTTTTTTGTCCGTACCATAGATACACATCAATCAAACAGTTGGTATCCCAACATTTCCATATTTTATATCCTGTGGATGCGTACAGTGAACTATCCATAGTTAGTACGTTTTTAATTAATTTTATACTCCATTCTCTTTGTAGCATAAACAAAAGCAGTACACGTTTTGTGCACTGCTTTCTTTACGATTTAGCAAAGTAGCGTGTAATTATTCTACTGAAATAATATATGGATATAATCCTTGTTTTCCATCAAATAATTCAACTTCTACATCTGGATAGTTCTCTTCGATGAAAGATACTAGCTCAGAAGCAGCTTCTTCGGTTGTATCCTCACCATAGATTACTGTGACAATTTCAGCATCCTCATCAACTAAATCAGTGATTACTTTTTCAGCCGCATCCTTTAATGCTGGTGTAGAAAGGACAATTTTCCCTTCTGCTAAAGCCATGAAATCATCTTTGTGGATTTCAACACCATCGATAGACGTATCACGAACTGCATAAGTTACTTGGCCAGTCTTAACGTTCGCAAAAGCTTCCGTCATTGTCTTTTTATTTGCATCAACAGCCGCTTCTGGGTTAAATGCTAAAATAGCCGCCATCCCTTGAGGAATTGTCTTCGTAGGAACAACTGCAGCATCTAAATCTAATAGCTCAACTGCTTGCTCTGCTGCCATCACTATATTTTTATTATTAGGTAAGATTAATACTTTTTCTGCACCGATTTCTTGTACAGCTTTGACGATATCTTCAGTTGAAGGATTCATTGTTTGACCACCTTCGATGACATAGGAAGCACCGATAGAGCGCAATAAATCCGCAACACCCTCACCCATAGCAATCGTTACAATGGCATATGGATGTTTATCTACTTTTTTTGCAGTCGTTGGTGCTTTATGCTCCTCACCAACAATAGCTGAATGCTGCTCGCGCATATTATCAACTTTTATTTTTATAAGACTACCGTATTTTTGTCCAATTGATAGAACTGAACCCGGTTGCTCAGAATGGATATGGACCTTCGCAATTTCTTCATCAGAAATAACGAGTAATGAGTCACCTAAAGGATTTAATTCATTACGGAATTGCTCTTCATTAAAAGGTTCTTTCCCATCTTCTAAACGCACCATGATTTCTGTACAATAGCCAAATTCAATATCTTCGGTGTTCATGAAATCTTGAGCTCTATGATGCTCGGCGTTGATTAAATCATCTAGCGTTGCATCGTTCTTCTCCGGAAGAGGCTCACCCTTCAAGGAAGCTAAAAACCCTTCATAGACAAATAGCAAGCCTTGGCCACCGCTATCCACTACACCGACCTCTTTTAAAACAGGTAGTAATTCAGGTGTGCGATCTAATGATGCCTTTGCTTCTGCTGTAAAAGCTTCCATTACGGCAATGATATCGGTTTCAGTTTCTGCCACTTCAACACCTTTTTTTGCCGCTTCACGTGCAACAGTTAAAATAGTTCCTTCTACAGGTTTCATAACAGCTTTATATGCTGTGTCTACCCCTGCTTGAAAAGCTCCAGCAAAACCCTTTGCGTCTATAGTTGCTTCTTTTTCAATAAATTTCCCAAATCCACGGAATAATTGAGATAGAATAACACCTGAATTTCCACGGGCACCCATTAATAACCCTTTTGATAGCGCCTGTGCTGTTTTACCAATATGCTCTGAAGCTGCATGTTCTGTTTCTTTTGCGCCAGATGTCATCGATAAGTTCATATTTGTCCCTGTGTCACCATCTGGTACTGGGAAAACATTTAATGAATCTACATAATTTGCATTTTGGTAAAGGTGATGCGCACCCATTTGTACCATTTCAGCAAACTTTATACCGTCTAAAGACTGCATTCGATTTAGTTCCTCCTCTTAATTCGCTACACGAACGCCCTGTACAAAGATATTGACAGATTTTACGCTCATACCTAATGTTTTATCTACTGTATATTTCACTTTCGATTGTACTTGGTAAGCCACTTCCGAAATTTTTGTCCCGTAACTAACAATAATGTACATATCTATATGTAAATCGTCGTCCTGTTGTCGAATAACAACACCTTTTGCGAAGTTTTCTTTACGTAAAATATCAGTTAGACCATCACGAATTTGATGTTTAGATGCCATGCCAACAATACCGTAGCATTCTACAGCAGCGCCACCAGCAATTTGTGCAAGTACATCTGTTGAAATATCAATTTGGCCGAATTCATTGTTTAATTCAATTGACATAGAAATGCCCCCTTGGCTCTTTTTGACTAAACTATATTGTAACACTTTCGTTATAATTTAAGCAACCTAAGGGGGTATTGAATGGCTTGGTAGCAACGTTTTCTGACTTCAAATAGACGCATTTGCTTTTTCATCAAAAATTGCCTTTTTCCGATAAAAGTTATTTCTTCCGTTTTTCTTCGCTCTATATAAAGCTTGGTCAGCTAATTCACAACATGTCTGTAGATGCTCATTTGTTGTAATTTTAGCATGACACATCCCGATACTAACCGTTACATATTCATCAACATCCGATTGTTCGTGGGGAATTTTTAAGTAACGTACTTCCTCTAAAATTTCTTCACATAAAGGCTCAGCAAACTTTTCCGTATGCTGACTAATCATGACAAACTCTTCGCCTCCCCAGCGCGCAACAAAGGCATTATACTTCTCTGCAACTTCTTCTAAAATAGATGCTACTTTGGCGATGGCTTCGTCACCCTTCAAATGCCCATAATAATCGTTAAATTTTTTAAAGCAATCAATATCTATCATCATAACTGTTAAGGATTGAGTTTTATGCAGCTGATGGCCTATTTTAGTCAATTTAATATTAAATGCACGTCGATTTGGTAGATTCGTTAAGGTATCTCTTAAGGCTTGCTCCTTTAACTCATTATTTTTGGCAGCTAGCAACTCTGATAATTGTTTTGTTTTAGTCATTTCTTCATCCAATAAAATATGCTGTGTATTAAATTGCTTTCGAACCTTATAAGTCTGATATTGAATCATGATACCAACAGGTATTAAAAGTGACATAGGTAATATGATTTTAATATTTTCACTGGATACCCCAACGCTCATATACGTACTGGCTATAATTGCTGGTGCTGTCAGCAAGATAATCCAGATAATTTTTCGTAATGGTAATGCAAAAACAGTACAAACAATGATTAAAATCACCTCATATAAAGCTGCGTGATGGAAAAAGTAAACATCCATCACTGAAATAACAGTAATCAATAGGATAATCGTGTAAATATAAACAACAACTAGATGTTCATACTTTTGAATGTTGAAAGAATTTATAGTCATTCGTTTCTCCCTGACAAACAGCAATACTGCTACATCTATATAAAACATGAGGGTATGAATGGCAATATAAATAGGGACCATAGCTCTTTCAGTTTTATCAAAAAAGATTTCTCCGTAATGAATAAGGGTGATAATGAATGATACATACATAAGAGTCCACGCTACCGCCCTCATCCCTTTTAAATTTGACTGAACCATTTCTTTGCGAATAGAAAAAGCTATCTTTTCTTGATTTCCCATAATGCTCGCTCCTAGTGTCCAGATATTTATATTTTCCTATATGTATCGTCTAAATAATGAAAAATACAAGTAAAATGAAATTATTTTGTTTATTTAAAGAATAGTACTTTACTTGCACCCCTAAACACTAATATTGTTGTGAGCCTACGAGCTAATCAAAAGGAATGAATCTTAGTAAATGCGAGATTAATATGCATCATTCAATTACAGAAGCTTTTATACAATAAAAAAGTTGATACTGTTACAGCATCAACTTTTACCATTGTATTCATATTCATGTTAAAAAATTTATCTATCTAAAAAGGCTTTTTATAAGTGTGTCGATCATAACGGGCATTTCTTTAAAAGCACTATCTACATGTAATCGTTCTGTTTTTTGGTGTGCATCTTTGCCAAATGGACCGACATTTAAGACAGGGCCTTGGAGGGCTGTCATTTCTTTAAATGGAATGCTATATGTTTCGCCCCAGACAGGTGTATTTCGTTCAAAGGCTAGCCACTCATTGGATGCATCTGAATAGTTTACATAGCTTAAATCACAAATCCCGTTAAAATAATGAATTTGTTCTACTTCAACACCAAATGTTTGGGCTGTCTTTTTCATCAATTCAATCGACTGTTTTACTAGTGGATGATTGGATGAATTAATGGCAGGGTAGTATGGTGGTGCATATAACAGAACCGTCGCTGGTGCTAATTCCTGACAGCGAATCATGAGCTGGTCTACGATGCGA
Organism: Lysinibacillus sp. FSL M8-0134; assembly: GCF_038069745.1. Lineage (NCBI taxonomy): Bacteria > Bacillati > Bacillota > Bacilli > Caryophanales > Bacillaceae > Lysinibacillus > Lysinibacillus sp. FSL M8-0134. The sequence continues at coordinate 960,093 of NZ_JBBPAJ010000001.1, read as the reverse complement.
ATGGATTTTTCACGATCATCCCATTCACTATGCTGTAGAACTTGCTGTTTAATTGCTTGTACTTCTTCAGCACCTAATTTTTCGATGGCATGTTCCAATAGAGCTTCGTAACGTAAAACCTTTACCTTGCCTACGCCCTGTACATTTTCTCGTGTACAAATTTGATGATAGCGGTCATTACAAGCAGCCATAGCTTCTAATGCAACCTGTTCAAAAATAGCCATCACTTCTGCAGCTGTACGTTTTAACAAAAAGACATTGTAAAGGGCTGCCGCACGGTATGGCGTTTGTGTAGAATACTCCATTTTTAAATCTTTTAATTGTAACGAGACGGGTAGTGGTGTACTTTCACCTAAATCGCTTTCGCGGAAAAGTGGATTCCACTCCATATGCTGTGTCATATAGGAAGCAATAAAGTTAGCAGTCATGCCTTTTAATGGCTCACCAACATGAGTTTCCTTCCCGTAAAACAGGGCAGCAGGCATGATCTTACCAATGGTCCCTGAATAAATATATTCATTCGTATCAGATGGTCCTTGTGAGAAGGACGGTTCACTATTTAAAAATAATTTATACGTTAAACCATGTTGTTCTCGTAGTCTCACAAGCTCAACTACCGCTGCTCGCATTCCAGCAGAGTTCACTTCCTCATCCGGCACAGCTGTCAATAGTAGATTGATCGGCCATTGTTCAAAGCTAGCTTTTTCAATCAACTGCATGTGTAACGCGAGACCCATTTTCATATCCATTGTGCCGCGACCAAATAAATAATTACCTGACTCCAAATCAATTCGAGCTGCCTCTGGCAAATCTTTTTTATATTTCGGTTCCATTAACTTTTTAGTTAATTCCTCTGGATAAAAAGCTAATGGCTCTAGCTCTCCATATTCCTCCGTATGCACGGTATCAAAATGACTGATTAACACCACAGTTTCTGTTGCCGTTGGATGTTTATATAAGGCTGTTACAGCATTTCTTCCTAAACCGGCATCATGTAATTCAATATACTCAGGATGATTTTTATAATATGGAAGCGTTAACAATTTATCTTTTAATTTATAGGCAAATTCATTTTCGCCCTTTGTTAGTGTTCGACTTTCCCAGCCAACAATTTCACAAAGTAGGGCACGTAGTTTTTCAGGTGTATTCCACATAAAAGTATTCATAAAATTTCTCCTTTAAATCAAATTCGTTCATTTATACTTTAACGAATTTCTACTGACTCTTCCGTTTTGCTCTCTGTCGTTGCAGTCTTTGCTTTTTTTAGTTTCAATTGATAAAAAATCATACAGGCAATAAAGAAGCCAATCCCATACAACAAACCAATTCTTTGGGTAGGATCAAACGCTAAAAATACTAAAATTAAAAAACAAAAGACAATGCAAAATACGGGAATTAACGGATATAGTGGCGTTTTAAATTTTAAATCATCCAACTTTCCACCAGACTTTATATAACGATGACGGAACATTAATTGTGAAGCACATATTCCCATCCAAGAAATTGTAACCGATATCCCTGCCACGGACATGAGTAAAACAAATACTGCGTCGGCTTCCATTACACTTGTTAATAACGATAATAGAGAGAAAACCATAGTAAAAATAAGGGCATTTAAAGGCACTTTATTTTTAGTAAGTCTGCCAAATAATTTAGGCGCCATCCCCTCTTGTGACATCGAGAATAATAAACGTGTAGAGGCATACAGACATGAATTCCCGACAGATAAAATCGCCGTTAATATAACGAAATTCATAATACCTGCTGCATAAGGAACACCAGCTAAATTCATCAACGTTACAAATGGACTTTCCATTAGACCAAGCTCAGATGCTGGGAATATCGCTGATAATACAATAATAGAGGCAATATAAAAGACAATAATTCTAAACAGGATTGTACGAATTGCTCTTGGGATATTTTTTTCAGGACTTTCTGTTTCACCTGCCGCAATTCCAACAAGCTCTGATCCCTGATAAGAGAAAATAACATTCATCATTGTGACAAAAATAATGGAAATACCTGCTGGGAATAAGCCAGACGGTGCTAAATTTGTCAAATGTGGAGTTGGACGATCTGCCAGAGGAATTACACCAAATATTGCCGCTCCTCCTATAATAATAAAGGCAATGACTGCAATTACTTTTATACTGGCAAACCAAAATTCCGCTTCAGCAAAGCCCTTTGTTGTTAAGGCATTTAAGACAAATAAAAGAACCATAAATACAGCACACCATATCCAAATTGGCACTGTCGGAAACCAATGCTGCATTAAAATGCCTGCTGCTGTAAATTCAACGCCCGCTGTGGCAGCAGAACCGACAAAATACATCCAACCTAATGAAAAACCTGCTGAGGGACTAATAAAGCGTGTTGCATAAGTTTGGAAAGAGCCCGTAACAGGCATATAAACAGCTAATTCCCCAAGACAATTCATAACCATAAACAAAATTAAACCACCAAACAAATAGCCGATTAAAGCGCCACCCGGCCCAGCTTGATTAATGGTATAGCCAACATTTAAAAATAAACCCGTTCCAATAACTCCCCCAAGTGAAAGCATCAACAAGTGACGACTTTTCATCGAACGATTTAATTGATTAGTATGAAGCTGATCCCCTTTATTCAACATCCATCCCTACTTCCCATATAATGTAAAAATATTAAATATTCTGATATTTAAAGAATGAAAGTACCCAATCAATTTATCCCTTTTAAATTGATTGGGCCATATGATAATTACTTAAAAACGTAATGATAAACAGCTCAAGCCACCATCATGTTTCCTGAATTCAGACATCTCAAGTTCAATAGTTTGATAACCTAGGTCTAGTAATTTTCGATTTGTTTCCGGGTAACCAGCTGGGATAATGATATAATCATTTACTTGAATACAGTTTGCTGAATATTCATCTTCTTTAGGAATGACAACTTTTTCGTAAGATTCAAATGCAGGATGGTCCACAAACTCTCCAGCTACCACCATACGATTTTCCCCTACATAGGCAATACCTGTTTTTAAATGGAAGAATTCCTTTAATGGGATGATAGTTGCTTCGTAACCCTCTTGCTCAACTATTTCTTTAAATTGCTGTGCACCTTCTTCATTTGTGCGGTCGGAGATTCCTACATAAAACTTCTTCTCTGCTTGCAATACATCTCCACCATCGAGTGTTCCAGAGCCTTTAATATAGTAAATTTTTTCATAGAATTGCTTAACAGCAGGCTCAATTTCTTCAATTTCACGGTTTCGAGCCTCTGCTCCTGGGTTTGAAATAATAGCAAATTCAGGTGTTAAAACAGCAGTATCTTCTACAAATGTAGAATCTGGAAAAGCTTCATTTGCTGGTAATTGTGTTACCTCAACACCACATTTTTTTAAAGCTTCTACATATTTTTCATGCTGCTCAAACAATTTTTCTAAAATGGGTTTTCCTAAATCACTAGTCGTTAAACCGTTGATAAAGCTATTTCCTGGATTTTTAACAATAACATTTTTAAACATATTCTTCTTCTCCTTTATCCTCTTATAACTGGACAAGTTAGACATGTTGGTCCACCTGTTCCTTTAACTGTAATTTCATTGCCTTTATATTCATAAACTGTCGCACCGGCATCAATTAGCTGTTGCTTTGTTGCCGGATTTCCTTCTGGAATAACACAAACTCTAGGTGCAAGCGCTAAGACATTACAGCCCAGTGCGTCATACTCTTCTTTCGGTACTTCTATTAATTGAATACCACGTTCAATGAGCAGCTGACGGAAAAAGACTGGCATTAAACGTGAATGCACTACTGCTAGATCATGATCTACCATACTAATGAAAGACATTAAGTGTAGACATTCAGTTTCACCTAAATCATGTGGTAGCTGTACCACAATAAACTCATCTACATTGTCAGCTGTCATTTCTTTTAGCTGACGAATAGCTTCATCATTTGTTCGATACCCTCTACCTACCACAAGCGTTCGATCATCAAGCCAAACAATATCTCCTCCGTCAGAAACGGCCTCCCCAGAGAGTTCTCCAATGATCGGGATACCTCTATCTTGTAAAAAATTTTTATACACCGCTGCTTCTGGCTGTCTTAATGTTTTACCTGATTTTAGTATAATGGCCCCGCTAGGCGTGAATTTGACCGGGTCATGCGCATAAATGGAATCCAATCCTACTTCATCTGCTTCCGGCAAATAATCAATCGTATCAACATACTTTTCAAGAATTCCAACAAATTCAGCATATTCACTTAGAGCTTCCTCATAGTTAGGCTCTGATAAGTAGTTAAATGTTTTCCATTCATCCGCAAGATGTGCTTGGCTTCGGAAAGCGTCTTTAGGATGTTTTACTATAACGCGTTTCAAAGGTGCATACATTGATGAACAATAATGCATTCCTTTCACCTCATTTCCGTGTAGTGGAAAACGTTTCCGTTAAGAGGAAAGTTTATATGAAGAATATATTCGTTTTATGCTATACTGTCAATATATTTAGAAAACTTTTTATTTTTCTTTTATTGTTATGTAGTTACATTCTCGTAGAAAAACTATACTGATCATGAAAGATATCAATTTGAACCTGACCTGAGAAACATTAACCACTTAGAAATTTTGGAACTAGACGTAGATGAAGAATAAAAATAAAATAGGATGAAGGGAGGTGGGACAAATGCAATTATTAGAGCGAGCTATGACGATTGCGAAGGTTTTAGCTTCTGAAGCAAATGACAGTAGCTTGTCCATTTCAGAGCTTTCTACAAAATGCGATTTACCCTTAAGTACTTTACATAGAATTTTAAAGGCCATGATTAAACAAGGTATGATTGAGCAAGATGAACAATCGAAGCACTATCGTCTTGGGACAATATGGATGGAGCTTGGACTACAAGTGTATGACACAATGGACTATATTAGTAAAATTAGACCTGAGTTAGAGCGCTTGGCAAGAGAGGTTGAAGAAAGCGTCTATTTAAGTAAGCCTGCCGGTTTAGATACGATTATTATTGAAAGAATAGACAGTGCAGCAAATCCTATTCGAATTTATGACCAGCTAGGTATACGGATACCTATGCATATCGGTGCGGCAAATAAAGCCATTCTTGCCTCTCTGCCCGACACACAATCCAAAGAAATTTTAGAGCAGCTTGTAATGCAAGATGAAATAGCTGAAATAGAGGAACAGCTTCGCCAAATTCGGCAACAAGGATATGCGATTAGTCATGGGGAACGATCTGCAGGTACGTCCTCCATTGCAGTTTCTGTTATAGATGGTTTTGGGGAAGTGATTGGGGCAGTAAGCATCGGCTTTGTGAATTTTAATGTCTCTCAAGACCATATTAATACATTAATTGAGCGTTTGGTTGATACTGGCAAACGTGTGTCAATGAAACTTGGTTATCGAGGGAAATGATAGAGGACCACTTTTTTTACGTTTTTTTGCCTGTAAAGGTTTTTTTCTTGAAAGGTTATGTGAAAACTGTTGCACTGAACGCCATCGTATGTTAAATTATTATGGTATGTGAAATACCGAACTGAAATAATAATCTTTCAGCATCAACAGTAAGGAGGGAATACAACATGCCAAAACAATGTGTAATCACTGGACGTAAAACTCGTACTGGTAACAACCGTTCCCACGCTATGAACGCTAACAAACGTACTTGGGGTGCTAACCTTCAAAAAGTTCGTATCTTAGTTGACGGTAAACCAAAACGTGTATGGGTTTCTGCTCGTGCATTAAAATCAGGTAAAATTGAGCGCGTTTAATCGCAGCTTCTAAAAAATCGATTTCGCATTGAGCGTAAATCGATTTTTTTCTTTCATTAGTATATAAATAGAAGTAAAGTAAAAAATCCGACTAACATCAGTCGGATTTTTTTACTTTCTTATCTTTTTTAAATAGGTTAATACAAGTACGCGTGATACTACTCACAAATTTCGGCAGCTGGAACGTATATACTTTCAGGACTCTCTCCCCCTTACGCTAATCTATGCTTCTTATCATTAAACATATGCCTCGTGAGAAAGATATAGACCCTGAAGTTCCTATTATTTCATTACTTGTGAATCGAGTTGTTCCTAAAGAAATTTCCTCATTCGTTGTTTCATATTTTACTTGTCGCAATGTCACTTCCTGAATAGGCTCTTCATGAGCAAAAAAGGACAAGTATCGGTATCGACTATCTGCATAAATCGTATGGTTACCTGGTAGTAAAAATTGCAACATATTTGAATGATTGATAATCTTCAGCTCAACATGAGGGTGCTCTTTTTGTAATCTATAAATGGAACGAACAGCTGCCTCATAATGATCTAAACGTCCACCCGTAACACCCGTCAAAATAATTTCTTGAGGCGCATACGTATAGGCTTTCAGCAAAGCTAGATCCGTATCTGTTTCATTTTTTTCTTCCTGAAAACGCTGCTGATCATCTGTTTGTGCCATTACCAATTGATACTCCTCGTCGGTTAAGGAATCAAAGTCACCAACAATGGCATGAGGGGTAATCCCATGCTCAATTAAATATAAAGCTCCACGATCCGCTCCAATAAACACGACATCCTGTTGTTGTTGAAATGAAGAGAATGAACAAAGTTCTTGTTTTGGTCCACCTGCACAAACAACGACTGTCGTCATCCTTTAATCGCAGCCTCACCAGCCGCTAAAATCTCTTGAAGTGCAGCTGTTCGATCTTCTTTACTATAAATTGCTGATCCTGCCACAAAAATAGTCGCTCCAGCCTGTGCACATGGAACAATCGTTTCAGCAGTAATACCTCCATCAATTTCAATGGCGATATCAAGACCTCGCTCTTTAATCATTGTCGATAATGCTTCAATTTTAGGCACAACAGAATGAATAAATTTTTGTCCACCAAAGCCTGGATTGACAGTCATCAATAATACCATATCAATATCTTCCAAAATGTGTTGAATGGATTCTATTGGTGTATGTGGATTTAATACAACACCAGCCTTTACGCCGTACGAACGAATTAATTGTATAGTACGATGTAAATGACGGCATGCCTCCACATGTACTGTAATATAGTCTGCTCCAGCTTTAGCAAACTGTTCAATATATTGATCTGGATTTTCGATCATTAAATGCACATCTAAAGGTAGTTCAGTTAAAGGACGGATTGCATCTAATACGATAGAACCAAATGAAATATTTGGCACAAAGTGACCATCCATTACGTCAATATGAATTAGTGTTGCACCCGCTTGCTCTACTTCCTTTACTTCTTCTCCTAATTTTGCAAAATTCGCTGCTAAAATTGATGGTGCTATTTGTATCATGATTAATACCTCGGCTTTCGGTCCATAATTTCTTGCATAAACTGTTCGTAATGCTTGTAGCGGTAGTCACGAATATCCCCGGTTTCTACTGCCGCCTTTACTGCACATTTTGGCTCTTTCAAGTGTAAACAACCTCTGAATTTACAATCATCCGCAATTTTAGCCATTTCCGGAAAACATGCACCTAGTTCTTCTTTTTCAATTTCATCAAAATCAAAAGAACTAAATCCAGGAGTATCTGCCAGTAAACCATCACATACCTCAATAAGCTCAACATGACGAGTGGTATGTTTTCCTCGTCCTAAACTTTGCGAGATTATGCCTGTTTTTAAATTGAGATCAGGAATTAATGTATTAAGCAATGTTGATTTACCAACGCCAGATTGGCCTGCTAATACAGTCGTTTTACCCTTTAAAATAGGCTGTAAACGTCCAATTAACTCTTCTTCATCTTTATAAGTTTGTAAAACCGTATAGCCCATGCTTTGATAATCTTCAATATACTGCTGTAATTCCTTACGCTCTTCAGGATTTAGTAAATCCATTTTTGTTAAACAAATAATAGGATGTACATGGAATGATTCTAACACCACTAAAAAGCGATCTAGTAAAATGGTATTGAAATTTGGCTCTTTTACGGAAAATACTAAAATACCTTGATCAATATTGGCAATTGGCGGACGAACCAATTCATTTTGACGCGCTAATATCTTTTGAATCGTGCCATCCGAACCTTCTGTTTCCATTGTATATTCTACCATATCGCCGACAAGCGGAGATTCTCCACGATTTCGAAAAACCCCGCGCCCTCGACATTGTATAAGTTGCTGACCATCATAAACATAGTAGTAACCGCTTAATGCTTTTCTTATTTGGCCTTGCGCCATCCAATTCCTCCTTAATTGACATCATCATAATTAACTTTGTCTTCAAAAATTATTTCTGAGTCACGAATAATTCTATAACTTGCATCTTTGCCCTCTTCAATAACAAGCTGTATATTGTAAGTCGTATCCTCTACAATCGAAAATTCTTCAACGGGTTCTGAGAATGTATGATTTTTATCCTGAATTTCAATGCGAATTTTTTGCTCTATTCCCTCTTCTGTAGGTTTATACTCAATTTTTACAGGGATAATCAGTGGTTTCTCTGGCTTTTTAGCTGGTCCTTTACTCATTACAACCGATATAACAGAACCTTCTTCCACCATAGTACCTGGATTTGTTAATTGTGAAATCACACTGCCAGCTGGGATCGACTCATGATATTCTTCACGAGATATACGCCAATTAAGACCCACTCTATTCACATAATCATCCATATCAGCTTTCGTATAATTTACAACGTTTTCAACCCTTACCATCCTAACTCCTTGGCTTACTTTAAACGTGATTGTCTCCTCTTTTGCTAAAACTTCTGTATCCGCGGGAATACTTTGCTCAATAATCCGGCCTTCAGGTTCACGAGAAGGAACATCCTCTTTTATAACCTCTTTATATTTTCCTTTTATTAAAGCTTCGACTTGACTATAATTTTGTCCTACATAATTATCAACGGTCGTCATCTCTACACCTAAGCTAACAATTAAGTCAATCTCTGAGCCTTTTGCTCGCATTGAATTTTTAGCTGGATCTGTTTCGATAACCTTACCCTTTTCAATTTCCTCGTGATTCCGCTCCTGAGGCTCATCACCAACGACAAATCCCTCAGCTTCTAATTTCTTTGTAGCGTCCTCTACGGTTAAATTTGTTACATCAGGTACTGCCACTTTTTTCGGGCTAAATGCATCTGTTGCAAATAAAAAGAATAAGAAGATGACAATAGCTACTAAAAGTAATCCAGCAATATACTTTGGCCAATTTTTCTTTTTTGCCTTCACTGGAGTTGGTTTTTCACTATTTTTTTTAGGTTTTGGTTGAGATGGAGCTTTAACTTCCACAATCGGTTCAATAACTCTTGTTTTGGTTAAATCTTCGTCCTTTTTCAGAACCTGCTCTTTAATAATTGGAATGGCTTTTGTCACATCATTATCAACTGGCACGACAAATTTTGGCTCATTTATACGATTTGGTGATAATACCGTTTCTAAATCATCATACATTTCTTCGACTGTATTATAACGATGAGAAGCCTCTTTCGCTGTTGCCTTAAGCACCACATTTTCCAAACTTTGTGGAATAGTTGCATCGAAAGCACGGACAGAAGGCGTTTCTTTCTGCAAATGTTTGAGTGCAATTGAAACCGCTGATTCACCAGAAAACGGTAATTCACCTGTTAATAATTCATATAAAACAATACCGAGTGCATAAATGTCGGATTTGTTTGTTGCCGTACCACCACGGGCTTGCTCTGGTGATAAATAATGCACCGTACCCAACACTGAATTTGTTTGTGTAAACGATGTAGCACTTAACGTCATGGCGATACCAAAATCAGTTATTTTAACATTGCCCTCTGCATCCATTAAAATATTTTGCGGTTTAATATCACGGTGAATGATATGATTTTCATGTGCATTGGCAATTGCAGATGTTAATTGCTTCATAATGTGCACGCTTCTGGCAGGTGAAATAGGTGCAAATTCTTGTATGTACTGCTTTAACGTTTTTCCTTGAACATATTCCATCACAATATAATGTAGATCTCCATCATCACCTACATCATAAATATTAACAATATTCGGATGTGTAAGACTTGTAGCAGACAGTGCCTCACGTTGAAAACGTCGATGTAATTCATCCTCATTGGAAAAATCGTAACGTAATATTTTAATGGCTACATCACGGTTTAATATCATGTCATGTGCTAAATAAACATTCGACATACCACCGCCGCCAATGAGTTCTAAAATTTTATAACGGTCACTAATTCTTTTACCTACAAGCATTCTTACACCTCCTCATCCTTTTTTGTTAGTAGCACGAGGGAGATATTATCTTCTCCCCCGCTGGCATTTGCTAATTCTACAAGCTTACGCCCTTTCTCCCCAATGGAATCTGGATACGTAATAATAGATGCCATTTCATATACAGTAAGTTTATTACTTAATCCATCTGAACAAATGAGTAAATACGATTCTGATGCTAAATCAACTTCATAAAAGTCTGGTTCTATTGTTTCTTCTGTTCCAACAGCCTTTAAAATGAAATTTTTCTTCGGATGTGTCAAAGCCTCTTCTTCACTTATTTCGCCATTTTCAACCAGTACATTTACATATGAATGATCTCTTGTTATTTGTTGTGCACCATCTTCAAAGAAATAATACACACGACTATCTCCAACATGTGCAATGAAGCAATGATGCTCTTCTATTAACACCGCAATAAACGTCGTGCCCATTCCTTTACAGTCTTCATGTGATAAAGAATAGTCATATATTGTTTTATTTATTTGCTTAACTGTTTGTAATAACCATTCTTTTTTTGATGTTGTTGATACAAAATGATGCGCGTCTGCCTGTAAAAAAAAGGATTCCATCTGTTTAATTGCCATATCACTTGCCACATCACCAGCATTATGACCACCCATGCCGTCCGCTACAAGTGCTAATGCAAGCCCGTCAGGACGTTTAAAGAATGCAGCACGGTCTTCATTAATTGATCGTTTTAAACCAATATCACTTTCGACTGTGTATTCCAACACTGGTCACCTCGTTTCTTCAGATCTCTCTTGTGCACGTAATTGCCCACACGCAGCTGCTATATCTGAACCTTGCTCTCGGCGGATTGTTACGTTAATACCATTTTTCTTTAAAGTTTTTTCAAAAGCAAAAATTTGACTACGAGACGTACGTACATAATCACGTTCTGGCACGTAGTTAACAGGAATTAAGTTAACGTGACATTTAATTCCTTTAATTAATGCAGATAACTCTTCTGCAATTTCTACTGAATCATTTTCACCAGACATCAATCCGTATTCAAAGCTCACACGTCGACCTGTTTTTTTAGTATAATAACGAACTGCTTCCATTAATTCATCTAATTTATATGCACGTGCAATAGGCATTAACTTTTGACGTGCTTCTTGGTTTGGTGCGTGTAGAGATACGGCAAAATTAATTTGTAATTGTTCATCCGCAAATTGATAAATTTTAGGAACTATACCTGAAGTTGAAACGGTTATATGACGTGCGCCAATATTTAATCCTTTTTCATGGTTAATTACTTTTAAGAAGTTCATCATTGCATCATAGTTATCGAAAGGTTCGCCGATACCCATAATAACAATGTGTGATACTCGCTCACCTACTTCGTCTAAAGTCTGCTGGACTTTGACAACTTGCTCCACGATTTCCCCTGCTAATAAATGGCGCTTCAAGCCGCCTAAAGTAGAAGCACAAAACGTACAGCCAATTCGACAACCCACCTGTGTTGTTACACAAACAGAGTTTCCATAATCATGGCGCATTAACACCGTTTCTATTGAATAGCCATCCTGCAATTGAAATAAAAATTTAATTGTACCATCTTTAGACTCTTGCTTAATAATGGTTGATAATGTGGATAAAGCAAAATTGGCAGTTAACTTTTCACGCAATCCCTTTGAAAGATTAGACATCTCTTCAAAAGTTTTCACTCGTTTATTATATAGCCAGTCAAAAATTTGAGCAGCACGGAAAGGCTTTTCGCCATTTTCCTTTAACCACTCTTCTAACTGGTGTGGCTGTAAAGAGTAAATAGACTCTTTTAAATTTGGTTTTTCCTTTTTCACTCGACGTACGGGCTTGTCTTCCGCTTCATCAACTAAATCGTTAATACGTTCATTAAATTTTTCTTGATCCACCATTAGTTGGATTCTCCTTTTTTACGAAAGGCAGCAACGAAGAAACCGTCACTACCAAAGTCTTGTGGAAAGACTTGAAGCATGCCATTAGCTTGCTTTTCCGCTAATTTTGTTGGTAAAGATTCTAGTTGTATAGCTTCCATTTCTGGATGTGCTGTTAAAAAGGCTTTAACTGTGCCTTCATTTTCTTGAGTATCTACTGTACAAGTACTGTACACAAGCTTCCCATCTATTTTCAATACTTTTGTTGCTGCATCAAGTAAGGCCAATTGGATCTTTTGAAGATTTTCTAAATCTTCTTCTCGTTTTGTATATTTAATATCTGGCTTACGTCGCATAACTCCTAGTCCGCTACACGGTGCATCAACTAAAATGGCATCAAAAGACGCTGCTTTTAAAAATTCTGCTGCTTTACGTCCATCTATTGGAGCTGTTTCTACAATATCCAACCCAAGACGTTCTGTATTATGGTCAATTAAATCTAATTTATGTGGATGAAGATCTGTTGCTAAAATGGAGCCTTCATTGTTCATTATTTCAGCTAAATGTGTTGTCTTTCCACCCGGAGCTGCACACATATCCAAGACACGCATACCTGGAGATGGATTTAACACTTTAGCAGGGATCATTGAACTTTCATCCTGTATAGTAATAAGACCTTCTTTGAATGCTTTTGTGCGTGCTGGTTGTCCATTTGTTACATGTAAACATTCAGGCATTATATCACTTTGCTGTGCTGTTAATCCTTCATTCTCTAGTTCCTCAATAGCTTGTTCAACTGATGCTTTTGTAGTATTTACACGCACTGTTTGCACAGGTGGAACATTATTTTCCTGTAACATGGCTGTTGCTACTTCTAGACCGTAGTTTGCTACAAATCGTTGCACTAACCATTCTGGATGACTAGTTTCAATAGCAAGACGCTCGATCGGATCCTCAATACTATCTGTAGAAGGAACACCACTTCGTAATATTGATCTTAAAATACCATTGACCATCGAAGCAATTCCACGATGTCCTCGACGCTTGGCAATTTCTACTGCCTCGTTTACAGCGGCATGCGGTGGTATGCGCGTTAAATAATGAATTTGATATAAGGATATTCTTAATAACCAACGAACCCAATGATCGACTGAACCGCGAATAAAAGGCTCTAAATAAAAATCGAGCGTCATTTTATGCTGTAATGTTCCATACGTAATTTCAGTTAATAATGCGCGATCTTTTGCTTCTATTTTATGTCTTTTAATGGTTTCATTTAGCAATAAATTGCTATAGGCTTGATTTTTATCAACTGCTAACAGAATAGATAATGCAGCATCTCGCACATTTCCATCCCAAATAACTACACTTTTTTTACTCATTTAAATTGGTCCCCAATCTGTAATTTAGAACCTGTGCCACGTAAATATTCCTCTGCCGTCATGCGCTTTTTACCAGCAGGTTGGATATCATATAAGGCTAACGTTGTTCCATTGCCAGCTGCAACTTCAAAATGATCTTTTGCAATCGCAACTACCGAACCTGGGTTCACCTCATGCTTACTATTACCAATAGTCGCCCACCAAATTTTAAAGTTACCATCCTCAAAAGTTGTATACGCTACTGGCCATGGATGAAGACCACGTACTTGATTGTATAAAGTAGCAGCATCCTTTGTCCAATCAATGCGCTCCTGCTCTCTGGAAATATTGCTTGCAAAAGTAACCTGTGCTTCATCTTGAACTGTACGACTATTTGTACCATTAATAATAGAAGGAAGTGTATCCTTTAATAATTCACGGCCAACCATACTTAACTTTTCAAAAAGTCTACCGGTATGATCATCTTCTTCAATCGGAATAGCTTTTTGGGAAATAATATCTCCAGCATCCAGTTTTTCTGCCATATACATGATTGTGACTCCTGTCTCCTTTTCACCATCTATAATGGCTTGGTGAATAGGAGCACCTCCACGATACTTTGGTAGTAGAGAAGCATGGACATTAATACAGCCAAGAGCTGGAGCATCTAATAATTCCTTTGGTAGTATTTGTCCAAATGCTGCTGTTATGACTAAATCAGGCTGTAAGGCAAGAATTTGCTGTAACTCCTCAGAGCCGCGTAATTTTTCTGGTTGAATAACTGGTAAGCCAAGCTCCAAAGCTGCAGCTTTCACAGGTGGTGGTGTTAATACACGCTTACGTCCAACTGGACGATCTGGTTGTGTCACAACTGCTTTAATATCGTACCCTTCATCATGTAGCATACGCAAAATAGGCGCAGAGAAGTCAGGTGTCCCCATAAAAATAATAGACGTCATTTTATTCCTCCTCTTCTGCGTACATTTCTTCAAGTTCTTCTGCTGTTACAATACGTTTAATTTTTGAATCGAAAAGTACCCCATCTAAATGATCGATTTCATGTAAGATCGCGCGGGCATCAAAGTCTCCCGCCTCTAATTCATAAACACGCCCTTCACGGTCACATGCTTCAATTTTTACATAAGTAGGTCGTTCAACCTCACCATATAATCCCGGAAAACTCAAACAACCTTCGATATCTACTTCTGCTCCATCTGTTTCAATGACAGTTGGATTAATCATTTCTAAAATATCACGTTCCTCACCTAGCTCCACAATGGCAACTCGCAAGCCAACATTTATTTGTGGTGCTGCGATACCTACACCATCATATTCCACCATTGTGTCATATAAATCATCCAGTAATGTAATAATTTCATCATTAATTTCTGTCACTTCAGCACATGGTGTTGATAGTACTTTTGCTGGGTTTTCAATTACTTTTTTAATAGCCATCTTTATTTCCTCATTTCTGCTTTAAAGCCTTCCTTTACAAAAACCTTGAAAGGTATTTTTTGTAAACGGATATTGCCGCTGTTTTCACTATATAGTAGACGGATCTAAATCTACCGTCATTAAT
Source organism: Lysinibacillus sp. FSL M8-0134 (assembly GCF_038069745.1). Classification (NCBI taxonomy): domain Bacteria; kingdom Bacillati; phylum Bacillota; class Bacilli; order Caryophanales; family Bacillaceae; genus Lysinibacillus; species Lysinibacillus sp. FSL M8-0134. Next base: position 945,087 of record NZ_JBBPAJ010000001.1, on the reverse strand, counting down.
ATTCCCTGTTTAATCCATTCTGCTCGATACATGGCAAGCAGGCGCTGTAACACTGGAATTAGATTTGGTTCAATTTTATATTTTATCAAACATTGATAACGATATCTATTTTGGAGGCGAGCAATACTCGCCGTTGTTGGTCCAATAATTGCTACTTGATTCGATAAATTTTCACGTAGCCAATCTGCCACTCGTCCTGCATATTCGGCGGCCATCATGACATCTTCATGAGATAGTTGTATAAGAGCTACAAAATAATAGGGTGGATAGCTTGAACGTCTTCTTAAAAACATCTCCCGTTCATAAAAAGGTTCATAATCCTGAGTTTTAGATAATTCAATGGCATAATGCTCAGGTGTATACGTCTGAATAATAACCTCCCCTGGCTTATCATGTCGTCCAGCCCTACCGCTTACCTGTGTTAGTAGCTGAAATGTGCGTTCTGCTGCCCGGTAATCAGGTAAATGTAGAGATGTATCGGCACTAAGTACACCTACTAGTGTAATATTCGGAAAGTCCAAGCCCTTTGCAATCATTTGAGTACCTAATAAAATATCTGCTTGTCCTGCTCCAAATGTCTCCAATATTTCTTCATGTGCCCCTTTATGCTTTGTTGTATCAACATCCATTCGTAATACTCTTGCTTCAGGGAACAACTTATAAATTTCTTCCTCTACTTTTTGTGTACCTGTACCAAAATAACGAATATGATCACTTTGACATTGCGGACATATTTGAGGAACATGCTCCTCATAACCACAATAATGACATTTTAATTTTTCAGTTGTCCGATGATAGGTTAAAGAGATATCGCAATTTGGACATTGTACAACCGTGCCACAATCCCGACAAAGTACAAATGACGAATAGCCACGACGATTTAAAAAGAGCACCATCTGCTCTTTTTTCTCAAGTCTTACGCGGATTGCTTCAATAAGTGATTGTGAAAACATAGAACGATTCCCTTGTCGAAGCTCTTCACGCATATCTGCAATATAAACAGTGGGCAGGGCTTGATGTAAGGCTCGTTGTTTTAATGAAAGCAGCGTATAAACACCCTTTTTAGCTCTGGCGAATGACTCTAACGCTGGTGTCGCACTACCTAAAATAATAGGACATTTATAAAATTCGCTTCGCCAGATGGCTACATCTCTTGCATGATAACGAGGCGAATCTTCTTGCTTATAAGTTGATTCATGTTCCTCATCCAAAATAATAAGACCTATATTGGTAAAGGGTGCAAAAATAGCTGAACGAGCACCAACCACAACTTTCACTTTACCTTGTTGAATTTTACGCCATTCATCATACTTCTCACCAACAGATAACCCACTATGCATAACAGCAACCATCTCACCAAAGCGACTACGGAATCGTTCAGTCATTTGTGGAGTTAAAGAAATTTCAGGTACAAGCATAATAGCTTCTTTTCCATCATTTAATACCTTCTGTATAGCTTGTAAATAAACCTCTGTTTTGCCGCTCCCTGTTATACCATGTAATAAAAATGTTTCAGCTGTTTGCTGCTCCATAGCTGTATTAATAGCTTGTAGAGCAACCTGCTGCTCATCTGTTAATTGTAAGGCTTGCGTACGTGAAACTTCTTTCGTAAATGGATCACGAAATACTTCCTCTTGAATAAATTGAGCAGCTCCTTTATCAATTACAGCCTCTAATACTGATAAAGAAACCCCTGCTTCGTCACAAATCTGCTGGGGCGACAATATTTCGCCTAGGTGTTGACACATCCATTGCAGTAATAACCGTTGTTTAACTGCTCTAGAGGATTGTCCCAAAGCACGTTCAACAAGTTGTTGGTCTGCTGTAATTTGAACCATACGTATCTCTTTCACATTCCCCTGTTGCTTCACAACATTTTCGATTGTAACAATGTTCTCTGCAACCAGTTGCTTCAATAGAGGAAGTAAACCTTCTCGCTCAAATTCTTTAAAATTAACTTGTTGCCGCTTACCGAATATAGGCTGCACTTCTTCTGGCAAAGTTTGATTTTTTTGTAACTTAATTATTTTTTCATATTTAGCTCGCAGTGCAGATGGTAACATCACTTGTAATGCATCAATTTCATAACAAATGGTGTTATTTTTTAACCACTTCGCCATTTGAAGCATTTCTTCTGTCAGCGCTGGCTCCATATCTAAAATTTGAGTGATTCCCTTTAATTTATTCAATGGAACATCGGTTTCATGTTTCAAACCTACGATAAATCCTAATACATTCCTTGGACCAAATGGCACTTTAACACGGCATCCTAATTCAATGACACTTTCCCATTCTGGAGGTACTTGATAATCAAATGGACGGTCTACATGATAGGTAGAGACATCTACAATGACCTCCGCGATTAAAATACTCATTGTGCCTCGTCCTTTATAATATGAGACCAAAGTGTCTGTGCAAAAAACTGAGGATTCGAAGTAGCTAAGAACTGGCCATTAAGCTGCGCTTGGTCACTAAAATCAATCCAGCTATCAGAAAGTATGTTAAACATCGGTTTGCCTTGAACTTGCTGTCCAAAAGTGACTGCTTTCATTCCTTCTACAGAAACTATAGGCGTTTTCTCGATGGTTGGTACATTCGCTGCATAAATAAAAAATGCTTGTGGATATTGAATTTTATAGGCTTCCAGTTGTTGAATCACATCATATAAATTGCTATTTTCTATTTCAATTACATGGGCGCCTAGCCTTTTTGCCTCATCTGCTAAAGCATGTCCGATTTGACCGTTTGCCTGTGGGCTAATCATATGCTGTTCATCCACTGGCACTTGTAAGGCACCTGCTATTACTAGGACTGTTTGACCTGCTAATGGTTTAGTTTTCCCTGAAAAGAAATCTTGCACAAGTGCAGTAATTTTTTCTGGTTCCTCTAGACGTCCTTTTCCGACATAACCACATGCTAAAAACCCCTCCGAAGGCTCAATAAATTGATAACCATCAGCAGATAGTCTATCCAAATTACGTTTTACAGCTGGATGGTCGTACATGTGCACATTCATTGCTGGCGCAATCCAGACAGGTGCAGTAGTAGCAAGAAGAGTTGTTGTGATCATATCATCTGCGATACCATTGGCTAATTTTCCAATTATATTGGCTGTCGCTGGTGCTACTAAAATCAAATCAGCCCAATCCGCTAAATCAATATGCGCAATCACCCTTGAATCTTTTTCATCAAAGGTGTCAAAATAAACATCATTTTTGGACATCACTTGAAAACTTAACGGATTCACAAACTGTCTAGCAGAGGCAGTCATGACGACCTTTACATTTGCCCCCGCCTGTGACAGCTTACTAACGAGCGCCACAGCCTTATAAACCGCGATCCCGCCTGAAACACATAGTAAAATATTTTTATTCATGCTAAGTGTCTTCCTTTCAAATGATAAGCTCCCAAAGAAGGATTCCCTGGGAGCTCACGGCATTCTGTATAATCAAAATCTACTGCAAACTAGCATGCACGTAAACATAGTGTTTTACATGGATGTTAGATTTCGTCTTCGTACACAGCTGACTCATCCTGTGATACTTTCGTAAGTACACCTGCCGCTACTTCTTCAAGTGCTTTACCCACGTATTTATGAGAAACGTACTTGTGTAAGCGTTCTGTGTCTTGTTCTTCTTGCATTTGGCGAGCGCGTTTAGAAGCAAGGCTCACTAAAGAATATTTTGAATCGATTTCTTTTTTTAAAGCATCTACTGATGGGTATAGCATTGGTTTATTCTCCTCTCAACATTGACAAATATCTTTTTTCAACACGTTCTCTACGACAATGCTCAGCTTTGATAATCGCATTAATACGATCACAGGCATTCGTCACTTCATCATTCTCCACAACATAGTCATACAAGCTCATCATTTCAAGTTCTTCACTTGCAGTAGCAATGCGTTTTGCAATGATATCCTCTGTTTCTGTCCCACGTCCAACTAAACGATCTTTTAATTCCGTTAAACTTGGAGGGGCTAAGAAAATAAACAAGGCATCTGGTGCTTTTTTACGAATTTGTGCTGCACCCTGCACTTCGATTTCTAAAAATACATCACGACCTGCATCCAGCGTTTCATTCACATACGCTAGTGGTGTACCATAATAGTTACCGACAAATTCAGCGTGCTCTAATAAGCCACCTTGTTCAATTAGCGCTTCAAATTCTACACGCGTCTTGAAAAAATAGTCTACACCATCTACTTCACCTTCGCGAGGATTTCGTGTTGTCATCGAGATGGAATACTCATAATTCGTATTCGGCTGAGAAAATAATTCTTTTCGCACTGTCCCTTTACCTACACCAGATGGGCCAGACAGAACAATTAATAATCCACGTTCTTTTATCATTTATTCTCTATATCTCCCTTAATTTATAACAGACACGTGCAAGTTATTCGATATTTTGAACCTGCTCACGCATCTTTTCTAAAATTGTTTTCGCCTGAACAACAGCAACAGCTGCTTCTGTCGATTGATTCTTTGAACCGATCGTATTGATCTCACGATGTATTTCTTGCATTAAAAAGTCTAATTTTCGTCCAACTGAAATCGTTTCGAGTAATGTTTCTTCAAGCTGGTTGAAGTGACTATCTAATCTGTCTAATTCTTCGGAGATATCTACACGTTCTGCAAAAATTGCTACTTCTGCTAGTAAACGATCTTCTAACAATGTGCCATCTGCAATTTCAGAAATTCGTTCTACTAATCGTGTACGATATTTTTCAACAGCAAGTGAAGAACATAAACGAATCTGATTCACCTGTTCCATTAACTGTTCTTTATATTGTACAACAACTTCTTGCAGTTCTTGCCCTTCACGCTCACGCATTTGTACGAGCTGTTCAATCGCTTGTAAAATCGCTTGTTCAACAGCACTAAGTAAATCCTCAGGTGTAAGTTGTGGCTTTTGTTGTACAAGTGCCTGTTCCAATGATAAAAGCTCTTGCATCGTCCATTTTTCTTCAAGTGGTACTTTACTAGCTAATTGCTCCTTTGCCTTACGATACGCTTCAATTAATGACCAATTAATCTCAATAGATTGCTCTACGTTATCTAAGTCCTTCACATATACCATCACATCAATTTTGCCGCGTGACAAAGCTTGAGAAATAAGTTTTTTAGCAAAAATTTCTGCTTCAAGCCATTCTTTCGGAAATTTCGCATTGATTTCTAAAAAGCGATGGTTGACCGAGCGCATTTCCACGGTTAATTGAAAGTCTCTAGTTGTTGTGACACCTCTGCCAAAACCAGTCATACTACGCACCAAGGTTCGTCACACCTTTCTTTGCATACTGGGATTATTATAACATAAGCTCTGTCGATTATGACGACTCTCCAAAAAAAATTGGATAGAGTAAAAGCTAATTCTACCACAATTGAAGCTATATTTTAATATTCACCTAAAAAATGCTATGATAAACATACAAACAGTGTATTTGTGGGAGCTTAAAGACTGCAAAAACAAATGCATGATGAAAAAATACGAAAGTACCAAGATGCTTGATATCATTGGAAAGAGGAATTCATATGGCATTTGATGGTTTATTTACTTATTCAATGACCGCCGACCTACAACAACTTGTCACTGGTCGAATTACGAAAATACATCAACCTAATGCGCAAGAGGTTGTATTACATGTGCGTGCAAATGGAAAGAATCATAAATTATTGTTTTCAATCCATTCTTCTTATGCACGTGTCCATCTGACTGAGCATACGATTGATAACCCAGCAGAGCCCCCTATGTTTTGTATGCTTTTGCGTAAACATTTAGAGGGCGGTTTTATTTCTTCCATTAAACAGCGTGATTTTGATCGTATTATAATAGTAGAGATTGAAAGCAAAAATGAAATTGGTGACCCGATTGTAAGGGAAATACATGCTGAAATTATGGGTAGACATAGTAATCTACTGTTAATCGATCAAGAGCAAGGAAAAATTATAGATAGCTTAAAACATTTACCTCCATCCGTAAATAGTTTCCGTACTGTGTTACCTGGTCAACCTTATATTGCACCACCTACACAAAATAAATGGAATCCTCTTACGGTTACGGATGATGAGCTAACATCGTTTTTCGCTGAAGCAAGGACAACGCAAGAGGTTGTAACACAGTTTGCTGGTTTTTCACCTCTTCACGCTGAAGAATTATTGTTCCGTATGACTACAGCATCGGATACACTAACATGCTTCAAAGATTTTATGGCCTCCTTTGCGAATGGTGGCACGAAGCCAATGTATGTCATCTACAATAATAAAACATATTTCTCACCTATCGAGCTAACTCATTTGCAAGGTGAAGTAACAGTTTATCCTAATGTTCATGAACTTCTTGACCGTGTTTTCTTTGCACGTGCAGATCGAGATCGAGTCAAACAACAAGCAGGCGACTTAGAGCGCTGGCTACAAAATGAAATTGATAAACTATCCTTAAAAACGAAAAAGCTTACAAAGGACTATGAGCGTGCATCAAAGCTTGATCAATTCCAACTATATGGTGAGCTATTAATGGCCAATATTTATGCCTTTGAAAAAGGTGTTAAAGAAGTAACAGTTACAAATTACTATAGTGAAACGGGCGAAGAGGTTACGATTCCAGTAAGTGAACGTAAAACACCGATTGAAAATGCTCAAAGTTATTATACGAAATATACAAAGGCAAAAAATGCTTTGATTATGGTTCAAGAGCAGCTTGAAAAAACAACAGAAGAAATTGCCTATTTTGAAATGCTTGCTCAGCAAGTACAGCAAGCTTCTCCTGGAGATATTGAGGAAATTCGTGAAGAGTTGGCAGAGCAAGGTTACTTAAAACTACGTCATGCGAAAAAAAAGAAAAAACAAGTGAAACCTGAGCCAGAACGTTATGTATCATCGACAGGTGTAACGATTTCTGTTGGAAAAAACAATAAACAAAATGACATGCTAACATTTAAAATAGCAAAACGTACAGATATTTGGCTACACACAAAGGATATTCCTGGATCCCATGTTGTTATCCATTCCAGTGAACCTGATGAAACAACATTGCGTGAAGCAGCTACGCTAGCAGCCTATTTTTCTAAGGCTAGAGAATCCTCCTCAGTGCCAGTAGATTACACAGAAATCCGACAAGTTAAAAAACCAAATGGTGCCAAACCCGGTTTTGTGATTTACTTTGAACAAAAAACACTGTATATTGACCCAGACGAAGCTGTCATTTTACAATTAAAAAAACAGTCATAAAGAGATAGAAACCGATACAATTTGTATCGGTTTCTTTTTTAAAATACACACACGTAATCCGTACTATAAAACGAGAAACATGAACAGTTTTTGATAAATTTTCACAGACAATCTTCCTTATTATAATGACTTAAAATAAACATATGAATAATCTGAACTGTTTCCTTCAATGCTTATTGACTTCTATCTTTCTTAAAAGCTAAATTAAAGTATAAAAACTTGTATAGCATTTCGGAAAGGGCGTATCTATATGTCTGTAGGAAAAAAATTAAGCTTTGGTTTCTTTACAATTATTTTGACACTAATTATTTCATTGGTGATAATGTTTCTGTTATTTTCAAACATAGAAAAGAAGATTGAAAATGCATTGGAAGGTCACGTTGCCCTAGTAGAACTAGCAGATAATATTCAATTTGAAATGGCTATGCAAGGGCTCTTCATTCGTGCCATTATCATCGAAGACAAACCTGCAAATAAAGAAAGCTTTACACAATACGCAAATATGCTAGACAAGCATGTGGAGGAAATGACCGGAAAATCTACTTCAGCTGAAATGGAAGCTTATGCAAAAGACTTAAATACATATAATGATCGTTTTAATGAGTCAGCGACAGAAGCACTAGCCCTTTTTGAAGCAGGCAATCTTGAAGGCGCTTTGCAAAAAGTGAATGGTGATGTGCAACAAGCTAATAAAGGAATACAAGATGTTTCTAATAAAATCGTTAGTTACCAAAAAGATCAACTGGAAGTAGTCACAAAAGAATCTAAGCAAGCAGTATTCAATTCTCAAATTATTTCAGTTATCGCCATTATTATCGGTGTTATTCTAGGCATTTTCCTCATGATCTATATACAACGAACGATTTCTCGTCCTTTAAAAGCTGTTGTTCAAGCAGCTAATCATGTTGCTAATGGTGAATTGTATCATCAAGACATTACCTACCAATCAAAGGATGAGATTGGCCAGCTTTCGTCAGCTTTTAATGCCATGAAGGGGAACTTGAAAAATCTTTTAACTCATATTCAAGACAATGCAGAGCATTTAACGGCTTCAGTAGAAGAGCTTTCTGCATCAACTGAAGAAGTTACTGCCTCAGCAGATGAAATCACAATACGTATAACTGAAACAGCGAATGCCGCTGTAGCTGCTACAGTTGCAGCTAACGAAAGTGCACATGCAATGGATGAAACAGCTATAGGTGTCCAACGTATAGCTGAGGCAACTCAACAGCTGCTTCATAATGCTGTTTCAGCATCTGAATTAGCAACAAACGGTAACGGTACAGTAGATGAGGCCCAGCAACAAATGAATGTAATTCATGAGTCTACGCAAGTAATTAATACTCTTGTCCAAAAATTGAGCAAACAATCGGAAGAAATAGGTCAAATTACAGCTGTCATTACAGCCATTACTGATCAAACAAACTTATTAGCGCTCAATGCAGCAATAGAAGCTGCACGTGCTGGAGAGCATGGCAAAGGATTTGCCGTTGTTGCAGATGAGGTACGCAAATTAGCTGAGGAATCTAAGCAATCAGCTAATCAAATTGTTGCATTAACCCAGGATATTCAAGAAGATACAAGCAATGTAGAAAAAGCTGTTTTTGATGGTTTGCACTCTGTCACAGAGGGTGTAAAAATCATTGGACATTCAGGACAAGCATTTGAAGCTATCGTAAAAGCAATAAATAACATGACAAATCAAATAGAAGATATATCAGCTACTTCAGAAGAAATTTCAGCCAGCGCAGAACAGGTAGCTGCCTCTGTCGCAGAAATTGCCCACGGTGCATCAACTAGCTCAGAAAGTACACAAATCATAGCTACAGCAAGCAAGGAGCAATCCATAACGATGCAGCAAGTAAATCAAGTCGCCTCTGATTTAAGCGAAAAGTCCTTAGATTTACAGAATCAAATCAATAATTTTAAACTATAACTAAAAACAGTGCATTTCATATACATGGATGCACTGTTTTTTGTACTTTTTTTACATGATAGCTCTTAGCTTTTGAAAGAAAATCATTCCTAAAGGTTATTGATAACGTTTTCAGTAGATTAAAAGTCAGATTTTTAGTAATTATCTGCATGTCGAATCCTCTTCAGTAAGACAATTGACATCCTCAAAAAAACAAAACTAGTAAAGTGGATTACTTTGGTAAACGTCAGGCAAAAACCGTGACTTCCCTTTATGATAAATTGCGGAATAAAACAATATTCATTTGCATATATGCATGTATATCCAACTAGCACTGAAATTATTTCAAAAAAACATAATTCCTTAATTTCTCTTCTCACTAAATCCATTTTTTTCTTAGTTTGGGTACCATTTTTCATACAATTGCTCTATTTTTTCTTGCCCTTATCCACAATTGGATAATACTAGAAAAATACAAAACAAGTTTCTTATATATCATTAATAGATAAAAATATTCATGTTTCGAGATCATATTTTGCAAGAAATTACCTGCAAATGAAACTAATTCACTTAGTTTTACTTAGATTTTCTACAAATCTATACAATTCCCTCAAGGTTATACATCTATGACTTTCGATTCATTTTTTTAATATTGATAATATTATCAAAAAAATAGGAATTTTCGGTATAGTAAATCATTTTTTTATTTTTATTTTATTTTTGATATTCAGAATAGGTAATTATCAAATTTTTATTATATAAACACTTTGTTTCTTTAGTGTGATAAATCGGAAAAATTTATTAAACTCTTAAATGTCAGATAATACTATATAAATTTGAATCTTTTTTATTTTGTGCACAATGATTTTTTTGGTATATTAAATAGGAGCTTCACAAAAGGCTTAAAAATTGTATAAGGGGGATTCACATGAATAAAAACAAAAAGTTTTTATTACTAACAGTTCTTGCAGTATTTTCTTTAGTACTTGCTGCATGTGGCTTCGGTGGAGATTCGTCTGAAAAATCAAAAGACGATGGAAAAGATTCAGGTTCTTCTGAAACAACTTCAGGCGGCGAATTAAATGTGGTAGTAGCTTCTGAACCACCATCACTTCATCCTGCATTAGCAACAGATACGACTTCTGGTGTTATTCTTACAAATACTTTTGAAGGTTTAACAACTCTTGATGCAGACGCTCGTCCAGTTGCAGCTGCTGCTGAAAGCTGGGAAGTTAGCGAAGATTTAAAAACATACACGTTCAAATTACGTGATGCAAAATGGTCAAACGGGGATCCAGTAGTAGCTGGTGACTTCGAGTATGCTTGGAAATGGGCATTAAACCCAGACAATCTTTCTGAATATGCTTCAATCCTTTACCCAATTAAAGGTGCTGCAGCATATAACAGCGGTGAAGGTTCTGCTGATGACGTAGGCGTTAAAGCTGAAGATGAAAAAACATTAGTAGTAACGTTAGAAAACCCAACTCCTTACTTCTTAGAATTAACAGCATTCAAAACATACGCACCATTAAACCAAAAAGTAGTTGAAGGTAATGATGAGTGGTATACAGATGCTGGTGAAAATTATGTAACAAACGGGCCATTCACTTTAGCTGAATGGAGACACAACGATACAATCGTATTAAAGAAAAACCCAGAATACTGGGATGCTGATAAAGTTTCTTTAGAAACTGTAAATATTGGTATGGTTGAATCTGAAGCAACTGCAGTAACAATGTTCAAAGGTGGCGAAATTGACTACCTTGGTGCACCATTCCAAACTGTAGCCCTTGACGCTATCGATGGCTTTAAAGCTGATGGATCATTAAAAATCAATGACCAAGCTTCAGTATACTGGTATAAACTTAATACAAAAGATAAAATCACTGGAAACGCTAACATCCGTAAAGCGTTAGCATTAGCAGTTGATCGTCAAGGTTTAATTGACAACATTACTAAAGGCGAGCAAAAACCTGCATTAGGTATGGTTCCTAACGCTGTTCATGGCTTTGAAGAAGACCGTGGTTACTTTACAGATAACGATATCGAAGGTGCTAAAGCTGCACTTGAAGCTGGTATGAAAGAACTTGGTATTACAAACCCAGCAGATATCAAAATTAACCTTTCTTACAACACAAGTGAAGCACATGCTGCTATCGCTCAATACGTTCAAGAGGGTTGGACTAAAAACCTTGGAATCACAGTAGGTTTAGATAACTCTGAATGGCAAGTATATTTAGAAAAACTTAACCAATTAGATTACCAAGTTGGCCGTATGGGCTGGGTTGGTGACTACAACGATGCTTATACTTTCCTAGAAATGTATGACACTGCTGCAAACGGTAACAACGATACTGGTTGGGAAAGTGCAGAATACAAAAAATTATTAGATCAGTCTAACGTGGAAGCGGATCCAGCTAAACGTCTTGAGCTTTTACAACAAGCTGAGAAAATTGCTGTTAATGATTTCCCAGTTATTCCAATCTACTACTACACGAACCTTTCTGTAGTACAAGATTATGTACAAGACATGAAGGCAGACATTCTTGGTAACATCTCTCTTAAAGAGGTTAAAGTAGAGAAATAATCAACAATATTTCGCTTATTTAGCTCTACAGCGAAGAGCTGCCTCGTAGCCACTTCGGCGCGAGTCAGCTCTTTTTAAAATACGAAGGCATATATTTGTCAGAAAATTGACAAATAGAAGGAGGAGTTTTATGTGATTAAATATATTTTGAAAAGGCTGATGTATATACTTCTCGCGCTTTTCGTCATCGTAACGGTTACGTTTTTCTTAATGCGTCTCGCTCCTGGTAGTCCTTTCGCGAGTGAACGTAATTTCCCACCTCAAATTGAGGAGAAGTTAAACGAAACGTATGGATTAAATAACCCTTGGTATATACAATATAAAGATTATTTAATCGATACGGCCACTTTCAATTTCGGTGAGTCAATGAAATATAAAGCGCGTTCTACAAATGATATGATTTCTGAAAGTTTCCCTGTTTCTTTAACATTAGGGATTGAAGCTATGCTATTAGCAGTTGGATTCGGTGTATTAATTGGCGTAGTTTCCGCGCTATATCATAATAGGTTCCCAGATTATTTGGCAACGTCCTTTGCGGTGCTCGGTATATCAGTACCTTCATTTATCTTAGCAGGTTTAATGCAGTATTTCTTAGCGTTTAAGCTAGGTTGGTTCCCAATTAGTGGGTGGAAGGGCTTTGTTTATAGTATATTACCAGCTCTTGCAATCGCTTTCTCACATATGGGCTTTATCGCAAAATTAACACGTTCAAGTATGCTTGAACAAAACAATAGTGATTATGTAAAAATGGCTCGTGCTAAAGGTATCGGTAAATGGACAATCGTATTCCGCCATACTTTACGAAATGCCCTTCTACCAGTCGTAACATATCTCGGCCCATTAACAGCTGGTGTTGTAACTGGTAGTTTCATTGTTGAACAAATTTTCGCTATTCCTGGACTTGGTAAGCACTTCGTTCAAAGTATTACAAACCGTGACTATACAGTAATCATGGGTACGACAGTGTTCTATTCCATCATCCTTTTATTTGCGGTATTAATCGTTGATATTCTATATAGTGTGATTGATCCGCGTATTAAACTGAAAGGAGCGAAAAAATAATGACACAGCAACAAATTGAAAAAGATAAATTTAAAATTGTTGGTGGTAATCATGAAGCAACGGAAAAATTAGCTGATAAATCAGTCTCCTTTTGGAAAGAAGTATTTCTCCGTTTCTCTCATAACAAAATGGCCATCATTGGGATAATCATTTTAGTCATTGTTATTTTAATGGCTACTTTCGTACCAATGTTCTCTCAATACAAAGCAAGTGATCAGCTAGGTGTTTACAACTCACCCCCATCTGCACAATTTTGGTTTGGAACAGATGACCTTGGTCGTGATATTTTCGTTCGTATTTGGGAAGGAGCACGTATTTCCCTATTTATCGGAATTGCAGCCGCGATTATTGACTTAATTATCGGTGTTATTTGGGGAAGTATTTCAGGCTTAGCAGGCGGTCGCGTTGATAACATTATGATGCGTATTGCCGACGTTTTAACAGCTGTACCTTACCTTTTAGTAGTAATCGTACTTTTAGTTGTAATGCAACCTGGTTTAATCCCGATGATTGTTGCCTTGTCTATCACTGGATGGATTAACATGGCACGTATCGTTCGTGGTGAAGTTTTATCTATTAAAAATCAAGAGTATGTTCTTGCTGCTCGTACATTAGGTGCTAGTACAGGCCATTTAATTATTAAACATTTAGTTCCGAATGCTCTTGGTGCAATTTTAGTAACGATGACGTTAACAATTCCATCTGCTATTTTCACTGAATCATTCTTAAGTTACCTTGGTCTTGGGGTTCCTGCTCCAACAGCTTCTTGGGGTACAATGGCGTCAGATGGTAATAAAGCCATTGCCAACGCTCCATGGCGCTTGATTTTCCCAGCAGTATTTATCTCACTAACAATCTTTGCGTTTAACGCAGTTGGTGACGGCTTACGTGACGCTCTAGATCCAAAACTACGTAAATAAGGAGGTGGCCGAAATGAATAAAACAATTTTAGAAGTAAAAGATTTAAGAATTAACTTTAAAACTTATGCAGGGCTTGTCCATGCTGTACGTGGTGTTAACTTTGATTTAAAGGAAGGTGAAACACTCGCTATAGTAGGTGAATCTGGTTCTGGTAAAAGTGTTACAAGTAATGCGTTAATGAAATTAATTCCACAGCCACCTGGTATTTATGAGTCAGGACAAATTTTATTTAATGGCCGTGATTTAGTTCCATTATCTGATAAAGAAATGTCTAAAGTACGCGGAAATGAAATTGCAATGATTTTCCAAGATCCAATGACAAGTTTGAATCCCACTATGAAGGTCGGACGTCAAATAACTGAAGTAATTTTGCAACACAAAAAAGTTTCTAAAGAGGATGCGAAAAAACGTGCGATTGAGCTTTTAACACAGGTAGGTATCCCCTTCCCTGAAAAACGCTATAATCAATATCCACATGAGTTTTCAGGTGGTATGCGTCAACGTGTTGTCATCGCCATTGCTCTTGCAGCTGATCCTAAGCTTCTAATTGCCGATGAGCCAACAACAGCCCTAGACGTAACCATTCAAGCACAAATTTTAGAGCTTATGAAGGAAATTCAAAAAAGTTCGAAAACATCTATCATTTTCATTACACACGATTTAGGTGTTGTAGCTAATATTGCTGACCGTGTAGCAGTAATGTATGCTGGGCAAATCGTCGAATATGGTACTGTGAATGATATTTTCTATAATCCAAAGCACCCATATACATGGGGTCTACTTGGTTCGATGCCTGATTTAGATAATGATACTGATGAGCTTTTACGTACAATTCCTGGCTCACCACCAGATCTAACGAATCCACCTAAAGGTGATGCATTTGCAGCTCGTAATGAATTTGCGATGGCGATTGATTATGAACAAGAACCACCAATGTTCCAAGTTAGCGAAACGCATTTTGCAAAAACTTGGTTATTGCATCCTGATGCACCGAAGATTCCTCTTCCAGATGCGGTTGCTAAACGTATTGAAGGGTATTTAGCAAAGGAGGCACAAGAAAATGACTAAAACTGGTGCGAAAAAAATTCTTGAAATCAAAAATTTAAAGCAGCATTTTGGTTCACCAAGTAATCCTATCAAAGCCGTAGATGGTATCAGCTTTGATGTTTACGAAGGTGAAACACTTGGGCTTGTGGGTGAATCAGGTTGTGGTAAGTCAACAACTGGTCGTTCAATCATTCGATTATATGACATTACAGGTGGCGAGATAGTTTTCGATGGTGAAAATGTCCATGGGAAAAAATCAAAAAGTGAGTTAAAGAAATTTAACCGCCAAATGCAAATGATTTTCCAAGACCCTTATGCTTCATTAAATCCTCGTATGACAGCTGGTGAAATCATTGGTGAAGCCTTTGATATTCATGGTCTTTACAAGGATAAAAAAGAACGCCGTGCGAAAATTCAAGAGTTACTTGAAGCTGTTGGTCTAAACAAAGAACACGCGAATCGTTACGCACACGAATTCTCAGGCGGTCAACGTCAGCGTATCGGGATTGCCCGTGCACTAAGCTTAGATCCTAAGTTCATCATTGCCGATGAGCCAATTTCTGCGCTTGACGTATCGATCCAAGCACAAGTTGTTAACTTACTAAAGCAACTGCAAAAAGAACGTGGCTTAACATATCTTTTCATTGCCCATGACCTTTCTATGGTAAAGTACATCAGTGATCGTATTGCAGTAATGTACCGTGGTAAAATCATGGAAATCGGTAAAGCAGATGATATTTACAATCATCCTGTGCATCCGTATACAAAGTCTTTATTATCAGCTATCCCTCTTCCTGATCCAATGTCAGAGAAACGTCGCCAACGTATTCCATACAAGCATACAGAGGTTGACGAAAGTGCAACCTACCATGAAGTAGGCGACCAGCATTATGTTTACGGTACAAACGATCTTGTGAAAACATGGGTTGCTAATCGATAAAATTGACACTCCTATCGCAGTTTAACAACTGTGATAGGAGTTTTTTTATTTTATACCCTCTTTAAAGTCTTCTAAACCTATGAATACTTAATTCTATCTATCTCCCTACTAGAAGATAGATCACATAAAAATAGACTCTATTCATTTGCTACTGGGTGTTTTCAATTGTGTTAGGTTGTACTCGTTTGATGAAGTAACTATCTCCTCCCTCTAACCCTGTCAACGTCCAAATCCAGTAAATTTAACTCCTCTCTTTAATTACAATTAAAATCAAGATACTTTATTAGAGCTTGCTGATTTATATGTAGTAAATAGAATGTCCTTATAAAATTCGGCACCTTTAAATGTAGTATGATTACATTTAAAGGTGCCTATTTTTTACCCTATTATCTTCTTGACTTTGGATTTAAAGCATCTTTCAAGCCTTCTCCAATAAAGTTAATAGATAAAATTACTAATGTAATAGCTGTGGCTGGTGGTACCCACATCCAAACCTTATCCTTTAATACATCTGAGTTTCGAGCTTCAAACAACATATTCCCCCAGCTTGGTGTATCTGCTGGTACCCCAAACCCAAGAAAACTTAAACCAGATTCAGCAACGATTGTTACAGCCATTAATAGGGTTGCTTGTACAATAATTGTGGAGGCAACATTCGGTAATAAATGCTTGATAATAATTTTCGAGGATTTACAGCCGATTGATTGTGATGCTAAAATATACTCATTTTCTTTCTCAGCAAGCACCCTACTTCGTACAATCCTTGCAACAGATCCCCACATTAACAGTGAAATAACAATAATTAAAGTCCAAAGACCGGATATTTTTCCAATAAGAATTGTGTTTAAAACAATAACAAAAACCATAAACGGAAACATTAAGACAAAATCAGTAAATCTCATTAAAATTTGATCGATTTTTCCGCCAAAGTACCCTGAAATGGCACCAACTGTTGTTCCAATCAACACAATAAAGAACATACAGCTTAATCCTACTGTTAAGGATGATCTACCAGCATAGAGCATTCTTGTAAAGACATCTCGCCCATTCGTATCAGTTCCTAACCAATTTTCACTAGATGGTGGTTGACTTATTTTTGTAAAATCTACCCGAACAATATCTTTTGTTGTGATATATGGTGCAAGGAACGATAAAATGATAACTAGTAGTAGAAATATAAGACTAATCATCGCTAATTTATTTTTAAAGAACTTTCGTCTCGCAATTACCCATGGCGAGGGGCTTTTCTTTGGTGATTTTGGCGTTAAAACTTCTTGATCAGTTACCAATGTCATAATTCCCCCTCCTTAATCCAATCTAATACGTGGATCTACTACACCGTATAATAAATCCGCTATTAAATTTCCAAAAAGTGTTAAAAACGAAAGCAACATTGTGATCGACATCATAACTGCATAATCTCTTCTACCTACAGATTCTAGGAAGAGAGCACCTATTCCAGGATACGTAAAGATTGTTTCTGTTATTACTGCTCCGCTGATTAAAGTTGCAATATCAAAACCAAGGAACGTAATTAATGGAATAATGGAATTACGTAGAATATGCTTGTTGTAAATTTTCGATTCTTTTGTTCCTTTTGCTCTTGCAGTTCTTACAAAATCTTTTCTACTATTTTCGATTATGTCATTTCGTAAAAATTGCGTATAAGAAGCTGTTCCCATTAACCCCAATATTAGTGCAGGTAATAAAACATGATGGATTTTACTCACATAATAATCTAAAGTTCCTGGCTCCAAACCTACGCCTACAGAGCCATTGAAAGGGAACCATCCCAATTTAAATGAGAAGAAGTAAATAGCGACAATCCCCGCAACAAATGATGGAATAGCTAACGCTAGATAATTGTACGTTCCAATCAAATTGTCCCCAAGTGTATAAGGTTTTCTACCAGCATACATGCCCATAAAAAATGCAAATATGTAGGTAATAACTAATGATGTTAATGCTAAAAATATGGTATTAGGAATACGCTGTGCAATAATCTCTGCAGCAGGTTTTTTATAAACAGTTGATTTGCCAAAATCCCCTTGTACAAAATTAACTATCCATCTTCCATATTGCTGGATAATTGGATCGTTATAGCCTAATTTTTCTCTCATTTCTTCGATGTATTGTGGATTCGTATTAGAAGGATCTATTTCACCAGCAAATGCATCCCCTGGCATCATTTTTGCTAAAAAGAATACCACCAACGAAATAAGGAGTAACAATGGGATCATGCTAAGTATTCGTCGAAGTGTATATTGAAGCATGTAACGTCTCCTTATCTAAAAATTTACTACTAAGTCCTCTTTAGAGGACTTAGTAGTAGGATATAGCCTCTTCATTGTAAAGCTTAATATTATTCTTTAATATTCCACTTATAAACGTCTGTTTGGAAACCAACAGCGTTGATATGAACGCCTTGTAATCGATTATTAATACCATATAAATCTAAATTTTCCCATAATGGAAGACCTGGTAATTCTTCATTGAAGTGTTTTTGCCATTCAACATATGTTGCCATACGTTTGTCTTTGTCAAACGCTTCTTCACTTAAGCCTTTATCTAATAATTCTTGGTTCTTCGCGTCTACCCAACGACCATAATTCCACTCTGCGTCATTGCCCCATAATCCCGATGGATCTGGATCTGCACCTGTGCTCCATGAACCGAAGAATGCCTCTAATGCTGCATCATCGTTATCTTTCATATCATTATATAAGTTAAATTCAATTAAACTACCTGTAGCTAATTCTGTTTTTACACCAATATCATTCCAAGATTGAACAATTGCTTGTGAACGACCTTCGAATGCTGCATTTCCTGCATAGTGACCAAATGAGATTTTAAATGGTTGACCATTTGGATCCTCTACAAAACCATCACCATCTTTGTCTACATAGCCTGCTGACGCTAATAGTTCTTTAGCTTTTTCAGGATCGTATTCATATTTATTTAAGTCAGATTCTTTTGCAGCAGTCCAGAATGTACTTGGAATTACTGTGTTGGCAACTGTTGCTTTTCCTTCTAAGAAAGCATCGATCATTGCTGGACGGTTAATTGCATATAATAATGCTTGACGTAATTCTTTTGATTTAAATTTATCAAAGTCTGCCACATTTTTTAGTGTAGCTTTATCGCGGTGACCAAAACGAAGACCAATGTATGAATAACTAACACCATTAGTTTCTTCAATACGCACGTTATCTAATGCTTCTAATTCTTTTACTGACTGTGGTTTAATAGCCATAATGTCAATTTCTCCGTTTTGGAACGCACCTGCTGCTAATGATGGGTCGATTACTTTTACAATAACACCATCAAGCTGTGGCTTGCCCTTCCAGTAATCATCAAAACGCTCTAATTCAGAATACTCACCATCTACAACCTTTTTCACTTTAAATGGCCCTAAGCCAACAGGATTTTCACGAACCTGTTTCGATTCACCTAAATCTTTAACCGCAATACCCTCATAGTGTTTCTTCGGCATAGGGTTTGACCAAAGATTTTCTAAGTTATTGATTTTTACTTGTTCGAAAGTAATTTTTACAGTATAAGGATCAACTACTTCGATACCTTCAATTTTATCTGCTTTACCTTCTTTTTTAGCTTTTGCACCTTTGATGCCTTCTGCATAATTGAAACGAGGTCCATCATAATCTGGATCAGCAAGCGTCTCTAATGCAAATACCCAGTCATCAACTGTTAATTCTTCGCCATTATGCCATTTTACACCCTTTTGGAATGTAAACGTATAAGTTAACTTATCTTCACTAATTTCCCATGTTGCTAAGTTAGGAACATATTCTAAGTTATCATTTACATCATAAATACCTTCTGTTGTGAAATTTTGAATATAGCTATCTACAATACTACCTGAATAAGCTGGGTCATATACGCCCTCAGGTGCAGTATCTGTACCAAATGTTACAATGCCACCCTCTGTAGAAGGTCCATCTGTTGTTGTCGATGTATCCCCGCTCGTATCCTTTTCACTTTCCTTCTCTGTCGTTGATGAGTCACTATTACATGCTGCTAAAAATATCGCCATAACTAGCAAAAGCATAAATGACCAAAATCTTGATTTATTCATTTTTTTCCCCCCGTAAATTTTATTTTGTCAATAACTTTTTTCCGTTTTTATGAGTTTTTAATAGAGGTGGCATGCTACTCTATGCCCTTGCTTCACCTCCTTTAAAGCTGGTTTCGTTAATGAACACTCTACCATTGCCTTTGGACATCTAGGATGGAATGGACAGCCTTTTGGCGGATTAGCTGGACTAGGTATATCCCCTTCTAAAACAATTCGTTGATTCTTTTTCCTCGGATCTGGTACCGGAATAGCTGAGATTAAGGCCTGTGTATAAGGATGTAATGGCTCATCATAAATATGTTCCTTATCTGCAATCTCAACAATATTTCCTAAGTACATGACGCCGATTCGATCACTCATATGTTTAACAACACTTAAATCATGCGCAATAAACAAGAATGTTAAATCAAATTCATCTTGAAGTTCTTTTAAGAGATTAAGTACTTGTGATTGTACAGATACATCTAAAGCTGAAACTGGCTCATCTGCTATAATCAGTTTCGGTCTTAGTGCGAGTGCTCTAGCGATACCAATACGCTGTCGCTGACCTCCTGAAAACTCGTGCGCATATTTATAAAAAGCATCTTCTGGTAAACCAACTTTTCTTAATAGCTCCATAACTTCGCCTTGTAATGATTTCAATGACTTGTTACTGAAATTCATAATTGGTTCTGCAACGATACTACCAACCATTTGCATTGGGTTTAAGGATGCGTACGGATCCTGAAATACCATTTGAATATCTTTTCTTATTTCTCTTAAAGATTTGCCACGCATTTTTGTAATATCTTGCCCATCAAAGATAATTTTCCCTTCAGTTGCGTCTAGTAATCTTAAAATGGTACGTCCAGTTGTAGATTTACCACAACCTGATTCTCCTACTAAACCTAATGTTTCTCCATTTTTAATAGCAAATGAAATATTATCTACTGCTTTTACATAACCAACGGTATGTCGAAAAAATCCACCTTTAATTGGGTAATATGTTTTTAAATCAATGATTTCCAATAAGTTCTCTTTTTCCTGTTTCACTATTGTTTCGCTCATGACGTTAGCTCACACCCTCTCTAGTATTGCAATCTTTGTAAAGTAAACATGAAACTTCATGACCCTCATCAATAAAGGTAAGCTTCGGTGTTACCTTGCTGCATTCAGACATAGCCGAAGGACATCGGTCTACAAAACGGCAACCTAGCTGGGGCATATTTTTTAAAGACGGAACGATTCCTTGAATTGTAGTGAGTTTTTCAACTTCTTCATCGATTCTTGGAATAGAAGCCATTAATAGCTTTGTATAGGGGTGCTGTGGATTGTGGAACAAATTATCAACATTTGTTCGTTCAACTATTTTCCCCGCATACATAATAATCACGTCATCACACATTTCTGCAACGACACCTAAATCATGCGTGATTAGAACAATGGACATATCATTTTTTGCTTGAATACTTTTCAATAATTCTAATATTTGCGCCTGTACTGTTACATCAAGTGCCGTCGTTGGCTCATCAGCAATTAATAGCTTAGGTTGACAAGCGATGGCAATCGCAATCATTACCCTTTGTCTCATACCACCAGATAATTGGTGTGGATATTCATCGATAATTTGATCAGCTCTTGGTATACCAACTTGTTTTAATAATTCAATAGACTTCCTTTTAGCCTCAGCCTTTGACATAGTAGAGTGATTTAAAATAATCTCTTCTATTTGTGAACCTATTGTAAATACAGGGTTTAAAGAGGTCATAGGCTCTTGGAAAATCATACTGATATCTTTTCCTCTAATTTTATTCATTTCATCACTAGAATAATTTTCTATGTTTTTACCTTGAAACTTTATTTCTCCGCCAGTAATTTTACCAATTCCTTTAGGAAGAAGTTGCATGACTGAAAGTGACATAACACTTTTTCCACATCCAGATTCACCAACTACTCCTAAAATTTGACCTGGTTTGACGTTAAAAGAAACATCATCAACTGCATGATAGATCTCTCCATCTATATCAAAACCAGTTTTAAGGTTTTTCACTTCTAACATTAAGCTCATTTAATATCACACCTTTATTTTTTTTACTAAAATCGCTACATCCTTTATGTAAGTAATAGAATCATATGTCCAAAATGTATTCTTTAAGTAAAAGATGTAAAAAGAAATTTGCTTACAAGATTCCCGCAAAATCCAATTTTCTGAAAAATAGAGACAAAGCATGTTAAACCTATATCAAAAACATATCCGGCTAAAAAAACATTAAATTTTAATCTAGTGATTTCCTAAACCATAACACAGTCCCTATTTTCCAAATATAAAAGTAACTGGATTGGTATATAATATTCTGACAATTAGGCGTAATGCTATTTTATCTGGAAATAATACATTTAATCAAGTGAAATTTTACAATTCTTACACTCTTATATACAAAATAATCCATACAACTATTCCAAATAAAATTATCCCTTTTTCATTTTTTCACACTGAACATTTGTTCATTTTTAGCTTCATTTGCCTAAAGTATCATTTTTTTATTTTATTAATATAATAAAAGCGTGCATTATATATCTATTCCAACTACCATATATTTTACTTTTATTTGGAAAACATGATTATAAAAGGGTTTTATCAATTTATTTCATTAATAAAATAATTTAAAATATTTTAAATTATTATTAACAAATAATTTCGCCCGTCGAAGTGTTAGATAAATGATGCATATTAAATTACATTACAAAAACAATTTATTTTTACAATTTCTTTATTTTTAGCCCCATACTTCTTAACAATTCATCTACTAAATTTTCTTTTATCTAAGTCGAAAAAACACAAAAAAACAACTATCAATAAAAATATCAATAGTTGTTTTTTATGCATTTTCACTCTTTTATATTCCAGTAACTCTATATTTTATCGCTACAAGATAACTGATTTATTACAGCTCTCCAGCCTTTAATTTACTATGCCACTCTTTTAAGAACGGAATATCTTCCTCTTTAATAGCACCTGATTCGTTTGCTGCTTCAATTAAATAATCGAAGTTCGTTAACGATACATATTGGATGCCAGCTTCGTCAAATGCTTGTTCAGCGCGTGGCAGATTATATGTGTAGACACAAACAACCCCAAGTACTTCACAGCCAGCTGCACGTAATGCTTCTACTGCAGTAATCGAAGAACCACCTGTAGAAACGATATCTTCCACAACTACTACTTTTTGACCTGCTGCGTATTTACCTTCAATTTGATTACCACGGCCATGTTCTTTCGCTTTAGAGCGTACATACACCATCGGTAGTTCTAATATATCGCTTACCCATGCTGCATGTGGGATGCCTGCTGTTGCTGTTCCTGCTACGATTTCTGTTGCACCAAAGTTTTCTTTAATAACAGCTGCTAAGCCGTTCGCTAATTGTTTACGAATAATTGGGTCAGAAATTGTTAGACGTGTATCACAGTAAATAGGGGATTTAATACCAGATGCCCATGTAAATAATTCTGTCGGATTTAATTCTACAGCGCCTACTTTTAACATAGCGTGTGCAATTTCATTTTGTAATGTCATAATTTATGCCTCCCATAATTCACTTACGATTTTATATGCCGCTACTGGATCCTGTGCGCCTGTTACAGCACGACCAATAACGATGAGTGATGAACCGTCACGCTTAGCACCATCAGGCGTTGCAATACGTTTTTGATCGTGTGCATCGCCACCTGCTAGACGAATACCTGGTGTCACACGTAGAAAATCATCTCCACATACCTCTGCTATTGCTTGAGCCTCATGAACAGAGCAAACGACCCCTTGTAAACCAGCTTGTTTTGTAAGATTTGCATAATGCAAGACAGACTCTTGTAAAGATAAAGCAATTCTTTGCTCTGCTTGCATTTGTTGTTCAGTCGTTGATGTTAATTGGGTAACGGCTATTAATGCTGGCGTTACGTTACCAGCAGCTGTCCCTGCTTCTAGTCCTTCCAGTGCCGCCTCCATCATTGGACGTCCGCCTGCAGCATGAACATTGACTAAATCCACTCCTAATTTTGCCAGACCCTTCATAGCAGATCCAACTGTATTCGGAATATCATGTAATTTTAAATCTAGGAAAATATCATGGCCTAAATCTTTCACTTTACGGACGATGTCAGGCCCTTCTTGCATATATAATTCCATCCCAATTTTCACGAAAAGAGGCTCATTGAACTTTGTTAGAAAATTAAATACTTCATCTTCTCCTGGAAAATCTAGTGCTAGTATAGGTTTCGTATTCATCAACGATGGCTCCTTCCGATAATTTCTGTTATATGTTCAATACCTAATGAGTCTAGCTTTGCTGGTAATTCATCTATTATAGTTGGACAGACAAAGTGGTCAACAAAATTAGCAGTCCCTACTGCTACAGCTGAAGCACCTGCAGACATAAAATCAATAACATCCTGTGCTTCTGTTACACCGCCCATACCAATGATGGGGATATTGACAGCCTTATACACCTCATACACCATTCGTATTGCTACAGGTTTTACAGCAGGTCCAGAAAGTCCACCTGTACCATTCGCTATGACTGGTTTACCTGTACGCTCATCTAAACGCATACCGACCAATGTATTAATCATCGTAATGCCATCAGCTCCACCCGCTTCAACCGCTAATGCAATATCAACGATGTTCGTTACATTTGGTGATAGTTTCACATAGACTGGCACCTCAGACACGGCTTTAACAGCCTCTACTAGCTCTCGTGCTGTATCTGGATCTGTGCCAAATTGAATACCCCCACATTTCACGTTAGGGCAAGAAATATTCAATTCCAACGCTTTAACATTTGGTGCAGTTGAAATGCGTTGTGCCACCTCTACATAGTCCGCTGTCTCTGTACCTGCGACGTTGGCAATAATCGGTACATCATAGCCCTCTAAAAATTTTAATTCCTCATTCATCACTTTTTCAATGCCTGGATTTTGTAAACCAATAGCATTTAACATTCCCGCCGCTGTTTCAGCTACTCGTGGCGTTGGGTTGCCTGCACGAGTTTCGACAGTCGTTGCCTTTATCATTATTGCACCCAGTTTCGATAAATCATAAAGCTGTGCATATTCACGACCAAAACCAAAGCAACCCGAGGCTGGCATAATTGGATTTTTCAAATCTAAGCCTGGAATTTGTATTGTTAACCGACTCATAGTGCCACCGTTCCTTTCGGGAAAACTGGACCATCAGAGCATACTTTGACATAGTCTTTATCTACTTGGTCCGTTGTTTTACATACACACGCAAAGCAAGCTCCAATACCACAGCCCATACGCTCTTCAAATGATAAATAACCCTCTTTTTCAGGATAAAAAGCTTCTAATGCTTTTAACATTGGTAATGGACCACAAGAATAAAAGACATCGAATTCTGGGACACGTGACTCTAATACAGTTGTCACAAAGCCCTTTGTTCCTTTTGTGCCATCCACTGTTACATAATGTGTTTCACCAAGAGCACTGAATTCATCCTCATAAAAGCAGACATCCTCTGTTTGGAAGCCTAAAACATGGATTGTTTTCACACCACGAGCATTTAATTGTTTGGAAAGTTCATGTAGTGGAGGTACACCAATTCCACCGCCAACTAATAGCGCAGTGCCTCCCTCTTGAACCACATCTACTGGAAAACCATTTCCTATTGGTCCAAGTACATTGACCTGTTGACCCTCACGATTCGTCGCTAACACTTTCGTACCACGACCCTCGGCACGATATATCATCGTAAATTCATTGTTGTCTTGATCAATATTTGCAATACTAATTGGTCGACGTAAAAGCGGCTCCAATGAATCTGACACCTTTACATGGACAAACTGGCCAGGAGTCATCTCCTGAACCAGTTCACCATGAAGTGTCAGTTCGAAAATGTTTGTCGCAATTTGCTTTTGAGAGACGACCGTCATTTTCTCTTGACGTATCATATTAGTGTACTACCTCCGCTTTAGGCATTTGTTCTGCTGTAAATGTCATAGATTCAATAACACGGACCATTGCTTCTGCTGTATCTAAAGATGTTAGGCAAGGTACACCATTTTCTACAGACTCACGACGGATTCGGAAGCCATCACGAGCCGGTTGTTTCCCTTTTGTTAATGTGTTGACAACTAGCTGTGCTTCACCATTTTGAATTAAATCTATTAATGTTTGACCTTTCGCGCCAATCTTACCAACAACATCAGTGCGTACCCCAGCTTCTTCAAAGGCTTTTGCTGTACCTTCAGTAGCTACAATGCGATAGCCTACAGTTGAGAAGCGTTTTGCTAATGCGATGGCTTCTTCTTTATCTTTATCTGACACAGTAAACAATACTGTACCTTCTGTGCGAATTTCCATACCAGCTGCAACTAGACCTTTATAAAGTGCTTTTTCTAATGTTGCATCTTTACCCATTACTTCCCCAGTGGATTTCATTTCAGGTCCTAATGTAATATCTACTCGACGTAATTTTGCGAATGAGAATACTGGCACTTTTACAAATACCCCTTTTTGCTCAGCCGCTAAGCCTGTTGGATAGCCTTGTTCTACAATGGATTTGCCTAGAATTGCTTTTGTTGCAATATTTGCCATTGGAATATTTGTAATTTTACTTAGGAATGGGACAGTACGTGATGAACGTGGATTTACCTCGATCACAAATACTTCTCCTTGTGAAATAACATATTGGATGTTCATTAATCCGATGATGCCTAGACCTTTTGCAAGGCGAGTTGTATAGTCTACTAACGTCTCTTTTTGAGCTTCTGTTAATTTTTGTGGTGGATAAACAGAGATTGAGTCACCAGAGTGCACCCCCGCACGCTCAA
Organism: Lysinibacillus sp. FSL M8-0134; assembly: GCF_038069745.1. Taxonomy (NCBI): domain Bacteria; kingdom Bacillati; phylum Bacillota; class Bacilli; order Caryophanales; family Bacillaceae; genus Lysinibacillus; species Lysinibacillus sp. FSL M8-0134. Next base: position 918,469 of record NZ_JBBPAJ010000001.1, on the reverse strand, counting down.
TATGCTCCATGATACCTGGAATTAAAACGTTCTCGCCGTCACAGATAGCATCTACTTCAATTTCCTGACCTGTTAGATAGCGGTCTACTAAAACAGGATGATCAGGAGAGGCTTCCACCGCGTTCTCCATATAGTGTTGTAATTCTTCCTTGTTGTAGACAATTTCCATAGCGCGTCCACCAAGTACATAAGAAGGACGAACAAGGACAGGGAAGCCTAGACGTTCACTTATTGCAAGAGCTTCCTCTGTAGAAACAGCTGTTTCACCCTGCGGCTGTGGAATGTTTAATTCACGTAATGCTTGCTCGAATTTATCACGGTTTTCTGCACGGTCGATATCCTCTAAAGAAGTACCTAGGATTTTCACGCCATTTGCAGCTAGCTTATCAGCAAGGTTAATGGCAGTTTGACCACCGAATTGAACAACGACACCAATTGGTTGCTCTAAGTCGATAATATGCATTACATCCTCAATTGTTAATGGCTCGAAGTATAATTTATCTGACACTGAGAAGTCTGTTGACACTGTTTCTGGGTTTGAATTGATAATTATAGCTTCATAGCCAGCTTCTTGGATCGCCCATACTGAATGCACAGTAGCATAGTCGAATTCAACCCCTTGACCGATACGGATTGGGCCTGAACCTAGTACTACAACTGAAGGTTTTTCTGACTTAATCGATTCATTTTCTTCTTCATATGTGCCATAGAAATATGGTGTTTCTGATTCGAATTCTGCCGCACATGTATCAACCATTTTATAAACTGGAATAATGCCATGCTCTTTACGATAAGCATAAATGGCTTCTGGTGACGTTTCCCAAAGCTCAGCAATTTTCTTATCTGCAAAGCCTAAACGTTTTGCTGTTCGCAATACCTCTTTGTCATTTTTATTGTCAGCAAGTGTTTGTTCCATATCCACGATATTTTTAAATTTATTCAAGAAGAATAAATCAATAGCTGACCATTCATGAATTTGTTGAATTGTCACACCACGGCGTAAGGCTTCTCCGATGAAGAATAGGCGCTCATCTCCCGCCTTGCGGATTCGTTTTTCGATCCATGAATCAGAATTGTCCTCGGCATGCTTTAACTCTAAGTGTACTTGACCAGTCTCAAGTGAACGAACCGCTTTAAGCATCGCTTCCTCAAATGTGCGACCTAGTGCCATTACCTCACCAGTGGCTTTCATTTGCGTACCAAGATTACGTTTCGCCGATTCGAATTTATCAAACGGCCAGCGTGGAATTTTAGCTACGATATAGTCAAGTGCAGGCTCAAAGCAAGCATATGTTGATCCTGTTACAGGATTTTTAATTTCATCTAATGTTAAGCCAACTGCGATTTTTGCTGCTAGCTTGGCAATTGGATAGCCCGTTGCTTTTGATGCTAATGCAGATGAACGAGATACACGTGGATTTACTTCAATTACATAGTAATTAAAGCTATATGGGTCAAGTGCTAGCTGTACGTTACAGCCACCTTCGATTTTTAGTGCACGAATAATATTTAGAGAAATATTACGTAGCATTTGATTTTCACGATCTGATAGTGTTTGCGTTGGTGCTACTACGATCGAGTCACCTGTGTGAATACCAACTGGGTCAACGTTTTCCATATTACATACGACAATGGCATTATCGGCCGCATCACGCATTACTTCGTATTCAATCTCTTTATAGCCAGCAATTGATTTTTCTAATAAGCATTGTGTAACTGGAGAATATTTTAGGCCGGATGTCACGATTTCCTCTAAATCTTGATCATTATAGCAAATACCGCCCCCTGTACCACCAAGCGTAAAGGCTGGACGAACGATTACAGGGTAACCGATTTTCGCTACAAAGTTTTTCGCTTCATCTAATGAATGGATAATATCAGATTCTGGTACTGGAGCACCTAATTCATACATTAAGTTACGGAATAAATCACGGTCTTCTGCCTTATGAATAGCGTCTAGTTTTGTTCCTAGAATTTCAATACCAAGCTCGTCTAAAATGCCTGATTGGTCTAGTTCAATCGCCATGTTCAGTCCTGTTTGACCACCAAGCGTTGGTAAAATAGCATCTGGGCGTTCTTTGCGTAAAATACGAGATACAAATTCAAGAGAAATTGGCTCGATATAAACCTTGTCCGCAATTTCTGTATCAGTCATGATTGTCGCGGGGTTAGAGTTGATTAAAATAACTCGGTAGCCTTCTTCTTTTAATGAAAGACAAGCTTGTGTTCCTGCATAGTCAAATTCTGCTGCTTGGCCGATGACAATTGGGCCTGAGCCGATTACTAAAATAGTTTCGATATCTGTACGTTTAGGCATGTTGTTTCCCCTTCCCTGCTTCTACTTCCATCATGTCAATGAATTCATCAAATAAGTGGTTTGAATCCTCTGGTCCCGGTGATGCTTCTGGGTGATATTGCACTGTGAAAATTGGATATTTCTTATGTCGTACCCCTTCACATGTACCATCATTTAATGCGATATGTGTTAATTCCAAATCAGTATCTTTTAATGATTCGATATCGATTGCATATCCATGGTTCTGCGATGTTAAGTCTGTACGGCCTGTTCGTAAATCTTTTACTGGATGGTTCCCCCCACGGTGTCCAAACGGCAATTTGAAAGCTTTTGCGCCACTAGCTAAAGAAAAGATTTGATGGCCTAAACAAATACCGAACATTGGCACTTTTCCGATTAAGTTGCGTACCGTTTCAATACCTTCTTGGACGTCTTCCGGATTCCCCGGTCCATTTGATAGCATGATGCCATCAGGATGCCAAGCTAAAATGTCCTCGGCTGACGTATTGTAAGGAACTACTAGCACATCACAATCACGTTTGTTTAATTCTCTTAAAATACCATGCTTCATTCCATAATCAATTAAGACAACTCGTTTACCACGTCCAGGAGATGGATAGGCAGCTTTTGGTGATACTTCACGAACATGGTGAGTAATGGCTGGCGTCGCTTGTAATTGTGCTACAATTTCTTCCACATTCACTTCTTCATCAGCAGCTGTCAATACCGCTTTTACTGATCCTTTACTGCGAATAATACGTGTTAATTTTCGTGTATCAATCCCTTCAATTCCTGGGATATCTTTTGATGTTAAATAGTCATCTAATGTTAAATCACAGCGGAAGTTTGAAGGTGTTTTAGCAAGCTCACGAACAACAAATCCGCGAATTGCTGGTGTAATCGATTCAAAGTCATCACGGTTAATGCCGTAATTTCCAACTAACGGATAAGTCAATGTTACAATTTGTCCATAGAACGAAGGATCTGAAATGGTTTCCTGATAACCTGTCATTCCTGTTGTAAATACAACTTCACCTTGTGAAGCGCGCTCACTACCAAATGCTGTACCTGTAAATACTGTGCCATCTTCTAAAACTAGTAAACGTTTTTTCATTACTCTGCCTCCTGATATACGATATTGCCTTCAAAAATAGTTAGCACTGGCCAACCCTTTGCCACCCAACCATTAAATGGTGTGTTGCGTCCTTTTGATACAAAGCCTTCTGCATCAATTGTTTGTTCTTTATGAATATCAATTAGAATCATATCAGCTGAAGAACCTACATCTAATGTGCCGTATGGTAAATCAAAAATTTCAGCTGCTTTCACTGTCATCCAATCAATTAATTGTTTTAGCGTCCACTTTCCTGTTTCCACAAATTGTGTATAAAGAAGTGGGAAAGCTGTTTCAAAGCCTACAATGCCGAATGGTGCTCCTACCATACCGCAGCATTTTTCTTCTACTGTATGTGGTGCATGATCTGTTGCGATGCAATCGATTGTGCCATCTAATAGTGCTGCATGCAGTGAATCCTTATCATCTGCTCCACGTAATGGAGGATTCATTTTCCAGTTCGCATCATCGGATGGAATATCCATTTCCTCTAGTAACAAGTGATGTGGACAAACCTCTGCGGTTACACGAATTCCAGCTGCCTTTGCATCTCTTACCGCACGAACAGATTCCTTCGTTGATACGTGACAAACATGGTAACGGGCACCTGCCGCTTCTGCTAGTAGAACATCGCGTGCAATTTGTACAGATTCACAAATGGATGGAATACCAGGTAAACCAAGTTCTTTGTTACGTTTTCCATCATGCATGACTCCATCATAAATTAAGGAGTTATCCTCACAATGTGCCACAACAACCATATCGTGCTTTGCTGCATCTTTCATTTGCTCATACATAGTAGAGGCAAGTTGAATCCCTACTCCATCATCAGAGAACGCTACAGCTCCCTGAGCTTTTAATTCTTCGATATTTGTTCGAACCTCACCTGAAATATCCTTTGTTAGGGATCCATAAGGGAGTACTCGAATAACAGCACTGTCTTCAATTAGTCCATTAATGAGCTGCATATTTTCAACCGAATCTGGTACTGGTTTTGTATTAGGCATCGCACAAATTGTTGTAAAGCCACCCTTTGCTGCAGAAGCTGAACCTGTTGCAATCGTTTCTTTATGCTCAAATCCAGGTTCACGCAAATGCGTATGGACATCGATAAAGCCCGGTGCCACAATCAAACCATGCCCTTCAATGATTTCGGCACCTGCTACAGTTACATCTTGTCCAACAGCTGTAATTTTCCCATCTGCCATCGCAATATTGACTGTATGCAGTTCACCTTGCTCATTTAACATTTGTACATTTCGAAGTACCTTTGTCATATTATTCTCTCCCCTTTAAAATAGTTTCCATAATGGCCATTCGTGTGTAAACGCCGTTTCGAACTTGTTCAAATATCCGTGATCGTTCACACTCTACTAATTCAGTAGCGATTTCAACATCCCGATTAACTGGTGCTGGATGCATAATAATTGCTGAATCTTTCATTTGTCTTTCACGCTCGATCGTTAAACCAAACTCTTGATGGTAACTTTCTTTGGAGAAGCTACAATTCTCCTTATGACGTTCATGTTGTACCCGTAATAACATAATGACATCACTTATTTCGATTAAATTATCCCATGAATGGTGTGCTTCAAAACCACCAGACCATTCTTCTGGACATAGGAAGTGAACATTTGCCCCTAAGTTTTGTAATGCTGTTGCATTTGATTTCGCTACCCGGCTATGTGAGATATCTCCAACAATCGTGACAGTCAATCCCTCAAAATATCCAAACTCTTTTTTGATTGTATAAAGGTCTAATAATGATTGTGAGGGATGCTGCCCAGCACCGTCCCCTGCATTAATCACTGCTACATGCAGGCCTTCTAGTAGGTCATTGTAATATTCATCCTCTGACGCTCGAATGACAACTGCATCTATACCTATCATTTCTAATGTTTTGACTGTATCGTACATTGTTTCCCCTTTGGTAACACTAGAGAAACCTGCATCGAAAGGGATGATATTGCAGCCAATTTTGTACTCTGCCATTTCGAAGCTTGTTTTTGTTCGTGTACTAGGTTCAAAAAATAAGTTGGCAACGTTGTACCGGCGAGATAACGATGATGTTTCACCATTTTCAAACGCTTGTGCAAGATCTAGGATTTGATTAATCTCTTCTGTTGTTAAATGTTCCATCGATAATAAGTTCTTCATCATGTGACCTCCATAAGGTGTGTGTCATGAACGTCTATGTATGACGTTCCTAAAGTCAATTTCGCCTTGGCGTCATTGCGTCCGGATTTTGAATGAGGGTTGCACAATTCATTCCTTACAAACTCCGTGACAACTGCCTAAGGCTTTATTTTCATTCATGCTGCTTTCAATGTGGGATGAATGAAGATAAAAAAGCCCCGTTGATGTCATCAACGAGGCATAAGGAGGCGTGACAAACTACAGCAGGAGATTTATCCTACTTCAGCCTGTCCACAACTTCCCTTTCTTTGCCTCTCTGGACAATTCATTAAAAGGTACTACTATGAATTTTTATTTTGATTGTAAGGTACGGGTATTTCTGCTTCTTTCTTTCCTGGTAGAATAGCATTCAGCAGCACACCGATAATCGCTGCAAGTGCCATACCCTCTATACTTAAAGATTCTGTAATGACGAATTTTGCACCGCCAATACCTATAACTAAAATTACTGAAGCAATTACTAAGTTACGGCTATTACCAAAATCAATATGATTATCTACTAGCATGCGTAAGCCACTTGCTGCGATAATACCGAAGAGTAAAATTGAAACTCCACCAAGAACTGCAGTTGGTATAGTTGCAATTACTGCCATTGCTTTCCCGAAGAATGATAGTAAAATGGCAACCACAGCTGCACCTGCAATAACATAGATACTGTACACACGAGTAATGGCTAGTACACCAATATTTTCGCCGTATGTTGTTTTTGGAGGACCGCCGATTAAAGCACTGACAAATGTTCCAAGTCCGTCGCCTAATAAAGAACGGTGTAACCCTGGCTCTTTAATATAATCTCGCTCTACTACTTTTCCTAACACTAGTTGGTGACCAATATGTTCAGAGATTGTTACAATGACAATTGGTACCATGATAAGTAAAATCTTTGATGTAATTTCAAATTCATAATGCACACCTGGGATTAAAAAATCAGGCATGGCGAAAAATTTTGCATTGGCAATCGGTGTATAATCTACTATGTCAACAATCATAGAATAAATGTATCCTACGATTAAACCCATTAAAATGGGCATTGTACTTAAAATCCCTTTAAAGAAAATCGTAAAAATAATGGCTGTAAATACTGTGACTAAAGCTGCTGAGAAGTGTAAAAAGCTATACTCACCGTCAACGTTCATAGCCATATTCACGGCCGTACCCGATAGACCTAAACCAATAACCATAATCACAGGTCCAACAACGATTGGCGGCAAAATTTTCATAATCCACTTATAGCCACTTTTCCATATGATCAAGGACACAATCCCGTAAGTAATCCCGACTGCCATTGCACCAATCATGGCATGTCCTAGATTGACACTGGAGCCATCCTCATTTAAACCACCTGCTGCAAGTAAAATAGGCGCAATAAAGGCGAAGGACGATCCTAAATAGGCTGGTACCTGAAATTTCGTAATTAATAAGAAGAATAATGTCGCAATCCCGCTCGTTAATAGCGCAATTGCTGGACTAAGACCTACTAGCTGTGGCACTAAGATGGTTGATCCAAACATGGCAAACATATGTTGGAAACTTAATGTCACTAGTTGGAGTGGGGTCGGTTTATCCTTTATATCTAAAACTGCGTTTGACATAATGTTTCCTCACTTTATTGTTCGTCTTCTTTGTAAATAATGACGCAATCATCTCCATCTACTTCTTGTAAATTGACGATGATGCGCTCAGAGCCAGAAGTTGGAACATTTTTTCCTACATAATCTGCTCTTATTGGTAACTCACGATGTCCTCTATCCACTAGAACGGCTAGTTGAATTTGAGCAGGTCTCCCTAAATCCATAACGGCATCCAGTGCAGCACGTACAGTTCGTCCTGTATAAAGTACATCATCTACTAAAATGATTTTTTGATTTTTCACTACATACTCGATATCAACTTGTTCTACATGTGCTTGTTCATTTTCATGTTTTGTTGTTAAATCATCTCGGTAAAGGGTAATATCCAGTTCCCCTGTACGAATTGGTTTCCCTTCAATTTTTTCAATTCGTTGTGCCAAACGTCTGGCTAGAAAGGCACCTCGTGTTTTAATGCCAACTAAAATACATTCGTCGATTCCTTTGTTACGTTCAATAATTTCATGGGCAATACGTGTTAATGCTCGAGCCATTGATGGGCTATCTAATAATTCATTTTGTGCCATATTCGTTTCCTCCTCTCTCCAATTTAGTGTTGCCATGTGTCCATAAAAAAACCTCTCGAGGCGAATAGCCTGAGAGGGTTGTATACGTGTTGAAAAAGCGCGTTGAAAAATTTGCAGCACAAATTTCTACAACACTATTTAATCACATGTACCTTCTCAGCCTCTCTGGACTGCTATTAAAGGTGAATATTTAGTTAAGTTGTTCATTCACTGTCGTTAGTATAGACTTTCTTTTCGTATCCGTCAATGCCTATTTCGTAAATCCTTTAATAATTGCTCATAATCAGTTGGAAGTGGTACTTCAAACTCCAAATATTCACCTGATGAAGGATGATCGAATCCTAATGTGGCTGCATGTAAAACTTGTCCACCAAAGTCGATTGTCTTTTTTGGTCCATATTTCGGATCTCCAACAAGTGGGAAGCCGATATAATTCATATGCACACGGATTTGGTGTGTACGTCCTGTTTCTAAACGACATTCCACCAGTGTATAGTCACCAAAACGCTCCACAACTTGGAAGTGTGTAACAGCGTGTTTACCATTATCGACTACTGCCTGTTTTTGACGGTCCTTTTGATCACGACCAATTGGCGCGTCAATTGTTCCCTTATCATGTGCAATATGTCCATGTACAAGTGCAATATATTTACGGGTAACCGTTTTATTGACCAACTGATTGACTAATGATTCATGTGCCGTATCATTTTTAGCAACCATTAATAAGCCTGATGTATCTTTATCAATACGATGGACAATACCAGGTCGAAGCACACCATTAATACCCGATAAATCCTTACAATGATACATTAACCCATTCACTAAAGTACCTGTCATATGACCTGGCGCTGGATGTACCACCATACCCTTTGGTTTATTTACTACAAGGACATCTGCATCCTCATAAACAATATCCAAATCTAAGTTTTCTGCGACAACATCCAATTCTTCAACTTCCGGAACATCAATAGCAATGATGTCACCAGCTTTAACCTTATATTTTGCTTTTACAGCTTCGCCATTCACTTGAATGATCCCTTCACTAATCCAGTTTCCGATTTGTGTACGTGACCACTCGGTTTGTAAGCTTGAAAGTGCCTTATCAATACGCTCTCCCTGCTGTTGTTCTTCGATTGTATAAGTTACTTGCGTCATTGTTTCACCTGTCTCTTCTCTTTTTTATCTTCCATAATCAAACCAATCATCAGTACGACAACTGCTATGGTTAAGGCAGCATCCGCTACATTAAATATAGGGAAATCATAATTTATAATTGGTATTAAAACATCTACAAAATCGACCACTTCACCCCTAAATAGTCGATCAATAAAATTCCCTACCGCTCCACCGAGTAAGAGCATTAAGCCTACTTGAAAAACAGGCTTACCTTTTGCTTCTTTATGATAAAAATAGAGAATGGCACAGATAACAGCAACTGTGACAATGCTAAACAACCACATTTGCCCTTCTAACATCCCCCATGCTGCCCCTTTATTACGATGAGATAAAATGCCAAACCATGGGTCCAACACAGCAATACGTTCACCATACTCCATATTTTTTACAATTAGCCATTTTGTCCATTGATCCAATAAAACGACAAAGGCGGCCAATCCATAATATTTATACACAGACATTCCTCCGTTCACTCAACATCTTACCTATTCTACCATAACAGAACCAATGACAATAACTAATATCACATCAAAATATGGCGGATTCCCAATGTGCTTCAAGAATATAAAAAGCTATTCCTATCACTTTTTCAAGCAATAGAAATAGCTATGATTTTGTATGTTATACCGTTTCCGATTCTTTTGCATGTACCCGCTTCATGAAATCATTCACATCAGCAGGGACTTTACGATCTAATAATGACACAATGATAACTGATAAGAAACCAACAGGCACTGTCACGATACCTGGAATTTTAAACTGTAAGAAGCTTGGTAATGTTCCTGGTAAAAAGATCATCCACATGGACACGGCAAGACCAATTAGTAAACCCGCAATGGCTCCCTTCTCGGTCATGCCTCTCCACCAAATACCTAAAATAAATATGGGTGTGAATGTACTTGCTGCGACAGTAAAGGCAAGTGCAACTAAATGTCCAATAGATGCATCTTTCACAAGTAATCCCAGTGCTCCATATAAAATACCTAATAATAATATAGCTACTTTTCCAGCAACAACACGTTGCTTTTGTGTAATGTCCTTTTTCATAATATTGGCATATAAATCATGAGCTAGCGCACCTGAGCTCGTGATAAACAGCCCTGAAAGGTTGGAGAATATGGCTGCAAACGCACCTGCAATAACTAAACCAAGTAACCATTTTCCTCCTAATGCAAGTGCCGTAGTAGGAATCACCATATTATTTCCACCTAATACTAAATCACGCATTACCTCCTCACTAGCTGTCCCAGAAATGAAAATGGAGCGACCTACAACACCTAGATAAACAGCTAATAAGAAGAATACGCTGGCAATACCGATAGCCATCAGTGCAGATTTACGTGCTGCTTTCGCACTAGGATTTGTATAAAAACGCAATAATATATGAGGCAGTCCAATCGTTCCTAACGCTAAACCAATCGTCATACTAATAGTTTGCCAAAACGTTGGGAAATAGAAGCCTGTGCCTGTCCAAGCACCCCCATCAAAATTGACATCACTACCATCCAAAGCATACGGTGAAGTACCAGTGATAGGTCCACTAAAGGAATTAATAGCTGCGAGAATTTTATCATAATGTAAGCCACTATAAACCGCAGCTATTAACATGACAATAAAGGCTCCAAGACGAATCCAAAGCTCTAAAGCTTGATTGATGGTTGTTCCTTTCATTCCTCCAATCCCTACATAAAAAACCATCACAATACAAGTAAAGATAATGCCGAATTCATAGGAAGTACCAAAAAACATACTTAAAATTTGAGCCGCACCTAATAATTGGGGAGCTGCATAAAAGCCCGAGATAGCTAAAACGACCGCAACTGCTACTAGGCGAGCTCGTCTACTATGAAAACGATAACCTAAAAAATCTGCAACTGTAAATGCACCAAAACGTCTTAACGGACCGGCTACAAAAATAGCTAATAATGTTAACCCAATAGAGAAACAAAAAGCATAATAAGCCCCATCATAGCCTAGTTGAAATGTTAAACCAGCGATCCCAAGGAATGTTGCTGCACTTAAATAATCCCCACCAATCGCAGAACCATTCGTAAACCATCCAAAGCTTCGTCCTCCTACAAAGAAATCCGATGCTGTTGCATTTCTCTTAGTTAAATACGTAATGTATACAATCGTTCCCATTAAAGCAATGGTCATTAACATCTTTGGTTCTAATAGCGCTTCTATCATTCAACATTTCCCCCTTTGTTCCAACTACTTATTTGCTAAATCATATTTTTTTAGGCGCTTTTCGTACAAGGCTGTATGCACATAGGCAATAATAAATGCCATCGCCATCATCACAATCGTTGTTACAAACCATGTAACTGTCATTCCACCCCAAATTTTCTTAAATGCAAACTCTGGAGCAAACCAATTCATAACAGGGATACTAAAAATCAAAATAAAGTAAAATACCGATAAACCTAAACCTGTTGTAAATTCATCTTTCATAATTTTGTTTGTTGTAGCATCAAGAGGAGGCAAATCTTTCACATCAATAGTTCCTGCCTCCACGTAGTCATAATCATGACTTCCAACTTCCGCCATAAGCCAACTCCCCCTTTTTCTTATCAGCAAATAATTATCTGAAATTTCAAATTATTATTTACTACAATTATTTTATTCTATTTCAACTACAATATAGATATAAAATATTGCTGTATTAGTACAAAAAATTGCTATTTTAAGTTAAAATATTTCTATCTTTTCAATTCACAGGGGGATGGTAGCATTTTAAAGGTGGTATGGTATATGGAAAGCTCATTTGACAAGCAACAAATGAGTGAATGGTTACAAGAGGTTTTACCAAACGCTTTTGAGGAAAGTAAAGTATCAAAGCCAGAAGATGAGGCCATTATTGTCTATGAAGTCAATCGGTTATTTGATTGGGTAAAGATTAATCGATTAAAAAGAAATTATCCTAACAGTATAATTGTCCCGGTTGTTACAGAACACCTTACCTACTCAACTGGTATAGCCATTGAATTAGTTTTACCTGCACTTCTCATAAAACCATTACAAAAATCAAAATTTTTACGAATTGTAAAGAAGCTGTATACAGCCTATCAGGAAAAAAAGGCTAGTTCACTCACACTGCTTGAGCTATCACAACAAGTGTCCCAACATCATACCTCACCGTTCCGAGAAGCATTTTTAAAGCGTTTAATACGGGGTGAAGTCGACAATGAACAAGAAATTATCCAATCTTCATCCTTTCTATCATCAAACTGTATACCTAATATTGTGTTTTTAATTCAAGGCTATATCGATGGAGATGATAAGAAAGCAGATGCAAGCAGTATCATCACCAATATTTTCCGTCAAAATTTCGTAAATCAAGCACCTTTGTCCTTTTTACATTTTGAACGCTATTTACTACTTCTCATGCGAATTCCGCGTGAGTACAACTCATTCAAACATTGGTCAGAGGGAGAAGCCTGTCTTTTAGAAGTTATTGAAACACTGAAAAGGGACTATTGCATTCATTTGTTTATGGGGGTTGGTAGTGTATTTCAGGACGCTATGCAAGTGAAAGAGTCCTATAGCCAAGCACGAAAAGCACGAAGAAAACCACCTATCGATAACATTCATATAAGATATTACGAGGATTTAACAAAGCATGAGCAGCTTCAAAAAGCCATCCATTATATTGAAGAGCATTATGACGAGCAACTAACCATTCGTGATGTGGCAAACTATATAAACTTTAGCTCCACACATTTTAGCAGACTATTTAAAAAGGAGACTGGTCGAAATTTCGTTGACTACGTTGCCTTTACTCGCATCATCAAAACATTACCCTTTTTACGTAAATACGACTACACCATAGAAAAAATCGCCTCCACTTGTGGCTTTAACACGCCTAATTATTACAGTCTAACCTTTAAAAAATATGTAGGGATCTCACCAACAGACTACCGCAATACGAAAGAAATTTTATTTAAATAGTTCCAGCTAAAAGAATCTGCTAAATCTTCATGAAAAAAAGCAAGCCCCCTTAAAAGGAGACTTGCCTATATCTACATTGTATGCAGATTCTTGTTATTAAAAGAAAACTTAAGCGTAATATTTTTCTACAACTTCTGCACAGCGAGCGCAAACTGTTGGTTGTGCCTCATTTGTTCCAACTGTTTCTGAAATTGACCAGCAGCGCTCACATTTCTCACCTGTAGCCTTCTCAACAACAATGGAAACATGCTCAAGTGCTAAAGCTTCTGCAGGCGCTTCTTCAATTGCAGCTACCTCAAATGCTGAAACGATAGAAAGTTGTGCAAAATCAATGTTCGCATCATTCAATAATACGACAACATCTTCTTTTGCATAGACAGTCACTTTTGCTTCAAGTGATTTACCAATTGTTTTAGCGTTACGCGCTTCCTCTAATGCTTTTAAAATATCGTCACGCACATCAATAATTTTTTCCCATTTCTCACGAAGACTGTCAAAGTTCGCTTGAACATCTACCTCTGGGAAGTCTGTTAATTGAACCGACACTTCCTCTACAACCCCTTGAGCGTGGAGGTAAGACCACATCTCGTCTGTTGTATGAGGAATAATTGGTGTCATAATTTTAACTAATGTCATTAATGTATCGTAAATTACTGTTTGCATTGCTCGACGGTCTTTGTTGTCATGACCTTCAATATAAACTACGTCTTTCGCAATATCTAAATAGAATGAAGATAACTCCACAGCTACAAAATTATTGACTACATGATAAACAGCAGCGAAATCATAACGATCGTAGGCTGCACGCACAGCTTTTAAAACATCTTGCAAGCGCATATACACGTATTGATCCATTTCACGAAGCTCTGCATAAGCTACACGATCTTTCTTTGGATCGAAATCAGCAATATTGCCGTGTAAGAAACGGAACGTGTTACGAATTTTACGGTACACTTCTGACACTTGCTTTAACATATCCATAGAAATACGCACATCAGCTGTATAGTCCACAGAAGCAACCCAAAGTCGTAGAATATCTGCACCATATTGATCCATTACTTTTTGTGGAATAATGACATTTCCTAATGATTTACTCATTTTACGTCCTTCACCATCAAGAACGAAACCATGCGTTAAAAGTCCTTTGTATGGTGCGTAACCATTGATAGCTACAGATGTAATTAGTGATGAGTTAAACCAACCACGGTGTTGGTCAGAGCCTTCTAAATATAAATCAGCTGGATATTTCATGCCTCGTTCAACAAGTACACCTTGGTGAGATGAACCTGAATCGAACCAAACGTCCATAATATCATTTTCTTTTGTAAATTCGCCGTTCGGACTACCTGGATGTGTAAAGCCTTCTGGCAATAATTCTTTCGCTGTTTTTTGGAACCAAATATTTGATCCATGCTCACGGAATAAAGCAGAAATATGGCTAATTGTTTCAGGTGTAATAATTGGTTCACCATTTTCAGCGTAGAAAATTGGAATTGGCACGCCCCAAGCACGTTGACGTGAAATTACCCAGTCTCCACGGTCACGAATCATATTATAAAGGCGTGTTTCTCCCCAAGCTGGTGTGAATGTTGTTGCTTTAACAGCCTCAAGTAACTCACCACGGAATGCTTCAACAGATGCAAACCATTGTGGTGTCGCACGATAAATAACTGGTTTTTTTGTACGCCAGTCATGTGGATAAGAGTGTGTAATGAAACTAAGACTTTCTAATGCATCCACTTCTTTAAGTTTTTCTGTTACTAGTTTATTGGCATCATTATAAAATACGCCTTCAAAACCAGGTGCTTCTTCTGTATAGCAGCCACTATTATCAAGAGGACTAAGAATGCCTAAGCCATATTGTTTACTAATATGATAATCATCTTCCCCGTGTCCTGGCGCTGTATGAACACAACCTGTACCCGCATCTGCAGTAACATGATCTCCAACCATCACTAGAGATTCTCGATCATAGAATGGATGTTGGGCTACAATACGATCTAGTGCATCCCCTTTTACTTCTTGAACAACCTCATAGTTTTCCCATTCAAGAGCAGTTGCCACTGACTCTAATAATTCTTTAGCGATAATGAATTTTTTAGTTGCCACAGCAACTACTACATAGATAAATTCAGGGTTCAAAGAAATCCCTAAGTTTGCTGGTAATGTCCAAGGAGTTGTTGTCCAAATGATAAATTTAGCATCTGCTGGAACAACACCTTTCGCATCCTTAATAGCAAAGCTTACATAAATCGATGGTGATTTAATATCCTTGTATTCAATTTCAGCTTCTGCCAAAGCAGATTCAGAAGATGGAGACCAATAAACTGGTTTTAACCCTTTATAGATGTAACCTTTTTCCGCCATTTTACCAAACACTTCAATTTGACGTGCTTCAAATTCAGGTTTCAATGTAATATATGGATTTTCCCAATCACCGCGAATGCCTAGACGTCGGAATTGCGTACGTTGATTGTCAATTTGTTCATACGCATATTCTTCACAAAGTTGGCGGAATGCTGCTACTGACATTTCTTTACGCTTTACACCTTTGTTTGTCAATGCTTGCTCAATTGGTAAACCATGCGTATCCCAACCAGGAATATAATTAACATGGTAGCCAGTCATGGAGCGGTGACGTGTAATCATATCTTTCAATACTTTATTTAATGCATGGCCGATGTGGATATCACCATTTGCATATGGAGGACCATCATGTAGGACAAACTCTGGACGACCTTCAGTACGTTCCATTTGTAATTTGTTAATATCCATGTCATTCCATTTATCTTGCATTTTTGGCTCATTTGCTGGAAGATTTCCGCGCATTGGAAAATCTGTTTTTGGCATTAATAATGTATCTTTGTATTCAACCATTTAAAATTCCTCCTTTATTTTCCACAAGCATAATAGACATTTTTCACATAGGACAGTTATTGGCAAATTCAGCTAAAACGATTCGCAAACAAATAAAAAAAGCCCTCAATCCCACTAAGGGACGAGAAGCTTCTACTCGCGGTACCACCCTACTTGTAGCACAAAAATTATTGTACTACCTCTTTCAAGCACGTTAACGTCGTGCAACACGAAATAACTTACTTTTTTCAGCTATTTAGCTCAGAAGTGATGTTCAATGTTAGTTGCATGTTTGGGCTCGCACTGTCCCCAAATCGCTTCACTACGCCTAACAAATACTGTCTTCGTCTCTGCCTCTATGCGTATCTGTTCAAAATAATTACTATTACAAAGTATATGAAATTCATACAATCGCGTCAAGTTTCAATTGTAAAAGAAAAGTTACATATCTTCGGACTCCTGTGCTTCCTCAACAGACGCCTGAATTTCAGTTAAATCAATATCGTATTGTAGCAAATGATCCCAGTCATCTGCATTCAGTAAGTCAAGCTGTGCCTCTACAAGCATCTTAAAACGATTACGGAAAACCTTAGATTGTTTTTTTAGCTCATCAATTTCAATCGTTACCTTACGAGCCTTCGTTAAAGCTTCATTGACAATTCGATCAGCATTTTTCTCTGCTTCTTTCAAAATGAGTTTAGCCTCTTTTTGTGAATTTCTTCGCACTTCATCTGCAGCTTCTTGCGCTACTACAATAGATTTCTGCAAAGTTTCTTCTAAGGAGTTAAAATGCCTCGCTTGTTCTAATGCCATTTCTAATTGCTTATCGACTTCCTTTTTTTCCCTAAGCAAAATTTCGTAGTCTTTAATAATCTGATCTAAAAATTCATTTACTTCATCTTCAGCATAACCTCTGAAGGCTTTTGTAAACTCCTTATTATGTATATCAATAGGTGATAATGGCATACAATCCTTCTCTCCTTTACAAGTACATTCGTAGTTTCTATTATACAATTGTTCCGACAACTTAGCAGTAAAAATTAATGAAATTTACTTCACTTTCAGCTTTTTTGGGCCAATCGACCGATTTGTAGACGGATTTTATCCTTTTTTGTACGGCCTTCTGTCATAATAATTTTGACACGACCGCTTCCACGTATCGATAAAACATCACCCTCTTGTAATTCAAAAGCGACAGTATCCCGCTCCGTCCAATTGACACGCACTTTTTTTCCAGTAATTAATGCTTGTGCCTTTTGGCGTGACACATTTAAAATCGTCGCAATGATCACATCTAAACGCATCGAAGAAACTGTATGTGCTTCCTCAAACCACTCTTCCTCATTGATAAGCAGTGGGGCGTCTTCCTTTAGTGATTCTACATGTACCTTTACTTTACCAATACCCGTTAAATGTAAACGGACATAATCCGCTACCTCCTGTGCGACAACGAATTGCACCTGCTGCTCATTGACACGAATATCACCGAATTTACTACGGTTTAAGCCTAATGATAACAATGCCCCTAAAACATCTGGATGACGCAGTTGAATAAATTTAGTCGGATACTGGATGGTAAAGGCTGTCAGTTGAAAGTCTTCATCTGTAGCTTCATAGTACGCAGGAAAAATGAGCATACGCTGCCTCTCTGCTCCATCAAATAGCCCTGAACAAGCTGTCTTTAGAGTGTCGTCCTGTCCAATAACCGATGACACAATAAAACGTTGCCTTGGGTCAAGAAAATCGGTCAACTTGGGTGCATAGCGATCCTCTACCTCACGCTGCCAGCTTAGCACTTGTTCAATAAAAGGCTGCTCATCTTTTCGAAAATGCTGGATTAAGTGTTCCATCTTGTTGTCTCCTCTTTCACTAGTTCCTATTTGCTTTGTTGGATGAACGTAGTAAAACTAGTATTCCCCATAAATAAAAAATCCCCACCTAAACGTGAGGATTTACTTCTAAACGAACATAAGAAATATTTTCTGAATGACTATAACAAGCCCTCTTTCAATAAAATTCAGCATAAAGATAGCCACAATTGGTGAAATATCTATCATTCCAAGTGGCGGAATAAACTTTCTGAATATCCCTAAATATGGTTCACACACTCTTTCAAGCATGCGACCAATGGCTGAATTTTGAGCGGCAGGCACCCAAGACATTAAAATATAGGCAATTAGCATAAATGAATAAATCCTAAATGCTAACGATACATAACCAAGTATTATAAAAAAAGTCATATAAACTACAATCCTCGCTATTAATTATCGTCTAAAATAAAGTTTGTAATTTCACCAGTCACTTCTACATTATCTGGCGTGCATAGGAAAATATCTTTACCAATACGCTGGATATCTCCAGCAAGGGCGTAGACTGTTCCACTTAAAAAATCAATAATGCGTTTTCCTTGCTCCCGCTCAATACGTTGTAAATTGACGATTGTTGCACGTTTATTTTTTAAATGTTCTGCAATATCTTGTGCTTCTGCATAAACTCTAGGCTCTATTAACACTACTTTTGCGCCCTTAGAGCTCATAGCTGCTTGTAAACTGACAATGTTGTTAGGAGTTGCTGCTGAACTTTGTGGCACAATTTCATGAATAGATGCCTTCCGTTCTTTAATTGTTTTTTTAGGCTTTATTGAATGAATCGGTTGCTGTTGTTGTATGGGTTGTTGCTGCTGAATAGGAGCTTGCGTGATTTCTTCTTCTAATTCTTCCTCAAGGTAAAAGAAGTTTTTAATTTTATTTTTCATGCTCATCCTGTTCCCCTCTTTCATTTCCAACAAGAGCCGTTCCGACTCGAACAAAAGTAGCCCCTTCCTCTACCGCAATTTCAAAGTCATTAGACATGCCCATTGATAACTCGGTACAAGGTGCGTGTGCGAATCCTTGCTCGGCTATTTGCTGTTGACATTGTTTTAATTGCTTAAAAACGGAGCGAATTAGCTCTTCGTCTTCCGTATTTGGTGCCATTGTCATTAAACCTACAACTTGAATCTTTGTAAATTCTTTCAATGATTCTACAAAAGGTAAAACTTCTTCGATGGTTAAACCATGTTTAGATTCTTCTCCTGAAACATTTACTTGTACAAAGCATTTAACAGGTTTTTCTGCTCTTTTTTCAATTTCTTCCGCCAAGCTCAAACGATCTAATGAATGTAAAAAATCAATGCTGTTAATTACTTGTTTTACTTTACGTGTTTGAAGTGACCCGATATAATGCCAGTACACATCAGCTTGAATCTCGGTAATTTTACGATGTAAGCCTTCGGGTCTATTTTCTCCTAAATGAGTGAGACCGGCATCAATTGCTTCTTGCGTTCTTTCAACAGAAACTTCTTTTGTCACCGCAATTATTTGAACATGATTGCTCTGACGATTGCCTTTTTTTTCTGCTGCTGCTATTAAATCCTGTAGTTTGTTTAAATTTGTTAAGATTTTTGTCACTGTTTTTCCCAACTTTACAACAATAGTTTCTTTTATTGTAACAAGCAATGCTTGATTTATCAATGAATAGCCTGACCTATGTCAGCGTACATGATCTCAATTTTATAAACAGATGTCTTAGGAAAGTGCTTTTACTAAAATAACGTCCTTGCCAACAACAAGCACATCTTTCATATACACTTTTCTAACAGACTCTTCCCCTTTAAAAAAACCAAGATATTTACGAGGCTCTGCAATTAAAAATGCTGTCACATAGCCCGTTTCTTTTGATACTTCGGCATCTATTACAAAGCCTATAAATCGTCCATTTCCTGCTTCAATGACTTCTTTTTGCTGTAACATCGAAAAACGCAATGACATACCTCCTCTATCAATTACTTTTGAACGTTCCATTCATGTCCTTCATCAAACTTTGCTGTCACTTATTTTATGTATCATTTGTTCATTGAATGAAGATAAAATGCGCACCGAATAATTCGATGCGCATTTTTTTATTTGTAATCCTTTTGCATTGTTTCAATCGCATTTTTTTCAAGACGCGAAATTTGTGCTTGAGAAATCCCTAGTTCCTTAGCAATTTCTGTTTGAGTCTCCCCATAATAAAAACGTTTTGCAACGATCATTTGCTGACGTTCATCTAGCTTTTGCAAGCTTTCCTTTACCGACACGTAGGCAACCCATTGATCCTCTGATACATCATCATCACGTAATTGATCCATCATATAAACAGCGTCTCCACCGTCTGAGTAAATAGGCTCTTGCAAGGAAACAGGATCTTGAATAGCATCTAAAGCAAATAACACATCTTCTTTTTTCATGTCAATCATCTCAGCAATTTCTTCAATCGTTGGTTCTCGCAAATTATCGGTTATCCACTGCTCTTTTGCCTGCATTGCCTTATAAGCTATATCTCTTAGAGAGCGAGATACACGTAATGCATGATGATCACGCAGATGGCGACGAATTTCTCCAATGATCATCGGTACAGCATATGTCGAAAATCGTACATTATGCTTTAAATCAAAATGATCAATGGCTTTCATGAGGCCAATACAGCCTACTTGAAATAAATCATCTGCCTGTTCACCCCGATAGGCAAATCTACCGACAATACTTAGCACTAACCTTAAATTGCACATTACAAGCTCTTCCCTAATCTCAGTTTCTCCAGCTTGTAAGCGGATGAAGAGTTCCTTCATTTCCTCGTGCTTTAAAATTGGCAAAGTCGATGTATCTAAGCCGCAAAGATCTACTTTTGTTCGCATATTCGATTCCTCCGGATGTTATTCTCTGACTAAACCGTGACATCAGTTTGTCCGAGAGAAACAAGAATATGCACAAAAGCTGCGACCAATTTTAGGTAGGTTAAATTTCCCTCTCTACGAAATTGGTTGATTTAAATTTTCACGTAAATCTTGAATAATTTTCTTTTCTAAACGGGAAATATATGATTGCGATATGCCTAAATGATCGGCAACTTCTTTTTGTGTCATTTCAACTTTTCCATTGAGACCAAAACGACACTCCATAATATAACGCTCTCGCGCACCCAATAAATTAATGGCATGGAACATATGCTGTCGCTCTATTTTCTTCTCTACATTATCAAGAATAATATGCTCTTCTGTTCCTAAAATATCGGACAGTAATAATTCATTTCCATCAGCATCAGAGTTTAGTGGTTCATCTAGTGAAACTTCACCCTTCATACGACTCGTTTTTCGTAAGTGCATTAAAATTTCATTTTCAATGCAGCGTGATGCGTATGTTGCAAGTTTGATATTCTTATCTGTATTGAACGTCTCGATCGCCTTTATTAAACCAATGGAACCAATGCTAATTAAATCTTCAATTGGCGTTCCCGTATTATCAAAACGTCTAGCTATATAAACAACAAGACGTAAATTACGTTCAATTAGTGTGTCTCTAGCTCGTAAATCACCGTTCATAAAGGATGCAATGACTGTAACTTCTTCTTCTCGACTTAATGGCACTGGCAATGAATCATTTCCCCCTATATAGTACGTTTCACGACTCCGAAACTTACTCCATAATTTTTTCAAGCTAGCAAGTAGCCTAAGAAGCAATAGTTCTCCCCCTCTATGAGTTATTTGAAAGCGCTGAAAAATGTAAAATTGCTGCTGTGCTATGTGGAAAATTTTTTGCTTTTTTGGTTAAAACGATGTATTCATTCGTTTTCACTTGGGAAGGCTCCCCCTTTATATGCCATTCATCAAAGCGAAAACCAAGGACAACTGATTGCTGTTGTACCGTATTGACATGAATAAATCGTATATAACGCTGATAATCTTCAGAAAACATAGATACATCGTATGGGTCTGTTTCTTGCCATTCTATTAATGATTTTCGAAACGCTGAAGGTAAGTGTGGTCGCAATGCTGTATAAGAGACAAAATGAACTGGCTTTCCTGATAATGGCTCAATCGCTTGATTGCCTGTATCAACAAAAGCGGAAAGCGGGATTGTTGCTCCAAAAATTTTTAAAGTTGTATCAAATACAAACTGACCACTTAAGCGCTCTAACTTGACAAATCCCCATTGCTTATAAAATGCAATAAGATTTAAAACTGCCAATAAAAAGCAAATCATAATAAAATGAGTAACAGAAAGATTTTTCAAAAAAGGTTGTAGTGCTGTTAACAATCCACCAATCACGATCGTTGCTGTTAACACAATAGGTCCTTGCTTTTGAAAGCTACGAATCTTGAAGCGAAATGCTATACCAATTAACAATATAAAACTAAGAATCGTCGTCCACAGCATTTGACCGCCAATGACAGCTACAAAACTACTACAAATTGAACTCATTAATAATCTTGAATTTTTCACTAAGACTCCTGTGACTCTTGCTGTAAACGTGAGTATCGCTAGATTAAAAAGCGTATTAATGAGCACCAGCCATTCTCCATACATAACAGCCGCCTCCTATATACAAAGTTAGCATGTTACTCCCACAAATATTGTCAAACAATCGCATCATTTCCTAAAAATGTTTTGACAAAAAACATGGTTTCCTTACACATTTGAACATCATGCCAGCCAAAATAAAAAGCTCGTATTCTACATATGTAAAATACGAGCTTTTTAGAAGTTATTTGTTTTATCTTATTTTCAGCAATTGTACCGAAAGAGAAGCATCAGGTAGACTTTTTCAAAGGACAAAGAAAAGTTCTATTCCCCAACTCGAAAGTCTGGAACCAATGATGCCGAGACGTCATAGATTTAGCCTCGATTTTTGCGGTTACGTAAAAATGCTGGGACTTCAAGCATGTCATCCTGTGCATAATGTTGCTGATTTTGACGTGGCTGCTCTTGTTGAACATGCATTTCTTGTCGTTGTTCACGAATTGGTGCTTGTTGCTGTGGAGCAGATTGTCTGTTTATGTTAAGTGACGGCTTCGTTGTATTACGTTGTTGCTGTAAAGCTTCCTCTGAGAAGCCAGTAGCAATGACTGTAACAATAATTTCATCTTTAAGGTTTTCATTAATAACTGAACCGAAAATCATGTTTACTTCTTCATCTGACGCAGAGGCTACGATATCTGCTGCCTCTTGCACTTCAAATAAGCTAAGATTTGAACCACCAGTGATGTTCATTAGGACGCCTTTAGCACCATCGATTGATGATTCAAGCAATGGACTTGAAATAGCTTTCTTTGCTGCTTCAGAAGCTCTGTTTTCGCCTGTAGCAATACCAATCCCCATCAATGCTGAACCTTTGTTAGACATAATTGTTTTCACGTCTGCAAAGTCTAAGTTAATAAGACCAGGTGTGGCAATCAAATCTGAAATACCTTGTACACCTTGACGTAGAACATTATCAGCTTCTCTGAAGGCTTCTAACATCGGCGTTGATTTATCGACAATTTGTAATAGCTTATCGTTCGGGATGACAATCAGTGTATCCACAGATTCTTTCATACCACCAATACCACCGATTGCCTGTGTTTGGCGTTTACGACCCTCAAATGTAAATGGACGTGTTACAACCCCGACTGTAAGGGCTCCCAATTCACGTGCGATCTGTGCAATGACTGGTGCTGCACCAGTACCCGTTCCACCACCCATACCAGCAGTAACGAATACCATATCTGCACCACGTAGAACCTCTTCTAGTTGTTCTCTACTCTCTTCAGCAGCTTTTTTTCCTACTTCTGGATTTGCACCTGCGCCTAATCCACGTGTTAACTTAGCACCAATTTGTAGCTTTACTTCCGCTTTAGATAAATTTAATGCTTGAGCATCCGTGTTAACAGCGATAAAGTCAACACCTTGCACACCATGTTCTATCATTCGATTGACAGCGTTGTTACCGCCACCACCAACACCTATGACCTTTATTACTGCAAGTTCATCAACACTTGTATCAAATTCTAACATCTCTTTTTTCCTCCCACGGTAACTCGACTCTGTATCATTCATTACGCATTCTAGTTAATCAAAAAACTTATCAAATAATTTTTTTGCTCTCCCGATTACGCTTTCTTTTGGTTCTGAAGGTGCAGAATACTCTTGCTTTTTACTTATAGTTGGCTGAGCCCCTACAACTGCATATTCAATAGGTTGCGTATTCGAACTTTTACCGTAAAAATCATCTTCTAAATAGGCGTAACGTATAAGTCCAACTGCCGTCGCAAATGAAGGCTCTCTAACGCCAATATAATCGGGTGTATAGATTCTTACACGCGTTTGTAGAATTTGACGTGCCAATTGGGCTATCCCCTCAAGCTTTGCAACACCACCTGTTATAACAACGCCACCCGGTAAATCTCGTACACCTAAACGCGCTAATTCATCAATAACTAACTCCAATAATTCTTCTAAACGAGCGCCAATAATTTCCGATATATAGCGCTGACTGTACTGATCTGTAGAATCTGTGCCAACAATAGGCACTTCAAAGAGTTCGTCATCAGATGCATCATCATAAAAGGCATGTCCATACTGGTGTTTGATTTGTTCGGCTTGTTCTGTTGGTGTTTTTAAAACGATTGAAATATCTTTCGTTATATGATCACCACCGACAGGTAGGACACCTGTATGGGTTAACAAACCTTCTTCAAATACTGCAATTGTTGTAGATCCGCCTCCTAAGTCTATAAAGGCAGTTCCTTGGTTTTTTTCATCTTCAGTTAATGCAAAATAGCCTGATGCTAATGGTTGTAAATATATTTCTCGTATACTTAACCCAGCGCGCTCAACACAGCGAAGAACATTGTGTAGAAGCGTTTTGGATGTCGTTATCATTGTTGCATCCATTTCTAGACGGATGCCAATCATACCACGAGGATCTTTAATTTCATCAAGGTTGTCCACAATAAACTGTCTTGGAATGATGTTAACTAATTCACGTTCAGGAGGTATTGACATGACTTGTGCAGATTCTACCACTCTGTCTAAATCATCATCTGTAATTTCTCTGTTTTCACTATTTACAGCGACAACACCTTTAACTAGCTGTAACATCGTCTGGTTAGCTGGAACGCCTAAAACGACTTCATGAATTTGATAACCTGTCATTCGTTCGGCTTGTTCTACTGCTTTTCGAATAGATTGTACTGTTGCGTCAATGTCAACAATTGCACCTTTTCGAACTCCATTCGATTTTACATTTCCGACGCCAATTACATGTAATTGTCCGTCACTCATTTCACCTATTAATACCTTGATAGAGGAGGACCCAATATCAAGTGAAATGTATAAATCTTGCTGATTCAATTCGCTGCACCTCCTTGAAAAATGCTCTTATTTTCATTCTATTGTAAATTTCCCATAATGTCTAAGCAAATCGAGTATTTTGATCAATTTTTCTCTCATTCTATGGAAGTTTTTTTTCGTTTGTGACGTTTCTCATCTATACGAGTTAGTAGAATACGCCTAATTATTGCAATATTTTGGAATAATCGTACTCCAAAAGCGAAAATGGCTGCTAAATACAAATCTATCCCCAAATTCACACCAATGAAGGCTAAACCTGCTGCTAGAACTATATTAAAAAAGAATCCTGATACAAAGACTTTATCGTCGTAAACTTGCTGTAATTGAGCACGGATACCACCAAATAATGTATCTAAAGCTGCTAAAACAGCTATTGACAGATAATTTTCATACATAGAGGGGATTTGTATATTTGTTAACAAGCCAAGGGCAAGTCCAAATATCAAACCTAAAAACGGTAGCCACATATATTAATCTCCTTTTTTTACCTCTGTTAAATAATCATTTGTCAACGGCTGATCAAATGCTGGAATTTGTAACTGTTCAGTTGGATCTTCAATTACTAAGTTAAAATTATCTAAATAAAACGAGTCTATAAACGTTGAGGCTTGTAGTGAATTATACAATTTTTGCGCTGCTTTAAAATCGCTTGTCCCAACTTCTATTTTAAAGGACGGTGAAGACAGGGGTATACTGTTCACTGTTGTTTTACCATTTATATCCCGAATGGCTGTTGTCTGTACAACACGATTGCCATCAATTGAGACACTAGTAGCATCGTTTTTAAAAAGTGCATTTAATAATTGAGTTAACAAATCAGGTGATATTTCTTTAATTTCATAACCCATTTCAATTAATTCAGGTGCCGGCTCTACACGTAATCTGACTCCGGGCCCCATAATTTCTGTTAATCCAGCTTGTAGCTTTAAACGATTTAATGTTTCATTTAAGGCTGCCTGCTGATTTACTTTTTCAGATTGCTCATAGCGATCCACTACTTCATGAAGTGAGCGAATTTCTGCCAGTAATGCGGAATGTCTTTGCTTTTCTAGTGCTAATTCCTCTCTTATTGCCCAAATATCTCGTGTATCTCGCTCTGCTGGTTTTTGTATGGTATTGTATTGTACCGCTATCATCAAACCGATAATAAATAGCACGAACGTTATTCGGGTGTACATATTTCTTTGCAAAATAGCCCCTCCTAGACGTATCGTATTATGCCTCTCAGAATACGAATGTTAAATTGTCAATACAACCTACAATCGACAAATACCTGGAGGCTAAATTAGACTTTAAACATGAATATAGGACTTGTCCCTAACTTTCAACTTTTACTTTAGGCATTGTAAGCTTTTGATTTTCCTCTAATGACACCACAATATTGTCATTTAATAACTGATCCACTACCCCTCCACTTAAATTTAAAGAGGCCATTAATGTTTCTGAATCACCTACTGCTTCTATCACAAAGGGAGCTGGATGTTGTGTACCATCAATTGTTATAACTGGACCATTACAGCGAATATAGGAATTGGCCATAACACGTTGTCCATTGATAGCAATAGCTTGGGCTCCTGAAATTTTCAGTTCATTCATCAACTTAAAAACATGGCTTTCATGGACAATATAGTCATTTGGATTAAAAGATTTCGGATCATAGTCACCATCTTGAAGGGTTATTCGGATTCCCTTCCCTTCACTTTTTAACTCGCCAAGTAATAACCGTAAATCTTCTGCTTGCTCAACAAGCTTTTTATAGTCCTTTTCGTTTGAAGCAAATGATTTTTCATACTTTCTAATTTGTTCTTGTAAAGTATTTAATTCTTCAGTGAGTTCTTTATTGCGTTCTTGTTGTGTTATTAACTCCTCGCGATAGGAATCTTCTTGCTCAAAAAGCTCTGAATCAATCGCTCCTGCTTCCCGGTTATCTTTTGCCTGGTTGTAGGAATAGCCGATAATAAATCCTGTTGTCACACAAACAATTAGTAATTCAAATTGTTTTCTAGTAAAAAAATTCCCTTTGCTATTCTTCTTGTTGTTCATCTTCCGTCACTTCCTGGTTAACCAATTCCCCATCTGCATTCGCTTCCATATCAATGTCTATCTTGTTGTACTCTTCGTTAAAAGGACGATAGTAGGAACCGACCTCTAAATCAATCACGCCTTTTTCTAAGTTGGCAATTTGCGCTACTATAGAAGGGTAATAATTTAGCTTCTCCGCTAGCGTTTGAATAACAGCACGTACTTCATAGCCATCATTCATATAAAGTTTGACTGCATTCGGATTTGCATCATTACTATTCGTGTTAACTTGGGAAATTAAAGCTAAAACTTCTGGCTTTAATTGCGCTAGTTGCTCAACAAGTTTATTAATTGTTTTTTCACCGGTTATACCGATAAAAACTGGTGCATCAATGGGCGTATCATTTCCCGTTTGTTCAAAGCGTTTGCCGTTTTCTAGCAAAGGATAATAAGTACCGTCCCCAGCTAAATACGCAACTTTTTTCCATTCCTTCAGGTCAATCGTTACGCCTTGAAGCCAGTTACGTTTAACATGTACTTCTTTTACCCACTTATCCTTTAATAAAATCCTCTCAATATCTTCCACTTTGAAACCCCACATTGATTTACCAGGCGTAAGTGTACTCGCCTTCACATAATATTCCTCATTCGCAAGCTTAGCACCATTGACGGTTATCTTTTTGATGTTACTGTATGGAGATTGAAAATAAAGGAGTACTGCTAACACAATAAAGAAAAGTAATATTAGCACTATAAATTTCCGATTTGTACGCTTTTTTCGTCGCTTTTTTAGCGTAGGTATGCGATCTTCTATATCGATTACTTTCTCCAAAAAGTACTCCTCCTTTATATTTATTTCGCTAATTGATAAATAATACCTATTATTAACCACATTGTTACTAAAGATGTTCCTCCGTAGCTAATAAAAGGCAAAGTAACACCCGTTACTGGTACTAAACCAATCACAACAGCTATATTCAAAAACGCTTGCACCATTAGCATCGTAACAAGCCCAATAATGGCGTAATAGGATGTTCGATTTTTAGCCTGGACAGCAAATTTATAACCTGCATAGATTGTCAGTACAAAAAGCATTAAAATAACAAGGCCACCAATCAATCCGACTTCTTCTAAAATAATAGCGTAAATAAAATCATTTTGAGGTTCTGGTAAGTACAGAAACTTTTGACGGCTTTGTCCAAAACCATGGCCAAAAATCCCCGCTGGCCCTATTGCCATTAAGGATTGCACTACTTGGAATCCACTCACTAAAGGATCAGCCCATGGATCAAGAAATGCTTCTATTCGCTTTAGACGATATGGTGCTGTTGCGATTAGCCCTACTAATCCAGCAACTCCAGCTAACATAATCATAGCGTACAGCTTTAACGGATACCCAGCGACAAAAAATAATAAAAACACCGATACAACAAGAATAAAAACAGACCCAAAATCTGGTTGTAACATGATAAGAATGACAGGTAATAGCAAGATGAACCCGTGGCGCCAATTCACAATCATTGTACCTGTTTTATGTTGCGCTAGTATATGACTTAAGTACACAATGACAGTTATTTTCGCTAGTTCCGCTGGTTGGATAGTTAAAGGACCTATCCCAATCCAGCTCTGTGATCCATTTCGTACTAGTCCAATTCCTGGGATTAGCACGAGAACAAGTAAAATTAACGAAAATATATAGGCCATTTTCCAAAAGGACTGCTCTCTCAAAATATTTAATCGAATCGTGATTAAAAATACTGCAATGGCTACCACAAAGTATACGCTTTGCTTCATATAAAACGGCATTTTTCCACTATAATGAACAGCACTCCAATAGGTACCTGCAGAATAGACGAAAATAATGCCGATTATTGATAGCATCAAAGTTGTGACGAGCAATAAGTAGCTTTCTTTCCCTCTCAGTAATGCCATCCTTCCAAGTCAAGTATATTCTAAAATAGTTACAGGCTCATTACAGCTTCATTACAGCATCAATAAAAACATCTCCGCGTATTTCAAAGCTGTCATATTGATCCCAACTTGCACAAGCTGGAGATAATAAAATAATATCCCCTTCTGCTGACATCGGAGCTGCATAATGTACAGCGTCTTCTACATTTTGAGCAATGACTGTATGTTCAACACCACACGATTTTGCAAATTCTACAAATCGTAAGCCTGTTTCTCCAAATGCAACAACACCTTTTACATGATTCATACTAGGTCGAAGTTCTTCAAAGGAATGTCCACGATCTAAACCACCTGCAAGTAAAATGATAGGTGCTTGGAAAGCATCTAATGCACTCTTTGTTGCTAGACAATTGGTTGCCTTCGAGTCATTGTAAATCTTTCGACCATTCCATTCACGCACGAATTGTGTCCGGTGTCTAACCCCACCAAAAGTAGCTAAGACTTCTTCCATCTTCTCTTTATCACAGCCTACCAGAATACAAGCTGCAACGGCGGCAAGTATATTTTCTAAATTATGCTTACCAGGCAAGGCGATGTTTGCTCGCTCCATATAGGGTTCACCTTGCCAATAAATTGTTGTCTCATCTGCACTGATGCCGTCTGCCGTACGTCCTTTTGAGCTGAATGGAACTTTTTGTGCATTTGATTGAGCAGCATATCCAACGACAACCGGTTGATCCGCATTATAAATAAAATAATCACTATCATCTTGATTTCGTGTAACACCAAACTTCGCTTCTGCATATTTGTCAAATGTTCCATGATAATCTAAATGTGCATCATAAAGATTCGTTAAAATAGCAACTTTAGGCTTAAATGTTTTTGTCCCCATCAATTGGAAAGAAGACAATTCCGTTACAATAATGTCATCTTCATTAGCCTCTTTAGCAACACCACAAGCAACTGTCCCGATATTTCCAGCAATCAATGGGTTTTTGTTGCCGTTATTTAACATGTCGAATATTAAAGTTGTCGTCGTTGTTTTGCCATTTGAGCCTGTAATACCAATGAATGGTGCCTCACTAATTAAATAGGCAAGCTCAATCTCAGTCCAAACAGGAATGTCACGACTTATAGCATCTGCCACAATGCGATTGCTATAAGGAATCCCTGGATTTTTGACTACTAATTCAAAGCCTTCATCAAGTAAATCTTCAGGATGGCGACCACAAATCACTGTTATTCCCTTTTGTAGTAATCCTTGTGCATCTGGACTTTCATCAAAGGGTTTGGAATCATTGACTGTTACAAAGGCGCCAAGCTCATGTAAAATTTCAGCAGCGGCCACACCACTTTTTGCTAGACCTAACACAAGTACTTTTTTATGTTGTAAATCTGTATAGTTTTTCATTAGAACGCCTCCGATAAGACTGCAATCAATGCTACTGCTAGGGCAGTTGACCAGAAAACAAGCACTACTTTCCATTCTGACCAACCTGATAATTCAAAATGATGATGGATAGGGCTCATTTTAAAAATACGCTTTTTACGAAGTTTAAAGCTACCTACCTGTAAAATAACGGATAATGTTTCGATTACAAACACTAAGCCGACAAGCAAAAGTAAGAACTCTTCTTTTACTAATACAGATACCATAGCTAAGGCCCCACCTAATGCTAATGACCCTGTATCCCCCATAAATACCTTTGCTGGATTCGCGTTAAATAGTAAAAACCCTAATAAAGCACCTGTTACAGCAAATGTAAAGAGAGCGATATCTGCTTGGCTTTGGAATAGTGCAATTACACCAAACGCCGCAAAGGCAATTGAAGCAGTACCTGCCACTAATCCGTCTAATCCATCTGTTAAATTCACCGCATTGGAGAAGCCTACTAACCAGAATATTAAAAAGGCCACATAGAATACACCAAGATCAATTGTCCACTCTGTAAATGGAATGGCAAGCGTAGTATCAAACGATCCTACATGGAGTAGGAAATAAGCTAGAATAGCAATGATAATTTGACCAATTAACTTTTGTAGAGAGGTTAACCCTAAATTTCTTTTAAAGACAACCTTTAAACCATCATCCAATAAACCTATTAAGCCAAACCCTGCTAAGACTAATAATAGTACTACGGTTTGTGTTGTTAATAAATCTAAAAAGCTACCTACACCAACAGTTGTTAGGAGGATAGAAAGTAAGAAAATAATTCCACCCATTGTTGGTGTACCAGCTTTTTTCATATGTGATTTTGGTCCCTCTTCACGAATACTTTGCCCAAACTTGAGACGACGAAGAAGTGGAATACTAATTGGTGCCAGGATAACTGTTACTATAAAAGCAAGAGCTAAAATGGTAAGTGTTGTTGCGAGTTTCATTGAAAAATCTCCTTTAAATCTTGTTTCACTTTCTTCTTTAAGAAAAAAGCATAAACTTTCATTTATTTATTACTACCCTTCATAATAATAGTGGTTCTTTCCCATTTTTTAAAGGTAAAGTTATATTAGTTCTCCAAATATAAATGGATGGTACCGTCTTGTTTGATAACACTATCCACCTCAGGTAATTGGTTACCAATTTTAGTCCCTTCGCCATGCCATTCTATACGGAATGGATAAAATTGCTTGGCAATATCATCCTTTGTTTGACCGATAAAATTCGGTACCTTCACAGTAATTGGATCACCATAACGATAATCTTTTTCAAGCTGTTCCTTCGATTTTTCAATACCTACAAATGGTGCAACATCCTCAATAATTTGCCCAACAATAGGTGCTGCTACAACCCCACCAAACTGTGTCGTCTTTTTCGGATTATCAACAGCCACATAGACAACAATTTGCGGATTGTCCGCTGGTGCAAAACCAATAAAAGATACGATATATTCTCCACTTTTATAACGGCCGTTTTCAACCTTTTGTGCCGTTCCTGTTTTACCGCCAATTCGTAATCCATCTCGAAAGGCTTGTCGACCTGAGCCGTTCGCGACTACCGATTCTAAAGCACCTCGAACTTTGGCAGAGGTTTCCTCACGGATTACTTGTTTTTTTACAACTGGTTCCGTCTCTTGAATAACTTCCCCTGAATTCGGATTAAATACCTTCTTTACAACATATGGCGTAAAGAGCTTGCCTCCATTTATCGCCGCGGCTACCGCTTGAACCTGTTGGATAGGTGTTACGGCTACCCCTTGGCCAAATGAGGTTGTGGCTTGCTCAACAGGTCCAAAGGCTTCCTTCGAAAATAAAATACCTGATGCTTCACCTGCAATATTAGAACCTGTCTTTTGACCAAAGCCAAAATCTTTAATATACTGCAACAACCGCTCATTACCTAGGCGCTGTCCTAATTCTATAAAGCCGGGGTTACAGGAGTTTTCAACGACCTCTAAAAACGTTTCATGCCCATGCCCTTCACGTTTCCAGCATCGAAGCCTTGCTCCAGCCACCATCGTATAACCTGGATCATAAAAAGTTTCATTCTCTAAATCAACTAGATTTTCTTCCAATGCAGCACTAAGGGTAATAATTTTAAACGTTGAACCTGGTTCGTATGTCATCCATACAGGTAAATTCCGATTATAAATGGCTGGCTCTACTAATTGATATTCGGCTGGATGAAAAGTTGGATAGGAGGCTAATGCCAAAATTTCACCATTATTTGGATTCATAGCAATAGCTAATGCTTGGTCAGCTTCATAGCGCTTCATAGCTTGTGACAATTCACGCTCAACGACCTGTTGGACATCGACATCAATTGTTAACTCAATTGTTGCGCCATCCTCGCCTGCTTTCCAGGCACTTGAAACATTCGGTAAATTATTCCCTTTTGCATCTGTAAATAGACGGATAGCAGAAGAATTTGCCTGCAAAAACTTATCATATTCATATTCAATTCCTGCTAAGCCTTGTGCATCATAGCCAGTAAAGCCTAAAAATCGAGATAATAGTGTACCATAAGGATAATCCCTAGAATAGTCAACACCACTATACAATCCTTCTATCTGCATCCCCTGTAATTCTACCGCTTTTTCATATGGTATATTTTTACCTTCAGGCGCTAACTTCACTAAGTACGCTTTTTTCTGCATTTTTTCTAATAACTTCTCTTTATCTACTTCTAAAACTTGCGCAATTTTTTCGGCAGCTCCTTCAATATCTTTACTTTGTGAAGGCATGAAATATAATGTTGGCGCTAACTTATTCGTTACAATACTTTCGCCATCTCGGTCTGTAATGTGTCCTCGTTCATTTGCAAATGGAATTTCTCGATCCCAATTCTCCTCTGCCTTGGTTGTCAGTTCTTTTTGATCTAAAACTTGCAAAAAGAACAACCTAATCACAATCGCCACTGCTACACACATAAACAACACATATAAAACACGTAAACGCTTTTTAGAATGGATAGAAATCCACTTCATTCGACATCACACCTTGTTTTTTACAACGTATGAAATAAAGTGGACTTCTATTCAATGTTATTCATCATCTACTTCTTCAACTTCACCCTCGGAGGCAGCTTCAACGTCTTGAACGAAGCTTTCTGCAGGTGTTTTAAGCTTCACAACGATCGGCGAACTATCTGTGATGACAGTTCCAGCTGATACGCTTTGACTTGCTACAAAACCTTCACCGAAAATCTCCATCTCTAGCCCTGTCATGGATTTAAAAACAAGTAAATTTCGTAAGGACCAATTCGTGAAGTCTGGCAATGTTATATCACCATCCGTCTTTAAAAATACAAAACTACCTTTTACAAGTTTCTTTGTATCTTTTGGATATTGATCTATAACTTTACCACCATCACCCACAACGATTGGTTGTAATCCATCATTCGCTAACTCTACTTCAAGTGCTTCAGCACTTTGGCCAGTATAATCTTGGATACCAACTTTATCCACATGCTGAATATCATCTGGATTGATGTTAAGGTGCTTTAAGCTATTTAACATAACTGGATTAAAGACTTTAGACACTGGTACTGAGCCAAGCTCATTGTTTAACTTAGGTTTTTTCACTGAAACATACATGATTAACTGTGGATCATCAACAGGAGCCATTCCTAAAAATGAATATAGGAATTGGTTAGCACCCCATGAATAAGAGCCATCTGCTCGAGGAATTTGCGCTGTCCCTGTCTTCCCAGCAACTTCGTAATCCTCTAGTATAAAATCCTTTGCTGTCCCATATTTTGATGTTAATGTGGAGGCAAGAATTTCTCGTACTTGTTTTGCCGTATCAGCTTTAATTGGTTGTCCTTTTTCAACAGGTTCATGATTTTGAATAACCTTTCCTGTTGAAGAATCTACGATACGGTCGATAACATACGGCTGCATCATCTTACCATCATTCGCAATAGCCGTCATTGCTTGAATAAGCTGAATTGGCGTGACTGTTGAACCTTGTCCGTACGTTGTTGTTACGCGTTGAATTGGATATTTAGATAAAATTGTCCCCGTTGCTTCGTTTGGCAAATCAATGCCTGTTTTATGACCGAAGCCAAAGCGATCTAAATATTCAATGAAAACTTCATCGCCAATTAATTTTAATAAATTGGCCATGGCCGTATTCGATGAACGCTGGAATCCCTCTAAATAAGAAATTGTCCCCCACCCAACTTGATTATGGTCACGAATAGTACGGTCGAGTATAGTATATGAACCTGATTGGTAGGGAGCATTCGGTGCCCATGTATTTGTATCAATAGCTGAGGCGAGCGTGAATGTTTTCATCGTGGAACCTGGCTCAATCGTTTCTTCAATTACCTCATTTAGCCACTTCATATTTTGACTTTCACGTGTTTCTGGGTTAAATGTGGGACGCTGTGACATCGCTAAAATTTTCCCAGTTTTAGGATCTGCTACTACCGCGGTCATGGACTCAGGATTATACTCCTGTTCAACCTTCGTCATCGCCTCCTCTAAAAAGCTTTGGATCGTTTTATCGAGTGTTAAATAGATGTCGTCCCCATTTTTAGCTGGCGTAATCATTTTCTCGCTATTTGGTAGTAAGTAACGGAAAGCATCCGTCTCATATTCAACCTTGCCATTAACGCCAGTTAGTTCTTTATCGTACGTATATTCTAGTCCCATTTCTCCCTTTGTTGTCACCGTGCCATCTTTATTATCCTTTTTCAGTGCATAGCCTATTAAATGTGAGGCAAACACTCCATTTGGATAATAACGTTTTAGGTCACTAACAAATAGAATTCCCGGTAGTTTTTCTTTCTTTATTTTACTCATAACCTCGTGACTAATGCCGCGGCCTGCGCTTCCAAACTCCACTTGATATAAAGGTTTTCCATCACTTCGATAGCGATTGTTTAGTTTCTTAACAACCTCTTCCTCTTTCATTGCTGGAATATATTTAGCTAAAACCTTTGCTGTTTTTTCAGCATCAACAACATGTCTTGGTTTCTTTGGGTCTGTGGTTGCCGCTTCATTTACGATAGCAACCAAGCGATAGCTTAACGTATCTTCCGCAATTACTTGACCACTTTGATCATAAATCTTCCCACGATTTGCTGTAATAACACTTTCCTTACCATACTTTGCTGCCGCTCTCGCTGCAAGCTCTTGTCCTTCTACTTCTCCTGTCGCTTGAATTGTTACCATTCTTGTGAATAATACAAAAAAGAGCCCTCCATAAAAAATTAATAATAGAAAGGCTCCCCATTGGAATCGAAATCTCTTTTTTTTCATTCTCCCGGCACTACCTTTACATTTTTCTCATTTTGAGTTAAACCGAGTTCTTTTGCTTTTTTCCAGATATTTTCGTATGTAGAAAGTTCACTTACACGAACCGTTAAGTCAACATTCTGTTTCGCAATCTCTTCTGCTTCTGATTCGATCTTTTGAATGTCCATACTTGTTGTTTGAATAGCTGCTTGGTTATTTAATACTAGCACTCCTAATACAGCGATAATGCCAACTAAAACTAGTAGCATTGTTTTTTCAAACTTCTGGTTCGTTTTTTTACGACGTATGATAGTGGGTTGTGGACTAGGTGGTGTTATCGGTTGTTGCACTTGTTGATGTTGGTGCTGTTGCCTTACACGAACTGCTGCCATTTACTCACGCCCTTTGTCGTTAATTTTTTCCACCACTCTAAGCTTCGCTGAACGCGCACGATTATTTACTGCCAATTCCTCTTCTGAAGGAATGATTGGCTTTCGTGTAATAAGCTTTAAAGTAGGTTTCATGTCATCAGGAATTACAGGTAAATTTGGTGGTAATTCCGGTAATGATGACGCTTCCTTAAAGATTGTCTTACATAGGCGGTCCTCCAATGAATGGAACGTAATGACACTAATGCGCCCCCCTACGTTAATCATATCAATCGCATCGACTAATGAATCCTCTGCTGCGCCTAGCTCATCATTTACAGCAATTCGTATTGCTTGGAAAATGCGCTTTGCTGGATGTCCACCTTTTCGGCGTGCCGCTGCTGGAATACCCTCTTTAATCAGCTCGACTAGTTGACCAGTAGTTTCAATCGGTGCTAGTTTACGGGCCTCCTCAATTTTACGAGCCACTTGCTTCGAAAATTTTTCTTCCCCATATCGGAAAAATATCCGTACGAGATCTTCGTATGCCCATTGATTGACAACATCAAATGCTGTAAGTGTTGCCGTTTGGTCCATACGCATATCGAGTGGTGCATCATGGTGATAGCTAAAGCCTCGCTCAGGTGTATCTAATTGTGGAGAAGATACGCCTAAGTCATATAAAATACCGTCAACTTGATCGATACCATGAGCCAATAGCTCCTCTTTTAAATAACGGAAATTCGAATGAATAAATGTCACACGCTCAATATAGGGCGCTAATCGAACCTTCGCATTTTCAATAGCCGTCATATCCTGGTCAAAGCAAATTAAACGGCCATTATCTGATAATTGTTGTACTAAATATTCACTGTGTCCTGCACCGCCTAGCGTACAGTCCACATATACACCATCAGGATCGATGTTCAACCCATCAACAGTTTCTTTTAATAACACGGTTGTATGATCGAACATACCACACGCTCCTTTCAGGCCTTAACCTCATACAACATTTGCGTTGTAATACCTATCAAAGTTAAAAATCAAAGCCAATCATATTTTCTGCAATTTCATTAAAAGATTGTTCAGACTCACTAAAGTAAACTTCCCAAGCATCTTTAGCCCAAATCTCAATTCGATTTGAAACGCCTAACACCACACACTCCTTGACAAGATGTGCATGTTGCATAAGTGTTGTTGGGATATTGATGCGCCCCTGCTTGTCTATTTCTACCTCTGTTGCTCCAGAAAAGAAAAACCTTGCAAATGCACGTGTATCTTTTTTGGTCATTGGTAAACCTTTTAATTTTTCTTCGAGTTTTCGCCATTCATTCATAGGATAGCCAAATAGACAGTTATCGAGACCTCTTGTAACAACAAACGTTTCGCCTAAAGCGTCACGAAATTTTGCCGGTACGATTAATCGCCCTTTCGCATCAACGGAGTGTTGATATTCTCCCATGAACATACTACTCACCCCACTTTATTAAATAATGTACCACATCCCCCCACTTTCCTCCACTTTTTTTAAAAAAAACTTGACATTTTATCGCTTAATATGCAATTAGACCTTTAGGGAAATATACGACATATGCTAAAGGACATAAAAAAAGAGCTACCCATAGTAGGATAGCTCTTTAAATACTACTTTTTCAGACATCATTCATCATATCCACATGATATCAAATAATCACTTAGGTAAAAAGCACCTGATATTACGTTTATAAATAAAGTAAATAGTGGTGTTTACCGATGCTATAATTTTGCTTTAGCATTTCAGTTATTAACATAGGTCCAAACTCATTGAAATATTGGTATGGATTATAGGTTCTCTCTTGGAAACCATCATTTGGGTACAACTCATTTTGCAATGTCGTGAATTTACGAATAGTCGTTTCATGCTTACTTAGTACAGTTTGTTCAATTTTTTGCTGTAGGTAATCAAATTGCTTCGCATGATTTTCTTGATTTTTCTCAAGGATTTTATCTAAATGCAATTGTTGTTTCTCTAAGTAGGATGCTAACTCCTCATACTTTTCAGTTAATAATTGCTGCATGTCATGAATTTGACGCTTCGCTTCACTATCCTGAACATCTGCAATAAAGCGTTCTTTCAATTGCAATGCCTTTCCTTCCCAAACGTCTGAAACCGTTAGTTGATGCTCACGTAACAACTGTTCTACATGTCTTGTAACAATTGTGATATGAAGACGTGGTGCAAAAATTGGCATTTGTAGATCTAATACCTTGAATGCATTTTTCAGTGTAGCCCAATAGGCCAATTCACCAGGTCCTCCAACAAACGCTAGGACAGGCAGTGCCATCTCCTGCATCAAAGGACGAGTCACTACGTTATTACTTAAACGTTCAGGGTGCTTTTCTGCAATATCTAGTAGCTCTTTTTGTGAAAACTTGATGTTCGCTGCTAAATTAACAAACAGCTCATTTTTCCGTTCTAAAAGATGACGTTCTCCATCTTCCACATAGAATAAATTGGCTGCTTCAACTGTTGCCAAAATAGGCTTCCCGTAACCTGCTTGCTCAAGCTCTTCTTCCTTTTCGGTTACTACTCTAGCAATTTCTTCATTGTTTTGAATAATTTGTGCAAAATATTTACTTTCAAATTGGCGGAAATGGAAGTCAGCAGCATCAATTAACAACAAGCCTTCTTCTTTGAACAGTTGATTCATTAAACAAACAAAGAAATCCGTAAATGTTTCACTATCATTTAATGCGTCCACCAATTGTTTAATTAGCGCTTCCGTAAACTCCGTTTCACCAATATCTCGAACAATTGTGTTAATCAATTGTGTCATCGCTTCTTTGTTTAACGTTGTTGCAGACGCCATCGTCTTACGTCTAGATCGCTCACTGTATGCACGCTTTTTCAGAAGTTCTCCATGAACTGTATACGTGTGATTAATTTCTTCTAAATCATGATCTTCTCCGGCTATCCAAAAAACAGGGATAACAGGCTGTTGCAGCTTTACACTTTGCTCTTTGGCTAATGCTATCACTGAAATAGCTTTATGAACGGAGTAAAGAGGGCCAGTTAAGATACCTGCTTGTTGTCCACCAACTACTACCATAGCTCCTTGCTCTAGTTGTTCTAAGTGTTCGTTCGCTTTTTGGGATAGCCCAAACGGCTCCATAAATTGTCGGATGATAGCTGTTAATTCTTTTTGATCACGGGCATGTTGGGCTAAATGCTTCGCTCGATCCTCAAAAGCTTGATCATTATAATCATATTCAAAAAACTGATGAATAGCAGTATTTGGCGACCAGTAATCTGCTAGCACATGATTTTTTATAGGTACTTGGATAGACTCCAGTTTCATTTATCATAAACTCCTCTACTCACTAAATCATTCTTACTTGGAACGAGAAATTATTCCATTCATACTATGCACATAATCCCAATTCGGTTTTTCCGAACTTGCTCGAAAAATACTTTAGGCAACATAATGTGGATACACCTTATGCCAGAGAACGAGTATCTTAAAAGCTCCCTCTAAGAAGGGTACCCATTCCTGTTCATTCGGTACAAAAACATACAAAAAAATTAAATTTAATGTTTTCACCCAATACTATGCTTCTAGCACTAAGGTGTATAAATGCAATGAATATTCCCATTCATACAAAATGATTTTTTAATAACTATTTTCAATGCTACTATTTTAACGCTTATAGCTTCAACATGAAAAGAAAATGCTTAGACTACATGTAAATATTCTATAATGGATTGAATAACGCCTACGATACAAATGACTACGTATGCTGTACTAAGTATTAAAAACAAAAAACGCCAAATCTTCTTTAATAACGGCCTCACTTCTAGTTCCTTTTTCGTTCGCCAATCAATATATGTAAAAATCATAGCCATCATTAGTGCAAGAATCACTAAAAGTGCTCCTACATTCACACGCCACAACACCCCAATAGCTAAGGGGACCGAAAAAAACAAACACAATGTCGTAACATCAGAGGCTGCTCCAAAAGCATGTGTGCCACGAATTTTAATTTTTCTACCTACGAGATAAACAATAACAAAAAGAACTATTGGACAAAAAATAATGATACTAATCACGATATGTAAAAGGTCTTTCAACTTCTTTCACCGCTCTCCTCTAGTGCAAGTACTTGGTGATATAAAGTACGCAAAGTTGGCAAATGATGACCCTTTGCCAATGCTTTGTTTAAAATGACGCCAACTATTGTTTCAATTTCACTTTTTCTACCCTGCAGGCGATCCGCCAGCATAGATGATGTATTTTCGGCTGTTTTCCTACATAAGTCTACCACATCACCAAAAGATATGGAGTGTTCCATGTTTTCAAACGCTTCAGTAAGCTCTTGATAAATATTTTCCATCAGTAAAAACGCTTGTTTATTTGTTACTAACTCCCCGTTGTTTAATTGTAGTACAGCAGTTAAAGGATTAATCAAACTATTAAGTATGGCTTTGTCAAAAAGCATTTGCTCCGCATTACTAACCATTTCAACAGGAAACAAAGAACAATGTAATTGAAGTAACTTCTCAAAGGTGTGTTGTTTCCCTCGTTCTACAGCAATTTTACACAGTCCTACTCCTCTATGACGAACCGTGGTTTGATCTACCCTTTGAGCACCAAAGGACACAGAGCAAAAGGCAATGTTTTTTTGTGGTAAGTTTAACACTTCCTCAAAATGCGCTAATCCATTTTGCATAAATAATAACGGTATATCACTTGGTAATAAAGCTAATTGTTTATAGAGCTGTTGCAAATGACTATATTTAACAGCAATCACTAGTAAATCTTGCATTGGAAGAGAAGTCAAATTTGTTGTAGAAACAATATTTTGCACAGTTTTAGTTCCGTCCACGTTGATACGTGTCAACTTTTTAGTATTTAGCTCATTAACCTGCTCCTGTCTTCTCACAACCAATGATACCGATGTACCCGACTCAGCTAAAAAACTTGCTGTTAATTGACCAACTGCTCCGGCACCTATTATGGCCACTTTCATTTTTTTCACCCTTTCTATCTCAATGTGTACTGTCCTCTGAGTCACTTCTTATGATAACGGTTAACTAAACTATGTCTTTCACTACCCTGAGATTTCAGAACCATTAAATCAGGCATCGTCATCCACTCAGGACATGGTGATTGAACGCTACAAGTGCTCCTCTTTCGGACAAAAGAAATTTCCAAAGCCAAAAT
Organism: Lysinibacillus sp. FSL M8-0134; assembly: GCF_038069745.1. Lineage (NCBI taxonomy): Bacteria > Bacillati > Bacillota > Bacilli > Caryophanales > Bacillaceae > Lysinibacillus > Lysinibacillus sp. FSL M8-0134. Next base: position 877,355 of record NZ_JBBPAJ010000001.1, on the reverse strand, counting down.
AAAACGATAAGAATAAGGTGCCCTAGATTAGATCTAAGGCACCTTAAACATTGGTTCTTTTATTATACAGGATTGTTTGATTGTTGACGATATACAGAAAGGGTTTTACCTCCAGAAAAGCAATGAATTTCATTGTTTAAAAATGCCTCACACCTGTCACTTTAATCTTTCATCAATGAATAGCCTTGCTGTAGCCATTTCACCAATTTCTCATGCTCATTTTGCAATTCACGATGCTTCATTTCAAGCGTTTGATAAGCCTCAGTTAATTCGTCAAAACTTGTCAATGCCAATTTCAAGTGACTTCGCATAGATTGTTGCGGCTGATTTCGCACAGCTAATAGCGACTGACTATATTGACCACGTAATGTTTTATTCCAGCGGAAACCACATGCTTGTTTTGTACGACCTAGTTCTGCAGCCGCCATTTCAAAGGCTTCTAGCTGCGTTTTACCATTTTGCACATTATGCAAGACAATCTCTGCTAGTCTTTCATCGTCTTCCTTTGTCCATTGATCTTTTCTTTTTTTCAATTCCATAATCTATCACCCTCGCATTTTTTACTACTATATGCAGTAACGAGCAAAATAGAATCATTGCATGAAAAAAGACAGTGATCTTGATTTCCTCTTATCACTGCCTCTATACATTACTTATTATTATTCTTTGTCAAGAAATTATTAACTGCTTGGTGGTGCGCGTCACTTTCCCACAACTTTGCACATGTCCGAACTTCCTCCATTACACGCTCATACATATTGCGTTCACGCCACTTCCGAAGTTCAATTTCTTTATACGCCTTATGAACAGAAGGATGGATTTTACGCATATGTTCAATAAAATCATCCAACGCTTCTTCTTTCGAGCCTTCAAAAACACGCATAGCCCACCCTATCTCATATAATAGCTGTGCGGGATATGGCTTTGCATCTACAAGCATCTTCATCGCACGATCATGGCGTAATCCCCGCTCAAATAAGTATGTACCACCACCCCAACCACTTGTAATCGCTAAGGTCCCTTGAATAAAGCCACACTTCGCATGACTTGCCACTAGACGAAAATCACAGGCTGTAGCAATCTCACAACCACCTCCAACAGCAGTACCATTTATAAGAGCAATAGTCGGCACCGGCAGTGTTGCAAGTTCATATAATATTTTCCCCATCTTACTTAACATACCAAATGCCTCATCTTCTGTTTCTAACGAATGAAACTCTGATAAATCCCCACCAGAACAAAATGATTTATCACCAGCACCTGTCACTACTAAAAATCGGACATCTTCATGCTGACGAATATATGTAATGACTTCTTGAAGACCATCCATAACCTCATCATTAACCGCATTCCGCTTCTCTTCACGATTAATTGTAAACGTCATAATGCCCTCAGCATTATCAATTTTATAAGACATATTGTTACCCCCTCTGTTTCAATGAATAAATTGTATCATACAATTATTTTACTATTGTAAAGAACTTCATAATCAACAAAATATTCCGTCTTTTTAAGCCAACAAAAAGGCTAGTAAAGAGCCATGGTCTCTCTACTAGCCTTTTAAGTGAGCAAACACTGTATTATTTGCTAACTACTTCTTTACCTTTGTATTGTCCGCAAGCTTTGCAAACACGGTGTGATAATTTAGCCTCACCACAGTTAGGGCAAGTTACCATACCAGGTACAGATAATTTGAAATGCGTACGACGCTTTCTTTTTGCAGTTTTAGAAGTTCTTCTAAATGGTACAGCCATTGATGGCACCTCCTTACAGATCGTCTATTCGTCTGTTTGATCAAAATACTTAGCTAAAGCAGCTAGTCTTGGATCCACTTTTTGTTCATCAGCTTTTTTGTGTAGCTCTACGTCTTCATCTGTTGCATAAGACCAATTTTTACCACCATGCATTTGTCCTTCAGAATTTTCTTTGAACACTTGCATTGGTACCTCAAGTAAAATTAATTCCTCAAGAACTGGTTTCATGTCGATGACTTCACCGTCAATATAGTGAATGTCTCCGTCATCGTCTCCTCGCTTATCTTCGTCAATCCAGCTAAAAATTTCAACTGTCTCAACTTCGATAGGAAACTCAACATCCTCCCACGTGCGAGCACATGGAAGTGTTAACGTCGCTGTCACTGTTAACTGACATGTCATTTGCGATGCACCAAAAGTACATAGCCCTTTTACATGAACGGGCGAAATTGCTCGAATATCCTGGTTTCGCTCCATCACTTCATCCAGCTGGACAAAGGCATCGATTGGCATCCCGTTTTGGCGGTATTTAGATAATTGATGAATTGACCATTTCATTCGTTTAATCACCTCGAGACAACACTGTTGATTATATAATGTGTAAAAATAGATGTCAAGATAATTTCTTGTCACCACTTTAAAACCCACCTATAATTATATACTATGAGAAGTGTATTTGCTCCTACAGTTTTAAATAAAGACACAAATTATAAGGGGGAAAAGCATGCAAGCGGTTGGAATTGTTGTTGAATATAATCCTTTTCACAATGGACATGCTTATCATTTAAAACAGGCTAAAAAAGTAGCACAGGCGGATATCGTCATTGCAGTGATGAGCGGAACATTTTTACAACGTGGAGAACCTGCCATGGTTGATAAATGGACACGTACTAAAATGGCCCTTGCTGGCGGTGTGGATATAGTGATCGAGCTTCCTTATGTCTATAGTACAGCACCTGCCTCCGATTTTGCAAAAGGCGCTATTTCTTTATTAAGCGCTGTTGGCTGTGAGTCGTTTGCCTTTGGTAGTGAGAATGGTTCTATTCAACCGTTTTTGAACACTTTTGAGCTGATTGACCACAACCGTTCAGAATATGACATACTTATTAAAGAAAGCCTTAAAACAGGTGCAAGCTATCCTAAAAGTCTACATTATGCCTATGAACAGCTTTCTCAGAAGTTCCCTGCTCCATACATCGATCTTGCTCAACCAAATAATATTCTGGGCTTTCATTATCTTGAAGCAGCCAAGTCACTTGGGAGCCATATTAAACCACTAACAATTCCTCGCATCGCAGCAGGCTATCATGATGTTTTAAAGGAAGATTCATCGATCGCCAGTGCAACGGGTATACGTAAAGCTCTTGCGTCCACAAGTTCTTTACAGAGTGTACAAAATGTTGTCCCAGAGTCCACTTTTGACTTTTTAGCTGATTGGTATAATAAATATAACCATTTTGCAAGCTGGGAAAGATTTTGGCCATTATTGCAGTTCACTATAATAAGACATACACCTTCAGAACTCACTCGTTATGCAGAAGTAACAGAAGGTATTGAAAATGCCATAGTGAAGGCAGCCAAGACCAGCAATTCTTTCAATAGCTTTATGGAAAAAGTAAAATCCAAACGTTATACATGGACTCGTCTTCAACGTATGATCACACATATTTATACTGGCTTTACAAAAGAACAGCTTCAAAGTTTTGAACAGCCAACCTTTATTCGATTACTAGGCATGAGTTCTAAAGGACAAGCTTATATAGGTAAGCACAAAAAGGATATTGAGTTACCTTTAATTAGCCGAGTAGCAGCTACCAATGATGCGATGTTAGCTATCGATATTCATGCTGCAGAGCTATACAATTTAAGTATCGAACAAGGAACAAAGGATCGCCCCCTACCTAAGGACTATCAAACCCCGCCTATCCGTTGTTAACTATTCCAAAAGATTTTTACATCAAAAAAACACCCGAACTATTCTGTGAAGCTTTCGTTTCGAAATAGTTCGGGTTTAGATTTTATTTTGGCTGTAGCTGCTTTAAATAGTCGATGGCATCATCTACCGTTTTCACAGGAACGATTTTCATTTTGGTTTTGATTTCTTTTGCCGTTTTTACAGCAGTTGCATAATTAGATTCTAGCTCTGGATATTTCGCCTTCATTTCTTTAGAAATTTCATCATCTGGCGCAAAGAAGATTTCCATGCCATCTCGATCAGCTGCAATAACCTTATAATCAATTCCGCCAATTCTACCTACAGAACCGTCTATTAGCATTTCACCAGTACCAGCAATTGCGTAGCCTTTCGTTAAATCTTCATCAAGAAGCTGATCCAATATTTCAAGCGTAAACATCAAACCAGCTGAAGGCCCTCCGATATCCTCCGTTTTCATCGTTACTTTCGGAATTGTTTCGATAGATTTGCTTTCTGTATAAGATATCCCTAAACCTGCTCTATGTTCTTGCGTATTAGGGATTTCCTGCAACGTAATGGTCTCCTGTTTGCGTTCTTCATTACGTTTAAATTGAATTGTTACCTTATCTCCAAGCTGCTTAGGCTTTAAAAGGTCAACAAGCATTTGCTGGCTCGTTATTTTTTGACCGTCAACCTCGATAATTTCATCCCCAGCTTTTAAAATACCGTCCGATGCTCCGCCATCTAACACATTTAATATAAATACGCCATTAAAATGCACCTTTGTCTCTAACCCAGCCCTTTGGAAAGCTACATATTTCGCATTAAACTGAGAATCAGACATTAATTTTAACTGTCGAATATTATATTCCTCATCATCTTCTAAAGGGTTTCGTACTTGCTCCATATCCATTAGTTTTTGATATTTTTGAACTTTTGCCCATAAATACGAAAACGGTGTGGCTTGCTGCATCGCGACAGTCATTAAACTTAATGATCCCAAACTATCTGCCTCTTTGCTATCGACAGTTACAAATTTACTGACATCATAGGCACTTCCGGGTTTCATAATATACGCGTCTAGTCGGTATAACATCAAAAAACAAATCACGACTAACAACACTGCATAAATTCCAATTTTTTTCTTCACTACTAAACACCTCCTAGGACGCTTGCAAAACCATACGTTCATGTTTTTGCCATTCTCACATATATTGATTTTAGCATTTGCCTATGTGAATGACAAAAAGTTGAAACGAGTTGATAACATGTTTGCTACAATTCAAATAGCGCTCTGCGTAATTCTCATTCTCTTACTCTTGTTATTCCCACAAACCGCTCATAGTGGTACTGATTTAGGCTTAAATCTTTTCATGGAAGCACTTTTTCCATATTTACTGCCATATCTCGTGTTAACACAATGGCTTCTGCGTTTAACGGCTCCTATGCGAACAAAAACAAAAAGAGCCTCTTTATACGTACAAGCCTACATTATTAGTGCACTTGGTGGCTATCCAACAGGCGCGACAACCATTGTATATTTAAAAAATAGTGGTCAATTACACACAAAAGAAGCAAATTTTTTACTTGCTGTTTGTCATGCACCAAGTCCATTGTTCGTTCTAGGTTTTGTAAGCCTTGATTTACTAAACAGTAATACGTTTGGATGGTTGTTTTTATGTTTACTACATACTTTTAATATTTGTTGCTTAGTAACAGGCTATTACTTATTTCGCAAAACGGATCCACCTAGTATATCCGTACACAACACACCACTCTATAGTGCTCCTTTTTCAGAAAGTATTAAAGAAACCGCTCCAACAATACTGTTAGTTGGTACAACCATCATCTTTTTTACAACGATTCAGACCATCGTACAGGAGGGCTTAGATCAGCTAATACCAAAACTACCTTATACGGTCGAACTTTCTATTGCAGCTATCCTCGAGGTGACAAATGGCCTTAAAATGACGGTTACTGCCTTTCCAGACTTTCCGTATATCACTTTATTAGTGGTGATTTTATTAACCATGCAAAGTATCAGTATTCACTTACAAATCTTTGTTATCGCAAAATCAGCAAAACTATCTGTAAGACCTTATATAAAATTCCGCCTCCTTAGCATAATCATTGTGCCAACTATTTATGCTCTATTTTTTCTGAAATAACGATAGCTTTCACTAAAGAAAAAAGAGGATGTCATTTTTTTGACATCCTCTCAATATTACTTATCAAAATTATACTTTTCTTTTAAAGCTTGTACGACACATGTTGGAACTAGTTCACTAACATCACTACCGTATTTCGCAACTTCTTTTACTATACTAGAACTTAGGAAGGAATATTGATTCTTCGTCATAATAAAAAATGTTTCAATGGTTTCATCTAGGAAACGGTTCATAGAAGTAATTTGCATTTCATATTCAAAATCTGAAACTGCTCGTAAACCACGAACAATTGCTTTCGCCTTTTTTTCCTTGGCATAGTCAATAAGAAGGCCCGAAGAACTTTCTATACGAACATTTGGTAATGTTTTTGTAACTTCAGCCATTAAAGCCATACGTTCCTCTACGGAAAACAACGGATTCTTCGCTGAATTGTTTAATACTGCTACATATACAATGTCAAACACATCTGCCGCACGCTTGATAATATCTAGATGGCCGAATGTGACAGGGTCAAAACTCCCAGGAACTACAGCAATTTTCTCAGACAACTTATTCTCCCTCTTCCTCTTTACAGCGATAAACCGAAATGATAGTTCCGCCATATGTTTCTTGTCTTGTTAAAACAAACTCCCCAAAATGCTGAGGTAATGGTACCTCTTTTGCATGTTCACATAAAATAATACCATTTCGTTGAACTTTATCGTTGTCAACAAGAACCTGTACTAAATCATAATATTCCTGTTGATGATAAGGAGGATCTAAAAAGACTAATTTAAAGGTAATATCACGTTTTAATAGCGCTTTCACAGCACGCTTTGCATCAATTCGAAAGAGCTCTGTATCCTCTTCATAGCGACATTTTTTTATATTTTCTTGTAGCACCTGGAATGCTTTGGCGTCTTTTTCAATAAAAATAGCACGCTCCGCCCCTCGGCTTAATGATTCAATACCCAAGCCTCCACTTCCGGCAAACAAATCAAGTGCAATCCCTCCGTCAAAAAACGGACCGATAATATTAAAAATCGATTCCTTTACTTTGTCTGTTGTAGGTCTTGTCGTATTTCCAGCTATTGCTTTTAACGGCATTCCTTTGCGTTCTCCTGCTACAACTCTCATAACAGCATATCACCGTACTTTCATCCATATAAAGTATTTTTGCAGCGAAAGAGTGGCCCTCCGCTGCAAAAGTTATTATTGTTCTTGTGCTAATACTTGAATTCGCTCATCTTTCTTTTGTAATTCTACCAAGAATAAACGTTGTAACCAAGCCTCTTCTACATAATAATGATCAGCAATCTTAATAATTGGTTCAGAAATAGTCGAATATCTTCGTTGATTGAAGACATAGAATCCTGGCTCTTTAGGGAAGCGGAATGTACGATGCTCACTATTTACATAATAACCATTCTGCCCTTCCTCAGCTGAGTAACCAAGCTCAGGTAATAATGTATCTGCAGTATACAACGTTTGCCCTTCATAGCGAATAACACGTACGTCTTCCTTCAACACATCATTGACATACACATCTCGTGCATCCTCAAATAAAAGTGGATATATTCCATTTTTTTGCTGCGCGTTTAATGTAAAATAGGATGTCTTAGCATCTAATACTTGCGATAAATACTTGTCCAATGTATCCGGTGAAATCGATTCATCCCCTAGTTTTTTCAGCGTTTCCTGCCAAGCTTGTTGTTGATTATCCGTCATATATTCATTTAAGTTCGTGATAATTTTCTTCGTTCTTTCTCCGCCAATTTGGTCGTTTAATAAGTAGGATGCCACAACTTCAGGTAACCATTCTGGAGAATCCACAAATTTAAATTGAGATTTAATTTGTGACAAAATCACTTCCTGTTCAACAGCTTGTGCAGTAAGCGTTGGTAAAAATAACAATCTCTCATCATGAGCTACTACTGGACTTTTTTCTTGAATAATGGCAATATGTTCATCATTTAAAAACTGTAAATTTTCGAATGATTTTAGGAAATCATTCGGAATGGCCTGCTGGGCATAGATCGATAATACAGGGGATTGCTCTTGTACTTTAAGCTTACCTGCTTGCCAATAAAGATCTTGAACCGTTCCATCTCCTCTAAACATTGTATAATTGACATGAACTAATTGTTGTTGACCAACTAATGGTAGACCTGTAATCCATTGTCCATTCACTTTACTGTCCGTCGAAATAGATACAATTGAATAAGATGCTTCACCATTCATTAGTGTAGCAAAAACATTTTGAAGGAGCATCTTATTTTTTAAGCCACCCTCAATGGGAATTATGTATGACACAGATTGTGATTTTGTTTCTCCTTTTGCAAAATAAGAAACTTCATCTGATAAACGTTCACAGCTTTTTTCATTTTCGATAAAGCAACTAGCATTCGTTGCTTTTTCTGGCCATTTAATCTTCACCTTTTGATTCGGCAGATTTTTAAAATGGTGACGAATATCCAAGCTATTTTCACGATAAACAATTTCTATTTCCTGTGAGTAATGAAAATCACCTATGCCAGTTTCTAGATCAGAAGAATAAGCATGATATTGGAAAAATAACGTTCCTGTAATAATTAGTGCTAAAATAGAAAAAAAGCTTAATGCAAATTTCATGTGCTTGACCTCCCGCAGCATGATACTATGATAATGGAAAGGATGTGCAATTATTATGCCACAACAATTTATAGAATTAGGTGAAGGCTATGGTGATGTTTACGAGCTACTCGAAATTATTAAAACCAATCAGGAACGTTTTCATCAAGCCTTTATACTAACTTCTACAAAAGAAGATAAGAAGGTAATTTCTTTAGCTGTCGCCCTCAAACCAGTCGGTGAAAGTAAATTCATGCCTATATATATTTGTCGAGAAGGCATCCCATATAATGAGGAACAACCAACAAAGCGACAAAAAATGTTTGAAGCACAAATAGAACAACTCGATCGAAAAGCAGTTGTTGTAGAAATAAAGCACTCATCTATATTTTCGGAATCAAAACTATTTTATCAATACTTAATTGGCATATTAAGACTAAATAACTATATACCTGCATTAACTTAATATTATAGGCCTACTTTATAGTCGTATTCCTTTGCTTTATCTGGTTTTGCATTTTCATATTCAGTTTTCACAAATGGACGATAAGACTCTACAACGTCTTTCACAAATGGGAGGCGTTGTAGTTTTGTTGTCATCATGTCAATATCCTCACGATCACAGTAAAGCACTACGTACTTTTGCCTTCTAGAAATATAAAGAACATGACCATATTTCCGAAGAGACTTCGCATGTTTTAATTGATGGACGTAAACGATTAGCCCTTGTCGTTCGTTCATATTGGATTCCCTCATTTCTTACCTAAAAGAATACCATAGACCAGAAAATGATAGCAACAGAGTTTAGCTGACAGAACGCTCAATTTTCCGTTATAATGGAAAAGCATAAACATTGAACTTGGCAGAATTATGAATCAGGTGTTTTTGATGAATCAATGGTTGCTACATTAAAAGGAATAATAAATGCTGCTAACGCCTCGATAATGGAACGTTTTAACATTTAATCTCCATAACAATTATTTTATATGATGACGGCAAAAATCAGCATGAAAAAATCACCTTATTCACTTATACTAGTTTCTAGTTTTGGTAGCTCTCCAACGTTGAGCACTTACAATCAATGAAAAATGAAATCACTATACTTTTTATATGACGATAATTGTTAAGGAGGACGAATATGGGTAAGAAAACAAAAATTGCGCTTGCCATTGCAGCAGCAAGTGCAGCGGCGTGGGCAGGTAGTAAAGCGATTTCTAAACCGCAGCAACGAGAAAGCAAACAAGCATTACAATTTGATCGCCCTGTAATACTTGCACATCGTGGCGGAGCTCATTTAGCACCCGAACATACAATGATGGCTTTTGAAAAAGCTGCGCAGCTAGGTGTTGATGGCTTTGAAATCGATATCCGCCTAACGAAAGATGAGGAAATTATTGTTTTCCACGATGAAACAGTTGAACGTACTACAGATGGTTATGGTCTCGTTGCTGATATGACATTGGCAGAACTTAACGCCTTAAACCATGGCTACCAGTTTGAAGATCTAGATGGAGCTTTTCCATATAGAGAGGATAAATTAAATGTAGTAACGTTACGAGAGCTATTAGAAAGTTATCCAAACATGCTAATCAATATCGATATAAAAGATGCTCCTGATACGTATGAAGGAAGTCTAATGCCTTCAAAACTTTGGCGTTTAATTGAAGAACTTGGCGCTGAACATCGTGTCGTGGTAACAAGTTTTTACGGTGAACAAATAGATCGCTTCAATTTATATGCTCAAAATCAGGTAGCACTTGGTGCAGGTGAATCGGATGTAAGAAAAGCATTCGCTTCCTTCTCAAGTCAATTTGGACATTTATATCATCCAAAAGTAGATGTATTTCAAATCCCACCTAAATCAGGGGTTATTGCCTTAGATTCGCCTAAATTTATTCAGTTTTTAAATAACCTGAATATACCTGTTCACTATTGGACGATCAATGACATAGACACAATGAACAAATTGATCAATAATGGAGCACAAGGCATTATTACTGATCGCCCTGATATTGCTGTAGAGTTATTACAAAAGCAAGCTTGATATAAACAATAGAAAGGGAAGGACATTAGCAAGTCCTTCCCTTTATTTTTGAAAGCTCCCGAAATTACTTTCACTACATAATGAAAAAAAACTGTAAACAACTCTGCAAGTACCTTCGAGTTGTTTACAGTCTAGAAGAGATGTGTTTTATACACATCTTACATTACGCTGAGCAAGAGCAAGAACCACCCGAGCCACATCCTCCTCCGCAAGATGAACCAGAGGCAAAGAATGGATTACTTACAGGAACTTTTACCGCTTCAGAGACTGTTTTTCCTATTAAAAGGCTAATCTCATCCAGTAAATCCTGAAAATCGTTTTCAGCAATTTTTAAGGCTGAAACTTTCTCATTTAAGTCAAGTGCCCTCTTTTGTTGGCGAATTGACTTCATGATTGTATGGTAGTCCGGATGATATTTTCCGAAACGTTGTACATCTTCGTACTGCTCTTTCATGCGATTAAATGCATAAATAGCCTCTACAATTTGCGTATCACTATATACTGCATCATACGCTTGTTGTAGCGCGATCGCTGGTTCTGAGGAAAGAATCATCTTACAAAGCTCTTCGGCCTCATCTAAAATGATTACCCAGTCAGAGGTCATCATCATTTTTAATTCCCCCAATCTCTTTCCCATCATAACAGATTTTATGGTAATTTTACATTAATGATATTTTTAATGAAAGAGGTTTTCCAATTGATGTCAACAGCTAAAGGACAAATTGAACAATTACTTGGCGCAATTTTACAAGAAAGTACTGAGGAAGATGAGGAAGTTTTATTTCATCTTTTAAATGGATTACGTGATAAACAACAAGGCATTCATCGTCGTTATATTAATGCTGCTCTACATATGGTAGGAAAATTTGAGCCTGAAGTGAGCGAGGTCCGTATCCCTATTACTCCTGTCATCCATAATACGATTAAGGTACCACACGGCGGCATTATTGCAACGATTGCAGATGCAGCTATGGGTGGACTTGCTTCACGCTCTGTACCAGAGGGATATAATGTAGTCACTACAAATATGAATGTCTCCTATATCGCCACAACGAAGAACAAAGAATTGATTGCACGTGGTCGTTTTGTCCATAAAGGACGTCAAACGCTTGTCATGGAATGTGATATAGAGGATGAGACGGGGCGCAAGCTTGCCATAGCTACGGGCTCTTTCTTTGTTATTCAGCGTCGTCTGTAATTAGATTTGAAAAATAGTCTTTGATACATTGTTGGTCGGAAAAAGGGAATTTTTGATTTTTAATTTGCTGTGTTTGTTCATGCCCTTTTCCGGCAACAAGGACAATATCGCCCTTTTTCGCCTTTGCTAAAGCTTGATGAATAGCAAGTTTTCGATCTAGATAAATTTCGTAGTATTGTTGCTCTGTAAAACCAGCAATTATACTTTCATTAATAACAATTGGATCTTCATCACGTGGGTTATCTGTTGTTAAATAGATTACATCAGCATATTTACTCGCCACTGCACCCATAGCAAATCGTTTCGCCTTATCGCGATTTCCTCCACAACTAAAGACTAGGTAAATGGTTTTGGAACGATCAAAGGTTTGTAATACAGCTTGTAAGGCTTCAGCAGTATGGGCATAATCTACATATACCTCAATACCTAACGGATTATCAATTTTCTCAAGCCTTCCTTCTGGTAGCTTTAAAGACCACATATGCTCTACAATATCTTCCATAGGGCCCCCTATACGCCATACTGCCATTAAGGCTGCTATCGTATTTTGTACATGATATTTTCCGACAAAAGGGATTTCAACAATATGCTCACTCGCGGTAGTTTGTAGACAAAGTACAGTTTTTCCAGCTGATTCACTGACAATTTGTATATGTAAATCATTGTGATTATCAAAGCCAAATGAGCAAGATTTTTTCTTATCATAGATACCAACGGAACGGCAAAAATTATCATCTCCATTTAACACTAGCTTTTTGGATAAATCCGCTAATCTCTTTTTCGCACGTTTATAGGCTTCTAACCCTCCATGATCTTCTAAATGATCATCTGATAAATTTAAAAATACACCACAATCAATATCACAATGATCAAGTCGATGTTGTTGTAAACCCATTGAAGAGGCTTCTAGTACAACATGTGTCACACCTTTTCGTACACATTGCTTTAGAATCGGATGTAACTCTTTTGCTTGCAATGTTGTTAATTGTTCGTAAGCTGTTTGTTGCTTCTCACCATTGATGAAAAAACCAACTGTACCAATAACTGCTGTTTTTTTATGTAGAGCGTTTAAAAGCTGACTTACAAAATGACTCACTGTTGTTTTTCCGTTTGTTCCTGTTATCGCAATAACTGTTAAAGCCTCTGCTGGAAAAGCAGCAAGTTTGGCACTTGCATACGATAAAAATAATGCGGTATTAGGAACCCATACAAAAGGAATTTCTTTATCTATAATGGGTAAAGAAATACTTTCTTCAGACACAATGGCAGCAGCACCTCGTGCCAATGCTTCTTTAACAAAACGACTACCCGACGTTTTTTTACCCTTTCGTACAATAAAAATGTCACCAGGTTGTACTGCCTGAGCGTAATCCTCTACACCTGTTATTTCTGTTCGAATAGATCCTCCTGTCACACTACATGGCCAGTCTTTTAATAACTCAGCTAATTGCAAACCTCATTCCCCCCTTCGGTTCTCTATCATATGACGGCTTTTGTAACGGTGTGACGAAAAATGCAGAAGCCTAAAGAGGGAATAAAAAATGAAGACAAACTCGGTTAATCAAAGCTTGTCTTCATAAGGGGGTTTCTTCTATTATGGTGATAATTGATCAGTTTTTTCTATAGAATCTTCACTAACAGGCTCTTCATTTGTTTGCCCTTCACTATCTTTTTCTTTACTATCCATCTTTTGCGAAGAAGCCGGCTCTAGATAAATTTGTGTATAATAATCCACAAAAGCGCCTGAACCAACGCGTGTGAATCTATCATTTAAAAGTACCTTCCTATGCTCAGGAGAGTTTGTCCAACCGTGCATCGCTTCTATTGCATCAAAATAAGCGGTGGCAAGATTTTCATTGGCATCACTATACTCGATATTATTAGCTTGTAATCTCTTTTTTAAGTCACCATATGTTGGGGACTCATGTGCTAAGAAGTTTTGTACCTTCATATCTTCACTATGCTTTCTTGCCACTTCTTCTAACGAGTTATCCATTTCTAAAGGTGGTAAATCATGATGGACTCTCGTCACATTTAATAAATCATCAAGCTGTTTGGCACTAGCCACATCGATTTCTTGTTGCAAAAAAGAGGAAGGCGGTGTCCGTCTAACTAGTTCCCCTTGATAGCTCATTTCATAGGGCTGATGAAGGACAAGTGTTTCACTGTCTGTATAACGTATTCCCTGCAATTCACTTGTCTCCCGATCTATATAAAGCTGTGCATAAAGACCATCAAATTTAACAAGTAGCCTAGTTTGCATATCCTCTTCACTCATGGAGAAGATGAAAATATTGTCACCAACAGTAGCCGCTACCTCATAGTCGATAATTGTCATGCGGTATATTTCATCGCGTTTCTGACCAACTTTAAAAGGAAATGCATCGATATTTTGTCCTGCTATGTAAACTTGCTTCACCACATTTTTTTCAACACCAACCATAAAAAACGTAGAGACATCATCATTGTAGACCCACCATTGATAGCCAAAAGAGGATGGTTCTTTTCTTGCTGGTTCCCCGTACTGCTCCAACACAGTTTGTGTGTCTTTTCCTATCAATGTTGATATGCCCGTTTGTGGACGTGTCATTGCACCTACAGCGGCCTCCTGCTTTAGCTTTGTTTGGGGTATGATATTTGAATTGGTATTTGGCCCTTCTAGTGGCTCATTTTCCTTGGGGGTATTAAAGAACATAAAGCCGATTATTGCAATTGCACCACAAAGCATTAAAATGCGTAATAAAGCTTTCATACAGGACTCCTTTTCATCACCATTATTGTAAGTTATTATATCAATTGTAATTGGGTTGACACAATGTTGTCATTGCAACAATGTCAAATATGCTCTATTATAAAAATGAGCGTATACTTTGTACGAGAACCTAAAGGAGGACTATACATGTATTTTGAAAATACTAACCTTGAAAATTTAACAGCTGATCAAGAGCTAATTGTCAGCATTATGAAAAAACATGGTTTAGAATGTGATGGCGGTTGGGATTACGAGCGTATGACATTCGATAAACGTTTCGATACTCGTGAAGGTCGCTATTACCTACGCGTATTCGCATATGCCATTTCTGGTGATGTAGGCGCACATGATGCCATCCTTACGTTAATGAAACCAGCTCTTGGTAAATATTATTATCCACATGGTGTAGAATATGGGGATGACGAAGTTTACCCAGCACATCTTGTTAAAAAATGTGAAGAAATCTTAAAAAAGGTTAAATTAGAATTAGATCAATTCTCAATCGAGCCTACAAATAAAAATAACTTTGAACCTGTAAACGCACGCTAATCTTTAGAGTTTTAAAGTGACAGCAAGTATAGCGTAGATAGCTTCATCGATGTGAAAAGACTGGTGGTCCAGTCTTTTTTTATTTGAGTAAAATTATTTTTTCTTCTCATACTACCTATATCTTTTACATGATGTAGGTGAGAATATGTTATCGTTTTTTAACCGTCCTTTTTTTCGTCATCCCATTATTGTTATTGCAATGGGCATTTTTATTCTCTGGTTCATTTCAATATCATTACCAATCTTACTTGCCTACTTAACCGCTTTACTTTTAGAGCCTATTATTGTTCGAATGAGTAAACGGTTTCGAAAAAAACGTAAAATCGTTGTTTTCATTTTCTTTTTATTTTTTTTAACTATAACTTTATTATTATGTAGTCTCCTTCTCTTTATAAGTTGGAAACAATTTTCTTCATTTATCATGGATATTCCTGAGTACCTTAATCAATTATCTGCTTTATGGATACAAATGCAATCTAAACTCAGTAACTACACTTATCATTTACCTGTAGAATTAGTTTTACAAATCCAATTTATGATTGCAAAAGCTTTGGCTTCTATTGAAAAATTCGCCCTATCCTTAACAAACATTAATGTCTGGTCAACATTACTAACATATATTCCCACTCGTTTATTTGATATTTTTGTTTACTGGATTGTCTTGTACATGCTACTTTTAGATTTGCCTAGCATTAATCGGAAATTATTAATGCCCGTTCCTTTTCATTATCATCAAAAAATAATTTTCATTGGACAACGTGTAAAATTAGCCCTATTTGGATTTCTAAAAGCTCAATTCCTAGTCGGCCTTAGTATTTTTGCTATATCATTCGCAGCATTTTACTTTTTAAAAACACCATTTCCGATACTGTTAGCTTGTTTGCTTGTTGTGTTAGACTTTATCCCTTTTCTCGATTCATTTCTCTTATTAGTCCCTTGGGCTATTTACCAGGCGTTTGCTGGTGATTATCTTTATGCTGGGATCTTAACGTTATTAACCGTGGGACAATTTTTAGTACGAAGAATGATTGAACCAAAGATTATTGGCGATAAGATTGGACTTTCATCTTTAAATACTTTTATTGCCATGTTTATTGGGTTTAAAATATTTGGTTTTCTTGGCATTTTAATTGGACCATTACTTTTTGTCGTGGTACTTTCTTTATTTCAGCCTACTACAAAAAATCTCCCTCCTGTACAAAAATAAGGAGGGAGATTTTCTTTAAAATCCTAAAATGGCTTTAATAACTGAAGTCGTTTCACCTGGTTCAAATAAAACATATAATAGTAAATAAACAAGGACACCTGTAATCGCAACAAAGAACCAAATAATACTTGTGATTGGTCCAATTCTTCTATGCAATTTGAGATTTGTTTTTAAACCTGAAATAATACTAACAATACCAAATACGGCTCCGGATGTTGCCAGGATAATGTGGAAAATCAAGAAAAACGTATAATATGGTTTTAAATGTTCACCACCACCAAAAGCAGTATTACCAATAAACACTGTTCGTGAAGCATAAATAATAAAGAAAATAAGTGCAGCTACACCTGCAGCAAGCATTACTTTTTTATGTCCTTCTACATTTCTTTTTATAATTAAGCCCCAACCTATCGCTACGAGTACAGCACTAATCACGATAAATGATGTACTTATAGTAGGCAAAATTTGCAATTCCATTGTCAAAACTCCTTATACATAGTAAATTTCTATTTTAAAATTAATGCTGCTGTTGGCTTTCCCATTTTTTTTGGTGTGCAGCTAATGCGTCAGCAGTAATTTTATCTGGATCCTTTTGTTCAGAACGATACCATCTTGTAAAGATTGTACCAATTAATACACCAAAAATAAGTTCTTGTAAGATTTTCATTAACACGCCACCTAATTGCTGGTCTGCAACAGGCTTCATGTCTGTAAATAGCTCTGGTCCTGATAAAGATAAGCCTGATAACGTAGAGGCTGGTACACAAAGCTCCATTGCTTTTAACCATGCTTCACCATTTGTATATGTTTCATACATTGCATTAGGAGCGAAAATAATTAATCCACAAGCAGGTGTAATTAACACGGCATTGGCAATAATATAGGCTAATTTATGCAATGGCTTCATATGAGCTCTATTAGGCATATTTTGAATTAAAGGCCAGTACATAAAAACAGCAGAAAGAAATAATACAAATGTATAGGTACCATGTAATGTTTCATTTAATTTAATGTAATCTAATATTGAAGGTAAATGATAGAAGGAAAATAAACCAATAAACACAAATACTGCAACAACAGGTAATGTCAGTACTTTAAACAACGTTCTAACAACTGGTGCCTCAATAGCAACTTTCCAAACCCACCAAGGGATCCCTTTAATTAGGAAGATGGGAACAAGTAATAATAATATAGCCATTTGCACCATATGCATCGTAAACATAATATGAGCCATTAAATCAATTGGAGAACCTTTGATAATATAAATAGTAATCATGGCTAACACAAAGTAAATGGCTTCACCCTTTTTTAAAGGCTCACTTACTTTAAAATCCTTACGCCACTTTATTGTGACTAAAAAATAGATGATTGTTATAAAAACAAGAACCCCTATTAAATATGGGCTCCACAATGCTTGGAAACCAAATATACTAAGTGGCATATAGAACGCACTCCTTTAAACTTCAGTACTCCTATTATAAAACGCTTACAGCTATACTGCAATGAACGAAAGGTGAACAAATGTTAAGTTTAACAGTGTTTGCCTCTTTTTGAAATCTACATAACTTCACTACAATAAGAAAAGCACGTTCGTACAATATGACGAACGTGCTTTATTGGTGATTACCACCAAATGATTGTTAAAAATGCTAAGAAGAATGTAAATGCGATTAAAATTCCCATCCACATGAAGAAACCAATAACGCCACCGAAGTGTGTTTTTTTGTCTTCTAAGTGCATGAAAGAATAAAGCTGAAGTACAACTTGAACACCAGCCAATAATAATACTAATGGCATGATTAAGTATTTAGAAAAATCGGCTGCAACTACTGCGAAAGCGATAAAAGTAAAGAAAATCATGATCGCAAAGTTGATTACTTGTTTACGCATATGAACGGCATTATGATGACGATCATATTCATATTGTGCCTGTGACTTAGCAACTATAGGTGTATCGTGTGAAGACATTATCCGATCACTCCCATCAAGTATACTACTGTAAAGATGAATACCCAAACAACATCGATAAAGTGCCAATATAAAGCAGCTACGAAGAATTTAGGTGCATTGTACAAGTTTAACCCACGTTTAGCATTTCGGATCATTAAAGTTGCAATCCATACAAGTCCTAAAGTTACGTGGAAACCGTGTGTACCAACTAAAGAATAAAATGCAGTTGCGAATGCAGATTGGTTAAATGTAAAACCAAGGTGCACATAGTGTTGGAATTCATAAATTTCAAGTGCTAAGAATCCAAGACCTAAAGCTAAAGTAATTGCTAACCAAGTTTGCATACCTTTAAAGTTAAAGTTACGCATATGGTAAATTGCGTATACAGATGTTAATGAAGATGTTAATAATAACATCGTCATTGCAAATGCTAATGGTAATTCAAATAAACCTTGTGTTGTGAACTCCATGCCAGCTGGCCCTTTGTTCTTAAGCGCTAGGT
This sequence comes from Lysinibacillus sp. FSL M8-0134, assembly GCF_038069745.1. Taxonomy (NCBI): domain Bacteria; kingdom Bacillati; phylum Bacillota; class Bacilli; order Caryophanales; family Bacillaceae; genus Lysinibacillus; species Lysinibacillus sp. FSL M8-0134. The sequence goes on along the minus strand of NZ_JBBPAJ010000001.1, from coordinate 858,727 downwards.
AAGTAGCGAATAAACTTGCGAAAAGTACAACTTCACAGGCAAGGAAAATCCAGAAACCAACGACTTTATTTTTACCTTCCATCGTAGCTTGTTCAGGATGGTCTGGCCAAGTATGAGGAGTAAACTTAGTATTGAAATCCATTATTTATTTCCTCCTTTGCCGTAAAGTTGTTCTTCAATTTCAATAATATCTTCTTTGTGTAAATGGAAGCCATGATCGTCTTTAACAGAACGGAAAATCATCGCACCGAAAGTAATTGCTAAACCAATGATTAAAATGTAGATTGACCAAGGTTTATCTGCATCTGGATTGTAAAGAGCACCAAATGCTGCAATAAACATACCTAATGAAATAACAAATGGAATCGCTGAGTTATTTGGCATATGGATATCACCTAGTGGCTCAGCAAATGTTACTTCTTTGTTACCTTCTTGTTTTTCAATCCACCATGGATCTAAACCACGAACAAGTGGTGTTTGACGGAAGTTATAGAATGGAATTGGTTGTGGAATTGACCATTCTAAAGTACGTCCATCGCCCCATGGGTCGCGACCTGCTGGTTTGCCTTTGATCGACATTAAGCAGTTGATTACCATTAAGATAACCCCTACACCCATCATTAATGCACCGATTGTAGAGATATAGTTGAATTGGTCCCAACCTTGACCTTCCATGTAAGTGAATACACGACGTGGCATACCCATTAAACCTAGGAAGTGTTGAACGAAGAACGTTAAATGGAATCCGATAAAGAATATCCAGAAAGTAATTTTACCAAGCGTTTCGTTTAACATACGGTTGAAGAAAATTGGCCAATAGAAATGAGCTGAACCAAATAATGCTGTAACGATACCACCAACGATTACGTAGTGGAAGTGAGCTACGATAAAGTAAGAATCATGTAGTTGATAGTCAAGAGGAGCAGATGCTTGCATTACCCCTGTAACACCACCCGCAACGAATGACGGGATGAAACCAAGTGCATAAAGCATTGGTGTTGTAACTTTAATAGATCCGCCCCAAATTGTTAGGATCCAGTTGAATACTTTCATACCTGTTGGAACAGCAATAGCCATTGTTGCAACAGCGAAGATTGCGTTTGCTGTTGGCCCAAGACCAGTTGTAAACATGTGGTGGGCCCAAACCATGAACCCTAAGAAACCGATTAAAATTGTAGCGAATACCATTGAAGAGTATCCGAATAAACGTTTACGTGAGAACGCTGGGATAATTTCAGAGAATAACCCGAACGCAGGTAATACTAGGATATAAACCTCTGGGTGTCCGAAGATCCAGAATAAGTGTTCCCAAATAACTGTGTTACCACCCATTGTATGGTCAAAGAAGTTACCACCGAACATACGGTCAAATAACATCATTAATAAACCAATTGTTAATGGAGGGAATGCGAATAAAATTAACGCACTTGATACAAGTGAAGTCCAAGTGAATAATGGCATACGCATGAATGTCATACCTGGAGCACGCATTGTAATGATCGTAACGATGAAGTTAAGACCAGAAATTAAAGTACCTGCCCCTGAAATTTGTAAACCAAGAACATAGAAATCAATACCATGTCCTGGAGAATATAAAGATAATGATGCATAAGAAGTCCAGCCCGCATCAGGAGCGCCACCCATAAAGAATGACAGGTGAAGGAATACTGCACCTAGGAAGAATAACCAGAACCCTAAAGAGTTAAGGAACGGGAATGCAACGTCACGCGCACCAATTTGTAATGGTACAAGCATGTTCATAAATGCAAATAGTAATGGAGTAGCAGCTAGGAATAACATTGTTGTTCCGTGCATTGTTAATAATTCATTGAAAAAACCAGCTGATACAAAATCGTTATTTGGTTTCATTAACTGAATACGCATTAATAACGCTTCAAAACCAGCGATAGCGAAGAACAATGTTCCGGCTAATAAATACATAACTGCTAACTTTTTATGGTCGACAGTAGTAATGTAATCCCAGACAGTTGCTCCAAAGCCCTTTTTCTGTGTGTATGAGCTCACAACTTTTACCTCCCTCAAAATTTGTTACTATAGAACGAAAATTATTTTTCTACTGATAAGCCCATGATATAAGTTGCAAGAGCTTCAATTTCCTCGTCAGATAAATTACCGTAGATAGGCGCAGTGCCTTCAGCATTCATCATCAAGTTACCTGGTTTAAATTCCTCTGGGTTTTTAATCCAAGCTTTTAAGCTTTCTTCATTGTGTTCTAAGAAACCAGCAACACGGTTACGATCACCAAACGTAGTTAAGTTTGGACCAGGTGTACCGCCTGCTCCTGAACCTGAGATAGCGTGACAGCCTAAGCAGCTGTTAGCAAAAGTTGCTTCACCAAGATCTGTTGAAGCTTTGTCAGCAGTTTGTCCTTCTGTCGCTTTCATTGCGTCAACCCATGCATCAAATGCATCTGGGCTTAATGTTTTTACTTTAAAGTCCATTAAAGCATGTGAAGGTCCACATAATTCAGCACATTTTCCATAAAATACGCCATCTTTAAGATCTTTTGATTCTTTATCAAATACTAGGTAGAATTTGTTTAAGTTTTCTACGTTTGTATCCATTTTACCGCCTACAGCAGGAATCCAGAATGAGTGCTTAACATCGGCAGCTTTTAAATTAAAGTAAACTTTTTCACCTGTTGGTACTACTAGCTCTTGAGCCGTTACGATCCCTTGGTTAGGGTATTCGAATTCCCACCAGTATAATTTTGCTGTTACATTGATTGTAAGGGCTGTTTTGTTCCCTTCTTCATCTACTTCATCCATTGCAGCAACATCTGCGAATTTATAAGTAGTTGTAACAACTGGTACAGCGATAATTAATAATAAAATAATCGGTATAACTGTCCAAATCACTTCTAACGTATGACTACCCTCTACTTGCTTAGGGATCACATTTTCACCAACGCGTGAACGACGGTATTTTACGAATGCAAGTAAATAAATAACGGATACTACTACTACTACTAGCGTCATAATTACAGTAGTTAACAGTAATAAGTTCAATTGTTGTTTACCTACTTCTCCAGATGGTTTCAGTGTTGATAGATAATCTTCACCACAACCTGAAAGGAAGACCATCATCACTGCTAGAAGTGAAAAAAGACGCCATTTTTTAAGCCCTTTCATCATAGCTTAATTAAACCCCTCTTTCTTTGTTGTATTTTCATGTGTACCTAGGACATTAGTTCTGTCTATATGAATTCTTTAAGAAAAGAAAGAATTCCTAAATTAGCTAAACACCGCAAATATGATCATGGCTACAAATAGTATGGTCATATGATTCAATGAATAAATAAACATTTTATTTGCCCATTTCATATCATCTTTAGTTGTAAAGCCTTTCAGAGCTAGTATTAACCAACCCAAGTTCAATGTAGTAGCAAGAGTTAAAAAGCCAATTCCAAGCTCTGGTAAAAGGAAAGGTAACGGTAATAATAAAAGAATCCAGAATAACATTGAGTACTTTGTACGTTTAAATCCTTTTACTACAGGTAGCATTGGTATTTTAGCTGCACGATATTCCTCTGTTCGTTTCATAGCAAGCGCATAAAAATGTGGTGGTTGCCATGCAAACATAATTAGGAATAAGGCAAGTGCTCCCGGACCTAAAGCAGGCTCAACCGCCGCGAATCCAATAACTGGAGGAATAGCCCCGGAAATACTTCCTACAACAGTGTTGCTAACATGCTTCCTCTTCGACCACATTGAATACAGAACGACATAAGCAAATATTCCTACTAGTCCCCACATGCCGGCTGCAAACGATGCCGCAAATAACAAAATTTCACCTACAATTAAAAATGAGAGGGCAATGGTCAATACGAAATTCGGCTTAAATCTGCCAGTCACTGTCGGCCTTGCTTTTGTTCTTTTCATGATAGGATCAATATCCTGATCAATGTAGTTATTCATTGCGCCTGAGCCACCGATGATGAATGCTGCACCCAGCATGGTGTAAAAGATAACATCAAGCTCTTGCAAGAAATGTCTACTAGTAAACTGAAAAGCCAGCCACATCCCTGTAAACGTTGTGACAAGATTCGAGTTAACGATTCCAATTTTTATTAGTGCTAAGAAATCTTTTACAACAGATGTTGTTTCTGGACCAGTATTTCTAGTAGCCGCCAGTGTACGACCGTTTGACATAATACCTCTCCTTTCATTTTTGTAAGCATATTCCGCTAACAATAACTATAGCGAAATTTGCGATTGATTTCTAGACATTAAGTGAAATTTAGATGAAGTTGTAAAAATTAGCTTTGTCTAGAAATATAATTAAAAACAACATATCTATAGTAAAACATTTTCTAAAATGAATTGTGAAGGTTAAAGCACGAAATTATGAACAATTTGTGAAATGGAATCGACATCTATTACTCCCTTCTCTTTACAAGTTGTTTTTTATACGTATTTTCGATATTATCTAGTAGCAGAAACATTACGTTCTTGTAATGTTGATAGATAAAGTAGGTGACTCATTTTATGCAACACAACAGGTATTTGAAGTGGTTTGCTGTTGCCGCTACAGTTGGGATGCTCCTTATTTTACTAGGTGGGGCTCTCGTTACTAAAACAGATAGTGGCTTAGGCTGTGGTCGAAACTGGCCTGATTGTAATGGATCTCTTATTCCAAAGGAGATTACACCAGAAGTCCTTATTGAATTCTCACATCGTCTTGTAACTGGAGTCGTATCTATTTCAATTCTTGTGTTAACAGTATGGACATGGCGTAAACTCGGACATATTCGTGAAGTAAAGTTACTTGGTTTTTTAGCAATGTTTTTCTTAATCGCGCAGGCTCTTATAGGAGCTGCTCAAGTTTTATGGGGACAAGGTGATTTCATCCTAGCCCTTCATTTTGGGATTTCTCTTATTTCCTTTGCTGCGGTTCTTCTCCTTTCTATGATTGTATTTGAAGTCGATCGAAAATTTGATGCCGATAACGTATTTATTGGTAAAAAGTTACGTTGGCATACAATTGCTGTCACAATTTATTCTTATTTAGTCGTTTATACTGGGGCGTTAGTTCGTCATACAGATTCGAGCTTAATTTGTCCTGACTGGCCATTTTGCTATAATGAGACACCTTTTGCACCTCCCAATAATATGTACGAATGGGTGCAAATGGGACATCGACTAGCTGTTCTTATTATTTTCATTTGGATTGCATACATAACTTGGCACGCTGTGAAAGAATATAAAAACCAACGTGTAATTTACTATGGATGGGTTATTGCATTTACTATAGTTATTTTACAAGTGATTGCTGGTATGTTAGTAGTCCTAACTAGACTGAATTTAACGGTAGCTTTACTGCATTCATTATTTATTTCCCTTTTATTCGGCCTATTATGTTACATGATCATGCTAGTAGCTCGTAGTAATTATAATGAGAAAAAGAAATAATCCATTAAAAAAAGATTCGCCACCTATTATGTGACGAATCTTTTTCTATGTCTTTAGTTTTGTTTCTTCATTGTTTCCGTTCCTATAATACCTACAATTAAAATAATCATAGATACTAGGGCGTAATCTTTAAAAAATGTTGTAAAAGGAATGTCAAAATATCGACAAATCATCGTTATAAGGCGGCCTCCTAATAGGATTAAACCTATGACAAACATCCAATTAAATAATGCTTTAAGCATTTTCACGTCCCTCTACTTTCATTGCGGTTCAAATAATATTGTTACTTCTTGATCTTTTGCACATTGCTTGCCTGTTTGAAAATTAAAGCTGCTCTGGTAGAGGCACAGTTAGCAATTTACGCTAAACTCCCATCACTTATGCAAGGATATCTAAAAGTCATTTTCGTCCACCATTATATGCTGCTTAATGCCTGAATAAAGGCGTTATGGTTATTATACAACCATTTGACTAATCAAGTTTGATACAATGACTCCTTCAACAAATAAAAAAGGTTATGTAGATACCAAAAAAGTATCTACTAACCTTTTTTCAAAACGATTTATTCAATTTCAATCAATAAATCACCTGTTGAAATAGCATCCCCTGCACTTGCATAAACCTCTTTTACAACACCGTCTTTTGGCGCTTGGACCGTTGTTTCCATTTTCATCGCTTCCGTTATTAATAGGTGATCACCACGTTTGACTGGACTGCCCTTAGAAACAACAACCTTTAACACAGTACCTGGCATTGTAGCACCAATTTGGTTTGGATTACTTGGATCTGCTTTTAGCGCTAGGTTGCCATCTACCTCAACTGTCATATCTTGAATCACTAATTCACGTGATTGGCCGTTCAGTTCAAAGTACAGAACGCGCGTCCCATTGTGCTGTGGCTCACCAATCGAGACTAGTTTAATAATTAATGTTTTACCTTTTTCGATTTCAACCTCAATGATTTCCCCAAGCTTTAAGCCATATAAGAATGTTGGTGTATCGAGAACCGAAATATTGCCGAAGGATTCTTCTGTTTTCGCATACTCCTCAAAAACTTTTGGATAAAGAGCATAGGCTAATACATCCTTCTTTGAAACAGGACGATTTAATTTCTCTTCAAGAACAGCTTCTAATTGTTCAAACTGAATAGGCTCTAATAATTCCCCTGGGCGCACTGTAATTGCTTCACGGTCTTTAAGCACGACTTGTTGCAGTGCCTCTGGAAATCCACCATGTGGCTGTCCAAGATAACCTTGGAAGAATTCAATAACAGAGTCTGGGAAATCAATCGTTTGTCCCCTTGTTAGAACCGTGTTTTCGTCAAGATCATTTTGGACCATGAAGAGTGCCATGTCCCCGACCACTTTGGAAGATGGTGTCACTTTGACAATATCTCCGAATAGTAGATTTACACGGGAATACATACGTTTCACTTCTTCCCAGCGATCGCCGAGACCCACTGCTTTTGCTTGTTGCTGAAGGTTACTATATTGACCGCCAGGCATCTCGTGTACATAAATTTCAGAATGTGGGCTGATCATGCCACTTTCGAAATCTTTATAGTATTTACGAACATCTTCCCAGTAGTACGATAATTTTTCTAATGCATCAATATCCGCACGTACCTCACGTTTACCGCCCTTCATTGCATAGTACAAGGAATTGGCACTCGGTTGAGATGTAAGACCTGCCATAGATCCAAGCGCTGTATCAATGATATCTACACCTGCTTCAATCGCCTTAGCATACAAGTAAATTCCATTTCCACTTGTGTCATGTGTATGCAAGTGGATTGGCAGACTTGTCGTCTCTTTTAACTCGGAAATTAAACGGTACGCTGCTTCCGGTTTCAATAAACCAGCCATATCTTTAATAGCTAAAATATGGGCACCAGCTGATTCAAGCTCTTTCGCCATATCTTTATAGTATTGCACTGAATATTTCGCACGGCTGTCGTCGAGGATGTCTCCTGTATAACAAATTGCCGCTTCAGCAATTTTTCCTGATTGACGCGCAGCATCTATCGCTACTTCCATTCCTTTAATCCAATTCAAGCTATCGAAAATACGGAACACATCAATACCTGATGCTGCGGATTCAGCGATAAATTCACGGATTAAATTGTCAGGATAGTTAGTGTAACCAACGGCATTAGCTCCACGTAGTAACATTTGGAATAACACATTCGGTACTTGTTCACGCAGTTTCGCTAATCGCTCCCATGGATCCTCTTTTAAGAAGCGATACGCTACATCGAATGTTGCACCGCCCCACATTTCCAACGAGAATAACTGATGCATCATACGAGCTGTTGCATCTGCAATTTGATACATATCCTGTGAACGAACACGTGTTGCAAGCAGGGATTGGTGAGCATCGCGGAATGTAGTATCTGTTAGTAGTACGTCTTCCTGTGCTAAAATCCATTGCACTAAGCCATCTGCTCCCTGTGTATCTAAAATCTGTTTCGTACCTGCTGGAGGTGCTATTAGTGTATCAACTTTTGGAATATTCGGTTGTACAAAAATAGGCTTTGATTTTTTTTCAACACCAGGGAAGCCGTTTAATGTCACATTACCAATATAACTTAACAGCTTTGTCCCACGGTCCTTACGTACAGGGAAATGGAATAGTTCAGGTGTTGTATCAATAAAGCTTGTGTCAAAAGCACCTGATAAAAACTTCTCATGTGTTACCACATTATTTAAAAACGGTATATTCGTTTTGACTCCACGAATTCGGAATTCTTTTAAATTGCGATCCATTTTCGCAGCAGCTTCTTTAAAGTTCATGCCTGATGTTGAAATTTTTACTAGTAAAGAGTCATAATATGGTGTTACGACAGCACCTTGGAAACCATTCCCCGCATCTAAACGTACACCGAAACCGCCACTAGAACGGTATACCATTAATTTCCCTGTATCCGGCATAAAGTCATTTGCAGGGTCTTCTGTTGTTACACGAGCCTGAATTGCATAGCCAATCATTGGCATATCCTCTTGCTTCGGCATATGAATTTCTTCACTATGCAGAGCATAACCTGCTGCTACCTTGATTTGGGCATGGACGATATCGACACCTGTAATCATTTCTGTAATCGTATGTTCTACTTGAATACGAGGGTTTACCTCGATGAAATAAAAATCTTCGCCTGCGACTAAAAATTCCACTGTCCCTGCATTTATGTACGAGACATTCTTCATTAATTTCACGGCAGCGTCACAAATACGATTTCTTAACTCTTGTGAAATCGAATGTGATGGGGCAATTTCAACTACTTTTTGGTGACGACGCTGAATCGAGCAATCACGCTCATATAAGTGCACAATATTGCCCTGCTGATCACCAATAATCTGTACTTCAATATGTTTTGGTTTGATAATAGCTTTTTCAACATACACCTCATCAGAACCAAAAGCAGCCTTTGCCTCTGATTTTGCCCTTTCATAAGAAGAAGCAAGCTCCTCCGGTGTATGGACTAAACGCATCCCACGACCACCACCGCCAAGTGCTGCCTTAATCATAACTGGATAGCCGTAAGTGCTAGCAAATGTCTCTACTTCTGCTAGATCAGCTACTGGACCATCTGTACCAGGAATAACAGGAATTTCTGCCGCAATGGCTTGCGAACGTGCTTTGACTTTATCCCCAAACATATCTAAATGCTGAGAAGTTGGTCCGATAAAGACAATGCCTTCTTCCTCACAGCGACGGGCAAATTCCACATTTTCTGATAAAAAACCATACCCTGGATGAATCGCATCAACATCTGCATCTTTTGCGATGGCAATAATATCCTCGATATCTAAATAAGCATCGATTGGTTTCTTGCCAGCTCCCACTAAATAAGCTTCATCTGCTTTAAAGCGATGAAAGGCACCACTATCCTCCCTTGAATAGATGGCAACAGTTTGGATATTCAGCTCCGTACATGCACGGAAAATACGAATTGCAATTTCTCCTCGATTGGCTACGAGAATTTTGTTGATTGATTCCATAGGTATCCCCCTTTATGATTGTGTTTTTTTCCGCTCTACCTTTTCAAACATAGAAACATTGATTAATATCCCCATCGCTAAAGATAGAATGATTATAGATGTACCGCCATAGCTTATAAAAGGTAACGTTACACCGGTTAACGGGATTAACCCAGTTACACCCCCAAGATTAATAAACGTTTGCCAGCCTATCCAGCTCGCAATACCAGCCGCAATCATGCGTGCCAATGGATCTTTCGTTCGCAATGCAATAGAAAAACCTTTATATACAATAAACCCTAAACCACATAAAACAATTAAAACTCCCCATATTCCTAATTCCTCCATTATGATTGCCATAATGAAATCCGTTTGTGGTTCAGGCAAGTACCCTAATTTTTGAATGGATTGACCAAGACCGCGCCCTTCTAAGCCGCCTCCGCCAATAGCATAATAACTATTCACCACTTGATGTCCACTACCATCTTCGTACTCAAACGGATTTAAATAAGATAAAATCCGTCCTTTTCTGTTTTCTGTTAGTAGTTCTCCCTTGAACAGCAGAAGTATTCCTAAAATTGCTGCACCGAATGCTGCTAATACACCAAAAAACTTCCAAAAGGTTTTAAAGGGAATACCACTTGAAGCAACTACAGATACGGCTATTCCACATAAAATAATAACAGCACCTAAATCTGTTTCGAAGGCCACCCCAGCAACGACTAAAATCCATAGGAAAATGGGATAGAATATTTCGGTTGGTTGTAGCTTTTCAAACGTATATTTTTGCGCTTTTCGATAAAAAGCAGCTGCAAAATATAAGATTATAAATAGTTTTGCATACTCCGAAGGCTGAAAATTCCCTAAACCTGGAATAGCAATCCAACTCTGTGAGCCTACTTGATCTGCCCCATTACCAGCCACTTTTACCCACGTAAATAACACAATTAATACGATGGTTAGAAATAACATAATATTTTTATTCGCATAATGTTTATATGGGAAAAAAGCAGCCACTATAAAGCCAAGAAATGCCACCATTAAATTGATTACTTGTTTTCGATAGAAAAAATCAGGTGCTTGTTCTTTTTGTACAATAGCAACCATCATACTTGAACTATAAATCATTATTAACCCAAATAAACTTAATAATAGGACCGTAAAAAATAAGGGGTAATCAAAATTTTGTGCATAACGTTTTAAGTATTGTCTCATTAGAAAACCTCGTTCTAGTAAAAAAACTCAAAGCGCAAAGAAGCGTTTGAGTTTTTCTTTTTATTTGTCTGTATACGCGTCGTGTAGTACAGAAAGTTCCTTCTCGAGTGAATCGAGAATTTCTTTGCCTTTTTCACGTTCAATTAGTCCAAGCTTCACAGCAAAATCAATTTCACGTGACAGGCCGAACATTTGTGTATCTAATACTTCCTCATATAAAGGGCATTGTGGCATTGTTAAATGATCCATTTGTACTCGAATAAGACGAGCAATCTTGTCTGCATCAGCAACTAGTAGCTCCAAAGCCTTCTCTTGAAAAGAAGTTTGTGATTTCGTATCCATGAGGACGCCCCCATTATCTGATATTTCTTCGATTCTATCTTAATAAAGTTTATCTTTTAGTCGATAAAAATGCAAGTGTCTACATTGGAAAATAGAGAATTCGAATTATATTTCTTTATTATCTCTAGTCATTAGCGTTATACTATGTCTTGGATATACAAGTTTTGAGGAGGATTTCTATTATGGAAACAATAATTCCTATCAAGGGTGCAGTTTCATACCAACTAACATTAGATCCCACTGTGTGGATTTTCGATGATCGTAAATTAGATTTAAATACTTACTTCACTACACAAGATGTCGAGGAAGATTCAGACATCAAGTATATGCGTGAGGTTGGCGCTCACTGGTCACGTGAAATTATGGAAGGGGCAACATTCCCACCTACGTTAAAATCAGAGCGTAAATTTGACCGTAAAGGAATGGAAACAGGTACATTTGGAATCGAATTGAGTCACTTCTTGAAAAATGCTGAAATTAAGCCTGAAGCGACAAAAATCGTCCTAGAATGCAAAGATGGTCAAGAGTATCCATTCACAATTGAAGAAGCAAATACCCTTATTTTAAAATATAGCCAAGATGGCAAGCCCCTTTTAGAAGATGGTCCAATCCATGTATTATTAAGAGATGGTTCAAATCTAGACAATCCTATTAAAAACGTATCAGCCATTCGTGCTGAATAGGAGGGAATGCAATGCGCGTAAAATGCGTAATTTGCGATACGATTCATAATATAGATGATAATTTGCCATTAGCAAAAAAGTTGCGTAATCGTCCAATCCATACTTACATGTGTACTATTTGCCATGATCGAATTAAAGATAATACGGTTGCACGACTTGAAACTGGCAATTTCCGGTTCTATCGTACTTCACCACAAATGGATAAAGAATTTTAACATTTATAAGCTTAAAAGAGGTGCCTCTATTTCGAGACACCTCTTTTTCTCTATTATTCATTAGTTTTAATGATCGCCTTTTCAATCAATTCGACCACTTGATACATAATTGTTGCAAAAAATGCAATAATGAGCAATGACATTAGGACAAGGTTGAAATTAAATACTTGGAAGCCATAAATAATTAAATAACCAAGACCTTTTGATGCTACTAAAAATTCGCCCACTATAACCCCTACCCACGATAAACCAACGTTCACCTTCAGTGTTGAAATAATCGTAGGAAAAGAAGCTGGTAAAATCACTTCCCGAAATATTTGCCATCTTGTTGCCCCAAATGTTTGTAAAACCTTACTATAGTTCGGGTCAACTCCTTTAAAAGCGGTATAGACAACAATGGTTGTAATAATGATGGAAATCAATGCACCCATCGCTATGATTGAAAAATATCCTGGACCAAGTGCTACAATTAAAATCGGTCCAAGCGCAACTTTTGGCATCGCGTTTAAAATAACTAAATACGGATCAAGTACCTTTGATAATAACGGAGACCACCATAAAACAATAGCTATTAACGTTCCTAGTAAAGTACCCGCTATAAAGCCTATTACCGTCTCCATTAGAGTAACACCAACATGCAATGTTAAAGAGCCATCGTTTACTTTTTCAATAAAGGTATGCCAAACATGCGTTGGTGAGCTGAATATTAAACGATCAATCCATTCTAACCTTGACAGCAGCTCCCATCCTCCGAAAAATAGGAGCAGAATAATAAGTTGATACAGTCGAACAAAGCGTTTCTCCTTTTTTAACAACTGCTGATATTGTTTAAATAATGTGTTATCCAAGGCTCTCCAGCTCCTTCCAAATGGTTTGGAAAACATCTGCATAGGCTGGATGCTGTCTTACATCAAACGGTGAAAGCTCGCGAAGTGCTTTAGGAATTTCAAACACTTTGTGTAATGTCCCAGGATTTGCAGAAAATAGAAAGACACGCTCACTCATCGCGATAGCTTCACCAATATCATGTGTCACAAGAATAGCCGTCTTCTTATACGTTTTTAAGGTTTCAACGACTAAATCTTCTAACTTTAATTTCGACTGGTAATCTAAAGCTGAAAACGGTTCATCTAAAAGTAATATTTTTGGATTAACGGCTAATGTACGAGCAAGTGCCACACGTTGTCTCATCCCTCCTGATAATTCTCGTGGATAATTGTTCCCGACATGTGGTAAGCCGATTTCATGCAAAAGGGCATTGGCCGTTACTTTATGTGTTTTATTGCTCCGTTCCATGATTTTCAGACCGATTGTTACATTTTCTTCAATAGTCTTCCACGGAAATAAATAGTCTTGCTGAAGCATATAGCCAATGCTAGTTTGATTATGTGCCGATAGTTCTTCCCCATCTATATAGACCTTGCCTTCAGTTGCAGGGAATAAACCCGCAATTATCGATAATAGGGTTGTTTTCCCACAGCCACTTGGTCCAATAAATGAGACAAATTCTCCTTCCTGAATGGCTAAACTGATATCACGTAATACTTCCTTTGCCTGTGTGCTTGAAAAATAACTATGGTGAATATTCTCTAGCTGCAAAAATTCCATATTACTCAGCAGCCTTTTCAGCAAAGGTTGTATTGACAAGTTTTTCATACTCCACTCGTTGAGGAAGTTCACCTGCTTCCTCCATAATCGTTTGCAAGTTATCCCACTCTCCTTCATCGAGGATAGGGTCAGTAGCATAGGAGCCTTGAGCTTTATAGCGCTCAACCACTGTTTCAATAATCGCTAAATCAACATTCTCAAAATACGGTTGAATTATTTTTGCCACTTCTGCTGAGCTTTCATTTTGAACAAAATCCTGTGCTCGTTGCAATGCATTTGTAAAGGCTTGAACAGTTTCAGCATCTTCCTTTAAATAACTACTTTTTGCCATAAAGGATGTGTAAGGAAGAGTGCCCGACTCCGTTCCAAACGAAGCGATAATATACCCTTTCCCTTCTTTCTCAAAGACGCTTGCTGTTGGTTCAAATAATTGGACATAATCACCAGTCCCCGATGCAAAAGCAGTAGCAATATTGGCAAAATCGATATTTTGAATGAGCGTTAAATCATTCACAGGGTCGATCCCATGTTTTTTCAACACGAATTCCCCTGCCATTTGAGGCATACCACCTTTACGTTGCCCCAAAAAAGTCGAGCCCTTCAATTGATCCCATGAAAAATTATCTATCTTATCTCTTGCCACTAAAAAGGTCCCATCCGTTTGTGTTAACTGGGCAAAATTTTGAATGGGATCATTAGCACCTTGTAAAGTAACATAAATGGACGTTTCCGACCCAACTAAAGCAATATCAATACCATCTGACAGTAACGCCGTCATCGTTTTATCGCCACCTGCAATCGTTTGTAGCTCAACAGAAAGCCCCTCCTCTTCGAAGAATCCTTTCTCAAGCGCTACATATTGAGGCGCATAGAAAATTGAACGAGTAACTTCCCCTACTTTGACTTGTTCTAGCTCTGCTTTATTACATGCCGTCAAAGAAAGGAGTAACAAAGCAATGACACTCAATAATAAACCTTTTGTAAGCCAACGCATTCCCTTTCCTCCTTGATGTGATCAAAATAAGCCTATCGACATTAACTTATTCACATCAGAAGATTTCGGTGCCTACCAATTTATCTTGAAGTAGTATTTACTACGGTTCGATAAGGACAATGATGTTTGATTTATTTTTTCAGCAGGTGTATAGGTAGCTTTCCGGGCAGTTTCTTAAATTTGGCCTGTCATTTATATTAGTGTAAATCAAAAAACAGTCTTAGCGTGATTATTATCGCTAAGACTGCTTCATGTAAAATTTCTTATTATAAAAACCTAAATGTTACTGATTGGTAGCTTGTTGTTCTTCTCTTTTCTCACGCCATAATCTTGTTTTATAGACAATTAAAATTAAGGCTGCTACGATAAGCCCTTCAATCATCGGCAAGAATAAGGCGAAAAACGTTAGCATGATACAACCTAAAAACAGGAACGCATAAATAATAATATTTTGAGATAACTTTAATTTCTTGGCAAAGCCTAGCTTATAGACAATGGCAGAAAGTACAAATACTAGAAGAAATACAACATAGCCTGCTATTTCATAGCTTGGTAAATTTTCGTATAAAAATCTAGTGATACCAGCCATTCTTCCATAAACTTTTGCTGTTTCATCTGTACTTGACTGTGCAGCAACTTGAATAACATTTAGTTCACCCAATAAAGCGGACTTTAGATCCAAGACTCCTCTTCCTTTCGTGGAAGCAAAAATTATTGTTCAGCGTTTTTTAGTTTTTTCGCTATTCTTTCACGTTCATTTTTATCTAGAATTTGTTTACGAAGGCGAATTGATTCTGGTGTGATTTCTAAATACTCATCATCATTTAAGAATTCTAACGCTTCTTCTAGTGTTAATAAACGAGGCTTTTTAATAACGTTTGTTGCATCTTTTGTCGCAGAACGAACATTCGTTTTTTGCTTCATTTTTGTTATGTTTACAGTGATATCATTTTCACGTGTATTTTCGCCAACGATCATACCTTCATAAATTTCAGTCCCTGGCTCTACAAATAGTGTACCACGGTCCTCTACTTGCATCATACCATAAGTTGTTGATTTACCAGTTTCCATTGAAACAAGAACACCTTGGTGACGTCCACCAATGCGACCTGGAATATATGGTTGGTAGCAATCAAATGTATGGTTAATAATACCAAAACCTTTAGTCATCGACATGAACTCTGTCGTATAACCAATTAAACCACGAGCAGGAACTAAGAATGTTAAACGAACTTGGCCATTGCCATTGTTCACCATATCTAACATTTCACCTTTACGAGTACCAATTGATTCAATAACCGAACCAACATTTTCCTCTGGAACATCAATTTGTACACGCTCAAACGGTTCACATTTTACACCATCAATTTCACGAATGATTACTTGAGGTTTTGATACTTGTAGCTCGAAGCCTTCACGGCGCATATTTTCAATAAGAATTGATAAATGCAGTTCTCCACGACCAGAAACAGTCCATGCATCTGGTGAATCTGTATCTTCTACGCGTAAAGAAACGTCCGTTTGTAGTTGTGAACGTAAACGCTCCTCCACTTTACGTGCAGTTACCCATTTCCCTTCACGACCTGCAAAAGGTGAATTATTTACTAAGAATGTCATTTGCAGTGTTGGTTCATCAATACGTAATGGTGTTAAAGCATCTTGATGGTCAACAGGACATACTGTTTCACCAACGTTGATGTCTTCCATACCTGAAACGGCGATTAAGTCCCCTGCTTTAGCTGATTGGATTTCTTCACGTTTTAGACCAAAGAAACCAAATAGCTTCGTTACACGGAATTGTTTTACAGTACCGTCTAACTTCATTAAAGCCACTTGTTGACCTACTTCAATAGTACCGCGGAATACGCGTCCAATCCCAATTCGACCAACATAATCATTATAATCAAGTAATGCAACTTGGAACTGTAATGGATCTGCTGAGTTATCAACTGGTGCTGGGATTGCTTCAATTACTTTTTCAAATAGACATTGCATATTTTCTTCTTGATTTGCTGGATCAGCATCAAGAGAAGCTGTACCGTTAACACCTGATGCATAAACAACAGGGAAATCTAATTGATCATCGTCAGCACCTAGCTCGATGAATAATTCTAATACTTCATCTACAACTTCTAATGGACGTGCTGAATCTTTATCAACTTTGTTTACAACTACAATTGGTGTTAACTTTTGTTCTAACGCTTTTTTTAATACAAAGCGTGTTTGCGGCATACAACCCTCATACGCATCGACAACTAGTAAAACGCCATCTACCATTTTTAAAATACGTTCTACCTCACCACCAAAGTCGGCGTGTCCAGGCGTATCAAGGATGTTGATACGAGTTCCGTTGTAGTTTACTGCAGTATTTTTTGCTAAAATTGTAATACCACGTTCACGTTCAATATCATTAGAGTCCATTGCACGTTCTTCAACATGTTCGTTTGAACGGAATGTACCTGATTGTTTTAATAATTGGTCGACTAAGGTAGTTTTACCATGGTCAACGTGGGCGATAATTGCGATATTGCGAAGATCTTGACGTAAGTTTGTCATTATTCCACTCCATATTCTTTTTTCGAATGTTTAACTGTGATATTATAGCACAAGAAGGATAGAAATGTCCTTATTAGAATTTCCATCATTCTAAAAAATATTATCTGATTAACAATTTTTTATATAGGAGGCTAGGCTATGAATCGTGCAAAAATCGTAATGGCCATCTATGCATTAGCAGCTGTATTAGCAATGTGCTCTATCGGCTATTCTGTTGCGACTAGTAATGTATTTGGTGTAATAGCAGGCATTGTGGCTACTTGTGTCATTTTCATGACAGCCTTTAAAATGAAGCGTAAACTACGTGCACAAGGATTACTTTAAGCAAGTATGCTGCAACGGAGATAGATTGAGCATAGTTAAATTCCCGTAGAATAAATTCTCTCCCTAGTAGAGGGAAAGGATAAAAAGAGGAGCTGTCTAGTAAAAAGACGGCTCCTCTTTATTCATATGGCACAATATATTTTTCCAATAATTCTTTATGGATTGAAGGATTAGCGATGATAAAAGTATCCTGATGAAGGAAATCAAAGCCTTCTCCGTGTAAATTTGTGGCAACGGCTCCAACCTCTTGAGCGATAATAGTCCCGCCTGCAATATCCCATGGTGCTAGACGCATGGAGACATAGGCATCTAATTTGCCACTCACTACAAATGCAATTTCCATTGCCGCTGATCCGTAGGACCGTGTACCACGCACTTTGCGCACCATTTCTATTACTTTTTCATGGTGAATATGTCGATTGGGCGCTACCCAATGTGCATTAATGCCAATAACTGATTCATCCATTGTAACCGACTGAAGTTTACGCAAGGGTGTATTGTTATACCATGCCCCCTGACCCGCGATGGCATTAAATAGATCCTCACGCATGACATCAAATATGTACCCTAACTTACCTACACCATTCACAAAAATACCGATGGAAATCATGAAATGACGATGTTGCTTGACGAAATTCATCGTGCCATCAATCGGATCAATAATCCAAACAACCCCATCTAACGTTTCCACTTTTTCGCCCATTCCTTCTTCTCCTAAGATTTTATGGGTTGGATCAAAAGCTTTAATTTGCTTGATAAAGAATAATTCGGTCTCTCGGTCAATATTAGTAACAAGATCATTTGCACCTGATTTTGTCTCAATGACTAGATTATACGAAAAAGCCTCACGAATACGTTTTCCAGCTTCAAAAATAATACTTTTCGCAAATTCATCAATTTGTTGTAAGTCCATTAAAAACCCACCCTTCGAATATAAGAAAAGGCTCTTTTTTCTATCGTTCTTTTTATGCTCCTCGTACCTTTTCCACAACTTAATAACTTATTTTGGTAATATAAAACTTTAACTGCATAGAGATATAATGTCTATTTTACCCTTTGTCACAATAAAAATCACCTGCTGTCGGAATATTCAGCAAGTGATTTTTTAAATAGGTATTAGGTTTCCATTACGCATAGGCGTGCAAACTTTCAAGTTCCGATTGAATTTCTGCCAGACGTTTTTTACTTTTTTCAATTTCAAGGTCATTTTTTTCATTCATCGCGGCAAAGAGCGAAGCTAATTCATAATCTAATTCTAATTGTAAAATGTGTTCATATTGCTTTTCGATGTCAACTTTACGTATAATTTTTACGATTGGTTTCATAAAAAACACTTCCTTTTTTTAATTTTTTTACAAAAACTTTTCTAATTCGATAAAGTTCTTGTTATAAGATTTTTTCCCAAAATCAGCGTAAAATAAACCTTATAAAACGAAAGGAGTAAAATAAAATTGTCAAAAATAAAGTGGACAAACAAAGACTTTAAAGTTTTTACAATAGACGGTTTAGAACAAAGAATGGATGCGTTAAATATACAGGTACGTCCAAAATTCAATCAGCTAGGAGAACAGTTTGCTACTTATTTTTCTAGCCAGTTAGGCGAAGAATTCTTTCCACATGTTGCCAAACATGCTCGAAGAACTGTCAACCCACCAAAAGATAGTTGGGTTGCCTTTGCTCCCTATAAAAGAGGTTATAAATCATTGCCTCACTTTCAGATTGGTCTATGGCACACACATTTATTCATCGTGTTAGCTATTATTTATGAAGCACCTCAAAAAAATGTAATGGCTGAACGTTTACTAGCTTATAAATCATTACTAGAGCAGCTTCCTAATGACTTTATTGTGTCTGGAGACCATATGTCCCCTGAAGCCATTTCTCTCGAAGAGGCAAAAGAAGAAGACAACCTTGAAGCATTGCTTATACGTCTGCGAGATGTCAAAAAGGGTGAGTTCTTAATTGGTCGACACATTCCAAAAGAGCAGGCAACAAAGCTTACTGCTAGCGAATTACACCAATTAACAGAAGAAACGTTTGAAAGCCTACTTCCTATTTACAATATCATCGTTGGAAAATAGCCCTATTTCGATTCATTTTGTATGGATTTTGATTGATGTATTTTATGCAATATATCGTTTTTTAACACAAAAAATAAAAAAGTGGATGTGAGTATGACTCACATCCACTTTTTTATCGACCACCTTTAGGCACAATTTTTATTATCGTACCATCTTCGGCTTCCTTTGTTTGTTTCACGACAGGATAGCTAATATAGCCACTTGCCTCTTCAAATTCACGAAAAATTGATTTTTCCTCAGCTTGTGAAGGGACTATCTCTTTAAAGCGACGATATTTAGCTAGCATGATTTCACGCTTGATGCCCTTTTCATAAGCTTTCTCGATTCCCTCGAAGAATTGAACAACATCCACAATCTCCTCTGTGGACCAATCAGTTGAAAACGGATAAGAATATTCCATTCGACAAAACCACCTTTATGTTAATGCCCCCATTTTAACCGTATACTTTCAGCTTCTGCAACCATTCGATTGATTAGATCTTCAACGGTTGGGATATCGTTAATCATCCCTGTCACTTGACCTGCCCATCCAAAGCCTTGATTTCTATCTCCATCATAAATAAAACGCTTATTGGCTGTCCCACTTATATATTCTTTTAACGCCTCATATGTTGGTGTTCTTTCTTCAATTTCTAAAATTTTTTCCGTAAATTCATTACGTAACGCTCGTGCTGGTGCACCAATAGAGCGCTTAATAATTGTTGTATCAGCCTCTGTACTTGCAAGTAACGCCTCCTTGTAAGCCTCTGACGCATCGACACACTCCTTTGTCGCAATAAAGCGAGTGCCCATTTCAATGCCTTCTGCACCTAGTGCATGAGCTGCCATCCAGCCGCGACCATCACCAATTCCGCCAGAAGCAATGACAGGAATTTTCACACTATCAACCACTTGTGGAACCAGCACCATTGTGCCGACATCATCACGTCCAAGATGACCTCCGCCCTCTTGACCCACGACCATGACAGCATCTGCTCCAAGCTGCTCAGCCTTTTGAGCTTGTCTACGTGCAGCTACAAGGACTAATTTTTTGATGTTAGTTCCTGCCAATAAATCAAATATAGGTGCTGGATTTCCTCCCGTCATTGTCACAACCGGAACTTCTTCTTCGACAGCAACGCGCACCATCTCCTCATAGCCTTTCCCATGCATACCTATTGCAAAATTAACACCAAATGGTTTATCTGTTAATGTTCGTACTTTATGGATCTCCTCTCGTAACAAGTCAGGATCTCGTAAACTCATAGCCGTGATTTGCCCTAAACCTCCAGCATTCGACACAGCAGCAGCTAAATCAGCGTATGCTAAATAGGCTAATCCTCCTTGTATAATTGGGTATTTAACCTGTAAAAGCTCCGTCACACGTGTATTCCAATTCATAGTACCTCCCCTTTCGTTCGATACTAATTTCTCGATACCCTGAAAAAAATCCTTTTATTTTTTATGAAAAGTCTATGTTTTCGTGTCGTTAGGTGCTATAATTCATTTGTTTTCTTAGATATTATAAAGTGAGGTGGTACCTGCGTTGTCACAACTAGAGACTCCATTGTTCGACGTATTACTTAAACATCGGAACAGACATCCCATACAGTTCCATATTCCAGGCCATAAGAAAGGGCAAGGGATGGACCCTGCTTTCCGTGAATTCGTCGGCGACAACGTTTTATCAATTGATTTAATTAATATTGCTCCACTAGACGATTTACATTCACCAAAGGGTGCTATTAAAGAAGCTCAAAACCTAGCAGCAGAAGCCTTTGGTGCTGATCATACATTCTTTTCCGTTCAAGGTACTAGTGGCGCCATCATGACGATGATTCTGACCGTCGTCGGTCCAGGTGATAAAATTCTAGTGCCACGGAATGTTCATAAATCCATTATGTCTGCGATTGTATTCGCTGGTGCAATTCCAATTTTTATTCACCCTGAAGTTGACAGTGAATATGGGATTTCTCATGGCATCTCCCCTGAAGCTGTTGAGAAAGCATTAAATGCTTACCCAGATACAAAGGCAGTACTTGTTATTAATCCTACTTATTTTGGCTTTACAGCTGATTTAAAGCGTATTGTCGAAATTGCTCATGATCGTAATATTCCGGTTGTAGTAGATGAAGCTCATGGTGTCCACATAAAATTCCATGATGACCTACCGTATTCCGCAATGGAAGCCGGCGCTGATATGGCTGCGACAAGCGTTCACAAGCTCGGTGGTTCCATGACACAAACATCTATTTTAAATGTACGTGAAGGTCTTGTTTCAGCAAAACGTGTACAAGCTGTATTTTCCATGCTAACAACTACGTCAACATCATACCCATTACTTGCTTCGCTCGACACAGCTCGACGCCAGCTAGCTATTCATGGATATGATTTAATCGACGATGCACTGCGTTTAGCTAAGGATGCACGTAAACGGATCAATCAGATCCCGCATTTAAAATGTGCAGGTAAGGAAAAACTACACTCCTCTGCAACCTATGATATGGATCCATTAAAACTTCTTATTAGTGTAAAAGATTTAGGTATTTCTGGCCACAGAGCTGAAGAATGGTTACGTCATAACGCTAATATTGAAGTGGAACTATCTGACCTTTATAATATTTTATGTTTGGTGACATTAGGAGATACGAAAAAAGAAATTAATCTTTTAGTGAATGCATTAACTCGTATGTCAAAAGCATTTGATTCTGAAGCGGCTATAACAGAAGCTTTAGTGAATGTTCCAGAAATTCCAGCTCTTGCTATGTCACCACGTGATGCTTTTTATGCAGATACAGAAGTCGTTCCACTTGCAGAAGCAGATAACTGTATATGTGCAGAATTTATTATGGTATATCCTCCTGGAATTCCAATTTTTATTCCCGGGGAAATAATTACCCAAGAAAATATTCACTATATTCAAATGAATATCGAGGCTGGTTTACCAGTACAAGGTCCAGAAGATACCACATTAAAAACAATTCGTGTTATAAAAGAACGGAAACCGATTTTCTAAACATAACAAGCTAGCTCTCTTTCATGAAGAGCTAGCTTGTTTGCTTATTCACGATAAAACGTCAATAATTCAATTTTTTAGACAACAAAATAGTAATAACTCTTTACAAAAATAAATAGACAAAGAGAGGACAAAAAAATGCCCCAATCACAGCTGTTAAGCCCATAGATAATGAACCAACTGATAATTCCTGTTCCCCATATTCTCTTAATTTAACAAGACCTACCCCATGTGAGGCACTACCTACTGCAACACCTCTACTAACCGCCGAGTCGATTTTGCCATATTTAATGACTAATGGTCCGATAATAGCGCCTACAAACCCTGCAATCATGACAAAAACAGCTGTTAAAGGTGGAATACCTCCAATTGTCTCACTTACCTGCATTCCAACAGGCGTAGTTAATGATTTAGGTAAGGCCGTCAGCATCCAGCTAGCTTTAACACCAATCCATTTTAACAATACAAAAATAGTAAATAAGCCTGTGATCATACCTATGAAAAGTCCTGATAAAATAGAATATTTATATTTTATAATAATGGCTCGTTGATTATAGAGGGGATAGGCAAGTGCGACAACAGCCGGTCCAAGCATCTGCTGAAGCCATTCTCCACCTTTCATATAAGTTGCATATGGGATATCAAAAACTAGCAAAATCACTGCACTGACAATCGTTGTTGTGACCAAAGGAATCATGATAGGATGTGGAATTCGCTGATAAAGCTTTGTAAATAAAATGAACATGAAAATGGTGCTAAGGATAACAATCGCTTCAATCAACGGATAACTCCCCCTTTCCTTCTTCAACAGTTGTTTCTGCGTTTTCCTTTTTCGCCAATTCTTTTTTCTCAATGATTTGTGTCAGTAGACCTGTGATATAAATAGAGATTAATGTACTAGCTATAACGGCTAAGATAATGAGCAGTCCAGTCATTGACATGAGTTCTGGATAATCAATAACACCTACTGTTGCAGGTATGAAAAATAACGTTAAGATGCCAATGAGAAAACTTGCTCCATCTTGAATATATTCAACCTTAATGATTTTAAAAATGAGTGAAAGTGCTAATAACAATAATCCAATAACACTTCCTGGAAGAGGTATATGTAAATACGATACTATCCCTACTCCCATATAATAAAAAATGGTTAGTATGCCAATTTGAACAATAATCCGAACAACTCGCAACAATAGTGCAGCAAAATTTTCTTTCAACATTTCGCCACTTTTCACCCCCTATATCGTTCATTCTACATCTGTAGGAATTTTCTGTCTATTGTAATTTTAGAAAAATAATTAGTAAAGAATGAAAAATCTAAGTAATTTTATGAAATGGTATTCAAATTCCTATTCTCCAAAACTTTCATGATGTTGCTGTTGATGATGATACTCTCATACAGATTTTATCAATAGATCACTTAACTGCTACATTTGCTAATTGTGCCGATTCGGTCCTCATAACTTTTCGAATATTCCAACTAGTAATTTTCAAAATTTTTTTATATAATCGAAAATTACAAAAGATACTAGTTATATATATTACTAAAATTTCCATAATACACAATAAGGTGGGATCTTCTATTATCTTTAAAACATTAAAACTCCAAGCTCGCTTTGCCTATTACAGCAGTTTTTTAATTTTTATTATTGTCATTTTATCAGGCATTCTCTTTTATATGACCATATCTGATGCGTTGCAAACACAAATTGGTAACCGAGCACTATATTTAGCTGAAACAACAGCTAGCAGGGGCGATGTAATCGAAGCGTTTCATACAAATAATCCTTCCGAAAGTCTACAAAAAATTAGCAATGATATTATGCTTGCAGCAAAAGCTACTTATGTTGTAATAGGAGATAAACATGGCATACGCTACACCCATCCTATCGCTGACCGTATTGGTAAAACCATGGTTGGCGATGATAATAACCGAGCATTAATCGATGGTGAGTCTTATATTTCCATTGCGAATGGTTCAATGGGACAATCCATTCGTGGAAAGGCACCTATCTTTGACACAAATGGATCGATTATTGGAGTTGTGTCAATTGGATACTTAACAAGTGAATTAGATAGCTTATATTTTTTATATCTTGATAATATTTTTTATACGATGGTGATTGCATTAAGCATCGGTATAATCGGTTCTATTTTTTTATCCCGTAATATTAAAAAGCAAATTTTTAATTTAGAGCCAAGCGAAATTGCCAGTCTCTTAACAGAAAAAAATACTTTAATTGAATCAGTTCGTGAAGCGATTATAACGGTTAATGAGAAAGGTGAAATCACAACCCTAAATAATGCTGCCGCCAAAATCTTAAATTTAACGGATTCAGCTTCTATCATTGGTGATAATATCGAACAGCATATACCTAATACACATCTTCTTAACGTATTAACGAACGGTGAAAAACAACTTGATAAATTGATGATTGTTAATGGTCATGAAATTATCGTTAACCGTGTACCTATGAAGGTGAATGGTAAAGTTGTCGGCGCTGTTGCAAGTTTCCGATTACAATCAGAAATAGAGCAAATGGCTATCGAATTATCACAAGTAAAACAATATACGGAGGCTTTACGTGCCCAAACACATGAGTTTAATAATGTCCTTTACACAATATCTGGCCTTATTCAATTAAATGCTTCTGATGAAGCACTATCTATTATTCATAAAGAGGTACAAGGACATTCTTCTCTAACCCAATTTATAACAAAGCGTGTAAAGGACCCATTTTTAAATGGTTTAATTATCGGATTTTTTAATCGTGCCCGTGAATTAAAGATCAAATTGATCTTTGATGAGGATAGTTATTTAGAAACCTTTCCTGAAAACATTGAAAAAAGCCTAATTATTTCTATTATAGGGAATTTATTAACCAATGCTTTTGAAGAGGTTGATAAAAACAAAGAGCGACAACCAATTATCAGGCTTTTTATATTAGATAATGGAGAGGAAATCATCTTTGAGGTTGAGGACTCTGGTCAAGGTTTAGCACAAGAAAAATTAGATGTACTATTTTCTGAAAATATTTCCACGAAAGATAGGAAACATCGAGGCTATGGTTTAAGAAAAGTAATTTCCAGCATCCATGATCTAAACGGCACTCTTGCTCTTGAAAAAGGCGATTTAGGAGGTGCCCTATTTATCGTATCTATTAGCAAAAGGGGGACTATGATCCATGAACGATATTGAAGTGCTAGTAATTGAAGATGATGTACGTGTAGCAGACGTACATTGTCGTTTTTTAGAAAAAATTGAAGGCTATAAAGTAATTGCGCGGGCAAACACTGGTGAAGAAGCTTTAGATTGGCTTCAATCATTTTCACCGCAACTTATATTACTTGATGTCTTTTTACCAGATATACTCGGGGTTGATTTAATTGATAAAATTAAAGAAGTAAGCCCAACAAGTAGCATTATTTTGATTACCGCAGCCACAGAGGCACATATAGTACAGAAAGCTTATCGGAAAAATGTTACAGATTACATTTTAAAGCCATTTACATTCGAACAACTAAAAGAGAGTATAGAAAAATTCCGTTACAAGCATTTATTGCTGAAAAATAATGAGAATTTTACACAAGAAAAAATTCAATATCTTTGGCCAAAAGCAGGTTCATCCGGCCCCGGCCCTCAAGAAACACCGTTATTACTACCAAAAGGGATTGATCCAACAACAATGAATCATGTTATTAACCATTTAAGTTTAATGGAGAATGGTAGTACAGCTGAGCTGTTAGGAAAGAATATCGGTGTCAGCCGTTCCACCGCTCGTCGTTATTTAGAATTTTTAGTTACACAAAAGCAGGTCTATACTGAACTGACTTATGGCACAGTTGGTCGTCCTGAACGACGATACTTTATTTCTCAATAAACTTTATGAACAAAATGATGTTAATTCACATTATTATCACAATATTCCTAAAATTGTGAAGTAAGTTATAGTATGGGTAGCGCTAAATTGATAGCGCTACCATTTTATTTTTAAGGGGGATTTTTATGTGGAGGAACATTTCTAAAATAATGGTAGCTGGCTTACTATTTACTAGTTTGGTTGGCTGCTCATCAAATGGAGAAAAAACAGAGGGAAAGAACGCCAGTGATTATCCGAAAAATAATATTACCATTGTTGCTCCATCTGGTGCAGGTGGTGGTTGGGATTTAACCGCTCGTGCAGTAGCAAAAACCATGAATGACACAGGGTTAATTGATAAGGCAATTCAAGTTGAGAACAAGCCAGGCGGTGGTGGTGCTGCCTTCATGGCAACATTTGCTACAAAGGAGGCCAATAATGATTATATGTTAATGGTTAAATCACCACCGATCCTTATAAATCATGAAAAGGCTGAAGGAAATAGTAAATTTGGCTATAAGGATACTACACCTTTAGCACAATTAACACGTGACTATGGCGCAATCGTTGTTAAAAAGGATTCTCCTTTTCAAACGCTTGAAGATGTTTTAAATGCCATGAAAACTTCACCAAAAGATGTCACATTAGCAGGTGGTTCTGCACCGGGTTCGATGGATCATCTAGTAGGAATTATTCCGGCTTATAAAGCGGGCATTGACTTAAAAACAATTAAATATGTTTCTTATGACGGTGGCGGTGAGGCGGTTACAGCATTATTAGGTGGCAATGCTGATGTTATTGCAACAGATGCCTCCACAATTGCTACTTATGTTAAATCTGGAGATGTTCGTGTATTAGCTGTAAGTTCCTCTGAACGCTTAGAAGGTGAGCTAGCAGAGGTTCCTACATTTAAAGAGTCTGGTATTGATGAGGAATTTACAATTTGGCGTGGTATTTTCGGTCCAAAAAATATGAGTGAAGATGCGATTACCTATTGGTCTGAAAAATTACAGGCAATGTCTGAATCAAAAGAATGGCAAGCTGAGGTGACACGTAATGGCTGGCAAGCAGAATACCGTAATGCGGAAGAATTTACAGCTTATCTAGACAATCAAAATAAAATAATCATTGAACTACTTACAGCTCTTGGTATGCAAAAATAAAAAATCGTTTTTTAAAAAAGACACAAGTATTTCCATTAAATATAGAACTACTTGTGTAACTTTATTTATTTTTAATGGAGGTGTAAAACGTTTGAGCTATACATTTGATAAAACATTTAGCATAATCCTCTTAGCACTTAGCATTTTGTTTATTTTTCAAGCAACACAGATTTCTGATAGTGCTTATGGGTCTACAGTTGGGCCAAAAATTTTCCCATTAGGTTTAGGTATTATTTTAGGTTTATTAAGTCTTCAATTATTTTATGAATCATGGAAAAAAGCTGTGAGAGAGCGAAACACAGGACCAACAACTTCTTCTAAAATATCTTCAACAGAGCTCAAAAAGTTCTTAATCATTTTGGGTAGCGCTCTAGCGTATGTATTTTTCCTTGAAAAAATTGGTTATATGATAACAACATTTTTATTTTTGTGTATTAGCTTCCAAACAATGGAACGTACTAACCTTATTTATTCAATTTTTATTGCAGCTGGATTTTCACTAGGTGTCTATTATTTATTTACAAGTTTACTAGGAGGATCGTTGCCTAGTTTCCCAATTTTTTAGTACAGGAGTGAACATATGTCGACATTGCAATTTTTAGCTGATGGATTTGCTGTTGCCCTTCAATGGCAAAATCTTTTATTCGCTCTTGTTGGTGTCATAATTGGTACAGCAGTTGGTGTACTTCCAGGTATAGGTCCAATGAGCGGGGTTGCTTTATTAATCCCCGTTACAGCAACTATTACAGCTGGACTTCCAACGGAGGCTGCCGCTACAAGCTCAATTATTTTACTTGCAGGGGTATACTACGGAGCCATGTATGGTGGATCAACAACATCCATTCTATTAAACACGCCTGGTGAGTCCTCATCAGTTGTGACAACATTGGATGGCTATCAAATGGCTAAACAAGGCCGTGCTGGAAGTGCTCTTTCTATCGCGGCCATTGGCTCATTTTGTGCTGGAGTTGTAGCGTTACTAGGTCTAATACTATTAGCTAATCCATTGTCAAAATTAGCACTTAAATTTGGACCCGCAGAATACTTTTCTCTGATGCTATTAGGACTTGCAGCAGTAAGTGGACTAGCAGGACGTTCTATTACCAAAGCTTTAATCATGACTGTTTTAGGGCTTATGCTCGGGACAGTTGGTATAGATGCCGTATCAGGTATCGAACGTTTTACATTTGGTCAGCCTATGCTGTTCTCTGGAATTGAATTTTTAACTATCGCTGTTGGTTTATTTGCATTAGGTGAAGTATTTAAAACCATTCTTGAAAAAGAAGAAGAGGATGGTCAATTAGCAAAAATTAATCGTGTATTACCAACAAAGCAAGATTTAAAGGATAGTGCTGTTCCTATTGCTCGCGGCTCATTACTAGGCTTTTTCATCGGTGTATTACCCGGTGCAGGCGCAACACTTGCCTCATTCTTTTCTTATATTACCGAAAAAAAATTCAGTAAAACACCCGAGCAATTCGGAAAAGGTCATATTGCGGGTGTAGCTGGACCTGAATCAGCGAACAATGCTGCATCAGGCGGTGCAATGATTCCCTTGCTAACATTAGGAATTCCCGGCTCAGGTACTACTGCAATTTTAATGGGTGCACTTATTATGTATAATATTCAGCCGGGTCCATTATTATTTGATGAGCATCCTCAAGTTGCTTGGGGATTAATTGCCAGTATGTTTATAGGTAACTTAATGTTACTAGCATTAAATATGCCATTGGTCCGGATTTTTGCCAAAATAATCGAAACACCTAAAAAGTATTTATTGCCCATTATTATTGCGATTTCAATTTTTGGCGTTTATGCCGTTCAATTCGCTACGTTTGATTTATTTTTATTAGTAGCTTGTGGTGTTCTTGGTTATCTATTTGCTAAAAATGATTACCCAGTAGCTCCCTTAGTCCTTGCACTTGTACTAGGGCCAATGATTGAAAATAATATGCGCCGTGCATTAACCATTTCGAATGGAGACTTTTCTATTTTTATAACAAAGCCTTTATCATTACTATTTTTAGTGGTTGCAATTTCTTGGTTACTTATACCACTGGTTATGAAAATACGTGGTAAAAATGTACTTATTAATGAAGAAGGTTAAAATTTAAAAACCCACTATGCTTCTATAAGTATAGTGGATTTTTACTTTTCTATAATGCGTGGCCAGAGCCACCATCGATATTAACTGAAGTGCCTGTAACGTAGCTCGCTGCATCAGATACTAAAAAAGTTATAACGTTTGCAGCCTCTTGTGTATCACCTACACGACCGAGCGGAATAGCTTGCCCCACCTTACGGGAATATTCTTCCCACGATAAATCCGGGTCTTCTTTTTTCCATTTCTTTTCAATTTGGTCACTGCGAATAAGACCTATACAGACAGAATTTACTCGAATATTATCTTTTCCTAAATCCTTGCTCATTGCCTTTGTTAAGGCAAGTCCAGCAGCACGGCTTACAGTAGTAGGAAGTGAGCTTGCTGGAGGTGTCTTCGCCATTACAGCTGTCACATTGACGATTGCACCACCGCCAGCTTTTCGCATATAAGGTGCCGCATATTTTGAACAATGAATGGCCCCAAATACCTTTAAATCTAAATCAGCTTGCCATAATTCACTACTCACCGTTTCGAAGGGATTTGCTGAAGCGGTACCTGCATTATTAATGAGAATATCAATATGGCCAAATTGTTCTACAGTACGTTCGATTAAATACTTACAATCTTTTTCTTTTGTAATATCTGTTGGAACAATTAAAACATCTATACCTGTTTCATTTTTAATACATCCAGCTGCCACTTGTAGCTGTTTTTCTCCACGAGCACACAATACAACCTGTGCTCCCTCTTTGACAAGCTGCATAGCCGTATAATAACCAATTCCTTTACTTGACCCAGTAATAATTACCACTTTCCCCTTTAAGCCTAAATCCATCATTATCACCCCAAATTATTTCGAATATTCCTAACAATATCTTTACTTTAACAAAATTACGGTCAATATACAAAAAACGGCTACAAAGCATTTGCTTTATAGCCGTTAGAACTGTTACCATTATTTTTTTGCTACAATGTGAATTGGGTTGCCAAGTAGTACTTCAGCAGTTTCCATTGTAATTTCACCTAATGTTGGGTGAGCATGAATTGTTAATGCGATATCTTCAGCAGTCATTCCGCCTTCAATCGCTAAGCCCATTTCAGCGATCATATCAGATGCACCAGCACCTACGATTTGAGCACCAATTAATAAGCCGTCTTCTTTACGAGCAACAAGCTTCACGAAGCCTTCTGATTGGTTTAATGCAAGAGCACGACCATTTGCTGCGAATGGGAATTTCGCTGCTGTGTATTCGATGCCTTCTGCTTTTGCTTGATCTTCATTATAACCAACTGTTGCCATTTCAGGATCTGTGAAGCATACAGCAGGTACAGCAAGATAATCAACAACTGATTTTTCACCAGCAATCGCCTCAGCAGCAACTTTACCTTCGTAAGATGCTTTATGTGCAAGTTGTGGACCAGCTACGATATCACCGATTGCATAGATGTTTGGAATATTTGTACGACATTGTTTGTCAACATTGATTAGACCACGTTCACCGAATTCAACTCCGATTTCAGCAAGGCCCATTTCATCTGTATTTGGACGACGACCTACAGTAACTAATACGTAATCAGCTTCAACCTTTTTCTCTTCTCCGCCAACTTCATAAGTTACTACTACGCCGTTTTCAGTTTCTTCAACGCCTTTTGCAGACGCGTTAACTTCAATCTCAACGCCTTTCTTTTTAAGGCCTTTTTTAACGATTTGAGTCATTTGTTTTTCGAAGCCAGCTAAAATATCTTTTCCGCCTTCAATAATTGTTACTTGAGAGCCAAGGTTTGCGTAAGCTGATCCTAGCTCTGTACCAATATAACCTCCACCGATAACAACTAATTTACCAGGAACTTCTTGTAAAGAAAGTGCACCAGTAGAATTTAGTACGCGATCAGAGAATTTGAATGTTGGAATCTCAACTGGACGAGAACCTGTTGCAATAATGACATTGTTAAATGTGTAAGTTTGAGCAGATTCACCATTGATGATACGCACTGAATGAGCGTCAACGAAATAAGCTTCACCTTGTACAATTTCAACTTTGTTTCCTTTAAGTAAGCCTTCAACACCGCCAGTTAATTTTTTAACAACGCTGTCTTTAAATGCTTGTGCTTTTGAGAAGTCTAATTTCACATCAGAAGCGATGATTCCCATGTCATCTGAATGTTTAGCTTGCTCAAAACGGTGACCTACTGAAATTAATGCTTTTGATGGGATACAACCTACGTTTAAGCACACACCACCAAGTACATTTTTTTCAACGATTGTTACTTTTTGGCCAGTTTGAGCTGCACGAATTGCTGCTACATATCCTCCAGGACCTGAACCAATGACAAGAGTATCTGTTTCGATTGGGAAATCTCCTACTACCATTTTTGTTACGCCTCCATTAATAATAATTCTGGCTCACTTAACAAACGCTTTAAGTGATTTAAAGCATTTTGCGCAGTGGCTCCATCGATCATACGATGATCAAAGCTCAATGATAATGCTAACACAGGTGCGGCTACAATTTCACCATTTTTTATTACAGGTTTTTCTGAAATTCGACCAATACCTAGTATTGCTACTTCAGGATGATTAATTACTGGTGTGAACCATTGTCCTCCTGCAGAGCCAATATTCGTAATGGACATGGAAGCACCTTTCATTTCATGTGGCGCAAGCTTGCCTTCACGGGCTTTCGTCGCTAACTCATTGATTTCATTAGACACTGCAAATACAGATTTACGATCTGCATGCTTAATAACTGGTACTAGTAGGCCTCTTTCAGTATCAGCAGCAATACCGATATTATAGTAATGCTTCTGAATAATTTCTTGTGTAGCATCATCTAAGGAGCGGTTAAATTCTGGGAACTCGCGTAAAGTTGAAATAAGAGCTTTAACTACATATGGTAAGTATGTTAATTTAACACCTTTTTCAGCAGCGATATCTTTGAATTTTTTACGATGTGCTACAAGAGCTGTTACATCGACTTCATCCATTAGTGTAACATGAGGAGCCGTTTGTTTCGAGTGTACCATTGCTTTTGCAATCGCTTTTCGAATACCAGACATTTTCTCACGCGTCTCAGGGAATTCCCCTTCAAGAACTACTGGTGCTGCCGGTGCTGCTGTCTCTTCCTGCGCCGTTGCTTCAGTTGCTTCAACATTTGCAGCTTGAGCTTCTACAGTACCTCCACCTTTTAAGAAGTTTTCAATATCTTCTTTTAGGATTCGACCATTTTTACCTGTACCCTTCACTTCACGAATGTTAACATCGTTATCACGTGCAAATTTACGTACAGAAGGCATTGCAATCACACGTTTTGATTCATCAACAACAGTCTCCACTTTGTCTGGAGCTTTATCTTGAGCTTTTTCTGGTGCCTTCTCCTCGTTTGTAGGAGCTTTTTCTACATTCTGACCAGATTCAGCAGTTGCTTGAACTTGTGCTTCTGTTTTCGCTTCAGCATGATCGTCACCTTTAAGCTTTAAGTCCTCATAACCAGGTGCATCAAATCGGATTAAGACATCACCAACAACGGCAACAGTCCCTTCTCCTACTAAAACTTCCTCTACTTTACCTTCTACTGGTGAAGGGATTTCTACTACTGCTTTATCATTTTGTACTTCACAAAGAATATCGTCTTCTTTAACTGTATCTCCAGCTTTAACGAACCATTTCACGATCTCGCCTTCGTGAATACCCTCGCCAATATCCGGTAGTCTGAATTCAAATGCCATGTGTACCCATCCTTTCTATTTACTCTTCAAGTTTAGAAGCTTTATTAGAATGTTAAAACTTTTTTCGCTGTTTCCATTACATCTTTGTAGTTTGGTAACCAAACACCTTCAGCTTGTGGGAATGGGTACACAGTATCTGGTGCAGCCACACGAAGAACAGGAGCTTCTAAGCTT
This sequence comes from Lysinibacillus sp. FSL M8-0134, assembly GCF_038069745.1. NCBI lineage: Bacteria > Bacillati > Bacillota > Bacilli > Caryophanales > Bacillaceae > Lysinibacillus > Lysinibacillus sp. FSL M8-0134. Next base: position 825,279 of record NZ_JBBPAJ010000001.1, on the reverse strand, counting down.
AAAATTGCGCGCTCTGTAATTTCTGCTACTACGTTTGCAGCGATACCCGCTTGTTTTTGAGCCTCTTGGACAACAATCGCACGTCCTGTTTTTTCAACTGATGCGATAATAGTATCCACATCGATTGGTTGAATTGTACGTAAGTCAATTACTTCTACAGAATGTCCTTCTTTTTCAAGTTCCTCTGCAGCCTTTAAGCTTTCATGAACCATTAATCCGTAAGCGATAATTGTTAAATCTTTACCTTCGCGTTTTACATCTGCTTTGCCTAGCGGAATTTCATATGCTTCCTCTGGCACTTCTTCACGGAATGAACGGTAAAGTTTTAAGTGCTCTAGGAAAATAACTGGGTTATCATTACGGATTGATGAAATAAGTAATCCTTTTGCATCATATGGTGTTGATGGTACAACAACTGTTAAACCTGGTTGTGCTGTCATTAGGCTTTCTAAGCTATCTGAGTGCATTTCAGGTGTATGCACACCACCACCAAATGGTGAACGGATTGTTACTGGCGCATTGTATACACCACCACTACGGTAGCTCATACGTGCTAATTGACCACTAATAGAATCCATTACTTCATATACGAAACCAAAGAATTGAATTTCAGGAACTGGACGGAATCCTTGAAGAGAAAGACCGACTGCTAACCCACCAATACCTGATTCTGCTAATGGTGTATCGAACACACGATCAACACCGAACTCTTTTTGTAGGCCTTCTGTAGCGCGGAATACCCCACCGTTGACACCTACATCTTCCCCGAATACAAGAACGTTTTCATCATTCTTTAATTCTGTGCGAAGTGCATCTGTAATTGCTTGAATCATCGTCATTTGTGCCATTGGTTATTTCGACTCCTTCTCTTTATAGATTTCATACTGTTCTTTTAAATTAGATGGCATTTCGCCTTTATACATATTTTCCATTAACTCTGTCACTTTTTGTTTTGGAGCAGCATCTGCTTTTTTGATTGCTTCTTTAATTTCTTCTTTTGCACGCTCAATTACTGCTTCTTCCTTCTTTTCATCCCATAAACCTTTTGCTTCTAGGTATTTACGGAAGCGAACAAGAGGGTCTTTTTGAGCCCATTCATTATCAGTATCAGAAGTACGGTAACGAGTTGGGTCATCCCCTGCCATTGTATGCGGACCATAACGGTAACACATAGTTTCAATTAATGTTGGACCTTCGCCATTAATTGCACGTTCACGAGCATCACGAGTAGCTACATAAACTGCAAGCGCATCCATTCCATCTACTAGAATACTTGGTAAACCTGCTGCTACACCTTTTTGTGCAATTGTTTTAGCAGCTGTTTGCAATTCACGAGGAGTTGAAATTGCATATTGGTTATTTTGTACGATAAAGATTGCTGGAGATTTAAATGCACCTGCAAAGTTAATTCCTTCATAGAAGTCACCTTGTGATGAACCACCGTCACCTGTATAAGTTACGGCAACAGCTTTTTTCCCGCGTTTTTTAATACCAAGTGCCACTCCTGCAGCTTGAATATATTGTGCTCCGATAATAATTTGTGGAGCTAAAACGTTTACACCTTCAGGAACCTGATTCCCAATGAAGTGACCACGTGAGAATAAAAATGCTTTTTCAAGAGGTAAGCCATGCCATACAATTTGTGGTACATCACGGTAACCTGGTAAAATCCAATCCTCTTGCTCTAATGCAAAGTGAGAAGCAAGTTGTGAAGCTTCCTGACCTGCTGTAGGAGCATAGAAACCTAAACGTCCTTGACGATTTAGTGAGATTGAGCGTTGATCTAAAATACGTGTGTAAACCATACGTGTCATTAGTTCAACTAGTTCCTCATCAGATAGTTTTGGGTCTGCCTCTTTATTTATAATTTCGCCTTCTTCATTTAAAATTTGAAACATTTCAAATTTATCTTCGATTTCAGTTAGCGTTTGTTTCGCATCAAAAATATTATTGTTTTTCTTGCTCATTTGTCACATCTCCCTTTCAGCTGTATTAAAATAAATCACCATTTTTACTAGTACAACTTATTCTTGACACTCAGTATACTGAATAAAATACTGTCGGTCAATCATATATTACGGCTATAAACAAAGATTTTTTCTAAAATAACATTCCAATACCACTGTCCTATACTGTATTACCAATATCTAAAATCTGTATTACAACACCTTATTAACACTATATATTCCTTAAGTTTTCCAACAGGTTTTCCAATAGTAGAATACCCCAATCTAGAAAATCTAATAGCATTAGAAAAATTTTTTGAGTATATTCAAATAAGGTCTTTTTACATGTGATTGTTTTAAGACGTGATGTATACTTATTAGTAAGGCACTACAAAGTTGAAAGGAAGATTACTATATGATTTTAATGGATGATATTATCCGCGAAGGTCATCCGACTTTACGCACAAAAGCTGAGGAAGTTAAATTCCCTTTAACTGATGAAACAAGAAAGCTCGCTGAAGATATGCTTCAGTATTTAATCAACAGCCAAGACCCTGAAATGGCAGAAAAATATAATTTGCGTAGTGGTATTGGCCTAGCTGCCAATCAGGTAAATAGCTTACAGCGTATGTTTGCTCTACATTTAAAAGATGAGGCTGGTGAACAATTAAGCTTTGTTGCCATTAATCCGAAAATTGTAAGCCACTCTGTCGAAAACACATACCTAACAGCAGGAGAAGGTTGTCTCTCTGTTGACCGTAATATACCTGGTTATGTACCCCGTCATGCGCGCATCACAGTCAAATTTAAAACAATTGATGGCGAAGAAAAGAAAATGCGTCTTAAAGGTTTGCCAGCTATTGCATTTCAGCATGAACTAGATCATCTAAACGGCGTAATGTTTTATGATCGTATCAATGAAAAAAACCCATTTGCAGAAATACCTGATTCCATTCCATATGAGCGAGATTAAAATAAACCTCGGCAGTTATACATCTGCCGAGGTTTATTTTTATCGATTTAAACGAGCATTAATTGTTTCAATTAATTTAGGTAGCTCTGCCATTGTTTCAATTGTATAGTGTGCCCCTGTTTCTTCAAAAATACGTCTCGTTTCGGCTATGACTTGTTGCTGTTCTTCAGAAGTGAGTGCTTGAAATTCTTCTTCAGATAATCCCATCTCTGAACTTCCAATAATAACACCAACAGCCCAAACACCAGCATTTAATGCTTCCATTATATCTGAAGTCGTATCGCCAACCTTTACGACTTGCCTGGTTGCCTTCGAGCCTAATGCCTGCATGTTTTTAAAAATCATATATGGGTATGGTCGTCCTTTATCACCAACCTGTGTGGGTGTTACAAGAAAATCAGGTTGGTAGCCTTTGTTAGCTGCATTTTTCGTCACTACTTCCATCATCGAATCAGTATAGCCTGTTGTAGAGCCAATTCGAATACCCGCTTCTCTTAATTGCTGTACCGCTGTCTTCACATGTTGGATCGGATCTGTATAGTTTGCTAACGATTCCATTAATTTCGTTTCGAACTGATTATATAATGTATGCACGTCATTTTCTGTAAAAGCTTGTCCATGAATTCGTTGCCACTCCTCATTAATTCTTGGCATTTCTAGCATGGTACGAATATGGTCAATTTTTAACATGCCCATTGGTTTTCGAGCTTCTTCTAATGTTACATTGACACCAGCATCTTCAAAAATCGATAAAAAAACATTGACAGGGGCAAAGCAACCAAAATCAACTGCTGTTCCTGCCCAATCCAAAATAACCGTTTCAATTTTCATTGTTTTTCACCACCATATAATTTTCTATTATCTCACATAACGCTTGCATATCTTCCTCATGAATATCACCGATATTGCCAATACGGAATGTATCCACATCTGTCAGCTTACCAGGATAGATAACAAAACCTGCTTTTTTCATTTCCTCATAAAAGTGCTCAAAAGAAAACTCTTTATATGGGAACAAAAATGTTGTAATAATAGGTGATTGTAGCTCTTCCGCAATATACGCTTCAAAGCCAAGCACTGATAAACGAGAGCGTAGTATTTGATTATTATCCGCATAGCGCTTATAGCGAGCGTTGATTCCGCCCTCTTCGTCTAGCTCTTCTAGCGCCTTCGCAAAAGCTGCCACTACATGCGTAGGAGAAGTAAAGCGCCATTTGCCATCATGCTTCATCACTTCCCATTGATGATACAAATCTAATGCAACACTACGAGCCTGACCTTTGCATTTCTCTAATACATTTGTTTTAGCAATAACAAACCCAAACCCCGGCACGCCTTGAATACATTTATTGGCACTACTAATACAAAAGTCTATATGCAAGCTTGATAAATTCATTGGCACTCCACCGAAGCTACTCATTGCATCTACGATAAATGTTTTGTTGAACGAATGAACAACTTCCCCAATTCCTTTAATTGGATTTAAAATACCTGTTGTTGTTTCACAATGCACGACAGCCACGTGCGTAATACTCGCATCTTTTTCAAGTAAATCTTGAATAGCTATTGATGATGGCTGCTCATCATAAGGAACACTGTAAACAACATGCTGTAGCTTTAGTACTTTGGCCATTTCAACCATTCTTTCACCATAAGCTCCATTTGTGATGATTAACACTTTATCGTCTTCACTTATAGCTGTTGTGAGAACAGATTCTACTACAAAGCTACCACTACCTTGCATAAGGACCGCTGTGTAATCCGGCTCATCGACTTGAGCTAACGCCAAAAGTTGCTTGCGAATTACTTGTGTAACATTTTTATAGTCATCATCCCATGTACAACGATCTTTTAACATTTCCTGTTTTACTGCTTCAGTTGTTGTTAATGGTCCTGGTGTCAATAATTTATAGTTACTCATTTGTTAAAACTCCTTATCGTTGTGCTTCTTTAAAGAAAGCTTGATGTTTTTCTAATAAATCTACCGTTAATGTAGAGTCCCACTTTTTGAGATAAGCAGGAACATGTTCATCTTTCACTTGTTCCCCTTCATAAAGAGCGACAGGATATTGCTCTAATAGACCACCACGCGCCTCTGTTGCAATGACCTTAGCGATTTCTTTAGCTAACGCTTCATCTCCCTCTTTATCTACTACAGCCACAGATTCCGTTAATGTGAAGTTTCCTTCTGTCGGGTCAATATAATCGATTGGCAACCCTTCATTTTTGGCATCTATGGCCTGAATACGTAAACCAAATCCAGCTGCAACTTCACCCGTTTTCACTTTTTTTATTGGTCCTGAGCCCGAGCTTTCAATATGTGGGCCCGCATTACTAATTAAATCTGCTAAAACCTTTTGACCTTCTTGCTCACCATAGTCCTTAATGATAGCTTGTACTAATAGCCATCCCGTTGAGGAATCCATAATATTTGGGAATGACACTAAATCCTTGTAGGCAGGGTCTGTCAAATCCTTAATCGTTTGCGGTACAGGTAGACCTTTTTGTTGTAACACCTCTGTATTAATAAAAATAGAACCTACATTTCCTAAAATCGGCAGTGCATACGTCACACCGCCATCAAGAGGCTTTAAGTCTGAAGAAATATCCACAAACATGGATTTAGTGGTTTGTGCACTTTCTATAAAATAAGAAGCCATCGTCACCACATCTGCTTCAATATCTGTTCCTTCAGCCATCATTTTCCCACCCAATTCCGAAGTACCAAAGGATTGGATTAAGTACTTTCCTTTATAGCCCTTGTCATCTAATGTAGACTCCATAACTTCAATTGCTTCATCATCAGCATTTGAATAAATAATGACCTGCTCTTCGGAATTTGCTTCTGCCCCCCCACATGCAGCTAAAACGATTGCCGCTGCACCAACTGTTCCTAACATCATGCCTGTTGATTTTTTCATTTTGAGATCTCCTCCACTTTTTCATTATGAGTTGATATATAATCACAACCTAATTTCACAATAAGGTTTGTACATAAAATAAATATTGATAGTACGAAAATATCGGTGTATTTCGCAAAATGCTGAAGCTCTTTTATCCTTGTCGATACAAGCATTGTCTTCGTGCTAACAAGGAAAATAACGCCACTGACAGTAACCATCGCATTTAAAAAATAGTAGCTAAACATTTGATAAATCGTCGCTCTAATATTCGGCAAAATAACACGTACAATGGTTTTCAGCCATGAGTCCCTTAATAGCTCCGCTGTCACTTCCCAAGTAGGGTCCATCTTTTGCAGCGAATTTTTCGCCATTAAATACGGAGTTGTAAAAAAATGCACAATATTACAGGCGATAATAATGAAAAAAGTACCTTTCAAGGACGTTCCATTAAAGAAAAACAAATAGGATAACCCAAGCACCATCCCCGGTACTGTATTGGTGATCATAGATGCTATATCCAAACTTTTCTTTCCCTTTAGTGGTGTCCTTGCATTAAGGAGGGCTGACATAAATGTAATAACTACCCCTAATACGGCAGTTAATACCGCTACGATCAGAGAATTGATATAAACCTTAGTTAAATCTTTCTCAGCAAGTACATTTTGGACATGCTCTAATGTGAAGCTTAGGTCATAGGGATAGCCTTTCGTAAAAGGCACGATAAACATTGTTGAAAAAATGAACAAGACTACGGCTACACAGACCATTGAATAAACAGTAAACAACACATCACGAAGACGATGTTTGACAAGATCACTTTGTCCGACTTGTTTATACTGAAAATTAAAGCGCTCTAAAATCGTTAACATAACTACACCGAGTATTGCTGGTACAAGCATAAAAACAGAAATTACGGCTCCATGTTCAAAATGGACAATTGAACCTAACATCGCTTGATAAAGCTCCGTAGCAATCACCCTGTAATTCCCCCCGACTGATGCAGGTATCCCAAAGTCAGTGAAGCTTAATATAAACGTTAAAATAAAGGCCCCACCAATTGTTCCTAGCATTGGACGGAATACAGTATGATAAAATCGACGGAGCGAATGATCACGCATCAACATCGAAACAAGTAAGAATCGTTTGTCGATATATTGCATGGAATTTTGCATTAAAATAAAAGCAACCGGTAATGTATATAAAACGTAACCTATCACTAAACCGTTGTACCCATAGATTGTAAAAAGAGGTTGTCCGATTAATTTTGTTAGAATTCCTTGATTACCAAATGTATAAATCAACACGAAACCATAGGTGATAGTTGGTAGTAACATTGGTAAAGTAATTCCAACCTGTACTAGCTTTTTCGTATGGCGATGGATCGTTGTAAAATGAACAGCATATGCCAACAAAAAAGCTAATATAGTGGTAACTACTGATGCTACAAAAGAAACTTTAAAGCTATTAATAAAAGCTTCACGAAGCTCTATATTACTTAAAGCATCTATATAATTTTGAAAGGTCAGCACATTTCCTATTTTGAAAGACTGCCAAAACATATAAAGTAATGGCACAATTAAAAACAATAGGAAAAATAATAGAATGGGCAGAAAAATTAATTTCATCATTTTATTCGTTTTAAGCATACGTTTCTCCAAATAATTGATAGATATTGTGTCGCTTAATATGTAGCTGTCTTAAGATAAAATCCTCTATAAATTGATTTTTTGGTGCTGTTACTATTTCATGAGGTGTGCCAAATTGAGCAACTGTTCCTTCATTAATAATCATGACTTTATCTGAAAGTGTTAAGGCTTCTTCTGGATCATGTGTGACAATAATAGTCGTTAAATTAAATTCACGAGCAATGGATTTAATGCGCTCCTTTATCGATTCTTTAATGACGCCATCTAAGGCACTTAACGGCTCATCCAGCAATAAAATTTTTGGCTGCATCACAAGTGTTCTGGCAATGGAAACACGTTGCTTTTGCCCACCTGATAATTCGTGAATCTTTTTATGTAAATGTGGTGTCAGCTCTAAAAAGTCAATATATTCTTGTATATCCCCCTTAGACATTTGCTCTTGTTTATTTTTCAGTCCATAAACGATATTGTCATATGCATTCAAATGAGGAAATAACGCAAAATCCTGAAACACAATATTAAATCCTCTTTCTTGCATCGATTGCTTTGATATATCTTGGCCGTTGTAAACAAGCTGACCAGCTGTTTGATCTGTAAGGCCTAAGATAATATTAAGCAAAGTTGTTTTCCCACAACCACTTGGCCCTAATAATGAAATGATCTCACCTGATTCGATGGTTATATTGATATCTTCTAAAACTTTCTTATTTTTATAGCTTTTCGAGATATTTTTTAGTTCTAACAAATTGTTCACCTCTCTCAGTTCCTAGCTTTAGTATAGTGGCAATTTGTAAAGGAAAATGCGTTTTTGTGTAAATGTTGAGTAAATTCTGACCAACTGTTGACAAACTTATGCTTACTTTGAGTAAATAGTATTAGAGGTGATGAAATGTATATGATAGAAAGGCAACAGCAAATTTTGCAATTTGTACGACAACATAAGGTTGTAAAACTAGTGACACTCACAAAAGAATTTAACGTTTCAATGGAAACAATTCGTCGTGATGTCCAACAATTGATGCAAGATAAGAAGATAGAGAAATTTTATGGGGGCGTTAAATATATTGAGCCAGTTGAGGGATTAATTGACCAACGACTTCATACGCAGATAACTGAGAAAATCGCCATTGCTAAAGCTTGCGCTTCGCTTGTTCAAGATGGGGAGTGTATTTTTATAGATAGCGGGACAACTACATATCAAATGACACCATTTTTAAAGGAGAAGGAAAAATTAACAGTGGTAACAAACTCATTGCCTGTAGCATTTGATTTAATTGGTTCCACTATCGAGGTTATACTAATCGGTGGTAAAGTACGCCACTCGGAAAAATCAGTAACGTCCAATGAGTTTTTGTTCCGCTTTGAACACCTTAATATCAATAAGGCTTTTATTTGTGCTAGCGGTGTTTCAATCGAAAAAGGCATTTCAGATTTTAGCTTAGAGGAAGCCATCACAAGGAAACAAATTATTTCTATCTCTCAAACTGTCTATGTGGCTACGGATTCTTCAAAATTTAATAAAGATGTAGCCATTCAAGTTTGTCCAGTCAAAGATATAGATGGCATTATCACAGATGACGCCCTACCTAAAACTACGATTCAGCATTTTGCGGATAATGGCATTCCAATAAAAGTGGTTAACGCAGATGAGGATTAAAAAAGTGATTTTAACAATCATTTCGCAAGGCGAGGGTTGATTTCTGTTCCGCCAGCGTCCTTTCCAGGGGGCGTCCGATGAGCCGCTTCACTCACTACGTTCGCTCCAGGGTCTCATCTGTGACGCTAATCCCCTAGGAGTGACGCTGGCTCCACTCCAATCAACTATGCATAAAAAATATCAAGTAATAGTGAACAAATAGCTCCTTATTTCTATTATTAGAGAAAAGGATATGCACTTACTTTTAATAAATTCACAACAACCATTAATAAAATGAGTAATGAACAACTTTAAGATAAGACTTTTGGGAATCAAAACCTCTTTCACCTTTGACTAAGGAATATCTTTTACAAAACAAAAGCAACTAGTCGCGAAGTGCGCAACTAGTTGCTTCTTTATTTTTAGATAATCGCTAGCTCACGCATGATTTTTGCGAGACCATCTTCGTCTACATGATCAGCAATATGATGTGCAACAGCCTTTACTCGCTCATGTCCATTTCCCATCGCAACACTCGTACCTACAGCTTGTAGCATTTCGATATCGTTTATGCCATCTCCAAAAGCAAAGGCATCTTGTAACGTAATGCCCATTTTTTCAAGAATCTTTTCAATACCTACTGCCTTTGAGCCGCCCTTTGGCAAAATATCACAAGAATAACGATGCCAACGTACAAATTGTACATTTGGGAATGTTTCGCAATATAAAGGTTCATCTTTTTCTTCCATAAATATAAGTGTTTGATATACAGCGTTCTGCATATAATAAGAAGAATCTAATTCTGGGTATGGATATTTAAGCGTATCTAGACTTTCAGCAACCATATTATGTTCACCAACAGATGCAATCATACGTTTGTCATCTAAAAATACTACCGGCTCATTACGTGCTTCACCAAAGGCAATGATTTTCGCCAATTCTTCTTTTTCAATACCGTTTGTATAGACAACCTCACCTTTGTAAACAACATATTGTCCATTAAAGGTAACATACGTATCAATATCCAGCTCCTCTAATAAAGCATCAATCATAAAAGGGGCTCGACCAGTAGCAATTGCCAATTCATAGCCATTACGTCTAGCTGCAAGAAGTGCTTCTTTTGCTGATGCAGGTAATTTTTTTTCACTGTTATAAAGAGTACCATCTACATCAAAAAATAAAATTTTGTTCATTTTAATATCCCTTTCCATCAATATTACCCTTTCAAGGCTAATAGCTTTACATAGACAATAATTTTTATTATAATGATCCTAAGGAGTGATGTGCCATGCTGAAGAAACTAAAACGGAAATTGTTGAAGCAGCTTCGCGGCGTACTCGGAAAAAAATCAATTGCCTAACATTTGCCCTTCATTATTTGAAGGGCTTTTCTTTATTTTAGAGGAACTGCGTGATAATATAAAGGAAATGCATTTATTTGGCTATACGCAACCACTGTCTCACTACTTCCTATATAATTTTAAAACATAGTGCACAACTGAAGCATTGAGATACAAGGATTACAAAGGTATATTTCTTCTTTAAAAGAAATTCGTTGTTTTCTTGTAGCACGTGTGTGGTAGTAGTCAAAGGTGCAAGAAAAATGTACGCAATTAAAGGAGAGCAAACTATGATTTACAAAGTTTATTATCAAGAAAATGCAAATGAGATTCCAGTTCGCGAAAATACTAAAAGTCTATACCTTGAAGCTGCTTCAGAACGCGAAGTACGTCAAAAGCTAAAAGACCGAAACTACAACATCGAGTTCATTCAACTGCTTGAAGGTAACTATTTAGAGTACGAACAAGCTAGCCCGAACTTCGTCTTGGAGGAAATTTAACAAACATGAAGTTTGTTAAAAATGACCAAGCAGCTGTTTTCGCGCTCGGCGGACTGGGCGAAATCGGCAAAAACACTTACGGCGTTCAATTTCAAGATGAAATCATCTTAATTGACGCTGGCATTAAATTTCCAGAAGACGACTTACTGGGCATTGACTATGTTATTCCTGATTATACGTATTTAGTACGTAACGTTGACAAAATCAAAGGACTATTTATTACTCATGGACACGAGGATCATATCGGAGGTATCCCTTATTTGTTACGTCAGGTTAATATCCCTGTCTACGGTGGTAAGCTTGCACTTGGCTTATTACGTAATAAATTAGAAGAACATGGCTTACTACGTACAACAAAGCTTATTGAAATAAAAGAAGAGGATGTTATTAAATTCAGAAAAACATCTGTGAGCTTCTTTAGAACAACTCACAGTATTCCTGATGCGTATGGTATTGTTGTTAAAACACCACCTGGTAATATCGTTCATACAGGTGACTTTAAATTTGACTTTACACCTGTGGGCGAACCTGCCAACTTAACGAAGATGGCAGAAATCGGACGAGATGGCGTGCTTTGCTTACTATCAGATAGTACTAACGCTGAAAAGCCTAATTTCACCATGTCTGAGCGCACAGTCGGAAAGAGTATTGATGAAATTTTCCGCAAAGTTGATAGTCGTATTATTTTTGCTACATTTGCGTCAAATATTCATCGTCTACAACAAGCAACAGACGCTGCCGTAAAATACGGAAGAAAAATTGCTGTCTTCGGTCGCTCAATGGACAATGCCATTACAATTGGTCGTGAGCTTGGCTATATCAACGCGCCTAAGGATACATTTATTGATGCCCAAAGCATTAATCGACTTCCTGCAAATGAAGTAATGATTTTATGTACAGGCTCTCAAGGTGAACCAATGGCTGCCTTATCTCGCATTGCCAATGGTACACACCGTCAGATACAAATCCAACCTGGCGATACGGTTGTCTTTTCTTCATCACCTGTACCAGGTAATACTGTGAGCGTAAACAAAATTATCAATTTATTGTTCCGCGCTGGCGCAGAAGTCATTCATGGTGCATTAAATAATATCCATACATCTGGTCACGGATCACAAGAAGAGCAAAAATTGATGCTTCGTTTAATGAAGCCTAAATTCTTTATGCCTATCCACGGTGAATTCCGTATGTTAAAAATGCATACACATCTAGCAGAAGATTGCGATGTTCCATTAGAAAATACATTTGTTATGGAAAATGGTGATGTATTGGCCTTAAGCGCCAATGAAGCACATGTTGCTGGCCGTATCCCTTCTGGTGATGTTTATATTGATGGTAATGGTATTGGTGACATTGGCAATATCGTCTTACGCGATCGACGCATTCTTTCGGAAGAAGGTTTGGTTATCGTTGTCGTAAGTGTTGATATGGAAAACCAAAAAATTGTTTCCGGCCCAGACATCATTTCGCGTGGCTTTGTCTACATGCGTGAATCAGGTACGATGATTAACGAAGCACAGAAGATGCTCAATCGTCACCTTAACGAAACAATTCAAAGCAAAACACCACAATGGACAGAATTAAAAAATGAAATTACAGACGTTTTAGGTCCTTACCTATTTGAAAAGACAAAACGTCGACCGATGATTTTACCAATTATTATGGAGGTTTAACCTCCTGTAAAGAAGCTATGTAAATATTTACATAGCTTCTTTTTTTATTTTCTATTTTTTGAAACCTCTCTTTTTATTTTTGCGTATATAGTAATAACAACATCAAAAGGAGCGTTTTTATGCTAGATAAAATTCTTCATTCCTTACTCAACGGAAAATCAAAAGGTCATTATTCTTCCTCTAGTAGCCGTCGCAGATATTCAAAACGACATAATTATTATGGTCACAAGCATTATAAACGTAGCTCTCGCAAAAGTTCACGTAGTTTTTTCAGCTCAATGAGTTTCTTTAGTAGCTAATGTGGTGGAAAAGAATTTCCGAAAAAAACTTTGATCGAATTGTAGAGCATTTTATAGCTGAACATCCCGATTTCTCTTTTAAAAAATTTCTCGGCTATGGCTCATATGGCCGTGCATATTTAATTAAAGATTGTTCATCTAAAAAGCTATTTGTTTTAAAATGCTTACGACCTAAACATCGTCACCACAAGAAAACCATTTATAAATTTAAACAAGAGATACACATACTTCAACAATTATCACTGCCTTATGTTCCTGCCATCCATTTAACAGGAACAATTGATGATTGTCCATTTTTCATCATGGACTATGTTAATGGCCAAACGTTTGAGCAGCTTATTTTTCAAGATGGCGCCAAGTTTACCATCGTTCAATCACTTGCCAATACTAAACAGCTTTTAGAACAAATTACACAATTACACAATCACGGTATTGTACATCGCGATTTACGTATTCCTAATATACTGCTAGTAGAACAGCAATTGCATATTATTGACTTTGGTCTCGCTACCACTTATCAAAAGGAAATCGATATTTCTACCATTGAAAACCCTAAACGTGCAGAAAATCATATTAGTGATCTTTATTTTGTCGGTCATTTTTTATTATTTTTACTTTACTCAAACTACAAGCCAAGCAATAAAAAAGAAAAAGCTTGGCAGCAGGAATTGCAGTTACCAATTGCCGTGCAAGATTTTCTTGAACGATTATTATGGATTCAAGAACCATTTCCAAGTGCATTAGTAGCACTGCAATCTATACCACAGTTAGCAGATATTTAGCTAAAAAAATAGAATTGTTCATCTGTCCACGTGAACAATTCTATCCTGCAATTCAACTATTAAAGTATTTAGCACTTACATAGGCAATCCAATGATACGCTGGATCTTGACGCAAATTTTCAATTAAACCCTTAATAATGGCTCTACTATATGTTGGTTTTTCTATTTCTTGTTTTAATAGCAGTAATGATTCTTTTGCAATTGAATCTTCTGTATGAATGATATTTTGCTCAAATAATTGTAACAGAGCATCCTTTGACACATCTTGTTCACATGGCCTTGCAATAAATGGCACAAGATCTTCTGTGATAAAAGGAATGGTTGTATGGTGTGCAATGATATCTGTCTTCTCTGCTAATGATTTAGCTAGTTGCTCTAAATCAAGAGGCATATCTGAAAAAATAAACAGCTCGGCATAACTCTTCATAAATCCTTTAATACAGTACATAACATCGTATTTCATTTCCTGGAGTTTATCCTGATAAAGTTGTTCCAGCATATAGAGAATGGATTTAGACATTTCTGCTTCATACGCGGTTATTTTATGAAAAAGTTCTTTTTTTGTTAAAAAGACCTTTTCGTTAAAGAACACACGAGCGGATGCAGAATGGTCTTTGAATGCTTGAAAGATGCTTTTATAAAATTCAACTAAAACCGTTTCTTTATTATAGGTGCCTCTGACTACTTGGTCAACATCCGTAATAAACTGCTGTAAATAGTAGTCCACCATTGAAATAACAAGCTCATCTTTTGTTTTGAAGGATAAATAAAATGCACCTTTTGAAATTCCACAGCGTTCCGTTATTTGCTGTACAGATGTAGCTTCAAAACCCTGTTCAGAAAATAGTTCTAATGCTTTCTCCATAATTAATTGCTTTTTTAACATATTTTTAACTCTCTCCTAATGCATTTCGTTGACAAATGACCGATTAGTCATTAGTATAAATAATTGAATTTAGATAGTCAATAAAGGGTAGGTGTGAAGGTGAAAGGTTTAGTTAATTTCGTATTGAAAAACAAATTGGCAGTGTGGTTATTAACAATTATCATCACTGTCTCTGGTATTTATTCCGGTACAAGAATGAAAATGGAATCAATACCCGATATCTCCATCCCATATTTAATTGTTATGGGTGTATACCCTGGCGCAACGCCTGAACAAGTAATGAATGAACTGTCCATTCCATTTGAGAAATCCATAGAAAGCTTGGAAGATGTTAAAGCAGTTTATTCAACATCCTCTTCCAACGTAGCACAAGTTCAAGTTGAATATGACTATGGCATTGATATGGATGAGAAAAAACGTCAGTTAGAAGCAGCTTTAGATAATATTAAACTACCTGAAGGTGCACAAGAACCAAGTATTATGGCCATCAGCATGAACATGATGCCAGTAGTAGCTTTATCTGTAAGTAGCTCGAAGGAAGATATTGTAGATCTTACTTCAACAGTTGAGGACGTTTTACTTCCAAAAATTGAAAAAATTGATGGTGTTGCTTCTGCAACTATTACTGGTCAGCATATTGAACAAGTTTCTTTTAAATATGATGAAGAAAAAATGGCTGCACTAGGGTTAACTGAAGAAACAGTCAAGCAAATGATCCAAGCAAGTGACATGTCTTTATCACTTGGTTTATATCAATTTACCGTTGGTGAACAAGCAGTTTCAGTTGATGGTAAAGTAAAATCTGTAGATGAACTAAAAGATTTATTAATTCCTGTCACACCTTCAGCTACAAATCCTTCACCATTCGTTCGTCTAGGTGATATTGCAACGATTGAAGTAGAAGGTAAAGTACAATCTGTATCCCGTACAAACGGTAAGGATGCTATTGCCATTCAAATCGTAAAAGGTCAAGATGCGAATACGGTAACAGTAGTTAATGCAGTAAAAGACCTTATGAAAGATGAAGAAAAACGTTTAGACGGCTTAAACGTTGACATCTCTCTAGACCAAGGTGCCCCAATTGAAGATTCTGTTTTCACCATGATCGAAAAGGCAGTATTTGGTGGTGCAATTGCCGTATTAATCATTTTACTATTCTTACGTGATTTCAAATCAACAATTATCTCGATTATCTCTATCCCAGTTTCTGTCTTCATGGCATTACTACTATTAAACTGGATGGATATCACATTAAACATTATGACGCTAGGTGCGATTACCGTCGCAATAGGTCGTGTTATCGATGACTCGATTGTAGTTGTTGAAAATATTTATCGACGAATTCATTTAAAACAAGAAAAATTAACAGGTCGTGCCTTAATTCGTGAAGCAACGATTGAAATGTTTAAACCTATTCTTTCGTCAACATTAGTAACGGTTGCCGTATTCGCCCCACTTATTTTCGTAGGCGGTATGGTTGGCGAATTATTCATGCCATTTGCCCTAACAATGACATTTGCACTAGGTGCTTCCTTAATCGTTGCCATCACAATCGTACCAGCTTTATCTCACTTCCTATTCCGTAAAAAATTATACGGTGAGAAAAAGGAAAGCCAGCATAAAGAAGTTGGTAAGTTAGCTAATTGGTATAAAGGTGTCTTAGAAAAAGCATTAAACCATAAAATTATTACTTCAATCATTGCGATTGTTTTACTTGCAGGTTCCCTTGCATTAACACCTTTAATAGGTTTTAGTTTTATGGGATCACAAGAAGAAAAAGTAATGTACTTAACGTATACACCTGCTACAGGTGAGCTAGCAGATGAAACGGCAGCAAACGTTGAAAAAGTAGAAAAAGAATTAATGAAACGTAAAGATGTTGATATTTTACAAGTTTCCATAACGGATTCCAATAATGTTGACCCTTCAGCAATGATGATGGGTGGAGGCGCTGGCGGTGCCTTAATGTACCTTATCTTTGATCCGGATATGGAGGACTTCCCTAAAGCTCGTGAAGAAGTAGAAAACTATGTGTTTAATATTGGCCAATCAGGAGAATGGAAGTCTCAAAACTTCTCATCAATGTCTATGTCTTCAAATGAAGTAAGCTATACACTATACAGTGATGACTTAGATAAACTTCGAGAAGCAGTAAGTCAAGTTGAGGGTGCTCTAAAAAAAGTAGATGGCTTAGAGGATATCAAATCTGATAACGAAGATCCTTATGTAGAGCATGTCCTTAAAGTTGAACAAAAAAATGTCCTTCAATATGGCTTAACTACTGCTCAAATTGTGATGGCATTAAATTCGAATACATCCCAAGAAGTTTTAACAACAGTTAAAAATGATGGGAATGATATTGATGTTATTGTACAACGTGATGCCAAAGTAGCTGCTACTTCACTTGATGATGTCTTAGCAACTGAAATTAAAACGGCATTAGGCACAACAATGACAATCGGTGAATTAGTAGATGTTGAGGAAGGTACGACACTTAACTCATTATCTCGTTCAAAAGGTGAATATTTCGCAACAGTATCTGGTACGATTACCGATGACGATATTTCCAAAGCAACTTCAGCTGCCGATAAGAAAATTGATAAATTAGATTTACCAAAAGGCGTAACAACTGGTGTTGCTGGCGTTGCTGCAGATATGCAAGAAACATTTACTAAGCTTGGTGTTGCTATGCTAGCGGCAATTGCCATTGTCTACTTCATTTTAGTGGTAACATTCGGCGAAGGTTTAGCGCCATTCGCTATTCTATTCTCACTACCTTTTGCCGTAATTGGTGCATTTGTCGGTCTTTTTGTCACAGGTCAAACTATTTCTGTTTCTGTTATGATGGGACTTCTGATGTTAATTGGTATCGTCGTAACAAATGCCATTGTATTAGTCGACCGTATCATCCATATGGAACATGATGGTCTTGCCATGCGTGAAGCTATCCTGGAAGCAGGGGCAACTCGTTTACGTCCAATCCTTATGACAGCCATTGCAACAATCGGTGCGATGATTCCGATGGCTCTAGGTTCTGGCGGTAGTGGTTTAATTTCTAAAGATTTAGCTATTACAGTAATTGGTGGTTTATTATCTTCAACACTATTAACATTAGTTGTAGTACCAATTGTTTATGAAATGCTATCTAAGATGTTAAAGAAAAACCGTAAAGATATTGAAGAAAATTAATAAGAAAACAGCTACTCATGCGATTCGCTTGAGTAGCTGTTTTTCTATTTATTGATTTTCTTTCACTACAAAAACTTCCTTGCTTTCTACACCTGTAGCAGATACAGCCGTAATGCCGTATGTATAACTGTGCTTAGCAAGAGCTGACTTGTCCAAGTATTGAGTGATGCCATCCTTATTATAAACAACATCTACTATATTTTGAGGGTCATCATAAGAACCTTCTTTGTTCCCATTAAAACGATAAATAACATATTTACGTGGCTGTGTTTCATTGTCGTCAATTATTTCAATCTTACGACCAGCCGCTTCCTTTGTCACTTGTACAAAAGTAGGCGTGTTTGGCACTGTATTATCATCCCAAGTGGTTACTGGTGTCAGTGCTGTATAATTATATAGTTGTTGACGAACAATCGTTGCGTAGCCTAATTTATCGTTTTGAAAACTTCGTAAAGAGAAATGCATTTGTCCTTCGGCTGCTACCTTTTCAGAACGATTTGCTAGTATTTGATTTGGCAATTCCATTTTATTTTTCCATGCTGCATCACTGTCATTGCCAACCTTGTAATCAGCAAGTCCAATGTATAGATGGACAGGGTGCGTTTTTGCATATGTTTGTACTTCATGGCTCCACCAATCTAGCAATGTCCCATATTTGGCAACAGATAATGTCCTTGACCAATAAATTTGTGGGGTAATGTAATCAATTGTGCCATTTTGAATCCATGTTCTGACGTCTGCATATAAATCATCGTAATTATTGACACCAGCTCGTGTGTCACTTCCTGTTTTATCCAATGATTTATTACGCCATACACCAAATGGTGAAATACCAAATTGTACATATGGCTTTGTCTCTTTAATAGCTGTGTAAAGATTTTCTACAAGGTTGTTAACATTATCTCTTCGCCAATCCTCTACCTTTTTAAAGGAAGTACCATATGTTTTGAATGCTGCTTGATCCGGGAAAACTTCATTAGCAATTTTGTATGGATAAAAATAATCATCCATATGCACGGCATCAACATCATAATTGGCTACTAGCTCTCTTACTATTTCAACTAAATAGTCTTGCACTTCGGGTAAGCCAGGATTTAAATAATATTGTTTGCCATATTTAACAACCCAGTTTGGATGTGTTCTAGCCACATTATTGGCAGAAAGGTCGGTTAGCTTTTGTCCAGACATTGTTACACGATAAGGGTTCATCCAAGCATGCAGCTCCATTCCCCGTTTATGCGCCTCCTCTACTATTATCTCAAGAGGATCGAAACCAGGATTTGTACCTTGCTTTTTCCCTGTTATGTACGACGACCATGGTGCTAGCTCAGACGCATACATTGCATCATTTGTTGGTCTTACTTGATAAATAACAGTATTAAATTTATTGGCTTTTAATTGATCCAAAGTTTGGCGTGCCCAAGCCGTGTACTGCTCCTTATTCATACCAGCTTTCATATCAAGATTGAGAACCGTTGAAATCCAGACAGCCCGCATTTCCCTTTTCGGCTGTGTCGTGTTTGCCTTCGCTGTATTAGCAGGGATTGTCGATAGGCATAACACCAAAATCATCAAGACTAAAGTTAAAATTTTCAATTTACTATTATTATTTCTCATATTTCCTCCATTTACTATTTTTCTATTTTAGTATATGATAACTTCTTGTTATATGCACGTCCCCATTCCTTTTAATTAGAGAAAACATGACTAAAATAAAATAATTCTTTTCCATGATGCACACTTAATAAATGTACCAACTCCTTCTAAAATAAGTATCTTTAATCACCCCAAAAAACACTCTTCCAGATTCCATATTTTAAAATTTCAACTAATTTATGTTTAATTCATTCTTTACGCAGTAATGAACTGTATGCTACAATCAACACAACTTATGTAGAACGGAGGGTATTCCAAATGACAGCTTCAATTAGACTACGATTTCACTTTACTAATTAAATATGTGTACACTTTGCCTGCTGTGCAAGGAAAATGGAATTAGGTCTAGTCTGTTTTAGGAATACTGGAAAGAGGGGACTTCAACTCCCCTCTTTTTTGTTGTCTTTTAACTTTCCACACAGGCACTACTGTTAGAAAGGGATGACGAAATTGGAACATTGGAAACGTAATACGATACTTTTTTTAAGCAGTCAAACGATTTCACTTTTTGGCTCTGCTCTTGTGCAGTATGCCATAACATGGTATATCACGCTTACAACGCAATCAGGCAGTATGATGACCATTGCGATAATTTGCGGCTTTTTACCAACCTTCTTCTTAGCACCAATAGCTGGTGTTTGGGCAGATCGGTATAATCGTAAATGGCTCATTATTTTAGCAGATGGCATGATTGCCTTATCCACGCTAATCTTAGCCATTTTATTTTTAATCGGCTATGATGAGCTCTGGCTACTATTTGTTATTTCGGCGGTACGTGCCATGGGTGCAGGTATTCAAACACCCGCTGTAGGCGCTATTTTACCGCAATTTGTGCCTGAAGAGCATTTGATGAAGGTCAATGGTGCAAATAGTAGTATTCAAGCTTTTATCATGATTCTTGCACCGATGGCAAGTGGTGCATTATTAACGATGGCTTCCATCGAATCTATTTTCTTTATTGATGTAACGACGGCTGCTATCGCCATTGCGATCTTCTTATTATTTCTGCATATTCCTACACATGCGAAAGCAAATCAGCCACAAACAACAGGCTATTTTAGTGATATGAAACAAGGCTTCATTTACATCAAAGAGCATGCTTTCTTAAAACAATTGTTTTTGTTCTTCGCCTTTTTCATGCTGCTTGCTGCACCTGCAGCCTTTTTAACACCTTTGCAAGTAACCCGTAGCTTTGGCGATGATGTCTGGCGTTTGACTGTTATCGAGATGGCCTTTGCCATTGGAATGTTAATCGGTGGTATCGCAATTGCAACATGGGGTGGCTTTAAAAATAAAGTGCATACGATGACATTATCTGCATTATTATTTGGACTTTGTACAATGGCTCTCGGCATTATTCCTGTTTTTTGGCTGTATCTCGTAATCATGACAGTTACCGGAATAGCTATGCCAATCTTTAATACACCCGCAACGGTGTTATTACAAGAAAAAGTTGAAAGTGATTATATGGGTAGGGTATTTGGCATTCTTAGTATGATATCCACCTCTATGATGCCGTTAGGTATGCTTATTTTCGGTCCGATAGCTGATATGATTGCCATCGAATGGCTACTCATCGGGACAGGAATCCTATTATTTATCCAAGGATTTTTCCTTCTGGGCAGTAAAGTCTTATTAAAAGCTGGCAGATCTACTGCCGAGCAAATAGATGTTGACAATCTAGCAAAAAAGTGAAGATTTTGTATAAGAGATTATTGCTGACGATAAAAAATAATTAAAACCTAGCTTATAAACAACCCTAAATGCATACAGACGCTAAAAAAGCCCTTATCCAGGGCTTTTTCGTCTTTATCCACTTCCTAAGAATAATCAATTGTGCTTTAGCATCTTTCTTTACACAATATCTGAATTTACATACTTTTTCCCCTGTCCTATTAACAACGTAATTTGTTCGATCGTGAATAATAATGAACTGCAGAAAATAACACTAGAAATAAACACTAATAATGCTAATAATGCTAATAGTTTGTCATCGTATTCATTGAGCAACGTGAAATCCCAACATAATATATACATAATCCATGTTAATAAGGACACTCCTGTTAAATAAACAGTGTTACCGAAAACGCCAAATTGACTCTGACTTTTTACAAAGTTACATACATGTAAAGACAATTACTATTCCACCTTTACATCTAAGGTAACTAATTATTAAATATAATAACGATGAATAGGACGTCCTACACTTCCATATTGTATTTCTACTTTTAATAGATTTTGCTTTTCTAAAAAGTCAAGATAGCGTCTAGCTGTAACACGTGCTGTACCTATATAAGTAGAGACCTCCTCCGCCGATACTGCCCCTTCACTTGTTTGAATATATGCAAGCACCTTATCTAAAGTAGCTCGATTAAATCCTTTTGGTAGCTCCTCTACCGTTATTGCTTTTGTTCCTGTCTTTGTAACAACAACTTGCTCAGGAAGACGTTGCTGCATTAAATGATCCACATCATGTTGGGTTAAATCCTGCATACCACTTATTTTTTTCCTGTAGCTTTGATAATTTTTTAATGTTTGCTCAATCCGCTCAAATGTAAAAGGCTTCATAATATAATCATACACACCTAAATGTAAAATACGCTGTACAGTAGGCATATCATTTGCAGCAGTTACAGCGATAACATCGACAGGAAGATGCTCCTCTCGAATTTTTCCTAACGTAATAATGCCATCTTGCTCTGGCATAAAAATGTCCATAAAGACAAGTTCTGGAGTTAATTGTTTAATTTTATTAATTCCCTCAATGCCATTACTTGCATAACCGATTAATGAAAAACCTTTTATTTGCTCAATAAATTGCCTGTTCACTTCTCGTACCATTGGATCATCTTCAATTAATAAAACAGTTATTACATCCATCTATACTTCTCCTAACTCAAATAAAATTAAGAAACTTGTTCCTTTCATAAATTCACTCACTACTTCTATATCTCCATTGCCCTTTCTTACAATTTCATAGACTAGATGCAAGCCAATGCCCCGATTTTCACTAGCTTTTGACGAAAATCCATTTTCAAACATACGATCCTGTACCTCTTTGGACATGCCAATCCCATTATCAGAAACTGCTATCGCTAAGACTCCATCATGCTCGTCTACAGAGATGGCTACATATTTATCTTCCTTAGAAAGAACATTTAATGCCTCAAAAGCATTTTCAATTAAATTGCCGAGTAAAACAACAAAAACATGGTGATCTAATAAAGGAGGAAAGCGTTTAAAATGACTTTTCCGATCAATTTCAACCTCAATACCTAGTTCTTTTCCATAACTTACTTTACTTAACAACAAACCTGAAATATTTTCATTATGAAAGCGTTCGTTTAAGAACTTCGTCAATGATGCTTCATTTTCAGTAGTGACTGTAACATATTCAAGTGCTTGCTTTGTATGTCCCAATTGCAATAGTCCTGCAATTGTATGAATTTTATTTTTATGCTCATGGGTTTGTACACGTAATGCTTGAACAAAGGCCTTTACACCTGTAACTTCCTCTGCAAGCTTTTTCACAGCTGTTAAATCCTTAAACATAGCAACTGCACCAACTAGCTCGCCATTTACAATAATAGGTACACGATTACTTAAGATACTATGATGATTAATGTAAAGCTCTTGATTATAAACAGGTGTTGCTGTTTCAACAATTTCAGGCAGACGGGTATCCGGCAAAACATCATAAATCTTTTGTCCAATACAATCTTCTATTTTCCTAGTAACACCTAAAATATCAGCAGCCTTCTCATTAAAAATCGTTATATTCATTTCCTTATCAACAGCTATTATTCCCTCATGCATGGCATTAAAGGTTTCTGTTCTTTCCACATACATTTTTGCAATTTCATGGGGTTCAAGCCCAAACATTTGTTTTTTTATATGTCGTCCAAGTGTAAATGCACCGAAAATACTGAAAATTAACGAGATAACTATAGTTATCATAATTTCTCGCTCATAGCTTTGTAGCATTTCTAGCAGGGTTGGTAATGCATAGCCAACTACTACAATGCCTACTTGTTCCCTTTTATCATTTATAATGGGTACAAAAGCGCGTATCATGACACCCGATTCTCCACGTGCCTTCGAAACATAATAATGCTCACTAAATGCTGCATTTAAATCCTGCGACTCACTGCGCTGCCCTAATTCCTTATTTACTGGATGTGATAGTTTAATACGTTCCATATTCATCACAACAATATAATCTGCCTTATTAATAATCCTAATGCCATCTACAATTTTATTAATATTTTTTGCAGATTCTTTGATATTTTCATTTTCCAAATGCACACTAAGCTCTGGTACATTTGATACAGTTTGTGCTACTAGCATTGCCCGCTGACCAAAATTTTTTTCCTGTTCAGACAATAAGTTACCGAGTACAAAAATACCACCTAGTAAAAAGGAGAATGCAATGACTAAAAATGTCACTAACAGTATTTTGCCGTTCACAGGCATTTTCATCATTCAGTAATTCCTTCCTTTCAAATCCGCACTCTCATTGTTAGTGGTACACTTATTTATGATATGACTTTAAGATTATCTGCAAAAAATTCTTTTGACAACACCTTTAATCTATATAATTAGCAGAAAATATTGAATTTAATGAACAATATTACAGATTGATTGTTTACAACTGAACTTTTTTATTACTTTATGTTTTTGTATTATAACAATAATGCATTAAATATAGCGTACCATAACAGACAATGTTATTAATATTACTATATTTATATATAATGGAATAAAATGTACTTAATGAACGTTATGTTTCTTATTTTCTAAATCTCTTATTTTAAGAAATATTCGCTATGATGATTCTAGTGAAAGCGATATCAAAGAGAAAATTTAGAAAAGAGGTAGCAAAAAATGAGGTTATTGAAAAATTTAACTGTTCAGGTTATAGCAGCTATTATCCTTGGGATTATTGTAGGGTCCATTTTCCCCGAGTTCGGTGCCAGCTTGAAAATCTTAGCAGACCTATTCATTAAATTAATTAAAATGTTAATTGCCCCAATTATCTTCCTAACAGTGGTTATTGGAATTGGCAGTATGGGAGATATGAAAAAGGTCGGGAAAATCGGAGGTAAAGCATTACTTTACTTCGAAATAGTTTCTACAATTGCCTTAGCAATCGGAATTGCTGTGGCTTTAATTGTAAGTCCTGGTACAGGTTTAGATACATCAGGTGCATCTGATGCTGATATTTCAAAATATACAACTGCTGCTGCTGAATCTGAGCAGGGCTTGGGTGCATTTATTTCTAGTATTATTCCTGAAAATGTTGTTGGCGCATTGGCGACTGGTCAACTATTACCAGTTCTATTCTCTGCTATTTTATTTGGCTTAGCAGCTGCTTCAATCGGAGCACCTGCAAAACCAGTCATCACATTCTTTGAGCAAGTAGCAGAAATCTTTTTCAAGATTGTCAGTATGGTTATGAAAATATCACCAATCGGAGCTTTTGGTGCCATGGCCTATACAATTGGGAATTTTGGTTTAAAATCTTTAGGTAATTTAGGTCTATTAATGGCTGCAGTATATATTACAATGTTTTTATTTGTCGTCTTTATTTTAGGTGTGATTGCAAAGTTCTTTAGATTCAACATTTTTAAATTTATCGCTTACATCAAAGATGAGATTTTCTTAGTAATCGGCACATCCTCTTCTGAATCAGCTCTACCATCTATGATGCGAAAACTTGAAAATTATGGTTGCTCAAAGCAGGTTGTAGGTTTAGTCGTTCCTACTGGTTACTCCTTCAATCTAGATGGGACTTCCATCTACCTATCAATGGCTGCTTTGTTTATTGCACAAGCATATGGAATGGAACTAACTTGGGTTCAAATACTTACACTACTTGGGATTTTAATGATTACTTCTAAAGGAGCAGCGGGCGTAACTGGGTCAGGATTTATCACATTAGCGGCAACTTTAGCTGCCTTCCCAATGATTCCAGTGGAAGGGATAGCGCTTTTAATCGGTGTAGATCGTTTTATGTCGGAGGCTCGTGCTGTCACAAATTTAATTGGTAATGGCGTAGCATGTGTTGTAGTGTCCAAATCTGAAAAAGAATTTGATGTAACGATGGAAGAACGTGCACTTCAAGGAAAGGCTACTATTGTATCATAAGAAAAAGGGTTGTGATGACAGCCATGGCTGTTTCACTACCCTTCTTATTTTCAAATCTGAAACAGTTACTCACATTTAGCTGAATTCACATAAGTAATCAATGGCGTAGGATTTATTTTTTATCCAAGGATAATAAAAACAATCATGTTTAAACTCTAGTAAAAAGGTGAAAGCATATAGTAAGAGGTGAAGGACATGACAAATAAAAAACAAGCGAAAACACGTTATACTAATAACCCTGATGTATTGGATACAGATAAAGAAAGTATTTTTGATAAACACGAGGACATGAAAACAGTTGATCCAATACCTGTCGAAGAACTCAATGAAAAAGTAAAAGATGAACAACATAAATCTAAAACAAAGGATTCCTCGGCAACAGATAAGCGCTATTGATAAAAAAATTAAGCATAATAATTCATAAAAAGTCGACCTAATTCACTATAAGGTCGACTTTTTAGTTAATGTAGAGAAGGTGAAAAATGAAATTATCTATTTTGAAAACAGATAGCTTCTTTGTAAGAGCTATCACAGTACAAGATTCAAATACGTTATAAATCATCAATATAGTCCTTTCTCATAATAACTTTGACATGTAATATTCATTGATATATTGCTCATCAACATACAAGGAATCTCGTTTTGTTCCTTCAATGTCAAAACCCATTTTCTTATATAAGGCAATCCCAGCCTCATTATTCTCCAAAACCGTTAACTCCAGACGATGTATACCATTTTCTTTCGCCCAATTTTCTACATGCTTAAATAATGCTGTGCCAATTTTTCTTCCTCTATAGTCACTGTGTATGCCTATGACAAGATAAGCACGGTGGGCAATTCTTGTAGGTTCATTGCCTTGTACGATTAAATAAGCAACTACCTTCTCATCGATTTCAGCTACGAATAAAGCTGAATGGTGGCTATCATGGACCTTGTCTATATACTGTGCAAATTGCTCAGGTTGTAATTTTCGCTCTCCTGGTCCGAATAACATAAAATTGGATGCACCTGCATTTGTCATGACCGCTATAATTTGTTCACTATCATTTCCCGTTGCTTGTCGTATTTGCATTATCTACACACTCTCTTTCTAGAATATATTCACTCGCATCCACATATCTTTTGTATTCATATAGATGTTTCCTCCAATAGGGAAGGTAAAAATATGCTCAAAATCCACATCATATAGGACAGGTATTGTTTTCAATATTGGATGCTTGTTTAAAATGAAATGTAATTGTTCTTCTGTCATATTAGAGGATCGCTGAAAGCGCCCTATTGCTAATCCCTTTATTCGAGTTGTTGTTTGCAGTATCGACGTTAAGTCCCGTGCAAAGATAGCAGGACTCACCAACTCATCATCTTCCAAAAATAAAATACAATCCGATAAATCAGGCATGTAAGGTGTTCCTTGCAGTAAATTTAGCGTACACAAATTTCCACCATAAAGCTGACCACTTGTTTCCCCTTCAGAATAAACTTTCCAATTTGCTGCTTCAAAGCGCCGATGATTCTGATCCATATACCAGGCATAGTCACTCCATACACAAGAGGATCTTAAAAGAAATGGTTGATCGCCCATTAAATACTTTTGAAAATAGGAAAGCTGATACTCCTGGGCTTATTCCATACGAAAGCTAGAGAAATGAAGACCCGAATACGTAATAAAGTTACATTTTTTAGTGATAGCAGTTGCTAAAGCTGTAATATCACTAAACCCACAAAGTATTTTTGGATTTTCAGCAATCATTGGATAATCTAAATACGGTAAAACCTCATTACAGTTGTATCCTCCAAGCACCGTTAAGACGGCCTTTACTTGAGGATCAAGAAAGGCATGATGTATATCTGCCACACGCTGCTCTATAGATGAAGATTGTTGAAATCACTTTCAAAAATATGGTGACCAAATGTAACGATAAACCCTAACTCCTCCAATATCTTCTTAGTTAGCTCCATCATCTCCGAAGTTAATACTTTAGCACTTCGACTTGGAGCAATAATACGTATTTCATCTCCAAAGGCTAGTTTTGGTGGAATTCTCATAGTTTTTCCATCCCCTTTTAATAGGTTTGAATTTTAGCCACTAATTTTTCATCCTTAAAGTGTAGTGTTTCTGTATCAATAAGTGTATAGGTTGGTATTGCAGGTTGACTTTCCTTCCAGTTATTAAATGCTTGTTTCCGCTCATCATCTTCGTAATGTGGACAAAATGCGCCAGGTAATATTCCTAGTCCATCACATTCTTCATAAATATTATCTTTATTTTCACTGAAACACTTTTCAAACCAACACATCGCCCCTGCACTGATACCAGCTAAGATAACTCCATTTTGATAAGCTTCCTTTAACACATCATCAAAACAATATTGACGCCACTTTTCGAGTAGAAAACTTGTATTGCCTCCACCTACATAAATAATATGTTGGGTATCGATTTTTTCCCGTATGTTTTTATCACGCATATCATTTTGCAAAATATGAGTTGCTTCACAATGCTGAAACGCTGAATAAAACTTGTCGATATATCCCTGAGCATCATTACTGGCCGTCGGAATAAAACAAATGTTGAGTCGTTCATTTGATTTACATTGCAGTAAAATATAATCATCGATAAATGAAGGGAAATGTTGTGAAAAACCTCCACCAGATAGCGCTATTATTTGTCTTGGTTTCTCCTTGTTTTTTCGTAATTCATATACGGCTTGTTCATGACCAAATCGTTCTAATACCTGTACTTTTTCCATTCCTAACTTTTCGAGTAAGCGACAAGATGCCTTGTTAGCTGTTTGTGTTTCCGCCACAATAGATGGTATATTCAGACAATTCAAACCTTCCTCAATCACTTCTGTAAGAACCTCAAAAGCAAACCCTCTCCCCCAATACTGAGGTAAAAATTGATAGGATAGCTCATATAAATCCTTATCATGATATTCATCGATTGAGACAAGACCTATAAATTCACCTGTCGTCCTTAAGGTAATATAAAAATATGTATTAGGAAATGGTGCTTCCACCATGCCCTTAAAGGAAGCCTCAATATAGCTGTCATCGGGAACACCTCCAAGATAGGTTCTAACTTGTTTATTGGAGTATAGCGTGTGAATATCTGGGAAGTGCTGTGGTTGCAATCGTTCAATGACACAATTATTTGTTATAAACTTCATTTTTCTTCTCCCCTTCTTTATGTCAAAGTGTAATGCAACGAACAGCCAGAAATCAAACATTTTTTCCAAATATTACTTCAATGTATGTAAAAAGGTAGTGATTAGCACTAAATGCTGTATCACTACCTAGTAATTATTGTCCGTATCGTTCAAGTAAACGTTGTGTTTTGGTTGATTGTTCAAGTGCTTTTTTCTCTTTGGCCCAATAGATCAAATATTGTCCATCACCAATGGTGAAGACCATTTCTTGCAATTCTTCATCTAATTCTGAACTAATGGCAACTTTTAATAGATCGACCTCATAGAGTGGCTTATCCTTTATTTTATAAACAATATGATAAGCTGGTTGTTCTTCAAAAATGGTTCTTTCTTTTTTAGCAAGGTCTCTGACATGGCTTAATGGATAGTTCTCTATATAGTCTCTTGCTTCATCGTTGGTAGCCTGAAATAAAGTCTGTTCCCCCTGTAGTAATTCAATGGCGTCAATTTCGTTTGCATGATCTAAAATCTGGGAGATAGCCTCATCTTCATTTTTTTCTCTATATTGCATCGTAAAGGCACCAATTAATATAATTGCTGCAAATATGACAAGTCTCCATCTTCGTTTCGTCATTCTCTTACCCATTCAATGCCTTTTTAACAAATCGATTTATATCCACATCGGCACCAATCACAAGCATGATATCCCCTAATAAAATCTTATCACTTGCCTGAGGCGATACAATAATATCAGCACCACGTTTAAGACCCACAATGTTAATGCCATACTTCGCACGAATATCTAAATCCATAATAGAGTATCCCGCGATTGCGTCATTTGCCTTCAATTCCATAATAGAGTGTTCATCTGATAGCTCTAAATAATCTAGCACTGTATTCGATAACATATTGTTGGCAATACGAATACCCATATCTCGCTCTGGATGGACAACAAAATCAGCACCAATTTTACGCAAAACCTTTTCATGATAATCGTTTTGAGCCTTCACCGTAATTTGCTCAACACCAATCTCCTTTAATATGATTGTTGTTAATATACTCGCTTGAATATCTTCACCTATTGCTACAATCACATGCTCAAAATTTCGGATACCTAGTGAATTCAGTACCGATTCATCTGTTGAATCTGCAATGACAGCTTGAGTAGCAATAGAAGCAAATTCGTCTACACGCTCTGAAGAATGGTCAATCGCCATTACTTGTGCGCCCTGACTCATTAATTCACGAACAATACTTCCACCAAATCGTCCAAGCCCTATGACCGCAAACTCTTTTTTCATCATAAAAAATCCCTCCGAAAACTACTATAACACCATTGTAGCGTATTCTCTGCGATATGTATTGTCAAAACGAGAACGATTCGACAATAGAGGACAATGAAAAAAGACGAGGACCTGATCTAGATCCCCGTCTCCCCATATTTTATTATTCAGCGTTACGCATCTCATCTAGTACGCGGTTTACACGTTTTTCTAGCATTTTCATACCGCTACCACCAGCTTGCATATGACGAAGCTGACCATCTTTATCGAACACAAAATATGCTGGTACATATTGGTTTTCAAAAGCATCTGTTAGTTTCATTTCACTATCTACAAAGATAGGCTGTACAATATCATGCTCTGCAGCTACCGCTTTAATTGTGTCTAAGTCAGTATCTGCCTCAGAACGTGGCATATGTACTGCTACAACATTTAATTCATCTTTATATTGATCGCGGAAATTGTTAACATCTGGCATTGCCTCTTTACATAAATGGCAGCTTACTGACCAGAAGTGGATTAATGTTGGTTTTGCGCCAACTAAATCAGCTTTTGATACTTCACCATTTAACCATGTTGTTGCGCCTACTAGTTCGGGCATTTGTTCACGAAGTTTCATAAGAAATCCTCCTCTAATATATACATTGTTTTCGGATAGATAAATAACGGTCTATAAACCTTCCTAAACACAAAAATTCAGTTAAAAGTCCCCACAAGCTTGTCGTGGGGACTCTTAATTTGTTAACTAATAGCTGGACTCTGTTTTGATTATAGAGTTGCTTGACCTGGACGCCAGTTTGCTGGGCAAAGGCCGCCTGTTTGTAATGCTTGCAGTACACGTAATGTTTCATCAACATCACGACCGATGTTGTTATCGAATACTGTTTGGTATTTTAATTCGCCTTCTGGGTTAATGATGAATAAACCACGTAGTGCAATACCTTCTTCTTCAATTAAAACACCGTATTCTTTAGATACTTGGTGGTTAGTATCAGCAGCTAATGGATATTTTAATTCTCCAAGACCATTTTGCGTACGGTCTGTGTTAATCCATGCTAAGTGAGTGTGGATTGTATCAGTAGAAACACCGATTACTTCTGCATCTAAGTCTTCGAACTCGTCATAACGATCGCTCATTGCAGTGATTTCTGTTGGACAAACGAATGTGAAGTCCATTGGATAGAAGAAAAGAACTGTCCATTTATCTTGTGATTTAATATCTTCTAAAGATACTTTTCCAAATGATTTGTCTGGAAGTACTGCTTCCATTGTAAAGTCAGGTGCTTGTTTACCTACCATGCGTTCTGCCATAATAAATCCCTCCGAATAAATATGTAGATTATATGTTCCATTCGCACAAGCGAACTCGTCTACTACGATAGCAGAGTAATCGTTGTTTTTCAAACAAGTAAACTCCGCCTGTTTGTACGATTAAAGTGGATTGACAAAAATTCGTCAAATACACAGTTGGAATTTCTACTACCGCTTATCTATTAGCTATTTTTAACAATATTATTCTACTCTATACAAAAATTTTCTCCTTAATTTTTATGCCTAATTTTTTTACAAATAGTAGCCATTTTTTTCACCAAAAACGATTGCAAATTTTTAATTATTATGTATAATTGTAATGGTTTTAGTAAACTAAAAGTTTCGTTAAAGTAAACTTCATATTTCTAAAGTTTATGATTGCTAAACTTCTTCTAGGAGGGAAAAGATGCAAATAGGAGCAAAAATTAAAGCGCTTCGTTTAAAAAAGGGTCTTACCCAAGAGGAACTTGGAGAACGTACAGATTTAAGCAAAGGATATATATCCCAATTAGAACGTGATTTGAACTCACCTTCTATTGAAACATTATTTTCGATTTTAGAAGTTTTAGGGTCAACACCTAAGGACTTTTTTGATGATGAATCACCTGAACAGAAGGTTGTTTATACAGAGGAAGATCAATCTACCTATACAGATGAAGAAAAAAAATATGAAATTCAATGGCTGATCCCCACATCCAATGAGAAAGAAATGGAGCCCATTTTCTTAACGTTTGCTGCTAATGGTGAGTTTAAACAGTTTGAGCCATCGCTCTCAGAAACTTTTATTTATGTGGTCAAAGGGCGTATTCGTCTCGTTTTAGGGAATGAACAGTATATCGCAAGTGAAGGTAATGCCCTTTATTTTGACGCGACAGACCATCATCAAATTTTTAATGCTCACGCTGCAGAAACGAAAATTTTACTCGTTGCAACGGATTCATATTTATAGCTAAGGAGGCGCATCAATGACAACGAATTCAATTATCCGCTTTGAAAATGTTTCAAAGGCCTATAGTGACGGTACTGTCGTCTTAAAAAATATTAACTTAGAGCTTGAAAAAGGTAAATTTTATACACTTCTTGGTCCATCTGGTTGCGGGAAAACAACGATTTTACGTATTATTGCAGGTTTTACAGAACCAACAACAGGTGATGTGTTTTTCCACGATAAAAAAATTAATGCAGTGCCTGCCAATGAACGTCAGGTCAATACGGTTTTTCAAGATTATGCTCTGTTTCCGCATTTAAACGTTTTTGAAAATGTTGCATTTGGACTACGCATTAAGAAGCTGCCTGAAACTGAAATAAAAGAACGTGTCGCTGAAGCCCTGAAATTTGTCAATTTAGCAGGCTACGGCAACCGAGAAATCTCCGAGATGTCTGGTGGTCAACGTCAACGTGTGGCGATTGCACGTGCCATTGTCAATGATCCTGAAGTCATTTTACTGGATGAACCATTGTCAGCATTAGACTTAAAGCTACGTACTGAAATGCAATATGAATTACGTGAATTGCAGCAACGTCTTGGTAAAACCTTTGTATTTGTCACTCACGATCAAGAAGAAGCACTAGCGATGAGTGATGAAATTTTTGTCTTAAGTGAAGGGGAAATTCAGCAATCTGGTACACCAGTAGATATTTATGATGAACCAATTAATCGCTTCGTAGCTGATTTTATTGGTGAATCTAATATTGTGCCTGGTGTAATGATTGAAGATTTCAAAGTGGAGTTTACTGGCAAAATTTTCGAATGTGTCGACCAAGGGATGAAGCCAAATGAAAAAATTGATATTGTCATTCGTCCTGAAGATTTAGAAATGACAACAATTGAAAGAGGCAAACTTGTCGTAAAAGTGGATACTCAACTATTCCGTGGCGTTCATTATGAATTATCTACGTACGACAAGGATGGCAATGAATGGTTAGTTCATTCATTGAAAAAAGCAGAAGTAGGGACAGAAATCGGCTTAGACTTTGATCCTGAGGCGATTCATGTAATGCGTTTAAACGAAACAGAGGAAGAGTTCGATAAACGATTAGAGTCATATGGAGACGACGAAGATGCAAACTAAGACATCGAAATCAGCGTTATTTCCATATGTCTTATGGATTGCCTTTTTCGTTATCGCGCCAATTGCACTCGTTGTTTATTACTCCCTACTCGATTTACATGGCAATTTCACGCTCGATAACTATAAAGCGTTCTTTACTTCTGTTTATTTAAAGATGACATTGAGTTCGTTTTGGTATGCATTTTTAATTACATTCTTTACTTTAGTAATTTCATACCCAACTGCATATTTTCTAACGAAAACAAAGCATAAGCAACTTTGGCTACTGCTAATTATTATTCCTTCATGGATTAATCTATTGTTAAAAACATATGCCTTTATCGGTATCTTTGGTTTATACGGACCAATTAATGCATTTATCGAAGTTTTTGGCTTCGATCCAAAGCAAATGCTCTTTACGGATATTAGCTTTGTCTTTGTGTCAGTCTATATTTTTATTCCATTTATGATTTTACCGATCTTCAACTCGCTAGATCGTTTAAACCCAACACTTATTTATGCATCCCGTGATTTAGGAGCATCTGCCTTTACTACCTTCCGTCGTGTTGTTTTACCACTGACAATGGATGGCGTTAAATCTGGGATTCAAGTCGTCTTTATTCCTGCTCTATCACTGTTCATGATTACGCGATTAATTGCTGGGAACCGTGTTATTACACTTGGTACAGCGATTGAACAGCAATTCCTTGTGACACAAAATTGGGGCATGGGTTCAACTATTGCTGTGTTTTTAATTTTATTCATGGTAATCATTATGCTAATTACGGGACAAAAAGATAAAGGAGGTCGCGTACGATGAACAAACTATCTACATCAGCCAAAGTCTATTTAACGATTGTTTTTATCGTTCTGTATGCACCAATCTTCTATTTAATCTTTTACTCATTCAATAGTGGCGGTTCCATGAATAATTTCGAATCCTTTACATTAGAGCATTATCAGGCTGTTTTTGAGGATTCACGTCTACTCGTTATTTTAATTAATACTGTAATTGTTGCATTACTTTCTGCTTTAATTTCTACTATTATTGGGACGCTCGGGGCCATTGGTATTGTCACAGTCAAAGACTCAAAAATGCGCAATACTTTACTATCGTTAAACAATGTCTTAATTGTCAGCCCAGACGTTATTATCGGGGCAAGCTTCTTAATTTTATTTACAATGGTTGGCATTAAATTAGGTTTTGCTTCTGTTTTATTAGCACATGTCGCATTTAGTGTACCGATTGTTGTATTAATGGTTCTACCTAAACTACTTGAAATGAATAAATCATTAATTGATGCAGCATTAGATTTAGGGGCAACAAAAAAGGATGTCATGATGCGTGTTATTTTACCTTATATTCAACCAGGTATTTTTGCAGGCTTTTTCCTAGCTCTTACTTATTCATTAGATGATTTTGCCGTGACATTTTTCGTTACTGGTAATGGCTTCAGTACATTATCGGTTGAAATCTACTCAATGGCGCGTGCAGGAATTTCTCTAACGGTTAATGCTATTTCTGGTTTAGTATTCTTTGTTACTGTTTTAATCGTCGTAGGGTATTATTTCATTACAAGTCGTACAAGTAAAAGAATGGAGGGGCAACGATGAAGTCTTTAATTCAAGCAACCATCGCCATTCTTGTTGTTTCAGCCCTTTTATTCTATGCGGCGGACGCCTTAAGTGCAGGTGGCGGTAAAAGTGGAAAAAACACTTTAACGATCTTTAACTGGGGAGAATATATCGACCCTGACCTATTAAAGCAATTTGAAAAAGAAACAGGTATTCATGTCATCTATGAAACGTTCGACTCCAATGAGGCCATGATGACAAAAATTCAACAGGGCGGAACAGCTTACGATATTGCTGTCCCTTCTGAATATATGATTGAAAAAATGAAGGAAGAAAATTTATTGATTCCTTTAGATAAAACGAAAATCCCTAACTTAAAAAATATCGATCCTTACTTCTTAGATTTACCATTCGATGATGACAATAAATATTCCGTTCCTTATTTTTGGGGAACAGTAGGCATTGTTTATAATCCGAGTCTTGTTGGTAATTTAGATTTCTCTTCTTGGGAAGATTTATGGGATCCTTCATTAAAGCGTAAAGTCTTTTTAGTAGACGGTGCTCGTGAAGTCATTGGAATGGGCTTAAACAGTCTAGGCTATTCACTGAACTCATTAGATAATCACGAACTACGTGAAGCGACTGATAAGTTAATCACACTAGCACCCAATGTAAAAGCCATTATTGGTGATGAAATTACACCATTAATGATCAATAATGAGGCATCTGTAGCCCTCACTTGGTCTGGGCAAGCAGCCGATATGATGTATGAAAATGAGGAACTAGATTTTGCTGTACCTGACGAAGGTTCGAATTTATGGTTCGATAATATGGTTATTCCCAAAACATCGAAAAATATCGATGGTGCCCATGCCTTTATCAACTTTATGCTAAGTGCTGAATCTGGTGCTCAAAATGCCGATTATGTGGGCTATTCTACGCCTAATATTGCAGCGATGGACTTAATGGATGAAGAAGTTGTTTCTGATGAACGCTATTACCCTTCAGAGGAACAACGAGAAACATTAGAGGTCTATAAAAACTTAGGGCCAGACTATTTAGGAAAATATAATGAATTGTTTTTAGAATTTAAAATGAGTATACGATAATTTAAACTAGCGAATTGGTTCACACACCAATTCGCTAGTTTTTATCTGCATGCATATTCATTATAGTTAAAAAACAATTCAGTTCTTTCTGTCACAGAAACTTTAGTATATGACCACATTTTCACATACCCCTTCTATCATGCAATTGTCAAATGAATAATTTATTATTTAAAACTTAGAAATATAGCATCACATGTCATCTTAAATAACCTAAGAAGAAAACTTTTGTGGAAAACCATTCTAAATATCGAACCACTTCAATAATCTTAACTAATAGCCAAGCGATAATTCTTTATGATAGACTGTACTATATTTGATTACAAAAAAAGGGGGTTTATTCGATGACCCAGCAGAAGTCCAATAAGGCGGCTTTGTATATTTTAATGTTTAACATGTTTATCGCAATGGGGAGTATTGGGATTATTATTCCTGTCATGCCTGAGTACTTAAAAATATTCGGTGCAGCAGGACAAGTTCTAGGTATGCTTATTGCAACGTTCGCCTTAGCTCAATTCGTATTTTCTCCAATTGCTGGGAATCTTTCGGATCAGTATGGTCGAAAAAATTTAATTATTTTCGGTCTTATCGTGACAGGTCTTGCACAAATCGGCTTTGGCCTTGCTACAGACGTATGGATGCTCTTTCTAGCACGCTTTTTAGGTGGTCTTGGTTCTGCATTTGTTGCACCTCCTATTATGGCTTTTGTAGCCGACGTCACAACCTATGAAGAACGTGGGAAAGGAATGGGTATGTTAGGTGCTGCTATGTCTCTTGGTTTTATGATAGGACCTGGTATTGGTGGCTTTTTGGCAAAGGTAAGCTTACACTTCCCATTTTTCACAGCTGGAGCTGCTGCCATTGTAGCATCTATTTTATCTTACTTTTTATTACCTTCTACCAAACCAAACACTGCTCAGCAGAAACAAAAGCAAGACAATCTGGCGAAGCAAATGGCTCGTTCCATACATATGCCTTATTTTGTTATGCTCATAATTATGCTCGTGTTCTCGTTCGGCATTGCTAATTTCCAAACGACTTTGTCCTTATTCGTGACAGAAAAGTTTAATTACACACCCGTAGATATCGCGATTATTTTAGTTGTCGGTGGTGCTTTTGGGGTCGTTGTACAAATGTTTATTATTACACCACTATTTAATCGTTTTGGTGAAATGAAAGTCGTATTAGTCAATTTATTTATTGCATCCGTTGCTATTTTCTTAATATTATTCGTTTCTGGGTTTGCCCTTATATTAGTTGTAGCAACTATTTTCTCTACAGCAACAACACTAATTCGACCAGCTGTTAATACGCTAATCTCAAAGCTTGCAGAGAAAGAACAGGGATTTGCTGCAGGCTTGAATAATGCTTATATGAGTCTTGGTAATATGATTGGACCAGCATTAGCAGGTCTATTATTCGACTGGAATATGAACAGCCCGTATATTTTTGGCTCCATCATATTATTAGCATGTTTCTTCCTTGCGCTTGTCTGGACATTGAAAAAAGCACCTCATTTAATGCATCCAGATACAAAGTAGTCTGAAAAATCATTGACTATTTTTAGCAGTATGTTACATTAATGTTGGTCAACTAATTAAATAAAATTAACCACTAGGGGAGTCTTTAAAAGGCTGAGACGTATATGTTTAGATACGGACCCTTTGAACCTGATCTAGTTCATACTAGCGGAGGGAAGTGGCGCTACTTGCTATTATCATTGTATACGCGAGGCCGCTTCCTATTGTTTTTAGGTAGCGGCCTTTTTATTTCCCTAGTGAAACTTTATCAAAAGGAGTGAACTTGATGTCAATTCGTAAATTAACGGTCATGGCTTTATTAGTAGCTATTGCCGTAGCAGGCTCTACCTTTGTCTCCATCCCGACAGGAATTGCACGTGCCTTTCCCATCCAGCATGCAATTAACGTGGTAGGTGCAATTCTATTAGGGCCAGTTCCTACAGTCCTAATTGCCTTTGTTACTGCCATCATTCGAATCCTTACAGGGACAGGATCATTATTAGCGATCCCTGGCAGTGTTATTGGCGCATTATGTGCTGCTCTCGCTTATAAATACAGCAGTAAAATGTGGTTAGCTGGCATTGGCGAAATCATTGGAACAGGAATTCTTGCTTCACTGATTGCTGTACCTTATGCAAAGTTACTAATGGGGACCTCCGTAGCTGCCTTATTCTTCATGCCAGCCTTTTTAACATCCAGTACTATAGGTGCTCTTTTAGGCGTAGTGATTGCTAACAGTTTGCGGAAGACCGTCCTAGTAAAGAGCTTTAATTCTTCACTTTATTGAGTGAACGGGTTCTGTGTTTTTATATAGTATTAGATGGAGAAATTTAATTATATCTGATGATAACTTTGTTTGTTCTTTTAGAGCGAGGACATTTGCTTTTGGAGCGCTTACCTGTCTCCTTGGAGCGCTTTCCCTCATATTTGGAGCGCTTTCCTTTACTTTTGGAGCGGATACTCCAACCCTTGGAACGCTTCTCCTTCCTTTTGGAGCGGATACAACACCCTTGAAGCGCTTTCCCTTACTTTTGGAGCGGATACAACACTCTTTGGAGCGCTTCCCTTCACTTTATGAGCGGATACACCACTTTTTGGAGCGCTTTCCTTTACTTTTGGAGCGGATACTCCAACCCTTAGAGCGCTTTCCCTTACTTTTCGAGCGGATACACCACTCCTTGGAGCGCTTCTCCTTACTTTCGAGCGGAGACCTGTCTCCTTGGAGCGCTTTCCCTTACTTTTCGAGCGGATACACCACTCCTTGGAGCGCTTTCCCTTACTTTTGGAGCGGATACATCACTTCTTGGAGCGCTTTCCCTTACTTTTGGAGCGGATACAACACTCCTTGGAGCTCTTTCCCTTACTTTTGGAGCGAATACACCACTCCTTGGAGCGCTTTCCCTTACTTTTCGAGCGGTTACCTGTCTCCTTGCAGCACTTTCCTTCACTTTATGAGCGGAGACCTGTCTCCTTGGAGCGCTTTCTTTACTTTTCGAGCGGTTACCTGTCTCCTTGCAGCGCTTCCCTTCACTTTATGAGCGGATACACCACTTTTTGGAGCGCTTTCCTTTACTTTTGGAGCGGATACACCACTCCTTGGAGCGCTTCTCCTTACTTTCGAGCGGAGACCTGTCTCCTTGGAGCGCTTTCCCTTACTTTTCGAGCGGATACACCACTCCTTGGAGCGCTTTCCCTTACTTTTGGAGCGGATACATCACTTCTTGGAGCGCTTTCCCTTACTTTTCGAGCGGATACAACACCCCTTGGAGCGCTTTCCCCCACTTTTCGAGCGAGGATCCCCCTTCTTGGAGCGTTTTCCTCAACTCTATAAGCAGTTACACTTCTTTGCAGTGCACTCACCCTCACCGCTCAATCGAGGACTACTTTTTCATTCACCTCAAAGAATATAAAAAAGCAGTACAAAACTGTTTCGTTTTGTACTGCTTCTACTATATTACGATCTTTTTTTCATACCCTTTAATAATTGGGCAACATTGGTGTCTTCTGCCTGTACAGGTTTTTCCTCAACGAGCTGTTCTTTTTTCTTCGGTTTTGTGAGGAAGCTCCAGCCAAAACGCCTTATTGTAATATCAATAAAGAATAGTAGCATGCCTGCTAGGAGAAGCCATGAGGCAATGTTTTGACGGTCCGCTCCTTTTTTTGCAAAGTCACGGAAAACTTCTTGTGGTTCCTTTAAGACAGATCCACCAGTTTGTTTGGTTAATTCTTCTACTAAATGTTCATTTACAGGAAGTAGTTCATATTCAGCACTATAAGGAACGCTTAGTCCTGCTTGATATATGGCCTGCTTTTCATCAGC
Source organism: Lysinibacillus sp. FSL M8-0134 (assembly GCF_038069745.1). Classification (NCBI taxonomy): domain Bacteria; kingdom Bacillati; phylum Bacillota; class Bacilli; order Caryophanales; family Bacillaceae; genus Lysinibacillus; species Lysinibacillus sp. FSL M8-0134. Next base: position 785,392 of record NZ_JBBPAJ010000001.1, on the reverse strand, counting down.
TATACGGAAGAAAATTAATCCTGGTTCAGCCTGTACAGTAGCTCGAACTTGAGAGGTCGAAATGGTTTCAAGTTGTGTTTCTAGCTCTTCACCTGCTTCATTAACTGCTACAATATCTAAAAATGCTGCTTCATTTGTAGGATCTGTAATCATAAAGGAACCATCTGTTTCCAATCTCACATCGTAGGCAACATCATTATAACTAGGAAGCATTTGTGAAATAAGTGTTTGCCAAAATGTCCCCCAATCCTGCCATCTTGCCCAATCTCCTGTCCATTTTCCGGTAGAATCGGATGTAAAGGCGAATGTTTTACCTAGACCGTATTGCCACTGTGCTAACACAGGATCTTCCTTCTCACTTTCTGCAATGACGGTAGCTCCTTGTTTAGCTGTTGTCCCAATATATGCATTCATTTGAGGGACACCATTAGCAAACAGTGTATTCCAACCTGCCGCATTATAGATTGCTGGATAAAATGGGTTATCCTCAATATAGGTACGGGAAATCATAGCTGTTTCACGAGATAAAATAGAAGGAATGGTTTGCTCATCAATAACATCGTAGAAACGACCACTGCCCATGTCACTTAGCGCTTCTAGTAAGTTTGCGTCGGCATCTTGACCAATCGCAACAGTCGATAATGTAATACCGTTCTCTTTCCCATCAGCAATTAAATCTTCATAATTCCCTGACTGTGATTGCCCATCTGTTAAGAGAATAATATGCTTACGTTGCAGCTTTAGATCTGCAAGATTTTCATAGGCTTTTGCAAGTGAACTATAAATCTCTGTTCCACCACCTGGTGTAACGGATAAAATCGTATCTACAGCTTCTTCTTTACTACTCAGAGGCGCTGTCTCTATAATCTCCCATGGCCGATCATCAAAGGCGATAAATCCTAATGTATCTTCATCGCGCAACATTTCTACTGAACGTGCAGCAGCTTCCTTAGCAAGCTCGAGCTTGGACCCAGACATACTGCCAGAACGATCGAGTACAATGACTAATCCTAATGAAGGTAGTTGCTCTTTTCCCTTTATTTCCATTTCTACAGGTAATAAAGTTTCAATTGGCGTTTTGAAATAGCCCCCTAAACCAAAACTGTTTTCCCCTCCAACCATGGTGAAACCTACACCAAAGTTTTTGACAGCTTGCTCAATAACACTCATTTTTGCCTCACCTACTAAATGGCCAGGAACATTGTCAAAAATGATTGCATTATATTGCAAATAGCTGGACAGTTCATTTGGTAAACTTTTAGGCTCGATAACATCAAAGGCTATGGATTGACTACCAAGTGCTGCTGCGATAGGTGAGGCTGTTTCGTAACCATTGACAATGAGTAAATGTGGTTCACTTTGCACCATTGTGACACTTGTTAACTTATTGTTTTCAAAAATAGCATCCTGTCCTACTTGTACAACAGCCTCATATTTTACTAGTCCTTCAGCAGTCGCTGCGTGCTTATAGGTAAACATATTCGTACCTTCATTAAGCTCAATAGACTCACGATGAATAAGCTCATCATTTTCATATAATAGCAGCTCACCTTTACCTGCTGCTGTTGCATAAATCTCTGTCACTAATTGTTGCTGCTCCCCTACATAAGCAACTTGAGGGGATACAAAGCTTTTTAGCGAAACATCATGCACAACAGGCTGACTAAAAGGTACAACATCTACACTAATGTTAGAGTCTTTTAACCTTGTAGCGAATTCTAAGACATCTCCTTTTGTCTCATTAGCATCAGTTAATAGCACAAAACGAGTTGCTTTTTTTGGATTAACAATACCGGTTGCCAGTTGGAGACTTTGTTCAATATTCGTTTGATCGGTTGCTTTTATTTCAGTAAGCTTCGGTACTTCCTTTAGCGTTTTTGATAATATGGCTTCTGTTTGTAAAGTGGAAGAAAAAGAATACACCCCTGCAAGCTGTTGATCCTTTTTCGATTGTAGGCTTTCCTGTATAAACTGAACCATCTCATCTTCTGTACCATTCATAGAAGCAGAACGGTCTATTAAATACACAATTTGTTCTTCTTTTATGGGCAATAATAGATAGGGACCAGCTAACGCAAAAACTAAGCACCCTACTGCGATTATGCGAATAGCAAGCACAACAACATGACTCTTTTTTAGTCGCTGCCTTTCACGAAAATAAGTCCATCCAAAATAGAAGAACAATGGAAGTAATAGCAACAATACTAATGGCCAATCAATTCGTAAATCCACGACGTCGTTGCACCTCCCACTCTGAAACAAGCAATATTAAAATAATAATAATAAGCCAAGGTACGAAAGATGCCTTTGATATTTCTTCCTTCCCATTGTCTGGGATGTCACCTAAGGTAAAGCTTGTCCCTTGTTCAATGACACGTTCTTGTGCTTGTAATTGCACGATAAAATGTTTTTCCTCATTATTTGAACGAACCATATAAATACCTGGTTGTTTTGGTGCAATTAGCATGCCATTCGTGATAGATGATTGAAACTCATCTTCTTGTGAATAAACACTCCAGTCTCCTTGTGCTAAAGCAACCGCACGCTGCTCATTTGGTGTGAAAATACCAAGGGAACCAACAGATTCTGATAATTGCTGTTCAATACTCCATAAAAATAGCGGGAATGATGGATGTAATGGCCAATCTGTATCAGCAATATCGGCTAAAACAATGATATCCCCTTTCGGAGAACGTTGAATGAAAGGCTCATCCCCCACAGAAGCAATAGTTTGATAATCTGCAAATCCAGGATAAATAGCACTTACAAAAACATCCTTTAGTTCACTAAATGCAAATAAGGCGTCACTTTGAATACTTATTGTGCCCTTTACTTCCATCTTTTCAGCATCATCACGACCAAATAACACAAGAGGCTTTTCCATTTTCTCCAATAAAGCCGTTTGGTTCGTAATCACATTCGCATCCAGATTGTCTGCTACTTGCAGTGATGGAACGATTTTCACCCCACTACTAACGGTTTGAAAGCCTTTTTGTATCAACTGATGCATGCTTTGATCAACAACCATTTTTGAAGTTTCGGTTTGAAGTAGAACGGTTTGTTGATTATCTACCTGATAATCATCTTTTGCATCGATAAGTGCAGTCATTGACTTTGTTAAAGGTAAATTTTTGAATGTTTTTGTAATAGCTTCATTGGGAGGCACAACTACACTTTCTGCTACAACCTCTTTCCCTTCAGCATTTTGCAAAGCTAGTGTTACCTTTTGCTCGTCAGGTGTATCGTTATGTAGCTGTACAAGTGCCATCGTAACCTGTCCATCTGTCGTAGCAGCAAATCGTGTAATAGCGATGTTTGTTAAGTCCTTTGGAGCCCCTCTTACTAGCCATTTCACTGAGTCTTTGTCCATCGGTAATTGTTTTTTATTAAGTGTATCTGTAAAAACATAAATAGAAGTTGGCGTATCACCAACAAATGCCTGTGCAACATCAAGTGCCTTGTTTATTTCTGCGGTTTCATAGGTTACTTGTAAATTTTTAATCGCTTTTTCAATTTCATTTGTGTTTGTTTCTCGCTGTAAAACGGCTTGTGGAGTAGCACCAGTTGTTATTAATGTGACAGGTCTCCCATTTAGCTCGCTCATTAATGACAACATTTCCTGTTTATGTGTATCAAAGGTTGATTGATCTTTACCTGCTAGCATCGTAGCTGAAGTATCAACGATAAATATCGTTTGTGCACCAACAATCGTAGATTTTTTAACATACGGATTCATGAGTGCCAATACAAGCAGCAATAAGGCAAGCAGCTGTAAATAAAGTAAAGCATTTTTTTGTAAATGCTTTAAATAAGGCGATACACGGGTTTCCTGCATAATTTCAGACCAAAATAAAGTTGAAGAGACAGTTTGATCTGTATACTTTTTACGAAAGAAATAATAAAGTAGGACAATGACCGGGATGATGGCCGTCCAGCTAAATATAATTTGACTAAAGCCCAATACGGCTCACCTCACCTAATCCAATGTGCTTTTAATAATTGTTGGAAAATCGCATGTTGAAAACCATCTTCCACTTTCAATTGTATTTTTCGAACGCCAAAGCGACGACAAATGGCCTCTAACTCTTCTTCATGTAATAATCGCCTTGCATGATAGGTTTCTAGAACTTTAGAGGACATCGTTACATTGACATCTTTACCTGTTTCACGATCTAGGAGGCGGACATCACCGGAATAATTGGGTGAAAGCTCCTCCTGGGTTACAATTTGCAACATGCGAACATCGCCTGCATATCGTGGTAACCTTTTTAACAGCTGTTCCCATTCCTCAATTGGCTCTAACCCATCTGTGATAATGAATAGCACAGTACTATCTTTAGGTAAAGCTTTTAATGCCCCCTGGGCGAAACTGCTAGAGAAACTAGCTTCCTCTATTTCAGTCACTACCTGCAAAAAAGCACGGCGATACATTGCACCCTTACGTCGAAATGGCGGTTTTCCTTCATGTTGGACAAATGAAAAGGATAGGCGATCATCTCGCCCTAGTACCATTAAACCGAGGGACGCCACTATTTGACGAGCAAATAGCCATTTGGCTTCCTCTCCCATCGATTTGGTAGTATCTAGCAATATATGGACACGCATCTCTTGTTCATCTAGAAACCTTTTAATAAAGTATTTATTTGTTCTCGCAAAAACGTTCCAATCTACTTGACGAACATCATCACCTAAATGATATTCTCGAAAATCTGAAAAATCGAGGGAGGCCCCGAAGCGCTGTGAACGGTGTGAGCCCTTATGTTGCCCACGTAGTTTGGAGGCCGTCGCTACTTGGAAACGACTGATTTTCGCTAACCAGTCTTCGGGCAATAAGTATTTCTCTGTCACTTGCTTATACCTTGCTGAACTTTTTCTAAAATAACATCAATTACATCATCTGTTGTTTTTCCTGAAGCCTCCCCTTCATAATTCAACAACATCCGATGACGTAAAACTGGTTTTGCCACGGATTTAATATCTGCTACAGAAACATGGAAACGTCCATTCATCAATGCTCTAGCTTTTGCCAATTTTATTAAGCTTTGCAATCCACGTGGACCACTGCCATACATAGCATATTGTTTAACCTCATCAAGAGCATCTGATCTTTCAGGATGTGTAGCCACCACTAGGTCAGTTGCATATTCTAACATTTCATCGGCAACCATTACTTCCTTCACCATTTGTTGTGCTTCGATAAGAGCCTCTGTATTCATGAGCTTCTGTAAATCAATTTCTTGAGCGCCTGTCGTTCGTTTCATAATTTCCATAAGTTCATTTTTTTCAGGGTATGGCACAAGAATTTTACAAAGGAAACGGTCCATTTGCGCTTCAGGTAATGGATAAGTTCCTTCCATCTCAATTGGGTTTTGCGTTGCTAATACGAAAAAAGGTTTCGCCATTTTTTTCGTATCCCCCAAAATCGTCACCGTTTTCTCTCCCATTGCTTCTAACAAAGCACTTTGTGTTTTTGGTGTTGCACGATTTATTTCATCGGCTAACACCATCTGACTAAAGATTGGCCCCGGTTGAAATGTAAATTGCTGCTTACCATCAGGTGTACGTTCAATCATACTCGTTCCTGTTATATCTGCTGGCATAAGATCTGGTGTAAATTGAATACGTGAAAACGACAGATCAAGTACTTCAGAAATTGTACGAATTAACATCGTTTTCCCTAAACCTGGTAAACCCTCTAACAATGCATGACCATCCGCTAGTACTGCAAACAATGTATAATCAATTGCTTCTTCCTGCCCAACAATGAAACGATGAATTTCTTCTTTAACTTGTTGTAATTTCGTACTCATTTCAACATACTGTTGCTCTGTAAATGCCATTTCTTTTCCTCCTACTGCGACTCAATTGACGTGAAATAAGATTGCACGACATTTTGTAAATCCTTCGGTAACTGTAAACGCTCTGAGCTTTCTAAATAGCTGTCTTTATAGGAACCAATTACCTCTTCATAAGGTCGAATGGAGCCCTTTGTTATGGGGCCATTTCCTTGTTGTTCAGAAACATGCGTACCATCTCCTAGTGTTCCACCATCCACAGATGTTTCACTGGATCCTCCAACCCGATTCGGTGTCGTTAATAGATTTCGACTACCCTGACCACTACCTGCTCCTTGACCTTGGCCCTGTCCTTGACCCTGTCCTTGGCCTTGACCCTGTCCTTGACCCTGTCCTTGACCTTGGCCCTGTCCTTGGCCTTGACCCTGTCCTTGGCCTTGACCCTGTCCTTGGCCTTGACCCTGTCCTTGGCCTTGACCCTGACCTTGGCCTTGACCCTTACCATTTGGTTGTTGTGAACTACTTTGGGCATTATTTTGACCAGACTGACTTGGCTGATTACTTGGTTGAGAATTACTTGATGATTGTTGATTGTTACTGTTTCCGGTACTAGCATTGGCAATCGCATTTTGTAAGGAATTACTTGCTGGTTTACCAAGCTTACTCATAGCTGTTTGTGTGGCATTTGCATTTTCTGTTAGATCTTGCTGCATTTGAGCAAGTTCTTTTAGCTGCTCAATCTCATCCTTCGATAATTCTTGATCTTCTGTAGCGCCATCTTGACTAGCTGTTTGTTTATCCTTTAATTGCTGCTCCTTTAATGCTAGCTCCTTTTGTTTTTTGACAACTTCTCGTAAAGCTTCTTCTGCTGTTTCAGTCTCTTTTAAAGTATTTTGAAGTTCTTGCAATTGCTCTTTTACTTCTTTTGTCTGTGCCTTTTTCTCTAGTTCTGCAACTTCTTTTTTCATATCTTCAATTACAGCTCGTTCTTTTTCAACCTCTATCGCTTCTATTTGTGTAGCTGCCGGGAACATATAAAGAATAGCTAGGACAACTATTGTAATAAATAGACCGATAAACGCTTTAGGACGAAACATATTTTTCTTTCGAGCCTTAAAATCCGCAAAAGCTTTTTCAACATTCTCTATGGCTTTAGATAATAAAGATTGAACAAGGGGGTCCTGATCATTTTTAAATGATAGCGCTGTAACTAACTCATTGTGTGAAAAATATTGATCGAGTGTATGCAAAGCCTCTTTCTCGTTAACACGTCTCCACCATATGTAAACAATAGTTACAATCATAACGGTAACAAAAACACCAATCGCTATTTGACGATAATATGGCCAGACAAATAATCGTGAAATAAGGACGAGAGAAGCACCCGAAAGCAATGCAAAAAACAAGCCATATTGTGCAATAGGAAGGCTTCTTTCAAAAGTTAAACTCGACTTTGCACGCTGAATATATTTTCGTAATTGCTTACGCCGCTCCATAACTATTCCTCCTCATCGGTTACTTTTCATATTGGCACGTAATTTTTTGATCGCTATCGTTAAACAAAGCACAATGATGAATACATAAGCGATTAAATAAGTAATCCAGACAGGTAATTTCACACCAGAAAGTTCAGCTAACGCATCTCCCATCTCTGGTGAAATAAGCGTTAACATTAAGGCACCTGGATTGATGGATGCCCAAAAATAAGTCATAAAGGAGGTACTAGTACCAACAGCGTTCCCCATCTGATGAAAGGCCATCGTTAAAAAGAAGAAGAATGCTGTAATACCTCCTAAAAAGATGATAGAGCCATATGTGGCAATCATGGCAACAATCGTTCTTTTGGTAATCGTTGAAAACATAACACCTATACTACCTATTGCTACGACAGTGACTAAATAAAATAAGAATATGGAAATCAGCTGTGAAGGTGAAACACCACCGAATAAAAATACTAAACTATATAGTGGCAATCCTGCCACCAGCATCAATACTAGAAATGCTACGGAAGATAATAATTTTCCAACTACAATTTGTGTCGAACTTTGTGTTGTTGTTAGTAAAATATTTAATGTTTGTTTTTCACGCTCACTACTAATAGCACCTGCAGTCAAACTCGGTGTAATAAAAAGAACTAATGCCATTTGTAAAATTGTTAGTACAGCAAACATCATAAAGCTTGTATCTGGTCTAAAGAAGCCCTTGCCAGTAAACTCCGTTGTAAGCAATAAAAATCCTGCAATGAAAATACAAAGTACTGCTAAATAAAACATTAAACCTGAGAAACTTTTAAAAGAACGGAAGCGTAACTTCAATTCTTTTACGAGTACTGGATTATAAAATCTCTCCATCATTGATTGTCCGCTCCCTTCGTAATAGCCATAAAGACATCCTCTAAATCTTTTTCTTCTTCATTCAATGCATAGATCGGTAAATCAGCAAGCATTGCCTTCTTCAGTAATGCTATCTGTTCGGCATTTGTACCGCGATAGTTAAAGGCAATTTCTAAACGATTGTCGATCACATCAATAGATGAAACATGTGGATCTTCCTCTAAAAATGCACGGACTTCTTCTAGTCGATCTGTTATTTTCAGCACAATCCGCTTTTCTCCCTGTAACTGGGCTTGAATTGCAGCTACATTGCCATGCGCAATTAATTTGCCATTATCAATAACCCCGATTTCATCACACATCTCTGCAAGCTCTGGTAAGATATGCGAAGAAATCAAAATGGTTTTCCCCATTGACTTTAAATTTCGTAAAATATCACGCATCTCTACACGTGCACGAGGATCCAATCCTGATGCAGGCTCATCTAAGATCAATACCTTTGGATCATGGATAAGGGCACGGGCAAGACATAACCGTTGCTTCATCCCACGAGATAATAAATCTACATATTCATAGCGTTTGCTTGTTAAATTCACAAGCTCTAATAGTTGAGGAATTAGCACTTGACGCTCTGCCAGTTGAATACCGTAGCTCGCACCATAAAAATCTAGATATTCATCTACTTTTAACTGATCATATACACCAAAGAAATCAGGCATATAACCAATTTGCTTTCTTACTTCTTTCGGTTCCTTCACAACACTTTTGCCATTAATCAGTGCATCACCAGAAGTAGGTGATAATAATGTAGCTAAAATAGAGAATGTTGTTGATTTCCCTGCTCCATTGGCACCAACAAAACCAAATACTACACCCTCTTCTAAGGAAAGGTTTAAATGATCTAATGCTGTAAAGGAGCCGTATCGTTTCGTTAAGTCACGAATTTCAATCATTATTTTGCCACTCCTTTCAGCTCTATATCTGGTAGCTTCGTTTGCTCTCCTGATGGATCAGGACCATATTTGATTTCGATTCGAAGCTCCCCATCTTGGTTAAAGTACTTTGAAATGTTATCCGAAAATACTTGTTTTGTATCCACTAAAGGCTCGTACAAATTCGTTTCATTATTCCATATCGACAGCTGCATACGCTTAACATCCTTATTAGAAATGGTCAGTTCATTTAGTGATTGAACAGCATCCATAAATTGATCTGGCATTGCCATCGTTACTTCGTATAAACCATCTGATAGATACCATTGGTTCAATTCCTCATCAATTTTTTCATAATAGCCACTTGCAGATAGTGGAGCTAATGTATAGTTAAAGTTATTGCGCTTCATCGTAAATGGACCTGATAGCTCCACCTTCCCTTTAAATGGTTGAACAAGCATTGTAATTGGTGACATATTGGCACTTGTTTCAAGTTCAACCCCTACAATAGCTTGATCTGTCCAAGCAGTAAGAATCGGCTGTCTATCATTTTCTACGAGTGGCAACGCCATCGTTTTCATTCGTTCAATACGCATTGGATCTACCTCATCCTTCGTCGATGGGTAACTATAGTTGTAACTATTAAATGAAGATGGCTTTTGAAGAACAGTTGTTTTCAGTTCCTTATCAACCTGTAAAGTTCCATTCGCTTCAATATCACCTAATTTTACTTCTTTCACACCAGAGATTAATGTGACATCCTTTAATGCAAATGGGAAATTATTTTTAACCGTTCCTGACAGCTTTTCATTTTTTAATGTGATATCAATATCCATTTTGCCGATATTTTGAGCTGACGATTTTCCTGCAAAGGATTGCACGGACCAATAGCTTAAGTCACGTAATGTTAGCGTTGAACCATTGGCATTTTCTTTAATATAGGAAGACTCATGTAGAGCTCCCATCGTGCCAGTAAAATTATTGTAACTTCTTAACGCAACGGCAGTCGTGTTTTTATCTGCATTGACTACAAAATCACCACTACGATTCGTTAAAATAGATTCCACATAATATCCATTTACACTACTATCCTCATTTACCTTATAAAATGCAGATTGTTGAACTTGTGGCTGAACAATTCGATCTTTCGCCCCAACAATAAAGAGAACAATTGAAAGAACAATAGAGATGGATGGAATAACCCACCATGCATGCTCACGCTTATCCATTTTTTTTAGGACAAAGTACAAAATTGGACCAATGATTAAAATATAAAGAATAATGACGATTAGCATATAGCCTACTGATACTTCAAAGGATGGGAATAACTCATTAATGTTACGAAGCTCATAAGAAATTTGGTCAAATGGTGATTGACCCTGCCTCATCATCCCTTGCTGTGAAATGCTCTGAACATCAATCATTTTAGCTATAAGTGCCGCGTAGCCATCCATTGACGAAAGTGGTTGATCTCCTAACGAGAAGGCTGTTTGAATAACTTCTCCACTACCAACTGCTTTCTTTGCTGCTAACACTGCATTGTTTTCAGTTAGTACGGGTAGACTTCCTTCATTAGTTTTAGCAGCGTAAACTGAAATAGGCTGTGTAAAAATACCACCACCAGACAATTTTGTTAATGCCTCTGCAGAAATCGAAGTCATCTCTTGTGATAATGATAATGGTAAATAGTCTTTTAAAACCCCTGCTGTTGCATCGATTTGATCAGCAGCCCCTAAGAGTAATGTACCGCCATCTTGTACCCATTTTAGTAAGGATTCTTGTTGTTTTTGTGATAAATCGGCGATTGCCACTTCATCTACAACAATTACATTCGCCATAGCAAGTCCCTGTGAATCTTCTGGGAATGTATAATCTTTTAATTGATTAATATTAAATACTTCCACATTACTTTGAGCGACAAAAGTGGATAAACGTAAAAATGCTGAAAGTCGATCACTTTTATCCGTCAGTGTATAAATAAATGTTGAAGAGGGATCTAAAAAGTTAGATTGTAGACGTTTTGTCCCTTTATAGGCAATCTTTTTTCCTTTTTCAATACTCCCTTCATAAAAAGCAAATAGATCTGCCTCCGAATAACTATAGTCAGCTAAACCATCCAGATAGAAAGTAAATGTCTTTTCTTCTCCTGCTGCTATATCAATTGGAACGACCATTGCTGATGCAGCCTCATAGGAATTGGCAGAATTAATCGCCATATCTCCTGAAAAATCTGCGCCATTATTTTTTACCGTAACTTGTAGCGGCACTACTGATTGATATTTAGCTTTACCTGAAATACCTGCTGTTGCTTTTACCTCTAGTGTAGCAGCAGCACTTGCTTGTGCTGAAGGCAACATAAAGCTAATTACAAGCATAATTAATAAGGTCAGTGCCGTGATTTTTGTCTTTTTCAAAAGCTCAACCCCTTTTTATGTAAATAGATGGTTACATAATTATACGATTTAAATTGTAGTTTGTTCCATTTCTTATGACATCTTCATGAATATTCATAAACTCTTAAGAAATTTAGGTCCTCTATAATGAAAAAAAGGCAATCCCGAAAGAGCTTGGAACTGCCTTATTTCCTAATTTGTATAATCAAACAAACAACGAGCATGATCCTGCACTACTTCAACAAACGCCTCTACCTGTCTTAATTCAAAGGAGGATTCATAGCCAATTAGCCAAGTATCTCGCGTAAGACCAAACTCTTTTTCATCATTTGTTAGAGGGATTTTATGAATTGCATCATGGTCATTTAACGTAATGGAGGGTAGTATAGCATATCCAATACCATTTAAAGCCATTTGCTTACAAATCTCAATTTGATCCACTAAAATTTGTTTCCTTGGATTTGAAGCAAAATGCTGTTGCCACCATTGTTGAATTTCTTGATAGTAGTTGGAATCACTTTTATATTGAATAAATGGACGGTCTGTCTTTAGAACATCTTCAATAGTCTTAACCTCTTTATCCACTAAATAAAGCGTATCTCTAAAAAGATGAATCTTTTCTCCCTTCCAGTCAACCTGCCCTCGTACAATGCCAACATGTGCTTCACCCTCATAAAGTGCTTTCACAATTTCAGAACTCCAACCAGTCATAAGAGATATTTTTGCCTCAGGATATTTTGATACAAAGTCCTTCAAAATTTTGGGAAGCCAGTTTTGGCCTACAATAGAGGCACAGGCAATTTTCAATGTCCCATTTACCTTTGTTGTTAAGGATTGAATCGTTTCAAAAATCTCTTCCTTTTTAGTTAGCATCTCCTTTGCATACGCAATTACCTGCTCGCCAGCTGGTGTTGCTGTTAACCCCTTTTGTGAACGAATAAATAACTGTGCACCCCAGTCTTTTTCAATTGTTTGCAAACGTTGAGATAGAGCTGGTTGGGATAAAAATAGACGTTCTGCTGCTTTTCGCATATTGCGTTCTTCAGCTAAAATTTTTAAAATTTCTGCCTCTGTTGCCATCAATCTGTAAACCTCCAATACAAGCAAAGAGGGCCTCATGATTTTCATCTGAGTCCCCCTAAGCTACTAATCTTTTTGATAAATATATTTTTTCAATTGCTTTAATATAACACGTCTTGTTAATATCCCTGCAAATGTTCCTTCTTCGTCCACTACACATAAAAAGGCGTGGTTAATAACTAAATCCAAAGCACGCTGGAACGTATCCGTTAACTTTAAAACAGCGATTTCTTTTTCCATTATTGAGTCCACTTTAATATCAGGTAGCTTTTCATATTCAATATGCTCAAGTCCAAGAATCGATTCAGTAATCATTTTCATGCTTAGTAAACCTTGAAGTCGATATTTCAAATCTAATACAGGTATGGACGAGTACCCTGTACGTGTTAGTACAAGGAGTGCATGTTCCGCACTATTTCCACTTTGTACATGCGCAACTTTTTCAGAGGAAATGATAAAATCACTAATTGGCATTGCTAATAAGTCTTTGCTGTTAGTTGAAATCATGAACTTCTTCTCCTTTTCTGTCCTCACTGTGTAGAACAGTCCTTCTCTTTCATCATATCACAATTTTTCTATGTATGACCATGATCAGAACTAGAAGAGTTTTTCACGAATAATGAATTATTTTAGCCTAACAACAAAAACTAAGTACATCTTCATTCAGCTAAGCTGTTTCTTTACTGAATGAAGATGATGGTGTTTAATAGCCCGCCTTACTCCAGTAATAAAAAATCATGATACCTAAAAAAAGCAAAAAAATTGCATATACCCAAACAATGGGGTTCAACATTGTTGCATATTCTTCCACTGTTTCGGAAACCGGGGTATCATTTTCAGATTTCCGTTCAGAAGTCATTTTTGCAATTTTTAATGTGGAGACAAAAGAAATAGCAGAAATGATCACAATGGCAATGATAGCTGGTATTAACCACATACCCATAGGCAAAACTCCTTTCTTTCCCCTTAGTATGCGTCAACCAAGCTCTCTATTATGCACAACATTTATTAGAAAGGATATTGATTGAGCCATTGCCCACCATCGAGTGTGACACATTCTCCATTCATATAACTTGCTTTGTTAGACATCATAAACGTAGCTAAATCAGCAATTTCTTCAGGTGTGCCTGTGCGACCTAATGGAACAGAATCTAATGTTCGAGCCGCTGCTGCTTCTGATTCCCAAAGCTTATCAGCCCCACCTGTTCGTTCAATTGGGCCAGGTGCAATCGCATTAACTCGAATGCCATACTGTTTTCCCCATTCGACAGCTAATGTTCTTGTCAATGACAATACCCCTGCTTTTGCCGCAGCTGAATGGATAACACCCGCTCCAGCATTCCAAGCATAAGTTGCCACCATATTTAAAATAGATCCTTTAATCTTATGTTCAATCCAATACTTACCGACAACTGAAGAACAGAAGAATGTCCCATTTAACACAATATCTACTACAGCCTTCCAGCCATTTGGTGATAAATCCTCTGCACGGACAATAAAATTACCTGCAGCATTATTCACAAGCCCATCAACTTGACCAAATTTTTCAACAGCAAATGCAAGCATTGCCTCAGCATGCTCTGGCACACGTACATCCATTTGGAATGTCTCAATAGCAGGACCAGCCTCAGCAATAAATTTTTTAGCCTCTGCTAGTCGTTCTTCGTTGCGCCCTGTGATGACAACATTCGCTCCCTCAGCAACGAATTGCTTCGCCATATAAAGCCCCATACCACTTGATCCGCCTGTAATAATAATGGTTTTCCCTTGTAACATCCCATTTCCCCCTTTATCAAAAATGAATGATGATTCATTAAAATTTTACTATATTTTCTCGAATATGTCATATTAATTCTACAGATCGCTAGTTTATTTTTCTGTCTATTAAAAAAGAGAGCTATTCTAGTAAACTGAATAGCCCCCATATATTAAAATTCATACGTATAAGCAATTTTATATAGTTCCATTAATTCTTCCTTTGTCGGTACCTTTGGGTTATTACTTGGGCTGCCACTTGCAATTGCGTCCTCTGCCATTTTAGGGATGGCATCATAGTAAGCTTGTTCCTCTATTCCCCATTGCTTTAAATTCCCAATCTTCATATGCTTACACATTTCTTTAATGGACGTAATAGCTAGCTGAGCAAGCTCTTCTTGCGATAAGGGTTCTTTTGTTTCATTAAAAAACTGACCTAAATCTGCTAGACGATCTATGCATGATTCTTTTGAAAAGTCCAGAACTGCTGGTAAAAGCATCGCATTTGAAATACCATGTGGAACATGGAAGAGTGCACCAATTGGACGTGACATGCCATGCACTAAAGCAACGGACGCATTAGAAAAGGACAGCCCAGCCTGCATAGAGCCTAATGACATAGCTTCTCTCGCATCAACATCATCCCCATGCTCATAGACTTTTACTAGATTATTAACGATTAATTCCATAGCAGATAATGCAAGCACATTAGAATAGGGATGTGCTAAACGTGATAAATAGCTCTCTATTGCATGGCTTAATGCATCAATACCCGTCGCCGCAGTAATTGCGGGCGGTGATGTTAGCGTTAAAATAGGATCGACTATCGCAACCGTTGGCATAAAGGCTTGCTGCTTAATCATCATTTTTACATCACTCTTCGTATTGGTAATAACGGTTGCATCTGTTGCTTCCGATCCTGTACCTGCCGTCGTAGGTATGGCTATGTGAGGAATTGGTGCTTGCTCTGCAACCTTTGCCATCTTCATATAATCCCCTATGTAGCCACCATTTGTAGCCACTACTGCAATTGCCTTGGCCGTATCTATACAGCTTCCCCCACCAACCGACAGAATGACATCGCAGTTCTCGTTTTGCAATAATTGTAATCCCTCTGCTACGTACGTATCATCGGGCTCCGTTACTACCCCTAAATATGAAACCGCTTCCACCCCTTGGGTCTTTAATAGCGTACGACATTGGTTAACAAAACCTAAGCTATCCATGATTGGGTCACTAACGATTAATGCCTTGGAGCCTAATTTTTTTGCATATTCGCCCACTTCTTCAAATGAGTCTCGCCCATATACGATTGTGCCTGGCGAATGAACCGTAAAGATTGTTTTTGTTTGAATCATATTTCAACCCTCCTAAGCTATTGAGCTGTATAGCCGCCATCTAATAAAATGGCCTGACCAGTTAACCCCTTTGCTGTATCACCTGCTAAATATAAAGCTAGTGCCGTAATTTCTGAGACATCCAGTAGCCTTTTTTGCGGTACTAGTGGATATAACACCTGTTCAAGCACTTCCTCTACCTGAATACCCCGTGTCTTTGCTAAATCACTAAACTGATTA
This sequence comes from Lysinibacillus sp. FSL M8-0134, assembly GCF_038069745.1. Lineage (NCBI taxonomy): Bacteria > Bacillati > Bacillota > Bacilli > Caryophanales > Bacillaceae > Lysinibacillus > Lysinibacillus sp. FSL M8-0134. Next base: position 769,527 of record NZ_JBBPAJ010000001.1, on the reverse strand, counting down.
CGTACTAATTCTGTATCAACATATCCCGGACAAATGGCATTTACCGTGATTCCATTAGTCGCCACCTCAAGTGCAGCTACCTTGGTAAGCCCAATGACACCATGCTTTGCAGCATTATAACCTGCTTTACCAGCAAACCCTATGACGCCATTGATGGATGCCATATTAATAATTCGTCCAAATTGATTTTTCTTCATATGTGGTAATGCATATTTCATCGCGACAAAGGGTGCTACGACCATTACCTTTTGCATAGCCTCAAAAATCTCCGTATGAAATTCTTCAATTAGAGAGACGTGTTGAAAACCTGCATTATTGATTAAAATATCTATTGTTGAAAAATGACTTATCGTAAAATCGATAGCCTTTTTTATAGCCTGTTCCTCTGTTACATCACATGTATAGGCAGTTAAAGTGGGATTTTGTACAACTGCCTCTTTTAATAAATGTTCATCTTTATCCGTTATCACTACATTTGCTCCTTGTTCAGCAAATGCTTGAGCCATAGAAAGACCGATGCCACGAGCTGCCCCGGTAATGAAAACCGTTTTTCCTTGCATACTACATCCCTCCTACATCTACATACCCAATGAGAATAATATGATCGCAATGATTGTACCTATAATCGGGATAATTACGGTCAATGCTCCAAATGGCATATAGGCATCCTTATGCTTTTCATTACATACCGAATTGATGGTTGTCACAACATATCCACCATGTGGCAATGAATCAAGGGAACCTGATGCGATAGCGATTGTCCGATGCAACGCTTCTGTGTCTACACCCATATCGATATAATGTGGTGCCAGTAAAGGCATCGCAATGGTTTGTCCTCCAGATGCGGAACCTGTTAAACCAGCAATAACAGCAATGGCTAGTGCACCTCCGATTAACGGACTACCAGGGATATTCGTCATAACATCTACTGTTGCAATAAAAGACGGTGTTGCTTTTACTACCCCTCCAAAGCCGACTACAGCCGCTGTATTCGTAATGGCAATAATAGCACCCATTGCGCCTGCTGCTAACGTTGCTCCAACTGATTTTGCATATTTAAAGCTCACTATATACGCCACAATACAACCACTTGTTAATGCCACAATTAAAGCCGAGGTTCCTAGGGAATCGTGAAAAATATAAGAAATTACTAAAACAACTAATAACGGCACAAGACTCAGAAGCGGGCTCGGAAGCTTACGCTTTTCATCTGCTACTGGATCTGTTGAACGTGCAATAAAAATTTCTCCATTTTTAACAGCCCGCTTAATCATCCAATTCAACCAAAGTGAGCCACCAACAGCCATGAAAATAGCGACAACAATACTAACTTGCCACCCTGCATATGGTGTGGTACCAAGGAAGGAAATGGGTATCCAGTTTTGAATTTCAGGTGAGCCTGCTGATGTCATCGTAAAAGTGACAGAACCCAGACCTAGTGCAGCAGGAATAAAACGTCGTGGAAAGTTGGCTTGTTTAAATAAACTGATAGCCATTGGATAAACGGAAAACGCTACGATAAAAACGGAAACTCCTCCATATGTGAGTACTGCGGCAGCTAATACGACAGCATAGGTGGCATATTTCACCCCAATTGTTTCAACAATCCATTTAGAGACACTATCTGCTGCGCCAGTGTCCTCCATGACTTTACCGAAAATGGCACCTGCCATGAACATTAAATACCAAGAACCAACAAACCCTGTGAATCCATCCATATAGCTTGTTAAGAAGTTGGCCTGATTTTCTTCTGCTGTTTGAGGAAAAAACGCAAGACCATTTGTGATGGCTGCTAACAGTGCTGTCAACGGTGCTGAAATAAGTAAATTTACACCTCTCATCGTTAAGTAAACTAACAATGCTAAACTACCAAAAAGACCAAGATACTCTAACATTTACACCCCACCCTTCCCCTTTTTTAGAAAAAGAGCTGTATGTTTCTACAGCTCTTTGTTTGTATTAGTCGTTATTGCTAGGGAATGCAAATGTTGATGCAGTGGAGGCATTGCCCGCCATCCAACGCTCTGAAATTGTTTTTGTTTTTGTAAAGAATCGCGCTTGATCCGGACCGAACATATGCCCCTCACCAAAACGAGAGCCTTTAAAGCCTGCGAAGTTATGGTAGCCTACTGGAATAGGAATTGGCACATTGACACCTACCATACCAACATCAATTTCCGTCGTAAATTTACGAGCTGCTAACCCATCATTAGTAAAGATAGTGACACCATTACCTAGCTCATGCTTATTAATAAGGGCAATAGCTTCCTCCAATGAATCAACACGAACAACATTACGTGCTGGACCAAATATTTCTTGCTCATAAACTTCCATGCCTGGCTTTACATGATCTAATAATGTTGGACCTACATAAAATCCTTTAGACTCTTTGACAATGTCAAGCTCTCGACCATCGCAAATTACGGAGGCTCCCTCAGCTTCCCCTCGATCAATGGCAGCAAGTATTGCTTCTTTTGATTGCTGAGAAATAACAGGGCCAAAATCTGAATCAGGGTTTGTATATGGGCCTACTTTCAGATTAGAAATTTTCCCCTTAAGAATCTCCACTAGGCGATCAGCAGTATCCTTTCCTACAGGCATGATAGTAGATATCGCCATACAACGCTGGGATGCTGCTCCATAAGCTGCACCAATAAAGGCACTAGCAACCTGTTCAAGATCCGCATCTGGCATTACGACCATATTGTTTTTACCACCACCAAGAGCAGTTACACGTTTTCCGTACTTTGATCCTGTTTCATAAATATATTTAGCTACTGGTGTTGAGCCGACGAATGAAATCGCTTGCACAGTCGGGTTTTCTAAAAGTTCATTGACCGCATCTTTATCACCATTAATGACTGTCCAAATACCATCAGGCAAACCGGCTTTCTTCCACAGCTCACTAACATACAATGCAGTCATTGGCACGCGCTCGGAAGCCTTTAATACAACAGCGTTTCCTACAGCAATAGCCATACTCGTTTGTGCTAGGGGTACCATGATTGGGAAGTTAAATGGAGAAATTGCCGCTACAACTCCTAATGGGTATTTTGCAGAATAGGCATTGATTTGACCTCCAACATTAACAGAGTATTCCCCTTTCATTAAGTGAGGCGCACCAATGGCTAAATCAACAGATTCAAGTCCCCGTGTAATTTCACCTTTGGCATCTTCAATCGTTTTTCCGCTTTCAGTGCAAATAATGTGTAATAGCTCCTCCATATTTTCAGTAATAAGATTACGGAACTTTAGCACAACTTCTGCACGCTTTGCCACTGATGTATCTCGCCAAGTTGGAAATGCTGCTTGAGCTTGCTCGATTGCATCTCGCGTTTCCTCTACTGTCGCAAGGGGCACCTTAGCAATAACATCACCTGTTGTTGGATTAAATACCGAACCAAATCGTCCACTTTTCCCTTCAACCAATTTTCCTCCAATAAAATGTGTTAATGTTTTAACCTCTTGTGCTGTCGTCATATTTTTTCCTCCTCTTATAATTGTTCTATTTTACATGTTTCTTTTAAGCTTAAATAAGCTGCAGACATATCATTTTCTCCATAGCCTTGCTGAGAAATTTCACTGTAAAGATCCACTAATTTTTCACCAATTCGCAGTGATACACCTGCTTCATCTGCCATCTCCTTAGCTAACTTCAAATCCTTTAATAGTAGATTTGTTGAAAAGCCAGGCTCATAATTATCATTTTTCATATACTCCAAATAATTGCGTTCATATATACGGCTTTGGCCATAGCTATTGCTTAAAACTTCATATAGTGTGTCTGCCTGAATACCCATTTTTTCGCCAAGTACAATGGTTTCAGCGACTGCCTCTGTGTAAAACCCAATCATTAAGTTATTCAGTAATTTAATGCGTGTGCCTACACTTGAAGATGTGCCCAAGTGATAGATATTCTTTCCGACTATTCCGAATATTCTTTCGGCATTTTTATAATCATCTGTGTCACCACCAACCATAATTGTTAATGTTGCATTTACAGCCCCGATGACCCCACCACTTACAGGTGCTCCCAAATATCGTAATCCCAAAGCTTTTGCTTCTGTATGTAACGAATCATTCAATTCGGGATTTACAGTGCTAAAATCAATTAGTAAGCTACCTTTCTTTGCATGATGTAAAATGCCTTGCTCTGACTGATAAACCAATTCAACAATTTGTGGGGTAGGCAAACTGGTCATAATTACATCGCATTGTTTGGCAATTTCCTTAGCTGACTCAAGCCCGATGCCCCCCGCTGCTACGAATTGTTCCATTGCCTGTGCATTTGTATCATAACCATATACCTCATAATCTGCTCTTAATAGATTAATAGACATCGGTAAACCCATATTGCCTAAGCCGATAAAACCTAATTTCTCCTTCATTTAGACCTCCCCCAATCCTTGAAAATACAATAGAAAAGCTTGTTGATGCACTAGCCAACTTTCATTTTTTAAAGTAACATTAGTAACGAGATACCTATAATGACCACGGTCATTGACTTCGGTCAATTAAATCATAATCAATAGAAATCCATCTCGTCAATTAAAAATTTAATATTTTCTGAATATTTTTTATATAAAATATTTCACAATATTTAATAGTGGAGGTAATAAGCAGCAATGGAAGTACTCACAAACAGACAAAAAAAGGCATTAGAAACACGTGAAAGATTATTAAAAACATCTTTAGATTTATTTAATAAATATGGTTATGAGCATGTATCGGTTGAACAAATTACAAAAGCATGCAATGTTTCAAAAGGTACATTTTATACACACTTCCCTTCTAAATATGATGTTATTTTAGAAAAATTTAAGGAGCTTGATCATTTTTATAGTACTGTTGAAAAAAATATTGATGGAGCATTACCAGCAAGTGAAAAAATACTGCTAGTGTATCAAGAACAAATGAAGTATTTAACTAATGTTGTTGGTAAGGATTTATTGCGTACTGTGTATACAGCTGCAATGACAAATCAAGTGCAGCAAGATCATTATTTAATTAACCCTCAACGTAAAATTTTTCAAATTATGAATACATATATCGAAGAGGGTATTCAACAAGGAGAATTCAGACAAGATATATCAATTCCTAACATCCAAGCAATCATTCAACGTTGTATGCGCGCCAATGTTTATGATTGGTTAATACACAGCGAAGATTTCGATCTTGCTTCAGAAATGTCCCAATTTACAAAAATTGTCTTGAACGGTCTCAAGAGCAATAAGTAAAAAAAGTAGCACTTCATCCATTTTATGATGAAGTGCTACTTCTTATCAGCTTACAAAATATTGTTGCACAATTGTTTCAACTGGTAATGGTTTATTGTATAAATAGCCTTGTCCCTTTTGACAACGATGACGTTTTAGAAAGTCGACTTGTGTCGGCTCTTCAATTCCTTCAGCAATGACCTCTAATCCTAAATTATGAGACATCGAAATAATTGCTTTAATAATGGCCTCGTTTTTATCATCTTTTGCAATATCGGCAATAAATGATTGATCGATTTTAATAATATCAATCGGGTAACGTTTAAGGTAGCTTAATGAGGAATAGCCTGTTCCAAAGTCATCCACTGATACATAAACACCTAATTGCTTTAACTCTGTAAGAATTGAAAATGTTTCATGGACGTTGGTCATTGAACTTTCCGTAATTTCTACCTCTAGTAATTCTGGAGGAACATCATATTTCTTCAACGCTTCTTTAATTTTTCGCGCAAAGTTTTCTTTTCTAAATTGTTTTGGTGATATATTAACCGCTATTCGTACAGGACGGTAGCCCTTTGTCTGCCATTCGCTTTGGTAACGACAAACCTCATCAATAATCCAATCCCCTATTTCAATAATTAAGCCCGATGCCTCTGCAATTGGAATAAACTGTGCTGGTGATACAAAACCAAATTTACGATTGTTCCATCTTAATAAGGCTTCAAAACTATTGATGCTATTATTTGCTAAATCCATTTGTGGTTGCAGATGAAGGCTTAACTCATTAAATTCAATTGCACGACGTAAATGAGCCTCCATCAAGGCTTCATTTGGAAAAATAGCGGTCATATCTTCACGATAATAACGATAATGTGATCGACCATGTTCTTTAACAGAAAATAAAGCCTTATCCGCTTTTCGTACAAGGGTTTCTAAATCTTTCCCATCTGCAGGACTAAGAGAAATACCAATCGATACACTAATAAAATATTCCTGCCCATCTATCATAAAAGGCTGTTTTAAAATATCCAGAATAGCATTAGCTGTCCGCTCAATTTTTTGTATCGTTGCATCTTTTAACACAAAGATAAACTCATCACTGTTATAGCGGTAGAGCGAGCATTTTGAGTAACAGAGCTCACGAAGTCTGTGACTAAACATGCGCATGAGTTCGTCTCCTCTGCTCTCACCAAGAGATTCATTGAATTTTTTAAAGCGATCAATATCAACTAAAATCAGGGCAGCTTGCTTGTGCTCTTGCTTCTTGTCATTTAAATGATGGAGCCAGTGTTCTTTAAAGGCTTTTCGATTCCAAATACCTGTTAATTCATCCATTAATGCTAGGTAATAAAATGCCTCATGATCATTCATAAATGAATTGGCATCTTTAACAAATAAATGTACACCTATCACTTCACCGTTATAATACGTTGGATGCGTTCTTAAGTAAAAGGGTTCTTTACTTAACAATTGACCCTTCAATAAACATTTTGGCATGCCAAATGCTGAGCCTTCAATTGTTTTGTCAAATAGCAATTTAAACTCATTGACATATTTATTTTCTAATAATGAAAAAATATCTAGACCTAATAGACTGTTGTGTTCCATTGACAGTGCTTGGGTAGCAGCAACGTTTTGGTGAATAATTCGACCTTGTAAATCTGTTGTTAACACTGGGCTCACATGTTGTTCTATGAATTGTAAATATGGATTGATGTCAAATTGTGTTGCCCGAAGAATAATGGCAACCATTGATTTAGCAAAGTGCTGTACATGAATTGCAAATGTTTTTTCTTGTGGACCTATACCTAATTTTAGGACATGCTGTTTATTGAATTCTTGATTTAGAAATTTCGACAATTGCAGCCAACATTGTTTTGAAAAAAAGTTCTCTGCTTTTTTGGCTGTACGATCCTGCAGCTCAATCAATGATAATAGCTTATCGTTAAATTCAACGACCTCAAACGCTGTCGTATCAACTTTTCTCAAACATACGACTGCATCAAATGGATTCAGCTGGATGAGTTGTTGATAATCTGCAAATGGCGCTACACTCTCTCTATATTTTTTCATCCTATCCCTCACTAAGTAGCGTTTTTGCTCTATTCTTCGTCTAGCGTAGGCTTTAATGCATCCTTTAAGAAAATTTCTTGGCTATTCAATGGATCTTCACTACGGTCAAACTCTTTGTAATGATATTTACCATTAGAGTCTTGAATACGTGCTTTGGCAGTATCCATTAATTGTGCATTCATTATGTCAATAATACGGGTTTTTGCCTCACTTGCATATACAGGGAATAAAATTTCTACACGTTTAATCATATTGCGTGTCATCATATCAGCAGAAGATAGATAGACTTTATTCTCTCCATTATGATGGAACCAATAGATACGAGAATGTTCAAGGAAACGACCAACAATACTTGTCACGGTGATGTTTTCACTAATACCAGGAATACCTGGTCTAATACAACAGATCCCCCGTATAATGAGCTCTACCTTTACACCTGCAATAGATGCCTCATAAAGCTTCATCATTAAGTCTTTGTCCGTCAATGAATTCATTTTTGCACGAATAAAACCATTGCCATATTTTTTATGACAGGCAATTTCTTCATCCATTAAACGAATAAACTCATCTCGAATATCAAATGGTGCAACTACTAAATGATTAAAGGTAGGTTTTTCTGTATAACCACTTAAGTAGTTAAAGAAATTTGTCGCATCAATGCCAAACTCTTTATCTGTAGTTATTATGCCCATATCCGTATAGATTTTTGCAGTTGCATCATTATAATTTCCAGTACCAAGGTGAACAAAACGTTCGATTTTGCCATTACGACGACTAACTACTAGTGTAATTTTGGAGTGTGTTTTTAAATTATTCATGCCATAAATCACAAGACAACCTGCTTGTTCTAGTTGTTTTGCCCAGTGCACATTATTTTCTTCATCGAATCGGGCCTTTAGCTCCACTAATACGGTTACTTGTTTGCCATTCTCAGCTGCAAGTTTTAACGCTTGAATAATCGGTGAATTCCCACTCACCCTATATAATGTTTGTTTTATAGCTAATACATTCGGATTAACGGCAGCCTCTGAAATAAAATCAACAATAGGGGCAAACGACTCATAAGGATGGTGGAAAAAAATATCTTGTTGTAAAGCTTTTTCAAAAATATTTTCATCTGATTGTAAGTCTAAAGGTGGCTGTGGAATAAAGCTTTCATATTCTAGATGCTCTCGACCTACAGATATGCCTTTGACAAAAGAGAACATAAAGGTTAAATCCAAAGGACCATCAATATGGAACACATCTGTTTCTTCAATTTCAAATTCATCTAGTAAGTATTGAAGCACCTCATCATTCATTTCTCCAACTCGAACTTCTAAACGGCTTCCTACTCCCCATTTTCGTTTTTTCAGTTCTTTTTCAATTTCAACTAGAAGATCACGAGCGCCCTCTTCATGGATAGTTAAATCTGCGTTTCTCGTTAAACGGAAAGCTTGTGCTGATTTTACACTGTAGCCATAAAATAATTTTTCAATATGCGCAACAATCACATCCTCCAATAAAACAACAACCGTTTTCCCTTCTTCAGATGGAACTTTTATATAGCGATCTAAAACAGATGGAACTTGTACGATTGCCACTTTTTCACGACTCTCGACATCTGTTTCGTCCTGCTCTAATAGGACTAGTAAATTTAAAGTTTTCCCAAGCAATGTTGGAAAAGGACGATATGCATCAACCGCAACGGGTGTTAAAACAGGGAAGATTGTTTCTGCAAACATTTCATTAATAAACGCTTTTTGAGCGCTATTTAAATCTTTCATATCTGCAATATGTACATTATGTTGTGGGAGTAAATCATAGATTAAATGTCGATAAACTTCCGTTTGACGACGAACTAATGCTTGTGTTCGTTCTGCAATTTTCGCCAACTGCTCCTTTGGTGTTAATCCGGATTTATTTTCAGGCTTATGGAAACCCGCACGGACTTGATCTTGTAGTCCTGCGACACGAACCATAAAAAATTCATCTAAATTCGAGCTAAATATAGCCAAAAATTTCAAACGCTCTAGCAGAGGATTATTTACATCCTCTGCTTCCTCTAAAACTCGCTCATTAAAGGCAAGCCAGCTCAATTCACGATTATTATAATACTGTGGCTTAGCAATTTCTTCTAACAATCGATTATGATTTTCTGAAAACTCTTCTTCATTAAGCTCATTTTTTGTTACTTCAGTCGTCATCCATTGTTCCACCCTTCTTCAATAAAATTGATCTTCATGGGGATTTTTAATGCCCGCTCTAAATGTTTCCTATGTCGATTAGCTTGATACTTTTCAGCAGCAGCATTCTTTTTTACATAAATATCGAGTTGGACATGATCCTCTTCTGTATGCATCTCAATAGCATGTACAACATTGCGCTTTGAAACATTTAACGCATAGACAAATTTTAATAACGCTCCAAAGTCTCTGATTTTGCGATATTCTTCACGGTCCATCCATGTTGCAAATGGAGCAGCAAATCGTTGGAAATAATCCTTATTTTTGTAGGATGCAAGAAGTGCTAGTTTTACTCGTTCTAAATGATTTAAACCATCAATTGATTGATTCGCAATTAAATAAAAGGTGTGTTGGCTTGATGAGCTTAATTCAATGTATTCTCCTATATTGAAAACCTTCGCAGCCTTTGTTAACAAATGTAAATCTTCGGGATTATACTGCAAATACCCTAAATGGCAACATTCTCGGTATAATTGATCTGCTAAATGCATCAAATAATCAACTTCCATTTCAGTCCGTCCATACTGACGTGCTAATCTTCTAGCATTTCCTTCAAATACATTGTATTTATCAAAGGCAAGTGCATCTGTTTGCAAAATTCGGTCATAAATAAGTCCTTCACGCAAGCCTCTTTTGGTCAGTTGGAATGCCTTACTATCGACTACCTCCATTAACACTCTAAAAACCTCTAATGCAGGAACAATGATATCTGCCCGATCAGATGATAGCCCATCCAGCTGCTTCAACTCTTGGAAACTTAGTCGCCCTAAAAACAAGCTTAAATCATCTAAATTTTCCTTTGTCATTTCGTAACCATGGACACTGGCAATAGGATAATCATGCTTTTGTTGATGCATTTGAGCAATATTTCTCGCACTACCACCTATAGCGATAATAGGTAAAGCCACATTTTTTATCCAAGGAAGCGATTGAAATTGCTCTTTTATATAAGCAATGAGCTCCCCCTTTTCGCTACTATTCATAATATCGCCCTTTACAAATCGTTGCTTTAAAGATACCGTCCCAAAAGGGAAACTATGTGATTGCTGAATCTCTTTATTTTCAAACAGCGTAATTTCAGTACTACCACCACCAATATCTATCGTCACTGCGGATTGCGTTCCCATAGAATAGGCAACAGCAACATATCCAAAATAAGCTTCTTCCTCTTCTGATAAAAGCTCTATTTGAATACCAGTTCGTTCCTTCATTTCCTTAATAATCTGGTCTCGGTTAGTAGCCTGTCGGATAGCGGCAGTCGCAGCTGCTTTAACATCTGTCACCTCAAAATCCTCAAGCATTGCTTTAAATGTTAATAAAGTTTCTGATAACACTTGAATACCTTCTACAGACATCTCTCCTGAGGGCTGAATATATGTACGCAAACGAGCTACCGTTTTAATATTCCCAAGCTCACGTAGCCCTTCTTCATTATCATACTGATATAATACTAATCGAATGGTATTGGAGCCGATATCAATAATGGCTGTTTTTAGCTCATTCAAATCATCACATCCTTCAAGTATCTTTTATTTATTTTGTTCATACCTATGTGGACATATACAAAAAAGTCGGTACCTCTTAAGGCATCCGACTTTTTCTTTCATTTATTTATACTTTCAGGATACCCATTATTAAAATTGTGAAGTATCATGTAAGCCACAATTACTACAGAATAAGCTGGTCAACACGTAAAATGAGCTCTGCAATTTCTGGCTTACTAATTTGATCCTCTGCTCCTACCTGATCACCTTTATGACGAAGATCGTCTGTAATGAGACTGGAGAAAATAATGACAGGAAGCTTTTGAAGATCCGGATGCTCTTTGATTTTTCGTGTCAAATGATGTCCATCCATTTGCGGCATCTCAATATCAGTTACCACTAATTGAATATGCTCTGCAATATCACTACCACTCTTAGCAATTCCCTCTAAGTAATCATATGCATCTCGGCCATTTTCAAAGAATTCAACATTGTCATAACCAGCTTCACTCATCGTGTCAAATAATAATTTGCGTAATAATGGTGAATCTTCTGCAATTAAAATACGTTTTTCAGAACGTTCACGTTTACCAAGCTTTTTAACAGATTCCACACTGATTCCCGATTCAGGATTGATATCCACCATAATTCGTTCGAAATCCAGTAATAGAATCATTTGTTCATTTTGTTTAATCACACCAATTACTTGTGATGTTCCACCTTGATACATATCTGAAGGCTTTTCAATTTGGTCCCACGATATACGATGGATTTGTGTCACATTATCCACATGGAAAACGACACGTTGTTTATTAAATTCTGCCACTATATATTTTTGTTGTGGATTACGCTCTGCACCTTGAATTCCTAATACTCGCAGCATATCTACAACTGGTAATACTTCACCTCGTAATTGAATAATTCCTTCTACATGCGGGTGCGCGTGTGGAATAAATGTTACTGGTATCGGTTGAATAATTTCTTTTACTTTAATAACATTAATACCAAATTTATTGTTCGCTACTTCAAATTCAACGATCTCTAGCTCATTTGTGCCACTTTCTAATAATATTCCTTTATGTTCCAATGCAACCCCGCTCCTTTCTCTACATCTATTTATAATTCAATTGTATCATAGGCAATACATTTCTCCTACTTGCTATTTCCATTTTTATCATTAACTTTTAGATGTACCAATAAGCCAATGACTGTCATAACAATCAATGTCGATAATGCGACACGACTAGCAAGCGTACCATAATCCTTCATCCATAATGTAACCGTTCCGTATACTGCCGGTCCAATAATGGAGGATACTTTACCCGAAAATGCAAACAAGCCAAAAAACTGCCCACGTTTTTCGTTTGGTGATAATTCAATAATATAGGTCCTAGATGTCACCCACATTGATCCAAGGGATATACCAAATAGACTACCTGCAAGCCAGAACATCCATTGTGCTGTGGCAAAAACTGCGAACACCAAAGCGATAATCATAATAAGCGCAACGATCGTTATGGCACGCTTTGCCCCTATGGACTTTGTGATATAGCCAAATGCAAGTGAGCCAATGATTGTTGATACAGTAGAGACCAAATAAAGAACGATAAATTGACCAGAGCTAAAGCCGACAATCGCTGTAGCATAAACCGCCATCATAGCAATCGTCGTAGCAATGGCATCATTTAAAAAGAAATAAGCAATCATAAAAGTAAAGATCGCTTTATATTGTTTCATATCCTTAAATGTTTGAAGGATTTCTTTATAACCATCTAAAAATTTTAAAGATTTTCGCTGTGATTTCGGAATCGGTGTATCTTTATTAATAAAAAATAATGGCAATGAAAATAATAAATACAAAATAGCCGTTGGAATAAATGCTCGATGGAAATCGCTATTACCAACATATAAATAAACGAGTAATCCAAAAAGTGTACCCAAATAGCCAATGGCAACACCAAAACCTGAAATTAGTGGCATTTCCTCTTTTGTTCCTAGATCTCCCATCATGGAATCATAGAATACCAGACTTGAATTAAAGAAAAATTTAGCAATAACAAAGCTTGCCACAACTAAAAATAAACTAAGAGGTACACCAGAGTAATTCGTTGTTGTCTGCACATTCGCAAATATCCCCATCATAAATGTAAAAAGAATAGAAATGGATGCAAACCATACAATAAACTTCTTTTTATAACCTGTGTTATCAATCCATACACCAAAAAGCGGTGAAAAAATCACAAGTAACAAACTTGCAATAGCATTTGCATAGGATATAAAGGTACTTGCCACCTGTTGCATGACTTCGTTCGTCCCTAAAACCTCATCCATGTAAAATGGGAAAAATATTGTATTTATATTTGAAGAAAAGATAGTATTCGCAAAATCATAAAATGCCCATGAAAGTATCGGCAATGATAAATAAATGGCTAACTGACTTCGATGTTGTATGTCTATTGCTGAACCCTTCTTCATAAAACCCTCCTCTCACTCTTATAATAATCCATTAATTTTCCTCTGTAATAAAAAATATCTTTCTTTAAAGAAAATTAATATTATTTACAATATATCAGTAATTTTACTGAAACATAACTATTAAATAAACGATAAATGAATACCCAACACCATTCATGTCAAGAAAAACGAAACAAGTAATCGAATTTTTGAGAAAGGTGAAAAAAGCTTTCCGTTCCTTACTACTTGTTTCCTATTGTCGCTACGCTTTAGTAGCTAAAACAGTTACGCTAACATTTCAAACAGGGTCACGCCTATCTGCTATCCTATGAGATTAAGTATTCTTCTACTTTAATCCTCAAAACTTTTATCTTTTAGCAAAGGTTTCACTAATAAATGTTCACTTTTCATTTTGTTAATGAATGTTGTGACTAATCCATTCTCTACATATAAAATAAGAGCCTATTCTTTCACAAAAGATGGAAAGAATGGGCTCTTTGTTTACTATTGCTTGTGTGTAATACAAAGAAAAGACATTATTTGCAGCATGGTTGATTGGAGAGGAGCCCGTGTCACTCCTAGGGGATTAGCGTCACAGATAAGACCCTGGAGCGAACGTAGTGAGTGAAGCGGCTCATCGGACGCCCCTGGAAAGGACGCTGGCGGAAAGGAAATCAATCTCACACCTTGCCAAACGTTTTATTCTACTATTGACATTCTCTTTCTTTAACAACATGAAAAGATATTCAAGCCCCCTCGCTTGAATATCTTTTTTATCACTCTTCGTTAACTGTTACCCATTCAGAGGACCATTGTTCAATTGCTTTTAGCACTGGTGCAATGGCATATCCTTTTTCCGTAAGCTCATACTCAATGACTACTGGTGTAGAGGGTATGACCGTACGTAATACGATTTGCTCCATTTCTAATTCCTTTAATCGCTCTGTCAATACACGACTACTAATATTTAACTGATTTTTAATGGTTGAGTATCGTTGTGGACCATCTAATAGCTGATAAATCAGCAAGGTATTCCAACGATGATTTAAGATCATGAGTGCTTTTTCAAATCGTGGACAAATATTTTTTTGATCCAATTTACTAGCCTCCATTGTCATTAGTTCCTATTTAACAGTATATCACTTTTTAAAAATTTTCAGTTCTAAAAATACATTAGGTTACTTGACAAAACTTGTTTTTAAAAATAAACTAAGTTACGAAATGTAAGTTATAGAAAAGGAGTTACTAATTATGCAAAATATTGGTTCAACTATTTTACGTGTCGTTCTCGGCATTATTTTTGCAGTACACGGTTTTCAAAAGTTCCAGGGTGGAATCAGCTATACTGCTGACTTCTTTGACAGTTTAGGTATACCAGGATTTATGGCATACATCGTTGCAATTATTGAATTAGTTGGGGGAATTTCCATTATCTTAGGATTAGCAACAAGAATTTTTGGGGCTTTACTAACAATTACTATGATTGTAGCTATCTTTACTGCCAAACTTAGCATCGGCTTTATCGGAGCTAATGGATTGGCTGGTTATGAGTTAGACCTTGCATTAGGTGCTATGGCATTATTCTTTGCTTTTGCAGGGGCGTCTAGCCTCTCCTTAGATGCTTTACTTTTTGGAAAAGAGTAAAGCAAAAAACCTGAAGTCTTTTTCTACATGAAGAGACTTCAGGCTTACAATTATCCTGTTGCTATCTATTTATAAAACTTTAAAAGGGCCTGTGTACCATTATCACCATAGCCTTCTTCAACCAATTTCTCATACATCTCATAGGCTAGTGCTAACCCTGGTAAAGTGATACCCATTTTCTTCGATTCATCCAAAGCAATCTTCATATCTTTTACAAAATGTTTAATATAAAAGCCTGGAGCAAAATCTTCTTTCATCATACGAGGTGCTAGGTTACTTAAAGACCATGAGCCAGCTGCACCTGACGATATTGATTGTAATACAGTCGGTAAATCTAATCCTGCCTTTAAACCATACGCTAGCGATTCACAAACTCCAATCATCCCAGAAGCAATGACAATTTGATTGCACATTTTTGTATGCTGTCCAGCGCCCGCTTCACCTTGATAAACAATGTTTTCCCCGAAATGCTTCATTATTGGCAATACCTTATCAAATGCATCTCGATCACCACCAACCATGATGGATAACGTGCCATTTTGTGCACCAATATCTCCGCCTGAAACAGGGGCATCTAAAGCTTCGACACCGATTGATTTGGAATGCTCATAAATTTTCTTAGCCAAGGATGGCTCTGAAGTCGTCATATCTATGATTATATTGCCTTGATGTGCAGTTTGGAAAAGGCCATTTCGCCCAAAGTATACTTCCTCCACATCTGAAGGATATCCAACCATCGTAAAAGCAACCTCCTGATTTCTAAATGCCTCTGCTGGCGAACTTGCCCATGACGCCCCCAATGACACCAATGGCTCTGCTTTTTCTCTTGTACGGGTATACACTGTTACATCATGACCATTTTTTAATAAATGTTTAACTATACTAGCGCCCATTACACCTGTTCCAATAAATGCAATACGTTTTTTTGTCATATGTACGTGCTCCTTTGTTATAAATTGTCTAAGCACTCTTTAAGAGTCCTAACCTATATTTTAAGTTTAGGTGAATGAATAAAATAATTCAAACTCTTCCTACTATTTGTACTAAATTTTATATGTATGGCATATATACCGAATAAGCAAAAAAAAGAGCAAGTGATTGGGGGATCACTGCTCTAAAGGGGGAAATGAGAATGTTGCTGTGTTCATAGTAAGTTATTCCCCATTGAAATGCATTTTAAACATATATTTTAAAATGTTTTTACTCTGAATACTGGAACAATCTTTTAGTCTTCTTGGTCTTTTTCTTCATCAAATGCCATCTGTCTATAATAAGTATTCATTAACTGATCTAATCTGCGACTCAGTTGAATGGTTTTTGCATTTTGTAACCCGTTTTCTACACCTGAGCGAATCATCATCTCACGAGTTTGTTCCATTTGTTTCAAGAGTAGATTGACCATTCATACAACCCTCCACACACAAATAATCATACCATTATTATACATTTATATTTCATTTCTTACAGCATTAACTTACGACAATGTTCGACAAATTAACTTCTTGGGATTTCAGTATAAGTATATATAATTCGTCCATTTTGTTTGGCCTCACCCCTATAGTGTTTAAATAAAGGATGCTTTACTAGTATTTCCCGAAATTCGTAAAATTCTTCCTTTTGAATTTCAATACTTTTTATTTCCCCGTTTTGTAATTGTTTAAGCATATTTTCGTATTTTTCCATTTGTTTTATTCCTTTCATTATCATATTTTGTGTAATAAATTATGAATTATTTAAAAAAAGCTTTACGTTTACCAATTTTTCGTGCAAACTGTATATTATTAGTCGATGAAGGAGCTGACTGTCTGTGAAAATAGCTGAAGTTGGAAATATTATCGAGTTTAAAAATGGTCTCCAAGGAATTGTCGAAAAAGTAAATGAAAATTCGGTAATCGTTAACTTAACATATATGGAGAATTTTGATTCCCTTGAAATCGAAGAGAAAACGGTCGTCAATCATAAACGCTATAAAATTTTATATACTAATGAAGCTTAATAGTCTGAATAGTCCCTATTTGTCTTTATAGATGATATGGGGCTTTTTTTTTGATAAAATTAAAGTATGGAGGTCGAATATGCTAACTAATTCGAAACAAACAATACTATTTCTCCTTTCTTTATTATTCGTTTATGGTATGCTTGCTTTTACCTTTGCTAACCAAGCAGTATTTTGGTACATGTACGCATTTACTTTATTAGTATGTATTGCCATTGCCATTTTAGCTGGCTCAATTGAAGATCAATTACCAACATGGCAATTTTTACTCTTTGGTATTGGATATGGTACCATCACATATGGTGTTATTCGCTTCGGTTACTGGCTTGCTCCATATATTAATAATAGTTTAGTACAATCCGTTCAAAAATTTTTAACAAACTATGGACCACAGAATATTTGGCACTATGTTTTACTAGTATTTATCATTGCCATCGGTGAAGAGCTATTTTGGCGTGGTTATATCCAACAGCAGTTAAAACGCTTTATGCGTCCAACATTGGCTATTATAGTGACCTCTCTATTATGTGCGATTTCAATTGCGCTAAGTGGTTTTATTCTCGGCGTTATTGCTGCACTTGTAACAAGTATTATTTGGGGCTTTTTATATGAATGGCGTAAAAGCATGCCACTTGTTATTGTAGCTCATGTCGTTTTTGTACTATTATTATTTTTAGTGTTGCCTTTAACATCATAACATTAAAATTTGGAAACATTTTATCTTTACTAACGTTTAATTTAGAAAAGGAGGGTTTTTTATGCAAAAAAAATTATTTTCAATTCTTGCATTATTACTAACAGCCGTATTAGTTGTAGGGTGCAACACCTCTGATAAAACAGAGGATTCAGATGCTCAACAAAATGAGCCATCAAATACTGCTGCCGATCAAAAACCATCTGGAGATGAAACAGCAGGCGAATCACAAGAGGAAGAAGATACACCTGCATCAAATGATACAAATACAGAGGATGCAACTAAACAGCCTCAACAAGATGTAAAATACGTACAAAAAGGTGAAGAGAAAACTGAAAAGGCAACTGCGTCTGAAAGTGTAGATCAAAGCTATAAACTACAACAGCTTCCAGGATTCACACTAACACAAGAAGAGCCAGGTAAAGACATGTTAGTGTCCAACGCTGATGACGAAGTGTTTATGCGTATTGAAACAATCGAAGCTTCACAATCAAGCTTTGATGAAGTTAAAACGACTATGCAAGATTATATGAATGCTGTCGGCGAAACAGTAGCTTTACCTGCTGATGAATTAACAGCATTTAAAGATGTTCAAAATATCGAAGGTTATGTTGTGGACTTTGACACAGAAAAAGTTATTGGGGTTGTTTTTGAAAAAGATGGCCTTATTACAAAATTAACAATTCATGATAATGATGAACAAGATTTAACAGATGCTATGCTTAACATGGCAGCAACTATCTCTAAAAAATAATAATAATAAAAACACAAGGACTTTCGACATGCCAATGTCGAAAGTCCTTGTTTTAATTCCAAAAAAGTTGTCTCAAATGAATGAGACAACTTTTTTAATAAGATAAATCCTTAATAGAAAGGCCAATTTTCTTTAATAATGTTATAGCTTGTTCTTTTTCTTGTGGTGATAGAACACTCATTATTTCATGCAAATGCTGCTCGTGTTTCGGGAATAACTCCCCCATAAATGCTTCACCTTCCTCAGTGATTTCAGCATAGGTAACACGACGATCTGAAGGACAAGAAACACGTAATAAATAGCCTCTCTTTTCAAGCTTATCAATGACATACGTAATAGACCCACTGGCAAGTAAAATTTTATTGCCAATTTGCTGTAATGGCTGTCTCCCTTTATGGTATAGAAGCTCTAGAACAGCAAATTCTGTTGGGTTTAAACCATTTTCCTGAAATAATTGATGGGTCGTCTCGTTGACCGCTTTCAATGCACGTGATAACACAATATATAATTTTAAAGATTGTTTTACATCTTCTGACGTCATATTCTTTTCCTCTCACTTCGCTCTTTATACATGACATTATAGCGATATTAGAAAAGCCTTGTCAAAAGCATTAACCGATTTGAAGGTTTTGTTAGGAACCATGCAACCTTTTTTACTCTCTTTATGTTACTAAATAAGCAGAATCTTTTGTGGATACTTCCATTGTATCCATTTGATTAAACGTATAAATCGGAAACTGCAGATGGAAGCATGTCCCCTTCTGTAATTCGCTATTTACGCCTATAACGCCATCATGCTCTTCAATTACCTTTTTCACGAAAGCAAGGCCTAGTCCTGTCCCTGTTGATTTAGTCGTGTAAAAAGGCTGGAATAGGTTTTGAAGTGTCGTGCTGTCCATGCCAACACCTTCATCTTTAATCATTAGATCGACTATCGCTCCGTCATTTGTAGCCATTTCAACAGTAATCGTGCCACCATTATTCATGGATTCCATAGCATTTTTAATGAGATTCATAAGTACTTGCTTTAAGCGATTCTCATTGCCACCAATATATACTTGATTAGAAGTTGAAATATATCGGATCATAATATTTTTCATGAGTGCATCTGGTAGCATAAACTCAATGACTTGCTTTACAATATGATCCAGCTCTAATAATTCAACTTTCATAGTCGTTGGCTTGGACAATACTAAAAGCTCAGAAAGAATTTGTTCCATCCGTTGAAGCTCACTGTCAATGACAGAGAGATACATACGTGATTCATCATCCGCATTTAACTTTAATAATTCTGTAAACCCCTTTAAAGAAGTTAATGGGTTACGGATTTCATGCGCAATACTTGCTGCCATCTGTCCGACAACATTTAAAGCTTGCTGATGCTCGACTTTATGCTGAAGTTGCTTTTTCTCTGTTTCATCATTAATTACTGTGACAATAATATTATTGTATTCATCAAAAATACTGGAAATTTCATAATAGCATGTTCTACTTACTTGAGTTTCATCTACTACATGTATACTTGCATGCTTTTCACCCATCAGCTTTGAAAGGTACGTAGTGATTTGTCCCTTTTTTAAGGTAAATGAATCAAATATATGTTGATGCGCTTTATGAAGTAGCTGCGTGCTCTCTACTTTTAAAAACATTTCCGCATACTTATTAAGCCCAAGAATAATACCGCTAGCATCACTTACAATAACAGCATAAGGTAAGTAATCGTACGCATTGAAGGAATTTGATCTTTCATGCGCATGGCTAACGTATAATTTATGGGCAACATCATCATTTAGTGTTGAAATTTGCGCAACAATCTCCTCTGTATTCGGATCATAAAAACATTTAAAAGATAGCATTTCGTAGTCGTTTCCAGCTGTGCGGATATTGAAAATTTCTTCCGAGCGCAAATCATTTTGTAATTGTTTGACGAATTTAGTCCATTTAAAATTAGATTGCTCGTCCATAGCTAAATAGCCAATATACGTTAAATTAAGATTAAAAAGCTTAATAGCAGCTTCATTGACGTTCAAAATTTTCCCTGCTTTATTCAGTATAAGTGTTGGTGACGAAGTACTTTTCATAAGATTTCCAAAACATTGATTAATATCATTTTGCTTCAACTTTCTCACCGAACCTTTCACAAGAGTAAAAAACCTCTAAATCGAATTTTGAGCCTTTACTATACTTTATGACAGCACGATTCTATTATTACAAAATTTAGTAAATTTAAGTATTTTAAATTATTTCACGAACCGTTCACAAAATAAATAGGTAAAAAGAATTATATTGTATGTCAGATACTTGACTGATACAATAAGATGTTGAAAGGAAGATTATTAAATGAATACTATTTTAACTACTTTAAACGCAAAGTATATTCACACAAATTTAGCATTGCGCTATTTAAAAGGCGCAGCTTTACCAGAGTTTAATCCAATTATAGCAGAGTATACAATTAAAGACCCTGCTTTTAATATTGTATCAGATTTGTTCCAAAAAAAACCTGATATTGTTGGATTTAGCTGTTATATCTGGAATATCGAAGAAACCATTCACGTGATTAAAATGTTAAAAACGGTCTGTCCAAATGTTAAAATTTTGCTCGGTGGACCTGAAGTTTCTTATGATTCTCACCATTGGCTACGCCGTATACCTGAAGTAGACTTTATTGTTATGGGTGAAGGCGAAACTTCATTTAAACAATTATTGCGATATTTCCACGGGGAGATACTGTTGGAGGATGTTCCTGGGATTTGTTATTTAGAGGATGGAAAAGTAAAGATTCACGCACAGCCGCCAAAAATTGATCTACGTGAATTGCCAAGCCCATTTCGTTTCGAGGAGGACCTTCCCCATCTTAGCAAACGAATACAGTACATCGAAACAAGTCGAGGATGTCCGTTTAGTTGCCAATTTTGTTTATCTTCTATTGAAGTAGGCGTTCGCTATTTTAACCGGGAAAAAATTAAAGAAGATATTCGTTTCTTAATGGATAATGGTGCTCGTACAATTAAATTCGTAGATCGTACCTTCAATATAAGCCGTAGCTATGCAATGGAAATGTTCCAATTTTTAATTGATGAACATCAACCTGGTGTTGTATTCCAGTTTGAGATTACTGCCGATATCATGCGACCTGAAGTTATCCAATATTTAAATGACAATGCACCAAGAGGGTTGTTCCGTTTTGAGATAGGTGTTCAATCTACAAATGATTTAACAAATACACTCGTTAAACGCCGCCAAAATTTTGAAAAACTAAAAAGAACGGTGACAATGGTAAAAGAGGGCGGAAAAATAGATCAGCATTTAGATTTAATTGCTGGTTTACCAGAGGAAGATTATGCAAGCTTCCGTCAGACGTTTAATGACGTTTTTGCTATGCGTCCAGAGGAATTACAGCTTGGATTTTTAAAGCTTCTACGTGGTACTGGACTTCGATTAGAGGCTGAAAAGTTTGGCTATACCTATGTAGATATATCTCCATATGAAATTTTCTCTAATAATGTTCTAACATTTGATGATATCGTTCGCATTAAACATGCAGAGGATGTTCTTGAGAAATACTGGAATGATCACCGTATGGATCATACCATCGAATATTTAGTTACAGAGGTCTTTGACACACCTTTTGACTTTTTCCAAAACTTCGGAACTTATTGGGAAACAAAAGGTTGGTCCCGTATTGGTCATCAGTTGGAGGATTTATTCCAACGCTTATTAATGTTTTTAGAAACGGTGGATGGTGTAAATTTAAACATTGTCAAAAGCTTAATGCAGCTTGATTATTTAATGGCTCAGCAGTTCCAGCCACGTAAACTATGGTGGAATGAACGCCCAACTGAAGAACAACAAAAGGCCCTTTATCATGCCTTACGTGAAGATCCAACTATCGCAGGTGAGGAATTTGCAAGCTTTAAGCTGTCTGAGAAGGAATTATTTAAGCATACACTAATTATCCCTCATGCTCTTGATTACCAAGATTTTATGAATGGCAAAATTGTACAAAAAAACGGCTATTTGTTAACCTATTTCCGTCACGGCCAAGCACCTTATTTTGCAACAATTCATTCTATATAATACGAAATGCTAGTCCTTACTAACGATCAGGACTAGCTTTTTTTCTGTCTTAAACTTTTCTAAAACCTTTATTTATGGACTTCCTGAATCAATAGATAATTAGTCAAGTATTCATAGCTAAGCTTCAAAACTTTAGGGCAAATGCCTTAAAGACATACTCTAAAAGCTTTGTAAATAATACCCACAAGGAAATTTTACTTTCGGGAAATATAATTTTAAATTTTTTGAAAATTATATGACAATTTAAGGAATTTACTTTTTTATATGAAGTATACGATGAAATGATGACACATTAGCATCGTATACTTCTAAAAAATTAGCCAATAATAACTCGTTCTTTTGGATAATGGAAGCTTGATTTTTTACCTCGTCCCCCACCACCAAGTGTATAAAGGAATGAAATTAAACCTACTCGGCCTATAAACATTAAAATAATGATAATGATTTTTCCAATCACAGATAAATCGGAAGTGATTCCTAACGACATACCACATGTTCCGAACGCAGAAGTAATTTCAAAAATAATTTGAATAAGTGACGCTTGTGGTTCTGTAATGAGCAAAATGATCGTTGCAATTAACACCATAAAAAATGCTAATAGGATTACCACGAATGAACGAAAGACGTCTATTAAATGAATTTCCCGCCCAAATACTTGAATATCTTCTCTTCCCCTTGCAAAGGTTATTAAAAATAAAATGGCCAGGGCAAATGTCGTTGTTCGAATACCCCCACCAACAGAACTTGGCGAAGAACCAATGAACATGAGAAAACTCATAAAAATATCTGTTGCCTCACTGAATGTCGTGACATCGTAAGTTGTTAATCCAGCGGAGCGCGTTGATACTGAATGAAACATCGCTGAAAAAAGAGCCTCGTGCCAAGACATTTCTTTAAAGGAATGGAATGATTCAAGGAGTAAAATGACAAGAGCACCAACAACAAATAATACCGCGTATGTTGATGTCGTAATTTTGGTAAACAGACTGAAGCGAAAATTCGCACGTCGATTAAGCAAAAACGTCTTCAATTCGATTAATACCGGGAAACCGATAGCACCTAACACAATAAGCACCATCGTAACCATTTGAACAAAATAATCATCATGGAAAGGCAATAAGCTCATTCCTGTAATATCAAACCCACCATTAGTTGTTGCCGAAATTGAAGCAAACACACCATGCAAGAACGCTTCTTCCAATGTATCAAAGTAATTGGTGAAGTGTAGTGTTAAAATAACCGTACCTACCACTTCAATACCAAATAAAATTTTCAAAATTTCACGAATTAATTTAACAACACCTGACACACTGTACTGATTATGATCAATCATAATTAATTGACGTTCACGCATTCCAATTTTTTTCCCTACTAGCAGCCATACAAAGGTACCGAGTGACATAATACCGATGGCACCTAACTGTAAAATAACAAGAATCATCACAAGTCCAAAGGTTGTATAGGTTTCTGAAATATTAATAGTTGTTAAACCTGTGACACTTACTGCACTCACTGCGGTAAACAAACTATCTAAAAACGAAACTTTTACACCTTCTTGCTGAACGCCTGGAAGCCGTAATAACAGGAAGGAAATCGCTATGGCTATAAAGTAATAAGAAACAAGTACCTGAAATGGTGTGACAAGTTTATTTGATGATTTTTTCCAAGGCACTTTAACAACCCCTTCCACATATGATGCCCAACTAGATAGATAATAGTATAGAAAAAATACATAAAAAAAGAAAGAGGAATAGTTACACCTAAACATCCTAGTTTGTCGACAAAGGTTTAATTTGTATACTAAAGCCTTTATTCATTTGTTGAATAACCAAATCAGAGGAGAAAAAATAAGGAGTAAGTGGTCAAATGGGGGAGGAATAGTATCGAGGTTAATAAATTTTAATAATAAAAACAAGCATGAGAATTCTTTTTCTCATGCTTGTCTTTATTGTATTTAAAACCCTAATTATTCTTTTTATTACGAACTCCTACTAGATAGCCAACAAATGCAATGGCTAGCAAGACAACCCAGAATGTTAACTCCCACGCAGTGGAATGTGGAAACTCTTCAGGTAGTATTCCAACTTTTTCATGGGCTAATGTTAAAACAACCAGCTTCACACCTACCCATCCCACGATTAAAAATGCGGCTGTTTCAAGTGAAGGATAGTCATTTAATACTTTAACAAACCATTGTGCTGCAAAACGCATCATAATGACGCCGATAAATCCACCAAGGAGCATAACAATAAACTGTCCTCCATTGATACCACCTATATCAAATTCTCCTAAATGCGGTAAAGTTACGGCAATAGCAACTGCTGCCAGCATTGAATCGATAGCAAATGCAATATCTGCCGCTTCAACCTTCAGAACCGTTAACCAGAATCCAGAACCCTTTTTCCCAGATTTTTCAGTAGATTCTTCATCATCATCGTCTTTATGTTTACGCAAATCATAGATGTTTTTCGCAGACATAAATAGTAAATAGGCAGCTCCTACCGCTTGGATTTGCCAATAGTTTACCAACACTGTTATTACAAAAAGCGCTGAAAATCGGAAAATCAGTGCTCCAAATAATCCATAAAATAGTGCCTTTTTTTGCTGTTCTTGTGGTAAATGCTTGACCATAACAGCCATCACTACCGCGTTATCAGCCGCGAGTAATCCTTCTAATACAACAAGGACAATCAATACCCAGCCATATTGTAATAAAATTGTTTCCATTCTAGTGCCTCCTCTAAGCTCTATATACCAAAAACGACCATTTCATCTAAAGTACAAAAGAAAAAAACCCCTGCCTTTATTCAGGCAAAGGTCTCGCTAAGTAAATTCGTACCTTATTTCTTTTTGGTACATCAATCTACACGTCATTACGTATAGAGCCATTCACTATCACATCCGATGGCAAAAACCATGTCTTGACGAATGTGAAACCAGGTAAATTAATTTCCTGTTAGCTACTCCCCTTTGACAAATGTCGAAGGTATCTTCTTTCAATCATTATAGCACTATCATTTACTACTGACAAAAATATCTATATTATTTTTTACTTAATTTGAATGTGATAGCTCTCATCCTTATTATGGGCTAAATAAAAATCAATCATTCTTGGCATTGTCTGTATAAAATCCGGGCATGTAATATCACCTTTTTGTAAAATATACTGTGCTTCAGAGGTGTCAAATGTGGCATTCCATGTTAGATAATCTAATGTTTCTTGTTCGACACCTAGTTTTTTTCGAATAAAAGGAATCTGTAATGATAGCTTTGCCAGAGTAAATGGTATACGCCCTTTTGGATAAGAATTTGTCATCAGTTTCACCATTGTACGGTATACTTCCTGCACAGGATGAGGTTTGGGATCTGTTAAATGAAGAGTCTTACCTTCTGCACCTTGTTCGTTTGCCAAAAAAATAGAGGCATTTAAAATATAATCGATTGGCACAACGTTAATCGTCGATGTAGATTGACCAATATACGGAATCAACGGTAGACCCTTCAAGCGTTCCACCAAATTCAAAAAGAAGTAAGGTCCATCAAATTTAATGGTTTCACCAGTTTTAGAATGCCCCCTTACAATCCCAGGTCTAATAATCGTCAGAGGTATTTCTGATTTTAAATCTTCCACTCGAAGCTCAGCCTCATATTTTGTTTCCTCATAATAGTTTTTAAATGCTTGTGGTCGAATAAGTTCATTTTCACGTAAGACTCCTTCTCGAGTACCTGCTACATAGGCCGTGCTAAAATACATATAGCGTTTTAAATTAGGTAAGGTGCGCACAAAGTCATTGACCATTGTTGTTCCATGGACATTCACTTTCCATGCAATATCTCGCGGCACCGCTAAATCATAAATAGCGGCTAAATGCCAAAATACCTCGATTTGTGGGACAATCTCTTTGATTATTTGATCGTCTAAACCTAAATTCGGCAACGTAATATCGCCCTCTATAATACGAATCGAACAGTCAGGAAACGCTTCTACTATTTTGTTTTTTTCCTTCTGTGCTTTAATGGTTTCACCAGCCAGCACAATGGCAATCACCTGCTGCGTTTGTTTCTCTTGGAATAATGTTCGAATGAGCTGACTCGAAATGAAACCTGGAAAACCAGTAAAAAAGTGAACTTTCATATCTCATTCCCCCTATATCTAGCGCATCTTTCTTGTTTCTTTATCCACTAAACTATAAATAATGGGTACAATATACAACGTAAGTAAAGTAGAGGTTACAAGTCCTCCAATTACAGCTATCCCCATCGGTTGGTTCATTTCTGTCCCTTCACCTATACCTAATGCAAGTGGTAACAACCCTAAAATAGTCGTTAACGCTGTCATTAAAATTGGACGAAGACGATCTTGAGTAGCCTGTAAAATAGCCTCATAAGTTGATATACCCTTCGCTTTTTGTTGATTAATATAATCAACCAGCACAATACCATTATTCACGACAATTCCTACAAGCACTAGGATGCCTATGACAGACGTCACACCAATTAAAGTTCGTGTTAAAAACATAGCTATAGCGACACCTATAATCATTAATGGGACTGAAAACATAATAACAAATGGATATTTAAAAGACTCAAATTGAGCAGCCATAACAATATATACAAGGACAATTGCTAACATAACTGCTAGTAGCATGTCATCAATTGCACTATCATAAAGCTCACGATCCCCACTAAAAACAATCTCCGTAGTAGGTGGTAAATTAACTTCTTCTAATGCTTTATCTACTTTTGCCGATATTCCCCCTAATGATTCCTTTGTTTCATAGTCAACAAAAAAGGCTACTGCTGCTGCCTGGTCAGAACGGCGAATGGATACTGGACCTTCCTGAATAGATATAGTAGCTACATCCTCTAATTTCACAAACAGTCCTGCTGGGGAACGAAGTTGCATCGTTTTGAGCGCATCTATACTATTATTAAATGTCTGTCCAAAACTTGTATAAACCGGTAACACAGCACCGTCCTCTGTAATTAGTTGGGATGTTAATTGTCCTTTTGTCATTTGATTGACGTTTTGAGCAATTTGTGCGGGTACAAAACCATAGTCTTTTGCCCTTTCGCGATCAACCTCAATTTCAATTTCTTCCACAGTATTATCTAAGTCTGTTGTGACATTTGTTACTTCTTGAATTGCTTGTAGCGCTGGCAGCACTTTATCAACAGATTGCTGAAGTCTTTGCTCGTCCGAGTCGGTTAATCGGAACGTTAACGTATGTGGTGAAGAGCCTGTTGCCGTCGATACATTAAAGGTAACCTCTGCTTGCTCCCCAAGCTCTCCCTGTAAATCTTGCTCCAGCTCTTCAACAAATTCAAAAATGGAACGTTGCCTTTCTTCTAACGGCACTAGTTTCACATACATTTCGGCCTGATTAGGACTGGCTTGTCCACGTGCCTGTGATTGTTGTGTACCGCCAATTAAACTAACATAAACTTCCACATCTTTTTCCTGCTTTAAACGTTCCTCAATTTGCTTAACAACTTTTTCTGTTTCAGAGACAGCGACACCCTTCTCAAGGTTAATATTTATAGATGTGAATCCTTCATCGGTAGGTGGTAAAAATTCAGTTCCTATTTTTGTAAGCCCAAAAAAGGATAGACCAAAACAGACTACTGTGAAAACAAGGATTAACATTCGGTGCTGTAATACCCATACAATCGAAGATTTGAAACGCTTATAAAATAACGAGTTACTGCGCTGTACATCAAAATTGCTACTTTTCGTTTTCAAAAGTCGACTTGCTAACATTGGCACAACTGTAAGGGCCACGACTAACGAAGCTATTAAACTGAACGAAATGGTTAAGGCAAATTCTGTAAAAATTTGACCTATCAAGCCTTCGATAAACATAACAGGAATAAATACAGCTATTGTTGTTAACGTCGAAGCTGTAATAGCAAGAGCTACCTCCTTCGTCCCTTCTTTAGCTGCAGTAATCGGATCCTTTTCTAAGCCTAAATGTCTTTCTATATTTTCAATCACGACTATGGCATTATCTACAAGCATACCAATTCCCAATGCCAGGGCACCTAGCGTCATAATATTGAGCGAAAAATCTGCAAAAAACATCAACACAAATGTCACAATAACCGAATAAGGGATGGCAATACCAATAATAATCGGGCTTTTTACACTACGTAAAAAAACAAATAGGATAAACATCGCAAATAGTCCACCTAGAATTAAGGAAGTACCAATATTACTAATAGCTAAATCTACATAGTTACCTTGATCGACTAATATATCTGCTGTAATACCCTCATACTGTTCTTTTTTTAATAAATCATCTAATGTCTGCTGAAACGCTTTCGAAACTTCTGCGGTATTTGCACCAGATTCCTGCAAAACAGACATCAGGACTGCTGGATACTCATTTGCGCGTGTTGTCGTACTAGATTGTTGCTCTGTTCTTTCCACTGTTGAAAGATCACCAACAGTTATGGCTTCACCTGTTAAAGGGTTTACCGAAACGATTAAATCAGCAATGCTTTCTGGTGAAGATAATGTACTTACAATACGTGTTGTTAACATCTTGCCATCATCTGTTGAGACAGGATCACCAGGAAGAGAAACATTATTGGCTTGAACTATTTGCACAATGTCTGTTTGTGTTAGACCTTTTTCTACTAGCTTTGCTTCATCTAATATGATTTGTATTTCCTCTATCAATTTGCCAGAAACATTTACACTAGCAACACCCTCTGTCCGTCGAAGCTCTTGCTCTAAGTCCTCCGCTAACAAACGCACATCTACATTTTTATTTTCAGCACGCAATGATAGTTGAATAATAGGGAATTGTGATGGATCAAATTTTAAGAAGCTAGGCTTCCCTGCATCATTTGGCAGTGGTGTCATATCTATTCTTTGAAGAATATCAAGTTGGACATCTTCCAGGTTCGTAGACCAATTGAACTCAAGTACAATTAAATTAGAACCTTCTTGAGAGGTTGATTGGATTTTTTTGATACCTGGTAAGGTGGCAAGTGTAGCTTCTAAAGGCTTTGTTATCTTCTCATTTACCTCTGCTGAACTTGCACCAGGATAAGAAGTGACAACAACACCAATAGGGGGATTTAACTCTGGAATTAGTGTAATTGGTATTTTTAATAAAGATACGCCTCCTAGTAAGATGACAAGAAGCATTGTAACAATAGTAAAGACGGGTCTTTTAATTGAAAAATGACTAATATTCATATAAACAAACTCCTTTTTCTACCTCTTCCTTTCAGGATAGCCGAAAAGGAGATTATTTTATAAATAGACTAAGCTCCCTTCGAGTAATTTGTGTAATATATTTCCTCATACTGTTTTATTCTACAAACAGTGTCAATTTCCCTTGCAAAAAAACACGAATCGCAAAATTGTCGACTCGTGTTTCACTATTATAAAAGACTATATAGTTTAATGTTTTCGTTTTTATCTGCAAACCAACGCATAGCAAATTCATTTTCAAATAGGAAAACAAGATTGTCAAATCGGTCTTTCACTAGCATAGATCGACCTGAAGACATAGACTCTTTCACGTCCTCTTCATTTTCAATCCAACGTGCAATTTTTGAACCAATTGGCTCCATCTTCACTTCAACATTATATTCATTCTTCATGCGATGCTCAAATACTTCGAATTGTAATTGACCAACTGCTCCAAGAATAACTTCCTCTGTATGCA
This sequence comes from Lysinibacillus sp. FSL M8-0134, assembly GCF_038069745.1. Lineage (NCBI taxonomy): Bacteria > Bacillati > Bacillota > Bacilli > Caryophanales > Bacillaceae > Lysinibacillus > Lysinibacillus sp. FSL M8-0134. The sequence continues at coordinate 739,225 of NZ_JBBPAJ010000001.1, read as the reverse complement.
ATGTTTTATAATATTGAATGGCGCCCTCTTGTACCAGTTGTAAAATCCCTTTATGGAATTGCTTCGACTTCATAACGTTTTTCGCTGTGACACGTACAAATAACTCTGGTGTAAATTGTGGTAATTTCTCAAATTGGAATGTTTTCTTACCACCTACAACCGTGTCACCAATTTGATATGTTCCTGTATCATATAAACCGATAATATCACCAGCAACGGCTTCATCCACAGTCTCACGGTCATCTGCAAGGAATTGTGTAGATTGTGTTACTTTAAATGATTTACCTGTACGAGATAGTGTCATATTCATACCACGTTCAAATTTCCCTGAAACGATACGTACAAAAGCAATACGGTCACGGTGTGCAGGATTCATATTCGCTTGAATTTTGAAAATGAAACCTGAAAACTCTTCATGTTCAACAGGGTCAATAAATTGCTCATCTTCCGTAATTCTAGGTTGTGGTGTCGGTGCAAATTGTAAATACGTTTCTAAAAATGTTTGCACACCAAAGTTTGTTAATGCTGAACCAAAGAAAACAGGTGTCAATTCCCCACGACGAATTTTTTCCTCTGAATATTGATTCCCAGCCTCATCAAGCAACATAATATCGTCCATTGCTTGCGAATAGTAAGAAGTTACTTTCATCGGGTGCTCCACAGCAAGCTCTCCATTGTCGTCAATTGGTAGGAAACGTTCAGCTTCTTCCGTACGGAATTGCTCTATGCGCTTATTGTATCGATCATAAATACCAAGGAACTCTTTACCCATACCAATTGGCCAGTTCATTGGATAGGCATGGATTCCAAGAACTTCCTCAAGCTCTTCAATTAGCTCAAGTGGCTCTTTCCCTTGACGGTCTAATTTGTTAATAAATGTAAAAATAGGAATACCACGCATTTTACAAACTTTAAATAGCTTTAATGTTTGTGCCTCGATCCCTTTGGCAGCATCTACTACCATGACAGCACTATCAACAGCCATTAATGTACGATATGTGTCCTCAGAGAAATCTTGGTGACCAGGTGTGTCTAAGATGTTTACTCGTGAACCGTTATAATCAAATTGCATAACTGAAGAGGTAACTGAAATCCCACGTTGCTTTTCAATTTCCATCCAGTCAGATGTTGCAAACTTACCTGTTTTTTTCCCTTTTACTGTCCCTGCGTCACGAATGGCGCCACCAAATAGTAAAAGCTTTTCTGTAATCGTCGTTTTCCCAGCATCAGGGTGACTGATGATGGCAAAAGTACGACGCGATAGTATATCTTTTTCTAAATTTGAATTCATCTCGTCATTCTCCTTTTTTCATACTTAATAATAATAAAAGAAGACTTGCCTTTCGTACAACCTTTTTACATGAAATCTCCAAAAAGAAAACCCTTTAGTTACAACTAAAAGGGTTTCCAAGGATTTTCTCTTTCATTAAACGAATTTTAATCGGCCAGCTTCTATTGCAATTTCTGCATCACTATGTGGGAATTTTGTATTCTCAATGATTTGATAATCCTCATGGCCTTTTCCAGCAAAAATAATCATGTCTCCAGGTTCTGCAACTTCTATGGCATGACGAACAGCCTCTGCACGATCGCCAATACATGCATAATTATCATGAAGCATCCCTTTAGCAAGATCACTTGTAATACTATCATAGTCTTCATAGCGTGGATCATCTGTCGTCAAAATAACATACTCCGCAGCTGACGCTTTCTCAGCCATCGCAGGACGTTTTGATTTATCCCGATTACCACCTGTTCCAACTAAGAATATTAATTTGCCCTTTTTATAAGGCTGCGCTGCTTCAATCGCTTTTTCAATCGCGTCTGGTGTATGAGCATAGTCAATAAACATTTGCACTGGAAGATCTGAACATACTTTTTCCATACGTCCTTTGACAGGTGGTAGTTGTTCAATTTGCTCAATAATAGATTCCATAGAATAACCTCGTGCATAAAATGCAACCATTGCCGCCAACACATTGTAAATATTGAATTCACCAAGTAAATTCATTTTCACACGATAAATTCCCTCTGGCATTTCCACATCAAATGATGTCATATAATCGTGATATTCACAATTAATGGCACGGAAATCTGCCGTTTCGTTTTTTAAACCATATGTCCACACTGGAAATGGTGTCATCGCTGCATACCGCTCTGACCAGGCATCATCTGCATTTAACACAACAAATTTATTCTTTTCTAAATCTTGTCCAAGTTGGGAGAATAATAAGCCTTTTGCATGGCCGTATTCCTCCATCGTACCATGGAAATCAAGATGATCATGCGTTAGATTTGTAAAAATAGCAACATCATAATCAACACCTGCTAAACGTCCAAGTGCTAACCCATGTGATGAAACCTCCATTGTCATTAACCGACAGCCTTCCATTTTTGCTCGAAAAATCATTTGCTGTGTCGATAGCGCATCACTCGTAGTATTGGCTGATTCATATAAAATACCATTTAAATTAAAGCCAATTGTACCAGATAGGGCGGATTTTTCACCCATCCCATGCATGATATTTTGTATAATCCCTGTGACGGATGTTTTACCATTCGTTCCAGTTACCCCAATCATCGTAATATCCTTAGAAGGATAATCAAAGAACTTTGCTGCAAGTAAGCCTACTGCGCGATCTGTATCTTTTACAATTACTTGTGCAATCGACTCTCCTAATGGTAATTTTCGTTCCGTTACCACAATTGTTGCGCCACCATCAACAGCTTTTTGTGCATAATCATGCCCATCCACTGTGTAGCCTTTGATACAAACAAACATGCTATTTGGTTGCACACTTCTAGAATCCACTACGATATCACTAACTTGATCTGGCAGTACGCCAATTATTTTTTTCAAAGGTAATGCGCTTAACAATTCCTCTGCATACATTTCATAGTCCTCCAATCAATCTCTACACTCATGTCATCATTTTTGATCATTCGACAAAAAACGACAATATGAATCCCCCCACGTTCTATTGAACTTATTTTACTACTTATTTCACGATAAATAAAATGCCTCCGGTCTGTTTTTTTAACGAAAACGCTTTCATTTGAAGAAAAAATCCTATTTTCCTCGAAATTTTCATTTATAATCACAAATCGGCATTTTTCGACATTTGAAGGATGGTTTATTAGAGAACAATTTTACATGCACATGAGGCTTATAAAGGGAGACATCCAAAGATATCTCCCAAATTAATCTATTTCATAATGGATCGTACAATTTTCACTTTTTGTTTATACGGTGGGAACAATACATTCGTCTCGAGCTTGGAGGATTTCTTTAAGATAGATTTAGGGTGTGTAAAGTTTTCAAAGCTCGCTTTCCCATGGTAAGCTTTCACGCCTGATGGTCCAACACCACCGAATGGTAAGTGTAAATTTCCAACATGGGTGATGGTATCATTTATACATCCCCCACCAAATGGTAATTCCTCTAAAAAATATTGTATTGCTTTTTCATGTTCCGAGAAGAAATACGCCGCTAAAGGCTTTGGTAACTGACGAATTTGATGAATTGCAAGTGGTAAATCATTATACATCATCACAGGTAAGATAGGACCAAAGAGTTCTTCTTGCATAGATGGACTTGTCCATTTTACATATTCGATGATTGTTGGCTCAACATATAAATCATCACGATCAATTCTTCCACCAAATGTAATGGCATCGCGTTCTTCCCTAATAATTTGCTGTAGTCGATCGAATTGTCTTAAATTCACAATCCGACCGTAATCAGGACTTTTCAAAGGATTTTTGCCATAAAACGAACGGATAGTTTCTTTTAATATTTTCATAAAGCGGTCATAAACATCTTTATGAACAAGCAAATAATCGGGTGCCACACACGTTTGTCCAGTATTTGTGAATTTGCCCCATACTATTCGCTTCGCTGCTACTTCAAGGTTAGCTGTTTGATCGACAATCGCGGGACTTTTTCCACCAAGTTCTAAGGCAACTGGTGTCAAACGTTCTGCCGCTGCCTTGGCTACTACTTTTCCAACGGCTACGCTGCCTGTAAAAAAGATATAATCAAATGAAGCATGAATCAGAGCTGTAACTTCTTCTTTCTCACCTTCAACTACACGTACAAAGGAAGGATGGAATGTTTCTTCAATTATTTTTTTGACGATGGAAGCTGTGTGTACAGATGTTTCTGACGGTTTAACAATTGCTGTATTTCCTCCAACAATGGCACCTATCAGTGGCTCCATTACGAGTTGAAAAGGATAATTAAAAGGTCCAATAATTAAAGTAACACCATATGGTTCACGAACGATAAAACTTTTACCCATCTGATATTGAATCGGTGTTTTAACTGCTGTTGGCTCCATCCATTCTTCCACATGCTTCACCATATATGAGATACTATCTAATACAATACCAATTTCTGTTGCATAAGCTTCGAATTCACTTTTACGCAAATCTAAATACAACGCGTTCAATATGTCCTTCTCATATTTTAAAATGGAAGCTTTTAATTTCTTTAACTGCTCTTTTCGAAATTTCGCACTTTTCGTTGCGCGAGAAAAATAAAATTGACGTTGCTCTGTTATCATATTTTCCACATCTTGAGACGTAAAATTCATCAATAAAGCACCCCTTTTTTAAAAATGGCATACATAGTTTTTTCGTTTTGAAACAAACTATCTTTGTCTATACGATACAACATCGAGAGGCAAAAATCCTCTTTCTGCATCAGGGGGTGAACTGGCTTTATGTCAAAATAAATGTTTTAGTTTTTTCATCTCGGGAAATATACAACTACATATTAAAACCGAAACGGGGGCGTAGATGAATGACAACAACAACTGGAACATGGTGGGAGTCCATTTTTTCTGGACCATTATCACATGGAATTTGTGAAGAAAAGATAGCGCTATTGCAAGATGAAGCTTTCTTATATCTCTCTACAACACCTGTAGAGAATGATGAAAATTCAGAAGTTAATTAAAAAAAGCGCATTATAGGGAGGACTATCCTTATAATGCGCTTTTATCATGTTTAAATACTGCTAATTCGATTGTGCGGGTATTCGCCTCACTTCCGCGGATATTCCCCTCGCTTCCGCGGGTATTCGCCTCACTTCCGCGGGTATTCTCTTCGCTTCCGCGGGTATTCGCTTCACTTCCGCGGGTATTCGCTTCGCTTCCGCGGGTATTCGTTTTGGTTTCGCGGTATTCGCCTCGCTTCCGCGCGTATTCGCTTCGCTTTCGCGGTATTTGCCTCGCTTCCGCGGGTATTCCCCTCACTTCCGCGGGTATTCGCTTCGCTTCCGCGGTTATTCCCCTCGCTTCCGCGGTATTCGCTCCGCTTCCCCAAGTATCCAATCCTAACGTCTAAAGATATTTAATAAATATTTCGTTGCCAAAATCGTTGTTGAGCAATGGCATCTACAAACTTTTTTGCAAAATCTTTATTACCAGTAGCTAACACAATACCTGGCCCTACATTAGCATTCGACATATTGAAAAATGTTGTGCCAGTTGTAGCGAAACCTATTGGCTTATAATGACGATAGGCTTCATTTATATAATTGACGATATACGTATTGAATTTTGCTTGATTACTTCCCTTAACACCAACAACATATAACGAGTCAAATAATACTGCATCGGTTGTGATAAAGGTGTCACTTGCCGTTAATTGAACACCGTTATTACCTGTGACAACACCTAAACGATCAGAGATAATACTGTAGCGTACACCTTGTCTTGTTAAGTATTTTAATACTTCACCGACCTCATTGGCATCAAAGCCATCCCCAATTAAGACCCCTACTTTAAGTGTGTATGGTAATTTAATCGTATTGGCTTGACTAAGTGCAGGTGAGGAGGCTGTAACCTTAGACTGTTCTCCAGTAGGGCGATTTACACCGACATTGTCCGCAACAATTGTAGCCATTTCTTTATCCACACGGACAAACATATCGACTACCTGCTGTCGAACTGCTTTGCTTTTTACTTTTCCAACTTCAAAGCTAAAGGCATCGATAATATGTTGTTTTTCGGGTGGGGACATACTGTTCCAAAATAGTCTTGCTTGTGAAAAATGATCATCAAAGGATTTACTTCGTGCTCTTGTAATTCGTCCCTCAACTTTTTCCTCATAATGAACGTACCCTCCTTCTCGTGCAGTAGAGGTAGCAGGCGTATTATTTGCTAGGGAATTTTTATGATAACTAACTCTTCCTAAGTTAATTGTCTGTCGACTAAAGCCATTTCGCTGATTATTGTGAACGGGACAAATCGGGCGATTAATAGGAATTTCTGTAAAGTTAGGTCCCCCTAAACGAATCAACTGAGTGTCTAAATAAGAGAAGAGTCGACCTTGTAACAGTGGATCATTGGTAAAGTCAATGCCTGGAACAACATTCCCTGGATGAAACGCAACTTGTTCTGTTTCCGCAAAGACATTATCCACATTGCGATTTAATGTCATCTTGCCAATTTTTTTCACCGGTACAAGTTCCTCTGGCCAAAGCTTTGTCGCATCTAAAATATCAAAATCAAATTTAAATTCATCCTCTGGTTCAAGTATTTGTACACCTAACTCAAACTCCGGGTAATCTCCAATTTCAATGGCTTCCCATAAATCACGTCGTTGAAAATCGGGGTCCTTCCCAGCAATAATTTGTGCTTCATCCCACACGAGAGAATGCACACCTAACACAGGCTTCCAATGGAATTTAACAAATCTTGATCTACCTTTATCATTAACAAAGCGGAATGTATGCACACCAAATCCTTCCATCATGCGGAAGCTTCTAGGAATTGTTCGATCAGACATATGCCACATAATCATATGGGCAATTTCCTGATTGTTCGCCACAAAATCCCAAAACGTATCATGGGCTGAGGCTGCTTGTGGCATTTCATTATGTGGCTCTGGCTTGACAGCATGAATTAAATCAGGAAACTTCATGGCATCCTGAATAAAAAAGACTGGAATATTATTCCCTACTAAATCATAATTTCCTTCATCCGTATAAAATTTCGTTGCAAACCCGCGTACATCACGAGCTGTATCCATTGACCCCAAACTCCCTACTACTGTCGAGAATCTGACAAAGACAGGCGTTTTCTTTTTGGTATCCTGTAAAAACTTTGCCTTCGTATACTCTTTCATCGATTCATACAATTCAAATTCACCGTGTGCCGCAAATCCTCTTGCATGCACGACACGCTCTGGAATACGTTCATGGTCAAAATGGGTGATTTTCTCTCGAAGATGAAAATCCTCCATAATGGTTGGTCCACGAACTCCAGCTTTAAGGGAATCCTCATCATTGGACACCCTTAGCCCTTGATTCGTTGTCATTTTTGTTCCATCGTTCTCAACACGAAACGGCTCTAATTGATGATCCTTGGCATTTCCCTCTATATTTTTACCTTGATTTGGCTTTGAGTTATCCACGCAATCCCCTTTCAGTCATTACTACTATCGCTCCATATCCACTATATGTTTTTAAAAAATAAACATGCCTTCATTCGACAAAGCTCTCCTTCAAAAATAAAAGAGTAGGTTTCTATTCAAAAATAGAAAACCTACTCATCCTTAAAATATGTATCGTATCATTTCATGTATGTTACAGTAGGGGTTATCACGGCTCTCCGTCTTTCGAAGAGCCATCATGTCTGTGCAATTTTTAATGGCTACCTCATGTCGTAATGCTATGGGCGCAATGACGGACTCATCAGCCTTATGACGAAAATAACGACTGACGCCTAGATGCTGTTCCATTTTGTCATTTAAGACCGCACGAGGATACTTTTCTGTACTGTCAACTTCTTCAAAGTGCAAGAGTAACCACAATTCAAATGCTTCATTTGTATAGGCAATATGAATATTTTTTTCCGCGCAAAATTGATTCACTTCCTCTAATTGCCTTTCGGTTAAATCATCCTTATCAAATACAATCCAAACCTCATCAAAATATTGATAGCTAGAATCTCGATAAGCATGTTGAGCAAGCTTAATTGCGGAACGTTTGACGTTTTTTATTTTGACACTTACCATTTTAGAGCGTTTTAATATACGCATTTGTTCAAAATAAATTCTTTCTGTTTCACCTTCACAATAAATTAAAACGGTTTTACGTAATGTTCGGCTCCCTTGTTGACGTATTCTCACGGCTCCGATACCTCCGCTTCTTTTAAGTATTGGTCAGATAAATACTCATTGATGATAGGCGTTGCACCAAATTCCCCTTTTAGATAACGTTTTGCATATGAAAGATCTCCACGTTTCTTTTGTAAGTCTGCAAAATCAAATAAAGAGTACAGCTCCGATTCATTTTTAAAACTTTTATTCACAAACCAAATTTGGTCTGATCGCAGCGGCTGATCTAGCAGTTCTATTTCATGACTGGTCACAATAAATTGATTATTCCTATTACGATGGCTGTTCATAATAGCCATTAAAAACTCACAAATTGATACATGGAATGCCGTATCAAATTCGTCTATCAGAATCGTCTTTCCTTTATCGTAAGCATCCACCATTACACATGCTAAATGTAGCATTCGCACTGTACCTTTTGAATCCATTGTCCAATTAATCGTTTCTGTCCCTATCGGTGCACCGACTTCGTCAAATGATAAATAATGTAAATCAATATCTACTTCTTGAATGACTTCTGATGAATCAAATTCATAGCCGATCGTATTTTTCTCTCTGCGTTCCACACGTCTAGCTGTGACGTCTTGGATTGACAGATCTGCAATTTTTAGTAGTTTGATTACTTCCTTTTTAAAGGGTTCTTCTTCAAGTTTACGAATCAGAGGATGACTTGATAACCGATTTGCTTCATCAAGAAACAGAATTTTATGTAAAAACCAATCGAATATTTTTAAAGCATCTGGATCATTAAATACATGTAATACTGACAAAAAGGCGGTATTGTTGCGAGTATATTTTGTCAATTCCTGTGCTGTTGTTTGGGCTGTTGTATACGCATACTGTGTACCATCCCATTGTCTACTAAACAACTCCTCTTTTAATGACTTGCTTGTTTTCACAAGACGCTCATAGAGAACTTGTGATGCATTGTACTGGATTTCATAATCATATAAAGCCCCGTCTAAAAAAAGTGATATCATAAATTCTGTTGGTTTACCTTGCTGCCGCCCTAGCTTAAATGGTTGATAGGGTAGACGTAACTGTTTTACATTATTTAAATTTTCAAAATTAAATAGTAAGGTACGTAACACTTTTATAGCCGTAAATAGATTAGATTTTCCACTGCCATTTGGACCAAAAATAAATGCACTTTTCACAAGGCGCAGTGATTCAAACTGCATTGTGTGGGTATCCTTCCATTTTCGCAGACGACTGCCCGCTACCATTGAAAATAATGTATCATCTTTATAACTTAAGCAATTTTTTACTCTAAAATCTACAAGCATCCGTAAACCTCCGTCCACAACCATTTCTTTAATGAATTATTATACTATAGACATTGAAAAAGACATATTACGCAATGTAATATGCCTCCATTTTGAAGCGCCTTTAGCCACTTTTTTGTTGAATTTCTGCTAGTCTTTCATTTTCGATTGCTTGCAATGTACGTTCAATTCCCTCTGCAAAAGAAGTTTTAGGTCTCCAACCAATGGCCTTGGCCAATTTATCATTATTTAAGAAAGAATGTTCAATATCTCCTTCTCGTGCTGGGGCATATTGAATCTCAAGTGGATGATTTAAATGTTGGAGCAGTAAAATAACTTGGTGAATAGACCAAGCTTCATTTGTGGAAACATTATACGTACCTTGTAAACGGGCGGATACACCAGCATAAATAGCATCTGCTATATCATCGACATAAATGAAATCACGCGTTTGTTCACCATCACCATAAATGGTAAAGGGTTTCCCCTCCATACTGCTTTTTAACATACTTGGGATCACTGCTGCGTCGCCTTGCATTGGTTGTCTTGGCCCGAAAACATTAGCGAATCTGTAAATAAGAATAGGTAAACGATAATCTTTTTGCCATTTTTCACAATAGGTTTCGCCAATGCTTTTATTTAATCCATACATAGATATTGGTTCACAGACATCTGATTCTTCTAATGGCGGATAATGACTATCCCCATAAACAGCTGCCGATGAGGCAAAGACAAAGTGCTGAATTTTATATTTGGATGATAAAAAAAGCATTTGGCTAAGTCCAACTATATTTGTCAAAATATCTTTTACTGGCTCGTGGATGGATTGTTGTACGCTCGTTTGTGCTGCACAATGGACGACCACATCAAAGTGAATTTCTTTAAAAAGGTGTTCACAAACCTCATCCTCTACATTTAAGAGATAGGATTTATGCTCAAAGTCAACATTTCGCAAATGACCCGTACTTAAATTATCAATAATATAAACCGTGGCACCTTCTTCAAAAAAACGCCTTCCTACCGCACTCCCAATAAAACCATAGCCACCTGTCACTAATACATTCATCCTATCGCCCCCAAAAACAATATGATGATTTATATGCAGTATTTACTAAAAATATGCAAGAAACTTATTTGATAGTAATTTTTCCCACAATAGTATTACTAGACATTTTATTTAATAACCTTCTATGTTTTTATATAAAAAAAGCATGCTTGAATATTATTTCAAGCATGCCCGAATCCCTATTATTAAGCTGGGTTAATTTCTAATTCAACAGATACTTTAATATCTTTACCAACTAGAACTCCACCAGTTTCTAAAGCTGCGTTCCAAGTTAAGCCAAAGTCTTCACGGTTAATTGTTGTTTCAGCTTCGAAACCATATACTTCTTGACCCCATGGATTTGTACCTTTTCCATTGAACTCTGTATCAAATGTTACTGATTTTGTAACGTCTTTAATTGTTAAATCACCAGTTACTGCATATTTATCGCCTGATTTTTTAGTAATGTTTGTAGATTTAAACGTAATTGTTGGATATTGTTCAGCATCAAAGAAATCTGCTGCTTTTAAATGATTATCGCGATCCTCACTACGCGTATTAATGCTTGCTGGATCAATTGTAAAGCTAATGTTAGCCGTTGTTAAATCTGCAAGATCTGTTGCTTCAATATCTGCTGAGTAGCTGTCAAATACACCTTTAACTTTTGATACCATCATGTGCTTCACTTGAAAGTTAATTGCTGAGTGTCCTAAATCAATATTCCATTTTGCCATTTTAAATTCCTCCAATAAGTTGATTTTATCTCGATTTCGAGATATATTTTAAAATATGAAGCAACTACATAATTTATGTTACCCAAAATTTAATAGGATAAACATTTGTAGTTACTTTATTGTAAGAAACGAATGTAATTAATTACTTTCTGTAACCTACTATATATTAATAATTAAGTTACGTCAAGTAATTAAATAAAATTATTTAAAAAGGATGTCCGAATTTTCGGTACATCCTTTATCTTAGATTTTATTGCCTTGTACTATGAGACGATTCTCACTTTCCATCTTTAAATTTAAAATGATACATTATTTACTTAGCAAAAATCTCAAAAATACCTATCATAATAAGCAACCATCCTGATATCGCTGTTGAATGCTTACCAATAAACGTTTTTGAAAGTAAAGAGCCGCATCGACTACCCACTCCCACCGTTATAAACGAGAACACACCAATCGAAATAACAGTCCAAAGGGCAGATATACCATTAGCTCCAATAGCAATGCCTCCTGCTAAACAATTCGCTGATAAAATGAAGCCTAGTGCCATCGCCTCTCGAGTTGAAATCACTAAGTTTTTATCTTCATCAAATAATTCAGGATTTCCAGCTATCCGTTGATTAGAAAAACTTTTGGACATCAAGGTCCATATACCAATTACACACAATAGTAAACTTCCTAATAAATTGGCAGTATGCGGTGAAATATATTCAACAACCGTGCTGCCAGCTGTTACTGCAACATATGTGATAATCATTGACATGATAGCAATCACAGCATTTGATAAAATCGGAATTTTAACTTGTTTAACTCCATAAGCCAAGCCAATCCCCAAATTATCTAAATTTGCTGCAATTCCTATTAGAATAATGGTAACCCAATGCATACTAAGCCTCCTCAAAGCCCAATCTCCATTTTCACCTATCATATGTTAACGCTTGAAATATTTATGGGCAGCCCAATATAGCTTTCGTCGAATCTCATCTTAAAGGCTGAGTTGTTTGAAAATTGCAATTTGACAAAAGTAACAACTTGTATATAAACTTAAGTTGTTACTTGTTAATATTATTTAATTTTCACTAGAAAGTAAGAAAGGATGGTAAGGGTATATTTATGAGATATTTGAAATTGTGGAAAATAGGATTAGCTATAGCATGTCTACTAGTTTTAACTGCATGTAGTTCAGCAGATGCAGATTCAAAAAGTAGTAATAAAAATGCAATAAACTTAGCCTATGTTGAATGGGATACTGAGGTAGCTTCTACCCATGTAATAGGACAAGTTTTAGAGGATTTAGGATATGAGGTGACATTGACACCACTCGATAATGGCATTATGTGGGAAGCACTTGCAAACGGAGAAGTCGATGGTATGGTATCTGCCTGGTTGCCCCAGACACATGCCCCACAAGTAGAGAAATACAAAACTAAGATTGATAATCTAGGAGAAAATCTAACGGGTGCAAAGATTGGCTTAGTTGTTCCGAGTTATATGGATGTAGATTCAATTGAGGATTTAACAAACCAAGCTAATCAAACTATTACTGGTATTGAGCCAGGAGCTAATATGATGGCCACAACGGAAAATGCTTATAAAGAATATAAAAATCTGGAAGGCTGGAATGTATTGACCTCTTCAGCTGGGGCAATGACGGCGGCCTTGAGTCAAGCCATCACTAATAATGAAGAAATTATCATTACTGGCTGGTCACCACACTGGATCTTTAATGCATACGATTTAAAATATTTAGACGATCCAAAAGGTTTATATGGTACGGAAGAGTATATTGGTACCTTTGCTCGCAATGGCTTAAAAGAAGATTCCCCTGAAGCCTACAATGTCCTTGATCGTTTCCACTGGACCCCCGAGGATATAGAAAGTGTGATGTTTGATATTATGGAGGGAATGAGTGCCACGGAAGCTGCAAAAAAATGGATTGACAACAATCAGGACAAAGTAGCCGATTGGACACAAGACGCAAAAGCATAAATGAAAAAATCCATTTACTAATCACTAGTAAATGGATTTTATGTTGTTAAAAAGGATGGTGTCACTGCAATAAAGAACGTTTGGCAAGACAGGTTAATTTTCGTTCAGCCTTTAGTCAATGACTTCTGGATGGAAGCCATCTTTTTGGAAGTAATCATCATGTGACCAAATAGTTAACTTTGCCTCTTGTGCCTTTTGTTGAATAGCTCTGAAATCATCTTCAAATGTTTTATTTGGTTTAAGAATATACCGTACCACAGCAAGACCTTCATCTAATAAGGACTCCTGCAAGAGCTAATTTTCTGTTTCGGTTCCAACAACATTCGCCTCATTTGTTTTTACAGCATTTAGCTGGGCATCGCTTTTTTGAGGAAACAGTCATGAGAAGTTGAATTTTCCGTTTGGCAACATTAATATTAGTGGCTTTCTTATTAACTTTTTTTAACCCACCACTTATTATTATAGTAGGAAATTCTTTAAATAAATATTTTATATTTGTACATATTTTACCTAGACTATGCCCTTTATGATTTTTCAAGGTAAGAATTTTAATTGTTGTATATTTTTCTACATTTTAAAATGAAGAGGTGTATTTAATGAACCTAAATCTCAAAGCATTGTTTCCTTCATATCAGTATTATCGAACAAAACCAACTCAGCTACCAAATAGCACTTTCATTTTCTATCATCATCAAACTAAAGAATGGTTTTCTGTCTCCAAGCATGAGGTTACACAGCGAGATTACCAATGGCTTACCGTTTTCTATACTGAAGTTACCTCGTCACTATTTCAGTCATCGGATACTTGGTACAACTTTATTTATTCAAATGGTAACATACCATCTAATTTATCCTTTAACAAAGCTCGAATTATTCAACTAACTTTTATAAACGAAAACCCTCCTTTAGAGGAATTAAAAGAAGCACTTTATAATTTTTTTCAGGAAGATACGATATTAATACAAGTTGCTACTAATCATTTTTTACTTATGGAACCTGCGAGTCGTTCAATGAATGAGAAAGAAGATTTCATCGCACTTATTCGTACCATTGAAACAGATTTTTATATCAGAATCCATTTGTATGTGGGTGAGTATTATGAAATCAACAAAGAGTTCCCAATTAAATTCCAAAGAGAAGCTCAATGGTTCAAGGAATGCTTAAATTTAAGATTCGCTGAACCTTATTATTCATTTCAATCAATATTTCCTATTTTTTTAATACAACAATTGCCTGTTTCTATACTAAAATTTATAGAAGAACAAATTATTATACCTTTGAAGTCTGACAAAGAATTACTTGATACTGTTAAAACTTTTTATGAATGCGGTTTAAATATTACGTTGACATCCAAGGAACTACATATGCATCGCAATACATTAACTTATCGTTTATCAAAATTCCAAGAAATTACGAATATTAACACGAAAAATTTAGATGGTGCTATACTTGTTTACTTTGCTAGTTATCTTTGGTCATCTTTACAAAATGCACAAAATTAATTGACTGAAAATTATGCATTTTAAACATTGGTTTTCTTCTTCACTTTCTTTAAACTGTAAAAAAAGAACAAAGGGGATTGAACATGGAGAAGATTATACTTAATAATATTTATAAAATATATGACGGTGGTGTAACGGCTGTATCCGACTTTAATTTAACTATTCAAGATAGAGAGTTTATTGTACTTGTTGGTCCCTCGGGTTGTGGGAAATCAACAACATTGCATATGATAGCCGGCTTAGAAGAAATTTCAGAAGGAGATTTTTTAATTGATAACAAGAAAATGAATGATGTGCCTTCAAAGGAACGTGATATTGCAATGGTTTTTCAAAACTATGCACTCTACCCACATATGACGGTATACGACAACATGGCATTTGGCTTAAAGCTTCGAAAATTTTCAAAACAACAAATTAAGGAACGTGTCCACAATGCTGCAGCCATTCTTGATTTAGAAAATTATTTAGATCGCAAGCCAAAAGCTTTATCTGGAGGTCAGAGGCAAAGAGTCGCCCTAGGTAGAGCAATCGTCCGAGATGCTAATATTTTCTTAATGGACGAGCCATTGTCCAATTTAGATGCAAAACTACGCGTACAAATGCGTGCAGAAATTACCAAACTTCATCAGCGTTTAAAAACAACTACAATTTACGTAACACATGATCAAACAGAAGCAATGACAATGGCAACACGCCTTGTTGTGATGAAGGATGGTATTGTTCAACAAATCGGTACGCCTGAAGAAGTATACGGCTTACCTGAAAATAAATTTGTTGGCGGTTTTATAGGCTCTCCATCAATGAACTTCTTTAAAGGGGTTTTCCATGAAAAGGGATTTCAAATAGGTAATATTTTATTAACTATTCCAGCAGAAAAATCTAAGTTATTAAAAGAACAAGGCTATTTACAAAAAGAACTGATTCTCGGCATTCGTCCGGAGCATATTTATGAAAATTCTTCAGTAATTTCTGAACTGCCCCTATCGTCTATCGAAGCTATTATTGAAGTATCCGAATTAACGGGTACTGAGCTGATGTTACATGCACAGTTAAATGGACAACCCTATATTGCACGTGTTAATTCTGATAAAAAAATCACACAAGGTCAAGTCGTAAATCTACTAATTGATATGTCTCGAGCGCATTTCTTTGACTTAGAAACAGAAAAACGGATTCGTTAGGAGCAATAAATTGCACAAGTATTATCTTCAAAGATAGGGATTCAGACAAATTGTCTGTTCCCCTTCTTCGACTTTTTCAACTTAAACTGGTTTACAAGTTGTGCTGGTCCAATTTTAGAAAATAACCAATAATTATTTTCACAACAAATATTTTTCCCTTTCTAGATGAAACTTTGCTAGTACTTTTTATTAGAAAAGACAGAAATTAATCAACAAAAGCTTTGATAATAAAATTCTAACTATTTTAACAAAGATTCAAATGCTACCTCTTGTGAAATAAAATACAATTTTCTACACATTATAAAAAAAGATAAAAATCCTATTAGCTTCAGCAATAAATAAAAAACCAACTTTCTCATTACTTTTGAAAAAGTTGGGTTAAATTTTCTTATTCGTGTAAATCTCTATTTTCCTTAAGTATCTTTAAGGTAAAAACTATACTATGCTTTTTTATTTCAAGGCTGCACCGTATAGTCCAGCATCACTTTTATGAATACTGCTACCTATAATTTGTTCTTTTCCCTCAAAAGGTGTGTTTAATAATCGTTGCTGAATCTTTTCTTTAATCTGCTCTATAATTTTCGGGTGGTGATTAAAAAAACCTCCACCTAACACTATGCTATGAGGGTCAAGCATCAAAATCATTTGATGCAATTGTTTAACCATGCAATAAATTAATTGTTGCAAAATCTTATCGATGATAGGGTCTCCTTTGTAATAGAGTTCCATCATATCTTTTAATCGGATTTCCGAATTCCCCAGTAACGTTCTTCCCAACTTTTCTATAGCAGGTCCTGCGACACTTTCTTCTAATGTTTCTCCATTTTTACCTACGATATTAAAACCTATTTCACCAGATAATCCTGTTCCTCTTAGAAATTCGCCATTTACTACAGTACAACATGATATTCCAGTACTTAATGTTACATATATCATTGTTTCTTTACTAAATCCTCTAGCATTATATTCTCCCCAGGTTGCCATGTTAACATCGTTATCAATCATTATCTGCGCATGTGCAAAAATTTCAAACAAACGCTCATAAATCGGGAAATTACTCCACGGTATATTATTTTGATAAACCGCTAGACCTTTTTGTATATCAACAATCCCAGGTACACCAATACATACTTTAGAGACTTCATTAAATGAAATTTGCTTCTCTAAACAGAGAATTTTAAAACTATCAATTAAACACTGGTATAAAGCTTCCCTATTTGAAACGTCACTAGGTACATCTCTTTTAATTACTAACTGCAGGTTTTGATTGAATAAAGCCGTGGCTAATTTTGTTCCACCAACATCTGCTACTAAGATATTACCCATTATTCCACCGCCAGTCCCTCGCTAGAAATTTCAATTTTCTGAAAGTAAAAGTTATCCTTATGCCTAAAATTCAATGACTATGCGTTTGTTATGATAGATTTACGACTTGCGTTAAGTTACGTGGCTTATCTGGATTACAACCTTTAAATATAGCACTTTGATAAGCTATTAGTTGGAAGTATGGAACAGCTTCTACTAGTCTATTCAAATCATCTACTTGATTTGATAAATTGAGAATTAAATCTGCTTGTAATTCTTTTGAAACTATACCTATGACAACAACAAAACCTCCAAGCTTTTGAATATCTTTTATTAATGCCTGATCATATTCCTTAGTTTCATTTTGTGTAAATAAAATCACAACTGTTTCATGATCTACAATAGAAATTGGACCATGTCGGAATTCTAAATTTGAGTAGCTTTCGCATTCAGTTTGTGTCATTTCCTTAAGCTTTAATGTCGCTTCTTTAGCCAACCCATTATATGCACCTGATCCTAAAAATATAAAACGTTTTTTTGTGGCATCCTCTGTTACCTGTAATAGCTGTTTTCCATTACCTAATGCCGATTTAACAAGTGCAGGAATTTTTTCTAGTTGTTCCATCATATCCGTTCGTCGGCTAATTTTCGCTGCATATAATTGGAGAGCATATAACATATTAGAAAATGATTGAGTCATTACAACACTTTTTTCTGATATATCATTTAAAGCGATTAATTCATCTGTCAATTTAGCCATAGGAGTGCCACCATTACATGTAACTGCCATAGTACGTATTTTTTCGTCACCTTTTAGATGTTCTAATGACATAATTATTTCCGAAGTTGTTCCGGAACGTGAAATTCCAATAATAAGATACTTTTTATTCTTTAGAATATACGTTTCAGTGTGTAAGAATAATTCAGATGCAGGTACTGCAATAGCAAACTCTCCAGTAACAGCTTGATAATAACGTGCTGCTGCAATAGCTAAATAAAATGATGTACCACATCCGGTGAATAGAACTACATCTACAGCACTTTCATTAAATGTAATTGATTGAACAATATCTTTTGTTTTTTCTAACTTTTGATCTTGTGTCATAATCTCATTGTAAGTGTACATAAACAAATCCCTACTTCTCTTATATTTTAGTTATCTGTATTTCGTCTAAGAGTCTTTCAACAGCCTCTCGTTGTACTTTAGCAATCTCTTTATTCTCTGCATTCGCAGAACCACATGCGACAGCCCATTTATATGCCTCTGTATGGTCTGCACCAAGAGAGAGTTTATAAATAAGCCCTCCTAAAAAGGCATCGCCACTTCCAACTGTATTTTCAACATGTATTTGTGGTGCATTAACTTTGTAAATCCCTAACGAATTAACAAATAAAGCACCTTGCTCACCCAATGAGAAACACACATGTTCAATTCCTAATTTTTGTAGTTTTATACCAGCTTGAACTAAGTCTTCTTGAGTCAGAACTGACTTACCAATCAATTGAGCAATTTCATCCTCATTAGGCTTAATAATGAATGGTAATGCCTTAACACCTTGTCTCAAAGCATCTCCACTTGTATCAAGTGCGACTCGAATACCCTTTTCCTTTAATAAATGGATAATTGTCGCATATGCTTTTTTTTGTACACCTTTAGGTAAGCTTCCTGACAACACAAAATAAGTGGCATGTTCGGCTTGTTTCACAACCCAATTAAGCATTTTCTGCCATTCATGTTCTTGAATAGTTGGTCCTACCTCTAAAAGCTCCGTCATTTCCTTCGTTTGCTGATTAATAATGGTTAAACAAATTCGATTTTCTTCCTCTATTTGTATGAATTCTGTTTGTAAATTTTCGTCCTGTAAAAGTTCAGTTATTTTACTCCCGTTTAATCCGCCTACAAAACCGCCAATAGTCACTTCACCACCAAGTGCTACGATAACACGGGCTACGTTAACACCTTTCCCCCCACCTTGTTGTGACTTCTGTAATACACGATTAGTCTGACCAACCATTAAAGAATTTACCTCATGCACTTTGTCAATAGCAGCGTTTAAGGTTAATGTAGTAATCATTTTTGTAACATCACAATCTTTTGCTCTACTAATTCAATTAAAGATTCACGTGCTGGAAGGAAATATTTTCTTGGATCATTTTCTGTTGGATTATCATTAAAAAAAGCTCTTAATTGCTCAGCAAACAAGTCCTTTAGTTCCGTAGAAAAATTAACTTTTGCAATGCCATAATTCAAGGATTTACGCACATCTTCTTCTGGCACTCCAGATGCTCCGTGCATGACTAAAGGAACATTTGTAGAACGATAAATTTTTTGTAAAAGATCAAATTGCAATTTTGGCTTTTGTTTATACTTACCGTGTGCTGTACCAAATGCTGGGGCCAATGATTGAATTCCTGTAACCTTCACAAAATGTTCTGCTTCCTTTGGATCAGTAAAGAATGCAGTCCCCTCATTTATGCTCAAACTATCTTCGACACCACTGATTGTCCCCAACTCCGCTTCAACAGGCACATTTAAAGCACTTGCAGCTTCTACTATTTTTTTAACCAATATAATATTTTCCTCATAAGGTAAGGAAGAACCATCAATCATCACAGAGGTATAACCTGCTCGTAAACATTCCATAACAACCTTATAAGACTCACCATGATCCAGATGTAATGCTACGGGTACTTTTGCCTGTTCAGCTGCTGTTTTTGCAAGTGCAATCATATAAGGCATCTCTACATATTTATAGGTACTTGAAGTTGTTTGCAAAATTACAGGTGCACCTACTTTTTCTGCTCCAGCAATTACTGCTTTTATAATTTCTAAATTATGTGCCCCAAAAGCCCCTATTGCATAGTTATTTTTATAAGCGTCTTCTAACATTTCTTTAGTTGTCACTAATGGCATAATAGAATTCCTCCCTCAATGGGTTGTTGGTATAATTGAAAATATAAAAAGATTAAGCAAGCTATATTAATTTAATTCCGTATAAAATCGACAACGGTCTCCTCTTACAATCGAAATACAGAATTCAACTGGTTTTCCTGAAGTATCAAATGCAGTCCGTTCCAATAATAAAGCAGGTTTTCCAACATCTGTTTTCAATAAGTGCGCTTCATCTTTATTAATAAGTACAGGTTCAAAAGCTTCTCTAGCTCTTACAACAATAACGTTAAACCGTTCTGCTAATAAGCTGTATAAAGAAGAAGTAGTTACTTCTTGTAATATTTCACTATCCTTAATAATGCTTAAAGGTAAAAATGATGATTCCAAAATAATGGGTTCATTATCTGCAAATCGCAAACGCTTCATTTCTACCACTTGTTCGTTTTCCTCTAATTCTAAATTGATTCTAACCTTAGTCGAGGGATAAACCTTCTGTATGTCTAACACTTCATCTCTAGGATTTAAACCTTTTTCCTGAATCATGCGACTAAAACTGTAAAATCCACCAAGAGATTGTTCAAGTCTTGGCTTCGAAACGAAAGTCCCTTTTCCTTGTATACGATATAATTTCTCTTCCTTTACTAATTCCTCAATTGCTTTTTTTACTGTATTTCGGCTAACTCGAAACATTTCCATTAACTGATTTTCTGAGTCAATTTTATCACCCGGTTTCCATTCACCTGATTGAATTTTCGCAAATAAAATTTGTTTTAATTGGTGATAAAGTGGGATTACACTGGATTGATCTAACAAATGCATCTTTTTTCCTTCCTTCTCTAGGTTTTGTAATCAATATACCATCTATATAAAAAGATGCCTATTGATATATCAATCCTTTTCAAAGGCAAGTTTCCCTAAGCAAAAAGTTTTCTCCACTTCTCCTTCTTCATTCAACCAAACAACATCTGCATCTTTTCCAACAGCAATAGACCCTTTACGATTGTCCAACCCTAAATGGACTGCTTGGTTCAAAGAAACAAGACGAATTTGTTCAACGATTGAAAGTGAAAGACACTCTTCTATGTTTTTCCTTGCCGTATTCATATTCAATACACTCCCTGCTAAGGATCCCGTTTTATGTTGAATACATTGATTATTGATTACTTCTACTTCATTGCCTCCTAAATCATACATACCATCTGGCATTCCCTTTGCACGCATACCATCTGTAATAACTAGCAAACGGTGTAAGCCTGTCATTTTGTAAACCATTCGTAGTAAATCTTTATGAAAGTGGATATTATCTGGAATTACTTCAATATACACATCTTCTGATAAAAGTACTGCTCCTACAACTCCCGGATCACGATGATGAAGACCACTCATACCATTAAATAGGTGTGTTACATGAGTAATACCAGCTTTTAATGCATGGATTGCTGTATTATAATCGGCGTCAGAGTGACCAATAGATGCAATAACACCTTTACTGTTTAACTCTTGAAGTAATGCAAAGTTGCTATCTTCCTCAGGTGCAAATGTAACAAGACAAATTAATTGAGTGGACTTATCGTACAAATATTTAAATTGTTGTACATTTGGCTTTAAAATAAATTCTTCTGATTGAGCGCCTTTTTTAGCTCGATTAATAAATGGACCTTCTAAGTGAATTCCTAACATTTCAGCTACTGCTGTAGGTTGATTGTTATAATAATAGGAAAGCGCCTCAATAGCCGCTTCAATTTCTGACAAAGGGCCAGTCATCGTTGTTGCTAAAAAAGCTGTTACACCTTCACTTGCTAAATGCTTTGCAATTTTTGAATAACAAATATGGTCAGCATCCATAAAATCATGTCCTAAAGCACCATGTACATGGATATCGATCATTCCTGGAATAATATAGCCTTCTAGTCGACAATCTATCACATTCTCTATCGATGCTAGTTGAGGACAGTTTTCCATTATATCAATTTCAGCGATTTTTCCATCTAATAATTCAAGGAATCCATTGTTTAAAATTTGATTTTCCAAAACAATATTAGCATTAATAATAAATGTGCTATTCATGAGGTTACCCCTCCCCCAGAACAGTTTGATAGATGGGTTTGTTCCTCTAATTCTAATTCTTTCTTAAACATCTGGAATGATATCCAAGATAAAAATAATGCAGTTAAACTAATACCAAAAAACGGTAATAGGCCAGGAATCAAACTATAAATTTTATATAATATAGCAAGCCCTACGATAGTGCTAATCATTTGTAATGGATAAGCTATACTAAATATGATCGAAGCAGTAAAGTACCGTAATGTTGGCAAATCATAATAGGCGTATAATTGGAAAATATTAACTATAATAATACCGAAAAGAATACTAATTGTAATAATCGAAGTTAGTAACAATAAACCAAGTATGCCATGAAATGATGTGATAATTTGGAAGTTAATAGATAAAAAATATCCAAAAACCAGTAAGATAATACCTATTTTATTGGATGGAATAAATTCTACTTTATATGTATTCCAAAAGATTTTAACTAATCGTTTTAAGACATCTTCCCCTTGTAACCTTTTACGTAAAGTGGTAAACATTGCGACGGTTGCTGGGGATATTCCAAATAAAACAAGTCCAAGTAAAGTGAGGCCTGTCCATAATAACTGTAACACTGCTAACAATGTGATCCACTCTACTACCCAGTACAATTTTCCTTTCCATCCTCCAAATACCATGTACTTTACCTCCTAACGATAGAGATTCAATTCAAACACAACTTTATATCATGCATATTATATTTTAAGTCTGAAAAGCTATAGCTTATCAACCACTAGATACACCAATAATTGAAGGTTTAGAAAATGAGGGTCACATAGGCCTTATTAACAAAAGTGAACATTTGGCTTATGCGACCTACTACATCTTGAGCTTGAAGGAAAACCTGTACCTAGTTATTTTGAACGGTCATATGCCCCCTGTGCTACTTCTAGATATTCTTGTAATCCCATCTTCTCAATTGTTTTCTTGTAGTCATTCCATTTATCAAAGCTTTCTTTACCTGTAATAAAGCTTGCCGTCATTTCATTTACATACGTTTGAATGTCTGTTAAAACTGCCGACACTCGATCATTTTCTTCTACTGTATAGTTCAACCCTGGAATAATTTCCTCATCCTTCAACGCATATGGCATTACTTGATTAGCATTATTAATAGAATTTTCTTTCGCCTCTGCACCTTGGAAATATTTTTGTGTTACAATTCCAGGATAATAACCGCCCGGCCATGTTAAATAATCACTGATCGCTTGATCTAAGTTTTTGCCATCTGGATTGTTCGTAATATCCTTTACGTATTGAATAGTACCATCGGCATTTTCTTCATAAGTGACACCCTCAAAGCCCATAAAGAACATTTTAGTCCCTTCATCACCATATAAATGATCAATCCAGCGAACCATCGCTTCTGGATTTTTTGCTTTATCTGTTAAGACAAACATTCCTAAATTCCCAAGACCATTAGTCATCGCAGTAAATTGTCTATCTCCATTCGGTCCTTCTAAAACATGTGCACCAGTATAACCATCTAATTTAAATAACTCTTTTGGGTCCACTTCACTAAGCATACCAAACGTTCCTTTAGCTGCTTCTGCCGCAAATTTCTGAGGCTCTGTCGTAAATACATCTTTATTAATTAAACCTTCTTTGTAAAGTTTATTTAAGAACTCAAGTAATTGTTTATATTCGTCTGTCGTTGGCACGAAACGAAATTCCTCAGTACCTTCTTTAAAGTCTAAGTTCACATTCATCGTTCCTTGTTTATTCAAACCAAATGAACCTCTTAAATAATAAATAATTTGTTCGATACCATAGCCAGTCCCCCAGCCTTGTTCATCCTGTAAACCATTTCTATTTGGGTCATTTTCTTTAAATGCTTTCAATACTTTATACAAATCATCTGTTGTTTCTGGGGATTGTAAACCTAGATTATCAAGCCATTTCTGGTTAATCCATGGTGCCCCTACACGCAGTGATGTAAATTTCGGATCGTAAATTGTAGGGAAGCCATAAATTTTTCCATCTGCCATCGTCACACCTTGTTTTACAGATGGGTATTCATCTAATAGCTTTTTAAAATTTGGAGCATATTGTTCAATATAATCATTTAACGGTAAAAATACGCCTTGTTGACCATACTTGATTAAATCAGTTTTCGAAAATGCTGATGCAAAAAATATTTCTGGATAATTTCCCGCAGCTAAAAGCAAGTTCTTTTTGTCCGCTAATACTTCTGTTTGAACCGTTGTCCAATTAATATGGATGTTAGACATTTTCTCGTATTCTTCCCATAACATTAGATTGTTCCAATCTTGCGATGCGAAAAATTTTGCAGCAAAACCGTCTACTTCTATTTTCTCTTTTGTAATCGGCATACCCGTTGCATTCAATTTATCTATATTGCCGGTTTTTTCTCCAGTTTCTTTTGTGTCAGAACATGCTCCTAGTAAACTCGTAGCTAACAGCAGGCTTGCAGCTAAACCATAAACATGCTTCTTCTTTATTTTCATTTTAATTCGCTCCTATTCTTTAACCTTTTAATGAACCAATCATTACACCTTTTACAAAATATCGTTGTAAGAATGGATAAAGCATTAACATTGGTAGGTTAGCAACGATTAAAACTGCGTACTTTAACCCTTCAACGCTAAGTTTTTGAGCTAAAAAGCTTTCTGACGTGGCTTTAATCATATCGTCAGCTTGTCCTTGAATTAAAATTTGCCTTAGGATAAGTTGAAGTGGAAACTTATCTTGATCTTGTAAGTAAATCAATGCTTGAAAATAAGAGTTCCAATGTCCCACTGCATAAAATAAAACCATGACAGCCATAACAGGTAATGATAGTGGTAGTACAATACTCCATAAAATACGGAAATTCCCCGCTCCATCAATCATGGCAGATTCCTCTAACTCATAAGGAATGGACTGGAAAAAAGTCCGCATAATTATGATGTTCCATACAGCTACAGCATTCGGAATAATCATGACCCAAAAAGTATTAATCATGCCTAAATCACGAATTAATAAATATGTTGGAATAAGTCCCCCACTAAAGAACATTGTGAATACCATAAATGCCATAATAAAGCCTTTTCCTTTTAAATTTCTACGAGAAAGTGGATAGGCTGCACAAATTGTCATGAAGATATTTAACAATGTTCCAAAAAATGTGTACTTCAGTGTGTTAACAAATCCATTGGTAATATCAGGATTTTGAAATACTTTTTGGTACGCCTCCACTGTAAATTCCTTTGGCCATAACCATATATCTCCCGAGATTACGTACTCTGGATTACTTAGGGAAGCACTCAAAACAAAAATAAGTGGGTACAATACAACAAGTGCTACAATTGCTAAAAAAATATAATTAAAGATTGTAAACGCTCGATCGCCCTTTGATTCTTTCATTTTAATCTCTCCTTTACCATAAACTTGTATCACTCACTTTTTTAGCTATCCTATTAACCATAATAAGGAGGATAAAATTAATGATAGAGTTGAATAGACCTACAGCTGCTGAAAAACTATACTGCGCTTCTAAAATCCCACTACGATAAACAAATGTTGATATAACATCTGACGCCGACATATTTAAGTCATTTTGCATTAAAAATACCTTCTCAAATCCTATTGCCATTACAGATCCTACATTTAAGATAAATAAAATTACAATCGTCGGCATAATTGCAGGAATATTAATATGAATGATTCTTTGGAATTTTGATGCCCCGTCTATCATTGCCGCTTCATGCTGTGCTGGATCTACGGCGGCTAGAGCTGCAATATATATGATAGAACTCCATCCCATCGTTTGCCAAACATCAGATAGTACGTATATTGATTTAAACCATGCTGGTTCTGATATAAAATCAATTGGTGTACCGCCAAACAACATAATTACTTGATTAATCATCCCATCTGACTTTAAAAATAGTAACAGCATACCAACAACTACTACTGTAGATAGAAAATGAGGGGCATAAATAACTGTCTGTACAAATTTTTTAAAACGAAGGCTTTTTACTTCATTTA
Source organism: Lysinibacillus sp. FSL M8-0134 (assembly GCF_038069745.1). Classification (NCBI taxonomy): domain Bacteria; kingdom Bacillati; phylum Bacillota; class Bacilli; order Caryophanales; family Bacillaceae; genus Lysinibacillus; species Lysinibacillus sp. FSL M8-0134. The sequence continues at coordinate 713,103 of NZ_JBBPAJ010000001.1, read as the reverse complement.
AAAGCAACGCAATAATGATTGGTACTGGGAAAGATATGAGTAAAGTGAATACACCAATCCCTATTGTATTTTTTATTAAACGCCAAAAATAATAACTATCAAAAAAACGTTCAAAATGCTTAAACCCTACCCACGGACTCCCCATAATTCCCTTTGTAGCAATAAAGTCTTTAAAGGCAATTTGCAACCCATATAGTGGATAGTAATGGAAAACCAAAAAGTAAAGTATGACAGGGGCTAGTAATAAATAAAGCTCCCAATTTTTTTTGATAGATCTTTTCCATTCTACCAAGTGATTTTTCTTTACTTTTGATTGCTTTTTGAAAAAACGTTTTGTTTTAGATGATTTTTCTTCAACAGTTGTTTTATCTAAAAGCGTCATAAACTACACCCCCTATTTATCAATGTTGCAGAATTGTAGATTCCTGTAAGATCTCAATAACTTTACCTCCATTACGAATAGATTCTGTTGCCGCGCAACCTACTGCAACACTCATCCGTCCTGCAAATGGCGTAGTTAAAGGCTCTTTATTATAGAGGATGAGCTCTACAAAATCTTGAGCAATTTTTGGATCAGCCCCCCCATGACCTCCTTCCTCAGGCTTCATCTCGTAAACAACATCACTAAGTTCTTCCCAAGTATTCGACTTTCTCGTTTTTAAATAAATTTTATTATTTACATCATCATTTTCGATACGCCCTTTCGTACCAATGAAAGTATAATTTCGTGAATAGTCGGGGGTGAAGTGACATTGTAGATACGAAGCTTTTATGCCACCTTCCAATTCCATAATGAGCATATTATTATCCTCTACATCAATTTCTTCACGGAAAGCACATTCCGTAAATGTATGGGGAACATATTCTGGGCAAGTTTTTTTCTGATCACATGTTGGACACGTTAACGTATTTGGATTATCTCCACCATAATAATCCAAGCTCCCAAATGCAGATACCTTCGTTGCATATTTCCCAGAAATCCAATGAATTACATCTAAATCATGTGAGCCTTTTTGAAGTAATAGAGATGTTGTATTTTTTGAATTTCCGTGCCAATCGTGATAGTAGAAATAACCTCCGAATCCAACAAAATGACGCACCCATATAGCCTTTAGTTCTCCAATGGCACCTGAGTCAATTAAGCCTTTCATCGTTTGATACATAGCCATATAGCGCATATTAAAGCCAATCATTAGATGCTTCCCTGATTTTTTCCATGCATCTAATATTCGATCGCAACCTTCCACTGTTATGGCTAATGGTTTTTCAGCATATACGTGCTTCCCTGCTTTTAAGCAAGTAATAATATGTTCTTCATGCAAATAATCTGGCGATAAAACAGCTATTGCATCAATATCATCTCTTGATAATAATTCCTTATAATCCTTCGTTAAAAATAAAGGAGTATCGAATTTTTCCTGAAACTTATCTAATCGTTCTTGAGAGATATCAGCTAATGCCACTACTTCCGATTCCCCGTCAGGTTTATGCCAGTATTGTGCCAAACCCCCTCTTAAACCGGCTCCAATTACACCAATTCGTAATTTTTTCATTATAATTCCCCCTTTTATCTTACTTTTGCCCATGTATTTCGAAAACGTTTACAAATTAGACTAACTATCCATAACAACACAACTACACGTCAACACGTTGTAGGTACAAGTTAAATTATAAGTATGTAATGAATATTCTAAAAATTTAACTGGAATAAATATATAATTCTAACACTTAATATGTCAATACCCCAGGTTTTATCCGCCTGTATAAACTATTTGGTATCAATATGAGTTAACTCATTCAAAAAATTAGAAAGTATATCACTTCTTCAATAGCTCAATCCATTACACTTTTCTTTTAAAATAAATAAAAAAAATTTCGAAAATAAAGACTTTTAAATTACCTTCATATAAAAGTATCCTATCTAGGAAGCTTTTAATTTAGAGACAGAACCTCTCCAATTGTTATTTTTTATAGCATCTACTTCCTTTTTGCAAGTTTTGAGTGCTAAATAGTTAACTTGAAATGTCGTTTTATTTGTATTTAAATCTACTAATTTACAAAAATAAAAATAGCAGAGTTTAGTGAAATACCAAACTCTGCTATTGAATTAGTGATGAACTTCATATTATCTTTCTGCTGCCTTAAAACCTACATTTTCAGCCTCGACTACAGAACAGAATAGCTCTTCTGCTTTTACATCTTCGTAATTCTGTTGGCCAGGTAAATGATAAATTTTAGCACCTTTAGCATTGATATTCCCTTTTATATTACATTGTGATTTATTATTGTAGTTATTATTTTTATTTTCATCCTTACTATTAAATACTTCTTTTCTAAATCCTCTATCCGTTACATAATTCTCAACTGACCATATACCTATTGCCTGTTGTTGAGCAGTTCTTTGTACTGTTTCAAACCAATCAACATGTTTAGTATTTGGTTCGTATATATAAGCTACACGGGCAAGTCCATTTTTCAAAAGTTCTTCTTGAATATTAATACCTTCATCTGTGTAAACGTAAGCTAAAAGTCTCTTATATTTATCTCTATATGAAACATCAAATTCTAAGTATACTGTTTTTTTATCTTTTAATAATTGCTTAGTAAATTCTTTGGCTTCTTGGCCGAAAGGTTGTTCCCCTAAACTAGGATGATTAGTTTCAGGTGTATCAACTAATAGTAGCCTTACCTTCTCAGTTGAACCATTATATTGTATTTTCAATGTATCTCCATCTATTACCCCTTCAAGTGGAAATTCTTCAAAGGATTTTATATTGTGCTTTGAACCTGCTTCTTTAGAGGCTTCTGATACAATTTGATTCTGGTTGTCATTACGTATTGTAGTTTCTTCTGTACAAGCACTTATTAGTAGTGTTGAAAGCAATAATAAAAAGAAAACTTTTTTCATAAATTTATTCCTCTTTCCATATAAAAATGTTACTGTAATAAAAAATCTTCAGCCATTGTAACAACTGAAGATTTTCATACATATATTTATTTAAATATTAAATATAAAACAACAGCCAAAATTATTGTTCCACTAGTTATTAGTGTCTTAATATCTGATTGCTTCACTATTATCTCCCTCAGTTATTTATTTAAACTAATAATAACATGCCTTAGTTCCTTTTAGATAGATTCAGGAATTTTTCAAAATAAAAAGATTATGTACTGTAAATACATAATCTCTTAGGTATAGATATACGATATTTTAAACATAAAACAAACGAAGATTTCTGAATAAAATTGGAGACATTATCTTTCCAAGCTATCACATTGATACAGCTACCCAATGATTCGGAGAGACCTCTACTAGTTGACTATTTTCTACTTCGTATCGAACTTTCATATCTTCTGTATGTTCTGCGTCATTATATTTCTGTTTCTCAATTTTCGGATCTGGAATTGGAATAGAGCGTAATAATGCTTGTGTATAGGGATGCTGAGGGTTAGCATACAGCTCCTCGCTTTCCGCTAATTCTACAATTTTACCACCATACATGACTGCTACACGATCACTGATATGTTTCACCATTGATAAATCATGTGCAATAAATAAATACGTCAAACCTAGTTTATGTTGTAATTCCTTCAATAAATCAACAATTTGTTTTTGAATCGAAACATCTAGTGCTGATAAGGGCTCATCACAAACGATAAAATTTGGTTCCACTGCTAATGCTCTAGCAATACCTATACGTTGTCGTTGACCACCTGAAAATTCATGAGGATAACGCATAGAATGTTCTTTCTTTAAACCAACAAGCTCTAGCAATTCCTCTACTCGTTGTCGTCTCTCTTCATGGTTCTTTACTAAGCCATGAATATCAAGAGCCTCCCCAATAATATCTAGAATTTTTTTGCGAGGATTTAACGATGAATATGGATCTTGGAAAATAATTTGCATATGTCGGCGCATGGCCTTTAATTGCTTTTTCGTTAGCCTTGTTACGGGTATCCCCTGATACAAAACTTCACCGTTTGTAGGCTGATGAAGCTGTAGTATTGTTCGACCAGTGGTAGATTTACCAGAACCCGATTCACCCACCAGGCCTAGTGTTTCACCAGGGTATATATAAAATGATAAATCATTAACTGCTTTCAGCGTTTGACCTCGGCCTAATGAGAATTCCTTTGATAAATGTGTTACCTCGATTAGTGGCTTATGTTTATCAATACCCGCCTGAATATTGGCCATTTCTTTTGGCTGCTTTTTCTCATGTAGCTTTGGCAACGCATTCAATAATTTTTGGGTATACGGATGTTGAGCATTTGCAAAAATCTCTTCTGTTGTACCCTGTTCAACAATTTCCCCCTCTTTCATCACAATGATTCGATCACACATACCGGCAACAACGCCCAAATCATGCGTAATTAAAATAATAGATGTACCCATTTTCTTTTGCATATCTCGCATCAATTTTAAAATTTGAGCTTGAATGGTTACATCGAGTGCTGTTGTTGGCTCATCTGCAATAAGTAGTGAGGGGTTACATGCGAGGGCCATGGCAATCATCACGCGCTGACGCATACCACCTGAAAATTCATGAGGGTATTGTCGATACCGTTCTTCTGCATCTCGAATGCCAACAAGTTTTAATAATTCTATTGTTTGCTGATAGGCTTCTGTTTTTGACATGGACTGATGTTTGATTAAACTTTCAGCAACTTGATCCCCTATTCGAATAGTAGGGTTTGTAGAGGTCATCGGATCCTGAAAAATCATACTAATATCTTGTCCACGAATCCCCTCCATTTGTTTTTCACTTAATTCAGTGAGTTCTTGCCCTTTAAACACAATCGTGCCAGATTTCAGAAATGATGGTGGTGATGGCAATAAACGCATAATGGAACGTGCCGTTACACTTTTCCCACTACCTGACTCTCCCACAATTCCGAGTGTTTCACCCTTATTTAGATGGAAGCTCACGTCCTTCACCGCTTCAAATTCTGTCTCTCCTGTGATAAAGGACACGCGCAGATCATTGATTTCTAAAAGCTTTTCACTCATTCGACCCATCCTTTTTAAAATTAGTGATTGACTTACTTTCAAGTATAATCCATACTTTACAATACTGATAGGAATTATACAATATACCACTGAATATTTTATTTACGTTTGGAGGAAATGCATGGTTACTTCAAAAATTCATCTAAAACCAAAAGAATTTATTTTCTTTTCTATGGTTTATCAAAAACTAATGCATCAAAAGCCTTATCAATTCATTCTTTTTCTTTTTAGTATTTTAGTCCACCCTTTTACATACTTTATTTATCGGAAAAGGAATCATTCTAATACCTTTGATCAGGCTTTTGCATTGCGTAGTCAGCACTACCTGGAGAATGGATTGGTTGCCCATTGGCAAAAAGATTTCGAACAACAAGAAATAGCAAAGGCCAATTTTTTTAAAGAGGCAGTAGCAGCGTCACAAATTCAGTCAACAGCTAAGCAATTAGCTCAAGGAAAGCTCCAACAGCAAGTAGAGCAAGATTTACTTAAAGATGGCATAAAACAATTAACTTATGACCAATTTTTTATTCATCTACTAACAAACAAACGATTTGTTGCTCTTACCTTTCTACCAGCTGTTTTATTTTATGTAGTACTTATCTTATTTGCGAATCCATTCCTGCAATTTATCATTGAACGTATTTTGCAAAGCTTCATTGTTATTGTTGGTGTGGCTACTTTAGTATTTACTATTTTGTATTTATCACCATTCGATCCAGCAAGAAATCTTCTTGGAGTCGAAGCAACACCAGAGCAAATTGCAAACTTTAATCGGATTCACGGTTTGGATCAACCTTATTTATCTCAGCTATGGAACGCATTATCAGGCCTATTTACATTTGATTTAGGCACATCCTTTGCAGGTAAAGAAGATATTACGCACAGCATTGCTACTAAATTTCCTGTCACATTGGAAATAGCCGTTTTGTCATTATTAATGGCTATTGCAATTGCCATTCCAGTCGGTATTATTTCAGCAGTTCGTCCAAATTCCTATTTGGATTATACATTTATGTTCATTGCTTTAATCGGATTATCTATCCCAAGCTTTTGGCAAGGTTTAATTTTTATTTTGACTTTTGCATTAAAGCTACAGTGGTTCCCAGCAACCTATAATCCTCATAATTGGTTATCGCTCATCATGCCAATTATCGTCTTGGGAACATCCATTACGGCATCCATTGCCAGAATGACAAGATCGAGTATGCTTGAGGTAATACACGAGGATTATATTATTACTGCAAAAGCAAAAGGCTTAAATGAATTTAAAGTGATTTCAAAACATGCCATTCGTAATGCCATGATTCCGATTATTACGGTGATTGGACTTCTTTTTGGGGGTATGTTGGGAGGAGCATCTGTAACGGAAAAGGTATTCAACATTAGTGGGATTGGGAGCTATATCGTCGATAAACAATTTATCCCCGATATTCCGGCCATTCTTGGAGGCGTTGTTTATATTGCCATCACGATCTCAATTGTTAATTTAGTAATTGATATCATGTATGCCTTTTTTGATCCACGCATTCGCTCAAAAATGAAGAAGTCTTAAAGGAGGATCACCTGTGAAAAACATCTTACATGTCAAACTACTCTTGAAGATCACACAGGAATATGTCAATTCTCATTTTACTTTTGTCTTTTCCTTACTGTTTTCTTTATTGTTTCTAGCTTATAGTTATAATTTTTCAACCAATAGCTGGCGACAGGTAGTTCTGCTCTTTTTTATTATTTACGCTATTACAACGGCATATGTTGCCATCGTCAATTTACGAATTAAAAAGGATTTGGCAAAGCATGGAGACATTCAAAAAAGCACCCGTCTACTTGGCTATCCACTGTTAGTAACTATTCTGTCAGGCAATATTTTTTCGACATCTTTTGCATTTATGCTTGTGTCGAAAAGAAAGACTGCAGAATATACTTTTGCTGCCTATGCCTTTATTACACAATTATTCATCATTGGTATTGCAGCGTTGAATTTATTTAAACCGTATGTAACAGATACCTTTTTACTTGCTATGGGTCTTTTCTTAGTACTTGCACTTTTTTATATCGTGATGGCTCTTGTATGTACAAAATATGTCACGCCGACTGAGGCACCAAAATGGATGCTCATCCCAGGTATTATTCTGCTATTAGCTACTTTTACTGGCAATCTATTTGCAACATTACTAGGCTATAGTCTTATTCAAAAGGCTCGAAAGGCAAACCCATCTTCTATAGAAAAGTGGCAAAAAATCTGGGAAAAAATCTTACGTAATACGATGGCGGTATTCGGTTTATTCTTCATTATTTTTATGTTTTCATTGTCCATTACAAGCTCTTGGACTTTTGATTATGACTTCGCAACAGAAAATAACTATGGTGCATTACTGCAAACTCCATCTTTAGATTATCCGCTAGGCACAGATAATTACGGACGAGATTTATTTTCACGTATTGTATTTGGGGCCCAAATATCATTAATCGTCGGATTTTTCTCAACAATTATACCAGCAATTGTTGGAGGCGCATTAGGAGCATTTTCTGGCTATTACGGTAAATCAACTGACAATATCATCATGCGAAGTCTTGATATTTTATATGCCATTCCTGGTATTTTATTAGCTATTGCTATTATCGCTGCATTTGGTGCTAATACGGTAAATCTTATTATCGCACTTAGTGTTGGAGCCATTCCAACCTATGCTCGTACAATGCGGGCCAATGTGATGCAACTCGCTAATTTTGAATTTGTGGAATCCGCTAGAGCTTTAGGGGCATCTGATGCTGCGATTATTTTCAAGCACATCGTTCCCAATTCATTAGCCCCGATGATTGTAAAAGCAACATTAACAATCGGTGGAGCTGTTATTTCAACAAGTAGCTTAAGTTTCTTAGGACTTGGTATTGAGCCACATATTCCTGAATGGGGCAACATTTTAAAAGTTGGTAGTACGTACCTGGAGACACATTCATATGTCGCAATTTTCCCAGGTCTTTGTATTATGCTTCTTGTTCTCTCCTTTAACTTCTTAGGAGACGGTTTACGAGATGCTTTAGATCCAAAAACAAATTAATTGGAGGTAACAATGAAGAAATTACTTGTATTTTTATTCGTTGCAGTACTAGCTTTAGCTGGCTGCGTACAAACAAAAACTGACGTAGAAGGCAGTAAAGATTCAAAAGATAGTGACAAGAGCAATGGCAAGGTTGCTATTGAAGTATTAGGAATGGCAGCCTCTGAAGAAGATATGAATATTGTCCGCGACCAATTAGTTAAAAATGGCTTTGATGTGAAACTAAATATTCAACCAGACTACGGCTCATTCTCAGCTCAAAAAGAAGCTGGGAACTATGATCTGGCACTCTCAAGCTGGACGACAGTTACAGGGAACCCTGACTATGCTGTTCGTGGTTTATTTAAAACTGGTGGGGATTACAGTGTTGTAGCCGACTCCAAATTAGATGCTTTAATCGATGAAGCGAGCACTTTAACAGGCGAGGAAGCAGCAGCTAAATATAAAGATTTAGAGCAATTATTAGTTTTCGATCAAGCTTATATTGCACCTTTATATATTTCCAATAAGTATCAAGGTATTTACTCTGAACTAGTAAATCCTAAAACGGTTCATTTACCAAAATCTCGTGCACAAGTATGGGAACAAATCGAATTTAATGATGCATCTAAAAATGCGACAGAACCTTTAATTTTACACCAAACAATTAATTCTCTAACTTCACTTGATCCAATTAAAGGGAATGATGGTTCCATCAACACATTAAATACAAATATGTATGTTCGTTTAGTTAACTTAACAGACTCTGATGAAGTTGTTTCAGATGGTTCATTATCGTATAACCATGTAATGGCTGAAGGTAATCAAGAATATTACTTTATTTTACGCGATGATATTAATTTTGCAGCTGTCAAGGAAGGTGCAGCAGTTGATACGGGCGAATTAGTGTCGGCTGAAGATGTGGTCTTCTCATTAAACCGTGCAAAAGATGCAAACTCAGTACCAGATCATCGTACTTATAGCATTCACGAAAACATTGAAACAGTTGAAATCGTTTCTAATTTAACTGAATTACAAAATAAAAAGGTAGCAGGCTCTGAGCAATCCGTTTTAGAAGCATTATCTCAAAACTTACCTGCTTCTGTTGCCCAGTTAGCAAAGGATAAAGGGGCTGTAAATAACGCGGCAGGTGCATATCAAGTTGTCAAAATTACAACACCAACACCATTCCCTCAAGTGTTAAATTATTTAGCACACCAATCTGGTGGTATTGTATCTGAAAAACAAGTAACAAGTATTAATACGTACGATGTGGCTAGCTACGACCCTGACAAAGACATTGCCTATGGTGATCAAGCTACTGTCACGGAAGGTTCAGCAACATTCAACAACCAGCTATATGCAAGTGGACCATATATTTTAGTAAAGAAAAACGATTATGAAGCACAATTTGTGAAAAACCCTGCTTACCGTGCTGGCAGTGAATATGAGCCAAAAATTGCTAAAATCAATGTCCGTTTTATTTCTGATGTTGATAGTGCTCTATCTGCATTACGCAATGGTGAAATTCATGTTCTTCAAACAGTACCAGAAACAAAACTGGATATAGTTAAATCAGATGCTAAATTAACATTAAATACAGCAGATAGTAATGCAGTAGCTTACTTACAAATGAATACTTCTGGACGTGCAGTTTCTGATTCAGCAGATTTACGTAAAGCGATTCTATACTCCATTAACCAAGATGAATTCATTAGCTATTACCAAGGCAATAAAAAACCAGCTGTATCTACAGTTTCTCCATTAATTGATACTGGCTTGAAACTTGAAGCGGATAGTGAAAAAGTAAAAGAATTTGTAAAAGCGTATAACGATAAAAAGTAAGTCAATATCGCATACTAAAGGAGCCTTCTCAAAATGTGAGAAGGCTCCTTTTATTATAGAAGAAACTCTTTTATATTTCGTTATGTGATTTTGGTTTTGGACCTAGCTCTTCCGGCTCGATATCAGCAAATGTTTCGCCCTCTTCTTCTAAGTCACGCATACGGTGCGCAATTCGAGAAGCCGCTGATGCTGCTATACTGCCAACTAAATCATCTAAAAATGTATTAACGTGATGTCCAGGTTCTGTATCGAGTTTTTTGATAATCCCTACTTTTTGCTTGTCTAAATGGCCGAAAGTGGTAACTGCAATGCTGCCATATGTAAAAACGGATCCTAGGGCAATTGTTTCGTCTACACCAAATAACCCTTCATCTGATTCTATAATTTGTTGTAGTGGTGAAGATAATAATTTCTTTTCTGCTAGTTCATCTAATTCAATTCCTACTAGTAAAGCATGTTGCACTTCTCGTTTACGTAATACACGCTCAACAGAATGAACACAATGCTCCAATGTTAAACCTTCATTATAGGTTTTTTGCATTTCGTAAACAATTTGTGCGATATCCTCTATCGCTACACCTCTACGAATTAACGCGGCTTGAGCTGCCTTCGCTACTTCGTCAGAGTGCACACGTATACTTTTATTATGCATAATTAACCCTCATTTCGATTTTATTGCTAGTATAACGCTAGCCCAACCTATTATACCTTTACTTTCGTAATATGGTACAATTTTGTTACAAACATAAGAAGGAGTGTCATCATTGGATAAGGGAACAGTACAGGATTTAACATTTTATAGTGAAGCATTACAGGAAGAATTACAGCTCTATATTTATGTTCCTGCAAATTATTCTCCACTTTATAAATACAATATTTTAATCGCATCAGATGGTAAAGATTATTTCCAACTTGGCGGCATTACAAAGCTAGCTGATGAACTGATTGATGACTATGAAATCGAAAATTTAATTATAGCTTTTGTTCCTTACAAAGATATTAAAGATCGACGTCATAAATATATTCCAAGCGGTGTGCAACACGAAGCCTATCTACGCTTTTTAGCGCATGAGCTAGTACCCTATTTAGACAGTGAATATGCTACTTACCAGATGGGTATGAGTCGTGGTGTAATTGGTGATTCTATGGCCGCTACGGCTTCCTTAATGGCTGCCCTAAAATACCCAAGTATCTTCGGCAAAGTCATACTACAATCACCATATGTGGACGAAGATGTATTAAAGGCTGTAGAAAATTTTAAAGATCCAGGCTCTATTTCTATCTACCATATCGTAGGTAAAGGTGAAGATCAGGTTGTAACAATGGATAAAACGATCAAAGACTTTTTAACACCTAATCGTCAATTGCATGAGCTAATGATTCGGAAAGGGTTTACTACATTTTATGATGAGTTCGACGGCAATCATACATGGAAATACTGGAAACCAGACCTTCGCCGTGCATTAATTGAAAATTTCAATTAATATTGGGTGATTAAAATTACGAAAACTGAAATTTCTGTTATACTTAAATAGAAAAATTGTTTATTTTCGGGAGGTTATGGACTATGAAGTACGGTATTGTGGCATTTCCATCAAAAAAATTGCAAGATTTAGCGAACACTTATCGCAAACGATATGATCCACACTATGCGAAGATTACACCGCATATAACGTTAAAGGATAGCTTCGATGCGTCTGAAGAAGAGATTCAAACCATCGTCAAGCAATTAGATGAACTTGCTGCTAAATATGCACCATTAAACATTCATGCATCTCGCATAAGTTCGTTTTTCCCTACAACCAATGCAATTTACTTCCGCATTGAACCAACTGAACAATTAGCAGCATTCCAACATGCTCTGCAAGAGAAAATCCCTTATGGGGAAACGAAACATGTATTTGTTCCTCATATTACAATCGCTCAAAAAATGTCAGACTCCGAGCATGACGACATCTTCGGACAATTACGCATGACTGGCGTTGATGAAAAGGATACAATTGATCGCATTCATCTTTTATACCAATTAGAAGATGGTTCATGGACAACATACGAAACATTCCGTTTGTCTGGAGCTGAGTGATGATTGTATAACGTTAAAATTGTTGAAACAAAGCACGAATACGATGATGCCTTCGCTATTCGTAAAAAAGTTTTTGTTGAGGAGCAGGGTGTTCCGCTTCATCTAGAATGTGATGCAGAGGATGCAACAGCAACACATTTCATTATGTATAATCATGATGAACCAGTCGGAGCAGCACGTTTACGTAGTATTGACAATACTACAGCTAAAATTGAACGTGTTTGTATTTTACAATCTCAGCGCGGCAAAAAATTAGGAGCATTAATTATGAATGAAATGGAGAAACATGCCATTTCCATTAATAAAAAAACTTTAAAGCTTCATGCCCAAAGCTATGCGATTCCCTTCTACGAAAAGCTTGGCTATACGGTAACCTCTCCTGAATTTATGGATGCAGGCATTCCACATCGTGCAATGGAGAAATTAATTTAATCAATCTCTCTGTTACAATCGGCCAGAGGTGCCATCCTGCTTTTTTTAGTACCTAGCAAGTTGAAATGGTGTTACGATATGCACTTTTGCATTTATCGTAACACCATTTTTTATAAAGAGACGAATTCGCTTGCCACCATTTATCTACTCTATCGTAACAAGCTGCTTTGCCAAGTAGATATGCCATGCGCTACTTCATCATTCTAGTGATTTTATCGAAATCTAGTGATCCACCATCTTGAATAATAGATTGCACTAATTTATCTTCTAACTCTTGAGTAATGGATCTATTAGATATTTTAGCAACACGTCGTACAATTTTTCTTACTTGCTTTTCATTGGTAAAATCCGCATGTTGAATGGCATTGGCTAATGCGAAAATTTCATCCATCGATACACCTGTTTTTTGCTCAATCGAATTAAAAAACGAGCGATGCATGTTTTCCCTCCTATCATTAAACACAAATTGACCTTGCATCTTGCACGAAACATTTCACAAATGGTGGAGGCCTTAACTTTATTTAGTTTTAAGCTCCCACTAAATAAAAGTTAAAGCCTTAACTATATGTTTATCAAATTAGATATAAGTAGCGCCAACAATAATTAATAGAATAAATAGGACAACAATTAGAACGAATGTAGAACCATAGCCATAGTTGTTGCCTCCGCCTCCAGAGTAACCCCCACAATAGCTATTATTCCAGCCACCAACATTATTTCCATACGGTTGTGAGCACCAGCCTTGATATCCCATAAAAGCACCCCTCCCTTCTACAACCTATAATATGTTTCGGTTGTAAAAATGGGAGGGGTATTCGTCTAGTCAATATTTCCTTTTGGTTTAAAAATTAATGCACCAATAAAGCCAAAAACAATAGCTGCGCTGATTCCCGAGCTTGTTACTTCAAACATTCCTGTTAATACACCCACCAGTCCATGTTTTTCTGCCTCAGCTAATGCCCCATGTGTTAAAGAATTACCAAAGGAAGTAATAGGCACTGTCGCACCTGCACCAGCAAAATTGATCAATGGCTCATATAGGCCCATACCATCTAATATGGCCCCAACAACAACTAATGTGCTGAGTGTATGCCCTGGGGTTAATTTGCCAACATCCATTAATAATTGGCCAATGACGCAAATAATGCCTCCAACAATAAATGCAAATACAAATGTCATTACCATAGTTTTTGCCTCATTTCATCGTAATTTCTATCGCATGTGCTGTACAGGGGATGGTTTCACCTTGCTGATACGATAATGGAGATAATAACGCTCCTGTTGCGACAAGTAATACTCGCTTATAGCTGCCTGCACGCAATTGTTGAATAACATAACTAAAAAAAACAGCTGCTGAACAGCCTGCCCCACTTGCACCAGATTGGAATGCCTCATCTTGTCCATAAAATTCGGCACCTGCATCACGTAATAACGTTAGCTCTTCATTCTTCACACCGTTTTCAACAAGCATTCCCTTCAATAGTTTTAAACCAAGCTGACCCAAATCACCGGTTAAAATTAAATCATAATGATAAATTTTTTGGTTTCTTTGCTGTAGGTGAGATTGAATAGTTTGGAAGGCAGCTGGTGCCATTGCTGCGCCCATATGAAAAGGATCATCCATACCATAGTCTACTGATTTTCCAATCGTTGCTGCTTCTATTGTAGGATACTCCTCACGATGCTTACCGATGAGCGCATAGCCAGCAGCTGTTACAGTCCATTGAGCAGTTTTTGGCTTTTGTGCACCATAATTGATAGGATAGCGGAATTGACGTTCAATTGAATTATGCTGACTAGAGGCACCCGCTAGTGAAAAATTAGCAGCTCCCATCTCTGTTAACAGACACGCAATAATCACTGAAGATACGGATGTGGCACAGGCAGAAAACAATCCAATAAAAGGGATTTCTAAATCTCTTGCTGCAAAATTGGTTGGCGTCATTTGATTGACCAAATCTCCACCCATGAAATAATCGATTTCTCCTTTTTGTACACCAATCTTCTTCATAGCAAATTCACAGGCCTCTTCGATCATTTTGCGATGACCTTGTTCATTGGTTTTCATATCCCAGCGTTCATCATCATAGACGGAGTCGAAATACTGACTAAAAATACTCCGGTTCTCTAAAGGACCAGCTACAACACCACCAGCTAATAGAGATGGCTTCGATTGAAAAACGATTACCATGAAACCACTCCTATCGTCACAAGGATATATTTAATGAGGGCTACGAAAAAAGCAGATACTACCCCAAATAATACGACTGACCCTGCTAATTTAAATAAATTTCCGCCTACTCCTAGGACGAGCCCTTCTGATCGATGTTCGATAGCTGCCGAGATAACGGCATTACCAAAGCCCGTGACAGGTACAGCCGTTCCAGCCCCAGCAAATTGACCAATTTTTTTATAAAGGCCAAGACCTGTTAAAATCATGGCAAAAAACACCATTGTTGCAACAGTTGGATTTCCTGCTGTCGCTTCTGTAAAATTGAAGAAAATAATATAAAAAAGGGACACAGCTTGACCAATTACACATATAAAACCACCAACAAAGAATGCCTTTGCTACATTCTTTAAATAGGGAGGCTTTGGCGTAACATTTTGCTCTAACTGTTGATATTGCTCTTTTTCCATTTAGGTCTCCTCCTTTGCAAGCTCCTTAAGTTCTGTAATTTTATCGCTCAATTTATTATCTTCAATCTGATCCTTTTTTATTTTATTGGCTTCATAAAAAATTTTATAATCAGCTGAGACAAACACCTCTTTGTTTGGATATTTCTCATCAAACTTCTTTTGTAGCTTTTTCTCTAACTTAGTCTTTTTCCACTTTTCCCATGGTTTAATTTGTACTGCAACAAGCATACTATCGTCATATTGGATAACTGTTGAACGATCGACATAGTCTTCCTCTTTAATAAGGGCTTCGACTTCACTTTCATTTTGTAGTGATCCATAGACAATAAATTTTTCTTTTTCAGCACAACCATTTAATAGTGATAAAACGACTAAAAGAGGTAACGACATTCTTAGTAGCCTCAAGTTTTACCCTCCTTTTCTTTACAGTTTCTCCACACATAAAAAAACTATTCATACGAAGATATATACGAAAGCCCGAGTCCAATTTTCAAAAGTACATATTGTAGAAGTAGTAACGAGGAAAGGAGGTGACAATATGGGTTGTGGTAAGCCAACAAATCCTATTGGACCAATCCATTCAGCAGGCTGCGTTTGTGACGTAGTTCGCGCTATTTTAGATATTCAAAATCAAGCGGTGCGAGATGAGTGTTCTCCATGTACAGCTAACTGTTTCTTAGAACCACTAGGCGGGATTGTTAGTCCTGCACGCTCACAAGCAGATACACGTGTATTCATGTTAATTACAAAAGATGGTACTCCTTTCAAAGCATTCTTTAATTCACCAACAGCAGATCCTTGTATCTGTACATCCGTATTCTTCCGCGTAGAAGATATGTTTGATGAGTGCTGTGCGACTTTACGTGTTTTAGAGCCATTATGTACATTTGACTCTAGTGAAAGTACAGTAGACTTATTAAGTCGTGACGGCTGTTGCGTAAACATGAAGAAAATCTGTAAAGTAGATGACTGGAACTCAACAGATAGCTGTATTACTGTAGATTTATCTTGCTTCTGCGCTGTACAATGTATCGCTGATGTTGACTTAGGGATTTGTGACTAATTCTTTCACCTTTGACACACACACATAAAAAAAGTGTACAGCATCCTCTGCTGTACACTTTTTTTATAATGTTGGCAACTTTCTTCCACGCCAAAGTATTTGTTGTATATCTTCAAAATAAATGATTTCCTGTGATTTTAATTCTAATGACGTCAGCATTAAAGAATCACTCTGTACATCTGAAGCAGTACCAGTTAATTTTCTACCATCCTTTAAACAAACTAATAATGGCTGGTAGGCTCTCTGACGAAATGGCTTTTCTAAAAATTGGAGTTGTTTCAGTAAATACGGATCAATTTGTACATCTTCTACTACATCTTCTTTTTCTTCAACTGTTTCCTCTTCGAAAATGTGATCCTTTACATATACAGATGTACTTTCATCCAAATCAAGTTCATGTAACACCTTAGAAATATTTAAAAAATATGATGGTGATTTTATAAACAAGCGTGGTTCTCGATCCACTTTACTCACTTCCCTTTTTTCCATACAATATGCGGAAGTAAGCAAATTGGTTCTTAGCCTATTTGACTTAAGAAAACTGTCGCTAGCCCTAAGTAAATCAAAATACTTGTAATATCATTTAAAGTTGTAATAAACGGCCCTGATGCTACCGCTGGATCTATTTTCAAACGATGCATTAACAACGGTATAAATGAGCCTGCTAATGTCGCTACTAAAATGGATCCACAAAGGGCTGCTCCTACTAGCATTCCTAGAACGAGTTCATGTTTCCAAAAATAAACGATACCAATAACAATTAATCCACAAACAATACCAGACATTAAGCCTGTACCCGCTTCACGAAGTAGTAACTTAAATTTACTATGTTCCTCCACGTCTCCTGTGGCAATACCTCGGATCGCTACAGCTAATGCTTGTGTTCCACTATTTCCGGAAGTCCCTGAAATTAGCGGAATAAAGACAGCTAATAAAGCTACTTTATCTAAAGTATCCTCAAATTGGCCCATTAAATTGGCCGTAAGCATACCTAAAAACAGTAGTACCACTAACCAAGGCAGACGTTTTCTAGCTGCTTGGAATGGAGTTACATCAAACTTATCCATATCCGAAATACCGGCTAATTTTGAGTAATCCTCCGACGCTTCTTCATCAATAACATCAATAATATCATCAACTGTGATAATACCAAGAAGTTCACCTTTATCGTCAATAACCGGTGTTGCTAAGAAATTATAATCCTTCATAATTTGTGCAACCTCTTCTTGGTCATCACCTACATGTACCATGACAACACGTTCGTTCATAATGGAACGAATAAGTGTATCCTCATCAGCAATGATTAAATCACGTAATGAGATAACACCTGTCAAACGGTGTTCTTCATCTACTACAAAAATATAATAAACAGTTTCTGCATCTGGTGCCTCTTTACGTAAAATGGCCATCGCTGAACGTACGGTTGAATTTTCTGGTATAGCGACATATTCAGTGGTCATGATAGAACCAGCTGTATATTCATCATAGCTTAGTAGCTCATTAATTTCTTCAGCCGTTTCCTCATCCATCATTTCTAAATAACTTTCGCGTTGGGCCATATCCAGTTCATTCAAGACATCAGCCGCATCATCAGCATACATATGAGAAAGCATTTCTGCACCATATGAAGGATCCATTTCAGCAAGATATGCTTTATACTCATCATCTTCGATATCGATTGCCTCAAAAATATCAGCCATTTCCGTCGGAGACAAGAACGAATAGATAATCTTCCTTATATCAGGTTCCACCTTTTCGTAAAACGTTGCCTGATCATATGGATGAAGTTCTAAAAACTCATCACGGAATGCGTCAATATTATGTGCTTCGAGCATTTCTCGTAGATGTGCCTCATCAAATTGCACATCATCCTTTTCATTTCTTTCCTCTATCATGCTTGTCCCCTCCTTCCGAGCTTTCAATCATTTTACGGGCAATGCCGTAAATCTACCTTCTATATAATAGAGGGTATTATACCCTTTCTGCAAACCCTTTTTTATATCTTTTCAATGCGTATTTTCATGAACTTCCTTGAAATTGGATATTGCCCCTAAAAAAGTGAAGATTTCTATATTACTATACCTTATATTTGTCATTTATTTATGAAAAAGATGTAAAGAAAATCTCTCCATCCTAATTCTATAGCAAAAATGAAGGAGATGCCCGTTGTGCGAACATCTCCTTATGTCATTAATTTAAGCGGAAGATTCATTTAGCAATCTTTGCATATCTTCAGTGAGCAAACTTGAGAACTTTAATGTTTGATTTGTTAAAGGATGCTCCATATCTAAAGACACACAATGCAATGCTTGGCGGCCAATATATTGGCGATTTCCTCCATAAAGTTCATCTCCAATAAGTGGATATCCTAAATAAGACATATGAACACGAATTTGATGCGTACGTCCTGTATGGAGTCGAAGCTTTATATGTGTCATTGGTTCATTATTAAAATAAAACCTTTTTAACACCGTTACATCAGTATGTGCATATTGCCCATCTTGACGTACCTCTCGCTCAATAATACTGGTTTCTTTGCGTCCAATAGGGGCCACAATTGATTGGACATCTTGTACAACATGTCCATGCACAATGGCTTCATATTGTCTTGAAATTTGACCATGACGTTGAGCAAGCCCCGTTAAATGATGAATATGTGCATGCTTGGCAATACAGAGTAAGCCTGATGTATCTCGGTCTAACCTTGTGACAATATGAGCAGTGGAAGCTAATCCTTGTTGCTGAAAATAACCACAAACTACATTTGCAATGCTATTGGTTGGATGCTCTCGTGAGGGTATCGTACTTTGATGAGCTGGTTTATCAAGGACGAGGATTGCGTCATCCTCATATACGATGGTCAAATCACCATTTTCAATAGCAAGCCCGTCACTTCTTTCCTCAGGGGGAAAGGTCACTTCCACACAATCACCAATATCAAGAACATGTCTTACATTACGTTCAACACCATTCACAGTCAACAAGCCGCCATCAAATTTAATGGCGGTTAAAGCTCGCTTAGAAATACGCCATTCTTGAAGAGCTTCTCGTAATAATTGGCCCTTTTTGTTAGCAATAAAGCGTAGTTTAAATCTTGTATCCATCTTACTCATTCGCGACGAAGGACTCATGCACACGTTCCCAAAATGGGAAGGGGCGGAAACGAGCAAAGCGTACTCTTTCATTTGCTACATTAAATACAATGGCCTTCACATCACCTTGTGTAATTTGTAAATGATCAACGGTCATATTAAAATTCTGATCATTTACTGGACGTAAGACACAATGATGATGCGCTGGTAAAATTAATGGTGAACCAACAGTCCGAAACACACGATTATTAATCGACGCAATTTCTGTGATCTGCAGTGCCGCTAACGTAGGATGGATAATCGCCCCACCGAGCGCTTTATTATAAGCTGTACTACCAGAAGGAGTTGACACACAAAGACCATCTCCACGGAAACGCTCAAACTGATTACCGTTGAGTTCGACATCCATAACAAGTGTTACATCTGGCGATTTGACCGTTGCTTCATTTAAAGCAAGATACGTGTTGGATTCAGCATTATGATGCTCTACCTTTACTTCTAGCAGTGGATACTCTACAACATTAAAGTCTTTTTTAGCAATGGACAAAACTAACTTTTCTAACTCTGATGGCTTCCAATCCGCATAAAACCCTAAATGACCCGTATGAATACCTACAAAGGCTACTTGATCTAATAAATGAGAATATCGATGAAAGGCATGCAACAGCGTACCGTCTCCTCCAATAGAAACTACGATTTCTGGTGTTTCCTCATCATATGTTAAGCCAAAGTCCTGTAAATAGGTTTTAGCTAGCTCCATTAGCTCATTGGATTGTGCATCTCTACGTGATTGTATCGAAAACTTCATTGTGCGTCACGCTCCTTCTCCGATAGTAAATTAGGATTCGATGCCTCTTTGTATTCACTAAAGTAAGCCTGTGCCTCTTGAATTTCACTACGAATTGATGACATTTCCTCATCCAATCGAAATGCTGCCTCGGCTGCACTTTGCAGGCGGTTTTTAATTTCCTCTGGGAACATGCCCTTATATTTATAATTTAAAGAATGCTCAATAGATGCCCAGAAATTCATGGCCAGTGTTCGTATTTGAATTTCAGCTAATACTACTTTTTTCCCTTGAATCGTTTCAACCGGGTATTCAACAATCATATGATAAGAGCGATACCCACTTGGTTTATTATGTGTAATATAATCACGTTCTTCTACTACACGCATATCTTTCCTCTGACGAATAAGCTCTGTTACCGTTGCAATATCATCAACGAATTGACACATAATACGAAGGCCAGCAATATCGCCAAGTTCATCACCAAGTTGTTTAGAAGGTTCAAAAGCTAATCCTTTTTCTAACGTTTTATCATATATACTTGCTAAGGGCTTTACACGTCCAGTTACAAATTCAATTGGAGAATTGGTATTCACAATTCCAAATTGAGAACGCATGCCCTTTAATTTTACTTTTAATTCGTCTACTGCTTGTTTATAAGGACTTAAAAATATTTCCCATTGTCCCATTGTAAAAACCTCCCGACATTCGGTCGAACATCACCGTCTGTTCGTTTTGTCTTTCTATTCAGCGAGAATTGTCTTGAAGTGTTGTTCCACCGCTTGGACAAATTCTGCCCCGTAATTGAAATTTCCTTCAATATTATACACGAGCATTTCCAATTCTTCGTAAAAATTTGTCAGTTCAATCGTTTCTTTCCCTATTCGTAGTATTGGATTTTTCTTTTTTTGTAAAATATGTACAAGATTCTCCCAACTACTCGGCGGAAAACGCAAGTAATGATAGTCTTCACCTGCATCAAGTAAATAAATAAATGCAAAGTCATCTGAATCTGCAATGAGTTGTCCAGCAGGTTTTAACTGTAAATTTACTTCATTGTCGTTTAAACTAAAATGAAGTTGATCTTGTTCAAAATTCGATGTTTCTATTGTATAAATTTTACGCACTGCGGTTCCCCTTTTCGTTGTACTCTTCCTCTTATTTTATCACACAGGGTAAATAGTTGCAGTGTGTAAATATTAATTCAAGCGAAACAACGAATGAAAAATAAAAAAATAAATAGGTGAATATAAATGACACAAGAGATTGAAATTGAATTTAAAAATCTATTAACAAAACAACAATATGAGCAGTTATTAGAAGACTTCCACATTAGTCAAAATGCTATTCATCGACAAACAAATCATTATTTTGACACACCAACTCAGGCTATTCGCAAACTACAGAGTGGACTGCGTATTAGACAAATTGGTGATTATTATGAATGTACCCTCAAAGAGAAAAATGCCGAGCACGCTCATCTTGAAACGACGGATGAACTTACAGCAGCACAAGCACAGCAAATGCTAGATGGCAAAGGGTTTTACGCCATAGAGGTAGCTAAAAGATTGGACTTCTATCAAATTCCTTTGGAACAATTACAGGTTTTTGGTTCTCTCACTACGGATCGTGTCGAAATTCCTTATAAAGAGGGACTTCTCGTTTTTGACCATTCTTACTATTTGCAGTGTGACGATTATGAGGTAGAATATGAAGCAAAAGATGCAATAAAAGGAAATACAATTTTCGACGAATTTTTACAACAATACGGAATTAAAAAACAAGCTACAGATAAAAAAATAGCGCGCTTTATGAAGGCCCTACAAGCACAAAATTCATAATAGTATAAATATAACGGAAGGTGACTAACTCCTTGGATATTCAATCACTAAAATCTTTACTAGAAATTCAAGCATTGCAAACACTTGGCGCTGCTGAAAATTCATCACCAAACAACCTGACTGACAATAATTCTATTTTTTCTGACATGATCAATGAGTTATTAGGAAATGCCTCGACTGCAAGCAATGCCAAATTATCTAGCTTGCTTGCAACAGGGACAGCTAATAATTCAGATTTCGTCAATCAGCTGGCAATGCTAGCAAATACGTCCGAATCAAGTCCATTGGAATCATTGCTTTACCAAGGCTCTAATGCTGTTTTTATCCCTGAATCCGTCAAACATGCATTAGCTAACACATCTACTAGTAAAAAGCTTGATTCCTATGTTTCCGATGATGTAATAGGCTCTACCGCTTATGCCAATTCACTAGCAGGAGCTAATCAGTATGCCGCTATTATTGAAAAAGCAGCTGCTACTTATCAAGTACCTGCAAAGCTTATTGCAGCTGTTATAAAACAAGAATCTAATTTTAATCCAACCGTAGTAAGCCATGCGGGAGCACAAGGCTTAATGCAATTAATGCCTACAACTGCTCAATATTTAGGCGTGACAAACGCTTTTGACCCAGAACAAAATATTATGGCTGGAGCGAAATATTTGCGTCAAATGCTAGATAAATTTAATAATGATCCTACACTTGCATTAGCTGCCTACAATGCTGGCGCATCACGTGTTACAAAATATGGAGGTATCCCTCCTTTCAAGGAAACACAGAATTATGTCAAAAAAGTGATGAATTACTTTACGGTGTAAACCGCATATTCCCTGTTCTCTATGCCTTTTCCAACAAATTTCACCCTCTGTGGTGAAATTTGTGCTTTTTTAGCGAACAACAATTCGAAAGAGCTCTTTGTTTGTGTTAACGAAAAGACGTTGATAGAATGAAGGTAGTCACAAGAAATTCACATTTTACTGATGACGAAGTATATCAATTTGCCTCGCTGATAAAACAAGCATTCATAGTCTTCTGTGCCTGACGCTTCGCATTAGGTACAAAAACATTTGTTGGATCAGAAAAAATGATACTTTACGATATAAAGAATTAAAGGAGCATATAACTTATGAGTCGAAAATACACTGTTCCTTATGAGGAGCTGGGAGCTGAAAAACTGGAAGAACTTATTCATGCGTTCTATAAAAGAGTTGCTCAGCATCCTGATCTTATTCCAATCTTTCCAAAGGATTTGACAGAGACAGCCCGTAAGCAAATTCAATTTCAAACACAGTATTTAGGTGGACCCAATCTTTTTACTGAAGAACATGGACATCCAATGATGCGTGCACGTCACATGAATTTTCCGATTACACCTGACCGCGCTCAAGCTTGGCTAGAGTGTATGTCAGAAGCAATGGATGAGGTAGGTTTGGAAGGGAAGTTCCGTGAAACTTATTATCAACGTTTAGTATTAACAGCTCATCACATGGTTAATACGCCTAATGACGATGAGGGGGAATTGTTACGTGAATAATATTCAAATGCTACAAGAGCCGACGCCAACGATTTCTACTGCTAATAAGCCAATTGAATTGTATATTTTCGTAGATCCACTTTGCCCTGAAGCTTTCAGTATGCAAGCGACTCTTCGTAAATTACAGCTTGAATACAACCATTATTTTACATGGCGCTATGTTTTAAGCACAGAGCTTACTTCATTAAACTGCTTAAGTAAGCGTGTCAAAGGTTGTATTTCAGGGATCGAACTTGATATTAATCACCCTGTGTTACCTTCTATTGCGATTAAAGCAGCTGAATTACAGGGAAAACGTGCAGGTGCACGCTATTTATCGAAACTACAAGAATATGTTTTATTAAGCCATCAAGATGTAAACTCCTATGCTACTCTTTTAAAAATTGCAGAGGATGTTCAGCTTGATATGAATGAGTTCACTGTAGACTTTGGCTCAAAGGAAGCAGCACGAGCCTTCCAATGCGATTTATATATTAAACGTGAAATGGAAGTTGACGAAGTGCCAAGCATCGTATTTTTCAATGAATGTATTGAAGATGAGGGGCTTAAAGTTAGTGGCAGCTATTCCTATGAAGTTTATGAACATATTTTACAAGAAATGCTGAGCGAACAACTTGTACGCCAGCCATTACCATCAATAGAGGACTTATTTTCTAAATTCCATACTCTTTCTACAAATGAAATAGCTTTTATCTATTCATTAACAGAGCAAGCAGCAGAGCGTGAACTAAAGAAACGCATGCTACAACAAAAACTTGAACGAATTCAGACAACTCACGCTACGTTATGGCGTCTTAAATAATACAATAAGCAACAAGGAAGGGACTCCACTAATTTATAATGGGGTCCCTGTTGCTTTTAATTACTCAAAAAACAAAGAAGCGCCTCTATCCTCGACCGATAGAGACGCTTCTTTTTCACAAAGGGGATGGGAGAAATGTTCACGTTCAAACAAAGGGGTGTATGTTTGTTTTGTGATTTATTTCACAAGAATTACTCTATCATGGAATAATATATTTAGCAATGAAACTAATAGTAGATTCACAAATTTGTCAAATAGAAAGCGATTACAAACAGTATTTATCCAACATGCACACTTTTAAACTGTTTATAAATCAAAAAAAATCATTATTCTTTTATTTCAAATTACAATGACAATAACTAAAAAAGGACTATAGGAATATTCCTACAGTCCTTTTAATTAATTATTTAACAATAATTTTTCCAATTCAGTTAAACGCTCTTCAAAAACCTTACATGCATCGTCAATTGGCTTAGCAACGTTCATATCTACACCTGCAGCCTTTAGTACTTCAATTGGGAAATCAGAGCATCCTGCTTTTAAGAAGTTATTAATATAACGTTCTACAGCTGGTTGACCCTCCTCTAAAATTTGTTTACTTAACGCTGTAGCGGCTGATTTACCCGTCGCATATTGATATACATAGTAATTATAGTAGAAGTGTGGAATACGTGCCCACTCTAAACCAATTTCCTCATCCACAACAATATCATCACCAAAGTACTTTTTGTTTAATTCATAATAAACTTCAGTTAAACGATCTGCCGTTAATGACTCACCATTTTTATCCATTTGGTGAATAAGATGTTCGAACTCCGCAAACATTGTTTGTCTGAATACCGTACTTCTAAAACCATCTAACCAATGATTTAGTAAGTATATCTTTTGTTGAGGATCATCAATTGTTTTCAGTAAATAGTCATTCAATAGCTCCTCATTACATGTAGAAGCAACCTCTGCCACAAAGATTGAATAGTCTCCATATACAAATGGCTGATTGTTTCGTGAATAATAACTATGAACACTATGGCCAAATTCATGTGCTAATGTAAATAGATTATTTACATTGTCTTGCCAATTCATTAAAATATACGGATTCGTACCATATGCACCTGATGAATAGGCTCCACTTCGTTTACCTTTATTCTCTAAAACATCTACCCAACGATTATCCAAGCCGTTTTGGACGATGCTTTGATATTCCTCACCTAATGGTGCTAATGCTTTCACTAAAATATCTTTCGCCTCATCATAAGTAACCTTCATTTCCACTTCTTTAACAAGAGGAGCAAATAAATCCCACATATGCAATTCATCCACACCTAATAACTTCTTACGCAATGAAATATAACGTTGCATTGCTGGTAAATGCTTATGAATCGTTTCAATTAACTGATCATAAACATTTTGTGGAATGAAATTATTAGACATCGCTGCATGGCGAGCAGAATCATAATGACGAATACGAGCGTTTACATTATGCTTCTTTACATTACCAGTTAATGTGGCTGAAAACGTATTTTTAAATTTACCATAAGTTTCGTACATGGCTTTAAACGCACCCTCACGTACAGAGCGATCCTTGCTCTCCAAAAACTTGATATAGTTACCATGTGTAAGCTGTACCTCTTCGCCCTCTTCATTTTTCACATGAGGGAAAACCATATCGGCATTATTTAACATGCCGAATGCATTGGAAGCTGTACCAGTAACCTCAGACATTTGAGCTAGCAATGCCTCTTGTTCAGCTGGTAGTACATGTGGACGTGCCATGGTAATTTCTTTTAAAGATTGCTTATATAATTGTAAATCTTGATTTTCTGCTAGGTAGCTTTCAATTGTTTCTTCACTTAAAGACAGAATCTCTGGTGTTAAAAACGCTAGGCCAGCTGAGATACTAGTTGCCAATGTTTGAATACGGCTATTCATATCTTGATAAAAGCCATTTGCCGTATCCTGATCGTAACGCATGTGAGCATATGTGTAGAGCTTCATGGCACGTCCATAAAGATGATCGTGATACTGTAAAGCCGCTAATAATGCCTCTGCTCCATTGTTTAAAGTACCTGCATAGCTAGATGCTTGTTTAGCAAGCTCTGCAACCTCCTTAAACTCCTCTTCCCAAGCTGCATCAGTTGCAAAGATGTCCTCTAAACGCCAAGTTAATTCTTCTGGTACTTCATTTCTTACCAAAACTTTATTACTATTACTAGCCAAGTATGCCAGCCCCCTTAATATGTGCTTTTTTCCTTTTACTCTCATATTTTCTCAATATATTGCGACAATTGCAAATAAATGTGCATACACTTGCTTATAAATATCTTGCGAATGATTTCCTTGCTTTATGTTTTTTAGGAAGTGGCCGTAATGCTGAACAGCGTTAATTGCCTGTTCCGTCCTTTCTATTTGGTGCTCCCTTAAAAATTGCTGAATAAGGTCCCTATCTAATTCATATGACTGCATGCCTAGTCGTTTACTAAAGTGCAACAGCATCGTCTGCCATTCACTTGTAAACAAAGAGATTGCTGCTCCTTCTTTTACTGGTATTCCAATGTAAGAAGGCATAGCAGTTAAAGAAAGCTTTAACTCATAGCAGGTCCGTAAAAACGAATCTTGCGTACCCTTTTTGCTATGTAAAAGGCGTCCGTATGCAAACTGTCTACAAGCATGTTTATACAGCTGCCAATATTGTTGAAATTCTGCTTGGGTAATACGCTTGGGTAGATAAAAAGGGAAGAGCTGTTGATCGATTGGAATTACTTGTACTTTGCCTATGAAAGTATGCCCATGAATAGGAAGAAGATTCGTCCAATAAATAAAATGTGCTGTCTTAGCGTTATAGGTTATTAAATAAGGTAATTCTTCTGCGTCCAAGATAAACGCTTTTTGCAGCAAAGGAGGAATTCTAATTTTGCATATACCACTTAAAGTATCTTTGCTTTGAGGCGTTTGAAAAAGCCAAATTGCTTGTATGCTATTTTTTTCATAACCCTCTGTTCGTCGGTCCCATATTTCGTGGGGGATTGTACTACATTGATATTCAAAAGCAAAATGCTTGTCATCCATTGTAACAAGTATATCTGGACGCTGAGAAAGCTTATTTAAAAATGGCTCCAGTTTCACTTTATATTTAAGCTTTTTTAACCATTCATATAATTGAATTTTACCTTGTAGATGTAACTTAGATTCCCCTTCTGAAAATAATTGTGAACATTTATTATTTGTGAGGTGGGCAAAATGTGGAATTTTAGAGTGACCTATTTTCAATTGAACAGGTTCAAGACACTGTGGACAAAAAAATTTCATCTGTCGCCTATATCGCTGTAAAGCTTTCCTCGTATATTGATATGGGAGAAATAGTTGCTGTTGATTGTTATAAGCAATAAGCATCGAATCAGCTCCTTTTTAGCCAACTATAGTAGAGAGGAATGGCTATCACAAAGAAATAAGCTGTTTTTCTTGAAATTAAAGAAATGCGGTCTAAAAATTTATAAGGATAAAAAAAGGACTGCAGTGAAACTCGATCATGAACGAGTTTCACTGCAGTCTAACAAATCAGGTAATCCACTGCTTAAGCAAAATATTTTCGGATTGTTTCAAAGCAATTAAATTCCATTATCTTTTCACCGTACTCCTCTAGACGATGAATTGTGAAATTGGATGGTGTTAAAAATTCTTTGATGACCGCATTTCTATCATGACGATTTAACTCCTCATCTGCATTACCAAAATCAACAACTAAATAGTACCAATCTTCATATTTGAATAATGAGGAATCCACTAATTCGTCTGTCATTCGTTTTGCGACAGGGATTAACTCATCAATATCTTTAAATTTATAAACATAAATGTCTGTATCCATAAATAATTCTGACTCATCCATGTCACCAAATTGAGTTAGCTGGCTAAGAAGATCTTCCCCAACTTCATCGAATGGTGCAAACATATCTTTGTGTTCATCAAAATTCGAATGACCATCTAATGTTTCACCGTCTTTTAAAATATGTGCACGTGTGACAATGATTTCTAAGCCAACTTCAGATGCATTGATATGAATCCAAATCGGACCCTCTACATCAAAATAATCCTCCGTGTTTACTTCATCAATCATATCCCAAAAAAGTTGTTCACCCTTTGCTCGATTGTACCAAATCTCTTCACGACTATAGCCGCGATCCTCTATATCATTGTACGTAATAAAGAGCTTGAGTGTATTTTCATTTACACGTTCGATGTCCACTAGACCTCATCTCCCTTCACTGTCATATGTCGAAAAACAGTTTTGTTTCATTAGTATGCTTTTATTCTTTGTTTTTAACCTTCATACCGCATTTGTTTTTCAACCTTTGACCACACTACAGTTAAACCATCGAGTACACCGTAAACATCGATTATTTTGTTCACAGTTGTCTCTAACTCTATTGTATGCTGTTCTGTCATAAAATGAAAAGGATATACACCGTTTCACAGAAGATATTTGAATTATTGAAATTGTAGTAAACTATTTAACTTAAATCAAGTTTAACATACTTTAACGGAAATATATGACTTTTCCTATTAATTATTATACTTCATATAGAAGGTTTTACATAAGTAAAACATAAAAAAATAGATGTCACAACATGCATTCCACATTTGTAACATCTACTACATATATTATTCAAAATGGATAGTTTTAATTCACCATTCGCTGCGCTTCTTGAAGCTGATATGCTCGAACTTTACGAGGTAGGAAGCGACGAATTTCATCTTCATTATAGCCAACTTGGAGACGTTTTTCATCCAAAATGATTGGTCGGCGTAATAAACCAGGATACTCCTGAATTAATTCATATAAACGTTGTAGTGGTAAACTTTCAACATCTACATTTAATTTTTGGAATATTTTTGAACGAGTAGAAATAATTTCATCTGTCCCGTCTTCAGTCATACGTAAAATTTTTTTAATTTCACTAATACTTAGTGGCTCAGAAAATATATTACGTTCTGTATATGGAATTTCGTGCTCCTCTAACCAAGCTTTCGCTTTACGACAAGAGGTACAACTTGGTGATGTAAATAGGGTTACGATCATTCTGACACATCCTTTCATTTCGAAATTATTATCTAAAACCAGAACCAGAGTGTTAAATTAGAATTAATGTAAAGTAAAATACACAGTACCATTATACAGTACTCCGCTGTATTTGAATATAGTTCCAATAAAAAAAGACTGAACCCACAACTAAATATTCTTTCTTTTTATACATCTTTTAATGTAGCGTATTTTCTACTATCTTATGTGCTACTATTAACATTCCCAATTTCAATGCATTTTAAACATCTAGGCTTGTATCTTAGTTGTTCTCATTTATAAAAATTAAACGAGAAAATTGTCAATTTGGTGTGTACAGCGAAACATATTTTTAATAAAAAAGTATAAATTTATAACATTATTACACAACAGAAAAAGCATATAATTTTTTTATGAAAAAAAACACAGTCAAAAGTCTGACTTTACACAATGGAATCTTTATAATATAATTCATTGCAATAAAATCAATTTAAACAATTTGAATTGAGAAAAACGCTGACGAAGAGTAGTACATATGCATATTTCACGTTTAGAGAGTCTGTGGTCGCTGCAAACAGATCGTGGAGGCATGTGGAATGGACTTCCGAGTTAGCTTTGTGAACGCTACTTGAGCAACTAGCAAAGCTCGTCACTTCACGTTACGAAGCAGAGTGGCCTTTTTAGGCAAGCTGGGTGGTACCGCGGATTCAAACATCATTCGTCCCTTCTTTAGAAAAAATCTAATGAGGACGCATGATGTTTTTTTATTTTCATCAATCGGTGGAATGATGAAAGTTACGCCGCTGGCTAAAAGCCGCGGAACTTGAATTCGAGGAGGAAATTTTCATGACAACTATTTTTTCTGGCGTACAGCCTACAGGAATCGTAACATTAGGGAACTATTTAGGGGCATTTAAGCAATTCCCTGCATTACAAGATGAAGGAAACGCTATTTATTGCATCGTTGACCAGCATGCAATTACTGTGGCACAAGATCCAAAGGAATTACGCGAAAGCATTCGCAAGCTAGCAGCTACCTATATCGCTACTGGCATTGATCCTAAAAAATCTACATTATTCATTCAATCAGAGGTACCTGCACACGCTCAGGCAGGATGGATGTTACAATGTGTGGCTTCAATTGGGGAGCTTGAACGTATGACACAATTTAAAGATAAGTCACACGGTAAGGAAAGCGTCTCTGCCGCTCTTTTAACATACCCACCGTTAATGGCTGCAGACATTCTACTTTATAATACAAACATTGTTCCTGTCGGCGATGACCAGAAACAACATATTGAATTAACACGTGACCTAGCAGAACGCTTTAACAAACGTTACGGGGATGTCCTAACGATTCCAGAAATTCAATTACCAAAAGCAGGCGCTCGTATTAAATCACTACAAGAGCCAACAAAAAAGATGAGTAAATCGGATCCAAATACAAAGGCAACAATCCGCTTACTTGATACAGCGAAAGAAATTGA
This sequence comes from Lysinibacillus sp. FSL M8-0134, assembly GCF_038069745.1. Lineage (NCBI taxonomy): Bacteria > Bacillati > Bacillota > Bacilli > Caryophanales > Bacillaceae > Lysinibacillus > Lysinibacillus sp. FSL M8-0134. The sequence goes on along the minus strand of NZ_JBBPAJ010000001.1, from coordinate 682,395 downwards.
GAAAAAAATCAAATCAGCTGTTACGGATTCAGACGGTGTTGTAGCATTTGATGTGGAAAATAAACCAGGTGTTTCAAATTTATTGACAATCGAATCAGCTATTTCAGGTGTATCTATTGATGACTTAGTGAAAAAATATGAAGGCATTGGTTATGGTGGATTCAAGCAAGGTGTTGCAACAGCGGTTATTGAACACCTAACTCCTATTCAAGAAAAGTTCTATCATTTAGTAGAGTCATCTGAATTAGATGCCATTCTAGATGAAGGTGCAGCAAAAGCAAATGCCATTGCAAGTGCCACTTTAAAACGTATGGAAGAAGCAATGGGCTTAGGCCGTGCGCGTCGCTAACAATTTAAAGCTTATCAGTGGAACGATCAAAGCCTAAATCAAGAACGACAGCGCATATGATGATGCAGGCCCCTATCGCCATATAAAATTCCGTTGTTTGAAAAATAAATTTAAAAACAACCTTCCAGGAATAACCTAGCGTACGGTAATTTAAATACAATATGAGATTCCCTACAGAGAGGATCATTAAGCCATAGCTTACTAAAAATAAAAAGAGACGAAACATAAGTAGAGGCATCCTTTCTATTTCTTCTTACTTATCATGTATTCACAAAACTATAAAAAAAGACGTCAGCCGTTTAAATTTGGCTGACGTTTTTTCTAGTTTAGATACTATTATGCTTCATATTTTTTGAATAGAAGACTTGCATTGTGACCACCAAAACCAAGAGAATTACTCATTGCATATTGAATCGTTGCTTCTCTCGCTTCATTTGGAACATAATCTAAATCACATTCAGGATCTGGATCCGTTAAATTGATTGTTGGTGGTAAGATACCTTCTTTAAGGGCTAATGCTGTGAAAATAGCTTCCACACCACCAGCTGCACCTAATAAGTGACCTGTCATAGATTTTGTTGAGCTCATCGCTAGCTTATAAGCATGCTCACCAAAAGCAGTTTTAACCGCTTGCGTTTCAAATAAGTCATTATATGGCGTACTTGTGCCATGCGCATTAATATAATCAACTTGTGATGGCTCTACTCCACCATCTTCCAATGCTTGCATCATCGCACGTGCTGCGCCCTCGCCCTCTGGAGCAGGAGCTGTAATATGGTGAGCATCTCCTGTTGCACCATAACCTAAAACTTCAGCATAGATTTTAGCACCACGAGCTTTTGCATGTTCATATTCTTCTAAAATGACAATACCGGCACCTTCTCCAATAATAAAACCATCACGATTTTTATCAAATGGACGGCATGCAGCCTGTGGATCTTGATTTAATGATAAAGCAGTATTGGCACAGAAGCCTGCTACTGCCATTGTTACGATTGGTGATTCAGCACCACCTGAAATCATAACATCTGCATCTCCACGTTCGATTACTTTGAAAGCATCACCAATTGAGTTTGTTCCTGAAGCACATGCCGTTACAGAACAAGAGTTAATACCTTTCGCACCAAAGTGGATGGATACTTGACCTGAAGCCATATCAGGAATCATCATTGGAATGAAGAATGGACTAACACGTCTAGCGCCACGCTCTTGGAACGTTAAAAACTGCTGTTCATAAGTTTCCATACCACCGATTCCAGAGCCAATCCATACACCTGCACGAGGAGCTAGCTCTTCATCAATTGTTAGCTGTGCATCTTCCATTGCCATAATTGAAGCCGCTAACGCGTAGTGCGTAAAACGATCCATTTTACGAGCTTCTTTACGATCAATATATTTTTCAATATCAAAATCTTTCACTTCTGCTGCAATTTTTGCTGCAAAAAGATCTTTATTTAAACGTGTTAGCTCACCAATACCAGATTTACCAGCTTTAATGTTTGCCCATGTTTCTTCGATGCTATTTCCTAGTGGTGTAACTGCGCCAATTCCTGTAATTACTACTCGTCGTTTACTCATTGTCTTACTCCCCTCAAGCATTTTTCCTTCTTATTTTCCCCATCTCATGGCTACGGCACCCCATGTTAAGCCGCCACCAAAACCAACAAGGACTAATAAATCATCCTCTTTTATCTTACCTGCTTCGAGCTCATCTACCAAGGAAATACCAATAGAAGCTGCGGAAGTATTTCCGTATTTATGAATCGTTTTTGACATTTTTTCTGGTGGTAGCTCTAATCGCTCACGAGCAGATTCCATAATACGTATATTTGCCTGATGCGGCACTAAAAAATCAACGTCTTCTTTTGTTAATCCTGCTTTATCTAACACATTAACCGCTGATTCACCCATTTGACGAACAGCAAATTTAAACACTTCACGACCGTTCATCGCAATCGTGTCTTGCTTTGTTAAATAAAGATTCTTGCCGCCTGTACCATCAGCACCAAGTTCAAATGATAAAATACCTCTGCCTTCAGATACTGGTCCAACAATAGCTGCACTCGCACCATCACCGAATAATACAGCCGTATTGCGATCGTTCCAGTCAATGACTTTCGACAGCTTTTCAACACCTACTACTAAGACATATTTATAAGCATTTGCCTCTACAAAGTGCTTCGCTGTCACTAAGCTATATATAAATCCTGCACATGCTGCAGCTTGATCCATCGCCGCAGCGTTCACTGCTCCGAGTTGTTCCTGAACCATACATGCTACACTTGGAAAAGTTTGATCCTGTGTTACAGTTGCTACAAGTATTAAACCAATTTCCTCAGGCGTAATACCCGCTTTTGCAATAGCTTCTTTAGCAGCAGCTACTGCTAAATCTGAAGTTTCCTGATCATCTGCCGCAAAATGACGTTCTTCAATGCCTGTTCGAGTACGAATCCATTCATCCGAAGTATCCATTATTTTTTCCAAATCAAAATTTGTAACGACCTTCTCAGGAACATATTTGCCTATTCCTATAATACCTGCGTTCATATAGCAACCCCTCAGCTTTCTTACTATCAATTATTAGTAACTGGTCATAATTATAACGCATACAAAAGGAAGGACGCAAGATGAATTAAAATTAATGTGTTTTAGAGAGGCTTTTGTTTGTTCAATTCGACAGGATTGTCGGGGTTTGTAGCGGGTTGGTCATGCTTTGGAGCACTTTCACACCTTTTTGGAGCGGGTTCTGCCTACTTTGGAGCGGGTTCTGCCTACTTTGGAGCGGGTTCTGCCTACTTTGGAGCGCTTCTCCACCATTTTCGAGCGGGGATATCCTACTTTGGAGCGCTTTTCCACCTTTTTGGAGCGGAGACATCCTACTTTGGAGCGCTTCCACACCTTTTTGGAGCGGGGATATCCTACTTTGGAGCGCTTCTCACCCATTTTCGAGCGGAGACACCCTACTTTGGAGCGCTTCTCCACCATTTTCGAGTGGGGACACCCTACTTTGGAGACTTCTCCACCATTTTCGAGCGGGGCAGCCTGCTTTGGAGCGCCTTTCCACCATTTTCGAGCGGGGACACCCTACTTTGGAGCACTTCTCACCCATTTTCGAGCGGGGACACCCTACTTTGGAGCGCTTCTCCACCATTTTCGAGCGGGCTCAACCTATTTTGGAGCGCTTCCACACCTTTTTGGAGCGGGTTCAGCTTGCTTTGGAGCGAGTCCCCTAAATCTATTACCAATTCTTAGGCCTCATAAAAACATCAAATACTAAAATACAAAACCTCGTAGTTGTTGTGACAAATTCGCCATGTTTCACATAAATGATTCATTTTTTTTCGATTTATGTTATGATATGATAATGAATATGAGTAAAATCTTATGATGAAAAAAGTTCGGTTGAGGTGAAATTAATGCAATATATCGTAACGTTCATATGGTCATTCCTACTAGTTTCTATGTTAAACTATGTAGTCAGCTCTGTACTTGGTGTACCATTTGATTTTAAAACAGGGGCAATCGTTTCAGTTGTATTCTCTATTCTTATCTTTATTATTGGAGCAATCATTCCAAACGATCCTACACCAGAAGCTGCAGACCATCATTAATTCAGCTAGAAAAAACCTGTTCAGCATCATGCCGAACAGGTTTTTTCTGTTATTTTTCCACCACACATTGACCATCACACATTTTTACATGCAATGTTTCCCCCGGTAAAACCTCACCACGTAGGAGTTCTCTTGCCACTGCTGTTTCAATATGTCGTTGGACAAAGCGTTTTAGTGGTCTTGCGCCAAATTGAGCATCGGCACCTTGCTGTACTACCCAATTAATCACTTCTTGCTCAACAGATAATGTAATTTCTTGCTCTGCCACACGTTTAATCAGTTGCTCAACGTACTTCCAAGCGATTGCTGTAAAATGCTTAGTCGATAGTGCATGGAAGAAAATAATATCATCCATTCGATTTAACAGCTCTGGTTTAAAATGTTGTCTAAGCGCAGCCATAACTAAGTCCTCAACAGAGGCATCGTCTTCTTTTGCCTCCATTAAATAACTAGACCCAATATTCGATGTTAAAATAACTACTGTATTTGTAAAATTAACCATACGACCTTGACTATCAGTGATACGCCCATCATCTAAAATTTGCAATAAAATATTAGCCACATCTGGGTGAGCTTTTTCAATTTCGTCAAGTAGGACGACAGAATAAGGGTTGCGGCGAACGGCTTCGGTTAATTGTCCCCCTTCCTCATAGCCGACATAGCCTGGAGGGGCACCAACTAGACGAGATACACTATGCTTCTCCATATATTCACTCATATCAATTCGGATAAAATGTTCCTCAGAATCAAATAATTGAGCAGCAAGGGCTTTGGCAAGCTCTGTTTTACCAACACCTGTTGGACCTAAAAATAAAAAGCTTCCAATCGGGCGATGTGGATCTTTAATGCCTGCACGTGCACGCCACACAGCTTCTGTCACTAGTTGAACCGCTGTATCTTGCCCTACTACACGTTCATGCAATGTATCCTTTAAACGTAAAAGTTTTTCACGCTCACCCTCCACTAATTTTGTCACAGGGATGCCAGTCCAACGTGAAACAATTGAAGCAATTTCATCAGCCGTCACTTCTTCTCGTAAAATACGAGACTCTGCGCCATTTTCTAATTGTTTTTCTAATGCCTGAATGTCTTTTTCAAGAGTTGGAATTTTGCCATGACGTAATTCAGCAGCTTTATTTAAATCATATTTACTTTCCGCTTCATCTAAATCTCGACGGTATTTATCTAATGTTTCTCGTTTTTTCTGAATGTCATGCAGCATTTCCTTCTCAGCTTCCCATTGTTTTCGCATTCCTTCAGAGGATTCTTTTAACTTTGTTAATTCCTCAGTCAATTGCTCAAGGCGTTTTTTACTTGCTTCGTCCTTTTCCTTACGTAATGCCTGTTCCTCAATTTCTAGCTGCATGATACGACGGGTCACAGCATCTAATTCCTGTGGCATGGAATCGATTTCCGTACGAATCATTGCACACGCCTCATCAATCAAATCGATCGCCTTATCTGGTAAAAATCGCTCTGTAATATACCGATTAGATAGTTCTGCTGCCGCAACAATGGCTCTGTCATGAATACGTACAGCATGATGTAACTCAAAACGTTCTTTTAAGCCACGTAAAATAGACACTGTATCTTCAATAGAAGGCTCACGCACAAGTACTTGCTGAAATCGACGTTCTAATGCAGGATCCTTTTCAATATACATACGATATTCGTCTAATGTCGTAGCCCCTATACAGTGTAATTCACCACGCGCCAGCATAGGCTTTAACATATTTCCTGCATCCATAGCGCCGTCTGTTTTACCGGCACCAACAATGGTATGGATTTCATCAATAAATAAAATAATTTGCCCTTCCGAATCTTTTACCTCTTTTAAGACACCTTTTAAGCGTTCTTCAAATTGACCACGGTAACTTGCACCCGCGATTAAAGCACTCATATCTAGCTCATATAGGACACATTCTTTCAAGCCCTCTGGCACATCGCCTTTCACTATACGCTGTGCTAAACCCTCGACTATAGCTGTTTTACCAACACCGGGCTCACCAATTAATACAGGATTATTTTTCGTTTTGCGTGTTAAAATACGAATGACATTTCTAATTTCCTCATCACGTCCAATAACGGGATCCATTTTGCCATTTTTTACTTCTTCAATTAAATTTCGTCCAAATTGCTCTAATGGTTTTTTATTATCAGTTTGTTGAAATTGCATAGCTAGCACTCCTTTACCTTAATGTTTCGCATAATTTCTATACCCATTCTTGTTCTTTCGAAAGGTTTGACCTTTTTTGACTAACTTTATTTTACATCACTCGACAATTCTAAGCAAAGAAATAGCTCTAAAATTTATCACTTAAAAATGGAAATTTACGTTATAATAGTAGGTATGTTTCTATGTTTTAGTATCGAAAAATCCACTATCCTTTTGTAATAATCGACATTTATTACAAAAAGAAAGCGATGTGTTGGAGATATGGTTTTATTGGATAATATGTTTGAAAAAATTAAGGATCTTTTTCAAAAGCACGGTGTCTTTATCAAGGTGAATAAAGGGAATAAAATTTTTCTAGAGGGTGAACGGGCAAAAGAAATTTATTACATCAAATCAGGTGTAATTTCGATTAGCCAAGAAACGGAGACTGGCAAGGAGTTAACCATCCGTATTTGTGGTCCTGACAGTATAATTGGAGAGGGATCGTTGTTTTGTAATCTCGTCTATAATTCCATGACTGCAAAAGTTTTAGAACCTTCTACGCTGTATGTTTTAAGTCGCAAATCTTTGGAGCATTTATTAGAAGAACAGCCTACTGTCATGGTGGAATATATGAAGTGGTTACAAACAGAAAACTTGAAGCATCAAAGCCGTTTGCGTGATTTAGTGTTAAATGGTAAAAAAGGTGCTTTATTTTCAACGCTCATTCGACTTTCTAATACGTATGGTAAATCATTAGAAAATGGCTCTATTTATATTGATTTCCAGCTAACAAATACTGAAATAGCGAATTTGTGTGCGACCAGTCGTGAGATGATTAATCGGATGTTAAATGATCTAAAAAAACACGACATTGTCACTTTCGATAAAGGTTTTATTACAATTCATGATTTACAGTTTTTAAAAAATGAAATTGCTTGTGAAAATTGTCCATTACAAATATGCCGTATCGATTAATTTCGTTACATGCAAAATCCCTGCCTATTAAAATAAGCAGGGATTTTCTTCTGTTTCAGATTAACGTACGCCTAGTGCCATTTTTGCATAGCGCGACATTTTATCTTTTGACCAAGGTGGGTTCCATACAATGTTAACATTTGTACTTTTCACTTCTGGAAGCTCCCCTAATGCTGTGTTTACTTGGTCCACAATGACCGGTCCAAGTGGGCAACCCATAGATGTTAACGTCATTGTTACAGTCGCTACCCCTTCATCATCTAAATCTACATCATATACTAAACCTAAGTTGACAATATCAATTCCAAGCTCAGGGTCAATTACGTTTTCTAATGCACCTAACATGCTGTCTTTCATATCCTGATCCATTCGTATTTCTCCTTCCATCATAGTGTTAACCTTATCATAGCAGATGCATCATATTATGCCAAATGCTGTGCAAGCCAGTCAGTTGCTGCTAGCATACCGTCACGTGGTACAGCATGTCCAGCCTTTTTATTTACCATGAACTTTAAATGTTCAGGGTTTGCTTGATAGTATTCCCGTAAAGTCTCATAAAATTTATACGTTTCGCGGAAAGGTACCGTTTTATCTAATTCTCCATGCCAAAAGAAGACAGGGCGACCTGCGAACTTTTCTGGTGTTAGACTGATATCGTATTTTGCTAGGTGCTCATTTATTTTTTCTACTTCTTCCTCTGACATCGGCAAATTCACACCATTTTTTGCGAATTGCTGTAACTGATACTCACCCAATTTAACAAAATTAGGCGCACCCATACATATTGCAGCTGTTTGTATCCAATCATACAGTTTAAGACAGCCTGATGTGACAATGCCCCCCATAGAAGTGCCTGCTATGCCAATATTATGATTAGCTAATAAATTTTTATTGTTTAACTCATCATATATTTGTTGCACTTCATGAATAGAATTTAAGACAATGTCCCAAAATTTTAAGTTCATTTGCATCTCTGATAGGCCTTCACTGCGATCACCATGGAATTTTGCATCTGGTAATAGGACACGCACCCCTTTATGCACCAATTGATATGCATAGTGTAAGTTATGTTCTTTTGCACTCATAAAGCCGTGTAAAAAAATCACTACCGGGGTTTCTTCATTCATATTGTCTGAATGTATATGTAATAAAGGAATATTTCCCCACACTTCTTTTTCTACAAACATTTTTGTCACTCCCAACTCTTGTCTCATCTTTATGTTAGCAAACTTTTTTCACTGTGACAAAATTTTGACGAATGAAAGACAAAGAGATACTATTCAAACTATAGGAAAGGGGCAACGAGCTATGAAACCGCATTTAATCGTATTAGACTTAGACGGTACTTTATTAACAGACCAACAACAAATTTCAGCAAAAACGAAAAAAACATTATTGCAGGCTAAGGAACAAGGTCATCAAGTCATGATTGCGACAGGACGTCCTTACCGAGCAAGTACAATTTATTATCAGGAACTAGGACTGACTACACCCATTGTCAATTTTAATGGAGCTTATGTGCATCACCCTAAAAATGCCTCTTGGCAACATATGCATACTCCGATTGATTTAAGTGTCGTACATGATGTCGTTGATTCCATCAAAGGTTACGAATACGAAAATATTATTGCTGAGGTAAAAGATGAGGTTTATGTTCATACAGAGGACGATCGTATCTTAAATATCTTTAATATGGGCAATCCCAAAATTACACTTGGGGATTTATATACACACCTCTTAGAAAATCCTACAAGTTTATTGATACAAGCCAACGAAGCGAATTCGGTTATTATACGTGACCATTTACAAGCGGTGCACGCAGAAGTTATTGAGCATCGTCGATGGGGTGCACCTCTTCATATTATTGAAATTGTGCGCCGCGGCTTAAATAAAGCGGTAGGTATTGCGCATGTGGCTAAAGATTTAGGTATCCCACGTGAGCGCATCATCGCATTTGGTGATGAAGACAATGATTTAGAAATGATTGAATATGCCGGACTTGGTGTAGCAATGGGGAATGGTATTCCAAGTCTTAAAAACATTGCCAATGAAATTACATCAACAAATAATGAGGATGGAATCGCAAAAATACTCATCGAACGCTTGAAATTATCATAGTTAAGTAGTAAGTTCAAGTTAACATTCCATTTTTACCAGTTTAACTTTATTCAGTGGTACCCCTTTAAAGTTAGTGAGTATTAACTGAATAAAGTTAAACAGTAAGTTGAAATTAGGGGGACAAGAGAATGAAGATTTTTACGGATAGTGGATGTGATCTACCGAAGTCTTATTACGAAGAACATGATGTCGTGCTACTCCCTTTACGAGTGCAATTGAACAACAAAGAATATGAAGATGTGATTTCAATTGATTCCAAAGAAATATACGATGCTATACGCCAAGGGGCTCAGCCAAAAACATCTCAAGTGTCACCTGAGCTGTTTTTAAAGCACTTTGAGGAACTAGCTAAAAATGACGAAGAAGGTATTTACATCGCCTTCTCATCAGAATTATCGGGCACATATAGTACTGCTCAGATGATTCGCAATCAAATATTAGAACAATATCCATCTTTAAAATTAGTCATTATCGACTCTAAATGTGCCTCATTAGGACATGGTCTTGTCGTGGAGGAAGCAGTTCGACTCCGAAATATGGGTGTATCCTTAGAAGATATGGCCAATAAAATTGGCTCCATCGCACCTCAAATGGAGCATTTGTTTACAGTAGAAGATTTAGATTATCTTGCCAAAGGTGGACGTGTATCCAAAGCAAGTGCATTTTTAGGTGGGCTGCTAAGCATTAAACCTATTTTAAATGTAGAAGATGGCAAGCTTGTGCCAATTGAAAAATCACGTGGTCGAAAAAAAGCACTTAATCGTATGTTAGATTTAATGCAAGAACGTGGTGGAACTTTTACAAATAAAATCGTTGGTATTAGTCATAGTGATGATGCGGCATTTGCAAATGAAGTAAAAGCATCTATACAGGAGCGTTTTTCACCGCAAGCTATTCAAATCACCATGATTGGCTCAGCAATCGGTTCACACGTTGGTCCTGGTACGATTGCTATTTTCTTTACGAATAAAAGCTATCAAGGCTAAGCAATACCCTCGATATAATCGCTTCAACAAAAAATAGCATGTTAGGATAACTCCTAGCATGCTATTTTTATTGTTCTATTATTGTTGTACGTCTTGTTCTTGACGTCGAACTTTTCCTCGTTTAATGATGATGACAACAAAGCCAATAAAGATGACCCACACTAAGCCTAGTGCAATCATATACGGCATGTTTAAGCCTTCATCATTTCGAACTTGATAAATTTCTACCATTTCTCGGTCTAAAATAACAGGATAAACTTCTTTTTCGTTTATGCGAACTTTTTCCTCATGTAAAATACCGTTCAGCATTTTCCCTTCACCAAGTTGTTCAGGTGTTAAGTCCACACGTTGTGTTTTTCCTGTATTATTGACCATGATTACCCACTTTTCTTCGTCTGAAGTACGTGTAAAGACGAGTAGGCCGTTTTCATTTGTAATGACTTCAAAATCACCATTACGTAAAGTAGCTGATTTATTACGTAAAGATTGAACATTTTTAATATAATCAATCAATTCTTCGTCTGTTTTAAAGTTGTAAAGCTGGTGTGTATCTGGTTTCGCTTCCCCATTCATAGCAATTTCTGTGCCATACTGTACAACAGGAATTCCAGGTAGCATAAATAAAGCACCCATTGCCATTTTTAAGCGTGTAGGTGGAAACATATTTTCATTAGCAGAGTCGAATGTAAAACGATGAGTTTCCAGCGAATCCACCATTATTTGTGTTGGCTTCTCGCCTGTAAAAGGCTCCATTAATTTAGATGAATCCATATCAACGTTTTTAAATATATTACGATAGATATCAGCTGTTGCTGGTGAAAACGTCGCATCAAAATTAGCATCACTTTCTTCATTAGCAATCACGTATAGAGATTCTTTTGTTTCTTTTAATGCCGCGATCATCGAATTAACAAACTCTGTATCGGCCTCTGCAATATTAGTTAAACGAATACCTCCGACATCATATGTAGAAACAAAATCAGTTGCTGACTGAATAAGTGCCTCTTGCACAGCTTTGTTCGATAAATCCCACTGTACTTGTCCATTATTTGTTGAAGCAATCCAGTCTGCTTTTGATGTATCCTTTACCCATTCATGATTTGGACTTACATTGTTGAGTGGGAAATCCACCATAATGGACATATTTTTAGCTTTATAGGCCTCTACAACACTTTGAAATTCTTCTGTAGTTCCAAAGTGACGTTCGATTGTCGTGTAGCTTGTTAGCATTGAGCCATCATATTTCTCTGTTGAAAAAATAGGTCCAATGGAAACAATTGTATAGCCCATCTCACCGATAAATTTTAATTTATCTTGCAGACCTGTAAAATCGCCTCCTGCAAATTTAGAAGGATCTTGCGTGTTTGTATCAAAATCGTTTGTACCTGAGCCATTAAAGAAACGGTCAACGAGTAAATCATAGATGCTCTCTTCTGCAATTGATGTTGACGCAGCTTCGTCCGCATGTGCTACTGGTGTAGTACTGACGAAGGAAGTTGCTAATAAAAGTGATGCAGCCGTCGCACTTATCCACTTCTTAAATTTCACTGTAATTCCCTCTCTTTCAAACCAATCCATCGTCATTTTACCAAATAACACTGTCACGTCGCTATCTTTTCAAAAGATTTTACGAAAATGCGAAATGAATTACGGCAAAAAGGTGTCAGTTCCCTCCTATTTGCTTTTTTGACAAAATAAAAGCCGTGAAGCAAACACTTCACGACTTTTACATCATTATGCTAAGAAATTTTGACCCATCGGTAGTTTAAATCCTAAGAACAGTGTAATTAATAAAAATACTGCAAATAAAATCCAAAACATACCTGTTGGTTTATTTTTCTTTTGGCGTACCAATACCATTTCCATCATACCAATAACAAGAATACCACCTAAGAATTTAAAGCCGTAAAGCATGCCTTGTCCATAGTCCATTGCTTCAATAAATAATGCTCCACCTGTGATGATAATTAATACATAAAACAGACGTAATGTCATATGTAATCCTTTAGATTGCTTGCCCATTAGCGCCGCAATTAAAAAAATGACAATACCTACTACCCACGTAGTAATATGCAAATGCGTTTGGCTAGTTAAAAAACTCATGTTTGTCCCACCTCATTCTTTTTCTATCAAACTCTATCCTACCATGCGATGGAAAGGGTTTCAAATATTACAATAGTGTTCACATAATTTACATCAATTGAACGTAAATCCAATGCTGAAGAAGCTAAAAAATCCGCGAGTAGTAATCTCTCGCGGATGACAATCAATATTATTCAAAATGGTTGACTAAAGTACCGATGCCTTGAATAGAAACTTTGACTGTATCTCCAGCCTTTAAGTATTGCGGCGGGTTCATGCCTTTACCAACTCCTGCTGGCGTACCTGTTAAAATAACATCTCCCGGCTCTAAAGTAACATGCTGAGATAGGATAGATACTAAAGTTTCTACAGAGAACATCATATCCTTCGTAGAACCGTTTTGGCGTACTTCATCATTGACCTTTGTTACAACTGTTAAATCTTGTGGGTTAGGAATTTCATCCTTTGTCACTAGGTATGGTCCAAGAGGGCAAGTACCATCTAAGCTTTTACCTAAGAAGAATTGTTTATGTTTATCTTGTAAATCACGAGCTGTTAGATCATTAGCAATTGTATAGCCAAATACATAATCATATGCTAGGTTTTTAGGAATATTTTTACCACGTTTTCCAATAACGACAGCTAGCTCTCCTTCATAGTCCATCTTTGAAGAAAGATCCGCATGAATGGAAATCGTTTGTCCATCCGCAGCAATAGCAGTTGGAGATTTTGTAAAGACCATTAAATCTGTAGGTGCTGCCTCGGCACCCATTTCTTTGGCATGTTCATCATAGTTTTTACCAATACACATAATATTTTTGGGTGTACGTGGAATTGGTGAAAGCCACTCGATCTCTGTAAATTCACGTTTAAAGCTATCAGCACGATCTGATTTTTCTGCTGCTTCTACTAATTTACGAATCTGTTCAACAAAATCAAAGCCTAAAGCTATGCCATCCACGATTGAACTTGAAAAAGAAGGGAGAACTTGAAGTTCATTTTGAATAGCGAGTACATCCCATACCGCTTCTTCTTTTTTTACTTTTGGTCCAAAGCTAACATGTCCACCTAATTTGAATGATAAAATTTTCATGATTTTAAGAGCTCCTTCTTTTTTCTACATAATACAACAATATGATAGAAATTGCCTTACTTTTGCGACAATAATTTTATAAGTTACTAGATCTTCATAGAATATGCATTTCAAGAGGAAAATATTATCGTGCTTCCACTTTTTTCTTATAAGTTATTTTACGCCATAATGCCTCTAACGGTCCTTGTCTCCATTTAGATAGCCAAATTTCTGCAATGATCATTTGCACTACAATGATTCCAATGGTAATTAATACCCCTGTCTCAACACTTACTTTACCGTACCAGCCAAAGCCAAATTGATAGAATAGACAAGTTCCAATAATGGATTGCATAATATACATCGTTAATGTCATTCGGCCTAATTTTGCAAATGGACTGAGCAGTTTTTGTGCAATTGGCAATAAACAAAGTAATACAATGATGCCAATATAGCCTACTGATAAGACTGGACCGCCTATGTATGTCTTTAAATAATCTAATAAATATGTTCTCGTAAACATAATAGGTAAACTTTTAATAACAACACCAATGACTAATCCAGCTATCGCCAATGTCAGCCAGAGCCACTTTAATTCTTTAGCTCGTTCCACTAAACGCCATTTAGAAGCCGCTGCACCAATTAGCATATAAGGTAAAATAGTGAATAAAGCTGCAAACCACATCCCTATCCCTGCCTGGGTAGAGAGATCTGTTAAGCGTTGCATAAAGGCATCGACCCAGTTTCCTGTACCATAAGCAGTAATTGCCTTCTCTACCGAAACAATATCTAAATAGTCATCAACCTTCGTATTAAAATTAATAATGCCTACTAAAAATAACATGAAAACCTGCATTAAACCGTTAATGATTACAGCACTGACTAATAACCACAAGGGACTTAAACGTAGTAAAAGTAGTAAAAATATGCCACAAAATGCATACATCATGAGTATATCGCCCCACCAAATCAGCACGGCATGAATAAAACCGAAAACAAACAATACAGAAAGTCTACGAAGTCCTAGCGTATAAAAATTTTGTTCACGGCTTTGAGCCTTTTGCCACTGTATGGCAAGGCCATAACCAAATAGCATTGCAAATAGTGGGTAAAAGCTTCCTTGTACATAAATATCAATGTTTTGCTGCCAAACAATATCGGATGGCGTTGTAAACCATGATGCCAAATCAATATGTGGCATTGGCAAATAAAATGTATACATATTTACGAGTAAAATGCCCACTAAACTAACCCCTCGTAAAATATCTAATGTTGCGATTCGTTCTTGCAACATTGTTGGTTTTAGCTCCACAAAATAGCCTCCTCTTGAATAGCAGTTATGGTGGGAGCAGAGCAAGCTAAAATTTTCTTTGCTCTGCTTTGACCATAACTAATTCTTTAAGCCTGAATGGTCTGTTCATTATCGAATAAATATAACACTTTATCGCTTACTTTAATGTGTAGAATGGATTCAATTGCCTCACTATAAACACGAAGCTGAACCGCATAACGACCTAGTATTTCCTTTGACAAAGCCGGCTCCTGTGCAAAATGCGGCAGAATACGATCTGTTTTATAATCTAACAATACCCAATTACCATACTCATCCTCAAATAAACAGTCGATAATCCCCTGCACAATTTGTGCATCGCCATCGTCATCTACTCGACTAATGGTAAAGGGCATTTCCCTACGTATCTGCTTTGCTTTTTTGAAGCGTTGTCCGATTTCTGTAGTAAAGAAATGATAAATTTTCGCTAGTGGAATCACTTTTCCTTCTGCCTCTGTTAAAAGCTGTCTTGCTACTAAATCTTTTACAAACACCTTTGCTTCGTTCATATCATGAAAGCCAAACTGTGGGACATGCTGCATCACTGTGTGTACAGCTGTTCCAACTTCAGCACCCGTTAGCTGTTGCTCCTGTAAAAAAGCTGGTCGAGGCGCAATAGTAGAGCCTGTTTGCTTGGCTGGAGTCGCAAAGTAATATTCCGGTTCCTCCTGGCGCTGTAGATTTTCTAAACGCTTAATTTCACTTACCGATGTTTTGGAGCGTTTTCTTGTGGATTTTTGATAGGCATACTGTGCTTGAAAACGTTCCGTTATTACTGCCAACAATGCCTCATCCTCAGGCATCTCAAGTGCCTGTTGTACCTCATCAGCCAATGCTTGTATTTCATACGAATAATGGCTCGTATTGATAGCTTGTACCGACCAACGAGAAGGGTCATCCATTTCTTTATACGAAGTAGTTGCAACAGCCGCAAAATCTGCATGCCTTGCTACCGCTGGGCCTATCCAGTCCAAATAACTATTAGCTCTGGCACGTAAATATTCCTGAAGCGGTGCATCTTTCGGTAAATTTTGCGCATCCTGCCAGTAATCAAGCGTTTTCTCCCAACTCTTTACAGAGCCCACTAAAATCAGTCGCTCCTTTGCACGCGTCATAGCTACATATAAAACTCGCATTTCCTCTGCACGCATTTCCAGCTCCTTTTTTTCCTTCAATGCTAAAAACGGTAACGATGTGTACGTGATACGATTTTCCGGGTCAATGGCCTTTACCGCAAGGCCAAAGTCTTGGTCGAATAAATAAGGTTGATGGAAATCCATTTTGTTAAACGGACGTCCCATACCTGCGACAAAGACTACAGGATATTCCAATCCTTTTGAAGAGTGAATCGTCACAAGGCGTACCACATCATCCTTTTCACCAATGGATTTGGCAGTGCCTAAATCATCCCCACGCGTTCGCATCCGATCAATAAAGCGTAAAAAGCGGAATAATCCACGAAACGCAGTCTGCTCATACATTAGTGCACGATCATGTAAGATACGTAGATTGGCCTGACGCTGCTTACCATTTGGCATTGCCCCAACCATTTCATAATAGTGTGTATCTAAATAAATCTTCCAAATTAAATCTGACAATGATCCACGACGTGCTAAATCTCGCCAATTTTCAAAGGCTAGCATAAAGCGTTGCAGCTTCTCAAACGTAGTGGTTTGCACTCCATGTCCTTCACTACGAATAAATTGGCGTAAAGCGTCATAGAAAGGTACCTTTTGATCGGCTAACCGTATTTTCGCCAGCTCATTTTCCGTTAAACCAACAAATGGTGCACGTAGTACAGAAGCTAATGGAATATCTTGATAGGGATTATCAACAACCTTCAAGACATTTAACATTATCATCACTTCAAGAGCATCAAAATACCCTTTAGAGGATTCTGCATATAATGGAATCCCTGCTAACTTAAATTCCTCCACTAAATCTGTTGACCATGTCATAGAGCGCATTAGAATTACAATATCACGATATTGTAGGGGCCGTTCTGTCTTTGTTTTCGTATCATAAACAGTTGTGCCATCCTCCATCATCTGTCGAATACGATCAATAATAAAGCGCGCCTCATATTGTGATTTTTTCAATTCCTCTAGCTCTGTGGCTTCATTGCTCATTTCCTCTAGCTCTTCTGTTGTTTCCTCTTCCTGTGGCGGATGCATCACGACAAGTTCTACGGGCATTTCTTTCTCATCATAAGGAGCAGCTGGCTTTAATGATGCATTGTCATCATAAAGAATCTCACCCACACGCTCGCCCATTATTTGTGCAAATATATAGTTCGTAGCAGTCAACACTTCTTTACGACTTCGAAAGTTAGCATTTAAATCAATTCGCATTCCTGTCATTTCAGGCGTCTCTAAAAAATCACTATATTTTCGCATGAAGAGTTTTGGTTCAGCTAAACGGAAGCGATAAATACTTTGTTTCACGTCACCAACCATAAATAAGTTGCCATTCTGCTCCTCACCTGTTTTGACAAGCTGTAAAATCGTTTCCTGTAGCATATTTGTATCTTGATATTCATCCACAAGAACTTCTTTAAAACGTTTTTTCATATCTAGCGCAACTGGAGATGGCTGAAGCTCGCCTTCTACTTCGACCGTTAAAATTTGCAGGGCATAATGCTCTAAATCTGAAAAATCAATGATACCCCGTTCTAACTTGGCTTGTCGGAATTGGTCACTAAACGCAGCAGTTAGCTCCACTAATGTGGTAATTGTTGGTGCCATTAATCTTATTTCCTCAAGCAAGCGTGCAGGTGTACGAACAAAATATGTTTCTTTCATTTTATTCATTATTTTTTTGGCTGCTTCACGTTTTTTCTTGGCAAGCTCTTGTAAATCTACATCTACTAAAGCATCCTTAGATACTCGTTTCAATGTGGACCATTTGACCGTTGCAAAATAATCAAACAGCTCCTGCCATGTCCCTTCTTGACTAATACGTATCCCCTCTTGAATCATAGCAAAATCAATTTCTGCCGTTTCAGCATAGGGGGCAGGTCCATCTGGCTGTAAGGTTATCCCTCGCATTTCTGAAATTAAAACAAAAGCTTCTTCCAAGCTATGTCGAACGGTTAATTTGACATAATGAGATAACTCTAAATCATCAATGGTCACATCATCCGCTAAATCATAGGCTTTCGGTAGACTTAACAACCACTTTAAAGGCTCAGCATGTACACGAGAAGTATCATATAGTTTACTAATCAACGTTTCGATGGCTTGGTCATCACGATCCGACGTAAAGCTATCGACAAGACGATAGATTGCCTGCACTTGAGCTTCGTCCTCTGAATCGTAAGCATCCTCTAAAACATCCGCTAAAATATCATCTCTTAATAAAGCAATTTCCGCTTCATTGGCGATACGGAAGCCTGGATCAATATCAAGCAAGTAGGCGTATTGCTTCACAATGGCTAAACAGAAGGAATGCAGTGTGGAGATTTGCGCTTTATTGACCAGACTGAGCTGCCGTCTTAAATGATTGGATGTCGGGTTTTCTGCTATAGCCTTTTCTAATGCCTCTGACATACGATGGCGCATTTCAGCAGCTGAAGCATTCGTAAAGGTCACTACCAATAGTTCATCTACATTGATGGGATTTTCAGTAGCAATGACCTTTTCAATCATACGATTAATTAGTACGGCCGTTTTCCCAGAACCTGCTGCAGCAGATACAAGCGTATCTTGACCACTTGCATAAATCGCCTTCCACTGATCATCTGTCCATGTGACATCTGCCGGCTTTGCTGGAATTGTTTGTACCATGCTATTCTACCTCCTTCCGAATTTTATCAACAATGTCATTCGGTTTCGCTTGCATCAATTGACGATAGCTTTGTTTACCATCAGACGGATCAAATTGACAAACTGCAGCAAATTGACAATAATCACATGCTGTTTTTGCCTTTAATTTATAGGGGCTGATAGCTGTATCACCAGACAAAATACCATTGCCTGCCTCCTGATGTTTACGACGAACGAAATGCTGTAGCTTTTTCATATCATTTACTGGGACAATACGTGATTGTGATTCAGATGGTGTCCCATCTTTTTTCATATAAACAGGAATGATTTTAGAGTGGCCGCTACTTTCTTCTAGTTGCTCGTCCATCGATAAAATGGCCTCAGCATTTTCTGAAAGTAGGCCCTTCATTTTGTATTGCTTTAAACGATCTTCTTCTATTTCACTATCCGTTAAATCCTTATCTAGTTTTAGCATTGGATTATGCACATGCACATACAGTACCCCTGCTGGCTCTGTTTGACCTGGTAACCAATAAGAGCTATTTTCCATCGCCACATCTAAATAAGTAAGGACCTGTAAAGATAATCCATAATAAACCTCGTTTAAATCTAAATCACGGGCTGAAGATTTATAATCAACAATCCGCAAATAAGAGCGATCATCTATCGTTGCACTATCCACTCTATCGATACGTCCTCGCATAAACATTTTCTTCCCACCAGTCAAATCAATTTCAAGTGGTGGTAGCTGTTCATGTTGCCCTGGGCCAAACGATGCCTCAATGGCAATAGGTTTAAAATGAGATACATTAGCATGCTGTGTCAATGCCGTCATCGTGCGTTCAACAATACGAATAAGCTTCCGCTGAATATAGCGATAGCGGGCACTAGATAATAAGATTTGATGTGAAAAAACAGGTACAATTTGCTCGACTGCTTGCCGTGCTAATTGTTTAATTTGCTGCTTCGTCAAACGTATCCATGAAAGCTGTTGTCTATGTGTTTCCTCTGTAATCCACTTTAACGCCTCATGGAATAAATCACCCATTGCAAAAGTTTCCAAGCGATACTCTGCACGCTCTTCTAAACGTAGACCATACGTAGTGAAATGAGAAAATGGACATCTAAAATATTTCTCTATTCGTGACACACTTGATGTAAGCTTTTGTCCGTATAACTCCTGTGTGATATAGGTTTCAAGTGGCTCAGCCTCATTTTTATGTGTAATCGGATAGCGTACACGCTCAAAAATAAGTGTCCAATAAGGATCTTGTTTATAAAATTTTTGTAATGCTAGCCATTCAGGTGCTAATTCACGACTATGCTCTGCTTGACGTAGCTGTATCATAAGGTGGGCTAATGCGGTACGTGGATGGCGTAAATAAGGTAAAACATCTCCATCCAGTAATTCAATCGGATCAATAACTACTCGCTCTATAGCAACATCACTTAATAGACCTGGCGCCTTGTCATTACCAACTATTTTCTTGATATATAAAGAAGGTAGCAGTGCCTTGCCCTCTTCATCTGCTGTTGGATATGTCACATAAAGCTTATTAGAAGGTGTCGTAACTGCACGATAGATTAAGAAATTTTCCTGTAATAAACGATTGGTAGAGGTTGGTGCAAGCTCATAGCCAATTTGACTAAACCATTCACGCTCTGAATCTGACAATAATCCCTCATATTCCATTCGTGTTGGATAAATTCCATCATTCATCCCTACAACAAAGGCAACCTTTATATTAGAAAGACGAGCCAAATCAACAGTCGCAACCATGACCTCATCTAGGGTTGGTGGAATTCGAGAAAATTCTAATGTATCAAAACCTTCATCAAGTATTTTGGCTGCTTCCTCCACAGTCATCTCCTGCTCACCAAACATATAGACGAATTGATCGAGGACTGCAATCCATTCATTCCAAGCTTGGTCGTGCTCACTCGCTGCTAAAGCGTCGCCTCGATCAAGCTCACGGTCTTTCATCATCTGAAGCTTGTCATAAACCTGTAATGCCTCCACAAGTTCAAATAAGGCAGTGGCAATTTCCCTACCAGTTTGTGCAGCTTCAAGCTTGTCCTGTAAATTTTTTAATGGTTGGCGAATTTCATCTCGAATGGCCTCGATTTCTGCCTGCATTGCACGCTCTTCATCTGTTTGTACACGCGAATGGAATTCTAGTCCTCGATACTTTTTATAAAACCAACGAGCCTCCTCAAACCAACGTTCGCCATAGATTCCCTGTGCCAAACAATAGTTTTCCAATCGATCCGCTCGTTCGCGCCAAATTGTTAGTTCAGCTTGGAGCGGGAAAAACAAATCGGTTTTCACACTGCGAAAGACAGGTTCATATTTCCAATTAGACGTCATGATCTCTAATGCAGACCGACTTAACTCTATTAATGGATGGTGTAGCATCGTTTTTTTAGTATTTGTGAAAATAGGAATATCATATTGTTGGAAAATACTTGCGATAAGTGGATCATAGAGATCTGCTTGTCTATATAAAAGTACAATATCCTGATAGCGATATCCGTCTTCTTTTGTCAATTTAGTTATTTCCCGGGCAATCGCATGTACCTCCGCTCGACGATTTGATGCTTCAAGTACCATGACATCTCCTGAGGTTTCTTTCGTTTTAGGCATTAAATTTGCAAAATTAGTCTCCACATGCTGTAAATCTTCAGAATGAAATCTTCTAGCATGATAAAAATGTAATGGAAAATCAACATCAATGCCCTCTTCATTGGCGATATCATGGAGTCGTTGATTGGTTAAAGCTGCTTCATGAAATAGTGCCTGCTCATCAAAAGCCTCATCTATATGGTCAAATGGAAGAACAACGGTTACTTGCTTCGTTACCTTTAATAACTCTCGAACCAATTCCAATTCTCGTACAGTGAAGGCCGTAAAACCATCAATATAGATTGTCGCTTGCTTCATCGTTTCAGCGTACTTTAATTGTTCTGTTAAAATTGGATAATAGCCCTCACTGTCGACATATGTTGTACCAAGTCGTTCCTCCAATGCCTGCAAAACGACATGTAAATCATTCGTTTTTGCTTGTAAGGTGTTGGGAGCATCAAGTGCCTTCAAAGATTCCGTTACTTCTGCCAAGACTGAACTATTGACGCTATAGCGACTAAATTCTTTTAGAAGGGTTTCTATTTCCTCTGTAAATCCTCGTTTTCCTGCTGCTTGTCGAAATAAAGAAAACTCGCTTTTCTGTTCCTCTAAAAGTTTACGAATGAGCATTCGGTAACCATAGCCATTTACTTCTTTACGCGCGATACCACCTGTCTCCTGTAAGACTAACCACGCTAAACGCTTAAATGTCATCACCTGTGCTCGAATCAAACCTTGTAAACCATGCTTATTCGTCAGTTCATATTCGGTAGAATAGGACATCTGGTCAGGAACAATGATGAAAATTGGATGCCCTAATGGGTCCGTCTTAAGTTGTTCAACAATTTCCTGATGAATAAATGCCGATTTCCCTGTTCCCGATCGTCCTGAAACAATACGTAATGTCATATCCTTTCCCCCTCTTTAGATGGTTTTCTTTTCTTCTAGTAAACACCTCACCAAATCGAGAACGTGCTTTTGCTGTGGAATCATCTATTATTAACGGGTTCCTTTTCTCTTTGGGTGAACCCTTCTACATTTAAAATCAACTTTACTAGTCTACCTTAAATTCTATCGAAAAAAACTAGTAAATACTATTTATCAACCTTCACCTGACAATAAAAAAGAAGGATATGTTTACATAAAAAAACAGCCCCTTCAGATAAAGAAAGAGGCTATAGTAAATAGTTAACTGGCATGGTGATCACGGTTTTTCGTCAAATTTCGCGCTTGCTTTAAATCTCTTTCTACACGAGCGTTCAATCGCTTCTCAATCAGCTTGCCTACCCACCATAAAATAACAATTGCAACTGCAGCAATCACTAATCTTACGGGGCTTGTCAATAAGGATTGAAGATCATAGCCTAGTACACTCATCCCTAAAATCATGACAAACTTTCCAGCCAGTAAAACAACTAAGTAAAACTTTTTATGAATATGGGATAACCCCGCTACAATATTCACTATAACAGATGGTGTAAAGGGAAAGCATAGGAGGACAAATAGAGGACTAATACCTTTCATATCCACCCATTTTATTAGCTTCTGTACTTTTTTACTGCCTGTTAAAAATTGTAGCTTTGGATGCTTACCAAAATGGCGGACAAGCAAAAATACTGCATAGGAGCCAGCTACGGAGCCTAACCAAGATAATAAAAACCCTAAACATAAGCCAAATGCACTTGCATTGGCAACAACGAACACGACTAAAGGAAGAAATGGTAAAAACGCTTCTAAAAATGGTAACAGTAAACCAATGATTGGACCAAGTGTTCGATACTGTGCCGCAATCTGTTCAATATTTTCTACAGTAAACCATTCACTCAACATCGACACCTCTATTTATACTGTAAAATTAAATGAAAAATTGTTAGCTCATCTGACGTATTTCGATATTCATGGGGCTGATGCCCTGAGAATACTAGTGTATCCCCTTCTTCCAGTAATTCATGCATATCTCCAGCAGAAATAACTGCTTGTCCCTTGATGACCATTATAGTTTCTTCTACCCCTTCTGTATGAGCTTCACTCCTGCTAACGGCTCCTGGCTCCATTTCAACCTTATAGAATTCCCAACCCCGCTCCGGGTTATACGGAATGATAGAATACACTCGATAGCGCCCCTCGTCCTCATCGACATGTGGCACATCTTTACTGCTATAACGTGTGAAATGGGCTGTTGGTGGCTGCAATAAAGAAGAAAATGAAATACGCATCCCTGCAGCAATTTTCCAAATCGTCGACACAGTTGGGTTGGCCTCTCCTTTTTCAATTTGGGCAAGCTGCGCTTTACTAACGCCTGTTTCTTTTGCTACATCATCTAGGCTTAAATGACGCTGCTGTCTAATTTTTTTTAATTGAAATGCTAAATTCCGGCTCATTTGTTCCACTTTTACTCACCATTTTCTATTGTTTATTTTATCAGACATATGTATACTTTAATAAACATCAAGAACTATCAAACAATTCCATCAATAGTATACATGGAAATTATCAAGAAAGGATGACCTATTTATGACAAGTACAACAGAGCTTCATCAGAATACAACAAGCTCTTCCAACGATAGCTTTTTACAAGGTGTGAAAGATTGTGTACCAACATTACTCGGTTATATTAGTATAGGACTTGCATTCGGTGTTGTAGGTTCCGCTTCTGGTTTATCTGTCCTTGAAATCGCACTTTTAACGATCCTTGTTTATGCTGGATCTGCACAATTTATTTTTTGTGCGCTTCTCTTAACAAGTAGTCCTGCTTCTGCTATTATTGTAACCATTTTTGTCGTCAATCTACGCCATTTATTAATGAGTTTAACATTAGCACCTCATTTTACGCGCTATTCCATGCTAAGAAATGTTGGCTTTGGTACATTATTAACAGATGAAACATTTGGCGTAGCCGTAACAAAGCAAATGCAAACAGGCAAATTATACGGCAAATGGATGGATGGACTAAACATTACTGCCTACTCTTTCTGGATTCTTTCCTGTGTTACTGGTGCCTTTTTAGGGCAATGGGTCGCCAATCCTGAAAAATGGGGCTTAGATTTTGCGTTAATTGCCATGTTTGTTGCGCTATTAGTTCTACAATTGAGCAGCGTTGGCAAAAGTAAAATCATGCATTATATTAAATTAATCGGCTATATGGTGGTCATTATGTATGGTCTTTCTTATATAGTACCTTCGCATGTGGCTGTGCTGCTAGCAACAATCATTGTCGCAACAATTGGGGTGGTGACGGATAAGTGACGACAACTACATATATGGTCTGGCTCATTATCGGCTGTGCCCTTGTTACATGGCTACCGCGTGTTATTCCCTTTATGTTCGTACGTAGTGTAACACTCCCCGATGTGGTGCTTAAATGGCTCAGTTTTATTCCTGTTTGTATTTTAAGTGCTCTTGTCATCGAAAACTTATTAGATACTGACAGTGGCAAAGTGGTGACATTGGATTGGCCCGTTTTTGTTACATTTGTGCCAACACTAATTATTGCACTTATTACAAAAAGTTTGTCCATTACAGTTATTGCTGGTGTTATCATTATGGCAGCTGTACGATTTTTCATGTAAAAAGGTCAGTCCCTTCGCTAGGACTGACCTTCTTTTATTTCTTCAGTTTACTTGCTAGCCAAAAACCGACTGTTAATGAAAAGGCATCAATGACAAAAATAATTGATGGAGATGTGTAACCTGCATAGACAGAGGCAGCAATTAGTGCAATCGCTAATGCTAATGCAACATAGCGATTATACGTAATTCTTGTAAACAATAACACCAATAAAGCAGGTATAAATAATGCTAACATCATTTTTCCAAAAACGTCCATTATACATCCCTCGGCTCAGCAAGAAGTAATCCGATGCGGTAATGATCATTACTATATATAACATGCTGTGTGAGACGAATTTCATTATTTCGATCTAACACTTCTAGACGACAATGGGCTGCATTTAATTGTAGCGCTTCGTACAGTTCATTTTCAGTAAAAATAGTCACACCATTTACCTTGCGAATACATTCCCCTGCCAGTAAGCCCATTTTTTCAGCTGGTGAATCAGGAAGTACGGCTGCAATAATCGCACCCTTTGTACTTGGTGCTACCGCATAATGATCTGTTTTATCTTGTTGAGCAAAGTAAATAGACATAATGATACGGATTAGCGCTCCAATACCAAGCGTCAGGAAACCGATCATTGGCTCAAAATAAGCAGCTAAACCGCCTATTAAAATAAGCTGTCCTAGTAATAAAACAGATCGCCCTATTTTAGGCAGCTTTAATGCTGGTAATTCCTTTCTTAGCAGCTTGGCAAAGCCTATAACAATCGGAAACAATACAAATGCAAATTGACTATCTCCTATCGTAAACAATGGCCAATACGGCAACACGGCAGAAATAGCATCACCAGGCATAACAAAGAAAATCGGAAGCACCCAAACATTCCTTGAACGATACACAATAGCCTGCATACCCCGCTTCGTTTTTTCAATACTAGGCGTAGTAACCTTCATTGCTGCACGTCGAATCAATAGTCCTTCCGCAATGACACAAAGACCCGCAAGAATGGTAATCGTAACGACTGCTCCATCATCTAAATTGACATCCTCAAAGGAAATTTTCCACCAAGAGAAAGACCAATGGTAATAGGACATAGCCCATATCGCTAATGTTGCAATACCCATTGTGAAAATGGGTGACAATGCATTAATGAAATACAAGATAAGTGCTACTATAGAAACTGCTATTAAAATAATTAAAAATTCTTTCGGTACAGTAAGTCCTGCTATCATACTGATAAGAGAAATGAGTAATGCATAAAGCCACCCATCTTTCCATTGTCCGATTAGCTCCGTCCAGCCCCAAATAATGCGTCTATTAAAATATTTTCGCTCCTGTTTTACACGACGATAACCTAATAAAATAGCAAATATTATGACTATATACAGTAATGGGTTGAGTAAAAAGCGGCCAATCGCTGTTACAATTTCTATTAATATCTCACTAACCATACGAACACCCGCCATTTCTATCATGAATACTATGAATTTATTGTATCAAACGACTACACTCTTGCGTAGTACAAACTCATAGAAAGCTTTGTATTATGGTCATTTTATTCTTTTAGCAGATGTTATTGTTCAATTGCATGTAGTAAAAAGCTAGTGGCCATTTGGAATTGCTGATCATTTTGACGATCGGCTTTAAAATCCTTTAACGTCTCATTTAAACTATTAAAGAACGTTGTATCCATGTAAAATTCATCTTCTGCAAGTTTTAATTTTTTCTGTTTACGATAAAGATTAACCGCCTCTGCCGTTGTCTCGTCCATATAGCCATCTAAACGATCAATTTGATAGCCTAGTTTCTGTAAGGCATTTTGTGAATACGAAATTTCCTCACTCATATCACCCACTTTAAACTTACCTGTTAGAGGATGGAGTTGAAAAGCAAATAATTCATTTTGCTCAATTACTAAACTTGCTTCAATACCCTGCCCATGAATCCATTCGCGTTTTGGTGTCAGCCATTTATTGGTTGATAATTTTAATTCCCCACCATTTGAAAGCTCCCAAGATTCCTGCACAGTTCCTTTCCCAAAGCTTTTAACCCCCACAAGTGAAGCACGCCCCCATCCTTTTAAAGCACCGCTCAACACCTCACTAGCAGAAGCACTACCTTGATTTTGTAAAACAACGATTGGAATTTTGTTCATCGTTTCTAAATATTTTTCGTCAAAGCCTTTTGTTTGCGTTTTTAATGGTTCCATAGCCCCTTCCGCATTTTGCATATATGCAAATACTTTGCCATTGTCCAATACCGTGCTCAGTAGCGCTGCGACGCTATGTAAATAACCACCTGGATTATCACGTACATCAATTACGATTCCTTCAACATCTTTACGAAGCAATTTACTTGTTTCAGCAACCCATTCATTCGCTGTCTTTTCACCAAATAATGAAATAACCACATAACCAATGGCTGTATCTTCAACCATTACAACTTCACTTGATACGGTTTTATTAGAGATGGCAGCGCGTTCCATTGTCATTTTAATATGTTTATCCTCACTAGGACGATAAACAACAATGGTTACCTTCGTTCCTTTCTCACCTTGAATTAAATGCATTAACTCACTCATCGTTTTCCCATCAACCCGAACCCCATCAACTTGTACAATTTCATCGAGCGAGCGCATACCTGCCTTCTCTGCTGGTGATGAACGGACTGGAGACACAACAATAAATTTTCCTTTATTTTCAGTTAGTTCAATCCCTATGCCCACTCTTTCCTCGGCCAGCATTTGCCGATGTTGCTCTGCCTCTTCCTTGGAATAATACGTACTGTAAGGGTCCTTAATGGCATCAGCCATACCACGAAGAGCCCCCTCCACCAAGGCATCTTTTTTCGTACTGTATACAGATTTCTCTTCGATGAGTGTCATGGCTTCACCAATTGTATCAACCTCCGTAACAGGCTCCTTTTTATCGCCAATATTGAACCAATCAAAGTAAATACCACTACCTACCACTAAACTACTAAGTAGGACTCCGACACCAGCCGTTAATTTGCGCAAATCTTCCCTCCTCCGTCTCTTTTACTGTATGACTCTATTTTTTCAAACATACAAGATTACCTTTCAAATTTATGAAGGGAGAATATTTCACTTTCCCTAAGGGTTTCACCATGCTTCGCGGGCATTCCGCCCTGCTTCGCGGGTATTCCGCCTCGCTCCGCGGGTATTTCGCCTTGCTCCGCGGGTGTTCGCTCTCGTTCCGCGGGTATTCACTCTCGTTCCGCGGGTATTCACTCTCGTTCCGCGGGTATTCACCCTTGCCCCGCGAGTATTTAATTTCACTCTTGTTTATAAATAAAAAAATCTGCTCGTTTCTACTATAGAAAACGAACAGATTTTTTATGAATTAATCTAATGCATCTACATATTCCTTTAACATGTCCACGTCCATAGGTCCTTTAATGGCACGTTGAATATAACCGTTGGAATCAATAAAATAAGTTGTTGGAATGGGAATAATTTGATAATCCAATCCTACCGAATTATCTTGATCCAATAGAATTGGGAATGTTAGCTCGAAGCTATCTCTAAAGGTCATGACTGTGTCCACTTTCGCGTCATCTGTCACATCACGCTCTGCCGTTGTTAAATTAACAGCTAAGATTTCAACATTTTTCTCTTTTGCATACTCATCATAGAAGCTTTGCATATGTGGCATTTCCGCCTTACATGGTGGACACCATGTCGCCCAGAAATTCAAAACAACCTTTTTTCCTCGGAGATCACTTAGCGTAATGTCTTCCCCATCTAAACTTGTTAATGTGAAATCAGGTGGTGTATCCCCATTTCCTAAGCCTACTTCACGCTCCTCCATATCCTTACCGAGGGCCGATTTTTCAATTGCACGTTCTTCGTCAATTTGCTGCTTTACATATGTACCAATCATCGCAACTACTAAAAGCACGACAATCAGTAGTCCAATATTTTTTTTCATTCCTTACCTCCCACAATGTTTCGCTCACGTTGAATGACTATTCCCATACAAAGTAATACTAGACTGACTCTCACAGCCGTTTGCGATACACCTAGTGGCTGAAAGAAGGCAACAAGTATATAGCTAACTGTATAGAGTAATAAAGTTTGTTTCATTGCTGCTAGTTTCCATAATATGAGGAGTGTTAATAGACTTAGCACAACTAATGTAATAACTTCACTCGGTGTGGTGTTGTCGTTGAGTAGCACGACAAGCATTTGATAAATTGATTGCGTTAAAATAATTGCCCAGCTACAAGGTATCATCTCCCGTTCATCAAACCCCAGTTTGTGACGCTTTCTCCATATTTGCAAAGATGCTACAATGACGCCAACATAAACACCAATGGTTCCGCCATTAAAATAAAGCAAAGAAATTGGATAAGATACAACGGACTTGAAATCAGTTACTAACAGGCTTAATTTCCACACAATGATAAATGTGAAAACGGCATCACTATATACATCCGACCACTTTTTCGAAAATTGTATACGCAATATAAGCCACACAATAAAAAATGTAGCAAGTAAAGCGATAGCAGTTGCTGGTAAAGTTAATGCTCGAATGGAGTACCACTCCGTATTAATCACTCCAACAAACCCTCCTCCAAAAGATACATACAGCATAGCATAGAACCTTTTTAAAATAAGAATATTTCCTACGTTTTCAGAAATTCTTAAGAAATCAGGGTCGTAAAAATACCCCACTATGTATATGTTCATCATAACATATTTTACAAAAAGTATGGAACGAAGGCTTTGAGGGAAACAATAGTAGACATACAAAAAGCTATACACTAGAAAACTCTAATGTATAGCTTATTTTTTACAATGGAATATATTTTAGTGGGTTTACACTGCCGACTGCCTGTCCTCTCCAAGGGCCATTATGCACTTCAAAGTGTAAATGTGGACCAGTGGAGCGACCAGTACTGCCCATCGCTGCAATTTGCTGACCTTGTGTTACTTCCTGTCCTACACTAACATTGAATGCACTTAAATGCGCATAGACAGTTGTATAAATTTGTCCATCAATGGAGTGTGTTAGGATGACAACATTACCATATGAACTAAGTGGTGCTGCATAAGAAACTACGCCATCCGATGCTGCCCAAATTGGTGTACCCGTTGCATTCGCAAGGTCGACACCGTAATGGAATTCAGGGCCTGCCCCAAGATTTCTCCAGCCATATGGTGACGTTAAGCGACCATTCGTTGGTTTAATCCATGTACCATTTGATTGAGGCGCATTGACTGTTCCACCAGATGAACCGCCACCACCTTTGTTAGCAGCTGCCGCCGCGGCCGCCGCGGCTGCCGCGGCTGCTTTACGTTTTGCTTCTTGTTGACGAGCAATTTCAGCTAAACGCTTTTGTTCAGCAATAATTTGATCTTGTAATTCTTGGCTTACTTCTAATGCTTCAGAGTATTCTTTTTCAAGTAATACTTTCTCTGATTTTAGCTTTTCTTGCTCTTTTTCTAATTGGTCGACTAATTTGTTTTTCTCAGCTTTTTGACCATCTAATGATGCTTTTAATCTTTCAAGCTCAGCTTTTTTACCTTCCAATTTTTTTCGCTTTTCTTCAACTGCTTGCTTTTGCTCTTCTAATTTTTGTTTATCTTCTTTTTGATCTTGAATAATTTGACGATCTGCTTCTAATAATGCATTGACTGCAGAGAAACGATCGATGAAGTCTACAAAACTATTAGAACCAAGCAATACGTCTAAATAGCTTACTGATCCACCCGCTTGAATGGCACGAGCACGCTCTTGTAACAATAAATCACGCTCTTCGATTTTATGCAGAAGTTCCTTAATAGACGCTTCTAATTTTTTAATTTCTTCATTTGTTGCATGAATATCAGCTTGTACATTTTTAATATTACTATTGGTTTTGTCGATTTCAGCGTTCAATGCTTGAATTTGATCTAAGATTTTTTGTTGCTTTTCTTGATTAGCAGTAATGGCATTTGACTTATTACTAATCGAAGAGTTTAATTCATTTTTCTTTGTTTCAACTTGTTTCTTTTCTTCTTTTAAATCCGACAAACTTGTTGCATATGCTGATGGAGTTTGGATAAAAAGAATTAGAGCAGATGCTGCTGCAAGTGTTTTCAATGTGTTTTTCGCCTTACTTTTCACCGATTGAACTCCCCTTCGACTATTCTTGTTCTACCTCACAAATATCCGTTGTGATTAAATTTTTAAGAACTTGCGTACTGACATAAAGCTTCCCCAAATACCGATAAGTACCCCTATGAGTAACAGAAGACCGCTCACCTGATACACAAGTGGAGAAAAATCAAGTACTTGAATAAGCTCACCTTGTAAACGTGGTGCAATAATTTTATATACATTGTGGTAAAGGGTTGTGACAACCGCAATCGGAATGATGGAACCTAAAATCCCGAGCCACATACCTTCCAATAGGAATGGGATACGTACAAATGAATTTGTAGCCCCTACAAGTTTCATAATTTCAATTTCATCTCGACGTGCAATAATCGTAATACGAATCGTATTCGAAATTAAGAAAATTGCTGTAAATAATAACCCTAAAATAAGCACGATTCCTACATTACGACTAATATTTAAGAAGTTAAATAGTTTTTCAACTTTTCCTTCGCCATACATAACGTCATATGTATACTCATATTTATCGATTGCTTTAGCAACTTTTGCTGTTTGCTGCGGGTCAGCAGCCTTTACATAAATTACATTACGTAATGGGTTACTTTGTTCAAATAGCTTAAAATCATCACCAAAATCTTTGACTAGCTTGGTTAACTCATCTTCTTTTGTGGAATAGTTCATCTCAGAGACACCAGGCAATTTTTTGACTTTTTCAATGAGTGCTTTTTCAGCAGCTTCATCCGCCGTCTCATCAATTAAAACTTTAATTTCGACATCGTTTTCTAAATCGGTTGCTACTTTATTTAAATTCATCATAATAAGCGCAAAAACGCCTACTAGTATGAGCGTAACTGTTACGGCACTAACAGATGCAATGGTCATCCAGCTATTTCGGCCAAGTGATTTGACACTTTCACGGAAGTGACGTTGGACTGTATTAAATTTCATAGCCGTATTCACCTCCGTGTTCATCACGGACAATTAATCCGCCCTCAATTGCTATTACACGACGACGAATCGTGTTTACAATTTCACGGTTGTGGGTTGCCATCACAATCGTTGTTCCTCGTGCATTAATTTCCTCAAATAAATTCATAATTTCCCATGATGTTTCAGGATCAAGGTTCCCAGTAGGTTCATCTGCAATCACCACTTTCGGAACATTGACAATCGAACGTGCAATCGAAACTCGTTGCTGTTCCCCCCCTGACAGCTCATTTGGGAACATTCTTGCTTTATGCTTTAATCCTACAAGTTCTAATACTTCCATAACACGACGTCTTATTTCATCTGGCTTTTCCTCAATTACTTCAAGCGCAAATGCTACGTTCTCATAAACATTCAAACGAGGTAGCAATTTGAAATCTTGGAAAACAACGCCAAGTTGACGGCGCAAAAAAGGGACCTTTTTATTCTTTAATGTTGCTAAATCAATACCATTGACAATGATTTGCCCTGATGTTGCCTTTTCTTCACGGTACATCAATTTAATAAATGTAGATTTACCTGCCCCACTTGGACCAACTACATACACAAATTCGCCTTGCTTTATATTAACGGAAATACCATTTGTCGCAACAACACCATTTGGGTACTTCTTTGTCACATCTTTCATTTCTATCATGATTAAACCACCTAAAACTCTCATCTATGTAAGAGGTATTTCTTTTACTATTATAGCACTCTATTTCTGTTTTTTTATTACAGTTTCATTTCAATCCGTGGTAGTTCCTTCAATTTCGTTCTTTCCTTGCCATTATTTTTAAGAAAATGACACAAAATAAAAACAGAAATCGACTTCCTTTAGCGTCGAATCCTGTTTGATTTAAAAAAGCATTCAGGCCTTTAAGATAGCCCAAATGCTTCTGTTGTTAAATTTGTTGTTCGTCTGTTGTTGTATAGCGTACTAATACAGCACCTGTTTTCGATTCACCTTCGATAAATAAACGATTTGCACCTTCTACTTCTTTATCAAAACGAACTACTTTAGAAAGGAATTGATCTTGTGATTCCATTTTAGAAACATCCTGAATTCCTACATCCACTTTCCCAAAATTCGTGACAACTTTACCGCTTAATGAAATTGATCGTGGGACATATAATTCGACTGCCCCAGCAACTGTCTGTGCCTTTATTTTCGATGAGTTTGTCGAACAAGTCGTCACCACTACATGTCCATTGACAGATTTAGCTTCCACTTCATCCAAAGCACCATCTAAATAAACACGTCCATTTAATGTTTCAGCTTCTAAATCTTTACCACGGACATTTGTCAATTCAATAGAGCCATTAGATGAATCAACTTCCGCTTTTCCAAAATTAAACTTCGTACCTTTAATAGCCCCATTTAACGTTTTCACTTTTAATTCTTCAAACTCTGTATCCTGTAAAGAAACACTACCGTTCATAAGACGAACAGATAATTTTTCAAGCTTTTCCTTAGGGACTAACACCTTTACATTAACTTGAACTAGCTTCAATTGGCTTAAAATGCGCAATGAACGCTCATCCTCTTTCACAACAAATTGCTCTAAAAAGTGATTACGTGTCTCTTCCTCACTATCGTTCATCAGTGGTGCCTTCACCTTGCAAATAACTTGGATTGTGTCTCCTTCACTAGCTTCCAATGAAAAGTTACCGTTTGGTAATTCAACAATAACATTGTCTACATGGGCAGCAGCCACTTCTTCAGTATGTGTAAACTCAATTTTATCTCCAAATGGAGAGGCTACATCAAATTCCTTAACCTTTTTAACAGCCGTATTCATCATATCCATAAAAAGAGAACCGATCTGTGTTAAATCTTTACGAAAATCCTGCATTTCATCTTGGAAATGCTTCATAAAATCATCTTTTTTCTTATCATTATCTTTTGGTTTTTCTTCAAAGAGTGACTCTTTTTCAGTTGAAAAGGACTGTGTCTCTTTTGTCACATCATCCATAACATTTTGAGTAGACTTGCCAGGTTGCTCTAATGCTTCCAATAATGTAATCGCCTCTTGTGCCGAAATCGTACCTTTTTCTACAAGTTCTAAAATTCGTTGACGTTCATTTTGCATAAATAAATAGCCTCCCTCAGTTCGTTATACTATTTATACGATTCATCATGTGAAAAGTTTCACTGCAAAATTGAATAAATTGGGTCTTTTCATTACAGCAACCTAGCATTACTTCTTTCAGAAAAATTTATAGGACATCTGTCTTTTTGGTTAAATTTCCAAACTAGTTTGAGCGGGGCTCTCCTATTTGGATCACTTTTCACCCCTGATTGAGCGGTTCCCTCCACTTTTGGATCGCTTTTCACCATTGATTGAGCAGGTTCCCCTCTTTAGGATCACTTTTCACTCCTGATTGAGCGGTTCCCTCTACTTTAGGATCACTTTTCACTCCTGATTGAGCGGTTCCCTCTACTTTTGGATCACTTTTCATCCTTGATTGAGCGGTTCCCTCCACTTTTGGATCACTTTTCATCCTTGATTGAGCGGGTTTCTCCATTTTTAGATCACTTCTCACCCTGATTGAGCGGTTCCCTCCACTTTTTGATCAATTTTCACCGTATTGATTAGCTACCGAGTGAAACACCTTTTAAGATTGAGAGGCCTCTGCTAGCAATGCATCCATTCGCAAACGATCGCGTTCTAAAATCGGCTTTAGGTATTTCCCTGTGTACGAGCCTGCCACTTCTGCAACTTCTTCAGGTGTACCCGTCGCAACAATTGTTCCGCCTTTGTCTCCGCCTTCTGGTCCTAAATCGATAAGATAATCAGCAGTTTTAATAACATCTAAATTATGTTCAATTACTAATACAGAGTCGCCATTTTCAACAAGTCGTTGTAACACGACTAGTAATCGTGCAATATCATCGGCATGTAAGCCTGTTGTTGGTTCATCCAAAATATAGAAGGACTTTCCTGTAGAGCGTCGATGTAATTCTGAGGCCAATTTTACACGTTGTGCCTCACCACCCGATAAGGTTGTGGCAGGTTGTCCTAATTTCATATAGCCTAATCCAACATCAACAATCGTTTGTAGCTTACGTTGAATTTTTGGAATATTTTCGAAGAACACGACTGCATTTTCAATGGTCATATCGAGAATATCTGCAATACTCTTATCTTTATACTTCACTTCAAGTGTTTCACGATTATAACGTTTACCGTGACATACTTCGCAAGGTACATAAACGTCTGGAAGGAAATGCATTTCGATTTTAATAATGCCATCCCCACGACATGCTTCACAGCGACCGCCCTTGACATTAAAGCTAAAACGTCCCTTTTTATATCCTCGTACCTTCGCTTCATTTGTTGCAGCAAAAACATCGCGAATATCATCAAAGACACCAGTATACGTTGCTGGGTTTGAACGAGGTGTACGCCCAATTGGGGATTGGTCAATATCAATAACTTTTTCGAGCTCATCCATACCCGTCACTTCTTTATGCTCGCCAGGCTTGACCTTTGAACGATTCAGCTTCTGTGCCAATGATTTATATAAAATTTCGTTTATTAGTGTAGACTTCCCAGAGCCAGAAACTCCTGTCACCGCTACAAATAAACCAAGTGGAACATCCACTTTGACATTGCGCAAATTATTTTCCTTGGCACCTTTAATGGAAAGCTTACGACCATTCGGTTGACGTCTTTCAATTGGCAATGGAATAAATTTTTTACCACTTAAATATTGCCCAGTTAACGATTTTTCATTATTCATAACTTCTTGTGGTGTTCCGGCTGCTACAATTTGACCGCCATGAACGCCTGCGCCCGGTCCTACATCAATGAGATAATCTGCTGCTAGCATCGTATCTTCATCATGCTCTACCACAATTAGCGTATTTCCGATATCACGCATATTTTGTAATGTGCTAATCAAACGATCATTATCTCGTTGATGCAAACCAATCGAAGGTTCATCTAAAATATAGAGAACTCCAGTTAAACGTGAACCGATTTGTGTAGCTAATCGAATACGTTGCGCCTCTCCACCTGATAAAGTACCTGCAGCGCGGCTCAATGTTAAATAGTCTAAGCCTACATTGACAAGGAAGCCCAATCGTTCCTCAATTTCTCGTAAAACTAGGCGAGCTATTTGCAAATCCTTTTCAGTGAGATTTAGCTCTTTGAAAAATGTGTCCGCTTCCTGAATCGAGTATTGTGTTACTTCACCAATATGCTTGTCCGCTACTTTTACCGCCAATGTTTCAGGCTTTAAGCGATAACCTTTACATGAAGGGCAAGCTTGTTGAGCCATATATTTTTCCATTTGCTCACGAACATAATCTGACGTTGTCTCTTTAAAACGACGCTCAACATTACGGACTACCCCTTCAAATTCAATCATTTGATCTCGCACATTGCCAAACTCATTTTCATAATGGAAGTGAATTCTGTCTTTTCCAGATCCATATAGAACTTTATCCATCTTGTCTTTTGGTAAATCCTTCACAGGCACATCCATTGGAATATCATAGTGATCACAAACCGCTTTTAATAATTGTGGATAATACTGCGAACTAGTTGGTTCCCACGGTGCAATGGCATGCTCTAACAAGGAACGGTCCCAATCAGGCACGACCAAATCTAAATCCACTTCTTGTGTTGAACCTAAGCCATCACAGCTTGGGCAAGCACCAAACGGACTATTAAATGAAAACATACGAGGCTCAAGCTCACCAATAGAAAAACCACATAACGGGCAGGCATGATGTTCACTAAATAGTAGTTCCTCGTGCTCCATCACATCCACAAGTACTCGGCCATCAGCTAATCGTAAAGCCGTCTCTAGAGAATCACTTAGACGAGCAGCGATACCTTCCTTCATGACCACGCGATCCACTACTACTTCGATCGAATGCTTTTTATTTTTATCAAGATCAATCGCATCATCTAAATCACGTAATTCACCATCTATACGCACACGTACAAAGCCCTGCTTTTTTAAATCCTCCAGCAGTTTAACATGTGTTCCTTTACGTCCAGAAACCATCGGCGCAAGGAGCTGCATTTTCGTTCTTTCAGGATAAGTTAATAAACGGTCCACCATTTGCTCAATCGTTTGAGAAGTGATTTCTATGCCATGATTGGGACAAATCGGTTTACCGATCCGAGCATAAAGTAATCGTAAGTAATCATAGATTTCTGTTACTGTACCAACAGTCGATCGAGGGTTCCGGCTCGTTGTTTTTTGGTCAATCGAAATAGCCGGCGATAAACCTTCTATTGCATCGACATCCGGCTTATCCATTTGCCCAAGAAATTGACGAGCATAGGCGGATAGGGATTCGACATAACGTCGTTGCCCCTCCGCATAAATTGTGTCAAACGCTAATGAAGATTTCCCTGAGCCTGATAAACCTGTTAATACGACTAATTGATCACGTGGAATTGTGACATTGATATTTTTTAAATTATGAGCACGTGCACCTTGCACGACAATTTCAGTATTTTTCACAAGTCATTCACCCTTCTACCTTCAATTCAAATATTGTATCTCGCAGTTCAGCAGCACGTTCAAAATCAAGCGCTTTTGCTGCTTCTTTCATTTCTACCTCTAAAGAAGCCAACAGCTGCTCTTTTTCTGCCTTTGTCAGCTTTTTGCCTTTTGTAGCCTTCGTAACATAAGATTCTTCTTCTTCCGCTACTTGTGTTGCACGAATCACATCAGGAATTTTCTTAATAATCGTTTGAGGCGTTATACCATGCTCCTCGTTATAAGCCATTTGCAATGCTCGACGACGTTTCGTTTCATCAATCGCCTTTTTCATTGAGTCTGTCATATTGTCCGCGTACATGATGACATGACCATTCGCATTACGTGCAGCACGACCAATTGTTTGAATCAATGAACGTTCTGAACGTAAAAATCCTTCTTTATCAGCATCTAAAATTGCTACAAGTGATACCTCTGGAATATCAAGTCCTTCACGCAATAAATTAATACCAATTAAGACATCATACGTCCCTTTACGTAGCTCACGGATAATCTCAATACGTTCTAGTGTCTTAATTTCAGAATGCAAGTATTCAACCTTTAAGCCCATTTCCTTCAAATAGGCGGTTAAATCTTCAGACATTTTCTTCGTTAACGTTGTCACTAAAACTCGCTCATCTCGCGCAATTCGATCTTGAATCTCATCGATCAAATTATCGATTTGTCCTTCGATAGGACGAACATCAATTACTGGATCTAATAATCCAGTAGGACGGATAATTTGCTCGACCATTTCTGGAGTGTGCTCCAACTCATAAGGTCCAGGTGTTGCGGATACATAAATGGCTTGATGCACTCGATTTTCATATTCTTCAAAACGCAATGGACGGTTATCAAGAGCAGATGGCAAGCGGAAGCCATGTTCTACGAGCACCCCTTTACGAGCTTGGTCACCATTGTACATTCCGCGAACCTGTGGAAGTGTAACGTGACTTTCATCGACTACAAGTAAAAAGTCATCGGGGAAATAATCAAGCAGTGTATACGGAGTAGCACCTGCTTCACGCAAAGTTAAATGACGTGAATAGTTCTCTATCCCAGAGCAAAAGCCCATTTCACGCATCATTTCTAAATCATAACGAGTACGTTGCTCTAGACGTTGTGCCTCAAGTAACTTATCCTCTGCACGCAACAACGCAAGACGTTCCTCTAATTCTTTTTCAATATTTTCAATGGCTTTTCGCATTTTTTCTTCACGTGTTACGAAGTGGGAGGCAGGGAAGATAGCCACATGATCTCGATCCGATAAAATTTCTCCCGTTAAGGCATCTACCTCACGAATGCGATCAATTTCATCACCAAAAAACTCCACACGAATACAATGCTCGTCACGTGATGCAGGGAAAATCTCCACTACATCTCCACGTACCCGAAATGTTCCGCGTGTAAAACTAACATCATTGCGCTCGTATTGAACATCAACAAGTTTACGCAGTAGCTGGTTCCGTTCGATTTCCATGCCTGTGCGAATCGATACAACCATTTCTCGATATTCTTCAGGAGACCCCAAACCATAAATACAGGACACAGATGCAATAATGATGACATCATCACGCTCAAATAATGCAGAAGTAGCAGAGTGACGTAGCTTATCAATTTCATCGTTAATGCTAGAATCTTTCTCTATATAGGTATCTGTCTGCGGTACATAGGCTTCTGGTTGATAGTAATCATAATAGCTGACAAAATATTCAACCGCGTTATTTGGGAAGAATTCTTTAAACTCACTATATAGCTGACCAGCTAGTGTTTTATTATGCGCCATAATAAGTGTTGGTTTCTTAACCTGCTGGATGACATTCGAAATGGTAAACGTTTTACCTGTTCCCGTAGCCCCTAACAATGTCTGATGACGCTTACCTGCTTTCACACCCTCCACTAATTCCGCAATTGCCTGTGGCTGATCCCCACTAGGCTGATATGGCGCTTGTAAATCAAATGTTTGCACACATGTCCCCGCCCTTTCCTTCCAATTTGTACATATATTTTAGCATAGCAGTATTAAAATTTCGAACATTTAACGAACGAATGTTTGTAAAAAAATTTTTCATCTCGTAAATTTGTAATAAATAACCGTGAAGCCATTAATACTTGTTACCCTCATAATAGCCGCTTCATCAGGTTTTCAAGCTTTTTCTATTCATTAGATTTTAATTTTAGAGTGGTAGTCACTATCTTTTGGGATGACGTTAGTCTTTTTTGATTGTCTTCTTTTATGGGGGACACGCATTTTTGGAGCGGGGACGCTTCTATTATGAGCAAGGGGCTTGCACTTTTGGAGTGAGTCTCCTCTTTTTATGAGCGGAGGCATTCACTTTTGGAGTGCCTCTTCTCCCTTTATGAGCTTAGTCACTCACATTTGGAGCGGGTCTCCTCTTCTTATGAGCGGAGGACTACACTTTTGGAGCGGCTTTCCCATTTATGAGCGGAGACATTCACTTTTGGAGCGGTTATCTTCTCTTTATGAGCGGAGTCACTCACTTTTGGAGCGGTTATCTTCTCTTTATGAGCGGGGACATTCACTTTTGGAGCGGTTCTCCTCCTTTTATGAGCGGGGACATTCACTTTTGGAGCGGTTATCTTCTCTTTACGAGCGGAGGACTACACTTTTGGAGCGCTCTTCTTATTTTACGAGCAAAGTCACTAATCCCCGAGTAGGTTTTCTATATTCTCCCTCAAATCACTTCCCCCTCTTTCAAACAAAAACCTATCATCAATAAACTCACCAACTATCCCTCCAATAAAAAATCCCGCTCTCCAATAGATCTGAGAGCGGGTTCGTCCATATGATTATTCTTCTGTTTGCTGCAAGGAATTTAGTTCGGCTGCGTATTGATAAAATGCGTGTTCATCCTTTTCATCGAGTGCTCTATCAATCAGAACCATGAGCTGCTCTTGACGATGCATACGCTGGATACGATTTAAAAATAGATCTAAATAAATCTCGTTTAATAATTTCTCTGCCTCATCAACTTTTTTTGACTGACCAACGGCTTTTAGAAAATCGGTATACGAATAATATTTATCCAACGATCTCACCTCGATCCTTTTCTAAATTATATGAAAATTGAAACTAAAATGCAATGCTTACGAATCGAAAATAACTTGGATTCGCTATTAATCTCTTGAGATTTAAAGCAAATTCTCTAAGCATTTCATTCTTTTCTGAATGCCCTTTAGCTATTTCCTCTATTTCAACAAATCCATTTTCTGTTCTACACTACCGTTAACAATAGAAAAAGGAGGCATTTCCCATATGACTAGCAATTTTGTAAATGGTTACTTAATTTCATTTAATACTTACATGCTACAACCTATTCAGCACGATACAAAAATTTTCACCCATGTGATTGACAAACATAATGAACTAATTGTTACACGCAAACCAATGCATGTGCTTCGCAAATCTTGCATCTCTTTAGGCACAACCTATGAAGCGGCAAAACAATCGGCTAAACGTTTCTTTGGCAATCAACATAAGCTCCCAATTGTCGTGGCCTTTGATTATGGGTATCCCTGTATATTTCTACCAACCTATTCACCGAATTCCATTCACAATATATGGATTGGATTACATGCAATTATAAATATCACACCTAGTCAATCGGGGTGTATCGTTACATTAAAAAATGAGAAACAAATTGAGTTACCTATTCAGTATGCTTCTATTAGTAAACAGTTTGTGAACGCATCCATGCTCTATAAATACTACATGAATGAACGAAAACAACTAAACCAAGATGCACCCTATCATCCACCCTTTTAAATAGAAAATCCCCCAAGAGCACCTCACTCTTGGGGGATATGTTTACTAATTAATTTTAGATCGTAAAAAGGCATTAATAAATGGATCTAAATCGCCATCCATTACTGCACCGACATTACCTGTCTCTTCATTCGTACGATGGTCCTTCACCATAGAGTATGGATGGAACACATAAGAACGAATTTGTGAGCCCCAGCCGATTTCCTTTTGCTCACCACGTATTTCATCTAGCTGAGCCTGCTGCTTATCAAGCTCTAATTGATATAATTTACCCTTTAACATAGTCATCGCTTTTTCACGGTTTTTAATCTGTGAACGTTCTGCTTGACATTGTACAACGGTACCAGTCGGGATATGTGTAATACGAACTGCTGAATCCGTCGTATTAATATGCTGACCACCTGCACCTGTTGCACGGTACGTATCAATTTTTAAATCCTCTGTACGAATATCGATTTCAATATTGTCATCAAACTCTGGCATAACATCACAAGAAACGAATGATGTATGGCGGCGACCAGACGAATCAAATGGTGAAATACGTACTAAACGATGTACACCTTTTTCAGCCTGTAAATAACCAAAAGCATTGTGACCTTTAATAGACAAGGTAACCGATTTAATCCCAGCTTCATCACCTGGAAGATAATCGACTGTCTCCACTTTAAAGCCACGTTTTTCTGCCCATCGAGTATACATACGTAACAGCATAGAACCCCAGTCCTGTGATTCCGTTCCACCTGCACCAGGATGTAGCTCTAAAATGGCATTGTTTTGATCATATGGACCACTTAATAGCAATTGGAGCTCAAAGTCTCCTATTTTTTGTTGGAATTCTGCTAGCTCTTTGCCTAGTTCTTCCTGTAATTCTTCATCTGGCTCTTCACGTAAAAGTTCCAGTGTCATATCTAAATTTTCATGTGTTTCCACTAAATCTTTATATTCATTGACGATTGCTTTCAAGCCATTTCCTTCATTGATGATTACCTGTGCACCTTGTTGATCATCCCAAAAACCTGGCTCTAGCATCATTTCATCTAGCTCCTGAATACGTGCCTCTTTGTTTTCTAAGTCAAAGAGACCCCCTAAAGTCTGCCAATTTTTTGGCTGTAGTGTCTAACACATTGCGTACATCTGCTAATTCAATCATTGTTAAATCCTCCGAACGTTAGTAATGGAGCTACAAATTCATTTACAAAGCTCCGTATTTTTTTATTATAACGTTTTTACAAAGGAAAACATACTATCTAGCAGCTGTTAATTGTATTAATTCAACGATCTTATTTCTCTTCCTCAAGCATATTAAGAGCCATTCGCTGAAATACTTTCACACGATCATACTGTACAAGTAAATGCTTTGTGCGTTTCTCTAATCTATACTTTAATAAAAATGCTCTCTGTATCCGGTACTCAAGAACTTTCTCACTGATATCCACAATAATTTCCTTGCCATTCACAAAAGTGATCTTCGTCCTCTTTTTATCCACAGCTGAATATTCATCAATATGATGAACAGCAAACCATATACATAGCGGATGTAGTGGTGACCTGCTTGGACACCATAAAATATTCCCGCGTTCATCTACTATGATTGGGTTTTTATTAAGCTTACCTAGAATCATTTTTGATCCATCGAAAGCTCCTCTTAAACTAGAACCAAAATAACGAAGATTATAGTCCAATAACTTTGTCGGAGCTAGTTTAGATATATATTCATTATTTTTCTCGTACACCCGCGTACATAAATTTCCAAAGGAATCATATACAGGCATATACAACATTGTTTCACTACTCATAATATCTTTTTTATGCATCCATAGTCCCCCTTTAAACAGTTTATGTTTCCTTTACAACCAAAATAAAAAGGAATATACCAAAATCCGTACATTCCAAATACTACCGACGAGAAAGATTGTTTAAGAATCTTGATCTTCGCAAACAATCTTTCAACTTTTTCAAAGAAAGCTTCTCTCAATTTTTCTCATCCTCCTTAAGACTTAATGTTAACAACTTAATTTAGGATAATAATAGGATTCATTCCCTCAACTAACCTCCTATTATTACAGCTATTGTATACCGATAATTTCCAATTGTCTATAAATTCTGACTTTTTATACTAAATTTCCTTCAAAATGGAGGGATTTCACAAAGAAAAAGATCATCTCAACATAAAGTTAAAATGATCTTTTTCACCTATTTTATTGAGCTGCACCATGACAGTTTTTAAATTTCTTGCCACTTCCACAAGGGCATAAATCATTACGACCAATGTTTTCAGCCTTACGAACTGGTTGCTTTTTCGGAGCTGAGCCGCCGCCTTCTTCCTTTGGATTAACTGCTTGGCCCTTTGCCACCTCTTCACGCTCTAGATTATTGCGAATTTCTGCCTTCATCGCATACTTCGCAACATCCTCACGAATAGAAGCAACCATATCCTCGAACATCGCAAAACCTTCTTGTTGGTATTCACGAAGAGGATCATTTTGTCCATAGGCACGTAGATGGATACCTTGACGTAATTGATCCATTGCATCAATATGATCAATCCATTTCGTATCAATAGAGCGTAATAGAATAACCTTTTCAAACTCACGCATACGCTCTGGTGTCAATTCTGCCTCTTTTTCATCATAGCGAACATGAACAGCATCAGAAATCATTTGATTAATGTCTTCAGCAGATTTGCCTTGGAAATCAGACACTTTAAGTTGACCTTCATCAAGTAGGTTAGCCGCTACAAAATCTTCAATAGCTTTCAAGTTCCAATCTTTTTGCTCACCTTGCGTATATAGGCCAACAACATTATCGATTGTTTCTTGAATCATGGACTCAACGAGCACACGCATATTTTCTGTTTCCAATACATCATAACGCTCTTTATAAATGATCTCACGTTGCTGACGTAGAACATCGTCATATTGTAATAAACGCTTACGTGCATCAAAGTTATTACCTTCGACACGTTTCTGCGCTGATTCTACAGCTCTCGACACAACTTTAGATTGTAATGGTTGAGAATCATCCATACCTAGGCGCATCATCATAGACTTCATGTTATCGGAGCCGAAACGACGCATTAAATCATCTTCTAGAGATAGATAGAATTGTGTAACCCCTGGATTCCCTTGACGACCAGAACGTCCACGAAGCTGGTTATCAATACGACGTGACTCATGGCGTTCTGTACC
The DNA here is from genome assembly GCF_038069745.1 of Lysinibacillus sp. FSL M8-0134. NCBI lineage: Bacteria > Bacillati > Bacillota > Bacilli > Caryophanales > Bacillaceae > Lysinibacillus > Lysinibacillus sp. FSL M8-0134. Next base: position 638,204 of record NZ_JBBPAJ010000001.1, on the reverse strand, counting down.
GATTACGGCTAAACCACCAATTTCTAATACACCTTCACCTGGTTTAATATCTGTACCACGCCCCGCCATGTTTGTCGCGATCGTCACGGCACCTTTTGTACCAGCATTCGCAATAATTTCTGCTTCACGTTCATGGTTTTTCGCATTCAAGACATTATGTGGAATTTTATGCTTATCCAATAGTTTAGAAATAATCTCCGATGTTTCAATCGCAACTGTACCAACAAGAACAGGTTGGCCAGCTCTATGGCGCTCTGCAATATCAGCAGCAACTGCTTTATATTTCCCTTCCATCGTTGCAAAAATCAAGTCAGCACGATCATCACGAGCAATCGGTTTATTCGTCGGAATAGCTACAACATTCATATTGTAAATATTTCGGAATTCCTCTTCCTCTGTTTTCGCCGTACCTGTCATCCCTGCAAGCTTTTGATACATACGGAAGTAGTTTTGGAAAGTAATGGTCGCCATCGTCATCGATTCATTTTGAATCTCAACGCCTTCTTTAGCTTCAATTGCTTGGTGTAAGCCATCAGAATAACGACGGCCCTTCATCAAACGACCTGTAAAGCCATCAACAATCACAATTTCGCCATCCTGCACAACATAATCGACATCATTATGCATACTAACATGTGCCTTTAATGATTGATTGATTGCATGATTTAAACGAACATGTGTCAAATCAAACAGATTATCAATGCCGAAAGCTTTTTCTGCCTTTTCAACACCTGCATCCGTCAACGTAACACCTTTCGTTGATTCCTCATACGTATAATCCGTTTCCGCATTTAACATACGTACAAAGGCATTCGATTGCTTATAAAGCTGTGCTGATTTCCCAGCCTGACCCGAAATAATTAATGGCGTACGCGCTTCATCAATTAAAATCGAGTCGACCTCATCAATAACAGCATAGTGCAACGGACGTTGTACACGTTCCTCTTTATAAAGCACCATGTTATCGCGTAAATAGTCAAACCCTAGCTCATTGTTTGTACTATACGTAATATCCGCCTCATACGCAGCTCGTTTTTCCTCTTTTGAAAGACTGTTTAGGTTAAGACCAACCGATAAACCTAAGAAATTATACAGCTGTCCCATTTCAGCAGCATCACGACTTGCTAAATATTCGTTGACTGTAACAACATGTACACCTTTACCAGTGATCGCATTTAAATAAACAGCCATCGTCGCCGTTAATGTTTTACCTTCCCCGGTTTTCATTTCTGCGATATTACCTTCATCAAGCGCAGCAGCCCCCATAATTTGAACACGGAATGGGTACATTTCTAAAACACGTTTCGCCGCTTCTCGACAAACAGCAAAAGCCTCCGCACGAATCGAATCTAACTTCTCTCCATCGGCATAGCGCTTTTTAAACTCGTCTGTTTTCGCTTGTAATTGATCATCTGAAAGCTGTTCCATTTGAGAAGCGAAACCCTCAACTTGGTCAGCGATTTTTTCTAATTTTTTTAACTCACGTTTATTGAAATCAAATAATTTATTTAATAGGTTTGCCATGAATGTTTTTCACTTCCTATATAGATTCAACTTTCATTTTACCATTGTGTAACAGTTTCATGCAAACGGTCACCCCGTTTACAGTAGTAGCCATACAAAAAAAGACTCTCGCCATCGCGAGAGCCTTTGTCATCATGAAGTTTAAGTTGTTTCAATTAAGCCATATTTTCCGTCTTTACGTTTATACACAATATTTGTGCCATTTGACTCAGCATCTGTAAAGACATAGAAATCATGTCCAAGCATATTCATTTGTAAAACAGCCTCTTCTTGGTCCATTGGTTTTAAATCAAATTGCTTGGTACGCACAATGGAGTATTCTTCTTCCTCTGTAGCGGCATCAGCGGCTGCTTGTGTAGTAGCAAAATAAAGGCCTGCACCTTCACGCTCACGGAATTTACGGTTTACTTTTGTTTTATGCTTACGAATTTGACGCTCTAATTTATCAACAATTAGATCAATAGCAGCATACATATCGTTATGACGCTCTTCAGCACGCAGAGTTAAGTTTTTCATTGGAATTGTGACTTCCACTTTAGTTTGCTTGTCATTGTAAACCTTTAAATTGACATTAGCGTTGGCGTTAACATCTTCGTTAAAATAACGTTCCACTTTGTCGACTTTGTTCTCAACATACTCTCGAATAGCTGGAGTTACCTCAATATTTTCACCACGAATGTTAAAGTTTAACATGTAAACTCCTCCTTTATAACTGCTATACTATATATTTCTACACAAGTGTGTGAAATTCCTCTAAAATCATTCTTTTTTTTACAAAATATTTTTATTTTAATTTAGTAGAAAACTTTATTTTCTATCAGTGAATTTACCGTGCGTTCAAACTACTCCTGTATGGAGACACACTGTCATATGGCAGTGAAAGTATTATGATTAAAAATCATTTTGTTTCTTCGCTTCTGCCGCTTCCTTTTTACGTCGCAGCTTTAATTCTTCAACAATCAAATCTTCTACTGGTCCTTGATCATTGAAATGGATGCCATATTGCTTACCGTTACCAAACGGGCGACTCCAAATGACATCCCCATATGCTCGCACCTCAAGTGTATCAAGTACAAATCGGAGGTCCAATGGTGGAGGGGTGACGCCTAAATCCACTTCAGTAAACATTTTTAATCCACGCGGACTAATATCCAGCAAGTCTGCCATGGCTGTCTGTCCATGATTGACCTTTCCATTCTCATACATAGCAAAAGTTATTTGAATAGGCTCCTTGAATTTAAAGCGGAAGCCTTCTTGACGCTTAAAGATCATATTCCCACCCCAGTACTATATTTAACATTGATATTGCTTTGATTATGACACGCTGCCCTACTTACAACCAGAGGGAATAAGTAACATATTTTACCGTTGAATAGCCTAATTTATGACTATTTAGTGATAATTTTTAGTTGAAGATTCTTGCCATAAAAAAGAGACCACCCGTTGAAGATGGTCTCTCGTTGTGTCTAAATTTGTCCGCTGTTTCCTTGACCAAACTGCTGTTGTCGATTAATGCGAATAACTTCCTTCCACGTATCGCGGAATTCCGTCACCAATCCTTCTACTTCTTCAATAATGGCTACATCATTTTGAATGTTCGCTTCGACTAAACGATGATTCATATATTCATAAAGAGGAAGCATTTGTTTCGAAATCTCAATATCCATATTGAGTGTAGACATTAGCTCAGCAATAATCGCCTGTGCCTTTTGAAGATTTGTGTTCTTTTCTTGGATATTCTTCTCTTGAATAGCTTGTTTCGCCTTATGCAAGAACTTCAGACATCCATTATAAAGCATTAACGTCAACTCACCAGGAGAAGCAGTGGTTACACTATTTTGTTTATATGCGTTTTGTGCTGTTAAATTTGCTGCCAATAAAGGACAACTCCTTTGAAAGGTTACTTATTTACTAGTTTAAACCATTTTCCGAAGAAAAGCTATTTGATCAATTACGCCTCGGCGTAATTGTGTCTGGATTTTGAATTGCGCGATCACAATTCACTCCTTTTAAAATCCATGACATCCGCCGGGGCTTTATCTTCCATTCACCGGACTACTTCCACCACGCTGAATAAAGATAAAATATTAATTCTTTTTGTCATAATACATGCCATCCATCACACGAACATTTGAATAAGGATTGAAATATTGCTGTTCACTTTTTTTCGTTTTTTGTAGGTTTGCCATGTCTTGTTTAACGGCGCTCATTACGGCAGCCAATCGTTCTTTAATGCCATTATCTAGTTCTAATAGTGTACGATGAATTCGATTTTGTTCATCGAATTGAAATCCTTCTTTCATTAACCTATCAACAATCAATCCACGCTTGTCCAACATGCTATTGATTGTATCGATATATTCATCGCGGTCTTCACCTTTAGGAATTTCACCTAAATGCTTAAATAAATTAGCTGACGCCTGCAATAGTTGATCTATTTGCTGCATATTATTTCCCCTACCTTATTTTAGAAGCCCCCGCCTTGCATGAACATGCCTGATTGCTGATTAGCTTTATTAATGGCTTGCTCCATGGCTGTAAACTGTTTCCAATAACGAGCTTCAATATCTACTAGTTTAGCTTGTAATTTAGAAATACGATCATCAGATTCTATAATTAGTTTCCCTAAACTATAAGATTGATCTGTTTTTCCTTCCTTACCAGCTTTCTTCTCAATACTTTTTGTTAAAGCAGCTATTTCATCTCTTAGACGTTTTGTAATACCTCTTGAATCTTGGGTTACTTTTCTACCTTTTTCATCTGTTATAGTTGTAACACTGCCTTGGTTAGTAAACATTTGAATAACTTGATCAGGATCTTTTTCTAATGCGGCATCAAGTTTTTTGTCATCTATTACTAGCTTTCCACCATCTGATAATATCTTAGATGTTGTTATTCCAATTTCAGCTAAAGAATCAATTGTATCGTCTCCTAATCCTTTAACAGACGAAACAAACTGAGAACGCATCTTAGCTAATCCATCTCTAATTAAAGGATCACTACGTAATAAACCACTTTTCGCTTTTTCATCCCACAACTTTTGCTCGCTTTCAGACATATCTTCACGTTGTTCTTTTGTCAATGGTGGATAATCACGATATTTCTTCTCTTTCAATAGACCATTCATCGTATCAAGCATTTCATTATATGTTTTCACAAATTCTTGAATACTATCTTTTATGCTTTTAGTATCAGTAGTAGAGGTTAAACTAACTGGAGCTACAGTAGGAGAATTATCTCCAGCTGTGCTACTCTCTGCAGCCTTAGCATTATCATAAGATTTTTGTGCCTCCGCAATACGTTTCAGACCAGACTGTACATCATTTTCTGCTGTTTTATATGCTGCTAGATTGTCATTATTAGTTTTTTCAACTACACTAAATTGTTTAAAATCTTCTAAGGATCCACTTAAATCAGCTAAACGGGCTAAATCCACTCTATCCATCTTTTCGAATTTATTCTTAATAGCATCATCTTTTCCTGCTAAAATTTGATCTATTTCAATATTATCCTTACCTTTGATTTCAGATAAAAATGCTAAATCGTCTGCTGATAGGTTACTTAAAAAAGTCTTATCTAAAGATTTATATGACTTTTCAAAATCTATTTGGTGTGCTCGGTCGAGTAATGCCCCTCCATCTGCACTTTGTAATGATTTTAAGTCATCTGCGGATAGTCTTAATAGTTTTGCTTTTTGTTCATCTGTTAAGCTTGAATTGTTAATCGATGATTTAATACTATCTCCATCTGTATAATCGATGCTCAAAGATTGTAAATCAGTCAAATCATTAGAATTTAGGAGGGCAACCTTTCCTACATCTGAAAACTTATCAAATTTTTCTTGTTGATCTACTGTTAAATTATTTTGCCCAAAAATACGCTCGTGCTCTTTTTTATACGTATCATTATAATAAGTATTGTATTCTCCAAGCTTTTTATCTCTATCAGCTTCTAAAATTGGCTGTGCATCTTTCGCATTATTTAATTCTATTAGTGCTGCTGCTACACGATCAGCTGCACCTGCTTTAGCATTGAATGTTGACTTTAGTGATACTTCATATCCTGAAATGGTAAATGTGTTTGATGAACGTTCCATTGTAATACCATTAACCTTTAGAATCGCATTTTTACCAGATATAGAAGTTGCTTTATCCATCCCTAATGCATCAAAGAGTTCTTTCCCTTGTCCAAAGACAATCTCTCCACTACCACTTTTAACACTACCAGTATTATTTGCAGTTAAAGAAAGCTGTCCATTTTCAAATAATGCCGTAACTCCAGCATTGCTCTGATTGATTTTTTTCACTAAATCATTAATTGTATCTTTAGATGGATCGAAGGTAATTGTAGTTGCTTTTTCTGATAAGTTACCATTCTTATCGATAGCTTTTAGTTCTATAGATTTAACCGATTCATCTACCAAACTTGATAACTTTGTGGTACCTGTGTACCCTCTTTGCTCACCAATCATCTGAGTAGCAGTTGCTAATTGGGCAACACTTTCAATATTTAGAGACCCCGTTGCTGTATTGGTAGCCTTAACCGTTGCTAAGTTTTCATTAGAAGATGTAGCTGTTTTTTTCATCATTTGGCTCTGCAACCACATTTTTTCTTCTAAAAATTTATTGAGTTTCTGTGTAGCTACATTCACATTTCGATACGCGTCACGCTGCCATTCTAATGTTTGTTTTCTTTGAAATGCTTTATTCAATGGCATTCTTTCTGCTTGCATCAATTTCTCTACTAGACTATCAATATCCATACCTGATGCTAATCCACCAATTCTTGAAACCATTTTTTATCCTCCTATTTTCCTTTAAATTTTTTCGTCTACAATCATTCCTACCATTTTTTGCATCTCATAAAATGCATCTAATATTTTTTTTGGTGGAATTTCTTTTACTACTTCATCGGTATCACGATTTACGATTGTTACATAATAACGTTCCAAACCCTCATGATAAACAAATTTTGAGGAACTGCGATTTATTTCTAAAAACTCATTTACAACATCAACGGCCTGTTGAAGTATATCCTTCGAAATTTCATGTTCTTCCCCAGTAGTATTTGACTTTTCAATCTTAGATTTAGAGCTTGTTTCTATTGAAACATTAGGCGTCATATTTTCCTGCACATTCATTGCTTTTGTATTTAAAGGCGCAGTAGCCATATCAACTGACTGCCCTTGCGATGCAATACGCATGTAATTCAACCTCCTAAACTTTCATTTCTTAACTTTATTATCGGAAGGTTTTTCTATTGTTTCATGTTTTTTAACAAAACATTGAGTTAGCTCTTTGTTTAATAAAAAAAACTCCTGAGCTATATAGGATAGATTCAGGAGTTAACTAATCAATCTATTATTTTATAATTCTTAAAATCCTTTTTTGAATTTAGCGGTTATTTGTAGTTAATATCTAAATACTAAAGGAAATTGGTAAGTAATCATTTAAATACACGTATTTAATTAAATTCTTTAACCAACTCTTTTATATTCGACACAATAATTGCTAAATCTTCCGTTTTCATAGTAGGGTGGATAGGTAAAGTCAAAGCATTTTCATACCATTTTTCAGCAATTGGACATAATCCACGGTCATAACCCAGTTGTCGGTAATAAGGATGCCAATAAACAGGAATATAATGTACATGGACTCCTATATTTAATGCTCTCATTTGTTCAAAAATTTGCTTACGAGACCCTTTTTCAAGCTGAATCATATACAAATGCCAGCCTGAATTTGTTTCTTGTAATTGATACGGGACAACAATCCCATCCATGTTTTGAAATGCCTCGTTGTAAAAGGCTGCTATTTCGCGACGATGTTGGATAAATGTATCAATTTTTGTCATTTGAGATAAGCCCAGTGCAGCTTGTAAATCTGTCATTCGATAATTATAACCAAGGTCTGTCATCTCATAATACCAATCACCTTGTTCAGCTGAATACTTTGTCTGTTCGATACCATGGCTTCGGAATAATTGCAGCTTGCGATAATAATCTTCGTTGTTCGTTACGATGATACCACCCTCTGCTGTTGTAATAGGTTTGACTGGATGAAAACTAAACATGGTCATGTCTGCTTGTGTGCCAACTTTTTCCCCCTTATATTCAGCACCTAGTGAATGAGCACCATCTTCAATAACCACTAGATTGTGTGCATGTGCAATCTCCATAATAGTATCCATTTCAGCAGGCTGACCTGTAAAATCAACTGGAATGATTGCTTTTGTATTGGGTGTTATCTTTTTTCTTATCTCGACTGGGTCAATATTGTATGTATGAGCATCAATATCAGCAAAAACAACAGTGCCTCCCATATAACGTACACAATTTGCACTAGCCGCAAAAGTAATAGGCGATGTAATAACTTCATCTCCTTCACCTATTCCAGCTGCATAACAGGCTGCATGGAGGGCCGCAGTTCCATTACAAAATGCAACTGCATATTGAGCACCAACGTAATTAGCAATCGCTTGTTCAAACTCTTGTATTTTAGGTCCTTGTGTTAAAAATGGTGAACGCAATGTTTCAATTACCGTTTGAATATCTTCTTCATCTATAGATTGGCGACCGTAGGAGATGAAATCTTTACTCATTTTCAAAATTATTCCTCATTTCTAATCTTAGGGATTATCAGTGGAGAGTACTTAGGCAAATTATAATAAAAAAATTTGTCAGAAATTAAATAGATATTTACAAATCGTAAATTTAAGTAAAACATTTTTTACCACATCCCGAATTCATCCTTATTCCCCTAGTAATAGATCCCAGCTAAGCGGTGTCCCTTTCACAACGTCTTTTTTTATAGCTTTTCCTAAAACTAAATCATAATATTTAGTAGGCAACCCTAGTCCCGGTCGAACATTTCGTAAATTTTCAACAGTTAAAATATCGCCAGCTCTTAAATCCTGACTAACGTATAACGAACGGCGATGTAATAAAGATGGTTTTTCCGCCTCAGTCGGGCCATATTTTATTTCTCCTAGGCTTTGCCATGCACGCTTTGTTTCTTCAACCAGCATCTCTAACTCATGTGGTTCCATTGAGAAGGCTGAGTCCACTCCACCATCAGCACGCGATGTGGTAAAATGTTTCTCAATAACTGTTGCCCCAAGGGCTACTGCTGCAACCGATACACCAACCCCCATAGTGTGATCAGATAAACCTATTTCAGTTCCAAATAAATCGTGCATATGTGAAATAGTTGCTAAATTTGAGTTTGCTGGAGTTGCAGGATAAGTACTTGTACATTTTAATAAAATAATTTGATGATTGCCCTCTGCACGAGCTGCCTGTACCGCCTCATCTAATTCAGCCACAGTTGCCATACCTGTAGAAATAATTATCGGTTTTCCTGTTTTCGCTACTTTCCGTATTAACGGAATATCAACATTTTCAAAGGAAGCAATTTTATAAGCTGGCACATTCAATGTTTCCAAAAAATCAACTGCTGTTTCATCAAATGGCGAGCTAAACGCTAACAATCCTAATTCATTTGCTCTATCAAAAATCGCTTTATGCCATTCCCATGGTGTATAAGCCTCTTTATATAAATTGTATAAAGAGTTTCCTTTCCATAGACTGGAATCATTTTGAATAAAAAACTCCCCTGTATGTATATCAAGAGTAATTGTGTCTGGCGTATACGTTTGTAGCTTTAATGCATCAACCCCAGATTCAGCGGCAATCTCTACTAGATGTAAAGCTCGCTCTAATGATTGGTTATGATTTCCAGACATTTCTGCGATAATAAACGGCTTTGTGTGCCGTCCAATTTCCTTATGTCCAATTTTTATCATTTTATCAACTCCATTATTTCATATAACCATGCATTTGAAAGTTTATTAGATGTTAGCTCTAGTCCTTTATTCCCCATGCCTTCAACTTGTATATCATCTAATAACTTCCTATATGTGTCTGCCGTAACTTGTTCATGCCAGCCTAAATTAATTGTGACACCTAATTGTCCTGCATAAATCGTAGTCTCTCTTTGATTATCGGCGACAATTGTTGAACTTGAAGAAAGCCCAATATAACAACGTTCCCAAAGCGTACTACCCCCAGCTCCAATAGCGAAGTCAGCAAGTTGCATAAGATTTGCCATATAGTTGATTTGACAATGATAATGATACTTCTGTTTTTTACAAATTACCTCAATTTGTTCTTTCAATAGGTTGTTATTGCCTACAACTATGTCTATATGTTTAAAATTAGAAGTTTCCAATGCATTTAAAATTTTCATTGTCTCATTCGTAGGATCACTTCCACCCATAAAAACCAGTATACGTTCAACTTTGTCACCACGCTGACGTAGTTGCCCACGCTCTCGGATAAACTCTTCTCGCATAATCAAATATTTGGGGCCAAGTAACTTTACACAATGTTCAGGTACTTTCCTATCATATCGTGTGTTAAAATGTGAAACAACATTTTGATCTATTAATAAATCACAAACATGTTCACGAGCTAAATCATCAATAACAACAATTTTTTTTGCATATTGGTACATTGATCGTTCCCACTTTTCCCCTATTTGGTAATGATCAATGATATATAAATCTGCCTGTTGTGCGGAGGTAATATTTAAGAAGCCTTCTTGTGCTACAAAATCAATTAAGTTACCTTCTAAATGCTCCATCCAAAAAAAAACTTTGCACCCATGATTCCGAAGATTTTTAGCAATGGTTAAACAGCGCATTACATGACCACTACCAATTTGAATAGAAGCATCTGTGCGAATAATAACTTTCATTTAAATCACCGGTTTCTGTTCAATATGGGCATTTAATTTTGCTATATCTGGATTGCTATTTAAATACTGAACTACTTCAACACTTGATACTAATGGATCTTGAAAATGATCTGCAACAGCCTTTATCAATTTATAGTCCTCTTCAGTATCTAAAGTAAGACGTAGAGCTGGTGATTGACGATTAATAGGCACTTTATAAGTTACAGTTGTAAATTGCTCCTTAAACTCATAAGCATAGTATGTCACATGTTCACGATGACGTGGCTCTTTCCCAACCTCATTAATTCGTAATAATGCATCAAAGGATATAATTTCTACAGCTAATCCACGTGGTAGATCGCCATCCAGTAACATTATATCTTTCCCTTCCTTTTCCATCAACGCAACCATCTCACTCGCCATTTCATAATCAACAAACGGACAATCAGAAGTAACACGCATAACAAAATCAGGTTCATATGCTTCAGCACATTGAATATAACGATCTAAAACATCTTCCTCAGATCCACGATAATATGAAACCTGATGCTCCTCACACCATTTAACAATTGCATCGTCTTGTGGTAATGTACTAGTAGCTATAATGATCTCCTTTACACCTTTGATAGCACGGCAACGAGCAATATCATAACTTAATACATCTTCATTTCCTAATGATTTTAATACTTTTCCTGGCAGACGTGTAGAACCCACACGTGCTTGAATAATAGTAATAATATTCACTTCAATCCCCCTCTGTTATAAAACGTGGCCATATTTTTTTTAATGTATCTGGTACTTCATCGATAGTTTCTATCACAAATTCAGCCTCATGTTGGATAGAAGGGACTTCATTTACATACTGCCCCTGCTTTACTCTAATAGTTCTAAAACCGAGTTGGTTAATTCCTACAAAATCCTTATTAGCATTATCTCCTATATATACAATTTGCTGCGGTTTTACACGCTCAACTTGAGCAATATAATTAAACCAATATGGGGAAGGCTTCCCTTTGTCAACTCCCTTTTTATAGCTAGCAATCGCATCTTTGACATAAGCTTTCAAATTTAACGCTTTAATTTTATTTTCTTGAACTCCTATATCTCCATCTGTAACAATATACAATGGATTGTTTTTCAACTCTTCAAGAACTCGTATAGATTGTTGTGGTAATTGTATACTCGGTTCATGATTTCGATAAACATCAATACATTTTATCAATAAATCAATGTCCATTGTTCCCAAATATCTTAATAAAACATCATTAAAAATGCGACCCCTTCCATATTGAAGAAGTCGCTCCCACATAAAACTATACAACTCATCTTTATCAATAGAAATGAGGTTTGCCAAATATTCTGCTACATCTTGAAAGCCACTTTGAACATATGTAAGTTCGTCATATAACGTATCATCCATATCAAAAACGATAACATATTTCATATAATCAAATCCTTCGAATACCGTATTTGCGTTAATTGTTCAACAGGAGATTTAAATTTCATATCACATATAGATTGTTTATTGGACTCACGGATAAACCAATTAAAGCTATCTAAACCAGCTTTAATACTTAATGTAGATGCTCCACCAAATCTTGCATTACATTCTATAATATGAGGTTGACCTTTTATATCTTCTACTATTTGAAACATTACATGACCGTATAAATTTAATGTTTCTGCAACCTCCATCACTAATTTAGCAAGGTCAGTCTTAATTACAGTTCGTGTAATCTGGGACTCTCCATTTATTACTAGTACCCGTTCACGGACAATAGCCCCTTTCGCCTTTCCATTCTTCATCATATAAACATCTATACTATATTCTTTCCCACCAATATACGGCTGGAAAATAGGGGCATTAAGTTGGGGTGATATTCTAATCGCCTCTTCTTTTGAAATATTGATATATAGATTTTTAGAACCTGCACCTGCACGTTCTTTAACTACGTATGAATCGGATTCTATATCAGCAATATTCAAACTTGTTTTAATTACTGGATAACCATATTTTTTTAAAGACTGATAGAAAAGGAGTTTGTCAGATGTTACTGCAATTCCTTTAGCATTCGTAACCATCACATGTATATCTTCTTTTTTTAATGATTCCTTCCATCTAGCGAAATGTAATAACTCTCCCTCTCTAGTAGGTATGATATATTTGACATTTTGATTTTTACAATTTGCTATGAAATAATCTATTTCTAAATCTTTTAACAAAGGCATTTCCCAAAAATCATCCACAAAAAACCTACTTATTACATTAGAGGAGATATCTCCAGCTATTAATTTAATATTGGGTACACTTTGTTTAATTATATGTAATAAAGGCACTTTATTAGCAGCACTTAAAACCAAAAGAGATTGCTTCATATTAAACCTTCTCTCTTCATATTTTGCCATAGCTCAGAAAGTCGAGCTAAAATATCTACAACTAATCCAATTATTAATACAATAAATAATAAATGCACTTCTCTAACTAATAAAAATAAGGTAGACAGTATCATCAGTGTCCCAACATCCATTCCTACAATAAAGCCTTTATCCATAAACCACCCTTTTAATGATCTTCTCTTAATCTGTGACAACCTTTTCAACCTCGGTACAATATAATAAGTCGCCAACCAGCCATAGAAGTTTATAAAAGCAATCAATATAATGATTAGAATATAGTGTACGTTATTAATTCCTAAAAAGATAAAGAACAATGTATAAAATATTCGATCGTATATATTATCTAACCATGCACCTACTTTACTTTGTAGTTGTGCATACCTAGCTAAGTTACCATCTAGAATGTCCAAAAATAAATATAGTTGAATACCTATTGCAACTAATGAAAACTGATTATGATATGCCCAATAATAGAGTAATATTGAATACAGAATATTACTTATTGTTATCATATTAGGAGTAATAAAAGTTCTACTTATAATAGGCAATATCGGCTGTACTAGATATACAGTATGTATGTATTCTGCGATATGCATGGTTTTATCTGGTCTTTTTAGTGACAACTTTTTTCCTCCTTAAAACTGAAGTTGCATTAAATGTTTTCCAAGTAACTTATTTTTAGATTCCTTTTCAAAAGCATAATAAAACTCTGTAATTGAACTAATCTTATTTTCACTTAAGATTAATGAGTTTATGAATGGCAAGAATTCCTCTTGCTGTAGTAAATGAAGGGCAACTTCAAAATCTGATTTTTGACTTCTTGTTATTCCACTTACTTTTATACCTTTTTCTAAAATTTTCCTCGTAGAGATTGGGACCTCTTGTTCCGTCACACCTGTTAGGATAACCTCTCCCCCTACTGAAATCTCTTTCAAAATTTGGTTAATTGCCGATACAGCCCCATTACCACCGACGCACTCAAAAGCTAGGGCAATTTGCTCATCAATATTCTCGTTAATCATGAAATATTTATTTACTGGGAATTTCATTACTTTTTCTCGATGCTTTCCTACAACAATAATTCGATTATCTTTATTTAAAAATCGAAGGGCCGATACAATTAGATAACCTAATACCCCATCTCCCCAAATTGCAATTGTACCGTTAGGAATTTCTATTCTTCTAATTGCTGCAATCGCAACAGAAAGCATCTCTGAAAAAACAGCATATTTATTTTCCAAACCTACTGGAACAGGTAAAATATATTGATGCGGATAAGCGATTATTTCTTTTGAAAAGCCATCGCTATTACTTGAAGCAAATAATGCTTTCGGACAATAATTCTCACCAAGTTGTGGGTGATCACATACACAATGTTCACAAGCTTTTCTCTCGACACGATTTGGAATCATTACTATTTTTTGTCCAACATTATATTGCCCCTGTGGATCTTTTAAAACAATTCCGGTTGCTTCATGAATTAAGCTCATTGGATACTTTAGCGATAATACCCTCGCATCTCGTGTACCTTCATAATAACGCAGATCTGCCTTACATATTGATATGTAATCAACCTTGATTAAAACATCGTTTGCTTCTGTTTTTACATCTTCAATGTACATATCAAACCTTTTAGGCTCAATAACTTTAAAAACTTTGCTAAGCATTTAAATCACCTCTATTTTACCTAACTTTAAAATAGCTTTGAATAGTAAGAGGTCTTCGAAGGTTGTTACTTTAAAATTTAATTTGTCTCCCATAACCAGATGAACAGGATACTCTAATGCTAGAACTAATTTACAATCATCCGTTGTCACAATATCTGGATTATTGAATGCATATTTATGTGCTTCCTCTATCAGTCCGAATTTAAAGCTTTGTGGTGTTTGTCCTAAATAGTAGTAGTCTCGTTTGGGAATTTCTGTAATCATTTCTTTTGATAGACTTTTTACAATCGTATCTGCACTAGGAATCACAGTATCAACTGCACTATACTGCTTAGCAGCCGCTATATTATCAGTGATAATACGATGATTTACTAAAGGACGTACTGCATCATGAACGACCACAATATCTTCTGAAGAACTATTTACAGAAAAAGCCAAGTGTTTAATAGCTTCATAAACTGAAGCTTGTCTACTGCTTCCTCCTGCAATAATCGTTGTTACTTTATCAATCTCGTATTTTCGAACTAGTATTTTAACATCCTCAATCCATTCTTCTAATGTAACAATAATAATTTGGTCTATTTCTGGATGGTTAGCAAAAGCCTCAAGTGTATAAATAATAACAGGCTTTCCATATACATCTATAAACTGTTTGGGCTTATCAACATTTCCCATTCTGCTGCCAGTTCCAGACGCTAAAATAATTGCATAATTCACAGTCTAACCCCTTTCTAAAAAGTCTTTAAAAATAAATTCTGCTACACGATCAGTAGATTTTCCATCTAATTTATAATGAAATTTCTTATTAAATTCCTTTATTTTTTCTAAAGAGAACTCCGGATTAACTATTTGTTTAGTTAGTGAAGGTAAATTTTGCACAATTGGTCCAGGTACAAAGTATTCGTATGGATAGTAAAAACCCCTCATTGCTTCATATTCAGGATAGTCTGGAGCAAAAAAAATCATTGGCTTTTCTAACAATGAAAAATCAAAAATCACTGACGAAAAGTCTGTTATTAATGTATCTGCAACTACCAGTAATTCATTTATTGGATATTCACTTACATTTATAACTCTGTTATGTTGCTTTTCTTCTATTATAAATTCTCCTCTTTCAAATGGATGGCGTTTAATAAACAAAACAAATTCCTCTGGTATATTTTCCAATACTTCATTAAAATTTATTCCTATCCCCTCTCTATATCTATCATTTTCCCTGTATGTTAAAGCAAATAATACTACTTTTTTATTTTTTATCGGTAATAAAAATCGGTATTTGGATATAATTTTTTCTTTATTTTTTGCTTCCAATAAAAAATCTGTTCTAACAAGACCAAAAGGGTGTACTTTTTTGGAAGGGATACCAAAAGCACTTGCATAAATAGGTACTACTTCATTTGAGCTAACGAATACACCCTCGTATTGGGAATGTGCTCTTTTAACTCTTTCTAAAGTAGAACTATCACTTTGGCGATGTGATACATTTAAACCAAACTTTTTAAAAGCCCCTCCTCCATGCCAAAGTTGATATATTTTTATTTCTGGTCTTATTTTAATAAATGAAAAAAGTGAATAGAAGTCATTTAAAAAAACATATTGTGATGTTGACAATAAGTAAGAAATTCTTGCTTTATTATTCATTTTTTTCTCTGAAGCAAAACCTTCTTCTTTAATTTCTTCTAACGTTATATGACAAATTTCCAAATTTAACTTGTTTCTTTCTATCCACTGTTGAATCGCATAATTATTTTCATCTAATTTATTGTTATGTAAATGAATAAAGGTAACTCTGTTTTCTCGAATTGGTAAATGTCTATATAAATCAAATAATAACCTGAAAATTGCTTGTTCTGTTTCCATCATATTGTCTCCTAGAAAACTTTAAAATACGTATTAACTCTTTAACACAGTTATTTGGCAATAATTACACTACCATAGTAATCACTCACTGGTATATAAGGAATTGATTCTTCTTTACAAAATTGTTGTACTGCTGCTTTTGCTCCTGGATATCCTTTAAAATTATAATCATGCACTACAATATATCCACCTTTATTTAATTTTTCATAAAAATACTTAAGCCCTTCATATGTAGGTTGAAATAAATCAGCATCTAAGCTAACAAATGCAAAAGTATCATTTATGTTTGTAGCCGTTTGAGGAAAATAACCTTTTCTAATCTCTAATTGACTATGATGCTTTAATTTCTCTTTAACTAAATCTATACTTGTTGAAGAGAAATGTCCTACGGTCGTTTTTGCATAACTATTATCTCTTTCAAAATTAACATCACTTTCGTGAAATCCTTCAAACGTATCAAATAAATATAGCTTCCGTTCACTAAATAGATGACTTAATAACAGAGATGTATGTCCTTGATAAACACCTACTTCAGCAACAGATCCTTTAATTTTTTTTTCTTTAATCTCTCTGACTAGTAATTCAAATGTCGATACCCTAACAAAATCCACTCCATCAAAATTATAATCTTTATAATGATATGGGTTAATAATTCTATTTTCCGCTAGTTCTTTATTGATAGATACCGGAAATAGGTTATCAAATAATTTATCGACATACTCATTTTCAAATATTGTGTTATATTGATTAGTTAAATCTATATGTTCTTTAAATAGTACCCTATTATAACCACTTTTAAATTTTAACGGTGTTAAAATTTTATGTGCCTCAAAGCCATTAGCTATTAGTTTATTTACCATTTCTTTTTCAAATGACACACTACCAATAATAATGTAATCAACTTCCATTAGATTGATATTTTCTATTGCAAATATATTTGTACCTTGATCTTTCTCATCACTAACTATAAACCCTTTAAAATTTATTGTATCTTTAAGTCCATCCTTAATTTTCACAGATTCTTTTCCAGTACCATAAATCATAGCGCTATTCATGAAAACATCTCCTCTCTATATTTTGAATTAATTTTCATTAATTAAATTTTTTAATTCTTCAATTTCTAACCATACTTCATTTTTATCACTTGTATATTCAAAACCATTAGGTAAAGATTTCCCTTCTTTCGCAAACTTAGCTGACCAAAATGGAAACTCTGGCTGAATCACATAGTACGAATCAAACTCCACTGTATGGCGAGCATCATCTTCCATAATCATTGCTTCATGTAGTTTTTCACCTGGTCGAATACCTATAATCTCAATTTCACATTCTGGTGCAATTGCTTTCGCAAGATCTGTTACTTTCATGCTCGGAATTTTCGGAACAAATATTTCACCGCCATGCATACGCTCTAAATTATCTAATACAAATTGCACGCCTTGCTCGAGTGTAATCCAGAAGCGTGTCATTCGTTCATCTGTAATTGGTAATACACCAGTTTGTTTAATTTTTTTAAAAAATGGTACTACGCTCCCTCTGCTTCCTACAACATTTCCATAACGAACTACAGCAAATTTAGTAGGTTTCTCTCCTACATAGGAATTTGCTGCAACAAATAACTTATCTGAAGCTAGTTTTGTTGCGCCATATAAATTCACAGGTGCACAAGCCTTATCAGTCGAAAGTGCTATAACCTTTTCAACCCCACAATCTATGGCTGCTTCAATAATATTTTGCGCACCGTGAATATTCGTTTTTACTGCTTCAAAAGGATTGTACTCGCATGCATCGACATGTTTCATTGCGGCAGCATGAATTACTATATTGACACCATCAAATGCACGATGTAGACGTTCTTGATCACGCACATCTCCTATAAAAAAGCGAAGACGTTTATCATTAAACTCCTGTTTCATTTCATACTGTTTAAGCTCATCCCGGCTAAAAACAATAATTTTTTTAACTCCAAGCTCTAGTGCTTTTTTAGTAAATTTTTTACCAAATGAACCCGTTCCACCTGTAACTAACACTGTTTTATCTTTTAGTATGCTCATACTACTATAACTCCTATCTAGGCTTTCTTATATGTATTATATTGAATGTATCGACATTTCTCACGATAAATTAAGAAAAACCTATGAAAATCATAGGTTCTCTACTAAATTATATAGTTCTTTTTCTGTTATTAAAGTTGCACCGTCAATTTTTGCGCCATTTAAAGCAGTATTGTAAACCTTCAAATCAGAGTATTTGATTTTTTTTTGAAACCATCGTAGATATGATAACAAATTTGGTGTAGAAAATATATCGAGGTTTGAATTTGAAATTACTGTTTTGAAATATGATTCTTCTATAACATTTCTTCCAGATGTAGATTCATTAGCATGTGTTCTATTTCCTTTAAACCCTAAATCTTGTCCAAAAAATACCAAACGTTCATAGTGAAGGCTTTCTACTAAGCTAAAAGCAAGCGTTGCAACAGATCCCCCAGTATCAAAAATTTGAAGGTTATTTTCTCTAGCAACTTTTTCTGCTGGTATATATCCATTTTGACACAACAAAAAGCGTTCTCCTGTATGAGCTAAAACAGCATTATGACTTGCAGTACTTAAATATAACAAAACACCATTGTACATACTACCAGCAATTTGACCATAAATAGATTTTTTAGGATCCGATATAACGACAGCCTTCGGTACTATATCATGCTTCATTAGTATTTTAAGTGCAGATCCTACACAATAAATATCTACTTCTTGTTTTATTTGTTTTAACCAATAAATTGTTTCATTTAACGATGGACCTGATGAGACAATAGCTGCATTTTTTTTCCTTTCTGGACTGTATCTCTTTAAATCCCCAAGTTCGATATTCTTATCAAAGTTTTCCCTTAATAAATACGACATATTTTTATAACTTAGTTGCTTCATTTTGATATCATCCAAAAACGGCTCTAGTGGATGCCCATTCAAAGCTGCTATCCAACACTTTGGAATTAATACTTGCCATTCTTCATCTATTTTTAACTCAGAAATATCAGTAACCAATGACTCAAATTTGAAGAATGATTTCTCTATTTTCTCAAAATAAAACACGTATACATCTTTATCCCTTGCCAACATTTTTAAACGTTCTGCATGGTATCCTAATCCTAAGCCGATCAGCAAGTATTTTTTTTTGGTAGAATCAAACTCTGCATCGATCCAACGGTAAGCATCCTCACGTGGCTTATAGCGACTATAAATGTATGTATTGTTCAGTTTCAGTGTCTGCTCCCCATTTTTAGCCACTTCAATTTCCCATTGCATTAATTATTGATTCCTTGAATAGGAGATAACTGGTCAAAAAATGGAGCAATTTCATATTCAAACATATCAGCTACTAAAATATAGTCCTGCATCTCTAATCCATTATTAATTTCATGTAAAAATCCATGAATTTGTTCGATATTCAATTCTACTTGAATTTCATTCTTCTTCAATAATTCACTAATATCAGTTAACCATGTCATACCTTCCGAAAATTGCAAAATAGTTTTTAATGCTATTTGTAAATTATCTTCTCGCAAATCTTCTGCGATAATATTGCAACCATTTGCTACTTTAGAAAGATATTCATTATAACTTTCAATTGCCTCAATTACTATATTATTCATCTGAATTCTCCTCATTATCTCCATATTTATCTATTATTTCTGTTGTATATTGTTTTGCCAATTTTGTAGCCTCTATCAAATGTTTATAAAAATCCATTGATTGATTCTTCACACGTAGAAATTCTTCCTCCTTTGTTTCATTAAGTTTCGGAAGGTAATTTTTCATAACTTTTAATGTAATAGGTGATAATAAACTCTCAATTGGTAACTTATAAATTATGTCATGTATATTCGCATCAAGTTTATCTAACTTTTTCAAAACACCTTGTGTAAATATTATGTTAGAAGGATTACTTTTTACTGTTCCTATGGCAGTTAATAAAATAGACTGCAATTCATCATATAACTTTATTTCCTTTTTTAAAAAGTTTATCGCTTTAAAAGAATGTTCTTTCTTAGATGTAGGAGGTATGATAGTAATTTTTTCATGTAAATATGTGACACAGAATTCTTTAAATCCAAGTTGCTCATATCCATTCAATACTAGTCCACCTTCTGTACAATTGAAAAACTTATTTTTAGGATAGTTTATTTTAATTAAATCTTCGAATTCTAGTTTCATTGAATAAAAAACAGGAGAAGTCCAAACTTCTTTATCACCAAAGCCTAATGTTTTGAATGCATTCTTTTGTTTTAAATACTGATCATTTATTTCTTTTTTATGTAAATTAGCAGTAGCATGTGTAACATTATTTGTATAAGCTAAATCTTGGCCAATTAAAGCAATAGGACCGCTAGATATATATTGTGCAATAGAAAATGCAATGTGAGCAACGGTACCACCACCTTCAAATAGAGGGAGGTTTACATTTAGTTGTTCCATCATATATTTTGATAACAATGGATGCCCTTTTAAATCCACTACGTAACCTTTATTCCTAAAAGCTCCTCTAACTCCTGGATGACTTTGCATTGTATAGATAATTTTAGAATATTTTAAATCCAAGTTCTTAAAATGGTTATAATTAGGTGTGCCCCCATCAATTGACACAACATAATCTGGTTCAATGCCTTCTTTTAATAAGGAATTAATAGTAGAACCTGCAGCTATTAAAATCATTTTCTCACGATTTTCTTTAAGTATTGTTAGTTGTTTATTTAAAGAAGGTCCACCCGATGCAATTACTACTGGATGATTATAAGCTTTCTCTAGAACATTAAGACTATGATCTTTAGAAAGATGAAAAATATTTTCTACGAAGTTTTTCTGCCACATTTTCGAAAAATAAATAGAAGTATAATCATTCACTTGATTTTTCATTTGTACATCTTTAACCTTCGATAATAATAATTTATATTCTGATACAAACAATTTATCGTAATTAGCCAAGCAAATAACATTATACGAAACACGATAATCTGCTGTAAATTCGCCTAAAAAAAACTCGAAATTTTCCAATACATCTTTCCCAAAAATCAAGGTATTTGATGGTACATTTTCTATTTTTATTTTTTCATGTTCCAAAAGTGGTTCTATTAAAATTATAATCTCATTAAATCTTCTGACTTTAGCTATAGCTTGTAAAAGGTGCCCACAACCATACCCAAACAATATATGTGCTTGATGTGGCTTATATAATCTATCCGCTTGTTGTTTTGCCTCTTTAACAGGGTCGTATTTACTATGTATAAAATAATTATTAATTTTTAAAGTACTTTCCCTTGTTTTAGTTTCTAATATTTCTAAATCATAGTGCACTTTTCTCACCTCTTTTTTTATATCGGTATTTAATATTTTTTATTAATAAAAAAACCTCTAGCGGAAGCTAGAGGTTTAAAACTAAATTAGCCTAGTAATTGAAGAACACCTTGTGGCTGTTGGTTAGCTTGAGCTAACATAGATTGAGCAGCTTGCATTAAGATATTGTTCTTAGTGAAGCCCATCATTTCTTTAGCCATATCTGTATCACGAATACGAGATTCAGCAGCTGTTAAGTTTTCAGAAGTTGCACCTAAATTGTTAATAGTATGCTCTAAACGGTTTTGAACAGCACCTAAAGATGCACGAGTTAATGATACACGGCTAAGCGCTTTGTCAATAATTGAAATAGAGTTATCTGCACCTGATTGTGTTGAGATGTTAATACCAGTACCATAGCTTGCAGTTTTTCCAACTTCACCTGGTTTAGCTGTAATTGCATTTACACCTAAAGCAGTAGCAGACATATTACCGATAGATAACTTAATTGATTGACCAGAGTTAGCACCGATATGGAAAATCTTACCACCAACTTTTGTTGTTGCAGACTTAGCATTGAAACCTTGTCCAGTTCCAAATCCACCAAATGAACCAGTTAATAATTTTTGAGTATTGAACTCAGTGTCAGTAGAAATACGTGTAATTTCTTCAGCTAAAGAGTTGATTTCTAATTGTAATGCTTCACGGTCTGATGATACGTTAGTGTCATTAGCAGATTGTACTGCTAATTCACGCATACGTTGAAGGATTGAGTGCGTTTCGTTTAGTGCACCCTCAGCAGTTTGGATTAAAGATACTGAATCTTGAGCGTTTTTAGTAGCCATATCAAGACCACGGATTTGTCCACGCATTTTTTCAGAGATTGCTAAACCAGCTGCATCATCACCTGCGCGGTTGATTTTGTAACCAGAAGATAATTTCTCAAGGTTTTTAGAAGCTTGAGTATTGTTGAAAGTAAGGTTACGGTGTGTGTTTAAAGCTGAAATGTTGTGTTGAATTCTCATTTGGAATTCCTCCTTGAATGTTTGTTTTGTATTCCACATCCTTGTGGAATTTCGGATTAGGTAGTATGTATACTTCCTGCCCCTTACAATCTATATATCGTTTCTTGTTTGAAATGTTTAATAGTTTTTTAGAAAGTTTTTTATTTTTTTATGTACTTACTTTGTAGTTTGAAATCTAAGTAATATATTATTTTTTCTTTATCTGCTTTAAAAAATTGGATGTAGTTGAAAGGGCCTCTCGGTTCTGTGCTTGAATAGCTTCAAATACCTCTGAACGGTGGACTTTTACTGATTTCGGCGCAACTATTCCAATTTTTATTTGCTCGCCCTCAACAGCTAATATTTTTATTTCTATTTGATCACCAATCATAATGGACTCATCTTTTTTACGTGATAGTACTAGCATTATTTCCCACTTCCTTCAAATGACTTCATTGGGAAACGGAGTGGGTGAGATTTATTATCTTGAAGAACGATTTGCTTACCGATTTTTTTATCCATATTAATAATTAATGGTGCGAGTAAATTCATTGTCGATTCTTGGAGCGTTTCCTTCATAGTTACGATAGCGTATGTTAGTACGTCTTCTGCTTTTTCAATTTCTAGTTTCTCAAGATCATCTTCACTTATTTCAAAACTATAATCTTTTTTGAAAGCAAAGGGGAAAGCCACAACAAATCCTATATCCTTTTTCTCAACGGATTGAAGTATTGCTAAAGGGAGATCAGCATCAATTGGTAATAATACAAACTTTCTTTCCTCTTCCAACCCTAATAATCCATGTTCAAAAGTTAGAGTATCTGTTTGTTCTATTTCTATTTCCCCTAAAAACTTTGTATCTATTTTCATTCTATCTTGCACTCCTTTATATGATGACATCAATATCAACATCCGGTCTTTGTACCATTGTACCAGTTACTTTTCCTGGTGTGTATTCGTGAATAGGTTTGTTCACTTTAGCGTCAATTATTGGTGCCCTACGCTGAATATTGACGTCTGTTTTGCCAGGTGTATAGTCAATTTTTACAGAACCTATCGATGGAACAAATTTAATGTTAAAGGGAGTACGATGCGGACCATGATTTTGTTTTGCAATGTTTTGGATGGCTGCACGTCCTTGCCCTTTTCCTGCAGACATCATCATTTGACGCCCCTCACTCGCACGTCTTGCAGTCCCTTTAAAAACAGCTTGTTTCCCTTCTGCGGCAGCATTTTTTGTGGCTTCAAGAGGCCCTATCATTCCTATATCTCGCCTCGCCTGTGATGAGTCAATTTTCAACACACCTCTTGTAGTATGAATTTCTAATATGGCTGCTGGTTGTTCTATATGCTGTGTAGCTTTTGGCTGTTTAATATATTGCTGTGGTTTTGCTATATTAAGGTCTAATTTTGCATCTGTTGTCCTAATTTGAATTTGTGGGAATCTCATGGATATCTCTCCTTTCAAGAAAAGCGTCTGAACAAAGTGTCCAAACGCTTTTAAAAATTGGATATTTTTACATACATTACTATCTTATAAAATCTACTAGTGTTTGTTGAATGATTTTAGCACCGACTGATAATGCAGCTTGGTGAATCGATTCACTTGTCACCATTTCTGTAATTGCTTTTGCATAATCAACATCTTCATTATTGGATAGTTGCTTTGTTACACTAATTTCGCGAATAGATAAACGATTTTCCATTAATTCTACGCGATTTTGGCGTGCCCCAACATCAGCTTGAGCCTCTAATATTTTATTATGCATTGCAGTAATGTCATCCCCTGTACTTTGTTCGGCTACTCCACCGAGGGCATTACCTATTTCTTCACCTGTAGCTGGACCACCAGCACGATTTGGATCTAATAGATTCGAAATTTTCTCCATCATCTTATCAACATTTTGGAAGAGATCTACACCTGGAGTATTTACTTTCATTTGAATTCCGTCATAGACCTCAATACCAACTGATTCTGAATTTACTTTAGACGGATCAATAACACCATTTTCAAATAAAGGCTGTTGCGTATTTGTACCACTGAAAATATAACGGTCTGCAATTTTTGTATTGCCCACATCTTGAATTTGATTACGAATTTGATCAATCTCCATTCTAATTTTTTCGCGTTCTTCTGGAGTATTTGTATCGTTCGCTGCCTGAATTACTAGTTCTCGAACTCGCTTCATCTGTTCTCCTACTTGATTCAGAGACTCATCTGTTGTATCTAACCAGTTGTTCACTTCATTCATATTACGTGTATATTGTTCAACTCTACCTAAATCTCGACGATAGCCCATTCCTTTAACAGCAATTACAGGGTCATCAGAAGGTCTAGTTATTTTTGAACCAGAGTTAATTTGGTCTTGTAACTTCGACATTTTTCCGAAGCTACGGTTTAAGTTTAGAAGCATGTTATTGGATAACATAGATTGTGTTACGCGCATGTCTGTAAAATCCCCTTTCTAATAACTTTTTTATAATCCTACTCTACCCATACCATTAATGATCTTATCTAATGTTTCATCGACAACTGTAATCATACGAGCATTTGCATTATAAGCTTGTTGGAACGTTATCATATTTGTCATTTCTTCATCTAAAGATACTGAACTAATTGAATCTCGATTGTTAGAGATGGATAATAATAAAGTTTCTGACGTTTTATTTAATCGATATGCCTCTTCACCATCAGTCCCTAACTTCCCAATCATCCCCTGATAATAAGAGTTGAAAGTTGCTCCATCAAGATGTTCGGTTGATGCTGGAACTACTACAGTATTTGAACCAACTGTAATCGTCAATCCGCTTGCACCAATCGCTTTTGATTGTAAATTTGCTAACTCAATAGCCCACTTACCATTTCCTTCTTCATTTGCTGCGGAAGAAGCAGCTAACTTTGAAGAATCATCGGTAAAGGCTTGGTTCACTTTAATATTACTAGCTGTGATTGTGCCAGTTCCGTCAGCTGATTCAAAGAAGTCTAAACCATTTTGAGCACCTGTTAAATCATAGCCACCTTTATGTACAGCATTAAATGTATTTGCAAAAATACTTGCTAATTTATTTAGATCTGCAAGAGTTTCTGGGTAATATCCTTTTACGAGCATTGTACCGCCATCATTATACTCATATCCGTACGTATTAATTAAAGATAATAACTTTCCTTTTCCTGGCTCAAGTTCATTATGTTCAATTTTATTAACCCCTCCACCCGCGACTGGTTTTGTTGGTGGATCTCCTAAGTCAGAAATATCAATTTGTTTAAATACATTTGTCAAATCATTGCCATCGATACTACTTGCATTTGTACCTGTTGTATTCATTGCAACATAGTCTTTACCATTCACAAGTTCAATTGGTGTACCCGATGGATACGGTTTAAAGGTAATTGTTATACTCCCCTCAGCTACTTTACTTGCATTTCCACCAGAAGGTACACGTTCAATTGATACAGGGATATAACTATTTAACTCATCAATTAACACATCACGTGCATCATATAAATCATTTGGTACTAGTCCATTTGGTTCAACTTCCTGTACTTGTTTATTAATAGCTGCAATTTGTTTTAATAGTGAGTTAACACGATCTGTAGCAACATTAATTTCATTTCCTAAGTTTCCTTGAATCGTTTTTAGCTGCGTATCCATATAGTTAAAAGATTCTGCAAGATGCACAGCACGCTCAATAGCTACTTTACGAGATGATGAATTCTCAGGGTTTGTACTAACATCTTCTAGCCCTTTCCAAAATTGCTCTAAAGCAGCGTTTAAACCAAATTGAGATGGCTCATCCATAATGTCTTCCATTTGTGAAATGGCATTTGAACGAGATTCCCAATAACCAAATTTATTCGTTTCTTGACGGTATTGTCTGTCAACAAATTCGTCGCGAATACGTTGAATTGAACCTGCTTCCACACCTGTCCCAAGATGACCAGGAAAATAAGGCGAATTCAAACCTGGCGTTGGAAAACCTTGAGTTGCCTGCATATTTACTCGTTGGCGAGAGTAACCTAGCGTGTTAGCGTTCGAGATATTGTGTCCTGTTGTGTATAAAGCTGTTTGTTGTACGAAGAGGCCGCGTTTGCTTGCTTCTAGGCCCATAAATGTTGAGCGCATGTTTCTTCCTCCCTTGTTATGCTTGTGAATCGAAATATGATTTTTTAGCTATATTGTTTGTGCCGCGGACCTCATTGCTAGAGTAATTCATTTGCTCTGTGCGAGGTCTTACGGCGTCTAGTGTTAGGTTGACGATTTGTAGTGATTGGAAAACGAGTTTTTGATTTAGATCATTTTGTTTTCGTAGGTCATTGATGATTTGTATTAAGCGTTCGCGAACTGCTGATAGTGTTGCTTTGTCAGCTTGTTGTTCAGCAGCCTCGATGACATCTGCTACAGTTGTTTTGTCAGTTGAAGCAAGTCCCTTTGCTTCAAGGTAGTCCGTTACCTGTTTCTGACGCTGTTGCTCGAGCTTATCGATGGCTGCTACGTGTGCCTGCTCATCCTTGAGCAATTGGTCTAGAGCTTCGATATCGCCAGCTTTGATGATTTCTGTTTTTTTATAGGCTAGTTCAAGTAAGCTTTTATGCATTCTCTCTAGCATCGTTAGTGTAGAACTAATCGCTTCTACAGACATATCGCTATACACCCTTTCTGCTATTCCCTAGAAACGATAATATTTCAGCATATCCTCCGCTACTTTACGAGCATCTACTTTGTATTCACCAGATTCAATGTCTTTTTTCAACTGCTGTACGCGGTCAGCTCGTTCTGTACTGTAGGTTGAAACTCCTTGCAATTCCTGTGCTGCCTTTGAAATTTCAATTTTATCTGCAAAAGAAGCTTTGTTTGTATCTGATTTCACATTGCGCACTTGGTTTTTATAGGCGTTCACCGCATTAATTCCATAAGATGTAATTTTCATATCGAAACCTCCTATCTAAAAATCTTATCTTACTATTATTTCGGATTGTCTCACATAATGTTAAGTTTTCACATATAAAAAAGTGTGCTAATTTTGTTTAAAATTAACACACAATTCCAGTTATTAACGTTTTCGCTCTGAGTGATACGTGACACGATCACGTTGCTCTACACTTTCACGGAATTCCTTTGCCGCTTCAAATGTACGCAAATCGGCCTTTAATTCATCCTGACATTTCGTACAAAGCTTGCCTTTCGTTGTCAGGTGACCACAGTTATCACATGGATAGCCAAGGTTAGGGAACATGGCTGGTTGCAAACGACCTTTGCGAACCCATCTGTATAATAGCTCTTCTTCTGCGCCTGTTGCTTCCACAATGCGTTCAACTGTTGCTGCACGGTTTTCGCGTTTACGTAAGAAGCGATAGACGATTTGATACAGTTCTTCCTCTGATTGTGCACATTTATGACAAACCTCTCGGACCCCTGTATAATTGAAAAATTCATTACATTTTGGACAATTACGAACCTCTGCCATCTATTTTCCTCCTCTTACAACATTTCTTATCTATGAATGTTATTTATTATACATTACACTTTGGTATTTTTAACCTTCAATTAATGTGAAGTATTGGACATTTTTAGCACCTGCTTGTTTTAACACATCTGCAGCATGCTGTAAAGTCGTTCCTGTAGTTTTTATATCGTCAAATAGAAGATAATCTTTATGCTCCACGTGTACATCCGTCATCAAGCGAAAAAGAGGAGCCGCATGTATCCGTTGTTCTCTATTTTTAGAGCTTTGTGTCTCGGTAGTAGTCTTTTCTAGTAGCTGAATATATGGGACATGAGCAGCCTTCAATAGTTCCTCTGT
Organism: Lysinibacillus sp. FSL M8-0134; assembly: GCF_038069745.1. Lineage (NCBI taxonomy): Bacteria > Bacillati > Bacillota > Bacilli > Caryophanales > Bacillaceae > Lysinibacillus > Lysinibacillus sp. FSL M8-0134. Next base: position 609,882 of record NZ_JBBPAJ010000001.1, on the reverse strand, counting down.
ATGCGAAAAGGTGCGTTCCTGTTGTTTGAGGGGATGCATGGGAATTGGAATAAAAGTCGCCTTTTCTTTCTTAAAGCGAGTATATAGCTCCTGACGAAATACTTTTGCGAGGGCTACATCTTGTAGAAATTTAAACTGGTGTAAGAAATCTTTCATGTGATCATTGTATTGATAGAGTGCGGTAGAGGAGTTTGAGCGTTGAAAGTGAGAGGTACATCTTTCACATATAGTCGGAGAGAATTGCTTTATTAAAAGTGTGTTCCAGGAAATCATGGTGTTTAATGATTGAGAGCATATTAAACAACGCGTTTCTATTTTATTCATTGAAAAGCCCTTTCTTATTATAAAAAAGAATTTTTGCACGCGCCTCGTCCATTTCTATCGTGATACCATGATGAAAGTATAAGACATCCCCATCAGGAAACTGAATATTTCTCCCAACACGGCCTGCGATTTGAATGAGCGCACTAGCTGTAAAAATGGGTGATTCTGCCCCAATAACAGCCACCTGGACATTGCTGATCGTAATGCCTCTTTCTAAAATAGTTGTCGTTAATAATCCTGGCACTTCTTTATTTCGTAGTTTCACTACTTTCTCCTTACGCTCCGAATCCTCTGCATGCACAGCAAGTATATGTTCATTTATTAATTGAAAAAGAGGTGTTGCAATCTTCATTAAACTAATTGTCGGGAAAAATATTAAAAAAGGTTCATTTCGACTCAAACGTTCCTCTGTCCATTGTTTAAGCTTCTTAGGAATCTTACCTCTATTAAAGCTTTTTTCGTAGCCCCATAATGCTTGAAATTGAGGTACCGGTAATGGATGATTGTGATAGCGCTTTGGGATAAAAGAATAGCTTTCCAAGTAAAATGAATGTAGTAATCTTTGTGAGGGGGTTGCAGTGACATACACTATAGGAGCATCTTTTCTTTTCGCTTTTTCTACCGCTCTTTGTAATGTTTCATCAAATTTATAAGGAAAAGCATCTGCCTCATCTACAATCATGACATCAAATGCTTGTTCAAATCGGTAGAGCTGATGAGTCGTCGCAATGACAAGCTGAGCATAACCAGCTTGCTTGGATGCACCACCATACAATGCATGAATGATAGTTTTAGGAAAAACTTGCTGAAAGCGTGGGTAGAGTTCTAGCACAACATCCGTGCGTGGTGTTGCAATACAAACACGCAATCCACGCTTTAAGGCATCATGAACCATAGGAAATAGCAGCTCCGTTTTACCAGCGCCACAAACCGCATGGATTAGATGCGAGCGTTGTGCTTGCACACTTGCTAATGCTTCATTTGCAGCCTGTTCTTGTAATGTAGTAAATTGTCCTGTCCATTGTAAGATATGGTTGCTCGTCTTTATCGCCTTAGGACCTGTCCAAACCATTAATTGTGTACAGCTACTTACCCTCCCCATCTTGATACAATGCCGACAATAAATACATGGATGCTGACACTTTGAACAATCAAATATCGTGAATAATTGTCGATTTGTATTATGGCAACGATTGCATTTTATAACTGGCTTCATTTGAATTCCTTCTATTAAACAGAAGTATTTATGATTGATTGCTTTATCCATATCATCTTTTGAAAATGGAGCATGATTTTTCAGCCAAATGCGACCTTCATGGAAATCACGCATTGCGGGCGGTACTATCCAGCCTTTATATCTCATTAATCTTTCTCCCTTCATAGAAAAAAGCCTCTACTTTTGCAGTAGAGACTCATTCAATTCAAATTATTTTTTTGTCCAGCCTAAGCCTAAAGATCCTTCACCTAAATGTGTTCCGATGACCGGACCGAAATAGCTTAGTTTAAAGTTTACATGTGGGTACGTTTTCGCTAATTGTTCAAGCCATTCTTGTGCCTCTGCTTGGCAATTACCATGAATGACCACCGCATCCAGTGCATCATACTTTTTCGCATCCTCTGCTAGCAGCTCTTCAACTCGCTTTAATGCCTTTTTACGCGTTCGAATTTTTTCGAAAGGTACAATGACCTTGTCCACAAAATGCAGGACTGGCTTCACTTGTAAAAGGCCTCCAATTAAAGCTGCTGCTGCAGATAAACGTCCACCACGTTGTAAATGTGCTAAGTCGTCTACAATGAAGTAAGCACGAATATATTGCTGCATGTCCGCTAATGCTGCAAGGATATCTTTTGCTGAATAGCCCTCTTTCGCCATTTCAGCTGCTTTTAAAACATAGAAGCCTTGAACCGCACAGGATATTTCACTGTCAAAGGCATGAACCTTAATACCTTCTACCATTTCACCTGCTTGTATTGCACCTTGATATGTTCCACTAATACCGCTCGATAAATGAATGGAAATAACCTCGTCATATTCTTTCGCCAGCTCATCAAAGAGAGCGACAAATTCTCCGATTGGAGGCTGTGTTGTTTTCGGAAATTCCTTTGCACCACGCACCTTATCATAAAATTCAGATGCCGTGATATCTACTTCTTCTGCAAATAATTGACCTGAGATATTAACGCTTAAAGGAATCATATGAATGTTTAAGCGTGTACGTTCCTCAGCCGTAATATATGCAGTACTATCTGTTACGATTGCCGTCCTCATCTAAGTCCACTCTCCTATGATTCTTAGTTTACAATCTATTCCTTCTCGCTGCAATTGTTGTTGTGTCGTTACACTAAATGAAAACAAAAAGAAATGAATGTGAAATGAATGACGTTCACGTTTTTTGCCATTCAGAATGGTGCTAGTAAGCAGCTTCCATTTCACATTCATTTTTTATGTATAGTAGGCTTATCTTCACTCAATTAGGTTGAATGAAGATAGCTCCTGTTAATTGCCTGTACTTGATTGTGAGTCATCACCAATATAAAAGACACTTGTTACTTTCCAATCGTTGTCTTCTTTCACAAAGACGGTTACTTGACGTCCTGCACTTTCATGCTCGACATTTGTCTCAAGTTGAAGAGAGTGCATTTTCATATTGGCAAACACTTGAGCCTCTTCTGGTTCATATTTAGCAATCGTTACGTTTTCTACATCACGCTTAATATCAAATTGCTCAAATACTTCTGATGCATATGTTTTTTCTTCATCGTATTTAAAACCTTTTGGATTTTTCGAAATGGTCTTCATATAACGATCAATTTCTTCAGCGTTCAACGCTGCAATATACTCATCAAAAGATGCTAATATAGCTTTTTCATCTGCTGCTGGTACGTTTTCAGCTTTTTCTACGTTACCACCCATCATCTCAAAGCCTACTGTACCATCATCTATTACTTTTTCTCGTTCTTCGTCACTCATTTTCTCATCTTTATTACCACAGGCAGTTAACACTAATAAGATTAAAACTGCTAGAAAACTTTTCTTTAACATCAAAAAACCTCCCGCGCATATTGTAGCATATAAATGCTGTCGTAGGAATTTTGTTGTGCATTTTCAACATTTAGGTGCTACATCTTCCTTATGACGCATTAGGATGTAAAATGTTGCATGGTCTGTTAGTTTTCTTGTTAAATGCACCTTTTGCGATGTTACAAAATTGTGAATGACTCGCTATCCCAAGAGTAACTGCTATACAAATAATTACCATAAAACAATAAAAAACTGTTTTAAAAACTACTTCATAATAAAGTAGCTTTTAAAAACAGTTTTTGCAATTATCGTACTTCAACCCAACCATTTTTAATGGCTGTTACAACAGCTTGTGTACGGTCATTCACATTCATTTTTTGTAGAATACTTGATACGTGGTTTTTAACTGTTTTTTCAGAGATAAATAATGTCTCACCAATTGTACGGTTAGATTGTCCATCTGTTAACAGCTGTAAAACTTCACATTCACGTTTCGTTAGTAAATGGAATGGACGACGAATTTCTGTTTGGTGGAAGTTTCCTTTATTTTCGTGCTCTGATAGGCGTTTAAATTCTGCTACTAGGTTTTTCGTTACTTTTGGATGTAAGTAAGAGCCACCATTGGCAACGACTTTAATGGCCTCAACGATTTCATCTGCATCCATCTCTTTTAACATATAACCAAGTGCACCTGATTTTAAAGCATGTGTCACATATGTTTCATCATCGTGAATGGACAGCATAATCACTTTTGCATCTGGGAATTCACTGATTAACTCCGATGTTGCTTCTACACCATTTTTGCCTGGCATGTTAATATCCATAAGTACAACATCTGGTTCGTTTTCAGCATATAACGTAACCACGTCTGTACCATCGTCACCTTCAGCGACTACATCAAACGTATCTTCAAAGTCTAAAATACGTTTTACTCCTTCGCGGAATAGCTGGTGATCGTCTACAATAATAATCTTTGTCATTTGTCTTTACCCCCTAAATTTCTGCAACAGTTACATCATTCTACTTCTAACGGTATTTTAAATAACACCGTTGTCCCTCGATTGATTTCACTCGTAATGGTAATTGTACCATTTAAAATTTCAATACGTTCTTTCATTCCTAAAATCCCAAAGGAATGATCTTTCACTACTTGTGGGTCAAAGCCGATGCCGTCATCTTTTACAACAACATTTACTGCATCCTTTAACCATTCAAGCTTTACCCAAATGTCTTTACACTTTCCATGCTTCATGGCATTTGTTACACATTCTTGTACTAATCGGAAAATGGATACTTCATAATTTGAAGGTATACGTTTTTCTGTACTTCTCGATTGGAAATGAATTTCAACACCAGGATTGTATTCAGTCACTGTCGATAAATACTTCTTTAATGTCGGAACAATTCCCAAATCATCAAGTGCCATTGGTCGTAGATCATAAATAATACGTCGCACCTCTGATAAAGCATTCCGCACCGTTTTCTTTAAATCGGCCATTTCAGCCAATGCATTTTCAATACCTTTTTCACGATACGTTCTATCTATTAAATCAGTGCGCATTAGTACATTTGCAAGCATTTGAGCAGGTCCATCGTGAATTTCTCGCGATAAACGCTTACGCTCCTCTTCTTGAGCTGCAATAATTCGTATGCCAAAATCTTGCTTCATTTTTGCTTGTTCAAGCGCTAAACCAACATTTTTTAAATCAGAAGTTAAGTAATTCAAAACGACATTTACCTGATTGACAATATGATCAGCTCGTTCAATCGTATCGAGTAACCCTCTTAATCTTCTCTCTAGATCATCTCTTTTATCGCGTAGCTGCTTTTCTTGTGTTCTCATAACGGAGAGCTTTACTTGAAAATCATGTGCAGTTTCATATGCTTCTCTAACTTGTTCTTCGGTATAATTATCAAAAGCTTTACTCACTAATACAAGTCGTTGCTTAGCAAGCTGCGTACTTTTTTCCAAAGCATCGCCTTCATCAATGACGATTGATATTTGTTTTCGAACAATTTCTAGCTCTTTTTGCATATCTTCAAAGCTTCTTCGGCTCTGTTCACTTATAATAAAGATATCGTCCTTCGAGCTCATTATTGTATCTAACATTCGATTAAAAATGTCATCAAGCGACTTTAAATCGAAGGTATCATTTGAAAACATAGTATACTCCCCAGTCTAATGTCTTATGATTACTTACTATTTTAATAGACCAAATTCATATATTCCATAGTCTACACCTATTATAGCATTACCATGCTAAAATTTAATGCTTTTTCTTCACGAAAATTATAGAATAGAACTCTAGTTAAAAGGAGATTGATACGGATGAGAGAAAACTATTTAACAGTAAAAGGTTATGGTGAAAGCGAAATTGTCATTTCAAAATCCCGCTTTCTCACTTATATAGAACGTGCAGAAACGGAAGAGGATGCAATTTCTTTTATAGATCGTATAAAAAAATTGCATCATAATGCAACTCATAATTGCTCAGCCTATATTATTGGAGAGCATGATCATATTCAAAAAGCGAATGATGACGGGGAACCTAGTGGTACGGCTGGCGTCCCTATGTTAGAGGTCTTAAAAAAACAAGGCTTAAAAGATACTGTCGTCGTCGTGACTCGCTATTTTGGAGGAATTAAATTAGGTGGCGGTGGCCTTATTCGCGCTTATGGAAAAGCAACAACTGAAGGTCTTATAGCTGCCCAGGTGGTTGAACGCAAACTTCATCATTTCCTGAATGTTGGCATTGATTACACTTGGCTCGGAAAAGTAGAAAATGAAATAAGAGGTTCGTCCTATACGTTAGAGGAAATTCGCTATTTAGAGGGTGTAGAAATCATAGTTTCTGTCCTAAAAGAGGAAGAAGAACAGTTCCGAAGTTGGATAACAGAAATGACAAATGGACAAGCAGCCATCACATTCGAAGATGCTCAATTTGTAGAATTTATTGTCAAATGATTAGTTTTAATTGTCGAAACTAAATACGCATAGTATAATTTTTTTGTTAGGCTATTTTTATTGACCACATGTTTACTTCTTAGTAATTGAATAAAATTTAGCTTTATCGCATTATTATTCCCAATAATTAGAGGAGAATATATCTATTATGAAAAAAAGATCTGTAAGTCCGAACAAAAAGAGGTCTTCTAAAGCTTCATTAATTATAAAAGTTACACTACTATTAGTTGCCAGCTTGGTAATTTGTGTAACGGCTTATGCTGTTTACCTTACTAAACAGGTAGAGCATGCCGCAGACTCAGCATATGAGGAATTAGAAGGTCGACAGGTTTCTAAGCAAAGTGTAGAAAAAGTAGAACCGGTACATGATAATGTATCTATTTTATTTGTCGGGGTTGATGATAGTGATAATCGTGGACAAGGTTCGGATCATTCACGTTCCGATGCTCTTGTTTTAGCTACACTAAATAATAAAACCCATACAATTAAAATGTTAAGCATTCCTCGTGATTCTTACGTTTATATTCCTAAAGTAGGCTATAAAGATAAAATTACTCATGCGCATGCAATGGGTGGAACACTTACTACTATTGAAACAGTAGAAGACCTATTTGATATTCCTATCAATTACTATGTACGTATGAATTTCAATGCTTTTATTGATGTAGTTGATGCTTTAGGCGGTATTGAAGCAGAAGTACCTTATGCTTTACATGAATTAGATGAATTCGATAAGTATACAATTAACTTACAGCCAGGCTTACAGCATTTAGATGGTAGCCAAGCACTTGCACTCGCAAGAACACGTAAGCAAGATAGCGATATCGAGCGTGGTAAACGTCAGCAAGAAATTCTCACAGCGATTATTAAAAAAGTCGCTTCTGTTGGCTCCATTACAAAATATGATGATGTGATCAAAGCTCTTGGTGATAATATGAAAACGGATATGACATTCACTGAAATGAAATCCTTCTTATCTTATTTATCAAAAGGCACACCACGTATCGACTCTTTAACATTGGACGGTACAGATGACATGTCTACTGGTATTTATTATTACCAGTTAAATCAGGATTCTGTTGAAGAAGTAAAAGAAATTTTCAAGAACCATCTTGGCATAAATGAACAATCCTCAAGCCTAACAAGTGGCAATACAGGAACAAATAGTGCTGCTAGTGATGATGATTCAATCATTGAATAAACAATAAAAACTTTTAGACCATAGACAAACTTTCTTGTCTATGGTCTTTTTGTATTACAATCCTTTGATAATTAGCTACCCTTTTCTCTTACCCTGTCATAACACAAATAAACTAGCTCACTTAGTTTCTCTCCCCTTTCATTTCCTATACATAAAAACTGCGCAGGATCTTCCTTCTCATGATTGGAGTACCAGTTAATCAATCGTTAACATTTCTCCATTGATTTAATTTCGTACTTAATAGAAGGTGTTTATGTAAAAAAATTAGAGCAACAATCCTATAATAGAAAAGCAGGATCCATAAACCCTGGATAAAAAAACAGTTCGAGCCATGGCTATAAAAAAACCGTAGTCAAACTCTCAAATTTTTGAGTTTGACTACGGTCGGAGCAATCACACAATATGTATGATTGATATATTTTATTTACTAAAGATCCGTACAAAGTTTAATAATGGTTTATAGTTTTTACCAGCAAGCCCTATGATCTCAACGAAGATTTCAATGGCTGTTAGGATGACAGCTACTAGTAAAATTGCGCCCCAAACTTTTGCCATAGAGAATATGATAGCTGCTAATCCAAACATCATCGCGATACCGTAAATAATTAGGACCGTTTGACGATGAGTGAAGCCCATATCCAGTAAACGGTGGTGTAAATGTGATTTGTCTGGATCAGACCATTTTTTCTTCATACGTACGCGACGAACAATCGCAAAGAATGTATCAGAAATTGGTACACCAAGAATAATAATTGGAATGATTAACGAAACGAATGTAACATTTTTAAACCCGAGTAATGCTAGCACGGAAATCATAAATCCAAGGAACAGTGCCCCTGTATCACCCATAAAGATTTTTGCAGGGTGGAAATTATAAAATAAGAAACCAAGTGAAGCTACAGCTAAAATGGCTGCTAACGCTAATACAAATACATTGCTCATAATAAATGCCATGACAGCTAAAGTAATAAGTGCAATCGTAGAAACACCTGCAGCTAAACCGTCTAAGCCATCAATTAAATTTACGGCATTGGTAATACCGATGATCCAAATAATTGTTAATGGGATACTCAGTAAACCAAAGTCTAATGTACCTAAAAACGGTAGATTAACCATATCAATATCAATACCGCCTACAAAAACAACAATTAGTGCAGCAATTAGCTGACCAAGCATTTTTGCTTTAGCGGAAATCTCACGCATATCATCAATAACACCTGTAACAACGATGATACAAGCACCAATAATGATAGCTAATAAAGCTTCATTACTACCATGTTTCGTATCGACTAAAAACGAATATAAAATCGTCACACCGATGATAAAGGCAAGAAAAATCGCCAAACCGCCAAGTCTTGGCATAATTCGAGCATGTACTTTTCGATAGTTTGGTGCGTCAACTGCACCTATTCTAAACGCTAAACGTTTCACTAATGGAGTTAACAAAATGGATGCAACAAATGCTGCTATTAAAGACACGTAAAGCATGTCTCTCCTCCTCAAAAAAATATAATCTACATTGAAATCCACATTGATTATAGCATGAACAAGCATTGAAATATACTTTTTCTAAACATTTTCCACGATTTCACAAATATTTTGTACATTTTAGCATTAATAGATTCCTATATAGTCAATTGTAGTCACCATTCGCAAAATTTGATAGAATAATGGAGTGTCTAGCATTTAGACAACTTTAAAGGAGCGTATATTTCATGTTCTCAATTTTCAAAAGTAACAAAGAGCAAACAAGTGCTCGCCAATTAAAACGCTACTATAAAATAGTAGATCAAATTAACAATCTTGAAGAAAAATATGTCAACAAGTCAGATGCCGAATTACGAGAAATGACTTTTATTTTCAAAGATCAATTAGAGCAAGGTGAGCCTATTACATCTATCATCCCGGACGCATTTGCTGTTGTACGCGAAGCCTCAAAGCGTGTATTAGGAATGCGTCATTTTGATGTACAGCTGATCGGTGGTCTTGTATTAACAGAAGGTAATATTGCTGAAATGCCAACAGGCGAAGGTAAAACACTAGTTGCCTCCCTTCCCTCCTATGTGCGTGCATTAGAAGGTAAAGGTGTTCATGTCATCACAGTAAATGATTACCTAGCAAAGCGTGACTATGAGCTAGTCGGTCAAATCCATCGTTTTCTTGGCTTAACTGTTGGTTTAAATGTACCGATGATGGAAGCTGATGCGAAAAAAGAAGCTTATAATGCAGATATTACATACGGTGTTGGTACTGAATTTGGTTTCGATTATTTACGTGACAATATGGCCTATAGCCTAGCAGATAAAGTGCAACGTCCTTATCACTTCGCCATTATTGATGAAGTGGATAGTGTATTAATCGATGAAGCAAAAACACCGTTAATTATCGCAGGTAAAATGCCGTCCAACGAAGAATTACACCGCATTGCTGCTATGTTAGCTAAACGTTTCAAGAAAGATGAAGACTACGATTTCGATGAAGAAACGAAAGCTACTTCCCTAACAGATAAAGGTATTGAAAAGGTTGAGGCTGCCTTCAATATTGACAATCTTTATGACTTAGAACATCAAACACTTTTCCATTATGTAATCCAAGCTGTTCGTGCACACGTTATGTTCAAACGCGACGTAGATTACATTGTAAAAGAAGATAAAATTGAACTTGTCGATATGTTTACAGGCCGTATTTTAGAAGGCCGTTCACTTTCTGATGGCTTACATCAAGCGATTGAAGCCAAGGAAGGCGTAACAATTACAGATGAAAATAAATCACAAGCGCAAATTACGATTCAAAACTATTTCCGTATGTATCCGAAGCTTTCCGGGATGACGGGTACAGCGAAAACACAGGAAAAAGAAATCCGAGAAGTGTACGGCATGGAAGTTGTGCAAATCCCAACAAACCGTCCACGACAACGTATCGATCAACCTGATATTATCTTTAGCACACAGGAAGCAAAATATAAATATGTTGCTGCTGAAGTTAAAAAACGTCATGAAAAAGGCCAGCCAATTCTAATTGGTACAACATCGATTTTACAGTCTGAAACAGTGGCTGACTATCTGAAAAAAGAAAAATTAACATTCCAATTACTGAATGCAAAAACGGTAGAGCAAGAAGTTGAGCTTATTTCGCAGGCAGGACAAAAAGGTCGTATTACTGTAGCGACAAATATGGCTGGCCGTGGTACAGATATTATGCTAGGTGAAGAAGTTCATGAACTCGGTGGTTTATATGTAATTGGTACAGAAAAGCATGAAAGCCGTCGTGTGGACAATCAGCTACGAGGCCGTTCTGGTCGTCAAGGTGACGTAGGCGAAAGCCGCTTCATTCTCTCTATTGAAGATGATATGTTCCGTCGTTACGCAAAAGAAGAAGTTGAAAAATTCTCTGCAAAAATGGTCGTAGACGAAAATGGAATCATTCAAAATAAAGAGGTTCAAGAGCTTATTGACCGTACACAGCGTATTGTTGAAGGTTCACAATATGGCATGCGAGAGTATAACTTAAAATTAGATGATGTTATAAATGATCAACGTACCGTGCTTTATGGACTACGCGATAAAATTTTAGCTGGTGAAGATTTGATGGGCGAGCTAAAAAAAATGCTGCGTGAAACTGTTGATTTTGCTGTGCATGACGCTGCACCAGAAGATGTATCATCTATGGAGTGGGATTATGATCAAATGGAGCAAGCTCTTAACTCTCTGTTCATTACACCTGTTTCAATCGATCGTGAAGTAGGAAAAGTAAAGCAAATCCTAGCTGATATTCAGCCTTCTGAACAGGAACTACTCGACCATATGGAGAGGTTTGCTGAAAACGAAAGAGTCATGGAAGTATTACCTCAAATCATGCTTAGCTACATCGATAGTGGCTGGGTCAAGCATTTAGAGGCCATGACACATTTAAAAGAAGGTATTGGCTTACGTCATTATCAACAAGAGGATCCAATGCGAATTTACCAACGAGAAGGGCTTGAATTATTCGGGAAGAACTTCCAAGAATTACGCCGTTCTATCATTATAGAAATTACAGGCTTCATGAAAACAGTTGAGGCACAACAGGAGGAACAATAATGGGCTTATTTTCATTCTTTAAAAAATCGGACAAAGTCGTTCAAGAAAACACAATTGACTCTAAGGACTTACTAGGAAATGTTTCAACAAATAAAGGTGATAACCGTGATGTTGAAACAAAGCTGTCCTTCCACCCAGAATGGGACGTACCTCAGGAGCAAAAATATATTTTTAACTTCCTAGCTAATGAGCTAGAACCATTGAAACCAAATCAATTATCGCTTTCTTCTATTAGTATTGAAGAAGCACGTGGTGGAAAATGGCTAGTGCGTGCATTTTTCCGTTCTTCTTTACCACAAGCGATTGAACTAGGTGAAATTGAACTTTTCATCATGGATAAAAATGATGAGCTTGTAGCTTCTAAAAAATTCGATTTTAAAGAACTTGGCACAATCCCTGCTGAAAGTGCTCGTCCTTGGGTTTTTGAATTCGAAAAATCTTCAATTAAAGTAGATGAAGTACCTGAAGATGGCTGGAAAATTGCCTTTAATCTTATTTCCCTTCGTGGTCACCAATTAGAATTAGATCCATCATGGGAAAAACAACTACCAGCAGCTCAAAAAGAAGAGCTTGAAAAAATTGTAAAAACACTACCAAAGCTAGGTGAAACAGAGGTAAACTTCACAGGCTTACAGGCTAAATTAGCTGACAATGGTAATTTAAACGTCTCTATTTTTATCCGTAATGGTCACAATAAAGCGATTAATCTAGAACAATTACCATTAGAAATTATCGATGCTACAGGCAAACAAATTGCCAAGGGTTCATTTAAAATGGATCCAATCTTAACTGTACAACCTAATTCAACAAAGCCTTGGACATTTATTTTCCCAGCCGAGCTTGTTGATGCAAAAGATGCTGACCTTTCTCGTTGGACAGCACGTGTAACACAATAACATGTAACCCCCTTCTAACTTAACTGGAAGGGGGTTTTATGTTTTATTGAACTCACAAAAAAGCGATCTTTGCCTAAGCAAAAATCGCTTCTTTTCTTATTTCACGCCATCAAAACGTTTATAGCCTACTAACTTAGAAGACCAGTACGAATATGTCACATCCGAAATTTCTACCCCATCTGTGCCCGCATGGATGAATTTATTATCGCCAAGATAAATGCCCATATGAGAAATTCCTTCTTTATAGGTATTCTCGAAGAATACTAAATCCCCAGGTACCGGATTTTCTACATGCGTTGTATTGCCATTATAGTATCCTTCACTGCTTGCTCTTGCTATTTTTAAGCCCCCCTGATTAAAGGCATAAAAAATAAAGCCACTACAGTCTAATCCTACTGGTGTATTACCACCGTATAGATATGGAGTGCCAACCAATGTATTGGCAACTTCAACTGTTTTTTTATAAATCGCCTGTCCATTTGCTGTAGGGTCTTTAGCTGTTACGTTGGATGATGTGCCCGCATCTGAAGTTACATTATTATGTATAGGATTGCTGTCGGGTTTCACTGTTGCTGAAGTAATTTTTAACACCTGTCCAATATAGATGATGTCTGACTCAAGCTTGTTCCAATCCCTGATATCCTTAATTGTCACATTATATTGTTTTGCTATTTTTGATAATGTGTCACCTTTCGCTACAGTATGAGAGCTAGCTGTTGGTTTCACAGATGGTGATGGTGCTGAAGGTTTTTTCCCCTCATTCGTTGCTTGCTTTTGAATCTCTAGCTTTTGTGCTACATAAATCGTATCTTTTGATAGATTATTCCACTTCATGATATCCTCAATCGTGACTTGGTGATTATGGGCGATTTTGGATAAAGTATCTCCTTTTTGTACGGTATATGTTGCTGCTTCTGCTGGTTGTAGTGCTAAAAATGAAGTTGCAATAGTGCTTAAAACAAGAATTCTCCATTTTTTCGTATTTTGCATTCCAAAGTGCCTCCGTTCGTGCTAGAATATTTCCTTGTGTGTCTATCATACTAGATAACTACCTGAAGAAAAATCGGAAATACTGACTATTTTTCAAACATTCTAGCAAACCTATAAAATACGACGAAATCCGACTATATTGCGATAATGTATACATTGCAAGATTAGCGTTCCTATGATAACATACACTTCTGTATTTAAAATTTTTAGAAAGTTTTATCTTTTCAATCTTAAAGGAGTTTTTATACTTATGAAAAACATCTTGCATTTCATCAAAGGAAATTTAGCAGTAGGATTACTACTATTTGCCTTGTTCTTGGGTGCTGGTAATATTATTTTTCCACCGTTATTAGGTCAACAAGCCGGCGAGAACATTACGATAGCCATGATCGGCTTTCTAATTACAGGTGTTGGTTTACCCTTACTAGCAATTGTTGCTGTCGCAAAAGCAGGGGGCGATTTACAACTGTTAGCCAATCGCGTCAGCCCTGCATTTGGAGTGATCTTTACATCAATTGTCTATTTAGCCATTGGGCCGTTCTTCGCTGTACCACGAACTGGCTCCGTGTCCTATGAAATAGGTATTGTGCCATTTCTTCCTGAGGCTATGAAGGATCATTGGGCACCCCTATTCATCACATCTATTTTGTTTTTTGCTTTAATTCTTTACTTATCTATTAATCCTTCGAAGCTTGTCGACCGAGTAGGAAAAATCCTAACACCCGCATTGCTTCTTGTTATTTTATTACTAGCTGTTAAAAGTTTTATCTCTCCAATGGGCGAGCCAGGAGAAGCTGTAGGAAAATATATTGGGTCTCCTTTTGCAGAAGGCTTTGTACAAGGTTACTTAACAATGGACGTACTAAGTGCACTTGTTTTCGGTATCGTTATTTTACAAGCATTGCGTGATATGGGAATGAAAGATACGAAAAAGCAAGTCAATACGACGATTTTTGCAGGTGTCGTTGCTGCTATCGGCTTATCATTTGTTTATATCTCACTTAGCCATATCGGTAACACAAGTATTCAGGCAATTGGTTCCTCCACAAATGGTGGAGATATTATTGCAAAATCTGCTGAGGTGCTCTTCGGTAGTTTTGGAAGTATTATTTTGTCTGCGACTATTTTACTAGCATGTATTTCAACAGCAGTCGGTTTATTGACGGCCAATGCCCAATATTTTCATAAGCTGTTCCCTAAAATTTCATATAAAACATTTTTAATTGTATTCACTATTTTAAGTGCAGCCATTACAAATGTTGGACTTTCAACAATTATTAGTGCATCTCTACCTGTCCTGTTAATTATTTATCCATTAGCTATGGTATTGATGGTGTTATCGTTAGCTGATCATTTCTTTAAAGGTGGACAAGTTGTTTATATTTTAGCGCTTATTCCAACTTTCTTTGTCAGTCTATACGATGGCTTCAAGCAAATGAAAATTACAATCGAACCATATGAAAATGTGCTTAAAGCATTGCCGCTCTATGAGCAAAATCTAGGATGGTTATTGCCAGCGATTATCGGTGCATTCATTGGTTTTATTATTCATAAGCTTTTCAAAAAGTAGTCCTCTCAATCTGCTTCCTGTTTAGTAGGAAGCAGATTTTTTCTGTTTATTAAAGCCCCCATATCAACTTCGCTTGATGTATAATAAAAATCAGATAGTCAATTGTTAAATGTATCCATCTGCTTACACCTTAGTAGAATGGTGCATTTAAAGATTGAGCTCTAGAAAAGAGGTGTCCTATGAAAAAATTAATATGGTCTTTTGTCTTTGTTTTAAGCTTTTTCCTCTTACCATTCGCGACTACTCACGCTGCTAGTAATGAACCTCAGCTAGTCAAAGAAATGAAGGAAATTATTCGTAATACGTATGTGGGGACAATCAATGGAGATTTAGAGAATGCCACATCCATCAAAGAAATCATCGATATGCTCGATCCCTATTCAACTTATTTTACAAAAAAAGAATTTGAAGATTACATGAACAGTATCAATCTATCAACGATTGGGATTGGTGTAGTGATTGAAGAACATGAAGATGGCATTCATATTTTACAAGTCATTGAAGGCAGCGGTGCCTTTGAGGCAGGTGTTCAGGCAGGAGATATCATTATCGGTATAAATGGCGAGACCATAGCGGGGCGCTCTACGCAGGAAGCCTCTTCCCTCTTAATCGGTGATGAAGGTACTAAGGTGAATGTTACTTTGAAACATAGTAATGAAACGACATCGATTAAAACGATTACCCGTAAACAGTTTACATTACCAAATGTACACTCTGAATTACTGTTTGGTAATGTTGGCTATATAGCAATGTCTTCATTCTCTGAAGATGGTGCACAGCTCGTCAAAAAAGCTCTTACTGACCTAAAACAGCTTGGTGCTAAATCGTTCATCTTGGATTTACAAAATAATGGTGGCGGCTACGTGACAACAGCGGAAGAAATGACAGGACTATTCCCATCTGCAAAAGTAGCTTATTTGTTGGAGGAAGCACATGACTCCTATACAATCCCAGCAGTTCAGCAAGATACGAAGTTCCCAGCAAATACACGTATTTTAGTCAACCGTTATAGTGCTAGTGCTTCGGAAATGCTTTCTGCATCATTAAAAGACCAAAAAGCCGCTATTTTATACGGTGAAACAACATATGGTAAAGGTGCTATGCAGGGCTTTTATACGCTTCATGATGGAAGCTACCTAAAGCTAACTGTCGGTAGATTCACAGGACCTGCTCGTCAGACTATTCATGAAGTAGGTGTCAAACCAAATATTCAAACGACAACCGCTCCCATTTTTCAAGCACATTTTGATGCAATAAAGGAGCAATATCCAAAATATAAAAAACTCTCTACTGTGAAGAACGTCGCAAATAAAGAAAAAATAACGGTAAAAGTTTCGTTACCAGTCTCATCGCAAATTGCTAAGGGTCGTGTTCAGCTTGTTGCTTTAGGGGCTAATGAAGTTTCGGCAACTGCTAAAGTTGAGGGGCAAACACTTATTGTTACACCAACAAAGCCGTTATCACCAGACCAAGAATATATGCTACTTATTCATCCAAATACACATAGCAAAGTACAAAAAGGCTACTATCAGCATATAAAAATAAATAAATAAATAAATAAATAAATCCTCTCAGCGATAGCAAATATCGATGAGAGGATTTTTTATACCACTTCTATTGTTTTCCAAAAATATAATTGGACAATGTCATTCGCTAGTTCAGCAGGTAATCTTTTATGTTCTAATAAATTGGTTACTATTAATCTTTCTATTGAACCTACTAAACTATCTATCATTATTTTGATATCCACATTACACAACTGCAAATCTTTGTCGCAATCATGAAGATAAATAAGATGGATCAATTGCTGTGTCAATTGGATTTTCACTAAGCTTGATTGCTCCGATTCAATAAAACCTATTTTCGTTAATTTCGGATTTTCAACGATGTAAACAAATAGGTTTACTAACTTTTGCTCTAGCAAAGCGACAAAGCCCTGCAATCCATTTTCAACAATTTCTGCTGACTTATTATTCATCACGTCAAAAAATCCACTTTGAAATTGTGTATTCAAATCGTTATAAAGTGCATCCTTACTTTTAAAATACAAATAAAAGGTTGGCTGTGTTACATTAGCTGCCTTTACAATGTCACTAATTTTTGTATGATGATAACCTTTATCGGAAAAAAGCTCTATCGCTTTTTCAAGTAATAGTTGTTTGCTTCGTTCACCATTTGAATTAAATTTTCTCCCTCTCGGCATACTTTCCACCTTATCTTAGTTTAGAGTAATCATATATCTTCTGTATGATAGACACACTATTCTAAATCAAAAGTAACTATTTTTAACAATTTGTTCATAATTTAACCATAATTATACACTATTTACTAAGAATACACCCTCCTTTTTTTACTATAAACTAATATTTATATGCTGTTTACATCGATAAATACAAAGTGGATATCCAAGAATTTCTTCTAAGATATCCACTATTCTTCTTCACATAAAACTATGTCAAAATAATAGTTTAGTGCCAAAAACCTACTCGTTTAAATTTCCGAAAATTACAATAATATCATTTTACACATATACTTACCAACATAATGCAAATCTATTATTTTGAAAAGTCCTTTTTTTTGAAAAAAATTTTTTTGTTTGTATATTTAGCTCATAAAAAGTCAATCCCCACAATACTTTTAGCCCATTTCCCTCCCTCAAAAAAATTTTTTTCTAAAAATCAAACCATTTTACTTTTCAGAAAAAGTGTTATAATCGCCAAGAATTTAAAATTTTCAATTTTGGAGGCATATGATGGTATTACGTGATTTTTTCATTTACTTATCAGAGAACAAATTATTAAATAGTGCTGCACAAAAATATGGGCTAAAAATGGGTGCTCAAAGTGTTGTTGCCGGTACAAGCTTACCTGAAGTTGTGCAATCGATTAAAGAATTAAACAAAGCTAATATTTCTTGTACAGTCGATAACCTAGGTGAATTCGTTTACGAAAAATCAGAAGCAACTGCTGCAAAAAATAAAATCTTAGCTGTCGTGCAAGCGATTCATGATGAGCAGCTTGATGCGCACATCTCACTTAAGCCTTCACAATTAGGTTTAGATATTGATTATGCATTCTGCTACGAAAACTTAAAAGAGATTGTAGCTCTTGCACATCAATATAATATTTTCGTGAATTTCGATATGGAAAACTACGAACGTTTACACAGCTCTTTTGAATTATTGGAGGAGTTACACAAAGAATTTGATAACGTAGGTACAGTTATTCAAGCTTACTTCTTTGAGTCAGAAGAAAATATTGAAAAATACAAAAACTTCCGTTTACGTATTGTAAAAGGTGCTTACAAAGAGCCAGAAAATGTAGCGTACCAATCAAAAGTCGATATCGACCGTAACTACCTAAAACTAATTGAACATCATTTGTTACATGGTAAATTCACTTCTATCGCTACACACGATCATAATGTGATCAACCATGTGAAGCAATTTGTGAAACAGCACAATATTCCAAATGATAAATTTGAATTCCAAATGTTATACGGTTTCCGTAAAGAAATGCAATTAGATCTTGCTCGTGAAGGCTATAACTTCTGCACATACTTACCATTTGGAAACGATTGGTATGGATACTTTATGCGCCGTTTAGCTGAACGTCCTCAAAATTTAACGCTTGTAACAAAACAAGTGTTTAATAAAAAAACGAACGTAGCAATCGGCATCGGTGCAGCAGCATTTGCACTTGGCCGTCTTTCTAAAAAAGGAAAATAAAAACTGAAGGGTTAAATACTTAGCTCTATCATTACATCAAAAAAGCGAAAACATCGTTAATCAATGTTTTCGCTTTTTTTATTGAGCTTAAAGTTTTTCACACGATATTGTAAGCTTTGTCGACGAATGCCCAGTGCTGCTGCAGTTTTAGAAATATTCCCTTGATGAAAGTCTAATGCTTTTGAAATATAATACTCCTCTACTTCCTTCATGTAGACATCTAACGGTCGAATGTCCTGTTGATTTTTAATAACAAACAAGTCACTCGTTGGAACTTCTTGTTCGGCTTCCTCACAGGAGCTTTGGATTTTCCACTTGAAATGAACGGGCAGCATATGCGATTCCACTATCGTTTCATTTGTGATCAATGACGTGATTTCATCCAAAAGAACTTCTAATTCCTTTAAATTCCCTGGCCAATCATACTTTAAAAACGTTTCTCGCACTTCTTCGGAAAGCCCTTGGATGGAAGAGCCAAAGCTGTCACGATGTCTTTTGAAATAATCGTCAATAAAGGGCATAATATCTTCTTTTCTTTCCCGTAACGGTGGCACATAAATGGTGATCCCTGAAAATAGTCGGTAAAGCTTTTTGGATAACTCTTGCTTTTGAATTAAATCTATCGGGTCTTTGCCAACACTTGCGATTAAAACATGCTGATGATTTGGATGGTTGTTGAAAAACTCAACAATCTTTTCCTGGGCTTCAAGCGATAAATATTCGATTCGCTCGGCAAAGAAGGTGATTTTTTCTTTTTCAACAATGTATTTTTCGAATTGCTTTAACACCGTTTTCTCGTCTCGACGGCAAATTAAAGCAATAAACATATCATTTTGCACCTTTAGATCATGATGAATACCCTCGGCCACCATATCAATCCCTGTGCCTGACTCTCCTATTAGCACAACAGGCATTCTACTTAACGCTACAATCTTTGCCTTTTCAATAACATCCTTCATAACTGGCGATACAGCCGTAATGATATCAAATGTCAAAGGGGCACCATATCTTCTTAATGGCTGATACATCATATATTCAAGCTGTGTAATATCTCGTGCAAATTCCACAGCCCCCACTAAAGCACCTTCATAGTGCAACGGATAAATATTGCTTATGTAGGTCACTTCTTGTTCTTTTTTATTCCAATACGTTTTTTTAACATTGAGAATTGGCGTTTCAGAACTTAGGACCTTATAAATATCACTTTTTTCAATTTCGAAATCAATAATCTCTAAGGCTCGTCTCTCCTCATACTCGTCTTCATTAACGCCTTCTAATTCTCGCATTTTTTTATTGTAGATGAGTAACTTGCCTTCTGTATCTACTACGCAAATTCCCATATCACCTTTTTCAATGACGTATTTATAAATACTTTGTAATACATTATTATCCATCTTGTCCTCCTGCATTCCATTAAGCTTATTCTAACACCAATAAGAAAGACAGATACAAAAATTAAAAAAAGTTTTAATATTTGAGTTGATTAATGCCAAATAATATTGCATTATATAATTAATAAAATCTTTAAAGGTGCATAATCATTTGGCACTCTTTATCCAGGGGAGGAAACTCACATGATTCCATACAAACACGAACCATTTACAGATTTTTCACAAGAAGCAAACTATAATGCTTATGTAGAGGCTTTAAATAAAGTTGAAGGTTACTTAGGTCAAGACTACCCACTAATTATCGGTGGCGAACGCATTACAACTGAAGATAAAATCGTTTCGTACAATCCTGCAAAGAAAACAGAAGTAATTGGTCGCGTTTCTAAAGCGAGCAAAGATTTAGCTGAAAAAGCAATGCAAGCAGCAGATGAAACATTTAAAACTTGGAAAAAAGTTGATCCAGCTATTCGTGCAGATGTTCTTTTCAAAGCAGCAGCGATTATCCGTCGTCGCAAACATGAATTCTCTGCATTATTAACAAAAGAAGCTGGTAAACCTTGGGCAGAGGCTGATGCAGATACTGCAGAAGCTATCGACTTCCTAGAATACTATGGTCGCCAAATGCTACGCATTAAAGATGGACAACCAGTAGAAAGCCGTCCAGGTGAATACAACCGTTATGACTACATTCCATTAGGAATCGGTATTGTGATTTCTCCGTGGAACTTCCCATTTGCAATCATGGCTGGTACAACAGTAGCTGCTTTAGTAACAGGGAACACAGTGTTATTAAAACCAGCGTCAACAACTCCAGTTGTAGCATATAAATTTATCGAAGTATTAGAAGAAGCTGGTCTTCCAGCTGGGGCTGTTAACTTCGTACCAGGTTCTGGTGCTGAAGTGGGTGACTACTTAGTCGATCATCCAAAAACTCGCTTCATCAGCTTCACAGGTTCACGTGATGTCGGTTTACGTATTAACCAACGTGCTTCTGTGTTAAATGAAGGTCAAATTTGGATTAAACGTGTTATCGCGGAAATGGGCGGTAAAGATACAATCGTTGTTGATAAAGAAGCAGATTTAGAGCTAGCTGCACAATCGATCGTGAAATCAGCATTTGGTTTCTCAGGTCAAAAATGTTCAGCATGTTCTCGTGCAGTCATCGTAGAAGATGTGTATGACCAAGTAGTAGAGCGCGTGGTTGAATTAACAAATGCTTTAACAGTTGGAGACCCAACAGATTACAACAACTTCATGGCAACAGTTATCGACCAAGCTGCTTTCAACAAAATTACTGAGTACATCGAAATTGGTAAAGGCGAAGGTCGTCTAGTAGCTGGTGGTACAGCTGACGATTCAGTAGGTTACTTCGTACAACCAACAGTATTCGCTGACGTTGATCCTTCAGCTCGTATTATGAAAGAAGAAATCTTCGGACCAGTTGTTGCGATTGCAAAAGCAAAAGACTTCGATCAAGCAATTGACATCGCAAACGACACAGAATACGGCTTAACAGGTGCAGTTATCACGAAAAACCGTATGAACTTAGAAAAAGCTCGTCAAGACTTCCATGTAGGAAATCTTTACTTCAACCGTGGCTGTACAGGTGCAATCGTAGGTTACCAACCATTTGGTGGCTTTAACATGTCAGGTACAGACTCAAAAGCTGGTGGCCCAGACTACCTACAACTGCATATGCAAGCTAAAACAACTTCAGAAATGCTTTAATTAGCATTTCCCATAAAAGCCATACATTGTTTCTTAGTAAACAAGTATGGCTTTATTTTTATGTACTAACATAAATAACATATATAATAGAAGAAACTCATGTAATTTTTCGTTCACTCCCCTGTTTAGCTTCTTGTCTAATTCTCTCTACACATGCCGAAAGAATACTATTTACCTATAATAAGCTGGTATATTTTAAGTGATTTCTAACATTTGACCCTTATATTGATTGTATAACTTTGTTAAAATGATATCAGTTTAGGAGGGTAAAACTATGAAAAAACTATCAATTTTTATGTTGCTCATGATGCTTGTTGGTCTAGTTATTTGGCAGCCACAATCAGCCTATGCTGATGAGCTGTCAGGACATATGCATGAAAGCGGGCTGCGTTATTTAATTTCCAAAGAGGCTTTACTTAAAGATGCAAATGGCAGCTATCGTCCAAGTGCAACGGTTACACGCGGTGAATTTGCCACATACATAGCAAAAGCTTTAGATTTGGACACAAAAAGCGCAATAACGTTTACAGATGTCCCTGACACATATTTGTATGCAAAAGAAATTAAACTTGCTGCTACTGCTGGAATTATCACAGGCTATACAGATGGCACATTTAAGCCAGACGCAAATATTTCAAGAGAGCATATGGCAGTTATGCTCATTAGAGCTGTTGATTATTTAAAAATACCAAAAGGCACTTCCTCTATTACATTCAAGGATAATGCCACTATTTTCAAAGATTTCCGTCAGGATGTTGCAATTGGTGCACAATTAGGGCTTATTAAAGGAAGCTCTAATGGCATGTTCTTACCTAGAGATAATGCCACAATCGGCGAAGCTTCTACTTTCATCCTTCGTTTAATTCTTCTTGCTGATCAGGTAGATACAGGCAGTAATGAAAACAGTGAAAATACCGACAATAATGAGAATGGCAATTCCAATAACAATGGTAATACGGGGAATGAAGGGAATACAACTGCCTATATTTTGAAAGAAATTTCAAATGGTACTCTAGTAGACAAGCAAACTTTCACTAGCTTTGAGGCTGCTGAAAAAGCTATGTCAAATAGCTCGCTTGTGATTACGCAAAATAATAAAATTATCAAAATGACTTCAGGTTATGTTGTGACGAATAATTATGTTGCTCTGAATTCTGAAACAATTAAGGATCAAATCGCAGTTGCTGGTAATACAGAAATGGAATACCTAGGGAGCGATGCTACACAAGTAAAGGTGCGCTTAGCTGGTCATGTAGGCTATTTAAAACAGGCTGACGTTAGCTTAATTCCCTCTGCTTTAGTAAAGGGACGTTCTTATTACACAAATGAGAATGGCGAAGTAAAACATACTTTATACGATTATAAAACAAATAAATATACATCTAGTTACGTCTACGGTAAGGCTCCTAGCTTTATGAAGCAAGGTGAAAAATACTTTAGCTGGGATGGCATTAATTTCACCAATGCGAACGGCTCTTCTAAAGGAGAAGGCTACAATTACTATCAATTCTTACCTGCTCGTGCTACAACCCACTATACAGCCGAAGAGATCGATCAATATATTATGAATAAACTAGCGGAAGTAGAAAGCTCTGGTGCTTCTATTTATAAGAATGCTACAACAAAAAGTAAGCTAATTGGCTTAGGCTCTGTATTAAAAGACATAGAAGCTAACGCTCACATCAACGCTATGCTGATCCTAGCTCTTGCACAGCATGAGAGTGCCTATGGTATGAGTGATCACGCTCAAAACTTGAACAATCTATTTGGATTATATGTTTATGACACGAATCCACTGAACAAGAAGTTTGATAGTGTTAGCGCCAACATTAATGAGCTTGTTGAGAAGTTTTTACAGCCAAATTATATTACACCAGGCGGACGTTATACGAATGGTGCAGTTGTTGGCTCAAAGGCTATCGGCTTTAACGTAAAATATGCCTCTGATCCTTTCTGGGGCGCTAAAATCGCTGGACACTACTATCGTGCTGAAAAATCATTAGGCTTTAAAGATGCAAATAACCCTTATAAAATTGCACTAACTACAACATCTGGTCTGAATGTTCGTGCAGATGCATCAACAAGTCAAAGCCCATTATTTACATTTAGTAAAAGTAATATGCCGGTAATTGTTATAGATACAAGTGCAAATGGTTGGTATCAAGTGATTTCAGATAAACTTCACACGGAACCAGCCTATATTAGTAAAGATTATATTAAGTTCATCAATACTGTGAAATAATAGCAAATGGCTGCCTTCAAGCAAGGCAGCCATTTTTATACTGTCGGCACAATGAATCGAGATGTTCAACTCGATTCATTGTGCTATTTACTCTTCTCTATCGCTTCTGTAAAGACTCATTCAATGATTTCTTATCGCTTTGCGCAAATTTATTTATTGTGTGAGAAATATCGTAAACGTTCTCTATGATCATTCAATAATACTCTTCGTCCTACGAAAACAAAGGCAAACTCTCAAATTTAAATGATCTCCATTAACTGCTTTCCATAGTTTGTTTGATTTTCACGAAGTGGGGTATGTATAAAGTAAGAAAAAACGATCCCAAAAGCTTGTACACCTTTGGAATCGTTCCTTAAAACTTATTGTTTTTTATAATATTGCAAAATACCATTGTAAATAGATTCTGCAAATAGTTTAACGTATTGGTCATTTGTCATTTTATTGTTATCCTCAGTATTCGTTAAGAAACCAAGTTCTACTAAAATAGATGGAATGACCATATTACGAATTACGTAGTATTGCTCTTGCTTCACACCACGGTTTTTCATGTTTAAATTGTTAACAATTTGGTTGTTAACAAATGTAGCTAAATCAATGTCCTCCTGATACATATCTCCAGTAGATATTGCATAATATGTTTCAGTACCCTGTGCTGACGCATTGGCAGCAGAGTTGACATGGACACTAACGAAAATCTCACCATAGTTTGCTTGAGTGAAGTCTACACGATCTTGTAATGATGGATACGTATCACCAGTACGTGTCATATAAACTTTTGCACCAGCATTCTCTAGTAATTGCTTCACTTGTGTACTAACTTTTAATGTAATGTTCTTTTCAGCAGCAGAACCTTTTACAGTCCCTGGATCTTTACCACCGTGACCTGGGTCTAGAATGATAATACGGTTTTGTAAAGGCTTATTATTTTGATTTAATAGTTTGATATAGGATTTATGAACATATCCTGTTTGACCATCATATGTGATTTCTGCCCAATAACCATTAATGCTGTTAACTTGGACATACTTTCCTTTGTTCAATTTAAATAACACTGCTGAAGTTGAATTACTTTGACTACGTACATTGAGGTTATCAACTGTTACTCTTCCTAGTACTTCTCCTGAAGCTGGAGGTGTAGTTGGTGGTGGTGTTGGGTCAGGCTTTTCTTCAACAACAGCATCTTCTGTGCTTGCTGCAACGACATAACCTGGTAAACCATTAACTTGTGTTAAGTAATAACCACCGACTTGCTTATAAACTGGTAATTTTTCTTTATTTTTGATCGTTAAAATGGCTTTAGATGAAGAAGTTGGTTTCACATATAAATTGATATTAAATTTAGGTGTTACTTCTTTCTCTACTGAACCTAATTCATTGCCATCTGCATCTAAAAATTGTGCATATTGTTTAAAGACATAAGCGTAGGCACCTTTATAGGTTACTTTTAACCAATTGCCTTCTACTGCATAGACTGATAATTTACCGCCTGTATTCACTTTACCTACAATGTTAGCGTTAGAACTAGAATCCATTGTTTTACGGATATTTAAGCCATCTGTTGTTACCTTTACTAAGCCAATCACTTGAGATGTATCAGGCACAGACGAGCCTTTCACGGGCAATTCTAAACGATATTTTTCATTTTTTGCACGTGCAACGAATAGTGAAAATTGTGAACGTGTTACTGTGCTGCTTGGTAAATACGTTTTACCTGTCCCATTTGAAATACCATTATAATAAATAGTATTAATATATTTCACATATTCATGTGTGATTCCTACATCCGTAAATGGTGAGTCAATTCCCTCATATTCACTAGTATCTAAATTAAAGGCCTTTGTTAATACATAACTCATTTCACCACGAGTTAGAGGCTTGTTCGGTAGGAATTGACCTTTGATATTTTTGTCGAATAATCCTAATTGTACAGCACGTTCTATGTAACCTGACATTTCTGTGCCGATTGTAACATCTGAAAAGCTTGATTTATTCACGACTAATGGTTTGTTACCTGAAGCAACAACTACCATTTTAGCTGCTTGTCCTCTTGTTACACTATTATTTGGGCCAAAGACTCTTTTACCATTTACAAAGTAGCCTTGAATCACACCCAAATTTACTAAATAATTGATTTCTTCATAGGCTGGGTGAGTTTTAGTGACATCTTCAAATGTAATATTTGAATTAGTAGCTGCACTGACACTTGCACTATGTATCGTTAACATAGAAGCCGAAATGAATAAGACGCACAAGATAAGACTAAGTTTTTTGATGTTCAATGTCTTATTTCCTCCCTTCTTGTTCTCTTAACGTGTCCATTTTAACAAAATTAGCTAAATTACGCATCATACAATAGAACTGTTAAAATTAATTTTTTCCAAGCAACCCCTTTCCTACAAAATTATCATAAAAATAGAAGAGTCTGCGATTGCAAACCCTTCTTCCATTATACGTTATTCAAAAGATCATTTCTTGCAATCTATAACATAATTTACTGTAAATTACAGAAAATTATCGTTGTTGAATTCTATCAATAAATACTTTTAGTTGATTGATTTTTAATAGCTCGTCAGATCCGAAGCTTCCATCTCCATCACCATTTGTAATACCATTTGATGCAAGAATAGAAACATAGCTACTAGCCCAGCTATCTTGTGGTACATCACTAAATGCTACTGTGTCACCTTGATTTTCAAGGCCAAATGCTAAAACTAATACTTTTGCAATTTGCGCACGAGTAATAGGTGAAGCCGGGTTGAACTTACCGTTAGCATCGCCCTCAAAGATTCCTAATTTCTCTACTGCTGCGATAGCACCTGCATTGGCACTTGTCGGTTTAACATCTACGAAACTAGTAGTTGTATTGGATGTATCTAAGCTCAAAGCTTTTGCAATTTGTACAGCTACCTCAGCACGAGAAGCATAGACTGAAAAGTCAATGGCTGCTTGTTTTACTTCCGCTGCATCAAATGTAGCAACACGTTTAGCCCCTACATAACGAGAACCCCAATAGTACGGGTCATCAACATTTGAATAGCTAACACCTTGGCCAGTTTGAGAGTGGATCATTTTACCATCACCTATGTATATACCCACATGTGAAATACCACTGCCACTTGTATTGAAAAATACTAAATCGCCGACTTGAAGATCGCTCTTTGCTACTGCAGTACCTTGTTGATACTGTGAGCCTGACGTACGGTTCAGTTGAATACCTAAGTCTGAAAATACTTTAGAAGTAAAGCCAGAGCAATCAAAACCGCTAGTCGTTGTACCGCCGTATTTATATGGAACACCTAAATATTTAGAAGCTGTATCTGTAACATCTGCTTTAGTCGCTGCTTCAGCAGTATTTATATTAGTAGTTGAAAATAACATGAAAGATGCAAAAATCGGTAATAACCATTTCTTATTCATACTTTTGTTATACCCCTCTCAAAACTTTTTTGCCTATACATAGACTATCACAAAAGAAGCAATAGTTATTTTTCAATTGTGTAACGGTTTTAGACAGCAAAAAAACGCTGTAATACCAACGTTTGGAGGTATTTCCAGCGTTAAAAAGGGGATTTTTTTATCATAATTTGGAGCTTTCGTAACATTCCTGTAATATTAGAGACTGATTGTTACATAACAACTTATTGACTAGAGAACATTTGCACCCAATAGTAATTTCCTTTGCTATCCTGTGCTATTGCAACACCTGTATTCGTATAGTGTTCTTTTAAAATATTATCTCGATGGCTAGGTGAAGCCATCCATGCCTTTACAGCAATTTCAGGAGCTTTAATATTTCTCGCAATATTCTCTCCAAAGCTCGTATAATCATAATCAAATAATGTCGCTAAATCCCAAGGTGCCCCATAAAATGGCGATACATGTTCAAAATAATGACGATTCACCATGTCTTGCGCTTTAATAATCGCAATTTGTGTCAGCTCTGGATCATAGATAACAGGTTCCAGCTTGTTTTTCTGTCTTTCAACATTAATTAGTTCAATGACCTTTTTCGACCATTCAGTAGAAAGGTTGATAGTTGGGATATAATCCTTTGCCAAATAGTCATAGGCTACTTCAAGCTTTTTTACTTTTTGTTGAAATGCAATGCTTCTCTCAACAAAAACAGCAAACTGTGCACGTGTTACCATTCGGTCAGGTGCAAAATGTTTAGCATCCACCCCGCCAATAATACCTATATCTGCTAAAGATTCGATATAATCTTTTGCCCAATGTGTGCGAGAAATATCTGCAAATTGGCTGTTATTATTGCTGTCTACTTTAAACTGATAGGCCAATGCCAACATTTTGGCTACCTGCATACGCTGTAATGGCTCCTCTGGATGAAAGGCATCGCTTTTTTGAATGATACCTAGCTGAACAAGCTGGCAAATTTCTTTGTAATACGGATGCGTTGCAGGAACGTCCTTAAACTTTGCTGAATTCGCAATATCTACGTTTGTCTGAAGAGAGCGTGCAATGGCAGCAGCAGCCTCGGCCCTCGTAATAGCTTGCTCAGGCTTGAATGTGTTATCACTGTATGTAGTCATATATTGTTTAGTGAGCATATGTTGAATCGAAGCATTTGCCCAGTATGAATTTGTCACATCTACAGCTTTTGCGGATGCCGCTTCTACTTGACTAAAATTAGTTAAACTTCCTGCGGTTGCAGCAATTGAAAGTACTACTATACAAAGTATTTTTTTCAACAGAGCTACCTCCTCACGATGGGAAATAAAATGGGGACAGTAAAAAAAGTTCACCATATACTATAAGATACGAATTTCAAATGATATAGTTTCACTTTTTTGGAAAATAATCAATGGAGTCATCATTTTCTCATTATAAAAGGAGTTTTCCCGTAATATGCATTGGGAAAACTCCTTTTTATTAAAAACTATTCAATCATTTTAAGATATTCTTCAAGAATGCGGTAGTTATACACTAACCCCTGTTGCTCAATCGACAATGCACTGTAATCCTTTTGTGCAGCTAATACTTTTTTCTCAAATGATGAGCTATCTGGATCAATACTGCCTATAGCTTGAACCACTTTAAGAACAGAAGCCACATCTTTTTCTGCCTGCTTTAAGACATCCTCATTAATGACTTGTCCTCTCATTTTAGAATCCAGCGCTTTATAAGCAGCTACAGCATTTGCCACATCTTCTATATACGTAGGTGAGCTTGGTGTAAGTCCCGCTATTAACTCTACAACCTTCTTGACATCAGCCATACTTTTCTCTGCCTCTAAAAGGATAGCATAATTGGAGATGCGCTGTTTATCCGTAGTATTCAAGCTGTCATACTCTTTACGCACCGCTTCAACCATACCGAAATAATACTTGTCCTTTGGATTCAATTTAGCAATATTATTATAAACCTTGATAACGTTGTCTAATGAAAGCAATAGCTGGTCGTTATAAACATAGCGTCGTTGATCAGCATTGAGTTTATCGTAGGCTTTTAAAATCTTTTGATATTGACTATTCATATCCTTAGCTGTTAGGAGTCTGTCAATATCCTCCACCACACTAATAACAGGCTTAATTAGCTTCTCTTGATCCTGTAACACTCTGTAATTTTGTACAGCTCGTTGCTGATCCTTTGGTAAAGCATTATAGGCAGCACGAATTTCCTGTACACGTTTCACATATTGCTTTGGCTCAACAGATGGTAAGTCTTCAATCATTTGCATCACATTACCAGCACCTAAAATGCTCGTTTCTGCCGCTTGTAATAAGTAGTAGTTTGTTACATATTGCTTCATATCGGCAGGCAATGCATCATAAAGTGAGCGTGCTCGTGATGTATCCTGAAGGAATGTATTACTTGAAGCTTTTAGCTTGCTAATCAATTCCATGACATTGGAAACAGGCTCATATTTTAAAAGGACATCAATATTATCAATGTATTTCTTTTGATCCTTTGATAATTTATCATATGCTTTGCGTGCAGAGTTTACCTTACTTACAAAGCTTTTCGATTCAGGATCTAATTCATTAATTTGCACCATCACACTTAAAATCGGTTTAACTGCTTTCTCGCGTGTTGTTAAATCTTTAATATTCGTCACTAATTTCTTTTGGTTAGAGGACAGCTTATCATAGGCTACACGCGCATTCATTAGCTTCGTTAAATAATCCGCATCCTGCTCCTCAGTTAAATTAATAAGCTCAATAACGCCTTGCGCTAAGCCCTGCTCATTTTCAGCTGCCACTAGTGCATCATAATTCACAATTGCCTCCTGCTTTTCTTTAGGCAATGCATCGTAAATTTCACGAGCCGTTTTCATATCCTGATAGAATGTTTTACTCGTTGGTTTTAATGAAGAAATTAAACCAATTAACGAAGCAACATCCTCAACAGCAGTGAGGCTGGCATAGTTTGTGACACGTTTTTGGGAAACTTGATCTAGCGCATTATAGGCTTTACGTGCAGCAAGCACTTTTTTTGTATAATCCTTATTTGTTGGATTTAAGGCATCGATCATTTGAATAACCTTGATTACATCCTTATTGCTTTTTTCATACGCACTTAATGTTTTGGCCTGCTCCACAAGCTTCTGAGCATTTTTATCCATTGCTTTATATTCAGCAGCTAGTTCGGCTACCTTTTTCACAAATGTATCAGGACCCTCATTTGCCAATGCTGTGACACGGTCGTCAAATGCCTTGGCCAGCGCAATATAGCTCTGTGCTTTTGTAAGATCTTCGCTATTTACTACCTTTGCTTTAAGAGCTTCACCCAATTTATTAAACGCTTCATCAGCTTTTGCCACATCATCTCTATATGTTTTTTTAGATGGACTTAATGTACTGATTTGAACCATTACATCAATCACAGGTATCACATCTTTTAAATCTTTATAATTTTGGACAAACGTTTTATTGGACTCATCTAGCTTCGCATAAGCAGTAAAAGCTGATTTCGCTTTAGAAATATAGCTTTTAGAGGAAGGATCCAGTTTTTCAAATTGCGAAATGACATTCACAACCGATTTATAGGATTTTTCTAAATCTGTTAACACTTTAATATTTGTCACGCGTTTTTTCGCTGTTGCTGATAACGCATCATAATTTGCTCGTGCAGTCAATATTTTTTCAATCGCTATATTTTTATCTAGCAGACCAATTTCCTTTATAACGGCCTGTACCGCTTCTTCCTCTTTAAGCAAAGCCTCTACTTTGTTTTGCAGCTGTGTTTTCAAATTAATAAGAGCTGTTTCATATCCTTGCAATGTCGTATCTAATTGCTCCATTGTCTCTTTCAACTTGCTAAGCTGTGTGCCATAGTCAGCTGTAGGCTTTAATGTACTAATTGTTTTCGATGCTTCTGCGTATTTTTGAAACAGCGTTAGCTTTGTCGCTCCCTGCACCAAAATTTGATCATTAATACTCAACTTATTAAAGGCAGTCCATGCAGATAAAGTTTTACTTTCAAATGTTTTGGCGGCTGGATCTAAGCTATCAATTAACTTATCTACCTTTAATGCCGCACTTAATTTTTTCTCCCACGCTGTTAGCTCCGCTAGATTATTGACGATTTTTTTGACATTGCTTGCACTGATCGTTGTTCCAGCTGGAGCAGGTGGATTATCATAAGCTAAACGTGCCGCTTTAATAGCATCTACTTTTTCACTATCTGCTTTTAAATCAATTAGTTTTATAAGATCTTCGATACTTTTAGCTGCAGTAATATTAGCTAATGCTGATTGTAATTCATTCGCGTTTTTAACAAATCCTTTATCAATCGTTAGGTCATCGTATTTTGTTTTTAGCTCAGTAACTGTGGTACGATAAGAGTCTTCTTTGGATACACGTAATTCGGAAATGCTTTTCGAAATAGTTGCCGCCTGACGATATTGTTCAATACTCTTATATTCTATTTCTACTAATTGTTTGGAGGCTGCATCCAAACTATTATATGCTTTATCAATAGTTGCAACCGCATTAATAAAGCTTGAGGCTGAAGTGAAATTTGCAGGCTGCTTCCCTTTTAGCTCGGCAATACTAGAAGTCACTTTTTCTATAGCAGACAAACCTGATAACGCATCCTTATACTTTTTAAAAGGTGTAACCTTATCATCATTTGGATTGTACGCTTCAACTACTTTCTTTTGCTCTGCTGATAGCCCATTATAATTCGCCGTAAAGCTATTTATTTTAGGCAAAATAGCTGAGTAATCCGAGGATTTTTCCAATAACTCAACTAACAGAACTAATTCTGTAGCTACTGCTTCTGCTTTAGTTGAATCCACTTTCAACTTATTTAATTTATCAACATCCATACCCTTACCTTTAAAATAGGCATTGCGTTCAGCATCGGTATAACCGTACTGTAAAGAGGTGCCGCGAATTGTACTGGCAATATCTTTTGCATTATTCACTAGCGCCTTATTGACAGCTGCTTCAAATTCCTTTTGAACAGTTATATACGCTTTTTGCTCATTCAAGCCATCATTTAAAAAGCTAGTATATTTCGTATCTAAAAAGGCAACCTCTGCAATAAATGTTTTACTTGTAAACGAGATTCCCGTCATTTCTTTCCCTAATTTTTGTAGTTCACTTAATAGGCTACGTTGCTCCTCCACATAGCGATACTTCGCTTCAATAAATTCCACTTCGTCTCCATTAAAGCCTGCAGCACTTAGAACTTGAAGATCTCCTTTCGCAATGACCATGTCATCTGCCGTAGAATTCTCCGACAGTTTACCAAATTGTGCAATAAGCTGTTCTCTTGTCGTTGCAGCCGCTACCTCATTCGTATAGGCAACCTGCTCTGATTGCGTTGTAATGCGAGATTGGGCATCATTTTCTTGTGCGTTTGCTATAGCTGTAGGTGCTAATAATAGACTTGTTAAGACACCTGCTGTCAATTTTCGATTCAACCGAACCACCCTTTCATCGTTTATGTATAGTAAAAATGATTGTGCTCATTTCCATTTAGAAATCATGACTTTAGTATCGGTGTAAATCAAATGTTTTCAAGCCATTCTACTACATTTACAAAATTTTGAGCATTAAATGAAATTTTTCTAAATTACTAGCTAGAAAAACAGGAAGTTATTTCAATTATACTATACAATAGATTTATGTAGATTCAGCAAAAGATTTGACCATTTACTGAATTAAGAAAAAGTCTTCGGGAGATGTCACTGATTTGGAAAGGTACTTTTCGACAAGCTCGAAAAAAATCTGGACATATTATGCCGAGACATAATGGATGTGGTGTTTTGCATCAAGCGACATACACTGACGAAATATGCTTTTTTCAATGAAATTCATGAAAAAAAACAGCTATTTTCATATGTCATAATGTCTTTACAAGGTGTATACTACAACTTTGATAGCCTAATTTGGAAGAAAGGACGCTGTTTATGTTTTACCACTATAAGTTCTGGCATAGCTTAAAAAATCCTACATACTTTACAAACGTCGTAGAGGAAGGCGAAGTCATTGGATATAAAAAACGCGCATTAACGGTGTTTATCCTATTCATCGCGCTATTCGCTGCTCGTGAATATTGGGGAATGGGGACAGAAAATTTAACGACCTTATTCGCTTCGGATTTACAAAATGAATACTTTGTAGCACGTATACTGTCAATGCTCGGTGCCATTTTGTGGGCGACCATCTATTTTTGCTTCCATTATTATGGGGTTACTTATCTATTACATTTATTAACGGACATTCCTTATACTTGGATAAAAAGAGTCCAGCTCTACGTTGTAGTCTTTCTACTTATTGAAAAAGCAATTCTCTTTGCAGTTTTCTACGCTGTAGGCTATACAACGATGTTTTCGTTCTTTTCTTTAGCTCCCGCTGCCTTACAACTGATTGAAACAGATTTCGTGTTATTCACTGTTAACCAATTGACGGTAACAACCGTTTTAATCATTATTGTGCAGTATTTATTCCTGTCCAAATGGGAGGAAGAAGCTAGCAGAAAGATGTTAGTAGTCAAATTGATTGGTATACAGCTATTTATGGCTCTATTTGTTGGCATGATAAGTGTTCTACCAATTAAAGAATGGATTGCTAGGGGGTTAGGATGATGGCATGGATTAAAGCAAGACCATGGACAAGTTTGACCATTGTGTTAGCGATGCTAGTAATCGGCATCAATGCCTATTTCGTCTTCAAGGATGATAGCAGCGTGACACGATCCTACTTTATCGACGAGTTTCAAAAGGCTCACATCGGAACAAATAAAGAACGTGTTAACAAGGAAACGATTGTAGCACCTGCTGAAATATATACTATTACCGCTGATGCAACAAGCTTATCAGCAGTAAATGTAAAGCGCGGCCAGAAAGTCATGATGAATGATTTACTTGCTACCTATCAAACGGATGAAGTGGACGAGGAGCTAACAAAGCTTGAATCGGAACGTACAGCCTATGAAACTGAATTAAGCGATTTACAGGATGCACTTGATCAAATTGAGGATGAATACGGCGATGGCTCCGATCCAAAAAGCTCGATTAATACAGATCAAATGAATGATAAGCTTTCTGTTACGCTAAAATTAGAGCTTGCTCAGCAAAATTCACCATCAACAGCCGTTGCCCTGTTAAATCGACATATTGCTGAAACCAATCGTCAAATTGCGTTAATTGAGGCACAGATTACACAAATACAGTCCCGTCAAGGTATTGTCAGTCCAATCGATGGTGTTGTGTCAGCGATTAAAGAAGATGCTGGTGCACTGACGTTTGAAATCTATTCAAATGAAAAAGCCATGTATGCTTATTTATCCGAAAGTGAATGGCAAAAGGTTGAAGAAGGACAAACTGTTGATTTTAAGGTAAAGCATGTTAAAGATGATGCATTATCTGGCGTCGTATTAGAAAAACAAATGATTGCGACAGATGATCAAACATTTTGGGCAAATGAACTAGCCAAAACAGCAGCATTGCCACAACCAACAAATTATGAAGTCAAACTACAACAAGACGCTCCTTTAGAGGACATCCCATTTTCAACAACGGGTAAAGCTTCTATTATTGTCAATGAAGCGTTCGATTCCTATAAGGTCGATAAATCGTGGTTGGCAACGACTAAAAAGGGCAATAAAAAGCTGTATATTATCAATCAGGATGGCAAAATTCAGCTGATCGATATCAATGTACAATTTAATACTGCTAAGTCAGCTATTTTTATGGACTATGTAGATGAAGGAACGCCAATGCTCACTAATGAGAAGCGTAATATGGATGCCTATACCTTCCGTACATTACCCGTTGAAAAAATACAATGGAACCACTTTAAAGATTTAACGTGGAAACAATATGTGAAATACATCGTTTTCTAATCTAAATCCGCTTCGCCCTTTGAGGGCTAGGCGGATTTTTTAGTTCGATCAATTGCTAGAATTTTTGCAAACAATGAAAACACTTTCTGTTCGGCAAAGGTGTTATCTTTTTAGAAAGGTTACCCATTATTATTCTTGTGATAATAGATTTTTTCACGACCATTCATATAGCAGAAAGGACACTATTGCAACATGTTTGATTGGAGTGGAGCCAGCGTCACTCCTAGGGGATTAGCGTCACAGATGAGACCCTGGAGCGAACGTAAGTGAGTGAAGCGGCTCATCGGACGCCCCCTGGAAAGGACGCTGGCGGAACGGAAATCAACCTTCGCTTTAACAAGTATTCCTTTTTAAACAACACGAAAAAAAATCCTCTGTAGCTACTACAGAGGATTCTTCATGTTTATTTTAATGACAAGCACCTATTTAAGAAGCTTGCGAATTGAGCACGCGTAATTTGTGCATCTGGTCTAAACGTATTATCAGGGAAACCTCCAGTTAAATCATTCGCCACAAGCGCTTGGATATTGCTGTACGCCCAGTGTGTTGGTTTAATATCTGTGAAGTTTACCTTGCTTGTTCCCGTTAATTTGTACGCTCTTGTTAAAATCGCTGCCATTTCTGCACGTGAAAGCTGTCCGTTTGGATTGAACTTCCCTGCTTCTTGCCCTTTAATAATGCCAGCCTGCTCGACTGCTGCAATGGCACTGTAGGCATAATGGCTTTTACTTACATCTTTAAAGCTTGAATCCTTCGTCGTTGAGAGATTTAAAGCTCTAGCAATGATTGTAGCTGCCTCTGCACGTGTAATAGATGCTTCTGGCTTAAATGTTCCGTTTGAGTACCCTTTAATAAGGGATTTATCGTATAGGCTTTGGATTTCTGAAAATGCCCAATGCCCTTTTGTTACATCTGTATAAACTAATTCCTCGTGATTGTCTTTATAGACAGCCTGTAATTGATCGAAGTATAGCTTACCTTTCTTTTGAAGAGAAGCTGTTGGTTGAGCAACATATAAACGTTCAAATTTTAATGGCTGTGCTAGATCACTTGGAATATCCGCTGTCACGTATTTCCAGCCGCTCCAGTCTAAACCGCCCTGGCTTGTGAAATCAATCGTATGCTTAGCTCCAGCGCCATCAATCACAACACCTCTTAGCCAATGCTTACCTGCATCACCAAATACCCAGACCCCAATGTTTTTAGGCTGCCCTGAAATAGCAATTGGTGCTTTAGCAACCATATAGGCAGCTTTTGTGCCTGTGCCGGCTGTTGTGAAATCATAGTTTAACTGTAAACTAGCCGCTCCTTGTCTCGCATACTCTTTAGAGCTTGCTAAGGAAGCATTGGCTTTCGCCACTTCTGTTGTCCAAGATGACGTATTATCGAAGCTATCTAGTACAATAGGTTTTTCTGCTAAGTCTACTACTTTCACAGGTGTGGACGTACGAATCCCTTCATACTCTCCAATAATTTTCCCTTCACCTTTTTGTGTAGCGGTAAAGGTAGAACCGTCCATCTTGCCGATATTTCCTTCAACTGTCCAGTTCATATTCGCTGGGTTAATCGTCATTGGATTCAAGTATTGATCATAGGCACTAGCAACCTGCATCTCTACAGAAGAACCTTTCATTACTTGACCAACATTACTTAATGTAATCGATTTTGCTTTGCCTGGTGGCGCGGTATTAACAACCTGTAAAATGGCTGATACACGACGTTCACTACCCTCAGATGGTCTGTTCACTAGATTGGCGAAATAACCTCCTGGATTACGCACCACCATCGCTGTAGAGCCGCCTCCATCTAAGTTAATAGCTGAAGATGCACCCATTGAAATTAAATGAGATGCTAAATCTGATAAATTAACACCATTACTATGACCGCTAATGCGACCATCAATTGTCACAAGAGATACCTTTGTACCTGTTGCATCCACTGCTACTGCCGTACGTGGGCTTCGTGTTGAAGCAAAGCCAGAATTCGTTGGCATTGAAATATCAACCTTGCCGTTACGCACAAGCATTGGACCAGCAGCTAAAATGAATTGTGCATCCATCCATTTTGGATCAATCGATAAACTAACATCCACACTAGTACCTGCTGTGATCTTGCTTAATTCAGTAGCTAATTCTTTATTTTGAACTGAAATAACAAAGCCATCTGCTGGTATAGATGAATTACCTTCAACCCCATAAGTTGTTACATGTGACACTGTGCCTGAGAATTGATCGCCAAAATGCAAGACGCTTGTATCTTGGCTAGCACCTGATACCACAAGTTCTACACCCCATGTATTCGAACCGGTAGATCTTTTTTCAGGTGTATATAAAACGTTTTTATTTGTTCCTCGTTCACTATTAATGAGATCAATAGGATAGCTTTTGCCATTCACTTGGAAAGAAAGATTTGTAGAATAATAGTCTGCAATAGCTTTCCCTGATTTAGATAAACCAAATGCAACTGGCTTTTGTGTTGGACTATCATACGTATCTCCTAAAATACCATAGTTCACAATTTCATTATTTTCCGCTAACAAGTTCGCAGGCATACCATTGCCTAAAAAGTAAGAAGCATTGACTGCACCAACAACACGATGACCATCATATGTATTTTGCTTCGCCATCGCTGATGTTGTTTTTAATGAATTAATAGGATTTGGCATACCAATTTCTAGTTTCGTATATGTATTATTTAAATTGACATCTAAAACATTTACAAACTGACGTAAAGAACTTGAAGTATAGCTTTGCTGTATATGTGTTACTTGTGGTGAAACTTCTTTTTTCACTTCACTGGCTTTATTGCCTAAACCAGCAGCTTGCCCATTGATGGGGCTAACTGCCAGCATAAGCATGAAAAGGACGACAACCATTGTTACTAATTTTCTTGCCATTTTTTCACTCCGAATATTTTCAAAGTATGGCACGATCTCATGTCACATGACCCGTGCCAGTGACTTTTTTATTTTGTTTCTACATAGATAGCAACTGGAAGATTAACCCCACCAGCATGCATCAGTTCTAATTCAATCGTATCTTTTGAACCTTTCATTTTGAAATCTGGTAATTCAACATACTCTGTCCCTACTCTTAATGAAGGCACTAAATACACCGTGCCATTTACTTTAATAGCACCACTGTATAAGCCGCCTCGACCAGCTAGTTTCAGCTTAATCGTTTTTGTAGAGCCTGTTGGATTGACTACAGGGATGGAAACCTTGTAGTTCATACCGAAATGACCTGGATTTCCTACCGACCCATTAATTTGGGATAGTGAATTTTCAGCCGTTTGTAAATTGTCAGTACGACCGTTAGAAATGTTATAGCCTACCTCAGGAGAATCTACTGTATAGGCTGGTAGTTCTGCTAGAATCGTAGCGCTTGGCCATGCACCTCTTGGATGTTTAGCATACTCATCAATAGCTACCTGCTCAGATTGGATAGTCGTTAAATCACTATTATCCTTTGTAAGCACTGTACGAATCGTATACTCTGGTTTGCCACCATTGACTGCTTGAATATCTAAATCATGTAAGAAGCCAATGATATAATCATAGTGTAAATCATATGTTTCAATGACCTTTGTTTCTCCTGGCGCAATAACAATACCACTGCTCTCCGATTTTTGAAGCTTGTTATTTAACACAGCATCCGCAATCGTCAAGCCTAGGTCATGACCTACCCAGCTATTACCTGTTTTTTGGCTAATGCCTCTCGAGTCAGTCACTTTAATGCTCTCTGTCGTAGACTTGTTTTGAACCGTAATACCGAGATTGACATCCGTACCTAACGTGTTGTAATGCCAGCCAAAGACACGATGCTTATTCGTTGCGGCTGTTGGTTTCACATCATATTGTGCAAGCGTTGCATTATTAAGTGGCACGAGCTTACGTGTTAGCGTTTCTGGATTATCACTAATAAATAAATCACGATCCCCTTCTAAACGAGCAGAAGGAACAACATCTGGTGATGACGTAGAGCCATATGATTTTTCAAGGAAAGGACTTGTGAACATATATCGATAAACGTAAATATACATTTCTTTTTTATCCGTGATATAGCGTAAATTTCCGCCTAATGCATCGACAAGAAACTTAGCAGGAACATACATTTTGCCTTTTTGTACAAATGGCTTTTCGATCATTGTCACGGCTTCATTGTTAATCAAAGCTTGATTGCTATTATCATTGAAAATAAAGCTCATACCACCGACTAACAATTCAAAGGAACCATCCGGTTGCCATGTTCCCGATGAATCATCTAAATAATCATAAATATAGCTAGCAGGTAAGTATGTTCTTCCATCCTTCGTAACAATCGGATCTTTCATCACAATACGCTTGTTATTGATATGTAAGATATATGGGTCTTCCTGCGGTGGTGCTGTTGTTTCATCGGATAATGTAATATCTACTGATTGGGTAGCCTCATCCCAATTAACAATACCATCAAAGTTTTCACTGACGAAACGTAATGGCATGTAAGTGCGGTCCTTATACATAAATGGCGCAACATCCATCGCAACCTCTTGTCCATCTACTAAAGCCTTCATCGAATCAATCGTTAAATCGACTGTTTTACCATTACGAATAGCCGATGCCGTCAACGTTTCCTTATCCCAATCCACGCTTGCACCAACCGCTTCATATAATGCACGCATTGGTAATAGTAAAAAATCCGACTTATTTAAAATAGGATCATACACATGAATCGTTTCTCCATTAATCGTAATAGAAACGTTGTTTTTTATTTGAATTCCATTATTACTAGTAGCTGCAGACGCTTGTCCAGGCAAAATCGTAGCCAAAGCAACTGCCGATACAATACAGGTAGTTCTTAGTTTCTTAAACATACTAATCTCCTTTTTTTCACATTCAATAGTCTTTATCATCTTAACATGAAAAACCCCTAAAATGTGGGATTTTTATCGAAAAGAGTAGAATACGGTACTAGAGTGCTAACCTCCCTCCTTCAAAAGCTTCATTTAAAACTAAAGGTATTCCAAAATACTATGAACATTTACTATTAAACTCTTTAATCCTTGATAAAGAAAACTGGCTTTTTATCGGATTCAAATCCATTTATGTATAAATAGTATTTGAGGAGTAATTTGAATAATTGAATGCAACAGTGCACACGTTAAAGCTATTTTCTTAATTAGACTTTTTATATTTAAAAAAGTTACATTACTTCTGGATAATCACAGAAGTAATTGAAGAATATTAAAATCACAGCCTACATGGCATCACTAGGTTGAACGATACTCTTTCTACCTCTTCATTTTTATTCGCCCTTTTTTTAGATTATTTACAAAAAGATACGATAACCATATCTTTTTGCTTAACACCTAATCTATTACGACTGTACCACTTGCCACTAGTACGATTTTTAATATTTCTACTTAAATTCCAATCTCTCTTCCTTTCAAAAAACAAGTTATTACATCAAGACAACTAGAGACAGTTATATAATAATGTCGTCAATTTTTAGGCATACAAAAATAGCACATGCTATGTATTGCATGCACTTCTCATCTTCTATGCTATTTAACATTTACTAATGCCGTCAGTTTTCCATTAGAAATGTCGTGAGTTCAACTAAATCCAGCTATTTCCCTAATAGCAATTTTTCTAAATAGGCAATATAATGATGGATTATACTGGTGGTTTTACATCTTGTATTCGATTGAACAAGTAAAGTATTTCATCTGCTTCTATAGTTACTTATTCTACATTCTCAAATGATTCTTGTGGTTCAGATAGAAATTTTCCGTAATAGCCGATGGATTTCTTTTCTCTGTAGAAGGTATCACCATTCACCTGTATTTGTACATATTATCTAACGCACTCATCACTACCTCAAAAACATTGGGAATCACTTCACCATTTAGTAACACACCACATACGGTGATAATTCAATTTCATCACGGGACACAGATAAATACAAATAATAATTACCCTCTGCATCGGTATAATTTACTGAAGTTATCACTATAGGTTTCGGTAAAGGTGCTAGTATTTCTGTCGAAATTAGTGTTTCATCAATTTTTTCTTTCTCAAACTGTAGAGACTCATAACCTACTTCGTCTATTGCGATTGTCTTTCCCATTAATTTTACTTATACCTTCTATAAATCGTTGTAATGATTCCATCTTTTAAACCTCCAATCACTTACATATGATCCAATTCTTTTATATCCCAATCAAATGATCCAAGACATCATTATCAAAGACTTCAACCGATTTTATAAGTTTTTTTAAGTTTCATAATGTTTTTCCTATAGAAGGAATAAAGGATTAAATTTCTATATGAATAATATATTAACTGTTTGAAGTGTGTGTTATTACAGTTATTCAAAAGGACAACTACTGACCAATATTGAACTGCACCCCAATTGTTAGACACATACAACAATTGGAGGTGCAGTTTTTCTATGGCTAAATATTCTTACGAATTAAAATTACAGGCAGTACTTGCCTATTTAGACGGTAAAGAATCAATGCGAGCAATTGCCAAGCGTTTCAATATAAGCAAAACACCTTTATTAAATTGGATAGCTCTATACAAAGAAAATGGCGTACAAGGATTAATTCCAAACTATACAAACTATGATATTCAATTTAAAATGGACGTACTAAATTATATGATCGAATTTGGGGCGTCTCTTACACAGACAGCAGCAGTCTATAATATTCCTTCCCCTTCTACCATACATCAATGGCAAAGGCAGGTTGACTTTTCTGGTGTTGACGCCCTCCTTCCGAAGAAAAAGGGGCGTCCATCCATGAAAAAAGAATTAAACAAACAACCAAAACAAGCACCAATAGAAGGCTCTACTGAAGCACTTCAAGCACGTATTAAACAGCTTGAAATGGAAAACGAGTATTTAAAAAAATTGAACGCCTTAGTTCAAAACAAGGAAAAATCACTACGAAAGACAAAGTAAAAATCATTTGTGAATTAAGGCATAAATATTTAGTAAAGGCACTTGTGGCGTTAGCAGACATTCCAAGAAGTACATTCTATGACATCTCAAAGAAAATAGATTTACCAGATTCAGATGCCGATCTAAAAAACGAAATAAAGGCGATTTTTGTAGAACACGACGGTCGTTATGGCTACCGTCGTATTCGTGATGAACTAGCGAATCGCGGGCAAAAAGTGAATCATAAGAAGGTTCAACGTATTATGAAAGAGTTAGGTTTAAAGTGTATTGTACGCATGAAAAAATATAAATCATATAAAGGTACAGTCGGTAAAATTTCGCCAAATATTTTAGATCGAAACTTTACATCGGAAGCACCCAATGAGAAATGGGTAATGGATATTACAGAGTTTAAATTGTTTGGCGAAAAACTTTATTTATCACCTGTTTTAGATTTATTTAATGGTGAAATCATTACCTAATTGGCTTTAGACCAACGTACTCTCTTGTTTCAGAAATGTTAGAGAAGGCCTTAGAACATCTACCTGAGGACCACCAGCTACTGATGCATTCAGATCAAGGGTGGCATTATCAAATGAAGCAATATCGTCAAACCCTTCAATCAAGAGATATCGTGCAAAGCATGTCTCGTAAAGGAAACTGTTACGACAACTCGGTGATGGAGAATTTCTTTGGGAATATGAAATCAGAATTCCTTTATCTAAAAGAATTTGAAAGTGTCATTTTAAAAAAGAATTAGAAAAATATATTGATTATTACAATAACAAACGGATGAAGGCAAAATTAAAAATGAGTCCGGTACAATACCGAACTCATTTTACTCAAGCTGCCTAATGAACTAACCGTGTCTAACTTTTAGGGGTCACTTCATATATGTAGTCTTTAGTTTTCAAACAATTTTAGTATTCTTTCTTAACTTAAAATAGACTTTACCTTCTTGGGTAAATAAAACTGAGAAAATATTTTTATATCTGAGACGATAATTTATGGCTAAACTTTCTTCATAGAAAAAAATAATATGGGAAGTTTAGCATTCTAATATTGTCTAAGTTTCTTTTATTATTTTAATATGTAGCATCAAAATATTATTTATCTCGATTTAGCGGAAGGCTACTATGTATTGATTCACTATAAAAATAAAAATTTAAAGAAAAACCCTGCAAGAGATAAGATTACATCTCTTGCAGAGTTCATTAATACTAATACTACCAAACAATCAGAGAATAGTTTCTGATGTATGAGAATTATTACTCTATTATTGTAATGATAATGTTGGAGCAGCAGCACCTGTAGCAGCTTTATCTACTAAAGTGATAACGCCAGCTGCAGCAGTTGCAGTTGCAAAACGAGCTTCTGTACCATTATTGATTGCAGCAGTAATTGCATTAGCTAAGTTAGTAGCTGTAACATCTGCGCTAGAACCAATTAGGAAGTCAGTACCTGCGATATAAACTTTACCGTTTAATACAACTTTATCACCAGATACTAAGTTAGTGTTAAATTTAAATTCATAGTTACCAACTTGAGCTGTAACAGCTGTTACACCACCTGTTAGTGATACAGTTACTGGAGTAGCAACTTCTGCAAATGTAGGTACATCACTTGCACTATCAAGTTCTACATTAGCAATAGTTACATCACCATGAGTTGCTGGAGTAGCTAATGCGATTGCACCATTTACATCAGTAACTGTGTTCTTAGTATCATCGACACCTAATTTAACCGTAATTTGACGAGTTGAACCATCATATTCTGCAGCTGGTGCAGTTGCTTTTCCATCTTGTTCAAATTTAACTGTTAAACCATTATAAGCAGATTGTTTAATTTCAGAATTTTTAACTAAAACTTTAATTGATTTAGTACCTACTGCTACTGAACCTTTAGCATCTACTTGAGAAACTGCTTTAAGGTTTTCAGCATTAGTTTTCAAAGCAGTAATTTTGTTAACAAATGTTTGTGTAATTTTCACTGCAGTTGTATCTGCATTAGTTGTGCCATCAACAAAAGTAATTTTGTCAAGACCATTCACAGCAACTGTTGTAGTATCAACTACAGGAGCAGCAGCGCCTGTTGCAGCTGTAAGAACAACTTTATTACCTGATACAGATTCAACAGCTGTCACAGCGCCAGCTGCTACAGTTACAAAGTCACCGATAACAACTGAAGAAGCTTCAACATTTTTGTCAAATGTTAACGTTACTTTTGTACCATCTTCAGATAGAACAGCAGATGTAATTTTTCCAGCTGAAGTAACTGCATCTTTAATTGA
The DNA here is from genome assembly GCF_038069745.1 of Lysinibacillus sp. FSL M8-0134. Classification (NCBI taxonomy): domain Bacteria; kingdom Bacillati; phylum Bacillota; class Bacilli; order Caryophanales; family Bacillaceae; genus Lysinibacillus; species Lysinibacillus sp. FSL M8-0134. The sequence goes on along the minus strand of NZ_JBBPAJ010000001.1, from coordinate 565,218 downwards.
TTCAATTTCTAAAGTATAAGTACCATCTGAATTTTTAACAGAAGTGACTTTCACTTCTTTTTTAGCAGCTAAAGCATCAGACACTAATTTTTCGAAGTGAGCTTCAGAAATCACAACACCCGTTTCATTTTTGAACGTAGAAGTAGAGTAAGTGATTGCATCAAAACCAGCAAATGTTAATTTGTTGTTAACTGTATCGATAGTTGCAACATTACCAGTGTATACATCTGGTACTTGAGTTCCTTTAGTGAACGCGATTGAAGCAGATTGGTTTGGTAAGCTTACTTGAGAAGCTGAAGCTTCAACAGAAACATTAGATGCAACGTTTGTTGAATTAACGTTAAGTGTTGCTTTACCTTTTACTGTGTTAATTTTTACAGTTTCAGTTGTACCAGCTTTAACTGTTTTTGTAATACCATTACCAGAAACAGTAACGTCTGCGAATTGAGCAGTTACTTGATAAGATACTTCGTATACTCCAGTACCAGCATAGTAGTCAAATCCATTTTGATCAACTGATTGATACTCGAAGTATGCAGTTTGAGAAGATGGTAATGTTTTAACTTCTTTGCCATCTGCATTTTTAACTTTTAAAGTTGCGTTTGCAATTACAGCGTCTACGAAGTAAGTAGTTTCGCCTACAGTTTGTAAGTCAGCTTTATCTAAACCTACTTCTTTACCGTTTTCTAGGTAAACTGTTGGAGCAGCAAATGCATCACGTGCACCGATTAATTTGAATTTAGCTTCACCTTTAGAACCTGTAACTTCAATTTCAAAACGAGTGTTTTTGTTTGCAACAGCAGTTGTTTTACCATCTGCACTTACAATTTTCACTTCTTTATCAGTGCTGTAACTTCCATCAGCAAATGTTACATAAGCTTTTGTACCAGCTGGTGCAACTTTACCGTCTTTATCAGTTACTGTTACAGTGTATTCACGTCCACCTTCACCAGTACCTTTGTTTTGAGCGTTAGTTAAGTTAATAGCAGCAGCATTTTGAACACCTTCAGCTTTAACAGTTAAACCTAGAGTATGGTTAAGAGCAAATTTAACTGTTGGAGCAGCAGCTTGTAATGCTGTATCTGTATATTTACCAACTAGGTTTTTTGACTCGTCAACGAATACGATTGGAGTAACTGAAGCATTAGAACCAGTTAGAGTGAATGTAGCTTCACCATTGCTGTTCACTTTAACACGAACAACATTTACACCACCAGTTGTAACTTGTGATGGGTATTTAGCATTAGTTGATACGCCAGTATCGATAACTTCTACATCACGAACTAATTTGTCTGGAGCTACATCAACGTTTTCTTTGAAAGCAACGTTTACATAGTTGTAATCAACTGTGTTTGATGTACCAACATATTGAGTGTTGTATTTATCAGTTTTAATTTTGTAAACTTTTTTAGCACCGTTTGCTAAATCGTTTCCAGTTGTTGCTTCAGTAATAGTTAAGCCTTCAGCCCAGTATACTTTAGCAGATGCATATACTGAAGATTTTTCAGAAGCATAAGCAGTTACTTGGTCGTTGTATTTGTAGTAACGAGTGTAAGAGTAAGAAGCAATACCTTCTTCGTTAGTGTAAGCTACAACTTCGATTTTTTGGTTTAATTGGTTGTTTGTATCAGCTGCAATGTTGAATGTTACAGGGATACCAGCTTTAGATTGACCTTCTGGAACTGTAACTTGTGCAGATACAGTTGCTTCTTTACCAATTGTACCTTGTACAGATGGAGTTACCATTTTGATTGCTGTTGGAATTACAGCAGCAATACCTTTGAATTTGCCGATTTCTTCGTCTTTATAAGAAAGAACGTATTCTTTATCAGCAGTTTGAGTAGCAGTAGTTAAAACAACAACTTTTTTGTTTGTTTGTTTAATAGCTGCATTTTTAACTTCTAAACCATCGATTTTGAAGTTACCAGCAGTTACGTTATCAGTATCAACTTCTTCATCGAAAGTTACTTCAACAGTTGTGCTGTTGATAGCTTTGATTGAAGCGTCAACTGGAGTTTCAGCGTCAACTAGATCAAGAGTACGAGCGAATACTACTGCGAAGTCTTGACGAGTGATTGCTGCGTTTGGTTTTAAGTTTAATTTACCGTTTTCTTCAGAACCAGTGAAGATTCCGTTAGCTACAGCTGTTTCTAGAGCAGATTTAGCCCAAGGTTTAACTTGAGAAGCGTCAGCGAATTGGCCTAGGCTTTCGCTACCTTCTAAACCGAAAGCATCTACAAGAACTTTAGCAGCTTCAGAACGAGTTAAAGATTTGTTTGGTGCGAATTCAGTTGCACTTACACCTTCAAAGATACCGTTAGCTACAACAGCAGCGATTGAGTTGTAGTACCAAGCGCCAGCTTTAACGTCTTTGAAGTTTACTTCGCCGTCAGCTTCTAATTCTAGAGCTTTCGTGAAGATTTCTGCAGCTTGTGCACGAGTTACAGTGTTAAGTGGGTTGAAGTTCCCGTTAGTATCACCTTGGATTACGCCTTGGTCAACTAAAGATTGAACTGCTTCTTTAGCGTATCCAGAGATTTTGTTATAGTCGTTTACTTGCGCAGCTGATGCTACAGGTACGATTGCTGATGCAACTAATGCAGCTGTTGCTGATGCCGCGAAGAACTTACGGCCTTTGTTTTGCTTTGCCATTAATGTATTCCTCCCTAAAATTCCTTAAATTGATATTAATCCAACGAAAACTATAGTACCGCCTAGTTACCTAAATGTATGTATTATAGCTTTCTTGAATAATACAAAACTAAAGCAAATTGGTTAGTAAATTTACTAGAAAAAGCGTAGTAGAATACCATTCTAGTAAGTTTATTCACTTTCTACAATAATATAACACTATCTTTTCCGAAATTCAAGCATTGGGACATAAATTTAGTTATAGAAGATTTTTTTACCATACCTATTATGGTATTTAATAGATACCAATATCATTCCAACTAATTATCCCCTCAATTGTATTGGTAACATATAGTTCCGTTACCTATTATACCTTACTCTCAATAATAACCAAGCATTTTCTGGAATGGTTACTAAATTGTCAAAAATTAAAGACTCCCGTAATAATTTAGTTATAATTGTAAAGAAACAGAAATATAAAAGACGTTTTTTAGCGAATTGTGCCTTCCCTTCTTCTTCTTTATGAGTTTCTTCTATTATTTATGCGATCAAACTATCTGTCCTTATGTTGTAATGATAGATTTCCTTTTTTTATGCTACACTTTTAATAGTTTGATAGAACATCATCAGCTATTGAAGGGAGCTTAAAAAATGAAACGTAAATTTCCTCTATACGGGGCAGTGCTTGCAGGTATGTTATATCTTGCACCTACTTCCGCTTCAGCAGAAGATATTTCTAAGCACTGGGCCTACAATGAAATGAACTACCTAATTACCAACGATTTAATGAAGGGCGATGAATTCGGCAATTATCGTCCGAATGATGCTGTGACTCGAGCTGAATTTGCCGCTTTTCTAGTTCGAACACTCAACTTACCAGCGGCTTCTAGTCAAGGAACCTTCTCAGATGTGAAGAAAGGTGACTGGTATTACGGGGTCATCGAGCAAGCAAGCTATCACGGTCTGATTAAAGGTGATGAGCAGGGCAAATTTAACCCGAACGCTCATATTAATCGTCAGGAAATGGCGGCTATGTTAAAAAGAGCTCTCACTTATCAAAACATCACCACATCTTCCTCCCCTATTACGTTTAGTGATAATGCTCGTATTGCCAAATGGGCCTATGCAGATGTACAAGCCGTCGTAACAACAGGACTACTTGTCGGGAAGCCTAATAATCAATTCGCACCTCTTGCCCAAACAACTCGTGCAGAGGCAGCTACTGTGCTCTATCGTTTAATCCATCTAGAAGCACCTGAAACGGGTGGTAAGCAGTACACTACGACGAACTACTCACACGATTATTCAACAGTTGTAAGTAAGCAGGCAAAGAATAATCCAAAGGTCGATGGTGCTGGCATTTTCACGGCTAGCGAGGCACTAGTGTCATACTATGTACACCCAAAAAGTTTTATGCAGGATAGCCCATCATATTATCAATTTTTAAAATTATCTACTGTAGTGAACAACCTGAATGCAAAGGAATTGAATGATAAGGTACTTGCGAATAAAGGAAGCTTAGCGGGGACAGCTGAAGCCTTTATTCAGGCAGGTGTTGATAACAACATCAATGCCATTTATTTGGTATCCCATGCCCTTCATGAAACAGCGAATGGTGGCTCTACTCTAATCAAAGGCGTTGAGGTTGGTTTAGATACAAATGGTAAACCGATGATGGTGACAGCTGAAAACCGTGATAAATTAACGGAAATCAAGAAAACATATAATGCTTACGGTATTGGCGCTATTGATGCTGATGCGAATAAATATGGTGCTGAGCGTGCCTATACAAATGGCTGGTTTACTGTTGAAGATGCCATTATTGGTGGTGCACAATTTGTAAAGGATCAGTATATTAGTAAGGGCCAGGATACGCTCTATAAAATGCGATGGAATCCAGATAATCCAACAGTCCATCAGTATGCAACACATGTAATGTGGGCAGTGATTCAGGCGAAGAAAATTTATGATATCTACGAATTAATTGGAGCTCATACGACTACCAATTTAGTGTTTGATGTGCCAGCTTATCAAAGTCAGTCTTCTGCCCCATCCTTACCGAGCCCTTCGAAGCAATATGCGCTAGATCCAGGCTTAGCTGGGGCTACTGGAAAGGCAACGATCAATCTTAATATGAGAACGTACCCGACTACGACGGATAATGCTTCAATTATTACGAATTTGCCGAAGGATACATCATTCAAAGTACTTGGCGAAAATGGTGGTTGGTTGAAAGTAAATGTTAACGGCCAAGAGGGCTGGGTCTTTGATGATTATGTAAGCCTTGAAAATGGTCTACAAATTGTCAACATGACTATTACCCTCAATGTTAGAAGTGAGCCATCTACTACAAGTACAATTTTAGGGACAGTTAAACCGAATGGCTTTATTATCGGTGCTGTCGATGATAAGGGTGAATTCATTAAAAAGGATGCCTGGTATCAGGTGATCTACAACGGAAAAACAGGCTGGGTGCATGGCGATTATATTGTAAAAAAATAATTCGATTGTGAAGAGTGCGATATGGTTTCGCACTCTTTTTAGGCTATTTTTTCGTTCAACGTTTTTACCACTATATAATAGAAGAAACTCGAAATTTTAGGGAATGGATATCAAATTTTTCTCCTAAAATTTAGTGGGAATTTAGGCATATCTTGATAACGAAATTTTATTTTAAGCACTAGGTTCTTTCCCTCTATGACTATTGACATTCTTTTCGCCTTCCATTCATTTGTCCTTGATATACCCCCATTCATCACCGTTAAACCCTTCACGAAAATTTCCTGTCAATATTGCTTTTATGGTATGATAGATTGCAGTGAAAAAGGAATTACAGAAAGGTTTGAACACTATATGAGGCATGTAACGATTATGGGCGTACCCTTTTTACATATTGGTCAGCAAGGGTTTGTAGATTTACTCGTTAATCGTATTGAACAGCAAGAAAAAACTTTCGTTGTGACAGCCAATCCAGAAGTTGTCATGCAGGCAAATGAGAACCCTACTGTGATGAGTTATTTACAGCAGGCAACTTATATTTGTGCGGATGGCATCGGTGTCGTGAAAGCTGCACAACTATTAGGTGATTCACTTCCTGAGCGTGTAACAGGCTATGATACGATGGTACGACTGCTGGAAGTTGGTCAGCAAAAGCGTTTTAAAATTTATTTATTAGGTGCACAAAAAGAAACAATTGAAAAGACCGTTGCCAATATTAATAAAGACTATCCAAATGTGGATGTTGTTGGCTATCATGATGGCTACTTTGATTGGAATAACAATGATTTTGCCAATGAAATTGCTACACTACAGCCTGATCTTGTGTTTGTAGCGTTAGGTGTACCAAGACAGGAAAAATGGATTACTGAAAATCTTGAGAAGTTTTCAAAGGGCGTATTTATTGGCGTAGGCGGTTCCTTTGATGTTATTGCAGGTACTGTTAAGCGTGCGCCCGTTATTTGGCAAAAGCTTAACCTTGAATGGCTCTATCGACTGCTGCGCCAGCCAAGCCGCTTTGGTAGAATGCTTGTGCTTCCTCGCTTTGCTTTAAAGGTTTTCGCATTAAAGCTTAAAGGTCAGGGCAAAACAAAATGAGTCAGTCAACATTTGTTAAAAGTACACTCATCTTAACCATTGCAACATTACTTTCGAAAGTAATCGGCAGTATTTTCCGTATACCCCTTCAAAATATCGCGGGTGATGAAGTACTTGGTATTTTCAGTCTTGTCTATCCTGTCTATATGGTGGCACTGTATCTATCCGTTGCGGGTATCCCAATTGCTATTTCTAAGCTGATTGCGGAAGCTAGAACGAGTCAAGATACTGCCAAAATTAAGAAAATATACGTGACGGCAAGAATCCTTGCACTATCCTTTGGCGTCATTAGTTTTACAATCATTTATAGCTTTTCAGAGCCAATAGCGAATGCACTTGGCGGTCCTTCAACAGAGATTGCATTAATCATTGTTGCCCTGACATTACTTGTTGCTCCCTATATGGCTGTCTATCGAGGATTTTTCCAAGGCTTCGGAGATATGCGACCTACTGCCATCTCTCAGGTGATTGAGCAGTTAGTACGGGTTGCGTTAATTTTAATTGTTGCGTATTTCCTAGTTGCGATGGATTATTCAAATGACATTGTCGCAGGTGGCATTATGGCCGGCTCTGTTCTTGGTGCACTCGGTTCACTTTTCTATTTACTCTTTAAATATTTCCGTTCTTCGGTAAAAGTGACGAGCAAGGAGAAATATTCAGGTAAGGATTTCTCCACATATAGTAAAACGATTTTAAAAATTTCGATTCCGATTGCGATTGGTTCTGTCACAATGGCACTCTTTAACTTTGTTGATTCGTTTACGGTCACATATGGATTGAGAAATGCTGGAGCAGATGCGAGTGAAATTAGCTACCTGTACGGGATTTATGGACGAGGACTGACATTAGTTCAAATTACGACTGTTTTTGCTTCTTCCATTATCTTGCCATTGGTGCCACTTATTACAACAAAGCTTGCAGAGCGTAAATTGGATGAAACTCGTGGCATTATTGAACAAACACATCGTATGACACATCTTATTTCATGGCCAGCTGCGATCGGTCTGCTAGCCTTAACCTTGCCTTTAAATCTAGCACTTTTCAAAGACTTAGAGGGAAGCTTAATGTTAGCGATCATTAACCTAAGCTCTGTCTTTACTTCCCTGACATTGCTAGGAACGGGTATTTTACAGGGAATGAATGCTGCCAAGGCAGGCGCCCTCATTATTTTGAGCGGTGTTGTGCTGAAGATATTTTCTAACATCTTCTTTATTCAAGCATTCGGCTTAGATGGCGCTGCCTATGCAACTTTGCTTGTGTATTTTGTGTTATTTATTGTGAATTCTGGCTTTATTTATCGTACGATTCGCTTCACTGTCCTTGGAAAAAATACGGTGAAAATGATTGTGGCTTCGATCGTTATGGGGGCAGCAGTTGGATTACCAACACTTTGGCTTGATTTTACACAGTGGTCAAGAATGGCGGCAATGGGTTATTTAACAGTTGCCATTATCGTTGGAGGAGTTCTTTACTTCCTGCTACTATGGCTAATGAAAGCTATTCATAAACAAGATTTAAAGAAAATCCCTGTTATCGGAAAAAGATTTTCATAAATAAGAGAGGTAGGACACTTATGTCGAAACAGAAATGGCTTTGGGGAATCATTGTTCTTTTACTCGTCGTTTCCTCTACAGGTATTATGATGAGGTGGAATGCTGAGCAATCAAATGATGCTTATGAAATTGTCATTCCTTATGATGAAATACAAACCGCAGATAAAAATAGCGATTTAACAATGGATGAGATTCTTTCCTCTTTAAAGAAGGCTGGACTTAATACAGTAAGTCTAGAGCCTTTAACATTAAAGGAAATGGAAAAACAAAATTTAATTACAATTTATGAAGAAAACGAATTAGCAGCACAATTATTGTTTACACCTTATAAAGATGCTGTTGATATTGCAAAGAGTGGCTACTATATTCGAGTGCCTGACAATGAAAGCTACCGAAAGCTTATCATGGATAGCATGGAACCAGAAGAAGTGCAAATCGGAGATGAAGCTTTTTATTTCCTTCCAACTTCGAACCATAACTTTGATTTAAAAACACCAATTGGCTACGATCAGCCCGCTATTGACATGATTAGTAAGCATGGACTAGCTCATATCTTTAAAGTAGAAAATGCAGATAATGAAGTTGCTAACAAAAAGTTAGTTGATCAATTACTAGCCTTAAAGGAAACTTCTGCTGGCCGCTTGCTTGGCCAAGGTGACGAAGCAATTGGCTTTGGACAAGAAAAAGGCAATCAATTAGTTGAAAAATTAAGTGATGCTGGCTATTACTTCTATACAATTGAAAGTAACCCACTTAAAGGCGAGAGTAAAATCGCCCAAATGACCGATTATGATATGATTCGTTTGCACAGTATCAACGTCAACAAAGAGACAAAATTAAAGTTAAATGCAAGTATCGACCGCACAACGCGAGCTGTCAAAGAGCGTAATATTCGCTCGATTTTCTATCATATTAAAACATCTGGCAATGCCAAAGAAAATGTAGAAGAAACAATTGACTACTTAAATGGTGTTCATGACGCCATGCCAGATCATTTCCAACCTGGCGAGCCAAAGCTGTTTGATAAAGTAGCTGTACCAGCATGGGTTACTGCTGCCGTATTATTAGCAGGAATTTTATTTACCTTTATCGTTTCAGAATTAGTTAAATGGATGTCTCTACGTATAGCGGCAGCTGGATTTATGACGGTTTTAGCCATTGCATACTTTATCCTGAAAGGTACCCTATTCTTACAAGCATTTGCACTCATTATTGCAGTCCTAGCACCTACCTATGCCGTCATTAAATCGGCACAAGGTTCTACGAAAATGTCTAAAATACTTGTGCAATACTTGAAGGCAGTAGCGATTAGCCTTATCGGAATTGTCATTGTTATTGGCTTATTAAATGGTAATGCCTTTATGACAGGCTTTGCTACGTTCAAAGGCGTGAAGCTCGTTTATCTGATTCCAATTATGGGCGTCTTACTATTTACATTAATTGAAATCAACCGATTAGCTGATCAAAACATTAAAAAATCGTTATCTAATACCGTAACATTGTTAAATAAAGAATTAAAATATTGGCATGTGCTACTACTAATTGTCGTGGCTGGTATCGGATTATTTTACATTAGCAGAACAGGTAACTCTGGCTCTGTTAGTGATTTAGAATTAGCATTTAGACAATGGTTAGAAAATACATTATACGTACGACCAAGAACGAAGGAATTCTTAATTGGTTTCCCATTCTTTGTATTAGCGTTATATGTAATGGGCATCAACCGCAAATGGGGTAGCATCCTACTTGTACCAGGTGTCATTGGATTCTTATCTATTGTGAATACTTTTACACACTTACACATTCCTGTAGCTGTTTCAGTATTACGTACTTTATACAGCGTATCTCTTGGCTTTGTAATTGGATTAGTATTTATCTTTATCTTTAAAATTGGTTATCGTTGGGTTTCTAAGGCAATCGCGAGGTGGTCATAATGCACGTTGTTTTATCTGGCTATTATGGATTTGATAATGTCGGTGATGATGCTATTCTGCTGTCCATTATCCAATCTTTAAAGAAATGGCAGAGTGATATTGAGATCACAGTATTATCGAATAACCCAGCAGCTACTGAGCAAACATACGATGTCAAAGCCGTTAATCGTTGGAAGATGAAAGAAATTCGCCAACTGCTGAAAACGGCGGATGGACTTATTAGCGGCGGCGGTAGTCTTATGCAGGATCAGACAGGAATGAAAACCATTCCTTACTATGCAGGTGTTATTCAAATCGCCAAATGGTTGAAGAAGCCAGTATTTGTTTACGCCCAAGGTATGGGGCCGATCAATCACCCACTAAGTAAATTCATTGTTCGTAAAGTCTTTAATAAGGTCGAGCAAATTACAGTAAGAGATAAAGCCTCTCAAGCGCTTTTAACTGAGATTGGTGTGCGCAAAGAGACAACGATTGTACCAGATCCTGTTATGGGGCTTAATGGTAGTGACTTTCGTTGTGATTGGCTAGAAAAGGTTGCCTTAGCACCTAAAAGCTATATCGCTGTCAGTGTTCGTGACTGGCCATCAACAGTAGCGTACAAAGAAAAAATTGCTCACAGCCTAGACGAATTAGCGCGTCAAGGTGAGCAAATTGTCTTCTTACCGATGCATGGTGAGCATGATTTTGTAACTTCACAGGAAGTAGCAGGGCTGATGAAAGAAACGAGTATAACTGCTCCTGCTGAATTATCGATTGAGGAGAAAATTGCCGTGATTGGACAATCCCAATTATTAATTGGAATGCGTCTACATTCTTTAATTTTCTCTGCCATTTACGCGACACCTTTTATTGCGGTTTCATACGATCCAAAAATCGATGCATTTGCTGACATTGTCGGCCAACCCGTTGTTGGACATGTTGAAGTAGATAATTGGAATGGTGTAACATTATTTGAACAAGCTGTCTCAATCCTTGAATCTTATACAACGGTTCAAGAAAACATGCGTCAGGCCGTTCTACCTTTACAAACTGAAGCAACAGCAACCGCTAAATTAGCACTCGAAGCTTTTGCAAAATAAACATTAAAAAATGATGAATTTCAAAAGTAATTGAAATTCATCATTTTTTTCCGACTACTAATAATTTTAAAATGGATTGTGCTTGTTGCATATGCATGGCTAAAACATATTGACTTGCCTGCATTAAAATCTGGGCCTTAACCATATTCATCATCTCTTTCGCAATATCTGCATCCCGAATCCGGGACTCGGCTGCTTGTAAATTCTCTGCGGTGTTAACATTAGCATTGTAGGCATGCTCCAAACGGTTTTGGTAAGCACCTAAACGAGATCGTTCAGTGGAAACGCGCTTTAAAGCATCATCCATGGAAGAAATAGCTTGATCCGCTTCCTCACGAGTAGCAATCGAAACATCCTTCAAGCCAAGTGCTTCCGACCCCATCCCATTGATAAATAGCTCAATATGCTGACCAGCATTAGCCCCTGCCTGAATTTTAATGCCATCTTTTTCATGATCTCCATTCAGTAATGTCTTCGTATTAAACTCTGTATCCGTAGAAACACGCTGAATTTCCTTCTTTAATTCTTGAAATTCCAAATCTAGCTGTTGACGATCTTCATCCGTTAGCGTATCATTTGCCGCCTCCACTGCTAGCTCGCGCATACGCTGAATCATCGCATGAGTTTCATTCAATGCCCCCTCTGCTGTCTGCACAAGAGAAATGCCATCCTGTATATTTTTAGCCGCCATATTCAAGCCTCGAATTTGAGCTCGCATCTTCTCAGAAATCGCCAATCCTGCTGGATCATCCGCCGCACTATTAATTCGATAGCCTGAAGAAATACGTAGCATCGCCTTACTCATCGCTCCATAATGCCGATTCATATTATTGAGGATCGACATCCCTGTAGCTGACCACTTCCCAAGCATGATATCACCACCTTATTGTCATTTATATCGGTTTATCCTTTATACTATTAATCAATTAGTTGGTAATTGTTTCTAATATTTTAATTATTTTTTACAATTTATAGTTGTACGTCCATAGATACAACACTCCGCTAGTTAGAGCGCAATTATATAATGAGAAATAAAAGCACCTGCTTCTCTTTTATGAAAAGTGGGTGCTTACTGGCGGTTCCATCTATTCAATTTTGAACCCTCCAAGTTGATGGTTCTTTTGCTGTAGTAGTTCGAAAAAGAGTGCTTTATCATTTTCTAATAATGCTTGATCGATTAAATGATCGTAATTTTTCTCCTCTAGCTCTGCGATAAGCTGATCAATCTCGCCAACCGTTACCGTAGACACCATTGGGATCTGTTGCTTCGGCGTAGCGCTTTCAAGTATTGGTGCTAGGTGTTCATGAACATTGGTAATGAGCAGTAGTTGATACAGTGGTAATCTGATAAAACGATTTCCTTTTTGGAACACAAATACCTCAGATAAATTTTCAATTTGCTGTGTCTTCATGTTGATAATCATCTCTTTACCTTCTATGGGAATGAAATGGAAAATCTCATTCTCTTTTAAAATAGAGAAATATTGATAAGCAAATACGAGACGTAATTTGTCTCCAGTAATTTTTGTATAAAACGGCTTCATGTATTGAACTTGCATCATCCTTCATCCCTCCCTAGTTATCTGATTATTCAGATTTTAACACAAATCAAAAGCCTTGTTAACTATCTTTCTTTCCTTTTTTTCTTTCTGATCATTCAGCTTATCATTACTGCATTTTAATCGTATAATGGAAGGACAGTCTTTTTTTCCTTTTTTACAACTCACAATGTTAAACATAGCCATACATGATGAAAGGAGTGAGGTTATGGCATTGTCTATCTCGCAATTAGCTAAGGAACATCAAGCATTTGTGCTGACTAAATTAAAAGAAGCTGAACAAGCGTTACATCCTTCCTCTACGGAAGATGAAGAACTAGTGCGTCGTGCTGTCTTTTCTGTAAGAAATAAATCCATTGTTTTTGAACGTTTTAATGGAGCAAGTTCTATATTATATGCAAGTGTTCAGGATGTCAGACCCGCTTCTGTTGAAATTGATTTTTCCAAAGAAGAGCTATATTGTAGCTGTCCACAAACCAAATGGTGCCGACATCAGGTTGGTGCACTACTCGCTCTCTACCAATATTTTGATTCCGTTCAAAATTGGTCGGGGGCTTGGCGCGCTCAAAAATCTGTTCAGTTAAAATCTTTAGCTGATGAACGTAGCCCTCAAAGCTGGGCTACAATGGTCGATGAGGTAATGAAGCGCTTATTACCACCTGGCAGAGTATTAGAAGGCTACGGTCTCTCTGCGGTTAGAACAGATGCATTAGAGCGTCTGCGTCGACATATGCCCTTTGAGCGTGAATGGCAGCCCCTTTATAAGCTCTTTATGGAGTTGGCCATTTTTAATACAATATGGCGACATTTAAATGAAACACCTGGACATTCGTTAGATACACCTTATATGAAGTACTTTATCGAGCAAAGTACCCAATCATTTGAGAGCATCCTCACAGAGCTCACGAATCGATCTCGACTTTTTGCGACGGACCCATTTTATGATGGCATTCAATTGCTCATAAGAGAATTTTTATTAGAACGACAAGGGCTGTTCGCCAATCGACTTCGTCTATACATGCTGCTTTGGGCAGTGCTTTTTTATGAGAAGCCTCGACGTGAACAGGAATTAGATTATTTAAATAATCTTGAAAACCCGTCTGCTGAAATCTCTTTGCAATCATTAAGGCTATTATTTTATGTGCTTTTACAAAAAGAGGAGTTACTACTCGAAAGTTTGGCACAAATTTCTTTACCGCAAATGCAGGATTTATTTGAACTGGCTACTTTTGCTCAACGTGCGGGCGAATCTAATTCATTAGCAGTCATTTTGCGATCAATGCTCCCATTGACAGGAACGTTTCTACAGGATGTCGTACCTGTTGTTCAGCGAGCACAATACGTAAGGCAGTTTCAACTTTTGTTCGATGATATTCAGCTGACTGACGAAGAAGAAGCAACGCTATACAGTGCCTTTGGTGTATATGGGCTTCAGCCGTTCTCAAACTTTCTAATAAAAAAAGGTCGTTACCGCGAGTGGGCTGCTCTCCATCAATTAAACCCTTCGTCCTTATCTTACTTAGAAATGTGTGGATTAAAGGATGTATTACAAATTGAACCTGCTACTGTTTTACCTTTATATCATGTCTATGCAATGGCCGAAATTGCACAGAAATCTCGTATGAATTATAAGCAGGCTGTGCGTATTTGGAAAAGTATGCGGAGTGCTGCAAAACGAGCTGGCAAAACGGCTTATTTTGAAACATACATGCAAACGATTCGTGCAGAATATAAACGACTACGTGCGTTACAAGAAGAAATTGAGAAAGGAAACTTAGTATGATGACAACAAATGCTCCTTCCCCTTTTTCCAAAACACAACAGCTCCGTATTGATGTAGCTCGGGAAGGATATTTTACGTTGCAGGGTTTTACTGCAAATGGTTCAACAATCGACGTAGATACATTAATTTCTTCGCTATTCTTTACTTATGAAGCAAATATCTATGGTTTATTAACAAATCGAGCTGATTTTACGATTGAAGTTTCTACTGCTGAGTTACTTGATATTTTTTCATCAAGCTTCCAGCATCCCTTTATCAGTTGGCTAGGTGCAAATGAAGAAAGTCAAGCTTGGCTAGAGAAGGTATTGGCTTTACAGGAATACTGGCATGAGCCATCACTTTGGTCATACGCTGTCATTGCAGAAGATTTTTCTTCACTAACCTTTCCTATTGAGGACATGGATACAGCTTTATTAGAAACAGCCGTCCAGCAAAAGCTTGCTCAAGTTGGGTTAATAATAGCTGATTTACCAAAGCTACTACCCTTTTTCTTGCGTGGTGGATGGCCATTAGATCAGGCGCGTCAAGCTGGCGGAATTTCCGTTTCTTTACGCTTAAGTGAACCCGAGGAGGATTCCGATGTTTGGTTATTAGAAACAGTCCTAAGCACTGCAACAACCAAAAACTACTGGACCCCTGCTATTCGTAAGCAATTCTTACCTATAGAGGATGCACTTCCTGCAAAATGGCGAATGTTTGCAACTGAAATTCAGCAGCAACAACAGCAAATAGCAGATTTACTTTCTAACGATGATATCAGCAGTGATACTTTTATACGGGTGACCCTAGAAGATCCAGAAGTGCGATTATTTTTACGTGAAGACCTCGCTAGATTACAGGCACTTGGTTTCGATGTTGTCCTACCTGCCTGGTTAAAGGACCTAAAGCAATCCAAAATACGTGTCCGTGTAGCAACTAGCAATGTCTCAACGAAAAAAGTGGCTGGATTAGATGATATTTTAACATTTAAATGGCAATTCTCTATGAACGGTCAAACAATTTCTGCTGAGCAATTTAAAAAGCTAGTAGATGAGAAACGTGAATTTATTCGCATTGGTACTGAATGGTTCCGAGTTGACGCCCATTGGATGCAAGAAATGCGTGCATTAATGCAGCAGGCAGAAGATGAAAGTTGGACTGTACGAGAATTGTTATTTAGAGAATTGCCAGAGGACTTGACTACACCTCTTGAAGAGGAAGATGCTGATGATGCCATGAGAGACGATCCTATCTTCGCCTTGGAAATACAACAATCATTAAAAGCGTATATGGAACAGCTTTTGGAGAAGAAAGGTTTGCCCGCTGTACCGATTCCATCTTCTTTACAAACCGAATTACGCCCCTATCAACTAGAAGGCTTTGAATGGTTAGTCTTTATGCGCCAACAAGGTTTTGGGGCGTGTCTAGCAGATGATATGGGTCTTGGTAAAACGGTCCAATTAATTACCTACTTACTTCATATTTATGAGGAAGCAGATGATTACAAAAAGCCGTCCATTATTATTTGTCCAACATCCGTGCTTGGTAACTGGCAAAAAGAGCTCGCCCGATTTGCACCTTCCCTAAATGTGCATACGCATTATCAGACCAATCGAGCAAAGGATGAAGATTTTACACAATTAGTGGCAATAGAAAAGCCACATGTTATTTTATCAACCTATGGTACGGTGTCACAGGATACTGAGTTTTTACAAAATATTGATTGGGCAACGGTTGTACTCGATGAAGCTCAAAATATAAAAAATATGCAGACATTACAATCAAAAGCCATTCGTAAGTTACTCGGAGACCATCACATTGCTTTAACTGGAACACCTGTAGAAAACCGTTTATCTGAGCTATGGGCTATATTTGACTTTATTCATAAGGGTTATTTAGGTAGCTTTGGTCGCTTCAATGAGGAATTTATTTTGCCTATTGAACGAGATGAATCTGAATCTCATAAGCAAAAGCTACGAGCTAAAATTCAGCCATTCTTATTACGACGTACAAAACGCGATCCACATTTACAGCTGAACTTACCAGATAAGCTAGAAACAAACGAGTATTGCCCATTAACCGCTGAGCAAGCTTCTCTCTATGAAGGCTATATTTTAGAGACGCTTGATCAGCTAGAGCAGTTAACAGGCTTTCAGAAAAAGGGACGCGTCTTAAAGATGCTTAGTAAATTAAAGCAACTATGTAATCATCCTGCCTTATATTTAAAGGAACCTTTCGAGGATGCCGAAACAATGCTTGCACGTTCAACCAAGCTAGAACGCATTGTACAAATGGCAGCTGAAATTGTGGACAATGGGGAGCAATGTCTCATCTTTACACAATATATCGGAATGGGACAATTGCTACAGCATTGCTTAAGTGAATTAATCAATGTTGACGCACCGTTTTTAACCGGTGCCATGCCTAAGCAGCAGCGTGACCGCTTAGTGGAGGCTTTTCAGGCAGGAGATTTCCCTATATTTATTCTCTCTTTAAAAGCTGGTGGTACCGGACTAAATTTAACAGCAGCTAGTCATGTATTACATGCTGATCGTTGGTGGAATCCAGCTGTCGAAAATCAAGCGACAGACCGTGCTTATCGCATTGGGCAAACACAATTTGTGCAAGTCCATAAATTTGTAACAATCGGCACAATTGAAGAAAAAATAGACAAAATGCTTGTGCAGAAATCTGCATTATCCGAAGAACTTATTCAATCAAGCCAGTGGTTAACAGAATTGGAAGACCAAGAACTTCGTGATTTAATAACACTAGATATATACTAATTAGATGCGCCAAGAGCAAAATTGTTCTTGGCGCTCTTTTAGTGAATCTTGTTACTTCTTTTCCCTACTTACTTCATAACTCTTATTTAGTTGTATTGAAACCCCATTGCTGTGCGGTCTTCAGCAACGCTTTAATAATTTGTGTAGACATCATTCCTTTCTGTTGCTACGGTGCAAGGATATAAGGAGAATGGCGGACTCAGGTAATGATTTTTTCTCTTGCCCCGTATGTAAAGCTAAACTTGCTATGGTAATACAAAGTCTTTTAAGTTTTCCTGTCCATTCGGTGGTTGTGGCGGTATAAGAGTTGTTTCGTCACTATCCCTTTGTTTAAGCTGATAAAATCGAACATCTTCTACCACTACCTCTGTCATAAAAATCTTAGTGCTTTCTTCATTAACAAAAGACCTTGTTTGAATTCGGCCGTTTGCACCAATTAATGAGCCTTTACCGCAATATTTGACGATATGCTCTGCAAGCCTTCCCCAAGCTGTACAGAAAATAAAGTCGGCATCTACTTCTCCACGACTGTTTTTAAAGTTGCGATTAATGGCGAGTGAAAAGTGAGTCTGTACTCGATCTCCTGATAAGTAACGTAACACTGGATCTTTCGTAAACCTTCCAACCAATCCGACTTGATTCATGTATTCACCTCCTTTGCTTTTGATTGCTCTTATCTTACAAAACGATCCTAGTTATGACAAAATTTAAAATTGTTAATTTCCATAAGTTTTAAAGCATAAATTGGGTAAATTAGCATTTTTATTTTTGGTAATTTTTATTAATTTTCTAGCCGAATGCTTTAGACTGTAATGGCAAATGCTATTTCATGAAATCGACAATTTCGCAGTTTTAAAAAAAACGTAACAGGTGCGCATAACAAACAACCGTTACTTCATGTGTTATACTAAAAGAATGACAGACTTAGGAGGAATATACATAATGAAAACATTTAAAATGCTTTCCTTTGACCTTGTCACGAAAGATGGCGTGCAACCATTCCCTTTAGTCGATGGCATCATTATTAATCAGGAGAACAGCCATCAATCTTGGATACTTGAATTGTTTCTAGCTAAACAATATCGCTCAACCTTTGATGAGCTATTAGCGAATAATACTGTCTTCAATGTACGCGCGGTTATTTCATTCCCAGATAATGAACCCGCTCCTTTCCAGGTAATTGTACATACTGTTCAAGAAATCGGTGATCATGTTTCTGTCCTGTTAAAAGGTACTCTCAAAATTAAACGCTCTAAATATGCTGAACAATTGCTTTCAGAGCTCCTTGCTGAAGGTGTTTCCCTAGAAAATTTACTTGAACGTTTTACGAAAGATATGAAGCAGCGACCAAAATTAAAAAATGACTAACGATGCGAAAATTCGCATCGTTTTTTATTGGACAAGTGATTGTTATTATGTAAAATACAATTTAAAAAAGGAGGATTCTATTGTGATTATTGCAAGAAGAGTAAAACCTTTAAAGTTATTATGGCTTGAAGCTTTAATGAGGCGTCTTTTAAAGGATGATGTTGAATTTCATTATTTTCAAGAGCAATATCGACGGTTAGATGCGGGTTTTGCTGGTGAGCAAAAAGTTGATCGTGAATGGCATGAATTAATATGTCCAAATAACTTTTATGTATTAAATAATTTACATTTTATGAATGCTGCTGAGCATGGTCATCAGCTGGATACACTCTTTATATGCCCTCAATTTATGTTCGTTTTAGAGATCAAAAACATTCATGGCCGTCTTGAATTTGATCAACTCACACATCAATGCACACGTACAAAGGTAGATGGAACAGTTGAAGGCTTTCCGAATGCACTTACTCAAACTGAGCGTCATATTCGATTTTTGAAAAGTCTAATTGCAAATTACCCCCTCCCTATTGAAGGTGCCGTTGTTATAGCAAATCCTTCAGCAATCATTATCAACCCATCTAATGCTTTACCTATTTTTCATGTATCAGGTCTTCATAAACATCTTCAGTTGCTTTTCAAAAAATACCCTCAAAAAATAATAACTGAGGATCAATTGACTCAATTGGTTCAGATGCTTCTTTCCAAGCAAACAGCTCCCAGAATGCAAACATCAATTGCCCCATCGCGAATTCGACACGGTGTTTTGTGTCCAAACTGTTCCTATCAACATGCGATGTCTTTCCAGCGTGGTACATGGAAATGTTCATATTGTCATTATAGTAGTATAAAAATTTTCGCTGAAGCCTTATTAGATTATCGTTTATTAGTTAGTCATAACATTACAAACAAACAGTTAAGGACATTTTTCGGTATTCATTCTAGTGATACAGCCACACGATTACTTCGGAAATTTCAGTTTCCTTATACAGGTACCTATAGAAATCGAGTTTATCATTTACCTGAAAATTTATTGGATCATATGGAAAGGTTTTATTGATTTTAAGGGTTCTTCTGCTCAGGGAACTTTTTCTGCTTTCAGGGGATTCGCCCCTTCCGCGGGTATTCCCCCTTCTTCCGCGGGGATTCACTTCTCTTCCGCGGGTATTCACTCTCCTTCCGCGGGGATTCACTCTCCTTCCGCGGGGATTCACCCTTCTTCAGCGGGTGTTCACTTCTCTTCGCGGGTATTCACTCTCCTTCCGCGGGGATTCGCCCCTTCCGCGGGGATTCACTCTCCTTCCGCGGGGATTTTCTCTTCTTCCGCGGGTGTTCACTTCTCTTCGCGGGTATTCCTCCTTCTTCCGTGGGGATTCGCTCTCCTTCCGCGGGGATTCACTCTCCTTCCGCGGGGATTCACTTCTCTCCCGCGGGTATTCACTTCTCTTCCGCGGGTATTCCTCCTTCTTCCGTGGGGATTCGCTCTCCTTCCGCGGGGATTCACTTCTCTCCCGCGGGGATTCACTTCTCTCCCGCGGGTATTCACTTCTCTTCCGCGGGTATTCACTCTCCTTCCGCGGGTATTCACTCTCCTCCCGCGGGGATTCACTCTCCTTCCGCGGGGATTCGCTCTCCTTCCGCGGGGATTCACTCTCCTTCCGCGGGTATTCACTTCTCTTCCGCGGGTATTCACTCCGACTCCGCTCTACTCACCTAAAGTAAACGAAAAAAGAGTGTTTTCCGTTAAGGAAACACTCTTTTTTATATTATCGGTTGTTCATGCCGTCACGATACTTTTCAGTGTCGTTGACTTTATCGTCGACAACATCATTATTATTGTTGCTGTTTATGTTGTCATTACGTTCAACACCGTTTACTCCATTTGCATTTGGTGTGTTATCAAAGCCGTTTGTGCTGTTGATATCGGCGTTTGACCCTGGTGTTGTTGCTTCTGGCAATGTTGTATTATCATTGACAGTACCTCGATCAACACCATTTCCATTCACATTATTACGATCGTATGCATTGTCGTCGCGATCATTTGGAGTTAATGCATCCTCAACATCGTCTACACCACGACGAACGTCATTTTCGACGTCTCTTACAGGGTGATCTTCTACTGCATTATTTCCCCAGTTACATCCTCCAAGGAATACAGTTGCAAGGATAATGGCTAAAAATGACATTTTCCACATAGTAAAAAACCTCCTTTCTTAGGTCTATGTCATCAAATACATCGTGTGTATTTGTGATCCATCATAGATTGCCCGAGAAAGGAGGGAACTATCCGATTTTTGTACAAACTATTTTTGTTTTTCTTTTAATACTTGTTCAATGTATGCTGCCTCTGCTTTGCAGTCATAGCTATAGTTTGTGCCTAGCTCCTTTTGCAATGCTTCGATTGTTTCAATTTGCTGCTCTGTTGGTTCTTCATTTAAAATTTTGGCAATAACCTCATCGATTTTTTGTGCCATCTCTTCATGAAACTGTGCACTCATCAATGTATCAGCAGGGATTTTTTCGATCCATGCGGCATTCTCCTGGAAATAGGTTTGCCAGCTTGCAATGAAGTCTTCCATGGAAAAGCGCTCTTCATCCCAACCGATACTTGCTAAGTATGTTTCAAAAGATGTCGAAATCGAACGAGTAATGCTAATTTTAATACCTGAAGACAATTCCTTATACATCTTAATAATCCTCCTACGTTTGTAAAACCTAAAAATTACATATATCTATTTTAATTTACAATCGCTTTACTATCGCCATCGCAATTTAAGAACCTACTAATCAATTTTAGACTTGACTTTATCTATTTTATATCTTTTGGTCTACAAATGCAAATTAAGCTTGTTTAGGCTGCTCTGGTCCAATCGCAAATAAAATATCGGCTTCACATACCAGTTCTCCATCAACTGTTGCGATACCATGTCCTTTACCCATCGCACCACGAAGTTTTACGAATTCTACTTCTAGTTTAAGCTGGTCGCCAGGTACTACTTGGCGTTTGAAACGACAATTATCTACACCTGTTAGAAATGCTAATCGCCCCTTAAATTCTTCTGCATTTAATAAAGCAACTCCACCAACTTGTGCTAATGCTTCTACAATTAATACACCCGGCATCACAGGATAACCTGGGAAGTGCCCATTAAAAAAGTCTTCGTTAATCGAAACATTTTTTAACCCTACTGCACGTTTCCCTTCTTCTAATTCAACAATGCGATCTACGAATAAAAAAGGATAGCGATGCGGTAAAATAGCTTGAATTTGTTCTGCTGTTAACATGTCATTTCCCCCTCAAAATTAGTATGTATACACAAAGTAAGGTAAAGAATAAAATTTATTCTTTACCATTCATAATATCAAATATATGTTGCCATGTTTCTCTTTTGAAAATATCCATAGCATTGCCTTCTCCAATAACACTGAAGCCAAACATTGCGCCTACTGCTGCGGCAACAACGACTAAGATGAGAACAATTACAATGCGTAGCCAAATCGGAATCAGTCGGATTTGCACCCATCGAACTTCGCGTTGCTCATCGTTTGAGCGGCGTTCTTTCTTTTCTGGTTGCGTATCGGTTTCTTGTGTCGGCACAGAACGTCGACGTGAATCGTTTGTCATAGATTGTACTCCTCTTCATTCCTTACTAAGTGTTTTGGATGACTTTTTATCGAATGCCGTTAATTAGTCCGAGCATTTGATCTGCTAATGTAACCGCTCTTGCATTAAATTGATAAGAACGTTGTGTTTGTATTAGTTCTGTCATTTCCTTTGAGAGGTTTACATTGGACATTTCTAATGTACCACTTTGCATTCCAATTTGCTGACGGTTGGCACCAACTAGCTCTGTTAGAACCTCTGCCTGAGTAAAGCCAAGTTCAGCTAGGTTGTCTGGCAATCCTATATAAGAACCAGCTATATGTTCCATTAACTGTGGCTTTTGGAATTCTGTTACAGCTAAATCCGTACGAATAATATCGCCATTTGGATAAGATGCCTCTAATACACCACCATCTCGAACGGCAAACTTTTGAACAGTATCTGGTAAAGTAATGGCTTGTCCTGCCGCATCGGCTACAGGATAACCATCAGCTGTTACTAACATCACTGTTCCGTTGTTTAACGGAGATAAATAAAAGTCACCTTGTCGAGTATACACTGTTTCGGTACCATTTTCACCATTTGGCATTAAAATATTGAAATATTGTTTAGCTTTTGTAAAAGCTAAGTCTAAATCTCGATTAGTTGTTTGTAATGAACCTTGCTTTTCATTGGACTTGATTTGTCCAAGCATTGCTCCCGCTCCATAACGAATACCAACAGGTGTTTGACGCTCAGCACGATCCTGCTTATCATTATTGAATTGCTGATAAAGTAATTCATTGAAGGATGCTTCCTTTGCTTTAAATCCTGTTGTATTGCTATTAGCAATATTATTACTAATCGTATCCATTTTATTTTGTAATTGACCCATTGTGTTCGTTGCCGTAATCATTGTACGTAGCATTATAAAACGCCTCCTGTTCGCTCATTAGATTTTCCCGATTTCGTTAACAGCTTTCTCCATACTGCGATCATAAGCCTGTAATACTTTTTGATTGGCTTCAAATGCTCGGTAGGCTGTCATTAAATCTGTCATTGTGCGACCAGAATCTACGTTCGAACCTTCTAAAAAGTTTTGACGAAGTGTAAAGGAAACACCATTTGCTCCATAAGCTGTTGGTAAGTTTTCGCCATTTTCTGTACGAATAAGGCCATTATCCTGTTTAAGTAGCATGTTCGGATTAGCAGCATATGATACGCCAACCCGTGCTACTTGCTGATCATTTACAAAAATGGCTCCATTTTCAGCAAGGCGAAAATCGTCATTTGGTAGCTGGATACGCTGTCCCGCATCATTAAGTACGTATAAACCTTGACCATTTACTAAATAGCCTTGACCATCTAATGTAAAATTACCATTACGTGTATAGGCCTCGCCACCAGCTGGATGTTCTAATCGGAAGAAAATTGAGCCCGACACACCATCTTCATTTTGTGGTAAGTTCCCATCAATCAACGCCATATCCGTTGTAAAATCAGTGCTATAGATTTGGCCCTGTATGTAATTTGGCAATGTTTCTTGTAAATATGTCCCTGTATTTAAAGCTCCTACTTGACTCATATATTCGGCGCCTGCTTGTTGATTGGCAGGAGCATTTGTTTTTCCAATGCTAGACATCAACATGTCTGGAAACGAGCGGATTGTGGATTGGTCTGCCTTAAATCCTGGTGTATTCGCATTGGATAAATTATTAGTTAATAATTCTGTTCTTCTTTGTTGCGTGATCATACCTGTTGCAACTGTATAAAACCCTTTAAACAAAGAAATCACCTCAATTTATTTTTATAAGGAAGCTGGCACTCGATCAATATTTTCTAGCATTATACCTGTTCCAATAGCCACACAGTCCATAGGTCGCTCTGCAATAAAGACAGGTACCTTTAACTCTTCTGTTAATAGCTGATCCATTCCGTGTAATAATGCACCGCCACCAGTAATAATCACTCCACGATCAATAATATCAGCTGATAGCTCAGGTGGTGTTTTTTCTAAAACATTTTTTGCTGATTGGACAATCATTGCTACTGATTCATGTAAAGCACGTTCGATTTCCTCAGAATGAATTGAAATGGTACGTGGTAAGCCTGTTACCATGTCACGACCACGAATATCCATCGTATCATCACGGCTACCTTTGAAAACAGTACCGATTGTTATCTTGATTGCTTCTGCAGTACGTTCACCAATTAGCAATTTATATTCTTTTTTAATATATTGCAAAATATCGTTATCAAACACATCTCCTGCTACTTTAATGGATTCACTTGTTACAATATCACCCATTGATAGGACTGCTATATCTGTAGTCCCGCCACCGATGTCGACTACCATATTGCCGCTTGGTTGGAAGATATCCATACCTGCACCGATTGCAGCTACTTTTGGTTCTTCCTCTAAATATACTTTTTTACCGCCAGATTTTTCTGCTGCTTCACGAATTGCTTTTTGCTCAACACTTGTAATGTTCGTTGGACAGCAAATTAAAATTCGCGGCTTTGCCAAAAATCCCTTAACGTTTAGCTTATTGATGAAATGTCTTAACATCGCCTCTGTCACATCAAAATCTGCAATGACTCCATCTCTTAGTGGGCGAATTGCTGTGATATTACCTGGCGTTCTCCCTACCATTTGGCGAGCTTCTTCCCCTACCGCTAATACTTTGTTTGTCTTTTTATCAATCGCCACCACAGATGGTTCATTTAGGACGATTCCTTTACCTTTAACGTGGATTAATACGTTCGCAGTTCCTAAGTCAATGCCAATATCTTTCGAAAACATTCTATAATTTCTCCTTCCCGCCAGTTCCAACTACATAACGTTCATTTTATCTCTTTATCTAGAATATTTTATCATATACTATTGGTAATTTCACCTAAATTTAGTGAATAAGACTGTTTTCTTTTTAGGTTGTGAACGGCTATAATATAGTTTTACTATTCCTTATAAATTGCCTATTAAGCTTGTCCAAACAGCAAAAAAGAACGAATCATTCTTGACTCGCTCTTTCTTTCCACTTGTTTTTCGTTGCTTCTCCTCCGCGAATATGACGTACGGCCTTATGGTAGGCGAGTATTTCTTTCACTTGGTCAGCTAATCCTTCATGAATTGTTGGCAATCGCTCTGTTAAATCCTTGTGCACCGTACTTTTTGAATAACCAGTCATTTTCGCGAGGACACGCACAGTCTCACGCGTCTCAATCAGTAATTCACCGAGGCGTATGCAGCGCTTCCGAATGTGCTCATGCACGTTCTTCGTCCTTTCCACACAATTTCACAAAATGCTTTGGCAATCAGATGCACATTTGCGCATTTCTTCACCTTATGTAAGGACAAAGCTATTCAGAACACGTTTTGCATTTTCCTGATAAAATGCTGATTTTTTATGCGTTACTAGCTTTTTGTCTTAAAAAGCTAGTAATTTTTTCGGATTAATATATTTTCCGTTTTCAAGAACTTCGAAATGCATGTGGACGCCAGCCGCTTGATTCCACTCGTTGTCAGTCGCTTTTCCTAATGTCTGACCTTGTGTAACCTCATCGCCTTCTTTCACAGCGATATCCTTTACAGAGCTATAATGTGTTTGCATACCATTTGGATGCTCAATCACAATCTTATTACCCGTAAATGCGTCTAGTTTTACCTCTAGTACTTTACCACTCATAGCAGCTAGTACTTCAAATTCTTCACCATTCATAGCAATAGAGATACCAGAAGAAGTAGTAAATGTTTGATTAAATACCATTAGTGCATTTTCGCGAGACTCTTCATTTGCCTCTAACTCGTAAAATTCTTGTAAAACTTGTACTTTACTAAAACTCTCTTCTTTGAATGGATACTTCATGTTTTCCGTAAGTGCATTTGTTTCCACTACAGGACCTGGATCTACTTCAGCTAAATCTGGTAACGGCGCCTCTTCTACTTTTGATACGAGACTATTGTAACCAAATAACAATCCTGCTAGAACCAGTGCACCACCTGTGTAAACTACTGGCCAAAACCAAGGTTTCTTTTGTAATTGACCATTTTCCTTTTGATTTGGATTTTGGTTTTGAGAAGCTTTATTATTTTTATCCTCTCTCATTTTCATCACCTCTAGTTGCAGTGTGAACAACTAGAAGCTATTTTAAACATGCATCTATTTTTTTTATTTCAATATCTTGATAATAATAGTGTAAAATTTCAGCTGCGGTTTTCCCTTCATTCGCCATTGCTTCTGCTCCATACTGGCTCATTCCCACTCCATGCCCATAGCCTTGAGTTTTTACATGAACCTTTCTTGTCGTGTTATTATAGTTAATTGTAAAATCAGTAGATGGAATGCCGAGTATTGTTCGTACCTCTCTTCCCGTCCAAACATTATTCCCTAACTGCAAACGATCTACTCGCCCCGAGTCATTGTAAAATAGCTGGACACGATTAAAATCATTAGCTTGCCATTGAACGGGCCAAAGCTTATTCCATTGTGCTAATGTCCATTCCTGCTCAGCAGTAAACTTTGGTGAATCTTGATCTGATACACTTGCAACACTTTGTAAATATGGAACATTATTACCACTATAACCGTAAGCACTTTCTGTTTTCCCATTGCTCGTCGAATGGAACATAGCTGTAATTAGTTCATTATTATATAGAAGAACTTGTCCTTTCGTTTCATTGATGGCTTCGACAATTTTCTTTTCATTTCCCAGGAAATTGCTAGCCCAATTTGCCTTTCTTTGCTCTTCATCGTAAAAAACCTGTCTTGCTACAGTTGGAGCAATGGCTATTTTACCGTAATTTGTCGTTTTCAATGCATAGGTGCGTGCAGCAATCGCCTGTGCTTTCAATGCCTCTTTTTTAAAGGAAACAGGCATTTCGGCTGCAACAACACCTGTAATATACGTCTCCAAAGGGATTTTTTCCTTTTGTCCCTCCACTTCTATAAATATTTCACAGGCATTATCATCACTAGTTGGAGGTTTCACTGCCTCTCTTCTTTCACTCAACCCTACTACAGGAAGCATATATAATGCTCCCAATAAACAAAGGACACCTATACTAATCATCCATTTTTTCATAAGGAATAATATGCTAGACTTTATTTAGTTATGAGAAAACAAAAAACCCTCTGCTTAAACAGCAAAGGGTTTAGAAATGAGCTTAGTTTGTAGGTAATTCAACCGTAATTTCTTCAATTGTTTCAACTTCTTCAGTAATACGTTCAATATTAGCACCAAGAGCGGCTAATTTGCCATGGAAATCTACATAACCACGATCTAAATGATGAAGCTTTGTAACTCGTGTTACTCCTTCAGATACAAGTCCTGCTAAAATTAGTGCAGCCGCAGCTCGTAAATCCGTTGCCATCACTTCAGCTCCCTGAAGTTTAACTGGCCCCTCGATAAACACAGAGCGTCCCTCTATTTTAGCACCAGCATTCATGCGACGGAACTCCTCAACATGCATAAAACGATTTTCAAATACCGTTTCTGTAATAATACTCGTACCTTCAGCAGTTAGCATTAAAGCCATCATTTGTGATTGCATATCTGTTGGGAAACCAGGGTGTGGCATCGTTTTAATATCAACAGCTTTTAATGTATGTGGAACACGTACACGAATTCCTTCATCCAACTCTGTAATTTCTACACCCATCTCACGCATCTTAGCAATCAAAGCTGTCATATGCTCTGGTACTGCATTTTCAATCACTACATCTCCCTTAGTAATAGCTGCTGCTACCATAAATGTACCAGCTTCAATACGGTCGGGAATAATATGATGCTCTACTCCATATAATGTATCGACTCCTTCGATACGAATTGTATTGGTACCTGCACCGATTACACGGCCTCCCATACTATTAATGAAGTTTGCAAGATCTACTATTTCAGGCTCTTTCGCTGCATTTTCAATGACAGTTGTCCCTTCTGCTAGAGATGCAGCTGTCATAATATTTTCTGTTGCACCGACACTTGGGAAGTCTAAATATACATTAGCCCCCTTTAAGCGACCTTCTGTTTTCGCCTCTACATAACCATGACCAAATGAGATTTTTGCACCCATTGCTTCAAAGCCTTTTAAGTGTAATTCAATCGGGCGAGAACCGATTGCACAGCCTCCTGGTAGAGCAACACGAGCATATCCATTACGAGCAAGTAAAGAGCCCATTACTAAAATGGATGCACGCATTTTACTAACAAATTCAAATTGAGCTTCACTTGAAAGTTCTTTTGATGCATCTATATACACGGCATTATCTTCAGGTATATATGTAACTGCTGCGTTTAAACTTTTAAGTACTTCGTTTATTGTAAAGACGTCTGCTAAATTAGGGACTTCCTTAATTACGTTTTCTCCTTTTGAAGCAAGTAAAGCTGCCGCAAGGATTGGTAACACTGCATTTTTTGCGCCCTCTACACGTACTTTTCCCTGTAGTTTTTGGCCGCCAGTCACTATTATTTTATCCACCCTATGTCCCTCCGAATTCAATCTATTAACCTATCGAATTTTTATTTTAAAAAGAAGTATAATGTCATAATCAGTAAACAAACAACTCTATAGTACAACTTTTCTAACGCTCGTTCAAGCGTCCAAATCACTATTTTAAGCCATTATTAGATATTTTGCTATTTATTTATTGTACGCTACCAATTTTTTTTTGTGAATGACCAATAACCAGTTCGCTTCTAATACATACCCCAAGATATATGAATAAAAAACAACTTTTCTCACATTTTTTTAGAGTGGGCGATGATTA
Source organism: Lysinibacillus sp. FSL M8-0134 (assembly GCF_038069745.1). Classification (NCBI taxonomy): domain Bacteria; kingdom Bacillati; phylum Bacillota; class Bacilli; order Caryophanales; family Bacillaceae; genus Lysinibacillus; species Lysinibacillus sp. FSL M8-0134. The sequence goes on along the minus strand of NZ_JBBPAJ010000001.1, from coordinate 536,611 downwards.
TAGCAAATACCAGGTAATTTTAAACGGTTTGGGCAAGCCCAATTAACGTTGAACACGTTTATTACATAGTTCAAAGGGCCACACAAATCGGGTTATAAAGTCCTTTGAAACATGTAGAGTAAACCATCTTCATTAATATAGAAGGGTTCACTGCTTTAAAATAAGTAGGGAAGTTTGCCAGACCAATTAGATAGTTGAAGAAAGAAATTGGATACGGTTGTACCGATTGCAATACTTAATAAAATATAAATAAGCTGAATTTGAAAAACTCGATTCTTCTTAAATATTTTCTCTAACATAAAAGCCTGTAATGCATAAAAAGTAATTGCGATAAAAAAGATATGAGATAAAATACCTAACAAAGCTTCTTGTCCTATCGCTTCATATACTTCCATGTTTCCTCCTCCATTTCTCCTAGGTCACCTTAAAAAACGGGCAGATGCTATATCTGCCCGTTAAAAATGAATTAGATATTACCCTCATGAACGTTGATACGATTCAACGCACGTTTTAATGCTAGGTCAGCACGTTTGAAATCAATGTTGTCTTGTTTACCTTGAAGACGTCCTTCAGCACGTTTAACGGCTTCTTTAGCACGTTGAACATCGATATTTTCAGCAATTTCAGCAGACGGCGCTAAAATTGAGATTTTTTCTGGACGAACTTCAATGAAACCACCGCTTACAGCAACAATATCAGTCGAACCGTTTTCTTTTTTAAGCTTCACTGCACCAATAGCAAGTGGAGCAACCATTGGAATATGGCCTGCAAGAACACCGATTTCTCCTGAAGTTGTTTTAGCGATTACCATTGATACTTCAGAATCGTATACTGGGCCGTCGGGAGTGACAATATTGACTAGAACTGTCTTCATATTTTTTCCTCCTCGTCCCTAGTATTAAACCTCTACGCCCATGCTTTTCGCTTTTTCAACTACTTCATCAATTGAACCAACTAGACGGAAAGCATCTTCTGGTAGGTGATCCCATTTACCATCAAGGATTTCCTTGAATGAGCGAACAGTTTCTTTTACAGGTACATAAGAACCTTTTTGACCAGTGAATTGTTCCGCTACGTGGAAGTTTTGTGATAAGAAGAATTGAATACGACGAGCACGTTCTACTGTTTGTTTATCTTCATCAGATAACTCATCCATACCTAAAATCGCAATGATATCTTGTAATTCGCGGTAACGTTGGATTGTACGTTGTACACCAGTAGCAATTGCGTAGTGCTCAGCGCCTACGATTTCAGGTGATAATGCACGAGAAGTCGAAGCTAGTGGGTCAACCGCAGGGTAAATACCCATTTCTGATAATTTACGCTCAAGGTTAGTAGTTGCATCTAAGTGGGCGAAAGTTGTAGCTGGAGCCGGGTCAGTATAGTCATCGGCTGGTACATAGATCGCTTGGATAGAAGTTACAGATCCTTTGTTCGTAGATGTGATACGCTCTTGTAGTTTACCCATTTCAGTTGCAAGTGTTGGTTGGTAACCTACCGCAGAAGGCATACGACCTAATAGGGCAGAAACCTCAGAACCTGCTTGTGTGAAACGGAAGATATTGTCGATGAATAAAAGCACGTCTTGGCCTTGCTCATCACGGAAGTATTCCGCCATTGTAAGACCAGTTAGAGCTACACGCATACGTGCACCAGGTGGCTCGTTCATTTGACCGAATACCATCGCTGTTTGCTTGATAACGCCTGAATCGCTCATCTCGAAGAATAAGTCGTTCCCTTCACGAGTACGCTCACCTACACCAGCGAATACAGAGATACCTGAGTGCTCTTGTGCGATGTTGTTGATTAATTCTTGGATTAATACAGTTTTACCTACACCGGCACCACCGAATAGACCGATTTTACCACCTTTAATATATGGTGCAAGTAAGTCTACTACTTTGATACCTGTTTCAAGAATTTCAACTGAAGTTGAAAGGTTCTCGAAAGTTGGTGCTTCACGGTGAATTGAATCACGACGTGCGTCAGCTGGAATCTCTTCACCTAAGTCAATTACTTCTCCAAGTACGTTGAATACACGACCTAGTGTAACTTCACCAACTGGTACTGAGATAGCTTTTCCTGAGTCTGTTACTTCTGCTCCACGTTGTAAGCCATCAGTAGATGACATCGCAATTGTACGAACAGAATCATCACCTAAATGAAGCGCAACTTCTAATGCAAGAATTGTTGGTTCTTCATTAGGACGTTCAATCTTAACTGTTAATGCGTTATAGATTGCTGGTAATTGGCCATTGTCGAATTTTACGTCAACAACTGGACCCATTACTTGAATAACATGTCCTTTATTCATTACTGTGTACCCTCCTATCGTATTCTTATACGACATTGGGAAGCTGCTTGCCTATTCTAAGGCTGCAGCTCCACCAACGATTTCTGTAATTTCTTGTGTAATCGCCGCTTGACGTGCACGGTTATATTGCAAAGAAAGGTCTGAAATAAGATCAGTTGCATTATCTGTTGCATTTTTCATAGCCGTCATACGAGAAGCATGTTCACTTGCTTTTCCATCTAATAATGCGCCATAAACTAAGCTTTCCGCATATTGTGGAAGTAACACTTCTAGAATTGCTTCACCAGATGGTTCAAATTCGTAAGAAGCATTACCGCTTGCAGGGGCAATATCTGTTAATGGAAGAAGTTTTTTCTCTGTCACTTCACTAGCAATAGCGCTGACAAAGTGATTATAGTACATATAAAGTTCGTCATACGTACCATCAATGAACATACCAACAGCATTACGAGCGATTTCTTTAATATCAGCAAATGTTGGTTGGTCAGGAAGACCGACAACATCACTGATGACATTATGATCACGTTTCACAAAGTAGTCACGAACAACACGACCTACTGCTAAAATAACGTATTCGTCTTTTGATTTATGACGCTCGTTAATTGTACGTTGTACTTGACGTAGGATACTTGAGTTGTAAGCACCCGCAAGACCACGGTCAGAACCAATGACTAAGTAAGCCGTTTTCTTAACAGGACGAGCAGTTAACATTGGATGTCCACTGTCTTTTGTCCCTGAAGCGATTGCGCCTACTACGTCCTGAATTTTTTCCATGTATGGAACGTAAGCTTTAGCATTTTGCTCTGCACGACGTAACTTAGAAGAAGAAACCATCTGCATCGCTTTTGTAATTTGCTTCGTACTCTTTGTTGAAGTAATACGACCTTTTATTTCGCGTAAGTTTACCACTGGTATTTCACCACCTTCTGTTTTTTAATCAAGTGACTCGTTGAACTTATTCTGATTTAGCGAAAGTTTTTTTGAATGCATTAATTGCTGCTTCATAATCCGCATCAGGAGCAAGCTCTTTAGTAGTACGAACATGATCTAAAACGTTTGTGTGGTTTGAATCTAACCAGCTTAAGAATTCAGATTCAAAGCGAACGATATCTTGTACTGGAATATCATCTAAATGACCTTTAGTTAATGCATAAAGGATCGCAACTTGTTTTTCAACTTTTAGTGGTTTGTTTAGGTCTTGTTTAAGAACTTCAACCGTACGTTTACCACGCTCAAGTTTAGCAAGTGTTGCTTTATCTAAATCTGAACCAAATTGTGCGAATGATTCAAGCTCACGGAATGCAGCTAAGTCAAGACGTAGCGTACCTGCAACTTTTTTCATCGCTTTAATTTGAGCAGATCCACCTACACGTGATACAGAAAGACCGGCGTTGATCGCTGGACGTACACCTGAGTTGAATAAGTCAGATTGTAAGAAAATTTGTCCATCAGTAATTGAGATTACGTTAGTTGGGATGTATGCAGAGATATCCCCAGCTTGTGTCTCAACGAATGGAAGAGCTGTAATTGAACCATTTTGATATGTTTCGTTTAACTTCGCAGCACGTTCAAGTAAGCGGCTGTGTAAGTAGAAAACGTCACCAGGGTAAGCTTCACGACCTGGAGGACGGCGTAGAAGAAGTGAAAGTTCACGGTAAGCTGATGCTTGTTTAGAAAGATCATCGTACACGATTAAAACGTGTTTACCTTGTAACATGAATTCTTCTGCCATAGAAACACCAGCAAATGGTGCTAAGAATAGTAATGGAGCTGGTTGAGAAGCAGAAGCTGTCACAACGATTGTGTAATCTAAAGCGCCATGTTTACGAAGAGTTTCTACAACTCCACGTACTGTTGATTCTTTTTGACCGATTGCTACATAGATACAAATCATGTTTTGGTCATTTTGGTTAAGAATTGTATCGATAGCTACAGATGTTTTACCAGTTTGACGGTCACCAATGATTAACTCACGTTGACCACGACCGATTGGTACTAATGCGTCAATCGCTTTAATACCAGTTTGTAGTGGTTCGTGTACTGATTTACGAGCCATTACACCGAAAGCTGGACTTTCGATTGGACGAGATTTTGTAGTGTTGATTGGACCTTGTCCATCCACTGGTTGACCAAGTGGGTTTACAACACGACCAATTAGTTCTTCACCAACTGGTACTTCCATAATACGACCTGTACGACGAACTTCATCGCCTTCTTTGATGTCAGTGTATGGACCTAAGATTACGATACCAACGTTACCTTCTTCTAGGTTTTGAGCCATACCCATAACACCATTAGAGAACTCTAAAAGCTCTCCAGCCATGGCGTTGTCGAGGCCATGAGCAAGAGCGATACCGTCACCAATACGGATAACTGTACCAACTTCGCTTACTTTAAGTTCAGATTCATAATTCTCAATCTGTTGTTTAATCAGACTGCTGATTTCTTCAGCCTTGATGCCCATGTATGTCACCTCTCACATTTCTAAATTATTAACCGATTAATTCACGTTTCAGACGCTCAAGTTTATTTGCTACTGAGCTATCATAAATATGGTTACCGATTTGAACACGAATACCTCCAAGTAAAGATGGATCGATTTCGTTTGTAATGTTTAATGATTGTTTTCCAACAAGTTTCGCGAACGCTGCCGAAATATTAGCGCTTTCTTCTGGAGAAAGTGCACGTGTTGAAAATACTGTTGCATCTGCAGTGCCTTGTGCCTGTGCAGCAAGTTCAGCATATGCATTAGCAATTAGCTTCATCTCGTTTACACGTTTTTTCTCAACTAAAAGTTGAACTGTGTGTAAAACTTCTGGTGTTGCCCCAGCAAAGATTTCAGCTACCATTTGTTTTTTACGTTCGATGGAGAACTTAGGCGCATTTAAAAGCGTTAAAAAATCAGGAGATTCTTTAATAACTTTTGTTAGTTCGCTTAAGTCTGCTCCAACTTCAGTAAGCATGTTTTTTTGTTGCGCTAATTCAAAAAGCGCTTGAGCGTAACGTTTTGCTACAGTTGAATTACTCATCGAGCTTCCCCTGCCTTCGCAATCGTCTCTTCAATTAGAGCACGGTTGTCTGCCTCAGAAATCTCTTTGCTAAGGACTTTAGATGCTGCAAGTACAGATAATGAAACGACTTCATCACGTACAGCTGCAATAGCTTTTTCTTTTTCAGACTCAATTTCACGTAAAGCTGATTCTTTTAAGCGGTTTGCTTCATTACGAGCTGCAGTAAGAATTTCTTCTTTTTGTAGTTCGCCTTGCTTCTTAGCGCCTTCAACAATCGATTGTGCTTCCGTACGAGCTTCTTTAAGAAGGCTCTTTTGTTCTTCTAAAAATTGGTGCGATTCTTTGCGCGCTTTTTCAGCTGCTTCGATTTCACTCGCTACTAATTCTTCACGTTGTTGCATGATGCCCATAAGTGGACCCCAAGCTACTTTCTTAAGTAAGAACATTAATACTAAGAAGATAACTAATGTTGCGATGATGTCTCCGCTATTAAATCCAGCGCCTGCACCTAGTACAAGATTATCTAAAAACACGATTGTTTCACTCCCTTCAAGAGCTTTAACTTCAACATAATTTATTAACTAAAAAACTACCTATTTTAAAAAGCTATATTTACACATAGCTTTTATCAGTTCCAAAATGAAGGGCGAAGTTTCATCTGGAGAATCCTGCTTCGCCACTAGTAAAATTCAGTGTTCAACTGAATTATTTGTTCATTACGATGAATGCTACTACTACTGCGATGATCGGTAGGGCCTCAACTAATGCAACCCCGATGAACATTGTAGTTTGAAGAACGCCACGAGCTTCTGGTTGACGAGCGATACCTTCTACTGTTTTTGAAACGATAAGACCGTTACCGATACCTGCACCAAGTGCACCTAAACCGATTGCGATTGCTGCTGCTAATAAACCTAATGAACCTGTCATTTGAAAATTTCCTCCTTGGAATTGTTTGTTTTTTTGTGGTTCAAGCATAGGATATATGCTTTATATTAATGGTCATCGCTCACTTTATGAGCCATGTAAACCATTGTTAACATTGTGAAGATAAAGGCTTGGATGAAGCCGATGAAAATTGAGAAACCTTGCCATGCCATCATAGGAACGATTGCTCCGATGAATCCCACGGCACCTGATGATGCTAATCCTGCAAGTAAGCCAAGTAAAATCTCACCCGCGTAAATGTTACCGTAAAGACGTAAACCTAATGTTAATGTGTTTGCAAATTCTTCTACTATTTTAAGTGGGAACATGAATGACATTGGTTTGAAGAATGTACCAACATAATGACCTGTACCCTTCATTTTAATACCATAGAAATGCGTTAAGACTAAAATCATTGCAGCCAACGTCATCGTTACTGTTGGGTCAGCTGTTGGTGATTTCCACCATAGCTCATGATCAAAGACGATTGAGAATGGAAGACCTAGTAAGTTAGATACTGCGATAAACATAATTAGCGTAATACCTAAAACGTGGAATCGACCACCAGTTTTCCAGTCCATGTTGCTTTTAATGATATTCTTAACGAAATCCATAATCCATTCCATAAAGTTTTGCATACCAGTAGGTTTTAACTTTAGGCTTCTAGTTGAGATAAAAGCAATTAAAAATACGATAATTGCGGCAACTAGTAACATCATAACTGTCGATAAGTTAAATGTTAAAAAACCGACTTCTAGTAACGGAGCTCCGTGATTCATTGTTATTTTTCACCTCTCTTTCTAATTTAAAGCACATTAGCGGTTCCTTACATGTGACACAATTCTCTCGACAAAGAGAAAAACGTACGGAATCATTAGCCCTATAACCGTGCTAATTAAGTGAAAATAGTTTGGCAACGAAATGGCTATTGCGACTGCCGCAACACCTGATCCAAAGCGAAGCGCTGTACCAAGTGAGCCTATTTTCTTCCCTTCACTAATGGATCGATCAAACTTTTCCATCCGGCGAACTAAAATCCAAAAATTATACGTACCAAAAAATGCACCTACTGCGATGCCCGCAAAAACAGTTTGATAGGGAGTGAATCCCCAGCCTAATGCGCAGAGTGCAAGCAAAAAAAATAACGCCCTCTTCTGCACAGCAAAAATGTGATGCAAATCTAGCATTGGTTGTAATCTCCTGAATCATTTTTTCGAGTAATGAAAACGTTTGCTGACCACTATGTGAAATCAGAAAAGAGCAGTGAAAAGCACTACTCACAGCGGAATAGTAATGGGAGAGTCATTTCAATTACAGGTGTAAATGCCCAAAAATAACTTACACCCCTTACCGACTCGGTAAAAACCGAAACGCACAAAACGTTGCAAATCGACAGTTTTATTTTGAACTGTCAATTTAGTAGAAAGTTGATATAACAAGTGTTTCAACGTCCTATTTATGAACAGAAACCCTTATCATTCTTACCCTTTGTAAGCATACAATAGGTGATATTTGAAGTCAATTGGTAAAGGAGAAAAACTTCACAGCCTCTATACTCTTGTCAAATTGTTGACAAATTTGTGTATGAAATTTCATAGTTTCAAAACCTCCTATTTTCTTGACGCATTAAAAAAGCTAATTTACGACATGATTATGCTCGTAAATTAGCTTACCCATTCCAATAGGTACATTAGACTTATTTTTCACAATAAAAATTAGTACATTAATTAGTTTTTAGTAAAAATCCTAGCAATGCCTCTACAATACGCTTAGATGCATGTCCATCCCCATAAGGATTTGATGCTTTTGCCATTGCTTCGTAGGCGTTTTTATCTGTTAGTAACTCTTTAGCTAAGGCATAAATTGTTTCCTCTTCTGTTCCTGCTAGCTTTAATGTTCCAGCTGCAATCCCTTCTGGACGTTCTGTTGTATCCCTAAGCACTAACACTGGTTTCCCTAATGATGGGGCTTCCTCCTGCACGCCTCCTGAATCCGTTAGGATCATATATGAATTGGCTGCAAAGTTATGGAAATCAAACACTTCAAGTGGCTCTATTAAATGCACACGATTATTTTCACCTAAGATTTCATTGGCAATTTCTCTTACAGCAGGATTCATGTGCACAGGATAAACAACTTGTACATCCTCATGCTCTGCTAGTATTCTTGTGATCGCTTTGAACATATGACGCATTGGCTCACCTAAATTTTCTCGACGGTGTGCCGTTAATAAAATCATGCGATCCTCACCTATTTTTTCTAAAACTGGATGAGTGTAATGCTCGCTAACCGTTGTTGCTAATGCGTCAATAGCTGTGTTACCCGTCACGAAAATAGTATCTGGGTTTTTATTTTCATCTAGTAGATTCTTTTTAGATACCTCTGTTGGTGCAAAATGCAAATCAGCCATCACACCTGTTAGTTGACGATTCATTTCCTCAGGGTACGGTGAATATTTGTTCCACGTACGAAGACCAGCTTCCACATGTCCGATAGCTATTTGATTATAAAATGCCGCCAAGCTGGCAATAAAAGTCGTCGCTGTATCACCATGTACTAAAACGATATCAGGTTGTGCTTCTTTCATTACTTTATCTAAGCCCTGTAAAGCGTTTGTTGTGACATCAATTAATGTTTGACGATCCTTCATAATATTTAAATCATAGTTAGGTGTAATTTTAAATGTCTCTAGTACTTGATCAAGCATTTGGCGATGCTGTGCTGTTACGGTTACAATAGATTCTATTTGCTCTGGATACTTTTGTAACTCTAAAACGAGAGGAGCCATTTTAATTGCTTCTGGTCTTGTACCAAAAATCGTCATTACTTTCCATTTCTTTGTCAAAACGATCTGCACCGTCCTTTTTGTTATTGTATGAGAAGGTTAGCCACATCCGTTGATTGCTATCAAGAGATGTACTTGCCCAAACATACTATGAAACGCCCTTCAATTTGAAGGACGCTTTCACAAGTTATTAGTTTCTTCCTAAATAAAGGAATTTCATGTATTGATGTTTATTTTGTACCGAATAGGCGGTCTCCTGCATCACCTAGACCAGGAACAATATAGCCATGATCATTTAATTTTTCATCAAGAGCAGCAATGTAAATATCTACATCCGAATGTTCTTCCTGAATAGCTTTTACGCCCTCTGGTGCAGCGATTAAGCACATGAATTTAATGTTTTTAGCTCCACGTTTCTTCAATGAATGGATAGCTTCCACTGCTGAACCACCAGTTGCAAGCATTGGATCTACAATAATGAAATCACGTTCTTCAACATCTGCAGGCAATTTTGCATAATATTCAACTGGCTTTAATGTTTCAGGGTCACGATAAAGACCAATATGTCCAACTTTTGCAGCTGGGATAAGCTTTAATACGCCATCTACCATGCCGATACCTGCACGTAGAATTGGTACGATAGCAAGCTTTTTACCAGATAGTACTTTTGTTTTTGCAATGGTTACAGGTGTTTCAATTTCAATTTCTTCTACAGGCATATCACGTGTGATTTCAAATGCCATAAGTGTTGCTACTTCGTCTACTAGCTCACGAAATTCTTTAGTTCCTGTGTTCTTATCACGAATATAAGTTAACTTGTGTTGGATTAGTGGATGATCAAATACATAGACTTTGCTCAAAGGGATTCTCTCCTAACCGTTCGGATTTCATTTTTATCTCAACTAGTATAACAGAAAAAAGGAGTCGCCTCAAAAATAAATTTAGGACGACTCCTTTTGTTATAGTTCTTTTGACAAAAATAAGTTATTATTCAAGGATTGTATCTAATTGTTCAATTGTCATTGGTTTATAGTAGAAATACCCTTGTCCCACAGTACAGCCAAGCGTACGTAAAATTTCAACCTGTTCCTCTGTTTCAATCCCCTCTGCTACTGATGTCATCCCTAAATTTAATGCCAGTTGAATAATAGAGCGCACTATAGCCAGTGTTGCAGCATCTTCAATTGCATTAATAAAGCTCCGATCAATCTTTAATTCAGAGAACGGTAATTGTTGCAAATAACTTAATGATGAAAAACCTGTGCCAAAATCATCTACTGATGTTTTAAAGCCATAGCTCTTTAGCTCTTGAATAATTTTATAGGCAGATTGGAAATCTACTAGGCCAATATTTTCTGTTACCTCTAAAATGATATAACTAGGATCAATCTTATATTTCCAAACTAGTTTTACTGTATCCTGAACAAAATGTGGATAGTAAAAATGATCTGGTGAAATATTGACTGCTACTCTCACTAATTTTTTTCCTAACCGTTGACGCTGTGAAAGCCATGAGAGTACAGTTTCTAGAACTTGAACATCAATTTCCCGAACCTTTCCCACACTTTCTGCTACTGGAATAAAGATTGCTGGTGAAACAAAACCTAGCTTAGGAGAAATCCAACGTGCTAGAGCTTCAATACTTTTAATTTCGCCATTACGTAAATCTACTTTAGGCTGTAAATGGACTGTAATTTCTTTATTTTTAATCGCTTGAGATAAATGGTTTAAAATGGTCATTTTCTGCACAAGTGCATCATTTTTCTCTGTCGTAAATATTTCTGTATGTGTACCTGGCTTATCGATAGCAAAGGAGAGAGCATTGTCAGCAAAACGGATTGCATCATTGATTTTTGTACTATTATTATAAGAAGCAATACCTGTTTTTAACGTTATATAGATTTGCTTTCCTCCAATAACAAATGGCTGACGAATTGTTTCCTTTATCCGCACTTCGTAATCTTGTAAATTTTCATGCTGTGCTATTGTAGACATAATGAGACTAGAACTTGTAAATCTAGCAACATATTCATGGTATTCAGGCTTGTCTTGCTCAAGTCGTTTGGCAAGTTGTCTTAAAAGTTCATCACCAATTTCCCGTCCGTATAATTCGACTACTTGGTGAAATTCACTTGGTTTTAATATTTTAATAAAGCCACTTTGACCCTGTTCAACTACTTTTTCGAGAGAATTAACGAAGCTGTGGCGATTTGGTAAACCCGTTGTAATATCTGTGTAGGCTAAACTCCATATTTTTTTCTGCGTCTTCGCATACGAAAAAGCTAAGGCAACTAGTGCCCCCATTTTCCGAAACATATTTTTCAAAAACTTTTGGTCACTTAACGTTTTTTGACCAAATATCGAAAAAAGTCCTATCACTTGCCGTTGTTGATTGCGTATTGGTATAAACCAACCATATGGCATTTGAGACAATGTTGCATATTTTTTATGTTCTACAGGAATATCTACTTCATCTAAATTTTCAATGAACGTAGATGTTTCTGACTGCATAATTTCCGTAAAAAATTCATTGTTTTCACAACATTTTGGTACACATCGTGATTCATCCTCACCTGTAAATACTTGCAATTGTTTTGCGTCCTTTTTAATGAGAACCATACTTGAAATATTCGGCATGAAAAATTCATCAAGTCCACGGCATATCATTTTCATTTTTTGTTCAAAGCTGCTATCTCTTTCAATCGCCTTGTACATATCATTTTCTAAACGCATAAAGAAATCTTCTGTATGATAATAGGTAACATCCTTCACAAGTACTAGAACAAATTGCGTTACATTTGCCTCATTACAAAATGGTAATGCTTGTATTTCCGCCCAAAAGGGGTGTTTATTAATGGTATTATGAGTAAGCTTCGCTTGTACCATTATGCCGTTATGTATTTTTTCTTTCATCATTTCAATGGTTGTCTTTTCTTCATCCATAGAAAGCCATGAAAAAAAATTAGTATTTAGGATTTGTGACCGCGAAGCATTTGTAAGCGTACAAAAAGAATCACTACATTCCAGTATGCACTGACAATTGGTTGCATCAAAAATAACGTAACTTTCTTTCGAATTATCCCCTAACTTGCGAATGCTGTTTAATAAAACATCATGATCTATGTCTAACGATTTAGTGACCATCCAACCCCTCCGTCTCTATCACTTCATCCCATTTCCATTGTACATAAAATTTAATTAAATTTTCACTTTTGTGAAAAAAAACTTCTTTTCTAGGACATTATCTGTCCTCAGCATACTATAATATATCCCTTTATACCTGTTTTATGTAAATTTATTCAAAAATAAGAGGATTATTCTACTTTATTAGAAAAAAGATGCATTTTACAGTTTAACCCTATATTTCCGAAAAATAAAAGACTGTGTTTAAAGTAAAAAATGTACTCTAAACACAGCCCTATTATTCTATTATGCGTATAATGGATGTTTATCCGTTAATGCTTTCACGCGCTCTTTTGCTTCCGCTTTAACTGCTTCATCTTCAGGATTTTTTAGAACAGCTGCAATAATTTCTCCAACTTCTTTCATATCTTCCTCTTTAAAGCCACGAGAAGTAACAGCTGGCGTACCAATACGAATACCAGAAGTAACAAATGGAGATTCAGTATCGTAAGGAATCGTGTTTTTATTCGTTGTAATACCTACTTCATCAAGTGCATGCTCAGCAACTTTACCTGTTAAACCAAGAGATTTAACATTAAGTAGTAATAAGTGGTTATCTGTACCACCAGATACAATTTCAACACCTTCAGCAATTAGAACTTCAGCTAACGCTTTTGCATTCGCTTTAATTTGCTTCGCATAGTCTTTAAATTCTGGTTGTAATGCTTCGCCAAATGCTACAGCTTTAGCTGCAATAACATGCATTAATGGACCACCTTGTATACCAGGGAAAACAGATTTATTTAGTTTTTGCTCCCATTCTTTTGAAGCAAGAATTAGTCCACCACGAGGTCCACGTAATGTTTTATGTGTTGTTGATGTAACAAAATCAGCATATGGCACTGGTGATTGGTGTTCGCCAGCCGCAACTAGACCAGCAATGTGCGCCATATCAACCATGAAATATGCGCCTACTTCGTCTGCTATTTCACGGAATTTAGAGAAATCGATTTCACGTGGATAAGCTGAAGCACCTGCAACAATAAGTTTTGGCTTATGTTCTAATGCCTTTTGACGTACATCTTCATAATCAATTACTTGCGTATCTTTTGTTACACCGTATTCCACAAAATTGTATAGAATACCAGAGAAGTTTACTGGTGATCCGTGTGTTAAGTGACCACCATGAGAAAGGTTCATACCAAGAACCGTGTCACCTGGTTCTAAAATTGTGTGGTACACAGCCATATTTGCTTGCGCACCTGAGTGAGGTTGGACGTTTGCATATTCCGCACCAAAGATTTCTTTCACACGGTCACGCGCGATATCTTCTACAACGTCTACATGTTCACATCCACCATAGTAACGTTTACCCGGATAGCCTTCAGCGTATTTATTTGTCAGTACAGAGCCTTGTGCTTCCATAACTGCTTCTGATACAAAGTTTTCTGATGCAATCAATTCAATATTTGCTTGTTGACGTTTTTTCTCTGCAAGAATTCCATCTAATACTGCTTTGTCTTGTACTGCTAATTTTTCATATGCCATGTTAGAAAAAGCCTCCTAAAGTATCGTTTATCTATACCACAGATAAAAGTGGTAATTATTTATATACTGCACGTTCTCCGCCAATTAGCTTCGGACGTGTTGTAGCAATTGTGACAACTGCTTCGCCCACCATTTTTACTGATGTTCGAACTGGAACAGCTACCGCTTTTAAATGCATACCAATTAATGTTTGTCCAATATCAATACCAGCATGTGCCTGGACTGTTTCCACAACCACAGGGCTTGCAAATCTTGTGTAGGCATAAGCGGACATTGACCCACCTGCCGTGCGTATTGGGACTACCGCTACTGGATCATAGCCAAACTTTTCAGCTGCTGATGCCTCCATCGTAATAGCACGGTTAATATGTTCACAACCTTGGAATGCTAAATATAGCTGGTGTTTTGATGCAAATTCTTGTAACGGCTCGTAAATGGCTTCAGCTATTTCCAATGCACCCGCTGTGCCAATTTTCTGACCAATCACTTCAGATGTAGAGCATCCTACGACAAAAATTGTATGGGGTCGTAAAGTGACTTGCTCTTCAAATTCACTGAGTAACTGAGTCAAATGCGTTCGTATTTGTTTTACAACCATTAAGCTCAGCTCCTTCATCTATATTCATTAAAATCATGCCATGAATGACATCCTTTCCGAATGCCATTCACGGAATAATAAATCTTTATTGCTCTAGTTCTGTAATTTTTTCAATGCGGCGTGCATGACGGCCACCTTCGAAATCTGTCTCTAGCCAAGTTTGTGCAATTTCTCTTGCAAGGCCCGGACCAATGACGCGTTCACCCATCGCTAAAATATTTGAATCATTATGGCAACGTGTTGCCTTGGCACTAAATACATCATGCACTAATGCACAACGAATGCCTTTCACTTTATTTGCAGCAATGGACATACCAATTCCTGTACCACAAATTAAAATTCCTTTATCAAATTCTCCATTAGCAACACCCTCTGAAACTGGTTTTGCGTAATCTGGATAGTCTACTGAATCCGCAGATTGTGGACCAAAATCTTCGTAGCTAATTTGAAGTTCATCTAATAGCTGCATAATCTCACGACGTAAGTTATTGCCTCCGTGATCAGAAGAAATTGCTATTCTCACTGGGTTCCCTCTTTTCGAATTATAGTCAACCTTAGTGTACCACTTCTTTTCGAATAATAACATGATTTTTCTTGTATTTTTACGTTGATTTCCCACGAAAGACGAACGTTTATTGTATATTAACATAAAAACATTCACTTTTAAACCTATTTTTCTGTGGATAATGTGAATATCGTGTTAATAAGTTCGGATAACAGTCTTTTGTTGTAATATTCCATCTACTAAAGTTTTTTCAGCTTTTTACTTACAGTGGACATAAAGGCGACTTTTAGATAGAAGTTTACTACTGACAAAAGGGAAGAAAAAAAGACTATACATAATCCGATTTTCATCGCAATTATGTATAGCCCATAGGACTATGCTTGTCTATCAAATTGTTGAATCATTTTATGCAATGCTTCTGATTGCTTTTTTAAACTTTGCGCAAGATGTTCAACCTGTTCAATTGCATGGGCTTGCTCTTCAGCAGCACTTCGAACTTCTTGTGCTCCCGCTGATGTTTCTTCTGCTATGGCTGCGACTTCCTGTGATTGTCGTGCTGTCGTTTCAATATTATGCATTTGCTGTTCAATTAAAGTAGAAATCTCAACAATTGCTGTCGCCATTTCATGGACATTAGATGCCATTCCTTCTACTGCTGTCGTTGTTTCAGAAACACGATCAGCTTCCTTTGTTGCAAAAGCCACTTGTTCGTTCATTTGTTTAACAACTACTTCTACATTCTGCTGCATGGACTGGATTAAAGTTGTAATGCCTTGGACTGCTTTCGCACTTTCATCAGCTAAACCACGTACTTCTTCCGCTACTACCGCAAAGCCCTTTCCATGCTCTCCTGCACGTGCTGCTTCGATTGAGGCGTTTAATGCTAATAAATTTGTTTGTGCCGCAATGTCACCGACTAAGCTAATAATGCGTTCTACTTGGCCAGCATTTTCTTCTAATGCATGAATGCTTTTTAATGCTTCATTATTACCCGTTGCAATTTGCTGGATACTATTTACTAGTGTTTCGATGGCTTTTGTTGTTGTCGTTAAATTATGTAGGATCTCTTTTGATTGCGATGCGGATGCCTCTGCTCTACTATTTACTTCAGTCGCAAGTGCTCGTACATCCTCAATTGCTTCAGCAGTATCTTGTACCGCTGTTGCAGATGCTTCTGCACCAGCAGAAATATGCTTCACTGTAGAGGCAATACCTTCTGCCTTTTTTGTCGCCACTCCTGCCTCATCAGAGAGTTGAATAATGGACTGATTTGTTTGTTGGAAGTTATGATCAATACTTTCCACCATTTGACGTAAATTTAACACCATTAGTTGGAATGCCTCTGCTACTGATCGAATTTCATCATTTGTTCTAGGCATTTGCACATCCTGTCCAATTTTCCCTTCTGCCACAAGAGTTGCAGAATGCTCAAGCTGCTGTAAAGGTTTGATTAAAATCACACTAAAAATAGCAGCCAATATACCTGACCATATAATACCTAATGTGTAAGTAATCACTTGAAACAATTTTCCATTAGTTTCAGGGAAAAAAGTCGGTTGTAAAAACTCAATGAATATAAAACTGACACTGTAGGTAATTAATGCAAGAACACTAACAAACAACACTAATTTAAGTCGTAAACCAAATTGTTTTTTCATAGGGCCCCTCAATTCTTTTCTAGTTTTTTAATTAGTTGATCAATCAATTCCTTTAATTCTGCAAATGTTGCTTCGTATATTGCTTTATTGCCCCCATAAGGATCTACTACATTTTCGAGACTACCTTCATTTGTATACTCTTTCAATGTATACACTTTATATTCGGATCCTGGATAATTAGAAATGACGGTGTCTTTATGAGCAGACGTCATTGTCAAAATCAAGTCAGCCCACTCTATTTCAGCAAATGATAATTGAGTTGCTAAATGTTGATGTGACATTTGGGCTTCATTTAGTACTTGTTGCGCATGTGCTGACATATGTGCATTTGGCATTGCATAAATACCTGCTGATCGTACTTCTACATTGTCTACTTGTTTATGTTTTAAAATGACTTCGGCCATTGGACTGCGACAAGTATTGCCTGTACAAACAAATAATATTTTCACACTTATCACTCTCCAGTTTGATCTATTGTTGAATAGCTAGAATACCCATGATGATGAATATAATCCCAGCAACTATTTGAATTTTATTACCAAAAAAGACTTGGCTTCTACGTGCAATGACTAATGACCCATAAGCACAAATTAGAGCACTTAACCCTGCACTCATGATAAAAATTGTTTTTTCTAAGTTAAGCATACCAAAAGAAACACTAACTGAAAAGGTATCTAGGCTTGCAGTCACAGCTAAAAGTACTGGAGAAATCGTTACTTTTTCATCTCGATGAGAGAATAATAGTAAATGCATACCAATACAAAATAATAAAATACTTGAAATCCATTGTCCCCATTCTAAAAGAAAACGTACTAAATAACTCCCTAATTCAAATCCTAATAATGGAAAAAGCATATGCAATGCAGCCGTCCATAGTGATAAAAATAAGCGATACCTAACATTTGGCAGCAAAACATATAGACCAATCACATCAACAGACGTTAATATACCTGCAAGAATTCCCTGCAAGAACGCACTCCTTCGCTCCCTAATATTTTATCATTTTATGCTAGCAAATACATTATTATCATAATTGCCTCTTATAGAATTTCTTATATGAACAAAAAAAGGACAAAACACATGAAATTTTCAATGTCTTTTGTCGCTAACGTAATTGAATCATTTTTATTTAGATGAATACCATTTACCTCCAGAGGCTTTTTCCAGTCGATTCATAATGGCTGCTCCTACGCCTTCTGTTGAGGTTGTTGTTGCTAATATAATGGTAGCGGTTGTTTTATCACATGCTCTTAGTGCATTGTATAATGCGGCTCCCATTTCTTGTTTACTGCCCATTTCTCCAATAGAGAAGTAAAAATCAGCCTTACTATTTTCAAAATTAGCTGGTGCAAGTAGAGCTACGGCATGGCCTTCGTGCTGCAGTTGCTTAACCGCTTCCCTAACTTTCTCCAATTGGCAGTCTATTAAATAGACAGGAGCATTCGGTGCATAATGTGTATATTTCATTCCTGGTGCCTTAGGAGTTGTGTCTAACTTCTGCTCAACTTTGTTCGGTTGAATAACAGGACCAATCTTAGCCTCAAGCATTTCCTTTGTAATGCCACCTGGACGTAAAATGACTGGTGGCTCATGTGTAACATCTAGCACAGTAGATTCAAAACCTATGCCTGTAGAACCTCCATCTAAAATATAAGGTATGTACCCTCCCAAATCATCTAAAACATGGACTGCTTCTGTAGGACTTGGTTTACCACTACGATTAGCACTTGGCGCTGCAAGAGGTTTTTTAAGTTGTTGTAATAAAGCAAGCGCTACTGGATGATCAGGCATTCGAATGCCGACTGTTGATAATCCAGCTGTGACACTTTTAGCTAAGACGTTGGGCTTCGCTGGCATCACAAGCGTTAACGGTCCAGGCCAAAATAAATCCATGCATTGTTTAGCTACTTCTGAAATATGCTCGATATAAATCTCTACTTCTTCTTTTGTACCAACATGCACAATCAAAGGATTATCTGAAGGGCGTCCTTTCGCTTCAAATATTTTTTTAACTGCCAGATCATTTGTCGCAACTGCTCCTAGGCCATAAACCGTTTCTGTCGGAAATGCTACTACTTCTCCTGCATTTAAGATATCCACAGCTTGTGTATAATTAATCTGACTATTCACATTACTGTCCACAACCTTGCAAACAGTTTCCATGATTACAACCTACCTTCAATTATTGTTTTTTACTGAATTATCCACAAATTGTTTATAACTTATTAAAAAATGTGCATAAGTTATCTGAATTTGTGCACAATTCATTCAAAAAGTCCTTTAATCCATTCCCATATAAAGAATGTTACTTGCTCTTTTTCTTCGGACTCTTCCACTTTTACTTCTTCTTTTTCTGGCTCACAAATGGATGGGAAGATGCTGCACCACCAGTTATCCCCACGCGCATCACCAATCTTAACGACAATGGAATGATACACATTCTGTGGATATAGAACAGCACCTTGTCTTTTCGGTGGAAATAAGTTATCCCCAACTACAACCTGTGTATCCATCTGTGGATAATTTTCATTCAATTCTGTTTCGATTTGTTGTTTTAAAGAAAGAATTTGCTCATTCCCTGCAAATCCAGCAGTGGCAACTTGCATAAAGTAAGGCTTTAAATCTTCCGCAAGCTGCTCTTTCTCTCGCTGATCTTGTGTCGTATTACTGTTTGCAATAATGCGTATACGAAAATCCTTTTCTTGCTCATCATTCATAGCTTCCTTTGCAAAGCCTACTAATGATGGAATATATAAAATACATAGTTGCAAAGCAATCGCCACTACTACTAATCTAGCAAAAGCTAGAAAGATATTTTGTTTAGGTAATCTAATAATCTTGTATTCGTTTAACATAAAAATCCCTCCTTGCTCAACATTGTTGGCAAGTTCAAGAAACTTTATACATGAATCTCACAAAAAATCATTCGAGGTTTACCATTAATATCTTTTTCTATTGAAACTGTAGCCTGTGGAAAACTATCTTGAAAGAATTTAGCTACTTTTTCTCCTTGTGTATAACCAATTTCTAAACCTATTAATGCTGGGCTATTCATATAAAAGGGTAATTGTTCAGCTAATTTTCTATATAAAATAAGACCGTCTTCCTCCGCAAATAGCGCACTATGCGGCTCATGCTCAAGCACAACACTCGACATTTCCTGCGCTTCATCAAAGGCGATATACGGTGGATTGGATAAAACAATATCAAATTTCTCTCCTGCAAGCGGAGCGGTTAAATCGCCCAATCTGAAATCAATATCCGCATCTAAGCGCTGGGCATTTTTTTGTGCGGTAGCTAATGCATCCTCTGATAAATCTGTGGCAATAACCGTTAACTCTGGACATTCTAGCTTCATTGAAATGGCAATGGCTCCACTGCCCGTACCGATATCAGCTAGCTTCAATGTTTGATGTTGAAAAAGTTTTGGCAAGCGATTGATTGTTCCGAGTACTAATTCCTCTGTTTCAGGGCGAGGAATTAGGACCGATTCATCAACTAAAAAGGAACGACCATAAAATTCCTCACTACCAACACAATATTGAACTGGACGCCCACTCACATGTTCTTCTAGAAGTGCTTTAAATGTCTCTTGCTGCTCCGCTGTTAATTCATCCTGTAAATGTAACATGACCTCTGAATAACTAGTACCCAGTACATGTTGCATGACAATACGCGCTGCTGTTTGCTCACGACCGTTATCCACTAAAAAAGAAGAAGCCCACTCAAGGGCCTCCATCACATTTTTATAGGTCATCATTTAATCGCTCTAACTTCGATGCTTGCTCTTCTAAAATAAGTGCATCGATAATTTCGTCTAGTCTACCTTCAACGATTTGATCAAGCTTTTGAATCGTTAAACCGATACGGTGGTCTGTTACACGGTTTTGTGGATAATTGTATGTGCGGATTCGCTCAGAGCGGTCACCTGAGCCAACAGCAGATTTACGTGTAGCATCAATTTCCTTTTGCGCCTCCTGCATATACATATCTGCAACGCGGGCACGTAGAATTTTCATCGCTTTCTCACGGTTTTTAATTTGTGAACGTTCATCCTGCATTGAAACTACCACACCTGTTGGTAAATGGGTCATACGAACAGCAGACATCGTTGTATTTACGGATTGACCACCTGCACCTGAAGACGCAAATGTATCTACACGAATATCTTTTTCATGGATCTCAACATCTACTTCTTCAACTTCAGGTAAGCACGCTACTGTTGCTGTCGATGTATGAATACGACCTTGTGACTCTGTAGCAGGGACGCGTTGTACACGGTGGGCACCATTTTCAAATTTGAATTTTGAATAGGCTCCTTGTCCGTTTATCATAAAGATTACTTCTTTATAGCCGCCCATTGGGTTCGGTGTAGCTTCCATAATATCAATTTTCCAGCCTTGTGTTTCTGCATAGCGAGAATACATACGGAACAAATCACCCGCAAAGATATTAGCTTCGTCACCACCAGCTGCACCACGAATTTCCATAATAACGTTCTTATTATCATTCGGATCTTTTGGAATTAATAAAATACGTAAACGTTCTTCTAGCTCTTCCTGCTGTGCTTTTAATAGGTTAAATTCTTCCTTCACCATTTCATGCATATCAGGATCTTTTTCGCTATCTAACATTTCACGTGTATCCACTAACTGCTCTTTAACACTTTTATATTCACGATAAGTATCCACTGTTTCTTGGATATCTGATTGTTCTTTAGAATATTCACGTAATTTCTTACTGTCATTAACAATATCTGGATCGCTCAAAAGCTCTGTTAGCCTTTCATAGCGATCTTCCACTGCTTGTAATCGATCAAACATGGATTTCACCTCTATTTAGTTTTTTAAGAAGCTCCTTCTTTAAGGAGAAGCAGCTACAATCAAAATGAC
The DNA here is from genome assembly GCF_038069745.1 of Lysinibacillus sp. FSL M8-0134. NCBI lineage: Bacteria > Bacillati > Bacillota > Bacilli > Caryophanales > Bacillaceae > Lysinibacillus > Lysinibacillus sp. FSL M8-0134. The sequence goes on along the minus strand of NZ_JBBPAJ010000001.1, from coordinate 515,250 downwards.
GCTTAGGCGTAATGGCTAATTTACATTTCTTATTTCCACTACTTAGTATAAGGAAATTTTCGCATGTATGCTACTTTTTCTTAGCGTGGTCACATGCTTTATAGTGATGGATGTGCGTGACATTTTCGGCAAACGGGATAATACGAGTCATTCCCACCGATTTGAATTTGATCCCCTGTGTAGACTGGCTTACCGCTTTCATCTACTCGTAAATTCATTGTCGCCTTTTTATGACAGAACCAGCAAATTGTTTTCATTTCCTCAATTTTATCTGCATATGTAAGCATGTATTGGCTACCTTCAAATAGCTCATTTTGAAAATCATTTTTTAATCCAAAGCCCATCACAGGGATGTCCAATTGATCCACAATATTAGCTAGTTGTAAAACATGGGCTTTTTTTAGAAATTGAACTTCATCTACAAGCACACAATATGGCTTGACGACATTATTTTTAACTAGTTCGAAAATGTTTGTATCCTCATATACAGGAATGGCCTGTTGTCGTAATCCTACTCGACTTGAAACAAAGCCAACCTCATCACGTGTATCTAAACCTGAAGTAAACATCATCACAGGCTTCTGCTGTTCTTCATAATTATGGGCAACTTTTAGAATTTCTATCGATTTCCCACTATTCATTGCACCATGTTTAAAATATAGCTGTGCCATTTTGTCTTCTCCCTTTCTTCATTTCAATCTGGATTTTGAAAAGACTTGCATCAACGTGTTTATTTTCTGAAAAAAATACCTGCCAAGCGCATGCTTGGCAGGTATTAAACTAACATTAGTTTTTAAGACCGTATTTTTTGTTGAAACGATCCACGCGACCATCAGCAGACGCGAATTTTTGACGGCCAGTATAGAATGGGTGACATTCGTTGCAGAACTCGACAACGATGTTTTCTTTTACTGAACCAGTTTTGAAAGTGTTCCCACAAGAGCAAGTTACTGTTGCTTCTTTGTAGTCTGGATGAATTCCTTGTTTCATATTCGTTTTCTCCTCTCGCCCTGAACCATCTGGAACAGAGTATTATCGAACTGTACCTTACATAGCCCGAATATGAGCGAAACATCAGCTATATATGTACACGTTACATACCTATGAAGTATAGCATAGTCGAATTATTCTTTTCAAGAAAAAAATATTACCTGGTTGTTCCTATTCTCGAGATTCTCGATAATCACAGTCTACTAACACTATTTTTCATCTCGTACTTTGAAGCGATATTGTGTAATCATATTTATTCCTTCAATCTTGCCAACAAATACAAGAAATACGGCGCACCTATAACAGCTACTACAATCCCAGTTGGAATTTCTGATGGTTCTAAAATAGAACGACCAACCGTATCCGCCATTAAAACTAGAAAGCCTCCTAACAGTGCTGCGGTTGGTAGTAAAAACTGATGCTTAGCTCCAACAAGCTGTCGAGCTAAATGTGGTGCGATCAGTCCTACGAAACCAATCCCTCCACTTACGGAAACACTAGCACCTGCTAAGCCAACAGCAGCTACTAACAACCAACGACGCTCTTTTTCTATGGATGCCCCAAGCCCCACAGCTGTTAATTCACCTAAATTCAAAACATTTAATACCGTTGCTTTTACAAAAACAAAAGGCAATAAAATAACTAGCCAAGGTAACAATGAAAACACAAATAGCCAATTTGAACCCCAAATGCTCCCTGCTAGCCATGTTGCTACAAATTGATAATTTTCTGGTGACAGACGTAATGTTAGTACAATCATAGCAGAGCTAATCCCTGCCGCTACTGCTACCCCAGTTAAAATTAAGCGCATCGGTGTAATACCTTCATGCCTTCTATAAGAAAGTGTATAAATGATAACCGCAGTTAAACCTGCCCCTATAAAAGCCAATACTGGTAGTAAATAAACAGGCGCTGCTTTTGTAATAGGAAAAAATGATACATAGAGCATGACAGCCAGGCCTGCACCAGCATTAATTCCTAGTATCCCTGGATCTGCTAAAGCATTTTTTGAAACACCTTGTAAAATAGCTCCTGAAATTGCTAAGCCCATCCCTACGAATACAGCAATGACGATTCTAGGTAACCTGAACTCAAATAAAATTACTTGTTGTTGTGCATCTCCTTGTCCTAAAAGCGTCCAGAAAATATCCAAAGGTGTTAGCTTAATGACACCAGTATTCATACTAATAATAAAGGTAATGAAGATTAAAACTATCAGTATCACCATAATGGAGATATTTTTTCTTCTCAACTTAATTTGACTTGGTGTTAAATAGCAATTACTCATAGTTCTTTTCCTCCCTTACGTGCTAAATACAGGAAAAAAGGTACACCGATAAAGGCAATAAGCGCGCCAACAGGTGCTTCGTATGGTGGGTTGAGCATACGTGCTATAAGATCAGCTAGTACTACAAGCAATGCCCCATATAGGATTGAGCAGGAAATAATCCAACGATAATCATGACCTACTATGTATCTTGTTAAATGAGGGATAATTAACCCTACAAAACCAACTGCTCCTAAAACAGAAACTGCGGCTCCTGCTAAAATTAAAACAATCATCATTCCCCATACTTTTACAGCAGCCGTACGTTGCCCAAGTCCAACAGCAATTTCTTCACCTAAGCCCAGCACAGTAATCTAACGTGATAGAGTAAGTGCACCAATCATGGCGATAAGTATCCATGGAGATAAAATCTGTAGATGACTCCATTTTGTGCCCGAAACCCCACCCGCATACCAAAAAGCTAGATTTTGTCCAATGCGATAGTAAAGAGCAATCCCTTCCCCTAGTGCGCCAAGCAATGTACTGACAGCAGCTCCAGCTAGAACAAGTCGCATTGGTGTTAAGCCACCATTAGACAGTGAGCCAATTCCATAAACAATGAGAACGCCAAGACCTGCTCCTACAAAGGACCATAAAATTAAATACATATAAGGTAGACCAGGGAAAAAGACAAAGCATATTGCTAGCATCAAGGCAGCTCCTGAATTTAAGCCTAGTAATCCCGAGTCTGCTAACGGGTTGCGTGTCATCCCTTGCATGATCGCCCCTGCTACTGCAAAGCTCGCGCCCACTAATGCAGCTCCAAGTACGCGAGGTAAGCGAATATCATGAATAACTTGATGTGTTGTTAATCCAGGGGAATATTGGGTAACTGCCGTCAAATAGTACCCAATGAAATATCCGCAGCACCAAAGGAAATCGATAAAACGATGGTAAATATTAATCCAATTATTCCAACAATTAAGGCTACTGCTCCACGGATCGGATGAGATCGTTTCTGGAGCTTTTGTATTTCGTTGAGCTCCCCTACTTCTGTCGACGTAGTCATTCTATTTCCTCCTCAAATTTTATACCTTCATGTCGTGCAGCTGATAAGATAAGCAAATTGGATTTTTACTAAATGGACAAACAGCCATTTCTGCGTCGATATTGAAAACGGTTTGTAAATTTTCTTTTGTCATCACTTCTTTTGGACTGCCATTCACGATTAAATTGCCCTCTCTCATGGCCATCAGAAAATGCGAGAAACGGGAAGCATGATTCAAATCGTGCAATACCATGATAATTGTTCGTCGTTCTTCTTTATTTAGCTTTTGAAGCAGCAATAAAATATCAAGCTGATGTGCTAAATCTAAATAAGTTGTTGGTTCATCTAGTACTAAAATATCTGTGCCTTGTGCCAATGCCATGGCAATCCATACTCTTTGGCGCTGACCACCTGACAATGCTTCAATGGGTCGATCACTATATTCTCTCAGCCCTGTAGCATCAATTGCCCAATGGATATATTCATAGTCTTCCTTGTGTAAATTCCTAAATCCTACTTGGTGTGGAAAACGACCGTATGATACTAACTCAAAAACCGTTAACCCTCCTGGTGCTGTTGCCGTTTGAGGTAAAATAGCCATCCTTTTCGCTACTTCTTTTGTCTTTAATTGGTGAATAGCTTTGCCATCTAAATAGATTGCTCCATTTTGTGTTCGAAGTACACGGGCTACAGCTTTTAATAAAGTAGATTTACCACAACCATTTGGACCAATAATTGTGGAGATTTGTTCTTTAGGAATCTTCACACTTAAATCATTGACGATGAGCGCTGAGGGATAACCTATCGCAACACGATCTATTTCTAGCACTGCCATTTTTAACTTCCTTTCTTTTTCGAGCGCACTATCACCCTTATATTTGTAAACCAAATTGAGCTGTATACAAGCCATAGTAAGCATTTTTTCGTTCCATTAATTGCTCATGTGTACCTTCTTCAACAATACCCTTTTTCGAGACAACTACAATTCTGTCTGCATCTTTAATCGTTGCTAAACGATGGGCAATTACTAATGTAGTACGTCCAATGGCTAGCTCATTTAACGCTTGCTGGATAGCTTGTTCAGTCTCTGTATCCAATGCTGATGTTGCTTCATCTAATATTAAAATTTTGGGGTTCTTCAAAAACATACGAGCGATCGATAATCTTTGCTTCTGCCCGCCTGATAGTTTCACACCACGCTCACCAATCAATGTATCCATCCCCTCAGGAAGAGTTTGGATGACATCGGTAAGCTGTGCTCGTTGTGCTGCATTCCAAATATCTTCTTCATTCGCATGTAAATTACCATAGGCAATGTTTTCACGAATAGTGCCATCAAATAAAAAGACATCCTGTTGGACAATCCCTATATGCGAACGCAACGATTGCAGTTTAAAATCACGGATATCAATGCCATCAATTTTAATAGAGCCTTCATTTACTTCATAAAACCGAGGTAATAAACTGCAAATTGTAGATTTCCCTGCACCCGAGGGTCCTACGAGTGCCACTGTTTCACCAGGGCGAACCCTTAAGTTCATTAGCTGTAAAGCACGATAATTATCTGTGTAGCCAAACGAGACATCCTTGAATATTATTTCTCCTTCAATTTCATTGATGGCTTTTGCCTCTGGACGATCTGCTATTTCAGGCTCTGTTTCAAGGAATTCAATATAGCGTCTAAATCCTGCCATGCCTTTTGGATAGCTTTCTATAAACATATTAATTTTGTTTATTGGCCCTAAAAGGATACCTGAAAGTAAAATAAATGCGATGAAATCACCGTTAGTTAAATGGCCATTTAATACAAAAAATGCTCCAACAAATAATGTAAATAATGATAAAACCTTCGTGAGAATGCCTGAAATGGCTTCATTCCAAGCCATAACTTTATAAGAAAACAACTTAGTCATACGGAATCTTTCATTATTTACTTTAAAACGTTGAATCTCATGCTCTTCGTTGGTAAAGGCTTGTACAACACGAATGCCACTGACATTATTTTCAACGCGAGCATTGAAATCTGCTATATCCCCAAACATCTGGCGGAATGCTTTAGACATTAATTTCCCAAAAATTATCGTCAAAATTAAGATGATAGGTACAAGTAAGAAAATGAGAATCGTAAAAGTTGGATCAATATAGAACATGACACCGAATGTCCCAATAATCGTCATTGCCGCAATAAAGATATCCTCTGGACCATGGTGAGCAAGCTCACCAATATCCATTAAATCGTTCGTTAAGCGAGAAACTAGATGTCCTGTTTTATTATTATCAAAATACCTAAAGGAAAGTTTTTGCACATGACTAAAGGATTCCTTTCTCATATCTGTTTCAATATTTATTCCCAGCATATGTCCCCAATACGATACGATAAAATGTAAAATGGAGTTGAAGATGTATAAGGCAAACAGCAATAAGCTTGCCATAATAATCCACTTCATTTCTCCATCAGGGAGAATATCATCAATTACTTTATTTAATACAATCGGAAATGCTAGCTCGATTAATGCCACTAAAATCGCACAACTAAAATCTAAAATAAATAAACCTTTGTAGGGCTTATAATAGGAAAAAAAACGCTGTAATAACATTGTTGCTGCCTCCTCTTGCGATATCATTCGCCCAATCTAATAAACGAGCTATCTGTTTTATACAGATAGCTCCCAGTTTTCACAATTATTGTTGCTGAGCCTTCGTAAAGTTAGCTATTTTGTCAGCCAGTTCCTCAGCTTGATGTAAGCCAGAAAGCGGATCAGAAGCAAAATAAAATTCAGATGGAAGCTCTAGTATTTGATTATTTTTTACAATGTTTAAATTTACCCATGTGGCCGGTAACTTCTTATCTTTGTAAAAGAAGTTAATCATGAAGTTATAGTCACCTACAAAGTCTCCTACTACCTCATAGGAAATCTCATAACGCCCACCACTCGCTTCCTTTGAATCATATAACTCTTGCACCTTTCCTTGAGGTTTCATTTCCAAGATTTGATAGAGTGCTCTACCACCTGATACGCCTGCATTTCCAACAACTGATGCATTTTTTTGAAACATTTCAAAAATAGTAAATGTTGCTCCATCTGGAATCACATCATTAATTTTTTGCTTCGCTTTTGCTATACGATCTTCAAATTCTTTTGTAAATGTTTCAGCCTCGTCCTGTCTTCCTAAAAAATTACCCATCGCCTTAATTTCTTCAGTTGCTGATGGATGAGCATCTTCAGCGAATACAAGGGTTGGTGCAATTTTCTCGAACTTCTCTACATCTTCTGGATTCCATGTAATGATTAAATCTGGTTTTAACTCCAAAACCTTTTCTAATGACACCTTACCATCCGTACCAATATTGGTAATTTCCCCATTCTTGTAATGTTGCTTTAAAAAGGCAGCATAATCGAGGTTAGCCGTTACTCCTCCTACGGGTACAATATCTAACGCTAAAATTTGACCAAGATACCAATCTGTTACGATTCTCTCTGCTCTCATCGGAATTTCTACTTTGCGTCCACTATCATCCATCACGATTCTAGTCTCTGGAGTAAGTGGTGTTTGTTGCTCCTCTTTAGTTTGACTAGTATCTTCATTGCATGCTGCTAATAAAACTAGCAAGCTTAATAAAAAAGATATTTTGATATGCTGAATCATCTTTTGCCTCATGAATTCATTTTCTCCATTCTCAAATCGTTTTGCTTGCGCGAGCTGATTCTTATTGTATTGAAAACGATTCTCATTTGTAATGGCAATTTCGGACATAGAACTTGCATATTTCAGCCTAAAACTGCTGGGTGCCATATTTGTCGCCTTTTTAAATGCTCGACTAAAATAGTATTCATCTTCAAAACCTAGTGAAATAGCAATTTCTTTTATGCCATAATGATGGGTCAGCAAGTATTTTTTTGCTTGCTCTATTCTCAATTGCTGTAAATAAATTTGTGGTCCCACCCCAAAACGAGCTTTAAAAATACGTAAAAGATGACGCGTACTGATATGAAGCATATCTGCTAATGTTTGCACAGATAATGGTTGATGAAGATGTTGTTTAATATACAAGTGTGCTACTTCAGCTTTATCCACTTCATGTGGAGTGCCTTGTCCATCAGCCATTTCATGAAATATAAGATAAATAAACTCATACATCGAAGCTTTAACTGATAGATGCTCTTGAATAGAGCCAGAATTCCATTTACTATACATATCCTGAAGAATGTTGTGAATGATGATTGGGTTCGCAGGTACACAAGAAAAGCATGTTTGAAAAGGTTGGTATTGTATTTGTAAATGCTGTAAAAAAGCATCTCTGTACATGACACTGCCTTTATAACCTATAAGAAAGTAACTAACTCTATGCTGCGCAGTAATCTGAAGACATTGAGATTTTCCGATGTGAAAAATAGTGAAGCGTTGTACATGATAAGGCTGTTCATCAATAACAACCTGTGCATCGCCTGCTGTGACAATAAGAAATGTGCTATAGGTTAATACTTTTGATATTCGGACTTCTGCTTTATTTATGTATTCGATATGCTTCACTTGAAGGAATGTATTTTGCCAAAGAAGCATGTAGGCATCATAGTTCATCTTCGTCTCCTTTCAACAGTTGTTATAGCTCCAGTATATTGATAATGATTATCAATATCAACAATCTTTTAAAATACAAAAAAATCACCATTGACGATTTCTTGTCAATGGTGATGATTGCTATTTTATAAAAGCCCCTTACCCTTTGTTGCTTTCTTCATATCTTCGTTAAGTTTTTCAAAAAACTCTTCATTCGATTTTGTTGTACGTATTTTTTTCAGGAAGCGCTCTGCAAAATCAGGCGCATCTGAAAACGTTTTACGGATAGCCCATAGCTTTTCAAGTTGCTCTGGCTCAAGAAGAAGCTCTTCTTTACGTGTACCTGAACGACGAATATCAAGCGCTGGGAAAATACGGCGCTCTGCAAGCTGACGATCAAGATGGAGCTCTAAATTACCTGTTCCCTTAAATTCTTCATAAATTACTTCGTCCATCCGTGAACCCGTATCGACTAAAGCTGTTGCTAAAATCGTTAAGCTACCGCCTTCTTCAATATTTCGAGCTGAACCAAAGAAACGTTTCGGTCTATGGAAAGCCGCCGGATCAATACCACCTGAAAGTGTACGTCCACTTGGTGGAATTACTAGGTTATAAGCGCGCGCTAAACGTGTAATTGAGTCCATTAGAATAATGACATCACGCTTATGCTCCACTAAACGTCGTGCACGTTCTAATACAATCTCTGCCACTTTTACATGGTTCTCTGGCACTTCATCGAAAGTTGAGCTGACAACATCTGCATTGACAGAACGTTCAATATCTGTAACTTCCTCAGGACGTTCATCAATCAGTAAGACAATTAACTCTGCTTCAGGATGATTGGTTGTAATGGCGTTCGCGATTTCTTTTAATAAAGATGTTTTCCCCGCCTTTGGTGGTGCAACGATTAAACCACGTTGGCCAAAGCCCACAGGTGCAACTAAATCCATGATACGTGTCGATAAATTACGTTGTGTTGTTTCTAGCTTAATTTGTCGATTCGGATATAAAGGTGTTAATGCAGGGAAATGAACACGTTCTTTCGCCACTTCAGGATCTTCGCCATTAACAGCATCTACTTGTAATAGGCCATAATAGCGCTCATTTTCCTTTGGTGGGCGCACCTTTCCTGACACCTTGTCCCCATTACGTAGATCAAAGCGACGTATTTGGGATGCAGAAATATAAATATCTTCTTTACTTGGAGAGTAGTTGATTGGTCGAAGGAAGCCAAAGCCCTCTTGCGAAACAATTTCTAGTACGCCTTCCATAAAGAAATAGCCCTCTTGCTCTGAACGCGTTTTCAAAATAGCAAATATTAATTCTTTTTTCGTTAGCTTGCTATAATATGAAATTTTATATTGGCGTGCAAGGGCGTAAAGCTCTTTTAACGTCATGTTTTCTAATTGAGCGATTGTCAATGCAGACATATGCACAACTCCAGTCTTTTTCAAAATATAATACATTATTGGGGTTTTCATTGAAGTTTTTACGATAGGCTCTGTTAACGCTTATATGGTGCCTTAGTTTAATAATAACTACTGGTACACTTTCTACCATAAAACGAAACTTCGCCTTACAAAATATTGGATGGTTAATTAAAGAAGAAGGTACCTAGCACAATAGATGTACTAGGTATATTTTAGAAGAAAATATCATTAATATCTAGGTTTTTTCTCAAGAGCGTGACGGCCTTCAACAAAACGAACCGTACCAGATTTAGCACGCATAACTACTGAATGCGTTAAGGCATAAGCACCTTTATATTGAACACCCTTTAAAAGCTCGCAATCTGTTACAGCAGTCGCTGCAAAAATAGCATCGTCACCTTTTACTAGGTCATCTAAATAAAGAACTTTTTCAACATCTACACCCATTTTTGTGCAGCGTTCTAATTGCTCCTCATCCTCTGGTACAAGTTTTGCTTGGAAATCTCCACCTAGGCATTTTAACGCGACAGCTGCAATAACGCCCTCTGGTGCGCCACCTGTTCCAAACATAATATCAATACCTGTTTCATCAAAAGCAGTATTAATCGCTGCACCAACATCGCCATCTTGAATAAATTTAATACGTGCACCCGCTTCACGAATTTCATCAACAATTGCTTGGTGACGTGGTCGATCTAAAAGAGTAGCGACAACATCAGAAATATCTTTATTTTTAGCTTTTGCAACTTGTAATAAGTTATAAGTGACAGAAGCATTGATATCTACTTTCCCAGCAGCTTCTGGTCCAACGGCAATTTTCTCCATGTACATGTCTGGAGCATTTAACAGATTCCCTTTATCTGCAATCGCAAGTACTGTCATTGCACCATTTGTACCTTTTGCCACAATATTTGTACCTTCTAGTGGATCCACTGCAATATCTACCTGTGGACCGCCATTTCGTAAACCAAGTTCTTCACCAATATAAAGCATTGGTGCTTCATCCATTTCACCTTCACCAATTACTACTGTAGCATGCATTGGAATTGTATCGAACATTTTGCGCATCGCTGTTGTTGCTGCATCATCTGCCTCAATTTTTAAACCGCGCCCCATCCATTTCCCGGATGCGATTGCTGCTGCTTCTGTTACTCGTACTACTTCCATCGATAAACTACGTTCCATTGTTGCTTTGCCTCCCGTTATTGGCATCTTATACGTGCCAAAACATTCAAATTACCTCTATTGTAACATAATTGGATGAAAACTTTTAGCTCTCATTATTCCTTTGTCTCAGCTACGCGTACCATGATGGTTTCACGTCGAATATCAGCGCCTAAATCACGTAATTTCTCAATAAGTGAGCTATAGCCACGTTCAATATGATAGATATCATGAATTTCTGTTTCACCTTCTGCTAGGAGACCAGCTAATACTAAAGCTGCACCAGCGCGAAGATCTGTAGCTGTTACGGTTGAGCCATGCAATTTACTTGGCCCTTTAATAATAGCCGTGTTTCCTTCTACTCGAGCATCTGCATTCATACGTCGAAGTTCATCAATATGCTTAAATCGAGCTGTATAAATAGTATCTGTTACTTTTGAGGAACCGAATGCTTGTGACATTAACACAGCAAGTGGTTGCTGAATATCCGTCGGGAATCCTGGATATACCAAGGTTTTGACATCCACCGCTTGTAATGTTGAGAGGTCTGTTTTAGGCACATAAATGCTTTCTTCTCCGATTTCAATTTTCACACCCATTTCACGAAGCTTGGCAATAATAGCTTCTAAATGCAGTGGAATAACATTATCAATAGTAATACCGTCACCAACTGCTGCAGCCATAATTAAAAATGTAGAAGCTTCAATACGATCTGGAATAATCGTATGCTCGGTACCGTGTAATTCTTCCACACCTTCAATACGGATGACACTTGTACCTGCACCTTTAATATTAGCTCCCATATTCGTTAGAAGTGTCGCTACATCGATAATTTCAGGTTCCTTTGCAGCATTTTCAATGACAGTACGTCCCTTTGCAAGGACTGCGGCTAACATGATATTAATTGTAGCTCCAACACTGGCCACATCTAAATAAATTTTTGCCCCTATCAATTCATCTGCGCGTAAATATATCGCCCCATGTTCATTGGTAATTTTAGCTCCCAATGCCTCAAAGCCTTTTATATGTTGATCAATTGGACGTGGTCCTAAAAAGCAGCCTCCAGGTAATCCAATAACTGCTTTCTTAAAACGACCAAGCATAGCACCCATTAAATAATAGGAAGCGCGTAGCTTTTTAACGTTACCATTTGGTAACGGCAATGCAATCATATCGGTTGGATCGATCGTCATTTTACCATTCTCAAACGAAACTTCCCCGCCAATTTCCTCTAACAAAGCCTTTAATGTCCATGCATCTGAAATTTCGGGTATCCCTCCAATAGTCACTGGAGAGTTCGCCAAAATTGATGCAGGAATTAAGGCGACTGCACTATTTTTTGCACCACTAACTTTAATTGTACCTTGAAGACGATTTTCGCCAGTAATTTTATAAACATCCATTTTGCGTTCTCCCTCATGATTGGAAAGTAGTATTTTTTGCAATTCGCTCACACTGTATATTCTTATTATTCGCCTTTTCTCTTATTCCAATCCGCTAAAAATCCTTCAATTCCTTTTTCCGTTAATGGATGGTGGAAAAGTTGTTTTAATACTTTAAACGGAGTAGTTGAAATATGTGCGCCCGCTAATGCTGCAGCCGTAACGTGCTGTGGATGACGAACAGAGGCAGCAATAATTTGCGTATCGATATTATGAATTGTAAAAATATCAGCAATTGTTTCAATTAGTTCTACACCATTTTGACCAATGTCATCTAAACGGCCGATAAATGGTGATACGTATGTAGCACCTGCACGCGCAGCCATTAATGCTTGGTTTGCACTAAAGATTAATGTCACATTTGTTTTAATACCTTTGTTTGCAAAGTAACGACATGCCTCTAATCCTGCTGGTGTCATTGGTAGTTTCACTGTAATGTTTGGAGCAATCGCAGCTAATTCTAAACCTTCTTTAATCATTCCTTCTGCATCAAGCGCAATAACTTCCCCGCTCACAGAGCCATCAACTAGCTCAGCGATTTCACGTAGACGATCATGGAAAGAAACATTTTCTTCTTTAGCAACTAACGATGGGTTTGTTGTAACTCCTGATAAGATACCCCATGCATGTGCCTCTTTAATCTCTTCAAAATTTGCTGTATCAATGAAAAATTTCATTATATTTCCTCCTGATCATTTTTCTTATATTATTAGTTATTTTCCAAATTTTCATTATTTCAAAAACAAGAGAAGGTCGATTGAAAGCATCAACACTTCTCTTATTATGTGTATTTATCTATGCTTTTGTAACATATTAAATGCAAAAATTATGCTTTTTGTGCACTTCCAAATTCACGAATTTTACCAATAACCGTAGCTTTGATGGCTTCACGTGCTGGACCAAGGAATTTACGAGGATCGTAAACCACTTTGTCATTGTCAAGAATTTCACGGATTACTTTTGTTGCTTCAATTTGATTTTCAGTATTGACGTTGATTTTAGCTGTACCTAATGAAATGGAGCGTTGGATATCTTTTGTTGGGATACCTGTACCACCGTGTAATACAAGTGGTAGATCTGCCAGCTTAGAGATTTCTTCCATTTCTTTAAAGCCTAGGTTCGGCTCTCCTTTGTAAGGACCATGTACAGAGCCAAGTGCTGGTGCTAAGCAGTCGATATCAGTTAGCTCAACCATTTTGCGGCATTCTTCTGGATTAGCGTAAATAATACCACCGATTACGCCATCTTCATCCCCACCAACTGTTCCTAATTCTGCTTCAACAGAAACGCCTTTAGCATGTGCGTATTCTACTACTTCTGAAGTAATTTTAACATTTTCCTCAAATGGGTGATGTGATGCATCAATCATCACGGAAGTAAAGCCTGCATCAATTGCTTCTTTACATTTTGCAAAGCTAGAACCATGGTCAAGATGAATCGCTACAGGAACTGTCGTACCGTAAGATTCCATTAAACCTTTTACCATGTGAACAACAGCGACAAATCCGCCCATGTATTTACCTGCGCCTTCAGAAACACCAAGAATCACTGGAGATTTTTCTTCTTCTGCTGCTTGTAAAATTGCTTGTGTCCATTCAAGGTTGTTAATGTTGAATTGACCAACAGCATAACCCTCTGCTTTTGCTTTAATTAACATCTCTTTCATAGATACTAATGCCATACTAAAAATCCTCCTCATAGGACTATTCTTTCTACATAAATATGCTCCTCAATCATAGCAAAAATAATAGCCCCTGAAAAGCAGGGGCTATTATTTTCTACACGAAAGCGGAGTGCAACGTAGCGTCAGTGTCAGCCGCAGTGCAGTGAAACGAAACGAAGGCCAAGCCCCTGAAAAGCAGGGCTATTATTTTCTACACGAAAGCGGAGTGCAATGCAATGAAGCGGCAGTGTCAGCCGGAGTGCAGTGCAACGCAACTGACAGAAAAAAACAGGCCGTGTGTCCACTGCCTGCTTTTTACACCTGTAAAGCTTTATTTACCTCATCACGTACTTCAAAAATATCAAATGGTTTTGTAAAGTAACGAATAGCTCCTAATTCTAAAGCTTCTTTTACCACATCTAACTCGCCATAGGCTGTCATCATAAAGACAGGGAGCTTTGGAAACTTTTCTTTTAAACGCTTCAAAATTTCAATACCGTCCATACCAGGGATTTTCATATCCAATAAAACACAATCCATTTTTTGCTCATCTGCATACTTTAATGCCTCTGAACCATTAGCCGCTAAATATGTAATATAACCTTCCTTTTTCAGCACTTCATTTAAAAGTAAACGAATCCCCTGCTGATCATCGACAATAAGTAATCGTTTCACATCGCATTCCGCCCTTTTTTATTTTTAGTCTTACACAAATACTTTCGTTATTATGTATAATTCTCCTTTTTCAGCTTAATACCTTCTAGTATTATAAATTATCTGCTTTTGCTTTCTATCTTTTCCACCTCTATAATATTGATAGAGGTGGAAACATGTCAAAAATACTAACAACACAATTAAGTGGATTATTACAAAGAATAACCCAAAATGAAGAGGATGCCATCGAGGAGACAGCAAGGCTACTTGCACAAGCAGCCATTGGTGAGGGTCACGTATATTTCATCTGCTTTGGTGAAATGCAAGTTGTAGAGTTCAATGCACTCCAAGCAGTCGAACCATTTAACAAGCTAGCTCCATGGACTTCGGATACAAGCTTAACAGAAGCCGACCGCGTTTGTATTTTTACACGTAGTGCACAAGACCCGGAGGCACTCGCTTTAGCCCAAGAATTAAATAAACGTTTTATTCCTTTTGCTGCTGTAGCTAGTGAACTAGCCGATGCAGAAAATCCTCTTGCAGATTTGGCCTATACGTATATCTCTACACGTGTCAAAGGCGGGTTGTTACCAAATGATTTAGGACAACGAATTGTTGTTCCTCATGCAATGGCTGGCCTTTTTGTATACGAGGCAGTAAAAATTGCTTATGACGAAATGCTCGGCTTTGACGAGGAAGAACTGTAAGCTATTCAAAATAAAAGAGTTGTCTCAATAAACGAGACAACTCTTTTTAATTTATTTAAATGTTGCACCGATAAAATCACGGAACAATGGTTGTGGACGATTTGGACGTGAAACTAGCTCTGGGTGGAATTGACATGCTACAAAGAAATTGTTTTCTGGTAGCTCAATAATTTCAACCAATTTGCCATCAGGGCTTGTACCTGAGAAGACAAGACCTGCTGCTTCCATTGCTTCACGGTATTCATTATTAAATTCATAGCGATGACGGTGACGCTCATAAACAAGCTCTTTGCCGTAAGCTGTGCTTGCTTTAGAGCCATCTTTTAATTTACATGGATATAATCCTAAACGTAATGTACCACCGATATCAACACTATCGTTTTGATCAGGTAAGAAATCGATAATTGGATACTCTGTATTGGCATCAAGCTCTGTAGAATGTGCACCTTTTAGGCCAAGGACATTACGAGCAAATTCTACTGTGGCCAATTGCATACCTAAACAAATACCTAAGAAAGGTACATCATTTTCACGTGCATATTGTGTCGCTAAAATTTTGCCTTCCACACCACGATCACCGAAGCCACCTGGTACTAAAATTGCGTCTGCACCTTTTAAAAGTGAAGCAACATTATCTGCATCTACGTGTTCTGCATTAATCCAGTCAATTTCTATATCAGAATTATATACATAACCTGCATGCTTTAATGCCTCAACTACTGAAATGTAAGCATCTTGTAGTTCTACATATTTCCCTACTAATGCTACCTTTCTTTTATTTGGTAAGTTCTTCACCTTTTCTACAAGTTCGCGCCATTCTTCCATATCTGCCTCTGGAGCTTCAATACCAAAATGATCAAGAACGATATCATCTATATCTTGTGCGTGAAGGTTTAATGGTACTTCATATAAATGCTCAGCATCGCGAGATTCAATAATTTCATGTGGTTGAACATCACAGAATAATGCTAATTTCTCTTTCATATCTTGTGGTACTTCTTGTTCTGTACGTACAACAATAATGTTTGGCTGGATTCCTAAAGAGCGCAATTCTTTTACAGAATGTTGTGTAGGTTTTGTTTTAAGCTCACCAGCTGCTTTAATATAAGGAATAAGTGTACAGTGAATATACATTACATTGTTATGCCCTAAATTTGTTTTCATTTGGCGGATTGCTTCAAGGAATGGTAATGATTCAATATCACCTACTGTTCCTCCAACCTCTGTAATAACAACGTCTGCATTTGTTTCACGACCAGCGCGTTGGATACGGTCTTTGATTTCGTTTGTAATATGAGGAATTACTTGAACTGTTCCACCGTTATAATCTCCACGACGTTCTTTCTGTAAAACAGATTGATAAACGCGGCCTGAAGTTACTGTAGAATGTTTTCCTAGGTTAATATCAATGAAACGTTCATAGTGTCCTAAGTCTAAGTCAGCCTCAGCACCATCATCCGTTACAAATACTTCACCATGTTGATAAGGGCTCATTGTACCTGGGTCTATATTGATATATGGGTCAAATTTTTGAATCGTAACTTCTAAACCGCGGTTTTTTAATAAACGACCTAGAGATGCTGCAACAATCCCTTTTCCAAGAGATGATACAACCCCACCTGTTACAAAAATATACTTCGTCATGAATAAATTCCTCCTTATGATGTACTTAAAAATCACTAAATCATTTAGGGTTCAAAACAACTTACATTCTAATACCCTAAAAAAAGAAAAGCCGAGAATGTCTACAAAACGTAGTCGATTCGAAGCTGTAATCGGTTCTATCTCTTTTCACTTTCCTTTAAACCTTAAAACTCTAACAACTATTCAGTACCGTTTACTTACATCATGAATAAATAAAAACATTTATATTCATAGCTGTATTAAAAGCATGGGAGAACTAAACTGAATAAAAGTTAAAAACAAAAAAACGCTCCTCCTGCATAGGTTTGCAGGGGGAGCGTATTATATACACGGTCTTTCTCCTTCTTTTAAGGAGCCCAAGTAAAAGATTAAACGGAACCGTGGTAGAAGTCAAGATTTTTTACATTGAGCTTAAAAGAAAGAAAATTCTAAGAGTACTGTATTAGATCTCTTCCTCTTCTTCCTCAAACTCTTCTTCTTCATCAATAAAGTCTTCATCGATCTCTTCATCAATGTCTTCTAATTCATCATCATCAAAATCGATATCTTCTTTATCCTCTTCTTCTTCATCAAGTTCTTCTTCATCAACGAACTCTTCGAAGTCTTCGTCAAAATCAATATCCTCTTCATCTAGATCTACATCATCAAGGTCCTCATCCTCATCAAACGCAGCTTTAGATTTTTTCTTTTGAGTCTTAACTGAAGGTGCTGTTTCTTCTTCAATTTGCTCTACTTTAAACCATTCACGTAAGCCCCAACCTGTTTCTTGATTATATAAGAAACGGCCATCTATATTGATATCTGTGTAAAATTGTAGTAGACGGGATTTCATTTCTTCATCACTATAGCCTACAAGTTCTTGAATTATTTTTAGCAAATCATTAAAAGACACTGAGGCACGTTTTTCATTTAAAACTGCATACGCTAAGTTAATTAACGATTCTTCTGTTAATTGTTCCTTTGTCATTTCACGAAAATTCAATTCGTGCACTTCCTTTCCCTCATCACAATGGACGTATTAAAATTACATGGTGCTTTATTTTCCAAGCGCAGCAAAAAAGGCCACGCAAAAGGTACTTTCCATACAATAAGCATAATACCCATTATATACAAAGTTTTAGCCCCTTTGCTAGCTTCAATTACTGTTTTTTATATTACGCATTTTTTTTATTCCAAGATAAAACAAATAGACAGATAATAGTAGTAAAGGAATAGCGCCAATTTGCTTATTATACAGGAAAAAGGCTCCCAATACTAAAGCTAATATAATTATGTAGTGAATTACTGCTTTCATCCTCTACCGCGCCTCCCCTTTTTTTTACATTTCTATTATAACGAAAATAAAAAGAAGTGCCTAATCTAAAGACTAGACACTAAATGCTTGAGTTACAAAAATTAAATAAGATTATTAGAAATGATGAAGTTTTGAACTACCATTACATGTTACGACGATATTGTCCACCTACTTCATATAAGGCTTTCGTAATTTGTCCTAAACTAGCTACTTTTACTGTTTCCATCAGCTCAGCAAAAATATTGCCGTTATTGACAGCAACTTCTTGTAAACGTGCAATAGCTGCTTCACTTTCCCCTTCATGCGCCTTCCAGAATGCTTGTAAATTGTGAATTTGTGTTTCCTTTTCTTCAGTTGAGGCACGGGCAATTTCCATATTATCTATATCTGCATCTGAAGGTGGATTTGGATTTAAGTAAGTATTGACACCTATAATCGGTAACTCACCAGAGTGCTTTAGCATTTCGTAGTACATGGACTCCTCTTGAATTTTACCTCGTTGGTACTGCGTCTCCATCGCACCTAGCACCCCACCACGATCATTGATACGATCAAATTCTTCAAGGACCGCTTCTTCTACAAGATCTGTCAATTCTTCTACAATAAACGCACCTTGTAGCGGATTTTCATTTTTCGCTAAACCATGTTCCTTCGTAATAATCATTTGTATAGCCATCGCACGGCGCACTGATTCCTCAGTAGGCGTAGTAATAGCCTCATCATAGGCGTTAGTATGCAATGAGTTACAATTATCTTGTAAAGCCATTAATGCCTGTAGTGTTGTACGAATATCATTAAAATCAATCTCCTGTGCGTGTAGACTACGACCAGATGTTTGAATATGATATTTCAGCTTTTGAGCACGCTCATTCGCACTATATTTATCACGCATAACAATTGCCCAAATACGGCGAGCAACACGTCCAATAACTGTATACTCAGGATCTAATCCATTAGAGAAGAAGAACGATAGGTTTGGTGCAAAGTCATTAATATTCATGCCTCGACTTAAATAATACTCTACATACGTAAAGCCATTTGCTAAGGTAAAGGCTAATTGAGAAATAGGATTTGCTCCAGCCTCTGCAATATGGTAGCCGGAAATAGAAACTGAATAGTAGTTACGCACTTTATGATCAATGAAGTACTGCTGAATATCACCCATCATACGTAAAGCAAATTCAGTTGAGAAAATACATGTATTTTGCCCTTGATCTTCTTTTAAAATATCAGCCTGCACTGTTCCACGCACAACCTGCAATGTTTTCTCACGTGTCTCCGTAAACTCTTCAACTGTCAAAGTACGTCCTAACTCTTTCTCACGCAATTGTACTTGTTGATCAATTGCTGTATTCATGAACATGGCTAAAATAATAGGTGCTGGACCATTAATTGTCATGGAAACAGATGTAGAAGGAGCACATAAATCAAAGCCTGCATAAAGCTTTTTCATATCTTCTAGTGTACAGATTGATACACCTGATTCGCCGACCTTACCATAAATATCTGGTCGGTAATCTGGGTCCTCCCCATACAATGTAACAGAATCAAATGCTGTAGATAAACGCTTTGCATCATCATCCTTCGATAAATAGTGGAAGCGTTTATTTGTTCGCTCTGGCGTGCCTTCACCAGCAAATTGACGCTTTGGATCTTCACCTTCACGTTTGAATTGGAAAACTCCTGCTGTATATGGGAATTCTCCAGGCACATTTTCTTTATAAACCCAACGCAATATTTCACCGTAGTCCTCAAACTTTGGCAATACTACTTTTGGAATTTTCGTACCAGAAAGACTGGTTGTTTTTAAGATTGTGCGAATTTCTTTATCACGAACTTTTGTCACAAACTCATCGCCAGCATAGGCTTCTTTTAAAGCTTGCCAATTATCCAATATACGCTTGGATTCTGCTGTTAATTCGTCCCTAACACCTTCTGCTAAAGAAGCAAGCGATGCGACAAGAGCATCATCTGGCGCCTTTTCCTTAACTGCTGCCATGGCCCCTTCTAATTGGAACAGACGTCGGGCAAATGCCACCTGCTGTTCTGATTTTTTATGATAGCCACGAACTGTATCCGTAATTTCCCGTAAATAATAACGACGGTCATTTGGAATGATAACATCTTGCTTTTGTGTCTTAGCAAATTGCTCATAGCTCGTTTCCCAATTGTAGCCTGTTTTCTCATTAATAATATTTACTAAGGCTGCGAATAATGCATTGGTCCCTTTATCATTAAATTGACTAGCAATCGTACCGTATACTGGCATAGCATCAAGTGATTCTTCCCAAAGCTCTCTTGAACGTTGATATTGTTTTTGAACTTGGCGTAATGCATCCTCTGAGCCTTTTCGCTCAAATTTATTAATAGCAATAACATCTGCAAAATCAATCATATCGATTTTCTCAAGCTGTGTTGGTGCACCAAATTCACTTGTCATCACATACATAGATAGATCCGTGTATTTTGTAATTTCAGCATCACCTTGACCAATACCACTTGTTTCTACGATGATTAAATCATAGCCTGCTACGCGTACAACATCTAGAACATCACCAATCGATGCTGATAATTCCGTACGTGAGCCACGAGTTGCTAAACTACGCATGTAAACACGGTTATTGAAGATAGCATTCATACGAATTCGATCCCCAAGTAATGCCCCACCCGTTTTTTGCTTTGTTGGATCAACGGACAGAATGGCTACACGTTTATCTGGGAATTCCTTTAAGAATCGGCGAATTAGTTCATCTGTTAAAGAAGATTTCCCTGCTCCACCTGTTCCTGTAATCCCCATTACAGGTGTACCTTTAGAACGCTTTCGTGCCTCATCCAACATTTCTTTCGTAGCTTCATCATCATTTGACTCAGCTGCTGTTATTAAATTTGCTAAAATTTCTGGCGTATCTGTTGTTAATGCCTCTAATTTCTCTAAATAGTTACCTGTTGCAGTAGGAAAGTCTGTTCCTTTAATTTGCTCATTGATCATTCCTTGTAGCCCTAATACACGGCCATCCTCTGGTGAGAAAATTCCTGCAATGCCATATGCATGAAGCTCTTTTATTTCCCGAGGTAAAATTACCCCTCCACCACCGCCATAAATTTTAATATGAGGTGCTCCTTTTTCACGCAGTAAATCATACATATATTTAAAGTATTCCATATGTCCGCCTTGATAAGAAGAAACAGCAATACCTTGTGCATCTTCTTGTATCGCAGCATTCACGACTTCTTCAACCGAGCGGTTATGACCTAAATGGATTACTTCCACACCGCTCGATTGTAAAATGCGTCGCATAATATTGACTGAAGCATCATGTCCATCAAAAAGACTCGATGCTGTCACAAAACGTACATGATTTTTTGGACGATATACTTCTACCTTTGTCATATGAAATCCTCACTCTCTCCCCTTAATGAATTGAAAAAAGCCGGCAATTGCAATGTCGCTGTATGCAATTACCGACAAACCCCTTACGAAATATTAGAACCCCTTTATGCCTGAAATAAACAATGTAATTTGCATATCAATAAACTCTTCAATTGAATGCTGACGATGTAATGCCCATTTGCGGAACGCCCAACTTTGTCCTGATACAACTAAGTTATTGGCTGCTAAATGGATTTGCTTGTCTGTCATTGTTAATTCTCCAGACTGTACACAACGCTGTAGCAATCGCTCAAATGTAGCAACCATTTCAAATTCTTTACTAAATACATAGCGTTGTGCTTCTTTTGATAATGATTTGGTTTCTTGATACATGATTGTTAGCTCATCAACCATGCTATCAATTTGCAGGAAATATTCTCGAATCATTTCTTTTAACTCATCGATTGTTCCCGCTTTAATCTCGTAACTCGAAAGTCGCTCCATCGCATGGTGATAAATACTATCACATACAAGATAAAGAACGTCTTCTTTAGTTCGAATGTACTCATACAACGTACCGATACTAAAGCCAGCAGCTTTTGCAATTTCTCTCGTCGTAGCACGGTGAAAGCCTTTTTCTTTAAATAACTTAATAGCTCCCTGAATCATTTGTTCACGACGAATGGCGATTAAATTTTCATCTTTTACGGTTGACTGTACTTGGGGCCTTTTATCTTTTTCAGTCATCGATTATTTCGTTAACATACGCGAGATTACTAGACGTTGAATCTCCTGCGTACCCTCGTAAATTTGTGTAATTTTGGCATCACGCATAAAGCGCTCTACCGGATAATCTTTTGTATAACCATAGCCACCAAATACTTGAACCGCCTCTGTCGTTACACTCATTGCTGTATCACCAGCCATCAATTTCGCCATTGCAGATGCCTTCCCATACGGTAGGTTATTAGACTCTAACCAAGCCGCTTGGTATGTAAGAAGTCGAGAAGCCTCAATTTGAGTAGCCATATCTGCTAATTTAAAGGATACACCTTGATTGGCAGTGATTGGTTTACCAAATTGTACACGTTCTTTTGCGTAGTCAACTGCTGCATCAAGTGCTCCTTGCGCAATTCCTACAGCTTGAGCCGCAATACCATTACGTCCACCGTCTAGTGTCGTCATAGCAATTTTAAAGCCTTCCCCTTCAGCACCTAGTAGATTTTCTTTTGGCACACGACAGTTTTCAAAAATAATTTCTGTTGTTGGAGATGAACGAATCCCTAATTTCTTCTCTTTCTTACCTACAGAAAAACCTTCGAATCCAGCTTCTACGATAAATGCTGATGTACCATGTTTTGCCTCTGGATCAGTAACAGCAAATACAATATATGTATCCGCCACTCCACCGTTTGTAATAAAGATTTTTGAGCCATTTAAAATATAATCATCGCCATCACGTTTTGCATATGTTTTCATGCCGCCTGCATCTGAACCTGATCCTGGTTCTGTTAAGCCGTAAGCTCCAATATGTTTTCCTTCAGCCATTGGACGAAGATATTTTTGTTTTTGTTCTTCTGTACCGAACTTGTAAAGTGGCCAGCCTGCCAATGACGTATGTGCCGATAACGTTACCCCTGTTGAAGCACAAACACGTGATAATTCCTCGACAGCAATGACATACGCAAGGTAATCAAATCCTGCGCCACCATATTCCTCAGGCCACGGAATACCCGTTAACCCAAGCTCTGCCATCTTATCGAAAATAGCACGGTCGAATTCTTCATTCTCATCACGTTCTGCCGCTGTTGGCGCCACTTCATTTATCGCAAAATCACGAATCATTTCACGTAATTGTTCATGCTCTTCTGTTAACTGAAAGTTCATTGTCCATTTCCCCTTTTTAATTAGACTCTGTTCTGTAGCTACCTGTATGCTGTTATGTCGGCTGAAGGATTTCGATCGCTTTGAGCGGGTTTCTCACCTTTTGGAGCGGGTCGGTGCTTTCGTTGAGCGGATTGCCACACTCTTTGAGCGGATTCCTCACACTTTGGAGCGGGTCTCCACACTCTTTGAGCGGGTTTCTCACCTTTTGGAGCGGGTTGCCACTTCCTTTGAGCGGATTCCTCACACTTTGGAGCGGGTTGCCACTTCCTTTGAGCGGATTTCTCACACTTTGGAGCCGGTCTCCACACTCTTTGAGCGGGTTTCTCACACTTTGGAGCCGGTCGCCACTTCCTTTGAGCGGATTTCTCACCTTTTGGAGCGGGTTGCCACACTCTTTGAGCGGATTTCTCACACTTTGGAGCGGGTCTCCACTTCCTTTGAGCGGGTTTCTCACACTTTGGAGCGGGTTGCCACTTCCTTTGAGCGGATTTCTCACCTTTTGGAGCGGGTTGCCACACTCTTTGAGCGGGTTTCTCACTTAGAGCGGGTCTCCACTTCCTTTGAGCGGATTCCTCACACTTTAGAGCGGGTCTCCACTTCCTTTGAGTGCATTTCTCCCTTAAGAGGGTTCTACCCCTTCTTTAAGCGGAGTTCTCTCACTTCTGAACGGTGTCCACACTTATTTGATCGATTTCCCCATTATACAGAGCGACTTTCTCCTCCATTAATTCATCAACATAACCTAACATCAGGCTTTATTTCAGTAAATGTTTACTAATGACTAATCTTTGAATCTCACTTGTGCCTTCATAGATTTCTGTAACCTTTGCATCGCGGAAGTAGCGTTCTACTGGATAATCTTCTGTATAGCCATAGCCGCCAAATACTTGAACAGCTTCGATTGCAGTTTGTACAGCTGTTCGTGATGCAAAGAGTTTAGCCATTGAGGCTTCCGCTCCACAAGGTAAACCTTTTGCACGTAAATCTGCTGCGCGATAGACTAATAGTTTTGCTGATTCAACCGCTGTTGCCATATCAGCTAGCTTAAAGCCAACCCCTTGTTGTGTAGCAATTGGTTTGCCAAATTGTACACGTTCCTTTGCATAAGCAGTGGCCGCTTCTAGTGCTGCTTCAGCAATACCTAATGCCTGTGCTGCAATACCAATGCGTCCAACATCTAAATTGGCCATCGCAATCTTGAAGCCTTCCCCCTCTTCCCCAAGTAGGTTGTCGGCTGGAATACGACAATTATCAAATGTTAATTGAACAGTACGTGAGCCGTGTAAGCCCATTTTCTGTTCATCTTTTCCAATAATTAAGCCAGGTGTTCCTTTTTCGACAATAAAGGCCGAAATACCTCGTGTTTTATCAGTAGGGTTAGTCGATGCGAAGACAATATACACATCTGCCTCACCACCATTTGTAATAAATACTTTTGAGCCATTTATGACGTATTCATCGCCATCTTTTACTGCCTTTGATTGTAATGAACCAGCATCCGAACCTGCACTTGGCTCTGTTAAACAAAACGCCCCTAAATATTCCCCTGCTGCAAGCTTAGGTACATAACGTTTCTTTTGTTCTTCATTCCCGAAGTAAATGATAGGATTTGTACCTACCGATGTATGCACCGATAAAATAACCCCCATTACAGCGCTTACTTTCGATAGTTCATTGATCGCAATAATATACGATGTAAAATCCATACCAGATCCACCTAAGTCTTCTGGTGTTGTAATCCCCATTAATCCTAGTTCACCCATTTGTTGAAGAATCTCTCGGGGGAATTCCCCTGCCTCCATTCGCTCTACCCATGGTTGAATTTTTTCTTGAGCGAAATTACGAACCATATCGCGCATCATAATTTGCTCATCTGTAAATTGCAAATGCATCTATAATGTCACCCCTCTAAGTTGTCCGTTGCATCTATAACCCCATCCCCATAGGATTATTCATATACGTAAAAGCCTCTTCCTGATTTTTTCCCTAGCCAGCCTGCTGCTACGTATTTGCGAAGCAGTGGACAAGGGCGATATTTACTATCTCCTAGACCCTCATGTAAAATCTCCATGATGTAAAGGCAAGTATCTAAGCCAATGAAGTCTGCTAATGTTAATGGTCCCATTGGATGATTCATACCAAGCTTCATAACATCGTCAATTGCTTCCTTTGTAGCTACGCCTTCATAAAGTGCATAAATTGCTTCATTAATCATCGGAAGCAAGATTCTATTTGAAATAAAACCTGGGAAGTCATTTACTTCCACTGGTGTTTTTGATAACTTAATCGTCATCTCTTCAACAGCTTTGTACACTTCATCCGCTGTTGCTAATCCCCTAATGATTTCTACAAGCTTCATAACAGGTACCGGATTCATAAAGTGCATCCCAATTACTTGTTCCGGACGATTTGTTACCGCTGCAATCTCTGTAATTGGCAGTGAAGATGTATTCGTAGCTAAAATAGCATGTGTAGGTGCAATTTCATCAAGTTGCTTAAAAATGGATTGCTTAATGTCCATATTTTCTACAGCTGCCTCAATGATAATGTCTACATCACTAGCATCCCGTAAATCTAGTGACATAGTAATTCGACCTAGAATAGCCGCCTTCTCATCCTCCGTTTTACGACCCTTTTCTACATCACGTGAAAGATTTTTTGTAATAACCCCAATCCCACGCTCAAAGAATTCTTGTTTGATATCGTTTAATTTCACTTCATAGCCTGCTTGTGCACAAACCTGTGCAATGCCAGAGCCCATTTGCCCTGCACCAATGACCATTACCTTTTGAATTCCCATTAGTTCAGTCCCCCTGTTTTCGGTACTTCTATCATAATTGCATCTCCTTGACCACCGCCTGAACAAATTGCTGCAATGCCAATACCCCCACCACGGCGCTTTAATTCATGTGCAAGCGTTAAAATAATACGTGCTCCAGACGCCCCAATCGGATGACCTAAAGCAACTGCACCGCCATTTACATTGACCTTTTCTGCATCTAAATCAGCTAATTGCTTGCTAACTAAAGCAACTGCTGCAAAGGCTTCATTAATTTCAATCAAATCAATATCAGCTAATGATTTATTAGTCTTTTTCAGCAATTTATTAATAACAAGACCAGGAGTTTGCGGGAAATTTTCAGGCTCTATTGCTAGCTCTTCGTGCCCAATGATTACTGCCAAGGGCTCTCTGCCTTCACGTGCTGCACGTTCCTCACTCATAACAACAAGAGCACATGCACCATCATTAACGCCAGGTGCGTTACCTGCTGTAATTGTGCCATCCTTATCAAAGGCTGGTTTCAGCTTCGCTAGCGCCTCCAAGGATGTACCTGCTCTTGGTGCTTCGTCTGTATCGACAATAAGCGGCTCGCCTTTGCGTTGAGGAATCTCTACCGGTACGATTTCTTCAGCAAAATATCCTTTGTCAATTGCTGCAAGAGCACGTTCATGACTGCGTACTGACCAAGCATCCTGCTCCTCACGGCTTAGTGAAAACTCTTGAGCCGTCGCATTGCCATAGCTCCCCATATGTGGTCTTGCTTTATCGAAAGCACAAGTTAGACCATCATATAGCATGCCATCCACCATTGTGGAATCTCCCATTCTTAAACCATTTCGACCATTTAATAGATAGTACGGAGCATTGGACATAGACTCCATTCCACCAGCAACAATCACTTCTTCGTCCCCTAATCGAATCAATTGATCGGCGAATGTTACAGCCCGCATCCCCGACGCACAAACTTTATTAATTGTTTCTGTTTTTACCTCTATTGGTAAATTGGCTTTTATTGCTGCCTGTCGAGAAGGAATTTGCCCCTGTCCCCCTTGTAATACAGAGCCTAAAATCACTTCATTGACTTCTTCTGATGCAATATTTGCTTTCTCTAATGCACCTTTTATTGCAATTGCCCCTAAATCACTTGCATGTAATGGCGATAATGAACCACCAAATTTACCAAATGCTGTTCTTGCTCCTGCTAAAATTACAGCTCTATTCAAGTAAAACACCCCTTTTGTTTTACGTACTCGATGAAGTAGTGAAGCATTTTATTGACTGAACGCTCGCTCGACTCCTATCGATAAAAAATGGGAGTTTGTTATTTCAACTCCCATTTCTATTTAATCTTATTCTACAAAACAATTTTTTATTGTGCAATTTATATTTTTCAGATAACTAAAATATTTCTGCAATAGTGATCATTTTTCTGCGTTTGCTTCAACATTCTCGTCTTGTTGAATGTTTTCTACTGACGCTACGACTTCTTCAAGTGTATCTTCTTTTGCTTCTTCAGAAGATTGTTCTGTAGCCTTCACTTTTTCACCAAACACTGATCGCTCTAGTAATTCTGCAACATCAAATGTTCCAATTGAATCTTCCACTTCTTTTGCCTTTGTGCCATCCTCTAGCATTGTTAAGCAGTAAGGACATCCAGAGGAAATAACAGATGCATTTGTTGCAAGAGCCTGCTCTGTACGCGCCACGTTAATGCGGTTACCGACATGCTCTTCCATCCACATTAAGCCTCCACCAGCACCACAGCACATAGCTGATTCGCGGTTTCGTTCCATTTCTACAAGCTTCACGCCTGGAATACCTCGTAAGATTTCACGCGGAGCATCATAGACATCGTTATAACGTCCTAAGTAACAAGAATCATGGAAAACAATTGTTTCATGCACCTCATAATTTAGCGCTAGACGATTTTCTTCAATCAACTGATTTAATAATTCAGTATGGTGATAAACTTCACCTTTCCAGCCAAAATCTTGATATTCGTTTTTAAAGATGTTGTAAGCATGAGGGTCAATTGTTACGATTTTTTTCACATCGTTTTTAACAAACTCATCAATATTTGCTGTAGCTAGCTCCTGGAATAAAAATTCATTGCCTAAACGTCGAGGTGTATCCCCAGAGTTTTTCTCTTTATTACCTAAAATTGCAAACTTCACACCAGCTTCGTTTAATAAGCGGCAGAACGCCAAAGCAATTTTTTGAGAACGGTTATCGAATGCCCCCATCGAGCCAACCCAGAATAAGTACTCCATTTCCTCACCAGATTTTTTCAGCTCTTTTACTGTTGGAATATGGATTGTTGGATCAAGGTCACGCCAGTTTTCTTTCTCTTTACGGTTTAAGCCCCAAGGGTTTCCTTGTCGCTCGATATTTGTCATAGCACGTTGCGCATCTGGGTTTACTTTCCCTTCCGTCATTGTTAAATAACGACGTAGGTCAATGATTTTATCAACATGCTCATTCATTACTGGACATTGATCCTCACAGTTACGACAAGTCGTACAAGCCCAAATTTCTTCTTCCGTAATGACATCGCCAATTAAAGATGGACTGTAAATATCTTCAATCACAGCACCTTCAGCACCAGCAGCCATTGCAAGTTGATTACCCTTTGTATTGGCAAAGAATTGATATGGTACCCAAGGCTTTTGCTTCGTTACAACAGCACCAGTAAATGTTAGATGATCGCGTAGTTTTACGATTAAATCCATTGGAGATAGCATTTTTCCTGTTCCTGTTGCTGGACACATATTTGTACAGCGCCCACATTCTACACAAGAATACAAATCTAGCATTTGCTTTTGCGTGAAGTCCTGTATGCGCCCAACCCCAATTGAAGGCATATCCTCTTCACTTTCAGCGTTTTCACCAGCTTCTTCTAAAGCCTCAAAATCGATTGGTGTTAATGTACCTGTGCGATCTAAACGATTCATGTAAACGTTAAGCGGACTTACAATTAAATGGAAATGCTTAGATTGTGGAACGTATACAAGGAATGTTAGTAAAATTAAAAGGTGTGCCCACCACATGACATAAAATACTCCAGCAGCTACTGATGTAGGTAAGAAACCAAAAATAGCAGCGATGCTAGAAGCAACTGGCTCTGTATACGTTAATCCTTCACCATGCCAAATTAACCCCATACCATTGGCAAGTAATGTTGATACCATTAATCCCCCAATGAAAATTAATACAAGACCGTTTTTCCATCCTCTCTTTAGACGCACTAGCTTTTCCACATAGCGTCGGTAGAATGCCCACACTACTGCGATTAAAATCATTAAAACCACAAGCTCTTGGAAGAATGTAAAGACACCATAGAATATGCCTAATGGCAGATGTGATCCTGGTGCTAACCCCTTCCAGATTAAATCAATAGCACCTAGCTGTACCATTAAAAACCCATAGAAAAACATAACGTGAATTAATCCACTTTTTGGATCCTTTAATAGCTTATTTTGACCAAATACATTGACCATAATATAGCGAAGTCGTTCCTTAACACTTTCATCAAACTCAACCTTTTTCCCCAATTGCACATATTTATAGCGTGTTTTTAACAGATAGAAGAACAATCCTACTGCATAAAGCACAACCACGACTGTTAAGACAATGTTAGCAATTAATAATGGACTCATGGTTGGTCCCCCCTTTAGTTTGTCGTCATTTTCTCTCTTTGTGGAAAATTTGCTAGTTCATACGGAAATGTACGTCACTTTATCATTATATTCCTATTCTAATAAATGAGTGAGCATTCAGTCAACATAAAACGGAAATATTTCTGATAATTTTATATTCTTACATTTTACAAGAAAAAAAGCCACCCTGAATTTTTTTCAAAGTAGCATTTTTTACTTTCCTAATCAATTACAACTAGAGATTCACTGATACAACATTAAATTACATTTTATTTTTTAAAGACATTGCCGCTACGAATATATTCTACATCTGCTACATTTAATCGAGCATTCACAACACGTGCAGCAGCAAATAAGTAATCTGATAATCGATTTAAATATTTTTGAACAACCTTTGGCACATCCTCAACTTCCTTCATAAGCGTTACCATTTCACGCTCTGCTCGACGTGCAACTGTACGAGCAATGTGTAAAGTAGCAGCTGCTGGTGCACCTCCTGGTAATATAAAGCGTTGTAACGGTGGTGCTTCATCGGATAATGCATCAATACGTGCTTCAAGCACCTCAATTGGTTGTTCTGTTAATTTATAGTGGCGCTCTTTCATCACATTGGCTAAATCCCCACCTGCATCGAATAGTTCATGCTGAATTGTTTCTAGGTCTGTCAAAATATCCTTGAAAAGCGCTTGATCTAATTCACTAACAGCCTTACCAATAAAGGAGTTTAATTCATCAATCGCCCCATATGTTTCAACACGCAAACTATCTTTATCAACGCGACCTCCAATAAGACTTGTTTTCCCTGTATCACCTGTTTTCGTGTAAAGCTTCATTTCTCTCATCTCCTAAAATGAATTTTTATAATTTCTGATTGCCTGAACCGTTGTCTCATAAACACCTTTAGCAATCATTTTACCAACCTCTGTAATTGGACCACCATACAGCATTTCTTCTCCTTTTTGCGTCGCTGCAATTAAAAGACTGTCTGTAGCAGTTCCTGTAGCAATGGTACCACTACGCTCGTCACGTATATTTTCTGAATGTAAAGCTTTCGTTTTTGCCTCAGTAGCGGTCATCATTGCCTGAAAAAATGCTTCCTCCGATAAACAGCCATTGATAATGACCCATGTATTAATAGTACCAATATATGGATCATCCTGTCTTTCATGTACACGTGACACATCAACCGCATTCCCTACACCAGCTGTTACAGCTACTATCATACTGCCAAAAGGAGCAGAAAATTCATTCATTGCTACTAGAGATGTTGGTACTGCTGTTAACATAACAACCGTATTTGTAGGCGAAAATTTACCCTTACGCAAAAACTCGTTGACTTCTCTCTTCACATCACTAATGACATAATCACTAGGTACAGAGCGATTTAATAAGCAGTTATGCCAGCCGATACCAGGATTATGAACAGCAGAGGATACTGTTTTTAAAGGAATCTCTGTCTTGAGTTGAATATAATGTTCTGTTATGGTGAAATGTTCCTTTTTGATGACAGCCCGCTCCTGAAAATCGGTAGCTGAGGGCATCATTGTAATTTGTGGTTTTGGTAATTCAGGATGGGCATAGGTAGTCACTCGAGCTTGATAAACTTCTTCGATTTGGGAAGCAACTAATACTTCATGTGGTGCACCAAGTGCTCTCATTTGTCCGCCTTCCATAAGCAATAATTCATCACAATAAAGAGAGGCTAAATTCATATCGTGTAGGACCATCACTACCGTTAAACCACACTCCACAGCTTCCTGCCGAACCAAATCTAAAATTTGACGTTGGTGTGCAATATCAAGATGATTCGTTGGTTCATCCAGCAGTAAAATTTCAGCTGTTTGAGCTAATGCTTGTGCAACAAAAACTCTTTGCTGTTCACCGCCAGATAAAAATTCCATGGCAGTATGCTCATAACGCTTCACGCCTGTTTGTAGCATAGCATGTTGTACAGCCTGTTCGTCCTGTTCAGACCAACTCGAGAAAAAACCTGTTTGATGCGGGTAGCGCCCAAGTGAAACGGCCTCTCTCACACTGTTTGAAAAAGCATTTGCATGAAGCTGAGGTAGTACAGCCATCTTTTTCGCCAAAGCACGAGCATTATAGGAAAGGATATTTTTCCCATCTATAGTAATTGTTCCATCAATAGCTGGTAGTATACCACTCATTACCTTTAATAATGTGGATTTCCCACTACCATTCGGTCCTAGAATACCTAGAATTTTCCCCTTCTCAACAGTGAAGCTTATATCCTTGACGATTGCTACGTCTTCATAGCCACCTGATAGATGTTCGACCACAATCATGCCCGTACCCCCTTGCTTCTTCGTTGCTTATAAAATATATAGGAGAAAACAGGTGCTCCGATAAATGCTGTAATCACACCAATTGGTAGCTCTCTGGGCAAGATAATTGTTCGTGCTACTAAATCGCAAATAATCAGTAATGTGGCGCCATTTAAAAATGATAATGGCAATAAATGGCGATGATCAGAACCCCAAATCATTCTTGTCATATGCGGCACAACTAAGCCTACAAAACCAATTGTCCCAGAAACCGCTACAGCCGCTCCCGTTAACATGGACCCACCTGCTAAAATCAAATGCTTACTCCGCTTTACATTAACCCCAAGATGTTTCGCTCTCTCTTCACCATATAATAAAACATTTAGCTCTCTTCTTTGTGTCCATAGCATAAGTGAGCCAATCAAAACAAACGGGATAATCATTTGGACATATGGCCATCCACGCATTGATACAGATCCAAGTAACCAACCAACGACTTGGCGTAGCTCTTCACCAGATAAAGCAATCATTAAAGAAATGAGTGAACCTAAAAATGAACTAAAAATAACACCTGTTAATATCAATGTCTCCATTTTTAATGAACGGTCTACCATTCTAGCAAAACTCATCACAACTACCATCGTGATAATAGCGCCAATCATACTAAAAATGGGTAATGCATATAAACCTACAATAGGAATAGATAGGCTAAAAAAGATCGTCATTACAGCACCAACCGAAGCACCAGATGAAACACCTAGTGTATATGGATCTGCTAATGGATTTTTTAGCAAACCTTGAAAGGCAGCTCCTGCAATAGCTAGAGAAGCCCCTACTAGTCCCGCTAACAATACACGTGGCAAGCGGATTTTCCAAAAGATATTGGCGGCTGTTTCATCAACCGCCTGATTCCACAATACTTCAAATGGAATATGCACTGAGCCTATTGCTACGCCACACCAGATGCTAATAAGAAGAAGCGTGCCTGTTACTAAATAGGCTACTGCTATTTTTTTCACTTAAATACCTCTGGATAGATCGCTTTTGCTAATTCTTCAAGACCTTCTCCTAAACGAGGACCTTGACGACTTGTTGTGTTTTCATCTACTTGTACAATTGCTTTATTTTTCACAGCATTAATTGTATCGAAGCCAGCACGCTGTGGTATTTTAGTTAAAATATCTGGTACATAGTGATAAGTCACCACGATGACATCTGGATTTTTAGCGATAATTTGTTCTGCATCAATTTTATACCAATCATCAGCATCTGCCGCTACATTTTCTGCATGGATCATTTCAAGCATCGCGTTCATAAACGTACCATTCCCAGCTGTATAGATATCTGGCTCATCAGATGCTTCTACTAGCACTTTCTTTGGTTCAACATCTTTTACTTTGGCCAGCACTTCTTCTACCTTTGCCTTCATGTTGGCAATAACTTCTTCAGCCTCTGGCAATTTCCCTGTAGCTCGACCAAGCTGCTCAATCGTCGTGTATGTCTCATTAAAATCTTGTGCATTATTGACGACAAATACTTTTACACCCGCTGACTCAAGCTGTTCAATCGCTGCTTCTGAAAGAGACATGCTAGATTCATGTGAAAAAACGATATCTGGGTTGAGGGCAATAATTTTTTCAATATTGTATTCCATACCGCCAACCTTTTCCTTTTCAGCTACCTCTGGTGGATAATCATCGTTGTCTGTAACCCCTACTATTTCATCTTTTAAACCAAGGCTAAATAATATTTCAGTATTACTTGGAATAAGTGAAACAATTTTCTCTGGAGGAGCTTCTAGTGTTATATCCTTGCCAATGGCATCTGTTATGGTCATTGGGAAAGTTGCTTCGTCCACCTGTGATGTCTCTTGCTGTGTTTGCGGTTCATTAGACGACTTGTCGTTTTTCTCCTCTTGGCCACAGGCAGCTAGCAACCCTAGTGTTAAAAATGCTGATAATCCTATCTTCCAAAATTTCTTCATGTGAATCCTCCTTCGTTGATCTGTGCTTTATTTGGGCAGAAATTCTCCTACACAAATAAGACCCCTCATCTACGAATGATGAAGGGTTAACATTGCACCAAAGAACTGATACAAAATCCACCACCCTATCCTCGTAGGCT
This sequence comes from Lysinibacillus sp. FSL M8-0134, assembly GCF_038069745.1. NCBI lineage: Bacteria > Bacillati > Bacillota > Bacilli > Caryophanales > Bacillaceae > Lysinibacillus > Lysinibacillus sp. FSL M8-0134. The sequence continues at coordinate 481,283 of NZ_JBBPAJ010000001.1, read as the reverse complement.
GTTATGTCTATACTATAAAGGCAGGTCTCCTGGCTTATGCTTATTACGTCTTTTCAAGCCTTCCCGAATATCATCAGTGGCATCTTTTGAAAAAACTCACATTTACAGTGGCGGGACCGCATCGGAATTACACCGTTTTCCCTTTTCACTTTACTTAAGTAAAGAACCTTTATACTATTCAGTTGATTTTATTATACATGAAAACGAAAAAAAGTCGCCCCCATTCAAGACGACTTCTAGCTTCTATACAATATCAGAAAAATATTGTACGGTTTTCATCTGATCTCCAATTTGTCGCAACGACCATGCCTGTTCTAAATAAACGTCCGCAAGCTTTTCATACTTTCCACCAAATTTTTGCGCCCATTCAACTGCTACGACACTTTCATATAACAGCGCCATTTTCTTTGCAACATCTTTTGCTTCAAATGTTTTCGTGGCATCATCTAAAGCACTAAAAATTTGTAAGATCCCAGCTAGTTTCACCAATTGCTCTCTCACAATTTGCACCAAAGCGCTATCTTTTAATTTTTCTAACCGTTCTTCCATCTCACTGACAAATAGCTCATGTGCCTGATACTTATCCACTAACCGAATAAGCTCTAACGCCAGAATATTAGCCGTGCCCTCCCATACCGTCAACACTTGAGCATCTCTCAGTAAGCGCGGTGTCACAAAGTCCTCAATATAACCATTGCCACCATGTAATTCAATTGCTTCACTAGCATAATGAACCGCTTGCTCTGCCGTTTCCTTTTTCATAATGGCAATATATAAACGATTCATAATAACATCTTGTTGTGTTCCATGCCCATTCGTTACTTTATCGTATAATTGAATAAGATCAAAAACGGTCGCTACTTCTACATGTAGCTTAGCTGCAAATTTCCCTAATGTATCTTGAATCATTGGGTATTGTGTTAAAGGCTTGCCAAATGCATATCGATTTGTCACATAATGCTTCGCCTCTAAGAAACCTCGACGCATAATCCCAATCGATGCTACGGCATTGCAAATTCTTGAGAGATTCAGTGCCTCCAGCATATAATAAATCCCCTTACTTTGTTCACCTACAACATAAGCAAGTGCACCATCAAATTCAACCTCACCAGATGGAACTGCCCGAACACCCAACTTATCTTTTAGTCGTCGAATACGTAGATGATTTGCCGTTCCGTCTTCTTTACGCCAAGGAACAGCAAATAAGGTTAATCCTTTAGAGCCTGCTTGTGCACCTTCTAGACGTGCCAACACCATTGCTACCCCACACATACCGGCATTGGAAGCGAAGTATTTTTCACCATAGAGGCGGAATTCATTGCCTTCCCTTCTCGCTTCCACAACATTCACCCCTACATCTGAGCCCCCTTGACGTTCAGTTAAAAATGTTGCTCCTTCATATAACTCTGTATCACCTGTTGCACAAACATGTGGTAAGAAACGCTGTTTAGCCTCGTCATCAGCATAATGATCTAATAGATAGGCAGTAGCCATTGTTAATGTCACAGGACAATAAAAACCTGGCTCTGCATGGGACAGCAAATACCCTTGCGCAAAGCTATAGACATAATTTCCTTTGCGCCCTAGCTGCGGAATATCCTTGTGCACGTAGCCAACAATGCCTGTATTATATGTCTCCTCAATTGTTTTTTTGTAGCCATCATTGACCCAAACCTCTGATATCTCTTCACCATAAGCATCATACCTTTGAAGTCGAGGCTCCCCCTGTCGATCTGTATGTTTCGCTCTTGCATCAATATCACCTGCACATAGCTCCCCGAAATCCGCTAGCTCTTGCTTTGCGTAGGATAAAAACTCTGGATCTAACATCATTTCTATCACTTTTTGGAGCGTCTCATCATCAGTAAAAAAATTCGTCGGCCGCGTTTTCTCCTGTTGTAAAACTTTCATACTATCTCACCTCTTGTCCCTTCAAGGATTGTTTTAAAATTTTGCCTGAAGCATTTCGTGGTAGCGCTTTCACTTTTTCAAAAATGCGTGGGATTTTATACTTCGCAAGATGGTCCTCTAAATATTCTTTTAAAGCATCTTCATCAATTTCTTGATTAGTAGAATAAACCGCCTTCACCGTTTCTCCCCATTGTGGATGTGGCACACCAATAACTGCCACTTCAAATATGCCCTCATAACCTAATAGGCAATCTTCTATTTCTTTCGGATAAATATTGACACCACCCGAAATAATCACATCTTTTTTCCGATCAACAATCCAAATAAAGCCGTCCTCATCCATTCGAGCTAAGTCCCCTGTTTTCAACCAACCATTTATAAAGGCCGCATTAGTCGCTACCTCATCCTTGTAGTAGCCAAGCATATTCCCCTCACCTAGTAATACAATTTCCCCTACTTCACCAACACTTACATCTTCTCCATTATCATTGACAATTTTTAATTCTGTACCAAGCGGGGCCCGCTGACCAATACTACCTGCCTTTGTTTCATGTTCCTTCCCAAACAATAATGAGCCACTTGGTCCCGCCTCCGTTAAGCCATACACACAAGTTAAATTACTTGTTCGAAATGCTTGTTGAATGAAACGAACCTCTTGCTGGGATAAGGGTGCACCACCATAGACCCACCACTTCATTGAAGACAAATCAGCTGATTTCAATCTTGGCATCTGCGCTGTTAATAGATAAGCAACAGGTGCACCAAAGAAATGCGTTGTTTTTTCCTGTTCAATTGAATCAATAAATAGATCAGGAGTAAAAGTTGGTGTTAACACATTTGTCGAACCTACTAATAAGCCTGCCATTAAAAATAAATGCAATGGTGCCGAGTGTGTTAATGGCATCATGAGCAAAATCCGACTCTCAGGCTTAACTTCCATTTCAACCGCTATCATTTGTGCCACTGTTAATATATTACGATAGCTAAATAACACACCCTTTGGTTTACCTGTTGTACCTGAAGTATACAAAATAGTCGAAGCGTCATCTTCATGAAGCTGACAATCTATCAGTTGTGTACTAGCATCTTGTATCATCGTTTCATAATGAAGCCAGCCTGCTTTTTCTGAGCCTGTTTTAATTTTTATTGGGACAATAGCTAGATGCTCGACTGCAGTAAAAATGGCCTCATGAACGACAATGGCTTTCGCTTCGGCATGCTGCGCCACATATTCGACCTCCTGCAATGTAAATTTCGCATTAACTGGAACAACAATAGCTCCGATACGCTGAATGGCAAAATAACTCACAACAAACTCTAAAGTGTTCGGCATAAAGATTAAAATCTTATCACCCTGCTTTACTCCTTGCTCCAGCAAGGCATGACTAAATCGCGTCACTTGCTCATCTAAATCAAGGTAATTCACTCTTCTGCCATGACAAATAACGGCTTCTTTTTTTGGATACTTACGGGCATTACGTGCTAACAAATTGGAACTATTCATCGTGCATCTCTCCCTTTAAAGTCGCTAATTTTTCATTAAACATGCTATGCATTTGTTGTAACTCCTGCTTCATTTGTGTAAGCTCGGCTATTTTGTGATCTATCTCTTGAATTTTTTGTTCTCCGTATTCAACTGTTCGCTCCAATTGCTGAATACCCGAACGATCAAAATCAAACAGTAAAACCATTTCCTTAATTTCTTCTAACGAAAAGCCGTAACGCTTTCCTCTGAATATAAGCTTGAGCTTCGCCAATTCTTTCCTTGAAAAGGTTCGTTGATTGGTAGATGAACGATGGGGACAAAGAAGGCCAAGTTCCTCATAATAACGAATAGTACGTGTTGACACATTAAACTGCTTTGCTACCTCCTGAATTGTTATCAAAGCCATCCCCCCTCTCCTAATTGGCAACAGTATACCATTGACGTTAACGTAAAGTTCAACAAAATTTTCGAAATTTACAGAAAAATTAAGAGTGAAGCAGATAATCTAGTGTTCTCTTCATTCAGTTGTAGGTTTATCAGGCATTTTCAGTGCTCTATCCACCACTTTTGTAGCTTTATCCATCATTTTCATTGCTCTATCCGTCACTTTTAGAAATCTATCGCTCACTTTTCGCTTTTTATCCATCAAAAAAGCCCCTAACACATTTCATGTTAGGAGCTTAAAAAGGATTACATTTTTTCTGGTGCAGATACGCCGATTAAACGCAGTGCGTTGGCAATTGTTGTGCGTACAGCTGTAATTAATGCTAAACGAGCCTCTGTTAATTCTTTGTTTGAAGCATCTAATACTTTTTCTGCATTATAGAAACTATGGAATGCAGCTGCTGTTTCTTGAATATAGTTTGCGATACGGTGAGGTGTACGGTGTTTCGCTGCTTCAGCAACCACTCTCGGGAAATCGCCGATTTTTTTCAGTAAATCAATTTCTTTTTCTGCTGTTAACAGATTCAAATGTTCTGTTGTGGCAGCAAAACCTTGCTCATTTGCTGAACGTAAAATAGACGAAATACGTGCATGTGCATATTGTGCATAGTACACTGGGTTTTCATTAGATTGTGATACAGCAAGATCAAGATCAAAGTCCATATGAGAATCGCCAGCTGTTTTCACGAAGAAGTAACGAACTGCGTCAAGGCCTACCTCTTCAACAAGCTCACGCATCGTTACTGCGTTCCCTGTACGTTTAGACATCTTGAATTTTTCTCCGTTTTTATAAAGCTGAACCATTTGAATCACTTCAACTTCTAATGTATCGCGATCATAGCCAAGTGCTTGAATCGCTGCTTTCATACGTGGAATATACCCGTGGTGGTCAGCTCCCCAAATATTGATTAACTTATCGAAGCCACGAACAATTTTATCCTCATGGTAAGCAATATCTGGCGTTAAATATGTGAAAGACCCATCATTTTTAATTAACACACGGTCTTTATCATCCCCAAATGTTGTAGAGCGGAACCAAGTGGCACCATCCTCTTCAAACACATGGCCATTTGCTTTTAATTTATCTAAAGCTACTTCAATTTTACCGTTTTCATATAGAGATGTTTCTGAATACCAAACATCAAAGTTCACGCGGAAGTTTGCTAAGTCTGTTTTTAATTTATCTAATTCCAACGCCAAACCGTGCTGGCGGAAGAATGCAAAACGCTCTTCATCTGATTTTGCAAGAATAGCATCCCCATGCTCTTTCACAAGCTTGCCAGCGATATCAATAATATCTTGGCCATGGTAGCCATCCTCTGGCATTTCAGCATCTAGTCCTAACGCTTGCTTATAGCGTGCTTCTAATGAATAAGCAAGGTTATTAATTTGATTTCCTGCATCATTAATATAGTACTCACGTGAGACATTGTAACCAGCCATATCTAATACATTACACAATGAATCTCCGACAGATGCTCCACGCGCATGTCCTAAATGAAGATCCCCTGTAGGGTTCGCAGAAACGAACTCCACTTGAATTTTTTCACCTGCGCCAGCATTTGAACGACCATAGTCAGCGCCTTGCTCAAGGACCTGTGTAACTACCCCTGTTAGGAAATCTTTACGCACGGTAATATTCATGAAACCAGGACCAGCAATGTCGATTTTTTCGATATCTGTTCCAGCTGTATCAAGGTTTTCTAAAATAGCTTCTGCAATGGCACGTGGTGGCTTTTTAGCAAGCTTCGTTAATTGCATCGCAATGTTAGTTGCATAGTCACCATTTGCTTTATCCTTTGGTGTTTCCAGGTGAATCGTTAATTCTGTGCCAGCCTCCACTAAGCCAGCTTTTTCAACAGCTTGAGCTAGTGCTGCTTTTATAGCCTGTTGTACTTGTTCTACTGCGTTCATCATTGTACCTCCGTAAATGTAATATCTAATGTATAGTTGCCAACGGATTGCCCACCCATTAGTAAATCGTACTGTACATGGAAATCTCCGCCTACTGCCTGCTTCGTAAATGTCATTTTCTTCGTATCTATAACGAGTGGCATGGAACCGAACTCACTCTCATAATGTCCCATTTGTTGTTCAATTATGTTAAGTGGTAACCGCATATTGACCGCTCCAGCACGCATAATGAGTGCCTTCTCTTGACCTAATTTCATCGTTGTGCGGATGGTTTTATCCTCCTGCACCTCTTCATATTTCAAATACAAGCTTCCTGCTTTTTCAAGTAGCTGCCCTTTAAGCCACATTTCATAACTTTCGGACTCTCCATCGCTTGGATGAATTGTAGAAATGAGCTTAATGTTCACTTGCGATCTTACATCGTTCGCCATAACGGACGCTCCCTTTTTAGTCTTTTACTATAACCTTTTTATTATAGGATGAATACGGATGTTTTTTCAAGGTAGAAGTCAACTAGAACACATCTGCTGTGTTTATATGGAAAAATTAAAAATCCTCCCTTTATTAAGAGAGGACTTTATCATTCTATCTATACCTTTTTTTTATAATCAATTGTTGAATCATTAATAATAAAGCACTAACAGTCCAGTATATTGGAATAATCGCAGGGTTGAACAAACTAAAAATAAGGATCATGATTGGATTAACGAACACCATAACCTTCATATTTAATGGCTGGCTTTTTTCTAAAGAAATGCAGCTTTGAATTAAATAGATCAAACAAGCAATCATCGAAATGCCAATATCTATCGTACCTAAATTCATCCAAAGGAAATTTTCACTTGCGATAACTGAATCTAGTTTAATCGCATAATACAGTGAAAATAATATAGGTAATTGAATAATGATTGGCAAACAACCTAATAACGAACTTTTTAAAGAACCTGCTGTTAACTCCTGAATTTGATGTTGAACCTTTATTTTTTCAGATTCGTTATTACTATTCTTAAACTTAGCAGTTAGCGCATCTAATTCAGGCTTAATTGACGTCATTAATTCTTTTGAACGCTTTTGGTGTTGAGCCGATCGAATAAATAACGGCATAAGCATTAATCTTACCGCTATCGTAATACCAATAACACTAATCGCATAGCTTCCTGTGAAAGAATGGATGAAATGTATGAGGTAAATGATAGGTTGTGCTAAAAATGTTAACAATGCTATTCCTCCTAGTTTAAACTTTAAATGAAACTAGGAGAGACACTTTCTTCCTCATTATCTTCTGACGTTCTAATACAAAGAACAAACCACGTTAACATAGGTGGAGTCCAAGTATTCGTGATATTATAGTCAACTTCAAACTCTTCGTCCTTCACTTCTTGAATGGTTATTTTATTAACTAAATACAAATGCAAATGAACACTTAGTACAGTTAAAAGTAAAGAAGCTAATAGCCAAAAGTATTCCATTGTACTGACAAAGATGAATAAATCATTGATGAGAAGTGACCAAATCATCATACTCCTCCTTCCCTATTTTTATTACGTTAGCTAGGAATAAACATGATTTCAGGTACGGATACTATCCATTGAAATCATGTCCTTAGATTATTTCTTTTTACTCTATTTTTCTTATACGAAAGTAATTGAAATAAGTTTCAATTTTATTGTCTTAAATATAAAAATGGGGCTAGCCTTAGCTAACCCCAACAAATCGCTATTTTACTTATTTTACCCAGCCTAAAATCATTTCACGTAATAATTTAGAGGCTGTGTTTGCTGTCATTTCTGATGAGTCGTAGATTGGTGCTACTTCTACAAGGTCAAAGCCTACAACATTTACACCACTTGCTGCAATAGCATGGATAGAGGCTAGTAATTCTTTGGATGTAATACCACCACAATCAACCGTCCCAGTACCTGGTGCATGGGCTGGATCTAAAACATCAATATCGATTGTTACATAAACATTGCGTCCAGCTAATGTTGGTAGCACTTCTTTTAATGGTTCAAGCACTTCAAATTTTGAAATGTGCATGCCGTTTTCCTTCGCCCATTCAAATTCTTCTTTCATGCCAGAACGAATGCCAAATGAATAGACATTCTTTGGTCCGATATGTTCTGCAATTTTACGGATTGGTGTTGAGTGAGAAAGTGGCTCTCCTTCATATTCCACACGTAAATCCGTATGTGCATCAAAGTGAATAATCGCAAGGTCATCGTATTTAGCAGAAACAGCCTTCATGACAGGCCAAGACACTAAATGTTCCCCTCCCATACCAACTGGAACTTTGCCATCCGCTAATAATTTTTCAATGAACTTTTCAATTTCATCTAATGAACGCTGTGCATTCCCGAAAGGTAGTGGAATATCACCTGCATCGAAGTACTTAACTTCTTCAAGCTCACGATCTAAATATGGGCTGTACTCTTCAAGACCAATTGATACCTCACGAATACGTTGTGGACCGAAGCGTGATCCTGGACGATAACTTACTGTCCAATCCATTGGCATCCCATAAATAACTGCTTGTGCATCCTCATAAGTAGGGTGACTTTTTATAAAAACATTTCCTGAATAAGCTTCATCAAATCTCATTGCTAGCCCTCCGAATCATTAAAATATGTTTTTGTTCATCGCTATTCTTCAATTTCCTCTATTATGGCTTACAGGATTGTAATGAAACCTGTATCCTTTCATCCTCGTATACATTATTGGAACGTCTAGCAAATTTCGATTAAAATCTACAAGGTGTGACGTTTATGTCGAATGCTTGCGTTTCAAGTAGTACAAAAAAAGTATAGATGTTTTTGAATAAAGTGCAATAGTTTTTAGTTAGAATTTCGATTAAAGATGATTGTTCGAACACATACTAAAGCTAAATTCGAAGTTGTGAGAAAACGAGGTGAAGTCGGATGAAACGAAAAAGCTATCATCGAAAGCAAAAGCGTGTAAAGCGCACCCGTAAAACCCTTACTCTTTTTGTCGCCTTTGCATCTGCAATTGTCGTAGCATTTGTCGCTCTCCGCATCTATGTTCAAGTGGCTGGTGCACCGCCTTTAACCGTACCGAAAGCCTCCATCTTCTTAGATGAAAATGAGAACCAAATTGGGGACCACTTTACAAATCAACGACGTTATTGGGTTGGTCTCGATGAGATGTCACCTTATTTAAAAGAAGCAGTAGTTGCTGTTGAGGATAAAGATTTTTATAAACATGGCGGTTTTGATTATTCACGTATTGCTGGTGCCATTTTAGTGGATATTAAAGCTGGTGGAAAGGTCCAAGGAGCTAGTACAATTACGCAGCAATATGCACGTAACCTTTATCTTTCCCATGAAAAATCTTGGACACGTAAGTTAAATGAAGCCCTTTATGCTTATAGATTAGAAGTTTTTTATGATAAGGACGAAATACTAGAGGGTTATTTAAATACTGTCTACTATGGTCACGGCATGTATGGTGTGGAAGCTGCGAGCCGGTTTTACTTCGGGAAATCTGCCAGCGATTTAACCCTTGCAGAAGCAGCCATGTTAACGGGTGTTCCAAAGGGACCAAGTATCTATTCGCCGATTGCCAATTTAGAAAAGGCTACAAATCGCCAACATGTTATTTTAAAGCTTATGGCTGATCAAGGGGCTATTTCACAAGAGGAAAAGACACGTGCTGAAAATGAACAGCTTGTCTTAAAAAATGATAGTTGGGTTGCAACAAAATCTGTCGCTCCTTATTTCCTTGATGTTGCTTGGCAAGAGGCCAGTGAAATTTTAAAAACGAAAAATCTCGATATTAGTGAAGGTGGCTGGACGATTCAAACGACGCTTAACCTGGAGCATCAAAAAGCAGCTGAAGAAGCAGTTGCAAAAAATATGCCTGCGAATGATCTCCAAACAGCATTCGTTAGTATGGAATCGAAAACAGGTGCTGTTACTGCATTAGTTGGAGGCCGTGATTATTCAGTGAGCTCATTTAACCGTGTAACGCAAGCTAAACGTCAACCAGGTTCTACTATAAAGCCGATATTGTATGCGGCGGCACTAGAAAATGGCTACACACCACTTACTTTTTTAGATGTCGGTGAAACGACCTTTACTTATGATAATGGTCGTGGAACGTATGCACCTAAAAACGTCAATGGTCAGTTTGCAGATCATGATATGACAATGGCGCAAGCAATTGCTATTTCAGATAATATATACGCGGTTAAAACATTAGAGGACATCGGCTTCAAGGAATTTCATGATATGGCAAACCGTTTTAGCGTAGGGATTGGTGCGAAAGATAATTTATCAATCGCACTTGGTACAATTGAAACGACGCTATATGAAATGACAAATGCTTATAATATTTTAGCGTCGCAGGGACAGCAAACCATTCCAACAACAATTGTGTCCATTAAAAATGCAAATGGCGATGTTATTTATGAAAACAAAGATGTTACAAGCAAGGCTGAGAAGGCTATTTCAAAAGAAAATGCATTCATTTTAACTGAAATGATGACAGGTATTTTCGACCCTGTGTTCAGTGATTATTCACCTGCTACAGGAATTAGTATCCGTTCACGAATGACACACACTTATGCTGCCAAATCAGGCTCTACTAATAGTGACCAATGGCTAATTGGTTTCACACCAAGCCTAACTGCTGGTGTATGGAATGGCTACGACCAGGGTAAAAACCTTACAACAAAGGAAGACACTGCTGCCACAAAACAGATTTGGATCGACTTTATGGAAACTGTCAACAAAGGAACGAAAAATGAAGATTTCAAAAAACCTAAAGGTGTAGAAGGCGTTGTCATTGATATCGAAACAGGGAAACTAGCGACTGATGCTTGTCCTAAACAGCGTCTTGTCTATGTTGAATCAAAAGATGTACCAACTGAAAAATGTACAAACTTCGATATTCTTGACAGTAATACATGGGGAGAGTTTTGGAACATGCTTCCATTCTCACTTTTCAAAGGCGATGAAAAAAATAAGCAATAATTCGGAAACCTTTTTGAGCATTACACGTTCTATGTTATGAAGGCTCTCGACAAAGTAACTAATAGACGAAAAATAAGAAAAGCTTTCTCTTCCCCGGAAACATGTCCGTGGGAACAGAAAGCTTTTCTTTTTATGGTTCGCGAAGTATGAGCATCATGGGGCATTTGGCTTGGGTTTGGGTTGTTCAAATGCCGCATAGCGCTCATCACATTCGCGATACCAAGTGTCCTAGCTTACTAAAATGTAAGCTCTGCATCAAGTGTACTTTGTTTCAAACCCACTTTCAACCTAATATCGAAAGCGATTGCAAAATGTCACAGATTGTTCAATCATTGTTGGACTATTCAACAAATAAGTCTTGACGCAATTGCTCCTCACTACGTTTCCACAATTCAGGATTAAGTTGCTCTAGGAAAGTAGCTAATACTTTTTTAGACGGTGCATCCATATGCTCTACAATAATTTGACGCTTCATGGATTTATCCATTTTGTTTACATGGTCAGCTAAAATTTTATAACCACGACGCTTTTCGCGATTAACGACCATTTCACAAGCCGTTACACCTGCATAGTATGGCCCATCCTCTTTATGATCGATAGTCACCCATACTAGCCAATACGGTTTTCCACCCTCTGAATCAGCGCGATCTACCGTAAATTTAATACCTCGTTCTACATCACTACGTGCATGCATCGCACCAATTTCAACAGAAGCCGTTCCCTCTTCTACATCAATTATCACGGGCGATACATTCTCTAGTGAAAGTGAACCAATTCCAAACCCTTTATGTCCATCTGTTGGATCATTTTTTATAATGGTAAAACCCATTTTTTGTTTTGGTTTTTCTTCATTTGCCATACTTAAATATCCTCCATTCTGCTATTATAAAGGAAAGCATATCGACGCATTATTTTGTCATACTATACGCTATTTTCAACATTGCGCGTATGCCTCAACGCAAGTAAGAAGTTTATACTTTCTTATAAACTAACTATACAACATTATTCTATAAAGGAGGCAATATTATGCCATACGTAACAGTGAAAATGCTTGAAGGTCGTACAGAGGAACAAAAACGTGCTCTTGTCAAAGAAGTAACAGAGGCCGTTTCTCGCACGGTAAATGCACCTGCAGAAAATGTAACAGTTTTTATCGAAGAAATGTCTAAAAACCATTACGGCGTTGCAGGCGTACGTTTTAGTGATAAATAAGAAAAAATAAGGGGGAGGGCCGTCAAGCTCTACCTCTTTTAAAGGATTTTTTACTCAGTAACTAAATGTCTGCTATTATGATTTGTATTTATTATCTAGGATGTGATCTATAACATGTCTAAACTTAAACGGACGTTTCTTCTTTGTGTGTTACTAATCGGCCTTGCACTAATTTTTATTAATCCTATTCAAAATGCAATGATTACACATCTAAGTAAACAATTAAATACAACTGAATACAGTGCCGAGGACATCAAAGATAACAATAATACGGATGCCGATTTTGACTTTGAGGAAGTGCAGTCACTCTCCATTGCCGAAGTGTTAAAAGCACAAACAAAAGTTGATGCAATGCCTGTAATCGGTAGTATCGTTGTACCTAGCGTTGATTTACAGCTTCCTATAGTAAAAGGAGTTGGGAATGCTGCTCTTGCAGTTGGAGCAGGTACAATGAAGCCTAATCAAAAGCTCGGACAAGGAAACTACGCCTTAGCTGGCCATTACTTCGAGGAAAAAGACATACTTTTTAGCCCCTTATATAAAGCAAAAATTGGTGATACGATTTATTTAACAGATTTAACGAATATTTACGAATATAAATTAACATCAAAAGATATTATCGCTGCAACAGATGTTTATGTTATTAACGATATTCCAAATAAAACCGTTCTAACCCTTATCACATGTGCAGAAAGTGGCACAAAACGGTTAGCTATTCAGGCAGACTTTGTCAAGCATTATCCATTTAACGAAGCCCCAGCAAAAATAGCAGAAACCTTTTAAAAACACCAATAAACTCCAATTTGCTTTCCCACTCATGTATAAACTTCTTTAGCTCTCACTAAATTGCATTTCTTACTAGTAATATGCCATTATTAAAAATTTGAACCCCCAAGCTATTACCTCTTGGGGGTTCGATTTATTTATTCAAATTCCATTTTGCGGCGACGCAATAAGAACAATGCACCTAGAACGAAAACTATACCTATTAGAACGAGGGCAGTTTGATTAGCCCCATCTGTTTGCGGTAATTTACCTTTCGCCTTCAACTGTGCTTCTAAACGCTCTGCGTCTGCTTTGATTTTTTTAATATCAATTGATCGAGCTACCTCTGCCTGCTCATCTTTTGATAGCTTACTATAATTATTCAGGAAATCCTTATAAGCATCTAACGTATCTTTCGATGCGGTAGATGGGTCATATAGTGGTAAGTTTTTCCCTTGATCAATTACATTTTGTACAGATGTTCCATCATTATCAGAAGCCGATGGACTATTTGGTCCCGGCGTCTGGTTATCCGGATTTGATGGTTTCTCTAGATCTGGTAATGGTTTACTTGGAACTACCGGTTTATCTGGGTCCGGATTTGGTTTGTTTGGATCTACTGGTTTATTTGGGTCCGGATTTGGTTCGTTTGGATCTACCGGTTTATTTGGGTCTGGATTTGGTTTGTTTGGATCTACCGGTTTATCTGGGTCCTGATTTGGTTTATTTGGATCGACTGGTTTATCTGGGTCTGGATTTGGTTTGTTTGGATCGACTGGTTTATCTGGGTCTGGATTTGGTTTGTTTGGATCGACTGGTTTATCTGGGTCCGGATTTGGGCTTGGATCAACAGGCTGCTCAGGTTCTGGTGTTGGATTATTAGGATCAGTTATAGGAGGTGTTATAGGTGGCGTAGGCTGAATTTTTGACTCACATGTATTCCCCACTATAATAGTGCCAATAATCGTCTTTCCGTTTTCTCTAATAGTATACTTACCTGGTTTTACCAATAAGTTACTAATTGTAATCTGACCATTATTATCTGAAGTGAATTCTGTTGAACCATTATTTTCTACCACTAAACCATCTTCACCTATAATAGTGACTTTTACACCAGCACGTGGCTGACCATACATATTATTTATTGTTAATGTGAAATCTGGGCAAGCTGGTGTAATGATTAACTCAGCTTTACAAGTTTGTTTATAGGATACTTCAATTTCACCTAAATAAACTTTATTGTCATACACCTCGTACTTACCTGCTGGTACATTTTCAGAAACAAATGTAATACTACCATCGGCTTCTATCACCGTTGGAATTACATTACCTGATTTATCTTTAATGACAACGTCACTACCAGCTTTTATTAATATGTTGATATTATCTTTCAGTTCGACTGTAAAACGTTCACACGCAGGTTTTTGCTGAACTATAGCCTGACAATTTATATTGCTTGAGAAATCACCAATTTTATTGTCATCCTTATCAAATACCCCATAAATACCTGGCTCTAAATCTTTCAACTCTACCTTACCATCTTTTGTTTTGGCAATAGCTACTGTCTTACCGTCTACATCTTTAATTGTTACTTCTGTATCATTAGCAAATAATTCTCCGTCAACATCTTTGACAGTTAGTTCAAACATTTCGCATTTTGGGGCTTGGATTACTTCATCCTGACAATTGCCATTTTGATACGTAACATTTACCTCACCTAAGTACTGTGTACCTTCATATATTTTATATTTCCCTGATGGCGTAGTTTTATCAATTGTAAACTGTCCATTACTATCAGTTGTTTCAGTAGCAACAATACTATTATTTGTATCTTTTAACGTAACTGGTACATTTGGACGTGGATTATTATTTTCATCCTTCACAGTAATTGTAAATAGTGGACATGAATTTACCGGCTGGATTTCACTATGGCATTCATCCTGTCCGTACTTTACCACAATTGTACCTAACACATTATCATCTTCATCTTTTACTGTGTACGTACCTGCTTGAACATTTGTTCCTGAACCATTTGTTCCTGGACGTTTTATCGATGTGATTTGTCCTAAGCTATTAGTATTTCCTACATTGATTTCAACACCATTGCTATCCACTAATTTAATCGCTTCATTAGCTAATAGGTTTCCATCTATATCCTTTACTGTTAATCTGAAAGCAGGGCAAGCATTTATTGTATCGATCTGCTCATTATTAACAAGTTCAATGATTTTCGTAGCATTGTCAGCCAACTTTGTATCGGTTTTAGCATCTAATTTAATTGCATAGTTTGCCATGAGTTCATAGCCTGTTGGCGCACCCTTTTCTCTAACAATATAGTTCGCATAGTTAACTTCTTCGAATAAGACATTACCTTCTGTGTCAGATGTCGCTGTTGCTACAATATAAGGTGTTCCCTTTATCATTTTCACTAATTCAAATTCTACACCTGGTAATGGTTTTTTGACACCTGATAAAGAATTTAAGCCAACCTTATTAAATTTCAATGTTCCTTTTGTTAATGAGAAATCTGCATCTGATGCACTGAAGCTAAAATTACCATTATATTTTGCTTCTTTTTCTTGATTGACAGCTGTTGCAAAACCAAAGTCAATTTTCGCTTCGTTATTGTAAGGGTCACCCGCTTTACCAAGCACTAATGTTTGGTATTGGATTTGGTAGCCCTCTTTGTTCAATTCAGCAAAGTCGATTTCAAATCCGCCTGTTGCTGGGAATGTGACGCTAAATCCTAAATCAGCGGGATTTAACCAGGCACCATCTGGAACCGATGGACCAGTACTTGCATCTACATTGTATTTCTTTACTTTAATTGTGTCTTTTAATAATAGTTGATTTTCTGATGGTACATCGCTTACTTTAGTAGCACCAAGTGTAGAAAGTGAACGATTGACATCCAGAGTCCACGTTAATCTTTCTGAAGTGGAACTACTGCCTGGAACACCTTTTGTAATTAATTGGTTTGTATAGCTTGGTGTCACAGATGATGCAGGTAAATTGTAAACTTTCGGGCTTCCACCCACATTTGTTGTAAAGATTGCCGTGTTAGTATACGGTTGATTCTTCTCAGCTTTCGTAGTGGATTCAATCCCAACGATGTTGTCAGAATCCTTCGTTTGATATTTTATAATATATACTTTATTGTTTGCAGCCCCTAAATCACCTGCAAACGTAACAGTAAAGCTTTTATTATCTGGTGCAATAGTTAATGTGTACAAACTAGAATCTAAAACAGCACCTTCAGTCCCGATTTCATCATCATTTGGTGTATTTAATGTGAATTCTTTTATCTCGAAGGTACCCGGCACGATTTCATGGCCTTCTCCAAGTGTATCCGCTAGCATAGCATTATTAATATTTTGCTTGTTAATATTGACCTTAATATTCCAGTTGAAAACTTGTTCAATGTAATCATATGCCCCTTGCTTTCGTCCATTATTAACGGAGTTACTTTCTGGTCGATAGTGGGCTTTTTTCGTAATAGAATATGGTTTATCAGTCCTCCAGCTGGCTGCTGCTGTATTACCGTAGCCTTGCTCATAGATTGAGCCATCCGGCAGGATTTCGTACGCTGTCTTATAGATAATAACCGCTGTTTGTCCTTTTGCCACTGTACCACCTGTAAGCGTAAAGCCATTGGCATCAATAGAAATAGTTTGCCCTGTCATATTTGCTACCTTGATATCAGCAGCATCTATTGTACCGTCATTATTTGTATCTACTAATTTATGCGGTGCATTGTAAGATCCTTCAGTAAATGTATCCTCAATTGTTAAACCTTTAATATCTGTTCCAGCACTCGTCCCATTGTCTGCTTTTACAGTAATTGACCATGTAATCTCTTTTTTATCTGTGTCTACTGTTCGGGATTTTGATAAGATGCCTTCTGTCAGTGTGTGTGTTGCTGTTTTTGCGGTTGATACAGTGCCGCTGATAACAGAGTTTGTCATTGTCTCTGAAGAGGAATTACTGTAAAAATCAGCTGGCAGCTTTGCATCGTATGTGATGCGATATGCTTTAGTAATATCTTTAGTAAACGTTAATTTAAAGCCAGTCGCTGTATCATCAACTTTATAATTTCCCGCTTTCACTTCGGTACCAGCGCCAGTTGCCGTACCCGTATCATTCACCGTCATTTCATATACTTTAATAGTAGATGTATCAATAACATGACCAGTCGGCAGCGTATCCTCTATCCAAGCATCTGCCTGGTCAATAGCAGCCTGATTATAGTTATAGCGGACTTCCCATGAAGATACATAGTTATTACTTGTTTTTGAGCTGTCCTTGCTTTTTTCTAAAGCCTTGCCATACGTAGTGGTCGCTATTTTACTGTCTGAATCACTATAGTTATCTTCAATTAATGTGAAGGAATTCGTGAAGGTTTTTTGCCCCTCCTGCTCAGCAATTGGTAAGTTAACTTTTGTCTGATACGTGACTTTGTACGCATTTTTACCATTGAGTGTGATATCTTCGAAGTTTAAATTTGATTGTGTCTCTGGCTCTGAAGCTGTTGCCGCTACACCATTTAAGCCAACCTCATATGTCTCAAGAGTAACAGAATTTTGCACAACCTCGTGTCCATTACCTGGTGTATCCTGTACTTTTGCGTTTTCAAGTTTTTTACCTGCTCTATTGATCCATACTTCCCAATCAATAATACGTTCACCATTTTTGATTGTTACACCTTTACTTTCTTTGGAAACCATCTTTTCCCCGCTAGTAGACGGCAGGAATGTAAGCTTCACATTGTCTGTTCCATCTCCTACAGCTGGAATCACCAAGTTCTGCTCTAAGCTATTTTCTGTGAGATTAAAGCCTGCTGTAAAGTTCATTTCAAATCCAACATCAGTTGAGCCTGCAATATCAGCAGATGGGTCTTCTGTTATTGTCACAGTTACTAAATTTCCTGAAGTGCTCCACTCAAATGCTGGAGAATTAGGGGTTGAACCTTTCTTACCATTAAATGCACTATTAAAGTCAATTAATGAAGCAGGTAATGGATAAGTAAAAAAATCACCTGCCTTTACACCATCTGGTAAATCTACTAAAAATATAAATTTTCCTTGAACTTCTTGGTCTTGCTCTAGCTCTGTAGTAAATTCTGGTGGCACGACATCAGTACCATTAATTTTTAATTCAAAGACATTTAATTTTGCCGTTTCTGTTAGATCTGTAGGAGTAGTGTTTAATAGGGGTTCCATTAGAGGAGATTGTTCTTCTAAGTTTGTTTTATCCCCTGTTGGAACATCCTCTACCTTTTCTCCTTCTGTTCCATTCTCCGGCAGGATCTCTTCCTTGTTATCACCAGTATCCTCTTCAGATGTAGTTGGTGGTGTTATAGATGACCCAGTGTCATCTTCAGTCGAACCTTTTGGTGCGGTTGGTGGTGTTACAGATGGCTCACCATTTTCGACATTACCACCCTCTTCAGATGTAGCTGGCGCTGAAAGTTCCCCTTCATCACTAGAACTATTTGTAGTTGCAACACCTTCCCTTGATTCAGTTGTTGCAGGATCGATCTCATCTGCAAACACTGAAATTGGCGAAAGTACTGTTTGGAATACGAGTAGCAATAAAATTATTGCTATGTTTAGTTTTTTTAAGTTTTTCATGCTTCTCTCCTTTTCTAAGTTCAGAGAGATACCTGTGTGTTTGCTGACGACGTAGGCATTCTTTTAATATTCATTGCTACAAACAATAGGTCGATCCCTCTTTTCTTCATTTTGATTGTCGTCAAAGTTGATTACCTTGCAAAAAAGCACATTAAATAGGCAATAACGATTATCCAAGAATATAATATAAATAATTATGTCATCGCCCATTACTTTAGATTCACATAATCGACATTCTTCACCACCCCTAGGATTATAGAATTATATTGTATTAGTGATAACTGAACAAATTCTAAACAATTAAGGCTTATTTACTTATTAAAAATTAAATATTTTCCATTTGATTTATATTTATACATAAATAAAAACAGTAAAAGAAAACTCAAATTGAGTTCTTTTACTGTTTCTTCACAATAATTCAGAAAATTTATTTTTTTATATACAAATTTTTATACATTTAATTTTTATTTTTGACCTTTCAACAAGGCTAGTATTTCTTCTTTTACAACGGAATGTGTAGTAGTATCCTCTAAAAAATCTAATGGAAAATAGATTTTATGATCTCGCTTCATACGTCCTGAAATAGAATCAACTATAATCGATTCTCGCGAAAGCTCCCGTAGCTCACCATTTTTCATTTCTAAGAATATCGGTACACGTACTTCTTCCTCTCCAGGTCTGTAAAAATCATATGGCAAATCTGCCGTTGTATCGTGCACAAGATAATAATCTGGGTTCAAGTCAGCCTGTTTGAAAAGCTCTTGGAGTCTTTGATATTTATCTAACTCGACTCCAGGGTCTAAATCAATGTACTGAAATAGCTTACGGTTAACAAAGCGGCGACTTAAATCACTTAGAATAGCATCATCCTCTTGCATCCATAGCTGAAAATATGTAAAAAGTATACTCTCGTCTAACGCAAGATAATCCTCTAGTGTGATAGCATTACGGAAAAATGCTAGAAAGTGTGTAGGTTCATGCTTAAATGTATAACCTGCTAAGCTTAATTGTTTTACTCGTTTAAGAATATTATTTAAAATCACTTCTGCGCTACGGGACACTGGGTGGAAATAAATTTGTAAATACATCTGATATCGACTCATAATATAATCTTCCACTGCATGCATACCTGTTGCTTTTATTACCACTTGGTTTTTACGTGGGCGCATTACTCTTAAAATCCGCTCCATATCAAAGTGACCATAGCTAACACCTGTAAAATAAGCATCACGCTGCAAGTAATCCATACGATCCGCATCGATTTGACTTGAAATTAAACTGATCACTTGCTTATTTGGATATGTCTTTTCAATTACTTGCGAGACCTTTTCAGGAAAATCATCTGCTACTTTTTTTAATACTGCATTTACTTCCGTATCGCCCAATAGTATTTGCCTTGTATAGTATTCATGATCCAGCTCAAAGACATTTTCAAAGGCATGTGAAAATGGTCCATGTCCTAAATCATGTAAAAGGGCTGCACATAATACTAATAGTCGCTCACCTTCATCCCAATCAGGGCGACCTACGAAAATATCGTCTACAATACGTCGGACAATTTCGTAAACACCAAGAGAATGGCTAAAGCGACTGTGTTCCGCTCCATGAAATACTAAAAATGTGGTACCTAACTGACGAATTCTGCGTAAACGCTGAAATTCTCTTGTACCCACTAAATCCCATATCACTTGATCTCGAACATGTACATACCGGTGAACAGGGTCTTTAAATACTTTCTCTTCTTGCAATTTAGCGTCTGCATATGTCATTTGGATAGCACCCCCATTTTGTTATAGTTCTATTATATGCGATAAATCTAGGACTAGCATACTTATTACCTTTTTTCTATAGATACTAACAACCTTTTTCAGCTATAATCCAATTTACCCCAAATTCTATTGGTCTAATATTTAAAGCCATCTAAAAATAAACAAAAACAAAAGCTATCCCTAACAAGTAGAGATAGCATGATGTTTTACTTATTTCTTTAATTTTGCTAAAACCTTTTCCATAAGTTCTTCTTCTGTTAAGGCAGCAACAGGTCGGCTATTTACAAAGGTAAATGTTTTTTTGCGTCCTGGACCACAGTAAGAATGACAGCCTATTTCGATGGTTGCATCAGGATCGATTTCCTTTAATTTTGGAATTAACGTTTTTAAGTTAACGGCCTGACATTCATCGCAAACTTTAAATTCGTTTGCCATTTTGTCAACAACCCTTTCTATATAGTATTTTTAAACAAAAATATCGCTCTATTGAACGCATGACCTTCACATATTTAAGTATGCAGCATACGTACAAACCTACATCGGGTATTGTATCGCATTTTTCCCCTTCTATTCAAGCATATTTCCTTCTACATAGATGAATAAAAGGTTAAAAGATTGGTCATGCTAGTCTTAAATAACAAGTTACCAATAAAGGTGGGAGGATTTAAAAAATGAGTAAAGTAAGACAAGATGCTTGGTTAAAAGAAAACGATGAATTATTAGCAGAGGCGGTTATTCGACATGTAACGGAAGGTAGCACACAGCTCAATGCCTTTGAAGAAGCTGGTGATGCATTGAACCGTACTGCTGCAGCCTGTGGTTTTCGTTGGAATGCGGTTGTTCGTAAAGAATACGAGGAACAATTAGCAGAAGCAAAGAAGGAAAGAAAAGAGAGAATGCGAGTGTTGGGAGCACCAGCAAGACGACGTGCTTCTAGTATGTTTACAGTAAATAGTAGTGCAGCAGAAGGAAAATCAATTCCACTATCTGCTCTTTCTCTTGATATTGTTATAGCCTATTTACTACGTTTACAGCATTCTGGTGAAGTAGGAAATGAATCTTCAAAATGGAGACAGCTTGTACATGTAACATCTGAGAAAAATAAAAAGCTAGAGAAAACTATTACAAAACTAGAAGAAGAAAATCGAGCGATTCGCAAGGATTACGAGCAATTTGTTCAAATTATGAATCGCGCTAGACGACTTGTTACATTAGATGAAGAGGAAGAGCGAATTGCGCCTGTTTTCAAAATGGAGAAAAACGGCAACCTTGTAACAAGCAGCTCTATTTATCAATCAGAAAATGGCGATGCGCTTAATTAGCAGCATCGCCTTTTTTATGTTTCATATAATGAGTCTATGACTTTCGTTCAAGCATTTTGGCATTGCGCTCGAAAACACGCTGTAAATAAAAACCGTATAGCTTTAATTCCTCATTATCGAAAGATTGAGGACGAACTTCCTCAGCTAAATGATGAAGTAGTTGCTGAAGACGAATGACAACCGCCTCTACTGTTAAATTTGGATCGACAAGTTCTGAAAGCGAAGCCATGACTTCAGGCACAATTTGAGGATACACAAACTTTGTCTCTGCCTGTTGCAAACTTTCCTCATAAAAGTCACGAATAAGTGCAGCACGTTGTGAGCCGCTTCCTTCAATACATAAATAGATTTGAACAGCTACTCCTTGGCGTAGACGTCTTTGTGAAATGCCTGCAAATTTTTTCCCTTCAATACTTAAATCATAAGATCCTGGACAATAAGAGCCTACTATTTCATAAGCCTCAATTTTAGTAGCTACTTCTGGGAACAACCCCTTCACAAGATCTACCATTACATCATAGCCATCATTAATGCTAAGTGACTGAGTTTGTTCAGACAATATAATAGAAATATTGAGAACTCCTTCATCTAGCACTACCGCTAATCCACCCGAGTTACGAACGATAGGATGATAGCCTCTAGACTCTAGTAATTCCATACCTTGTTGAACATAAGGTAAACGATGATCTTGAATACCAAGTACAACCGAAGCCTCATGAACCCAGGTACGAATTGTTGGCGGCGAAGTTAATTGCCCAACTAATTGACACAACGTATCATCTGTCGCAAATGATTCTAACGGTGATCTTTGCTTTGCACTAATCGATTGATCATAAAAACGCCAAATTGGCTGTTGTAACATACTTTTCATATTGGTACTCCTCTATCTACATCTCTTCTCTTAGCATACATTATCTCTAGTTGGTGTCAAATTCGTGAACTACTATCATGAATTTAGGGATTTTGTACAAACTATGATAAACTAATTTTTGAATGGTATTCACTTATAAAGGAGTGTTTTCAATAATGAATGAAGCAGCAATTACATTAGATGGATGGTATGCTTTACATGACTTCCGCTCAATCGACTGGGCTTCTTGGAAACTTGTTTCTGCTGAAGAACGTCAGGCAGCAGTAGAAGAATTTATTGCTTATTTAGAAAAGCTAAACGAAGCTGATATCGCAAAAACAGGTGCACATGCATTTTATGCAATCGTTGGCCAAAAAGCTGACTTTATGATTATGACATTGCGTGAAACAATGGATGAGCTACAAGAGCTTGAAGCAGAATTTAATAAATTAGCGATAGCTGATTTTACAATTCCTACATACTCTTATGTATCTGTTGTGGAGCTTTCTAACTATTTAGCCGGCGAATCAAATGAAGATCCGTACCAAAATCCACATGTACGTGCACGTTTATATCCTGAACTTCCACGTGCTAAATATGTATGCTTCTACCCGATGGATAAACGCCGTCAAGGGAACGATAACTGGTACATGCTATCAATGGATGAGCGTAAATCATTAATGCGTTCTCACGGAATGATTGGCCGAGGTTATGCTGGTAAAGTTAAGCAAATTATTACAGGTTCTGTGGGCTTTGATGATCACGAATGGGGCGTAACATTATTTGCTGATGATGTGCTACAATTCAAAAAATTAGTATATGAAATGCGCTTCGATGAAGTATCTGCACGCTACGGCGAGTTCGGTGAATTCTTCGTCGGAAACCTACTGGATAAAGATAAACTGGTTAAATTCTTAACTGTTTAATACCAATTAAAAATGCGAGTCCCTGCTATGGACTCGCATTTTTAAATTTCGTTTTCTTCAGCATTCTCGGATTCAAATATTAAAATAATGATATGAATAAAAAATCCAGTAAGAATCATCAGAAAAATCAAATACCCATTATATGGTTGATTGTAGTATTCTGCTATTGCTACTGCCAAAAAAGCACTGATAATAATGGCTACAAACATACTAAAAATACGCATGGATACGCTCCTTCATAAATGCATATATTATTTCATCTTTAGTATGTCTCGGTTAATAGTTACTATACTTGCTACGTAAAAGTTTTACGTCTAGGCAAGATTCATCTTTTTTGAGGATATATTCTTATAACGCTTCGCCAGATCCAAGATAAAAAAGCGCCATCCCTCTACGATGACACTTTCTTATCCAGTAGATTTTAACCTCCACATACTTCCTTAAGAGCTTTCATCCTTTACCTTTAAAATTAAAATAACCGTTTGAATAAAAAAGCCAATCACAATAATTAATATAAAGAGGTACCAATGGAGTGGCTGTCCATAAAACTCTCCTAGTAGAAAGGCTAATACTGCACTTAATAAAATCCCGAACCAAACCCCAATTTCCATTACCCATCACCTCACATGTATGGAATACACATGCAATTCATTTCACGTTCCCCTATTTCTATCTTTTTCTATTTACCCGTTTTATCTAAAAAACTATGGAACTTGTAGGATTATCAATTAATTTATGGGCATTTGTCGTTATTACTACTATATGCATACTAACTTTGATGTGTGATTGTCTTTCTTATCAAAATTGAACATGTCTACAATACCCTCGTGCATATACTGTCTGCGAGGAGGTATGAAAATCGCTGTTATCAAGACGAATGATGCACAAACAGCCCTACTAGCAAGACTTATGCGTGCCGAAGCAGAAGGTGAAGGAGAGCTAGGCATGTTAATGGTTGGGAATGTTGGTGTTAATCGTGTAAGGGGTGATTGTTTAGACTTTGGTGATATTAGAACAATTGAGCAGATGGTTTATCAACGTCCAGGAGGCTTTGAAGCGACTCAAAAAAGTTATTTTTATCAACGAGCACGTGATCAAGATATTCGGTTAGCAAAACGGGTGATTCAAGGCGAACGATTTCATCCAGCGACCCGCTCCTTATGGTTTTTCATGCCTGCAGGTGAATGTCCTGCACAATGGTATGGCCAGTGGAATACTGGCAGATTCAAATCTCATTGCTTTTTCTCGCCAACTGAACAAGATTGTCCTCAAATTTAAAAAGAAAGTAGGTCGATAATTGATGATGCCTTATTATTGGACACCAACAACGCAACAACAAATGACTCCTCCTCCAGTGACACTTCCAAGCGGAAGACCACCTGGTCGCGAAGAGTCCTATATAGAAAATATTTTAAGATTGAATCGAGGAAAACCAGCTACCTTCCATTTTTCTTTTGAGCATGCAGTAGAACAGGGAAAAAACACAAAAACTGTGCGTGGTGTAGTGGAAGCCGCTGGACGGGATCATGTCATTATCCGTGAACTTAAATCCAATCATCGTTTCCTATTCCCTATGATTTATTTTGATTTCGCTGAGTATGATGAAGAAATGGCTTATTTTAATCAGAATCCATAATTGTATTTTCTAGTGTAAAAATCCGCAATACGCTCACTGACAAATGGTCAATGAGCGTATGCGGATTTTTTATCGTTTACTCGATTTCATTTCCTTTTAAATACGCTAATGTTGCTTTACCTAAAGTTTTTGCAGCAATCAGCATGGCACGTTCATCAAAATCAAAGCGGGCATGATGATGAGGATAGGCCGTTTCCCACTCTGGCTTTTTAGCACCGGTGAAGAAGAATGTACCCGGTACTTTTTCTAAATAATAAGCAAAATCCTCCCCAACCATAAACGGTGGACATGTTCTTACGTGCGCTACACCTGGTACAGTTGAAGCTAGCTCAGTCACGAAATCGGTTTCTTTCTGATGATTATAAACAGGTGGATAGCCTCTTGAGTAGCGATACTCATAGCTTGCCCCGAATGCAAGGCAAGTTGCATTCAATACTGCTTCTAGCTCTCGCTCTATTTGTGTCCGCACCTCTTCTTCAAATGTACGAATTGTTCCCGCCAGTACCACTCGGTCAGCAATAACATTAAACGGATTAATTGCCTCGAAATGACCGATTGTTAACACAGCTGATTTTAATGGATCAATACGTCTTGAAACAAGCTGTTGAGCATTAATGACAAATTGTGAGGCAAGGGTTACAGCATCAATGGAGTGATGTGGCTCTGCACCATGACCACCCTTTCCTTGGATCGCAATTTCTACTTTATCAGCGGCAGCCATAATTGCGCCATCTTTCACTAAAATTTCTCCTAATGGTGTAGGTGCCCATAGATGTGTACCAAAAATAACATCTACCCCATCTAAACATCCGTCCTCTATCATTGGCTTTGCTCCACCTGGTGCCACTTCTTCAGCATGCTGATGAATAAAAACTACATTGCCTGCTATGTCGTCCTTCATCGCATTAAGTGCCTTAGCTAACCCGAGCAATGTGGCTGTATGACCATCATGCCCACAAGCATGCATTATTCCAGGTACTTTAGATTTATAGGGAACATCATTTTCCTCTTGTATAGCTAAAGCGTCAAAATCAGCTCGCAATGCTACTGTTTTGCCAGGTTTATTACCGTGTAATATGGCTACTACACCACGCCCCCCTACACCTTCACGAACCTCATGGCCCAATTCTCTATGAAAAGCAGCTATATAAGCTGGCGTCTTCTCTTCCTCAAAGGATAATTCAGGGTATTCGTGTAAGTGCCGACGAATTCCTACCATCTCATCATAGTAACGATCTATGAATGTAAATAGTTTTTCCATGCTTCCACAACCTCACTTTTTATATTTTCAAAATATTACAAGTAATAGTAGTGTACTATAATAACTTGTTAAATGAATACGATTTACATTGAGAGTAATTGTTTATAACAAAGAAAACTCTCCTACACATAGTGCAAGAGAGACATAATTCATTAGCGAGCATGTTTTAGAGCAGATAAAATAATGAGTAACCATCCTATTAAAAATAGGACGCCACCAATCGGTGTAATGGCACCCAACACTTTTATACCACTTATTGCTAATACATATAAGCTACCTGAAAAGAAAACAATCCCAAGGTTAAAGAAAATACCTGCCACATTTAATTGTTTCACTTCACCAAATAGTTTAGAGCTCATTAGTAGGCCAATAACTAGCAAGCCCGTAGCATGAAACATTTGATATTGGACTGCGGTTTCCCAAATACCTCGACTATATTCATCTAAAACTTCCTTTAACGCATGTGCACCGAATGCACCAAATGCCACTGCTAATAGGCCGTGAAGAGCACCTGACACGATAAATCTTTTCATTTCTCGTTACCCTACCTTTAAAATGGATTAAAAATCAAAAATGGAATCACCATTTGCTCCATCTTCTTCAATCTTTGAAGTATATAAAGTTGATGGTTTTGACTCTGCCACAAGCATTTGTGGTAAATGCTTAGGAGGTGTGATTGATGCGGTATCACTTGGAGAATCTAACACCACATCACATAATGCTCGAATGGCTATAAGAGCTTCGCGAATTTGTTGATCATTCCCTGCATTTTTTGCACCAGATAATTGTTTTTCAAGTTGTTGTATAACGGCTTGATAAGGAATCATTACATTCTCCCACTTTCTACTTTTGGTACAAATTTCAAACAATCCATACCTGAGGATTGTTTAACGACAACGGATGGTATTTGCTTTGTTTTAAAGCCATATGCTGCACAAGCTCGTGGGGTTTGTGGGTCCCAGGTTACTTTAAAGAACTGACACTTAAAACAATTCACCTTCATCATCGTCCCTCACTTTCTTCTATAATAACTGTATCATGATTTGTAGAGGGTATAAAGCAAACGATTTGTGCCAATCTATGCTAAACACCAATCAATGGGTTGTTTGCCCCACTCCTCTAATTGCTGGTTAATTGTTGAATATGGTTTACTTCCAAAAAATCCTCGGTATGCACTTAGAGGGCTCGGATGTGGCGCCTCGAGGATGACATGAGGTGTTTTATATTTTCGTATCAGCTGTTTTTTTCGCTGTGCTGGTTTACCCCAAAGTACAAAAATAAGTGGTTCTTCCCTAGCTGCCAATTGATCAATTACAGCATCGGTAAATTGCTCCCACCCTTGATCTTTATGAGAATGTGCCTGTCCCGCTCGCACCGTAAGAACCGTATTTAAAAGCATGACACCTTGCTCTGCCCATTTTGTTAATGTTCCATTTTTAGGAATAGGACAGCCAATATCATCTTGTAGCTCTTGAAACATGTTTCGTAAGCTAGGTGGATGCGGAATACCTGGCTTAACTGAAAAGCTTAAGCCATGTGCTTGATTTGGACCATGATAAGGATCTTGTCCTAAAATCACTACCTTTACATCATGGTAAGCTGTTGTATAAAATGCATTCATTACATCATCCATTGGTGGATAAATAGTTTGTGTGGAATATTCATTTGCTATAAATTGGCGTAGTTGTTGATAGTATGGTTTTTCCATCTCTTTAGCGAGTATTTCTTGCCAATCATTCGGGAATACTTGTTTCATCGTCCATTAAGCCCCTTTCTCTTCTTACAACGGTACAAAAAATTAATCTTGAATTCAAGCGTCATTTCAAACTGACCTTATATAAATATCATATTCTGGCTATTTTTATAGAATCAGATTCAGACTATACTAAATGGTAAATTTAATTACGATAAAGGAGATCTTTTACATGACTCTAAAAAAAACATTAACAATTGCTGGTTCAGATACATCAGGCGGAGCTGGGATGCAAGCCGACCTAAAAACATTTCAAGAGCACGGTACATATGGTATGGTAGCTTTAACAGTTGTCGTAACAATGGATCCGAACGGCTGGACACATCATGTTACTCCACTCCCAACAGAGCTTTTACAAAAGCAAATTGACACAGCTCTTTCTACAGGTATTGATGCCATTAAAACAGGTATGTTATCAACTGAAGAAATCATTCGTATTGCTGGTGAGGCTATCGCAAAATCAGGCACTACAAATGTTGTCATCGATCCTGTGATGGTATGTAAGGGAGAAGATGAAGTCCTGAACCCTGGTAACACAGATGCTATGATACAACATCTTTTACCATTAGCAGCAGTCACAACACCTAATCTTTTCGAGGCTGGACAATTAGCTGGGACAGGTACACCCAAAACAATAGATGAAATGAAAACAGCAGCACGAAAAATCCATCAACTAGGTGCAAAAGCTGTTGTCATCAAAGGTGGAAAAGCACTAGCAACAGAAAAAGCAACAGACCTATTCTTCGATGGAGAAACATTCTTCCTATTAGAATCCGAGAAAGTTGCTTCGACTAATAACCATGGTGCAGGCTGTACATTTGCTGCTTCTGTAACGGCAAACCTTGCCAACGGTCTTTCTATTAAAGATGCTGTTATTGAGGCAAAAGAATTTGTATCAGCTGCCATCGCACATGGCTGGGCTCTAAATGACTATGTTGGTCCAGTCATGCACGGAGCAAAATCCCGTTATGGTGCTCCACAAGTAACAGTAACTGAAGTTTAATTAAGAAAGGGATGGCCTCAAAAGTTATTTGAGACATCCCTTTTCTTTACAGATATTTCTCCATCATCTCAAGCCTATAATCCCATGGGTCATTTATTGAAATAAATTGGGCTAAAGCCTTACTTTCCTTTTTACGCTCAACACGTGCCTTTGCTCGCTCTGAAGCAGTTTCATGCAACCTCGTTTCCTCCACCGTTTCGGGGATAACACGGGGAACTAACGCAGGTTTTTTATTGTCATCTAATGCTACAAAGGTTAATAATGCAGTCGCTGCCACCTTTCTTTCCCCTGTTTTCAAGTTTTATTTAATTTTCAGAATATTACAATCTTTAAACGATTCTTTATTGTTTACGTCTCAGCTAAAGTTAAAATGGGACAAGATACGTTAGGACTTCGTATCCCATATATTAGCTGTATGGGAGGGGAAAAGATGAAAAAAAACAAGATAGAGGACGTAACGGAAGAATCAGGATTACTAGCAGGAGAAATCACCTCTTCAAAAGTTGAAGTAATTTCTTCCATTATATTAACACTTGGTTACTCATTATCCACCCTTGCCACCATATTAGCTCTGCAGGAGGAGGAAGAATTAGCACAAGCCAAGACAACTGAAACCCAAGATCAAAATCTTTATATGAGGCAAATGTATAAGCAGCTACAAAATATGAACAATCGTTTAGATGCGATAGAGCGCAAGCTTAATCGATACTAACGAATACATAGCCTACACAAAAACTCAATAAAAAACCGCGACTCTCCGTCATAAAAGAGAATCGCGGTTTTTTACTATACTATGATAATGAGCTTCATTTTTCTTCCTTTTTCACAGCAACCTGTATACCTGTTAAAGGAACGTCATCTATTGTACCAAGATAGAGTTCGTTATTACCGAAATAATACTCCCTCTAACAGCTGGAGCTGTCTACACACACGATTTAGGAAGAAGTCATGGTTGCAATATCTATTAGGATGTGAAGATGGATACAATACAAAACGACACATTTTGTACATATTTATTTTCACACTCCCTATATTGATACATTACAATAATTTTTTCAAGAATATTGCTTAAAAATTTATCATAGATTAAGAGATGATGATTCATTTACCTTGAAGACGTCTCAGATTTATTAGAGACATGTATGAGTTTGTTTAGTTAAACATTCTCGCTAAATTTTACTTGCCAGTCTGAAAAAATCTTGGCGTTTATTTATCTACTTCCAAAACAAAGTGTAAGTAGCAATAACTCCGAGGCTCAATGTAAATAAATCATGAATTTTTAATACCAAAGCAATCAATTTCCCTTTGCGAATTTTTTTTACTATACTAAAAGGAGAAATGATCGAGAGGAGTGTTAAGATGCAAGAAGTACAAGTAGAGACGTTGCAAGAATTGCTGAATTCTTTCGCCAACAAAGACGTTTATATTCATCTTGAGACGACAAACGGTTCTTATGCAGCACACTATGATGAAAAATTCTTTAATGCAGGTGCTTTTATTCGCAATGCTAAGATTAATTATGAGCTTGCTAAAGTGGTAGATCATGCACCGCATCGTGTTGGTTTAAAATTACCTCATGGTTGGGTTTATGCACAAGGCATTACACATTTTGAATTAGATGATTTAGGCCGTTTATTAATGGCTGGACTAGACTATTCTGGAAAATTGGCGATTGCACTTGAAATTAGTGAAACGCCATTTAGTTACTAAGGGGGACGACTATTTGAATTTACAACCACAACGTCATATTTTAATTGTGTACCCTCACCCAGATGATGAGGCTTTTTCAGTTGCCGGTACAATCGCCTACTATACAAAGAAAATGAATACACCTGTTACATATGCCTGTTTAACATTAGGCGAAATGGGACGTAATTTAGGTAATCCACCCTTTGCAACGCGTGAGTCCTTACCTGAAATCCGCCGTAAGGAACTAGTAGCAGCAGCAGAGGCAATGGGTATTCAAGATTTACGTATGCTTGGTTTGCGAGATAAAACAATTGAATTTGAAGATGATGAGAAAATGGTAAAATTAGTGGAAGGTCTAATTGAAGAGCTAATGCCTTCTTTAATTTTCACATTCTTACCTGGTTTTGCAGTTCATCCAGACCACGAAGCAACAGCGCGTGCTGTTGTAGAGGCTGTACGCCGTATGCCAAAGGCTGCTCGTCCACAAGTATTTGGATGCGCTTTTGCCAATGATACGATTGAAAAAAATGGTGAACCGCATATTGTCTACGATATTCGTGAAATGAGAATGGACAAATTAAAAGCATTACAAGCCCATGCATCACAAACGGGCTGGATGATGCAGGAAACTGAAAAACGCATTGATGACGGTGAACCAATGAGTGAGAGCTGGCTCAATGTTGAAAAATTCTATATTGTTGATCCTGACAAATATGTAAAATAAAAAACGTTCTGTTCTCATTTTATCTTTGAGAACAGAACGTTTTTATTAGGAAGCTCTTACTTTATTCATAATATGCACAACCATGGTGATTAGAAAAGCAACTACTAAGAATAAGAAGAATAAATAATGTGGTATATGGATATTGACAACACTCACTAACATTTTTAAGCCAATGACCCCAATAATTATAAAGGCTGTTGCTTCGAGCTCAGGAATTTTTTCGATAATGATTAAAAAAACACCTGCAATCGTTCTCATCATTAAAATCCCTAACATTCCTCCAATTAAAAGCACCCACACTTGATCTGATACGGCAAAGGCAGCAAATATGGAATCGATTGAAAATGCAATGTCCATTAGTTCAACAGAGATGACCGTTGCCCAAAAGGTGCCAAAAAAACGTACCATCCATCCTGATTTTTTTACTTCTTTCACACTATCTTCATTCCCTATGTGAAGAAAATGAGCCACACAGAGCCAAGCCAAATATAAAGCACCTAACACTTTAATAAACCAAAACTCTACAAGGTATACCCCTATACCAATGAATAAAAATCTAAAAAAATAGGCACCTAACATCCCATACATTAACGCTCGTTTACGTTGTTTATCTGGTAAATGTTTAACGAGTACTGCTAATACTAGTGCATTATCGGCTGACAGCAATCCTTCTATTATAATTAATGAGGAAATTAGCCCCCAAGATACAGGGTCGGTCAATACTTCCTGCCACATGGCCCAATCAAAAAATTGCCTATATGTAGATAGAATTCCTTGAATGATCTCCACCATTTACCCTCCCACTTGTCCTAAGCTAATCTAGTATATGCTTGACCATTTTTGTTATGAGAGTTGTATTTATTTGATAAAACGCTTACATTTTAAAATAGACACGGAAAATTTAGAATTTACTAAAAATTAATCACAAAAAGCAAAAAAAGTGTGCTATTATAGATGAATGTTTTAAACGTATAACGGAGGATGAATACTATGGAAGTTGCTGATACTAGAACCGTGCAAGTAGAGAATGTCTTAATTGCACATCATTTTTTAAAAGATGTAGTTGTGCATACGCCACTACAAAAAAACGACTATTTATCCGAGAAATACGGAGCAAATATTTATTTTAAACGCGAAGATTTACAGCATGTACGCTCATTCAAACTTCGTGGTGCCTATTATAAAATTAAAAAAATTGAAGATGAAGCACGCAATGCGGGTGTGGTCTGTGCAAGTGCAGGAAATCATGCACAAGGTGTAGCTTACGCCTGTGCACAATTAAAAATTCAAGCTAGCATTTTTATGCCCCAAACAACACCTAAGCAAAAAATAGATCAAGTCCGCATGTTTGGCCGTGAATATGTAGAGATTATTTTAGCAGGCGATACATTTGATGACTCTGCCGAAAGCGCGTTAAGTTACTGTGAGGAACACGGTAAAATTTTCATTCATCCATTTGATGATTTCGATGTTATTGCGGGTCAAGGAACTGTAGCAGTTGAAATTATGAATGACATGGAGGAACCAATCGACTACGTATTTGGTAGTATAGGCGGTGGTGGCTTAATGTCAGGCGTTTCTGCCTACGTGAAAAACCTCTCCCCTTCTAGTAAAATTATTGGTGTCGAACCAGCTGGAGCGGGCAGTATGAAAGCTGCTTTTGCTGAAGGTGGTGCGGTGGCTCTTGATTGGATTGACAAATTCGTCGATGGAGCTGCAGTAAAATGCGTCGGTCATCACACATATGATGTTTGTCGTCGCTATTTAGACGACATACTACTTGTACCTGAAGGCAAAGTTTGTACAACAATCTTAGATCTATATAATAAACATGCGATTATTGCCGAGCCTGCTGGAGCACTGTCAGTTGCAGCTCTTGATTTTTATAAGGAAGAAATTAAAGGTAAGTCAGTCGTTGTCATTATTAGTGGTGGTAATAATGATATTGGACGAATGCAGGAGATTAAGGAAAAGTCGCTTATTCATGAAGGGTTGCTTTACTACTTCATTGTCAGCTTCCCTCAACGTGCAGGCGCACTACGCCAATTCCTCACTAGTGTGCTAGGACCAAATGATGACATCACTACGTTTGAATATACTAAGAAAAACAATAAAGAAAGTGGTCCTGCCTTAGTCGGTATTGAACTTGGCGATCGAGCTGATTATGAAGGGTTGCTAGCGCGAATGAATGAGTTTGGCTTCAAATACAAAGAAGTAAACAATGACATTCAACTATTTGGCTTACTAGTTTAAAATAAAGAGTCTCACTGCTTAGCAGGTGAATTGATTTGGTCATCAACTTAAGAAAATAACAAAAGGAATCGAGCGTGAAAGTTCTCGATTCCTTTTAGCGTTCCAAATTATCCTAATAAAGCACGATCTGAATTCATTTTTTCACCACGTATGCGTTCAAATTCAGCCATTAAATCTGGGATGGTTAATTCATGTTTACGATCTTCACCAACCTCTAAAATGATTTGCCCTTTATCCATCATTATAAGACGATTCCCTAAATCTAAAGCTTGTTGCATATTATGCGTGACCATTAATGTCGTTAAATTATCTTTTTCCACTAGATACTTTGTAATCCGAGTAATTAACTCTGCACGAGATGGATCAAGTGCAGCTGTATGCTCATCCAGCAATAAAATAGACGGTTTCGTGAATGTAGCCATTAATAATGACAATGCTTGGCGTTCCCCACCTGACAGTAGGCCTACTTTTGCGGAAAGTCGATTTTCAAGATTTAAACCAAGCATCTCTAATGATTCCTTGAAAAATTCACGGCGCTTTTTATCTACACCGATACGTAAGCCTCTGCTCTTATTTCTTGAGTATGCTAATGCGACGTTTTCTTCAATTGTCATAGCAGGTGCTGTACCTGCCATTGGATCTTGGAACACACGACCAATATATTGCGAGCGTTTATATTCAGGTAAATTCGTCACATCATTACCATCGATGGACACTGTCCCAAAATCAGGTGTTAAAGCTCCTGAAATCATATTCATCATCGTAGACTTCCCTGCTCCATTACTACCGATGATTGTCACAAAATCCCCTGGTTTTAAGTGAAGATTAATTTCTGCAAGTGCAATTTTTTCATCTGGTGTTCCTTCATTAAACACCTTATTAATGCCATGTAATTTAAGCAAGGCCTTTTCCCCCTCGCTCTACAGTTTTTACTGGTTTAAGTTCTGCAGCACGTTTCGCCTTTCGTTTGCGCTCCTTAGTCTTGTTGATAAATTGCGGTAAGACAAGTGCCAAAATAACGATGATTGCTGTAATTAATTTCATATCTCCTGAATCAAGGAAATCTACACGTAAAGCTAATGCTAGAATAATACGATAAATGATCGCGCCAGCAATGACTGCAAAAGTAGTACGAATAATTGTTTTTGTACCAAAAATGGCTTCACCAATAATAACCGAAGCAAGACCGATAACAATCATACCAATCCCCATACTAACATCGGAGAACTTCGAGTATTGTGCGATTAAAGCTCCAGAAAATGCGACAAGTGCATTAGAAAGTCCTAGACCTAGAATGATAAGTGTATCTGTATTTGCTGAGAAGCTACGAATCATTCGTTTATTATCACCAGTTGCTCGAATAGCAAGCCCTACCTCAGTCTTTAAGAACCAGTCTGCTAATAATTTAATTAAAATCGTGATGATTAATACGACAATCAGCACACTCCATGTACCTGGTACATGCTGAAATCCCATGCCTTTTAATAGGTTATTAAGAGCATCATCGATCCCTAAATTACTCCAAAATGTTTGAAACTTTGAAAATATCGTTTCTGAATTTAGCAGTGGAATATTCGGGCGACCTATCGTATTTTCTGCAGTTAACCCCATAATACGTAGGTTTATTGAGTACAATGCAATCATCATTAATATCCCTGATAATAGCGGATTAATCTTCCCTTTCGTGTGGAGAATTCCTGTTATACATCCAGCAATAAATCCAGCAACAATTGCCACTAAAGTCGCTAAGATTGGGTGGTAGCCAAGCAAGACCATTGTTGCTGCAGTTGCCGCCCCTGTTACAAAGCTTCCATCAACCGTTAAATCCGGAAAATCTAACACCCGAAATGTTAAATATACACCAAGTGCCATAATTGCATAGATGATTCCTTGCTCCACTGCGCCAAATAATGCTAAAAACATCGTTGAATCATCTCCTAAATCTCTTTTTTATTTATACCGCTTATAAATGAAGATAAAGCGGGGATAGTTCTCCCCCGCTTCGTTTTACTTTTCTAGAAGTTCTGCACCCCAAGAATCTTTAATTTCAATTTCTAAATCATCCGCTACCTTTTTATTGATTAGTAGTTTTAAATTTTGTGGATATTGTGCTGGTGTATCAGCAGGTGTAGCTTCACCTTTTAAAATTTTCACAGCCATTTGTCCAGCTTCATAGCCAATATCAAAATATTCGAAACCATAAGCAGCTAAACCGCCTCGTGCAACAGAGTCTAGCTCTCCTACGATAAGTGGTAATTTATTTGTGTTAGCAACATCAATAACAGATTCTAACGCAGAAACCACTGTGTTATCAGTAATAATATAGAAAGCATCTACTTTACCAATTAACGATTCTGTTGCTTGTTTCACATCTGCTGAAGTGGATGCCGAAGCTTCTACAACCGTTAAGCCCTGCTCACCCATAACTTTTTTCACTTCTGAAACTTGTGCTACAGAGTTTTGCTCACCAGCATTGTAGACCATACCCACATTCTTTGCGCCAAGCTCTTTTAGAAATGCTACTGTTTTAGAAATCGTTTCAGGATGTAAATCGATTGTACCTGTAACATTTTTTCCTGGTTTCTCCATTGATTCGATTAACTGTGCACCAACAGCATCTGTTACAGAAGTGAAGATGATTGGAATATCACTTGTAGCTGTAGCAGCTGCTTGAGCAGAAGGTGTAGAGTTAGCAAAAATTAAATCTACGTTTGCACTCACTAGATTGTTAGCAATCGTTGTGTTAAGACTGTTATCTCCTTGTGCAATTTGTGGATCATATTCAACTTTTAATCCAGCATCTTCAATTGCCTTTTTAAAGCCTTCTGTTGCTGCATTTAAAGATGGATGTTCAACAATTTGAGTAATGCCGATTTTATATGTTTTATCATCTGCATTTCCGCTCTCACTTGCGTTGTTTGATTCATTCCCTTTTGAATCCGTTGAACTAGAACCACCACTACCACAGGCAGCAAGAAGTAACACTAATCCAAAAAGAAGGAATGACAGCTTTTTTACATTGCCCTTCACAAATAATCCCCCCGATTAATAACTAAAATATCTATCGCACTTTATCCAAACAAAGTGTGAATGTATCGCTATATTATCGTTATTATTGAGCCTCGTCAACAACATTATGAATGTTCTGACTTTTAAATTTGACAAAATATTTTAGTTAATCATTCAATTTGGCGCTTTAAACCGCTAAACTACGCTGTTTTAGTTATTCGTTTTCTTTTTTAACATAGTAAAAAATATTTATGACAATTTTGCGACGCTAGGTCATTGTGGACAAAGTCTGACATTTGACTTCTACTAGATATCTATAATAAAATGTTTACTTGTGTGAAAGCACCGTGGTTCGTAACCATCCCACGAAAAAAAACTAAGGAGAAATGAATATGAAGATAAAATTTTTAGCAGCAAGTGGTATTATTGCAGCTTTATATATTGCTGTGACAATGCTTGTTGCACCGTTTGGTTTTACAGAAGTACAGTTCCGCGTATCCGAGATTTTTAACCATCTAGTGGCCTTTAATCCACGCTTTGCCGTAGGGATCATTATTGGTGTATTGATCTCCAATCTTTTTTCACCACTTGGCATTTACGATTTAGTGTTTGGTGTTGGTCATTCTATGATCACACTTGGACTGTTCATTTTAATCTGTAAATTTGTCAAAAATATTTGGGCACGTTTAATTATTAATACATTTTTATTTACATGCACTATGTTTATCATTGCCTTTGAACTAAACTTAGCTTTAGAGCTTCCATTCTTCTGGACTTGGCTAACAGTGGCTGCTGGTGAGTTTGTTGTGTTAGCAGTTGGTGCACCTATTATGTATGGACTAAATAAACGTCTTCACTTTAAAAATTTGATTTAACAGACGAGTCTTAGGATTCGTCTTTTTTTCTTGACACTATTCTGAAAATATTCTACAATTCTTTCTAATAAATGCAAGGAAGAAGAGTAGTAGCAAGCACTGTAACTTCAAGAGAGCTGGTGGTAGGTGCAAACCAGTAGTATGTACTTGTGAATGGACTTCAGAGCAGCCTTATCCAAATGTAAGGCCGACCCACTCCCCGTTATCGGAGTAGAAGAGCGCGCATAAATGCGAATCAAGGTGGCACCACGGTTACTCGTCCTTTTTATGAGGATTGGAGTGGCTTTTTTTTATGGAAAAATAGTATAGAGGAGTCGAGTAAAGATGAGTACAGTAGTAGAGAAAAAAGGTTATTTTGGTGAATTTGGAGGAAGCTTTGTTCCAGAGGAGCTTCAAAATGTCTTAACTATTTTAGACGAGAATTTCCAAAAGTATAAAGATGATGAAGACTTTAAGAAAGAATTGGATTACTATTTCCGTGAATACGTTGGACGTAAATCCCCTCTTTACTTTGCAGAAAATTTAACAAAGCAATTAGGTGGCGCAAAAATTTATTTAAAACGTGAAGATCTTAACCATACAGGCTCACATAAAATCAATAATGTATTAGGCCAGATTTTACTTGCTAAACGTATGGGAGCAAATCGCGTTATTGCCGAAACAGGCGCTGGACAACATGGTGTAGCAACGGCAACTGCTTGTGCCATGTTCGGAATGGATTGCACCATTTATATAGGCTTGGAGGATACAAAACGTCAGGCATTAAATGTGTTTCGTATGGAGCTTCTTGGTGCGAAAGTAGTAGCTGTTGATAAAGGACAAGGCCGCTTAAAAGATGCGGTTGATGAAGCGTTCGCTGATTTAGTAGAAAACTATGAAACAACATTCTATTTATTAGGCTCAGCAGTTGGACCACATCCTTTCCCTTCAATGGTTAAACATTTTCAATCTGTCATTAGCCGTGAAAGTCGTGAGCAAATTTTAGCAAAGGAAGGAAAGCTTCCAACAGCCGTCCTTGCCTGTGTCGGCGGTGGTAGTAATGCCATTGGAGCATTTGCTGATTATATTGCAGATGAAAGCGTTCGTCTTATTGGAATCGAACCCGATCAAGCTGCTACATTAAACGAAGGGACGCCTGGGGAGCTACATGGCTTCAAATGTTTAGTGTTACAAGATGATGAAGGAAATCCCCTACCAACATATTCAATTGCAGCTGGTCTAGATTACCCTGGAGCAGGTCCAGAACATAGTCATTTGAAAACAATTGGCCGTGCGGAGTATGTAACTGTTACAAACGAAGAAGTTTTAGAGGCGTTTCAAGTACTTTCAAAGGTCGAAGGTATTATTCCTGCCCTTGAAAGCTCACATGCAGTTGCATACGCTCTAAAATTAGCACCAACTTTACCATCTGAGGAAAGCATTATTATTAATATCTCAGGTCGTGGTGATAAAGACGTTGAACAAGTTTTCCATATGTTAACAAAATAGTATTGTAAAAGAGCGATCTCCCTTTTTGGGACATCGCTCTTTTTACTTTATTTTAGTAAATTTCTGTAATATTATTTGCCATTAGGATTTACCTCTAAAACACTGTAGCTTACCCCTAAAACTATTATGAAATTGCCTTTTTATGCAGCTTAATTTTCAGTTTTTCTAACATATCAACTGTCATTTTAGCTAAATCATACTCTGCTTTAAAGCCCCATTCTTTTTGGGCTGCTTCTATATTTAAAGAGTTTGGCCAGCTATCTGCTATAGCCTGACGCACTGGGTCCACCTGATAGTCCATTGTGAAATTCGGTAAGTGTTTCTTGATTTCAGCTGCAATTTGCGACGGTTCAAAGCTCATTGCTGTAATATTAAAAGCATTACGATGAACTAGCTTATTACCATCTGCCTCCATCAAATCTACAATAGCTTGTAAAGCATCTGGCATGTACATCATATCCATAAACGTACCCTCTTGGATATAAGATGTATACTTGCCCTGTTCGATCGATTCATAGAAAATCTCTACCGCATAATCAGTCGTACCACCACCTGGAGGTGTTACATAGGAAATTAATCCAGGGAAGCGTACACCACGTGTATCAACGCCAAAACGATTAAAATAATAATCACATAGTAACTCACCCGCTACTTTATTAACGCCATACATTGTCGTTGGTCGTTGCAAAGTATCCTGCGGTGTATCTTCCTTCGGTGTAGATGGGCCAAATGCTCCAATAGAGCTTGGCGTGAAAAATTGCATATTTAACTCTCGTGAAACTTCCAATGCATTCATTAATCCACCCATATTTAAATTCCAAGCTAACAATGGATTTCTTTCAGCAGTAGCAGATAATAATGCCGCTAAATGCATCATCGTATCTGCACCGAAATCCTTTGCTAGATCATGCATTCTTTGTCCATCTGTCACGTCCAATATTTCAAATGGGCCCTTAGTATGTTCAAGCTTTCTAATATCTGTAGCAAGTATATTGTCCTCTCCATAAATACCACGAAGTTTTTCTACAAGCTCAGAACCTATTTGACCAAGTGCCCCAGTAACAATTATCTTTTTCATTTCTCAAAACCTCCACATGTGAACAATTGTACTTATGGAAAGTACAAAAATATATTGATAAACATTGATTTAATAACACTTTCAATGAAATTCATTATAATGTGTTCGTTTTGAAAATACAACAATTATATTAACGATATTCCTTAAAAGGAACAAACAATCCCTTACTTTCAGTATATGAACTCATAAAAAATATTGTGCTACAAAAATATACAAAACACATTTGTACATCTGAAGGATACACATTTTGTTGTTAACTCTATTTTATAAACAAACAAAAAAAGAATCCCCTTTCTCATAGGAGATTCCCTTTCAACATTTTTCTTTGAGAATAAATTATATCGAAAAACGTTTTACAGCTATTTGCAAAACTTTTGATACTTTGCGCAATTCTTTAATATAATTATTGAATTGTTCCTGTGCTGCCAATTGGTCTGCTGTTAGTGTAGCAACATGCTTAGTAGACATGGTATTCGTATCCGATAAAGCTGTTAACATAACAGCATCCTCACTTACTGTCTTTGTGTGATTGGCAATCTCTTGAACAGTGGCAGTTACTTCCATCATATAAGGCTTAATAGTATGTACTTTTTCTAAAATTTGATCGAAGCTTGACGCAGTTTGCCCTGTTACAGCAACACCTTTTTCAGTTGCCACCAACACGCCCTCCATCATTTGTACGGCATAGCTCGAATCTAAATGGATATTCTGGACAATAGATGTAATCGTTTGTGTTGATTGGACCGTCTGTTCTGCTAACTTGCGTACCTCATTAGCAACAACCGCGAATCCCTTTCCATGTTCTCCTGCTCTAGCAGCTTCGATAGATGCATTTAACGCTAATAAGTTGGTTTGTGCTGTTATTTTTTCAATGACCTCAATCATTTGATCAATCGATGATGCACGCTCAACCAAATTAAAGATCGCTGTATTGGATTTTTCAACAGCCTCCTTAATAGCCTTCATTTGTGCTAAATTAGCCTGTACAATTTCTGTTCCGCTTTCTGCATCTCGTGCTGTATGATGTGCGAAGCTTTCCACGACCTGCACTTTCTCTAAGATGACCTGTACATCATGTAAAACTTCCTCTAAGGAAGCCGTATTGGAAGCTAATTTGCTTGTAGAAGCTGCCGTTGAATCAGCAATAGATTGTACATCCTTTGCAATTTTTAACGTTGTTGTTGATGATTGCTCTGAGGATTCTTGTAATTTACCTGTCATTTCCTCTACTTCATAAGCACTATCCGTTACAGTATGGAGTAAACGCTTCACCTCAGTAGTCATTTGATTGTACGACAATACTACCTCACCAAGCTCATCATGGGCCACATAACTAGCATTTGCAGTGAAATCTCCTTGCTCTGCTCGTTTTAATAATGACTTTAATTGGCGCGTTGGCACATTGACTGATTGGGTTGCAATAAATCCGATCAGAATGACAAGCATCACAACCGTTAAACATACACCCCCTAGTAACCAATATCCAAATTGCACATCTTTCTGATAAGATTTTTGTCGATCTTTAGCTCTTTCAACTAAATAATTTTGTGTTTCTTCTAATAATGTATGACTTTCTTGACTTATGGGTAGAAAAGTCTGCGAATAAAACTGCTCTAGCTCTCCTTGGTTCAATTGCTTATAGTCCTCAATCAAATTTTCCTGCTCCTTGAACAAAGCTTTATATTTTTTGATCTGATGACTCATTTTTTTATCGATTTCCTGGCTATCTAGTTGCTCAATAGGCATAGTCATGTCTTTTAAAACGACAGTCATTTCTTGATAATCACCCTTAGCATCTACTATAAAGTCTAGTTGACGCTGTGATTCTTCAAGCTCATTTAGCAAACTAATTGGGACAAGTCCCTGTGTGTAACTCTCACTTGCATGCCACGACATCTTCCTCAAATAATCTACACTAAACACACCTAGCAATACATTCGATAATACACAAACAATCATGAGTACAAGTAACTTGTCCTTCACCTTTATGAAACGAAAAAAATGCATGATCCTTGGCTCCTTCTCCAACTCTTACCAATAATAATAGTATGAGGATATAAAGCCAGTGTTATGTTTTTGTAAAGATTACGCGAAGAATTAAGAGTTTTTGCCCATTCGATAGTTCTATATAAGCATTTTAATATACTTTTTATTTCATACTATTGATTCTAAATAACACCAATTCACTTCCTGAAACCTTCCATGCATTCCCAACGTTTATAGTATATAGAGAATGGAGGTGTTACAT
Source organism: Lysinibacillus sp. FSL M8-0134 (assembly GCF_038069745.1). NCBI lineage: Bacteria > Bacillati > Bacillota > Bacilli > Caryophanales > Bacillaceae > Lysinibacillus > Lysinibacillus sp. FSL M8-0134. The sequence goes on along the minus strand of NZ_JBBPAJ010000001.1, from coordinate 439,049 downwards.
TTGTCGCAACTCAAGAGATTGGACGGTAGTTTAATAGTAAGTCTTCTTCTGCTAGGTGGTATTAGCTGCCTTTTTGTCCATTCTAGTAGTGTCAACTTCGCTCAATATTCTAGTTCCTTCATTATTAAGCAATTTATATTTTATTTTATTGGTTTTTTTATCATGTTTGGAATTTCCCTACTTGATATTGAACAATTAAAAAGGATTGGCTGGCCATTTTATGGATTGATAGTACTATTAACGGCTGGACTAATCATTGCACCAGAGAGTATAGCTAGGACCATCAATCAAGCTAAATCTTGGTATCAAATACCGTTTTTAGGCTCTCTCCAGCCATCAGAATTTTTAAAGTTCGCCTTTTTAATTGTTGTGAGTAAGGTCATTATTGCACATCAAGAGAAAAATGTACGCCCCTCTTATCTAGCCGATCTATGGCTACTCATAAAAATCGGGCTTATTGTCCTTCCTCCTACCCTTCTTGTTTATAAACAACCCGATACAGGAATGGTAATGTTGTATATGGCAATGATCTTACCAATGATCTTCTTTTCAGGTATTCAAAAAAAGCTTCTTGTCATTTTTACTGCCATCCCATTAGTGATAATTAGTACTATCTTAGTGCTCTATGTCAGATTTAATGAATTTTTTACAGAGAAAATTTTAGGTTCCTTGTCAGGACACCAAGTTTCTAGGATTTATGGATGGCTTCAGCCCTATGAATATACAGATTCATCTTTTCAAGTTCGCCAAGGCTTTTTAGCCATCGGATCTGGGGAATTAGCAGGCAAGGGTTATCTCAACAACAATGTCTATGTACCTGAAAAGCACACCGATTTTATATTTTCTGCCATAGCGGAGGAGTTGGGTTTTATGGGTGGAGCCTTTGTGATTGCCCTACTATTTTTCGTTATTTACCGTATTGTTCTTATTACAGTAGAAGCGAAGGACCCCTTTATGACTTTAATGGGCGCAGGGATTTCCAGCTTACTAGCCTTCCAAATTACTCAAAATATTGGTATGACGATTGGTCTCCTGCCTGTCACAGGTGTAACCTTACCATTTTTAAGTTATGGTGGTAGTTCATTGTTATCGAATTTCATGCTTATGGGAATCGTCATGATTATTCATAAATCTTATAAGGGTTATATGTTTAAGGTAGAGGATTAGGAGAACTAATAAAATGCAAGTAGAGAGAGAATCCTTACACTCTCTACTTGCTCGATTAAAGGGGGATTTACAATTTGTTCATTAGCCCAAGAACTCCTGGATACTTTCATTATATTGATCAATAAATAACTTAGCTTCATTTATAGGTAATTGCAATGCTGCTAATGCTGCGCCACCCACCGGTATGCTGTAAGCTCCTATGAAATCATAATGGTTGCTATACTTTTTATCAATAGCAGTTAATTTTCTAGTAAATAGCGTCAACTCATGAAAAACTCCACCAGCGAGCACTACTTTGACACGTTTAGCAGAAAACGGATTTTTTTTATAACAAGCATCTATACTTTTGTAAAAAACATGGCACACTTGATCAATTATTGTATTTGCTACTTTGTCACCAAGTTCAGTACATTCAATTGCAATTTTACTTAAAGGGGAAATTATATCTCGTGGATGTCCTTCCCCATAAACAATTTCAATTATTTTTGGGACGGATTGAACTTGAAAATACTCTAATACCGCCTCTGTTAGGATAGTTTTAGGGCCTCTATTATCAAATGCCTTAAATACCGCTTTTAATGTACGAATACCAATATCATAGCCACTGCCTTCATCATCAAAAATGTAACCCCATCCTGCCGTTCGTTCAATTCTTCCAGAAGAATCTATACTTAATGTAATTGCACCTGTACCAGAAATCTGAACAATCCCAGGTTGTCCCAATGTCCCAGCATACAGTGCGTTTAAACCATCATTCGACAATGAGAGTTGACAGCCTTCTGGTAAGAGTGATTCTAATAAAGTCTGTGCCGTTTCCTCATTATTATTTTCTGTCACACCAGACAGTCCAGCATGACATTTTGAAATTTGCTGAAAATAATGAGGCTGTTGACTTTTTAATTTATTTATCAGTTCTGTTATGGTATGTGTAAATTGCTCTAATGTCATTGAAGTGGGATTGCTTTTACCTGTTTCAGCAAGCGCCATAACTTTCCCTTTTAATGTAGAAACGGTCGCAATTGTTTTTGTTCCACCACCGTCGATTGCTAAAACATACAAGTAGCTTCACCTCTATATAATTTTAATTGTAGAAACAATTTCTCCAACCTGATACCCTGCGTCGTTTCGCACAAATGAAGGGGACAATGCTTTAATACGCTCAATGGTTTCTTGATTTTTATACTGTATTTGTTCCAATATCGAAGCAATTACATTTGGCCACGGACTTTCTGAGCCATTCATAATTTTCAAGGCGAAACTTAATCCTTCATTTCGCAATGCAAAACAGTATACGCCCTGTGCTCCGCCCTTCGCCACAATATTCGGGTCTTTTAATAGAGCCGTACAAATAAAATTTTGTGCTGCAATGATATGATTTTCTTGATTCATTACTGCCGTAAGCTTGACAACCGCTTCCCGGATTTTTTGATCTTCAATTAATTCAGGTCGTGCTAGCTTTAAATAGGCTATAGCCATATTTTTTAGTGGAATCGCAAAAATTGGTGCACCGCAACCATCTATACCTGTACGAATTTTACTCTCATCATATTCACCTAAATAAGCAATATATTTTTTAATCATTTGCTGCAAAGGATGATCCGGATGACAGTATTGCTCGAAATCAAAGCCGTTTGCTAAACAGGCAGTTAAAAATCCTAAATGCTTACCCGCACAATTATGAAATAGTTTCCTCTTCTCATGTCCCTGTTGAATATAAACTGTTTTTGGTTCTTCATTTAATGGATATGATGGAGCACAAATTAAGTCACTTTCACTAACGGGGATCTTTCCTAATAATGAGACTAGCGCTTCTTGATGATATATTTCGCCTCTTTGCGAGGCTAAAAATAATGCACTTTCTGTGGAAGTTATCTCGTACTTTTCTATAAAATCAGTCATGAAAATGGGAATGGCTTGAAATGGTTTTGCTGCAGAACGAAAATACACAGGATCATAATCTTGACCAATAGAAATGAATTCTTCCTTTATTAGATTCACAGCACTCATTTGTCCATAATGCACATTTTCCATTAACCCTGAACGATACTCCTTCAAAAATTCTGAGTAAGCCACGAATCAACCAACCTTTCTTTTTAAACAGACAGAAGCTGCTTTTGTGCTTGTAATGCCGCTCCTTTGACAACCCCCTCTTTTAATTGATTTGAAAACTGCAAATCAAAATGAGGTTGTAGTTCTTTCCATATATACTGTTTACATTTTTCAATAAGAAGTTTTTGAAATGTTATATTGTGCTCAATAATTTCCCCGCTTACGATGACAGCCTCTGGTTCGTATAAGCAAACTAAATTATTGATTGCAATGGCTAGAAAAGTGGCTACATCTTGTTGAATATCTACTGCCCATTGCTCACCTTGATCAACACACTGTAAAATCTCATCAATTGATTGAATATTAAGATTTTTAGGAGTTCTCTTTAGCAAGGTAACTTCAGAAATATACATTGATAAGCATCCCCTCTTACCACAGTGACACATTTCACCAAAGGGGTTAATCGTTATATGACTTATTTCCCCTGCCTTATTTTGAATCCCACGATATACTTCTCCATTAAGTAATATGGACGCTCCAATACCCGACCCAATACCTACTAAGATGCAATTTGAATAGTTCGGAGTATATATATCCCCAATTTCGGAAATGATTTGCATTTTTAATTCATTATCTACGATGACTTCACAACCAAATATTCCATTTAAATCAACTCCTATATGACAGTTTTCCCACTTCAATTGCTCAGAAGAAACGATTATGCCTTCCTCGTTATTGATTACACCTGGAATACCTATTCCAATTCCTAATAATTTATCCTGAGGAACCTGGTATTCTGTCATTATATTAGCTATGGACCGCTTTAGTAAAAATATAGCTTCTTCATATCGATGCTTGATGCTACATTTGACTTCCTGAAATGCAATAAGCTTCCCTAAAAAATCTAATATACCGATTCGAATGGTAAAACAATCAATTTCTATCCCTATTGTATATAAAGCATCTTCACGCATATGAATTAACGTGGGACGTCTACCAATTGCTGTTTCTTCTGATACCCCTTCAAGAATATAGCCTTCAGATTCTAGCTCTTGCACAATACGAGTAATTGTCGTAGGACTCATTTTTGTATATTTTGATAACTGAATTCTTGATATTGGAGCCATCTGCCTTATTGCGTCAAGCACAATATATTTATTTTGTCTTCTCATTTGTACTTGATCTTGCTTCTTCAAATTAGATTCAACCCCTATTTAAACTTTTCTATGAAATGTACAGCTTCTCTGATGTCTTTTTCGGGATTTGATTTCACTTCTCGTTCAATAGTTAAATAGCCACTGTATCCTACTTCTTGTAAAGCTGAGAAATATAGCTCGAAATTGACATCTCCATGACCTAATGGTAGTTCTCGGAAAAACTCTCCATTTTCCACCATTTCTTCTATTTTATCATGAGATGTTCCGGAATCGTATCCTAAGTACCCGTACACATCTTTTGGATTTGTTTTCTGCAATTGAATACCATCCTTCACATGTGTATGTACGATGTAATTCCTTAAAAGCTTAACTCCAGCTACAGGATCATCATTCGTTACCATTACCATATTGGCAGGATCAAAATTGACCGATACACCATCTGTAGATAGTTTGTCTAGAAAATTTTTTAATGTTTTACTCGTTTCTGGTCCTGTTTCAATCGCAAAGTAAGCATCTAATGATGTAGCAAATTGCCCTAATTCTTCACAGGCTTCAAGCATTGTTTGATAGATTGGGTCATTTTCATCTTCAGGGATGATACCGATATGGGTCGTTACGATTGACGTGCCCAGATCTTTAGCTAATTGCATAATTTCCTTTGATTTTTTTATTTTCCAGACATTCTCATCTTTATTTTGAAAGCCGTGTCCTCCTAAATCACCACATAATGCAGATATTTCAAGCCCTAAATCTAAAATGTATTGCTTTAATTCTAGTCTTTGTTCAGCGTTCAAATGATCTGGATCTAGTTCCCCTGAAACTGCATACATCTGTACACCTTGAGCACCAATCTCTTTCGCTTTTAACAACCCATCACGAACAGGCAATCGAAAGCTATCTACAATTACTCCAATTTTATTGTTCAATTTCACCATTTTAATAAACGACTTCCTTTCCTTGCATTGCAGAAATATAAATACCCTCTAAAATTTTCATAATTTCTACCCCATCCTCCACTGGTGCAACTGAATCATATTGATTAAGGCAGCAATCAACAAACGTATTGATTTCATTTTGAAAAGCTGTGACAAAATCAAAGGTTAAATCGTTAATTTGAGGATGAATATTTAAAATGGTGTTATGTTCTTCGCTTACAATTTTCAATTCAGGTTCTAACTCTGCCCCACCATTTGTCCCATAAAGTTTTATACTTATTTCATCTTTTATTGAATGAAGTGTATAGGATACATCAACCATTAATGATGCCCCATTTTCAAATGTAATAAGGGCATTTGCTAAATCTTCTACTGTATTTTTAGTAGCATCATAATCTGCAGCCTTATAAAAGGATAAATTTTCAATATGATTTCTATTTCCTAATTGATTGTAGGTATGACCTGTTATACGTTTTACCTTTGGTCTGCCCATTAAATACCAACATATATCAATAACATGTACTCCAAGATCAATTAATGGACCGCCACCAGATTTTTCAATCTCTGCAAACCATCCCCCCGGGTTGCCTAATCTTCTAAGGCAAGAAGCTTTAGCATAATAAATATCGCCCAATTTATTATCATCAATGAACTGTTTCAGCACTTTACTATTCGTTGCAAAACGTCTTACATAGCCGACTTGTAATACTTTACTATGTTTTTCTGCAACCTTTTGGATATTTAAAGCCTCAGCATAGGTCATTGATAGCGGCTTTTCTATAAGAACATGTAAGTCATTTTCTAACGCAAGAATCGCCAATTCGGCATGTGTATTATTCCATGTACAAATACTTACAGCATCTACATTTTTGTCTGCAAATAATTCTTCTTTTGAAGAGAAAACGTGGGTTGCTCCAAATTGAGCTGCTTTCGCTTTGCCCCGTTCAATTGAAGCGTCATATACACCATATAACTCAACCGATGGATTTTTCATATAGGATCCTAAATGATAATCCGAAATAGAACCTGTACCTATTACACAAACTTTTAACTTCTCCATGTTTTTCCCCCTTTAGAGCTTACATTCATCCCATAAGCGACAAACATTATCCATCCCTATTTTCGAACCAACTTCGCAATCTTCCATACCCTCAAACTCCACTGTAATATAACCATCATATCCGTAGCCTTTTACAAGTTTTATAATTTCTCGAATATTTATATCCCCATGCCCCACGATAGCTCCCCTGATGTAATTGTTATGAACTGTACGGAACCATTCACCATCGCCTGGATTTTCATAATAAGGACGAATATAAAAATCTTTAAAATGCACTGTAGCAGCATAGGAAATATTTTTCATAACACCGATTAATGGTTCCTCATCAATACATAAAAAGTTCCCTATATCTAAAGTTGTTTTAAAGTTATCTCTGTTGACCGCATGAATTATTTGTTGTACACGATCACTTGTTTGAACATTGAAGCCATGATTTTCAATTGTAGTTGTAATATCAAATTGTTTCGCATAATCTGCAATCAACTGACAACCTTTAACCATTTCATCAAAGTGTTCATTGTAATAATGAATGGTTGTCTGTTCCTTTGGTAAAGTAAAGAGCGTAACGTCATGACGCATAATTTTAATGCCCATATGATGAACTACATCAACATGTTTCTTCAAGCGTTCCACTTCATCTAAAAAAGCTTCCTCTGTGTCATGAATAAAGTTTGCAGGTAACGAATAGGCAGACAGTTCTAAACCAAGCTCCGCTGCTTTTTCTTTAATTTTAGATGCCAGTTCATAGTTATCTACAACGGTAAATTCATAAGGCACTAATTCTACATGCTGTCCTCCGTTGTCAGCTACCCATTGCAAAACATCCAGAACATTCATTTCTCCCTGTTTCATTTTTTTTACCATACTGTATGTGCTTAATCCTACCTTCATTTATGAACACCTCTCCATTAATTGACAAAGTGACATGCAACACTTTGCTCTTCGTTAATTTTTTTCATTTGCGGAATAGCTTGTTTACATATATCCGATGCAAAGGGGCACCTTGTATGGAAAGTACAACCACTTGGCGGATTTTTAGGATTTGGAATATCACCTATTAAAACTTTCTTCTTTTTTCTTTTTGTTGGATCTGCGATTGGTACGGAAGCAATGAGTGCTTGTGTATAAGGATGCTTAGGATCATTAAATATAGTTTCTTTTCGTCCAATTTCTACAATCGTTCCTAAATACATCACACCAATATAATGACTAATATGTTCTACAACACTTAAGTCATGAGAAATAAAGAGATACGATATATTAAACTCTTGCTGTAATTGTTTTAATAGATTCAAGATTTGCGATTGTATGGACACATCCAATGCAGAAACAGGCTCATCAGCAATAATTAGTTTTGGTTTTGTTATTAAAGCACGTGCAATGCCCAATCGCTGTCTTTGTCCACCACTGAACTCATGTGCGTATCGATCAGCATGATCTGCATTCAATCCAACCACTTCTAGCATTTCGAGTACTAGTTTTTCACGCTCTACTTTCGAAAGTTTTGTATGGATTTCTAAAGGCTCCCCAACTAATTCTTTTACCTTCATTCTCGGGTTTAAAGAAGCATAAGGATCTTGAAAAATCATTTGAACTTTTTGTCTTAAATGCTTTAGGTCGGATTGCTTTGCAGTAGCTACCTCTCTCCCTTCCACGACAATACTTCCACTTGTCGGCGCAATCAATCGAGTAATTAACCTACCTGTAGTAGATTTTCCACAACCACTTTCCCCAACGAGACTAAATGTCGTACCCTCTTCAATTTCAAATGAAACATCTATAACAGCATTTACATGTTGTTTTTTTTGAAATAATCCACCAGCTATCTGAAAGCTTTTTTTTAAATTTTCCACTTTTAAAATACTGTTAGGCATTTACTTCCACATCCTTTTTCGCATATAACCAACAGCTACATTTATGTGTAGCTGAAATTTTCAAAGTTGGTGGGTTCTCTTGATGACATATAGACATCGCTTGATCACATCGTGGAGCAAATTTACAACCTTCCGGCATATTTTGCGGAGATGGCACTTGGCCATTGATAGAATCCAATATTTCTTTTTTATCACCAATTTTCGGAACTGATGCAATTAATCCTTCTGTATAAGGATGCTTAGGGCTAGCAAATAACTCAAAGACATCTGCTTCTTCTACCACCTGCCCCGCATACATAACAACTACTTTATCGCACATTTCTGCAACAACACCTAAATCATGTGTGATCAATAAAATAGCAGTCTCATTTTCTTCCTTTAGTTTTTTCATTAGCTCTAAAATCTGAGCTTGTATCGTAACATCAAGTGCAGTAGTTGGTTCATCAGCAATAAGTAGCATAGGATGACAGGCCATTGCCATTGCTATCATTACACGTTGTCGCATTCCTCCTGATAGTTGATGTGGATATTCGTGAATGATTTCCTCCGCTCTGCCTATGCCAACACTCTTTAACATTTGAATGGCGTGGTGTTTACTTTCACTTTTAGGCAGCTTCAAATGCATTTCAATTGCCTCCATTAACTGCTTGCCAATCTTTAAAACAGGATTTAAAGATGTCATAGGTTCTTGGAAAATCATCGCCATTTGCTTCCCACGAATTTTGCGTATTTCTGATTCGGACATCTTCGTTAAATCTTCTCCATTAAAATGAATAGAACCATTCACGATTTTACCTGTTGTACCGTGGAATAATTGCATGATGGATAATGATGTTAAGCTTTTGCCACTACCTGATTCTCCAACTAAGCCTACTATTTCTCCTTTACGGATTGAAAAGTTGACACCCCTTAAGATTTTGATTTCTGTTTTATCGCGCGTAAAGGACGTTTCTAAGTCATTTACTCGCAATACATGTTCTGTCATAGGCATTCTCCTTAATTATTTTTAATTTTTGGATCTAATACATCTCGTAATCCATCACCTATTAAGTTAAATGCTAGTACTGTTAAAAATATTGCAATCCCTGGCATGATGACTACATGAGAAGATGTCCCTAAATAGTCACGCCCACTACTTAACATTACTCCCCACTCTGGCATTTCTGGACTTGCACCCAAGCCTAAAAAACTTAAACCAGAAGCTGCTAAAATTGCTGTTCCTATACGCATTGTGACAAAAATGATTAATTCACTAATTGTTTCGGGGAAGATATGTTTCCACAGCACCCTTACATGTGAAGCCCCCATGGATTGAGCTGCTTCAACATATACATTTTCTTTCGCATTCAATGTAGCGCCTCGAACTAATCGTGCAAAGGATGGAACACTAAAGATCATGACAGCAATGATGACATTATTAATACCAGGGCCAAGTAATGCGACAATTGCAATGGCTAATAGTAAATCAGGAAATGAAAACAATACGTCACAGCTACGCATGATTATTTTGTCTATCCAACCACCAAAGTAACCGCTAATTAATCCTAAAATAGTCCCTAGTATTAAGCCTAAAAATACGGCACTAAAGCTCACCATTAAGGATATTTTTGCCCCCACTAATAATCGACTAAAAATATCTCTCCCATATTCGTCCGTCCCCGCTAAATGACTGGCACTCGGTCCCTCTAATAAAGCATCATAATTAGGTTCAAATGGATCATAGGGTGCAATATAAGGGCCAATAATAGCAATTACAATTAATAATCCTATAAAGACACTTGCGAGCAACGCGGCCTTTTGTTTTTTAAAAGACTTCCAAAATTCTTTAAGAGGAGAGTATTTCCTTTGTATTTTTTGCACTTGGCTATTTTGCACAGTAGTTGGTGAAGTCATTCTGTTCCCTCCCTTAAGAATCTAATTGGATTTTTGGATTTAACACGGTATAAAGCACATCAACGATTAAATTCACAACTATAAATTCAAATGCAAATAACAGCAGTGCTGACTGAATGACAGGGTAGTCTCGAAATGCAATAGAATCGATTAGCAGACGTCCCATTCCTGGAAAACTAAATACCGTTTCTACTACCACTGACCCCCCTAGTAGAAATCCAAATTGTAAACCTGCTACCGTCACAACAGAAATTAAGGAATTTCGTAAAGCATGCGTTACAATCACGGAATGTTCCTTTAAGCCTTTGGCTCTCCCTGTTCTTATAAAATCAGCTTGTAGCGTTTCAAGCATAGAAGAACGCGTAAATCGAGCGATCATCGACATAATGCCTGCACCTAGAGTCAAGGAAGGCAAAATATAACTAGAGTAGCCATCCAATCCACCTGTCGGGAATAAGCCTAGTTGTACAGAAAATAGTTGAATCAACAATAGCCCCAACCAAAATCCAGGAATTGAAATACCAGAAACCGCCGTCACCATTCCAAAATAATCAGGCCATTTATTTTTATTGATGGCAGAAAAAACGCCAATCATTAAACCCATTAAAGTAGCCCAAAACATGGAGAGAAACGTAAGGTGGAGAGAAGGCATAAACCTTGTCTTAAACATATCTATCACAGGTAATCCAGTTGTTAAGGATGTGCCAAGCTCACCCGTCATTAGATTTTTCATATAATCTACATATTGTTTAAGAATTGGCTTATCAAGACCCAATTCATGTCGTACATTTTCAACATCCTCTATCGTGGCATCCTTACCCGCTACTAACCGTGCAGGATCTCCCGGTATTAAATGAATAAATAAGAAGGTTAAGATTGAAATGACTATTAATATTGGTATCATTTCAACTATTCTTCTAGCTATATATTTCCACACGACGACTTCCTCCTTTCTTTGTTGTAAGAAAGGAATTGACCAACATCAATTCCTTTTATTTTTAGCCTCACTCAACTTTTGCGTTTTTCACATCCAGTCCACCTGTTGGGTTTACTACCACACCACTGACATTGGAACGTACACCATATACAACCTCATCTACCCCTAAGAAAATCCAAGGCGTATCTTGGTAAACGATTTCCTGTAATTTTTCATATAATTCAGCTTGGCGATCTACATCCGAAATAGAATTCGCTTCATCCATTAATTGATCCGCCTCAGTGTTATTGTAATAGGCTGTGTTTGCACCATTTGGTGGGAATGATACGCTATGGAAAAGAGGTTTTGTTGCATTTGTAATATCAGAAGCATAGGCTGACCAACTTACATACCACATTTGCAATTTGGCATCATCTGGTGTTTGTGCACCGTAGATTTCATCTGACAAAGTACCTTCTTCCATTGATTTAATCTCAACTTTTACACCAATTTGACCTAATTGTTGTTGAATAAACTGCATTCCTTTCATCGTATCTGAGTTCGTATTTCCCCAGATTTCAATATCGAAGCCATCTGGATAGCCAGCCTCAGCCAACAAAGCCTTTGCTTTTTCTATATTGTGTTCATACAGTTTTTGCTGTTTATAATAAACCGTTTTGGACGGAATAATGGAGTCTAGTGGTAATCCCAACCCTGCATTCACCACTTTTAAATAAGCATCTTTGTCCACAGCATAATTAAATGCTTGTCGTACTTTAATATCATTTAAAGGTTTTTTATACGTATTCAAGGAAACATAATGAGCAATTGTAGAAGGAACCTTGTTAATTTCTAGCTCTTTATTGTTAGAAAGCTCATCGATATTTTGGGCTGGCACTGGATAGATTGCCTGTGCATCTCCAGCTTTTAGCATCGCCACACGTGACCCGTTTTCTGGTACTGGTTTATACGTAATTTTAGAAACACGATCACCGCCACCCCAATAGCCGTCAAATTTTTCAATCGTTAGATGGTCTCCTTGTACCCATTCAACAAATTTATAAGGACCTGTACCAACAGGCTTCTTCGGAATATCTTTAGAATTATCTTTAATCATTTTAGGACTGATCATTTTAGCAACTCCAAAACGAGTAATCATTGGCCCATATGGTTCTTTTAATGTAACTTTAATTTCGTATTCCCCTAAAATTTCAACTTTATTGATTAAGCTAAAACCACGTGAATACAAACGTAAACTTTCATCTTTCATGATTCGTTCAATGTTGGCTTTTGCAGCCTCTGCATTAAATTGCTCCCCATCATGGAAAGTGACTCCTTCTTGTAGCTTAAATGTATACTCCAAAGCATCCTCACTAATTGAATAATCATTAGCCAAAACCTTAATAATTTTTCCATCAGCATCGAAGCCAAGTAAACCTTCTAACATTGTCTCTTGTACAGAACCCGAATTTGTATCTCCTGTGTTATGCGGATCCATGGAAATAAAGTTTTCATTTACAGCAATTATTAGTTCATTTTTCGAACTCGCTGCGCCTGATTCTGTTGTAGATTTGTCCCCAGTATTTGATGCATTAGAATTGTCTTTCTCTGTGCATGCTGCTAAAAGCAACGTACATAGAATTACAAAAACCAATTTTTTAACATAATTCATCTCATCTACTCCCTTTGTAAAAATATATAAAAATATTCCTTAAAATTAGAATTAAGAAATATAATTACTAGAATCATTTATTTTCTCCACTGATGAAAATAAATAGATAAAAAAATAAACTATACTTTCATTACGATTAAACAATTCAATTAGAGAAAGACATTACTTTCTCAACATACACAATTGCTATTCATCAGAAACTATAGTTCAAACAACAAAATATATTTATTCCACCACTGAAAATAAGTAAACAAAAAAATATTCCCTTCCAGGATCCTTTTTACGCATAATTATCAGAAAATTAATTATTTTTAACAACTATAAACCACAAAATACATTTTTTCTAGCATTATTTTAATCATTTTCTAAATTTTCTAATTATTAATATTGAGCTATAATAATGTGTCTAATGCTCTTCCTTGTTACGAAATTTTGCAATAAAGGTTCTAAAAGCCCTTATTCTAAGACTTTCAGAACCTTATCAACATGCTTTACAGCTGATTTATACTATCCACAACAACCTCAAGTATGCGTTCCAGATCTTCTTTTGAAATATTAAGTGGTGGAGATAATGTTAAAACATTATTAAACCCTGCAACGGTTGCCCCATTTTTCCCAATGATGACCCCTTGCTCTTTACATTTCGCAATGACAGTATTCACCTTTTCCACCGGTAAAGGATCTTTCGAGACTTTATCAACAACTAATTCAATCCCAATCAATAAGCCTTTTCCTCGCACATCTCCAACATTTGAATGATGCTGCAATTCTTGTTGTAAAGATTGTAATGTGGCAGCGCCCACTTCTTTGGATCGCTCGAACAATGCTTCTTGTTCAAGAATTTCAATATTCTTCAATGCTACTGCACATGCCACTGGGGAGCCGCCAAATGTATTCACATGGCGGAAATAGCCGTATGCATCAGAACCTGTAAACGCCTCATAAATTTCGCGTTTTACCGCAGTAGCAGATAGTGGTAAGTAGGCACTTGTAATTCCTTTAGCCATCGTAATAATATCTGGCTTTACTCCATAATTCATAAATCCAAAAGGCTTCCCTGTACGACCGAAGCCACAAATAACTTCATCGACAATCATTAAAGCACCGTGTTTTTTACATACTGCCTCAATGCCTTTTAAATAGTTTTCCGGTGGCATAATAACACCGCCACCTGTAATAATGGGCTCTAAGATCATGGCGGCAATGGTATCGCCTAGCTCCCATGTCATCGTTTTGTCTACAGCCTTTACACTCGCTAAATCTAATGGGGCAATAGTATCACTTTCATACTCGCGATATTGATCAGGTGGTGCAACATGGATAAACCCAGGTGATAGTGGCTCATATTTATATTTGCGCTCCGCCTGCCCTGTTGCCGCTAATGCACCGAATGAGTTCCCATGATAAGCACGGTAGCGAGAGACAATTTTATAGCGAGAGCTTTGTCCCTTTTGCTGGTGGTATTGTCGAGCAATTTTAAAAGCTGTTTCATTCGCCTCTGAACCGCTATTAGAGAAGAAAATAACGTAATCTCCACCAAGCATGTCATTTAGCTTTTCGGCTAGTTCGACTGCTGGCAAATGCCCCTGGGATAACGGAGCATACGCATTTTTCATCATTTGCTCATGTGCAGCATCGGCTAATTCTTTACGTCCATAGCCAACATTGACACACCATAGCCCAGCCATCGCATCAATATATTCCACACCATCTGTATCAATAATTCTGGCACCATCAGATTTCTCCACTACATATGTGGCTTGTGGATTGTACGGTTTCATTGAATGCCATACATATTGCTCATCCTTTGTTAATACATCACTTTTAAGATTTGTCTGCGTCATAGCCAAACACCCCTCCTTATTATTTTCACTGCATTAGCTTTTCGCGTCGTTATTGCTTGGGAATGCAAAGGAACTTGTTGTATCCTCAGTTTCATCTGGCCAGCGTTCAGAAATGGTTTTTGCTTTTGTAAAGAATCTCGCTTGATCTGGTCCAAACATATGCCCCTCACCAAATTTAGAGCGTTTCCATCCCCCAAAGTTGTGATAGCCAACAGGAATTGGTATTGGTACATTAACCCCTACCATGCCAACTTCTATTTCTTCTTGGAATCTACGTGCTGCTGCTCCACTGCTTGTAAACATGGTTACACCATTACCAAGTTCATGGTCATTTATGAGATCAATCGCTTCTTGTAATGTATCTACACCTACTACAATACGCGCTGGTCCAAAAACCTCTTCTTTAAAGATCGTCATTTCTGGTGTCACATTGTTCAGTAGTGTTGGACCAAGATAAAAACCATTAGACGTTTCGCATACTTTTGGATGTCTACCGTCGATGACAAGATTTGCTCCTTCAGTGACTGCCCCATCGATATAACGTATAATTGTTTCCTTCGATTGTTTAGTAATGACTGGGCCAAAGTCGACATCTTGCTCTGTATATGGCCCTACCTTAAGTTGAGATATTTTATGTTTCAATATTTCTGTAAAACGTTGTTCCGTATCCTTACCTACAACAAGTGCACCTGAAATAGCCATACAGCGCTGAGAGGCTGCACCATATGCGGCTCCTAAAAAGGCATTGGCTGTTTGTTCTAAGTTGGCATCTGGCATAACAATCATGAAATTCTTTCCACCGCCAAATGCTGCAACTCGTTTATTGTGTTTTGTTCCAGTTTGATAGATATATTCAGCAACAGGCGTTGACCCAACAAATGAAATTGCTTGAATCTCTTTGTTTTCTAATAGTTCATCGACTGCCTCTTTATCTCCATTAACCACTGTCCAAATACCATCTGGAAGTCCTGCCTCTTTCCATAATTGGCTTAAATATAAGGCAGAAATAGGAACGCGCTCAGACGGCTTTAATATAACGGCATTCCCTACAGCAACTGCCATACTTGTAATAGCAAGTGGTACCATAACAGGGAAATTAAATGGTGCAATGGTTGCTACTACGCCGAGTGGCGATTTGGCAGAAAAAGCATTAATATTTCCACCTACATTGACGGAATACTCCCCTTTTAGCATTTGGGGTGCACTGATTGCCATATCAACTGATTCAATACCACGAACAATCTCACCTTTTGCATCTTCCCTTGTTTTACCACTTTCCTGACAAATCATATTGATTAGCTTATCCTGTCTTTCTACTAACAATTGACGGAAACGATGTAGCACTTCTACTCGTTTACCTATTGATGTCTTTTTCCATGCTGGGAAGGCCTCTTTTGCAAGCTGAATAGCATGCTTTACTTCATCTTTTGAAGCAAGAGGTACTCTTGCAATGACCTCACCTGTGGATGGGTTATACACTTCTGTGAATCGACCACTTGTACCGGCTACCTCTTCACCGTTAATAAAATGTGTTAGCGTTTTCATTTCTTGCTGAACTGTCATAATGAGACCACTCCTTCATCGTATTATTGTTCAAAATCAAACTCTTCCTTGCTGAAAATAGAGCTTGATTCATCGGCTTGTTTAACTGTCTTTTTCTTTTGCGTAAGCATATAGAAAATCATCACAACTGCAACGACAACACATGTGAATAAAATTTGCGAGCGCATAGACTCTATAAAGAACATCGCAATTAATAAAGCCGTTGTTGCTAGTATTGTGAAATACGTTAAATAAGGGAATAACCACATTTTCACCTTTAATAGCTCCGGGTTTTCCTGTTCAATCTTCCGTCGCATTTTTAATTGTGAAAAAGCAATGATTAAATAAAGAATGAGCGTTATAGCACTACAAGAACTTAGTAAAAACATAAAAACTTTATCTGGAGAAACATAATTCATAATAACTGCAATATAAGAGAAAAATGTTGCTGCTAAAATGGCATTTACAGGAGCACCTTTTTTATTTAATTTTAAAAATGCTTTTGGGGCCTCCCCTTTCTCCGCTAGAGAAAATACCATTCGTGAAGTTGCATAAAGCGCTGAATTTAAGCATGATAACACAGCTGTTAAAACAACAAAATTCATGATTTGTGCGGCAGCAGGAATCCCAATATAATCGAGAACCGCTACATAAGGACTTGTTAAAATATCTGAAGAATGCCAAGGTAAAAGTGTCACAACAACCGCTATAGAGCCGACATAGAAAATTAAAATACGCCAAGTAATGGAATTGGTTGCTTTCGTTACGGCCGCTAAAGGTTCATCTGATTCCCCAGCAGCGATAGCCACGATCTCTGTTCCCATGAAAGAAAAAATGACGATAACAACACCCATTAACACAGCACCAAAACCATTTGGTAAAAAACCACCTTGCCCTACTAAATTGGTCATGCCTACTGCATTAAAGTTTGGTGCAATGCCAAAAATAATAAATGCTCCAAGACCGAGGAACACTACTATACTTGCAACCTTAATAAGAGAGAACCAATACTCAAATTCACCAAAGGCTTTGACAGAAACAACATTTGTTAAAGTAAGTGCTACGGTTAACAACAGACTTAATAACCATAAAGGAATCCCATCATACCAATACTGAATAATTGCTGCCGCTGCTGTTGCCTCTAATGCAATGGCAATAACCCAGAAAAACCAGTACAGCCAACCAATCATAAAGCCTGCCCATGGACCAATGGCTTCATGTGCATAGTGTGCAAACGACCCACTCGTTGGATTGACAGCCGCCATCTCACCCAGCATACGCATAACTAACACAACGATAATTCCTGCGAATATATACGATAAAATTGCCCCAGGACCAGCTAAATTAATAACCGAGCCACTTCCCATAAACAGTCCTGCACCGATTACTCCGGCAATAGCAATCATCGTCATATGCCGCTTTTTTAACCCTCTTTGTAAATGCGTTTGTTGCTCCATATCTGTCACCTCTTTTATTAGATTACTTGATCGCTTACAAAAATCTTACATGTTTCATAACGTTGAAGTAATAGACAAACTGTAAAATTCTATACATATGTTTTAAACATAATGTAAAATAGACTAAATATTCTTAAAATAAAATAATTGCTATTTTATAAGAAAATATACAACATTAAACAGAAATTATAGAGAATCATTTTAATTTAATCATGTCAAAAGGAGGAGCTAAATTGAGTCCATTTCAACTAAAAGTACTAGATGTTTTGGAAAATAAATATTTTCAAAAGGCAGAGGTTGTAGCAGGTTACGAGGGATTATCAAGGATTGTCAAATGGGTACATGTTCTTGAAATCGTGCAAGTTGATGATTTTTTGGTCGGTGAAGAACTAGTATTAACAACAGGAATTAGTCTACAGCATAGCATTGAGGATTTTGCGGCATTTGTAGAAGCCCTTATTCAAAAAAAATGTGCCGCTCTCTGTATTGAGTATGGCTCCTATATTCAAACAGTTCCTGAAGCAATCATAGCACTTGCTAACTATCATCAGTTTCCCATTATTGTTTTTCATGAGGCAGTTCCTTTTGTTCGCATTACACAGGATTTACATAGCCAAATTATCAATAAGCAATATTTACTCATTTCTTCGCTAGAATCTTACTCACAGGCATTGAACAAAAATGCAGTCTTAGGACAGAACACAGACGATATTTTGCAAAATATGTATAACGAATTAAAGACACAAATCATGTTTGCTATTAAAGAGCGAGAGCCTATCTTTTATCCTAATATGGGACACAAAAAACGGCAGCAATTAGAAACATTGCACAAATCTGCACCACAATTTAAACATGAGCCTATTTTCATCTTTGATGAACATTATGCAGACCTAACACTCTATAGAGAAGATGGGCTATTCTCAGAATTTGAATTATTAATATTAGATCGTACAGCAACGGCATTAGCGCAACTATTAATGCGGGAATTCTATATCGAGGAAAAGAAGAATATAGAGGATGCAACCATTTTAGCAGATTGGATTGATCAAAAACTTTCTAAGGAGGAAATCTTTAAATTTATTGATACACATTACTCAAGCTATCAACAATCTAGTGGAACTGTTTTTATTTTAGCCTCTCCCCATACATTGCCGAAAGCACAGGAAGATATCGTCTATAGTAAACTCTATTATCGAAATCTCTTTGAACAGCATGGCTTCATCCCATTTTTATTTGAAAGAAAGAGCTATGTTATTTTTATTTTACTTCATACAAAAGACAGCAAAGCAACTCGTGACATATTAAATAACATCTTTTCTACACTTCCTAAAACTGATTTTTATAAGAAGCAACAGACACAAGGCTTTCAAGTAGCCGTTGGGAAAGTCGTTTGTAACGTAGAGGAAATTCCAAAAAGCTATCAAACAGCCATAGAAACCTTATATATTTGCCGTAAAGTACAAACTTCCTCCTTTTTTTATGATGATCTGCATTTATATCATTTAATTTATAAGCTACAAATGCAGGTGAATTTACAGGAAGTAATTTACGACTATCTTCAGCCAGTGATTGAGTACGATAAAAAATATAATAGTAAGCTACTCGAAACATTACAGGTGTATTTACAAACAAATGGCTCCAAACAACAAACAGCCAATCAGTTGTTTATTGTTCGTCAAACCCTCTATCACCGATTAAAAAAGCTTGAAGGTTTATTAGGTAAAAATTTTATGAAAGGACATAACCGCATCACACTTGAGTTTATGCTATTGGCAAATTCATTAATTGAGGAGAAGGTCTAAAAAAGTAGGCACGCTCAGCAGGTTGTCTTTCCTTTTGAGCGTACCTCTTCACTACCCTTTCACAACAACATCCTGATATAGTCCAGGTCTACGATCGTCATAAACTGGGATTCTTCCGCGTACTTCATCGACAATAGAAAAGTCTACATCAATGACCGCTACTTCTTCATCTTCAGCACCAATCCAAAGTACTTCACCCCAAGGCTGAATAATCATAGATTGCCCATTAAAGTTTTCTACCTTTTTTGAAATACGATTAACTGCGATGACAAAACATTGGTTCTCAATCGCACGAGCCTGTAGTAGCGTTTTCCAATGATCAATCCTTGGTGTCGGCCACTGTGCTGGTACAAATAATACCTTTGCTCCTTGTAAGGCGTGGGCACGTAACCATTCAGGGAAACGAATATCATAGCAAATGACACCAGCAGCCTCAATATCTCCTAAAGCAAAACGATTCATTTCATCCCCTGCTTCTAAATAAAGATGCTCGTCCATTAAACGGAAAAGATGGGCCTTACTATATTCCCCTACAAGCTCTCCTTGGCAATCAAATGTATACATCGTATTATAAAATTTATCGCCTTTTTTTATTGATACGGAGCCACCTACAATATGTACACCAAGTTCCTTCGCTAAGTGTGCCAAAAAGGCTTTTGTTCGCTCACCATTGACATCTGCTAAGTCAGGCAATTTCTCTAGTGCATAGCCTGTATTCCACATTTCAGGTAGCACAATGATTTCTGCACCTTGTTGTGCCGCTTCTCGAATCTTGTTTTCTGCTCGTGCAAAATTTTCTTCTACTTTGCCAAAGCCAACGTTTAATTGAATACAACCTATTTTCATATCTATTCCTCCTCTAGACAATTAACAGAAAAAGTAATACTATTTGCTTCATATTCTTCAATAATAATTATTATATTCTGAAAAAGGTGATCATGCATGGAATTCTCTAAAAAACTACAGCAACTACCTCCCCAATTTTTTGCGGCACTCGTCCAAAAAGTAAACAGTGCCCTAGAGGAGGGACGTGATGTCATCAATCTCGGGCAAGGTAATCCCGACCAACCGACGCCACCTCACATCATTCAAGCATTACAGGAAGCAGCAGACAATCCTCAAAATCACAAATATTCGCCGTTTCGTGGTATCGCCGAATTACGCCAGGCAGCTGCCAATTTTTACAAACGGGAATATAATGTTGATATAAATCCCGACACGGAGGTAGCAATTCTTGGCGGAACAAAAATAGGTCTTGTTGAGCTACCTCTAGCCGTATTAAACCCTGGTGATACCATGCTATTACCGGACCCAGGCTATCCAGACTACTTATCAGGTGTAGTATTAGGTGATGTAAATTTTGAGGTTATGCCACTTTTTGCTGAAAATAATTTCTTACCTGATTATCATGCATTACCTAATGAAGTGAAAGAAAAAGCCAAGCTACTTTATTTAAATTACCCGAATAACCCTACAGGTGGTACAGCAACACTGGCATTTTTCGAAGAGACTGTTCGCTTTGCCAAGGAACATAATATTATCGTATCACATGATTTTGCTTATGGAGCAATAGGATTTGATGGCAATAAACCTATTAGCTTCCTACAGGCAGAGGGTGCAAAAGACATTGGTATTGAAATGTATACACTTTCGAAAACCTTTAATATGGCTGGCTGGCGTATAGGCTTCGCCGTTGGTAACGCCGATATTATTGCGGCTATTAATCTCATTCAAGATCATTTGTTTTGTAGTCAATTCCCTGCAATTCAGCAAGCAGCAGCAGCGGCACTAACAGCTTCTCAAGAATGTGCAGATGAACTAAGGGCTACTTATGAGCGTCGTCGAAATGTATTAATTGAAGAAGCTCAAAGAATTGGCTGGCAAGTTACGGCTCCGAAGGGCTCCTTTTTTGCTTGGCTTCCTGTACCTGTAGGCTACACTAGTGAACAATTTGCTGATTTATTGCTAGAAAAAGCTGATATTGCAGTAGCCGCAGGCAATGGCTTCGGTCAATATGGCGAAGGGTATATACGTGTTGGCTTACTTGTCAGCGAGGAACGCTTACGTGAAGCCATTCACAGAATTGAACAATTACAATTATTTACCGCTTAATACTACTATGTCCTGTAGCATACATTCTCTACAGGGCATGCTATTTTTCGATTTTTCTTGGTAGCTCTAAACCTTGCTCTAGCGGATAAAATTGTATATGTCCTGTTTCTTCATCCAATCTACGAATATGCTGAACGTCTTGAATCTCAGCCAGTACAATGTCCGCTGTAATAACGGGATTTCTACCTTTCAGAAAGTGTCCCCCTGATACTACACCCCATTGATCACTCATCGAACCATGGAAATGTGTTTCATATCCTCCATCTCGTTTACAGACAACACCAGATCCTTGAATAAATTCGAGTGGTCCCTCTTTTTCAATGACTTCACTAAAACGGACTTTAATGTGCGATGTTTCATCAGGTACTAAATAAACAAAGCTACTTTTTTGGAAGCTCCCAATACAACTTACAATTGTAGCAGACTCTATATGATTCTCCTCACAGAGCGCCTCAATTCCTTCCATGATGTCTGTTCCCATTAGAATACGAGCACTAATAACCTTGCCAAATGAACCAATTCCATAATTTACTCTTACAGACATTGTTCTCCCTCTTTCATAACAAAAAATTATAATAATATAAAAAATTTTAAAAATATTTATTGACTTACTATACCCCATAAATTATATTAGTTCTATCGGAATTACAAAAAAATATTATAAATCTCTTATCAAGAGTAGCTGAGGGACTGGCCCTATGAAGCTCGGCAACCTCCTTTTTAAAAGGAAGGTGCTAAATCCTGCAAACGAATTTCGTTTGATAGATAAGAGAGGACATCTTTTTCATGAGCCTCTCTTAGTTTGTAAGAGAGTTTTTTTATTTTCAAAAAACCGATAAAAACATTTTGGAGGTCATTTTCATGAAAAAGAAAAATAAATTTTTAGTAGGTTTAGCAAGTCTTACATTAGTAGCAGCTCTAGCCGGCTGTGGCTCTAAAGAAGATAGTAAAGGTCAAGCTGAGGCAATCGATGAAAATAAAATCGTCGTTGGTGTCACTTCTGGCCCACACGAGCAAATTGCAGAAGTAGCAGCTAAAGTAGCAAAAGAAAAAGGCTTAGAAGTTGAGCTAAAGTCGTTTTCTGATTATGTTTTACCAAATACATCGTTAGCTGAAGGCGATCTCGATGCAAACAGCTACCAACATGAGCCTTTCTTGGACACATTTAATAAAGATCACGATACAGATTTAGTACCAGTAGGCAAAACTATTTTAAATCCAATGGGTATTTACTCTGAAAAATATAAATCATTTGATGATATTCCTGATGGTGCCACATTTGGCTTACCGAACGACCCAACAAATGGGGCCCGTGCCCTCTTTGTTTTACAAGAAGCTGGCTATATTAAGCTAAAGGATGGTGCAGACTTAACAGCCTCTATCCGTGACGTTGAAGAAAATAAAAAGAATTTACAGTTCATTGAACTAGAGGCGGCTCAAATTCCTAAACAGCTTAGTGAAGTAGATGTAGCAGCCATTAATACAAACTTCGCACTAGAAGCCGGCATTAATCCTAAAGAAGACTCTATTCTATTAGAATCTACTGACTCACCATACGTGAATTACATTGTAGTACGTGCTGAAAATGAAAACGACCCAACCATTAAAAAGTTTGTTGAGGCTTACCAATCTGAGGAAGTACGTCAATTCATTGAAGAAGAATTCAAAGGTTCTGTGATTCCTAGCTGGTAATATGCTTCTATTAGCAGAAGAATCTGCCGTATTCCTCATGAGAAAATGAGCAGATTCTCACTTTTAGAAGGACGAGAAAGGAGCAATATCGTATGATTCAATTACAAAATATATCGAAAGAATTTAAGACGAAAAAAGGGATCATTAAAGCTGTGGATGGAATCAATCTTCATGTGAAAAAGGGACAAATTCATGGGGTTATCGGCTATAGTGGTGCTGGTAAAAGTACACTTATTCGATGTGTCAATTTACTGGAACGTCCTACTTCGGGAAAAGTACTGATAGACAATGTGGACATTACAGCCCTTTCGCTAAATGAATTACGTCAAACACGACAAAAAATAGGAATGATTTTCCAACATTTTAATCTATTAAAAACTGCAACAGTTTACAACAATATTGCTGTGCCTTTAAAACTACTAGGCTATAACGACAAGGAAGTAAAAAACCGTGTAGCAAAATACGCCGAAATTGTAGGATTAACAGAGAAACTGGATAGCTATCCTAATCAACTTTCTGGTGGGCAAAAGCAACGAGTTGCTATTGCACGTGCCTTAGCACAAGAGCCAGAGATTTTACTTAGTGACGAGGCAACAAGTGCACTCGATCCTGAAACGACCGAGGCCATCCTTGAATTGTTGTTAAAAATTAACCGCGAGTTAGGCATTACGATCCTACTCATCACACATGAAATGAATGTCATTCAGAAAATATGTGATGAGGTATCTGTTCTCGAATCAGGTAAGGTCGTGGAGTTTGGTACTGCTATTAAGCTTTTTGCAAAACCGAAGCACCTTACTACTAGAAAGTTTTTAAATACAATTTCTCAGCGTAATTTATCCCCTTCACTCATTGAGCAGTTAAACGTTTCTGGAAGTGTCATTCGTTTAACATTCCTTGGTGATAGTACGGGTAAGCCATTACTAGCAGAAGTCACGAAGGTGTACGATGTGCAACCGAATATTTTAACAGCTAATATTATTGAATTAAAAAACGGCATTGTTGGGAATATCGTGGTGCATTTACATGGAGAAACCCATATCGTCCAAAAGGCCCTAACCTATTTTACAGAAAATGGTGTTGCGGTAGAAGAATTAGGAGGCGAATTCAATGAGTAGTATTCAAAGCTTCTTTTCAGATTGGTCAGATGTCATTGGAAAATCAATTATCGAAACATTCCAAATGGTCGGAATTTCGCTACTCTTCTCCATTCTAATTGGTATTCCCTTAGGGCTATTAATCGTTTTAACACGACCAGGTCAATCCTTTGAAAATAAAATTATCTATCAGCTTTTTAATCTCATCATCAATATTATTCGTTCTGTTCCATTTATCATTTTATTATTCTTCATCTTACCATTTACCAAATTAATTGTTGGTACAACGATTGGTGTTAAAGGTGTTATAGTCCCACTAGTTGTTTATACAGCTCCTTATATTGCACGCTTAATGGAATCTGCTCTTTTAGAGGTGGATTCAGGTGTGGTAGAAGCTTATACAGCAATGGGCATAAAACGTCGCCATATTATTTGGCATGTCCTATTACGTGAAGCACGCCCATCGATTATTTTAGGCTTAACGATTGCCACAATTGGCTTAATTGGCGCTACGGCAATGGCTGGAATGGTGGGGGCAGGGGGATTAGGTGACCTTGCCTACCGTTATGGTCATTTACGCTATGAGGTTGATGTTATGTATGCCACTGTCTTTATCTTAATCATCCTTGTTCAAAGCATACAATCCATCGGCAACCGCTTTGCTGCGAAATTAAAGAAAGACTAGGAGAATGACGATGACAACTGAAATTTACGTAGAAAAAAACGGCTATATCGCAACGTTAGTGTTAAATCGCCCTGATAAACGTAATTCTTTATCGAGGGCGATGTTTCAGGCCATAGTAGACCAGCTTGAGCAGTTACGTACAGATCCTTCTATTAAGCTATTAATTGTTCGCGGTATCAATGAAGTTGCCTTTTCATCAGGTGCAGATATTAGTGAGTTTTTAGATATTCGTTATGCTGCTGACAATGCCAAAGCCTATAACGAGATAGCTTTAAAAGCCATTGATGCCCTTTATAAATTTCCGCACCCTACCATTGCAATGATTCAGGGCTTAGCGATTGGCGGTGGCTTAGAGTTAGCAAACGCATGTGATTTTAGATTGGCCACACCGAATAGTAAGCTTGGTATTACGGCAGCTAATATTGGTATTGTCTATAATCTTGAAAGCACTAAACGCTTAATCAATATTGTGGGTGTCGCCAAGGCAAAGGAAATTTTATATACAGCCAACATATTTACAGCGGAAGAAGGAAAAAGCATTGGTTTAATCACAGCCTTACATGAGCCAGAGGATATTGAAAATGCCACATTGCATTTTGCAGAGCATCTATTAAGTAAATCATCCGTTGCAAATGCAGGCATTAAAAAAATCATTCAGGCGATTGTAGATGGTGAAAACGAAGAGAACGAAGAGCTGGCCCAAACCGTTCTTAATTCATTTAGTTCAGACGATTATAACGAAGGCATTCAAGCCTTTTTACACAAAAGAAAGCCTATTTTCAATAAATAAGTGAGGTAGTTACGATGACAAACACGACTGATGGCGATCTACTGTTAAAGAATATTACTGCACAAGCCCCCTTTCCCATTTGCTTTGCTGACCTAGAAAAGGCTGTTGCAGAAAAAATAGCAGCTGGACCCTTCGGCTATATACGTTCAGGTGCTGGGGGTGAACAAACTTTACACAACAATCGTGCAGCGTTTAAAAAATACTCCATTGTACCCCGCTTTTTAAATGATGTCTCTAATGTTGATACGTCGATTCATTTGTTTGGTAAAACCTATCCAACTCCATTGCTTTTTGCTCCAGTTGGCATGAATGGTATGGTTCACGATGAGGGAGAGCTTGCCGTTGTCCGTGCTGCCCAACATTTAAATATTCCATATATTCAAAGTACAGTTTCCACTTATGCGCTTGAGGAAGTTGCCGAAGCTGCTCCAACAGCAACAAAATGGTTCCAATTGTATTGGTCTACAAATGAGGCAATTGCGTATAGTATGGCTGCACGAGCAGAGGCAGCTGGATTTGAAGCAATCGTTTTAACGATTGATACGGTAATGCTTGGCTGGCGAGAAGAAGATGTGCGCAACCAATTTTCACCACTAAAGCTAGGCTATGCAAAAGGAAATTATATGAATGATCCTGTTTTTACTGCCTCATTGCCTGATGATTCATTTGAGTCCTATGTACAGGGGGTTCTGCAAAATGTCTTCCACCCCACACTCAATTGGGAACATGTTCGAGAGTTAAAGCGACGCACTAATCTTCCAATATTATTGAAAGGAATTTTACATGCTGAAGATGCAAGGTTAGCAATCGACAATGGCATCGATGGCATCATTGTTTCCAACCATGGTGGTCGTCAACTAGATGGTGTGATCGGTTCTCTGGATGCCCTTCCTGCTATTGTGGAGACAGTAAATGGACAAATTCCGATTATTTTAGATAGCGGTGTGTACCGTGGTATGGACGCACTAAAAGCACTTGCTTTAGGTGCAGATGCTGTTGCGATTGGACGTCCATTTGTTTATGGACTAGCTCTTAATGGACAACAAGGTGTCGAGAAAGTGATGACCAATCTTTATGATGAGCTAAAGGTTTCCATCGCGTTAGCTGGTGTGACCTCAGTCAAGGGGTTACGTAACATCACATTAGTCAAAATTGATGGGACTGAAGATAAATGAAACAGGCATTAAAGGGAATAAGAGTTGTTGATTTATCCCAAGTATTAGCTGGTCCTTATTGCACAATGGTCCTAGCAGATATGGGCGCGGAAGTAATCAAAATCGAAAAATATCCTAATGGCGACGATACACGTACAATGGGTCCTTTTATTAGTGAAGAAAGCCATATGTATATGATGGTCAATCGCAATAAAAAAGGCGTTTGTATCAATTTAAAAACGGCTGAGGGACTAGCATTATTCAAAGAGCTTATTCAATCTGTAGATGTCCTTGTAGAAAACTATCGACCTGGTGTCACGAAAAAGCTTGGCATTGATTATGACACTTTAAAGAACATCAACCCTGGCCTTATTTATTGCTCCATTTCAGGTTATGGTCAAACAGGTCCTTATAGCCAAAAAGGTGGCTATGACATTATGGCCCAAGGATTAAGTGGCTTAATGCATATGACTGGCGAAGCGGAAGGCCGACCTGTAAAAGTAGGCTTTGCCGTCAATGATATTGCTGCTGCTCAAACAGCATTACAATCGATTTTGATGGCTTATATTTATAAGCTGCGCAGTGGTGAGGGGCAATATATAGATGTCTCTTTAGTAGAGTCCGGACTTGCATGGACTGTTTGGGAGGCGGCTGCTTACTTTGGACAAGGCGTGTTACCCGAACGGACAGGCACTGCTCATCGTGTTTCGGCTCCTTATCAAGGCTTCAAAACACAGGATGACTATATTTTAGTAGGTGCAGGTAATCAAAAGCTGTGGGAGATTTTTGCGACTAAGGTTGTCAACCGACCTGATTGGTTAAACAATCCTCTCTTTGCTACTAACTATTCTCGTGCTCAACATGTGAAAGTACTAGAGAAAGAAATTGAGAGCGAATTAGTGAAGCATAAAGCGACTTACTGGCTAGCACTTTTAGATAAACATGGTGTACCTTCAAGTCCTATCTACTCCTATGATCAAACATTGAATGATCCACATATTTTAGAGCGAGGCATGGTCTTGTCCTATGACCATCCAACTGCAGGACCAATGCGTACATTAGGCTTCCCAGCTAAGTTCTCACAAACACCTGGTCAGCTAACAAGTGCAGCTCCTACTTTAGGACAACATAATGAAGAAATATTACGAGCTTTGAATATTACCGATGAAGACATGCAACAGTTAAGAGCAGCAAAAATTATTGGCTCGAAATAAAGTGATTTCTCATTTTTACCATCTGTCCAGTTAAACTGATAAAAAAAGGCTTCCCCATCTCAGAGGAAGCCTTTTTCTTATTGAATAACGCCTAACTCACGACCAACTTTTTCATATATTGCAATCGCATCATCAAGCATTTCTTTTGTATGTGCAGCTGTTGGCATATTACGAACACGTCCTGTACCTTTAGGAACAGTTGGGAAGACAATTGATTTTGCATAAACGCCCTCTTCGAATAAACGTTTTGAAAACTCCTGTGTCAGCTTTTCATCCCCAATGATACAAGGTGTAATTGGTGTTTCAGACTCACCGATATTAAAGCCAAGCTTCTCTAAACCGGCCTTTAAATAGTTACCATTATCCCAAAGCTTATCGTGAAGCTCAGTGGAATCAATTAGCATTTGTACAGCTGCTGTAATCGCTGCTACATCGCCTGGCGGTAATGCTGTAGAAAATAAAAATGGACGTGAGCGTACTTTTAACCAATCAATTAAATTTTTCTTACCCGCAACATAGCCACCCACAACACCAATGGCTTTTGACAGTGTACCAATTTGGAAGTCGATTTCTTTTTCTAATCCAAAATGCTTCACAGTTCCTTTCCCTTTTCCTGTTACACCTGAACCGTGGGCATCATCGACATACGTAATTAAATCAAATTCCTTAGCAATTTCCACAATTTCAGGTAATTTAGCAATATCACCATCCATTGAGAAGACACCATCTGTAATGACCATAATCTTATTGTATAATCCTGATTCTTTCGCCGCTTTTGCCTTAGCACGTAAATCATCCATATCAGAGTGATTAAACGCGATGATTTTTGCCTTTGATAAGCGACAACCATCGATAATAGATGCATGGTTTAATTGATCAGAAAGAATTGCATCATTTTTATCCATGACAGCTGAAATGGCTGCCATATTACAATTAAAGCCTGATTGATAGGAAATAGCCGCTTCTGTTCCTTTAAATTCAGCAAGCTTTTCTTCTAATTTAACGTGTAGATCAAGTGTCCCGTTGATTGTACGAACAGCACCTGCTCCAACACCGTATTGTTCAATTGTCTCTTTGGCAATACGCTTTAATTCTTCATTAGTTGCTAATCCAAGATAGTTGTTAGAGGATAAGTTAACAAGATTTTTGCCACGAACCTGAATAATTGGGCCATTTGCGCCCTCTACTGGATCAATTTCATTGTATAAGCCTTGTTCATGTAAGGCTTGTAGGTTTTCATCTAAAAATGCATTCAATACTTTTGACAAGCGTATCATCCTTTCCTAGGAAAACTGTTCTAGCTCCTAGTTTAGCACATGCAAGCCATTAGCTAAATTACTTTGTTAATCTTTCGAATAGTGGCGCTGTTCTCTCACGCCATAATGATGCTGATAGACAATTATCAAATAGCCGGCGAACAGTATATTCTGCTTCTGCATACCGCTTTGAATGCCCCATCGCATCCTGTATCGCTTCTTTATATTGGGTACGTACTAAATCAATGGCCGTTTCAGCCTCATCAGAAAGTGCACAATGTTGCCCAATATCAAAGATTTTATCCCCTAATCGACCATCCTCTGGATTAAAGACATGGGGCTCTGTACTATCAAAGATACAAAAATTCAATTCTGGAATAATGACCATATCTACTGATCCTGCATCCAAACCACACCAGACGATTTGTGCATCAAGTCCCCTCGCATTCGCTTCATCAGCTAAGCTCTTCATTAATGAAGATTTACCTGTACCAGGCTTGCCTTTAATCATCAATCTAGTCGTGATGCCCTTTGTAATACTTTCAACTGTATTTTCGGCACCTCTAGGAGTTAATGTTCCAAGTAAACGATGTGTCCTCATGCCTGTTTTATTTAAGACAATGGATTGGAATACCTCTGTCTTTAAATTTTCCACTTGTTCATTCAATGCCTGCCAATTCATACAGCTTTGCGTGACAACCTCCCAATCATCATGAAGCTTGATTGCATGATTTAGCTTTGCAATACATTTATCACGCCATGTTGCTCGCTCCTCCATTGCCGTAGCTAGCTGTTCACCAACCTTTTCAAGCTGCACATCCTCTAAACAATCATAAAAGGATAATACACGATGCTTTGTACCGAGCAGCGTTGGCTCAATGTTCCATTCAGAGGCCCATACAAAAAGTCTATTACAGCCCTTTACATAAACGGCTTCAACAACCTCCTCTAATAAAGCGTGCTTAAACCACTCGACTGCAAAGCCTTGTTTAACATAAAAATAACCTAGCTCTTTTAACAGTTCTGACCCTTTAAAAGTTGGCGCGCCTTGCAAAAAATAAACAAGCTCCGCTTCTTCCATCATCTCTTTATATAAATGTTTCACACCTTGCCCAGTCAATGCGTGTCCAAAATAATATGTTACATTTCCATTCAAATGTCGTTCCTCCTTTAGCTTCTGCCCTGCATTATATGAAAGAACGCTAAAAAAGATGAAAAGCTACTCTTCTCCCTGACAGATAAAAGTAGCTTCTTAATTTAATAGAATGGCTTCATACCCTCTATATTCCCAATACATTTCATTAAAAGCTTACGACAATATGGTAATGAATACTGCACAATATAGCCTGAAGTTAAAGCAATTAATACCGTGCCCACTCCTACCGGCCCACCTAGAAGCCAGCCTACAATTGTCACCAAAACCTCGATACCCATTCTAGCTGTTTTAATGGATCCACCAAACTTTTCAACAAGGATCATCATTAAGGTATCACGTGGACCTGCCCCCATATTTGGCGCAATATACATACCACAGCCGAAGCTTAAAACAAATAAACCAATGATAAAATATGTAATCTGAAGACTGTAAACATCTGTTGACGGCAATAGCCAGTTAAATACATCAATAAATGAGCCAATTAACAGCATATTTAACCAAGTGCCTATTTTGGGCCATTCGCGCAACACAATAGATGTTGAAGCAACTATAAAAAGCCCTGTTAAAATTGACCATGTCCCAATACTTAGCCCAAAGTTTTGAAATAATCCAACATGCAAGACATCCCAAGGGCTTGTACCAACAATTTTCCCTTTTATGGACATTGTGATGCCAAGTGACATTACAATTAAGCCTCCAATAAAGAATGCCCAACGCCACCCCATTATTTTCCGCATTTCGTACCCTTCTCTCTATGTATGATATTGCACTACTGTATCATATTTTCTATGAAAATAGAGAGTTCTTGCTTATGCTGTAGTATTAATCATACATAAAAATAACTACCCATTTTCTTACGCATGGGTAGTTGTAATTGGAGCAAGCTGCGCCTTTGTAACAGTTATTAAATCCTCTAACTGAACATGGATTTGCATGCCTATTTTCCCTGCACTCACAATAATACTACCTTGCTCTTGTGCGGAATCGTCAATGACTGTTGGGTATAATTTCTTCATTCCTACTGGGGAACATCCACCACGAACATAGCCGGTATAGCCAAGTAAATCTTTTACTGCGAGCATTTCGATTTTCTTTTCCCCAACTACCTTTGCAGCAGCTTTTAAATCCAGCTCTTCAGCCACTGGAATGACAAATACAAAAAGCTTTTGTGCGCTTGCCTTTGCTACTAGTGTTTTAAACACACGAGCAACAGGCTGACCAATTTTCTCAGCAACAGAGACACCATCAACCTGACCGTCTCCAATTTCATATTCAATCACATCGAAATGGATTTTTTGTTGTTCTAATAATCGAATTGCGTTTGTTTTCGCATGCTTTGCCTTTGCCATGTCAATAATCTCCTATCTACAGCATCAGGCTATCAAAGAGAACATAGGATCCTTATCTGGACGATAGCCATTTTTCGTCATTTGAACGTGAGCTACATATTTTTCTGAGGCCTGTTTGAATGTTCTCAACTTAAATGCAATCTCATAGTTCTTACCGAAAATTGTATCTGCAAATGGGTCCAAATTCAATTCCTTGGAGAAACGTTCAGGAACCTTTACCTCAATCATGTCACGTACAAAAGATGGCTCACCTTCTTCTATTATGTCATCTGCAGAATGCGAATTATTTAACATTTGCTGTATTTGCGCGTTGACACTTTGTACCACACGTAAATCTTGCGGTGAAGGCTCTGTCGGTGCTAATGCTGCATGTCGTACCTGCTCTAAAATTTGTAATGTGTCATTTTGCTCTAGATTGGATACAGCAGAAGAATCAATGTTATCAGTAGCCCCTGCTTTATAGGCATGCTCATGTGCACGTACATAAGCTTCGGTTTGTTGTAAATCTTCCATTATTGCTTGCTGTTGAGGCGTTACTTCTTTTGCCTTTTCTTGTTGTTGCTCATATAAGTCTTGATCTGTACGCCCTAAAAGTAAATTTTCAAGCTCCAGCAATAATGGATTTTTCTTTGGCTGAAAATACATGGCATTTTTTCGATAGGCGTCTCCAGCCTCTTTTCGTTGCAAGATCTTTTTACGATTATATTGCGATGAAACTCTGTCTTGCTCCATAGAATTCAATATTTTCATAGTTTTCACCTCGCCCTTCTATTTTCATATGCCAATAAGATACTAGATATGAACATATCTTCTAACACTATATCTATACCATCTGAACAGTTTCTGTACACTCATTATCGGAATTTTCATTATTAAATTCAAGTAGAAATGACTACTAACCACCTAAAGAGATATTAATTATTTTTTTCATTAGGTATAAAGACCTTTATTCATTGACAATTTTCATTTCTATTTCAGTAAAGTTTTCACCAATATAAAAAACAGCCCTTAAAACAGGACTGTTTTTCTCACTTTTTTGGTCTAATCAATATGCCCTTATAAGCTAAATAACCAAACCATGCACCAATTGTATTCAAAATTAAATCATCAATATCAGCAGAGCCAACCGTAAAAATAAATTGTATGGTTTCTACTGATAGACTTGCGAAAAAGCCCAAACAAATAATGACCCATGCTTTTCGAAATTTCTTCGATAATAATGGCAATAAAAAGCCCATTGGAGTAAAAATTAATAAGTTACCAAGAAGATTTACGATTATGATATCCCAATTAAAATATTGAGAATAGTTTATATAGCGGAGAATCGTTTCAAAGGGAACAAAATTCGTAGTTAATCGCCAGCTACTATAATCAAACAAGCCTAAATCACCTATAGAATAATCACCCTTAAATAAAACAACTACGACATTTACTAAGCGATCAATGACTAACTTATAAAAAGCTATAAATGAATAAATACTAAATAAAATCCAACCCGTGACCTTTAATGGCAAATAATATGTATCAATGACATCTCGATATGGTAATGGGAGCTTAGCATTACCCTGAACATCCGTTATGTTGTTTTTAGACAAGCTTAACACCCACTTCCCTTTATTCCTTTTCATATTTTAATATGCTACTCTACACCATGCAAGTAGCTGAAAAAATTAACATTGAAAAAGCTGCCCCTAATAGCGGAGACAGCCCTTCAATTAAGTATATGGTTATACTGGATTTACCCCATGCTTACGCTGTGAGAATAATAAGTATTTTGACATATAAAGCTCTAAGCGATTTTCTAGTACTTTGCGTAAATCATTCGGCTCAATTACATCATCGATAATGAGCTCTGATGCTAAACGATACACATCTATTTCCTCTTGGTACTCTTTACGCTTTTCGGCAATAAAGCTTGCTTGCTCTTCTTTCGGAAGCTCTGCGATTTTATTAGCATAAACAGCATTGACCGCTGCTTCTGGCCCCATTACGGCAATTTGCGCATTAGATAATGCAATACAGCAATCTGGTTCAAATGCTGGACCTGCCATTGCGTATAAACCTGCCCCATATGCTTTACGAACAATGACCGTTAGCTTAGGAACAGTTGCTTCACTCATAGCAAAAATCATTTTTGCACCATGACGGATAATTCCTGCTTTCTCTACCTGTGTACCTATCATGAAGCCAGGAACGTCTGCTAGGAATAACAGGGGAATATTAAATGCGTCACAAAGTGAGATGAATTTTGCTGCTTTATCAGCCGAGTCATGGAATAGCACGCCTCCCTTAACGCGAGGTTGGTTAGCGATTATGCCTACTGATTGCCCATTAATTCGTGCAAGACCTGTAATTAGTTCAGGTGCAAATAATTTCTTTACCTCACAAAACGAATCTTGATCGATAATTCGATCAATTAATTTATACATATCGAAAGGAACATTTTGATTTTCAGGGATTAATTCCTCAATAGATTTATCAAATGAAGCGGGTGGTTTAGGTACCTCTACTTTGCTTCGTTCTGCGTAGTTATTAGGGAAATAGCCTAAGTATTTTCGAGCATAAGCAATAGCCTCTTGTTCTGTTTTGACAAGCACATCTCCACAGCCCGAGACTGAACAGTGCATTTTTGCGCCACCCATTGTTTCTAAATCTACTTTCTCACCGATCACCATTTCAGCCATTCGAGGAGAGCCTAAATACATTGAAGCATTGCCTTCCACCATGACAACAATATCACAAAATGCAGGAATATAAGCACCACCTGCTGCAGAAGGTCCAAACAATAAGCAAATTTGCGGAACTTTTCCTGACAGCTTTACTTGGTTGTAGAAAATGCGCCCCGCGCCTCTACGTCCTGGGAACATTTCTAACTGATCTGTAATACGTGCACCTGCTGAATCAACTAAATATAATAATGGACAATTTAGCTTTTCAGCAGTTTCTTGAATGCGAATCATTTTTTCAACAGTGCGTTTTCCCCAAGAGCCTGCTTTAATAGTAGAATCATTGGCTAACACACAAACTGTGCGTCCATGTATTTTACCAATACCAGTAACAACACCATCTGCCGGCAAATCTCCTGCCAAACAGTTTGCATAAAGTCCATCCTCTGATTGAAGACCATCGTCTAGTAATAGTTCAAGACGTTCACGTACAAATAGCTTGCCTTGTTGTGCATTTTTATCATGATATTTTGGTAAACCACCTGTTAAAATTTTGTCTTTCATTGTAGGTGGTGTATTTTCAGTCGAGATATTGCTCATGTTTATTCCTCCCTTTGCCCAATCAATTACACCGAAATATGTTTTAGTGCTTTATTTCCCTGAATATTGTGGTGTTCGCTTTTCTTGGAAAGCCAGCAAGCCCTCTAATCGGTCTTCTGTTGGGATCAATGCACTATATGCAAGTGATTCAATTTTTAATCCGGTAGCTAAATCTACCTCAACACCCTGATTGATCGCGACTTTAGCTTGCACTAAAGAAAGTGGTGCATTTTTAGCCATTTCCAGCGCAAGCTGTTGTGCCTTTTCCATTACCTCATGTCCTTCATAAACATGCTCAACAATACCGTAATTTTTAGCTTCTTCAGCATTCAGCCTACGTGCTGTATAAATCAATTCCTTCGCTTTACCTAGGCCAATTAGACGTGGAAGGCGTTGTGTTCCACCAGCACCTGGAATAATTCCGAGAGAGGTTTCAGTTAGACCTAGCTGGACATGTGTAGCGGCAATACGTAAATCACAAGCTAATGCCAACTCTAGACCACCTCCAAAAGCTACGCCATTAAGCACTGCTATGACAGGCTGTGCAAGTGTCTCAACTTTTGCCACCGTCGACCCAATTAGTTGCACGATTTGCTTTACTTGGCGATCAGACATCCCTTTGCGCTCTTTTAGATCAGCGCCTGCGCAAAATGCCTTTTCCCCTTCACCTGTCAGTAAAACTACACGCACTGCAGGATTGCCATTCATTTGATCAAGTGTGTCTGACAACTCACGAAGTAACTGAACAGACATTGCATTTGCAGCTTCTGGCCTCGAAAGGGTAATAAGCCCAACACTCCCCTCCAGTAATTCAAAACGAACAAGTTGCGTCATAGTTGATTTGCACTCCTTTCATTACGGACAATGGCCATTTGCTTCGATGCAACAGCTTTTCCTAATTTCTCTTCAATATAGAGTGCTGCCTCTAGCACTTTCTGGCGATCTATTCCTGTTTCAATGCCCATCTCATCGAATAAATACAACAAATCTTCTGTAGCTACATTTCCTGAAGCTCCCTTAGCATATGGACAGCCCCCTAATCCACCAAGTGCACTATCAAACTTTGTAATCCCCATTTCTAAGGATTTCATAATATTAGCTAGTGCCGTGCCTCGTGTATCATGAAAATGCATGGCAAACTTTTCAGGTACATATCTTTTTAGTAATTCCTCTAAAAGATACTCAACCTGTGTTGGTACACCAACACCAATTGTGTCACCAAGTGATATTTCAGCCACGCCCATTTCCAGTAATTTATCCGTTACACGCAGTACCTTGTCTGGATGGATATATCCCTCATAGGGACAACCAATAACTGTTGAGATATAACCTCGAACTTTTTTCTTTGCTGCTTTTGCCCCTATAACGACTTCCTCTAATATTGGAAAGGTCTCTTCTATTGTTTTATTAATATTGCTTTGATTATGGCTCTCACTTGCAGACATGAAAATACTAACTTCATCTACTTCAGCCTGTAATGCACGTTCTAAGCCACGCATATTGGGTACAAGTGCTGCATAGGTAATATCCTTATTCCTTTTGATAGCTCGAAGAACTTCGACTGCATCCGCCAATTGAGGAATCCATTTCGGATGAACAAATGAAGTCACTTCGATGTAACTTAATCCTGTTTGACTTAATAGATTGACTAGTTGTACTTTATCTACCGTGGTAATATGTGTTTTTTCATTTTGCAAACCATCACGGGGACCCACTTCTTTGATCATGACATGCTTAGGTAGCTGCATAAAGAGGCCTCCTCTTATTCAATTTCTAAAATATCATCGTCAACGTTAATGAAATCTCCTTCATTAGCGATAATTTTTGTCACCACGCCATCCTCTTCTGCAGCAATTGGAATTTCCATTTTCATTGATTCTAAAATAGCTACATCTTGACCTGCTGTCACTTTCTCACCTTCTGTTACAACGATTTTCCACACTGTACCTGCCATGCTTGCTTTTACTGTTGCCATTGTCATTCGCTCCTCGTTATTTAGTCATGCATTCGCCCTTTCTAAGAAGCACGAATGCATTGAAATTCTATTTTGTTTCTGCTAATTGTGGTAAATAATATTGCTCTACAAATTTAGTTGTTGTATCGCCTTTTAAAAATTGATTATGTGTCACAGTTTTCAATAGCATTGGAATATTCGTTTGAATTCCCTCGACTTTATATGCTTTTAATGCTTGGATTAACCTTTCACAGGCAATTTCTCTCGTTTCTCCCCACACTACTAGCTTACTTATCATTGGATCATAAAATGGTGTTACGGCTGAACCTGCTTCGACACCACATTCATGTCTAATCCCTTCACCTGTTGGTAATTCAAGCGCTGTAATAGTACCTGGCGAAGGGAAAAACGTAGAAGGATTTTCAGCGTATATACGCACCTCAATGGCATGCCCTTCTTTAGTAATACTTTCTCTCGTAAATGTTAGAGCTTGCTTAGCAGCAATTTTTAATTGCTCTTCTACTAGATCAAGCTTGGTAATTTCCTCTGTTACGGGATGCTCTACTTGTAATCTTGTATTCATTTCTAAGAAGTAAAAGTTTTGATTTTCATCTACCAAGTACTCTATTGTTCCAGCATTGACATAGCCAATATGCTTTGCAGCCTTAACTGATGCTTCAAGCATTTTTTCTCTAGTCTCTTGAGAAATAAACGGTGATGGCGCTTCTTCTACAACTTTTTGATTTCTACGTTGAATAGAGCATTCACGTTCAAATAAAGGAACGACATTACCTTGATGATCTGCGATAATTTGCACTTCTACATGATGAGGATTGGCGATAAATCGTTCCATATACATTGTGCCATCACCGAAAAATGACTGAGCACGCTTTTGATTTCCCTCAAAAGCCTTGGCTAGTTCCTCAGCATTGTCAACAAGCTGCATACCGATACCGCCACCTCCAGCCGAGGCCTTTAACATAATTGGATAACCTAAACGCTCGGCGATATTAGTAGCTTCTGCTACATCTTTGACAGGATGTTCTACTCCCTCTACAATAGGCACACCAGCAGCTTTCATCGTTTTACGAGCCTCTAATTTACTGCCCATTGAAGCTATTACATCAGCACTTGGTCCAATAAATACTAAACCTGCCTCTGTGCATCGCTTCGCAAACTCTGCATTTTCTGATAGTAGACCATATCCAGGATGAACGGCCTCTACGCCACTTTCTTTTGCGATTTCAAGAATACGGTCAATATTTAAATAGCTCTGTGCAACAGGTGCTTTTCCAACACAGTAAGCCTCATTTGCATCCTTTACATGCAAACTTTCTGCATCTGCCTCGGAATATATAGCAACCGTATGAATATTTAGGCGCTTACATGTCCTAATCACACGTCTAGCAATCTCCCCACGATTGGCAATTAATATTTTGTTGAACATATCCACTAGCCCCCCTTACTGTACGGTCATCATAAAATCTTCTCGTAATTTATATTTTTGAACTTTTCCAGATGCAGTCATTGGATAGTTATCGATAAAGAAAATATGTTTTGGAATTTTATGTCTAGAGATCTTATCTCGACAAAATTCTCGAATCTCTTCTTCGGTCACTTGCTCCCCTTCTTTCAAAATAATCCAAGCTGCCGCTTCCTCTCCGTAAATAGGATCGGGTACACCAGCAACCTGGACATCTGAAATTTTTGGATGTGTATAAAGAAATTCCTCAATTTCACGAGGATATAAATTTTCTCCTCCGCGAATTATCATATCTTTCAAACGACCTGTCACACGCACATAACCAGCTTCATCCATTGTTGCCAAGTCACCTGTATGCAGCCAGCCTTCCTGATCAATAGCAAGCTCTGTTTCTTCCTGGTTTTTATAGTAGCCCTTCATTACATGGTAGCCTCTTGTACATAACTCGCCTTGTTCATTCCTAGGCGCTTCATCCGTTGTACCTGGAACAACAATTTTCACTTCCAAGTTGGGTAATGCACGGCCAACTGTTTCCACTTTTAACTCTAACGGGTCATCTGTTCTCGTCTGTGTAATAACTGGCGATGATTCTGTTTGACCATAGCAGATTGTAATATCTGTCATACCCATTTTCTCAATAACTGCTTTCATGACCTCTATCGGGCAATTTGAACCTGCCATCACTCCTGTACGTAAGGTCGAAAGATTGAAGGACGCAAAGTTTGGTAGATTAAGCTCGCTAATGAACATCGTTGGTACACCATGTAATGCTGTACATTTTTCTTGTTGAACAGTTCTTAGCACCTCTTCAGGTGAGAATTCCTGCACAGGTACCATCGTTCCCCCACTTGTTGTAATAGCTAAAGTTCCTATAACACAACCGAAACAGTGGAAAAATGGTACCGGAATACATAGACGATCCTCCGCTGTTAAACGCATGCACTCCGCAATATTGACAGCATTGTTAACTAAGTTAAAATGCGTTAACATCACACCTTTAGGAAAGCCTGTTGTACCAGACGTATATTGAATATTAATGACATCATCATAATGTAGAGATTGCTCTCTTTGTTCTAACTGTTCCTCAGTCACTTTCTCTGCAGCCTTCAATACATCTGACCAATTTAGTACACCGGGATATTTAGTTTCGCCGATTAAAATAACATTTTTTAATAAAGGCAGTCGCTTTGATTGCAAATTACCTGGTTCACAATGTTCAAGCTCTGGACATAACTCTTGTAGTGTATTAATAAAAGAATGGTCTCGATAATTTTCAATTAAAAAAATCGTTTTGGCATCAGATTGTTTAAGTAAATACTCCAACTCGCTTGCACGATAATTAGTATTGACCGTAACGATGGGCGCACCCATCTTCCCTGTACCAAATTGAAGCTGTACCCACTCCGGAACATTCGTTGTCCACACCGCGATATGGTCACCCTTTTCAATTCCTAAAGCCATTAAACCTCTCGCAACAAGTCGTGCTTGATAATTTAGCTGCTCATAAGTCATACGTAAATCTCTATCAGCGTAAACTAAAGCTTCATTCTGTGGATACTTTTTCGATTGTTCATCTAGCAATTGACCAATTGTTTGATACACCAGTTCTGCCATTAAGATCCCCCTTATATTTATGCTTACTTCTTTCAGCAGAGATCTCCCACCTCTATTGGTGATGAGATAAATGCGGATTCAAGCTACTTTCAGTGGATGTCCAAACATCCACTAAAAGAAGTGAAAGCCTTCGGCGAATGCCGTGGAATCGGAAAGGAGTGCTTTGTGCAAGCACAAAGCCGATTCGGGACAAATTATGCCGAAGCATAATTAAATAGAATTAACAGCCAATTAGACGAGAAATGACGAGTCGTTGAATTTCAGATGTACCTTCACCTATTTCCATTAACTTGATGTCACGTAAATGACGCTCTACATCGTATTCTTTCATATACCCTGAACCACCATGAATTTGAATTGCCTGATTACATGTACGGAAGCCCATTTCAGAAGCAAATAGTTTAGCCATTGCAGCCTCTTTGCCGAATGGTTTCTTTTGATCTTTCAGCCATGCCGCCTTATGTACTAATGTACGAGCAAGCTCTATTTCCATCGCCATATCAGCTAATTTAAATTGGATCGCTTGTAGCTTCGAAATAGGCGCACCAAATTGTTCACGTTCCTTTGCGAACTTTAGTGCCTTCTCATAAGCAGCCTGTGCAATCCCAACAGAAAGAGCAGCAATCGAAATACGTCCACCATCAAGTGTATTTAAAAACTGGCTAAAGCCTCGCTTTTCGTCCCCTAAAAGATTTGCTCTTGGCACACGAACGTTTTGCAACACAATCTCACAAGTATTGGAGCCACGAACACCCATTTTGTCATAATTACAGTTAATCGTTACACCAGGTGTATTTGTTGGCACAATAATAGAAGAAATAATTTTTTTTCCATCTTCACGTTTACCAGTTACCGCAGTTACAATAATTTGTCGAGCGTATCCTGCATTGGTAATCCAACATTTTTCTCCGTTAATAATGTAGTCATCACCATCAATAACAGCTGTGGTGCGCGTGCCACCAGCATCTGAACCTGCATTGGGTTCTGTTAAACCGAATGCTCCTAATGTCTCACCCTTTGCTAAAGGCACTAACCATTCTTGCTTTTGCTCCTCTGTACCGAAGTTGTAAATTGGCGAAGCGCCTAGGCTAACAGCAGCAGCGTAGCTTAAACCTGTTCCCCCACATGCACGACCAATCTCCTCTACAGCTAAAGCATAGGACACCGTATCCCCACCTGAACCACCATATTCTTCAGGAAATGGGATACCCAATAAACCTAGTTCCGCCATCTTCTTAAAGCTCTCTATTCTCATTGTTGATGTCTCATCAACCTCACGAGCATACGGTTTAATCTCTTTCTCAGCAAAATCACGCACCATGTCTCGAATCATTGCTTGCTCTTTTGTTAATTCAAAATTCATCCCTAATCCCCCTAATGTTCAATTTGTCATAGTAGATGTAGCTTAATGACAAGCAAATACCGACTAGTCGGTCTGTAAAAACAAATAATAAAACCAGCGTTTCCTACTGGCTACCCCTTTATCATAAATTGCTTCGCTTCTTCCATTGCTTGTTCCGTTACAATCGCACGTAATACCATATCAGTAAAAACTTCAGTAATTTGCTCCATTGTTAATGGCCCTGATTGCTTAAACCATTTATATGTCCAGTTAATCATCCCAACAATTGCCATTGTGACAATTGTACAAGGTAATTCTGTACGAAAATCTTTTGTTTCTTGACCCTCGGCTATCACTCTTTGTAAAATATCACGATAGTGGTCTCGCTTTTTATGAATCGTGTCACTATATTCATCTGAAAGTGAGCGACTCTCCTCATAAAAAATTGTAATATGTGCTTGATACATATCGAATACTTGTGTCAGCGTTTGTAGCATGGCACATAGACGTTTGATGGGTGTATCATATTTGTCATATGCATCCTGTGATTGTTGAATAACATACGAAATAAAGACATCATGAATTTCATATAACAGTTCGTCTTTTGATTTAAAATTATGATAAAACCCACCCTTTGATGCCCCAATGTATTCTACAATGCGATCGACAGTTACATTGTGATAACCATCTTGCTGAAACAATTCAACTGAAGCGTCTACAATTCTTTGTTTTAACGTTTTTTTTACCATAGGCACCTATCATCCTTCATCTAGCTCTATACTCCATCACTCCTTATAATCAGGAAAAAGTATTTAAATCCATAAAGCATTCTGTTTTTTCCTAATTATAAAAATACTATGACAATATAAATATAGCATTCTCAAAAATTGGTGTCTAGCAACAAATAGCTTTTTTCTATAATTTCGAGCATAATTTTTACCTAAAACAGAATTAAAGGATTTCACAAACACAAATCAATTGTATGATGTACATCTTTCTTTCATTACAAAATACAAAAAAATTTCCCTCGCATTAACACAAGGGAAAATTCCTTTTTATACAACTTT
Organism: Lysinibacillus sp. FSL M8-0134; assembly: GCF_038069745.1. Taxonomy (NCBI): domain Bacteria; kingdom Bacillati; phylum Bacillota; class Bacilli; order Caryophanales; family Bacillaceae; genus Lysinibacillus; species Lysinibacillus sp. FSL M8-0134. Next base: position 396,450 of record NZ_JBBPAJ010000001.1, on the reverse strand, counting down.
CGGTAGTTTACGGAGCCATGAAATAATAACAGCAACAATTAAGGCGAAACCTAAGTAGCCCATTGTTGAATAGACTTTACCAACTAATGTAGTAAATCCTACTAGGCTTGCAGCAAAACCTATCAATCCAATAACTACAATACTAACCTTAAAATATTGATGGTCTGGCGCAATAAATCGAACTGTAAATGAATAGAACATTCCTACCGCAGTATTGTACATCATGCCTAGTAAAGCAATGGACATTAAGACACCTACTATAGGGTGTATTTGTTTTGCTAATTCTAATGTTGGCATTGCTGCTCCATCAACAACATTTATTTTAGCAAACATGGCTATATTGATTAGTACAATTAACACACCAAGCATTAAACCGCCAAGTAGTCCTCCTCTGCCAGCAACTTTGCGGTCTTTTACTGTTCCACCCATCACAATTAACATTGCAGCACCAGCAGCGATATTATAGGAAACATAAAGCAACGCTCCCATTAGCCAATTAGACGCTGCAGACGGTTGTGCTTTCGCTAAAGCATTTTGCTCTGCGATGGATATATCCATTGTAAAAATGGAATATATCAAAATAATAAAAATGATACCCATTAAATAAGGGGTCACTAATGCTATTAAATTAATAATATTGTTAACATTTAATAGTAAGGTTAGTATGGTTACAACGACCATAAAAATACTACCAACCACTGGATTGATGCCAAACATTTGATGAAATGTCGATCCTGACCCAGCAAACATAACTACAGCAACACCAAATAAGAAAAACGTGATAACGATATCTAAAATAATGCCTACATATCGCCCTCCAATATGATAGATAACCTCTTTATGTGATGTTGTTTGTAGATCTGTCCCTAATTGTGCTAAACTCATCCCTAAAAATGCGAAGGCAAGTGTAGCAACAATGGCACCTATAATACTGTACAAGCCAAAGCTTGTAAAATACTGCATAATTTCCTGACCCGATGCAAACCCTGCACCAACAATTAAGCCTACAAATGCTCCACCTATCTGCCAACTTTTTTTCATAGCACACCTACTATTCTATTATATGAACTTAAGTCTAATTATTGATATGTTTTCTGTGCGACTGTGAAGGAACTAACCGTTTCCCTATTTATTTCATAACCAATTCCTATTTGCTGTGGTACTTCAATGTAACCATCTTTTACAACTACTTCTGGTTCGATAATATCCTTTTCCCAATATCGATTAGAGCCGGCAGTATCTCCTGGTAATATAAAATTCGACAACGTTGTTAAGGCCACATTGTGCGCACGACCAATACCAGATTCCAACATGCCGCCGCACCATACAGGAATGTTATGGGCCTCACAATAATCATGTATTTTTTTTGCTTCCGTTAGGCCACCAACACGACCAATTTTTATATTTATAATTTTGGTGCTACCTAATTCTACAGCCTTTCGTGCATCTTCTAATGAATGGATACTTTCGTCCAAACAAATTGGTGTTTCGATTAATTTTTGCAATGAAGCATGATCGATAATATCATCTGAAGCAAGTGGTTGCTCAATCATTGTTAAGTTAAATGCATCAAGTTGTTTCAATGTTTCAGCATCTTCTAGACGATAGGCTGAATTGGCATCTGCCATAAAGGCTACATCAGGAAACGTTTCCCTTAATGTACGCATAACCTCTACATCCCAGCCTGGTTTTATTTTGATTTTCATGCGTTTATAGCCTTCCTTAACATAGCCGTCAACTAACGCAACTAACTCCTCGATTGAATTTTGTATTCCAATACTAATACCTACTTCAATTTTATCCTTTTTACCACCAAGTGCTGTTGTTAGGGATTGGCCAGTTTGCTGCGCATATATATCCCAAATTGCTCCTTCAATCGTCGATTTCGCCATATTGTTTTTACGAATGGGCTCAAATAATTGACTGACTTCATCAGGGTGATGAATCTCTTTATTTAAAATAAGAGGAATGAGGAAGTCTTCAAGCATATGCCAGTTTGTTTGGAGTGTTTCTTCATTGTACCAAGGTGAATGAAAGGCAACTGATTCTCCCCAACCAATTAAGCCTGATTCCTCTTTAGCCTCAAGGACTAAAAAGTCCCTCTCATCAAACGTGCCAAAGCTTGTTGTAAACGGTGCTTTTAATTTCATCTTCAGTTGTCGTATTGTGATTTCTGTAATTTTCATTTTAATTTGCCCCTTCCAAATTTAAAGCTGCTTTTTTCACGAAAACATATTCGTTAAAGTATTCTTGTTGCTGCAGTGAAATAGCGGCATACCCTGCTAAAAATAGCTGCTTTAGTATATTTCTTGTTTTGAAACGCCAATCCAATGCTAAGCTAGGATTTTGTGCTTTTAAGGCTTGAAAGTCCTGAGGAACAGGTAGCGTATACATCTCTTCCTTAAATTCCAAATTTTCAGTCATTTCTAAACATAATAAACCCTGCTTTGTAAGTTCACAGCTTGCCACTGGTATTGCATTCGCTACTTCTATTGCAATGTCATTCACCACATAATCTGAAGTTAAATGCCAGCTCACCTCAAATCGATCAGAGGGCAGCCCTTTATTGAAGCCATCCTTCATTTCACCGTAGCAATTTTCTATATAGGTATAACAAATACCCTTTAATTTAGATAGATTAAGATAAGCATTTCGGGTTTCGAGAGGGTCAAATGTCCATACCATTAAATCATAGCCACGATCAATAGCAATAGCTCGCTGTTCATACTTTAACTTTTCTCCTATACCTAGGGATCGGTATTTTTCATCAATCCCTAACATATGAGAGCATAGATAGCTTTTGCCTTCTCGAAAACCCGCAAAACCATAACTAAAACCGACTAATTTATCTTCTTGATAGGCACCTACAACGATGCCCCCATTTTTCACTGCGGTAAGCGTTTGATGGAGAGGAATTGCAGGCATGCCCCACACATCAAACTCTAATTGCTGAACTTGCTCAAGTTGTTCTATTGTTTTGATTTCTCTTATCTCTATCATAGCTATCTCTTCTTTCTATATCTTTATAATGCTCTTAAAATAGCCCTTGTAATAATATTTACACCTATTAAAAGCCGATCTTGATTAAAGGTCATTTGCGGATGGTGTAAGCCCGGAGTAACCCCACAGCCTAATCCAAGCATTGTAGCTTTAAGCTTCGGACGTTCATAGGTATAAAAATGAAAATCCTCCCCTCCTGGTGTAACAACTGGTGGAGCACAAGCCTTTTCCCCAACTACATCAATAATAGCTTCCTTCATATGTTGTAAGGCTTCATCATCCACCAATGCTGCCACTATATGAGCATCGACCTGTAAAAAAATCTTGGCACCATACATCGCTTCAACAGACGCTTTTACACGCTCCACCCCCTCTGTGATTACCTGCATCACTTCATTTGTTTGGGCTCGTGCATCAATGCTAAAGCTAGCTTTACCAGGAATAATATTTGTGGAGGTGCCTCCTGCATTAAACTGTGTCATTTTGACAGAGGCAGAGATAGTTGGATCCGTCCAAATTTTTTGAAGACCTTCGACAATCGCTGCTCCAACCTCAATTGCATTAATGCCAAGTTCTGGTCGTGCGCCATGTGCCTCTTCCCCAATAATGGTCCCTGTAAAAAGCTTTGCTGCTCCGTGGTATAATGCTGGCGCATATGACCCATCCTGTAATTCCTTTAATGGTCGAACATGAACACCAAATAAATAATCTAAATCATCTATAATACCTTTTTCGACAAATGCGCGGGCTCCTTGTGCCTTTTCCTCAGCAGGTTGAAATAGAATGCGTACAGCACCTGACAATAAATGCTCCATGTCCTTTAACAGCAATGCAGTTCCAATAGCCATCGTCATATGACCATCGTGTCCACAAGAATGGTTAGCTTGAAAGACACCATTCACCTCCTGCCAAAGTGCATCTATATCAGTGCGAAACCCTACTCTAGGTGTTCCTTTACCAATATCAACATAAAGTCCTGTCATATCTTCAAAAAGCTGCGGCTCCATCTGGGCCTCTCTCAATAAATTTGCTATATAGTGCGTTGTATTGTGTTCTTGCCAACTAACTTCCGGATGTTCATGTAAATGTTTAAAAATATCTGCCAGACGTGGCTGTAACTTTTGTAATACTTGATTCATAGTAGTCAACTCCATCGGTTTGCTAAAAAGCTATTTTGGAAATCATCATATTTTACGCGTTGATTTTCATAATAGTCATGATCTTGTGCAGTCATCCCAGCTATTAGAGTATTTAAAAATGCTATGAGTGCTGGCATAGCATCTATTGTGGACACTTCTTGTTGTTGTTCGTTCACAAAGGTAATGGTTGCATATTGTGTAATAGGTGCAATTTGAGAATCAGTAATGCCAATAATCTCACATTTTTTTTCTTGTAATTCAGCTGCAAATTGGATCGGTTCTTTAAAATAACGGTGGAACGATAGAATAATTACTACACTATCCTCATCAATCTCTTGGATAGCACGTATGACCTCACTTGTCTCAAAATTTAACAGTACAACATTTGGTCTCAAAAGATTTAATGTAAAATGAAGCCATTGTGCAGCTAAATGGGAGGAGCCATTCCCTGCAATATATACTTTTTTCTTCTCATGGAGCAATACTGAAGCTCGATTAAAATCTTCCTCATGAATGTTCTTAGCCATATTTAAAATGCGTGATGCATCTTTTTCCATAGTCTTTACATAAAAACGTGGATTTTCAAAAAGAGCTTGCTTCGATTGCAAATAATTTTGCAAACTACTTGCATTTCCTTCATTAAATAAATGCATTGTCACTTGACGTTGTAATTGTGCATAACCAGATAAGCCTAACGCATAACAAAAGCGGATAACTGTCGTTTCACTTACTCCAGCCTTTTCCCCTACATATGAAGCGGAGTGAACTCCAACTGTCTGTAAATTTTTTAAGATGAATGTAGCTACCTTTTGTTGACTTTTGGACAACTCTTGATATTTCTCTTGAATCATTTGCTGAATTGTTTGGTTCCCCATAAAAGAAGCGCATCCTTTTTTTATTTATATTTTGAAGCATTCACTTCATTTTTATGTACACTAGCCTAACATACATATTTTCTGAATTCAATATTTTTTCTGAAATTTTAGTTTTATCATCTCAATTGCTCAAGATCTTTTCATCGACATTTAACAAATTTCGCTTCAGTTAAACTGCCAACCCACTCAACCTATGCTATATTTAAAACCATGGAACTATGAAAGGGTGTTAACAATGGCAAAAAGCGTAGTAATCGCTGAAAAACCTTCTGTAGCACGTGATATTGCACGTGTGCTGAAGTGTACTAAAAAAGGAAATGGCTTCCTTGAAGGAGATAAATACATTGTTACTTGGGCGCTTGGACATCTTGTAACACTAGCTGACCCTGAAAGTTATGATGTGAAATATAAAACGTGGAATCTTGAAGATTTACCAATGCTTCCTGAACGCTTAAAATTAACTGTCATTAAACAAACTGGTAAACAATTTAATGCAGTCAAAAGCCAACTTACACGCAATGATGTAAGTGAGGTAATTATTGCGACAGATGCTGGACGTGAAGGTGAATTAGTAGCACGCTGGATACTTGATAAAGTAAAGATTAAAAAACCACTTAAACGCTTATGGATTTCTTCAGTAACCGATAAAGCAATAAAAGATGGTTTTGCCAATCTAAAGCCTGGCAAAGCATATGATAACCTCTATGCATCTGCTGTAGCTCGTTCTGAGGCTGATTGGTATATCGGGCTCAATGCAACTCGTGCTTTAACTACTCGCTTTAATGCACAGCTCAACTGCGGACGTGTCCAAACGCCAACGGTCGCTATTATTGCCGCACGTGAGGATGAAATTAAAAATTTTAAAGCCCAAACTTATTATGGTATAGAAGCACAAACGACTGACAATTTGAAGCTTACATGGCAGGATGCAAACGGTAATAGCCGTTCATTTGATAAAGAAAAAACTGATATCTTAGTTAAGAAACTTGGAAATAGCAATGCCATCGTTGCTGATATTGAAAAGAAACCTAAAAAATCGTATGCTCCAGGCCTCTATGATTTAACGGAATTACAGCGTGATGCCAATAAAATTTTCGGCTACTCTGCAAAAGAAACGCTGAATATTATGCAAAAGCTTTACGAACAACATAAAGTATTAACATATCCACGTACTGATTCTCGCTTTATTTCTCAAGATATCGTGGCAACAATACCTGAACGCTTAAAGGCGTGTGGCATCGGTGAGTATCGTTCGATCGCTAACAAACTACTTACTAAACCAATCAAGCCTACAAAGGCCTTTGTCGATGATAGTAAGGTCTCAGATCACCATGCCATTATTCCAACAGAAGGTTTTGTAAATTATTCTGCGTTTACAGATAAAGAACGTAAAATTTATGATCTTGTTGTGAAACGATTCCTAGCGGTGCTACTTCCTGCTTTTGAATATGAGCAATTAACATTACGTGCAAAAATAGGCGATGAAAGCTTTATTGCCCGCGGAAAAACAATTTTATCAGCTGGCTGGAAGGAAGTTTATGAACATCGCTTCGATGATGACGACTCGACGGATGATGTAAAGGAACAAATACTACCACGAATTGAGAAAGGTGATATATTAAAAATAAAATTGCTTGCCCAAACATCTGGTCAAACAAAACCACCTGCTCGTTTTAATGAAGCTACACTGTTATCAGCGATGGAGAACCCAACAAAATACATGGCAACGAATGATAAAAAACTAGCAGACACATTAAAATCTACGGGTGGACTTGGCACAGTGGCAACACGAGCTGATATTATTGATAAGCTTTTTAATTCCTTCTTAATCGAAAAACGTGGTGGTAAAGATATATATATTACTTCTAAAGGTCGTCAACTACTTGATTTAGTGCCTGAGGAATTAAAGTCCCCTGCCCTCACGGCTGAATGGGAGCAAAAGCTTGAGCTCATTGCAAAGGGCAAGCTCAAAAAAGATGTATTTATTAGCGAGATGAAAAATTATACACAAGAAATTGTGTCTGAAATTAAGGGCAGCGACAAAAAATATAAACACGACAATATCTCGACTAAATCCTGTCCAGATTGCGGAAAACCAATGCTTGAGGTAAATGGTAAGAAGGGGAAAATGCTTGTCTGTCAGGATCGTGAGTGTGGTCATCGTAAAAATGTCTCACGTACAACAAATGCACGTTGTCCACAATGTCATAAAAAATTAGAGCTTCGCGGTGAAGGCGATGGTCAAATTTTCGTTTGTAAATGTGGCTATCGTGAAAAATTATCAGCCTTTGAGGCAAGACGTAAAAAAGAAGGCGGAGGCAAGGTAGATAAACGCTCCGTACAAAAGTACTTAAAGCAACAAAAGAATGAGGAACCAGTGAACAATGCACTTGCTGAAGCATTGAAAGGTTTAAAATTCGACTAAGCAAACTGAGCAAATATTGCGCCTAGAAAGGATGACGGAGGAAAGGAAATCACCTCCCTCGCCTTGCTAAACGTTCTTTTGCTGTAACATCACTATCTTCTACAACGTAAGAGCAAATTTACATTTAGTGTAAATTTGCTCTTTTATTTATGCATACTCAAATCCTCAAAACATATCTTGAATTGACCGAATATTCTTTGTATTAAAGGAGGATTTATTAGAATGGAAGCGAAAAATTTTAGACCACGGAATGTGATTTTTATGACGATTGTTGTTGGTGTATCTGTGTTAATTGGTCAAGCTATTTATGTTCTGTTTATAGATGTGCCATTCCCATAATAAGTAGTTAACTCTTTAATTGTCTGAGCAAATATTTTTCATTCTCTATTATTTCCTGATGATTTGGTTTCCATTTTTGCGCCTCTGAATTATGCTGATAGGCATTTTCAAATAACCGTAACTCCCTATAAAGCAAACTTAATTGCAAATGGGGAATCCACGTTGAGTAAGCCCATTTTTGGATCGTCATCGTATCAACAGGAGCTTGTTGCAGAGCTTGGGAATACCAATAAATAGCCTCTTTATATTTCGATTGTTCCATAAAAAATTGGCCCATTCGGCAACATGCTTCTGGCTTTGGTCGATCATATAAGAAAGATTGCAAAATAGATTGCTGGGCCTGTTTATCATCATGTAAGCGTCGATAGCATTCCCCAACATGTAAGCAAGCCTCAATACGGTCATCTACTGTTCCTAAATCATGATCCAAAAATGTATTGTATTGATTGATCGCTTCTAAGTAACGTTGATGCTTTTTTAGTTCATTAGCATAAAAAAATAGGTCTCTTGCTGAAAGTGAATGTCCCTCTTTTAGTAAACCTTCATAAATACAAATATTACGATAAAGATCTCTGGATAATGGTAAATGTGTGATAGCTATATCACTATGATAAAACGGACCTGATACCTTTAATTCCTCATGAACAGCACCTTCCCATTGAAAATGACTTGCCCTTTTTACTAGACGAACATTTCGTTTACTACACTCTACTACTCCATCATGATCAAGTGATAGGTAGTAATCCATCGTTACCGCGTCAATAGAAGGAAATAAAGATTGCTTTAATTGACTGAACTTGTATTGGTTTTCCTTTGTTATGACGTCATCTGCATCAAGCCATAAAATATAGTCTTTTGTTGCCTGTTGAAAGGAAAAATTACGCGCCTTGGCAAAATGATCAGACCAAGGAATATCATAAATTCGAGAGGTATAATTCTGAATAATAGTCTTCGTACGATCAGTTGAACCTGTATCAATGATATTGATCTCGTCAACTATATGTTGAACCGAATCTAAACATCTTTCAATTGTAGATTGTGCATTTTTAACAATCATACATAAACTAATTGTTAACATCTGGTCCCCTCCTTAACCATGTTGAAATGTACACTCTTGCAGTATTTTATCGAAAAAATATTCCCATTATCACCCGACTTTTTAATTTATCGTGAAAACACAAAAAAACGAACGCAATACACGTTCGTTTTTGTTTTAGATTTTGAACTTCTGCTGAATCAAGACAAATATTGCTCTCGCCATGTTAGTTGCTCTTTGTCAGTAAGCTGTTGCTCAAGATAATGATCCCATCGATTGAGAAACGTATTCCACACACGCACAAATAGTATATCTTGTTCTTTATCATAAAGAACAAACTCTAAACATGGGCTATCATTAATTTGTTGCGCTTCTGTTTGAACAATTTTTGTGATGACTTTTTGGGAGTTGCCCACTTCCTCTTCATTCTCCTCTTGTAATGCTGCTATCACCTGTGATTCTTCAAACTGCTCCTGTTGTTCTGCCTTTTTATCAATATAACGATATAGCTCTGGTAGGTCATCGTATTCTTCTCTATTATCTGCATCAATAGTTAGAAATGATTGATGGCAAGGACTGAAGTAAAGCGTGGTCTTTTCTATTTCTAGCTCTTCCTCAAAGATTCCCTGTTCAAGCTGCAGCTGTCCTTTTTCAGTTAGCCTATAATAGTTATCCTCTTTCTTCATAAGGTTGACTCGAACCATTAAAGAAACCAAATCCTCAATAAATAATGGATCTACAAGCAAAAGCTCACTCAATTCAAGAGTACTTTCAAAATCAGCCTCTTGGATGCTTATTAGTAGCATGGTCATTAAGACATCCATTGTCGAACGGCGCACAGGCTCATACATTACTTCTACTGTCCTAATGGGAATACACCATTCAGCAGTTTTGACAATCTTAATATTGCGATTTTGTTGAAGCTCACGCATTAGCCGTTGCTGTAATTTTGACAATCTACATCACCAATCCTTCATGATTACGCAAGCCGTTGTAGGATTTTACTGTATTTAATAAATTAGTATACATTTCTCTTGTATCTTGATGTTTTGCACGTTTCGCAAACATTTCAGCACTGCCAATAAGCAATAGTAACTCACGGGCACGAGATAACGCGACATTTAAGCGACGATAATCTTTTGCAAAGCCGATGTCTCCTCCTTTAGGAGTATTTCGAACCATACTCACTAAAATAACATCCATTTCCATACCTTGGAACTTATCAACTGTTCCTGTTCTAAACTGCAAATGCGGTAGCTGTAATTCTTGCTGTAGGAGACGATTTATTCTCTTTACCTGCTCACCGTAAAAACTAATGACACCAACACTTTTCTTTGCGTCTTGCGGTATTCGTCCTGCTTCTTTTGCTACCTTAACTGCATCATTTAAGTCTAATAAAATATGACGGATTGTTTGTAACTCTCCTTCATTATAACGACTTGTTCCACCCTTAACTTGCTCCTCTAAATAAGGTTTTTCAGTAGGGATATCAATCCAAAGTAAATGATCATGTCGTTTTACAAATTGCCCCTCTAAGCCATGATCCCTTGCTGCATCTGAATCTGGTAAACCACATTGTAAACCATTTTCCTCCTTCGCATAAAATGGTGTGATGCTTTGCATAATTTTTTCATGCATACGATATTGTAGTGCTAGCATTTGTTTATGTGTTGGAGGCAGATTATTAAATAAACGTTCAAATAATGACTCTCGTAATAGATTTTTCAATTCTTGTGCGCCTTCAAAATTCGGATTTTCTTCTAGCATCGCCTTTAAAGTTTCCTCCAGCGTATCGTCTCCTAACAGTGGAGGTAGCTGATGATGATCACCTACTAAAATAACTTTTTTTCCCTTAAGCATTGGTAGTAGTAGCTCTGGTGGTGTAGCCTTTGAAACTTCATCAATAACGACAACATCAAAAGTAGGATAATTCTCCATAAATTCTTTACTTGCGGACGCTACACATGTTGTTCCAATAACGTTCGCATGACGCACATACAATTTTCGAATTTCATCTAAATCATACTCTGTTGCGTTTTGAAGTTTTTCACGCCACTGTTCTTGTAGCTTTTTGCGAAGTGGTAGCTGTTTTTCCTGCCTGTGCAATGTTTCAATTGCTTGTTTGGAAGTTTGAATAGCTTCCATCACCTCTTCAGCCGTTCTCTCTGGCGTTGATTGCAAAAGTTTTGTATATGTTGCTAATTGCTTTTCTTTCTTCAATCCAGCTATATTAATGTCTTTTATCCGTTCTTCCATTTGTGCTAGCTGATGCTCTATATCATGTAAGCTTGTTGTGACAGTCTTCAGTGAGGCTTGCTTTGGCACTAGTTGAACTTTTGCCTGTTCCACTGTCTCTAGCTGCTTACTTGCTTGCTGTAGAGCTTCTCGAGATTGTGCTGAAAGTATCTTTAAATATTCAACTGATTCTTCTGGCTCCTCAGCAATTTGAAAAGTATTTGCTAATTGTTGTAAACGCTCTGTATGCTGTAAAAATGGTTGCAGCTGTCGTTGGTAACTTTGCACATCAAAGCTAGTTATTGCACACTCCTGATGAATTAAAGTCATGAGATTTTTTCGGAAAGAATCGTATTCCTGATCCTTATGCTCTTGTTGTTGTTTTAGTGCTACTCCCTTTTGCCAAACGTAATCACGACGCATATATAGCCCAAGCAAATAACTTTCGATCATATCATTTGCTGGTGCTTGGCCATCCTGAAACGCAGTGTTTAACTGTGCGAATACACCTGTAAGGTTTTGCAAAGAAAACGATTGTACTGGTTGCAATCTACTTTTAGCAAATGCTCGTTCCTTGACTTCATGAGTAACTAAAGCCTCTAGCTTCGCAATTGCCTTTTGTAGACGCGCATTGATTGTGGACCATGCCTCTAAATCTTTGGCATCTTCTAAATGTTGTAAGCGATTCATTTGATGTGACAGTACATGAGAAGGGCGAATTTGATAATGCTGTAAAAATCGCTCGATTAGCTCAAAGGATGTTAATGTATGGATATACTTTTGTGCTTCCTTCATGATAACTAGTCGATTACTTTCGATTTCATATTTATGTTGAATTTCTTGAAATTGCTGTGTTAGCTGCTGCTTTTGTTCTTGCAATTCCTTATATTGAGCTGCCGCTTCTAGTTGTTCCACTTTACGTGTAGTTTCTTGAATCGTACGTTGTAATTGCTCAACAGAAGGATAATCTGCAAGTGTCTGCTCAAGCTGCTGTACAATTGGTTCAATTTGTGCAAGCTGTTTCTCATAATGATCTTTTTGGGCTTCACTTGACTGTTGATCCGCCTTAGCAGCTTTTAATTCTTTTTTTAATGCTTGAATTTCCTGCTGTAAAATAGGTTCATCAATAGCCGCTTGCTCTTTTGCAGCTATTTCCTGTCTTAGTTGCTCTAGCCATTGCTCTAATTTTTCTAGTTCATTTTGTGCTTTTTCAACGTTTGCTTTTAACTCTTGCTCACGTTCTGGGAATACCAATATGGCCTCTTCAATTGCCGCCAACGTTTGTTCCCGCCACTGAAGAGCTACATTTTCCTCTATAAACTTTTTGCCTTCCTCCTCAATACTTTCCGTTCTACCATATCGTAAAATACGAATTTCTTGATTGGATAGCAACCGTCCTAATGCATTATCGACTGCTAAATTTGATTGCGACGCAACAAGTGTTTTTAAACCTGCCTTTACATTTTGCTGACAAATCTCTGAAATCACGGTTGTTTTCCCCGTACCTGGAGGACCTTGTATAACATATAAATCCTCAACAGATAATGCACCTAAAACAGCGCGTCGTTGATATTCATTTAAGTTATTATGAAACTCAATATCTTCATGTAGCTTGGACGCTCGGACTGTTGGACGCCGTTCAAACAGGATTGTTTCTAGATTAGGGTTCACTGCCTCTCCCTTCTCTAGCTTTGTAAAGCCGTTGCGTAGTCTTCTAATTTGACTTAGTGTCGCAAAATTACTGAAACTTGCTTGTTTCGAGCGTAGATTAAGCTGATCTTTACGAGCTAAATCCTGAACGAAAGGTTTTAAATCAATTTCAACTGTTTGCTTTCCAGCGTTCGCTTTTAAAACTTGTCCAATTTCACCGCGAACCCCTTGAATGCTTACACTTAATCCTTCTAACTGCTTCCATTCATTATTCTTTATGTAGGGACATACAATGGTTAACCGTGTAAAATCCTCGTTAAAATAGCTTTGCTTAAATTCGCTATGAATATCGTCAATGGTCGCATCGCGTTCTTGGATTTTTAAATAGCCTTCCCAACTAGCTATACGTTTTTTTACATATTCTGTACGTTCTTCCGCTATTGGAAGCTGTCTTATTTTCGTATGAAGCTCTAGTGGAATACCTGCACCATTGTTAGGTTTTGTAACAAATTGCAAGGCAGCCACTAATCGACGATTCGTATTGATTGGCCCACGCATATGGACAAAACGAATATTTGTCGCTAGCAATCCTTCCACCTTTAGCACACAATCCATAATAACGGTTTTCTCAGCAAGAAAATCGTGTAATTTTTCATTGTCTTGCGCATTAAAATAGATGGATAAAAATGTTTCACCAACTGTTTTAGCTTTCCGTTTTTCAATATAGACGGTAAAAGATCTTTGTAACGCAAAAAAGGCATGCTCGTTTGCTGAGCATTCCTCTACCGCTTCCTTCGCTTTATTGGTCAAAATAAGATTACAGCGTTGTTTTTCTAGTAAAGCGATGTCCTGCATGAGCAGCCCTCCCTCCTGTGTCACTAAAGTTTTATTTTATCACATCCCAAAAGAATACTTACAAAGAAAAATCCCCTGCACAGTGATTTCTTACCACCGTACAAGGGTTATTTTAATGTTGATCAATTGTTTCCTTCGGCAAATTCTTGCTCATTTCGCAATATTGAACAAATACACGTGCTAATTCACGTAACCGGCTGTGCACATCTTCATCTACAATTTTATTATCTGCATCAAAATGTGATGTGTGTGTGTATACATAGTTAGGCGTTACAAGAGCACGGAAGTAATCCAAAATCGGCTTTAATTGATTTTCGACTACAAGATGGTGCTGATATGTGCCTCCATTCGCAACAATGGATACTGGCTTATAACGCATTGTTTTAGGATGTAAGAAGTCGAAAGCATTTTTCAAAACACCTGGAATGGACGCTTGAAAAATAGGTGTTGCAATAATATAAGCGTCTGCTTCCTCAAATTGTTGAATCATTTTCTTCATATCATCGTTGAGTGGTGAACCATCCACAATTTGATGCTTATATTGACTAAAATGCATCATTTCTAACTCGAAACTAGCATCTAATTCTTTAATATATTGTTCCACTTGCTCTAAAATAGCACCTGTTTTACGACCAAACATTGTGCCATCAACGAGTAAAATTTTCATCTTTACTTTGCCTCCACATTCATCTTCTACAATAATATTGTAACAAATGAAAAGTGGCTCGGGAAGAATTGTAGTGTGGAAAGGAACAATTTCAGTCTTTAGGCGGAACGGAAACACTATTTACATTATTTTTTCTCTTGATCGCGATGCCGAAAATGGACTTCCTTATCAATAACTGTTTCCTCAAGCTTATATTTATCTCGATTAATAACTACATCACGATTTACTTTCTCGCCTTCATGTAGCTTATCCCAGTTAAATAATACCTCTCTTGAAATGGTATCTTCTGAAGCTTCGGGATACTCGCATGTTGCTAATTCATCTGACGAATAAATGGTGACTGACTGCTGCTTACCATATAAGGCAATGATGATCATAGCCTTAGCCACCTGTGAGGCATCAATTGCTCTAGAGCGTTTAAAAGGTCCTATTAGTAGAGGATGTGCAAACTTTAATAGTTTTTCTCCTACCTTTTCCCCTAATCGAAATTCATCCCGATCTCCTACTAACAGTGATGGTCGGATAATAGAAAGCCTCTGTAAACCCAACTCCACTAAATCATGCTCTAGTTTTCCTTTAACCCGATTATAGTAAAAAGGCGAATTTTCATTGGCTCCCATTGCTGTGATGACGATAAAATGAGGAATGCCACGTTTTTTTGCTAAGGAGGCAATTGCTAATGGATATTCAAAATCTACCTTTTCAAACATCTCACGAGAACCTGCTTTTTTTATAGTTGTTCCTAAGCAACAATACAATTCATGAGCAAATTCAATATCTTGTTCTTCTATCTGATCAAAATCACAAATTTTCACTTCTAGCTTTGGATGTGTAAAAGTTGGTTTTCTCCGTGCAATAACTGTTACTGAAACATATTCATTATTGTTACATAGTTGTTCAACAAGAGAGGAACCCGTTAAACCTGTTGCCCCTACAACAATCGCCGCACGCATGCTCATGCTTCTCCCCTCCTTCTCCATAATTTACATTAACGTATGTTTCTTTCCTTATCTTGGCCTTACTATATATATCGACCAATTTTATGATGATTAAAAAGTTAATTATGATGTCCTTCAAGATAGCAATTTAGAAGATTCTCTAAAGTCCATCGTGACCAAATCCTAAATTTTACACATACTTGTTCTTTCTTCGCCATAATTTAAAGAGACAGAGGAAAGGGTGGGATACATTTGCAAAAAGAAACGCAAGCAATTGAACCAAAAAAAACGATTGTTTTCATTATTGAAAGCTGTATTGATAAAGGGCTGTATCCTTTTGAACGGGTTTCAACATTAGCTAAGCTACTTACTAATGAGAAAGTTCTTATATTTGTAAAGACTCCTTCGAATGAAGGTATTCAAATTTTAATGAATGAAGGTCTTTCTCCTATTTTATTTGACCATTTTAACGAACTGCCTAAGCAAATTAAAGGAATTCAGCCTGATTTAATTGTCAGAGATGGGCGTAACTCTGAAAGCTGGCAAGTACAAGATTTACGACCTTTCTGTAAAACCATTATTCACTTCGATGACTTTGGTGAAGGTGGTCAAGCCTGTGATTGTGTATTACTAGCACTCTATCAAGAAGTTAAAGATTATTTACCGTCGCATTATATTGGCGGAAGTTTTGTTTTTGCACTACCAGAAGCTTATCAACAGTTTGACGACATCCCTGACAATAAAACACCTGAAAACCCTCCCCATATCGTTGTTGCTTTCGAAGATGGGGACGAGCATAATTTAACCTACCGAACACTTCGACACTTAACTCAACTACAAATCCCACTACAAATTACAGTTATGATTGACGATAGCTATCGCCATGCAACAGATGATTTGCAAATGATGGTTCTAAGTCGTCGCAATACCGCTATTCTTCGCGATAAAAACGCACTCCTTAAACTATTACCGAAAGCTGATGTCATTATTTGTAATGCTAACTATACACCTTATAAAATTGCTTCTTATGGTGTGCCCTGCATTACACTTGCACAAACTGAAGCTGAACTACTACATGCTTTCCCTCGGGAGCATAACGGCTTCATTCATCTTGGACTTGGTCGTAAAATGAAGCAATCACAAATCCAAAATGCTGTTATGGAGTTCCTTTTACATGAAGCTCGCAGTGAACGGGCTGTAAGAAAGCAGCGACAACTCAATCTTGCAGCAAACAACGAAACACTCCAAGCTTTACTTTTAGATTTTGCTTATGATCGTCATAATATCGCTTCTACTTAGTGCTACTTCGAAGATGATTATGATACAATATATAAGAATTTTTCACTCCAGCTCTTCTTGTGAAAGTTGGAACATAGGCAGATTCAAAAATTATCAGAACCCGATTGATTTAAATTATAAGCGGTGGGGGCTCAAAAAAACCTCCATCGCTTTTACACGCATTCGCTATACAAACATTCTCATAAAGGAGTCATAATCATGCCAACAAAAAGCGATATTGAATACCAAATTAAAGAGTTAAAAATGGACTATATGAATTTACAAGGTGATATCGAAAAATTAGAGTCTACTGGGCACAACGATCAGGTATCAAAAGCAGAGCAACGCCTTGCTAATATGGAAGCTAAGCTAGCAGAACTTAATAAACAATTAGCTGAACTATAAAATGTAAACACGAAGGATAGTTGGAGGAACTAATATGGCAATATTAACAGTTGAAAATTTAGGTCATTCTTTTGGTGATCGTACACTCTTTAAAGATGTTTCGTTTCGATTAGTAGAAGGTGATCACATTGGACTCGTAGGAGCTAACGGTGTAGGTAAATCTACATTAATGGGCATCATAACGGGGCAAACAATTCATGATACAGGAAAAGTTGAGTGGCTTCCTGGTACACATTATGGGTATCTAGACCAACATACTGTACTAACTGCTGGCAGAACAATGCGTGAGGTGCTACGCGATGCCTTTTTACCATTATACAAAAAAGAAGAAGAGCTAAATGACATTACAGGGAAAATGGCAGAAGCATCACCTGAAGAATTAGAGGTTCTGCTAGAGCAAATGGCGGAAGTTCAAGATGCACTCGATGCGGGCGATTTCTATTCTCTTGATATGAAAATTGAAGAGGTTGCACGCGGACTTGGTCTTGATGCCATTGGCTTAGAACGTGATGTAGCTGCCCTTTCTGGTGGACAACGTACAAAGGTTTTACTAGCAAAGCTGTTATTAGAAAAACCGAAAGTCCTATTACTAGATGAGCCTACGAACTATTTAGATGAGGAACATATTACTTGGCTAAAGAACTATTTAAAAAACTATCCATATGCATTCCTCTTAATTTCACATGATACAGAATTTATGAACGAGACAGTGGATGTTATTTTCCAACTTGAGTTTTCAAAATTAACGCGGTATACAGCAACCTATGAAAAATTCCTAGAGCTTGCTGAAATTAATAAACGCCAGCATATTGAAGCATATGAAAAGCAACAGGAATTTATCAAGAAACAAGAGGACTTTATCGCTAAAAATAAAGCGCGCTATTCTACTACTGGACGTGCAAAATCTCGTGCTAAGCAGCTCGATCGTTTAGAACGAATTGATCGACCAGAGACGGCTGTAAAACCTGAATTTGGTTTTAAAGAAGCACGTTCATCTGGCCGCTATGTTGTAGAGGCTGAAAATTTAGTCATAGGTTACGATAAGGACAAGCCATTGCTTCCTCCACTAACTTTTGCCATTGAACGTGGCGAAAAGATCGCGCTAGTTGGCATGAATGGTGTAGGTAAATCAACATTACTAAAAACGATGCTAGGGAAAATTAATCCCCTTGGCGGGAAAGTGGTTCGAGGTGATTACCTTTATCCATCTTACTTTGAGCAAGAGGTTAAAGCAGAGAAAATCACTCCAATTGATGATGTGTGGAATGCCTTTCCTTCTATGGAACAAGCGCAGGTTCGTGCCGCTTTAGCAAGAGCTGGTTTAAAAACGGACCATATTACACGCCCACTCAATTCATTATCTGGTGGTGAGCAAGCGAAAGTTCGTTTATGTAAATTAATGATGGAAGAAGCTAACTGGCTTCTTTTTGACGAACCGACAAACCATTTAGATGTAGATGCAAAAAATGAACTAAAACGTGCTATGAAAGAATTTAAAGGCACCATCGTACTAGTAAGCCATGAACCAGAATTCTATGACGGGCTAGTAACAAAGGTTTGGAATGTACAAGATTGGTTCACTTCTGGACAACAAAGCTAATATCAAGAGCAGTTCCCACATATTATAGGGGCTGCTCTTTTAATTTTTTTGAAATTACTATGTATAATTAGACATCTTTAAACATAATATAATCAGTGGACTAACAATTTACATTTATATTTTATAATCTCTCTCCTCTAGGACAAGCCCGTGGGTAACCCAAAACTCATTACACCAAGACACTATACTTACATCATTGTAAGCTGAATAAATGAAACCTTTTGCTGTATGCTTCGTATACTTAATATAACTAAAAAAATATTTTGCTATTGAGAAAATATTTCAATTAACTATTGATTTATATATAGCTTACTAGTAAGATATATATAGACCACTTAACTTACTAATAAGCTATTTGTAAAATATAATCTAAAAAAGAAAGCGAGGAATGAAGAATGACAGTTACAATTTACTCACAAGCGAGCTGTTCTTCATCCAGAAAAGCACTTAAATGGTTAAAAGATCACAACATTGAATATAAAGAAAAACGTATTACATCTCACCCTCTTACTCTTGCAGAATTTAAAGAAATTCTAAGTATGACGGAAGATGGCACAGATGAAATTATCGCAACTAACTCGAATGATTTTAAAAACTTAAATATCGATATTGAACAACTTTCTATTCAAGAGCTATTCGCTATTATCCAGGCACACCCAAGAATGTTGCGAAGCCCTATTTTAATAGATGAAAAACGTATTCAAGTTGGTTACAATGAGATGGACATCCGTCGTTTTATCCCACGTAAAGTGCGTGCATACGAATTAAATGCGATGACAAGATTGGCACAAGAAAGCTAAAACAGTTTTGGAGATGACCTTCTATGGATCAAGAAAAACAAAAAGCCATTACCTCATTGTTTGAAGTCGTTTCATCTATTGAGCGTAAGTGGGCAAACGAGTGGAATAATCATAATGTGCTCGGCTTTTCAAAATCCCATATTTTAATTTTAGACTACTTATCGCAGGAGGGCCCAAAACGCCCTTCTGCTATTGCTGAGCGGTTAAAAGTAACCACTGGTGGCGTCACAGTGTTAACAACAAAGCTTATTAATGGAGGCTTTATTGAAAAAACACAGCACGCTACAGACCGACGAGCTTCTCAACTTGTCATAACTGCTGAAGGAGAAAATATCTTAAAAGAATCTCGTCAACAAGTGAGCGAAATTATTAACAATATGTTTGGGATGCTAACAGCAGAAGAACTGCAAACATTACGAAATATTTTTTCTAAATGTCTATTGGATGTTGAGACGAATCGATCAGAATAAAGAACTCAAAACAATCTATAGCATTTTTGTAAAAGGTAAAAAAGGCTTACCCTTTCGCAAAAATGTTATTTTTTGGCAAAGGTCTCGCATACAAAATGAAAGTGTTTACTCATTTTATTGTTATTGTGACTAATTATAGAGAGCCTTTCCTTTCTCTAAAAATAGTTATAATGAGCATAAAGCCTTTGTAGCTTAGTTGATTGGAGAGGAGACAATGTCACTTCTATGTGCTCCCAGATGAGACCCTTGAGCGAACAAAGTGAAATGACTCATCGGACTCTCGCCTGAAATGGGAGCCGGCGGAACGAAAATCAGCCCAGTCAAAAGGTCTTTTTCTATTAGTTACCTCATTTCTTTCACAACATGAAAAGATGCATTCGCAAATATTTGCGAATGCATCTTTTTTTGATTAGCCGAACGAATACTTCTGTCTAAGTACTTGTGGTAGGCGACCAATCGGCTTTTATTACGCTGGTAGCACAGATTCCACAATAGCTGTATCCGACATGAGCATTTCTTTTAAACGAGCCTTTGCACGGAACAAACGAGACTTCACAGTTCCTATGGAAACTTTCATAATCGTAGAGATTTCTGCAAGTGAATATTGGTCTATGTAGAAATACCATAAAGTTTTTCGATAAATGGCATCTAATTGCTCCATTTTATCTTGGACTAGTTTTGTGACAATATCCTTTTCAATTTTTTCTTCTGTTGAAATATCATTATTGGGAACCAAATCTAAAATCGGTACGTCTAATGTTTCAGGTTGGTTCATCATATATTTACTACGACGCACTTTTTTACGATAGCGGTCTCTAAAAGTATTCATTGTAATAGTTGTTAGCCAAGCTTTAATATGCTCCACCTCAGCAACGCTGTCTTCATAGCGTACAACCTTAACCCAAACTTCTTGCATTAAATCCTCAGCTTCTACATTATTGCGAGTTAGTTTTAAACATAAGTGATATATATAACGATTGTACTCCTCGTATACGCCTTCTAATTTTTCATTCATTGTGTATGCCTCCGCTTCTTGTTCTTGCTTCTATACACATTCTCGCAAAATAATGTATTACACTCTATCGCATTGGCTTTCAATTTCATTACAATCGTGTAAGCTTAAACGCTTTTGCTTGTAATATTCGTAAAAATTGTTTTACTACTATATTTCTTTCCCTGCAGCGGATAACTAGATGACAATACTTCCCTATTTTCATAACTATATTTTAAATAATAATTATTTTCAGAAAGGTGTTGAGACATTTTAGGTAGACAACATACTAAAAATGCACTCCTAGCAGAAGTGCATGTGTTTGTTTAGCTTAACAGTCCTAGACGAAAAGCAGAGGCAACGACCTGTGTTCGATTTTTCGCTTTGAGTTTTGTCATTAGACTACTTACATAATCTCTGACTGTATGCTCACTTAAAAACAAGAAACCGCCAATTTTTTTATTGTCATAGCCTTCAGCAAGCAAGCCAAGTATCATTGACTCCCTTTCTGTTAAATGTAGCTCTGTATTTTTTTCTACCTTCTCACCCTTACGCGATAAAAATAACCCTAGACGATTTCCCACTTCTTCTAGAAGCAATAACTCTTCTTTTGTACAATCAAATTCTTCACCTAGCTGATCGAATGTCAGCCATCCAAATAACTGGTCTCGTCGCATAATAGGGATAAAAATAATGGAGGATAAATTAAATAACTGAATATGCTCCTCCTTCACGTAATTTTTAGGGTTTTTTAAATAAATGGGTTTTTTTGAACTAAGTATCGTGTTATCCCCAGTTAGCTGCCCTTTCATACTTTGCACCTTAGAAAGCTCTGCTCCAATAACTCCATAAAATTGATTGGACCATGGGACATAAGCGTAAAAAACGCATCTTTTATAACTAAAATACTCTTCGCATTTTTTTAAAATATAGGCTAAGTCCTGATAACCTGTGGAACTAATCAACAATTTATCAAGCTTATCCAGTAACTGTAAATACTTCAATTCCTGATTATCTGTAGATCGATAATTAGCATTGTGATCTTCCCCATAGTAAAGCTGTACTAGAAACGTAAATTTTGATAGCACATACATTAAGATGGCGTTCGTTCGGCTACTCTTTTGCTGAATCATAAAGGTAATCAATGCTTTCTCAAAAATTAATTGAAATAAATTAAAGCTCTTCTTATCAATAATAGACAGCTGTGATTGAAGCCACGTAGTAAAAAATGATTTATCATCTTCATTTAATTCATCAATGTTTGTATGTGTCGTTAAGCGTAAAAACGAATCCAGTAGCATAGCTACCCTTTTTTGATCAGATTCGGCTATAGAAGGTTCTAGATTAAGATAAATATTTGTATTCTCTTCAATTTGTTTATGATGAATTTTAATAAATAACACAAATTCCTGCAGTGTTACTTCTTCAACTGACTGAAACGGATGCGTCATAGGAAAATCTTCTCCTTCACACTAAAATACCCCTATAAATGGAGGATATTCACTCACTATATTATACAGCATCTTATAGGATAGTATTTCAAATTGAAAGGAGTAAGATGAAAGTATCGCTAAACAATGCGAATACTTTTGAATCCTTAGGTAACCATAAAACCGAAATAATGAAAGGTGCGTGCTAGCAATGAGACTGGAAAATAAAGTAGCCATTATTACAGGTGGAGGTACAGGAATCGGGAAAGAAACGGCACTATTATTTGCTAAAGAAGGAGCAAAAGTAGTCATTACTGATATAAATGAACAATCTGGTAACGACACAATCCGAGATATTCAAGCTATTGGCGGAGAAGCATTATTTGTTCGTCATGATGTTAGCAATGAAGATGACTGGAAAAAAGTCGCGGACGAAACAATAAAAACATTTAACAAAGTAGATATCCTATTCAACAATGCGGGTATTTATATTATTAAACCACTCGCTGAGATCGAACTATCTGATTGGAATCGTTTAATGTCCATTAATGTAACAGGTGTCTTCCTAGGTATGAAGCACATTATGCCACTTATGGCTAAACAAAATAAAGGTTCTGTTATAAATGCTTCTTCTATTGCTGGTCTAACAGGCGCTGCTGGACATGTATTATATGGAGCTAGTAAAGGCGCTGTTCGCATTATGACTAAAGATGCCGCAATGGAATATGCCCCATATGGTGTACGCGTCAACTCTATTCATCCTGGCTATATTGATACAGGTATGGCAGATTATGCATCAGCATCAATAGGAAGCTCTAAAGATGAGTTAGGGAAAAACTTGTTCCCATTAGGTCGTTTAGGCTCTGTCAAAGAAGTAGCGCAAACCGTTCTATTTTTAGCTTCTGATGAATCTTCATTCTCAACCGGTGCTGAATTCGTTATTGATGGTGGAGCAACTGCAAAATAACAATAAAGGTGGTCTTTAAAATGAAATTACAAGATAAAGTAGCGATCGTAACAGGCGGTGCTAGTGGTATCGGTGAGGCTACAGTACGCCTCTTTGTCCAAGAAGGTGCCCAAGTAGTCATTGCCGATTTTTCTGACCGTGGTCAAAGTATCTCAGAAGAATTAAATGGTGCAGGTTTTGATACATTATTCATAAAAACAGATGTAACAAACGAAGAAGACATTCAAAATATGATTAAGGAAACAGTTAATAAATACGGTAAACTTGATATTATGTATGCAAATGCTGGCGTAGCAGATGATGCACCGGCACATGAGCTATCGTTCGAAAAATGGAAAAGAACCATTGATATTAATTTATCAGGTGTATTTCTTTCTGATAAATATGCAATTGAACAATTCCTTGCCCAAGGAACTGGTGGCGTTATTGTCAATGCTGGTTCCATTCATAGTTTCGTTGCCTTACCAAATCCTACAGCCTATTCATCTGCAAAAGGCGGAGTAAAATTATTAACTCAAAATTTATGTACAGCTTACGCTAAACAAGGCATTCGTGTAAATGCAGTATGTCCTGGCTATATTGATACACCCTTACTTGCTGAAGTAGATGCTCAAAAGAAAGAATATTTAGCGTCCCTTCATCCTCAAGGTCGTCTTGGTAAACCAGAAGAAATTGCCAAAGCTGTACTTTTCTTAGCGAGCGACGACTCAAGCTTTGTCAATGGTACAACTCTACTTGTCGATGGTGGCTACACTGCTCATTAATAAACATAAAGGGTCTGAATTCGGTTTTTTTCCGAATTTCAGGCGCTTTTTTTTAGGTTTGAAAACCAGCTAACATAAGTGACAAAAAAAGAAAAAATTAATTATAATAATCCAAAAGAAAAGTATTGGGGTGATACTTATGCAAAAGATTATTGTATCAACTGATGAAAATTTAAGAGAATTAACAAAACATCATACTTTTGTTATGCCCATTGCATGCTATAAATCAGTCATCTCAAACGATAACTCTAATCATATATATGGTTACGTTCCCCTTCATTGGCATGAAGAAATTCAATTTGTTTCCGTTTTACAGGGTGAAGGAATTTTTCAAGTAAATGAGGAATACATCGAACTTAAAGAAGGAGATGGTTTGTTTATAAATAGCGGTCGATTGCATATGTCAAAAAGTAATACAAGTTGCACTTTTATCTGCTTAAACGTCTCTCCTCACTATATTTTATCGCAAGAGCTCTATAATATTTATGTAAAACCGTATATAGAAGCAACTAATTTACCCTATATCCTAATAAATACGGATGAACTTTGGGGAAAGAATATCTTAAATGCTATTTATCAAATATATCAATATATTGATCAAAAACCACAAAAATATGAGGTTGATATATCAATTAAGTTAACGTTTATTTGGAGGAATTTAATCGCTAGTGGTTTTCAATTAGAATTTATAGAATCAGAAGAATTGAAAAACAATAGAGTTAAAGGAATGCTAAGTTGGATTCATCAATATTATATGGAAAAGATATCGTTAGCAGATATAGCACGTGCAGGGCAGCTTAGTAAATCGGAATGCTGTAGATATTTTAAACGATATTTTAAAATGAGCCCTTTAAATTATGTGATCGATTATCGCATTAAAAAAAGCTTATATTTATTACAGCGAAGTGATGTTTCTGTTACGGAAGTCGCTTATCAAGTAGGATTTAATAGTACGAGTTATTACATTAGCAAATTTAAAGAAATAATGCGTACGACTCCATTAGCCTATCAAAAAAAGATTTTAAATAACGGACCTTCAAATTAAAAGGTTTAAGTCCTATAAACAACGGACTTAAACCTTTAATTTAGGAAAATATTACTCCCCCTTCTGGAAACTCTCCTGTTTTAGGGTTTATAGTAAGCTGCCATGACACGAATAAAAAATCTCCAGCTTTAATTGCTTGTCAATAAGGACCAATTGCTGCTGATGCCTTATCTGTTGATACTTTTTCAATACTCATTATGCTATCTCCTATAGGATGGTTTATATTGAATATGCCCCATCCCATACAACCTTTTTATAATGTGTGGCGTCCGTATCACCTTCCGTGCTAAAGAATAGAATTTTTGAATCTGCAGTAAGGTTTAATTGTTCCTTTAATTCTGCGTACTGGTTTCGTCTTAAAATTTCGCTTACAGCCCCTACCCCAACTGCCCCAGATTCACCTGAAATAACTTGTACATCACCCTTAATCGGTGCTGCTAAAATTCTCATTCCTTGCGCAGCGATGTTGTCTGGGCAGGAAAGAAAGGCGTCAGCATAATCTTTTAAAATTTCCCAACCTAATGTACTTGGTTCACCGCAAGCCAACCCTGCCATAATGGTATCCATATCACCTTTTACATAGTGTAGTTCACCATCATTTGCTTCCGCCGTTTTAAATATACAATTTGCCTTGTCTGGTTCTACAACAACGGTAATTGGGCGCTCTTCACCATAAACGTTTGCGAAGAAACCTTGAACTGTTGCTGCTAGTGAGCCAACACCAGCTTGAATAAAGATATGTGTAGGCTTTTCACCTATCTCCTTAAGCTGCTCATATGTTTCTACCACCATTGTGATATAGCCTTGCATAATTCTCTTTGGTATTTCCTCGTAGTTTTCCCATGCCGTGTCCTGGACCAATACCCAATTATTTTTCTCAGCATGTTCAGCAGCTAAACGAACCGTATCATCATAATTAACAGAAGTAATAGATGCATTAGCTCCTAAGTTTTTAATATGTTGTAATCTTTCCTCAGAAGATCCTTTAGGCATATACACAACAGATTTTTGTTCCAATTTTTTTGCTGTCCATGCGACACCTCTGCCGTGATTTCCATCAGTTGCAGTAATAAAAGTTATTTCGCCTAATTTTTCTTTCACTTCAGGTGAAACAAGCTTGTCGTAAGATACATTGGCAGGATCAATATTTAATTGACTTGCTAAGTGTTGTCCAATCGCATAGGAACCACCTAAAGCTTTAAATGCGTTCAATCCAAAGCGATATGATTCATCTTTGACAAATACTTTGCTAACATTTAATTCCTGAGCCAACTTATTTAAAACAGCTAAAGGTGTTGGTTCATACTGTGGGAAACTTTTGTGAAATGTATGCACTTTTTGAGCTTCCTCTACGCCTAAAAAATCAATGTTAATACTAGGTTTTTTCTTTCTATTAAGCTTTACTAACTTCATATTTAATCATCTCCAATTCTCTGTAAGCAATCTATTATTTTGCTAGACATAGTTTAATAATTTCAGCAAAGAATTCAGCACCTGTTTCTAAGATTGCGTCATTGTAATCGTAATGGGAGTTATGCAGTGGAATGACTTCTTCATCTTCATCTTTACTTCCAAGGAATACAAAGCAGCCGGGAATTTCCTCTATAAATTTACCAAAATCCTCCGAGGCCATGATTGGTACACAATCACTGTTTGTATTTTCTACACCAACAACATTGTTAGCTGCTATGATAGCCGTTTCATTGCATTCATCCCAGTTAATTGTCGGTGAAAATTCATGAGTATACTCAAATTCGCACTCTGCACCGTGCATGGCACATATACTTTCACAAATACTTCTCATTCTTTCTTCTAAAAGTTTTTGAACTTCTGGAGTAAAGCTCCTCGTATCTCCTTTAATTTCTACATTAGAGGGAATTGCATTTCGAATTCCATCTGAATGAATTTCT
The DNA here is from genome assembly GCF_038069745.1 of Lysinibacillus sp. FSL M8-0134. NCBI lineage: Bacteria > Bacillati > Bacillota > Bacilli > Caryophanales > Bacillaceae > Lysinibacillus > Lysinibacillus sp. FSL M8-0134. The sequence goes on along the minus strand of NZ_JBBPAJ010000001.1, from coordinate 369,631 downwards.
GTACATGATACAACTGCTGTTTGAAGCGGATCTAGATTTCTCGACACTACTGTTTGAAGTGCAAGAATAATTTCTGCTGCTATTACTAAAGGATCAATACCCATATGTGGACTTGATGAATGTGAGCCTTTTCCTTTAATTCGAATAACAAAGTTATCTTCGCTAGCCATGATCGGACCTGACTTAGTATGAATCGTTCCAACTGGTAATCCCGGCATATTATGCAGGCCGTAAATTGCGTCAACTGGGAAGCGTTCAAATAATTTATCGTCCATCATCGCTTGAGCACCTTTTCCAATTTCCTCAGCAGGTTGAAAGATGAATCGAACAGTACCATTAAAGTTTTTTCGAGTAGAAAGTAATTTAGCGGCTCCTAATAAAGTAGTCATGTGACCATCATGTCCACATGCATGCATTTTTCCTTGATGTTCTGAGCAATAAGGAAGTTTCTTCACTTCCATTAGATTTAATGCATCCATATCAGCTCGTAATCCAATAATCCCGTTCCCTTCTCCAACAGTAAGGCTTGCTACAACACCTGTACGCCCGATATTTTCATGTACCTCTAAACCCATCTTTTTGAGTTCTTGTGCTATATAAGCCGATGTTTTTACTTCCTCGAAAGCAGTCTCAGGAATTCTGTGTAATTGTTGTCGCCATTCTTGTAGTTGTTTTTTAAATTCTGCGTTACTCATCATATACCCCCTGATTTTTATCGAATAATTCCGATTATCACAACAAGGAATTCCATGCTGCCATCCCCCTACTTTGTGATTTGTATAAATGAAACTTTTAGTATACTCTCCTCCCTCTACAGGCATTTTAATCTTTAGTTAATTCTAAAATATATAAGGTTATTATTTAATTTTATAAATATATTGAGGTATGTTCATTTTAGCGGGGATAAACAAACGACAGCAAAAGGAGAATCCCTTTTAATTACAAGTTTTTCAGAGGTAAATAAAAAAGTAATCTACAAATAAATATAAATATTGTATATAGACTTATTACACTTCTTCTCAAATAATACTTGTTAAAAGAATTTGAATAACTATCTCATAAATGGATGAAATGCTATATACTTTTATTACATCAGTATTTTTATATTATGAAAGTGAAGGGTGTGATTTATTTATGAATTTAAATGATTGGCTAAATGAAAAAGTTCCAGAAATCACAAGTTCATTAAACGATATTAACCGGCAATATGTTGATATCGAAAATTCAATAGGCTTTGTTGGGCGCAATCAAATTTATAAAATTTTAGATAATTTTCACGAAGTGCTGTTCCCAGGTATTCATACGGCTCCACCGATCGATAATACTCGAATCAATATTGTAAGTAGTAATAAACTGCGTGAAACGGCATTAGATTTACGTGATATAATTGAAAAAGTATTAATTTACAATATGGAATATAATAGCGATACAGACAACTGCACGTGTCAAGAGGATGCGGACCGTATTGTAATGAAGTTAATCTCACAATTCCCGAATATCCGTAAAATTTTGCAAACAGATATTCAGGCAGCATACAACGGTGACCCGGCTGCTCTTTCTACAGAGGAGATTTTATTAAGCTATCCATCAATCGTAGCTGTATATATTCACCGTATTGCACACGAGCTATATGAACAGGGCGTACCGATTGTGCCACGTATTATGTCAGAGTATGCACACAGTTTAACAGGAATCGATATTCATCCAGGGGCAACAATTGGAGAATCCTTCTTTATCGACCATGGCACAGGGGTCGTTATCGGTGAAACATGTAACATAGGCAATAACGTCAAAATCTATCAAAGTGTTACATTAGGGGCATTAAGCTTCCCTCTTGATGAAAATGGTAATCCAATTAAAGGAATTAAACGACATCCTAATATCGAGGATAATGTCGTTATTTATGCAGGTGCAACAATTTTAGGTGGCGAGACGACGATCGGCCATGATTCAGTGCTAGGCAGTAATATTTGGCTAATGAATTCAATCCCACCCTATTCACGTGTCTACAACTCACCACCATCACCAAACATTAGTAGCAGTAAAACAAAAAAGAGTTAATATAAACTCATCTTCCCTACAAATTTCATAGATGAGCTAACAAATAAAAGATCTCCACCAAACCGAATTAACCCCCGATGGCGAAGATCCTCCCAAAGACACTGTTGAGCCAACAGTGTCTTTTATATATGAAACAGGCATCTATGCTGAAAGAAAAAATTACTCCCTCTGAATCATAAAATCAGAATCGCAGCTATCAATACTTTCGAGTTTTGATATGCTATACTATTTCTATTATCGAAATATTAGAAAGAGGGATGCTAGATGACTAATTTACAGCAATTAGATGCTTATTTTGTAGAACATCGTGAAGCACATTTAAATGAATTGAAGGAATTTTTACGAATTCCAAGTATTAGCTCTTTATCTGAACATAAGGAAGATATCCAACATGCCGCACAATGGTTAGCTAGTGCGTTTGAGAAACTAAATCTTGAAAATATCTCTATTACCCAAACAGCTGGGCACCCTGTTGTCTATGCAGATTGGCTACACGCTGAAGGAAAACCAACGATTTTATTTTACGGTCACTATGATGTGCAACCGGTTGATCCATTAAATTTATGGGATAGTGAGCCGTTTAATCCTACAATTCGCGACAATAAATTATTTGCTCGTGGTGCTAGTGATGATAAAGGGCAAGTGTTTATGCACTTAAAAATGATTGAGGCACTATTTGCGACAACGGGGACTTTACCAGTTAACGTTAAATTCATTTATGAAGGCGAAGAAGAAATCGGCAGCCCACACCTACCAGCCTATGTAGAGCAAAATAAGGAAAAATTAGAAGCAGATTTAATTTTAATTTCTGATACAGGTCTCTATGGTCCTGGTAAGCCTGCGGTTTGCTATGGCTTACGTGGTTTAACAGGCATTCAAATTGATGTTCGTGGGGCTAAGGGAGATTTACACTCTGGACTTTACGGTGGTGGCGTACAAAATGCCATTCATGCATTAGCTGAAATTTTAGCATCCTTCCGTGATGAACATGGAACAATTCAAGTTGATGGCTTCTACGATAAAGTATTGCCTTTAACAGAGGAAGAACGTGAAGCTTACCTTGCACTTGGCTTTGATGAAGAATCAGTTAAACAGGAAGTTGGCGTAAAAGAATTATTCGGTGAACAAGGGTTTTCATACTTAGAACGAACTTGGGCACGTCCAACACTTGAGGTGAATGGTGTATTTGGTGGTTTCTCTGGTGAAGGCATCAAAACAGTTTTACCTGCTGAAGCTGGCGCTAAAATCACATGTCGTCTTGTTCCAAACCAAGAGCCTGATGAAATTGTCGCCCTTTTAAAAGCGCATGTTGAAAAGCATAAGCCTGCTGGTGTGGAAATTAACATTTCTGAATTCGATAAAGGTCGTCCATTCTTAACTCCATTCGACCATCCATTTATCCAAGCAGCAGGACGTTCTTATGAAAAAGTGTATAATGTACCAACTGCTTACACACGTGGTGGTGGCTCTATTCCTATCGTCGCTGCATTTGATGAAATTTTAGCATTACCTGTGGTGTTAATGGGCTTTGGTCTATCAAGTGAAAACTTCCACGCACCAAACGAGCACTTCCATCTAGAAAACTTCGATAAAGGCTTACGTGTTTTAAGTGACTATTTATTCGAGGTTGCTGAATTACAAAAATAATAGTTTCTAACAAATAAAAATCCCATCGCTTTTTAGCGAAGGGATTTTTTGTTACTCACCAAACACAGTGACAATTTCAGCAGCCTGTTTGCGTTCTCTACCTTTTGGCACTTCATCAAAATAGCCAACTTGTAGCATGGCAATGACACGCTCTCCTGGTTGAACTTTCAGGGCCTCACGGAATTTTGGATTGTCTAAGAAGGCTGGTGTTTTCCAGCAAGAGCCGATTCCTCTATCCCACGCCAATAATTGTATATTCTGAATGAAGGTACTTGCAGCAGCGTAATCTTCTAGACGCTCTTTTTGACGAGCATCCTCTGGCACGATAACAAAGGCATAACCACCTGGTAATGTAAACTTCATCATTTGCTTTGCTAAATCTTCACTTGAAAGCTCCTGCCATTTTGGAATAGTCAGGTCACGTAATAAATGATGCAGATCTACAATTTCCTTTCCACAAGCTACAACTAAGCGCCAAGGCTCTCGGTTACCGTGATTCGGGGCCCATACTGCATCATCAATAATAGCCATTAAATCTTCACGCTCTACAGGCTGACCATTAAATTTTTTAATGGATCGTCGTTGTATAATTGCATCTCTAACAGATAAAATTTGTTCGCTCATATATCTATTCTCCTTCTACCACAAGACAACATATTTAAATTATTTCTTCTATCTTTCACATTATCATAAAATGATATGCTTTAACACTACCTCTATGCAAAGCTGTCGTCTATATGATAGAAAAAGTAAGTCATGCTCGGTGTATAGGCTGTAGAGTCCTCGTAAAAATACGGTCGATTAATACTATCCGAGGTATGCGCATTCACATAAGGTATGCCATTTTGAATGCTTGTGACAATCACAGAGTGGTCGATCCTTCCATTTCCTTGAAAATCATAAAAGATAACATCTCCCAGCTCTAATTCCTCAGCATATTGCACACGCGTGCCTTTTAATCCAGTTGTAGATCCCTCTAAATACCATCTTAATGAGTGGGCTACGGACCAGCTAAAGCTCCAATTCCCTTGTTGCATCCACCACCCTTTATCTCTGCTAGGTGCTCCTCGCATTGGTGCGCCGCCTGCTAGTAAGCACTGAGATATATAATTTGTGCAATCAACATCAAAATTAGGAAACGCAGGATTACGTCTATTCCACCATAAATTGGCATACTGAACAGCAGCCTGTCTGTTATACATTTTCGCCATACATCCCCTCCTCATGCCATCATATGTCTACTTATATATTTCTATTAGTTAGGTCCTTCCTCTTATTCTTACCTGAAAACAGCTATAATCAGCATGTTCTTTTCCATTTTCAAGAACATTTTTGCTACAATAAGGTTTAAAGAAATGTAGATTTTATTTAATGACCAGAAGGGATGTTCAATGTGAAGCAGCATGCTGAGAAAGAAATTTTGCAGCCAACTCTTTTATGCGATAAAAAGGGTAATTTAAATCCAGCAGCCATCGGATTTGCACGTAAACCACTCATTAATAGTAATTTAAGCGGTCATATCATGCGTAAAAAGAAATGGAACTATTGGTGTGTCTATGGTGATGAAATCCTTTTCTCTGCTACAATTAGTCATCTAGATTATGCAGCAGTCTGCTTCGTTTATTTTCTTGAATATGAAACACAGCGCTATTTCGAAAAAACGATTACAATTCCCCTCGGTGGTAAATTAAAAATGCCTTCACAGGTTTTAGAATCCGTTTCCTTTAAAAATAGCGAAATGATGATTGATCAATTATTTATTCAAAATGAAACCCATTTATCGGTTTCCATACCAAACTTTGATGGAGACGTTTTACGTGCAAAGCTTATTATTCAACATCCTCCTACAGACGAAACTTTAAATGTTGTCATCCCTTGGAATCGTAAAACATTTCAGTTTACAGGCAAGCATCATATACTACCAACTTCAGGTTTTGTCACAATTGGTACTCGACGTTTTAATTTCTCAGCTGAAGAAAATTTTGCAGTGTTAGATTATGGACGAGGTATTTGGCCCCGTGAGGCATTGTGGAATTGGGGAATGGCTTCCCAGCGGGTTCGTGGACGACGCATTGGACTTAATTTAGGAGGTAAATGGACAGACGGCACTGGCATGACTGAAAATGCAATTTTTGTGGATGGTAAAATGACAAAAATACATGAGGATTTATTGTTTCAATATGATTCCGAGGATTATATGCAGCGCTGGAAAGTAAAAACAAAATTCTCTAATCAAGTCTCACTAACATTCTCTCCATTTTTTGAACGTGTTGCTCAAACAAATGCGAAATTGGTTAAATCAGAGGTACATCAACTATTTGGTTATTATGATGGCTCCATTCTACTCGATAATGGTGAAACACTGGTTATTCAACAGATGCTTGGAGGCATTGAGGAACATCGCGCTAAATGGTAGTACACATCTTATAGAAGACGCCGCTTCCCGTGGGTATTACTATAATAACTTGTTATTCCACGGAAGCTTGATGTCTCCTAGCACCCCCATTGCTCTAGCTAAGGGCAAGAAGTATTTTCTCAGGATCATCTGTAAATATCGCGTGTATACCAAGCTGTTGCAAAGATCGGGCATGGCGCTCATCATTAACTGTATAAACACGAACGATTGCCCCTTCAGCTAATGCTAATTTAACTGATTTGCGAAAGGCTGTCGGTAGACTAACATGTAGTGCTTTAGCTGGGATGAGAGCAATATAAGTCGTAAAATCCACTAAAACCTCTGCGAACAATGCTGCACTTTCAATATATGGCGCAATTTGTGAAACGGTTTGTAAGGATTCATGGTTGAAAGATGAAATAATGACTCGCTCTGTCATTTGCTGTGCTGCAACCTCTTTGAGAACAAGTGCTTCAATTCCTTCGTATGAAATAATATCTGTCTTCAGCTCGATATTAATTCGATGATTTGTACCTGCAAACAGCTCCAATACTTCTCCTAGCGTAGGGATCGTTTCTCCGCTGAATTTCGGCGACATCCACGAACCAAAGTCAAATGTACGTAACTGTTGTAATGTAAAATCTTTCACATAGCCTGAACCATTAGAGGTACGATCAATTGTTTCATCATGTATGACTACCACCTCTTTATCTGCTGTTAAATGAACATCTAGCTCAATTCCCGCAATAGGAAGCCTAGCTGCCGCTTGAAATGCCGCAATTGTATTTTCTGGGTAGTGTGCCGAGACACCTCTATGTGCAAAAATATCCAAAATCATTAACCTCCTCTATTTCCTTTAAAGAAACTTAAAAAATAAAGCTTTCCAAACCTCAATGTAATAGTAGCATAATTAACTTTTCTGCTTTCACTTGATGGTAAATATTATATATAGTAGTATGATAATCTACTTTGAAATTGTAAGTACCTAGGAGGTGCTAAAAATGACTGTACAACATCCAGATTTTCAGGCTGAAGTAGAGCGGTTGGCATATACCCAAAGATATATGCAGCAAATACTCAATGAATCACAAAGAGATTTACAATCGGCCCAGGAAAATATTCGTAAATCTATGGCTGACCTTGATTACTTAGATTCAAGTTTAAGTTATTTAAATATCTTAACAAATGCCAGATTCTTTGAAATGGCTCGTAACCAAAAGGAAGGCCTAGAAGCTGTTCGTAAGAAGCCATACTTTGCTAGAATTCATTTCCAAAAGACAGGCGATCCAGAGGAATTTCTCTACATCGGGAAAACCTCACTCTTTCATCGCGAAACCCATGAGCCCATTATTGTTGACTGGCGCTCACCTGTAGCCAATGTCTATTATGATGGACGTCTTGGCGATATGGAATATGATGTCCGCGGAGAAGTTCATAAAGGACATCTCTATGCTAAAAGACAATACAAGATTGAGAATGGCGAATTACTCGATATACGTGATATTGACTTAACAACAAACGATGAACTACTGCAAGAAGCGTTAGCTGGGAAAGCAGATGTTCGACTAACCGAAATCGTCTCGACAATTCAAAAGGAGCAAAATGACATTATCCGAGCACACCTTCGTCAACCAATTATTGTGCAAGGTGCAGCAGGTAGTGGAAAAACAACAATCGCTCTACACCGTATATCTTACTTCCTCTACACAATGGGTGAGAACTTTAATCCAGAGCAGCTCATGATTTTAGCACCGAATAAGTTATTTATTGATTATATCGGAGATGTTTTACCAGAGCTCGGTGTCGATAAAATTTGCCAAACTACTTTTACAGACTACGTTCTTTCCGCCACTAAATTAAAGCTAAAACTTCAAAATCCGAATGAGCAATTAGAATCGCTTGTTGCTGGAGGAAATCAGGAGCCAACTGCATGGGTCGCTGAAATGAAAGGCTCTCTTTATTATCGTGATGTCATCGAACGTTACATTCAAAAGCTAGAACAGGAGATTGCAGAGCAATTTGAAGATGTATATATTGAAAAATACTGTATCATGCGTGCTTCCCATTTAAAGAAGCTGTTTTTATATGAGTTTTCTTATATGCCTATCGAAAAACGCCTTGCCCATATTAAGAAGGTGTTAACAAGCCATGTCCGTCAAAAAAAACAAGTTGTCCTAGCAACACTTCATAAAAAGTATGATGAAGCATTGGGTAAAGCTTTAAATGGTATTCGGGATGATGAAAAACGACGACGGGTTGTTACTAAATTTATCGATGAACGCGATGAACGTATTCCAGCTATTGAAAAAGAAACGAAAACCACTGCAACGGCATATATGCGACGTTTTACTAAACATAATATCAAGACACTCTATCGCACCCTACTCACTGATGCAGAACTTTTAGCAGAGCTGGCTCCTGAATGGCATTATCTCGAACAACAACAATTTTTACAGGCACACCGGAAAGAACATTGGGCACTTGAAGATTTGGCTGCACTATACTATTTACAAGCCCGTCTAAAAGGCATCCCAGATGAATGGAAAATGCGTGTTGTCTTTATTGATGAGGTACAAGATTATAGTTTATTCCAGCTTGCTGCTTTAAAAACAGGTCTCGATACAGATATGTTTACAATGGTTGGTGATTTAGCCCAAGGGATTCACAGCTATCGTTCATTAACAGCTTGGGAGCCTGTACAAAGCTTGTTTCCACGTGCAAGTTTCCGAACATTACAAAAAAGCTACCGAACAACCATCGAAATTATGGAAGTAGCTAACCAAATATTAGCGCAAATGAGTGAACAGCTTCCTTTGGTAGAGCCAGTTGTTCGTCACGGTAATGTACCAAGTTTTATTCAAGCTGATCATTTCGATGCTTTAAAAATTAAAGAGATCTTTGAAGCTATTCGTCAAAATGGTCATCGTTCCATCGCTTTAATTTGCAAAACTACAGCGGAAGCTATCACGATGTATCAGACATTAAAAATGAGCGATATTGCCTCACAGCTCCTAACTGAAAACGAATCGATTAATCAGGAAATGTTGCTTGTTGTACCAAGTCATCTAGCTAAAGGACTTGAATTTGATGCAGTGATTGTAGCTGCATTTGATACACCTTTCTATGATACGCCAATTGATCGAAAGCTACTTTACGTAGCACTTACACGAGCAATGCATGAGCTGTACTTAATAGGCCCATCCAAAAATACATTTTTATTGGAAAATTAAAAAGTCGCTAGAAGGCGACTTTTTTATCGATCATCAATTTCTTGGTGGTAATCTATAAAACTTCCCTTTCGATAAATAAGCTTTTACTACTTTCCACCATGAACTAGGGGCTTCCTTTGGAGGAGACTTCTTTTTAGGCAATGCTGGCATGCGCATGATCACGACTCCTTTCTTAAAGCTTATTAATATTATATGAAGATAGTAGGTAATTATGCTAAAAAAGAGCGATGAGTTGATGTTTACTAACACTCATCGCCCTTTTTCCTATTGTTTTACATAATAATCAATTTGTTGTGCCTTCATAAAACCAGCCTTTTCATAGACAGATAGTGCTTTTTTATTGTCGATTTCTACGTCGAGCATGACAAATTTTGCGCCAACTTTACTCGCATAATCCTTTGAAAAAGAAAGAAGTGCCGTTCCAATACCTTGTCCTTCATAATTAGGATGAACAGCAAGAGCAGTTACCCACTGGATTTCATTTTCCTTAGCTGTCGTTACAGTTCCAACCATATCACCATCTCGATAGGCAACCCAAAGTTTTCGTCCATTAGTAGTAGTGTTAAAAGCAATGAGTTCCTTAGATTCTTCCGGTAAATCGCCAAACGCCTCACCATAAATAGAGATTAGTTCTGCCTCCTCACCATCATAAGGTTGAATGTTAATATCATTTTGTAACGCTACTGGTTCTGCTTTAGTCTCTAAGGTTGCTTCTGAAAAACTGTAATCAAACCCTTTTTGTTCAATGAATGTATGCCCAAAAGGAGAGCCATCAATTACGACTGCTAATTGTCCCTCTGCTCTTCTTTCCTCTAGTCCCACTTGGATACTCTCAACTAATGCCGTTCCAATACCTTTTTGTCGATAGGCAGGTGTCACCACTAATGACCATTCGTATGTATGAAGCCCAATTAAATCAATGGCACTTGCAGCACCAACTAACAAATCTTTATCATCCTCGTACGCCAATACCATAAAACCCTTTGATTCGAAAGAGCTGGCCATAGGCACATTCATAATGGTTTCGTATACTCGATAATCATGAACTGTTGCTTCTTCACATAATAATTTTACTTCCTTCAATGTTTCTCCATCTAATGGGAAAGACACTGTCATCACTGAAATATTCATCTTTAACTCCGTTCCTATGTCAGACTATTGCCCTATTGTAGCAAGAATGAAAATAAACTGGCAACAAAATATATTAATACCGCTGTTAATCAGAATTTTACTTCAAAAACCGGAATAATAAAAGGATTTATACTATAAAAGTTCAATGAAATGACTGAAATTTACTAGAAATCATAGATATAAAATAATATACTTATTTCACAAAATTAGAGATATTTAATCTTTTTTCTTAGTTACTTTTAAGCTATACAATCATTCATACTATATAATAATTTACATTTATTATACCATTTATTCAAATTAATAACATTTGTAATTCAACTAACAAGAGGCTAAATGGATATCAATTAAAGAAAAAACCAAACTATTGTGGGAAATGTCCAATTTAGTATCCCGTAATAGTTTGGTTTTTCTGTTTTTATTCATTTATTTACGTTAACTTATTCTTCAAGATGATGGGAGGATGAATGAAGCATTTGTGCATAAAGACCACCAGATTCGATCAGTTTTTGCTGAGATCCTGCTTCAACCAACTCGCCTTTATGCATAACTAAAACTAAATCGGCATTATGCACAGTATTTAAACGATGGGCAATAACGAAACTTGTGCGTCCTTGCATTAATGTATCAAGCGCCTCTTGTATTGCCATTTCTGTTACAGTATCGATACTACTTGTTGCCTCATCCAATAGCAAAATTTTCGGGTCAGCAATAAGTGCTCTCGCTATAGAAAGCAATTGCTTTTGACCTTGTGATATCTCGCGTCCATCTGCAGCAAGAACTGTTTCATAGCCATCTTTGAGCTTCATGATAAAATCATGTGCGTTAGCTCGCTTGGCAGCTTCTTCAATCTCTGCATCACTGGCATCTAGCCGACCATAACGAATGTTTTCACGCACAGAAGCCTCAAATAAATACGGGTCCTGCAAAACAAAAGCCATTTGAGAACGTAAGGATTGTCGATCTATTTGCTGCACATTTATGCCATCAAATAATACTTCACCTTTTGTTACCTCATAAAACCGTGCAATAAGTTGAAGAATTGTCGTTTTCCCAGCTCCTGTTGCACCAACAAGCGCTACCGATTGTCCTGGCTCCACTTTAAAATCAACATCCTTTAATGTATAAGCTTCCTCTTCTTGTTCGTATTTAAAGAACACATGCTTAAATGCCACATGCCCCAATAACTGATGCTTTTGAGCTGAAACAGTTTCCTCTTCTTGTTGTTCGTCAAGTAAGGCAAATACTCGTTCTGCGCCTGCAATAGCAGATAGTACCGTATTAAATTGGTTTGCTAAATCATTCAATGGACGTGTAAATTGCCTAGCATATTCAGTAAATATAACAATAACACCTATCGATACATGCCCGTATAGTGCGAGCACTCCCCCTATGCCTGCTACAATGGTAAAACTCATATTGTTTAAGAAGTTCATCACCTTTGGGATATAACCAGAGTAAGTCTGTGCCCAAAAACCTGTTCTTCTTAGACGCAAACTTTTTTCACGGAACTCCGCTTTCATTCGTTCCTCTTGTGAGAAAGCCTTAACAATCCTCTGCCCCGAAATAGTTTCTTCTATCATGCCATTCAAGGCTCCAAGAGCGGCTTGCTGCTCTTTAAATAAGGGCGCTGTCCTTCGTGTAATCCAACGCATGGCCCAAAACATAAGTGGAATAATTGTCATCGTCAGTACTGTCAGCAATGGGCTTAAACTGAGCATAATAATAACGGTTCCACCAAGCGTAAGTATGCTTGAAAACACTTGGATAAAAGAACTGTTTAATGTGGAGCTAACAGCTTCAATGTCATTTGTCATCCGACTCATTAATTCGCCATGCTGACGGCGATCAAAGAATGCAATGGGCAATCGTTGAAAATGAGCAAATACACTTGTTCGCAGTCTATATATCGTTTGCTGTGCAATCCCGATCATCCAATAATTTTGTAGGAAGAGTGAGACAGCTAACAAGGCATAAATACCAATTAAAAAGCCAATCCCCTTTCCTAGTCCAGAAAGCTTGCCGTGCATAACATAGTGATCGATCATTTGACCAATTAAATAGGGGCCAGCCAAAGCTAACACCGAACTAATCATCACTAGTAGAAGTACTACGATGAGGAGTGCTCGTTGTTCATCAACAATTTTCCATAATCGCAGCAATGTACTTTTCCAATCAGATGCACGAGGTCCCTTTTTTTTCTGCACAACCTGCTTCAAATCATCTTTTGTCAATATCGGCTCATAGCCAAAAGGTTTCTGGAAAAATCCCATTAATCCTCCACCTCCTGTTGAGAGATTGCAATTTTTTTATAGAGTGTTGACGTTTGTAAAAGCTCTTCATGTGTGCCATATCCAACTACTTTTCCCGCATCGATTAGTAAAATGCGGTCTGCACCTTTAGCCGTACGTATTTTTTGCGTGACAACAAGCATTGTTGCCCTCTCTTCACTCAATGCTTCCCATAATGATTGTTCGGTTTTTACATCTAGGGCACTTGTGCTATCATCAAGCATTAAAATATGTCCTTTTCTCAAAAGGGCTCTAGCAATCGATAGCCTTTGTTTTTGTCCTCCCGATAAATTGACACCTTTTTGTCCCACCTTGGTATCATAGCCATTTGGAAAATCTTCAACAGACGCATGTATTTGTGCCTGCATAGTGGCCTGTAATACAGCATCCATTTCGGCCTCTACATTTCCCCAACGTACATTATCAGCAATACTACCAGTAAACAATAACGATTGCTGTGGAACATAGCCAATGATTTCGCGTAGCTCTTGCAATTCCCAGTGTTGAACATCCTGCCCTTCTACCAATATTCTTCCGTGCGTTACTTCATAAAAACGAGGAATAAGCTGCAACAATGTTGATTTTCCAGCACCAGTCGCCCCCATAATCGCTAATTTTTCACCGGACTTAACTTGGAAGCTCACATCTGACAGGACAGGTGCATCTCCCCCCGGATAAGTAAAACTGACATGTTCAAACATTAACTCCCCATAGCGCGAAGGATGACCTACCTCCTCAGAAAGTGACGTATCTTCTACTTCATTTTCCATAGAAAGGACTTCTGCCATTCGTTCTGCAGAAGCTTTCGCTCGTGCATAAAAAATAATAATAAATGCAAACATTGAAAATGAGCCAGTCATACGCATCGCATAATTGACAATAGCTACAATATCGCCAAGCGGTGTAGTTCCTGACGCAATTTGCTTTGTACCAAACCATAAGACTGCGAGCAGACTCATGTTCATAATGAATAATAGTACGGGCATAATATATTCCATTATTCTTAACGCTTTTACAGTATCTATTTTTAAGCGAGAAGCAACCTCATCAAAGCGCGTAGCTTCATACGTTCCTCGTAAATAAGCCTTCACTAATCGAATTGCCTGTAAGTTTTCCTGTAAAACCCTATTTAAACGGTCGACTCTCTTCTGTACCCGTCCAAAATATGAAACACCCTTGGCCACCATAAAAATTAGAAAAACAAAGATAATGGGTGCACCAATAACTAAAAATAATGCCAGCTTTGCATTCACAACAAATGCCATTATAATGCTGCCTATAACAGCAAGTGGTGCTCGGAGCATAATACGTAAGCTCATAAATAGCACCGTTTGTACCTGAGTAACATCATTCGTTAATCTTGTAATAAGAGAAGCAGTAGAAAATTTTTGATAGGTTGCTAGCGTAAAGGATTGTATCTTATCAAACATGGCATTTCTTAGGTCATAAGAAAAGCTTTGAGCTGTATGGGATGAAAAATATGAATTGATGATTCCTGCCATAAAGGCAGTAAATGATAAAGCAAGTAAAACAGCCCCCCATTGCATAATCATCCCTTGATTTTGAGCCCGTACTCCTTCATCAATAATTTTTGCCATAATGAGGGGTTGCACAAGCTCAACAAATAATTCTAAAAGCATTAAAAATAAAGCAAAGATGGCTGTCCATTTATATGGTTTTACATAGGAAAAAACTTCTTTCATATTCTTTCCCCCTTGTTGTAAGAATCAACTTTATTATAGTTAAAAACTCCTAACTTCATAATAGATTTATGCTTTTTCACCCGCTACTGAAAGCCAAGTTACACAAACAAGCATAACGAATACTCCAATTAATTGCCAGAAACCTAAAGAGGTGCCGAATACAATAACCGAAATAATCATTGCTGTTAGTGGTTCGATACTGGAGAGAATACTGGTTTCAACTGCCGTAATATATTTCATACTACTTAAAAACAAAATAAAGGCTACTGTTCCAAAAAAGATTAAAGCAGCTAATAATATGAGGATTTTAAAATCTGTTAAAACACCCCATTGGTTGGACTGCCAAACACGGCTTACTAAGCCTAATGTGAAGCCACCTACGAGCATTCCCCAACCAACTACTAATAACACTCCCCACTCCTTCATTAAGCGTGCAGGGTATAATGTGTAAAAGGCAAATGTTAAGCCTACCGCAATCCCCCACAGCAAGGCTTTTGGACTAATTAGCAAACTCTCAAATGAAGCATTCGTTAGTAATAAAAATAACCCTATAAGGGTACCAATAATACCTAATACTTGATATTTTGGTGGCATCTTCTTTAAACTAAGAGAGACATATGCCACAACAAATATAGGCGCTAAAAACTGCAGGAGAGTTGCCAGTACAGCATTACTTTCGTTAATTGCTGCAACAAATGCAAATTGTACACCTAGCATCCCAGCTATACCAAAAATAATAAGCTGTCTGCCCCAAAGTTTTTGCTGCCAAATACCAAAAATATTTTTTCCAGTTAACAATAAATATGTAAGTAGTAATATACCTGCAACCGTTAAACGGATTGTTAACATAAAGGAAACTGTCAACGGTGTATGGTTAAGTAACCACTCCATTAAAGGACCAGTTGCTCCCCATAATATAGCTCCCGAGACAATAAATACTATTCCTTTTAACCGTTTCATACCAATCCTGCTTCCTATAAACGTACTAAAAACTGTTATTTTTCTTCAAATCTTTTCATATATTTCACGAGAAAAGACCCATATTTTTTCATCATCAAATATTTACAATTATATTCATAATGACTAATTCCCGATAATTATCTATAATATTAGTATATATTGATTACCCAAGGAGATCGAATAATCATGAGTCACATGCATAAATCGTTTACGATTGATGAACATTATTTAAATTCACTTCCTTTTCCTGCAATTATCATCAATCAAGATGGACAAGCGACTATCTGGGGAAAGAGCGCTGAACATCTGATTGAATTATCAGTAAATGATGTTAAAGGAAATACTACTCCATCTATACACGAAAATCTACTACGCCAGCTCCCTGTAGAAACATTTCAATCTATTTTACAAAATGAGGACAGCACGTATCTAGATAAAATTACAGTACAGACAACCTCAAATATGGAACTGACGACAGCTTTGCTTACTAAGCCTTTTATAGAAGAAGGAGAGCGCTTTATTCTAATGATATTTATGCTACCAGAATTAATGACAAATGCTGTTTCAGATTGCACTACATTTGTAAATCTCAAGCAAGGTTTAGACGCTACATTCATGACTGTAACACTCGATCAAGATGGTTTTATCTTAGAATGTAATAATGAATTTCTAAAAACAAGCCAATGGACACCTAAGCGTGTTATCGGTAAAACATTTTGGCAATTGTTCCCTGATAATGATGAAAGTGAAAAAGTTAGCAATACTATTTGGCGTAATTTAAACAACGGTCATACGTGGCAGGGGGAAGTTGAAAAAATTACAAAAACGGGACAATCTTATTGGGTACTGCTAACAGCTATCCCTACCTTTAATCTTGAAACAAATGAACAACAATTTTTCTTAATTGAAAAGGATATTACTAAATCGAAGACCATCCAACATCAATTGGAAAAAATCGCTTATATTGATACAGAAACAGGGTTGATGAATGCGCATCGCCTTGAAAAAGTAATTACCACTATGATTGATGACGAAAGACACTTTTCTTTTGTTTATTTAAGTATTGATAAATTCTATACGCTAAAAGAATTACATGATCAACAAATAGAGCAAAGCCTTATTATTGAATTTACAAATCGTATAAAAATGTATTTCCAAGATAGTACGATGGCTCGAATAAATGAAAATGATTTTGTTGTCATCACACCTTTAAGTGAGTGGTTTATTCAAGGCTTTTTATCCTACTTACAGCAGCATCCTATTTATAGCGGCAATATTGCAGTACCAATTTCTATTAGTGGTGGCATCACAAGATACCCAGAGGATCAAACAACATTCTCTCAGCTTATGAAAGCATCTATTGCTACCATTTCTACAGTGCGTGAAGCTGGTGGAGACAAAATTGTTTCCTTATCAACAGCAACACATAAAGCTTTAAATCGTAAAGCTTTAATTGAAAAGCGTTTACTTCAAGCACTAGATCAAAAGAATTTAAAGGTACTCTATCAACCACAAATTGATGTTTATTCTGGGAAAATTACAGCAGTTGAAGCACTCGTACGCTGGGAAGACGAGATAATTGGGGTTGTTTCACCTGACGAGTTAATTCCTATTGCAGAAGAAACAGGTCTGATTAACAACATTGGCTCCTTTATGCTCGAAAAAGCCTGTGAGCAGGCATTGCTTTGGAAAAAAGCTGGACATGATCTAAAAATATCAATTAACTCTTCTGTACGAGAGTTTCGTGATAAAAATATGGCTAAATCCATTCTTGAAATGATCACAAAAACTGGTTGTCCGGCAAATCTACTACAAATTGAAATTACCGAAAAATTTGCTTTAGAAGCCGAAGCTGCAACTTCTATTGCACAACAAATGCGCAAGCTTGAAAACGAAGGCATCTCCTTCATCTTAGATGATTTTGGAACTGGCTATGGTTCATTTAGATATATGCAAATTTTACCAATAGATACTTTGAAAATTGATCAAACATTTACGAATTCACTATTAAAATCTGAAAAGACCCAAAAGCTTATGCACGGTATGGTACAGCTAGGGAAATCTATGGAACTGAAAGTTGTAGCGGAAGGTGTTGAAACCGCTGAGCAAGCTGATTTATTAATTACTTATGGCTGTGACGCAATTCAAGGGTATTATATTAGTAAGCCTGTTACACCAGATGAAATTGAGGATTTACTTAGTAAGCAAAAATAAGTGAATAAGGAGGCTGCGTTGAAAAATAAACGCAGCCTCCTTTTACTTTTTATAGACCTTTTGTAATTTTACCTTACTTGAACGAACTGAACGGAAAATAAGTTGAATAATTACTTCAGCAAAGACAAGTCCAATCACTATCGCACCTGTAATTAAAAATGCCTTTAAGCCATATTGTAAGCCTTGTAAATAATCATCCTCTACCACATTTCTCATGGCATTATAAGCCATACCCCCGGGCACTAACGGTATAATTCCACCTACAATAAAGATAATCATCGGTATTTTAAATCGGCGGGCATATAAATGTGCCACTATAGCAATGACAAACGAGCCAAAGAAAGAAGCTTTGACAACATCCATGCCTTGCTCTGTTAACACAAAATAAATTATCCAGCCAATTACTCCAACAAGACCACAATGAAGGAGTGTTTTTCGAGGAACGTTAAAAATAATGGCAATTCCAGCAGTCGCAAAAAAACTTACAATTATTTGTATAATAATGTCCATCATATCCATATTGTCCGCCTCCTAAAACCCTAGAGTGACGGCAATGGCTGCACCGATGGCAAAGGCTGTTAAAAAGGCCTCTGCTCCTTTTGCCATCCCTGACATAAAATGCCCCGCCATTAAATCACGAACTGCATTGGTTATCAAAATACCTGGTACGAGTGGCATGACAGAACTAATAATTATTTTATCCAATTCATTACCATATCCATACTTTACTGCTAAGAAGGCAACAAAGCCGAGAACAAGTGATGCCGTAAATTCAGAGAAAAATTTAACCCTTGTTAAGTGGTTGATTATCACAAGCACTAGGAAACCTAACCCACCCGCTAAACAAGCTACAGGGAAATCCGACCATCCTCCCTTAAACATAATAAGGAAACAACCGCTTGCAAGTGCAGCTGCTATAACTTGTAAATACGTTGGTAAAAAATAATTTGTTTTTTGTATCGACTTTAGCTCGTCATAAGCTTCTTCTAATGTTATGATGTGAGATGTGAGTCTCCGAGATACTGAATTTACCAAGGCTATTTTTTGCAAATCTGTCATCCTGCTGGAAATTGATGTAATTCTCGTTGGCTGAGTTTTGCCTAACGAAAAAATGATTCCAGTTGGTGTGGCATAACATTGAGCATTCGGCATATTTTGAGAATGTGCCATTCGCAGCATCGTATCCTCCACACGGTATGTTTCTGCACCACTTTCAATCATAATACGCCCTGCAAGTAACAAACAGTCAATTGTAAGTTCATTATCCGCTTCTTGTAAGACCATTACAGCTATCTGCCTCCTTCTAAAGGTTCCTTGCCAATATTATCGAACTGCCAATAAAAACTCAACTGAAAATTTCAGTATTAAATTTTGGCTTTCTTTCAATTTATTTTATTATCGATTAACAATTATTGAGCATGGGTTCTTCTATTTCAGTAGGTATTTTACAATCACTTAAAAAGAAGTACAACTACATATTATTCACTACCTAGAAGAAGGAAAATTGGCGTAAATTAATTTCTATAAATTCACACTAAAAGTTTATAGATTTGTATAACTTTTTTAATGGCTGACACGTCTGATTGTATAGAAAATAAAAAAGAGGGGAGCGTACCCAATACCATGCAGGAACGCAGAAAAAGACGTGGTCCAATAATTGATTTTTTATTACTGGGCCTTATTGTAACTTTAACAACCATTATACTTGTTATTATCCTTTCAAAGGATGAATTTAAGTTTCAAAAGATTAGTGCTTCAAAAGAAACCGATACAGAATCGGTAAATAGTAATTTAACAACAGAAAGTTCTGCGTTTCCAGGTATACGAATTGTTACAGACGTTTCTAATGATAAACGAACACCTTTTGCTATTCACTACCCTCAAACAGATAACGAAGTTTTTAATGATGCCGTATTACAATACATATCGGATTCAAAAGAAAACTATCTAGGATCTATGAAAAAAAATAAAGAAAAGGCAGCGATGGGTGAATTAAATATTAGTCTGGAAACTTTTCCATACCGAGAGCATTATTATTCCTTTGTGCTAACAAAAATGCTGTACCTAGGTGGAGCTAATCATGAAGTTTCAACGAAAACATTCTTTATTGATAACGAAACTGGCGAGCAAATTTCGATCCAAACACTCTTGCAAAATGATGAGAACAACTTAACAACATTAGCAGCAAATGTACGGAAAGATTTGCAAAAAAACCTCCAAATAAAGGATGCGCTTTTTCCTGATGAATTATTGAAAGCAACGGAGCCGAAATGGTCGAACTTCAACCGTTTTGCTATTGTCGACGATTCCTTGAAATTCTATTTCGATGAATATGAGATTGCTAGCGGAGCAGCCGGAGCCCCAATAGTGAAACTACCCCTTTCGCTTATTAATCCATTGTTAGCCTCAGAGTTTCAAATCGCTATGGAAAATGTAAAACCAACAAATCCACCGCCTACAGGTGATCCCAATAAAAAGCGTATAGCATTAACTTTTGATGATGGTCCCCACCCAAAAGTAACAGAACAAATATTAAATATCCTTGATAAGTACCAAGCAAAAGCTACCTTCTTTATGCTCGGTAGTCGTGTACAATATTATCCCGATATTGCCAGAGATGTTCTTGCACGTGGTCATGAAATAGGCAACCATTCATGGAATCACCCTGTATTAACAAAGCTTACGCAAGAACAAGTAATGAAAGAGTATAATTCTACAGCTACTGAAATCGAGAAAGCTATTAATCACGGTGCCACAGTTTTTAGGCCACCTTATGGCGCAACGAATGATACGATTAACGCTGAAATTCCTATTCCTGTCGTGTTATGGACAATTGATACATTAGATTGGAAACATCGCAATGCGCAGCAATTACTGCCAAATATTAAAAATAATTTACACAATAATGCCATTGTCCTAATGCATGATATTCATCAATCGACTGCTGATGGACTAGATGCGGTGTTAGCTTATTTACAAGGGCAAGGCTATGAATTCGTGACAGTTTCTGAGATTATGCCCTATCGCCAATAGGATGTATTATTCCCAACAATTAAATTTAAAAAAGTCCAATGAATTTTTAACGGGATTCATTGGACTTTTCTTACTATTTGAATGTTAATGTATCTAATGGCTTAAAGTTATTTAATTGATAGCTCTTTACCTCATTACGCGCTACTGTATACAATGCGTCATCTATATAGACAACTCGTTGTACAACCTGCTCCCAATTTTCATATGGCTCATTCGTAGAACGATTGATAATATTCCCTTTTAATACGATACCTTTGTCTGCAGTAATTTCGTAAATTTGAGCTCCATGACCTTGGTAAACAATGTCATCCCCTTTACCTGCCTCATACAGCACTACCGGGAAGCCAAAGTAGTTGTATTGCTCATGACGGAAAAGTGCTTTTGGATTGTACTGGACATCAGAGTATGACCCTTTCCCACCAATTTTAACGGTCGACTGCTCTTTCGGGTTACGGTAGTCTGATACATCAAAAAGTGACATCTTCATATTCGTTGTCACAGTAAAATTACGTTTCGTATAAGCATCATAGCGTTGCTCTGTATCATAACCAATGCCAATTAAATGTGTCTCATCTAATGGATGCAGGTAATTACTAAAGCCAGGAATCTTCAATTCTCCAAGTACGGCAGGCTTTTTCGGGTTGGCTACATCGATGACAAACAGAGGATCTACTTGTTTAAATGTCACCACATATGCTTTTTCCCCCATAAAACGTGCAGAATATATTTTTTCTCCAGGTGCCATATCTTTCACTGAACCAAGTGCTTTTAAATGTTCATCTAAAATAAAGAGGTGATTATAGGAAGTACTTTTCTCATCCCATGTATTCCCCTCTGTTGTGAAGATTCGGAAATTGCCTTTGTATTCATCCATTGAATACTGATTTAACACGGTTCCTTTTACTTCCGTACTTCCAGCAAAGTTCAAAGTCGTTCCATCTACATTCCACTTAAAAATTTGAGTGTCTGCTGCTCGTGGTAACCAAATCATGTCCATAGCACGTTTATCTGATGAAGCCGCATGATTGCTTTCATATATTGGAGTCGTTAAATACAGAGCATTTTCCGACATATAAAGACCACTACTACCACCCAGATACCCCTTTGTATTGGCTGTTGTCTTAGCCCCATTTTTTAAATCAACAGCTGTAATTAAACTATAAGTACCATCCATTGTATTAGGTAATATCGAGATTTTCTCTAAAGGTAGACTTTTGTATGCTGTGCCTACCATACTATCAAATGTTTTAGGTTTTAAATCTGCTTTTACATCTTCTTGGAGCATCCAATAATTCGGATACATATTACCAATTAAATATAATGTATCCTTCGTAATGCGAATATCCTGTAAAAAGCCCTCTTGCCCAACATCTCGTACATGCTTTGGATTGCCTGGATTCGAAATATCATAAAAGGAGGCTGTTACCATGGCTGTACCTGCTTTTTCAATATACTCATCCCCAATGGCAATTAATAAATTGTCATATAATGCAAGTTTAGAAATATATCGTGATTCTTTCAGTTTAATGCTCGTAGTCAATTTTAAATTTTTTGGGTCTTTAGCATTCACAACTGTGATGCTTTGATCTTTCGCACTGTAAATAAAGCCCTCTTTTACGACAACAATATCACCCTCTTCTACCCCTTCTACTTGATTATTGGTCGTAGACTCGTTATTAGCTGTTGCATTATCTTCAACCGCTGAACTAGTCGCACTATCTGCTTTTTCTTCCTCTCTAATTCCTACTCTTTGAGTCGACAACAGTTTTTTGAAATATTGTTGTAGTTCTTTTTCAGATTTTACAGCAGTTAACGTCTCTATAATGGTGAATGGAATAACTTGTGATGAGACATTTAATCCCCCCTGTGAGAATGCTTCTTTCTTCACATGTAATTGATAATTACCTGGTTTTAATTTCTTTACAACTAATGTTTTCTGATCTTCTAGCAATTCAATTGTTGCGGGTACTTTTTGACCTTTTTCTGTTGTAATAAAGACATAGTCTTTAGTTATCTTGTTTTTCTTTAAAGCAACTGAAAAAGATGCTTGCCAGCTTTGCTCGGCCATACTTGTGCTTGCTGCCTTTGCAGTAACATCTGTAGTAATCGTCCATGTGAAAATGCCAGGCACGATAGCTAGAACGACAATCAGCATAATTGCCAACCACTTACTTTTCATCATTTATCCTTCCCTTCATATACTTGTTTATCAATTAGACTAGCAAAAGGTTGGAAAGTTACATTTTTCTGAAATTTTTTAACAGGGGCTTCACACAAAAAAAAAGACGAGAGGGAATAATTCCCCTCTCGTTCTATTCTTCAAATGGCCATTTAGGCAACATTTTAGTTAACGGCTTATCTAGACGTTTGCCTAAAACATAATCAGCCTGCATAATGGTATGAATCTCACGCGTTCCTTCATAAATAACAGGTGCTTTTGAGTTTCGTAAATAACGAGCCACAGGATATTCGTCTGAATAACCATACGCACCATGAATTTGTACCGCATCATCTGCAGCCTTATTAGCAAAATCACAAGCCTGCCATTTTGCTAAAGATGTCTCTCTTGTATTTCGAACACCTTTGTTTTTTAATTCTCCAACGCGGTAGACAAGAAGTCGGCTCATTTGATAGCCAGCTTCCATATTAGCAAGCATTCGCCCAACGAGCTGGTGCTCTCCTATCGGCTTGCCAAATGTTTCTCGTTCATGACAGTATTTCACACTAGCTTCTATACAGGCTTGGATTAAACCAACTGCACCAGCCGCTACCGTAAAACGACCATTATCTAACGCAGACATGGCAATTTTGAAACCTTCACCCTCTTCGCCAAGACGGTTTTCTATTGGTACACGTAAATCTTCAAAAAAGAGCTCACCTGTATTACCAGCGCGAATACCATACTTACCTTTAATCGCTTTTGATGTAAAGCCAGCCATAGAACGCTCTACAATGAAGGCACTAATACCATGATGTTTTTTCGCTTTGTCTGTATAAGCAAAAACGATAAAGTGATCTGCAATATCACATAAGGAAATCCATGTTTTTTGTCCATTGAGGACATAATGATCACCATGACGGACAGCCGTTGTAGACATAGCAGCTACATCAGATCCAGCGCCTGGCTCTGTAAGACCAAATGCTCCAATACGAACACCTTTTGCCTGTGGAACAAGGTATCGCTGCTTTTGATCTTCAGTCCCCCACTGCATAAGGGTCATGCTATTTAATCCTGTATGGACGGATACGGCTGTGCGAAACGCCGTATCTCCACGTTCAAGCTCCTCACAAACGATCGCAAGAGCGTTATAATCCATACCACTTCCACCATATTGTTCAGGTACACAAACACCCATTAAGCCAAGTTCTGCAAGTCTCGACCAAATCTTAGCATCAAAGCCGCCTGCCGCGTCCCATTTTGCAATATAGGGGATGATTTCCTCATCAACAAACTGTCTTACTGTTTTTCGTAGCATTTCTTGCTCACTGGACATTTCAAAGTTCATGGTTAGCACCTACCATTTCACAATCATTGCAGACTTATGAGATGTCTCTTTAATCACTACGCCCCGTTTAGCCATCTCTTCAATATACGTAGCACCGGGCACTATAGCTTCAGGTGCGAATACACCATGTTCTGTAATAGCACCTGCACCAATCATTTGAGCTACAACCGAAATGGTATTAGCGGTTGCACGTGCCATTGCCGTTTCATTGATGGTCATATCCTTACGTACAACCATTTCATATTCATATGTCACTTGTTGCTGTGCTTTTTCACCAGCTACAATAACACGTAATAGTACAGCATCTGGTTTTGTTCCCAGTTCAAGTTTCTTTTTAAGTGCTTCTCGTACTACTGCGCGGACAGGTACTTCTTGATTATCCACTTCTACCTTATTTGCTGAATCAAGGAATCCTAAGTCAGCTAAAAGTTTAAACTTCTCTGCATGGCCTTTATAGCGGATTGTTTTATATTCTAGTGTGCGGACATTTGGGAATGTCTTATACAAAGTGGAGATCCCTCCAGATGTATAAAATGCCTCAAGCACACCGAAACCATCAAAATAAATAGGTTCAACGCCTGATAGGGATGGAACTTCTTCAAGCTTGCCCTTCTGAATTGTTTTGGAAGGCTCAGTATAATGATCGAATACGCCGTCTAAAGAAAATACACGTGTATAATGGAGTGGAGGTTTTGGCTCAGTTGGAATACCACCTACAAATAGTTTAATAGATTCGACCTCATCTAATTTCGAGGCACCGTACCCCGCTAGAATATTGACCATGCCTGGAGCAACACCTAGGTCAGGAATGATTGTAACACCTTTTGCCTTGGCTTCCTCATGTAGATCCAATATCTTCTCTGTAACGCCACCGATATGACCACCTAAGTCGACGGAATGTACACCTGCCTCAATGGCTGCTCTTGCTACTCGCTCATTGAACGAATAAAACAATGCATTGACGGCAACATCACCCTTCGAAATAACGTCCATTAACGAATCGTCACGTTCTGCGTGTAGCTCTACAACCTCAACCTTATTTGTATCTAGTGTGTCTACAAAATCCTGTGCAACTTTTACATCGATATCCCCTAAATACACACGCTCAACTTTATCGTTTTTTATTAAATCACGAGCTACCTCTTTACCCATTAAACCTGCACCTAATACAACAACTTTCATCAAGAACATCCCCTTTCGTTGATCTGTTACTCTGTATCGATTTGTGCTCTTTGTAATTTACCGCTGTAGTCTACATAAATACTCTTCCATTCTGTGTATACATCCAGAGCTGCTACACCTGAATCACGGTGACCATTTCCAGTCCCTTTTGTGCCTCCAAAAGGTAAATGGATTTCAGCACCTGTTGTGCCGGCATTTACATAAACAATACCTGTGTCTAAGTCACGCTGTGCGCGGAAAATTGTATTCACATCTTGCGAGAAAATTGAGCTGGATAAGCCAAATTTCACGCCATTATTTACTTCAATTGCTTCTTCTAAATTTGCCACTTCAATCAAAGAAACGACTGGACCAAAGATTTCTTCTTGGGCAATAATCATATCAGGTTTCACATTCGTAAACAGTGTTGGCTCATAATAGAATCCTTTATCGTAAGGTGGTTCATTTAATATTCTGCCCCCTGCTAATAATGTGGCACCCTCTTGTTTGCCTATTTGCACATAGTGATTTATTTTTTCCAGTGCAGCTTTATTAATTACTGGTCCTATTTTAACGCCCTTATCTAAACCGTCCCCAATGGTTAGCTTTTGCATTTCATCTAAGAGACGCTTTTCTAATTGTTCTTTTACATCTTTATGCACAATCACTCGGCTACATGCTGTACATCTTTGTCCAGCAGTACCAAATGCACTCCATAAAATCCCTTCTGTAGCTAGCTGTAGATCAGCATCATTCATAACAATGACTGCATTTTTTCCACCCATCTCTAAAGAAATCTTTTTTAAATGCTTGCCACCAAGCTCAGCTACTTTACTACCCGTTGTCGTAGAACCCGTAAAGGAAATAACCTTGACGTCAGGATGTTCAATTAAAGCCGTCCCTACTGTAGGACCTGTACCAAACACAATATTAGCTACACCATCCGGTAAGCCTACCTCTTCAAAAATTTTGCCCATTTCGTAGGCCATCATTGGTGTTTCGTTCGATGGTTTCCAAATGAATGTATTTCCCGCAACGATGGCAGGATATGACTTCCACGTAGCAATTGCTACTGGGAAATTCCACGGTGTAATAAGTGCAACAACACCAATTGGTGCTCTTACACTCATGGCAAATTTATTGGCAAGCTCAGAAGGTGTTGTTTCACCAAACAATCTTCGACCTTCACCCGCCATATAGTAAGCCATATCAATTCCTTCTTGCACTTCTCCTCTAGCCTCTTCGATTACCTTGCCCATCTCTTTTGTTAAAACGGTCGCCAAATATTCCTTTTTTTCTTTCATTTTTTGACCGATGGCATATAAATAGTCTGCACGTTTTGGTGCTGGTATAAGTGCCCAGCTTTTTTGTGCTTGCTTAGCAGCAGCAACTGCCTCATCTACCTCATTTGAAGTCGAGCGTGGTATAGTTGCAAGCTGCTCACCATTTGCAGGGTTCGTCACTGCTATACTTTGTAAATGTGAATGTGTGACCCATTTACCACCGATATAGTTTTTAATCTCCACTACATACACCCCCTGAAATACTCTATGATGCCTCGGCTATTGTACCAGTCGTATTCCATAGGTACAGAGTCTATAAATGTAAACAGAATTAGTTTTCCTGGGCGATTACGTCCGGATTTTGAATTGTCTTATTATACAATTCCTTTGAAAATCCGATTCTTCTGCCAGAGCTTTATCTTCAGACTAAATCCATAGTGAAAAAATCGACTTATTACATCGGTGATCCACCATCCACAGAGGAGGTGTTTTCCACTGTGCGAAGATAAAATGTGTCAAAATTCCGAATTTTCAATATACATTGCACCTTGTAATACTATTATTTACATAATGATCAGTGACAACTGCCAGAGGCCTTATTTCCACTTAACTTTAATCCCTCCATTGAGAGGATGACTTCTAATAATAGAAGTCTTTAAGGTTATGTATATTCACAACACCCTTAGTTAAATGAAAATAAATAATACACATTCTAGTTTTTTATATTCGACATTTTCTAGTTAATTCCCTTTTTTTCTAAAATATTTAATTTCTAATTGAAACCATTGTGTCTTATAATCGTATACAATATCAATAAATTTACTTTTGGAGGAATTCCTTTATGAATAATCATGAAATTGACTACAAGTTATTTGGTGACGACATGCAATATGTGCAAGTTGAGCTTGATCCACAAGAAACAGTTGTTGCAGAAGCAGGGGCATTAATGATGATGGATGACTCTATCCATATGGAAACTATTTTTGGCGATGGTTCAAGTGGTGGCCAGCAAAGTGGTCTAATGGGGAAATTACTAGGTGCTGGAAAGCGACTTATTACAGGTGAAAGCTTATTCATGACGACATTCACAAATGTTGGCTCAGGTAAGAAACATGTTTATTTTGCTTCCCCATACCCTGGTAAAATTATACCAATGGATTTAAGCCAACTAAATGGTAAGATCATTTGTCAAAAGGATGCATTTCTAGCTGCAGCTAAAGGTGTATCTGTTGGCGTTGAATTTCAGAAAAAAATCGGTGTAGGCTTCTTCGGTGGGGAAGGCTTCATTATGCAAAAGCTTGAGGGTGACGGCATGGCATTCGTTCATGCAGGTGGAGCAATTCACGAAAAAACGTTACAACCAGGAGAAGTTTTACGTGTGGATACAGGATGTTTAGTGGCAATGACATCTAATGTAGATTACGATATTGAAATGGTTGGAGGCGTAAAAACAGCATTATTTGGTGGCGAAGGAATCTTCTTTGCTACATTACGCGGCCCGGGAACAGTGTGGGTACAATCATTACCATTTAGCCGTCTAGCAAGTCGTGTCTTTGCAGCAGCGCCAATTTCACAAGGCGGAGGCGGCCAGTCTAAGGGCGAAGGCGGTATCGGCGGTATATTCGATTTATTTAATAGATAATAAAGATGGAGCATATCACAGTGATATGCTCCAATTTTTAATCGATTCGATTCGAAATTGCCTTGCCCTGCCCATATGCCATTAAGGCTTTCACATTTAACATTAACATAGCTGTTCTCGTTTCTAAAGACGCGCTACCGATATGTGGTAGCGCAACGACATTCGGAAGTGTTAATAATGGATGATCCATCGCAATTGGCTCTTGTTCAAACACATCAAGCCCTGCTGCCCAGAGCTTTCCATTTTTCAAAACATCATATAGTGCAGCCTCATCGATAATTCCACCACGGGAAGCGTTTATTAATACAGCATCATCCTTCATCAAAGCTAATTCTTGTGCTCCAATAAGGCCTTCCGTATCACTATTATAAGGTGTCATGATCACTACAAAATCAGATTGCTTTAAAAGATCCTCCAATGAAACATATTGAAAACCGTACATTTCTTCCGCTTCGTGACGGCGTCTACGATTATTATATAGAACCTTCATTTCAAAACCTTTTGCACGTCTTGCAACAGCTTGTCCAATGCGGCCCATACCGATAATTCCTATTGTCGCTCCAGATACATCCTTACCAACCAATTGCATGGGGTACCAGCTTTTCCATTTACCTTCCCGTAAATACCTCTCACTTTCCGGAATTCTTCTCGCAGTGGCTAGTAGTAAACCAAATACTAAATCCGCAGTCGTATTGGTTAAGACACCAGGTGTATTGGTTGCCATAATTCCTTTTTTCCGTAAAGCTTTAACATCGATATTATTATAACCAACTGCCAAATTCGTCACTAGTTTTAAATTTGGAGCGTAAGAAAGTAACTCTTCATCTACTTGATCTGCTATCGTTACCCACAGCACTTCACAATCAGTTACAGCTGCTAGCAGTTTGTCACGTGGAATCACAATCTCCTCTTCTTCCCACTGTGAGATTTCATAATACTCCTGTAACGGCTCAACAATATGTGTAGGAAACTTCCGTGTTATAAATAATTTCTTTTTCATGTTCCAAACACCCCTCTACTCATTTCCCTAATTCGCCTTTAGCGTAACACTTAAAACAATCATTTTCTAGAGGTTTCTAGTTACAGGTTATCTATAACTAATGGCGTGCTACCGCATCAGCCTATTTATTTAGTTTATCCTTGAAATAAATCATTCTATCCTAAACCTTTGTATTAAAAAGCAATGCATATATTGTATGCATAGCTAATTTTTATAACTCTCTAATTGTTGAATTTAAGCGATTGGTTACCCTTTCTAATTCTTCAGAAGATACAGTTATCATATTACACCACAAAAAGTACTTTGAACCCAATGATATTCATTTCAAAAAGATGTATTCAGAAAAGGCATGCAAAAAAGCCACTCCTTCTTGTACAGAAGAGTGACTTTTAACTTTACATGAAAATGATTACGCAAAGAACAGCAGCTAAAACTAAACGATAAATCGCAAAAGGCATTAATTTCACTTTTGAAATAAGTGCTAAGAAGAACTTGATCGATAGTAATGCAAAGACAAATGAACTAATAAATCCGACAGCATAGAATCCAAAATAGTCCATTGATAAAGTATCCCAGTTTTTCAAAACAGATACTAGACTAGCACCTGCCATAATCGGTACTGCCATAATAAATGTAAAATCAGCTGCAACACGGTGACTCATACCGAATAGTACCCCACCTGAAATTGTTGCGCCTGAACGGGAAAAACCTGGCCATAAAGATAGACATTGTACTAGCCCTACTTTAAATGCCAATCCATATGAAATCTTATCTAGAGAATCTACTTTTGGCTTTCTCGGTGCCAATTTATCTGCCGCAATCATTAGAATTGCCCCAGCTACCAATGCATAAATAACATGCTCTACTTTAAAAAGATGGTCATCAATAAAATCCTTGAATGCAAAACCTAAGACAACCGCAGGTAGCATCCCAACAATGACATGCAATAAGTTAAAACGGCCATTCATAGATTTAGATTGTCCATCTATATTGTATAAGCCAATGAGGCTCAACATACGTTTCCACATAACAACGATAACTGCTAATATAGAACCAAGTTGAACTACAATTTTAAATGTATTCGCAGGATATTTTCCTAAAAACTCTTCTGTCTTTAACCACATATCATCTACGATAATCATATGACCTGTAGAAGATACTGGTGCAAATTCTGTCATACCTTCAACAAAGCCTAATATCAATGCTTTTAATAACTCTATAATTTCCACCATGTCACCTTACCTTTTTTAATAAAATACCCACTTATTATAAAATACTCCGTTTTTCTATACTACTGCCAATTCGCCTAAGTAGTCCAATTCAAAATTTCAACTTATTATTGAAATTTTATATCTACTACCCACAGTTCTGATCTACTACCAATTCGCATAGGTGGTCCCCAGAAGCCATATCCTGATGAAACAAGTGTATGCATGTGCTCCTTCAGCTTATAACCATAATCCAGTTCAAATACTCTTGCTGTTATAAACTGATTCGGCCATAGCTGACCCTTATGCGTATGACCTGACATATGTAAATCAACACCCATTTTCGAAGGTGTCAACAAGTCGTCAGGTGTATGGTTCATTACAAGCCAAGGTAAATTATCAGTAGACTTTAAATCTTCAAGTGGTTTTCTTTCTTTGTTCGTCCTGTCTTCTTGCCCTGTTAATATAAACGCATTTTCTATACGAATTGTTTCATCTAGCAGTATTTTTACATTGGCATTTTCCATTTCTCTTATAAATTCAGGGATTTTTTTGCCATAATACTCATGGTTACCTAGTATACCATACGTTCCATATGTAGCCCTTAATTGTTTCATGACATCCGCCATTCCCTCTTGTACAAACCATTTTGGATCATCATCCACAATATCACCAGCTAACAACACAATATCTGGCTGTGCTTCATTAGCTAAGCTAACAAAGCGTTGCAAATGCCTTTTATGCGATAAAACCCCTAAATGAAAATCGGATGCCACAACAGCTCTCATTGAATGAAGCTCACTGTCTTTTTTTGCAACCGCGATCTCTAAATGACGAACAACTGGAGAATAGGCTAAATAAGAGCCAATGATACCTAATACTAATAGCACAGCAACTGCTATACTACCAATTATTTGTACATTTTTAAAGGGTGTTAACCAAATAATCAATTGTGCAACTAAACATAGTAATAATCCATACTCAAAGATAAACATCCAATAATTGCTGATCACCGAAAAGAAGCGTAAAGACTCATGTAGCCTTCCGATTATAATACTAAATGCCACAATATATAATAGTAACCAAAATAGGACTGGATAACGGAACCACCCCATAGCTACAAGCCACTGCTTCACTCCCCACCCTAAATAGAAAGTCAACGCACTATAAACACTAATTAAAAGTAAACCGCCGATTACTTTTGGCATAACTTCGTCCTCTACTTTCTCTATATTTAGTCGATTATATCATTTTACTTAACAATCTTATTACATGAAGCATTTGAATAATCTTCTAGTGAAAATAGAAACTAGCCACTTTAAATTGCTTACAAATATAAGTTTATCTTTTCGTTTATTTGAATTCTATCGTATTACATGACATTTCACTGTATATAGATGACATTTTCGTCACTTCCTCACTAAAAGCTACTTTTATTTTCACAAATCTTCCAGTAACATGATCAATAAGACAGAATATTTACACATTTACGAATCAAAAAGGGGTGCTATATCAAATGACACGTTATAAATTTGAAACAACAGAGCATGAGTTATTTCGTAAAACCTTTCGTAAGTTTTTAGCTGAAGAAGCAGAGCCACATTATGCTCAATGGGAAAAGGATCATCTTATTCCTCTTTCATTTTGGCGTAAGCTCGGTGATATGGGCTATCTTTGTCCACAGGTTGAAGAGCAATATGGAGGGCTGGGGCTGGATTTCAGCTTTGGTGTTATCATTCAAGAAGAGCTTGAACGGATAGGCTCCAGCCTGATCGGAGTGGGCCTGCATAATGATATTGTTGTACCATATATCGAGGCCTATGGTACACATGACCAAAAGTCTCGCTGGTTACCTAAATGTGTGACAGGCGACTCTATAACAGCTATTGCGATGACCGAGCCTGGTACAGGTTCAGATCTAGCCAATATCCAAACTACAGCTATTCGCGATGGTGACCATTATATAGTGAATGGTCAAAAAACCTTCATTACCAATGGAATTCATACAAACTTAGTCGTTGTTGCAGTGAAGACAAATCCACAGGCAGAGAAAAAGCATCGTGGAATTAGTCTACTTGTCATTGAAGAAGGTACTCCTGGCTTTACCAAAGGAAGACAACTCGAAAAAGTTGGCATGCATGCCCAAGATACAGCAGAGCTCTATTTTGAAGATTGCCGAGTGCCTGTAAAAAACCTACTAGGAGAAGAAGGCAAAGGTTTTCACTATATGATGGAAAAACTGCAACAAGAGCGTTTAGCGGTAGCGATTGCTGCTCAAACAGCCGCAGAGGATATGCTTGCCATAACGCTTGACTATGTAAAATCGCGCCAAGCCTTTGGTAAGACAATTGGCGACTTCCAAAATACTCAATTTAAACTAGCTGAAATGGCAACTAAAATTGAGCTTGGCAAAGCTTTTTTAGAATCTTTGATTGAAGACCATATAGCAGGTAAAGATGTCGTTACTAAAGTATCAATGGCAAAATACTGGATAACAGAAAATGCACGTAATCTTGCCACACAATGTATGCAATTGCATGGCGGCTATGGATATATGGAGGAATACAAAATTGCCCGTAGGTATAGAGATATTCCTGTTATGTCCATCT
Organism: Lysinibacillus sp. FSL M8-0134; assembly: GCF_038069745.1. Classification (NCBI taxonomy): domain Bacteria; kingdom Bacillati; phylum Bacillota; class Bacilli; order Caryophanales; family Bacillaceae; genus Lysinibacillus; species Lysinibacillus sp. FSL M8-0134. The sequence continues at coordinate 336,557 of NZ_JBBPAJ010000001.1, read as the reverse complement.
ATGCTGGAACAAATGAAGTCATGAAAGTTATTATCGCTAAAAATTTAGGCTTATAATGTAAAGAAGATGGTGGCAAACCTCTGCCACCATCTTCCCATTATACTGCCGAAATACGAACTGTTACTTTAAATAAATCACCATCGACATCAATAGTCATTCTAGCTCCGTGTAAATCAACAATGGACTGTGCTATAGCTAATCCAAGTCCAGAGCCTTCTGTATGTCGTGAAGCATCTGCCCGTTTAAAGCGTTCAAATAATTCATCAGCATCTTCGCTAATTTCATACTTCGCTACATTTTTCACTGTGAATTCGGCGTCACCATCTGCCGTACGTTTTAACGTTACATATACACGTGTCCCTTCTAACGCATACTTCAAGACATTAACAATTAAATTATCAATAAGCCTCCACCATTTTTGACCATCCACATAGGCATAAATAGGGTCATGAGGCATCGTCATTCGTAAATCTAAACGTGACTGTGATAAATCTTCCTTATGTTCTCCCACCGCTTGCTGAATAAGCTGTGTCAAATCTACACGACTTCGTTGAAGCTCGATATTCCCGCTTGCCATTTTTGATACTTCAAAGAGATCTTCAATCAACACTTTTAAACGTTCAGATTTTTTATCAAGAATATGAATATATTGCTGACGTTCTTCATCTGTAATCGTAGGGTTTTTCAGTAAATCCGTATACGTAATAATAGAGGTTAGAGGAGTCCGTAAATCATGACTCACATTGGTAATTAGCTCTGTTTTTAACCGTTCACTTTTAGCCTGCTGGTGCATTGACGTACGAACACCTTCCCGTAAATGGTTAAGATTCTCCGCATGACCAGCAAGCGGTGATTTGCCTTTTACCTTTACATCACGGTTTAACCGTCCTTCAGCCATATCCTTCGTATCCTTCATAATGCGATTTAGGTAACCCATTCTTGATAGAAAAACGATTAATGCTGGAACTCCTACGAACGTACACAATCCAAGGACAAGAACTTGAAAAGCTCCTCCTCTTAACATTGAAGCGACAAGACTACCTCCACCAAAGAAGGCTGCAGCGAGCATCACAATTGAATGCAATGCAATCGAACGGTTGATAAATAAATCAGTCATCGAATCCCCAAGTGACCATAAATAGCTCGATTTTACATTTTCCTCTAGCTTTTTCAAAGTATCTACTCTTGTATACAACCATATTAACTGCACAAAGAAGGCACTGCCAATTACAAATAACACACCTAATTTAAAGGCAAGATCTAGTATATAGCGCACATAATTATGTTGATAATTGTATTCGTAAGTGTATTCAATAGATTCAAAAACAACTTGAGACGCAATAAGATATATAAATCCTGTGATCAATACTAAAACAACTTGAAAGTCGAATTTAACTTTAGTTAAAATCTCTTTTTCCTTCATATCCTTGACAGTTTGTAGTAAACCCTTACGTCCTCTCCAAACAAAGAATGCTGTTACTATACTAGTGAGCCATACTAAGAAGAAGGTATATTGATTTCGATGAAAACGACTATAATCCTGCATAACGCCTAATGTTTGCACTGCTTTTTTTGAAATCGTTAAGACACCCGTATATTCAGTTGTTTCATAAAGGTCATCTACATTTACATATGTTTCTGTACGGTAAAAAGTATCCCTGAAATTATTACTTATGTTACCTGCATATAATGGATTTCGCTCCGTATATTTTATTTTATAGGCACTACTTTCAGTAACATCACCAGCACGATATGTTTTACCTGTTTCCGTATTCTTCAACTCATAAGACCAATAGTCAAAGTTTTTTTCAAAGTTTTTGGCTTCACTTTGTACGTCTTTAATATATTTATCAATGAGCACTTCTTTTTCAGCAAGAATCTTCTTTCGTACATGCTCATCATCTTCAAAATTTGCCGTAATATCTTTAATTTTATTATCGCGTTCAGTCTCTAGCTTAGTCTTTAATTCAGTTGCATTGGCATCTATAGCTTCCTGAATACGCTGTTCGTATTGTGCTTTAATATTATCGATTTGCTGTCCCAATGTACCGTAGTAATTACGATGATCCTCTATTTCAGTTTGGGTAATTTCTATTTTATTTTTCAAATCCTCTGCCTTCGGTACATTTATTACTAAAGGTCCTAATTCTGCAGTGAAATTATCTATTTCATGCTGGAAATTTTCTGAATCGAAATATGATTTACCAATATACTGATAACCTACATGCCAAAAAGTAAAAATACCGAAAATCGTCCAGATTAAACACATTAAAACGAAAAGAGATCTCCATTTTTTTATCATCCCTCTTTACACTCCTCTAAAAAATTCTTTCTAACAATTGTAAAACCTCTGAGGAGCGAGAATCGACGATTTGATAGGCATAAATCCCAAAATAAATAAGCCCAATAACACCTGCAATAAATCCTGCAATAGTCATATACTTCTCTATTTTATTTTTCCATTTTATAGCCAACGCCCCATACCACCTTTAAATAGCGCGGATTTTTCGGATCTGCTTCGATTTTTTCTCGGATCTTCCGGATATGAACAGCTACAATATTTTCAGCATTGTACGCTTCCTCATTCCAAACCCGTTCATAAATTTCTCGAATCGAAAAAACACGCCCTGCATTTTTCATTAATAGTTCTGTAATTTTATATTCTATCGGGGTAAGGCGAACTGGTTCTCCTTCTAATATGACTTCTTTAGCCTCTTCATCAAGAACAAGTCCGTCAATTTCTACCTTTGTAGCACCTTCACTATACGTCCCTAGTTGAACATAGCGTCGTAGTTGCGATTTCACCCGTGCCAATAATTCTAATGGGTGAAATGGCTTTGTCACATAATCATCAGCTCCAACTGATAATCCATGGATTTTATCGCCATCCTCCGCCTTCGCACTTAGCATAATAATTGGAATATTACGCTCCTCTCTAATTTTAAAGGTAGCCGTTATTCCGTCCATGTTTGGCATCATAATATCTAAAATAATTAAATGTACTTCATTGTTCTCTAGCTTTTTTAATGCATCTAAGCCATCTGCTGCTTTAATGACATGATAGCCTTCATTTTTTAAATAGATTTCAATACCATCACGAATATCTTGATCGTCATCTGTAACAAGAACTGTTAATTTCGTCATGATATACACCTCGCTCTCAAATATAAGTCTACCTTTCAAATCTTAAAAACCAGCTATTATAAAAATGAAGATTTTCTTAAGGTTTTAGTTTTTTTCTTCCACCTAGTGTTAAAACAACAATACCTCCTAATAGCATTGCTACACCAAGCCAGGACACTATAGTTAAGTGTTCTCCAATCAAAAATACACCTAGTATGGCCGCAGTCAATGGTTCTGCCAATGAAAGGGTTACGGCTGTGGATGAACTAATTTTCTGCAGACCATTTAAAAACAGTAAATACGCTACGCTTGTACACATGATTCCCATGAACAGCATTGTCCATAAATTGTGTATGTTTACTAGCCAAGCAAATCCACTTTCTAAAGAAAACGGGAGTAAAAACAACGTACAAACCGAAAATGTCATAGCTACTGCTGGTAATGCATCTGCTTGTGCCATTAATTTTTTACTTATATTTGTATAAAATGCAAAGGATAAGCCTGCACAAAGCGCAAGGGCGAATCCACCAGCATGAACTATTTCATCCCCATTGCTCATAAATAATAAAAGACATCCGATGATGGCCATAAGTGTAGCAAGACCCCATATCAATGTGGGCCGCGTTTTCCAAACGATCCATTCTAAAATACCAGAAAACACTGGCGCACTCCCAATTGTTGCAACTGTTCCAATAGCAACACCTGTTAGACGTATTGATGAGAAGAAAAGTCCTTGGAAAAGGGCGATACTAGCCGCAGCTAAAATCGTCCATTTCCATGACCAATTTCGGAGGTCAATTTTTCGTAACAAAATAGCGATGGCTAATAATAGACCGCCACCAATGGCAGAACGGATTGTGGCTACCGCAATCGGAGATACTCCTTGATCTAAAAACGATTGAGCCGTACCTGTCATGCCCCACAAAATGGCTGCAAGTAATACAAACAATGGATTTAACATTTTATCAATCATCCTCGCTTCATTACTTCATGATATTTATAATACATATTTATCCAAAATCAAACAATTACCATTTTATTTTTTCTTTCATATAGCACAGTATGCTTTCTATTGAATGGACGTTATAATAAATACTGTAAAAGGAGCGAATCATATGTATAAAACAATTGCAGAGACAGCTATTGACCTTGGCATGCCTGAGGATCAAGTAATGCGTCTAGTATATGAGGGGCGCATCCGTTCAGTTTACGATGGACAACAAATTCTAATAAATAGCGGTCAATTTAGTACTTATTTTAAACAACTGGAACGAATTAAAGAGGAAATCGAAATTTGGCGATCTACCCCTATTCCAGAGGATATTGATGTGAAAGACGAGGATTAAAAAACCCCACCATTCATACAATTTAAACATTGTTGAATGGTGGGCTTCTAAATGTAATAAGTTAATTTAAATCGTTACAACAAATCCTGCTCTTTTCCCAATAATCTCGGCATAATCTTCTACCATGACACTAGCGGTAGGATACATTCCTGCTCCAGGACCTACTAATGTTAATGTGCCAATGTAGTTAGTCTCTAATGCCACTGCGTTGAACACATCATCGACTGGATAGAGTGGATGTTCTTTATCAACAAGTTGTGGACCAACTTTAGCGATAATTTTACCGTCAGCCAGTTTCTCCACTTCAGCTACATGGCGGTAACGCAAACCATTTTCACACGCTTCACGTACTTGTTCAGCCGAGATACTATCTATTCCAATGACCTCTACATCAGCCCAATCTGGCTGTTCTCCAAAAGCCAAAGCACTTAAAATCATTAATTTTTTAAAGGCATCCTGACCAGAAACATCATTATATGGATCTGCCTCAGCATACCCTAAGCTCTGTGCCTCTTTTAAAGCTGTTTCGAAAGACCAGCCCTGTGCACGCATTTTTGTTAAAATATAATTACATGTGCCATTTAAGACTCCTTGTATACGACTTACGTCATTAACAAGTAAAATATTTTTCATTGTTTTAATAACAGGTACGCCACCAGCAGTAGTTGCCTCATAGCCTACAAAAACACCATTTGCCTTTGCAAGATCCTGTAACTCTAAACCTCGTTTAGCAAACATCACTTTGTTGGCTGTAATAACATGGCATTTATGCTCAACTGCTCGCTTTAAATAACTGAATGCAGGCTCTTCATTTACAATTGCTTCAAACACAACCTGCATACCTGGTTCTGCTAAGACATCATCTATGCTCGTTGTCATCAAATGTGCTGTTCCTGGCACACGTTCACGACTAGCATCTGTCACTAAAATCTTCGCAACTTCTAATTCAATACCTAATTTATTTTTTAGCTCTTCTCGCTTTTCATTTAATATATGATAGATGCCCTGACCTACCGTTCCAAATCCTAAAATCGCTGCCTTTATAGTTGCCATTCTTGTTATTCCCTCCAACTTACATTCCGCAGTTTCATCAAAGCTAATTTCTCCATGGGGTTGTGTCATGATCATTTGACACCCACCGCAGGCTTTAGTCAACTCTTCTTCGTATGAGTTTTGCTATTTCAGTACGTGTAGCAACACACACAAATTCAAACAATTCAAAATTTAACTTAAAGAAAATTGTATCGCAAATACATACTTTTCACAAGAAAAATCTTTCTAGGAAGGACATTTGTTTTCTCTAGACGTGCAAAAGAAATCGGTTTCATTCCCCTTATTATACGTTTTTTCGATTAATCCATAAGATTTGAACAAAAATTGACTCTTTACATTTAAATAGATGAATGTCTTTCTTCTATTATATATGTATGCTTGGACACCTATAATCTTGTTATTATTTTAAGGACCTCTAAAGAAAAAACTCATTCCCTGTAGCAGTAGAGAATGAGCTTATATATGAGGGGGGTTCAACTTGCTTTTGAAAGCAACTGATATCGATATTGTGTTAAAGCTTGTTGAACAAGACTAATTTCTTCTTCTTTAAAATTTGGGACTGCATATGTTCGTTCCACTAATTGAAAAGTACCATACTTTAAGTAAAACTCTGTCGCAGGAAGTGGAATATGGCTTACACCGTAATGTTTATATGCTTCGAAAACTTCCTTTATCGTATAGCTCTCCTCTTCAGCAACAACATGCTCTTGAAATGCTGTATGACCAAAGACTTGCTGCCATTTTCTTTCAACCGATGCAAGGAGATGTTGGATGGATGAATTATTGACAAAAACATGCCCTTCATTTAGCTCATAAATTAGATAGGATGCAATGTTTTGTGCACTATAGATATTACCCATTTCAAACACTCCTTTATCATCAGTTTTTGGGAAGAGCAGTTACTGGCTAAGTAACTACTCTCCCACATCTATTCAAAAGTGGGGGAGCACTTATGAAAACATTACCTTTATAACAAGAATTTCGTACCCTTAACTTATTCCCTAGTATATAACAAGGATTTAACTAAGTCAACAATACATATAAAAATACTTGGTATTATTTTTCAAAAGGTTCTGATAATCAACAGAGACTTTACTCGACTGATGTAGTAACGTTAGAAGTATTACCAAATGAGGCAAATCGAATGAGAAAATACGTAAACGCTACAACATTCTCCCTTATGTTTTTACTTAAGCTTTTACTGTTTGTTCAGTTGCTGTTGCCTGCGTAATCGCTTGTTCTAGATCTGCAATAATGTCCTCTACTGCCTCTAAACCGATGGATAAGCGAATAAGCGATTCGGTTACTCCAGCTTGAACTAATTCATCTGCTGAGAGCTGTTGATGTGTAGTTGAGGCAGGATGAATAATTAATGACTTGGCATCTCCTACATTTGCTACATGTGAAAATAACTTCACGCTATCAATAAGCTTTCGTCCGGCTTCACGTCCACCTTTAATGCCAAATGTGAGCACTGAACCGAAGCCATTTCTTAAATATTTTTTCGCTAAATCATGTGTTGGGAAATCTTCTAAGCCATTATAATTTACATACTCCACAGATGGGTGGTTCTGTAAATATTCAGCCACTGCCAATGCATTTTCATTGTGTTTAGGGATACGCAAATGAAGCGTTTCTAAACCTTGTAACAAATTAAAGGCTGCGTCTGCGCTCAATGTTGGACCAAAATCACGTAATAGCTGTACGCGTAGCTTCGTAGCAAAAGCTGCTGAAGCCGTATCAATGCCGTAGCGTAAGCCATGGTAAGAAGCATCTGGCTCAGTAAAACCAGGAAAACGTCCGCTAGTCCAATCAAACTTACCAGCATCTACCACTACTCCACCTAAAGTTGTACCATGACCACCTATCCATTTAGTGGCTGAATGAACAACAACATCTGCACCATATTCAATAGGTGTTGAGCCATACGGAGAAGCAAACGTACTATCAATAATTAATGGTAAGCCATTCTCATGTGCAATTTTAGCTACCGCTTCAATATCTAAAACCTTTAAGCTTGGATTACCATAAACTTCAGCAAAAATAGCTTTTGTTTTATCGGTAATTGCAGCCTTAAAATTGTCTGGGTTTGTTTCATCTACAAAAATTGTATTAATACCGTAGTTTGGTAGTGTGTTAGCAAATAAATTATAAGTACCGCCATATAAAGAACTAGCTGCTACAATTTCATCACCAGCTCCAGCTAGGTTTAAAATGGAAAATGCGATAGCCGCTGCACCAGATGAAAGTGCTACTGCTGCTGTTCCACCTTCCAATAAAGCCACACGTTTTTCAAAAACATCAACAGTTGGATTTGTAATGCGTGTGTAAATGTTCCCTGCTTCTTCTAAGGCAAAAAGACGTTGCGCATGAGCAGTGTCTTTAAAAACGAATGCCGTTGAGCGATAGATGGGAACAGTTCGAGATCCTGTCACTGGGTCTGGTTCTTGACCACCATGTAACAACAATGTTTCTGGTTTAAAATTTGTCATTGTGTACCTCCAAATGGTTATTTTTTTACGATGGCACCGGAGATGAGGAGGATTTTTCTGTAGAAAACAAAAACCCTCTTCAGCTAAGAAGAGGGTTGCGGTTGCAAGTTTTCCTCCCCTTATCTGCCAGATCCAAGTAAGAATCTGTAGGAATTAGCACCTTAGTAAGTTCATCACTTACTGGTTGCCGGGCATCATAGGGCCTATCCCTCCGCCGCTCTTGATAAGAGTATGAGATTCAATTTCCATCGTTGTTACACAGTATAAACATAGAGTTTTTTTCTGTCAACATGTAAATTTTATTTTTTCCGAAACTTCTGTCTGCTCTTTTACGTACTATGAACGCATACACTATTTTAGAAAAAATTTTGAAGGGAGTATTTTTATGGTAAAAGCCGTGATTATTTTTCTCTTAGTTGGATATTTAATTGGCTGTATTCACGGCTCTAAAGTGGCACAATTTTTATCTGGGGTTGATTTAAAAAAAGCTGGCCATGGTAATGCTGGTGCATCCAATGCTACACTTTCCCTAGGTTGGAAATATGGCGTTTTAGTAGCTCTCATCGATATTGGTAAAGGTGTTGTAGCCATTATCGGCGCACACATTTATTTAGCAGATGCTATACATTTAACCGAAGGACAAATATGGCTTTTAACTTACATGATGGCTGCAGGGGTTATTTTAGGTCATAATTTCCCATTTTATATGGGCTTTAATGGTGGAAAAGGTACTGCTTCCATTATTGGCATTTTACTTGCTGTTGATTGGAAAATAGGTTTATTTGCACTTATTCTATTTGTCATTTTATCTTTGGCAACAAACTATTTAATTGTTGGAGTACTTGAGTTTTATCTCGTTTTTTGTACAGCAACTTATTTATGGATTCCTGGAATCGGTCCTACTGTTATTGCTGTCCTTCTATTTGGCATAGCGATTATTTTGCACATTGAAAATATTAAACGATTAGTAAATGGCACAGAGCCAAAAGTCACATCTGCATTTAAGAAAAAGAAATAAAGTTTTACATTTACAAACTATTTAAATATAACTACAAATCCCTCTTTATTCGATTTTGACAACAAAGCGTGCTATGCTCATGATATAGATAAGACACAAAGGAGAGAATATTTAAATGGTTAAAGAATTATTACGCAACCATTCCTCGGTTCGTATTTATGATGGCAATCCGATTTCAAGAGAAATCATCGAGGATTTAATTGCAACAGCACAAATGGCTGCCACATCACATTTTGTCCAAGCCTATAGTGTAATATGGGTAACAGATGCAGACAAAAAGGAGAAATTAGGATTACTCTCTGGTAACCCTCGTCAATATGAAACTTCTGGTGGTGCTTTTGTCTTTTGCGTTGACTTCAAGCGTCTTCAAATGGCTGGAAAACTAGAAGGTGTAGACATAGTTGCAGATTCTGCTGAAAATGTTCTAGTGGGTGTAGCTGATGTATCGTTGTTTGCACAGAACTTTGTGATCGCAGCAGAATCAATGGGGTATGGAATTTGCTATATTGGAGGGGTACGTAACAATCCTTCCGAAATAAGTGAATTATTTAATCTACCTGATCACGTTTTTCCTTTATTCGGCCTAACAATTGGCGTACCAGCACGACGCAATGAAGTCAAACCACGCTTACCTGTGTCTGCCGTATTACATGAAAACGGATACAATGTAGACAAGTATGATGAGCTTTTACCAGCTTATAATGAGACAATGGAGATGTATTATAATAACCGATCCTCAAATAGAAAAATTGATAATTGGACAAAACAAATGGCTGATTTTTTAGTCGAACAACGTCGTCCTCATATCAAAGAGTTTTTAGCTACAAAAGGATTTAATTGGAAGTAATTAACTGATTACGCTCAGTGTAATTTACTATGAACTACCAAGAGACCTAATATTTATATTCAGTATCATAACGACTTATTGATTTTGTTTACTACTGCTAGTAAATGCAGCATGATTGTTTGAAGCTGGGGGAACGGAAATAAAATCCCTCCTGCCAACGTTCTTTTTATAATAGTGATTTTTTCAATAACATAATGGGGTTACTATCGTATGATAATAACCCCATTTTTTTCATAATGTCATCACTTTTCTATATTAAATCTAGTAATTTTGTCTCGATATATAGAGTAAAGACTGCTTCAAATTAAACGAAAAGACTCTTCCCATTTCCAGCTATTCCATTCATATTAATAAATGAACCCTATTGAAGAAAGGAGTTTTACTAACAATGTCTCATATCAATAAACATCTTGCTCATACCTTAGAACAACAGCATAAGAGAAGTGTAAGAGGTTTATTTTTAAAAATAGAAGAATTAAATAATGCGTGCACCGAGCTAAGAAAGCGGTTAGAGCCACGTGTTAATTTGACACTGTATAAAAATGCTATTGATTATGTTAATCAATTTGTTTCCCACACTTCTATTCTAAATTTGAAGTTTATTACAAATACCCAAAATCTAGAGGTGGCTGTCTTACATGCACTTCTATTATCCTATATTTTAGAAAATGAAGATGATCATTCTTTTGAATATGAAGATAGATTGCTACAAGACTATGTACAACAAATTTTTACTTTAAATGATCATGCAAGGACACTTTTTATGAACCATAGAGTCAAAATGCTTACCTCCATTCAAAAACAATCGACATAACAAAAGACGATCTTCGTTATCCTAAGATCGTCTTTTGTTTTTTATTGTAACCCTTTAATAATGAGGGATCGAACTGGTAAGAACTGTTCCCCTGTATCACCATACGTGATAATTACCTCATCACCTTCTTGTAAATAAATGGCTAGAGGTTCTGTTTCAGCACTGACTAAATAATTTTCACCATTGTTTAATAAGAAAGAAACTGTCGTAAAATCTCCTAAACGTTCCTTGTACACACGTAATACTTTCCCACTAGCTTGCTTCTCCTCAGCATTTGAACTACCGTCAACTGTATTTCCTCCACGGCTTAATGCAGTTTTATATAATTTTAGTGCCTCCTTAGGAGTAGTAGCATAAACGGAGATTTCAGGATTGGCAGCAGACACAATGAAATAGTTTTGTAAAAAGCCGTTGGAATCCAGCACCGCGGTTAGCCAGCTTGCTTCCCCATAAAAGTTATATAGCACTGGCATTTCACCAGTCCATTTTTTCTCAATAAATTTCTTCTCAATAATTTGTAAATTACCTTGTGAATCCATATAACTTGAATCTAAATTCCCTGTATAATATGTGGCTTCTCCTGTGCGTGCATTTGTTAAGGAATACCCTAGCATGGAATCTACGCCTTCTTTAGGACTTGTAAAATCTGTGAAGTAATACATATCACCCTTCTCATCGAAAATTGGGCTAACATTCGATTCTGTTCCTTCATCGGAAGGGATTTTTACATCCTTTTTACCAAACATACTGTTCCAAAAACCATGAACATAATTACCGAAATAACTATTTTGTAAGCTTACTGTCTCTGGAGATACTGCACCATCAATAAATTCAGGTATTTGGTCCAGTTTAAGCACCTCTGATTTCCCTGTCAGTGCATCTACTAAGACAATCCCTTTCACATCAAAGCCATTTCGTGCTGAAATAAATTCACCATAGGAACGAATGTAATAAGGCTTTCCGTCATCATCTACTTCTAGTTGAACATCCCCATAAAAAATAAGGAATGGATGTTGTAGGCGAATATGACGTTCTAAATTAGCATTTAGATAAGCAGAAGGAACATACTTCATTTCTTCTTTTACAAACTTAGGGTTATCCGCCGAATCTGTAGCACTCATTATAAAGTAGCCTGGTGTTGTATCACCATTCATCCATTTAAAGAACCCAGAAAACTCGACTGGTGCGATATAAACATATTCACCCTTCACCTTTTGAATTTGTAAACGTCCTAACTCATAGTAACTAGTATTTGGCACTTGACCGAATGCCTTTTTCATTTTATTACGAGCAAATTTTGGTGGGACACTCGCAGGTGTTTGTGTTTCATCGAAAGGTTTTATTTCAACCTCTTCCTTCATTTCTGAAGAATTAAATTTATCATTAGCATTCCATAAAGGTGCTGATAATACATAAACTGCTACACCTAAACTTGCTAAAAATAAAATTCCTTTAATCTTCCGTTCAATACCACTCGCAAGCAGAGCACCTGCTAGCGATAATAAAATTATTGCTGGCCAAAAAACAAGCCAATTTACATCAATTTTTGTTACATATAGTGTGATACCTGTGGCTAAAAATCCTAGCACAAAGATGCCAATAAAGAAATATCCGATCACCTTTCTCGATTTACCATCTTCTCGCTTCTTTGTAATAAGCGGTGTTACTAATACACTCGCGATTAATGCAATGACTGCAGAAGCTATCAGTAGCTTAGTCATTTGGTTCATCCTCTCTTCAACTTTCTGTCTACTTATTTACGGTTACATACTAAAAAAGTTTCATACATACGTTGTACAGAAAGGAATTCTACCATAAATATTGAATTTCAAAAGGAAAGGAGCTGAAAAATTTGTTTAAAAAAATATTAATAGGTTTCATAATCTTGTTTGGTCTTTATTATATTTTTCTTTTTTCCCATATTGCCGAAAGTTTAAAACTACTATTTAAAGTAATTCCAATGTTGTTAATCATTATTTTAGCTGCCGTTCAAAAACCATTACATATTAAAAAATACCAACTTTTAATTATTATTGGGCTTATTTTTTGTATGATTGGCGACTATACATTGCAGTGGTTTTTAATTGGGCTGACTAGCTTTCTTATTGGTCATGTCTTTTATATTTTTGCTTTCTCTACCACAAACGAACAGAAAGTACCAACCTGGGCTAAAATAACGCTACTACTTTACGGTGTCTGCATGGCCATATGGATTGCAGGTTCCGTCTTGAAAACAGGTGAAACAATACTTAGCATTGCCGTGATTGCCTATATTTCGGTGATTTTAACGATGGGCTGGACAGCTATAAGAACAGGCTCTAAATTTGCAATAATTGGGGCTCTGTTATTTATTGCTTCCGATTCCTATTTAGCTATTAATAAATTTGTTACACCACTAGCTTTTTCACATGAAGTAATTATGCTGACTTATTATAGCGCCCAAGTGTTTATTGCATTAAGTATCCTTCAATATTCCGAAATCCGAAGTAAAGTGGTACAATAATATCAATTATGACTTGGCATAGTTACGTCCGGAACTGGCTTTGTGATCGCACAAAGCCCGATTCCGTGACATCCATCAAAGGCTCAAACTTCTTTGAGCAAATTTTGGACACCCGCTAAAAAAATCAACGTACACAATAGGAGGCCATACTTATGAAAGAACAAGTAATTGAACGATTAATACGCTATGCAAAAATTGATACACAATCAGACTTCACAAGCGAAACAACTCCTTCTACACAAAAGCAATTTGACCTACTACATGTTTTAAAAGATGAGCTAGCCGAGATTGGTTTAACAGAGATTACATTAGATGAAAATGGCTATTTATTTGCTTCATTAGAGGCAAATACAGATAAAAATGTACCTACTATCGGTTTTTTAGCACATGTTGATACAGCTACAGACTATACAGGTACCAATGTAAATCCACAGCGTGTAGATAACTATGATGGCGGAGACATTCAATTAAATGAAAATTTAGTCATGTCCCCTACAGATTTCCCAGAGCTTAAAAATTACGTGGGTCAGACCCTTATTACAACAGATGGTACTACATTGCTAGGGGCTGATGATAAAGCCGGTATTGCTGAAATCATGACAGCAATGGAGTACCTCATTAAAAATCCTACTATTAAACATGGTAAAATTCGTGTAGCTTTCACACCAGATGAAGAAATTGGTCGTGGGCCACATAAATTTGATGTAGCTGCTTTTGGAGCAGACTATGCCTATACGATGGATGGCGGACCACTTGGTGAGTTACAATATGAGAGCTTCAATGCGGCAGGTGTAAAGGTTGTTACAAAAGGAACAAGTGTACATCCTGGTTCAGCAAAAAATAAAATGGTCAATGCTATTACAATGGCAATTGCCTTCCAAAATGAAATGCCGGCTGAAGCAGTTCCTGAAAAGACAGAAGGTTATGAAGGTTTCATTCATTTAATGGGCTTTAAAGGGGCTCTTGAACATACAGAGCTTTCCTATATCGTGCGTGACCATGATCGCCAAAAATTCGAAGAGAAAAAACAATTAATGCGCGATGCTGCAGCTAAAATTCAAGCACAATTTGGAGAACATGCTTTAAGCATTACAATTGAAGATCAATACTATAATATGGGCGAAAAAATTGAGCCTGTAAAAGAAATTGTTGATATTGCACGTGCTGCAATGGAAAAATTAGATATTACACCTAATACTTTGCCGATTCGCGGGGGTACAGATGGCTCACAATTATCTTATATGGGCTTACCAACACCAAATATTTTCGCTGGCGGCGAAAATATGCATGGGAAATTTGAATATGTATCTGCTGAAACAATGGAAAAGGCAACACAAGTTATTATTGAAATTGTTCAGCTATTTGAACAACAAACAAAATAATAGGTATATATTAGTGATCCACCCCTCACCTGTTAAAATGTCACAGATTGATTAAACTCAAAAAAATCTGGACTCGATGGGACATAATTGATAATGTTATAGTTACGAAGAAAGGTTTTTTCCTTTCTTCGTAATTTTTTCAGCATTAATTACTGAATTTTCTAATTACATAAAAGAATCTAAAACTAAAATTGAGGTGATTTTATGAAAGAAATTGCATTAGGCATTTTAGCATCACTTTTCTTTGCCGTGACCTTTATTTTAAATCATGCAATGGAAATGCAAGGTGGTAGCTGGCTATGGAGTGCGTCACTTCGATACTTTTTCATGCTACCCTTCTTACTCATCATCGTTTTTTATCGGAAAGGCTTTACTCATTTATCTGGAGAAATGAAAGCACAGCCTATAGCATGGCTACTTTGGAGCTTCGTGGGATTTGTCTTATTCTATGCGCCATTAACATTTGCTGCAGCATTTGGTCCAGGTTGGCTCGTATCTGGCACGTGGCAATTTACTATTGTTGCTGGTGTATTATTAGCTCCCCTCTTCGTTTCAGTTATTGCTGGTAAAACAGTGCGCCAAAAAATCCCTTTCATTTCTCTTCTTATTTCTTGTGTCATTTTAGTAGGTATTCTGCTAATACAAATACCTCAGGCACAATCCGTTTCATTTAGAAGTTTAATGCTTGGTATTTTACCTGTCATCGTCGCAGCATTTGCTTACCCTCTTGGAAATCGCAAGATGATGGAAGTTTGTGGGGGACGGATCGATACCTTTCAGCGTGTACTAGGCATGACGATTGCTTCATTGCCAGCATGGATCATCATGGCTATTTATGCCATATTTACTGTCGGCCTGCCTTCAGCAAGCCAAATGTTCCAATCGTTACTTGTTGGCATTAGCTCTGGAGTCATTGCAACCATATTATTTTTTATCGCAACAGACCGCGTAAGAGACCATCAAGGCAAATTAGCTGCAGTTGAGGCTACACAATCAACTGAAATTCTTTTTGTTATAATCGGTGAAGTATTATTATTAGGAATTGCCTTCCCTAACCCGCTTGCATTAGCAGGTCTTGGTGTCATCATTGTGGGCATGTTACTACATAGTTACTATACAATGATACTTGGGAGAAAAAACGCTGTTCAGCAAACTACTTCTTCGTAACATTTCACTGTGGGCGGAAGTTTTCGTTGGTCACAGATGTCATCGTCGTTCTTCCAATTCAGATCAAGAACCAAGATGCACATTTCCGTGTTAATCTTCTAAGTGATGAATAACTCCTCTAGTGGTTGCCATAGTAATTACAACAATGCGCAATGATTTTCAAAAAAAGACGACTCCATTCTAAAATTAGAATGAGTCGTCTGAGATTTTCACGTTCCCAAAAAATGAGGGGGGTTTTAGGAGCGTAATCATGAACTAGCAAACTTCTGGAGAAAAGTAGCTAAAGTTCATCCTCTCTACACTGTATTGTAGAGGAGGAATAATCTTTATACGATAATGATAATCATTATCAATTAAATTGTCAACAATTATCTAATAATTTTTTTCCTTTTTTAAAAAGATTTTTTTAACGAACGTCGATATTGCCATTGCTTCAGTTGAAAATGAAGAAAACAACCTATACAAAAACCGGCAATTGCGATGGATGAGGCTATTGCAACCATACCAGTAAAGATATAGCCTAGGACCTGCCAATCTAATAGATATCCTATTAAACCGGCTGCTAAACAAAAGCTAGCAATGCTGGAATTAAATTTCTGTTGTTGTGCATCCTCTGGTATATAGGCAGAAGGAGCTTTTTTTAAAAACAGCCTCCCAACGCGAATAATTGGGTTATAGTTGAATAAAAGGCCTAGTAAATTTGCAGCAAGAGGAATAACTAATAGCCATGTAACTCCGGTTATCCATGTAAAAATCACACTTAAAAGAATAGTCCATTGATTTAATCGAACTAGCGGTCTTGGAATGGCAAGAACCTGTGACATTATAAACCCTACCTTTCTTATATGTTTAATGTATTTTACTATATGGCATACTATTTGTGAAGCAAAATTGATTACTTTATAATGAAATTAACAGAAGTTCTAAGGAAAAGAGGATTACCATGCCAGCTTTAACGATGGATCAAGTTCAACAATTAAACTCCTATAGTATTTATACAACTGAGCCTAAGCGGACTTTATTTACATTAGCTGATATACATAAAGACTTTTACCACCCTGATTTTTTAAATCTCATGATGGGTATAACTGATGCCGCAACAGAAACTGCCGCTATTTCTCACTTTGCACGCCGCTATGGTATGTTTTTTGCTATGCAATTTTATATGCTTGCCGCTTATGACGAAGTATGGGATGGTAAGCCACTTGAATTGCGTTTCGATGCGGCCAAGGAATTCAATAGTTTTACCGTTGCCATGTTCGCTAATCCAAATGATTGGCGTTATGTCGATGAAGATGAGCGTCAAACAGTCATAGAGAAAGTCCTTTACGATGGGCATGTAATTGTCCAACAACTAAGGAAAGTAACATCGATTTCCCCTCTTACCATTTGGGAAAATTTCTTCGGATATTTGCTATGGCACTATCATGTATTGTTATCTAATCCTGGTTTAGCTGATCAAGCTATGGAGGATATTGAAATTTTAGAGGACCCTAAAACATGGGCACGCTTCTCCAACAAATCTTGGTGGGCACAATATACAGGTGGTCAAAGCCCCACAAATTTAATCAATTTGCCTGTAAGAAAATCATGTTGTTTTTCTAAAGATATCCCTGGCTTAATGGCCTGTGGTTTTTGCCCAATGAAGAAATAACTTAGAGCCTCGTAAAAAAGCCTTACCCTTCACAAAACTTTTGTGTCAGGTAAGGCTTTTACTTTATTTTTCGTATACAACAAACCAATCATTGTTATCTTCATACATAGTCGTACCAAGGAAACCTTGTTTTAAGAGTTGCTGTTGTCCAGCTATATCTCCCATTGATAGTACTTGTTTTTCAGTAAATACTGGGGACAAATCTTGTCTTAAATCTTTATAGAAAATATAACGCAGCTTATCTACGTACTTAATTTTCAAGCCTTTAATTAAGAGGTCTTGCGAGAATTTATCCTTTAAACTCGGAATATTATATGGCTTTACGGTTGAGCAAACATAGTCATATTTTTTTAAATCGATGCTATTCATCACTACAGTAGCTAATGTTTTCTGTAAGCCATAACCGCGATACTTTGGTGAAACATTGGAAATTTCTTGATATAAAACACGTTGAAAATCCTTCTCCTCAATTCCACAATCATAGCCAAGATGCTCTTCATCAATAGGTGGATTTAACAGTGCTCGAAAGGCAATCAATTGATCCTCAACATAAGCACCAATCATCATTCCATTGCCATCTAAAATATACTCAAATTCCTCTGTACTTAATGGCTGTAAAATACTTTGATCTGTTAATGCCTCATAGACCTCATGCTGCAGCTCCTCAATTTGTTGTATATGCTGAGGCGTTAATTTTGTAACAAAAAAAGGTGTCTTACCAAGCATACCTTCATAAATCTTTTCCATTTTACGCCTCCTTAAGCAGTTACAACTGTTGAAAATTTACATAATTCCTTTATTACATCTTCATCTACATCTATACCTAAGCCTGCTTCTTCGTTTAAGCAAATAAATGGAACATCATAATGCAGGTTGCCCACATCTTTAGAGAATTTTAATGGGCCTGTTAGTTCAACACTTGTCATAATTTTCTTCGAGAAAGCTACATGGAAACCTGCAGCAGAACCAACAGATGATTCAACCATAGAACCAATTTGACACTCTATACCTGCCATCTCTGCCATAACAGCAAGCTTCATAGCAGGGTAGATGCCTCCACACTTCATTAATTTAATATTCACTTTATCCGCTGCACGCTTAGCAATAATTTCACGCATTTCACGTACGCCACGAAGACCTTCATCAATCATTAATGTCACATCAGATTTTGATTTAATTTCTACCATTCCATCAATATCTTCGCTATCTACTGGCTGCTCTAACCAATCGATATTTAAATCCTTCATTGCACGTAATCCTTGTAAAGTAGTTGCTGCATTCCCCCACCCTTGATTTACATCCACACGGATAGCAATGTCTTCACCTACTCGTTCACGTACCGCTTTAATACGAGCAACATCTTTCATTACCTCTGTACCTACCTTCATCTTAAAGGAACGATAGCCCATTTCAACTCGATTAGCAGCCTCTTCAGCCATTGCTTCAGGAGCACCAATACTTAGTACATGAGTGATTGGGAATTTTTCATGATAACGACCGCCTAAAAGCTGATATACAGGTACGTTTAATGCTTTCCCAGCGATATCGAAGCAAGCGATATCTAAAGCTGCTTTGGCAGCAGGTACATCTTTCACCACTTTGTTCATTTTATCGTGTAGTTTTTCAAAGGCCATTGGATTTTCCCCGATAATCGCAGGGGCAAGTTGATGTTTCAGTACGGCATAAGTACTTTCCCATGACTCACCTGTTACATGCTCATCAGGTACAGCTTCTCCATACCCGACAATACCTGTATCAGTTGTTACTTTTAAAATAATAGAAGGCATTGTATCATATGTAGCATAACTAATGATAAATGGATCAATTAGCGGTAAATGTATAGCAAAAATTTCTACTTGTTGGATTTTCATCATAATCAGTCTCCTCTATCGTTAAATTTGTCGCTAATACGTCGCTAAATATTTAAAAAAATAGAAAAGGAACGATGCCCATGTCTACCAAAATAGCGATTATTTGTTCTAAAGCATTTATGAAGCGTATTATTAGTATCGCACAAAACGTAACCGATATTCAATTAGAATTTTATCTTTACAGGCATCCATCTGAAGCACCTACTTTGGTAAAGCAAATTAAACCATGTGATGCACTGCTATTTGGAGGTACATTACCCTATTTGCATGCTCAATCTTTACTTTCAGAAATACCCATACCTTGGAATTATATTAAACAAGATGAAACAGCCATCTCAACAACTTTTTTATCGCTAGTAGCTAAACATACTGTTCCCATCGACAGAATTTCCATTGATGTTATGAATCCAGCCTTTGTTGATAATGTTTTAGCAGAAATAGAGTATACGGGCGAAAAGCCACACGTTCAGCACATATCGATTACGGAACCGACCGAGAATATTTTACAGCGTCACATGGCCTTATGGAATACCAAAAGCATTGATTTTGTCATCACAAGTATTCATAGTGTTTTTGATGAATTACAAGCACTTCAAATACCAGCAATGCGCATGTTAGATACAAAAAATTCTATCATTCAATGTCTTGAAGAAACTAAATCTAAATCATTATTAACAAAATCAGAATCGTTTAAGGCTGTTGTGGGTCTATTAGAAATTCCAAAAGATTCATCTATAGAATCAACTATTTTAAGTCAAATTGCAAAGGCAACCTTTTCAACTTATAAGCAAATATCAGCGCATACCTTTGAGTTATATACAACAGCTGGACATCTACAAAATGCTCTAGAAAAGGAAAACCTGGAAGAGCTCATACAGCAAATCGAACAACCATTTAAACTAGCATTTGGCTATGGGCACTCCATTCTGGAAGCCACACAAAATGCTCAATATGCTTTAACATTTGCTAAACCTTCCGAAATCTATATTCTCGATGAACATAAAAGTCTATTAGGGCCTTTTCCTAATTCTAAAGGTAAAGTTTCTTTAAAAACAGATGATCCTTACGTTTTACAAATGGCAAAGCTTACCAGCCTTAGTCCGTTAAATATTTCTAAACTAATTAATTTTAGTCATGAACGTCAATCGGCACAATTTACTTCACAAAATCTTGCTGAATATTTGCAGGTAACTCGACGTACAACAGAACGTATTATCAAAAAATTAGTTGATAATGGCTATGCAAAAGTTGTAGGTGAAGAGATGACTCATCAACAAGGTCGCCCCCGCACTATTTATGAATTGAATTTTGCAACCTATTAAATAGAATTCTCGCAGACCTCATAATCTGCGAGAATTTTCTTTGAACTTGTAAGATAAAGATAATTTTAAAAATTAGTCTACCATTACCATGTTATCAGCATCATTAAATTCTTGTTCTTTTTTACGTTGCTCCGCAGCTTCTATTTCCTCTGGAGTCAGCTTAACAATCGCAAAGCCAATATATGCATAAATAATTGAAATGATTGGTACAACAAAATTAATAATAGCATATGGTGCATATTCCATAGCTCCTACACCTAAAGTACCTAAAATAAACACACCACATGTGTTCCAAGGGAAAAATACAGATGTTAATGTTCCCCCATCCTCTAATGCACGGGATAAGTTTTTAGAATGTAAACCACGTTGTTGATAAACACCTGCAAACATACGTGAAGGAACAACAATGGAAATGTATTGCTCAGAACATGTTGCATTTGTTGTAATACATGCAGCAATCGTTGAAGCGACAAGGCTACCTGTAGATTTAGCGAATTTTAACACAAGATTCATGAGAGCCTTTAACATACCTGAATATTCTAACACTCCACCAAATGTCATCGCTACAATTGTCATTGAAACCGTATTCATCATAGAGTCTAAACCACCACGATTAAATAGGTCGTCAACCATATGATTGCCTGTAGAAATTTCAAATCCTGCTTGAAGTGCATGAACAGCACTAGTTGCAGTACCACCTTGCACAAAAATTTGTAGCAAGAAACCTGAAACAATCCCGATAATTAAAGCTGGTATAGCCGGAACCTTTCTTGCCACTAATACAATAACACCAACTGGTACAAGTAATAACCAAGGTGAGATGACAAAGCTTTCTTCCATTACTTTTAGTGTTGTTAAAATTTCTTCTGATTGCATTGATATATCAGCAAATTTTCTTCCCATAATACCGAAAGCAACTAAAGCAATAGCTAATGCAGGTATTGTCGTATATAACATATGCTTAATGTGGTCAAACAAGTTAGTTCCTGTTAAGCCTGCCGCTAGATTCGTTGTATCTGATAGCGGTGACATTTTATCACCGAAGTATGATCCTGAAATAACTGCACCAGCAATCATGGCAGCTGGGATACCCATACTTAAACCAATACCCATACCTGCGACACCAATTGTAGCCATCGTCGACCATGAACTACCAATAGCTAATGACACGATTGAACATAATAGCATGATTGTCACTAAGAACCAAGCTGGAGAAATTAATTTTAAGCCGTAGAAAATCATTGTTGCTACGACTCCTCCTCCAATCCATGCGCCAATTGTCAAACCAACTAAAATAATAATGACAACTGCTGGTAATGCAAGACGTATACCCTTATACATCATTTCTTCTATTTCAGACCACTTATATCCATGTATTTTGGCAACAATTGCTGCTACAGTTGTGCCAACAATTAATGGTACGTGAGGACTTTGCTCTAATACAACTACTGTAATCAACATTGTAATAATCATAATTGCAAATGTGAGAAGTGCCCAAAATGCACTAATTTCTTTTTTCATCGTCCCATCCCCTTTTTTTGCACCAAATCCCTTTTAGGTTTTATAAAGACGCAAATAATTTTTTACGTTTTTTAGCTTAATATTCAAAAAATTAAAAGTCAACGCAAAAAAATTATGCTTCTCAAGCAAATCCCTTTATTTAAGCGTAATAAAACGCTTTCAAGTAGCATTAAAAAACCATGCAAACCCTTGAATATCCATGCATTTCAAAAAATGTTCATGCAAAAAAAGCTATATGAAAAAATAATTACATTTTTTCATATAGCTTAAATTTTTTTATTCAGGTTTTTTCTCTAATACACACGCAAGTACTTTTGCAGCATCTATCAAAGCACTTCGATCAAATGTCATCTTAGGATGATGTAAACCTGGCGTTAAGTTTGCCCCAATTCCAATCATCGCCGCTTTTAGTTCTGGTTTTTTCACAGTATAAAAATGGAAATCATCACTTCCCGGTGTAGTTATTTCATCCGCTAAATGTTCCTCACCTAATGTCTCAATTATCGCATCCTTTGCCATTTTTGCAGCAATTGGTGAAACTTCAGCACCTGGTGTGAAATCTAACCAATTCCACCCCATATCAATATCAAATTGTTGCTGTATTGATTTTAAACCAGTTTCAATTTTACTACGGAGCAATTCGAGCTGTTGATTATGCTGTGCGCGAATATCCATGGAAAAGCTTGCATTACCGGGAATAATATTTGTACTACCACCATCAGCAATAATTTTTGTTAGTTTGGCGGAGTGCGGTTCAAATGGTGATAAATGAATACTGTGTAGCATTTGTTGTACAGCCATAATGACGTCAATGGCATTTTTACCTTGATGTGGTCTTGCACCATGCGCATCAATCCCTTGAATAGTACCCTCTAAAAAATAAGCAGCACCGTGATGGATAGCTGGCGAAATTTTTCCAAGCGGCAATTCTTCAATTGGTCTTAAGTGCACACCAAATAAATGTGTTACCCCATCAACTGCTCCTCGATCAAAGGCTGCACAAGCACCATTTCCTAATTCCTCAGCAGGCTGGAAAATGAAACGAACACGATGCTTTAACGGACGATCTTTCAGTAGTAATAAGGAACCAAGAACCATTGTCATATTAGCATCATGGCCACAAGAGTGATTGGCCTGCCATTTCCCATCAACTTCTTGCCATAAAGCATCGATATCAGCACGTACAGCAACGATTTCATCACCTGTCCCAATCTCAGCTATTAAACCAGGGACATCTCCTAATAAACGGTAAGTAACCTGTAACTCATCTAGTATCGAAGCAATTTTTTTAGTTGTCTCGAACTCTTTCCAGCTTACTTCTGGATATTTATGAAAATGATCAAACCATTGATAAATCGTTTCTTCTACTGTTATAGCTTTTGACATAACTACACCTCTATACGCATTTTTGTTTCCCATTATACATGAATCTATTTCAGAAAAGTACATATGTCTTTGGACCTAAACAAAATATAATAATGATCTTATCTATAATATACTTAGAGAAAGGTGTTTACGCCTTTACGTAAATGCGTCGAGTTTTTTTAAACTTTTAGCGGAGCAATTAAGATAAAAATCGAGGCTTACAATGCAATAGGCTATGTTAAAAGTTAATATCACTTTCAACATAGCCCATCAAAAAAACATTATAAACTTGTAAAAAATCCTTCGGGATATTCTTCATACTGAATGTTCGCCATTTGCTCCTCATTGTTCTCTTCCTCTTGATGTGACTCAAACTCTTGATCCATTAAATAGGTCTCAAATTTAGAATTTAATAGTTTACCCATTGTATCACTCCTTATTTAATTGAATTTTCTGATAAAAGAATTATACAATAGGATTTTAGCAAAAAGCAATAAATAATACACATTATGCATTATAAATATAAAACCAATCTCAATATTAGATTAAAAACATAAGAAAATCTGCCCACCAACACCTGGCTATTAGTAGCCAGCTATTGATTGAGCAGATTTAAAATCTTAAGGCAAAAATTTATTAAACTGTTAGGCCAGTGTTATCATTCTGATTCCCTTTTTTATGTGATAAAAATTGAATGACAAACATCACAATAAAGATTGCTAAACCAGCCCAATCCGAAAATTTCTCTGGATAAATAAGTAATAGCCCTGCAGCAATAACAATAATTCTTTCAAACCAATATAGCTTGCGATACCAGTAACCAATAACTCCCGCACCGATCGCCACCATTCCGGTGATGGCAGTAAATACTACCCATAAAATCTGCGGAACTGTCGTATCAATCATTAATAAAGCTGGAGAAAAGACAATCATATACGGAATAATAAATGCTGCAATTGCGAGCTTCGCTGAGTTAACCCCTGTCTTGATTGGATCGCCACCAGAAATACCTGATGCCGCGAAAGCCGCTAGAGCTACTGGTGGTGTAATATCAGCAATAATACCAAAATAGAACACGAAGAAATGAGCTGATAGTAAAACAACTATCGGTACTAATTCCTGTGGTGTATTTGGCGATAATAATGCCACAATAGCTGGTGCAGCAATTGTCGATGTAATAACATAGTTTGCTGTAGTAGGTGCACCCATACCAAGAATAAGGGAAGCGATCATCACGAAAATTAATGTCAAAATAATACTACCACCAGCTAATGCTACTAAACTATTTGCTAGACTTAAACCTAATCCTGTTTTTACGACAACTCCGACTATAATCCCCGCACAAGCTGTTGCTGCTACCACACCTAAGGCAGTTCGAGCACCTTCAACCAATGCTTCAATTACATCTTTTGGTTTGAGACGTGTTTCCTTATTAAACATAGCAACACCAATTGAAATAATAATCCCATACAAAGCTGCATGCATAACTGGTGTTCCCGTTAACATCAAGACAACAATAGCTACAATTGGTAATAGAAGATATATTTTCTTAAATACCTCTTGTCGATTAGGCATTTGATCGTCTCGTAGACCTCTTAAGCCAACTCTTTTCGCTTCAAAATGCGTCATAATCCATATACCCGTAAAATATAAAAGAGCTGGAATTGCTGCAGCCTTGGCAATATCCCAATAGGTAATGCCACGCCCAATAAACTCCACCATTAGGAATGCTGCTGCACCCATGATTGGAGGCATGAGCTGACCACCAGTGGATGCTGCCGCTTCCACTGCACCAGCGAATTCCTTACGATATCCTAATTTTTTCATCATAGGAATCGTGTAGGAGCCTGATGTTACTACATTAGCAACAGAGCTACCAGAAATGGTACCTTGTAGAGCACTTGAAAATACAGCTACCTTTGCAGGACCACCAATTAATTTACCTGCTAACGCAACTGCTAAGTCATTAAAATATTGACCGACCCCTGTTTTGACAAGAAATGCTCCAAAGAGTAAAAAGACAAAAATAAACGTTGCTGATACACTAATTGGCGTACCAAATATTCCATCTGTTGTAAAGTACATGAGGTTCACAATGCTCTCTAAATCCTGACCTCTATGTGCCATAAATGCCGGGAAATACGGACCATAGTATGCATAAATTAAGAATGCAATTGCAATAATCGTTATCGGTAGTCCTACAGCACGTCGAGCAGCCTCAAGCACTAAAACAACAGCGATCAGACCAACAATAAAATCTATCTGTGTAATAGAGCCATTACGATTCACAAGCTCCGTATAGTTCATAGACCAATAAGAACCTACTGCAATAGATAATAGAGCTAATAGATAATCAAACCATGCAACTTTGTGCTTTGGCGCTTTTTTTCGAGCTGGAAATAATAGAAAAATAAGTGTCAAACCAAAGCCTAAATGAATCGTACGTTGAATTTGTGCAGGAAATTGCCCAAATATTGCAGTATATAGTTGGAACAATGAAAATGTTAGAAGACCAAAGAAAATAATATGCTTCATGACACCCGTAACTGTTCTTACATTCGATTCAATATCATACTTCTCAAGTATGGCTTGTTGCTCTTCAGCAGAAATTTGCTCAAATTCGTCTACTCGCTCTTCTTTTCGCGATTTTTCCTGTGTTGTCATTTCATCCTTACTCCTTTCCACTGTTCATAAAGCGATAGTCGCCTAATTTTAAATAAATAGGACTTTCCCCTACCCAAATCTTTTTTTAAATCATATTCCACATCTTCGTAAATCAATACAAGATCTAAATCTAAATCACCAATATAAATTGTAAAATCATCAATTATCTTGTTCTTATCAAACTGAAGTACATATTTACCATCTCTTTGAATTAAAGTTTGGTTTTCCTCCGCATAGCCAGGCATACCAATCGCCAAATCTTCATATTCCATCTCTAGCATTTGAATACGATTTCCCTGAACAGTTTGATAGGATTCCCATACATCTGATTTATGTATGGAGTGGGTATATCTTATTTGAAATTTCTGCTCAGCTGAAATGGGTATGTAGTGAACGTTCGGATGTTCCGCACGTGTTTCTGTAAAGGTGAACACCTTTTGAAGAGGAAGAAATACAAAAATGCATAGGCAAAAGCTTAATAAAGCAAATACTATAATTAATTTCCTACAACGCATATTTTTCTATTCACCCACTTTAAAAGCTACTCGCCTATATCTACAACTTAAGAAAGAGGCTCGAAGCTTTATGCAATCGAGCCTCTTCGTTTCTTTTAAAAAGCTAGTTTCAACAACAATTCACACTATTTCTTTTCATCAAAGTATTTTTGAGCACCTGGATGAATGTCAATACTAATGCCATCTAATCCTGTTTCAGCTTTAATAAATTTCCCTTTATCGTGAGAAATTTTATTTGTATTATCATAAATAGCTTTTGTCATTGAGTAGACAACATCCTCTGGAAGATCCTTTTTCACCGCTAGCATTGCAAGGACTGAAACAGTCTCCACATCGTTTGCAATTCCATATGTTCCAGCTTTTACTGTATCTTTTGCATAGTAAGGGTACTTCTCAATAATTTCATCGGCTTTACCTGGATCTACTCCGATAATATTCACTTTCGTTGTAGCATTTAATGCTTCTACAGCACTCGTTGGTGTACCTGCTGTAATAAATGCTGCATCGATTTGGCCAGATTGAAGACCATCTGTTGACTCACCAAAATCAAGATTTTGAGCCTTGATATCATCCATTGTTAAGCCGTGAATTTCAAGTAACTGCTCAGCGTTTGCATATGTACCTGAGCCTGGAGCACCTACAGACACCTTTTTCCCTTTTAAATCCGCATATGATTTAATACCTGAAGCTTCAGTTGTTACGAGTTGCACTGTTTCAGGATAAAGTGCACCTAAAGCTGAAATGGTATCAATTTTATTCCCCTCAAACATGAGCTTCCCTTCAGTAGCATAATAAGCAATATCTGTTTGAACAAATGCAATTTCACCTTTTCCTTCTTGTAAGGCTGTCATGTTGGCAGCCGAAGCTTGAGATACTTCTGCAGTTGTTTTAATACCTGTATCTGTCGAAATTAAATCGGCAAAAGTTCCGCCAAGTGCATAGTAAGTACCTTGCGTACCACCTGTTAGTAAGCTTAAAAACTTAATATCCGAAGCTGGCTTATCGGATGATGCAGAGTCATCTCCACTCGTGTCCTTTGAACCACTGCCGCTATCTGATCCACATGCAGCTAAAATTAATAGCGCGAAGATACTCAATAGCATTAATAATTTAAATTGCCTTTTCTTCATAGTAACCTTCCCCCTCTGGTTATAATTAAGAATCTATTTAAAATTATCAAACCTTGTATAATAATGTCAATATATTTATAGTAAATTCAGAATTTTATAATTATGAAATACCACTTATTATCCACTAATTTACAATATAAATAGTCTATTATTTAATGCTTTTTTCTCTATCCTAAACGTAAAATTTCTTTTCTAATAAAATAAATACAGATGCCATATGTATAAATAATGAATATCTATAAACAGTTCAAAAAAACTGCATCTAAGCTTAGATGCAGTTGAATACAGTATTTTATTGAATGGCCCCACAAGCAATTCTTGCACCTGAGTTACCTGCAGGATCTGTTTTATAATCGTCCTCTGATTCGTGGATGACAATTGCGCTTCCATCACTATCAAGTAACGAATTAGGTTGATCTTTTTGTAAGGTCAAGCCTTCTGCCAGGAAATCTAAATCAACATTCCCATCCTCACCAACCTCTAAGTTTGGTAAGTCACCTAAATGATAGCCTTTAGGGTTTAGCTTGCCATGCTCCTTATGTGTGGGATTAAAATGTCCACCAGCCGATTCAAATTTTGGTGGCTCACACTTTCCAACTTCATGAATATGAATGCCATGCGTGCCTGGCGGTAAGCCCGTTAATGCCAACGTCATCCTTACTCCATTATCCTCTTCCTGAAAATAGGCATTACCATAACTTTCGTTATTTGCCCCTATTACCTTTGCAGTCGCTGTTAATGGAGACGACTCTGCATTTACTGGTACCTTCTCTTCTTTCTTATCAAAAAAACTACAACCACCAACGAAAACTAATAAAGAAAGGCCAATCAAGCTTATTTTTTTCATAAAAATACCTCCTCTATTTTTGATGGTTTCCAACTTATCCATTTCTTATGCACAAATTATTATATTTCGTCTTTACATAATCGTTTACCTGATGCTTGCTTTCCATACAAAAATATTTGATACACTCATATAAAAAAGGATTTCCCAAGACTTGAGAAATCCCCTCTACACTTAATCTAAAATTTTAACTGTTACTGTTTTAACACCCCATTGAAGTGCTTGTCCCTCAGTAGGAATAAAGACATCAATTTTATTGCCCTTAATAGCTCCCCCTGTATCAGCCGCTATTGCTTCCCCATAGCCTTCCACCCAAACTCTTGTACCTAGAGGAATAACCCGCGGATCCACAGCTATTACTTTTAAATTCGGATTCGATCTAATATCTGTTCCATTGGCTGTAATTCCCGAACAACCTTCACAATATGCTGTATAAGCAGTCGCTCGCATTGTTAATGTTTTACCTGAACTATTTGACGGAGCACTTACTGCTTTCGTTTTTGTTGTTGCAACTGTTTTAGTAGGTGCAGTTCCCTCGGAAGTCTTTGGCTTTGGCTTTGCTGCCGAAGCCTTAATTGCCAATGATTCACCCGCTAAAATTAAGTCTGAAGCAAGGTTATTCCACGCTTTTAGTTCATCTACAGTTACATCATTTGTACGGGCTATCGAAAATAATGTGTCACCGCCTCTAATGATATATTCATCTTCTGACGTTTTTTCCACTTTTGTCGTATCCTTCACTAAATCTTGTTCTGGATAAAACAAGAACGATTCCATCTCATTTAGTTGTTGGAACTCTCCAACTGTTAAATTATAAATTTGAGGGAGTGCCCATAATATACTGCCTGGCGATTTGTCCTCAGCAGAAAAAGGACTAGCATACAAACTCAAACCAAAGGTCATTGCTACTGCTAAAGCTAATGCTTTTTTCTTCATGTTTAGTAATACCTCCATTATTTTATTATTTGTTGCAAATCTGCTGCTAGCACACTAGAGTTAAACACTCTATTGATGAAAGCAACCATAACTTTGCAATTTAATAACTCAGGACTGTCTGCCTGATATTAGGAATTATTACTATAAAAACGGAAAAATATACAATTTCGATGATTTTTTTGGAAATTTCAATAATTTAAGCGGGGAGAATCTATAATTTAGTTGCTCAGTTTATCTGTTTTTATATTAGATACTTGCTATTTTAAGCCGATAAAAAAAGAAAAGGAGGGAAGGTAGAAATGGAAATTAATTCACTTATGTCATCCCAGCTAATGGAGCTGCAACAAACCGTCCAGTCGAGTGTCATGCAGAGTGCACTTAATTTAAATACATCTGCAGCAATTGAATTACTGCAAGATATACCTCAGCAGCAAGTCCCTACACATCCATATAAAGGGTCAATAATAGACGTTTCGATTTAATTTTTGGATAATAAAATACTAAAAAGCATACTAGTATTGAACACTAGCATGCTTTTACACATTTTATTTAATAATCATTTGTCTCATATTCCTTACTACACATAAACAGTTTCTTCCTGATTGTTTGGCCTTATACAAAGCATGATCTGCTATTTCTATCAATTGATTAGGACTTTGGATATTCAGTGTAAAAGCAGTAATACCAGCAGACATGGTTACAGGTCTACCACATGCTGTTTCTTGTATAGCCTGTTTAATTCGGAGTCTTTCAGCTAATTGTATAGCAGCGTCTATGTTCCTCGAAGGCAAGATGACCATAAACTCTTCTCCACCATATCTAAAGCACAAACCTTGTTCATCCACAATGTTTTGCATATTATTAGCAAATGCTTTTAGCACTTCATCTCCTACTGTATGACCATATGTATCGTTAATACTTTTAAAATCATCTAAATCTATTAAGATGATGGCATGCGGGACTTTATTAACAATTAATTCATGTAAAGTTTGATCCATTCTTCTACGATTGGGAATGCCTGTTAATGAGTCTAAGTTCAATTGCTCCGTTAGATCAGCAATTTTACTTTGTGAGCAAATCATCATATTTTGTACATAATTTTTCAACATCTTCGCTTCATAATACCATGCAGTAATGTCATCGTTCTCGTTTATCTCTTCCCCTAGTTCCATTTTTTTCGAAAGATTTTTCAGAGGCTGCGTAATTTTTATCGTTAACCATATAACTAGCCCAAGCATAATAGCTATTACTAATATTATAGGGACAATGGTTTTCTTAAAAAACAAGCTAAAAGAAACTTCTTTTTCCTCAAGTAAAGTATCGACTATTTGCTCCATATACAGCTCGATTTCATCTTTCTCAGACCCCTGTAAATAGTCTTGAGTAATGGCCAATACTTCCATTACATATGTTTCTTGCATGTCTGTTTTATTTACCTTCAAAATTTCATTGAAATTTCGATAGCTACTCCAGATACTAACACTAGACGTAACAAGTACAACGATTATCGTTATACTAACAATAAGAAATGATAACTTTAACTTGAATTTACTCACAATAGACCATTTCTCCCATTGAGGTGATTTTTTCGTTAAATTTTATCTATGTTCCGACTTCAACTATAAGATTTCATATATTTATCATACGCCATACTTCTTAAAGAAAACTTAAAAACTAATCCAGTTTTACTCTTTTAAAATATAAAAAGGAAAGTAAATAGAACTATAATCACTATAAAGCGCCGTTTAATTTAAGCGTAAAGTAATCATTTATGTAAAAATTTGCAAATTTATATATTGACTAGGTTGAAAGAAACCTATTTCTAACCTACTATCATTTTATGCAGTTTGCGCTAGCTCTTTTTTCACTGAGTTACCATTTTAAAAATTAATGGAAATAAGGGTACACTTTAAATACAGAACTAAGGAAAGGTCGATCAATATGTACAAAATCTACATAATAGAGGACGATGCCAATATAGCTTCACTGATTGTTGAGCATTTAACGAAATATCAGTATGAATGTCATACTGACCAGCAATTTACACACATCATAGAAGAATTTAATACCATTCAGCCACATTTAGTCATTATGGATATTAATCTTCCTACTTACGATGGATATTTTTGGTCAAGGAAAATCCGGCAGCTCTCAACTTGTCCTATCATCATTGTCTCAGCCAGAGTTAATGATATTGATCAAGTATATGGAATAGAAAATGGTGCAGATGATTTTATCACAAAGCCTTTTTCATTAGACGTTTTTATCGCTAAGATTAATGGTCTACTTCGACGTACATATGGTGAGTATGCTTTAACAGAATCCTCTTCCATCACAATAGCCAATACGACATTAAATCCAGATACAGTTCGTCTTCAAGCTGAAGGCAATGAGAGCTTGTTAACATTAAAAGAAATGCAGCTTAGCAAGTTATTATTCGAAGCTTTTCCTAACGTTGTACCACGTCAAAAATTATTAAGCGCCATTTGGGATGATGAAACCTTCGTGGAGGAAAATACATTGTCAGTGAATATTGGTCGACTCCGTAGAAAAATGGAGGCAATTCACTCAAAGCTTGAGATTAAAACCATTCGTGGACTTGGTTATCAATTAGTGGAGGCAGGTCGATGAAGTTATTCTTTCGTGATCATATAAGTATTATTATGCTCTATTGCTTAAGTTTTTTACTATTGCCTTGGATTATTCATAAACTGGATGATTTCACCTCACACTATGTCTATTTTATCTTTCTTGTCAGCTTTCTGTTTAGTAGTTGGCTACTAGGTCGTTATTATCGTAGAAGAAAGTTATATACTCATTTACAAAAAAATGTGCAAGCCTATGAAGACCTGAATTTATTTGAACCTCTTGCACCAATTGAGCAAGCCTACAGCGAAAAATTGAGACAAATGCAGTATTTATTTTTAACTCAACAACACAGCTTAGAGGAGCAAGCACAAGAAAAACATCTTGTTCTTTCACATTTTGCACATCAAATGAAGACACCGCTATCTGTCATTCAGTTAATCGTACAATCATCCTCTAACAAGTCTTCAGACGAATTAATACAATGGCAAACAATTAGTAAAGAATGCGATAAACTCACGTTTACACTCAATCAGCTATTAACGTATGAGCGTACGTCTAATTTAGTGGCTGATTTAAAAATCGAATCCATTAATTTAAAAGGACTTGTCCAAGAAGTTGTCAATGATTTGAAGGATTACTTTATCACGAAGGAAGTTTTCCCTAAAATGACAGTTGCCGAAGACCAAATTATTTATTCAGATCGAAAGTGGTTAAAAATTGTACTTTACCAAGTGTTAAATAACGCTATTAAATATAGTGAGATAGCAAGTACTATTCAAATCGATTACGACAAGGTAACTCTACACATAAAAAATGGAGGAGAAACTATTCCTACTAGCGAATTAGCACGAGTCTTTGATTTATTTTTTACGGGAAGTAAGGGAAGAATCGGTGGAGAAGCAACCGGCATAGGACTCTATTTAGTGAAAAAGGTTTTAACAGCGCTAGAGCACCCTTTCTCCATACAATCCATTGACCGAGTCACTACTTTTTCCATCAATTTTTCTAACAGTCTAAAAAGATGACAACTTTGTCATCTTCATGTCATCAAGTGAAATAGGTTAAGCACCGCTCCTTTTTTATACTTAAGTTATCTAATCAACATTAAGGAGTTGTTTCAGTTTGGAAAACACAATACTTCACGTGACCAATTTACAAAAAGAATATAGTGGAGAAATCACATATAAAGCATTAAACGGCATCGATTTTCAGTTACAACAACAGGAATTTGTTGCCGTCATGGGACCTTCAGGTAGTGGAAAAACAACATTTTTAAATAGTGTATCTACTATTGATCGTCCTACTGCTGGTGATATCGTCATAAATAATAAAAATCCCTATGTATTAAATGATGATGAGCTCGCCAAATTTAGACGCTCTGAATTAGGATTCGTTTTTCAAGACTTTAATCTTGTGCATACATTAACAGTGAAAGAAAATATTTTATTGCCATTAACTCTCGATAGCTTACCTGCTTCAAAAATGTCTCAACGTTTAAAGCATGTAGCTCAATTTCTTGGTATTGAGGAACTGTTACCCAAGCGAATTTATGAAATTTCAGGCGGGCAAAAACAGCGAGTAGCAATAGCTCGTGCTGTTATCCATGAGCCTAATTTATTATTGGCAGACGAACCTACAGGGAATTTAGATTCCAAGGCTGTTAATGATGTGATGAGCTTATTTACCTCTATTAATAAAGAGCTAAAAACAGCTATTCTTATGGTGACTCATGACCCTTATGTAGCAAGCTTTGCTAATCGTATTATTTTTATAAAAGATGGCAAATTATATAACGAAATACATCGTGGCAACAATCGTAAGCAATTTTACCAAGAAATTATGGACACGCTTGCTTTTTTAGGTGGTGGGCATCATGAGCTTTAATCATATTGTCCTCCAGAATATATTACGAGATAAATGGACGTATGTTTCTTATTTCTTGAGTAGTATGTTTTCCATTATTATCTTCTTTCTTTTTTCAGTTATCGTCTTTCATCCTAGTCTGAAAAGTTTAGATCCAGATTCGACACTTGGCATTACATTGATGTTAGCCAGTATGCTCGTTTATTTATTTTCATTTATTTACATTACCTACTCGATTATGGCATTTTTACGGAAAAAGACAAAAACGCTCGGAATCTTTATGATTACAGGTGCTTCCATGAAGCAAATTCGGAAACTTATATTCCGAGAAAATCTGTTCATTGGCATTTTGGCCATTATGGTAGCGATCGTTCTCGGACTAGTCATTACTCCCCTTTTTTTAATGGGAGCAAAAGTTGTTTTAAAGGCAGAAACGTTCGGTATGTATTTACCTCTACAAGCGATCGGCTTAACTATTGGTTTGTTTTTGATCTTATTTATTGTGATTTCTAAAGTCGTCACTAAATTTATTAATAAAGAAGCCTCCATTCAGCTCTTAAAAAGTGATACGGTTATCGAAAAATCGATTCAACCACACTATATTTTATTAGCAGTGAGTAGTGTGATGACGGTCATGTTAGCTTATATACTAATAATCGAGCACGCCGTTGTAGAGTCTCTAGGTGTTATCTATTATTTTTTATTTTTTGCTAGCATTCTTTGTACGATTTACTTCGTCCTTACTCAAGGATTCCGACTGTTTTTAATAATGTTTGAAAAGTCACCAGCATATTTACGTAAAACAAATATGCTGTTGGCGTCTAATTTAAATGCAAAAATGAAATCCCATGCAAATATGCTATTTCTAATCACAATTCTATTAAGCGGTGTCTTTCTATGTACGAGTATTTTATTTAGCTCTTATTACAATGTAAAAAAGGATAGTGAAGAAAATTACCCGTACAGCTTCCAATACATCGCTGATCCAAAAGTAAATGCTGATATGGTCAAGAAAGATCTTGATTATCTTGAAACAAAGCTTGCAACAGTGGAAGCAAACAAATATTTTATTGAATTTAAATCAAATGAGGATCAACGCCTTGGCTATATGGCATTATCTGATTATAACTTGTTACTGCAACAGGACAATGACCTACGTAAAGATGAATTTATTGCTGTTGCAGGAAGCCGAGGCGTATTACCCATCACCCAAAATGCTAGTGACAAGTATATAAAATCTTTCAAATTAGCGAACATCAATGAGCAAAACCTGTTATCTACGGGTTTTCAGAATAGCTATTTCATTGTACCTGATGACATTTACCAAGCCATTGATTATCCTGTTTATAAAACCTATATTTTTGAATTAGATAATTGGTCAGCGCATACGGCATTGGCGAATACAATTACAGAAGACATACCCTCTTTACCAGGACAACGTTACTTTACTTCGAAAATCGACTTATATAATACAGAAATGTTTATTAAAAGTGTGATGTTCTTCATTGGTTCCATGCTAAGCTTAATTTTCTTAAGTGCTGCAATGAGTATTTTATACTTCTATTTACAAACAACATTGATGCAGGAAAAGAATAAATATATAGGCATTCGGAAGCTCGGACTCTCAAAAAAAGAATTAGCTACCATTATTGCAAAAGAATTAGCGATTCTTATTTTCGTACCGTTCACCTTAGCCATTACACTATTGCTTACTACATTAGTAGCCATGCGAGCTATGGTCTCCACAGCTTTTTTACAAGTTTCGATTGCCAGCTCTTGTTGTTTCTTTGTGCTGTTCCTCATCAGTTATTTCTTTATTCGAAAAAGCTATTTTAAACGCCTAGTAAACTAGAATCCAAATAATTTTCCTATCGAAACAGAAAACCCGACCTATATCATGAAACACTAAATGAGCGTTTCTAAAAAATAGGTCGGGTTGTTTATTAGCTAAGATGCTTCTTCTCAGCCTCTTCTTACCAAAGAATTGGCTTAGCTACCATTAACCACAGCATGATTAATAGTAGTAAAATGTACATCCATGTTTTACGCTGTAAAAGTGAAACAAATTGTTGTTGATTATAAGCAGGTGTATTATATGTCCGTAATGTAGGTTTAAAAGCTCTAGCTAAAAATACAATCGAGGCAAACATCACAAGAAAAGTTAATACAATCCATGAAGTACGCCAATGATAGCCAGCATGGCACATTAGCAATATACCTGATACTACAAGAACATGTCCTGAATGTTTGACAATAGTAATTGCCCCTTTAAAAGCTTCTATATAAGGTGGCATTTCATCATTGGAAGCTATTCGCATTTTTTTAACGACAGTTAGTACAACAAACAAAGGCCCAATCGAAAGAACAGCACTTAAAATATGTATATAAAGAAGAAGTGTATAAATGGAAAACATGATGGTACTCCCCTTTTCATCAGTCCTCTACATTATAGCATCCAACTTAAGTCAGCTTGGTCGACAATTGTGAATCCTTTGTAAACACAGCTTGAATCATTGTAAAATTGTTTGAAATCCACGCAAAGAGGGTATTGTTTATAGTAACATGCACTTATAGAACAAAAAGGAGTGATTTTTATAGGAATTCATCAATTTTTTACAAGCCTTAATGATTTAGAGCGTATTATTCGTTGCCCCGGACGCTTTAAGTTCGAGGAGCACAATGTGGCTGCCCATTCTTGGAAAGTATCACAATATGCAATGTTTTTTGCAACGTTAGAAGAAATGAACGGTGCTACAGTTAATTGGAAGTCTTTATATGAAAAAACCATCAACCATGACTTTGCTGAAGTTTTTATTGGTGATATTAAGACACCAGTAAAACACGCTAGTCCAGAGCTGAAGCAAATGCTAGCACATGTGGAAGAAAAGATGATGGAAAAGTTTATTATTAATGAAATTCCACAGGAGTTTCAGGAAATATTCTTTGAACGTATGAAGGAAGGTAAGGACAATACTTTAGAAGGCCGTTTACTCGAATTCGCGGATAAGCTCGATCAATTTTATGAAGCGTTTGCCGAATTAAAGCGGGGCAACACGGACAAGGAATTTGTCTATATGTATCAATCAGCCCTTTCCAAGCTTTTAGCGATTCCACTTGAAGCAAGCGTTCAGTATTTCCGCACAGAAATTTTAAAGGATGCCGTAAAGGAAAAAACACATATCGATATTCAAGCATTAACAAATGAAGTTTTAACAGCAAAATAATAAGTGGCATGTACAAGTTTTCCGATTGAAAATTCACGGAAGGCTTTTTTTATTTTCTAAAAAAAGTCGTATAATGAGGGGAGATTGATTGGAGGGAAAGTATTGTCACAAGAATGCTCAATTGTAGAAGATTTATTACCTCTTTATAAGAAACAAGCACTCCAGAAACCGACTATAGCATTTATAGAACAGCATTTAGCAAGTTGTCAAAAATGTCAGCAGCTCACTAGTTCAAAGCAGCTCCCAATTGAATATTTACCTATGAAAAGAACATTATCTTTTTTTCATATTGTCTTTATTGTATTATCCTTTATGTTTGCTATTAATTCATCATTGCTCGGCAATCAAAAGGGTTTTGTCATCTCCTATGCACTTTTTGGTTGCCTTTCATACCTCTTCTATAAAAATATCTGGATTATCTTTATTATTAGCTCCGTTCCTGTATTTGTCTGGGCCATTATTAACAATTTAAATAATGAGCTCTATACTACCAGCTATTCCTTAACAGAAATAGGAGCATTGATAGTTGGAGCAGGCTACATTGCTCTTTTACATACAATTTTTGCCTTATTAGGCGCAGCCTTTGCCATTCTTTTACGCAGGATTTTCAAATAAGTAGACAAATAATGCACCTTAAACTTGTTACCACGTTTAGGTGCATTTGATTTTTATTATGCTTTTTTCACGAATTCTGACTTCAATTTCATAGCGCCAAAGCCATCGATTTTACAATCAATATTATGATCGCCTTCTACAAGACGAATACTTTTTACCTTCGTCCCTATTTTTAAAGTGGAAGAACTTCCCTTAACCTTTAAATCCTTTATAATAGTAACTGAATCGCCATCTGCTAATAAATTACCATTTGCATCTTTAACAATCAGTGCATCTAATTCCTGTTCAGCTGTGTCCTTGCTCCACTCATGAGCACACTCAGGACACACAAAGTTTGTTCCATCCTCATATGTGTATTCAGAATGACAATTTGGACAATTTGGATAAGCCAATGTGCTTCCCCCTTCTACTTTTTTAACTAGGAAAATCCTCTTTATGCTCCTATCTTTACATAGTCAACCATAATAAGCAAAGGTTGTTCGCATTTTCCGTTCTCATTTGTGAAAGAAATATGAAGCAATAGCACCTATTTGCAAGCCATTTTAGATACCTATTTCATCTTTTGGAACGCTTGCCCATTGACTAATTTGCTGTAATCATCTTACTTGCATGTTTGTCGCTCATGCTTTATTATATCCATAAAGGCTGCATTGTTCGTATAATATTAAGTTTTAACCTTTAAGCTGTAAAAGGGAGTTTTATTATTGGAGTTGGAATGACGGGCCTCACACTACGGTGCATGAGGATAAGCAGGAAAGCTTCTGCGAACACCCACTTTGAGGAGTGGTGGTTTAAAACTTTCTATAATAACTACGGCATACGCGGCTTTTACTCTAACTTAGATGTACCAAGGGTTTAGAGCTATTTACGAAAGTTTAAAAACCATTTAAAAATATTACCAAAACATCACTTGGTGTTAAATTGGTGTTAAAATTCACGATAATTAATGATAAATAATAGCACAGACCACTCAACTGGGTGGTCTTTTTCTTATCTCCGCACAATACAAACTCTTATACGAGACTCTATTATGGCGTTCTTCTTATCAACAGTTTTATTAACATCTGTGGATGGCAATCGGTCCACATTTAGCTTATGGTCCGATTCTTGGACCGAAAGAAAATCAAAAATCGTTAATTGCCCTTGTTGCTCCATATATTCAAAATGAGTCATATTCTGTCCCCTTTCACCATTCCAGCCAGTTTTCTAAGTTTGGTCTACTACATATTTCTACGCGACTATCTCTATCCTCTAGCCAGTTATAGAAAGGTACTGGACGCTCTCTATTAGCTGTTTCTTCTATAGATGATGATTTATATTGCTTCATACTAGAACGCTCTACAGCCTTGTTATATGCTCCTGTGAATACGGCTCTTAATGTACTAGTGATAGTTAAAATACCTTCTTTAATATCCATAGCAATTTTAAATAGCACGTTCTTAGCTTTTATAAATTCATCCACAGAATTTACTTGTGAAGCCATTACAACCTTGTGCAATTCATCTTTCAAATTGTCAGCTAATGGCAAGCTATTCATGAAATCAAATAACATCACTTGGTACTCGTTCATCCATTCCTTATGAGCTTCTTTTTCAGCGTGAACATTATTATATATTTCTTGTAAAGTGCTTGTTTTAAAAGATAAATGATTAAAAGATTTAGATGATTGGTTTTCTGTAAAAGTCTCGGAAACCGCGTCATTACTAATGGCCTGAGCTGTTTCTCGTTGGGACACGCTCGATGGGACATAAGGTAAAATGCAATAAATACTAGCCCCTTTGATGCCATTTAATTTCGTTCCTGGTACTTTTTCGATGATGCCTAATTCCTCTAACTTTTTAACGCTCCGATATACTGTCTTAGTGCTGATCTCCAATGCTGAAGCAATTGTGGCAGCTTTCAGGTGGCAAGCTCCTGGATGTTCTAAGCTATGAGAAGCAAGTTTAAAAACGATGGCACGTTCTGATTCCGTTAAAATGTAGTAATGAGCCGCAATGTGTTCTTCAACAGCTGTGTCCATATCTTTTACTGATTCAAATGTTTTGTAAATTGCTAAATATTCAAATGCCATCGTTTTCACCTCACTATCATAAAATATCGATATATCGTTATATACATATTAATATTGACATATCGATATGTCAATATAACGGAATAAAATATTTATCAAATAGCGATATGGTGTTATAATGGGATTATGATATTAAATGATAGGTGGTGGAAAAATGATTGAGGTAAAATTAAAGAAAATCATTGATGAACGTGGGATTTCTCAAAAGCAATTAGCTGAAATGACTTCTATTAGACCAAATGCAATTAGCGAAATTGTAAACAATCAACGTAGCACCATTAACCGCGAACAACTTGCAATAATATGTAAAGCCCTTGAAATAACTGATATGAACGAAATACTTGAACTGAAATAATCTGTGGGGTGATGGGGATGGAATTAAACGAGTTGGTAACAAAAATCTCGAATATACAAAAGAAGGCATTGAGAGATGCTCTTAAAGCGAAGTTAAATGAAGGTTATACAATTGATGAATTGTATGTATCCTTTGATACAAAGACGACTAGAAATAAAGATGGCATTAAAGCAGTCGTGACATATGAAATAAAAGAGAAAGCAGATAACTAACATAGGTTGTCTGTTTTTTTATATGTACATTTGTCTCTTGATTCCCTAAAATGGAAATAAAGAGGGAGGAATTTACAAATGAAAAAATTAGTATTTAGTGCAGCGTTAGTATTAAGTCTTGGACTAGCAGGTTGTGGAGAAACTACTACAAAGGATGAGTCAACAAAAGATGAAAAACCAGTTACTGAAACTTCTACTGATTCTAAGCAAGAGACATCAGCACCAGCTACTAAAGAAGATGGCAAATTAACTGAGGAAAAGTTCAAACAAATTAAAGATGGCATGACCTATGAAGAAGTAGTAAAAATTGTGGGTGCTGAAGGTAAAATAATGTCTGAAACGGGATCAGCTGGTGAACCTCACCACACAGTTATGTATGAATTTGAAACTGATGGTGTCATGGCATCTTCTACTATGATGTTCCAAGGTGGCAAACTAATCAACAAATCTCAATTTGGTGTGGAAACTTCGGATATTGAAATTACCCTTGAGCAATTTAACAAGCTAGAAAATGGCATGACTAAAGAACAAGTATTTGAGATTCTTGGTGGTGAAGGTGCGGTTGTATCTGAATCTGGAGATGTAGTAATGTATAGCTATAATGGTAAATCATTAGGTGGTAATGCATCTTTAATGTTCCAGGGCGGAAAATTGATGAACAAAACTCAATTAGGATTAGAATAAAAATAAAGCCACTCATTTGAGTGGTTTTTTCTTTCTACCACTGAAGTACCCTTGGATCTCTTCTAGATTTAGAAGGGATCCTTTATTTGTTTAGAACAAATCTATCGGGTGCATACTTAACAAACAACAACAAAAAAAGAAGGCGAAAAAATGAACAGAAATTACAAATCCATTTTTCCACTTATTTTAATCGCTTTATTCCTCTCAGGCTGTTGGGATGTAACTGAACCTCAAAGGATGTACTATATCAATGCTGTAGGAGTTGATTTTGAAGATGATAAATATAAAGTCTACTTACAAATTATCAATTTTGCTGATGTAGCTAGATCAGAGCAATCTGGTGGTGATGTTGAACCTGCTGAAGTCGGGTATGCTGAAGGTAAAACAATCGAAGAAGCGATTTATAAATTGTACCGTTCATCTGATCAAGAGATCTTTTGGGGACATATGAGATACCTAATC
This sequence comes from Lysinibacillus sp. FSL M8-0134, assembly GCF_038069745.1. Lineage (NCBI taxonomy): Bacteria > Bacillati > Bacillota > Bacilli > Caryophanales > Bacillaceae > Lysinibacillus > Lysinibacillus sp. FSL M8-0134. The sequence goes on along the minus strand of NZ_JBBPAJ010000001.1, from coordinate 294,915 downwards.
TTATCAGAACGTGCCATGGAAAATGAACGAAGCATTCCTGTTATTGATACTTTTATTCGTTTTCGAGAAACAAGATATCATATTTGGGTTTATTGCACAAAGGACCCTATTAATGACTTAATGCTTGTAACACCAATTTTGCGTAATTCTTTGACAGCTTCAAAATTAAGTAATCCAATTAGTACTACTAAACAATTATCATTTGTTCAACCTATAAATTTAAGGGAATTAATTATTGGTTTAAATGAACCAAACCATGAGATTGCTATACCTTATGTGACAATGAAGAAAAATTGGGAAAATGATGAAGAATTAATGGAGGAAACTACTTTTTCTGGCATAGGTATTCTCACAAAAAATGGGGTTAAAGGTTTTATTACAGATTCCTTAGCAAGAGGTAATCAATGGATGAATGAAGATACGATTCGGGGAGAAGTCACTTTTAAATTAGTAGGTGATGAAAGAGATTATCTAACCGTTGATTTAGATAAATTAAATCTCGAAGTTAAGCCCATTGTTAAAAAAAACGATCAAGTTGAATTTGAAATTGATATCAAAATACAAGGAACACTCAATGGATTCAAAGGAAAGATTACTACGGATGAAGTGAGAAAAAATATCGCACAACAAATAGAAAAAGAAGTTAAAGAAACTTATCAAGAAGGTCTAAAATTAGATGCTGATGTATATCGTTTATCAGAATATCTATACAGAAGTAATGTGAAGGTGTGGAAAAAAATCGAGCATAATGGAAAAATACCTTTAACGGAAGATTCAATAAGTAAAATTAATGTTCATGTTAATAAAATAAATCCAGGAAGAAAAACTTTTGATGAGACAATTGAAGAATAAAAAAGCCCGTTACCTTAATTGGTAATGGGCCTTTGAATTACAAGAGAGCTGATATTATCATTTTACTTCGTATAATTTTGTTATTTTACTTTCATTGTTATAAACAAGTTTTAATCCTAAAAGATCGGCTAGCTCACGTACTTGAACGTGTGTCCTACCATCTATAATCACAGCAGGAATGCTTTTACCATCATTAAGCATTACTTTTGCTTCTGTAATCTGTGACTCTTTTACTTCCTCTAAGCCATTTAATATGTCTAGCTTGAATTGTGCCTCGGAGATTCCCATACTCGCTAAATACGAATACGGATCTCTATGTGTTGTACCTTTAAGATTATCTGTAATCCATCGATGTGACTTAATACCGTTACCTGCCCCATCCAACACAACAGGTATTCCAGCCTCTTTAGCAAGTTGACGTAACAACCAGATGTAAGCAGCATAGTCCTTCTTGAATTGCTCTTTATCAGAAGTACGAGCCAATTCCACCTGGGCATAGCTAAGTGGATTACCTTTTGGACCACAACCATACTGCAACCTGCCAACTGGCGCAATTTGCACGATACGTCCTCCACCACCTACCCAGTGTGACGTAAATGCCTCTGCTTTATTTCGATTCATATAGGCAATTTCATTTTCTAATGCATTTGGACCTGTATTATTACCGTTGCCTGATTCATGGGCAATTACATATTTTACTGCCGTTAAAGCCTTATTAGGTAGTCCTGACATTAAACGTTTTTCAATTGTGTAACTCATTTAACCTCACCCTCTCCTGTTTTATCCTTCACGATTGCTAAAATATTTTTTACAAAGTCAGGCATTGGCAAACCCATTTTAGTACCGTTCTCAGTGATTGAAATAAATTCTAGTACACAAAATGCAATGGCTGCTCCATCCCCTGCATACTCGATGCCAGGTATTACAACAGACAATAAATATACTGAACCAACCAACATTAAATAATAGATTTTTCGAATGATACCGTTAAAGCCTGTACGACTGTTTAAATTTTGATTTACAATACCTCCCATAATTCCAGTTAGGTAGTCAATGGCCATAAATCCAATTAAAACAGTAACGGCCATTCCTAGACCATCCACTGAATATGAAACGATTGTGCCTATTGTTCCACTTACTACAGCAATCCATTTTTCCATCTGAACACTTCCCTATTCCAAAAATAAAATCCCTCCACTTTGTGGAAGGACTTTTTTATTTCTTTTTATATTTGTTTCTTATTGTAAGGTAATTATCTAACGCTTCTAATATCGCTAAATGAAATGTGAACTGTAGTGTTCTTTTGTCTAACAAAAATTGCAATTCACCGCTGTTATGTGTAACTTTTATATTCGGTATAAAACTAAATATTGTTTCAACTCCATATATATTACACGCTAAAATGATAGCTAACCATCCATAAATAATAGTTTTGGCGATTCTAACTAGATATTGCATTTGCATCCCTCCTAATCTGTTGTTGTTCCATCATCATATACAGATTACGAGTTTTTCACTACCTAATTCATGCTCTACCAATCCTTACCCTATTTTTTACCAAAAAAAAATAACGCTAAACCTATGCTTGCGTCACAAAATCTTTTCCTGTAATCTCTTTATACTGTTTAGGCGTGATTTCTCCAAAAGGATTTTCTTCTGTTTTAACTGCTAATTTTAATTGCTCTGCAGTCACCCATTTATACATAAAAGCGATTTGCCAGAATTGCATTATAGGTCACCCCCTTTCATGGCCAACATTTCTAGTTTCAATTGTGTAACTGTTTGACCAAGGCTATTAATAAGAAGGTCTTTTTGAATACCCTTTATCTTTTCCTGGGCTAATTGTGCACCAAGTGACGACACTTGTTCATCTATGCTCAATCCAGTTCCAACCTTTACAGGCTGCCCTATAGAGCCATCAGATTCACGTTGTTTATATTCAAAAGCCATTACTCAACCGCCCCCGATATTAAGTGAATTTTATGATTTACCGTTGCATCTGGCCGTGTTGTAGAGATTTTCAAAATGATGTTATCTTTTGGCTCAGTCGTCTCAAAATAAAAAGTATCTTCAACTATGCCGTTTGTATTAGGCATAGGAGCCGTATTATTGGCCGTTAGCGTTTCATACTGCTCTTGCTCGCCTACTAACGTCATAGATAACTCAACTGTTAGATCCATATCCTCGTCTCGCTCAATGAATAATAAAACGCCCTTTGCGGATCCAGCAGGAGGTGTAATCTTGTGCCTCGCTACAGCATGCAAAATAGGCGTTTTAATTTCATTCTTTTTAAGTTTTATTGTTTTACTTGTCTTAGCACCATAGTTGTCTATTACTTCAATAACGATGGTATTTTCACCTACTACAAGTTCAGCAAGCGAAACGTCAAACTCCCATGCTCCGCCTGGTCCGTTATAGATTTCTACAGGATTGTTAGCATTTACTTTTTTGGTTACTTTAACATTAGCGTTTGCGTCAGGATCAGATGAAGTACCACTAATTTTAAATTTGTCTGAATCGACAACTCCTGCAGGTACAACCGCATCAACAGATAATAAAGGAGCTCGGTTAGGCACAACATAAAACGTGCGTTCAATAGTAGCCGATTGGCTATTATCACTATCCACTGCCCAAACTTTTAGCGTATGTGCTACCCCTTCGGCAAGCGTTCCAGTAAGTGCCGTTTCACCATCAAACAGTTTTCCATCCTTAAACGTTAGCTGCTTTGATAATGAAATTTGTGTCTGACTGACGTTTGTTGCTAAGACCTTTCTTTGTTCACCATCGATTTGATAAAAAACCGTTACTGATTGGTCTTTATCTGCATCATACGCATCGCCTGTGATGTTTATTGTGTCGTTTTCATACAACGTCTGATTGTTACTTGGTGATGTTAGTGAAACACTTGGTATAGTGTTAGTAGTGAAAGAACCTTGATATTGTACTGTCTTACTATCTTTCATATAAATTATTGGCGGTATATCCCCAAAAGCAAGTTTAAACGTATTATCAACTAATGTTTGAGGGTTAGTTGCCACTCCTGTTGGCGGTGTATAGTCTGACCAATTACCGTTATTAAAAGTATAAACTAAAAGTCCGCTGGTCGGTTGATATGCGACGATTTTTACAACGTTGTTTTTATCCACTGTGATAGACGGATAATTTCCCGGTTTTACGAATTTCGCTGGCGTTGACCATGTTTTACCTCCGTCGAGAGATTTACTATACCATAGAAAATTATAGGTTTCTGAACGAGTCCAAACAACATGGATAACCCCGTCTTTGTCAACTACTGCGGAATTGTCGCCCATATTTTGATTGTTTTGCGCTAGGAATATTGTCTTTTGTACCCACGAACCATTCTCTAAAAATCTAGCCAATATAGTATAACTCGTTGCATCTGTCATCCTATAGATATAAATAGGTTGATTATTTCTGACCACTACACTCGCAAAAACACAACTTATTGACGACACGTTGAAATCCGTGACAAACGATGCCGCGCTCCATGTTACACCTTTATCCGTACTGATAGACCTAATTATATTATGTGATGTAGCATACGGTGTTTTTTGGCCCGACCACGCGGCGTATAAATGTCCGGTATTAGGATCTATTTCTAAAGAAACTCGATGCGGGTTACTCGGGTTATCCAATACCATTTCTGTTCCCGCCGTGAAATTGTCCCCGTTTCTAGTCAACGTCCTATATCTAATTGACGAACCGTATGAATATAGGAGACCTACTTGTATAGCATTAATCGGTACTATACATACATCTACGGACGCCGCAATACCTAATGCCATGGCTTGAGTCCAATTGACTCCATTGTCTTTCGAAATGTGTACCTTTATAAAAGAATTATTTAGGAATACTACAGCGACTAGCGTTCCGTCTTGTAGTCGAATTAATTTACGTCCGCCGGTGTTTATTGTGCTATACGCCTCAGTTGTTACTGTACCCGGCGGTAATGGCCCAACTGCTGCGCCTTTAACGTACCAATGACCGTCCGTATGAAGTCCGTTTGCTGGGTACGTACCATCCTCTACTGCAATACCTGCTTGTACTAGGGATCCTTTTGTGTAGGTTGTGTTTATGCTTGCGGAGTTAGAATCTTTTGTACTAGCTGAAGCGTTTGAAGAGTATTCCGAAAGACTACTCGCGTCCGTCTTAGAATATCTATACAGTACAGTTCCTGACAATCTATACCCTATTGCACCAGTAGGTATCATTGTCCCACTCGCATAAAAATCACTATTAACCGTGAATTTCCCCGTACTAGGATTCCATGAGTAGGATTTAGCTAAATCAGAATATCGTGGTGAATAATCATTGCCTTGAGATACCCAACCAGGCTCTACATAAGATGTATTGCCTATTGCCGTAAACTTATCATAATAATACTTAACCATCTCTACACCACCTCTACTAATTCAACACTAAATGTCTGCCAAACACCTACACCCATTTCAGCATTCACTATGTCAATTTCTACATTACTACGAGCAACTTTTGCACCTTTTTTGTACGCATTTTTCAGGGCTTGTACTTTAATAGTGCCTGTGCCAACCTCAGTGATCACAACATCTTCTTTTGCTACATCATCAAAAATAGTGACTTGCGTAAACGGTTTAAAACCATCAACACTTGCCACTTTTAAAGTAGTCCCGCCTGTTTCAACAGCCTCAATAATGTCCGTTAAGGCTTTATCCAATGTAATTTTGTTTGAGCTGCCATCTAAAGTGTCTGCGAACGTCCCACTGTTACCTGGCACTCGGCCATCAAGTTCCATTTGGATCTGCATACGTCTAATGGTTGCTTTGAGCTCTACAATATAATCATGAGCTGAATAGATGCCTTCATCCATATGATTTAGGCGCTTCGCATTTACACGTGTTCCAGTTTCTAAATACTCATATTCTGGTTGTCCAGTGAGTGGATTGTAGATTATTTCTCCATTTTCATACCGTTGAGGTATTAATTTGCCATCAGGACCTATTTTCCAGATACGATCACGCCAATATATTAATTCATATTTATTTGAGACCACCAAACTCATGTCTGCAACTCTCCTTTCAACGTGCCAGTGAGCGTAAAAATGATCATTACACCATCATCGCTTCGTTCAATTGATGTTTCATATCGATCTAATTCAATTCCTTGAGCATCAACTAATTTTGCATTGGTTACATGACCATGGCCATCATCCAAATACACATAAGTTTTTACTGTGTCTCCTACAATCTCCTGCGAATGGAATGATTTGATTACATCTTGGCCGTCTATTGTCACAACAGCCTTTTTCATCATGTCTCTCCAAAATTCATATGTTCGGTCTAATAAAATACGTGTTACCATGTGTCTATCACCTCGCTAGCAAATATTTCACCACAAACAGGCATGTAAACTGGATACGTGTAGTTTTTCGATTCAATTTCAATTGATTTTTTAGTGCCTGCACCTGGTACACCTTCGCAATAAATCTCACCACAAACAGGCATGTAAACTGGATAATGTGACTTGCTAGATTCAATTTCGATATACTCATTTTTGGGCAACTTTACAGCCACAAAGTCGAGCCATGATCTTGTGTTTTTATATTCGTTTACTAGTTGCCTAAGTAATAATAAAGTTTTACTTGTAATGTTTGTGGTAGTTACTTCAACTTTAAAGTGAAATGGTTCTCCTTCGTATTGAAACCATTCAATCACATCACCAGGCAAATTTAATGCTTCAAGGACCTGTTCGATTGCTGCAGGTGTTCCTTTGCGTCGGTGGGTATTGATAGCTGTTTGAATAAGATTGATTTTTTGTTGGCGTGTAGTAGCCAACGACAATCCTTCATTCCAGCCAATGTGTTTCTCCCACAACAAATGGTCTAACACTGCATCATCTAATTTATCTAAATGTAACGTGTAGTTAATTTTATAAGCCCAATCTCGCATTTGATCCAATGATGTCTGCAATGTTTTCGCTAAATTTTTAACCTTTTCATCTTGTAGTAGGTTATTGGGGATCTCACGTAAAAGCGTATTTTGTTTTAAGTCAATCATCCTCTAAGCCCCCAAATGTTACATTTTTGTTTTCCATAACAGCAACTTGGCCTTTATTAATAGCCATAAAAAAAGGTTTCCTTACCTCGACTCGCTTTGCTCCAGCCTTATAGCAATCGCTAATCAATTTCGATGGATTAATGTCTCGACCAATCTTTGATGATTGCCATTTCCCATACTCATCAATAGCTTTTTCAACATTTTGATGAATGAGTGTTTTATCTACCGCATTTGTTTCGATGTAATAAACAACATCTAAATCATAAGTGACTATTTCTGGAGCACTTACAGTAATAAAATCTGTTAGTGGCCGTACGTCCCTGGCATTCACTTTTTCATAAATTAATTGAATAATTTCTTCTGAAGGTAATTCTCCGTTTTTTAATAAAACGCTGATATTCACATAACCAGGTTGTGGAGAATCTACAAAAATGTCGCTAATCAATGGTGATGCCGATTTTGCATAATACTCATATGCTCCTGTCGGCCCTGCATTAGAGAGTTTTTCAGGTGCTAAATAAATACGATTTCGGTATGATTCCTCATCTTCTTCTAGTGATCCACCTGCTGAAACTGTAATATTTTCAACTTTGCTTATATATGGCAATGGCTTCACTAAGCTGTTGATTTCTCCAATAGCAAAACCATTACCTTCAGGACCTGTGATGGTGCACTTTAAATTAATATCAACAAATAAATCTGTCGTTTCAATAACAGCATCATGTGTAGAAACAAAAAAAATAGCCCCTTCATTAGAAGTAGCTAATAGTTCCCCTTTCTTTATGATTTTTGATGTTGAAAGAGGTAAAGACAAATGCATACGTAACGTGGTGGACGCTGCTGTTGCTTCTAAAACAGGTGTATCAAATTCAGCCCCTCTGTGCTTTAATATATCCCCACGCGCATAGTAAAGTAAATTTTGTTTGGCTGCGTCATTTATGGCCACGTTTTGTTTAGTAATCACAGATGCACAAGTTAAAAAAATGAGCCTCAATGGATCTGCTTGTGCAAGTTTCCTTCCTTCTTCTTGTTCATACATTTGAATGAATTCATTGGCCAGTTCTTCAGGGTTAGTTGTTAAAAAATTTATTTCAGGCAAAATAACCGTCACAATACCACCCCATTTCTAAGACTAAAAATTATTGTTGGATAGGCTTGGCCATCCACGTTTACATCTAGCTTTACTTCCTCTACAATCACACGCGGTTCATATGTTTCAACTGCTTCGAAAATTTCTGCAACCAACAACGGATGAAGGTTCGTTACTGGCTTATCTACAAATGATTCAATTAGCCCAAAACTGCGAAAAAGAGGTACAGAAAATTTGGACGTACCAAGGATTGTATTTATATTTTGAAAGATTTCTTCCAATACACTATTAGGACGAAAGTTTATAACTGAAGGATTGTAAGTTAATGTATATTGTTGTGTCATACATATTCCTCCATCGTTATTGTAATACCAGCACTCAATATGTTGCCTTTGTTGTCGAAATAGTCCCATGATTGATCAACGCTTGGCAGATACCATTTATTAACGCCAACACGTTTATTTCCAATGATTAAAGTGTGTGCTTCTCCACTACGCACACACTTGATGAATTTATCTAATTCTTTGATAGGATTCACGCCATGAAAGGCAGAAAAGTGCATAGTGAAAGATACTTTTCCATTATCTACGCCTGTAAATTCAGACTTTGATTTTTGGCCATGTATATCATGCTTTGACCATCTTGCTGATTCACTACGCTTAAAACCATCAAATGTATTCACTTTCTTATCTGATACAGAAAAAATTACATTGCCCCATGTCCCAATCATCTAATCATCCTTTCGTTGGTGTACCAGTAGTACCTCCAGGAGATGGATGGACGTGATTCACTAGACTGACCCCACCAGCGATAATATCTTTAGTAACGTGTAGGTTTCCATCTAGAAACATATCACTCTCTGCCTTAATATTTATAGGTTGTTTTGCCACAATATTAATTTCACCAGTACAATCCATAACAAGTGTTTTAGTATCCAAATCGTATTTGAGTATGGTACCATCTTCAAACCAAATACCTATACAATCTTGTTCTCCGATTTCTTCAGGAGGCGTATCGACATCAGAATATACAGCACCAATAATAAATCCCGTGTCAGGCGCATTGGCTGCAAATAAAACTATAACCTGCTCCCCTACACTCGGCATCCAGTAGTGTTTCGTTTTCATTGTTCTGAAAGGTATTACACTTAATTCATCTGATACAGCATCATCACAATCCTCAAAATGTACTCTTGCTGTTGCCTTTGCACGATTGATTGATGAAACAATGCCGTATTTAACAGCTTCAAATGAAGTTGATTGCATTGACTTTGACATTAATAACTTAGCACCCCCCTTAAATTAATATCTGTTGTATAACCGCCTGTTACATTGTGTCCAGCAGACTCTATAATATATTTACCACTAAAAGCACCAAACTTTTTTAGTTCGATAGTTAGCCCTTGTACTAATCTCTCGTCACCTAACAATGTAATTTTCCCCGTTTTAGAACGCTTATTTTTATTGCGTGCTTCTGCTTGTGCCCATCGTTTAGCCTCATCTAAATTTTTAGCCTTTTTATTAACCTTGAGGGTAGGTCCACTTTTCACACCTGGTACATTATAGGTGTATTTTATGGTTTTCTTTTTTGTAGCATCAGAATAAGAAATCTCCACTTTGGCATACTGTTCTTCAGCTGCAGTTTCTTTAAAATCGTATGATTTAATATCATCCTCACCTCGTGTAATTGTTCGGACGGTTGATTTCTTTTCATACTCCAACTCGTCATAAACAATAAGCTGATCATTTGTTACCTTGATGGATAAACCCTCTTTTTTGGTGATCTCTTTAGCAAAGGCCAAGTCAGTTTTTTTAGATTGTTCAACACGTTTATATTTGTGGTTAGGAGCATCAAAAAATAATTTTAGTCCTGCTGATTTTGCTACATCTGTTAAAATCGTCTTTAAATCTGTATTTTCCCATGCTTTCGTTTTCTCAGTGTCTTTACCACCTTCATTGAAAGGTGTTGAAACAGCTTTAATTGAGACTTTATCTGGTGGTCCCTTAAAACTTACATCGTCAATATAAAAAGTGCCGCATTTTAACTGCGACACTTCTTTTTCTTTACGCCAATTTTCAAGACGGATTGTAGCATGTATCTTATCACCTTTACCTGGTAACCATGGATCCTGCCATTTCTTTTCACGATCTTGCAAATCTAATTGGATTTCATCACTTTTCCCTTCATTATCATTGTACTGAAATGAAGTTAAATCAGGCGCTAAGTCTGCTGTTATGTTTTTCCCATTGTAAGAAATAACGACAATTGCTCGTCTTGTATTAGTCACTATATCACCTCATCCATGGCGGTTTATTAGCGCTTTCTTTAATCGTGTCAATTTCAGGCAATATTAACTCAATACCAGCTGAAAATACAACTGTTTGAATGTGTTTTGGGTTGGCATTCATTACTTGGTCCATCACCATTTCTGTGCCGTAATGTTTATAACAAATTACATCCCACTCATCACCTGATATTGTCTTATACAGCTTACCCAAACGACAATCTCCTTTCATTTCGTTGTATTTCCGCAATACGAGCTTCTAAATCGTCTTTATCAGCATCCGCATGTTGTTTAACACTATCTAAATCCTCTGGTCTTTGTACACTGTACTGTGGCGAATAATGAATAACAATACTTCCACCATTACCACTAGAGTCAGCTACTTGTTGAGGATTAATAATTGATGCATCGGGTGCCACTTGTTTTTGTAAATCTGCAAGCATTCCATCATTGTTTAACATGCCAAGTGCTTGGCCAGTTTGTAGCCATAAGTCTCTGCTTCGTTGACTATTATTCCAAGGGATTACAGACTCTGTGTCACCGCCCTCACCAATCCATGCTAACGTTGGATTACCAACGATACCACCTTCAGCAAAGCCAGGGAGCGCCCCTAAAAACTTACTAGCTGCGCTTTTCAAAGGTTTAGGTACTAAATCACCTATCGCGCCTAAAACAGCCCCACCCATGGATTTAATACCGTTGATCAATCCATTGATAATTGCTATCCCAACATCATACAGATTAATTCCTTGGAAGAATGAAATGATATTATTCATGATTGTTGAAGCTGTTGAAAGAATGGCATTCCAGGCTCCATCCCAATCGCCACGCAAAAGGGCCATCCCTGCTTGAATAATTCCATTTACGATTGCTATAGCATTTTGAATTATCATTTGAACATATGGAAAGACAAATTGTACAATTTGTAAAAAACCGGATACAGCAGGGACTACAAAATTTGTGAAAATCAGTGCGATTCCTTGAATGAGCATCGCTATTAATGGGACTGCTGATTGAATTACAGAAACAATAATCGGAAAAACAGCTTGAATAATAGTTGATAATATGGGAATTGCTGCAGTTGCGATTGACATTATAGCTCCGCCTAAAGAAGAAAATGCCTCCATAATTACTGGAAGGTAGCTCATGACAGTTGAACCTATTGCAGATACACCATTTATGAACGTCTCTTTTAACAGGGCTAGCAATGGCGATATGGCGTTTCTAAATGTTTCCGACTTCTGATAAGCAAAATATAATCCAGCGCCTAATGCGGCTAATCCTGCAACGATAAGCACAACAGGATTGGCCAGCATGGCTGCATTAAACGCACGCATTCCACTGGATACAGCTGCAAGCATTCCTTTAAATCCTCCACCTGCAAAAGTAGAGGCCAACATAGCTGTACGATGTGCCGCCATTAAAGCTGTGCTTGCTTTTTGAATGGTGTTATATACCTTTTGGTAGGTAACGATAGCAGATAACCCAACCTTGTAAGCCGCAAATGCGCCCACTAAACCCAATACAACAGGTCCAATAACTGAGAGCACCATTTTGAGCCTTGATACAGCATTAGGTAACCTATCCTTTAAATATTGAGCGAATATATTGAGATATGGAAGAACTGCATCTCCTATTGGATAAACCAAATCCATAAATAAAATACGGCCTATCCCTCGGATGGCCGCATTAAATGAACTAAACTGTATTTGGTTTACTGTCTCCATTGCTCCTTCAAAGCCCTCCATGGCATCTGTTGATCCCAACATCGCATACATAGCTGTAGACTCTAAATCTTCCCACTTCGTTCCGAATAACGCCACAGCTAATTGGTTGGCTGCAACCTGGTCATCCATGCCTTGGAGCTCTTTTGTCACAGCGCTTGCAACATCTGCTACAGATGCCTCACCACGGTTAAAACTTTCCCACAAATCAAATGTTGATTTACTCATAGCAGAAAACGTTTCGTCAGTTGATTTTGAGCCGTCTTTAACCCTGATTTGGAACTCTTTCATCACATCATTCACGTAATCTAAGTTGTAAACACCAGCTTTTGCTCCACGTTCCATAATGCCGAAATATTCGTCAGCACTATAGCCCATTTCACCAAACAACGGTGCATATTCTGCAACGTTATCTAACATTTCATCGGAAAAATTAAGACCCCTTTGCGCTCCTGCAGCAAAGAGGTCCATTGCGGTTGCTGAATTAACACCAAAGCTACTCATCATATTGTTAGCAGCCCTGGTTACTTCATTTATATCCTCGTCAAAAGTTTTGGCAAATGACAAAGCCTCACCAGTAAATTGCTCTAAATCCGCATCACTTAATTCATGCATGTTCTGCTTAACCTTAGCGAGTGCATCCGTAACTTCTTCAAAGGAATCTCCATAGTTATTGCGAAATAAATTTTCTGCAGTCCCTTTTAAATCCTCGAAATCATCACCAATTAAGCCTGTTTGAGCTGATAAAGTGGCCAATTCTTGACTCATATCAGCTACTTGTGAAATGGCATTAGTAAGAGCAGCTGCACCACCAAGAGCAGCCGCGGCACCACCTAACGCTTTCATCATTCCACCAGCATCATTAAAAGTGTTGGTAAAGCTACTCGTTAGTTCTGCTCCAAGCCTAAAAGCAATGTCAAATACCTTAGACACTAACTTTCACCTCGCTTCTTTGGCTTTTGTGCATCGATTCGTTTAAATGTGTTGTACCAACCAAATAACCTACGTATAGATAACTTTAAATAAAAATCGACTGGTGTTCTGCTTTGTAATGCACAATAAGTACACATCAAACGAATGCTTTCAGCTGGTTCCTTGGCTATTTGCCACCTAATAAAAAAAGCGATGTTCGTGTTGTAATCTTTGCGTAATCAGGTGCTGATAGTTTACGAATTAGATCAACATGAACTCTCGCTGCTTTTGAAGCCACAATAGCTAGAAAAGGCTTAGACATTTCTTTTACCATAACCATTGAATTTTGTGGTGCTTCAGCATTAAATTGAGCCTCGGCTTTTTCAATATCCTCACCAGTAAGACTTTCAAAGTCTAAATTAATTTGATTTACTGTTTGATCTTCAAATACAATTGGTCGTTTCAAATTAATCTGTGTCTCTAAGGCTTGGTTGTCCACCATTTCAATATTTGATTTATCATTCATTGTTCATTTTCCTCCTATAATCCAATGTTTTTTCGTACTTGTTCTAAAACGTCTTTTCCGTTTATTACACAAATGAAATTAAATTTATCAATTTCAATGACTGTTTTTCCATCAATCATAATTTTGATGTAGTGCACTTCAAACTCATTGGCTGTTTCTGTAGATGCACCGATAGCCAGTTTCCCAGGATTAAGATTTATAGGTACACAACGTGTTTTAATAACAACTGATTGATTTACATATTCACCTTTACCTGCATCAAATAACTGTTGGTTTGCACGTAAATCTATCGAATGGGCTTTAGGTTCTGCAAGTGCAATGGCATCCTTTGTAATTGTTCGCCAGTTAATTTTTAAAGTTTGAGATCCGTAATGTCCCACAACAGGCGCATTCACTTCACCTGCAATGCCAGCACCTTTCATTGTTTCAGTAAGTGCCTCAAAAGACGGTAGCTCAACCTCGCCTGCACCCAGGTAATCCGTTACATTCTTCCAAACTGAGTATTGAGTTACTAATTGATCTTGTATATTCATTTAGTTTCCTCCTAACTAAAAAGCGCACTGAAATAACCAGGATCAAATTCAAATAATCCTTTTATTTCGCGCGCTGGTGTTCCTGGTGTGAGATACAAGTGGAAAGCATAAGAGCCATCCATTAGATCGGTTGTAGCGTTTTCTTCTTCTGCAAATTCAATTCGACCACCTAAGATTAACTGGCGTGCCTTTTTGCTGTTAAGATCAATGTTTTTACTATCAACAACATTTTCAATTAGTTTTGGATTTCCTGGCTTGTCTACGTTATTCCAAAACGAAAGAATAAATTGATTTTGCTCATAAATAAACACACGACGTACTGAAATAAAGGCATCCTTTGGATCAGTATTTGTTGGATAAGCAGATGTCCGATGACCCCAAGCACGCCAACCTCCAGTCCAGTTAAGCGCTGTGACGATACCTTGGCCATTTAGATAGTTTGCTTGTTCCAAGCTAAGTAAAATTTCTGTACCATCTTCTAGTACAGCTGCATCCATTTGTAAGTTTTTATTTGAAAACTCTTCACATGGATAACCTTCGTTGCTTGCATCAACTAGGTTTGCTAAACTAGCTGCTTGTGTTGACATATGATACTGTTTTCCACCAAGAGATACTTTTGGCCAAAACACTAGTAAATCTTCGTTATCTAAATTATTTTGATTTTTTACCATTGGGGCTTGTGTGTAATCTTTTACTTCAGTTGTTGAGAGGTCTGCAAATGCAGTAGCACCAAACAAACCGTTAATATTACTTACTTTGGCTTTCATAACAGCAGCTACAGCAGGATCTGTTGAATATTTAGGAGCAATAAGTATTCCTGGTACTTCGCGGAACCTTGGAAATACTTCGTTTGTTAACTCAAGTCCTTTTAAAGTTCCATCTTGTGATACACCGCCAATAATATCTGCGGCAGTTACCATTGTTGTATCTAACTTTTTAAACTCCACCTTAATTTCATTAGCAACAGAAGTAAAAATGTGAAGATGGCCATTATCATCGAATTCCAACTCATAATCTTTTTCCTCATATGGTGTATTCCCATCCACACTCTTAATGACAATTGTTGATTTGAGCACGCCATCCTCTTTTAAAACAGCTTCATTTTTTATTACATTTAATTGTTTATTTCCCTCAACAGAATGTTTTTCAGGATCTAAAACATTAATCATTACCAATGGAGCTACAGCAAAAAGCGCGAAATGCGAACTAATTGACTCACAAATTGTATATTTATCAAAATCATCAAGATAACCCATTTTCTTTACACATTCTGAATACGTGTAGCCAAACATTGGTTTATTCACCAAAGATGCAGGATCTTCTGTTAAATGAATAGGTGCAGTACCTACAATAACAGTTAATCCAGCAGTTGATTTTACAGGTGGCTTAATAGATGTTGGTAACTCATGTGTATAGACCCCGTGTTGATAGCCAGCCATTAATTAGCCTCCTTCCTTGGTACTGAATAGAATTCTCGTATTGCATTAAAATAACGATTTTCCAAGGTACCTTTTACTTTAGTCCGACTTTCTACTTCTGCCATTTCTAAAATCGGCACGAATAATTTTTCTATTTCAGGGCATTTCTCAATAAAACTATTAATATGTGGTGTAAAAGTTGTTTCAACCACCGTGTATGTTGGCAAGCCCAGTACATTAGGGCCAACATAGATTTTTTGAGTAATACTTGTTGCTGGAATAACATTTTCGTCAGAAATAATTGCTGATTTATCTTGCTCTACAACGCCTCCATCTAAATGCGTTGGAAGGGCACTTTCTATCGTTTCTCTTACTACTTCAGGAGAAACAGGCTCTACTTGGTTTTTAATACGTTCATTGGCCATTTATAAACCCTCCTTGTGTTAATGACCTACTTTCAAAGGTCAGTTGTACGCCTCCATAATAAAAGGGATGGCGTTCTTCTTCACTTCCATCTAGTGCCCAACTTAATGGATACTTGAATAGATATTTGTTTTCTAAAATAGGATTGCGATTGAAGTCATTCCAAATGGCTTGAATACAAGCCATTACATCATCATATCCCTCTCCCTCCAAACCCTCATTTTTCACACCAATTAAAACATTCAACACATTATCCTCTAAACTTTCATTACTCTCTTTTTGTCCTTGATCGATTTTAACCAAACAAAAAGGATACACTTCATCATGTGTATCCTCATCTGAGTAATTAAATTTGTCACTTGTTCTTTCGGGAATCTTATGACGAAAAATCTTAAATGGTGTTTGATTGTTATAGGAAGTTTTCAAAGGGAAACCTTTTAATATTTCAGCTAGTCTATCAACTAAAGCATTTTGTATGTTAGCAACTGTCATTTAACTCGCTCCTAATTGCCCTAAAATTCGATTGATTTCATGATTCAAACGTGTTTCATACGTAATCCATGATTGTTCATTAATTTTTCGTACCGTTTCCTCATTTCCAATCATTTGAGGTATTGAAGGACCAAAAAGTCTTGCAATCGGTAACCTTTTATTCGTTTCACGTTTAAATAGTTTAATGCCATGTAAATTAGCTACAAATGCTCCTAAAACTTGTTTCATCCCATTCTTTTTAACAGCAATTTTTAACTGGCTTTTTCGTTTGGGATTGACTGTTTTAGGTGATACTTTAAATCGGTCTAACGGTACAGCCTCACCACTAGATCTTACTTCTGCTGATAAAACAGATTTACTTGCCTTTGTAATTTTTAATGTTGCCTTAATATCTGCAGGTTTAAGATGATATTTTGATCGTGTTTCTTTTGTAATATTGCTGGCGGTATTGGTGGATGCTCGATTTAATGAATTGGCTATCGCATTGGGAGCTCGATTAGCAAATTGACCAAGTCTCTGTTCAACATCCCTTAAAGCAGCTGCATCGACTTGAATCAACATACTCATTCTGTGTACCTCATTAGTCCAATTGTTAGCATTCCTAAATTATTACGGACAACTTTTATTCGATATTCTTTCCCCTCAAACTCCATTATCCTTTCAGGCTGCGGAATACCTCTAAAATAAGAGGACTCCACATGAAAAACTACATCACATGAAGCCAACTTCTTATCAGTATTAAATTGGACCATTTCATCACTATCACGAACAATTTTCATTGCATTTTTATTGATGATGACCGTTTCCGCAAACTCATTTTCATTTAAAAAAACATTATTTACATCTTGTAATAAGAAATCTTTAAAAGTCTTATTCATGATCATCATCTGCTTTTCTCACGCGGCGACCTTTTGGTTGTTCATCCTTACTATCTACTGCATTTGCTACTTTTGCAGAACCACCCTCGATTAATTTAGTAGCAAAGGCATCATCTGCTGAAAAAACTTCACCTGGCGGAATCATTCGTCCAGCGAACCATACATGAGTGATTGACTCTAAAATAATGGCCATATCATTACCTCCACTAATCGATTTTTACTCGGGCAATATTTCCAGCTTGTGATTTTGGCTCAATAATCCAACCTGCAGGTGTAGCATCTGTTTCGGTAGCCTGTACCTTGCCATCTTTAAAATAAACAGTTTGGCCAATCGTAAATGCTTCTGTAGTAAGGGCAGGTAAATCATACACACCCATTACATTGATAGCTCCTTTTGTACCCACAGGAATTGCAGTAGCCGCAACACCAATGCGGTTGGATAAGGAGATAACTTCGCCTGCTACAATGTCCGCACTAGTGTTATTAATAAAATCAATTGTTTCGCCACGTTGTACATATTTTGCTTGCGCCATTTTGTCTTAACCCCTTCCTTATTTACCGTTGTTTTTAACTACTGTTTGATAATCTACAACTGTTACACCATAATCCATATAAATGTCCCATAGGAAACCTAGTTGGCCAGCTGGTGCTTGTTTCATGACAATCGTCGGCATATCTTTCCCATTTAGGAAATCAACTTGAATTGGTGAACGTAAAATATCTGATGTTACATACCATTCTAATTCGCCATTTACACTTGCATCATCAAGCTCTGCATCTGAAACGATTGTAAATTGATTATAGAATGGGTTTGGAATATTAGGATTCGCTTGTGATGGATCCACAGTTGAACCAATTAATTGACCTGCCTTTGTTTCAAGTGAAGTTGGTACTAACATGAAACGTGCAGGGATATTCAATTTCACATCTCCACCAGCTGCTGTTTGTTTTCTTAATAATTGGCGTGCTTGTGATAATGTATCAACTGATGGGGCTCCGCCTGTGGCCATAACATTTTTATGATCCGCATGGAAGAGTGTCTTACCATCCCAAATAGCTGGATTTTTAGCTAGAGTTTGATATACCAAACGGTTAATACCAAGTCGTGCTGATTGAGCATATAGGGCTGGGATAGTTTCAATGAAACTTACATCATCATTAATAAATGCTTGACGTGACATGGAGAATTGACGGCCATAAGTTAATAATTGACGTGTTGGACCTTCAACACCATTAGGATCATCATGTTTCAATTCACCATTCTCTGACACTAACAATAGTTCCCCTGCAGTACCAACTTGATATGTTTTAGTAGGACGGAAATCAGTTAATGTTCCACGACGTGTCCAATGTTGGTATGTTGTAGCTGCGTCTGTATATGCTTGTTGGAAAACATTACGAGCAGTTTGATCGATGATGTTTGTAAATAGAGATGTTGGCGTTAAATGTTGGCGTAAAAGTTCATCATCACTTAATCGATAAGCGTTATTTACACCTTCGATAATGAGTGATTCCTTTGCTAATTCACGTAATGATAAATTACGTAATTCTCCAGAGCCATCATTCGGCTTTTCAACGTTCATTCCAACACGTAAAGCTAGTCCATCTGCAGCTGCATCACGGAATTTATCACGCTCATCTTTCCCCATTTGAATTCCTGAAGGTTGTGGCGCACGATCTTTAATTTGCTTTTCCAATATGAATTGACGAACTTGGTCAATTGAATGGCCGTCTTTAATATATTCCTCAGCGTTTAAACCAAAATCTCGGCAAAGTGATGTAATTTCAAGTGCACGTTGACGTTCGGCAGCAAGTGCACGCTCCGAGTTATCTACTGGTGTTGGTGCTGGTGTTGGCTCATTTGGATCACCTTGTGCACGGAGAGCATCAATTTTACTTTGTAATTCATCAAATTCTCGCTTTTCTTCAACTGATAATGCACGATTTCCCTCTGCTTTTGCAGCATCAACAATCGCCTTTTGGCGTGCTAACATTTGTAATAAATTCATTATTTTATCCCTCCAAATAGGTTTTCATTAAGTAAAATTTGGCGTTCATAATACGAATAGTCGCCTTTTTCTTGTATTTCTTGCTCAAATTCATCTTCCATATCTCGACCTACTCCTACTGATGCATCAGCTGGCACAGAAACGATACTAATTTCATATGGCTGCCATTTCAAAGCAACGCTACATGGTCCCACGTGGCGACCATTTGCAGAAGTTTTACCAGGTGCCACTTCTTCCCATGATTCAACTTGATAACCAACTGATACAGCTTTAAGAGTTTGAGATTTTACTTTTTGATAAATCACATCTGATTCATCATCTTCATCAAAGGTAACTTGCGCATAAGCCCGATTATCCTTTGTCCACGCTTTATCAATACGGCCAATTACTTTGTCACGATTATGGTTATATAAAAGCACGCCAATTTCATTTAATCGACTTAAATCAATTGCACCTGGTTCATGTGAGAGAATTTCAGGACCAAACCAACGTTGATATGGTTCTTCTGATGAAAAAGACAGCTCAAATGTCCGTTTATCGTCATTTAATGAGCGAATATCAAAGGATAAATCACGATTCATCTTCTGGTTTTTCGTCATCTGTTTCCTCAATGAGTTTGTCGATTTCTTCGGATTTTGTTGCGGATTCACTATTTATCACCCCCTTTTCTTTCATATATTCGATTTCACGTGCTCGCTGATCAATGATTTCACGCCAATCATTTCCTGTATTTCCTGCAATCTCTGCAAGTGTCGTTTGATTTGTTTCCAGCGCTATTTTATTTGCATTTGCTTCTTTAAGAGGATCAATCCATTTCATACCTGGTGCAATCCATTCATGCTGTAGGTAGCTCTCTTTTTTTGTATGAAAGTCTTTAATACTGATCTTTCCAGCCAAAACAGCTGATTCAATGAACGCCTCATAGACAGGGATAAAAAAATGATCGATTAAATATTGTTGCTGCATTAAATACGTTTTTTGGTCCTCTAATAGCCCTTGGCGAGCTGATGAATAGTTGACTTGTGACATATCACGCGCTGCAACTTCATAGGAAATGCCTTGAGCCGAACCTGAAAGGCGCTGTTGTAAACGAATAAATTCGGCTGAGTTAGCAGCCTGTGCTGGAGGCTGAACAACATGAACATCGTCCCCTGGATTCAATTCCATCATCATACCTGGACTAAGCATTTTTCCTACATATCCAGTCCGTTTATCAGGTTGACCATTTCCTCGTCCAAGAGCTCCACCACTAGGTGTCATTCTCTTAATTAACACCGCTAACAATGCTGCAACACGTTCTTTTACAGATACAGCTTCCATAAATTGATTCATGTCGCGTACACGTGGGAGCGTAGACGATAATTCACTCATTTCCCGTAACTGACTAGGACGCTTTTTCTTGAATAAAAAAAGCACATCTTTAGCGTCAATTCGCTCAGATGTACCGATATAGTTTCCATATGCATCATATTTTTTTAGATAATAGGCAACTGGCCGATTATAGGCATTGTATTCAATACCATTCACAATCTTTTTTGTCGTAGTTGTAGGAATCATTGTATCTAAATCATCTACCTCATAGATTTGTAATGATAAAGGTACAACACCATCATCAATATATCTCAAAACTACAATAATCCCACCGTCTACCTTTTGGCGTCGCACAAGCATTTGACATATTTCTGAAAAACTCTGTTGTTGTGTGACATCACAATTCTTTGGACGACACCACAATTTAAATAATGATTCTATAGCTGTATTCAAATCTTCATTTTCAGTTTTCGCTTGCAACTTAAAGCCTCCGCCAACGACATTTCGTTCAAATGCTAGGACAACACTTTCTAAAATGTCGCTATTTCGTTCTAAATCACGGCTTCTCGCACGAATTGTATCGCGATACATTCCATCAGTAGATTCAGCTTTTGCATTTACAGCTCGCCACCCTGCGTTTAAATGATCATCACCTGCTGCGTCATACGAACGCATGTCATTAACAGCTTTTCGATAACCCAAACGTTTATATGCAGATTCAGGAGATAACCAGGCAATTGTTCGGTCTAACCAATTCATTTGCACACCTACCTTCGATCAAATATAGCAACAGATGTGTTGGCCAAGCCAAAACCATCAGATTTTTCAGCTTCTAACTGCCCTTGTAATTCCTTTTGTCGCTGATAAAGCAAGGATAAATCAGCACGCTTCAACCGTCTTGAACCGATTTGATATTCCTGGCCACCTATTTCAATGGCAGCTATCGCATTATTTACTTGCTGTAACTGTTCTAAAATACTCATAAACTATCAACTACCTCCCAATATTTGCTATAATCACTTTGAAAGTGAGGTGAATACATATGGCTCAAAGTTATGCTGAAATCGCTAAAGAAATTACTATTGCAGCTATCGAAAAAGGAATTATCATTGCTCCATCTAAAAGTAATTTCAAAGACAAAGAAGAAATGCGGGAGTACAATCAACTTCGAGCAGAAGAGATTAGTCTCTTCTACAAGAAGGTTGCCTCAGCTGTAAACGATACTTATCTAGGTAATTTTACTAACGAGATTGAATAAGATTTGCTAATGCATTTACAAGACTCGGTAGATTTTCAATTTTATCTGCCGAGTTTTCCTTAATTACTTCTAATGTATAATCACAAAGAGCGATAATTGCTTCATTTACTTTTTTAGTGGTCTCAAGATTCATCCATCTCACCTCCTACATCCATTTTTTATTACCACCCAACCAATCATTATTAAATTCTTCAGCAACTGAATTTACATTGTCTTCAACTGGTGATTCCTGTTGCAATAAATGCAACGTCCTAACGCCTAAAACATCCGCCATAGCAAAATCATAGACCTCACAATCGAGATAGTGGTTATCTGCATGGGAAGTTTTCTTTACCCATACAGAAACGGTTCGGCCACTTCGTTTTTCATTAATTTTATGTTCAGCTGTCACTTGTTCTGCATAGTCATCATCAATGCCTTTATAAACCATCCATGATCCAGTACCGTTTTTCTTTTTCATACGTGATGCAATCATGTCTTTATATTTACCACCATCAATAAGAATTAACTGCATACCATGTGCTGATGATGTTGTTCGATTGACCATACTAATGCGGAAGTGATGAAGTCCATCACCAACACCTTTGATTGGGATAGCCCATTCACTATTTCGTGCACAGAAATCATATACCTCATCGGTTTGGTCCCCTGAATCAATCCCAGCTGCATTTACTATCATTCTTTCGCCATTCTCTTTATAAAATTCTGCATTCATGATGTTTTCAATATCAGTGAAACTTGATACTTGACCCTTCGCTACTAATTGAGAAGTCATATATTTTCCCCAAGCTCGAATTGTATAGTATAAACTTGTTTCCTGGACATCGACACCTGCAGTTAATAGTTCTGCCCATTCAGGCACTGTAAATTCAGGAATATCAGTTTGTCGTTCCCTAACCATATCTGCATTAGTTTTTAATTTGGTATCTTCCCAAACTTCTGCTAACCAGGAATTGACGAAGTTTTGAAATGCTTCAGGATCATCCTTTGATGTTAAAAATTCTTTTGCAATGGCTCCAAATGTTACAAATGGAGAGTACAAAGTATTCATCCAATATGCAACTTTACGAGGAAATTTAGTACGCTGTTCTACTGGTTCCCATTTTCCTAACCTCAACATTTGAATTTTGTGCTGATCAGTAATGATGCAGCCACATTCTTGGCATACATAATGGGCGAATTCAGCACGATCAATTTCACTCATACCTTCTTCTTTTGGCCATTTTATTTGTTTAAATTTAAGCTCAATCATTTCTCCACAATGACAGCAAGGTAAAAAGAAATGCTTTACTACATCCGCTGTATCTTTTGCTTTTGCAATATGGCCAGTTCTAATAGTTGGTGTAGATGTGATAAAAACTTTACTGTTTGAAAAAGTTTTAGTACGTTCACGTGCCAACTTAATTGGATCGGCTTCTTTTTTAGAAGCACCAGGATACTTATCTACTTCATCCAGTAGTAAATACCGCATGGCTTTTGAAGATAGAGACGCTGGCGAATTAGCACCTGTCAAAGATAGATACATTCCATCAAACTGTAGTTCCAACCGACTTGATTCATTTTTTTTGAATTTGCTTTTAAGTTCACCTGATAATTGGAACATTGGTTGAATACGATTTTCTGATACAGATTCGGCTAAATCATCAGTCGGATAAACAACCATGGCTGGATTAGGATCCTGCATTACTACATAACCTAAAACATTTAATAAAACTTCTGTTCCACCGACCTGTGTTGGTTTAATAAAGACAATTTCTTCAGTCTCCGCATTATTAAATTCATCCATAATCTCAACTAAATAAGGTGTCATTTCATTTCGCCATGGACCAGGAATCGCACTTGTTTTTGGATCTAATTTTCTATACTTTTCAGCCCATTGGCTAACAGTCAAATTCTCGGGAGGCTTTAAATGGCGTAATGCATTTTTTAAGTAGGTTGGTAATTTATTTTTACTTTTTCTTGGCATTATAAACACCATCCACACTCATTTGATTCAATGCATCATTTATAAGCTCTGAAATTTGCTTTTCAACTTTTCGCAATTCCATAGGATCTAAATAGCCAGTGATGAAACCAATTAATTTTCGAGGCAACATCATGGCTGATTTTTTAAATACCAAGAAAAAGCGAGTAAGTTCAGCTTCAACAATTTCCTTCTCGATGTATTTCCCCTCAGCAATATCCATTTTGATACGTGCAAGTTCTGTTTGTGATTCTTTGAATGCAACCTCTGCTTCTAGCTTTTTTTGTTGCAGATTTACAGACTTACTCGTTTCGGAATCACCGTTATAAATTTCGCCTCGCCATTTTAGAACATGCTGCAAATCCCACCAACCACGACTATGCTGTGTTAGCCCTTGCCTTTTCCAATCCGTTAGTGTTCTGTCGCTGATTTCAATCAGTTCACAAAGCTTATTTGTACGAATAAGCACTCGTCCTTTTTCCTCTTTAAAACCGTCCAATTTGTTCACCTCAATTCCGAAGTTCCGAAGTAAAAATTTTAAAATAAAAATAGGCAAGCCGCGGGCGTCGCTAGCCCCGCATAACCCCTCCCTCCTGGGAAGGACCCAAAGCCTTGGTATCACTGGGTTTATGATGGTTCATGTGTTACTCTTTGTGACTATCATTACCCTTCATGAACTCTCTAGCCTTCTTAATAGGAATGTCCATAAGAATGTGTAACCGTTTAGATATAACAGTGAGCTCATTAACTGCTTTCTTTTTCTCTCCAATAGAAACAACTGTATGAACAATACCAGCAATCAATAACATCACACATAGCGCACGTATGATTAAGTCCAATGCTAGTGTCAAGTATACAATCATGGTCATGGTCTTCTCACCACCTTCTGGCCATAATAAAAAGCCACATCTTGATTGATATGACCCTTATCTTATTTCATTTGTTTCTTTTAATAAATAATCATAAAAATAATAATGGACATTTCGACTTGAATAGTTGCGACTTAAAATTACCAGTATTGTTAAAGCTGTAACAATACCAAAATAAATCCAAGACCATAATAAGTTATTTATAGAAATATTCATAATTAGAATCACTGCCCATGAAATAAATAAACTTACCGCCACCCCTCCTAGTTCATGTTTTTTTGATAATAAGTATCTATATCTTTCTTTTTTAAATTCATCAATAGATAAATGCTTTTCATCAGCTGAAACCTCTTGCTTAAAATAGATTTTCCATTCTCTTTTATATAGACTTGGGAGAACCCAAAATAAAGAGTGATGCACTTGATTTAAAACATAGCCAAGCGGTACTCCTAAAAAAGTTAATGTTGCCCCTATTGTTAAAATATCAACTGCAGATAATTTAAAGATCTCTTTAAATCCATCTATAAAAGTCACGAATAAGTAAGGGAAAAGTGCCATTATCATTATCCATCCAGGTATTCCCCATCTAATTAAATATTTTGTATCAAAATTCATCCCTTTTCCTCCCATCTACCTACATCTTAAATTAGTTGGGATGTATTGTCATTAAGAGAAAAATTAAACATAATAAAAAGCCACACCTTGTTAGATGTGACTCTATGTATCTATTTTAAAAGGAAATTAATTCTGAGTTTCCTCAAATGCTTCATACATTAGTACAGCAGCTTTTAAATATTTTATAAAATGAGGATATTTATCTTTTATAGTCTCTAAATCTGATATCCATAATGATTTAATATTTTCGTTAGTATTTTTATACTCCACGCCATTAAAAACACCATCATGATCCAGCTTTATTGTAAGAGTAACAATTGGTCTCCAATCATTAAGCGGTCCAGATAATGCTTTAAAAATAATTTTATGCCCATCTTTATACCTCATTAATTCTACTCTATTCATATTTTATTCTCTCCTTTTACAAATATCATATACCAGAGTATTATTTGTGGTCATTAATACAAATTTGACATAACAAAAGAATGTACTATTTGTAAGATGGCTTGGGATAACTCTATTAGTTTCCTTTAAATAAATTGAGATCTACCCTTGCAAATTGTATTTGCTAGTTAGTTTTCTTTATTGTTTTCTTTATTGTTTTCTTTAGAGATTTTGCATTATATGAAGGAACTCGTTTCACTAGACGCTAATTAGCGACATTACTAGACGCTAATCCGCGACATAAGCAGACGCTAATTAGCGACATAAAAGGTGACGCTAATCCGCGACAGTCAACACTATGGAAATGAAAAAGGAATCAACTAAGGTGTCCCTTAATCAATTCCCGATGATATTAATTTAACATGTATAAAACCAAATGCTTTAAAATGATTTGCAAATATTTTTAAATTTTTTTGCAAATATTTTTAAACTATATTTTATTTAGTGTGTACGATATTTAAGTCCAAAGCTAGTTTATAAAAGGCTTTCCAACGAATTTTGTCATAAGTAGGTGGTGAAATTGGAGGTTGAAATTTAAAACAATAGACTTTCATATCTGTTAAGTATTCGGCATCATCAGCCATGTATCTTGTTTCAATCAAGAATCTTTCCATTGGTGGCAGCCTTTTTACAGCACGTTCTACACGCTCACAATATTTACGTCTTACACTCTTTTCATCAACGTTGTAAATGGCCACTGAGCCTGTTTGGTCACTTGTTAAATTGCCTTTCCCTCCACCAATGTCATTAATATGTGATGTTGTAGCTGCTTCTTTTTCTTCAAAAGTTAAATGTTTAAAAATGCGGTATTTTTCTAATTCTCGCTCGACAGCTGCTTGCGTTGCTTTTCTATCTAATTCAGGCAATTCAAAATCCAAAACAGATTTCCCCCTTCTACAAGAAAGATACCCTGGCATCTACCAGGGCAATTAGTATCAATCTAGTAAATCATCTTTGTTTTCTGTCTCATTGACATCTTCAATGGTCATTTGATCAGGTGCTACTGATACGCTACCATCTCCATCAACCTGATATTCGATACCCTCATGCTGTTCCTCAAATTCTTCAATGCTCATTTGGCTTTGTTCAAGTGAAAGCTTCACATTAAAGCCTGCTTTTGGATATAGTTTGATAGTCTTTTCCTCACTATCACCTTTGGCTTCAAATTTTAGCACGACTTTCTTGCTATCGCGCTGAATTGATTTCATCTCTGCAGATAATTTAACATCACCAAGTTCAAGTATTACAATGCTGCCTGCCATACCAATTAATTCAGATTTATATTGAACATCATCACCCAAGATATGAAACTCTAAAACTTCTTTTTTATCATCCTTTTGTATTTTTTTAAAAAGGACATTTAATTCAACTTTAGCCATTCTTCACACTCTCCATTTCAATTGTTTTATTTCCTAATATCGATTTAACTACCTCTGCTTGATAGACAGGACAACCAATAAAATCAGGTCTATTAAACTGGTACATGATTCTTGCAATTTGGGCTAAGATATATGCATCGACAACGTTGTCGCTTTTATGTGAGAAGCCATAGTGATCTATTACAGCTTTCATAACGACTTTTTTCTTCTCTGGACCAGTAAGACGTTTTTTATTCCCAACTTCACCTGTGAAGCCTGTTACACCTACAAATTTTTTTACGGCATTAGGTGCCACCTCATAGTATTTAAAGCCTCGTCTAGTTAGAGACATTCGCATACCCCAACCAATGCCGCCAAGCTGGATGCCCTGCTGCGTTGCAAAACCAAATCCTTCTACAGTTATGATGTCACCTTTTTGCATGTGGGCCATAACTTCGTCAATAAGTGTGATCATTCGGAAAGGATCTTTATCACCTACGCCTGTTAATTCTTTTGCTCTAAGTATCTGGCCACTTTCATCTAGTGCAACAAATCCGGTTTTAGTTGATGGATCTAAGCCTATGAATCTCATAACGATCCTCCAAATCTTTTATTAAATAACTTTGCGAAAATCTACTGATTCAGAATAATATCCGTTCGATTCACCAACCCAACGTAAAGTCACATAGCCTTTAATAGTAGCGAACTTATAAAATGTCCAGGTTACACTTTCGTAATTGTCGCTTTCAGGAGGAATTTCTATTACTTCCTCAGCCATTAATAAAGGACTACCAATTAAATCTTCTAAATCCCCGATAGTTTCCTCTAACCAAACACTTTCACAACAATCTTGTTCATGATACATTTTGAATTTATCTCCTTCAGTTGTAAGGAAATAAAGTTCATCATTGCCTACCTGTTCTATTGATGAAAGTGTTTTGTTTAATAATGTTTCTATCGATGCCATTTTTGTTCACCCTTCCTCACAATATCTTTCTACTATTTATCCAATTCAATAAACTTCTGTTTCCAACCCATAAATAACAACTTAAATTCGTTTATGCCTATGTCTCGTCCTTTGGCAAAAAACTGTTGAATGACTTTTCCTTGTGGCATTTTGTCAGCTGGATCGTGCCATAAAAATTCCACAACATCAGCGTCCTGCTCAATCGAAGAAGATTCTTTTAAGTGTGACAGCTGCGGCTTTTTAACATTGTCGCTTTCCCTGGTCATCTGCGATAACATCATGAAGCAACAATTCATGTCTCTGGCTATTTGCTTGGCAGTAGTGGTTACATTTCCAATAGCCTGCGCCCTGGTCTCATTTTTACGTTGGGGAATCTTCATAATCTGCAGATAATCCACAGCAATCATGGCAATTTGCCCATATCGTTTTTTAAAACGCCTTGCGGTAGCCCTTACTTCCTCGATTGTTACGCCACTTGAATCTTGGACAAAGATTGGTAACTTTTCTAACTCCTTATAGGCAAACTCAATGACTCCTAATTCCTCAGGCTTTAAGTCCTTATTTTTAATGCGGCCATATTGAATACCTGTTGAATTTGAAATCATCCGATCAAACAATTGGTACTTGTCCATTTCTTGTGACCAAATTAATACTGGACCACTCTTGGCCACACCCATAATTCTTTGAAGAAGCATTGCTGTTTTACCAACACTAGGACGTCCAGCACTAACGAACAGCCAACCTCTCCAAAGGCCATGCGCCCACTTATCGTAGTGTTTAAAACCAGTTGGAATAAATTCAGCTCGTTTTAAAAGATGTGCAAAATATCCATGACGTGATTCTTTTAAACTTTGCATCTTGCCATCATCTTCGGGCCTTACTTCTGAGGCTAGTTTTTCGATTTCAGCAAAATAATCATCATCCGTTTCGAAATCCTCATGTACTAGATTCATAATTTTTTGCCCTATATCTGTTCCTCGTCTTCGAATAGCCCTCGAACGAACAATATTGGCATATGACACGACATTTGAAGCTGTAGGGCAGGAAACGGCTAATTCCGCTAAATAAGAAATGCTTACCTCGTCCATTTTGTTATGCTGCATGTACAGCTCAGTAACAGTAGTAATATCGATAGGCTGATTTTTATTATCTAGCCATTTCATTACTCTATAAATCTGTTGGTGACGCGCGCTAATGAAGTCCCTTGATTCAAGAAATACAATGTCATCGATCACACTCGGCTCAAGAAATATTGCACCTAGCACCGATTTTTCTGCATCGAGTTCGTAATCAGTTGCTCCAATCAAAGTCATTTGGATCATTCCCATCTTGTAACCAGCGCTGGAACTCTATTTCTTTATCTCTCGGATCATATTGAGGCTTTTGTTTTGGTTGAACAGGTTTCTTATCAGCATTCATTTTTATAGCTAATTCCATAAACTTATCACGAAGCTTTTTTGCTGATAAAACATTGGTGCGCCAAAAAGAATCCTGCGTTACCCAATCCATGACTTGTTTGGCCAAGTGCTTATCCACTTGATCTATTTCAATTAGCTTTCGCATATCATCAGCCCAAGACTGCATATTGGATTTCTTGATTAAATGAGATATGCCAGCCTCATTTGCAACTGCAGAAACTTTCTCATGAAAGTAGACGGCCATTTTGTAATAAGTATTTTCTTCATCATATTTTGGTTTTTTTATTTGTTTAGTTTGATCAGGGATTTCAGGATCTACCTCTTTAGACGGCAGCTGTTCATCCCACTCTTTATAATCTTTATTAAACCCCATGATTCTCGCTCCTTTTGAACCAATCCCTGTAATCTTAATTATGTTTCTATCAATCAACGTTGCTAGTTCTCTATTAACTTGGGTTCTATTGGCATTAATCGCTTTTGTTAAAAAGCTAGTGGACATTTCATTGGTCTTTCTCTGAAAACCATACGTATATCTCCAAATGGCCAAGACCAGACGAAATTGTGTGCCATTGAGATTAGTCTTCATGATATGATCGAAGATTTCATTGGCAATCCGTGTATGCCCATTCTTGAGTTGTGGACTTGCCATGATCACTCACCCTATTCATGCTTTCAATTGGCTGCTCATGTATTCAATGAGTTCCTTTGAAAATTCCTCAATATCTTTGCGACTACTACCTGTGTATGGTCTGTTTAACCAATCATCAATGCGATCCGCAACTGATCCAGTAACACTTTTAGATTGAATGGACTCTAATTGCTTTTTTAGCTCTATGTTTTCAATTTGTAATCTCAACATAGCAGTTAAAATTAATTCATAAGGATGCATTAAATGACCTCCAATTCGTAGTGATTGCCTGCTTTGTATCCTTTTTTCGATAACTCCATATTTACGGTCATTTCCGCAAGCGTAGGGAGGTTGTTCTTGCTACTTAAATGTGTAAGATAGATTCGTTCCCCTTTGCCCACTACAAGTTCTCTGAGGGCTTTTGCTGTTTGTTCATTTGATAGGTGTCCAACGTGACTCAATATCCTCGCCTTAACGCTGTTAGGGTAATCAGATGCTTCAACCATTCGTGGATCATGGTTGGCTTCGATGATGTAAATGTCACTATGCCTCATAGCGTTCAACATGCTTTTATCAACCAGGCCAGTGTCTAAGCAAATAGATACTTTAAAATTATCTAAAGTCCATACAACGTATCCCCTCGGATCGATTGCATCGTGATGAACATTAAAATGGCTTACTATAAACTGGCCACAACCGAAAACACCACCAACACCAATTGGCCTAATTAATTCATCTTCAACGGTAGTGATGTTTTTCCATTCACGTTCGCCAGCATACACAGGAATTTTGTATTTATTGGCCAATGGCAGCCCTTTAATATGATCGCTATGTGCATGTGTAACAAAAATTGCTTCAACTCTATTTGGCGTTATACCTACTTCCAGTAGCCGTTTCTCTATTTTCGTTTTAGCAATGCCTGCATCGATCAGAATGGTAGTTTCATTGGTTGTTAAAGCAATACAATTGCCACTTGAACCACTTGCTAAGATGTCAACTTTCATTTCCTACCCCCTAACTCCTTATGGCACCGTGAGCATATTTCACGCCCACGGTACAAGTTGTATTCATTTTCATTCATTTCTCGCCCACACAGCTTACAATCCTTATTCCTCTCATAAACTATTATTTGTGGTAGTTTCATAGTTTTTACTCTAGTAAATCGGCATCGTTTGACTGTGAAGCTAGCATTTCGATATTCATATTTAGTAGCTCAATTAAGCCAACTAGTTCAGATTCCGTAGCTGTTGTAGGATCAATGCCTGGTGCATTTTTATCCAGGTATTCTTGCATAGCCTTTTTCGTTGTAATACCAAGTTGTTTAAACTTTGTTTTGACTTCCTTGAGTAATTCTTCTGAGCGAGTTAATACAGTCTGTTCAATAGGGGCCTCTATCTGCTCCTGGGTAGGTGTAATATCCCTGCGTGTTTGCGTAGCAGGTTGAGGTACATCATTTTGGGAGATCGTTACATCCTCGAATGACAATCCGTATTGCTTTTTCAATGCTCGTTGCTGAACGTGTTTGCCGAACATGTCACTTGTCCACTTGTTCCAGTTGTCTTTATTTTGCCCTGTGAACATATGAGCAACTTCGTCAATGTCCATAATGACCGTTACAGGTGGATAGCCCTCACGATAAGCAACTGAATAGGCACCAATAATCTTTCCACGTGGGAAGCCAATTTCGTGTTGAATCACTTCCATTTGCTTAGTTTCTTTATTCATAGCGATTTTAAATTCATCGTTTTCATGCACCATTTGTGTATCAGGTGGGATAAAGCCCTCTTGTTCACGCGCTTTTGAAAGATAGGCCTCAGCTGCAAATTGAATACGTGCTTGATTTCCATACTTGATAAAGAAAATTTCATTTTTGAATGGATCTAAGCCATATGATGCCGCCTTGTGAGCGAATAGCAAAAATTCTTGATCATTAGCTGTAGGTGCAATCGAACTACGAATGACCTCTAATACTGCAGGTGCGAAAGCCTCCGTAATTTCAGGTGTTAAAGTTGGTAAGTTTCTGTTCATTAATAGCGTACCTCCGTAAATTTATTAAGGCCGTTTTTGACCTGTTTTTTCATACTTTCATAAGCTTTGTCGTAAAGTGCGTCAACATCTTGCCCTGGCTCTAACGAAATAGTTACAGCAGCATCTACTTTCACATTTTCAAAGTTTCCAAGATTTTTGGTATATGTGTAACCGACTGTGATTTCTTTAACGTTCATTCAGAAATGACCTCCAATTCTTTACCTGCAACAACTTGGCTGATAATGAGTTGTCCATTCGGTTCTTTGAACTTAGTAATGGTTTCTGCATTATCTACAAAACAAGGAGCGATAAGATCACTTTGCTCTGACATCACATCACGAATTTCAAGCCCTGCTCTAGTTTGTTCACTAAATGAAAGTTTCATATAGTCTTTGCCATCCATTTGCACTATGAAGGTTGGTTTATTGTCACCTGTTGTTTTCACTTCTTCGAACAGTTTTATTGATAAATTTTCGAATAAGTCTTGAACCTTTTTGACTTGTAATTCTGCCTCTTTTGCCTTGAAATCCTTAATGGTATCCAGGATAAAAATGGACTCATTAAGTGATTCAAGCGTTTCTTTTTCATTAGCTTCTGCAGCATTAACTTGTTCCTCTAAGAACTTATACTCCCTATGTTTAGAGATCTCATATTCTATTGGACTTATCTTCTCTTGAAGCGAACGCGCTTTTTCCATTTGCTCAGATACGTCCACGTATTCAAGTGTTTTAAGTTCTTCTTCTAATGCTTTCCGTTCATCTACAACTTTTTGGAATTTCGATTTTACTTGTTGAATACGTTGCTCTTTTTCTGCCTCTACAGCATCAATAGCTTCATCTTGTAACGTTTGGTGACAAACACGGCAAGTATCTTGTATAGGTTCGTTTTTTAGCTGATTAAAGGTTTCTTTGATACGATCACGTTCTGTTGTCAAAATTTGAATTTCGGTATGAAGCCTGTTTATTCGGCCATTTGTTTCCTGTGCTTTATCAGTCACAGCCTCTATAGCATTTCGTTCTTTAACAAGCTGGTTTAATTCCACATTTAGCGAGTCTAAAGGAACTGTGGGAGCATTTTTTTCTAACTGCTCTCGTAACGTCTTGGTACGACTCTGAGCACCTATATATTGTTTGTCCAACTTAGTTTTATTGGATCGATGAATCTTATCTAAATCCTCTAAAGAATGCTTTTTGACTAATGTGGCCAACTTGTCCGATTGTGGTTTAGAAAGCTCTTTTAATACTTCTTTATTTGCAGGTGCAGTCGTATATTTTAAAATCATTTGACGCTGTTTTTCCCAATGCAATGTGAAGAAATAACTTGGATTAAACAGCGATAAAAATAAATCTTTATCAAATAGCTTTTCCACTACCTCGTTAAATTCAGTTGCTTTGGAAGGTACCTCATTTACATAGAACTTATTACGACCTTTCACAATTTCACGGCCAAGTAGTAGCTCTCCATCTTCAACACTTAATAACAATGTCACAAGCGTATTCTCTGCTTGATACGTTACTGGTGAAGGATCAAGTTTGCTCCCCACCAGGTCAGTACCGTATAATAAGAATGTAATTGCTTCACCAATGGAGCTTTTACCTTTTGCATTATCTGCGAGGATCTTAGTCATGTCGCCAAACTTAACTACTAGATCCTTGTGGCTTTTGAAATTCTGCAAGGTTAATTGATTGAATTTTATTTCCATTTTCATAATCCTCCCGTACTCTATTAAACTTTTTCCACTCTTCTGGAAACGTATATTGTTGATCTATCATTTGAACAACAATAAAATCATCTCCATCTACTACACGTACCTCACGAAACAACTTACTTTGCAACTGCGTATAACGGAACACTTCCTCTGCATCGTTTAACATGACAGCAGGCGTATGCCATTCTCCATCACCAGGTACAGGAAAACAATATCCTTTAAACATTCGTTCACCTCTTTTCCATCACAATGTGACCAAGTTGCCAGGCCTCTACAAATTCATGAAACTCCCAACCTTTATTGACAAGGTCGTGTTTTACAAAATAATCCCCCAGGACTTCTAAAAGACAATCATTCATTTATATCACCTACTTCAACTCAATTTCAGTGATTAATTTTTTAGCTTCTTCGGGGCTTAAAATGAGCTTGCCGCCTAGTAAAACGAAATTGTCATCTGAGACTTCACCAGTAACCGCACACGCCATATCAGGCTTGTATTTTTTTAGAATTACTCCACCGTCACGGTCTGTAAAAATTTCTAATGGATCTCCTTCTGCAATTTCCAAAGTTCTACGAATTTCCTTTGGGATAACCACACGTCCTAAATCATCGATTCTACGAACAATTCCTGTTGCTTTCATTTTGTTTTCTCCTTTCGATTAAGAGCGCCCATTTTTGTATAGATATTTGCAATTACAACACCTGTCTTAGTAAGCTCAGGATCTAGATGAAATAATTTATTTTGATTCATCCTTGCTAGCTGCGCTCGAGTAATTAACTGTAAATTTTCTAGTGAAATATTAAGTTTGTTTTGATCAAGAAAAATTAGAACATGACCTTTTGGTATTGGACCATTTGCCTTTTCCCATACCACCTTGTGTTTATGTCTCCATCTTTCATGCCAAGTACCTGAGTCAGAAACTTTAATTAATACGTAACCGTCACGGTCAATTCGCTCAGTACCTACAGGTTTATAATTCTTTGGCGTATCCCCTTTTTTGAAAGAAGTGCGATTGCCTCCCACGTTGTAAAGCCCTTTTGTACCTTTATTAACAGGTGTACTACCTTTTTCAAATTGTCCTGTACGACCACTAGTAATATTGTGATTTGTCAAACAAGCTTTTAATTGATTCATGTTGATATTTAATTGAAATTCTTGATTGAGCAAAATTAGCAGATCTATTTGACTATTTGATGGATAATGCTTACGTAAAAATTCTTTTTGCTCATGTGTCCAGGTATGACGCAATAACCTCACCCTTTCAGCAATTTTGGCTTTTCAGCATCGAGATTTAATCTATCTGGATTGTCATAAAATTTTTGAGCTTGTAACACTAAGGAACCGTTAGAGATAATTTGATTTGCTACGCTTGTAACAGCCTTAGCTCTTTCAATTTCCTCCGTTAATTTATTACCAACCAAATCTTCATCACTCAATCGCTCGAGCTGTGCAAATAAATGATTGTTTAAATCACCTAGTGTGTTTTTCATTCATCCTCTCTTCCTTTCACTGGCAGATCAAACCACTTGGCAACAGCTAACATGCCACCTAAAAAGTCTTTTTCGAACATAATGTCAGATTGTGAATACTTGTCGTAGAAGTAATTAAATTTTTCTACTGGTGTTTCATTTACTTCATAACCGATATATAAAGCACGTGTGATCATATCTAAACTGATACGGTTTAATGCTCGATTATGGTCTAACAACCATCCTTCTGGTTTTGTCACATGAGCATAAATAATCGCTTCATTACTAAAAGTTCTAGTAACATGATCTAGAGCATCTGCAACATCACGACTAACCTTTACCTTGTCCATTAAAGGCACCATCCTTTCAATTTGTTAATTGCATGAACAGCTCACGATCATTGTTAGCTAAAGCTATATCAATCAAATGCTGGCGGTTCATTTCTTCGATTTCATTTACAAGATTGATTGTTGCTGGCTTTAAGATAATGCCATCTTCCTTAATCAAATGTCCTTCATTCACAGCCATTTCAATAGCTTTAGCTGCGGCTGCTCTAAGTAAGTCCTCAAACAACTAAATCACCCCTACCATTTAATAGTTAGACCTAAACCTGATAAATGCTTGTTAGCTATATAGCCATTCTCTTTTAATGTCTGTTGGAAAATGGCAACGATCTGCTTATTGGTTTTGTGGTAATACGTGTACTCACAAAGACCTTTCTCAGCTTGATTTTCAATGCCTTTAACGAGGTTTTTGAAATCATCACTTTGCAATGCGTCAGCCCTTAATTTGTCAAAGTTGCTGACACTTACTTTTTTCATTTCAGCTGCAGGTTGTAGCTTCATCCCTTTTCACCTTCCTTGTATACTGCATTGTCATGGGTTTGAGCCTTTGACACGTTTTTCTGTGCCTCTATTTGGGCATTCTGTGCATCCTCAATGTCTCGCCAGTAATCAATTTCACGGTCATAAACATCAGCATGAGTGTTGCCTATACGCAATCAATCACCGCCTTCCAATGCTTGACGAGCAATATGTCCATGATCCTCTGTTATGTCACATGGAATAGGTTCACCTATGCAATAAAGCTCATAATGTTTTTTATCAGCGTAATATGAAAGTGCCTGACGTAATCTATTAATCTCACTTGTGACGATATGCTGTAATACCCCATCCACACGCTCACCACGTCGGGCATAATGATTAACTGCTTCAATTGCGTTCATTGTTTCTGTCACCTCTATTCACACCATTCCTTATCTACTGTGTCTAAGAAATATCCTTTACCATTTACCATATAAAAAGGTATTTCTCCAAATCTCGAACCTACGACTGGAAATATCACTTTCATACCATCTAATACTTCTAAATGACTATTTAGTGCCTTTTTTACACTTAGTGATGCATGTTGTTTAAAGCGCTTTTTGCTAAATCGCAATAGGTTCGCTACTTTTCTAAGCGTTGATTGCTTTTCCTCTGCAGACATTGCTAGCCACTGTAGGTTGGTTGTGTTCATTTGGGTTCACCGCCTTCTGTATTAGTGATTAACCAATGCTCAATTGTAGGTCTGTGAAACAAAATTCTTCCTCTCACTTTTGTATGAGGAATTTCTTTTTCGCGCGCCATAGTATAAATAGTTGTTTTACTAACGCCCAATTCACTTGCAACTTCATCTACCGACATAGTGAGTTTTTCCACATGCTTCACCTCACCTAATCCCAAAAACTTGTATGATTTTAAGTACCAACTCATTAGCACGCGGACCTGTTTTCTTACCTGTTAAAACTTCCTGTACATACACAGGTGTTTTGTTGACCATTAACCCTAGTTGTTCATAGGTCATGTTTTTACTTTCCTTGTATTCAAGGATTCTTCTGCGTGCTTCCATTGTTTCTGGCATACTTACACTTCCTTTCTCACTCAAAAGCCATTTGGCTATTGCAACTGTCAATCTCCATCTGTAATGATGTGGATGGACGCCATAGGCTGATAAATCTTAACGCTTCCTCATGCTTCACTTTTGGTATATCTCCGTACCTTGGAACTTTAAAATATTGCTTGAACTCATTCCAAAATGCAGAGAACACTTTTTTGCTAATTTCTTGGTAAGCTATTGAATCTTTACCGCCTAAAGCTTGTACAATAGATTGTTTGGCAGCTTGTTGGATTTCTTGTTGTTGTAGACCATCTATCCGCATATTGCCTTTTAGGTAGTCCACATCTGTTTTGATTTCTTTGATAGCCTGTTCATGTTCAAGTGCTGCTTTTAATGCGAGTTCTAAACTATTGTATTGCGGTTGCTCAATCACTTTGTAATACTCGTCCACAAGCAATTCATAAGCCTCCCACGCTCTATCTGTATTTAATGACTTAGCGTGAAGCCACGCACCTTTTTCTGTCCATAGGTAGAGCGAGGATGTGTTCTTTTTAACCACCCCTAAATTTTCGAAGTCGTGTTTGAAGGCTTTCAATTCTTCACCTTGTAGCAAAATGAAATGTTTACCTTCTTTATACCGTTCCTTATTATTGTTGAAATTTTGCTGAACTAATTTTTCTTCAGCTTCATAATTTTCTGCAAGCTGTGCTGTTGTTAAAACACGTTTACCACGTAGTTGAATGACTGTTAAATTCAAATTGTTTCCCTCCCTACGATTACCTTTCTGTTAAACTATTTCTGAAAGGTAGGTGATATCATGACTACATTTACTGAAATAACAAAAACAATTGAAGTAACTGATTTCCATGAAGTAAATGAATTACTTAATAAAAACTGGGTTTTGTTATCGGTTCTTCCAGGAATCAAAGATAACAGCCCTGCATTCGTTTATTCTCTAGGTTATCCTCAATCCGCCGTTGAAGCTGACTACATCAACAGTGAAATTGAGCAGCAAAGAAAAGAAAGAGAATCACTTGAATAGTAAATAGTAAAAGTTGTTACCATGAGGATGGACTGCAAGTAGTTTCCATCCTTGCTTTAGGTGTTCGTTTACATCGTTCACATTGATGAACTTTCTTAATTCTTTAACCTCTGCTAATGCAGGGGTTTCTTTTTTCTTACTCAATCCTTCTCACCTCACTTTATTAAAAATTCATACCGTCGTCGGCTCGGTATCACAGCGCTTTGATTATTATATAAGCTAAATTATTAGCTAAATTGACTATAGACATTGACCTAAAATAACTTATATGCTATTATTTGTGCATAGCTAAATAAGACTTTAAAAAGCCTGTTAAATCAACATTTTGAACCGTTCCCCAACGATAAAATGATTTTATATAGGTTGTCTTTTCTATTGTCTTAAAGCGAATAACTTAGCTTATGAACACAGTATAATAGCACAAAAGTTATTTGTCAAACTAAAATGACTTAAAAGTTATTATATTTTCTTCATAAGCTCATGAAAGGCTGATACTAATGGGTTTAGTTGAAAGAATAAAACTTTTATGTGACGAGAAAAAAACTAATTTTGCTGAGGTTGAAAGAAATATTGGCATTTCTAATGGTCAAATCAGAAGATGGAATACATCTACCCCTGGTACAGATAAGTTAGAAATGGTGGCAGATTATTTTGATGTATCTGTTGACTACTTACTTGGTCGCACAGATAAAAAACGTTACTACGATTTAACAGAAAAAGATGAACGTGATATCGAAAGAGATCTGGAGCGAATCCTTAACAGTGCGGAAAGTGAACTCGGTCTTGCATCATTCGATGGTCGAGTATTAGATGAAATGGATCAAGAGGACAGGGAACTATACATTACCTCATTGAGAAATGCTTTGAGATTGCATAAGAGACTTGCCAAGAAAAAATTCACTCCTAAAAAGTATCGATAAGTAGATAAGGCGTGATGTTATGGATACAAATAAATTGATTAAACAATTAATAAAAAAGTACGGCACATCTAATCCTTTTAAAATTGCCAAGGCTATGGATATAACGATTGTATATGAAGATTTAGGGAGTTCGTGGGGTTATTTCAGTAATTTATACAGAACCTTTATTATCCATATAAATAAGAATTTATCCTATGAAAAACAAATGCTAACTTGTGCTCATGAACTCGGTCACGTTATCCAACATCCTGAGCACAACATGGCTTTTTTAAAAGCAAACACATTTTTTTCAACAGATAAATATGAAACGGAAGCCAATCTATTTGCTGTTGAATTACTATTTTCTGATAATGACAATCCTATTACTTATGAAGAAGCAATAAATACATACGGAATACCAGAACAATTTCTTAAAAATTTTTTACCCTAAACAGAACATGCATTCTATTAAAGGTGGTGATTAGTTAGAGCATATCTGAAAGTTAAATCGAAAGGAGAAATTTTAAATGGCAAGTATCGTAAAACGTGGAGAAAATTCATATCGTTTCACTGTTTATTTACCTAAAGATGCAAAAGGTAGGTATCCACGTGAGACAAAAACTATTACTATAGAAGAAAAAATGACTCCAAAGCAGTTAAAGGAATTTTTAGATCGAGAGTATCTAAAATTCAAAAATGAAGTTTTGTCAGGAAATTATGTAAAGGTAGAAAAAATCCTTTTTAAAGATTTTGCAGAACAATGGGAAAAGGATTTTGCCTCAACTCTTGCTTTAACCACTTATGGGAATCATCAGCGGAAATTAGAACTTCATATAAATCCTATTATTGGCCATATGCCAATGGATCAAATCAACGCATTCCATCTTATGTCCGTTGTGAGAGATATGAAAAGATATGATGGCAAAGATGAGCCAGTAACCTATCATAGTAAACAAGATGTGTATAGAACATTAAAAAGCATATTTAAGTATGCTGTGAAGTGGAATGTTTTATCTAACAACCCTATGGATGGAGTTGAAAAGCCTCGTCCAAGCGATACTGATGATGTTGATAAAGAAATGCAAATTTATGAAGAAGATGAGATTGAAACATTAATGTATATGTTACAAAGTGAACCTGAACTATGGAAAATGATGTTCACTTTAGCACTAGCTGCCGGATTACGGAAAGGAGAATTGTTAGGTTTAGAGTGGAAAGACGTAGATTTTGAGAATCAACAGATATACATTCACCAATCTATTGTTTTGACTAAACAAGGTCCACATATCAAAGCTACTAAAACCAAAAAATCTAAACGTTATGTGACATTACCTGAGTCAGTTATGGAAGAATTAAAAGCATATCGTATACATTGGGCAAAAGAAAAATTGAAAAAAGGTGGTAAATGGATAGAACAAGATAGAGAATGGCTATTCCATTCATTTGATGGTACTCATTTATATCCAACAAGCCCTTCTAAACATTGGAAAAATTTTATCGATGGGCATAACTTTAAGTACATTAGGTTACATGATTTGAGACATACTTCAGCATCATTATTAATCGCACAAGGTGTGCATGCTAAAATTATTAGTGAACGTTTGGGACACGCTGATATTTCAGTGACAATGAACACTTATGGACATGCTTTTAAATCTGCCGATCGTGCAGCTGCTGACAAATTAGATAACTTCTTTAAAGTAAAAAAACAATCTTAATACCAGTTAAAATAACTGGTGCTATATTGGTGTTAAACTGGTGTTAAAATTGTTTATAAATAATTGTAATCAACGATAATTAATGATAAATACTTTTTAAAAAGCTTTTATTAACGGCATTTATTGCTATTATTTATAAATAATTTTCGTGTAACAACTCATTTGAGGAGTGGTGGTTTAAAACTTTCTATAATAACTACGGCATTCGCGGCTTTTTAATTTTAATCTTACAGCCACAAGGCTTCTAATAACTCACCCTTCTCAATGGAGGGTGGGTTTTTTATTAATGTAATTTATAATTCCCACTGATACCCCAAAGTTTACATTTTCACTATGAGGCAAAGCAACAATCTCATTAGCAACGGTGAGCAAAAGCATAAATCATTCCCTTATTAAAAGAGCTTTTACTTTTAGTACTCCCCTTTTGACCATTCTTATGTATGCCTGTGCAATCCGCCTTTTGTCGAATTGTTCGACATTTTTTGGATGCAGCAAGCATAGTAACTCATTCAATATTATTGAGCCATTATATTAACAATCAACCCAATATGTGTAAAGTAATTGTGGGCCCCAGTAGAACAAAAATGATTTCGCCCAAACTAAACTATATTTTATAAATAAAAAGTATTTGTAACATTCTCTAATAAAGTATAATTCCCTCTCATTTTGCGCATATATGGAGTAACAAGGGAGGTTATGATATTGAAAAAATTAATTTTTCTTCTAGTATTTGCTTCACTATTAGTAACGGCTTGCGGCAAAAGTTCAGAACCAAAGGAAGTGGCAGTTGATCAAAATACTACTGTGGAAGATATTGTGGGTGCAATCGTTAAAAATGAGTTCTCTGTAGAAGAATCCAAAGGTGTTGTGACGATTTCCATTCAAGATACAGATGTAACAGAGGGCTCAAAAAGTCAGATGTTGAAGGATTCCACTAAGATTTTTGCTGAATTATCCAAACTAAAAAGCGTGAAAACACCAGCTATTACTTGGTTTGCTCCTCTTACTGAGCCTGACGGGGACAAAACGATGACAGAGCTCTTGAATATTTATTTTAGTGAAGAGGATTTTAACGAAGTGGATTGGGCCAACTATCTACAGGTTGATATTGAATCCGCAGCTACTCACTATCACGAGGATGAAGCTTTAGAGGATTAAGGTGCTATCAAAATAAAGATACCCACGCAATACATGCAGGGGTATCTTTCATGTTATTTTACATACCGCTTTATACCTTCTAATATAAAAGGCCGTTTTATCTTGGAGTGAGTTGGATACCAAATTCCTTTGCCATGCTTTTCGTATATACTATCTAGGGTATTTTACATCATAAAAAAACACGAGACTATATCAGATAGCTCGTGCTCTTATTTTTTATTTAAATTCCTTCAGTATTCATTAATACTAATCGCCAACCATCAGGGTCTTCAATCGTTCCCCCTTTCTCTGCCCAATAAGGATTTTCAGGCTCTACTTCAGGATATCCCATGAGTGCTAGTCTATCTGAAATGTGCCGAATCGTTTCGCTGTTTGGAATATAAAGCACTAGAAGATTGTCCTTACTTGGTGCTGGGCACGGACTTCCCTCCACATGCTCAGTAAATTCTAGATGATAGCTTGCATTTGGTAGGCCAATCATTATACCTTCATAGCCTCTGTGTCCTGTAAAAGAACCAATTTTCTTTAATCCGACACCTTCACAGTAAAAACGTTCGATTTCTTTGATTCGATCTGTGGGTCTTGCTATTCTAACCTGTGCAACTGCTAATTCATTTGTCCATTGTTGTTTCATCGTTATGGCTCCCTTTTTAGTTTATTGTAGGATGTCTACAATCATTCAGGGAACAGTCCTAGGTCTGAAATTATTAGGCTAAAGCTACACTAAACGATGCAGCAGTCTTTTCTTTTACTTCCTCTAAAGTAACACCTTCAGCTAATTCTATAAGCTTCATACCCTCTTGTGTAAAATCAAATACAGCTAAGTCTGTAATTAATCGATGCACTACCCCTTTACCTGTTAGTGGTAGCTCACATTGCTTTTTAATCTTTGATTCTCCATTTTTATTCACATGCTCCATTACAACGATTACTCTTTTGGCTCCGACAACAAGGTCCATAGCACCGCCCATACCCTTCACCATTTTTCCTGGAATCATCCAGTTAGCAAGGTCTCCTGTTTCAGATACCTCCATACCACCTAAAATAGCAAGGTCGATGTGGCCACCTCGTATCATGGCAAATGATTCTGCACTGTCAAAGAAGGATGCTCCTGGAACTGCGGTGACAGTTTCTTTCCCAGCGTTAATTAAGTCAGGGTCTACCGTATCTTCAGCTGGGTAAGGGCCAATACCAAGAAGACCATTTTCTGATTGTAACAGCACATCGTAATCGGCAGGGATTGCATTTGCAACAAGTGTTGGGATACCTATACCTAAATTGACATTCATACCATTTGCTATTTCTTTCACTGCTCTTTTGACGATTTTCTGTCTTGTATCCATTATGCTTCCCCCTTTTTCACCGTCAAACGCTCAATACGCTTGTCATAATTTTCGCCTACTAACACACGTTGCACGAAAACCCCTGGTGTATGAATATGGTCTGGGTCTAATTCGCCTACCTCAACAATCTCTTCTACTTCGGCAATCGTAATTTTCCCAGACATAGCAGCTAAAGGATTAAAATTTCTCGAAGTTTTTCTGTATACTAAGTTTCCTAGCTTATCAGCCTTCCACGCTTTGACAAGGGCAAAATCAGCAACAATTCCTTCTTCTAAAATATATTCTTTTCCATCAAAAACCTTTACTTCTTTTCCTTCAGCAATTGGCGTTCCCACCCCAGTAGCTGTATAAAACCCCGGAATTCCTGCCCCCCCTGCACGTAGTCGTTCAGCAAGTGTACCTTGTGGCGTTAATTCTACTTCTAGTTCACCACTTAAAAATTGCTGTTCAAAAATTTTATTTTCCCCTACGTAGGAAGCAACCATTTTTTTAATCTGCTTATTTGCTAACAGTAAGCCAAGTCCCCAATCATCCACACCGCAATTATTACTAACAACCGTTAAATCCTTCGTTCCTTGTTGGACTAATGCTGCAATTGACTTTTCAGGTATACCACATAGCCCGAAGCCTCCTACAGCTAATGTATCTCCATCCTTAATATCTGCAACAGCA
Source organism: Lysinibacillus sp. FSL M8-0134 (assembly GCF_038069745.1). NCBI lineage: Bacteria > Bacillati > Bacillota > Bacilli > Caryophanales > Bacillaceae > Lysinibacillus > Lysinibacillus sp. FSL M8-0134. The sequence continues at coordinate 250,977 of NZ_JBBPAJ010000001.1, read as the reverse complement.
TCTTCGAACGAACTCCATACCTTCCCATTCCCCATCTCGAAACCTCCCAAATTTGCTCGTTTATTAAGGAAAATTCTACATCATTGCTATTTTACAAGTAAAGGAATTAATTTGAATACTATTTATTCCTAAATAGAATAAATCACTTATCTTCTTGCATACGAACCGTTTTGAGTAGCTGTTTTAATGCATAGGATTGATATGTATTTTTCTTTGTAATAATTCCCAGACGCCATGGCATGTCAAAATTATATAGAGGAAGAATTTTGACATTAGTATTTGTTTGTTTGGCAGCAATGGAGTATGGCAGTAGTGTCACACCTAAATTGGAGGAAACTAGTTCAACTATTAAGTCCCATTGCGAACTTTTATAGCCCACATAGGGTGTAAACCCAACATTTTTACATGATTTAATAACATAATCATGTAATGCAAATTCCTCAGCAAAAATAATAAAAGTTTCATTTTTTAAATCTTGTAATTGTATATGTTGTTGTTGAGCTAATGGGTGAAATTCATTAATAAATACGAAAAATTGATCCTCTACAAATGGCTGAACTGAAAATTTCCTTTCATCAGTGGGCAGCACAACTATTCCCATGTCCACCTCGCCATTTTCTACTAACGTACCTACCATTTTTGCTCCTCGTTCTACCAGCTCTAAATGGACTTCTGGATATTGTTGATGAAAGTCCCTAGCTATTTTCGGGAAAAATAATGTACCAATTAAAGGTGGAATTCCTAACTTGATTGAGCCAGTTTTAATATGTAATAAATCATCCAGTAAAATATGCAAATCATGTACAGAGCGCATTATTTTTTGCCCCTGTTTATAGACTATATCTCCAGCATCTGTTAACTCTACATTACGTGTAGATCTGTTTAACAATTCAACGTGCAATGTATCTTCTAATTTTTTAATGCTTTTACTTAATGAAGGCTGCGATACAAACGATTCATTCGCTGCCTTCGTAAAACTTCCATGTTCAACCACAGCCATAAAAGCTTTTAAATCTCGTAATTCCATAAACATCTTCCTCATTTATTCTAATTTGTTATGAATTATTTTAAAAAACTCCTATATAGTAATAAATTCTTCTCTGATATTGCTAGTCCTTCTTCTAAAAAAATTTGTATCCGAATACTATAGCTGTAAGGCTTTCATATGATTACAATAACATTAATTTAGGTCACGTTTATTAAAATCCCAAAACATCTATTTCTATTACACGTTTTATTTATCGTCCCTTATACAAATTTTCTCTTTATTCGCAATAATCTCTATGTAATATTAAGTGTAGGGGATGCAGAAAAAAGAAAGGGGATTCATGAATGAAAACATTAACAAAGATTTCAAATACTATTATGGAAAAGTATTTACCCGACCCATACATATTTGTCACTATACTCACAGTATTAGTACTGTTATTAGTGGTCTCTCTTACTGATTCGTCACCTCTCGAAATGGTAACTTATTGGGGAGGGAATTTTTGGAAATTATTAGAATTTACGATGCAAATGGTCATTGTGTTAGCAGCTGGACATATACTGGCAAATAGCCCAATTTTCAAAAAAGGGTTGTCAGCTGTAGCTAGTAAAATAAAGACACCAAGCATGGCCATTATTATTGTAACATTCATATCACTTATAGCATGTTGGATTAACTGGGGATTTGGTCTTGTCATTGGGGCTTTATTTGCAAAGGAAATTGCTCGTCATGTAAAGAAAGTAGATTACCGCTTATTAATTGCTAGTGCTTATTCGGGTTTTATCATTTGGCATGGAGGATTGGCAGGCTCTATTCCCCTGTCCATTGCAACTGAGGGACATCCTTTTGCAAATTTAATTGGTGTTATACCAACAAATGTTACACTATTTTCAACGTATAACTTATTTATTGTTATTGTAATAGCTTTAACTTTACCTTTCTTTAATCGCTGGATGATGCCAAAGGACGAAGATACAATTGAAGTTGAGCCCTCATTATTAGAGGAAGAAAAAGTCGCACTACCTAAGCCAGAAAATAACTTCGCAAGTCGTTCGGAGCGTAGCTATATTTTAACGATATTAATCGGTTTAATTGGACTTGTCTTTTTATTTCATCATTTTATTACAAAAGGCTTTGCCCTAGATTTAAATGTAGTCAATACAATCTTTATTGTTTTGGGCATTATTTTTCATGGTACTCCTCAGCGTTTCCTTGCGGCAGCACAGGATGCCATTAAAACAACTACAGGTATCGTTATTCAATTTCCTTTCTATGCGGGCATTATGGGAATGATGACAGATTCAGGTTTAGCTGCAGTGTTCTCTCAATGGTTTGTGAGTATTTCCAATGAACATACTTTCTATCTATTTACATTCTTCTCAGGAGGATTAGTCAATTTCTTCGTTCCATCAGGTGGTGGACAATGGTCTGTGCAAGCGCCTATTATGTTAGATGCTGCGACGGCATTAGGGGCAGATTATGCGAAAACAGCTATGGCAATTGCATGGGGAGACGCATGGACGAATATGATTCAGCCATTTTGGGCTTTGCCTGCTCTTGCTATTGCTGGGTTAAAGGCAAAAGATATTATGGGCTTCTGTTTGTTTATTTTAATTTATACCGGAATCATTATTAGCATAGGATTCCTTTTCTTCTAACATTTTATATTACATTAGAAAAGCCCAACAAAATTAGTGGGCTTTTTCTAATGCTAATTTAATTCCAAAGCCTATTAACACAGCGCCAGTTACCCCTTCGATAATAGCCTTCGTCGATGGCCTTTTCATAAATGCGCTAATTCGATCTAAAAGATAGACATAAAAGACAAACCATAACATGGTTAATGCTGTATAAATTAAACCCATTATTAAAAAAGGAAAAAATGTCCCGCTTGTACCGTCCACAAACTGCGGAAGAAATGTTAGGAAAAATACAGCGACCTTTGGATTTGTCACATTTGTTAGAAACCCTTGCTTAAAGCAAGATTGCTGAGAATATTTGTGATCCATGCTTTCCACATCTTCTACAACAGGCGGTTGTGTGCGTATTGTTCGAAGTGTCCACAAGGTTTTTATACCTAAATAACATAAATAAACCGCTCCAACATACTTTAATACGGCAAATATATAGGCAGATTTCACAATAATAGCTGAAAGTCCGATAACTGCTGCACATGTATGAATCAATAAACCACAACAAGAACCTATTATTGTCTGCAACCCTCCCCTTCTACTTACAGTTAACGTATTTTTTGTGGCAATGGCTGTATCAGGACCAGGTAAAATAATGAGCAAAATGCACATAACTAAGAACACAGATATGTTGACCATAAAATCCCCTCACCATCTGTCAGAAAATTTTAATTAATTGTAGCACAAGCATCGCCCTACAAAAAGATAGAAATTATTTTTATTGACATATAACCATAAGGTGTTATATATTCATAACACCTTATGGTTATGTATCATCAACAAAGGAGTAACTCAACATGACTGAACAATTACAGGATATTGTCAAAACAATTACACTAAACGCCCCTATTGAAAAAGTGTGGGAAACAGTAGCAACGGCTGAAAAGATTGCTACTTGGTTTATGCCAAATGATTTTCAACCTATCGAAGGCCACGAATTCACTATTCAATCACCTTTTGGACCTTCACCTTGTAAGGTAGAACGTGTAGATGCCCCACATTTTCTGCGATTTGCCTGGGATGAGGATGGCTGGTTTGTAACTTTTGAGCTAAAAGAAGTAGGACAGCAAACTGAATTTACCTTAACACATGGAGGCTGGAAGGAAGCTTCACATATTATCCCTAAAGCCAACACAGCTGCTGAAGCTATCCGTACAAAAATGGATGGCGGGTGGACAATGATTATTCATCAAAAATTAAAAGAGATTGCCGAATCCTAATGTCTCAATCAGCAGTAAAGTATGATGTTTTTCAAGCAATTGCTGATCCTACAAGAAGAAATGTCTTACAGCTCCTTGCAGCAACTGATAGACCCATTTCTAATATTTCCGAGCATTTTGACATAAGTCGAACTGCTGTCGTGAAGCATTTAAAAATATTAGAACAGGCAGAGCTTATTTCTGCCCAAAAAAAGGGTAGAGAGAAAATCTATACGCTGCATAGCGAGCGTTTAAAAGAAATTGAAGATTGGCTGCAATATTTCCATTTATTTTGGGACAATAAATTGGCTCAGCTACAGAGCTTGGTTGAAGATTCATAAAAGAAAAGGAGCTGTCCTTATTTCAGACAGCTCCTTCTTAAAAGAGATAAAATAATCCGCCATTCACTATGTCAATTTTAATTTTAGATTCATATTGCTCCTCTAATGCTTTTCTTTCAATTTCATAACATTCTGGTTTTTCCTCTACATCTTCATAAAAATAATCTAAAACTCGTTGATCTCGTTGCCATCGTTTTTGTGCTTCATTTGCCCATGAATGATCGTCCTGCTCAATAATTGACTCTATTGTAGCCTTTAATCTTTCAAGCGCTCGCGTTGGCTTTATAATATATTGCACATGAAATACATTGTCTGCGGGTTCTGTGTCAAAATCCGAAGAACAAATCGTTTCATGAAAATCCTCCTTGATAACACCCGTTAATAAATTGATACCAAATGAATAAAGCATTTCTTTCGTACGATCACAGCAATAGGAAACTTTAAAATTAACGCCTAGCCAGGGCGTTAAAATGACCTGTCCCATATCTCGATCAACCTTTTCAAACAATTGTACATATGCACCAAGCTCCCTTGTCGCTAAAAATAGCTGATTTAGACGTGGCGAACCGTAATGAATTGCCTCTCCAAATACATTGCCTGATAGTGCTGACTGATCTGTAATAAAGGTTACTTGTGCTGGGTTTGGCTCACTATTCGTCGCTTCTATATACTGCCAGTAAAACGGCCTATTCATAATTCTTTTATCAATATCTACTGTTAGTTGTACCGTTAAATAATGATTTTCTTCTACCAAAATGGCACAGTCATTCTCAGAAAAAAATTCCTTTAAATAGTGATGGACTTGTTGCGGATACATGGCTGCTCCTCCTTACCTCATACGGATTCTTTAAAGTTAGTTAAAATGGCATCTAAATCACCAACCACTTTCTCGAACACATCTATTTTTGTATGAAGTAATTCCAAGATTTTTTCTTCAATGGTATTTTCGATAGCAAGGTTATAAATATGGACGTCATGCTCCTGACCTAAACGGTGGACACGACCAATCCTTTGCTCTAGCTTCATTGGATTCCATGGTAAGTCATAATTGATAACATGATGACAAAATTGAAGGTTTATCCCCTCTCCACCTGCCTCTGTAGCAATAAGTACTTGTGCTCTTTCTTTAAAAAGATGCTTCATATAATCTCGTTTACTTTTATTAAATTTACCATTAAACAACACACTCGTTATACCATTAGAGTGTAAATACCACTGTAGATAAATTTGTGTAGCCCGATATTCAGTAAAAATGATAACCTTGTCATTTGCTTGCTTCACAATTTCTAGCGTTTTTTCTGCTTTTGAATTTACTTTTAAAGCCATTACCTTTGCTATAATTGCTTCAATATCTTGTGACTGTGCATGCTCTTCCAGCATATTTGTTAATGTTAATGCTGTCGCTTCCTTACTACTACACATTTCCTTTTGCAATGTAATTAATGAAAATGATCCTGTGTTTTCAAGGTTTCCAAGCATATCATAAACTTCTCTTTCTTCGTCCGTAAAAGTAATCGGTACAATTTGAACACAACGATTCGTCCATTCTATACCCGTATCTTCTCTTCGGTTCCTCACCATAACCTGATTGACTAATTCTTTCAAATAATCATCATGTTCTAAATGATGCTTACTAGCTGAAAATGCCGATTGGAAGGTATCATAGTTCCCTAAATGACCCGGTTTTAATAATGAGATTAAATAAAACAATTCGAACACATCATTTTGTATAGGTGTGGCTGTTAATAATAAGCAGAATTTTTTCTTTAAACCTTGAACGAATTCATAAATTTGTGTTTTATTATTTTTTAATTTATGTGCCTCGTCAATAATAATCATGTCATAATCTTGCTCATAAATACGCTCTCTATGAGGACTTTTTTTTGCTGTATCCATACTCATAATTAAGACATCGTAGCGCTCTATCGGACAATTTTTTTTATAGGCGATGGCAGGTATATGAAATTTAACATTTAACTCTTCTATCCACTGATTAATTAGAGAGGCAGGGGCCAAAATTAATGCCCTTTTGACAAGACCTCGAATGAGATACTCCTTTAAAATTAAACCAGCTTCAATCGTTTTACCAAGACCTACTTCATCAGCTAAGATAGCCTTTCCATTCATGCGTTCAATTACAGTTTCAGCTGCTTCTAGCTGATGTGTCAGCGGCTTTAAATTAGGTAAATACTTCGTAGCTTGTAATCCTGTAAAGTCAGGAATCAATTTCATTTTCACAATATCATAATTCATCTTATACAATGTCCAGCTATGCCATTTCTCAAGATGATTTAATCGATTAACAAATCCTTCTTCCCACTCGGACGACCTTTCTATTTTCATGATCATCACCTCATGTCATTATTTCTAGCTTAGGTTGTCCAAAAAAGGGAAATCTATGTTCCTTCCGATAAAAAACAACTAAGTGGGGCAATTTTATAGAACATCATTTTCCTCATCAAGCATGTGAAAACAGAAAGAAAGGAACACCAACAGTTTATTAGTGTTCCTAGGAATTATCATTTTAAACTTTCCTGCAATAGCTTGCGATTACGTTGTTTAAATATATCGTTATGTGAGGAAACAATACCACCCTCTGAAGCATCAGGTTGAATATACTTCTTCGCACTATTGACTGCATGTAATGCATCATGAAATGCTGCAGCAATTAAATGGATTTTACCAGCATGATGCAGAATATCACCTGCAGCATACAGACCCGGAATGGAAGATTCACTATTTATTGAACCAGCAATAAAATAGTCATTTTTACGTTCAATGGCTAGCGGGCTATTATCTAATAACTCCTTATCACGTATATAGCCATGACTGATAACCACTTCATCGACAGGAATTTCTGTTACAGTGCCTGTTTCATGATTCGTTAAAGCAATCGCTTTAATCATTCCTGCTTGATCGTCTGCAATGAGCTTGGTAATTTCAGAATTATAATGACACTCAATGGCACTATTCGTAAGCTCTGTTATTTGAGCCTCATGTGCAGACAATTTATCTTTTCGATAAGTTAAGTATACCTTGGAAGCTACCTCCATTAACTCTAATGCCCAATCTACAGCGGTATTACCACCACCAGATATTATTACTGTCTTATCTTTAAATTTTTCATAGGATTTGATTGTATAGTTTAAATTCGATACTTCAAAGCGTTCAGCTCCCTCAATTTCGATTTTTTGAGGATTCAGAATGCCACCACCAATAGCAACAATAACCGTTTTAGAATAATGAATATTTCCAGATTCAGCTGTAACGACAAAAATTCCTTCTTTATTTTTGGCAATTGAGAGCACTTTTTCATTTGTATAAATGGAAGGATTAAACGTTAAGGCTTGCTCGACTAATTGTTTAATAAGTTGCCCACCTGAAATGGGCGTAACTCCTCCAATATCCCAAATCATTTTCTCTGGGTAAACATGGATTTTACCACCAAGCTGTGGCTGTGATTCAATTAACTTTGTCTTCATTTCACGTAAACCACAGTAAAAACTAGCATACAAACCTGCAGGTCCCCCACCAATGATTGTTACATCATACAATTCTTGTTCTAACAATATTTAACACACCTTTCATTTGTTATTCCTATCCCAAGGCCATAGCATTGGCTTACCTACCACAGCTCTAACTGTTTACTTTTCATATACAAAAATTACTTTATATTTCCTCCTTACCTCATTATACGATAATGATAATCATTATCAACTAAAATGATAATGAAAACCTTATATTTTGCTAAATCTTACTATTCTTTAATTAATCTTTATACGGCCTTTACATTGGACATGTACGCTTAAACTAACTTTAATTGGAGGTTTAATATGTATGAAGTATAAAAAATTAGCCGCAATGGCAGCAGGTTGTTCTATAGCTTTAGCTTCCTTTTTAGTGGGAGAAAATCAATCCTATGCGGTAGAAAAAATACCGTCTGAATTAACCTTAAATGTCTCCTCTCGGTATGATTCTGGTGTAAAAAATGAGGATGGCGGCGCAACCGAAATCGTTGCTTACAATGCTGACAATCACAAATATTATGTGATCAACGGGACGACTAAGCAAATTGAGGTTGTCCCTTTACAAAAAAATACGCCCTTTACTACCCTAAAAGCAGAGAAATTCATAAATCTTGAAAAGGCATTAAAAGAAGTAAAACCAAACTTCTCATATGGGGACGTGACAAGTATTAGTATTAGCACGGAATCGGATATCATCGCAGCCGCAGTACAAGCAGCAGACTACAATGATAATGGATTAGCTGTATTGTTAGATTACAGTGGTACAATCCTTCATGTTGTGGAAGCTGGTAAACAGCCTGATATGATCACCTTTACCCCGGATGGAAAGAAGATACTTGTAGCAAATGAAGGTGAACCCCGAGAAGGTTATGAGATGGCCACAGATCCCGAAGGCAGCGTCAGTATAATTGAGCTCTCAACTGATATGACAAAAGCCACCGCTAAAAACATAACTTTTAAGGCTATGGACGCTCAACGTGAGGATCTTGTGGCTAAAGGAATAATTCTAAAGAAGAAAACGAATCCGTCCGTTGATTTTGAACCAGAATATATAGCTGTTAATCGTATGAGTGATAAAGCCTATATTACCTTACAAGAAGCAAATGCTATTGCTACTCTAGATCTTACAATGGGTGAATGGATAAATATACAACCATTAGGTTTTAAGGATCATAGTAAGGAAAAAAATGCTCTGGATTTTATGAAAGATAACAAAATCAATATTACTACAGAGAATCTTTTTGGAATCTATATGCCTGATGGAATTGCATCCTACGAGGTAAATGGTAAAACGTATTTAGTCACAGCAAATGAAGGCGATTCACGTGATTGGAATGGTTACATAAATGAAAAAGAAACGGAATTAAAAGGAAATGATGTTGTTCTTTTTGATTCATCTGATTATGATGGTTTACAACAAGGAAAGTTATATAGCTTCGGTGCACGGTCTTTCTCAATCTATGAAGCCGATACAATGACACAGATCTATGATAGCGGTAGTGATTTTGAAAAAGTCATTGCTGATTCATTGCCTGAATACTTCAATGCTTCCAATAATAATACTAAGCTTGATAATCGCAGCGGTAAAAAAGGACCTGAACCAGAGGATGTAAAAATCGGGCAAATTGGTGATCGTACGTATGCCTTTATCGGTATAGAACGAGTTGGTGGCATTATGATGTATGATATTACAAAGCCGGATGCTCCAGAGTTTGTTCAATATTTCAATGAACGAGATTTTAGTGAAAACATAAAGGGAGATGTTTCACCAGAAGGTTTAACCTTTATTCCTGCATCCACAAGTATTACTGGACTTCCAACTTTACTTGCTGCCCACGAGGTTAGTGGCACTGTTACTGCTTTTACATTTGGCAACTCGAATAACAGTACATTTTCAGATATACAAGGACACTGGGCTCAAACAGCTATTGAATACTTAGCAAGCACTCAGATATTTAATGGCATCACAAAAAATCAGTTTTATCCAAACGCACAACTGACAAGAGCACAATTTATTACTGTTCTCAGTCGAGCACAGGGGATTAGCACTACAACAAAAGCCCCTTTTTCAGATGTAAAACCAGATGATTATTTTGCTGAAGCTATTGCTTGGGCTCATGAACATAAGCTAGTTGATTCAACAGATGGAAAGTTTAGGCCTCATGAACCTATTAGCCGAGAGGAAGCTGCCGTAATTTTGTATAATTTTACAAAGCTAATAGAAAAACCATTATCAAAGCATCAGCCAAAGCTATTATTCAAGGATGATGCTGCTATTTCCGCTCATACTAAAGAGGCCATTTATAGCTTACAACAAGCTGGAATTTTAACAGGAGATAAACAACAACTTTTCGAACCACAAAGCACATTATCTCGTGCTACTATCGCGTCCATTCTTTATCGTTTATTTGTTCAATCATACTAATATTGAAAAAGTCTGTTCGAGTAGTCGGACAGCTTTTTTTCATTTCAAAAAGGAACATTCATAAATTTCCAAAATATACGTTAACGTTACTTTTTGATAAACTATTGGAAAAAGTTAAAGAGGTAATCATGAAAAGGATACTATTTATATTACACGAAATATATGGGGTAAATCATTTTATTAAAGAACAGGAGAGAGCTTACTGTGATGACAACACAACTACTACCTGTATTTCGCTCTATCCAGAGGGACTTTCCTTTCCATATGAACAGGAAAAACAAGCTTATGACTTTTTCGTACAGTCAGTTGGATTCGATACTCCTATTGAATTACTTTCACAAAAACTGCTAAAAGCATGTGAAGACTACGAAGAAGTAGTATTAATTGGATATAGTGTAGGGGCCACTTTAGCTTGGAGATTATCAGCACTTCCCCTCCACCGAATCGTTTGTGTTTATGGTTCACGTATACGTCAATATATAGATGTTAGACCTTCCTGTCCAACCTTGGTTATTTTACCTAGTCAGGAAAGTAGCTTTGATGTTAAAACCTTAAAACAAGCACTTGTGAGCATACCAAATGTCCATCTGAAACAATATCAGGGGCTTCATGGTTTTATGGATGCGTCCAACTCTAATTATTGCTACAGTAGCTTCCTACAAGCACAAACTGACATTAAAAGCTTTTTACAAGAGAACAAAATTTAGGAGGAACAAAGATGGAACGTAACATTAATATTGACGTTGATCCCTATATTGAAGGAGGTAATGTTATTTATCCAAGTTTTCACCTGTCCTTACAACCTGGTACAATCATTGGGATCTACACTGATGTTTCTAAAATACATACATTGATGCAATGGTTTATGAAGCAAAAGAATACTTTTACATACTTTCGTGAGAGTGCCTTGTATGAGCGCCTAACTGTCCTCGAGCATTTACAGTTTTTTTTAAAGCTTTTTCATCATTCAACTAGGGAAAAAGAGAATTTATTAAAATTACTTAGCCTTATGGAACAAAAAAACACTAAAATCCATAAACTTTCTACTGGTGAAAAACAGCGATTAAAGCTTTTGACTACATATCTCCACCAATCGCCTATGCAAGTTTTAGAAGAGCCCTTTCAAAACATTGATGATTTTTCTAAACAAAATATCCAAAAATTATTAAAACGCTTAGTCGAGCAACAAAAAAGTATTATTTTACTCTCGAATAATTTGGAAGACTTAATGATTACAAGTACGGTTATACATAGGCTAGATGGAACTGGTTTACATACATTGGATGTTAAGGAGGAGGAGGTAGAACATACTCCACAGCCATTTGAGAGCGCACCAATTCGGCTTGATAAGATTCCTACAAAGAAAAATGACAAGATTATTTTATTTAATCCACCTGAAATTGATTATATTGAAAGTGTTGATGGGGTTGTTTCTGTCTTTGTTGCTGGTGAAGCATACCCATGTTCTTTATCCCTTAATGAGCTAGAGCAAAAATTGACACCTTTCGGCTTTTTTAGAAGTCATCGTTCTTATATCGTTAACCTACAAAAGGTTCGAGAGATCATTACATGGACACGCAATAGCTATAGCCTAGCACTCAACAGTACAGAAAAGACAGTAGTTCCCCTGTCGAAAAATAAACTGGCAGATTTAAAGGAAATACTCGGAATTTAGTAGATTTCCCAGGAAATAAACGACTCCTGTCACCTTTAATAAGGTTCCACTGAAGGTCATTTTTCTGCCATTCACGCAATTTTTACTGTGAGCCTTACTCTTGTTGATTATAGTATAGACATCAACAACAAACAGGAGGTTACACATGAACGCAGTGATTGATGTGCAACATTTGAAAAAAACTTTTAATAAAGAGACAGCATTACAAGATGTTTCCTTTACTATTCAGAAAGGCGAAATATTTGGCTTTCTTGGACCGAGTGGTTCAGGTAAAACTACTACTATTAAAATATTAACCGCACAAACAGATAAATCTGCTGGCAATGTTCTATTATTTGGTCAGCCAGCAACTGACATGAAGCAAAGTCAAAATCGAAAACGTTTTGGTATTTTAACAGATAATAGTGGACTGTACACAAGACTATCTATTGAGGAAAATTTATTACTCTACAGTAATTTATATGAGATACCTAATTCTGCTGTCAAAGAAGCTTTAGACTTTGTCAATTTATATGCAGACCGAAAAAAGAAGATTAGTCAGCTCTCAAAAGGAATGATTCAACGTGTTACACTTGCACGTGCCATCATGCATAAGCCCGAATTATTGTTTTTAGATGAGCCTACTTCTGCACTTGATCCTGTCAATACGCAGCATATTTATAATGGCTTAAGAAGATTAAATGATATGGGGACAACTATTTTTTTAACAACCCACGATATGAGCGAGGCAGAAATACTTTGTGACCGTGTTGCTTTCCTCCATAAAGGGAAAATCCGAGCAATAGGAGCTCCAAAAGACCTAAAAAAAGAATTTGGTACTGACACTATTACAGTAGAGCTTAAAAATGGTGCTCAGGAAATTATAGAAAATGGTGCTCAGGATGCAGAAAAATTATATCAATGGATGCAATCAGAGCAAGTTAGATGTATCTATACAAACGAGCCAACACTTGGTGACATTTTTATGCAAATAACAGGGAGTGATTTAGTATGAATATTTCAATGACACGTATTCAAGCTATATTGATGAAGGATTATAAGGAATTCTCACGTAACTATGCTGTATCATCTATGGTGTTATTACCACTTGTAATGGCATTTTTATATAATCAAACAGGTGCAAATACCATTAACATATATTTCTTACCAATTAATTTAACGTTCTCCATAGTGACCACCTACGTACAATGTAGTTTAATTGCAGAAGAAAAAGAAAAAAACACTCTTCGCAGTCTCATGCTCTCCCCAGCCTCACTTGGAGATATTTTGATTGGTAAAAGCTTGTTTGTTCTAATTATTACAATTGTTTCTGTAGCACTGGCTATTTTTCTAGTTGGCTACGAACCTGCGAACCTTTTTATCTTAGCAATTGCATTATTACTTTCTGCTGTGTTTTATATTGCTCTAGGTACAATTTGTGGATTATTTGCTAAATCAATCATGGAAGCATCTATCATTGTGCTGCCTATAATGTTGATCTTCTCATTCGGTCCTATGGCCTTAGCTCTATCTTCGACTTACCCAATCTTAAAATTAGCGGAATGGCTCCCAAGCTCACAGTTATTACTTTTAGCGGAAGCATTAGAAGGTAAGTACTCTATGACAGATGTGATTATTCCTATGATTACGATTATTGTATGGTCTCTTCTTTCTTGGATTTTAGCGGCAATTATCTATAAAAAAAGAATGGTCGATTAATGACCATTCTTTTCTTCTTCATACACTAACTTCTGCTCTAGCTTTTCAATTTCATCTAGTGTATCAGCATACCATATGCCAACGAATCTAGATGCTATAGGCTCTTCAAAGTAATCGCCATCATAGAAAGATAGCGGAAACAACGTCCCTTGTTCAATCAATGTCTTGATTGTTTGAAAAAAGTGCTTATTCTTTTCCGGGCTTGGTGCTGCATAAGAAGCAAATTTATTAATGGGCTTCCCTAAAGCTTCATGAAACATCAGCATAGAGGTAGAACCATTTTGACGAAAATTTAAGTCTATGGCTTGAACATCTCCCGCCTCCGTGACGATTAAATCAAAGCCAGCCACTCCAACAAAACCTTCTTCAACACCACGTTCCATAATATGTCTTCCCACTTCAATAACTTTTTCAGGGACTTTTTCTACTATAATATTCCCTTCATAAATGCCATTATCATCGGTAATTTGTTGAGAGGCTCCCAAGTATTGAATACCTAGCTCCTCTGAATAAACAAATTGACAGCTATAATTGTCCTTTGTCTGTAAAAGTTCCTCAATAATTATGCTCTCCGTACCGGTCATTCGAAATTGCCGTAAGCCTTCTGTTAGCTCTTCTTTATTATGACAGATGATGACACCATACCCCCCAGATGTTGGAGAATCATCTCCGGGCTTTAGTACAACTGGTGGCTGCCAATTTTTAATGGCATCCGAAAGTCTATATGTCTCAACATTTAAACGGCTCGGCACGAATTTACTGTCGATTAGATGATCGATATATGCTTTTGTATTCAGCTCATTAAATTTCTCGGCATCCATCCAATAGCATTGACGATCCATGTGCTCCAAGTCATGGATATATTGACAAACAATTGTCTTTCCTTCCTCACACCAAGATTGAATTTGTGCCAAATATTCCTCTTTGGTTTCATAACTATAGGGCTGTTCAACCCAAGGTAACCCTGCCACTTCATGTAGCTCTTGAGCTTTTTCTGTTTGTGTGGCTCGGTGTACTAATACGGGGATATCAGCAATAGCTACTTCTCTTGAGGTTAAAGCATCTAGCTTATGAGGATCATCCATCATCCAAGGATTATCACTATACGGTGTTCTTGGTGTATACACAGCATTATCACCATAAATTTGTCTTAAAGTATATTTTGGTTTCAAGTAGATTACCCTCTTTCAAGTTTTAGGTACTCTACCCTTCCTATTATTTTTTGACACTTTTTATAAGAAAAAACGGATTTAAAGATTAATTAAATTCCATTTTATACCTTTATTTATTTACTTTGCACTAATAAATCTTCTACATGTTTTTTCACCTGTGGCCATTCTTCAATCGTAATACTATACATCACTGTATGCCGAATTGTCCCATCTTTGCGAATCATATGATTACGCAATATCCCTTCCTTTGTGGCACCTATACGTTCAATAGCTCTTTGAGAACGGATATTTTCATGATCTGTTTTGATTTGAACTCGTTGTAAATGAAGGTATTCAAAACAATATTGTAATAATAAATATTTACAATGGGTATTAATAGCTGTGCGCCAGTATGCGGGTGTCAGCCATGTATACCCTATCTCTAGTCGTTGATGCTTGTCATCAATATCCATATAACGAGTAGAGCCAATAATATTCCCCGATTGTTTATCCACAATCACAAAAGGAAACTCAGTTTTACCGCTTCTTGTAAGTAGTGCGTTTTCCACAAAGTTATTCACATCCTCCCTTTTTTCTATAGTTTTGGACATATGTGACCAAATCTCTGGATAACTACCTGCCTCTAGAAGTCCTTGAATATCGCTTAACTCTAAAGGCTTTAGTTTGACTACTTCATTTTCTAATGTAATGAATTCCACTACACTTCACTCCTTTTCTACTTATTTAACGGCAAAATTGATATGATGGATATATCCAATTATTAAAAAAACGACCATACCAAAGGAGGTTTTGAATGTGGAGCTCTCTATTTCATTTACAGGAAATTCAGCTAAGTACATACAAATCTATGAAGAAATAAAGCACTCTATTTTAACTAAAAGATTACTTGCTCATGAGCAATTGCCCTCAAAACGTGCTCTTGCTCAAATGCTGGATGTCAGTGTGCATACTATAAAGGAAGCCTATGAACAATTACTTGCAGAAGGCTATATTTATAGCAAAGAACGATCCGGTTATTACATTGCTCCATTTGAATTTGATTGGCTGCAGCAGCATGTCGAACAACAAATTGCTGCTCCAAGCACAACCAACCCCCAAGATGACATACAATTCGATTTTACTAATGGCCATGTGGATAACGAAGCGTTTCCTTACGCTGTTTGGCACAAGCTCATGAAAAAGCATTTTAATTGCGACAACTTATCAACAAGCCCTTGGGAAGGAGAAACTGTTTTACGTATGGAGATTGCCCGCTATGTAGAACGCTCCCGAGGGGTCGTGTGTGACGCTTCACAGGTGTTTATTTATAGTGGTACGCAAAGCCAGCTTTTAGCCCTCTGTCTTTTTCTTGGTTCAACTACTCGGGTTGGTTTAGAAGAACCAGGCTTTAAACGAGTACGTGCAATCATACAGCAGTGTGGATTATCAACAGAGGCAATTCCTGTGGATAATTCGGGAATAACACTTCCCTTAAAAACAATTCACATGTTATACACAACACCGGCTCACCAATTCCCCTTGGGCATGATTATGACAATGGAAAGAAGAGCTGCATTGTTACAATGGGCTATCTCGAACGAGACTCTTATTATAGAAGATGATTACGATTCGGAGTTTCGGTTTAAGGGACTTCCAATCCCTTCATTAGCTAAGATGGACCAGCTTCAACACGTTATCTATTTCGGAACATTCTCGAAAACATTGCTCCCATCATTACGTATAAGTTATATGATTCTACCAAAATCTTTAGTCGCACCATTTATGACCTTCCACCAAGAGCAAAAATCGGTTGTCTCCAAAGTAGACCAGCTTGTCTTAGCAGATTTTCTCGCACAAGGACAATTCGATAAACATTTGGCTAAAATGCGGACAATTTATCGTAAAAAACAGCAAGCATTACTGACATCTATCTCTCAGCATTTTTCAAATGACTTTCAGGTAATCGGTGAAAAATCAGGGCTCCATATTGTTTTGAAGTTACCTCATTATCTTACTGAGAAAAAAGCGATCCAGCTTGCACAAGAAGTAGGCATTCGTGTCTACCCTTGCTCTACTGCCTATCAAAATGGAACCAATGAGGCAATGGTCATTATTGGTTACGGTGGACTGACACTTGGGCAAATTAATGATGGCATTGCGCTGCTTGCTTCTGTTTGGCAACGCTGACTTATTCTTTATTTGTCGAAATACTCATTAAATAAAGCGAAACCTTTAAAACATTTTTTCGTATATCAATTAAGCCTCAGATTCTGCATAGATCACTTTGGTACAGCTAAACAAAGCGTTCAGATTTTATCGAGCAAGGCTTAAAAATCTCCTCTTCAAAATCTGAGACATCCGTTGGAGGCTAGATCTAGATTCGGCAGACCTTAAATAAATAACATATGCTAAATCATTAAAATTAAATGGACACATAAGGGGATTAAACGAGATGGAGAACCGTGAGCAATTAGAACAGCATTTACAGGAAATTAAAGTATGGGAAAAAGATCAAAAAGATTTATGGTTTTGGGAAAAGTTAGGACGAATACCTTTTAAGCTTTTAGATAAAATGACCCCAGTCTTTATTCAAAATAAAATCGCTTTATTGGTTGATGAATTGGGAAATTATATTCAATCAGGAGGAAAGTATTTAATTAGTGAGCAAGCAATGATGCAAAAAATCCGTAACCATTCTTCCACTCAACACATATTGACCATTGCTGATATCGGTCAACATTAGAAAACATGATCACTCTTAGCGATCAATTACAAAATGAGCGTGTAAAGTTTGCTACTGTTCAGGGAGCTTCTACTGGCTTTGGTGGAATCTTTACGTTGGCTATTGATATTCCTGTTATTTTAGGAACAGCATTAAAAACATTGCAGGAAATTGCCATGATTCATGGCTATGATCCGAATGATAAAATGGAGCGTATTTTTATTGTGAAGTGCCTTCAGTTTACTTCTGCTGATATTGTTGGTAAAGAAGCGATTTTACAGGAGCTTTCTACAATGAATAGCACAAAAAAAGCTTCGGACAACATGATTTCTCAGCTTCAGGGTTGGCAGGAGGTTTTTTACACATATCGCGATCAACTTGGCTGGAAAAAGCTGTTTCAGATGATTCCTATTGCAGGGATGGTTTTTGGAGCTTACGCCAATAAAGGGATGATACAGGATGTTGCAGAAACCGGCATTATGCTCTATCGAAAAAGACGTATTTATGAAAAATTAAATGAATTAGAATGTTGATGAAAAAAGATGGTGCAAAAGTGTTGGAGCAAAATAGCCCTTTAAAAAGATTTATGTGGAACGACAAACCCTTTGCGCGTAAAATCGCTATTGGTTGATTGATTTGTTTTTCAGCACTAAAAAAGATGATACTCTTTGCTATAAGAGCGTCATCTTTTCCTTACTTTTTTATATTTTAATAAGTATTTTCCCTTGATGCTGTCGGCTCTCCATAAAATCATGCGCCTTTTGCATTTCCTCTAAACTAAACACTTTAGCAATTGGCACTTGGAAGCTGTCTTCTTTTAATAAAGTAAAAATATCCTGCGCAACTTGTTGTAACATCTCTGGTTTTGAAGCTCTAGTTGTGCCTAAGCTAAACCCTTTTATATTACGGCAGCTACTATGTAAATCTGATGTTTTAATATTTCCTGCACGGCCTCCACTATTGCCAAATTGCACCAGTGTCCCATAAGGTGCTAAACAAGCCAAACTTTCTTCGGTTATAGCTCCTGCAATAGAATCGAATACAATATCAACACCACGGCCATCTGTTAATTTATTGACATGATTACTAAATTGATCGTATATGAGGACATGATCTGCACCTAGTTGTTCAACAATTGTAGCCTTCTCTAAATTACTTACCGTACCAATAATTTGTTTTGCACCAAGCTTTCTTGCCATTTGGATGAGCATTGTCCCTACTCCACCTGAAGCAGCATGAATTAATACAGCATCATGTTGACTAATGGGTGCTATCTGATGTGTTAAGATATACGATAAAAAAGAAACAGTCGGTACAGCTGCAACCTTTTCAAAAGGTACATTACTTGGAACTTTAAAAACTAATTGCTCCTTTGCTATCACATATTCTGCGTAAGCGCCACTTTTGGGGAATGCAATGACTTGGTCACCCTCTTGAAAAGCACTGTTATTTCCGAAAACCTCTTCAATAACACCAGCAACATCTAAGCCTAGAATCATCGGGAAATTTGCCTTCGCTTTATTACCCGAACGGTTTTTAATATCTGCATAATTGACACTAGTGAAAGATGTGCGTATTAAAACCTCTCCTTCAGAGATAGTAGGCTTAGGACAATCTATATATCTTAAAACATCAGATCCACCAAACTCATTCATAACAATTGCTTTCATTTATTTCCCCCTCCTTGTTATAGTAAATTATAAACTAAATATAGAAATAATGGAGGAACCTACATGAAAATCAAACCGAAGCAAGATATGTACAACGGTATATCCTACAACTTTTTTGATAACAATAGCGATAAAATATGTTTTATGTTCTCTGGGACTGGCTATAGCTATGACAAACCTATTCTTTATTATTCAAGGTTACTTGTGCTAGAACTCGGCTATGATGTCATTCAAATTAATTATACATTTGCACAACAGCAATTCGAGCAGGAGCCCCAAGCTATATCGAATATGGTTTATAGCGTTGTCAATCCTATTGTAGAAGACTTTTTACAAACAAAACCTTATACACATGTTATTTTCATAGGGAAATCTTTAGGTACCATGCCTATTATCGATTTTTATATGCAGCGACCTTCCTTAATTCCTGCTAATTATGTGCTCTTAACACCTCTTTTGTCACTGGAACATACAGTGACAAATCTATTAGACAAACATGCTTTTTTGGCAATTGGCACAGCTGACCCCCATTATTCACAGGAAAAAATAGCACAATTAACTTCACATAAACTTTCTGTTTTCGAAAATCTTGATCATTCACTTGAAATCCCTTCTAATATAGCGCTCACTATTCAGTACTGTCAGTCGCTAATGAAACAATTAAAGGCATTTCTGCAAATTAATTAACTAAATTTCCAACGGGTTATTTACCAGAAATATCTATCTATGCTACACTATCAAAAATACAGAGAAGAGAAGAGTAAATAAGGCTGTTCTTCCCAGAGAGCTCGAGTTGCTGAAAACGAGCAAGAACGAATTATTGAAACAAGCCTCGGAGTAGCGCATTGGATTTCTATTTGACTGATGGTGCGACGGGAACTCCCGTTATAGAGTTACAGTATAAGCATAGGCACTATGTCGTACTGAAAAGGCTATTATGGTGACATAATAGTGAACTAGGGTGGCACCACGTGAGTATAAATTCCACAATCTCGTCCCTAAGACTATACGTCTTGGGGGTGGGATTTTTTATTTGCAAATCACGACTTTGCTGAAGGAGGAATTTATATGAAAAAATCTTTAGAGGCCTGGCGCTATCCTGCTATCCTATTGTGTAGTATTGGTATCTCTAGTATTGGTGAATGGATCTATTTTATTGCCTTAAATCTGATTGTCTTGAAGCTTACAGAATCAGCTCTTGCTGTTTCTGGCTTATATATTGTAAGAGCATGCTCATCCTTGCTCACTAATTTTTGGTCAGGAAGCCTAATCGATCGTTTTAATAAAAAAAATTTAATGATTATTTTAAATCTTTTTCAATCTATACTAATCGTTTTACTCCCTTTCTTTTCTAGCTTAGTATCAATTTATATCTTAGTCTTTATCATTACAGTAGCTAGCACTATGTATCATCCAACATCTATGACTTATATCACTAAATTGATCCCTAATGCACAACGGAAACGTTTTAATTCCCTGCGTAGCCTTCTCGATTCTGGGGCATTTTTAACTGGTCCTGCTATTGCTGGTTTACTATTTACACTTGGAACACCCAATATGGCCATATACTTAAATGCAATTGCTTTATGTCTATCAGCCTGTATAACCTTTAAGATGCCTAATGTTGAAGCTAATGAAAAATTTGATAATGTAACAGAAAAAGCATCGCTTTACCGAGTCTTACTATATGATTGGCAAATGGTCATACGTTTTAGCTTAAAAAATCGCTACGTCATGATGATCTATTTGTTGTTTAGTACTACCGTCGTTTTGATGACAGCAACCGATTCTTTAGAGGCAGCTTTTGCAACACAAGTTCTTGCATTGTCAGAAGGACAATATGGAATTTTAGTCAGTCTCGCAGGAGCAGGTGTGTTAATTGGCTCTATAACCAATTCAGCATTTGTCGAAAAAATTCCTACAGCATGGCTCATCGGTATGGGTTCTCTTTTAACAGCAGTAGGTTATTTGGTTTTTACTTCATCCTTTACTTTTCTTATTGCTGCTTTAGGATGCTTTCTATTGTCATTTGCAACTGCTTTTGCGAATACAGGGTTTTATACATTTTATCAAAATAACATTCCCACTAAGAGCATGGGGCGAATTGGAAGTATTTACGGATTCTTTGAAGCTCTTTTTATCATTATATTCACCGCTGTATTTGGGTTAGTTGCTGAATGGATGACAATCCGTGCAGTTGTCTTTAGTGCTTCCTTTTTCATGTTGTTAACCGCTATTATTCTACTACTGTTAACTACACGACCTTCGAAAAGACGCTATTACCAAGGCATTGAGAGTAGCAGGAAATAACCATTCTTTCTAAAACTGAAGCATTTGTGTTTTAAAAAAATTTAACCATCTAACGTCTACTATACATTGACATTAGATGGTTATTAAAATGGAGAATGTTTTAGATATATCCTAATTCAAATGAAAGCTGCTGTGCTGTTTTAATTACTTCTTTTGTTATACTCTCCAATTTTTCAGCATCTGTATCATATTCAAAGCATTCAGCGCTGATTGCTGCAATTGGTTGTTTATTTGAATCAAAAATAGGTGCTGCTATTGATACTGTTCCCTTTGTTTTTTCCCCAAAGCTTATGGCAAATCCTTTTTCTCTCACACCATTGAGCTTCTCAATCAATTCTTCTTTCTCTTGCTCTTCAAGTTGTTTTAAAAATTGCTGCTGTAGCTCACTTCTAGAAAATGCAAGCAACACTTTATTAGGAGCTCCGATAGGATACGGGATTTTCTCACCAATCATATCAATAATACGTACATTTTTAGGACTATCAATTCGATCAATAATAATGGATGCAAACTGTTTTGCAATACTTAAGTAGATCGTTTCACGAACATTATAGGCAAGGTTTTCTAAGAGAGGATGCGCTTTTTCCCTGATATCTGTTTCATGATACATTTTCATACCAAGTTGCAACCATGTATAGCCCAGTCGAAATTCCTTTTTATTATCATTTCTCTCTACTAAATCAAAGTTTTCTAATGTATACAATATTCTGTAAATTGTGCTAGTTGGTAGGTCTGTTTCATTAAAAATTTCCTGCACAGAAAAAAACCGTTTTGGATGTCTTGCTAGCATATTTATAACTACCATTGCTCTTTCTATTGATTGTATCATTCCATTTCTCCCTTCCATTATCCTATATGACCTCTACTCTAAAGCTTTACAGATCTAAAATAGCTGTTAGGGGAATAATTTAGAAATTACAATTCATGCAAATTATCAAATCTTTCATGTGCTTTTTAAATTTAACATGTAGCCCCTGCTTTTGAATGTAGTTTCATTTTATTTTAACTAATTTTTAAATATTTAAATAGATGCTAGATGAAATATGTCTAGAGGAAATCACTATTAGTACGGAAAATTACAAGTATTCTTAAAAATTAAAATTGACAATTTTATATTTTCCCTTTACGATAATTTATATTCCATTATGCAGATTAAATTTCGTATAGTGGAATTTATAAATTAAAGGTAATCCAAATAACACACTTTATGATTTATATAATTTTCAAAAAATTACAATTTACTATAAAAGGAGAAATTTTATGAATACTTTTATGTGGAATACACCTGAAAAACTACGTGCCCTACTTTGTGAAATTGTTAGCTGGGAAAGTCGAACACTAACAAAGGGCGAAAATGAATTTGCCTATAAATTAAAAGATAAATTGTTAACGCTTCCATATTATAAAAATCATCCTGAGTATATTGAATTACATGATGCCGGTTTAGGAAGAAATGCTGTAACAGCCTTATATAAGCATCCAGCGGCAACGGAAACAGTCGTGTTAATTAGCCACTTTGATACTGTGCATACGGAGGAATATGGAGAGCTAGAGCCATTAGCTTTTTATCCAGAGGAATTAACTAAAAAGTTAATGGAACCGAAATATAAAAAAGATTTGCCAGAGGCAGCTCGAATTGATTTGGAGTCTGGTAATTATTTATTTGGCCGCGGCACAATGGATATGAAAATGGGTCTGGCGTTACATATGCAGTTGATTGAAAAAGCTAGCTTTGAGCAATGGCCGATCAATCTATTATTGACAGCTGTGCCGGATGAGGAAGTGAACTCTGCAGGTATGCGAGCAGCGGTAGTAGAGCTTGTAAGACTACGAGAACAACATGGTTTAACGTATAAATTATTTTTAAATAGTGAACCGTCCTTCTCACAAGGACCATCTGATACGAATGAATATATTTATTCAGGGACCATAGGTAAGATCATGCCCGCTGCCCTGTTTTATGGGAAGGAAACCCATGTTGGTGAGCCATTAAAAGGCATGACTGCTAACTTTATTGCTTCCTATATGACACAGCATATGGAGTGGAATCCACTTTTCCGTGAAAGTGATTTAGGTGAAAGTACACCACTACCCGTCTCGTTACAATTAAAAGATTTAAAAATGGAATATTCTACACAAACGCCCTACCGTGCGGCAGCCCTTTACAATGTCTTTTTGCTAAAACGTACAGCTGCAGAAGTGATGGCTATTTTTGAACAGGTTGCACTAGAAGCTATGGCTGCTTGTAATGACCACTATGAGCAAATTTGTACACGAGAAAATGTACAGGGCGTAGGCAAGGTAAAGGTTTTACGTTACGAAGCTCTATTGGAACATGCCATCGAAAAATTAGGTGCTGAAGAAGTACAAGCAATTAAACAGCAAGTTCTACAGCATAGTGAATGGGATGATCGTGAAAAATCCATTCGCATCGTAGACCAGCTCATGATTCGCTGTCAGGAATTAGCACCAGCGACGGTTCTGTTATATGCACCACCATACTACCCTGCCATTAATTCATCCAATCATCCACTAGTAAAACAGTCGATTGAATTGATGAAAAAGACAGCCCAAACATTTGGTGTTGAAGTAGAACAAATTCATTATTTTAACGGGATTTGTGATTTAAGCTATGTAAACTATTCAGATGCATCCAATGAGTGGCTAGCCTTTGAACGAAATACACCTGTCTGGGGCGAAACGTATAGCATTCCATTTAAAGAAATGACAGCCCTCCAAGGCCCTGTCTTAAATGTCGGTCCATTTGGCAAAGATGCACACCAAAAAACAGAACGATTACATGTAGATAGTGCTTTTAAAGAAATGCCTATGATGATTGATACGTTAATTAAAAGCTTATTGTAAGAAAAACTTCATTCAAAATGGTTTTCACTATCTCTAATTTGAATTGTCACCAATGTATCTAGGATGAATATAGAAATGAGGTTGTTATATGGATTTTGCCGCTTTAACAGGGAAAATAGCAGGGATTATTTGGAGTAATGCTTTAGTTTATCTTTGTTTAGGAGCAGGAATTTATTTTTCACTTCTCATGAAGTTTCCACAGCTACGTCTTTTCAAAGATATGATTAAACAATTGTTTAATAGGAAAAAATCAGCAAATGGTGTTTCATCTTTTCAAAGTTTTGCTATGGCATTAGGTGGCCGTGTTGGTATTGGTAATATCGCCGGTGTAGCGACAGCAATTTATTTCGGAGGACCAGGAGCTATATTTTGGATGTGGGTCATCGCCTTTTTAGGTGCTGGTGCTGCCTATATTGAGTCCGCTCTAGCACAAGTTTGGAAACAAGAAATTGCAGGCGAGTATCGTGGAGGACCAGCCTACTACATCGAAAAAGGGCTGAAAAATAAGCCATTTGCTATACTGTTTGCCATTGCTACTATTTTAGCAACTGGTTTCACTGGCTCTGGTGTCCAAGCCTTTAACATTGCAGATTCTACAAAAAGTGCATTCGGGATTTCACCAATAATCACAGGTATCATTGTTTCGGCAATATTTGGATTTGCTATTTTCGGCGGAATCAAAAGGGTTGGTAAAGTTGCTGAGTATGCTGTACCGTTTATGGCAACAGCTTACATACTTCTTGCGTTCGTTATCTTATTTATCAATATAAAAGAAGTGCCTGCTATATTTGCATTAATTTTTAGCTCTGCCTTTAATTTAAATGCTGCATTCGGAGCTGTTTTTGGGAATGCCATTATGTGGGGAGTAAAAAGAGGTGCTTATTCAAATGAAGCAGGTCAAGGTACAGGAGCACAAGCAGCTGGTACCGCAGAAGTATCTCACCCTGCCAAACAAGGGCTTGTACAAGCATTCTCTGTCTATGTAGATACATTACTTGTTTGTACAGCTACAGCCATTATGATTATCTCTACAGGTAGTTACAATATCGCCCATCCTAACGGTGGATTTATAGTCGAGAATCTTCCTGGAGTTGAAGCGGGTACAGCTTTCGCTCAAGAGGCTATTAACTCATTTATTCCTGGCTTAGGAAGCCCGTTTGTAGCAATCGCTGTATTCTTCTTTGCCATTACTACAATGCTTGCTTTTGGAGTATATACAGAGAGTAATGTTGCTTACTTATTTAAAAACAGTAAAAACTTTGGGACTATTTCAGTTGTTGTAAAGGTACTATTGGTTATCTCCATCTTTTTCGGTACTATACGTTCATCCTCGACGGCTTGGAATCTTGCGGATATTGGTGTAGGAACCCTTGCTTGGTTAAACCTAATAGCTATTATCCTATTAACAAAGCCAGGTATTGCTACGTTGAGAGATTATGAGGAGCAAAAGAAAATGGGGCTTGATCCAGTATTTATTCCAGAGAGATGCGGTATAAAAGATGCAGAATTATGGAATGACATTACTGAAAAGAACTATCCAGATCAATTAGCCGCTTTAAAAGAAAAAGTTGGCGATTTTAAATAAACAAATGAACCCTGTAATAGACACTTTAGGAGGTCTATACAGGGTTTTCTTTATTAAACCTTAAAAATTTTAGAATGGTTTCAATAGTGTAACCTATTTATTTATTCAGTTGGGAAATATTTTACTTGCTCTACTGCTGCTAAAAGTTTTTTCGTCACAATTTCGGATTCATCAATATGGCTTGTTAGGACATGATTAGTTTCATCGAATAAGGCTGTTGTCGTTTTAAATTTATGCATCACATCTTCGTTTGATAGTTTTTGATCTTTAATGGAATCTAATAGCTCATTAATTCCTCTTTGAACATTGGTCATAATTTGTAGTAATTGATCAATTTTCACTGAGGTTTTAGCACTTTTATCAATACCTTCCGTTACTAGCTGCATATTATTTTTATTATCTTCGTAAGCAAGTGCAATTTGTTCCTCAATTTTCTTTGTTAAATTTGCAATATCCTCTGTGCTAGTTTTCGTGTTTTCAGCTAATTTCCGAACTTCCTCAGCAACAACTGAAAAGCCTTTACCATGCTCCCCTGCTCTTGCTGCTTCAATTGATGCATTCAAAGCTAGTAAATTTGTTTGATTTGAAATTTCCCCAATAACATTTACTATTTCTGCAATTTGCTTGGATCGTTCACTTAAATGGCTCATGCTTAAAGAGGTTTTCTGAGATTGCTCTCCTAATGCATCAATAAGCTGTTCAACTTCATGGACAGCTTGCTTGCTTTCTACTGATAATGTCATCATTTGATCGGATGAAGAAATTAATACATTGCCTTTATCTAGTGCGTTTTCAGAAATCTCCTTAGATTGAATTGTGCTTGCCTCTACTTTATTAAACTCTCCCACAATATCAGCAACCATTTCTCCTAAAATTGCATGCTGATTATTTACCTTGTTATGTTGTTCAATAGTTTCAATGATTTCCTTATGTAACAGATTTAAAAATAATTGAAATTCATGGTCTTTTTTATCTAATGTCGCATTTAGCTCATCAATTTTCTTTTTAAATTGCTCAACATCCTCTTCTTTTGATCGAAATATCGTGAACATCGTCCTATCACCCCAAGTAAATTTTTCCTATTCAATTAATTTTATCCATTACCTTACGATTAATCAATAATATCCCAGGTTTTTACACAAAAAAATCCCCTTAAACGCAAAATTGCATTTAAGGGAATTCACTATTTTAATATGCTAAACCGAATAAAGCTTTAATATGTGTTAAATAACGAATGTTAGAAGCTTCTTTCATTAATGTTGCAGGAAGACCTTTAAGCTCTGTGTTGCTAGCTCCGATTGTAGCAACAGCATCTTTACGACCTAAGCTTGCAAGTGTACCAGAGTTAACTGCTGAGAATGGTTTCATTTCTTGGTTTTTATATTGTGCAAATACATTGTAACCAGCGCATTCACCCATTTGCCAAGCAACTTGTGCAGTTGGAGCGTAAAGCGGACGACCACCATCTGCTGGTAATGCAACAGACGCGTCACCAATAACAAATACGTCTTCATGAGATGTAGATTGTAAGAATTCGTTGATTGTTGCTTTACCACGATCAGCTGCTAGACCTGATTCGCCTACGATTGGAAGTGGAGCAACTCCACCTGTCCAAACAAGTGTATTGGCAACAATTGGTTCACGATCTTTAAGAGAAATAACATTACCATCCACACCAGTTACAGGCGTACCAGTAATAAATTCTACGCCACGTTTTGTTAAGCTTTCAGTAGCGCGTTGGATAAGTGTATCTGGAAGTACTGGTAAGATTTTTGGACCAGCTTCAACAAGCTTAATTTTAAGATCAGCAAAATTAACACCGTGTTTTGCAGCGATTTTCGGGAAGTTGTCCACGATTTCACCAACAAGCTCAACACCTGTTAAACCGCCACCACCGATAACGATTGTTGCGTCTGCTTCATCTTTAGACTGAGCATATGCTTTAATGCGGTCTTCAATATGCTTGTTAATTTTGTTGGCATCATTTACTGATTTAAGTACCATTGAGTTTTCTTCTAATCCTGGGATACCGAAGAATCCAGTTTGGCTTCCTAAAGATACAACAAGTGTATCGTAAGTTAATGTATAGCCATTATCTAAATCAACTTTTTTAGTATCTACATTGAATTTTGTTACTTTCGCAATGTGTAGATCGATATCTAAACCTTTAAAGATTTTTTTAAGTGGTAGAGCAACAGCACCTTCTGCAATTGTACCACCAGCTAAACGGTGAAGCTCAGTGATGATTTGGTGTGTTGGAAATTGGTTTACTACAGTAATTTTAGCTTCATCAGCTGATAGATACTTACGTGCTGTTAATGCAGTTAAAACGCCAGCATAACCTGCACCTAAGATGACGATTTCTTTTGACATGATTAATTAATCCTCCGTCCTTACGAATTGAATTTACCTTGAGTCTTATTTAGCTTTACGCTCTGCATTTACTTGTAAGAAAGCATTAACAAAACGGAAAACATTTTGAACTTGAGGGTCTTTTAACATTTTCACAAGACCGAATAAACCAATTACTTCATGGCTTTCAGCTGCACGGTCTTTAGCTTCAATTGCAGTTGCTGCAAGGTTTTTCGCAGAGCCCACTACAGGTCCAGCGATTTCTGTTACTGCTCCAACAGTATCATTTTTAAGCACTTCGTCTGTTGCAACAGCTTGAGCAAACTCGTATGATTTCGTTAATAATGTCATCATTTCAGTTAACTTTGGTAATTGCTCAACTAAAGTTGTAAGAGATTCTTGAACTTCAGGCTTTAATAATTGATCTAGCACATCTAATTGTTCTTTGCTCACAGTTACTTGCTCAGCCTGTGTTTGGTTATTCGTTTCTGACATTTTGAACTCTCCTTTGCCATCACTAGTACTATTTTTTATTGCCTACATGTAAAAAAGACCATTAAGGTAAAACTTAACAGTCGTTACAGCGTATATCTTACACATTCACCAGTCACAAGGGCTGGATAGCGTTTCGTATGACTTGTTATTACAATGTTTACTTTAAACCGCAAAAAGCGCATCATAATACCATCCTTATCTTGTCTTGGTGACATTACAACCTTCATTATAAGGCTGTTTGTACATTATTTCAATGAGCTAAATCACAATTTCGACAATCTTTTCAAAATTCATTGATTTCGTCAACTATTTATTGTATTTACGTTTGTATTTTGTCCTAGATGTAAAAAAATACTATTAGGAATTTTGCGCAAGCTATTTCTACGAAGATTCCATTTGTTTTCACCTAAAATTTAGTCTTAAACTTGGACAGAAAGCCAGAAAAATTCCACTATTTCTTTTGCAGCAATTGCCTCTGTTTGAAATAATCTATTTCCATCCCCATCTTTAAAATATCCTACAGACATCAGTGCCATGAAGGTATGGGCAAAAAATGTTGAATTTCCTTTTCTAATAGTACCCTTATCCATTTCCATTTCCATGGCTCGCTCAATCGTTTGGTACATTCTGTTTTCAGAAGCATGAACTTGACTTAACTGGTCTTCTGATAAATTAATGGCCGCCTCTTTCATAAAATTTTTCATATCAATATCGATTGTTGCTGATAAATGAATCTCAACAAGCTGTTCAAGCCGTTCTTTAAATGGTTTCGACTGCTCTAAAATTTGTAGGATAGATAGCTTGATACGATCCATCATTGCGATTAATGCAGATGTATATAACTCGCCTTTAGTTGGGTAGTAGTAATAGATAGTCGCCTTTGTTACGTTACAAGCTTTTGCTACATCATCCATCGACACATTTTTGTAGCCCTCTTTAATAAAAAGCCTTGTGGCCGTTTCAAGAACAATATCTTTTGTTGGTTTCGCATTTTCATCATGGCGAGGTCTCCCGAGAACACGCGGTGATTGTTTCATCAAGTTCGCCTCCTTAAATAAAGCATTGTTTTAACACATATTATAACATATTAATATTTCTTGATTGATTAATTAACCTTCTAGTATATATAATTAAGTCACTTACATGAAATGGAGGTCTTTTGATGAAAAAACATCCACTTGAGCAATGGGGCTCAATGGTTGCAAGTAAAAAGGGGCGATTAGTAGCACTAGCTTTTTGGGTGTTATTAGTAGTTGTGCTGTCATTTGCTTGGCCACAAATCAATAGCATAGAAAGCGAGTCGGGCAAAAATTTACCTGACACTGAAATGTCTGAACAAGCGGCAGCGATTATTGCAGAGCAATTTCCTAATGATGCTGGAACACCCTTATTGCTAGTATGGCATCGTGACAGTGGTCTAACATCCGATGATTTTTCAGCAATCCAGCGTGTTTACAGCGAGCTTTCGGCAAAGCCATTAGCTCATCAAACTCTTGTCCCACCATTTGACCAAATGCCAACTCAAGCTTTAATGGCTTCTACTTCCGAAAATGGCACCACAATAGTAACACCTGTGTTTTTTGAAAAAGGAGTCGCGACAGATTTGCTACAGGATAGTTTGGATAATCTAACAAAGATTATGGAGCGCTACCAAGTCCAACAAGATAAAGAACTTTCCAGTGATGGACTTCATGTGCGTTATTCTGGACCAGTTGGGATTGCTACAGATGCTGTTAGTTTATTTTCTCAAGCAGATGTAAAACTATTAATAGCAACAGTATTACTTGTTTTAGTATTACTTATTATTATTTACCGTTCACCATTGCTAGCTATTATTCCTTTACTTGTTGTTGGGCTTGCCTATGGTGTTATCAGTCCGACCTTAGGTTTCTTTGCTGACCATGGATGGATTGATAAGGATTCACAAGCAGTTTCTATTATGACTGTTTTACTTTTTGGTGCGGGGACTGACTATTGTTTATTTTTAATATCTAAATATAGAGAAATTCTCTTTGATGTGGAGGATAAGACTGCCGCTATGAAGCTGGCTGTCAAAGAATCAGGCGGTGCTATTTTAATGAGTGCCTTAACAGTTGTTATTGGTCTAGCTACACTCAGTCTTGCTCATTATGGTGCATTTCAGCGTTTTGCTGTCCCATTTAGCTTTGGCGTGCTGGTGATGGGAATTGCTGCTCTTGTTGTCCTACCGGCTATTCTTGTACTAATAGGGCGCGTCGCTTTCTTTCCATTCATCCCCCGTACAGAGCAAATGGCCACTAAAAAAGGTAAGAAACAACATAAGCCTTCCCATAAGGTTAGCCATAAAATCGGACATTTTGTTACGCATAAGCCATGGATTGTTATCACCATAACGGTAATATTACTGGGAGGATTAGCAGCATTTGTTCCACGTATTCAATATACCTTTGATTTACTGTCATCCTTCCCGAAAGATATGCCGTCTCGAGAAGGTTTTACATTAATAGAAGAAAATTTTTCGCCTGGAGAATTAGCACCTGTGCAATTAGTTATTGATACTGAAGGGGCTAATGTTAATTTACAGCAGCAACTTACAGCAATCTCCTATATTGATGGAGTTGAAGATGTACGAACAGGCGAAAAAAATAATGACATTCAATTATACGAACTCACTTTAAATGCCAACCCATACGCAAAGGAATCATTAGCCCGTATTCCTGATCTTAAAACTAAGGTTATTAAAATTTTGGAGGATCAAGGACTTACTAATGCGGAGAAGCATGTATGGATTGGTGGAGAAACTGCTAGCCAATATGATACAAAACAAATAACTAAGCGTGATGAAACGGTGATCATGCCAACGATGATTGCATTAATCGCATTACTATTGTTTGTCTATTTGCGTTCCATTACAGCTAC
This sequence comes from Lysinibacillus sp. FSL M8-0134, assembly GCF_038069745.1. Classification (NCBI taxonomy): domain Bacteria; kingdom Bacillati; phylum Bacillota; class Bacilli; order Caryophanales; family Bacillaceae; genus Lysinibacillus; species Lysinibacillus sp. FSL M8-0134. The sequence continues at coordinate 219,385 of NZ_JBBPAJ010000001.1, read as the reverse complement.
TATTTATTTATTAGCAACCGTTATTATTTCTTACTTCGGTGCATTAGGCGCTGGATGGTTAATCTTACACCACATCATGGGGGCAGAGGCCATTTCTGGAGCTATCCCACTGTATTCCTTCGTGTTCTTAGTCGCACTCGGAGAAGATTATAATATCTTTATGATTTCGGAAATTTGGAAAAAACGTAAAACAGTCAATCATTTAACAGCTGTAGAAGAAGGTGTAGTTCGGACGGGAAGTGTTATTACATCTGCTGGCCTCATTTTAGCAGGTACATTTGCTGTTCTTGCCACATTACCGATTCAGGTACTTGTACAATTTGGTGTTGTAACAGCGATTGGTGTGCTTCTCGATACATTCATTGTAAGACCATTGCTAGTTCCAGCAATCACAACAGTACTTGGTAAATATGCATTCTGGCCAGGTAAGTTATTTAAAAAAGACGCTTAAAGGATAACACGGATATTAGCATTAGGTATGTAAACTATCATACTAGCTAATATTCGTGTTTTTGTATGATTACTATAAATATTTCTTCATATATATAACTATACGAATTCGACCTATTTTTCTTTCAATTTAAAAGGAGTTGTATGTATGGACTATCAAAAATTACAGCAACGCTTCCCTTCATTAAGCCCCTTTTCCAATAAAACGGATGAAAACTATGTATTTAATTTTAATAATCAGCTCTATGAAATTCCAAAACACACGATAACACAAAGTGAATTAGAGCTATTGCAAATTTTCTCAGGCCCTATTGCTTTGCCAAATGACTATGACCTTGTCTGGTTAGAATATCTAACAGATAAGTCGGATGTTGCTCCTACAGTCCTTCCTATGCACCGTTTAATATTTCTCCACTTTGACAAAGCATTTACAGCACCATCTTTACTACGAAAAGTCTTCGAAGCTTTATTGGGAAAGGATATTCTATTGATATCACTTCATCCCCAATTATTCACCATTATAGAATGTATCGAGGGCAATGAAATATTAAACCTTGCTCATTATCTCGACCCTTTAATAGAGAACATTGAGGTTCATTTTAAAATCTTCGTTTCTGATGTAATACAAGACATTAGCACGACAAAGGAGCGATTTAACTGGTATGTCCAGCTACAACAATCGATTTGGACTTACACAAATAAGCATGTGCTCACACAGCAAGAGCTTTTAGTGCCATACGTAGCTCAGCATACAGAGCCTCAAGCGAAAGATATTTTTATCTCCTCTATCTTAAAAAATGCTACCTCTCAGCCTGATTTACTTCATACAATAAAACAATTAATAGAATACGAAGGTAATATCACATTAGCCTCAAAAAAGTTGTATATGCACCGTAATACACTACAAAATCGCTTAGAAAAATTCCAGCAACTAACACAAAAGGACATTAGGCAATTTTCTCATCGACTAGAGGTTTATCTCGCCATTATTTTCTTGGAGTCACGTTAAGGTCAACTGCACAATTTATACCCCCACCACTGTGCACCATTGCCCTATCGTTCAATTAAGAAGTCATTTACAATGATAGTATGACTTGCAAAGGGGTGTAGCGTGTATGGCGGAACTACGGCTAGAGCACATCTATAAAATATACGATAAAAATGTCCAGGCTGTAACTGATTTTAATTTGCATATTCATGATAAAGAATTCATTGTGTTTGTAGGTCCATCGGGCTGTGGAAAGACTACAACATTACGTATGATTGCTGGTTTAGAGGATATATCCAAAGGGGAACTTTTTATTGATGATGTCTTAATGAATGATGTGGAATCGAAAGATAGAAGTATCGCAATGGTATTCCAAAGCTATGCTTTATATCCGCATATGACCGTCTATGATAATATGGCGTTTAGCTTAAAGCTCCGGAAGGTCGATAAAAAAGAGATTGATCGCCGTGTCAAAGAGGCTGCTAAAATCTTAGGATTAGAGGATTATTTAAAAAGAAAGCCAAAAGCTTTATCAGGTGGACAACGTCAACGTGTGGCTCTTGGCCGTGCTATTGTTAGAGAAGCGAAGGTATTTTTAATGGATGAACCTCTTTCTAATTTGGATGCTAAATTACGTGTGCAAATGCGTGCGGAAATTCAAAAGCTCCATCAACGAATTCAAACAACAACGATCTATGTTACTCATGATCAAACCGAGGCTATGACAATGGCTACACGTCTCGTGGTGATGAAAGATGGGCTTATTCAACAAATTGGGACACCAAAAGAAGTATATAATACACCACATAACATGTTTGTGGCAGGCTTTATCGGTTCACCATCTATGAACCTATTCCATTGTCGACTTACAGAAACGGAGATTCTTTTAGATGGTCAAAGCTTCCCTATCCCTCCCAAGTACTTGCCATTATTACAGAGAAAAAATTATTTAGGGAAAGAAATTGTTATGGGAATACGACCAGAGGATTTACAAATCACTGATATCATTTCCCCTTATGCTTTCAAAGCAACTGTTGATGTTGCTGAATTGCTCGGTGCAGAAACCTTCTTATATTCTTCTTTAGTAACTCAGCCATTTATTGCGCGTGTTCAAGCTGATAGTAATTTTCAACCAACTGAGGTCGTAACGCTCGTTATGAAAGAAGAAAAGATTCATTTCTTCGACCCCGAAACAGAAGAACGGATATAAACAAAACTATAAAAAACGAAGACGATGCTATGAATCTTGATCGTCTTCGTTTTATTTTATTCTATTTTTTCGTTTAGCCACTTTTTTTTGCAATCCTTGAATGATGGTACGTGTTTCGTCTAAATAGTCTATTGTTTGTTCATAGGCACTTGTCACTACCCCCATGAATAAAATATCAATGACAAGCAACTGGGCAAGACGTGATGAGGTAGCACCGCTTCTAAAGGTTGCTTCAACATTTGGAGATACATATAAAGAAATATCCGCTAAACTAGAAACTAATGAACTTCCATAGCGTGTTAAACTAATTGTAGTTGCAGGTGTTTCACTAGCTATCTCCAGGATTTTTGCCACTTCATGTGTTTCCCCAGAAAAGGAAATCCCTACTATTACATCCCCCTTCTGCGCATTAACAACCGCAGTAGCTCCTAAGTGTAAATCCATAAATGCCCTACTATTTTTATTAATTCTTAAAAACTTTTGATCTGCATCCTTTGCTGTTATACCTGAAGCACCTACACCAAAAAAAATAATTTTGCGTGCTTGCGATAAAGCAGATACCGCACGTTCTAATTCAGCTATATCTATTAAATTAGCTGTTTGTGTTAAAATTTCACTACTTTGTATCGTTACCTTTTCTACAATCGATGGTAATGCTTCATTTGCCTCAATATCTCGATCTACAGTTATCGTATGTTGTAAATCACCAGCAATACGTAATTTCAGCTCTTGAACACCGCTAATATTTAGAGATTTACACAGCCGAATAACAGCCGCACTACTTGTTTGACTAGCTTCTCCTAGTTCAACCGCAGTCATTTTTATTGCCTGTGTTGGATGTGCTAATATATAGCTTGCCACCTTCTTTTCGGAGGGGGGAAGCTTTTCGTGCATTTCAGCAAGCATAATTAAACCAGCATTTATTTTTTCCATTTTTCCAGCCCCATCTCTAGATAAAAGGAGGTTATCCATGCACCTTCTTCATCAATACTTCTTTAGCGCCACCGCTCTACGCACGTGCCCTTCGGATTGAGCGAGTAATTCTGTTGCTTCTTCAATAGTTGTATTCGTCAAGAGCATCACAATCGCGAGCTTTACGTGGAAATTGGTTTGCTCCAGAACTCTTTCAGCCTGACTATAAGTAACACCCGTCACTTCACAGACAATATGTTTGGCACGCTCTCGTAATTTAAAGTTACTAGCATGGACATCCACCATTAAATTTTTATAAACTTTTCCGAGTTTAATCATCGAAGCCGTTGTAATCATATTCAATATTTGTTTATGAGCGGTTGCAGCCTTCAATCTTGTAGAACCTGTTAAAATTTCCGGTCCCGTAATCACCTCAATTTTAATATCAGCGTACTGACTAATAACCGCATGAGCATTACTAACTAAACTAATTGTTTTAGCCCCTTGTTGCTGAGCATAAATTAATGCCCCCTTCACAAAAGGAGTTCGACCACTTGCCGCAATACCGATCACTACATCGCGGTTTGTTAGCTGCTGTTTCTTTAGTTCTGCTTCTCCTAAAGATAGATCATCTTCGGCGCCTTCTATAGCTATCATTACCGCCTCTGATCCTCCAGCCAATATAGCCTGCACAAGCTTCGGGGACGTACTAAATGTAGGTGGACATTCCACCGCATCAAGCAACCCAATACGTCCACTTGTCCCTGCACCTACATAAAATAATCTCCCACCGTTCTTAAGTGCCTGAACAACGGCTATTATAGCTTGTTCAATTGCAGGCAAGACCTTAGCTATTGCTTGCGGTATTTTTTTATCCTCTTCATTCATCAGCTTTACAATTTCAGCAGTGCTCATTAAATCTAAATTTGCCGTATCTGGATGATAGCCTTCAGTCGTCAGTTTTGTCATTCGTTCCATTATGATCAAATCCCCCCATACTATTTTCGTGAATGCTCATCCAAGTTTTCTTTATCGTTCGTTGTAAAGCCTCTGTCATTTGAATTCCCTCATTGAAAAGCCCATTAATAAATGCCCCTATAACAGGTGGTACTTCAGGTTGAATTAATCGATTATGGATTGAAGCTTGTTTCAGCTTCATTTGAAAACACTGAACAAAGTAAAGATTTTCAAATAAGCCTCCGCATAGGACAATGGGCAGGTTTTTTACCTGTGGTTCTTTTATTAACATCGTTTGGATGAATTGAACTAGATGGTGAACTGCCTGTTTGATGATATTCTCCGCCTTAGCATTCTGTTGCTCAGCTAAACCTAACACCGTCCGAGCTAGGGAGGCTATAAGTACACGAGGCTGTGGATCCTCATAAACTTGCGTAATGATGTCAGCAGGATTGGTTAATGATAGCTGATTTAAAATAGTCGCTGTAAACACATCACCATTCATACCAAAAACATCATAATGTTGTGCAATAGCACGCAATGCCTCTTGCCCAATATAGTAGCCACTGCCTTCATCACCTAATAGGTAACCCCATCCTCCGACACGACTAACTTGAAGTTTTTTTGCGATAGCATATACGATGGAACCCGTTCCTGCTATTACAACAACCCCTTGCTTTGTAAAAGTGCCACTAGTAAGCGCAGCTACTGCATCATTGGTAATCGTTATCTGACAGGTGCTAGCAGGGAATAAAAAGCCCAGCCATCGTTCCCATCGATCTTTATCTACTTGTCGATCCCCTCCCGCCACACATAGAAAGACTGTAGAAATATCATTCTTTGTGGCACTAACTTTTTGTAATAGCTGCTCTAGTAGCTGCACAATCTGTTGCCTTACCTCATCTGGTGGCTTTGACTTCATATTTGTTCCTGCTCCTTCAACAATGGCTAGCACTTCTCCTTTTTGTGTACCGATCACTGCCCGAGTTCCCGTACCACCACCATCTACCCCAATAATGTATGGCCTATTTAATGGCACCAGCCGTCAACCCCTCCATAAATTGCTTTGAAGCAATAAAGAATAGTAGAATCATAGGTAACGATGCTAATGTTAGACCTGCAAAGAGCGAGCCCCAATCTGCTGAATGCTCTCCAAAGAGCGACATCATGCCTACTGGTATAGTTCGTTTCATCTTCTCCGTAATAAAAATAAGTGGGAAGAAAAAATCATTCCATGCGGCGATAAAGTTTATAATAACGACTGTACCAAGTGCTGGTCTCATTAACGGTAATACGACATGCCAAAGGATTTTTAAATTCCCTGCTCCATCAATACGAGCAGCCTCCTCAAGTTCATATGGCATCGTTTTAAAAAATCCTGTTAATATTAGCATTGATAATGGAATTCCTGTCGCTGTATTCATTAAAACTAAGGACCATAAAGAGTTAATCAGTCCTAAATCACGCATTAAAATGAAGAGCGGCACAATCCCTAACTTAATAGGAATCATCATACCTAATAAGAAAATAAAGAATAATGCATGATTCCAAGAAAATTTAAAGCGAGCAATATAGAAAGAAGCCAATGAACAAACAACAACAATTAATACAACGGATAAAATGCTCACAAACATACTATTCATAAAATACGTAGTAAATGGAATTTTAGATAATAATGTGCGGTAAGTATCTAAGCTAAAGCTAGTCGGTAAGCCCAATGGATCTTTGTAAATGTCCACACTTTTCTTAAAGGAAGACAAAATCATTAACAAAATAGGGTATAAACTGATGGTCGCCACCGTAAATACAACAAGGTAGTAAAGCGGTCGAACCCAAATGGCACTTTGCTTCATATACTCCCCCCCTACATTTGAACATCCTTTTTATTAGCAAAACGTAAAAATAGTGTGGTACAAATTAATATAAAGAGGAATAATACGGTCGCTAAAGCGGACCCTAGACCTATAGCTGTCGCCCCAGAAGCTGTAGAGCTACCAAATGCCAAGCGATAGAAAAATACAGCTAATGTATCTGTTGAGTAATACGGCTCTCCCATGGAGCCTTGCATTGCATAAACAAGTTCAAATGCCTCAAAGGATTGAATAAATGTTAAAATGCCCATGATCATAATCGATGGCACCATTAAAGGTAAATAAATGGTGCGTAATAAGGTAAATCCTTTGGCGCCGTCTAACTTTGCTGCTTCAACTAACTCACTTGGTATCCCCTGAAAACCTGCAAGAAAAATTAAAACGCCAAAACCTAATCCAAACCAACAATTAACTAAAATAATGGCAATTAAAGCTGTTTTAGGATCACCAAGCCATGCTTTTTGTAGGGTTTCCAAACCGAGTTTCTCTAAAATCACATTTAACGTACCGAAATTAGGATTCAGAATGAGCTTCCATAGGAAACCTACTACAATAACCGATAATAATCTGGGTAAAAAGAAAGCTGCCTTAAAAAACTCAGCTCCCTTAATTTTTTGATAAATAATAAACGCAAGAAAAAATGCTAATCCATTCATGACAATCATTTGCAGGATAAAATATAGGACATTATGTTTGAAGGCGTTCCAAAACAAGGAGCCATATGGTTCTGTCGTAAAAAGCGTCACAAAATTTTTGAATCCGATAAAATTTCCGCGAGCCATCCCTTTCCACTCAAAAAAACTATAGGATAATGCTGCTAAAATCGGATAAAGTACAAACATTCCATACAGTATTAACGCAGGAATAGGGAATAGATGGATAGTCCATCTCGCCCAAGATTTCCTTTTTCTTAACGGTGAAGCTGTAGATTCTCTCATAATGAACAGCCGCCCCTTTTAATAATATTGTGCCAAGAAGACCCCTACACTCCTTAGTTGGCGCTTCAGGGTCTTGCTTCATGGTTGAATTATTTTTGAAATGGTGCAAACCAAGTTTTAGCGTTTTCCTGCACCTTTGTAGCTACCTCTTCTGGCGTTACTTGGCCTAAATACATACCTTGAAGCTCACTTTCCAGTAAGCTCTTCGTTGTTGGGTCCCCACCCGTGAAATTAGTTACCCACATATATGGTGTTGCTTCATTTGTAGTCGAATTACTAATGTCATTTAGTAATGCATCATCAGAGGTAATGCCCGGAATAGCACTAATCATAGAAAATTCCTTCACAAATAACTCACCAAATTCCTTCGTTGTTAAAAACTCTAGGAATAGCTTCGCTGCTTCTTTATTTTTTGAATTTGCATTAATTGCAAATGAGCCGTCTACCCAAGTTGTTACTGTTTTATTGCCCTCTTTTGAAGGAATTGGGAAATAGCCTAACTCTAAATCTGGATTCATTTCTAACACAACAGGAATTTCCCAACTACCTAGCGGAAACATTGCTGCATCTTCTAAAGCAAACAATGTCCGAATATCATCCATTCCTAATCCTTCAGAATTGGCTGGGAAATACTTTTTCAAGTCATTCATTACTTGAAGCGATTCGATAAATTTCGCATCCGTAAAATCTTTTTCTCCCGCAAGTACAGCTTGATAGAAGTCATTTCCTTCATAAATTGCTGGACCTATAATACCGTGTAGCAACGACAATAACCAACCTTCCTTTGTACCCATTGCTATTGGTGTAATACCCTTTTCTAATAATTGATCATTTAATGCTATGAATTCTTCCCATGTAGATGGAACTACAAGATTGTTATCTTCAAAGATCTTTTTATTATAGAAAAATTGAGTTGAGCTTAAATTAATCGGTACACCATATTGATTCCCTTGTTCATCACGAGAAGCCATTAATGCTTCTTCAGGGAATGCACTTAATCCATTTAAATCATTAATTTTCTCAACATAACCTGCTTCAGCAAGCTTTAATCCAGCTGCATATGGCCGTAAGTGAAAAATATCCGGCCCTTCACCAGCCTGTAAAGCTGTATTGAGGACTGTGTTATATTCTGTATTTTTAGTTGGGTTAAATGAAATGTGTATATCAGGATGTTGTTCATTAAATAAAGCAATGACTTTTTCATATTTAGCAACATCCTCTGTCCGCCAACTCCCTATAGTTAGCGAAACTTCTTCTGTTTTCGGTTCCTCCTCCTTGTTAGGTGTTGTGGAGCTCGTTGATTCCTCATCAGAGTTACAGCCTACTAAAGCTACAACGAATAATAAAAGAAACGGTAATAACCATTTACTCTTTTGTCTCATGTCCGTTCCACCCTTCATATCAGTAATTTTTCATAAATCATCGTATGAAGCCTCTCCCGAATGCTTCTCATGCTTGTTTTCCTCCCATAATGCACCGCATTCGTTAGAAAAATAGCAAATCCCTGGTGAACAGGGTCCATCCAAATACTTGTGCCTGTAAATCCTGTATGACCAAATGAGCCCTTGCTCCACCTCCTGCCAAAACAAAATGTTGAATCTTCCCCCATCCATACTTCAAATCCTAATCCTCTATTTCTAAACACTTCTGTATAGGCCAGCTTGAGCCATTGATACGGTATTACATTTTGTTGCCTGGTTCCTACCCAAATTTCCGCATACTTTGCTAAATCCTCTGCACAAGAAAATAAACCTGCACTACCAGCAATTCCATCTAGTAACAGCGCTTTTTCATCGTGTACAATCCCCTGTACAAATTTACCGGATACTCTTTCTGTTGCTGCTGCAAGTCCTCTATTATGCTTCGGTAGTTGAAAACAAGTTCGATGCATGCCCCATGGCATAAAAATTTCTTGCTCTACAAAACCTTTTAGAGACTTTCCAGTTACTTTTTCAATTACCTTTCCTAATAAAATCATTCCTAAATCGCTGTATAACACTTGTTCATTTGGCTGACATACAACTTCACTTGCAAATATCTCCTTCATGATGTCGCGCTTATGATGTCTTTCCACTACCGGGGTTAAGTCTGCCGGCAGACCGGAGCAATGCTGTAGCAAGTGTTGGATTGTAATAGTAGAGAATTTAAACTCTGGTAGGAAAAATTGAATTGGCCTATTTAACATTAATTGATTTCGGCTCATCAACAATAATATTGCTGGTAAAGTTGCAACAATCTTTGTTAGGGAAGCCAAATCAAACAACGTATCGATTTCAATGGCTAGCTCTCTATCATCTTCACCTGTATAAGCTCCATAACTGCTTGTTAACATCCTTCTTTGCTTCTTTTGAACGATTAATACGGCACTTGGAATTTTCTTTTCTTGCACTAATTCATTGATATATGCATCTATCAAGCAAACACCTCATTGTGTAAATATCTAAATTTTCAGTAAATTTTATTATCATCATATAAAATTAAATGATGAAAAATAACAAAAATCCTAAAATTTTTTTTTAAAATTGAGCAATAAAAAATCCCCACCAAGTAAATGATTACTTAATGGGAATTCTATGAATTATTTAGTTGATTTTTTTAAATCCATTGAAGATGCTACGCTTTCAACTTTTACACGCTTTAAGAAGAACGCAAGAATTACCGCAATTACTGTTATGCCTGCTGCAATTAAGAAGGAGTGCGTGATTCCATCTAATAGCGCATTTTGCATAATTTGATCTTGCATTTGTTGCATTTGCTCTGGTGTTGGTGCCGCACCTGATTGTGCAGCATTAGCTTTTGCTTCTGCAACTAATTCTTCAGCTTTTACTTTTGTACGATTATTCATAAATGTAACTAGGATCGCACTACCGATTGCTCCTGATACTTGCTGTAATGTATTGTTAATAGCTGTACCATGAGGATTCATAATTTGTGGTAGTTGATTTAACCCGTTTGTCATAATTGGCATCATAACCATTGACATACCGAACATACGAATTGTATACATCGATACGATATATGTGTAACTTGAATCAATTTCTAATTTTGTTAAACCAAATGTTGCAATCGTCGTAATGACTAAACCAGTAATAGCCAGCACTCGTGGACCAAATTTATCGAAAAGCTTACCTGTGATTGGTGACATAATCCCCATTACAAGTGCCCCTGGAAGCATCATCAAGCCTGCTTCAAATGGTTCAATACCACGAATAGATTGCACATAAGCTGGTGTTAAAATCATCCCTGAGAACATCGCCATAGAGACAATGACGGAGATGACAGACCCTAATGCAAACATTGGATATTTATAAATACGTAATTCTAACAATGGTTCATCCATTTTCAGCTGTTTAACAACGAAAATAATTAATGCGATGAAACCAACTGTAATTGTGCCATATACCCATGGACTTGACCAGCCTTTATCCCCTGCTGTACTAAAGCCGTATAAAATACCACCGAAGGCAACTGTTGATAAAAGTACTGAAAGGAAATCTAAGTGAACTTCACGTGTCTCCATCACGTTTCTTAATTTCCAAACACCAAATAATAAACTAATTAAAGCAAAAGGAATAATCATTTGGAAAAGCATACGCCAATCATGATGCTCAACAATGTACCCTGATAATGTAGGACCGATTGCTGGCGCCATAATCATAACTAGACCAAATATACCCATCGCAGCCCCACGTTTTTCTTTCGGGAAGCTTGTTAACATAACGTTCATTAAAAGTGGTGACATACTTGATGCACCGGCTGCCTGCACCATACGACCTGCTAGAAGCACACCAAAGTTTGGTGCGAAGCCTGCCATAATTGTACCTATTGTAAAGACGGACATCGCTACTATAAATAGATGTCTATTTTTAAAGCGTGTCACAAAAAATGCTGAAGCAGGAACTAAAATACCGCTTACTAGCATATAACCTGTTGCTAGCCATTGTACCTTTGAATATGTTATTCCAAAATCTTTCATGATTGTTGGTAATGCCACATTCAGCAATGTGTTGTTTAGAAAAGCAACAAAAGCACCCACAAATAGAATAGCTATCATGCCATAAGGGGGCTTCTTCATTGTTTGCTCACTATTCATTTATATCCCTCAATTCTTTCTTGTGTTTTACGATAAAACTTATTTTATACTCGTAGTCTACTTTTTTCAACAAATAAGTTTATATTTTTTACAAACGTTGATATACGGGCTTTTTAAGTGTAGAATAAGAGTATAATACTATAAAAAAGGTGAGGTCATGAACAAAAGAAAAAGACAGATTATTACAGCAGCCCGTGAACTTTTTATTGAAAAAGGTTTTCTAGATACATCGATTAACGACATCATCAATGCGGCCAAGATTTCGAAAGGTACATTTTATAATCACTTTACTTCAAAGAACGAATGCTTAATCGCCATTTTAGACGAAGGACGAGAGGAAGCAAGTAATCGCCGCCATGAACTTATTTATGGTAAGGATCCAACAGATTTAGAAGTATTGACACAGCAAGTTGCTGTACTCATGTATGTCAATCGGGAACATAATTTAATACAAATTTTTGAATCCATTTTCCAATCAAGAGATAAAGAACTAAAAAAAATCATTATCAACTACCATTTACAAGAATTGGAATGGCTTGCCAATCGGCTAGTACAAGTCTTTGGCGAAGAGATTAGCCCTATTAGCTATGAGTGTGCTGTACAAACACTTGGAATGATTAACCTTACACTGCGTGCCGTCTTTATTGCCGATTATAAATATATCAATCGAGAAGCCATTGTACGTGTAGCATTGCGCAATATAAGCGTAATTATACCCACTATGCTTGAATCGAAAGAAATCATCGTAAGTGTTGAAATGATCAATACCATTCAAAATGTGGTGAACTATAAAACGGTTACAAAGGAAATGGTTATTGAACAATTACGGGGGTTTACGAAGGGATTATCGAAAAACGAAACAATGGAAGGTTTAGAATATGCTCAATTCTTATTAGAGGAACTACAGAGCGAAAAGCCAAAACTTTTTATTATTGAATCACTTCTTACACCTTTCCGTAAGGCTTTTGTCGGCACAGAGCATATCGCAGAAGCCCGCGACATCGCCAATAACTTGTGGCGCTATGTAAAAATTGAACAACCAGCTGAGCGCTGTACGAAAAATAAATAAATACAAAAAGAGGTATCAAAAATTCTTGATACCTCTTTACTATGATGAAATATACTCTAAGATTCAACTTCATGGTTTTTATGTCTTTGGATTGCATGAAAATCAGCCTTCGTGGCATTGAAATTTCAGAACGAAAATAGTTCCACCTTGGCCAGAACGAACACTAATGGTGCCATTATGCAAATCAATGAGCTGTTTTGTAATGGCTAGTCCTAGTCCTGTTCCCGTTATATCGTCAGTCGTATTAGTACCACGATAATAACGCTCGAATAAATTATCAAGCTCCTCCTGAGGAATGCCAGGACCTCGATCAGCAATGGTTAGCATCACTTCTTTACCAGTATGTTGTGCCTCTACAATTACTTTTGTGCCTTCGGGCGTATACTTTTTCGCATTGGTAATTAAATTATCCATAATTCGCTTGAGTAAAAGCTCATCTGCTTGCAGCAATACATCCCCATAAACTTTCACACTTACCTGCTCATCTGCAAACTGTGGTAACCATGCTGCTAACGGCAGTAATACTTCATCCAGCTGTATGGCCTTATTTTTTAATTGATACGTATAGGTTAAATCTTGAATGAGCGCATCCATATAGGTCGCCTTTTCTTGCATCGTTTGTGCAAAAATACGCATCTCATCCTTGGTCCACTCATAATCTTCCGATGCCAGCATTGTGGAATAGCCATAAATTGAACTTAACGGCGTCTTTAAATCATGTGATAAGCCCGTTATCCACTCTTCACGTAATTGCTCTGCGTGCTTGATCTGTCTTTCATTTGAATTAAGTCGTTCAGATAAATGATTGAGTGATTCCTCTACAGGCTGGAACAGTTTAAATTTCCGCTTGAGCTTCCCCGTTTTGTTATGATGAATTTTTTTATCACTTATTTCTCTGTAATCAAATTGAGTCAGTCGCTCAATACGCGAAATAACATAAACGAGTGGTCGCACAAATTGCCGTGAAATACTAATGGATAAAAAGATCACGCCGAGTATCAAAATAATATGCCCACCGAAGAATATAGAAACAAACAATACCATCGCCTTATTAAAGGGCTCTTCAAATGGCTTATAGGATGGGTTAGGCATTCGCACAACAAAAGTGGCATCATCAGCTAGGGCTACGCTTTGTGTAAGCTCCTCATGCTCGAAAATATCATATTTTTCCTCGAGTAATTGCGGCTTCTTCAGCTTATCATAACGCTTTCCTATGACATCCGTCCGATTCCATTGTTCGTCATAGATTTCAACACTCGCCTTATTTTCTTTTAAACGTTGCAAGGTTACGGCAGAAATGTCCCCTGTTGAAACCCAATTTTCGAAGGCCTCTTCAAACAAAGGTTGAACAGGCGAAGTCGGAATAAATAATAAGTAGTAATTCGGGAGTTCCCATGTATGCATACCCGGTTGTTTCAATGCTAATATTTCGCTATCGGACTTTCCACATAATTCACAACTATCTCCTGTGTAATCAACAATGGTCATGGATTGATCAAATAAGTATAGCTGTCCTACGTTTTCCTCTGCTCGCTTCACTAAGTAATCCGCTATTTTAACCGTTTGTCCTTTTTCAACAACAGCATCATCTTCAATTTCAAAGGAGCTCATAACATGAATATTGTCACCAACACGATCATTAATAAAGATGGCGAAAAATACCAAGCTCATAATAAAGCCTGAAATAATTAAGAGATAAAATATGATGAAATATGAAACAAAACGGAGTGTTAATTTTCCAGCAGGCTTCATGAAGAAACATCCCCAACAAGTTTATAACCAATGCCTCGGACCGTTATAATGCATGTTGGCTTTCCAGGATTTTTTTCGATTTTTTCACGTAGTTTGCGTATATGTACCATTACTGTATTATCATCAAACAAGCAATCTCCCCACACACTCTCGTATATTTGTTCCTTTGATAACACTTGCCCTGCATTATCACATAAATATTTTAATAAATGAAATAAGCGGCCACTAATCATTTCCTTTACGCCATCTACCTGAATCTCTGCTGCGTCAATATCGAATGTAAAACGGCTACAAGTAAAAATGTGATTTTCTTGAACATTCTTTTTCTTCATATAACGTACTAGCTGTACCTTCACTCTTGCCACAAGTTCTAATGGGTTAAATGGTTTTGTAATATAATCATCTGCACCATTCATAAAACCTCGGAGCTTATCGGCGTCACTGCTTTTTGCTGTTAAATAAAAAATAGGGGCATCACTTTTCTCTCGAATGATATGCGCGATATCCAACCCACTACCATCTGGTAGCATGATATCTAATAGATAGAAATCAAATGGTTTAGTATTAATCTCGTTTTTTGCCTCTTCTATCGTGTTGCATAATGTTATATTGGCAATTCCCTCTTTTCTTAAAATGATTTCAATCATTTCGGCAATTGCACGTTCGTCCTCTAACACTAAAATTGATGCTTCCTGCATTTTTCCACCTACTTTTAAGATTACTTTAAGGTAGTCATTATTTCACCATAAGCTTCCTCAACTATTATATGTATAAGATAACCAATTAAGGAGATAAAACGCAATGACAACTAATCGTGTTACCTTCATTGATACAATGCGTGGATTTAGTTTATTTGGCATCTTAATGGCAAATTTGCTGTTTTTCCAGTTTGGGATGTATGGCAAAGATGAATTAAAAAATCTTTCTACCTTAGATAACGGAGCTTTATATTTTGTGAAAATTGTAATTGAAGGCTCGTTTATGCCCATTTTCACCATTTTATTTGGCTTCTCGCTTATTAAATTAATTGAATCCATCCGCAGAAAAAAGAATAAAAGCCGCTGGTCTATTTTACGCCGTGCAACAGGCTTAATTTCTCTTGGCTTACTTCATTCCATCTTCTTATGGGAAGGCGATATTCTGTTTTCTTATGGCTGTATGACTTTATTCTTGATTCCTTTTATTAATCGTAAGCCAAAAACTCTATTAATATGGGCTGGTATCCTTTTTGTACTAACAACAGCGTTAACATACGGCTCTATGGAAGTATCTAAAAAGGAACAAAAGGAGCTAGATACTTACATTGAACAAGCAGATGCTATCTACGCTAATGGAAACTATTTAGAGATTTTTGATTTCCGTGCAAATGTAGAACCACCAGGAATGGAAGATCCGGCGTTCATCTTTATTTTATTAATTTTTGCACCAATGTTCTACGCACCACTATTCCTTTTCGGCATGGCACTTGCTAAGAAGCAAGCCTTTGTGGAGATGGATAAGGAAATGAAATGGTATAAACTAGGTGCTCTCCTCGTTCCTATTGGACTTGTATGTAAAAGTGTTAGTTTTATAGAAAATGCTTTTTCTTCCATTTTATTAATGGGTGGCTCGCAATTATTAGCGATTGGCTATGTCTGCCTTGCAGCATTGATTTATAAAACACGCCCTGTTCAACTGCTTGCTCCTGCATTCGAGAGCGTAGGCAAACTGTCATTAACCAATTATTTACTACAAACCATTATTTGTACAACTGTTTTTTATGGCTATGGCCTTGGATTATACGGCAAACTAGGCGTTTTTGGCGGTATCCTATTTGGAATCGTTGTGTATAGCTTGCAATGTGTTTTCAGCCTAGCCTATTTAAAGAAATTTAAACGTGGTCCATTTGAAACAATTTTACGGATATGGACAAATTGGTCTTGGTCTGGGCAGGTAAAACAAGACTAAAATAGAAAGGAATTATTTTTATGAATAGTGACTCTAAAGAAGACTTTACAGACTCATGGTGGTTTTTGGGTATTTGTGCGACTGTAGCAGTAATTTTAACACTATTTGCATTCAAATAAATTACACATTAGATTTCATTTTCATTTGCCCCCTACTGTATACTAGTAAGTACTACAACTATACAGCTTAGGGGGCATTTTGTTGTTACAGCGTATGATGATTACTGGCTATAAGCCACATGAACTTGGTATTTTTAATGATAAACACCCTGGCATTGTCATTATAAAAAAGGCACTAGAAGCTCGTCTACGTACACTACTGGATGAAGGACTGGAATGGGTTATTATTAGTGGACAGCAGGGCGTCGAATCTTGGAGTGCTGAAGTTGTTTTAATGCTAAAAAAGGAATATACAAATTTAAAATATGCCGTTATAACGCCCTTTTTAGAGCAGGAGAAGAATTGGCAAGACCCTAAAAAGGAAAAGTATCAAGCATTAATTGCCCAAGCCGATTTTGTTACAAGCGTGACCAAAAAACCGTACGAAGCACCTTGGCAATTTATTGAGAAGGATAAATTTATTATTCAAAATACTGACGGTCTTTTATTAATTTACGATGAAGAAAATGAAGGTTCTCCAAAGTACATTAAACGTCTTGCAGAAAAATATATGGAATCTCATGACTATTCTCTTTTAACAATAAACGCCTATGATTTACAGGTGATAGCTGAAGAAATACAACAGCAAGACTGGTAGAAAAATATTGCTATAATTTTCTGACAATCATATACTATAATTAGTTATTCCTTTTTGTAGCCTACTATTTTCATGAAGGCTACCAATAAATTGAAGGGAGCTGTATCATTTGAATAAACATATTGAAATGGTTCTTGAAGCTTCTCCTGTTAATGTCACTCACGATACGTATCGTAGAGAATGTCGGTATACACGTGGAATTCATATTGAGGAACAGGAATTTTCAGCTATTTTGAATACGATGAGCAATGATTCACGCTTATATTTCGATTTCCATAATCCGCGTAAAGAGATTAAAAAGGGAACCTATTTAAATGGACACTCCGGTTTAGCCTACAATATTTATGAATACTATAAACAACATTATAATATTGAGATAGCTGAGATAATTAATGGTAAAGATTTTTATGTAAAAATAATATAAAACATAAGCCCCTTTAAAATTTTTCTTTTAAAGGGGCTTTTTTTATGTTATAGGTCTGCTACTTGCGCACCTAATTCTTTATTATTATACATTTCTGTATCAAGCTCTTTTGTAATACGTGCTGTTGTAACACCAGCAGTCATTGAACCACTTACATTTAAAGCTGTACGCCCCATATCGATTAAAGGCTCAACAGAGATTAATACACCTGCAAGTGCAACTGGTAAGTCAAGAGCTGAAAGTACAAGGATCGCTGCAAATGTTGCACCACCACCAACACCTGCTACACCAAAGGAGCTAACGGCTACTACTGCGATAACTGTAATAATGAACACAGGATCAAGAGGATTAATACCTACTGTAGGTGCGATCATAATCGCTAACATAGCAGGGTATACTCCAGCACAGCCATTTTGGCCGATTGATAAACCAAATGAACCTGAGAAGTTTGCGATACCTTCAGATACCCCAAGACGGCCTGTTTGCGTTTTAATGTTCATTGGTAAAGTACCAGCACTTGAACGTGATGTAAAGGCAAATAACAATGTTTCCGCTGATTTTTTCACGTACGTAACTGGGTTTAATCCACTTAATGTTAGGATTAATAAATGTACTAAGAAAACAATTATTAGCGCCGCATAAGAAGCAATCACAAACTTACCTAAATTATAAATGGCACCGAAATCTGATGTTGCAACCGTACGAGCCATAATAGCTAAAATTCCATATGGTGTTAAACGTAAAATGATTGTTACAACACCCATTACTAGTGCATAAATAGCATCTAAGCCTTTTTTAATTGTAGCTGCTGTCCCTTCATCTTTACGTGCCACACGTAAGTAAGCAAAACCAAGGAATGCTGAGAAAATTACTACAGCAATTGTTGAAGTTGAACGAGCTCCAGTTAAATCAAGGAAGGGATTTGCTGGGAATAGCTCAACAATTTGAGTTGGTAAATCCGGTGCTGCTAAGCCAGTTGTTTTTTCCTCAAGATATTGTCCTCGAGCTGTTTCTGCTTCACCTTGTAAAATATGTGTTGCATCTAAATCAAATACCGTTGCAGAAAGAATACCTACTGCTGCCGAAACGGCTGTTGTACCAATTAAAATGGCTAAAATAAGAGCTGCCATTTTCCCAAAGTTTTTGCCAATTTTCATTTTTGTAAAGGCAATTAAAATGGAGATGAATACTAAAGGCATTGCAACCATTTGTAGCAGTTTAACATACCCAGTACCTATAATATTGTACCAAGAAGTTGTTTTGGCTAGTACTTCAGAATCTATACCATAGATAAAATGAAGTCCAAGGCCAAGTACAATCCCTAAACCTAAGCCTGCAAAAACACGATTTGAAAATTTGACGTGTTTTTTATTCATAATAAATAAAATTCCAACGAACACAAGCAACACTGCTACGTTAAGAATGATTTGTAAATTCGACAATGGAATGCCTCCTAAGATGTTTTATTATTAATGTAATCGAATTATATACCCATAATCCCTATAATTCAAGTATGTTTTATTAAGATTAATAAATTCCTAAAGGAAATGGTTCTTTGCCTATGATTATACCCTCAAAAAATGAATCACAATCACCCTTTTGCCCCTGACGCTTTATTATAAAAGACATTTAACAAACCAAGATCATCAGCATATGTGCAGGCGATTGTATAGATAGTTTAGTCACTGGTACTACATTTGGTGACAAATGATAAACTGCCCCTAGATTGTTATAAAAACTAACAGTCTAGAGGCAGCATTATAGGTTTCCTTATATCGCTTCATTTCTAATGACAAATCTCGGTTCATAGTCGCTAATTATGTCAAAAACACCATCATTAAAACAATAAATATGATGTTCAACGTGAGGAATTTCTTTGCTCCCAATCCAGGGAAGTTGGTCAAACCATGCTATATAATCTGAATGGCTCATTTTATAAAACCATTCTGCTGAAAAATTTATAGCATTTTCTTGTTGCAATGCTTCATCGACTAAGGGCACTAAATTAGATCGAGAGATTTCTCCAGTGTAGCGGAATGACCAAACGTAATCTTGTATTGGGGAAATCTTATCATAAATAATATCAACTTCCGTATTGTTTCGAACTATTAATGTTAAGGATAACCCTAAATCTGTATAATTTAATGTAGCATTAACGACTTGAGCCCTCTCCAAGCAAGTAATAGGCTGCCAAATATGCAGTCTTCTTAAGTCCATCTAAAAACCCCACTTTTATATAGAAACTTTATTCAAAAATTCATATATTTTACATATAATCTTTTAAAAATTCATAGTAAAGCTCCAGCAATAAACCTAGCGAAATGCACTAAGTTAATGGACGAAGTAGGTTTGTTGTTTATTAATGAGGTAACAGCTTCCTGCGATTTTTTTACACTGCTTTTTGATATGTGTGACCGCATTCGACAATTGTTCAACGGAATTAAAATACTGATATTCGTTTGTAATAACGGCGATAGATAAGGTCGTACATGTTAAAGGTTCTAGTTCACCTGCTCTATTGGCCACTTGAACACATACTAAATCCTCAAGCTCATAAAAACTTACAATATTGGCATCAAAGTCATCTATAATCTTTTGACAAATCTTTTCTACTTCATAATGAGGTAGAATGGCAACAAAATCGTCGCCACCGATATGCCCTAAAAAATCTTCCATCCCACAGATATGTCTTTTTAGTATATCTGTTAAATACATTAAAATTTTATCACCTTTATTAAAACCATATGTGTCATTATAGGATTTAAAATGATCTAAATCAAAATAGATTAAGCTATATTGTGATAGCTGTAATGCTTCCTCTAGCTTTTCATCAATTAATTTATTCCCGGGAAGGCTACTTAAAGGATTTAAGAAGCTTGCAATGGCTACTTGTGTATCAACAAGCTTTAATAGTAACTCTCGAATACTAACTAAACCATCATATAAGTTATTTTTTGTGACAACGACATCATCATATAAATCTTCAGGAGGTCTAGACATAGCTAGTGTACTCACTTCAGTAATTGGTGTATTACGATCTACAATTAAAGGGTTTTCTTTCATGATAAGTTGATTTTGGCGTCCCATAAATAAATGATAGCCATAGCGAGTACCAATTTTTTGATAGAAATGTGTACGTGTAATATGTCCAATTGGTTTTTCATCACGAACTACTACAATGCTTCGCAATGAAGGATTACTCATAAAAAGTACATCTACTTCGTTATTTTTCACAAATTCATCAATACACGGAACCTTTTCAATGACTTCCCCTATCTTCATGGTCACCCACCCTTATTTTTCCCAAATGTATTTCCTTTGATGGCTTTCCTATCGCATAACCTTGTGCATAATGAATGCCTATACGATGCAGATAATCAAGCTCTTCTTGTCGTTCAATCCCCTCAGCGATAATTTTTGTTTTCACCTGTTCAGCATATTTCATCAATAAGGTAACGAGCTGTTGCTGCTCGCTATTTTGATCGATAAATTGAATTAACGAACGATCAAGTTTAATAAATTCTGGCTTTAAATAAATAAGAGTTTTCAAGCTATTATAACCTGAGCCTACATCGTCTACTGCAATGCGATAACCTTGTGATCGATAATGTGACAACACCCGTTCGAATTCCTCAAAATCTATTACAGCACTGCGCTCTGTTAATTCAAATACTACCTGCTGAGGTTTAATGCCCAGCTCCTTAAGTAATTGTAGCGTTTCTCCACTGTGATATTTTTTATCTACTAACACATTCGGATGTATATTAAGAAATACTAAGAAGTTCGTATCCTTCACATCTTTATGCATACGCTCCTTGAAACGCTGTAAGGAAAGATTCCTACAAAAACACTCAAATAAAAAAACACAATCTGTTTGCCCAACAAACTCATAGAACTGATCCACACTATTAAATAATACTGATGGAACTGGGCGATTTAATGCTTCAAATCCCATCGTTTGCTTTGACTGTAAATCTACAATAGGTTGGAAATATGTATGTAAATCATTATGCTGAATAATATGTTTCAACGCTTTTAAACGTTTCATATATAATGAATTTCTTTGATGTTGCCCATATAAATATTTTAAAAAGGAAAATATACTCCTTGTTTTTATACTTTGTCCCATTGTAGACTCCATTCTTGCACCTCTTCAATTGGTTATTATGGTTCATTGTACCCTTTTATTGTAAACAGACTGTGAATGGTATGTAAAAAGTGTAAGCCCCCGTACTATACTTTGAGATATTTTCTCATAATACATTTTTCATAATATTCAATATATTACAAATGATTTATTGATATAAACCATTATTAGTGTATGATTGTAATAATAGGTTTATATTACCTATTATATTTTTTTGTGCTTTTACCTGATCGATCTTTATAGGGAAACCTATTTAGATAAAAAATTATTCAAGGGAGGATCCTGTTAATGAGCTTGTCTATTCAACAATTATTGGAGAACAAAGGAATTACACCGAAATCTGAACACCTTGAACTATTAAAAACACGCTGGGAAGGTATGCAGTCACTTCGTAGCAATTTAGAAGGTATTGCGATTGATGATGCAGATATCGCTGTACGTAATATTCCTGGAGGTGATCATATTGACAACTGATTTACATTTAAAATCCGTTGAAGAGCTGGCACCTTTACTTGCATCGAAGACGCTCTCCCCCGTGGAATTAACAAAAGCTATTTTAGACTTTGCTGAGGAAAGTCAGCCGAAAATTAATTCCTATATGGCATTTTATCGGGAAGAAGCATTAGCAAAGGCAAAAGAAATTGAACAGGAGATTCTCCAAGGCCACTATAAAGGTATGTATCATGGAATTCCTATGGCCTTAAAGGATAACTTGTATTTTAAAGATAAAATAACAACGATGTCCTCAAAAATTCATAAGGACTTCGTTTCTCATTATGATGCAACAGTTGTTGAAAAGCTTCGAGACGCTGGCGTTATATTCACCGGAAAATTAAGCATGCATGAATACGCATGGGGCATTACCAATAACAACCCTCATTACGGACCTGTTCGCAACCCATGGGATTTAGATAAAATTCCTGGTGGTTCAAGCGGAGGCTCTGGAGCAGCTGTTGCGGCTGGGGCAAGCGTAGCTTCACTAGGGACGGATACAGCAGGCTCCATTCGAATTCCTTCTTCTGCTTGTGGCATAGTTGGGTTAAAACCTACACACGGTCGTGTAAGTAAATATGGCTGTTATCCTTTAGCATGGAGCTTAGATCATATTGGTCCAATGACAAAGACCGTAAAGGATGCAGCAGGCTTGCTTGAAGTCATTGCTGGCTTTGACCATCGAGACCCTACTTGCATTGATGTCCCAACGGACGACTATGTGCAGCAATTATCTGGAGATATTAAGGATTTAGTGATTGGAATTAATGAAGAATACTTCTTTAAAAATGTGGATGCTGAAGTGGAAAAAGCTGTACGAGCAAGCATTCAAAGCTTAGTGGATCAAGGTGCAAAAGTAGAAGTGGTCCGAATTCCTTCTTTACAATATGCAGAATGGGCGGAGCTTGTTACGTCCCTTTCAGAGGCAGCAGCTATACACCATTCAGATTTACAAAAGCGACCACAAGATTTTGGGGATGATATACGTCTACTATTTGAGCTTGGTGAATTACCTTCTGCAGTTGATTACCTACAAGCTCAACAGGTACGACGTCAAATTAAGCAAGAGTTTACTGAAATTTTTAATGAGGTAGATGTACTCATTACCCCTACCCTACCAGTTGTGGCAAGTACGATTGGCGATGATTTCGCAGAGTTGAATGGTCAAAAAGTGGATTTAATTGATAATATTATTCGCTTTACTGGCCCTAGCAACTTAACAGGATTACCTGCACTTTCCGTTCCTTGCGGCTTCAAAGGGAACTTACCAATTGGCTTACAAATTATAGGGCCTGCCTTTAAAGAAGGACGTATATTAAATGTAGGATATGCAGTTGAACAAACTAACCCATTACGAAATAGAAAGCCGAATATTTTTATTAATATTTAAAAGATAGTTTTGAAAAAAATCTGCTCACTTCACGGGATACCCTGAATGAGCAGATTTTTTTGGTGGATACAAGCAAGTGTGAATACTAATGGTTTTTTATAAACAAGTAATTCTATAATAGAAGCTAGAAGCTTACTATAGGAAAGGCAATGATGTACTCATGAATGTAGAGAATTTTTTACAATTACCGATTACTAAGGATTTCACCGTTGTAGCTGGGCACAACGGTTTGCATAAAGCTGTTCAAAATGTGGAAATTTTAGACTTTGAATTTTCACCGGACATACCCCATGTTCGAGATACGATTTTCACGCCCCATAGTGTTGTTTTAAGTAGTTTATTGTTTGCAAAACAAAAACCAGAGTATTTATTAAATGCTGTCAAAAATTTGATTGAGCTAGGGGCGAGTGCCTTAGCTTATAAGCCTGTCATTTTCAAGGACTTGCCTGAAGAAGTTTTGACTTACGCTGAAGAGCAAAATTTCCCTATACTTAGATTCGGTGGAGATGAATTTTTTGAAAAAATTATTTTAGAAACGATGGCCTATGCCAAGACACAGGATTACTCATTCTTTTTAGAAACTATTTTACGAAGATTAATGGAAGAAGATGTTACGCAAGAGCAAATCAAATCCATTTTACAGCAACTTAATAAGCCCTTTGAAAAATATGTATTTGCAGCAAATTTACGTACAAGTGACCCACTCCATCATAGCTCGATGCAATCTATTTTTTCATTAGAACCATTATTAAAATCGGGTCTAATTTGTTCATATAAACAAAGCCTTTTCATTATCATGACACATGCATCTCAGCAGTTTCAATTTGAAAAAGTTTTAGATGAATGGTTAGCTCTATACGCCATACCAACTGATACAATCACCTTTGGCTATAGTAGTAGCTACGATACCGAAACAGGATTACCCAGCGCCTTACGCGAAGCTTTCTTTGCCAGTATTTTAGCTGAAATTGATAGACTACCTAGCTGTCATTATAACAATCTCGCATCTGAACGCTTATTAATTGAGTTGTATCGTAAAGATCGAACATTTGCAATGGACTACGTAAATTCCTTTTTAGCCCCATTACTTGATGATAAGGCTGATTCAGATTTAATGGAAACTGCCAAAACCTATATCATTAAGAAAGGAAATATTAAGGAAGTCGCAGTGGCACAGTTCTGTCACCCCAATACAATTCGCTATCGTATGGCTAAAATACGTCAATTAGTAGCACTAGAAGATAATGATTATGTTTTTTATGAACACCTAGCTGCAGCCGTTAAATTGTACTTATTACATAGTAAATTGACTGTCGAATAATTACTTTGGAATAAGTACAAAAAAACGCCTGAATATTTAGAAATAAAATCAAAACCTTTTCTTCACTCTTATGCTATTCTATTGAAGTCAGGAGGAAGAAACATATGAAAACTTACATAGCAGATGGCATGCTATTGATTACTGCAATCGTGTGGGGCAGTGGATTTGTTATTACAGCCATTGCCTTAGAATATTTAACAGCTTATCAAGTAATGGCTGGTAGATTTTTATTAGCTTCGATTATATTAACTGTTCTATTTGGCTCTCGATTAAAAAAAGCTTCAAAATCGGTTATTTGGAAAGGAGCTTTATTAGGGACCATTCTATATATAGCATTCGCCCTTCAAACAGTCGGACTTCAGTATACAACACCTTCTAAAAATGCCTTTTTAACTGCCGTAAATGTTATTATTGTTCCTTTAATTGCCTATGCGGTTTATAAGCGCCGCATTGATGGCTATGAAATCATTGGTTCGATAATGGCAATCGTTGGAATTGGCTTTTTATCATTACAGGGCTCATTGACAATGAATGTGGGTGATGCACTTTCTTTAGCTTGTGCCGTTGCTTTTGCATTTGATATTTTTTGTACAAACCTTTTTGTTCAAAAGGAAGATGCCATTGCTCTTACTATTATTCAGTTTCTCACGGCCTCCCTTATAGGTGTTCTAGTCGTCATTAGCCAAGGCGAAATCCCAACATCATTTGAAAAAGAAGCAATCTATTCTCTTATTTATCTAGGAATTTTTTCTACGACGATTGCTTATCTATTCCAAAATGTGGCCAATCAATACACAACGGCCACTAAAGCTGCGATTATCCTATCGACTGAATCTTTCTTCGGTATGGTACTATCCGTCATCTTCTTGCATGAAATTTTAACAAGCCGTATGGTCGTAGGCGCAGTGCTCATTTTATTGGCTATACTAATTGCCGAAGTCAAACCAGCACATCCTAAAAAGAAGCTTATGAAAACACTAGAAAATCAAACGCCAAAATAGTTTCAGTTTAAAACTGGAACTATTTTTTTAAGCTCGACTAGTAATGATGCTTGTTGTAATACCTACTACTAAAACGGTAATAATGGATAATAGAAAGGTTGAAGTGGATAATAGGAAGCCACCTATAACAATAACGATGGAATCGATAAAAAATATTAATATCCCCACATTAATACCTGTTTTATCACAGATAAATTGAGCGATTAAGTCTGTCCCTCCAGTGCTTGTCTGAAATCGCAACATCAGACCAATTCCAAACCCTACAAGAATGCCTCCAAGAATCGCACTGTAAAGCGCATCAATTTGAACAAAATTACGGACAGGCTTTAATAAATCAATAATGAAGGAAGACATTATTAAGCCATGTATACTATTGAAAAAATAGGCTCTATATTTAAACCAAGCGATAATAAAAATGGGAATACTAATGACAATAATCATTAAACCGATTTTTAGCTTATATAAATAATGTAAAATTAGCGCTAATCCAACTACTCCTCCATCTAATATTTCATAAGGCGTTAAAAATAAATTAATTCCTAACGACAAAGAAATACTTCCTATTATAATGACAAGACTTTTTGTAAAGAAATACATACAACCCCCCTCCGTAATTACGCATGTCTTATAGTATGAAAATAGGTAATCGAACATGTTATGAAATAACCTTAGATGAATGATCATTTTTATCGAGTATATTTGCTAAATTTCTTCGAAACTTATTCTATTATTTCCCGTAAATACAAGTAAAATTTGATTTTTAAAAAAGGGGGTTCCTTATGGAGCATGCTTTATTAGAACAGGTTAAACATACTAGAATACATTTAAGAAAAGGGCAATTAGAAACAATCTTTGAGGAATTTGATGTGCAGCGAATGAGATTAACAGAGGCACAGCGCCTAGAAAAATATCGCAAAATGCTAGAAAGTCCATTCCGCTTTTTCCGTGGAAGTGCCTATCTATTTTACTTTGATATGGCAAAGACTACCTCTATCTTCCATACTCCTAACAGTAGGCCAACTTGGATTCAAGGTGATATGCATATGGACAACTTTGGGGCCTTTCAAAATGAAGCAGGCACCATTGTCTTTGATGTCAATGATTTCGATGAGGGCTATGTCGGCTCTTATTTATACGATATTATTCGAATGAGCGTCAGTATTGCACTCTGTTTAGAAGAACAAGGCTTACATAAGGCAACCCAAGAAACGGCTATTCAATATTTTCTCAATAGCTATATCGATCAACTAAAACGGTTTCAGCGCAAAAAAGATGATCCACTAACACTGATGTTTACAAAGGATAATACTAAAGGACCTGCTAAAAAACTTTTGAAAATGCTTGAAAAACGTCCACACTCTCTTTTTTTAGAGGATATTTCATATAAGAGTGAAGATGGCCAACGAGCTTTTTTATGGAATGATGAAATTCAACCAGTCTCTTCAGAGGAATACAGTGCCATAGCAAACGCACTTCCAACTTATAAAATTAAGGATATTGCTTATAAGCATGGCTCTGGCACAGCTTCTATCGGTCTAAAACGTTACTATATTTTAGTGGAAGATAAAAAAATTACATCTGAAGAAAATGATTTAGTGCTAGAAATGAAAGAAGTACGTACAGCGATTCCTGCCTATTTCCTCCCCTATCAAGAGCAATTTTGGGATCATTATGAGCACCAAGGAGCACGTGTTGTGGGTACACAAAAAGCTATGCATCATTTAGAGGACCCTCATTTAGCCTATATCACGATGAATAACCAAGAATTTTATATTCGAGAACGCTCTCCTTATAAAAAGAAGATTAAGCCTAAAAACTATAAGGATTTAGAGGATTATTTTACAACAACATCACTTATGGGAAAAATAGCTGCCAAAATACATGCTCGCGCTGATATCGATTATTCTCATGTTTTTACCTATCACAGCGAGGAAGAGATTTTAAAGGCTATAGGTAAAGATCGTACTATATTTATTGAGCAGACAATTTTACAAGCCATGAGCTACAAGGAAATGGTCTACACAGACTTTGACATATTTAAAAGCTTTGTTGAAACAAAATTCAATTTTAAAAAGGACCTCGGCTATTAGCAGAGGTCCCTCTATTCACATTTATTTGTGCTTGGCCTTCATACGAGCAAGCAAAAACCCACCTTTAAATGACTTTGGTTCGTACGAGATAATAAATGCATTAGGCTCAAACTGTTCTACTATTTGAAAGAGTTCACCCTCACGATTCCTCTTCGTTAATATTTCATATTTATAGCGATTACTATCTCGCCCTTCCCCAATATAAATCGTAACCGCAAACCCTTCATTACGAAGAAATCTCACAAGCTCCTCATTCTTATTTTGAGTATTGATGGTCGTATAGACATAGCCTATTGCTAGCTTACGTTCAATTTTGGCCCCTAAAAATATTCCTAATCCAAATCCAACCGCATAAACGCCCATAGCTAACATACTTTGTTTTCCACTAAAAACGAGCGAAAGGCCAAATACATACACTAACATCTCCAACATACCAAATATCGCAGCAAGGAAAGTAATATTCTTTACTAAAAATATTGTACGTAATGTTAAAAAAGGTACATAAACTAGTTGAAGGATTAAAATTAACACGATACTTTGCATTTATTCTAGACCTTTCTGAGAGTAATTATATATAAGTGTATGTTGAAATAGAAAGTTACATTCTACTAATTTTAAATTCCCTTCAAGCAGCAATGTTAAACATTTTAAACAACTGTATAAAAATTCATGAGGTATAAGTGTAATTTTACACTTAATGTGTGATATGGTATTATTCAAGAATATTTAAAGAAGGAGGATGTAAAATATTGAGGAAGAAAATGATAATTATTTTTCTTATCATTAGCTTAAGCACAAATTTATATATATTGGGAAAATGGTTTTTGCTTGATCAATGGTATGAAGCTAATGCTGAGGAACGTGTTATATTAAGCGAAATGGTTCAAAAAACAGTAGCAAGTGAAAAATATAAAGAAATAGCTTCGCAAGAGAAAGTTATCGCTATTGATACAAGTATCGATAAGAATAAAGGCGGCGTATTCCCTTATTATTTTGAAGTAAATGTTTGTACAGATAAACAGACATATATTTTTTATTGTAAAGATAAGCAATGTTCAGAGATGGAGAATAGCGGTTGGACTTATTCTAGCTATCAAGACGAACAGCCGCGACTACCATTTAAAAAATGAACAATAGTTTTTTTACATACTAAAATGTCACCTCCTGACCTAAGTAAAAGGTGGTGACATCGTTAGTTTTAAATTAAGTCTCCCAAAGCTCTATTCTCCTTCCCTCTGGATCTTCAATCCAAATAAATTTTCCATATTCATTTGTCATTTTTTCCATTACAATAGGAATTTTCATTTTTTCTAAATGCTTAATACTGTCTTCTATATTTTCCACTTGAAAATTCAACATGACTTGTTGCTCTGTTGGAAAATAGCTGTCACTTTCAGAAAAGAAAGAGAAGATCGTTTGATTGTCTGACTGTGGTGAAATAATAGCACCATTCCAATTTTCAATTTCCAAATTTAGAACCTTACTGTACCATTGTTTAATTTCCTCTAAATTATTGGTCCTCCAAAATACTCCTCCAATGCCCTTTAAGATCATAATATTCTCCTTCCTAACCTATTTGTTATTCTTTAAATTCTAGTTTTAAAGGCAAATCCCTTCTTTACTAACCAGTGTCTGTAAGGTGTAGTTGCTCATTCTATCGTCTTCGACTCATTAATATATATGTTGATATTTGATAGCTTCCTAGGAGGTTTGTGTTTTTAAGACAGCAAGTTTTCAATTAAGTTCATAATGAGTATTAAAGTACATACAATATCTAGGAGGTGACTAATTTGAGAAAGTTCATTTTTATTTTTACAGCTATAATCATTACTGCAATTGTTGTAGCGATAAATCATAAATCAAGGTCTGCTAATTCTGAAGAAAAGTTAGAAAATGCTTTAGTTATAAGCATGGAAGAAACTAAAAAGGAAAATGAGAAGATAAACGAGATATTAATGAAAATTTCTCAGGAATTTAATAAAAAAGGATTCGATCAAATCGGATTTGGTTTTTCCCATGATGACAGTGTATTTACTATTCAAGCTAAAGATAAGGATTTTATAGAAAAGAAAAAGATTATTATTGAAAATATTATCTTATATGTTGCAAACGAGACGGGTTTTAGAGACTTCGAAGTTGACTACGTAACATTGGATAGTTACGAATTAAGCAATGAAGATGTTAAGCTAAATGAATCGTTAAATGAAGTACTAAAAATAACTTCAAACTTATTAAAAACGAATGGTTATGATAAAGCTAACTATTCAATATCCATTGATCCGAGTAAGGGAATCATGATTGAGGTTACGAAAGAGGACTTAATAAATAAGAAAGAAACAGAAAAGCTTATCGCTAATTCAGTTTATTCTAATACAAATATGAACTTAAAGGTTTTCATAAAAGAAAAAAGCAAAAGTAAAGTTAAAGACCAAGAATGGCAACCTATATTTAGTGCAATAAGAGACGAATTAAAAAAGGAGTTTAAAGAATATAGAGGATTTGCATATTCATTCCACCCTGACCCCTTACAAATTATTATTAAAACGGACTTAGAAAAGCCTAAAGGGTTTTGGAAATCGAATAAAAAAATAAAACATATCACTATGTATGTAGATAAGATAATAGAGTTGAAAAGAGAAGAACTTTCAATTGAGGAAATTCCATATAAAATTATTATACGTGACAAAAATAATCATAAAATAAACTAAGTATTTCATCACGTATTATTTTTTAGATGTTTTCAAAATCTCTTTTACCATTTCATCAAGTTCTTCTGCGATTCATCATGTATCGGGGTTTCAACCAATCCTGTTAAATACCCTCTAAAAAGAACTCTTAACTCTATAACCAAAAAACTTTATATAAACCACTTCTAGTTAACTTTATTAGAAGATACGATTTCTTGCACATGTGAGACAATTCCACAAAATAGAATACCCCCCTGATTTTAGTTGAATAAACCCACTGTGGATCTTAATTACAATTGATTTGATAAAAATATGGACCACACATGGATTCATGTGTATGAACATATGTCCAAGTAAAGTTTTTATCAAATATATATATATCTTGTTGCATATCAAAATCCCTGGATATTACTTTACTAGCATTTGTATAAAGAAATACTATTGGTGACCCTTGATACATTACATAAAATTCTTCTTTAGATAAATTATCAAATGCTTTTCTCGCAATCTCTTTTTTCAAGCATTCTTTCTTCTCATAACTAAAAATATGCCATTTAAACTGATCATAATTTATTTCTTCTTTTAATTCTTCACTAATATTTTGTGCGAATGTCTTTTCCCATAAATCAATAATATCCTCTGCTTCATTAACTAATTCTATGAATACACCTTTTTCACGTAAGTTTTGTTTATATATATAATCTTCCTGGATAAAAATTAGTGACCAATAAACATTTTCTAACTCTTCTTCTGGTAAACTATCTAAGATTTTATCAATTTTATCTCTAATCATCTTTTCCTCCAATGACGAATTATAGATTTCATAGCTTTTTATTACTTCTTCAATATAACTGTACCATTCTTTCAATAAGGATTCTTAATTAACTTTGGTGATTTGTATACATCTTATTATTTGTAAATGATTCCGTATTATCACTTCTGAATGGGTACCCCTTTTTCCTCATAAAAAATGTCACCTCCTTAAATCTATATCAATAGATAAAAGTAGGTGACAACGGCCTTTTCATCAAAATAAATGAGGTATTTAGATGAATGTTGTTTAGTTTTGCCTATATTTCCCCATGCATTGGGTCTTCCTTATGCTTAGGCCCAATCATGTTGAATAAAATATTAAGGATAATTGCTGTGACAGAACCACAGACAATACCATTAGATGTAAGAATTGAAACGCTTGTTGGTAGTGCATCAAAAATGCCAGGAACTACAGATACACCAACACCAAGACTAACTGCGATGGCAGCAATCATCGCGTTTTCTGCTGATTCATTCATTACAGGTACAAGCATGCCCATACCTTGTGTAATCACCATACCGAACATCGCAAGCATCGCCGCACCTAGTACAGATGTTGGAATAATCGTTGTTAACGCTGCGATTTTTGGTAGGAAGCCAAGTGCTACAAGTAAGCCACCTGTGATGTAAATAACTTTACGATCTTTTACACCTGACATACGAGTTAGCCCCACGTTTTGTGAGAATGTTGTATATGGAAAAGCATTGAAAATCCCGCCGATTACTGAAGCAAGACCTTCAGAACGATAGCCACGAGCTAAATCCTTTGAATCTAATTTTTTATTACAAATATCACTTAGTGCAAAATAGACACCAGATGACTCTACTAAAGATACCATTGCTACGAGTGTCATGGTAATAATTGCAGTCACATCAAAAGTTGGCATTCCAAAATAGAAAGGCTGAACCATATGGAATACATCAGCATCTGCTACTGGTGTAAAATCTACTTTACCCATGAATGCACCTAAAATAGTACCGACTACTAATCCAATAAGAATCGAGATTGCACGGACAAACCCTGTAGAAAAACGATAAACAATTAAAATAATGACTAATGTAATGAACGCTAAAGCAACATTAGAAGCAGAGGCAAAATCCTCAGCACCTTGTCCACCAGCCATATTGTTTAAAGCCACAGGTAATAAGGAAATACCAATAATAGAAACTACCGATCCCGTAACTACTGGTGGGAAGAATTTCACAAGCTTACCGAAGAAGCCAGCAATAATCATCACAATTACACCAGATGCAATAATAGAACCATAAATATCTGTGATACCTTGCTCCGGGTTTGTACCGATAGCAATAATTGGACTTACTGCTGTGAATGTACAGCCTAGTACTACTGGTAAGCCAATACCGATAAATTTACCTGAATAAACCTGTAAAAGTGTTGCGATCCCGCACATCATAATATCAATCGCCACTAAATACGTCATTTGTGTTGAATCAAAGCCAATTGCCCCACCAATAATTAGTGGCACTAAGATGGCTCCAGCATACATCGCAAGTAAATGTTGAATCGCTAGCGTCGTTGATTTAAAGGTATTCATTACGCGCGAGCCTCCGCAGCAAATGTTACTTTGCCATCTTCAAGAGAGTCTACAATCGCTAATGACTCAACGCGAACACCTTGTTCACGCAATAATTTCCCTCCATCTTGGAAGCCCTTTTCAATAACGATGCCCACACCCACAACATTCGCACCAGCTTGTGCAGCAATATCAAGTAAGCCTTTGACAGCTTCACCATTTGCTAAGAAATCGTCAATGATTAAAATATTGTCATCTTCATTTAAGAAATTACGTGATACAGAGATATCATTTGTTTCATTCTTTGTGAATGAATGTACCTTTGATGAGTAAAGGTTATCTGAAAGTGTTAAAGATTTACGTTTACGAGCAAATACTACAGGTGCACCAATTTCTAAGCCTAGCATGACAGATGGTGCAATGCCTGAAGATTCAATTGTTAAAATCTTAGTAATAACTTGATCAGAGAAACGATTTGCGAATTCGTGACCAATTTCCTTCATTAACATCGGATCAATTTGATGATTTAAAAATGAATCTACCTTTAATACTGATGAAGATAAAACCTTACCTTCTTGCATAATTTTGTCGTGTAATAACTTCATTTCTTTCATATCCTTCTTTCGTTAATAATAATAAAAAAACGCTGGATGTCTTGTTTCCATTCAGCTACGAGTGGAGCAAGGCATTCAGCGTAAAAACGTCGAAACGAATAGAAAACATCATTAAAATTGAAGTTCTCTAAAAGCATTGCTACCCATAGTCGATTTATTTACGGTAAATCGGTAGAAACTTGCGAGCCCTATTCTCGCTATTATATGAGTGGATTGTATGAAACTATCAGAATAACCAATTTATCACTTTATTCGGTAAGAGCTTATATCTCATATTGAAAAAAGTTTAATTTTTCGGAATTTAATGGTATTCTGCAACTTTTCAATTGTAAACGTTCGTGTTTTCAATCAACGTACTGATTATAACAGACTATTTTCTAGCTTGCTAGCATTATTTTGATAAATGGAAAGGTACTGTCATAATGACGACATTTCTGTGAAATAACAGTGTCGTACGAATTAATAAGCTAGATTGATTGTGTAGCATATGGTGCCACCCTTTTTTCGGTAAAAATTGTGGGATGACAACTGTTACTTTATGACCTGTCTTCGTACATTGATGTTCCACCTTATCAATAAATTTAATCAATGGCTGTGTGATACTGCGATATGGTGAATAATAAGTTACTAGTCGTACATCTGGTTGCCAGGCCTTCCATTTCTCTTCAAAAGCCTTTGCATCCGCTTGGTCGAAGGCTACGTAAAATGCAATTACCTTCTCAACATGTAATGATTTCGCATAATGAAGGGAATTTTCAACAACTTTCGTTATACCAGCTACTGGTACAATAAAAACATTCCCCTCAATAGCAGCTAGTTCCTCATGATTTAATCTTAATTGTTCTCCAACGGCCTGATAATGGAGCTTAATCCGATGGAATAGAAAAATAATAATTGGTAAAAAGATAAACACTGGCCATACTTGAGGCATTTTTGTTACAAAAAACATCATCGCTACGATGAAAGAAATAGCAGCACCAATTGTGTTGATCGTAAATTTTGCAATCCATCCTTTAGGTTTATCACGCCACCATTTTCGCATCATTCCTGTTTGCGCTAATGTAAACGGAATAAATACCCCTACAGCATATAGTGGAATTAAATGCTCAGTTGCTCCATCAAATAAAATGATTAAGACAATAGCCGCTGCACCTAGCATCAGGATGCCATTTGAATAACCAAGACGGTCTCCCCGAATTTGGAATATTCTTGGGATAAAGCCATCCTTTGATAAATTTACTGCTAACAAAGGAAATGCTGAGTAACCTGTATTTGCAGCAAGAACTAAAATCATTGCCGTTGTACCCTGGACAATGTAATAAAATAGATTTCTACCTACGCTCGCTTCTGCAAGTTGAGAAACAACTGTAGCTTCCGCTGTTGGCGCAATCCCATAAAAATAAGCCAAACTAACAATGCCTATAAATAAAACGGCTAAAATAGCACCCATTGCTAAAAGCGTTTTAGCTGCGTTATTAGGAGCAGGATTTTTAAAATTAGGGATGGCATTTGAAATAGCCTCTACCCCTGTTAAAGCTGAGCTCCCTGATGCAAATGCCTTTAATAAAATAAATAAACTAATTCCTGCAACCGGTGTACCGACCTTTGGATGTAGCTCTGCTGGCACCTGACCAGTTGCGACATGATAGAGCCCCATTCCAATTAACAAGAGCATAACACCTACAAACAGATAGACTGGGTATGCCAAAATAGAAGCAGATTCTGTTACACCACGTAAGTTTAAGATTGTTAAAAAAACCACAAAGAATATAGCAATGGGTACATTGTAGGGGTGGAGGCTTGGAAATGCCGAAGTAATGGCATCTGTACCTGCTGATACACTTACCGCTACTGTTAAAATATAATCAACAAGTAAGGACCCTCCAGCCACAAGACCTGCATTTACCCCTAAATTCTCCCGTGATACTACATAGGCCCCTCCCCCATGTGGATAGGCGAAAATAACTTGACGATAGGAGAGAATTAGTGCCACAAGCAAGATAACGACTCCAGCAGCAATTGGTAGAGAGTACCAAAGGGCAAGTGTACCCACTGTCATCAGGACAATTAAAATTTGTTCTGGTCCATAGGCTACTGAAGACAAGGCATCTGATGATAATATGGCTAATGCCTTTGTTTTACTAAGCTTTTGTTCCCCTAACGCATCGGATCTTAATGGTTTACCGATTACATAACGTTTGAATGAGGATTTCATTGTTAAACACCTTCTAGTTTTATAGAGTGTGTTTCGCCTTTCTAAATAAGATCAAAAAACGCCTACAAGTCATCACTAAATAAGACTTGTAGACGCTCATCCGTCTGCCAAGCTCCAACTTTTCTGCTCTTAACGCTTACGAGGTTAGCTGTCGGATTCGGGCCTGAGTAGCCCTACTCTTCAAATGAAGAGATTCACCCCAAGGATGGCTGATGCCATCCGTCAAAAATGGGTCCCCCGCGTTTAGTTGCTTCAGCGATTTAGAAATTTGAAACTTTTATAATGATGTCATATTACGCCTGTCAATTAAAAAAGTAAAGAAGAAAATTTTTCACTTTTATGAGAGAAAAACATAGACTTTTTTTCGAAATCGTTTGGAATTCACCTACAAATGCCAAGCAAATTCTCTCAGAACAGCAAAAGGCTACTGTAAAAGTATGCTCTACTTTTACAGTAGCTCTCTATATTAGTCATTATAATCCTGTTCAAAATCAACAATATTCCCCGTCATAGAATCCACATCTACTTCATATTCATATTGACCATCTTTCAATTCAATTTCATAGATGCCATCATCGAGCTTAATTTTTGTTACAGTACCTTTTGCTTTCTTTAAGGCTGTTTCGATAGCCTGCTCTTTAGTAATGTTAGTAGTTACTGTAGTTGCTAGTTTATTGTCGTCCATATCATCGTTATCTCGACGTTCTTTTTTCTGCTTGAGTAATTTCCCAGTATAAGCATCAAATTTCAAATCATATTCTTCTGTATCAGTATAGACCTCTACTTCATAAATAGAACGATACTGATTTTTGTCTAACTCGATATCCGCTACTGTACCATCAACTACTGTAAGGGCCTTCTTCTCAATCTCTTGCATTGTTAACACCTTTTTTTCTTGAGCATCTCCAGATAATAATGTTGTCGAGCCAATCGCTGCACCAACCCCAAGTGTAACTACTAATGCTGGAATCATAATCATTTTTTTCATATCTATCTCTCCTTTGTTTTATCTATTCTTAGCTTACCAAGCAAAGATGATAGAACTATAAGAGAAACATTAGAATTTCATGAGAATGAATTATTGATCATCATCCCATGTAATGGACAGAACTTCCCCTGAAACAGCATGGATTTGAAAAGTGGCTTCGTCATCCTGAGTTTCAATTTCAACTAAATAATAACCACCTTCTGCCGTTTCTTCAAAATCAACTGAGTCCACTTCCCCCGTCAATTGTCCTAGCGCTATTTGAATAGCCTGTTGTTCAGTAATTATAGGTTCTTCTACAGGTGGTTTATGCGGCTCAACATTTTCCACCGATACTATTTCACCCGAGTAGGCATTGACAGTTAAATCTTTTTGTTGGTTTTCTTTCTCAACACGTACCGTATAAGTGGTATCTGTTAACTTTATACTTTCAACATCACCATATTTCTGTTTTACCATTTGTCTTATTTGCTTTTCAGTTAACAATAACTTCGTTTGTCCTTCTTTTATTGTTAAATCAGTTACCTGTTGTGTTTTAGCATCTAGCATAGCTATATACTTGACATTGTCACGTGTAAAAAACATTTCATAGGTGTCTCCTTGTTTCTTCACCTGCGTAACATGGGCTTTATAGATGGCTTCAATATGGTTTATAGCCTCTGACTTGCTAAGTGGTTCAACATGAAAATAGCGATACTGAATAAACCACAGCGTTCCACTACAAAGAAGGAGAATAACAATTATTATCAGAACCCATTTTTTCATTGCTCCTCCTCCTTTGGTATACATAGGGTAAAGCTTGTTCCTTCTCCAAGTGTACTTTTCACATCAATGGTTATGCCCAGTTGTTCTGCAAGCTCATGGGCTATCGCAAGCCCTAATCCAGAGCCACCTGTCTTACGATTTCGATCCTCTGTTACCCGATAAAAACGCTCAAACAAATGAGGTAAGTGCTCCTCTGGAATACCTATACCAAAATCTTGGATGGTAATGCAGGCATGATTGGTTGTTTCTGCTGTAAGAATACGCACCTCACCCTCACTATACTTTCTAGCATTATCGAGCAAAATAAAAAGTAGTTGCTTCAAGATTTTTTCATCACTATAAATAAATCTTGGAAGCTTCGCATCGACTATAAATGTTCGATGATAAGCCTGCTGCATTTGTGAGGCAACTTTCTGCAAGAACGGTTCAAGCTCTAGCTGTTCCAAATGAATAGCCAGATGCTCATTATTTTTAGCTAGTTCTAGCAATTGTAGTACCATTTCATGCATGCGAGTCGATTCATTAGCGATCGCTTGTAATGATTCTTGCGCAACTTCACGATTATCAAAGCCTCTTCGAAGGAGTAATTTTGCATAGCTTTCAATAACGGTAATCGGCGTTTTTAGCTCATGGGAAGCATTTGAAACAAACTCTTGTTGCTTTTGATAATGCTGTTCAAGCTTCTCCATCATCATATTAAAGGTACGATTAATGTTTGTTAACTCGTCTCCACCCTTTTCAGGAATATCTATTTTTTCATATTTCCCTGTCGCTGCACTTTTACGCATAGTAATGTTTAAACGCTCTAGTGGTAATAAAATTAAGCGCCCAAGTACTAAGCTTGCTAAGAAAATGGGGAGCGTTGCCATAATAGATACAACGACTAAGATCACCTTTAGTAAGTCTAATGTCTGCTCTACCTCTTCCATGGATTGCTGTAATGTTATGTCTACAACTGTTCCGTCTATCCAAATGGTAGGCATCGTGTAGGTAATGGAAGGGACCTCTGGCATTTCAAGTGTAGCCTGAACCTTTGTTTTCAAACGCTCTCCATCATAAATATAGACAGCACCGTCCGTTGGCATATATGCCCTTAATACTTGCTGGAGGTTGGTTTGTGCATTTAACTGACTCAGTGAAGAGCTTAAATCATTTGCCCGTGACTGGAGCTGATTGTATTCCGTATCATAGGCAAATTTCTCATACAAAAAATAAATGCCATTAGTAGTTGCCACTAAAATGACAAGCATGAGCATCGTTGTTAGTAAATGAATTTTTGTTTTAAGTCTCATAGCTATGTTCCTTTAGCACATACCCAACTCCACGAACCGTTTGAATAATGGGCTTTGCATTAGCAGCTTCAAGCTTTTGTCGGACATAACGAATATAAACATCTACAACATTTGTATCTCCATAATAATCATAGCCCCATACAGCCTCTAGAATTTGCTCTCTAGTCAGTACCTGTTTTGGATGCTTTAGTAAATAGAACAACAAATCATATTCTCGGGGTGTCAGTTGAATCTCCTTATCAAAATATACAACTTCTCTTGTTTGCTCGTTTATAGATAAATGTCCAAATGTGAGAGCAGCTTGCTTTGGACTAGCCTTTTGTGAAAAACGTAAAGCATTGCGAATACGCGCAAGCAGCTCCTCAATTTCAAACGGTTTTGTCACATAATCATTGGCGCCTAAATCTAGCCCCTTTACTTTATCCTCCACCTCACTTTTGGCAGTCAGCATAATAATAGGTGTTTGGGTTTCTGTTGCACGAATTCGCTTTAGCACGTCAATACCACTCATCTCAGGTAGCATGACATCCAGTAGGATTAAATCCCATTGCTGCTCACGATATTGAAGTAAACCGTCTGTTCCTGTATGAGCCATTACTGCTTCATAGCCTTCAAATTGAAGCTCTAACTGTAGCACTCGCGCAATTTTTTCTTCATCTTCTATAATTAAAATTCGATTGGTCATGTCGAATCCATCCTTCACCTTTTCTTTTCATCGTAAACGATGCAAGCGGTGAAAGTCTAATTAGAAAATGATGAGAATTGTCCATACTTATTAAACAAAAGATAATGCAAACTACTTCACTTTTTTTATTCCTAGCGTTAGAATACTAATATCTTATTTTCCTATAGGAAACTTTATTTCGTTGACGATACTTTTTGAAACGAGGGAACAATATGGTTTATAAACGAGTCACAAAATCGCCAGCCGAGGCTGTTTTAGACGGAGATATAAAAGGTTGGCGACGCTTTTTACCGTTTTTAGGGCCCGCTTTCATTGCAGCCGTAGCTTATATCGACCCTGGAAATTTTGCCACAAATATAACAGCAGGCTCACAATATGGCTACTTGCTACTTTGGGTAATTGCCTTTTCCAATTTAATGGCTGTTTTAATTCAATCCTTATCTGCAAAGCTTGGAATCGCGACAGGAAAAAACCTACCTGAAGTGGCACGCGAGCATTTTTCTAAAAAAACCTCTATATTCCTTTGGATTCAGGCAGAGTTAGTTATCATTGCCACAGACCTTGCTGAATTTATCGGTGCAGCCTTAGGGCTTTATTTGTTATTTAATATTC
This sequence comes from Lysinibacillus sp. FSL M8-0134, assembly GCF_038069745.1. NCBI lineage: Bacteria > Bacillati > Bacillota > Bacilli > Caryophanales > Bacillaceae > Lysinibacillus > Lysinibacillus sp. FSL M8-0134. Next base: position 179,374 of record NZ_JBBPAJ010000001.1, on the reverse strand, counting down.
CAATGCTACCAGCAGCATTGATTACAGCGGTTGGCTCATTTGCTATTTTAGAACTCCAAAGACGAGGATTCAGAGCCTTTGAAGCGGGGATTTCTGGTATGGTTTTAATTGTCGTATTAGCATTTGCCTTCCAAACATTTTTAGCGCAGCCAGCATGGGGCGATGTGGCGATTGGCATGTTCACACCACACTTTGAAGGTGTAGATTCACTATTATTAGCAACAGGTATTTTAGGTGCAACCGTCATGCCTCATGCTATTTACTTACATTCTTCATTAACTCAAAGCCGTATTATTGGTCGTAATGAAGAAGAAAAAAGACGCATTTTCCGTTTTGAATTTATTGATATTATCATCGCTATGATTATTGCTGGAGCTATTAATATGAGCATGCTTATTATCGCCGCAGCAGTATTCCATACACAAGGCGTTGTAGTTGAAGATTTAGATGTTGCCTATAACGGCTTAAAAGAGGCTCTTGGCCCATTGGCTGCCATTTCTTTTGGTCTTGGTTTACTTATTGCAGGGCTTGCTAGCTCCTCTGTAGGGACTTTAGCCGGTGATGTAGTCATGCAAGGCTTTATTCAAAGAAAAATACCTCTTTATTTACGTAGAGCAATTACCATGGTACCTCCACTTGCAATCATTGCATCTGGTGTGAATGCAACCTATGCTCTAGTTCTTAGTCAGGTTGTTTTATCATTTGGTATTGCCTTTGCACTTATCCCTCTTGTTATGTTTACAAGTAAACGAGACATCATGGGTAGCCTAGTTAATCACCGTATTACAACAATTTTGGGTTGGTTTGTCGTAGTCATTGTTGTTACGCTGAATATTTACTTACTGTGGGAAACAATATTTGGATAATAAAAAGCCAGGTACTCTGTAGATAGAATGAGTACCTGGTATTTTTTTGATTAAACATCCACCTTTTCAATATTTCTAATGGCTAAATAGGCAATGCCTAGACCTACAATTGCTAAAGTAATAGGAATAAAAATAATATCGTTTAACGTAAAGTTACCTGTATTAGACGAAGTCAGAGATACTATTATAATTGATGAAATAATAGTTGCTGGTATGGAGTATTTTCTCATTCCGAAATACAATGGGATTAAAGCTATACCCGAGGCAGCAATCGCATTCATCAATACGGAAGGAATGTGTTGTAAGATTAATGAGCTTGATAGTACATTTGGAATCAAATCAAATTTATCACTAATAACACAGAAAGCCGTTGTAATAAAAGCATTTGAAATGATGATCGTACTAAACGTAAAAAGCATTACAATGGCAAGCTTCGCGACGATTAATTTCTTTCTACTTATAGGATACATAAAAGCTAAGGTGATGGTCTTAAATTTATATTCTCCGATAATCAACTTAGCTATTAACGTAGAAGCAAAAATACTAAAGACGACTCTAATCATTGATTCAATGACACTTAAAGCAACCTGGTAATTTTCAAGGTCTTGGTCCCCCTCCACTTTGGAAATACCTACTACCAAAAATAGAAATCCAAGAATAATAAAATTAGCAATAATAGCCCCCTTAACGTATGAGCCTAAATGATACTTTTTCATTTCTAAACGCATTAAATTAAGCATGGACAACTCCTCCATTGATTAATTTTAGGAAATAATCCTCAAGTGAGCTTGTTTTTTTGCTTATCTCTTCAATTTCGATGTCATGTTCAATTAATGTTTTTGTTAGGCTCTTTTGGGATACTGTCGAATCATAAACTCTAATAGAGTTGTCATCCATCAGCTTAAAATTAGCAATCTTCAATACACTTTCTAAAATAAAAGCTGCCTTCTTGCCATCATTGACAATGACTTCAATATAATCTGCTTGATTACGATTAATTGTTTCCATTGTAACTTCCGTGAGTAGCCTACCATCCTTAATGACACCTATTGTATCAGCCAATTGTTCAATTTCCCCTAATATATGGCTGGAGATGATAATCGTAATACCATACTCCTTACAGAGCATTTTGAAGAGCTCTCTCAACTCTTTAATCCCTACAGGATCTAATCCATTAATTGGTTCATCTAAAATAAGAAGTTCTGGCTTTGTTATAATGGCACGTGCAATGCCTAGTCTCTGTTTCATCCCTAGAGAAAAGTCTTTTACACGCTTCTCTTCTGTATTTGATAATTTTACTAAATTTAGAACATGAGCAATTTCTTTTTTATCGTAATACCCCATATATTCGCAATGCAGTTCTAAGGTCTCCTTAGCCGTCAATTTTTCATAGAAAATAGGATACTCAATAATCGTTCCCATTCTTTTTAGTACTTCATAGGATCGATCCGTCAGCTTTTCGCCAAATATTTCTACATCCCCGCTTGTTGGCTTCGTCAGATTTGTTAGCATCTTCATGACAGTGGTTTTACCTGCACCATTTGGACCTAAAAATCCATAAATCTCTCCCTTTTTGACGTTCATATTGACAGTGGATACCACTTCTTTACCATCGTACACTTTCGTAAGCTGATTTGTTTTTACAATGTATGTCATGTAAATCTCTCCCTCAATTGTGGCTAGTTTCATTATAAAAAATGAACCTCTCTAATTAATTACTTGATTCTTACAAATTTCTTAAGAGCAAAATAAAAGCCTGTAAAGCATTGAAAGCTCTACAGGCAGTGTGAATTCAATACATCATTCGTTTTAAAGCAATTGTAAAAATGGTCTTTTTATAAGGAATACTTGATAGCTGGATGGAACCATCCATTATTTCCACAAGACGCTTTGTAATGGTTAGACCTAGGCCGCTTCCCTGGAAGGATTTATTTCGAGAGTCTTCTAGTGTATACATTCTTTCAAAAACAGTATCGATATGATATTCATCAATGCCCTTGCCTTGATCCCACACATCAATATAAATGTTTGTCTCATCATTTCTTACGGTTAAGCCAATCACATTGCCATCCGCTCCATAAGCTATAGCATTTGATAATAGATTGTTTAGAACTCTATCTAACGCTTCTTCATTACCAAGGGCATACATAGGAAGTTCGGGGATTGAAATATTGATATTTAATCCCACCGATGTGACCATATCGTAAAAGGATAAAATATTTTTTCGGCATATTTCACAAACATTGATTTTCGTGATTGGATAATTTGCATCTCCTGCCTCTAATTTTGCCAGATCAAAAAATGTATGAATGATTTTTAATACTTCTAACGTTTTAGCATGAACACCAGTGAGTAATCGCTGTCGCTCTTCCTCACTAATTGAACTTTGAAGCTGAAGTATTTCAATATAGCCTAATACAACTGTTAAAGGTGTTTTAAGATCATGTGAAATATTTGCCAACATCTTTTTCATTGAATCTTCCATTTTTCGATGTGTAGCAAGAACCTTTTGCTTGTCATCCAATAAGGCATTTATTGTAATCAGTAATTGCTGAATTTCTGGATTTGTCGTAGCAACTAAAACCTTTTCATTAGTTGGTTTATTAACAATTGCTTGTATTTTTTCATGCATGTATTGGATTGTATCATCTTGTTCTTTTTTTACTTTTCTTTGATAAAGAATAATACCCGCCAGCAACAAAATAATTAGTAATAGACATAACGTCATATTTTATCCCTCAAACTTATAGCCAATTCCCCACAGCGTTTTTATATAATGAGGATTAGACGGATCATCTTCAATTTTTTCGCGAAGTCTTCTTATATGTACATTAATAATATTTTCATCACCGTAGTAAGTATCTTTCCATATTGTCTGATAAATTTGCTCCTTAGTAAAAACTCGCTGGCGATTTGTTACAAGCAATTTTAAAATGGCAAATTCCTTAGATGTTAGTTTCACTTCTTGCCCATCTTTATCTACAGAAAAGTTAATCATATTTATCGTTAAATTATCGATCACTACTACATCTTGTTTGTTATCCACTTGACTAGAATATTTGGTTGCTCGTCTAATAACGGCTTTTACGCGAGCAGAAAACTCTAGCATAGAAAATGGTTTAGCAATATAATCATCTGCACCTAAGCCTAACCCTAAAGCTTTATCTACATCACTATCCTTTGCTGACATAATGATGATAGGAAGCGCTGCTTGTTCTCGAATTATTTTTAGTACTTCTAATCCATTAAGTTTAGGAATCATAATATCTAAGATAACTAAATCAAATGAATGGTTTAAACAATACTGTAATGCCTCTTCTCCATTCTTTGCAGTTGTAACACCGAAGCCTTCCAATAGTAAAAAGTTTTCTACCATTTCACGAATAGCCTCATCATCTTCAACTAGTAAAATATGTTTTTGCATTTTCATGCACCTCTTCCTAACTAAAAAGCCATTAGTATGACTTTCCACATCTATAGTATATTACCATATATATGATATAGATTAAGAAATAAATTTAACGCCCAAATATAAAAAAGCCGTCCTATCAACCGTCATACAACGGTATACAGAACAGCTTTTCTATTTAATCCTCCACTTTTAAATCACACTCATTAAGTGGAAGCATTTTTGTTTTATGTTTAATTTTATAGCCTAACCATAATAGTAAGAAAAATGGAATTCCAATATAAGAAACTAGAATACCGTACCAATCGATTTTGTCTCCTGTAAAGGCTGTGTAATTTTGTCCAATGACCACAATCATACAAACTGTAAAGGCGAATAGTGGTCCGAATGGATACAATTTTGCTTTATAAGGTAATAGCTTTGGATCTAAGCCCTGTGCGTCGAATGCACGACGGAAACGATAATGACTAAATGCAATGCCAAGCCATGCAATAAAGCCAGACATTCCAGAGGCATTTAATAGCCAGATATACACCACACCGTCACCGAAAAATGACGCTAAAAATGCTAAACAGCCTACAGCTAATGTTGCTAGTAGCGCGTAAATTGGAATACCACGGCGACTAAGCTTTGTAAAGATTTTAGGCGCATGACCATCCACCGCTAATTGCCATAACATACGAGATGATGCATAAAGCCCTGAGTTACCTGCTGATAGCATAGCCGTTAAAATAATAGCGTTCATTAACGACGCAGCAAAGGCGATACCTAAGCGATCAAACACTAATGTAAATGGTGATACTGCAATATCTTCTGATAATAAGCGCTCATCTGTGAAAGGAATCAGCATTCCTATTGCACCAATTGCTAAAATATAGAATAAAAGAATACGCCAGAATACGGATTTTACAGCTTTCGGAATATTTTTACCTGGATCATCAGTTTCACCAGCTGTTATACCTAGAAGCTCTGTTCCTTGGAATGAAAACCCTGCAGCCAGGAAAATACCAAAGGTAGCAAGGAAGCCCCCATGGAATGGCCCATCACTAATAAAGAAATTTGTGAAGCCTACAGGTGCCTGACCACCTAAAATACCAAAAATCATTAATAAACTAATAATAATAAAAACAATGACCGTTGCTACTTTAATCATAGCAAACCAATATTCACTTTCACCATAGCTCTTTACAGAAAGTAAATTAAACGTTAGCACAACAGCAATAAATAATACTGTCCAAAGTGCTGATGAGCTATCTGGGAACCAATATTTCATTATTAAAGACACTGCTGCAATTTCTGCTGCAATCGTAATTGCCCAGTTATACCAATAGTTCCAACCTAAAGCGAAGCCTAGTGCTGGATCTACGAATTTTGTTGCATACGTACTAAATGAACCTGATGATGGCATATAAGCAGCCATCTCTCCTAAGCTCGTCATTAGGAAGTACACCATAACACCAATTAAGGCATAGGCAAGCAATGCGCCTCCTGGCCCTGCTTGTGCAATGGCACCACCACTAGCTAAAAATAGCCCCGTACCAATTGTACCGCCTAAAGAAATCATTGTAATATGACGGCTTTTTAATTCTTTTTTCAGCTTTGGTTCGTTATGACCGAGCTGATTTACTTTTATTTCACTCACGATATAGCTTCCTTCCTATTTATGAGGCAAAAAAATGCCATCACATGAACAATGTGATGGCTAAGTTAATCCTCAGTTTTTCCTAAATGATAGCTCAACACGTTGTACAAACGTGACAGTTCTGTTCCTTTCGGAGACAGCCCCAGCATGAGGTTTTCAAGTCCCCTCACACTTCGGCAATATTTCCTTTCAGCTAATCTCATCAATGCTTGTCATTTCAATTAGCATACTTATAAATATCGCGACCTCTACCTCAATACAAACATGAGGCATATAATTATTAAATTTATGATGATTATTATACTAACATAAGACCATAGACATTTCAACAACACGGAAAATGTTCTGTATTTTATGAATCTTCTACTATTTTTAATAGTGTGATAAAGTGTTATAGTAGTTCAATTAGAATGGTTAATAACAGGGGGGAGTTATTTTGACTACAAATGATCATTCCGCTAGTTATCCAAGTAAAAAAATTAGCTGGAAAGGAACAACATTACTTTTAGTCTTTGGGGTTATTTTTATTGCCTCTACATTACGAATGCCATTAACTGTTGTTGGTCCAATCATATCCTTTATCCGTGATGATCTTGGTATCTCTAATGTATTAGCAGGCTTTCTAACAACTATTCCATTGCTTGCTTTTGCCATCATATCGCCTTTTGCACCTATCGTAGCACGTAAACTAGGGCTTGAGCTTACTTTATTTTTATCCACTATTCTATTGGCCTTAGGGATAGTTCTACGCTCACTTGGAACAACAGGATTACTTATATTTGGTACTATGCTAATTGGCGTAGCAATATCTTTTGGAAATGTACTCATTCCAGGATTACTAAAATTGAAATTTCCATACCATGTAGGCTTACTGATGGCCTTCTTCACCATGTCCATGAATTTAACTGCTGGCCTTGGCGCAGGTATTAGCTATCCAATAGCTAATTCATCATTAGGCTGGCAAGGGGCTTTGGCCATTGCTCTTGTACTTGTTGTCGTTACGATTTTAATTTGGATACCTCAATTAAAATCAAATAAACCTGAACCAACTACCTCATCTAAAAAGTCAGGTCCACCACTATGGAAATCACCTGTTACGTGGGCCGTCACAGGCGCAATGGGTTTACAGTCTTTATTATTCTACACGACTGCAGCTTGGATTCCAGAAATCTATATTGCCCAAGGATTAGCTCCTGATAAGGCTGGCTGGATGTTTTCTATTATGCAATTCTCTCAAGTTCCAATGGCATTAGCTGTGCCTATTATTGCTAGTAAAATGACTTCACAGCGACCTCTTGTACTGATGTTTACGTCGTTCTATTTAGTAGGCTTTGTTGGTGTTGTAATGGAATGGACAAGCCTTGGAGTACTTTGGATGGTCCTTCTAGGATTAGCAGGTGGTTCTTCATTCGCATTAGCCATGATGTTTTTCACCCTTCGCACCCGTACTGCCTTTGAAGCAGCAGATTTATCAGGCTTTGCACAATCTTTAGGGTATTTATTTGCCGCAATTGGTCCTATTCTTTTTGGCTACTTGCATGATTTATTCGGTGGCTGGGATATTGCTGGCTGGCTTTTTGTAGTTGTGGCAATGGTACTTTTCTTCTGCTCAATGAGAGCTTCTAAAGATGAATATGTCCATTAAATTGGAGCAGATGGGAAATGGCATATGTTTCTCATCTGCTTTTTTATCAACCTATTTATTCAGCTGCTCTAATAACCTTAGCAGTTCCGCAAGACGGTCTGCTGCTTCGTTATTGTGCACTGTAATAGCCGTTAAACTAGGGATAGCCTCTTGTAAGAGTAGATAGCTGAAATAATAATAGCTTAAAAATGCTGTCTGCTCATAGCCCGTCGGCGTTTCTCTTTCCCACTCTTGATCGTCATCCTCTTCATTTTCTGTCCATAAGTAGTTTCTATCTAGCAGCTTCTGCATGGGTTGAACAGTTTGTGTTGGCTCTAAATAATCCACAGTAATCGCCTGAGCAACGGCTAAATAAAGTTCAATTTCTTGTAAGGAGACATCCTCCCTATCTTGGCTACCCAGCTTTTTTAAAAGGATTAACAAAACCCATGGTGTCACCTGCCAAAGTGTACCTTGATGTTCAATTAACTCAGCTAGTTGTCGGTAATTTTCCTCTTCAATCAGCTGCGGAATGGCTGCACCTCTTCCATAAGGTGTGGTCAATTGTTGCCACGGGATATCTGGAATTTGCTGCTCCAACATAGTGGATCACCCTCTTCTTAAAATACAATTAATTGATAAATTTACTGATAGGAAATTGAAGAGTCTTCTATTGTTAATAGCATGGTTTTTGATAAAAATAATTTGGTGTATGATAGACATTTACATAGGGCTTATGGAAAATATGCGTTGTTGCAGGTGAAAGCGGTGGAATTAACCATGTCCAGTTGCCTGTAACTTCCCGTTCAGCCGATAGCTCTGCTTCCTCAAATAATTTAAACTGCTGAGCCGCTGTATGATGATCGACAATGCTTACCCCATCTTCTTTAAAGGAATGGAGAACTGCTATATTAAGCTCCACTAATGCACGATCACGCCAAAGAGAAGCTTGTTTGGTTGTATCAAGATTAAAAATCTCAGCAATAGCTGGTAGCATATTATAGCGGTCATGATCAGCTAAATTACGTGCTCCAATTTCTGTCCCCATATACCAACCATTAAAAGGAGCAGCTTGGTAATCAATGCCTGCCATTCGAAAACGCATACTCGAGATAATGGGTACAGCATACCATTTCATCTCTAATTTTTCTATTTCAGCTTCCTCTGGATGGCGGATTGGCACCTCTAAAATATATTCTGCTGGAATTGTAAACAGCCTTGGAGCTCGCCCATCTACTTGTATAACAAGTGGTAACACATCAAAAGCTGTTCTCTCACTTTTCCAGCCTAGCGTTTCACATACTTGTGTAAACGCAACAGAATGAGAATCACCTATAACACCTAATTCCGTTTCATAGCCCGCATAACGGATAAGTTGGTGATTCCAAATCCGTACTCGATCTGAGGCAAACACGGTTATTGTAGGGCGGATTTTCCCACTATTTGTTGCATACTCGATATGCTCTAGTAATTTTCGAAAAATATCCTCTTCGTCTAAAAGATCTCGTGCGTCTACTACATGCAATGACTGCCAAAACAAGCGTCCAATACATTTGTTACTATTACGCCATGCGACACGTGCTCCAAAAACTAGTTCCTCTGTTGTGGGGTAATATTCACCTTCACTCTTAATCTCTTGCAATCTATTCTCTAACCAAAGATCTGATTTATTTTGTTCTTTCTGATATTGACTTAAGAATTGCTCTATCTCCTGTATACTCATATCGATTCCTCCACTTACCCTCATATTAGAGCAACGATACGGCAAGCACCATGAAAATAGCTGTTGAAAAAACATACATATTGCATATATGAAATAGTTTGTTCAAATTTATTAGTGGGTGAAACATGTGATTGATAAATGGAACAGGACCTTGAAATGAGCTAAAGCATTTATACTGTCCTATGTTCACCATAAAAAAGCTACAGAACCTTTTAATGGTTTTATAGTCTTGGTTGAACATCTACATATAGAAAAAAGCATGTAACACACATCTGTGCTACATGCTTGATGACCCGTACGGGATTCGAACCCGTGTTACCGCCGTGAAAGGGCGGTGTCTTAACCACTTGACCAACGGGCCGTGGCTCCGAAGGCAGGACTCGAACCTGCGACAACCTGATTAACAGTCAGGTGCTACTACCAACTGAGCTACTTCGGAATAATGATGGGCCTAAATGGACTCGAACCATCGACCTCACGCTTATCAGGCGTGCGCTCTAACCAGCTGAGCTATAGGCCCATTTTGGAGCGGGTGATGAGAATCGAACTCACGACATCAGCTTGGAAGGCTGAGGTTTTACCATTAAACTACACCCGCAAATAATGGTGGGTCAGGACGGAATCGAACCGCCGACACTTAGAGCTTCAATCTAATGCTCTACCAACTGAGCTACTGACCCGAAATGGAGGAGGTAGAGGGATTCGAACCCCCGCGCGGTGTTACCCGCCTGTCGGTTTTCAAGACCGATCCCTTCAGCCAGACTTGGGTATACCTCCAAAAATATTGAAATGGTGGAGCCTAGCGGGATCGAACCGCTGACCTCCTGCGTGCAAGGCAGGCGCTCTCCCAGCTGAGCTAAGGCCCCATTTAAATAAAAGATGGTCGGAATGACAGGATTCGAACCTACGACCCCTTGGTCCCAAACCAAGTGCTCTACCAAGCTGAGCTACATTCCGTAAAATACATTTATTGGCGCGCCCGACAGGAGTCGAACCCATAACCTTCTGATCCGTAGTCAGACGCTCTATCCAATTGAGCTACGGGCGCTTAGTAAATAAAAATGATGAGCCATGAAGGACTCGAACCTTCGACCCTCTGATTAAAAGTCAGATGCTCTACCAACTGAGCTAATGGCTCGTTAAAGAAAAAAATGGCTGGGGTACTAGGATTCGAACCTAGGCATGACGGAATCAAAATCCGTTGCCTTACCGCTTGGCTATACCCCAATGTTGAAATGGGGCGACTGATGGGAATCGAACCCACGAATGTCGGAACCACAATCCGATGCGTTAACCACTTCGCCACAATCGCCACTATATAAATCATAACAGCTGTATATGAACGAGTACCTCAATACCTGGCAGGGGCAGTAGGAATCGAACCCACACCAAAGGTTTTGGAGACCTCTATTCTACCGTTGAACTATGCCCCTAAAATGGTGGAGGGGGACGGATTCGAACCGCCGAACCCTAAGGAGCGGATTTACAGTCCGCCGCGTTTAGCCACTTCGCTACCCCTCCAAGGGAATGGTGCCGGCGATAGGAGTCGAACCCACGACCTACTGATTACAAGTCAGTTGCTCTACCAACTGAGCTACACCGGCAAAAATAATGGCGGTCCCGACCGGGATCGAACCGGCGATCTCCTGCGTGACAGGCAGGCATGTTAACCGCTACACCACGGGACCATATGGTGGAGGATGACGGGCTCGAACCGCCGACCCCCTGCTTGTAAGGCAGGTGCTCTCCCAGCTGAGCTAATCCTCCACAAAAAATAAGCGAAGCGACGTCCTACTCTCACAGGGGGAAGCCCCCAACTACCATCGGCGCTAAAGAGCTTAACTTCCGTGTTCGGTATGGGAACGGGTGTGGCCTCTTTGCCATCATCACTTCACTTATTCAGTTGAAAGGTTATTCTTTCAAAACTAGATAAACGTACATTGAATGCTTCAAACAATTTGGTTAAGTCCTCGATCGATTAGTATTCGTCAGCTCCATGTGTCACCACACTTCCACCTCGAACCTATCTACCTCATCGTCTTTGAGGGATCTTACTTACTTGCGTAATGGGAAATCTCATCTTGAGGGGGGCTTCATGCTTAGATGCTTTCAGCACTTATCCCGTCCACACATAGCTACCCAGCGATGCCTTTGGCAAGACAACTGGTACACCAGCGGTGTGTCCATCCCGGTCCTCTCGTACTAAGGACAGCTCCTCTCAAATTTCCTACGCCCACGACGGATAGGGACCGAACTGTCTCACGACGTTCTGAACCCAGCTCGCGTACCGCTTTAATGGGCGAACAGCCCAACCCTTGGGACCGACTACAGCCCCAGGATGCGATGAGCCGACATCGAGGTGCCAAACCTCCCCGTCGATGTGGACTCTTGGGGGAGATAAGCCTGTTATCCCCGGGGTAGCTTTTATCCGTTGAGCGATGGCCCTTCCATGCGGAACCACCGGATCACTAAGCCCGTCTTTCGACCCTGCTCGACTTGTAGGTCTCGCAGTCAAGCTCCCTTGTGCCTTTACACTCTACGAATGATTTCCAACCATTCTGAGGGAACCTTTGGGCGCCTCCGTTACCTTTTAGGAGGCGACCGCCCCAGTCAAACTGTCCGCCTGACACTGTCTCCTGCCCCGCTAAGGGGCATGGGTTAGAATTTCAATACAACCAGGGTAGTATCCCACCGACGCCTCCTTCGAAGCTGGCGCTCCGAGATCTCTGGCTCCTACCTATCCTGTACAAGTTGTACCAAAATTCAATATCAGGCTACAGTAAAGCTCCACGGGGTCTTTCCGTCCTGTCGCGGGTAACCTGCATCTTCACAGGTACTATAATTTCACCGAGTCTCTCGTTGAGACAGTGCCCAGATCGTTACGCCTTTCGTGCGGGTCGGAACTTACCCGACAAGGAATTTCGCTACCTTAGGACCGTTATAGTTACGGCCGCCGTTTACTGGGGCTTCAATTCGCAGCTTCGCTTGCGCTAACCACTCCTCTTAACCTTCCAGCACCGGGCAGGCGTCAGCCCCTATACGTCACCTTACGGTTTTGCAGAGACCTGTGTTTTTGCTAAACAGTCGCCTGGGCCTATTCACTGCGGCTCTCATGCGCTTGCACGCTCAAGAGCACCCCTTCTCCCGAAGTTACGGGGTCATTTTGCCGAGTTCCTTAACGAGAGTTCTCTCGCACACCTTAGGATTCTCTCCTCGACTACCTGTGTCGGTTTGCGGTACGGGCACCTCTCACCTCGATAGAGGCTTTTCTTGGCAGTGTGAAATCAGGAACTTCGTCCATACGGACTCGCCATCACAGCTCAACGTTACAGTGTGCGGATTTGCCTACACACACGCCTTACTGCTTGGACGCGCATAACCAACAGCGCGCTTACCCTATCCTACTGCGTCCCCCCATTTCTCAAACGGTGAGGAGGTGGTACAGGAATATCAACCTGTTGTCCATCGCCTACGCCTGTCGGCCTCGGCTTAGGTCCCGACTAACCCTGAGCGGACGAGCCTTCCTCAGGAAACCTTAGTCATACGGTGGACGGGATTCTCACCCGTCTTTCGCTACTCATACCGGCATTCTCACTTCTAAGCGCTCCACCAGTCCTTCCGGTCTGACTTCAACGCACTTAGAACGCTCTCCTACCACTGACATCGTAGATGTCAATCCACAGCTTCGGTGAATCGTTTAGCCCCGATACATTTTCGGCGCAGCGTCACTCGACCAGTGAGCTATTACGCACTCTTTAAATGATGGCTGCTTCTAAGCCAACATCCTGGTTGTCTGTGCAACGCCACATCCTTTTCCACTTAACGATTACTTTGGGACCTTAGCTGGTGGTCTGGGCTGTTTCCCTTTTGACTACGGATCTTATCACTCGCAGTCTGACTCCCGTGTATAAATATCTGGCATTCGGAGTTTGTCTGAATTCGGTAAACCGGGATGGCCCCCTAGTCCAAACAGTGCTCTACCTCCAGTATTCTCATCACGAGGCTAGCCCTAAAGCTATTTCGGAGAGAACCAGCTATCTCCAAGTTCGATTGGAATTTCTCCGCTACCCACACCTCATCCCCGCACTTTTCAACGTGCGTGGGTTCGGGCCTCCAGTAAGTGTTACCTTACCTTCACCCTGGACATGGGTAGATCACCTGGTTTCGGGTCTACGACCACGTACTATTTCGCCCTATTCAGACTCGCTTTCGCTGCGGCTCCGCCTTCTAAAGCTTAACCTCGCACGTAATCGTAACTCGCCGGTTCATTCTACAAAAGGCACGCTATCACCCATTAACGGGCTCTAACTACTTGTAGGCACACGGTTTCAGGATCTCTTTCACTCCCCTTCCGGGGTGCTTTTCACCTTTCCCTCACGGTACTGGTTCACTATCGGTCACTAGGTAGTATTTAGCCTTGGGAGATGGTCCTCCCGGATTCCGACGGAATTTCACGTGTTCCGCCGTACTCAGGATCCACTCAGGAGAGAACGAACTTTCGACTACAGGGCTTTTACCTGCTCTGGCGGACCTTTCCAAGTCGCTTCATCTAACTCGCTCTTTTGTAACTCCGTATAGAGTGTCCTACAACCCCAAGAGGCAAGCCTCTTGGTTTGGGCTCTTCCCGTTTCGCTCGCCGCTACTCAGGGAATCGATTTTTCTTTCTCTTCCTCCAGGTACTTAGATGTTTCAGTTCCCTGGGTCTGCCTTCAAGACGCTATGTATTCACGTCAAGATACTACGCGATTAAACGTAGTGGGTTCCCCCATTCGGAAATCTCCGGATCAAAGCTCACTTACAGCTCCCCGAAGCATATCGGTGTTAGTGCCGTCCTTCTTCGGCTCCTAGTGCCAAGGCATTCGCCGTGCGCCCTTAATAACTTAACCTACAGCTTTCAATACACATCGCATTTCGTTGTCAGCTTCACTCGTTCAATCAGTCACGTACTGAAGTACGCTCCTTCATTCACTCGATTGCTTCCTAGAACTGCTCGTGTCTTGAAACCTTACTAATGTTATTAAGCCTATAAAAAACTTAAAAAATAAATGTGTTTGTTACAATTTCAATGTCGTTTTATCCAGTTTTCAAAGAACAAAGTTACTGCCTGCTTCTACTTCTTCGCAGCTTTGCGACGAAAGCGTAGCGACAGGAGCAAATATTTGAAGTATTTCATTCGGAAGAATGAACCTTCAAAACTGAACGCAAAACGTAATCTTACAAACCCTAGGTTTGTATTCCGAAATAATCCTTAGAAAGGAGGTGATCCAGCCGCACCTTCCGATACGGCTACCTTGTTACGACTTCACCCCAATCATCTATCCCACCTTCGGCGGCTGGCTCCAAAAGGTTACCTCACCGACTTCGGGTGTTACAAACTCTCGTGGTGTGACGGGCGGTGTGTACAAGGCCCGGGAACGTATTCACCGCGGCATGCTGATCCGCGATTACTAGCGATTCCGGCTTCATGTAGGCGAGTTGCAGCCTACAATCCGAACTGAGAACGACTTTATCGGATTAGCTCCCTCTCGCGAGTTGGCAACCGTTTGTATCGTCCATTGTAGCACGTGTGTAGCCCAGGTCATAAGGGGCATGATGATTTGACGTCATCCCCACCTTCCTCCGGTTTGTCACCGGCAGTCACCTTAGAGTGCCCAACTAAATGATGGCAACTAAGATCAAGGGTTGCGCTCGTTGCGGGACTTAACCCAACATCTCACGACACGAGCTGACGACAACCATGCACCACCTGTCACCGTTGCCCCCGAAGGGGAAACTATATCTCTACAGTGGTCAACGGGATGTCAAGACCTGGTAAGGTTCTTCGCGTTGCTTCGAATTAAACCACATGCTCCACCGCTTGTGCGGGCCCCCGTCAATTCCTTTGAGTTTCAGTCTTGCGACCGTACTCCCCAGGCGGAGTGCTTAATGCGTTAGCTGCAGCACTAAGGGGCGGAAACCCCCTAACACTTAGCACTCATCGTTTACGGCGTGGACTACCAGGGTATCTAATCCTGTTTGCTCCCCACGCTTTCGCGCCTCAGCGTCAGTTACAGACCAGAAAGTCGCCTTCGCCACTGGTGTTCCTCCAAATCTCTACGCATTTCACCGCTACACTTGGAATTCCACTTTCCTCTTCTGCACTCAAGTCCCCCAGTTTCCAATGACCCTCCACGGTTGAGCCGTGGGCTTTCACATCAGACTTAAAGGACCGCCTGCGCGCGCTTTACGCCCAATAATTCCGGACAACGCTTGCCACCTACGTATTACCGCGGCTGCTGGCACGTAGTTAGCCGTGGCTTTCTAATAAGGTACCGTCAAGGTACAGCCAGTTACTACTGTACTTGTTCTTCCCTTACAACAGAGTTTTACGATCCGAAAACCTTCTTCACTCACGCGGCGTTGCTCCATCAGGCTTTCGCCCATTGTGGAAGATTCCCTACTGCTGCCTCCCGTAGGAGTCTGGGCCGTGTCTCAGTCCCAGTGTGGCCGATCACCCTCTCAGGTCGGCTACGCATCGTCGCCTTGGTGAGCCGTTACCTCACCAACTAGCTAATGCGCCGCGGGCCCATCTTATAGCGACAGCCGAAACCGTCTTTCAGTGTTCCACCATGAGGTGGAACAGATTATTCGGTATTAGCCCCGGTTTCCCGGAGTTATCCCAAACTATAAGGTAGGTTGCCCACGTGTTACTCACCCGTCCGCCGCTAACGTCAAAGGAGCAAGCTCCTTCTCTGTTCGCTCGACTTGCATGTATTAGGCACGCCGCCAGCGTTCGTCCTGAGCCAGGATCAAACTCTCCATAAAAGAAATTTGATTAGCTCAAATTGTTTTGCTGGCATCAATTTTGATGTCCAAAATTTTGTTTCGTTCACTAGCCAAAACTAGTTACTTAAAACTTTATTGATTACGTTTTGCTTGTTCAGTTTTCAAGGTTCATGTTTTGCTTTATTTTAGCGTGTCACCGTGGCGACTTGTATAATACTACACCCTTATTTTTAAAAGGTCAACACTTTTTCTAAAAAAAAATTAAGTTTTTTCTCAAAGCAGGATAACTTCCTATATTAATAACATAAAATATTTTGGCTAATAAAGATGTTTTCACTAGCTGTTGTATTTTATTTTAGCATATCCCTCGATAATAATTTAGTAGTTTTTTTTAGAACTATAATCAAAATAATTGAATATTAAAATTGAGTTTTCAACCTAAAGATAGACTAAAAAAAGTTGAGACTTTCTCTATGTTCTTTTTCATTTACATTTATGACGGACGAAACATCAAATCTACTCCACGTGATCAATTAGAAAAGAATCGAGAAGTACTTCTCGATTCCTTTAGATGGATAGCCTGAGATTTTAAAATGGGAAAAAGAATGGGATGGCTACCATCATGACAATGAACATAACAATTTGTAATGGAACCCCTATTCTGACAAAGTCCATAAATTTATAGCCCCCTGCTGTCATTACTAGTGCATTTGTTGGGGAAGCAATTGGTGTAGCAAATGCCATACTTGCGGCTACCGCAACTGCAATCATAAATGTTGTGGGACTTACATCCATTGCAATGGCGGCACTCATGGCAATCGGCGCAAACAATACTGCAGTTGCTGTATTACTAATAAATTGACCAAATACAGCAGTTAAAATATAAACACCTATTAGTACACCATAAGGTCCGAAATCGCCTAGAGCATTGATGATCCCATCAGATAAAATAGCCATGCCTCCTGTTTTTTCTAATGCTGTCGCCATTGGCAGCATAGCAGCTACAAGCACGATACTTTCAAAATTCATATTGCTATAGGCATCTTCCATGTTTCTTAAACAACCCGTCAATATCATTAGGACAGCACCAATCATGACCGAGATGACAGCAGGAAAAATTTCGAATGCCATCAAAAAAATCATGAACAACATAATAATACCTGCAATACCAGCTTTGCCTGTAGCCGCTGCTACACTTGCATGTTCCTTAGGCTGACCGACAACCACAACATCCTGGGTCTCTCTTGCTAACAAAAGAATTTCATCCCATGCTCCTTGCACTAATATCGCATCTCCAAATTTCAATTTATGTGAAACCATATCTTGGAGCTTATAGCCACCTCTACGATTAATACCAATGATATTTAAGTTATATTTTTCTCGGAATCCAAGAGAGCTGACCGTTTCATTGATAAAGCTTGAATTAGGTGTGAGCAATACTTCTGCAATACCAAGATGTTTCGATACTAGTTCGTCGGCTTCTCCTTCTACTAATCCTTGCATCTCAAGCTGATAATCCTCAACAAACCGACGAATATCCTCTTCTTCACCTTGAACATATAGCTCGTCTTTTGCATGTATAACACTTGTTGGACCAGCCATTTCTTGATAAGTCATCGGTAATAAGTTAATGCCCTCCTGAGATTTACGATGAATTTTCATCATACAAAGCATATACGTAGCTGGCAGTTTTAATTCTGCTAAAGATGTTTCAATAATAGGTGATTCATCAGGAACAGAGATTTTAAATAGGCGATTATTTAAATCATATTGCTTAATAATTTTCTTAGGTGAAAGTTTATACCCCTCATTTGTCTGAGTTCGATTACGATCCTTTGGTAACAAAATATTACGCACAAGTACTAAGTAAGTTATCCCCGCAATCATCCCGATAATACCAATAGGGGTCACTTCAAAAAAGCCAAGTTTATGATAGCCTCGGTCGACCAATAACTGACTAACGATTAAATTTGTTGGTGATGCAATCAAAGTCATCAGCCCAGAAAGACTTGCTACATATGAAAGTGGTAGAAGAAATTTAGAAGGGCTGACTTTCATACTAATTGCTATACTCACGACTATCGGCATCATTAGTGCTACAGTACCGGTATTACTCATAAAGGCACCGACTGATCCTACAATAATAAGCAGTAACACAAATAGTTTTAGCTCACTATTACCAGACCACTTAAGTAAAAGTTGCCCTGCCATTCCTGCAAGTCCTGTCCGTAAAATTCCTGCACCCACGACAAATAACCCTGCAATCATTAAAACGACAGAGTTAGAAAAACCAGCTAATGCCTCGGCCGGCGTTAAAATATTCGTAATGACAAATCCTAGAAGTGACACAATTGCTACAAGATCTGCCCGTACTTTATTGGTCACAAATGCGAAAATCGTTACTCCTAAAATAAGAAATGTTAATGTAAGTTGCACATCCATGAATTCCTTTCTAACATTAATCATTATAATTATTACCAGCAAAAAGATTGTATGTTATTGCTCTTTTTATTATAGCTTACCTAGAGGAGCATATGATAAAATTCACCATCTTTTCAAAATTAAAAAAGTGTGGCACCTATCCACACTTTTAACCGTACTTTACTCTTTTTGATAAAGATGATGTTCTTTAATATAGTCGTAACATGCATTAGGCAAGAGGTATCTTGGTTCTCCCCGCATAGCAAATTCTTCTCGAATATAGGTAGAACTAATTTCCATCGCTAGCCCTTTATCGATTAGATGGAATCTACCATCATCATGATTCCTTAATATAGGAGAACGACTAATCGTGGACAGCATATCAATGCCATGTCTTGCCATTACAATAAATTTATTTTCTGCTACTAATGCGTCGCCTTTTTTCCACAGCCCTGCACCAATATCCACTAATAAATCAGCCCCCATGATAAAATGGACTTCATCATCTGGATGTTTTTCTCTAAAGTATTTCATCGTGTCATATGTGTAGATGTTCCAGCCTTCTTGGTCCATCTCATAGGAATCTGCAATAAAACGATCGTCCTTAGCAATAGCGAGCTGTAGCATATTCCAACGATGAATATCAGCGGTTTTTATCGTTTTATCTTTGCGTTTATTTGAGCATGGCAAAAAGATAACTTTATCTAATTTACAGCGGTGTGCGACCGTACTTGCTGTCCAAAGATGAACATTGGTAATAGGGTCAAAAGATGAACCATAAATACCTATCCTCGCCATTTTATCTACCTCCTGCTGTTTCCTTGTGAGATTTTTTCTTTAATTGTCTGTATGCTTTCCATTTTATTGTCCCAGCAAGCTTGACTTAAATCGACTGGATACTCTTCTGGATTCATTGTTCGTTTGTACTCACACCAGAGCAAACGTAAATTTTCCTTCGCATATGCTTGAATTTCTTGAAGAGTCGGTTCCTCATAAATCACTTTTCCCTTTTCGACAATACTTTCATGTAACTCTTTTGCTGAAAAATTCGTAACAAATTTACTAATATACGTATGAATAGGGTGGAACATTTTTAATCTTTCTTCTTGTTCTATGTTTTCTTCATCTAATGCAATATAGTCCCCTTCAGCATGACCATTCTCATTATTAATAATACGGTAAACACGTTTACGCCCTGGTGTAGTTACTTTCTCAGGATTTGCTGAAATTTTAATGGTGTCAACCATTTCTCCCCTCTCATCTTCAATAGAAACCAATTTGTATACTCCACCAAGAGCAGCTTGATCGTAGGCTGTAATTAGCTTTGTTCCGATGCCCCATGCATCGATTCGCGCACCTTGCGATTTTAAATGCATGATTGTATATTCGTCTAAATCATTCGAAGCCATAATTTTAGCTTCTGTAAACCCTGCTTCATCTAGCATTTTTCTTGCCTCTTTTGAAAGGTAGGCTAAATCGCCACTGTCTAAACGAATACCCACAAAATTAATCTGATCTCCAAGCTCCTTTGCCACACGAATAGCATTAGGAACGCCTGAACGTAGCGTGTCATAAGTATCTACTAAGAAAACGCAGTCTTTATGAGCTGCTGCATATTTTTTAAAAGCAGTATACTCATCTCGATAGGTTTGAATCATTGCATGGGCATGAGTTCCTGACACAGGAATACCGAACAATTTCCCCGCTCTCACATTACTTGTTGCAGAAAATCCACCTATATAAGCAGCCCGAGTACCCCAAATTGCAGCATCAAATTCATGTGCACGTCGAGTGCCGAACTCCATAACAATATCCTCATCTGTCACTTGCTTGATACGTGAAGCCTTTGTGGCGATGAGCGTTTGGTAGTTCACAATATTTAACAAAGGGGTTTCGATTAATTGGGCCTCTGCCAATGGTGCTTCAATTCGCAGGATAGGTTCATTGGCGAAGACAAGTTCACCCTCTTTCATTCCCTTTATGCTTCCTGTAAACTTAAGTTCCTGCAGATATTGAAGAAAATCCTCTGGATATTTCCCCTCTTCTCGTAAATATTGAATATCACTTTGGGAAAATCTAAAGTTATTAATAAAATCGATCACTTTTTTCAAACCAGCAAATACCGCATAGCCATTGCCAAATGGAAGTTTTCTAAAATATAGCTCAAAAACAGCTTTTCGTTGTTGAACACCATCTTGCCAATAAGCTTGAACCATATTAATTTGATATAAATCTGTGTGTAACATGAAGCTATCGTCTGCATATTTCATGTTTTCTCCTCCATCCCTTATTGTCAAATAATAGTGGCACCGAGCGTGTGCTCGAAATGCCCTAACGCCCACTCATGTCCTGCTTGGTTAAAGGAGGCAACAGCATCTTTATGAATGACAATATCGAACCCTTTATTATAAGCATCTACTGCTGTATGAAGAACACAGATATCTGTACAAACGCCGATTAAGTGAAGCTCAGTAATTCCTCTTTCACGTAATTTCAATTCTAAATCTGTTCCTGCAAAAGCAGAGTAGCGTGTTTTATCCATGTAATAGACGCAATCCTGCTCTTTATTTGCCTCATATAGTTGCTTTAATGCTCCATATAAATTTCTACCTTCTGTATTTCGAATATTATGTGGTGGGAATAGCTTTGTTTCTGGATGGTAGACATCCCCCTGTTCATGAACATCTATCGCAAAAACTGTAAAATCACCGTTCTTAATAAATTCCTTTGTTAATTCAACATTTGTATGTTCGAGTAACTGCCCAGGCTCTCCACAAGTAAGAGCTCCATCTGTCGCTACAAAATCCACTGTATAATCAATATTAATTAATGCACGTTTTTTCATCATCGTCTCATCACTCCACTTTATTAATTAGTAATATAAAAATTACAAATTACTTCATTTAAAACAATCAGGAAAGATGGCTCTTTCCTAATGATAGATGGACTCCACTATTTCAAAATCAGTGAATGTATAAAGTTGTGAAGGCCTAAATGAATTGCGTTTCGTTTTCTTCGGTTTACCTTCCTCATCTAACACTTTTTGGATAAAAGGTAATTTAGGTGCTTTTGTAAAAAATACTGAATCATTTGAAATTCGAGGATCTTCTCCAACTGTCAGGAGCACCCGCTGTAATTCAGATAAAGTAAACTCTTGTGGTAAAAAGTTTTTGGCAACTGTCGTTTGTATCATATCCCTTTTAATAAATTCCAACGCATCTGTAATAATTCTTCGATGATCGAAAGCTAACTGTAGCGAAAATACATTTTCTATATCAAATAACTGTACATCATCAGCATCATCATTAGCTTGGCGTTGCTCTATATATGTCTCAGGAACAATTGCATAAAACGCATTCGATATCATCCAACCACGTGGATCTCGATCGATTTCATCATAAACACCAAAATGTTGTACATGTAAACCTTCTACATTTGTTTCTTCTTTTAATTCTCTTCTAGCAGCGATATATGCTGTTTCCTTTTGAACAGCATCTACAAATCCTCCTGGAAGTGCCCATTTTCCCCCTTCAATATTCTGGTTTCCTTCAGCATCTTTTGCCGCACGCTTAATTAACATAATCTTCAGTGTCATTTGAGGAGGTGCTTTTTCTTCTATTTTCTCTGACGTAATTGTAAAAATAGCAATATCCGCTGTATACCCATCAGGTGTTTGATATTTTGAAGAATCATAATTCGCAAGCACTTCTTCTTCAGTATGAAATTTTTTCATTGAGTAACCCCTTCAATCAATAACAAGGTTTTAGTAATTTGTAATTCATGAATTACTATTTAAATTGATTATAATCTTTTACCAAAGTAATTGCAACCTATATATAAAAAAAGCATAAATAAAGCTTTCTAGCCTTATTTATGCCCATAATATTATTGATCTTTCAGCAGAATTCCATTTTGCACAACAACTTGACCATTTTTGATGACCGTATGTGTATGGTTCATACCGTAGAAGTATTGTAATTGCTTGTAATTAGCAACATCTAGAATCACAACGTCCGCTTTTTTGTCCGCTTCAAGGGACCCTATTTGTTCGCCCCGATTCAGTGCATAAGCCGCATTAATCGTTGTAGCTGTTAATACTTCCTCCAATGTCATACCCATATGCATACAAGCTAAATTCATAATAAATGGTAGACTCATTGTCGGAGATGATCCAGGATTAAAGTCCGTTGAGATTGCTACGGGCACCCCTTCATCAATCATTAGGCGTCCTCTTGCAAATGGTGCCCGTAAGAAGAATGCTGTTCCCGGTAGCAAGACAGCAATTGTACCTGCTTCAGCCATTTTTTTAATACCTTCATCCGATGCCACTAACAAATGCTCTGCCGAAATTGCCCCTACTTCCGCAGCAAGCTCTGCACCTTTATATGGCTCGATTTCATCAGCATGTATTTTCGGGGTTAAACCAAGTGCTTTCCCCGCTTCTAAAATTCGTTGAGATTGCTCTGGTGTGAATACACCTTTTTCACAAAATACATCATTAAATTCAGCTAGTTCTAGCTCGGCCACTTTAGGTAACATATCCTTGATGACGACATCAACAAATTCATCCTCACGACCTTTATAGTCTCGCGGTACTGCATGCGCTCCCATAAATGTACTCACGACATCAATGTCATGTGTAGCTTGTAATTGTTTTGCTACCTCCAGCTGCTTCTTTTCTGTTTCCCAATCCAAGCCATAGCCTGATTTCGCTTCAACTGTTGTCACACCATGCTTTAAAAATACATCTAAGTGTTGCATCGTTTTTTCATATAAATCTTCAATGCTAGTTTCCCGTGTACGTTTAGTTGTAGCGTGAATGCCACCACCAGCATTCATAATTTCCATGTAGGTAGAACCATTAAGTCGCATATTAAACTCTTGTTCACGAGTCCCACCATGTACTAAATGTGTATGACAATCAACTAACCCTGGCATAACTATCTTACCTGAAGCATCAATAGTCTCCGCATTCTTTACTAAATCAGGAAAGTCTACCTCTAGTTGATCCAAAGCTCCAACAGCAACAATATGATCTGCCTCAATAAGAACAGAGCCGTTTTCTACCACTGCAATTTCACGCATTTGTTCCTTCGTACGCGGACCTTGTATGTTACTTTTTAATGTAATCACTTCATTGGCATTCTTGATTAAAATGGTCACTTCACATCACCCTTTAACATTGGTATATGCACACCTTTGTTTTTCGCTGTATTAATAGCAATGTCATAGCCTGCATCTGCATGACGAACAACGCCCATCCCTGGATCTGAAACTAATACACGTGCAATTTTTTCTGCAGCAAGCTCAGATCCATCTGCTACTAGCACTTGGCCTGCATGTTGGGAATAACCCATTCCAACACCACCACCATGGTGTACACTTACCCAGCTTGCACCACTCGCTGTATTGACAAGAGCATTTAAAATTGGCCAATCGGATACTGCATCCGAACCATCCAACATTCCTTCTGTTTCACGGTTTGGCGATGCCACTGAACCTGAATCTAAATGATCACGGCCAAAGACAATTGGCGCTGATAATTCACCATTGGCAACCATTTCATTTACTTTTAATGCAAAACGGTGGCGATCACCATAGCCTAACCAGCAAATACGTGCAGGTAAGCCTTGCCATTTAACCATTTTTTGCGCCATATCAATCCAGTTAACAAGGCCTTCATCTTCAGCGAACATCTCTTTCGCAAGTGCATCTGTTTTATAAATATCCTCTGGGTCTCCTGAAAGAGCCGCCCAACGGAATGGACCCTTGCCTTCACAGAACAATGGACGAATATATGCTGGTACAAAGCCTGGGAAATCAAAGGCATTTGTTACACCCATCTCTTTAGCGTATGCACGAATGTTATTACCATAATCAAATACTTCAGCGCCCGCTTCTTGGAACTCTAGCATTGTCCGCACATGTTCTGCCATTGTTTCTTTCGCTTTTCGTTCATATGTTTTAACATCTGATTTACGCAGTTCTAGTGCTTCTTCAAATGTCATGCCGTTTGGTACATAGCCATTAATAGGGTCATGTGCAGATGTCTGATCTGTTACAAAGTCTGGAATAATCCCTCGATTTAGCAGTTCACGATTGACGTCTGCACAGTTACCAACAAGACCAATTGATGCAGGCTCTTTTTGGTCACGTAATTTATTCACTAAGGCAATTGCTTCGTCCACCGTTTCCACAATGTAATCACAGTAACCTTCTTTAATTTTACGTTCAATGCGTGCACGTTCTACTTCAACAACTAGAATTACAGCTCCTGCCATTTTTCCAGCTAATGGCTGTGCACCACTCATGCCACCCATACCACCTGTAAGGATGAATTTACCACGTAAATCCGCAGTGCCAAATACTTTTTTCCCTGCTTCAACAAACGATAAATAAGTACCTTGTAAAATACCTTGAGCACCAATATAAATCCAGCTTCCTGCAGTCATTTGACCATACATCATTAAATCTCTATCTTCTAATTCATAGAAATGATCCCAATTTGCCCATGCAGGAACAAGGTTTGAATTGGCAATTAATACACGTGGGGAATGCTCGTGTGTACGGAAAACAGCTACTGGCTTCCCAGATTGAATGAGCAATGTTTCATCATTTTCTAATTCTTTTAAAGAAGCAATAATTTGTTCATAGCTCTCCCAGTTACGGGCAGCCTTACCAATACCTCCATAAACAATCAGTTCATCCGGGTTTTCTGCAACCTCTGGGTCCAAATTGTTCATTAGCATACGCATAGCTGCTTCTTGTGTCCAACCCTTACATGTTAGTTCATTTCCACGTGGTGCACGAATTTCTGTTTTGAATACCATACAAAACACTCTCCTTTAAAATAGTAAAAATGCTATAGGTGTTACGATAATTAAAGTTAATACGACACGCTCAAACCAAATCAGTAAAATTTGACGCAACGTCAATGGAATTTCAGATGATAAAATTAGTGGAATAACGGCTGAGAAGAACAATATAGCCGAAATGGATACTACTGCTACAATAAATTTTGTTACGAGTGGTGCTTGTGTCACGACAAGTGCTGGTAAAAATACCTCTGCAAGCGATAAAGATAGTGCCTTGGCTGCTAAAAATGGCTCTGGAATTTGTAGTACGTAAGTGAAAGGTACAAAAATATAAGCTAACCAATCAAAAATAGGCGTGTACGTCGCAAGAACCAATCCAAGTAAACCTATTGATAGAATAGAAGGAATAACACCCATTGCCATAATGAAACCATCCTTCAAATTCATCCATAAAATTTTGGATAAAGGTGGGTTTTGCTCTACAGCCTCCATCGCTTGTCGCCAAGCTTCCTTAAAACGATCCTTCTTAACGATCTTTTCGGGCATAGGTGTCGAACCCTGGTAATATTCATCCTTCATTGAACGAAGTGGATATATACGAGCTGTTATGGCCGTGACCACAAATGTTACTACGAGCGATACCCAGAAGAATGCATTCCAATGCTGCATAATATCAAGCGTACTCGCAATGACTACCATAAACGTTGCCGATACAGTAGAGAAGCCGGTCGCAATAATAGCAGCTTCTTTCGCTGTATAACGCCCTTCCATATAGACACGGTTTGTTAGAAGTAAACCAACCGAATAACTACCCACGAATGAGGCAACAGCATCAACTGCTGACCGTCCAGGTGTTTTAAAGATTGGCTTCATAAACGGTTGCGTTAACACACCAATGTATTCAAGTAGCCCATAGCTTACAAGAAGTGCTAGAAATAATGAACCAATTGGAATCAGTACTCCTACAGGCTTAATAAGCTTCTCCATCAAATACGGTCCAATACTTTCGTTCGCTAGCCATCCCGGTGCTAAATTAAAAATTAATAAAATTCCTGCTACCATTCCACACACTTTAAAAATAGATAACACAATACTAACAATTGAGTTATTCCATTTTTTAGTTAAAAATGGAAGTAATGCTCCCCCTACGAGCATGATCAGAACATATGCAGTCACCAATAGTGGTACCTCTGCACGGATAAAGTTCACAATATGATCGATTAAGATTGTATCTTTGCCTCGCCATTCAAACGAAACAAAGAAACTGAATATTCCGACTAAACTGCATATAATCATTTTCAAAGCGGAGGAAGCTCGGAAAACCGAGTCTTGCCTCAGCTCTTGTTGTTGAAATTCCATCCAAGTCCCCCTCAGATATTATTTAGAAAGAGCTTTTAACTTTAATTTCTAACAAGTTTATTCAATTAATTTACACATATTCATTAACTAGATCATCACTTGCTAATAAATACTTAGCCAATGCTTCAATTTCATCACCGATTGGTTGATCTGCTAATAATGGTGGACAGAATTCACGCACTTTTTCTAAATACTTTCGAGTTGTTGGAGATAATTGCTCTTCCGCTTTATCTAAATGAATTGCCTGTGATGCACAAATCAACTCTATTGCTATAACACGAGCCGCATTGTGAACAATTTGACGTACTTGACGAGCCGAAGTTGTGCCCATACTCACATGATCCTCTTGGTTGCCTGATGTCGGAATAGAATCCACACTAGAGGGATGTGCCAAGACTTTATTTTCTGAGACAATGGAAGCCGCTGTATATTGTGCAATCATCAGTCCACATTCAATTCCAGGATTTGTCGCTAAAAATGGCGGTAAGCCTTCGTTAAGCTGTGGATTTACCATACGTTCTGTACGACGTTCTGAAATATTAGCCCATTCACTTACACCAATTTTCAAAAAGTCCATTGCTAAAGCAATCGGTTGACCATGGAAATGACCTCCCGACAATACTTCACCACTCTCTAATACAATCGGATTATCTGTCGTAGCATTCATTTCCGTTTGAACGCGGTTCTCTGCATAGAAAAATGACTGCCAAGATGCACCGTGTACTTGCGGAATACAGCGTAGCGAATACGCATCTTGCATGCGAATTTCCCCTTGCTTTGTTACACGTTTACTACCATCAAGCCACTTACGAATACGTCCACCAACCAGCTCTAATTCTGGATGTGGTCTTACAGCTAATAGCGCTGGATCAAATGCTGACGTAATGCCCTTCAATGCTTCTAGCGTCAAACTAGCCGCCATATCTGCTGCAAGTCCAATTCGTTCAGCTTCATTGACCGTTAAAACTCCAATACCTGTCATTGCTTGCGTACCGTTAACAAGTGCCAGACCCTCTTTCGCTTGTAGTCGAACTGGTGTTAATCCAGCTTGCTTTAACGCCTCGCTACCACTCATTTTTTCTCCGTTGAACTCTGCCTTACCTTCACCCACTAGTACTAATGCCAAATGGGATAATGGCGCTAAATCACCACTTGCTCCTACCGAACCTTGTGATGGAACAATTGGATGCACGCCTTTATTAATAAGATCTAATAACAGCTGGACGGTTTCTTCACGAATACCAGAAAATCCTCTAGCCAATGCATTAGCACGTAACACCATCATTGCGCGTACAACATCAGTTGGGAATGGTTCACCAACACCCGTTGCATCTGAACGTAGTAAATTCAACTGTAATAATTCAATATCTTCTTCTTCAATTTTTATATTGCTGAGTTTTCCAAACCCTGTATTTACACCATAAATCGTTTGCCCTTCTGCTAAACGTTTTTCGATACGCTCTCTACTTAAACGAATTCGTTCTAAACTATCTGCAGAAAGTGCTACAGTTGCTTGCCCCTTTACGATTTCCTCAACTTGTTGTCTTGTTAATGTATTGCCATCAAGCTCGATGATCGAATTCACATGACATCCTCCTATTCCCTTATGTAACTATGTAAATCAATTACGCCTCGGCATCATAGCCGTTGACGCTTAGCTTTTACGTAGAAAAACAATGCGTCCAGATTTTCTCGAAATTGCTCAAAAAGCTCCTCTTCAAAATCTGCGAAATCCACTGGGGGGATTTATTTCATCGTAATAGTTAAAACATCAGCATTAAAACACTTTTAAGCGTTTTCATTGCAAAAATCGATGTTGCTGATAGTTGTTCAATTACTCTATTTACATTGTACTAACTACCTTTTTCAGAATATAGAGAATTTTAAAAGAGAAAACAAGACTTTTTTCAGATTCTTATGTTATTTTTATTAATATAATCGTAATTTTATATGAAACTAGAATATTTTAAGGAGGATTGATGGTATGAAGCTGTTATTAATTGATCGTGACCCAACCGAATTAGCAGGCATAAAATGGTTTTTACATACATATTTTCCTGGAGATGTTTTTATTGAAATGTGTACAAGTATTTCAGAAGTGACTCAAAGTATTCGACAATTTGAACCAGATGCGATTCTTTTAAATATCGATTTATTTCCTAATAATCGCTTAAACGCTCTTTATCGAGATTTACAAAAACTATCCGGTGCCATTCTAGCAATGACGACAGAACCCCTATTTAAAAATGCATTAAAAGCAATTGATTTACAGGTTGCCCATCTTTTTGTGAAACCAATTGACTTAGAACTATTAAAGCAAAAACTCGCTGCCATTTCTCTTCGCACACCAAAAATTACAGATTATGCACAAGAGGCGACAAATGATTCCTTTTATTATCAATTATTTTTAGATAACAAATCTAGCTCTATTGAACCTACTTTGCATTTTACAATGATTGAACCCGAGCATCACGAGACATTTAATAAGCTCTACACTTGGCTCCAACAAACTCCAATTCATTTCCATATGAAAACATATCCTC
The DNA here is from genome assembly GCF_038069745.1 of Lysinibacillus sp. FSL M8-0134. NCBI lineage: Bacteria > Bacillati > Bacillota > Bacilli > Caryophanales > Bacillaceae > Lysinibacillus > Lysinibacillus sp. FSL M8-0134. The sequence goes on along the minus strand of NZ_JBBPAJ010000001.1, from coordinate 150,207 downwards.
TATCCAATAAAATCGTATGTCTTTTTGACACAGACGATATAAAAATGGTGGAGAAGGATGTTCGAACGTTAATGAAGGAATGGCGTTTGATTAGTAATAGTTCTTTAAATATCGGGATATATGATGGAACACCTACAACCATTAAAAATATGTATGCATTAACAAAGCGTGCACTACATCAAAGTTTTTACGAAGGCTTTGGTCATATTTTTTATGCCAGCAAACAATTTGAAACACAGCCCTTTGATCCATTACTAACACCAGAGGAGCAACAATTATTAATAAGTAGTTTGGAAGATGGAAACTTAGAGGCTGTTAAAACTTTTTTATATCGACTTTCTAATGAGGGAATCTATTATGAACAAGATGATTTACGTATTCATCTGACAAGTGTCTTAGCACAAATCCGGCGCTTTATGTTGAAATATAAATTACATGAAAAAGCTGTTATTGAACAAAACTATCGTCAGCTATTTCACATCATTATCGAGCATCCTATTTTTTATACTATTCTCAACAGCATCATTTCTTTTACACAAACTTTAATCGAGTTAGCAAGAGAAGCCCGGATGGAGAAAAGAGCCGATTATGTTGAACTAGCTTTAGAAATAATTGATCAACACTTTAAAGATAGTGCATTATCTCTACCCTTTGTTGCTCATAAGCTCGGAATTAGTCCTAATTATTTAAGTACGATTTTCTCTAAGAAGCAAGGCCTGCCATTTAAGCGCTATTTACAGCAAGTTAGAATTCATCATGCTACAAAAATGCTACTAGAAACAGATTTTGCAATTAGTGAGATTGCTCATTTAAATGGATTCGATGATCCAAATTATTTCATTAAAATCTTTAAACAACAAACTGGTATTACGCCAAACCGATATAGAAAAAAATAAAAGTTTGTTTAAAATAGTTTTCAATTAGCTCACTTTATTTTCAATAAAGATATTTTTAACGCAGTCATTTCTCTTTATTACTTTACAAATTGAGATTAGCTTAGCAAAATTCAAGTGAAAAACTATGTATATTACTTCTGTATAGCGCATATATTTATAGTTTATACTTAAATATATAAATTCTTTAACGATAATTATTATAATGTACTAGCAATTCTATTTTATATTTGTTATAGTTATAGATGAAGAGTTTGACTCACATTTTTTTCAGGAGGTAAACTAATATGACAAACGCAAATGATCGTAGCCGTCGTTTTACAACAGCAGGTGGCGCTCCAGTAGTAAGTAACCATGACTCTATGTCAGCAGGTCCACGTGGCCCTCTTTTACTTCAAGATGTATGGTTAGTTGAAAAATTAGCAAATTTCAACCGTGAAGTAATTCCTGAGCGTCGTATGCACGCAAAAGGTTCAGGTGCATTTGGTACTTTTACTGTAACGCATGATATTACTCAATATACAAAAGCTAAAATCTTCTCAGAGATTGGCAAAAAAACAGAAATGTTCGCACGTTTCTCTACAGTTGCAGGTGAACGTGGTGCGGCAGATGCTGAGCGCGATATCCGTGGCTTTGCTCTTAAATTCTATACAGAAGAAGGTAACTGGGATTTAGTAGGTAATAATACACCTGTATTCTTCTTCCGCGACCCATTACACTTCACAGATTTAAACCACGTGGTAAAACGTGACCCACGTACAAATATGAAAAACGCTAATTCTAACTGGGATTTCTGGACTTCATTACCAGAAGCACTTCACCAAGTGACAATCGTAATGTCTGACCGTGGTATTCCAGCTGGTTACCGCAATATGCATGGTTTTGGTTCTCATACGTATAGCTTTATCAATGCTGATAATGAACGTGTTTGGGTTAAATTCCACTTCCGTACAGAGCAAGGCATTAAAAACTTAACTGGCGCTGAAGCTAATGACATCATTGGTCAAGACCGCGAATCTTCACAACGTGATTTATATGAAGCAATCGAAAAAGGCGATTTCCCTAAATGGAAAATGTACATTCAGGTAATGACTGAAGAGCAAGCTCGCGAGCTACCATACAACCCATTTGATTTAACAAAGGTATGGTATAAAAAAGACTTCCCATTAATTCCAGTGGGTGAGTTTGAGTTAAACAAAAACCCGGACAACTATTTTGCAGAAGTTGAACAAGCTGCATTTGCACCGTCTAATATTGTTCCTGGTATTAGCTTCTCACCAGATAAAATGTTACAAGGTCGTATCTTTGCATATGCAGATGCACAGCGTTATCGTCTCGGTGTTAACCACTATATGCTTCCTGTTAACGCACCGAAATGTCCATTCCGCACTTTCCACCGTGATGGTGCAATGCGTTTTGATGGCAACCTTGGTTCAACACTAGGTTATGAACCAAATAGCTATGGTGAATGGGAGCATAACTTAGACTATAAAGAGCCTGAATTACGTATCGATGGTCATGCAGGTATTCACGACTTCCGTGAAGACGACAACAATTACTTTGAACAACCAGGTAAACTATTCCGACTTATGACGGCAGAAGAGCAACAACGTCTATTTGAAAATACGGCAAATGATATGGCTTCTGTTGAAGAATTCATCAAGCGCCGTCACATCCTTCACTGCTATTTAGCAGATCCAGCATATGGTGAAGGTGTAGCAAAAGCAATGGGTCTTTCATTAGAAGGTATGGATCTTACAAACCCATATGTAAAACAACCAACAAACGTTTAATATTCCACTTATTATTGATATCCAAATCCAATTTTTACTCCATGTGAATTTTTCACTCACATGGAGTTTTTTAATCACAAAAGGCTTGTGTCGATACTACAACACAAGCCTTTTTACATTATTGATAAATCTGACTACCCGCTTTTTTAAATTCCTCTGCCTTTTCCTTCATACCTCGATGGATCGCTTCTGTCGTATTCAAGTCTTTTTCTTTAGCATAATTTCGAATATCTTGTGAAATTCGCATACTACAGAACTTAGGACCACACATAGAGCAAAAGTGTGCTGTTTTTGCTCCTTCTGCTGGCAAAGTCTCATCATGATACTCCACCGCTCTTTCTGGATCGAGAGATAGATTGAATTGATCACGCCAGCGGAATTCAAAACGTGCTTTTGATAGTGCATCATCTCGGCGTTGTGCACCAGGATGCCCCTTCGCTAAATCTGCCGCATGTGCCGCTATTTTATACGTAATTACTCCCACTCGAACATCCTCGCGATTAGGTAATCCAAGGTGCTCCTTTGGTGTCACATAGCAGAGCATTGCTGTCCCAAACCAGCCAATCATCGCTGCCCCAATAGCCGATGTAATGTGGTCATAGCCTGGAGCAATATCCGTTGTAAGTGGACCTAACGTATAAAAAGGCGCCTCCTTACAAACTTCTAATTGCTTGTCCATGTTTTCTTTAATCAGATGCATCGGTACATGACCTGGCCCCTCCACCATCACTTGAACATCATGTTTCCACGCAATCTGTGTTAGTTCACCTAGTGTTTCAAGCTCTGCAAATTGGGCTTCATCATTGGCGTCTGCAATTGAACCTGGACGTAGGCCATCACCTAAAGAAAAAGCAACATCATAAGTCTTCATAATTTCACAGATTTCCTCAAAATGAGTATAAAGGAAATTCTCTTGATGATGATATAAACACCACTGTGCCATAATAGAACCACCACGAGATACAATTCCCGTTACACGATTAGCTGTAAGGGGAACATAGCGTAATAGTACACCTGCATGAATCGTGAAATAATCTACACCCTGCTCGGCTTGCTCAATAAGCGTATCACGGTAAACTTCCCACGTTAAATCCTCTGCTACGCCATTTACCTTTTCCAATGCTTGATAAATTGGCACTGTCCCCACTGGTACCGCTGCATTTCGAATAATCCATTCTCTCGTTGTATGAATATGCTTACCTGTTGAAAGATCCATAATATTATCAGCACCCCAGCGTGTTGCCCATGTCATTTTTTCAACCTCTTCTGCTATAGAAGACGATACCGCGGAATTCCCAATATTGGCATTGATTTTCACATGGAAGTTACGACCGATGATCATTGGCTCCGCCTCTGGATGATTAATATTAGAAGGCATAATAGCGCGCCCAGCTGCAATTTCAGATCGGACAAATTCTGGATCCATATTTTCACGTATCGCTACAAACTCCATTTCAGGTGTAATAATCCCCTGTCTTGCATAATGCAGCTGCGTTACATTTCTCCCTTTTTTTGCTCGTAAAGGCTTTCTTGCCAATTCAGGAAAGACATTTTCATGATTACGCGGATCATCTGCACGACGAAAACCATTATCCTCCGGTTTTATAGAGCGGCCCTCATATGCTTCTACATCTCCTCGCTCTTGAATCCATCCACTTCGTAAGGCAGGTAAACCTTTTGTAATATCTACTTGATAAGATGGATCTGTATAGGGACCACTCGTATCATATACTCGAATAGGGGCGTTTTCTTCATTTCCAAAGCTTCCTGTTGTCGGACTTAATGCAATTTCTCGCATTGGTACTAAAATATCCGGACGGGAACCTTCAACATACACCTTTTTGCTTCCTTCAAAGCTAGACATAATCGTAATGTTCTTTTCACTAATTGCTGACATGAGCTACTTCTCTCCCTTAAATGTTTTTTGTTACAAGGACCGGATCTAGCTCACCCTAACAAATAAATAAAGGCCGAATCCAAAATAATTATTTGGATCCGGCCACGAATGTAAAGGTTGAAATTGCATACACATACTATGCAATAGTTTCTTAACTTTCCCACGCTGGTATGAGCCAGATCAGGTCCAAAGGGTCAAGAAACCTCTAAGCGTTTCCCTCTCAGCCTGACTCATCAGACTCCCCTAGTTAATACTATTTAGTTTGATGCTAGTGTAGCAGATATTACTATGAGATGGAAGTTTTCCATTCATTATTTTTTAATATTCTATTGATTAAGCAAATAATACGTCCGCAAGATAAATCACTATTGTTACCGTTATACAGCTGACAATAGTTGAAAATAAAACAGTTTGGGCAGCTGTTGCCGATTCCACATCGTATTCCAATGCTAGACTAGAGCTATTGCGGGATGTCGGGAAAGCACTGGCTATAAATAGTGATTGAGCGACAACTCCATCTAACCCCAATAAAAAAATAATGGCTAAAGCTACGGCTGGTCCGACAATTAAACGTGTGAAGCAGCTGACGAAAACCGTTTTATTAAACATAGATTTGATTTCAAGCTGCGATAATTGCGCACCTAACGTGATTAGTGCCACAGCAATAAAGCCATCTGCTACATGGTCTATTGGTATTTTAATAAACTGTGGAATACCGATATTAAAATAGTTCATGGCTACACCAATAATCAACGCATGAATGATGGGCATTTTAAAAAAATCTTTAATAATCGTCATTCCTGATTTGGTAGAGGAAATTAAATTATACAAACCATATGTATAAGTTGTCATATTTTGAAAGATTACAAGGATGACCTGAATCGCTACACCAATAGGTTGTGTTACAAAAATCATTTGAGCTACCGGAATGCCATAGTTCCCAGAGTTAATGAGCACAACACTATTTTTAAAAACTGCTGCCTCTGTTTTAACTAAACCAAGCCACTTCGCAAAAAGGTGACTGAGTAGCATTTGGCTCCCAATAAAAAGCACAATAAACAATCCGACCTCTGCCAGTACAGACAGCTCTACACTCGTCTCATATAAATTTACAAAAACAGCTGCTGGCATAAAGCAATATGTAATAAGCTGAGACAACGCTTTTAAATTAAAGCGAAATCTCTTTTGTAAGATAGCACCTACTATAAGTAACACTAAAATAGGTGCAACAATTTGAAAGAAAATCATTCCGAGATACATCATTTCGATGACCCCCTTCCCTTCTTTTATAGTAGTGCCGAATTTCTACTAGGTCAATGTCTCTTCCAATAAAAAAAGACTGCCTATTTGTTTAGGCAGCCCTTCATTTTACGCTAATTTAAAACGATTCACGACTTCTTGCAGTTCATTGGAAATATCGTTCATATTTTGTATAGACTCGGCTACTTTTTGTAACTCTGCTTGTTGATCCATTGCAGATGCACTTACTTGTTCAGCTGAGGCAGCCGTTTCCTCTGAAATTGCTGATATGCTTTGGATGGCCATAATCGCTTGATTTTTATGCTCTAACATACTCGATAGCTTACTCATTAATTCACTAATAGAGGCTGCAATTGAACGTGACAAATCACTGTTATCTTTAAATGCCAGTTGTGTACTTTGTACGGATTCATTTTGAGATTGCATTAAATCCGCATTAGATGCAATGACAGCAACTGTTTGCTGTGAATTTTCAAGGATGCTTTCTACTGTATTCTTAATAATTTCTGTTTCACTTTTAGATTGCTCGGCTAACTTTCTTACTTCCTCTGCAACGACAGCAAATCCTTTACCATGTTCACCAGCACGTGCTGCCTCAATACTTGCATTTAAAGCTAATAGATTAGTTTGCTCAGTAATGCTTTGGATCGAAGCAATGATATGATTAATATTCGCAATGTGAGAGGCTAATGATTCGATTTGTTGTTGAATACGACCGTTCATCTCATTTGTCTCTATATTACGTTCACGTAAGCTTTCAACCTCGTACAATCCCTTTTCTGTTGTTTCGTTCGTTTTATGAGAGAGTTCATCCATTTCATTAGAAAGAGCTGTAATGGCATCAATCTGTTCAGATAAATCCATGATTCGATAATTCGTTTCTTCCGTATCCTCAGATTGCTTCGATGCGCCTTGTGCAATTTCATTGATGGCAACAGACACCTCTTGACTAGACGCTACAATTTCATTAAAGGCCTCATGTACTTGATTGGACGATTGGTTTAATAATGTAGTAGAGTTCAATACGGTTTGAATCGCACCATTGGTTTTATCTAGCATATTATTGTAAGCTAATGCAACTGCCCCAATTTCATCAGCCTTAATATACTTCTCATCCACCTTTTGGGTTAAATCTCCCTCTGCTGCCGTTTCGATAGATGTACGTAAAAACTTGAGTGGCTTTAGCTGTTTATAGATGAATAACACACTTGCAGCTGTCATTAAAATTACCATAATAATGGAGGCAATAATCGTAAATACGAATACGTGATTATATGTCTCTAGTATTTTTGATTCGGGTAACACGACTTGAACTGTCCATGTTTCATCAATATCCTCTAATATCATTGGAGCAAAGACATTATAAGCCCTTTCCTTTAGCTGATTAGAATCAATGTACATATTTGTTAGCTCGCCATTTTCCATTGTCTTACTTATACTTTTCCAAGTCGGATCCTCTTGCATATTGCGACCATCTAGCTCTTTACCAAAGCTATTGGCTGTCAGTATACCTTTATTCGTAATAATGGCTGCGTAACCACCTTCTGGTGCAACCGATTCTGTTAGTTCATTTAAAAAATCTATAGAAACATCTGCTGTCAGTACACCAAAGAATGAACCAGAAGCATTGACTAATGGCACCGAAATGGTTGTCATTAAAACGGTTTGTCCGTTTACATTATAATCATACGGTTCAGTCAAAACTGCGCGTCCCTCTTCTTTTGGTATCCAATACCATTCAGAAACACTTTTATCATCGACACCTTCAATAAGAGCTGTCGTAATGTCATTACCATTTTTACTTAAATAAGGGCCAAATCGATTTTTGGAATCCACTAAAGTAGCTTCATCATTCGGCTTCAGCATAATAGAATTTTGCTCAAAGACAGCTCCAACCCCAAGTAAATCATCGTTATTAGCTAAATTACTTTTCATCATGTCTAGGATGCCCTGAGCTGATAATGTATTATTTTTCTCCATGCTTTCAATAATGCGCTTTGTCGTATGTAATGTTGTATTGGCTTTCTTAAAACGCTCACTCATAATAGCTGCTGAAGATTCAGCCGTTTGCAATGTTCCATGCTCTGCGTCTTCAACACTTTGTTTTTTTATAATAATGCCCGTGGTCACTGTATAGGATAAAAATAATACTAAAAATAATCCTATAATTAAGGAAGATAGTTTTAATGCAATACCCCTCGATTTTTTCACCACTAACACCCCTTTTTTATAATAATGATAAAGGATGGAAGATAGTATCACAATAAAATATTTATCGAATAAAGTAGAAATTTTACATAATAATAGAGAGAAATACCGGTATTTCGCCAATAACTCATTTTACAAAGGAAAGGACTTATGACTTATTTGAATAGAGCTTCATAGTATAACATCCTCCCCCGATTCTAAATTATAGAAAAATATGATATATTAACTAATAAATAACCTGATTGGAGTGACTTACATGAAAAATAAAGCGCTATCAACATTAATGGCCACGGCTATTACAGCGACGCTAGTAATACCAGTGTCTTCCGCAAGTGCCGCTACACCTTTAAACCAAGTAAATTCCTATGAAACTCAAGTAGCAGCAACAAAAAAAGTCATTGGTGAATCTGTGACTATCCGAAATCTAACAAAAGATACGGTCATCACATCAAACGGTACATTTAGAGTCCATAAAGATTTAAAATCTCTTTTTCAAACTTCTAACAAAACAGCTTTAACAAACGCCCGAGCTACTATTGTCGTAAAAAACGGCCAAATTACGGACGTTACAGCTTTAACATTAAACAAAGCAGGGACAAGCAAAAAATCTGTCTATTTCGACGGTGGTGACGCAGATATCTCTGGAGACCTCACTGTAAATGCAGACTATGTAAAGATTCAAGACGTTAGTGTTGATGGTCAGTTGATCATTACAAACAGAGTAAAAAAGGCCATAACGCTCGATGAAGTCGAAGTGGGTGATACAATTACGCTAAAACCAATTGTCACAAAAAAGGTAAATTGGTTATATGTAACGTTAAGAGATATGAAATCAGCTGATATTAATTTAGCGCGTACTAAAGTTAATGTATCTTCTGATCAAACACTTTCAAAAGTGGATGTAGTAGGGAAAGTTACTTCTTTTGAGGTAATGTCTAATGTAGAAAAACTTACAATTAATGTAGACAAAGATTTCAACCTGTACGGTGAAGGAAAAATTGATCAAATCGTTGTAAAAGGCGGTACTAAAGTAGCGTTAGATTCAGGACATCAAGTAGGGAACGTACAAGTAGACAATAAAAATGTTTCGGTTACTCTTCCTATTATAGATAAAAAAGAGCTTAATACACTACTAGCATCACCACCGTATGTACATGTATCTGTAAACGGCTATGATATTTTAACAACAGACAAATGGACAACACAGGCTGAGCGAAACGCATTTGATTCAGCAGTAGCAAGCGCAAGAGCTGTAGCAAACAACAACAGTGCCTCCCAAGAACAAGTGAAAAATGCCATCAGTCAATACAAAAATGCCCTAGCTGTTTATCAAGCTGCTCAAAAAAGCGGAACAAAATATGGCTATGGCGATAAAGCTTCACTACAATCTTTAATCAATTCTGTTCAATACGTTACGGTTTCTTGGGATGGCTCGAATGTGCCATATAATACCCCATGGACTACACAAACAGAAAGAAACGCAATAGAGTCTGCTGTATCATCGGCTCAATCAGTTGTTAATAATTATTATGCAACTCAAACGGATATAGCTAATGCTATCAATAATTTAAACAATGCTATTTGGACTTATAAGAGTGCTCATAAGTATGGGAATAATGGGTATGTGGATAAAACTAATTTACAAACACTCATTGCAACTGCTAATAACAGCAAAGTATTGACTTCTTCATATGATGGGTATGATATTCATCACTCCCAGCAGTGGACAATCCCATCTGATTTGCTATATTTACAAAGTTATATTGACCTAGCACAATCAGTTATTAACAGTTATAACCCAACTCAAAGTGAAGTTACAAATGCTTATGATAATCTTTTCAACGCAATTAACAATTACAACTATGCTAAGAAGGATGGTTTACAATACTAACAGAAAGGACTCTGCTTAATACAGAGTCCTTTCCCATGTTTAAAATATACTAGTTAAAAGCATCCACCTGCGACGTATTAGCCTTTTTCCACCTCTAATACCATTCCTCAATTTCCTCACTTGGCTCCACTGCCAAATGCTCCTGAAGGGCCTTTTTTAATAGCCAGTATAGCTCCTCAACAGCAGCTCCGTTATTTAATAGATCATATAGCTTCATCAAGGTGAAATAGTTTTCCTCCTCATCAGAAAACAATAATTGAACTTTTTCCTGCACCTTTATGACAGCAAGATAATTTTCATTTTTTATGTAAAACTCACTTAACTGATGGGCATAGTGTAACCACAGACGTCTTAAGCGTTCTCTTTCACCTTCTGCCCTTAAATAATCACAATCACCTAAATAATCACCGGTGTACATTTGGAAAACCTTTTCGTGCTCATCCACTGTTGTTTGTTCGATTGGCGGCAATGTCTTGAAGTTAGAGAGCCACTGTTCTACATTTACGGCAACATTTTCTACCAATAATTTATAGCCAGAATTCAGTAATGGTCTAGAAATTTGTACGCCCTTCTAGCCTGTGGTTTGATTTCTAAATCAGAATTAGTCTTTCTATCTACTAAATAAACCAAGAAAAACTAGGCTCGCAAAGAAACCTAGTCTTTCTTGGTTTGTTTAAGGATTAAGACATTTGACAAGATTACATAAATTAGCTTACTACATTGTTCTGAACAATTCCTGAACAACCGATTTCACTCAGTTAAGTCAGCCACTACCTCAGTTATCTTTGAAAGTTGTGCGACTTTTATTTTCTTCTCCGCTACTTTTGCTTCCGTTTTGCTTATAAATTTTCCGGCCTTAATTCTCCATTTGTCATTTAATTGTTCAATATAGGCATTCCAGCCAAAGCGGTACTTTAACACATCATGCGCATTTTCAGCTGCTTGTTGAGTTTCATATAGGCCTGTTACGACAAAATACTTCGTAGTAGCATTTACGGCATTTCTCTTCCTCACAGTACCGTGCGAAGCATTTCTAACCATAGAAATAAACTGCATCCATTTTACTCGCTCTTCCCGCATTTTTCTAGGGCAATTTTTGCTGTTGAAATAATGATGCTGTACTACGTTGTTAATTGTAATGTTTTCTTCTTTCATGATCCTTGCAACTATAACAGCTGTATTATTCACAGCCTGTAAATAATCTCCGTCTGAATTGACACAGATGTTTACTTGGATACTTTGTAAATTGCCTTTAGCTGATCCTGCTCCAACACATGCATATTCAAACGCAAACGACTGAACCGCTTCTTTATCGTCCACTGTTAAGTGCCAGCTAGCTTCCCTATAATGACCATTATATTGTAAACGGGCGTATGCATCCGCATCGGCCCCAGATTTCTCATTATCCGTTTCATGAATAATAATATATTTTTTTGTATTTTGTTTTCCATAAGTCACTTTAGCTGCCTGTGTTTCTGGAACTAAATACTGACGCCATACTACCATTATGATGTACCATCCTTTTTGTTCATTACCTGCCAAACTATTGTGATTCCTATAGTCACTCTTCTTTTATTGCTTCTAGCTTACGTTAATAAACTGAACAGTTTCTGAACAAATTGTGCTAAAAATAAAAAACGACCAGGCAATAAGATGCCTAGTCACTTTTGATAATTGCACGTGTGATCCTCACAAAAATAACACTATAAATTTATAACACCATTCTCAACATTTTCTGGACATTAGATGTTCACTTGAGTGCATTTTAGGGTTATCCATCAGTTTTTTTGATTTATCCATTAATTCGATCATTCTATCCGCTACTTTGATTGTTTTATCCGTCGATTCGTAGAAAAGAAGACTAAGGTTACGCAATTGTCTCCCTTCACTATTCAATTTGCAGCTTCCCAAACATTGTTGATGTCTGTAGCAAGGTTTGCTTCAATTTATTCATTGTGTCTTTGGATAAACAGGTTTCTACTACATAAAAAAAAGGCAATGTATTAACCTTACATCACCTGTTTTTTCACTATATTTCTATTATCTTAATCAGTCTGATTTCCTTTATAGGTACTGAAGTTATGCCATTCTTAAATTAAATTTATAACCAATATACCTATTCATCCAAAAAATGCATAAAAAAATCCTAGGCTATGATAAAATTAGTATAATACCAAATATTAGTTGGGTTATAGTTCCATATACAATAACAATTAAAATAGGAGGATTCTCCAAGATGAAAAACAAAAAAAGATTGGCCTTGCTGACTTTAGTGGCCGTCCCTTCACTACTTTACAGTGCGCCAGCATCGGCAGCTAATTTGACTGACCATTCAAGAACTGCCTATGTATACAACTACAATGCTAACGTCTCGAATGTTATACAACTAATTAACAACATAAACAATACAACTGCTACCTTCCAACCAAATTTAGAGGCAGCTCTTAAAGCATATAATGCGTTGACGGAAGTTGAAAAACAATATGTGACGAACTATTCAACCTTATCAGCACATCAACAAACGAGAGTGGCTTACCGTAAACTAGCTGCTCAAATTGAAGAAAAGCTAAATTCTGTAGAATCATCATCTGTTCATTATTATCAAAATGTCCTTGAAACACGCGATTGGTATAATACATTAAACGCTGCGCAAAAGTCTTATGTAAGTGCCTCTGCGCAAAAAATATTAACGTCCTATATCACACCAAATACATCTGTTGATAAAGTGGTCAATAAAATTCAACTACTTAATTCATCTCGCCTGACGTTCCATAAAGAGGTGGCCGATGCCAGGGCGGAGCTTAATGCATTGCGGAGATTTTCCAATGTTTCTTTACCTGTGGGGATCGAGCAGATGTTACTTGATGCTGAACTGCTTGTGACGAAGGATAAAATAGCTGCAAAGGAAGTTGAAAATGCCATTGCTGCCCTATCGCCGAAAACATCCACGGTTCATGATGTTCAGGAAGTTAAAACAGCCTTTGAAGCGTTAACACCCGTACAACAGGAACTAGTGCCGAATGTCTGGACTTTAGTTGATTTTGTACAAGGTAAATATACACTCCCTACAAAAGACAACGTACCTAAAAAACCCGTTCTCTCTGATGTCGCAGCTGCTCCAGGTAAAACTACAGCTATGACAAAAAACAAAAATACCTATAAAGCCAAAATTAATGTTGCTGAGACAGAGATTGATACAGAACGCTTTATTCTCACGACAAAAGATAAAATGACGATCATCATTCCTCCACTCTATACGCTAGTGAATGAGGATGAAGGCGTGATGAATATAGAAGTAACGAAAAAGGGCAATCGTATTACACTCAAAGCTGAATTAAATAAGGAGCCTGTGACATTCGATGCCAATATGGAAATCATTATGGAGGGATTACCAGCTAATTCATCCTTCTATCGCTCCAATGATTTTGGTAAGCAAGTCCCAGCCGACTTTACTGTCAGTGGTAATCGCCATATTATCCAAACGACTACTTCTGGTACTTTCCAGATCATAAGGAATTAAACCTTTATGGCATTAAAGATACCGGTAACCTCTGTTGGTTTCTTTAGTGCTATCTTTTTATCAATATAACTCTAATATGAATTTTACCTAAAATTACCAAACACTAATGTGAAAATCAATAACAACGTCGCTTTGTAGAGAATTAAATAGTACTCTAACATATCGCCCAACGTACTTTTTAACTACGTTGGGCGATATACTGAATAAGTTAGACGTTTCCCTAACGCGAAGCCTGACATCTTGCACTTTGATAGTAGCATGATCCCACAGGTATATAAGGTCATTAACATTAATAATATACCTAACTCCCCCTATCCACCTTCTTTGCTATTATCTTTATAATTGAAACTGATATTCTCAAAAAAGCCAAACTACAATTTATGATAGTTTGGCTTTTAAAAATTTCTTTGTTATTTTTTGCGCTTGCTGCTAAAGGCATTCTAATGCAACGGGGTCATAAAGAGTAAAAGAGCTGATGTATTTATAATAATTTTTTTATATATTTTGGAGCGAAAAACATATATATTCGTATATCAATAATTAAATCTTCCTTTTATCTTAATCTATTTAAGAAAAGATAAAGATAACTATTACCTTTTAATTAAAGTATACTGCAATGAACCATTCTCATCCATTACTACATTTCCATATTTATCAACAGTTAATAGATAAACCCTTTGCCCCTCCATGAATATTGCGTTGCTTCCTGTAGCTTTCAAAGTTAATCTGAAACTTGCTTCTGATTGGTTTTGTTGTTGTTGACTTGTTGTTAATAACTTTTTACCAGCCTGTGTAATACCTTGAGTCCATTTTCCAGTTTCAATACTATTAATAATATCTTCTTTTGTGAGAACCTGAGAAGCCGAGTTAGTAACAGCGTAATAATATGTTTGTTCCCATGAAAGCTCTGTGTTGATTTCAATACTTACTTCCATGGTTGGAGATGTTTTAACATCACTTCCACCTAAAGTTCCTGTTAGATATGCTTCTATAATTTTATTGTTAGCATCTGGTTTTGGATATTGATACTTTGCATCCAGCTTACTAAACGTCCATCCGCCTTTATCCTTTGCAGTTGCATTAATTGTCATATCAAAACTTTGTGTTACTTCATTAGCAAATGTAAGTATCATTTTACGTGGCTTCCATTCATTAATATCCTCTACTTTATCCTGCCACTTCCATGAAGCATAAGTAGGAGTAATCGCGTTACCTGTTTCAGGATCCACTAATTGGAAGTCCGAGTCTTTTAAATCAACAGCCTCCGAGAAAGTCACTTCTAATGTTTTACCATCAAGCTGTTTAACGATCGGATCTTCTACTTTTGGTGGTGTACCGTCAGAGAAGAATTTATATGCCATTACACCTGTTCCACTTTCGCCAGGCGTTAGACTAATTGGTTTATTTTGTTTTTCATCATGTGTATAGATTGTTGACTCTGTACCAACTTGGACCATTGTTGCATTCTTATATCTATCCTGAACTGCAACATATAGCTCGTAATTCTGATGTGGTTCTAGAGGAGAAAGGTTAATTTCATTTGTATCTTTTCGCATAGTACTTGCTCTTCCTCTTGCAATAACTTCCTCAGCGCTAGTTGGTACGGAAACTGTTGAATCATCAGCTCTTCTAAGAATATAGTGATACGTTCCAGCTTCATCAGACATAAATTTAAAGGATGCTTTTGTATCACCCTCAGCTATTTTAATAGAGGTATTTTCAATCTTAGGTGCCGTTCTATCATCAATAACATGTTTTGTTTGTATATCAGAAACATTTCCTGAACGATCACGCAATACCATATAGATGGAGTAGCTCTTAAATGGATCTAATGGTGGTATTGTATTTGGTAAAGGGATTGTTACTTTCTGCTTCCCTAATTGTGCTGGTTTATTTCCACCACTACCTATGATTGCCACATCCTGTGTTCCAACTTTAAATGTTGTCTCATTTAATTGAACTGCCTCAATTAAACGTAAACGATCATCACGCGTTAGAGTTAAATCTGACTCCATAATTAAATAATGATACGTCCCCGCTTTTGAAGCATTAAACTCTAGAAGTGTTTGATCCTTTGTATTATTTATTACTGGCTCCCCTATAATTGTGAGAACCGGTAATTCCATATCATTATGAATGTACTCAGCTGTATTTCGTGGAACGGTATTATTTGGGATATTTTTTATATTTTCAAATTCAATATCAGCTAAATCTTTGACATTCGGTGAAATAGTAACAACTAGGTTATCCCCATTAACAAAGCCTGTAAGTGATGGAATAGTGAAAATAAGTCTTTTCTGAGCTTTATTATAGACAACCTTTGTGGGATGTATCGGTTGTTGTGCTCCTTGGTTTACTATACCTGTGCCAGAAAGATCATAATTCTCTACTTTTTCTGCAGAAATAGGATCCAGTTCTTCACTTACTGTTATATAAAATTCATTTTTGATTTCATCAAGTAAGACTAATTCTCCACCAACAACATATGGTGGAATATTATCAAGCTCACCTGTTTTAAATTCCTTAGCTACAGCAGGATCTACGGAGTAGTTACCTGAATTATCCTTCATAACAACGTAAAGCTGATACTCAGTCTCAGCCTCTAAGTCTGTTAACATTTCTTTTATGCCAAGTTCACCAGCTTTTGCTACTCCTTTTCCAGTTGGGTTAGCAACGATATCTGCTGTAGTTGGATCTGCTGCTGTTGTTTTCTTACGTACATAGTAATAATAGTCTCCAGGCTCACTAGCTGTAAAAGTAAATTCAGCACGTGTGCCTCCATGTAAAGGAGTAACTTGTAGAGATTTGACTACTGGCGGAGTTCCATCTTTCATTTGGAACGATTGTGACACAGTATCCGAAGCATTTTTCGAGCCATCCACTACCATAATATAAATGACATATTCTTTTTTCTCACCTAAATTAGAAACCTTAATTGAGTTTGTTCCTTTGATAGCTGTCCCCGTACCATGTGCCACGTTCTTATTGGAGAGTCGGTTGACCATTTCACTTTTATTTGGTGCCTCTTCACCTTTTTCACGCACAATATAGTAGTACGTACCAACCTCATCTGATGTGAAGTCTGCTTGAATCTCGCTACCACTTAGTACTTTGACATTCGTTATACTAACAATCGGTTTTGTTTTATCATCTGGAACCTGATTCTCGTTTTCGTCTTTATCAATTGGTTTACCATCTGGATCAGTAATATTGCCGATATTATCTTTATCATCCAGGAAATCATCGAAGATATTATTTGGTGATCCATCTTTAGGTAAGATGACTTTATCGATATACGTATAGTCGCCAATATCAATTTTGCCATATGAGTTATCTACAAATAATGTGCCGATACGACCATCAATATATAGCTCAAGATCTGTGTAGCTATTGTAATTAATCCAATCTATATTTCCTGAACCGTAGATTGTAAGCTTCGTTTCTGTATTCAGATTTAACGTGCCGATATCACCTTGAATTTCAAACTCTCGTACATTTCCAATGATGTCTACACGAGGGAGTTTTGTATTCGTTTCAATCTTTGTACCTGTTTGCGATACAACTAATCGAGAAACGCTACTGTTATAGAATTCAAGATGCTTTTCAACGTTTTTCATTTCCTGCTTTTCTTTAGACCAGTTGACGAATGGCTTGTCTTTATCAGATTTTGGGTTTGTCCAATTTTGAAGATCATTTGAATTGTTATTTGGCGAATCTTCACCTTTGTTATTATCTGGATTTGACCAATTAATAAATGAGATATTATTGCTTGCCACGCGTCCAAGAGCTAATGGCTGATTGTGTGTAGCCCCTAAATGCAACGGTGGACGAACGGTTTCGTTGACAAACATTGTTCCTGTCATCGTCATATTTGAGAACTCAATATAATTACCATTTACAACAATCGTTGCGCCTAATGATCCATAATCACCATCGAAATCAAGGAAGCTTGAACTTGTACCACTTGCATTAATCGTTAATTTTGAGATGGAGCGAATACTTTTCCCCGAAAGATCCCCCTCAATAAAGGCACCTTTTAATACAGGTTCATTATAGTCATTAAAGATATGGGATAAACTTTCCGGAATCGAATAAGATTTCCCATTTATGTAAACAGCGTCATCATCAACATTTGTAATTTTGTACGATGTTTCATTATTCTTCTTCTCTTGTGAACCTACCACAAATGAAGCAAACTGTCCGCGCGTTACAGGATCAAATGGAGAAAATGTAACAGGCGTTGTGCCTTTCGTAATATTCAAATCGATTAAAGTTTGAATATAGATAGCATTGCTTGTTTGGCTATTCACATCTTTGAAAATATTATTGTATGTAGGAGAAACCTCTAGATGGAATCCAACTACAACCATTTTGGCTAATTCGCCTCTAGTAAGCACTTCATTTGGCATAAATGTGCCATTTGAATAACCAGACATAATGCCAGCATTTTGTAATGCCGCTACATATTTATAATACTGATTGCCCTTCGGTACATCCTTATAGTAAGGATCTTGGATATTTTTCGTATCCAATTTTAACGCTGTAGCCAGCATTTTCGCTGCCTCTCCACGAGTTACACTTACATTTGGGCGGAAAGTGTTATCCGAAAAACCGCTCATTATACCTTGAGAATAAGCTTTTAATATTTCATTATAATTATCCGAGTATTGGTTAATATCCGTAAAGGGAGAAGTAGCCGCTGCCGCTTTTTGTGGTGAAGGCACTACAACAGCAATCCCACTTGAAGCAAATACTGTTGCAATCAAGGCTTTATTTACTTTTTGGATTTTAGATTTATCCATTCCACTCTTCCTTTCACTTATGTATTTTGATACGTACAACTATCATTTTCCTCATACTCTTTATATCGACCAAAAGCTAGTGAACCTTCATAGATAAATCGAAAATAGTTAGGTAAATTTCTTCATAATCATATGAGTTTTTGAAGGGGTTCTCTTTTCGATTTCATGTTACTTTTCGGGGGAGTCTTACGCTTCTGTTAAGCTTCTTACCTTTTCAAAGGAGGGGAGGTTTGTTTGGATCATTTTCTCGTTTCCTTTGAGCGAATTCTCCCTTTATAGGATCACCTTCTCTCTACTTTGGAGCGGAGGCATACCTTTTATGATCACCTTCTCTCCACTTTAGAGCGGGGGCTTCCCTTTTATGATCACTTTCTCTCCACTTTGGAGCGGAGACATCCCTTTTATGATCACTTTCTCTCCGCTTTAGAGCGGGGGCATACCTTTTATGATCACCTTCTCTCCGCTTTGGAGCGGAGACATACCTTTTATGATTAGCTTCTCTCCACTTTGGAGCGGGGGCTTCCCTTTTATGATCACCTTCTTTTCACTTTGGAGCGGAGGTATCCCTTCTAAGATACCTTCTCACGACTTATGAGCGGGGATTCCCATTTTATGATCACTTTCTCTCCGCTTTAGAGCGGGGACATACCTTTTATGATCACTTTCTCACCTTTTTGGAGCGGAGACATACCTTTTATGATCACCTTCTCTCCACTTTGGAGCGGAGGCATACCTTTTATGATCACCTTCACGTCCTTTTGGAGCGGGGGCTTCCCTTTTATGATCACCTTCTCTCCACTTTGGAGCGGAGACATCCCTTTTATGATCACTTTCTCACCTTTTTGGAGCGGGGGCTTCCCTTTTATGATCACCTTCTCTCCGCTTTGGAGCGGGGGCTTCCCTTTTATGATCACCTTCTCACGACTTATGAGCGGAGACATCCCTTTTATGATCACCTTCTCTCCGCTTTAGAGCGGGGGCATACCTTTTATGATCACCTTCTCTCCACTTTAGAGCGGGGGCTTCCCTTTTATGATCACCTTCTCTCCGCTTTGGAGCGGAGACATCCCTTTTATGATCACCTTCTCATGACTTATGAGCGGGGCATCCCTTTTATGATCACCTTCAAACGACTTATGAGCGGGAGCTGCTTTATTTGGATCACTTCCTTGTTCCTTTGAGCGGTTCCTGACTCGTTTGGATCACTTCCACACACTCTTAGAGCAGATTAACACCATTTGTGATCAATGCACCCATTCCGGCAAGCAACATTGACGAAAACATAAAAAAGCCAAGGAGCATCGGTGCTCTCTTGGCTTTCACGATATATAGGCATACATCTAGTCGTACTTGGGTGTCATAAGGGAAAGGGGGATAACCTTACGTCTTGTCAAGTCGATCGAGAGATGTGACCCGAGTTACATATCATTTGAACATGGTTGAGAAGTCATTTGGCGGATGACTTAAGAATAGCTTGCCCAAATGATGTTTGCATTAATCAATTACCCCAAAAATTAGAGATGTAAGCCCATTTGTTATAAGTTTTTTATTCAGATTTTCTCAGCAATTTTTACTTGATTGCGCCCTGCTTGTTTTGCTCGATATAATGCACTATCTGCCGCTTCAATTAATGCCTCTGTAGAATCGGCCATCTCTGGAAACACAGCAATTCCTGCTGATAACGTTACTGGTTTACCACAGGGGCTTTCTGTAGTGGATAAAATTTCACGTAATTGCTCTGCTACCTGTGCCGCTTCATCTGCCGTAGTTTTCGGCAGTAGCATAACAAATTCCTCGCCACCATAGCGACAACAAATATCGCCTTCACGTGCTACAGACTCCATGTGTCTCGCTAAAAATTGTAATACTTTATCCCCAACGGCATGACCATATGTATCATTGACACTTTTAAAGTGATCTAAATCTAACAGAATAAACGCATGAGGTACATTACTTGCAGACCATTCTGCAAGTACGGAATCCATTGTACGTCGATTCGTAACACCCGTTAGTGGATCGACGGTTGATTGGTCCTTGAAAAATGTGACTTGTCCATGTAAAAATGATAAACTCCGAATCAACACATTCTTCAAAGAATAAGCTTCAAAATACCAGCCACTAACCGACTTTAACCCCTCTACATCCTTCTTATCGAGACTTTCCTCTGTTAAAATAGCTAATTGCTGTAACGGATTGGCTATCCGTGCTGCAGCCCAAAGGACGATAATAATTGAAACAGCCATAAGCGGTACAGATTTTATAATGACCTCCTGTACACGATCAAATGAAGGGGCTAATGCTACTTCTAAAGGTTTTTGAGCAACAACTCCCCAACCTGTTGAAGGGACTGCACTATAGCCAGCTAGCATTTTTACTCCTTTTGTATTCTCGACTAATTGAACCCCACTTTTGCCTGACATTACAGCTTGAACCACTTTGTTTTTTGTTACGACATCATTAATACGGCTTGGGTCCTGATGATAGATTACGCGTCCATCAGAATCTACTACATAGACGTAGGAGCCATCCTTACTATAATGTTCTCCAAGTAACGTTTGAAAGACATTAGGTTCCTTTAAGTAAATAGTCCCCGCCACCATCCCTAAATACTCGTTGGACTCTGAGAAAATAGGATGAGATATAAAAATAATAAGACGTCCTGTCATCGCCTCATATGGTTTAGAGATGAATGGTTTCTTTTTGGATAACGCCTCTTTTGCCCCAATAGATGTTAAAACCTCCCCTTTAATTTCAACTGATGGCGGAGATACAGATAAGACAAGACCTTTTGCATTTGTTATGACTACAGAATTGAACATTTGATTTTGCAATCTTAGACGCTCTGTTTCCTGGTTTAGCGCATGCTCATCATTCATATTTGTACTTACTTGATTTGCACTATAACCCAAAAGTTGAAAGGCTTCATCAAGATAGCCATCTGCCGTTGATGCCAGTTTTTGCGCATACACTCGATTTGTCTCAAGTGTATTTTCCTTTATCGAATCAACATTCATTCTGTATCCGCTCCAAACACTGCCAATGCTTGTAAAGAAGAATGCTGCCATCGCTACACCCATAATTAAATGCTTTAATTTTAACTGATATGTTTTCATTACCTTCCACCTATGTATATTAGTTTTTTATTTATAACAATATTTGAGCCTATTATATCGGTTTAATTCTGTCCTTTGTACACTAGAACATAGATTGTATCAATAAAGAGGTCCGAATCATATGGACATCTAGAAAACTTTCATTTTATTCAAACTAAAGTTAACTGAATTATCTGAAATTAAACATTCAATAACTGAAAATTGCTAAAGGATCTAAATTCTAAATTTTCCTATTTTTATTGTTATTCTGACATATAAAATTCATAAGGTTTATTTTATAATTAAAAATAGCATAGGCAATTTAATATATATTCTGTTATAATACTCATTAAAATAAAATAAACTGTATTAATACAGAATGTTATGTCGCTTTTCACACAATGGGGATTATGAGAAAAGCGCTGCGCTGCCATCATAGGGATGGTCGTGTAGCCTACACAAAAAGGGGTTGGAAGATTTGGGCATTTTAAAGGGGTTAAAAATTCTCGATTTTTCTGCATTACTACCAGGACCAATGGCAACAATGATATTTGCTGATTTAGGGGCAGATGTGATCCATGTTGAATCATCAAAGCGCGTTGATTTAACTAGGATTATGCCACCCTATGATGATGATCACGAGGCATATATTCACCAACATTTAAATCGATCTAAAAAGTCACTTACATTAAACCTAAAATCACCAGAGGCTATAGACATTGTTAGAACACTTGTTCAAGAATACGACGTTATTATCGAGGGGTTTCGACCTGGTGTCATGCAAAGGCTTGGCATTGGCTATGAGGCACTTAAAGAAATAAATCCTCAAGTTATTTATTGTGCAATTACAGGCTATGGTCAAACAGGACCTTATAGCAACCGGCCTGGACACGATAATAACTATCTATCATTAGCAGGATTACTTGACTATTCACGCCATAAGGATAAAAAACCTGTTTCAATGGGTGTTCAACTCGCGGATATAGCCGGTGGGACTATGCATGCCGCTATTGGTGTACTAGCTGCAGCCTTGCATCGTGAAAAAACAGGAGAAGGACAATTCATTGATATTAGTATGACAGATGCTGTATTCTCCCTTAATGCTATGTACGGCTCTGCCTTTATTGGAGGTGGTCGTGTGCCGCAGCCAGAGCAAGAAATATTAAATGGCGGAAGTTACTATGATTTTTACAAAACAAAGGATGGACGCTTTTTCTCTGTTGGTAGTTTAGAACCTCAATTCCGTAAATTGCTCTGTGAGGCACTTGATATTCCAGAGTTGATTGATAATACCTTCAATGATTCCTACTATACGCAGATTCGTTTTAAAGAGGCAGTTCATGATGCATTTCTATCAAAGACATATGAGGAATGGCTTGAGGTATTTAACGAGGATTTTGAAGGCTGTGTAGAACCCGTTCTAACATTTCCAGAAGCATGTGAGCATCCACAGCTAAGGGCAAGAGAAATGATTGTAGCTATTCCAAAAAGTGATGGGACGATGCAAAATCAAATAGCATCACCCTTTAAATTTGACGGTGCACAGCCAGAATATAAGCATGTTGGTGCCAAACTAGGCGAACATAATGAAGAGGTCTTACTTTCTTTAGGTTATAGTGCTGAACAAATCAAAGCCTTAAAGGAAAAAGGCGTTTTAGACTAAAAAATTGCTTTGCAGATTAGCTACAGCAAACCCGAACTAGTAGGAAAAACTAAATGAGTGTTTCCTACTATAGCTCCGGTTTTTTATCAATTATTTATACATATGCACTAATAAACATGCGCATGTTTTCAAAATGATCATCAATTAGCAAATATTTTTTATAAATTTCCATCAACTTTTCAAAAAGCTCAAATTGCTCGGTTACAAATAATACTCTTAAAATATTTAACATATGCAAGGAGGCACTTTGCGCTACAACATGGTATGGCACTTCAGGTTGTCGATAATTACGTCGCCATTCTTCCACGGATAAGCCAATATGCTGTAATGAGTTATTCACATGTAGTGCAATGTCCTGTTGAACGTATGCCTCAATAGCGATCAGTTGTTCACTACTAAAGTTTTTTTGTACTAATGAAGCATTAATTTTTTTATTAGACGCTAGTACGTGCTCCTTTAATAAAAGTAATCCATCCTCATAAAACGCCATTTTTACATAATGATCGAGTAGTATAGCATATAAATTCTCTAAATAATTAAGCTGATAGTTTTTAATAATGGCAGGTGGTGTGGGTTTACGATTTGGTAAAAGATCCTTGTATTCTAGTAAAATTTCGATAGCATAATTATTTAATCGTTCGTCCTCCAATAAATACTCGCCATAATGTATAACTTTATCACTCTGATGTTCTCTATTAGCTATATGAAATAAAATATAGGCAATTAACACTTTTTCCTTCTCTGTAAGTGCGTACATGGAGTAGCGCCACTCTACTTCGAATGAAGTTATCAGCGCTTTGACATTGTCATAATCGTCCTCTGATAAACAATAATGTGTAACAATTTGATAAAGACGTAACTGTTTCTTTGCCAAACAGCTAGCATTATGCTTATCCACATGAGTTATACACTTATCCAGTATCGTTTTATAGTTATTCACAAAGTTATCCACATGTTCACAACTTTTTCTCACAGAATTCTCAAAAAGACCCATTATTTCATAAAGAAATGTGAATTGCTCTAAAGGTCTGTGGATAAACAGTGAATAAACTTTTTTCATAAATAGCCAATGCCAAAATGAAGCATGTTGTTTATAAAGCATATGCACTAAATATTCATCTTGAAACTTATACAAAATAATGGTCTGCAGCTCATTAACTGGCATTTCCATTTGCATTCTTTTCCCAAAAACTAGCCAAATTAATCGTTCTAAATCTATGGTATGTTGTGCAAAGAGCTGGTCAAAAAAAGTTTCTTTTCCTTTTTGCGTATAGAAAAAAGCATTGAGCCGTTCATTCACAAATTTTGCTTCTAAACCATATTTGTCAAAATACATTTGCATTTCTGTTGATACACGACCCCAATATTTACGAGCTGTGGAAAAGGCAATATTTTTAGCCGTTTCTTCATTAACTAAAAATAAATGGGGTGAGAGTGAAGTTCCAAGTATTTTTGGATCTTCCTGCAGATATGACTCTGCCTCTAGCCATGTTGCTAGTAAATTTTCAGCACCCTCTTCACTTCTTTGTTTATAAGCCTTGAATAATTGCTCATCACAGTCCAACAGCATACAATTGGAGCCTCCCATCGAATTCGACCAACAAAGATCTTCCCCTATCATTAAAATACATGTTTTTAACACTCTTTCTTCAATATAACAAATCTTAACTAACATATGCTAAAAAAATAGTGATATGCATAACGAAAACGTTAACAAAAAAAAAGAACCATCTATTAAGTGAAAACACTTCATAGATGGAAAACTTTCATCACCAAAACAGTGGATATTTTCTTTTTTCTCGTAAATTATTTATCAATAACCCAAAAATTACAATAATAACGGCACCAATTAATACGGGCATTACTAAATAGCTCCAACCATAGCCTCCTAAAATAATAATAATAGGATTAGCACCCGCTGGAGGATGGATAATGCCTAGAAAAGCCATAAAAAATATGGTTAACCCAACACCAAGACTAATAGATAGCATGCTCGAACCTAGTAATGCATACATGGCCAAACCAATAAACGCAGAAATTAAATGACCACCAATAATATTTCGAGGCTGCGACAATGGGGCATTCCAGACAACAAATACAAGCACACAGCTTCCACCTAGTGATGCCATTAACCAAGGTGCATCTGTAAAGCTTGTTAGCCAGAGGAGCACAAAGATACATATTAATCCACCAATTGCTCCTGTGAAGGCATCTGCGAAATTAGTCCGAGATGGCGCATGACCTCCTCCCCTCATTTTTAATATAAAGGGTTTAATACTATTCTTTTTCTCTAACTTATTTTCCACACTCAAGGAATCTGCCATTTGACACCAACTTTTCTAATCTTTACTCATCTATTCAAAACTATTTTCATGTTGATCGTTGTTAAACTTTAATTATTATATCAACACAACAATAGAATTCAATCTAAACTTCATTTTTCAGACAAATGCTTACTTATATACTTTATTAACCATACAAAAAAGCAAACCTATAAAAGTTTGCTTTCGAAAAAAGAACACTATTAATCATATTGTTTTTTAACAGTTTTAAAAATTCGTACCTTCTTTAATATTGTTTTAGGAACTTGGAAGGTTGCTGTGACAACTCCTGGATGACGTCCAATCTCTATGGAACCTGTTATCGTTGCTCTATTTAATACTTCTGGTTCGCTCATCTCAAATAGTTTTGCAGCTCTATAGATGGCATTATCAGTAGCTTCGTTTAATGTTTTACCAGAACCTACCACAGATACAGGAAATGATTCTTCAACTTGTTTCACCCCGAACTCCTCTGCTAATTCGCGAGCACGCCGTTTTTCTTCCTTTGTAAAGGGCTTTGCTGTATAAGGTAGATCTTCCACGTTCGGTAGTAAGATTGGGCCCTCCAATGCTACCTTTTTCAAGACACTAACTTGGAGCTGTACGATACCTGCTACATCTGTTGTATGTCCTGCAATCTCGCCGTCTCCCTGCATGGCATGCATATCACCAATATAGACACCACCCCCAGGAACCTTCACAGGACAAATTAGGGTAGCTCCTTCACGAACTCGACTAATATCCATATGTCCATCCGTACGATGTACATCCAATTCATCTTGTGTAAAGGCATATTCATGTGGGGCGCCAATCAAGAACGAACCAAAATCACCCGCATTATGAGAATCTGGCATCGCTTTAGAAGGAGTTGTTCCAAGCTGACCTAAAAATGGTCGCATTCTGGCCATTACACCGACTAAGTCGCTTGGTGCTAATGCAACAACAGGATTTTGTACAGAATTTTCAGGTGTTCTCATGTAGTTTTTAGCGTCAAGAGCAATTCGGCGAGCACCCTCTCGTCCAACAGTCACACCCATTTGACCTCTATGATCTAGTGCCATTGTATAGCCGTTTGTTATTTTAAATGGTGCTGTTTCGGTATCACATGTCGAGCAGCGAATGGCTTGTGGCCCTATTCCTTTTACGACTGTATTTGGATGTAGCTTGCCACAGCCAGGGCATTTAACGGAAACAAACGGATCGCCAATAAATCGATCAGTAATGGCTTCATCATGTCCAGATGAGGTTGCTAACGATGTAACCTGAATTGATTGTATTTTTATGACAATAGCATCACCCACCTCAGCCCCTTCTACAAAAACAGGCTTTGTTACTTCATGTCCTCCACGAATAGTAGGCGTAAGCATGGGTCCCCAGCATCCAGGTGTTGTATTGGCAATGATTGTTCCACCATCTTTAACTGGCCCCAACATTTTCTGTGAGGGATCTAAAATTCCATCGATGAACTCATTTACGAACAATGTCTCAGCGGCTTGCGGTTGCTGTATAAAGTCATCATTTTTTAATCCTTCTTTTTCAAGCACATGCAATTCGTTTGTCATTTTTCGTCACGCTCCTAGTTTGATTTATATGTATAACTTTATGTTAAAAATGCTCTCCACATTTGCAGAGAGCTATTTAATCTTTTCAGGACAAGAAGCCTACCAAAAGTTCGTGTTATGAATACTTATCTTTGACAGTTGTCAGGATGTATGAGAAAGCAAAGCGACAACGTGCATTACGCCGAGTGCTAAAGATTTAATTATTCATATATAAATCAAAAATATGTGAGAAGTCTTCTTTTTTATATTTATCTTTATGTTCAATCATCCATTTGTTCGCAAAGCTTGTAATTTCTTTGAATGACGACGCTGGAGATATATTGTCATTGCCAATTCGACCAAGTGATGATGATGCAATGTTAAGGCTTTTTTCTGCTACCTCTAATTTATAGGCATTGTGCTTCTGCTCGTAGCTAATGGCATGTAGTGCTTTATACAAATCTTTAATGTCATCAATAAAGCGTTTGTGGATGTCGATGGAAAGTGGAGAATTGCCGATTGTAAACTTAATTTCGACATCAAGGTCTATTGTTCCTGCTGTTTCGAGAAAAACATCTGTAATGGAATACATAGAATAGTCATAGCGTCGTAGTAATCGCTTCTTACTCATAGCGCTTTCGCCATCTACATGAATAATGGCACGGTTTGTAAAGCAATACTCATCTGCCTTCGTTTTAATTAGAAAATAAATTTTCTCATCAATTTCATGTAGGATAAAATCATCCGCATCCGTTTTATCATAATCCTCTTTTGGTACAACTACCCCAATATCTGAAAGTCCAAGTGCATCCGCTGCTATTTTTTTAAACATTGTCATTCCCCCTAAATAGTAATACTCTTTTTACGCTTTAGAATGTGTAAAGGTTTCATTCCTCCCTCTCAACTCATTATAAGGGAATGCCAGCTAGGTCAAATTTTACAAAAACAATGCTTCATTTCCTCTTTCTTGTACATTTCATTTATAATGATTGTCAGAAAAGATTCTTTTAAATTGAAAGGTCGTGTGAATAAGTGCAAGAACCAACCATATTAGTCGTGGACGATGAGGCTGATTTAGCTAATCTTCTAAAACGTAGTCTAGAAAAAGAGGGCTATAAACAAATTTATACAGCTGGCTCCATTCACGAGGCTTGGACAAGTTTCCAACAAACAAATCCAGATATAGTCCTGCTAGATGTCATGCTACCAGATGGTGAGGGCTACGATTTATGTCGACGAATCCGAGAGGTGTCCCATGTGCCTGTGCTATTCATGTCTGCTAAAAATGAGGAAATAGATAAAATTTTAGGACTAGCCATTGGTGGCGACGATTATATTACGAAGCCTTTTAGTCCAAAGGAAGTTGCTTATCGTGTAAAGGCACAATTACGTAGAGCCGGCTATCAACTACTGGATACCACTCCGAGCATTGCCGAAAAAGCACTAAAGGTTGGACCATTCCAGCTAAACGCTGATGAAACGGAAGTGCATAAGGATGGGGTTTTATTGGAGTTAACAGCTAAGGAAATTGGTTTAATGGCCTGCTTTATGCATAATCCTAATCGAATTTTAAGTAAGGAAACATTGTTTGAACGTGTTTGGGGAGAGGATTTTTTCGGCTCTGATAATACGGTCATGGTGCATATACGACGTCTACGTGAGAAAATTGAGCAGGATGCCTCTAAACCTCTTTACATCACAACAGTAAAGGGACTTGGCTATAAATTTGTCATACCAAAAGAGGCGCAAGGATGAAGTGGAAATTAACAGCGCGCTTTCTCCTTTCCGTACTATCTATTGTCATTATTGTTATTTTCGTCAATACAGCCATTTTCGTAGGACTCCTTACTTATCGATTGTCAAATGATTATGATGGTCCATCTGCAACTAAAGAGGAAGACTTTGTACGGGATTTCCAACAATATATTGAGATAAAGAATGGGTCAGCGACAATCAATAAAGAAGGGCTTGAACAGTTGCATCAGCGGAATGCTTGGATTCAATTGCTTGATGTAAATGGTCAAGTTATTGATGCACACTTTACACCAGAAAAGGCACCTTCACACTATGCACCTATTGACTTAATCCAGGTTTATAAATATAAAGAATTTGAAGCTGATACGACTGTTTTTATTGGCGTCAAGGATGAGGTTAGTTATCTCATTGGTATTAGGAGTGATGTTTCGCGGTTAGTCATGCATGTTTCCGGCACATCATTTTTACAGTTTATTGGTAAATTCGGACTTTTCATTGTTATTGCCGACTTGTTAGTAGCTACATTAGTTGGCTGGCTTTTTGGTCGTACGTTAACGAAGCCTCTATATGCAATGATAGAACGCATTCGCCATTTAAAAAACCATGAACATCAGACTGCTACAACTCCTGGTGGTGTATATAAACCAGTTTTTGAAAATTTAAATGAAGTATCACGAGAATTGGCAGCCCATGAACAGGAAAGAAAACGATTAGAGATTATGCGGGAGGAATGGATTAGTAATGTCTCACACGATATGAAAACACCGCTTGCTTCTATTCGTGGTTATGCAGAGCTATTGAACGATGATCAATTAGCTTATAGTGAGCAAACAGAATACGCCAAAATTATTGAAAAACAATCATTGCATATGCAAGATCTACTCGATGATTTGAACTTGACGATGCGCTTAAGACATCAACAGCTACCACTTTCATTAAGAAAAGTTAATATGGTGCCATTTATTCGTGAGATTGTTATTGATACTTTAAATACAACACAATTTGAGCTTGCCAATATCGAGTTTAATGCGGCTTCTGAGAACAGTTACCATCAAATCGACGAGCATTTTATGCGTAGAGCGATCATGAACTTTTTACACAACGCTCTCCTTCACAATACTCCAGATGTAGCTGTCCAAGTGTTGGTTGATGGGAATTCTATTACAATTTCTGATAACGGCAAGGGAATCCCTGCAGAGGATTTAGAACATATTTTTGAACGCTATTACCGAGGTACAAATACAGAAAAAACAACGGGTACCGGCTTAGGCACAGCCATTGCTAGGGATATTATTGAGGCCCATGGAGGCACTGTTACCATTACGTCTGAAGAAGGAAAAGGAACCAGTGTTAACATTTATCTACAAAGTGAAAATCGCATAAGTCAAAACGAGAAATTTTAACGCTAAAGGGGTGTCTCAAAAAATCTTTGAGACACCCCTTTTTTCTACTTCATTTGGTCCTGCACCTTAGCAGGTAACTCATGGAATTTCACCTCATCATATGAAGTAACTTCCGTTTCTTTTTTTACATAAAGCTTTAAATACGCATCCTGACGTAAGTTTTTTTGAGCTGAAAATTTGAATGTTTTTTCTTCTCCGTTTTTATTGAATGCAGGTAGCTCGTACCAATATGTTTGATAGATTTGACCGCTATCTGCCTTATACTCCTCTACCTCGCCATCAGCTGTGATATGCACATAGTACGTGTCTTTATTTAAACGGTTAAAGTCTACAGTCATTAATACGACTAACCCTGCTACGAATAAGATAAACAAAGCACCTATTGCGAGAAATACTTTTTTCATATTAATTCCCCTGTCTTACAATTTTATAGAACGAACGTACGGTAAAAATATAATAAATAAAGTAAATAGCTGAGTATGCAATCATCCACAGTATTACTGGCTTTGTAATGTTCATACCAAATAATTGTGAAAATGCAAGTAATGCAAACGAACTATGCACAATACCGACAATCAGTGGTGCACTAAAGATTACAGCTACTTGACCTGCTACTGTCTTTAAGATTTGCTTACTATTCACACCGATTTTATTTAAAATGGCATATTTCGCCTGATCTTCTTCAGCTTCCGTTAAAATTTTGAAATAAATAATACTACCTGTTGCCGCTAGGAACACTAAGCCTAGAAAGCTTCCTACAAACAATAGTGCACCTACTGTCGCTATACTGTCCTCATAACTTTGTGGAACGCTAGAGAAAGATTCTTGCTGTTCAGAGGATAACTGCTTGTAAATGTCTTTGGATATGGTCTGTTGTTTTAAATCATTGTCTAATCCAATAACCTGAATCGTCACCTCTTCAGCATTTGTAGCAGTAAATTCCTGATCATTCACAACGAGTACTGTGCCTGCAGATGTAAAGTTTAAAACACTTTCTGTGTACATTTTATCTACATGGAAGGAATCTCCGTTTTCAAGTTTAAAGTCTTCGTTAGTAAAATCATGTGAAAATCGCTCATCATAGGCTGCATCAAGTAACACAGTAGAACCATCTGCAACGTGCAGTTCTTGATTCTTACCTTGTAATTTAGCTAAACGATTATAATCAGATTCCTTAAGTAATGTATATTCGAAAAATGAGAATTCATTATCCACACGTAGATTTTTCACTGACAGCGATTCATTATACAAAACCTCTTGCTGCGGTAATTCAACTGCATCGCCCTTCCACATAAACGTATTCGGAAGCATCTGGCGTACACTTGCTTCTGCATTGTAATACATACCGAAGACCCCACCACCAGCTGTAATGGTTGTTGCGCTTAAAATAGCAATAATCGACAACGACTTTGCGTTTGCTCGGATACGATACAATAGTTGGGAAACACCGATTAAATTTAACCCTTTCCATGACCATGATGTTGCTTTTTTTAAAGCGGTTAGCACAAAGACACTCACACTATGGAATAGAAGATATGTCCCGGCAATCGTAACACCGATGACCATTAATGGCGTACCTAAAATAGTAAAGAATCGCCAAATTTTACTTGTAAACAAATCAGAAGCAGCTGTATAATAGCCAAATGCAATGAGCGCTGTGCCCAGTAAGGCAGCTACTAATGATGCACGCGGGATTTGCTCTCCCTGTTTTTCAGCATGAAATAAATCAATTAACTTAAATTGATAAATAACACGATAACCTTGTAAAGATGTGAATAAAAACAGTAGTGTAAAAATGCATGTCGTATTAATTAGTGCTTCCATCGAAAATGTCAGGCTACCTACCACTTCATAGCCCATTAAGCGCACTAAAATCATTAATAGCCCTTGTGACATAAAGAATCCAAGAACAATACCAAGTACTAAAGAAACAAGCCCTATAACTAAATTCTCAAAAAAGAGCATTAAGCCAATTTTTTGCTTCCGAACACCTAGTAACGAGTAGAGGGCAACTTCCTTTTTCCGCTTCTTCATAAAAAATGAATTGGAATATGCCATAAAAATAACTATAAAGAACAGCAGTACTACTGATGACGCACTCATCAATCCTTTAATCTGTTGTGACGATTGTTTTAACGCTGAAAGATCATCATTATATTTCAGCGTCACAAATGTAAAGTAAATAACAATACTAAATACCATCGAGGCAATATATAAAAAGTAATTCGATAAATTGCGCTGAATGTTTTTACGCGCTAAACTAAATAACGTCATTTACTCCACCCCCGATGCTAGATAGCACCTGCAAGATCTCTTGGAAAAATTGCTTCCTTGTTAGAGTCCCACGATGAATTTCCTTAGAAAGCTGCCCATCCTGAATAAAGAGTATGCGTTGACAGAAGCTAGCTGCGAATGCATCATGGGTAACCATCATAATCGTTGCGGCTTGAGATTGATTTAAATCACTTAAACTTTCAAGTAAATCAGTAGCAGATTTTGAATCAAGTGCTCCTGTAGGCTCATCAGCAAAAATTATTTTTGGCTCTGTCACTAATGCACGCGATGAGGCTGTACGCTGTTTTTGTCCACCCGATATTTGATAAGGATATTTATCAAGCAAATCACTAATTCCAAACAAACCTGCAATACGGTCAACCCTTGCGCTAATGGCCTTTGTTGGCATCTTTGCAATAGCCAGTGGTAAAACTATGTTTTCTCGTACTGTTAAAGAATCAAGTAAGTTATAATCTTGGAAGATAAATCCTAAGTTATCACGACGAAAATCTGCTAATTCAGCGTCCTTCATACGTGCTAAATTGGTATCCCCAATAATAATTTCACCATTTGTTGGCGTATCAATCGTTGCTAATACATTCAAAAGCGTAGATTTCCCAGCCCCTGAAGGACCCATTACTCCAACAAACTCTCCTTTTTCTACTTCAAATGATATATTCGATAGCGCTGTAAAAGTATTTGCGCCTTTGCCGTAAGTTTTTCCAACGTTTTGTACCTTTAATAATGGCGTCATATACGCTCACCTCTTCTTTCTGACTTTAGTATACGACCCCAAACTTACAAGAAATTTGTCACAAGCTTACAACAACCTTAAATCATTAGCTTTATAAATTACTACCAATGTAAATTATCTAGAATTCTATCCACACATCCACGAAGGTCCCCTTTTCCTCAATCAAAATAAAAAAAGGATTCATACACAAACTGTGCATGAACCCTGTTCATCTATTGCTGTAAAACCTTTTGAATATCATCCTCAAAGCTACCTGGCTTATCTGCCGGTGCGTAGCGTCCAACAACCTCACCATGACGATTTACGAGGAATTTTGTAAAGTTCCATTTAACATTACTACCTAAAAATCCTTTGGAATGGGAAGTCAGATAATCGAATATAGGATGGGCTTCTTTACCGTTCACCTTGACAATCTCGTGCATCGGGAACGTCACACCATACGTCAGTCGACATTGAGAAGCCGCCTCCTCAGCAGTCGCTAGCTCTTGTTTAAATTGGTTCGATGGGAAACCAAGGACTACAAGACCTTGCTCCTGATATTTCTCATAGAGACCTTCTAATTCTTCAAATTGCGGTGTAAAGCCACATTTAGAAGCTGTGTTGACAATAAGCATAGGCTTTCCTTTATAACGTTCTAGGCTATAGATAGTACCATCCTCTAAAGTTACGTTAATATCATAAATGTCCATCTTTCTACCTCCCATTATAAACGTCCATTCATTCTTGCCACCTGCTGTAAAGGATCCCATACACCGTTGAAAGGCGGTGCATAGGCTAAGTCTAAATCAAGCAAATCTGGTAATGTCATTTTACTATACAATGCTGTAGCAAAAACATCGATACGCTTATCAATTCCTGCTGGCCCTACTATTTGCGCTCCCAATAGCAGCTGATCTCGTTTGCGCACAATAACTTTTATATACATGCGCTGCGCACCTGGATAATAGCCTGCGATATGTCGAGCAGATAATTTATATGCCTCGTAGTCGAAGCCAAGCTCTTTAGCCGTGCGCTCATTAATGCCTGTTGTAGCAATTGTTAAATTGAAAAACTTTAAGATCGAAGTTCCTACAATTCCTTTAAATGGCGCACATTTGCCTGACATATTAAGTCCAGCTAAACGCCCTTGCTTATTAGCAGTTGTTCCTAATGGTACATAGTCTAAACGCTCTTTGACAATATTAAAATGGGTTGCACAATCTCCTGCAGCATAAATATTTTCTATAGAGGTTTCTAAATGACGATTTACAATAATTGCTCCATTTTTGGCTAGTGCTATCCCAGTACCCTGTAAAAATTGTGTATTTGGTTTAATGCCTGAAGCGACAATAACTAAATCTGTCTCTAAAACGCCGTTATCTGTAATGACACGTTCAACACGTTTATTCCCTTCGAATGCTTCCACACTTATATTTAATAATAGCTCCACACCATTCTTTTTTGCTTCTTCATGAACATGTTGGGCAAGCTCTTCATCTAAAGTGCGTGCTACATGGCTTCCACGTTGAACTAGTTTTACCTTTTTACCGCAGGCATGTAGTGTCTCTGCCATTTCTAACCCAATATAGCCACCACCGATAATAGTTACCTGTTGAATAGCAGGCGTTAAATCAGCCATTAAGTCTTCTAATTGTGGAATCGTTTTTACTGTGTGGATACCTTCTAAATCAGACCCCTTTTTCACTGGCATAACTGGACTTGCCCCTGTTGCAATCAGAAGCTTATCATAAGGAATTTCAAATGCTTCACCACTTGCTTGTGTACCTGTAATAATTTTCTTCTCTACATCTACATTTTCTACCTCATAGCCCACTCTTGCATCAATGCCATACTTATCACGGAAAGTCTCGACATCTCTTGCAATTAAACGATTAGTTGAAGAAATACGACCATCTACAACATAGGGCAAACCACATTGCCCATACGAATAAATAAAGCCACGCTCTAAAGTGGTAATTTCTGCCCCCGGTACATTACGATAGATTTCCATTGCTGCAGACATACCTGCAGCATCTCCCCCGATGATGACGTATTTCATTCTACAAGCCCCCTTATTTTTTCCTTGTTGCCATTAAATCTGCGTATTGATCGATATATAAACGTCGTTTTCCACCACTTACAATGACGCGTAGGACATGGATGGCTATAATCATTGTTAGTATAAAACCTGCTGTTGCTGCAAAGAGAGAAATGATAATTTGCAGAACATAAAATGGTGAATCGATATTTAATTGAATACCACCAATCGTTGTAATGGCCTCAAATATACAAGCCGTAGCAATAATGGCAACACAGCGACGCCACGACTGCCTTACAATACTTTTTCCATTCTTATTAACCATTGTAAAACGCATTACCTTCATACCGAGTGTTGCACCATCTAGCATGCTTGGCATCACACCAAAAAGTAACATGTACAGCGTTATTTTTACTAAAAACTCAAAAGTTCCATTATATCCTGTCAGAGCACCAATTATGAGCCAAATCATTTGTGCAATGCATAAATCAATAACGAGTGCCAGCAAAATAGAAATAGGTTTAACAATATCTCTTTTTTCCATTTCAGCCGCTTTAGCCTCAACTTCTTCATGAGAAGGGAATAATGCCCATACAATTGGTGCTAAAAAGAACCCCAGTAACGCGCCTACACTGTTTAGTAATAAATCATCAACATCAAAGAGACGGTAGGCACAATTAAAAATGCCATAAATACCTGTTCTTTGTGTGATCTCATAAAACAATGTTAGCAAAAAGCTAATGATAAATGCACGTTTCCAGTACCTTCTTTCTTTAAGAAAATATCGTAAGTATACGCCAAATGGCATCAGTAATAAAAAATTAAAGAAAGCTTGATAAAATGCCTGCTGTTTTGTGATTGCAAGCCATGTAGACGGATTTGTCACGACAACTCCACTGTCCTTTAAAATATCTTCAACAAATTGGAATAATCGTAAATTGGAATGAATGGTATCTGTAGGCTGCAGTGAGCATGTATCTCTTGTAGATGGAAATGGTAGTAATACTAAACATAGTGCGGATAAAAAGTAAAAGATAAATGACAACATAATAATAGTTTTAGACATCGATAAGTAACCATATTTGCGATACGTATAAATTAGCCATGGAATGAAAAGTACAAATGATAAAATAATAGTAATAAAAAATGCTATGAAAATGGATTCTGTGTAAGTTGACATATAAGCACCTCGCTATTTAAGTTGCCCGATTTCCTGAACGCTAAAACTAAGTTTAGACATCTAATACAACATATATATTTCAGCAAGCTTACATAATCCTTAACTCCAGAAAAAACAGGTAAAGAATATTACTCTCTACCTGTCCCTGCAATATTTTTATGCTTTTGCCATTTCTTCCTTACAAAATGCTAAAATTTCCTCTAGCTCTTCATCCTCTAATGCGAAATCTAAATATTCACCCTCTGCTTTTTCCATGATGAAATAGTTTAAAATAAATGGCTCCTCGCCCTTCTCACCAATCAGTACACGAATTTCTATACCCGCTTCGTGATATAGCTCATCATCCTCATCGATCTCTACATCTAAAATAAATTCGTAACGCTTACCTTCAATAATATTTGTTGGGTCTAAAATTTCTTCCATTGAGAATTGTGTAATTTCCATTATGCTAGCTCCTTTATCTTTAGCTGTTCCTTTCTATATTAAATCAATTTCAGCATGGGTCAACTAGAAAAGCCGTATACACCTGTAAGTAATTATGCCACAATAAAATGGAAATAATTTAGAGACTAAAATATCTACATAAAGGAGGCTTTTTCTTGAAAGAGCTATTATATTACCAAGACGTTATGTTACGTGAGTTTGAAGCTACTATTGTCAGTAAGGGAACTGATGAAGTTGGTCGTCATTATGTTGTGCTATCTAATACTGCATTCTATCCAACAGGTGGTGGACAACCTCATGACACAGGTACATTGGATGCTATTGAGGTCTTAGATGTCGAGAAAATTAACGATGAGATTCGTCATTATATTCAAGGTGACCCGTCGACTTTAGACGGTGTCGTCCATGGCAAATTAAATTGGGCTAGACGATTTGATCATATGCAGCAGCATGCTGGTCAACATATTTTAACAGCTGCATTTGTTGAACTTTTCAATGCACAGACTGTAAGTTTTCACCTAGGAAGTGAGCATGTCACGATAGATATTGCTACCGATACACTAACAGAACAACAGTTAGCAGCAGCGGAAGCAAGAGCAAATGATATCATTTTAGAAAACCGTCCAATTCAAACGACTTGGATTACAGAAAATGAGCTTGCCAACTATAATCTTCGCAAAGAAGTCGCTGTGACAGGAGATATTCGGCTTGTAATCATCCCTGATTTTGACTATAACGGCTGTGGTGGAACACATCCTGTATCTACTGGGCAAGTTAGTGCCATTAAAATTCTTGGCACCGAGAAAATGAAGGGCAATGTACGCGTCTCTTTTGTTTGTGGGCAACGTGTCTTATCCGAGCTTGCTATGCGTAAAGAGGTTTTAGCTGATGTAGCTCGTCAATTAAGTGTACCAGAGGTCGAAGCTGCTACAGCACTTTCTAAAATTCTAGTCTCTCAAAAAAATACTGAAAAAGTACTTGCTGCCGCAAAAGAGGAATTACTAGCGTACGAAGTAAAAGCACTTGTTGCTGGGAACGAGGATGTAGTTGCAGCAGCCTTTAACCAACGAACAATGCAGGAATTGCAAAAAATAGCTCGTATTATTGTCATCGATAATCCAGATGTTACGGCCCTTCTTGCTTCAGAAAATGAAGGCAAATTGCAGTTCGTAGCAGCAAAAGGGAAAAATGTTGCAAAAAGCATGAAAGTCATTGCCGAAAAAGTACTACCACTTATTAATGGTAAGGGTGGCGGAAGTGACCAAATGGTACAAGGCGGTGGAGAATGTACAATTTCTAAAGAAGAGCTACTAGAAGTATTGCAAAACGCTGAATCCCACTATTAAAAAGTGGAGCTGTCACCAGCGACAGCTCCTACTTCTTTAATATTTAAATTTTTGAATGGCTCCATATAAACGTTTTGCCATTTCTGATAACTTCTCGGTTTGATTATTCATCGTTGTGACTGTTTTTATCTGTTCCGTTGTGGAAGCTGTTACCTCATGCACATAGTCACTAGCCGCATGTGCTGTAGCTGCCATTTCTTCCATAGAGGCTGAAACTTCTTCAGTATTTGCAGACATTTGTTCAGCTGAAGCATTCATTTCTTCAATTTGGCCTGCTATTTCTCCAACTGCTCGTATCATTTCCTCGAAGCGATTTCCTACTGCCTCGATTGAAGCTAATCCACGTTCCACGTTATGCTCACCAGATTCTGCAGCCTTTACTACTTCTAATGTGTAGGATTGAACTCGTTGAATTAACACATTAATTTTAATAGCAGATTCTGCTGTTTGCTCTGATAGCTTACGAACTTCATCGGCAACAACAGCAAAACCTTTACCAGCATCTCCTGCACGAGCAGCCTCAATAGAAGCATTTAGTGCCAATAAATTGGTTTGATCAGAAATATCGGTAATCATTTTAGAAATTAAGCTAATTTCCTCTGACTCCTTTTCTAGTTTGTGAATAATGGTTAGCTCAGCTGTCGTACCTTGCTGAATCTCACTCATACGACAAATAGATTGCTGCACTGCATCGTTACTTTCACTAATTTTCTGGGAAATAAATTCTGTATTAGAAGCAATTGTTGAAGCAACTTCCGCAACATTTTGTATGCCAAGCGCCATTTGTTCCATAGCTGAGGCACTTTCTTCTGCCATAGAGGTTTGACTCTGTGCCCCTCTGTCTACTTCACTAATTGCACCAGCTATTTGCTCAGAATGTTTTGTGACTGCAATTACATCTCCCATTAAATCACATGAGGCATCGTTCACTGCGGTCGCTTCATGGCTCACTTTCGCTATCATTTCTCGCATATTATCAGTCATGCGATTTAATGCACGTGACATTGTCCCCATTTCATCAATTCGTTTCAAATATTTCTCAGGAATCTCTTGTGTAAAGTCACCTTCTGATAAGCCTTCACTTATACGCAGCACGTGACGGAGTGGTCTACTGACAGAACGCGAAATAGCAAAAGAAATGAAAAGGCCCAGTATCGAAACAATAATGGTTGTGACAATAAAGTTCGTCTTTAGCTTAGATAGTCCTGTAAACATCTCGTTTTCTAAAGC
This sequence comes from Lysinibacillus sp. FSL M8-0134, assembly GCF_038069745.1. Taxonomy (NCBI): domain Bacteria; kingdom Bacillati; phylum Bacillota; class Bacilli; order Caryophanales; family Bacillaceae; genus Lysinibacillus; species Lysinibacillus sp. FSL M8-0134. The sequence continues at coordinate 110,923 of NZ_JBBPAJ010000001.1, read as the reverse complement.
AATAACTCCCATTTTCCAACCGTTATTAAGCGTATGGAAGCCCATTAAGCTTGTTCCTGTATCTTCTGTTTTAAACGAAAAGTAGCCGCTTTTATTAGCAATCATTTCTTTTGCAGCTAATGCTCTGCCTGTCATGACACCCGTTTCCTCGGCTTCTTCGATGGGATTGTTCTGCTCCTTCACATAGGTATGATTATTATGCCCAATGATAGTCCCTTTGGCATCGAGCATAAATGCATATCCATTGTCTCCAACTTTAATGCCCTCTACAATATTGGATAAATAATAGCCATCAATACGAGCTAATAATAAAGCTTGCTCGCCTGTGACAGTATTAATTGGTGAAACGATTAAAATGACTGGTTCACCCGTTACACGGCTAATTGTTATGTCAGACATAACTGACTTACCTGTAAAGCCTTCTTTTACATAATTACGATCACCTAATTCTGCGGTTGTATCATCTAAATAATGGGCAACCCCATCTGCTTTAATAATGCCAAATCCTAAATAATTTTCATTATTAGCAAGACGCTTTGACAAATATTGTTTTTGTTTTGCAAAGTCCATACTACGAACTGCCTCTTGCTCAGCAATTGCCTCAACTTCTACCAATGTTAGCTGGAAGTGTTCTTCTATGTATTTTGAAACATCCTCTGCTCTGGATACCAAATTGGATTCCACTTGTTCATTCATTGCCTTCGTACTATTTATCCAGGTGGATAGACCAAGCGTACCACATGTTACAAACACAAGCGCTATGATCGCAACGACTAATTTACCACCAATACCTTTTATCCACATTCCTTTTATCACACTACTTCCACTTTTAGCTATACTATTTCGCTTATTTATAACTACAGAGTAAAGTCACCAAAAGTAGAAGTCAACAAAAGTTTTCCATTTTGATTAATAAATGTATAATAATACCATTTATACTATTGATATAGTGCTAACCATTTTCTACAAATTTTCAACTTATAGGACAAAACTCGCTTTAGAAAGACAGAATATATTGCGCTGTTGGATGAAATTAAAACTTTTTCCAACAAAAATTGATTATAATCCACATTTTTTGCTGATTATTAAAGATAGAATCAGTTTAAAACATTTTGAGGGGAGGATTTCCATGAGTTCAGACAAAAACAATGTTTCGCGTCGAGACTTTTTGAAAACAACAGGTATTGCTGCTGGTACATTAGTCGGTGGTGGATTAATAGGAGGGCTAGTAGGTTACAACATCCATGGTAAAGGAACTTCTACTCTGGAGCATGGTGGGCATGGAACAACAAATGAGGCTACTGGTTCACCAAAGGCTAAGATGTTTTTTAGAAATGAAAGAGATTTTAGTATCTTATCAAATGCTACAGAACGCATCTTCCCAGAAGATGATTTAGGGCCAGGTGCTATAGGCTTGGATGTTCCCTATTTTATCGATCATCAACTTGCAGGTAATTATGGAAGTAACTCTAAAGAGTATATGCAAGGGCCATTTGACGTAGGTGCCCCTACACAAGGTTATCAAAGTCGCCTAACAAGAGCAGAGATTTTTAGACAGGGCATTCAAACGATGGAGGATGAAGCTCAAAAGCGATATAAAAAAAGCTTTAATGATTTAGATGGAAAACAAATGGATGAAATTTTAACAGCCTTTCAAAAGGGTGACATAGAAATGGTCGGAGTTACATCTGCATTCTTCTTTACACTCTTACGCGCGGCTACTTTAGAGGGTGCCTATTCCGATCCAATGTATGGAGGAAATCGTAATATGGATGGCTGGCGTATGAAGGGCTTCCCTGGCCACCAAATGGCTTATATTACACAAATAGAAGATACAAAGTTCCAAAAAATTGAGCCTAATCCATTAGGCAACCATTAAGGGGGTTAGAATATGGCTAAAACATTGCCGAGTGTAGACGTTGTAACAGTTGGTGTAGGTTGGACAGGTGGTATCGTTGCTGCTGAATGTGCCAAAGCTGGCCTAAAGGTGGTCGGTTTAGAGCGCGGACAAAAGCGTGGTACCGAAGATTATTTAAATGTTCATGATGAATACCGCTATGCCATACGATATGATTTAATGCAAAATTTATCCAAAGAGACGGTAAGCTTCCGTAATGATCGTAATATGAAGGCTTTGCCAATGCGCCAGCTAGGCTCCTTTTTACTTGGAGAAGGCCTTGGTGGATCAAGTACCCATTGGAATGGAATGACTTTCCGTTTCTTACCCTATGATTTTCAAATCAAAACGCTAACAGATAAACGTTATGGGCCAAACAAACTCGGTCCGGATTACCTCATTCAAGATTGGGGTTTAACATATGATCAGCTTGAACCTTATATGGATAAGTTTGAAAAAACCGCTGGTATTTCAGGGGATGACAAAAACACATTTAGTGGTAAACGTTCAAATCCTTATCCAACAGGTCCTATGAAAAAAACACCTATGCTTACGCAATTTGAAAAAGCTGCAAAAAACTTAAAGCTAACACCTTATATGGTGCCATCCGCCAACTTATCAGAGGTTTATAAAAATCCTGATGGTGAAACAATCAATGCTTGTCAATATTGTGGTTTTTGCGAACGCTTTGGTTGCGAATATGGTGCCAAATCTTCTGCAGAAGTTACGGTTGTTCCTACCGCTTTAAAGACAGGTAATTTTGATTTACGCTACAACTCGAATGTTGTCGAAATCTTAAAGCAAGGCAATAAGGCTACTGGTGTAAGATATATCGATACCGTGTCTGGAGAAGAATTCATTCAGCCCGCTAATGCTGTTGTCTTAACTAGTTATGTCTTTAATAATGCCAAGCTATTAATGGTCTCTAACATTGGAGAAAGATACGATCCTACTACTGGCAAAGGTACACTTGGTAGAAACTATTGCTATCAAATTTTACCTGGTGCTGCTGGATTCTTTGATGAACAATACAATACGTTTATGGGAGCAGGTTCTTTAGGTGTGTGTCTAGATGACTACAATGGGGATAATTTTGATCATAGTGATTTAGATTTTATTCATGGAGGAAATCTTGCCCTTACTCAGACAGGTGCCCGTCCAATTGGCTCAAATCCGACACCACCAGATACACCTACTTGGGGACCAGAATTTAAAAAGCAATCTATTTATTACTATACACGCTCCTTCGGGATTGGTGCACAGGGAGCATCTATGCCACATAAAGAAAATTATCTATCTCTGGATCCAACCTACAAGGATGCTTATGGCTTACCGTTAGTACAATTGACATACAACTTTACAGATCAGGATCGTGCGCTTCATAAATATATTTCTGCACGTGCAGCTGACATTATGAAAGAAATGGGCGCTAAAACGATTGTTCCAAATGCTGAAATTAAGGATTACAATATCGTACCTTACCAAACAACGCATAACACGGGTGGAACAGTGATGAGTTTAACTCCAGAACAAGGCGTCGTGAATAATTATCTACAACACTGGGATGTTGATAATCTTTTCGCAGTGAGTGCTGGTAACTTTGCACATAATAGTGGGTACAATCCAACAGGCACATTAGGAGCACTTGCATACCGCTGTGCGGAAGGGGTTATAAAATATAGTCAATCTGGCGGTTCTTTAGTGTAAATACCTTAATTTAAAGGAGGCAAGACTTATGGGAGGTCTTGGAGCAATTGGAGTACCTGGATTAATCATTATTTTGGTCATTGTGTTAATTGTATTTGGTCCAAAAAAATTGCCCGAAATCGGTGGAGCAGTTGGTAAAACGTTTGCAGAATTCAAAAAGTCCACTAAGGGGCTTATAGACGATGATGATGATTCAGTGAAAAAGGTCGAAAAAAAATCTGATGCTTCGTAGGAGGGTTTCCTATGGATCCATATGAAGATGGAAAAAGAAAATATTTAAGCCCTCTCGATAAACCAAAAACTGAGCCTCCCCCACCAGTGGAGGCTTTAGTTGAAATGCCAACGGTAGTAGTTGAGGAGCAGGAGCATGTAGCAGATGAACCACTTATACCTGTTAATTCCCTATTTGAACACCTTTCTGAGCTACGTAAGCAAATTATAAAAGGGTTAACTGTTTTTATTTTATTTTTTATTGTGGTTTTCTCTACTATCAATATTTGGTTTCCCTTTGTAACTCGAGGCCATTCTCTCATTATATTAGGACCCCTTGAGGTCGTTAAATTTTATATGACTATTTCAACTACTTTAGCATTTGGTCTTTCTATGCCTTTTCTCGTTCATTTTTTGTGGAGTTTTATAAAACCAGGGTTAAAGGAAGAGGAAAGCCGCTTTCTAGGTCTCTATGCACCAATTATGCTAGTCCTTTTCTTATTAGGAATAGCTTTCGGTTACTTTGTTGTAAACCCGCTAAGTTACTCGTTTTTAGTGAGCATAGGAGCAACTAATTTCGATGTCATGGTATCAGCGAGTGAATATATGCATTTTTTAATCATGACCACAGTACCACTTGGCTTATTATTTGAGTTACCGATTGTCGCCCTTTTCTTATCAGCCATTGGTGTACTAACTGCTGAATCCATGAAAAAAATAAGAGGTTGGTCTTACATCGCAATGGGCGTAGGTTCTGCTGTTATCACGCCACCTGATTTCATTAGTCAGCTCCTTGTGTTAATACCGATGATTATTTTGTATGAAATAAGCATATACCTTGTCAAACGTATAGAACGTAAACAAATTGAAAGCACTGCGTAAATTGAACGCAGTGCTTATTTTTTCTTTAAATCCATCACAATAATTTCTGGAAGATTCAAAATGCGATAGGGTACAGAGCTATTGCCTAATCCACGGCTAACTACCATCTTAGTGGATGCAGCTTCGTAGACACCAGCCGTATATTTTGGAAACAGCCCCTGACCTGGTGCAACTAGACCACCAAGCCCAGGAATACGAACTTGCCCACCATGCGCATGTCCCGAAAAGACTAAATCTATGTGATAATTTACATACGTATGAAATACTTCTGGTCGATGCGCTAGTAACAGCTTAAACATGTCATCTGGTAAATAAGCTGTTGCAATGTCCAGCATGTCTTCTGTTGGTCTACCCATTAACGGATCCTCAATTCCAACAATCGCCAAACGCTCCCCGTCGCGCTCTAAAACAGTCGATTCATTGGCCATTATATGTACCCCTAACGATGACAGCGCCTCATAAATTTCATTCACCTTATTCGTCGCTACTTCATGATTTCCCAGTACATAATAAACATCCGTTATTGCAACTAGTCCTTTCACTGCCTGAAGGCTTTGTTCTAAATCATAGCGATTGCTATCAATAACATCACCCGTAATAAAAATATAGTCAGGATTCGTAGCCTTAACCTTAGCAATCAAATTTTTTTGGTTGTCGCCAAAGAGGGCATCGTGTAAATCTGATACTTGTACTATGCGTAGCCCATCAAAGCTAGCAGGCACTTTTTCCGATTCGAACACATGCTTACTTACAACGAGCCAGTGATTGTTTACGTACAAAAAAATGACTATAAAAACGACAAAGAAAATACCATATAATAATTTTTTCAATCGCAATCGCTCACTTTGTGGCTACTTTTTTCAGAAAAAAACTCTGACTTCTCTATTATAAGCAAAAAACAGAGTGATTGTAAGTATATGCACCGAAATTACAAAGAATGCATTGGGATAAGCTATCCTACCGAAAGTGATAGAAGATCTTCAATACTAATTCACTAGATTATAAGCATAGTTTTTTAAAATATAGTCTCTATAATCCTTTCCTATTTGTAGGAACAGAAATTTTCCCTATTCCTGTTAATAAAAAAACACATTTAGCACTCAATTAGGTAGGAGAGCTAAATGCGTTTCGTTATTTATAAAACCTTCTCTAAGAAATCCTTCGCACGCTGTGTTGATGGGGCTGTGAAAAACTGTTCGGGTGATGCGTCCTCAATAAGCTTGCCGCCATCAAGGAAGAGAATACGATCAGCAACCTCACGAGCAAAGCCCATTTCATGCGTCACAATGAGCATGGTCATACCAGTATCTGCAAGACTTTTCATAACATCCAATACCTCTTTAACCATTTCTGGGTCAAGCGCTGATGTAGGCTCATCAAATAATATGACTTTAGGGTCCATCGCTAGTGCACGTGCAATAGCAACACGTTGCTTTTGTCCCCCAGATAAGCGATTTGGATATTCGTGACGCTTCTCAAAAAGACCAACTTTTTTTAGTAACTCCTCAGCCATTTTCACTGCAGCAGCCTTGTCCATTCCTTTAACATTGATTGGAGCATACGTTAAATTTTCGAGCACTGTTTTATGAGGGAAAAGATGAAAATGCTGAAATACCATCCCTACTTCTTCCCGTATTTTCATAATATTTGTCCCTTTATCTGTAAGGACATCACCTGCAATCGTTACCTTTCCACTTGTAGGAGTTTCCAACAAGTTTAAGCAGCGAAGAAAGGTCGATTTACCTGATCCAGAAGGTCCAATAATCGCAATTACTTCTTTTTCCTTAATTTCAGTTGAAATACCTTTTAATACTTCATTCTGTCCATACGATTTGTGTAAATCCTCAATTTTAATCACTTTTTCTCATTCCTTTCTCAATTCGTTTACCAAGGAACGTTAAAACAAGCGTCATGAGATAATAGATGACCCCTGCAAAAAGTAATGGCTCAAGATAACGGTATGTTGAACCCCCTACAATATAGGCGCGACGCATAATATCTAATGCACTAATAACTGTTACAACAGCTGTTTCTTTATTTAATGTAATAAATTCATTCACTAAAGATGGTAAAATATTTTTTACTGCTTGTGGAATAATAATATCCTTCATCATTTTTGCATATGGAATACCAAGAGCTTGTGCTGCTTCCATTTGCCCTTTATCCACTGCATTAATACCGGCACGGATAATTTCCGAAATATAAGCACCCGAGTTTAGACCAAACGCAATAATGGCTGTTGGTATAGGTTCAATTTGAATATCTAATAATTGTGGTACTGCATAATAAATAATTAATAATTGTAATACAAGTGGTGTACCACGGAAAATCGACGTATAGAAATCTGCAAACCAACGTAAAACATTGACCTTTCCAATTTTACATAATGCTAAAAGTATACCTACAATAAAACCGATGATGGATGCACCGATTGCAATTTGAAGTGTAACACCTATCCCTTTTAAAATATAAGGAATAGAGGGAACAATCGCCGTAAAATCTAAATTCACAGCGCTCCCTCCTTTCTTTTTCAACTTAATACAGCTTTTATTTTTTGCACCGAATGTACAATCTCAAATACAGAAATTTCATAAATAAATCCAGACGAGGTTATGCCGAGGCGGAATTGATAAAAAGAAAAGCACAAGCGATAGCCCAAATAGGAGCTATCGCATGCTTTAATTATTCAACTTTTTCTAACCATTTTTCTTCTAGCTCTTGAATTTTGCCTTCATCAGCTAGTTCTTTTAATGCTTTATTAATTTTATCTTTTAAATCGCTTCCTTTTGGAACCGCGATCGCTTTGAAATCTTCTGGTTGTTCTTCTACAGGGAAGGCTTCTAATTGATCATTTGTTTTTAAATAACCTTTCGCAACGCCACCCTCTAAAATACCTGCGTCTAAGCGTTTAGACATCATATCTTGAATAATCTCAGGAATACGTGTACGTCCTTCTACTGATACATCTACTTTTTTCGCGATTTCATTACCTAAATTTTCTTGAATAGATGCTGTTTGTACACCAATTTTTTTACCAGCCAAATCAGCCTCTTTTTTAATACCGCTATCCTTTTTAACAATGATTACTTGCTCTGTTTCATTGTATTTATCAGAGAAATCAACCACTTTTTCACGTTCTGGGTTCGGCGTCATACCAGAAATAACGACATCAATTTTTCCTGCCTGTAGCGCTGGTACTAAACTATTGAAGTCCATATCTTGCACTTGCATATCAACGCCTATTTTTTCGCCAACTAACTTGATTAAATCAATATCAAAGCCAATAATTTCTTCGCCTTTCGCTGCGTCCACATATTCAAATGGTGCATAGTCAGCTGATGTACCAACTTTTAATACTTGCTTGTCCTCTGTATTAGTATTTGATCCTGCATTGCTAGCATTATTATCTTTACTGCCACATGCTGCAAGTACACCTATTACAAGTACAAGCATTAACAAGAATAACTTGTTCTTCATCATTTATACTCTCCTTTTATTTATAATTTATTGTGTATGAGAATACATTTCTCGAAAATAGTCGATTGGATATTTATTCATGTTAAAGAATAAAAAATCTATCTGCTAATTAAGATATACTCTTTTGAAATAATAATCAAGACAAACTAAAAAAAATTTAGTGAAATATTATATACATAATTTTCAGACAAGTCAATTTATTTATTTTTCATAAAGGCTTTACTATACTATTTTCCGAAAGCTCGAATATTATCCATCGTTCGGTAAGTAAAAAATTAAAATTTCGAGTTAATAAAAAAGACCCCCATATGGAGGTCCAGCGCTTATTTTTCTTCTGTAAATAGCTTAGCTTTTAGCTCATCCTCTCCAGAGCCTTCTGCTAATGGAACGCGAGAACGATAGGCGGCCCGACAAATTAAATGTCCTGCGACGGGAGCTGTCACAAAGACGAATAGAATACCTAAAATTAAACGTACACTGACAAAGCCATCATGCACCCAAAAGTAAATAAATGCACCTAATAGGCATGTTAATACTGATAACGTGGAGCTTTTGGTAGCAGCATGTGATCGTGTATAGACATCTGGTAAGCGAATCATACCAAATGCACTAATCATACTCACAATTGAACCTATAAGAATAAGGATGACTGCTGCCCACTCAATCATTTGATTTACGTTCAACAATCACACCTCTTTCTATATATTTTGTAAAGGCAATTGTTCCAATAAACGCTAATATACCTAAAATAAGAATAGCTTCTAGATATGCCTTTGTTTTTAAAATTATTGATACGATGGCAATGGCTGATAATAGATTTACGCCAATTGTATCAAGAGCTATAGCTCGATCAGGCATTGATGGACCACGAATAACACGGTACAGCGATAATGCAATGGAGATACTAAAGAAAGCCAGTGCTAAAAGTAAAATATTATCAATCATTAACGTGTCACCTCCATTATTGCTTGTTCAAATTTCCCAATAGAGCGTATGACAGCATCTTTGGACTGTTCAATATCCATGGCATGAATATAAAAAACATCCCCCTCTTCTGATACTTCCATAACGACAGAACCTGGTGTTAGTGTAAGCAATAATGCAAGTGCTGTAATTTCCCAATCACCCTTTAATACTGTTTTATAAGTGAAAATACCAGGTGTAATAGTAAGCTTTGGCGTTGTAATTTGTCTTAATACGCTATAGCTTGATAAAAATAGCTCCCAATTAAAAAGCCATAATAACTTTATAATGGAAAATACTCGTCGCAAGTAAAATTGGGTGCCATAAAAACGGTGCATAGCATATAAAATACCCACTCCTACGATAAAGCCCATTAAAAATGTCGAAAATTGGGGTGTCACTTCATCCTGTAAGAGTAACCAAAGTGTTGCAATAAATAAATTCAATATAAACTGCATTGCCATTATTTATTCACCTCACCTTGCCATAGTTCCCCATCTAATACTGCATCAATATAAATGGAAGGCGTATAAAGTGTTTCTGCCGCATCCGTTACAAAAGGAGCCAATTTCTCTGCTCCAATTCCTAAGCCAATTGTACAAGCAGCCAGTAATGTTATAGGTAGCAAAATTCGCTTGGGTAATGGCTTTTCATCTTCCAAGCTAATAATGGTTTCTCCAAAAAAGGAGGAAAGGAATATTCGCAGCAGTGAATACAAAACAATTAAACTAGAGAAAAATCCTAGACCTAATAGAACAAAATGGCCTCCTTCTATTGCTCCTTGTCCGATTAAAACTTTCCCTAAAAAGCCACTTAAAGGGGGTATACCTGCTAATGAGCACATGGCGATGAAGAACATCCATCCAAAAAAGGGATAGTTCCTGATAAGCCCACTCATTTTATCTATGACCGTTTCCCCCGTAACATAAATCATCATGCCCACCGCTAAAAAAAGCATTGCCTTAGCAACCATATCATGCATTAAATAATAGATAACACCTTGTAAAGCAGACTCTGTGCCAATCGCTAAACCAGTGACTATAAATCCAACTCCAATGAGCACATTGTATGAAGCAATCGTTCTAACATCGCGCCCTGATAGAGCACCAATACAACCTGCTACGATCGTTATCCCTGCCATTATACCAAGAGCCATGTGTGTCACTTCAGTGTTATTAGGGAAAAGCAATGTAAACGTCCGCACAAGTGCATATATCCCAACCTTTGTTAATAATGCCGCAAATAAAGCCGCTATGGCAGTTGGTGGTACACTATAGGAGCCAGGCAACCAGAAGAATAATAAAAGTCCAGCCTTCAAGCTAAAGACGATTAAGAATATTAGCGCCACTGTTGTAATGAGAGGATTCGCTCCTGCCTCCATGACACGAACAGAAATATGGGCCATATTTAAAGTACCAACTGTACCATATAGAAAGGCTAAAGCTACTAAGAAAATCCAAGAAGCAACAATATTAATTAACACATATTTTAATGCTTCTCGTAGTTGAATTTTTTCGCCACCTAGACTGATCAATGCATAAGAAGCGAGCAACATTACTTCAAAGCATACAAATAAGTTAAAAATATCCCCTGTTAAAAATGAACCATTAACCCCTGCAACCATAAGCAGAGTAAATGGATAAAAATACATCTTTTCATATCCAAGCTCCATTGTAAAAATTGCATATAGCATACAAATAACAGCTACAAGATTGGCCACTAATACTAATAATATTGCAAAAGAATCTGCAACAAACGATATACCAAAAGGTGGTGTCCAACCACTAAAATCAATTCGCATCACACCTTGCTCTTGAATCTCTAGTAATAAAATGATGCTAATAATAACGATAAAGCTTAAAGTCAGTAAACTAATGATGCGTTGTAAAATAACATGCTCTTTTAAAAATACCAGTAAAATGGCAGTAATTACCGGTACAATTAATGGTAAAACAATCATATTACTCATCCGGCGTACCTCTCATTTCATCAAAATTACCTGATCCATTTGTTTTGTACGCTCGATAGCCTAAAACGAGAACAAAAGCTGTAACAGCAAAGCTAATAACAATGGCTGTTAAAATTAATGCCTGTGGTAATGCATCTGTATAAGGGCCCTCTGATTCCCCTAATAACGGTACATCCCCTTTTTTAAGACCCCCCATTGTCAGAATCAGTAAGTGGGCAGCATGAGATAAAACAGCTGTTCCTAAAATTACACGCAATAACTGCTTAGAGAGGATTAAGTACGTCGCAACAGCTACTAATATACCGACTAAAACAAGTATTAAAGATTCCATTGGCTACTCATCCTCACTTATACTTAAAATAATTGTTACAACAACACCTACAACCGTTAATGCGACACCCGCTTCAAAAATAGTTACGGTTGAAAAGCCCATTTTTCCAAATATCGGAACATCTATATACGTATATGTCTGCGTTAAAAATGGCACATCGAAAAACAATGCACCAATTGCCGTTCCAGTCGCAAGTAAAACACCAAGAGCAGCAACCTTTTTAAAATCGAAAGGCATTCCTTTATGAACAGTCTCTATATCATAAGCGAGATATAATAAAACAATGCCAGAAGCTAACACAAGGCCCCCTATAAAGCCACCACCTGGAGCATGATGACCAGCAAAGAACAAGTACACGCCAAGTGTTAAAATAATGAACACGACTGCCTTTGTGACTGTCCTTAATATCACATCATTAATTTTCACGATCCGCTTCCTCCTTTCGTGGCTTAAGCTTCGTTAATGTATAAACCCCTAAGCCAGCAATCAGAAGAACCACAACCTCAAGCATTGTATCAAAGGCACGGAAATCCCCTAAAATTGTATTAACAATATTGGAACCACCTGCTAACTCATAGGCATCATTAAAATAAGTGGACACTGGCTCAAAGCGGTCGTAGTGCACTACTGCTAATCCAACCATCGTTACGTTTGCCCCAACAAAAATAGAAATCACCGCTTTTGACCATTGCACCCTTTTAGGAGGCGCTTCAGGCATTAAATCCGGTAAATATTTAAAACATAGAAGGAATAGAGCGGTTGTTACCGATTCAACAACTAATTGTGTTAAAGCCAAATCTGGAGCACGGAAAATAACAAAGAAAAATGCAATGGAATAGCCTAAAACACCATTTAACAACATCGCTGTAACCCGGCCCTTTGCAAATATCATCCAAACAGCCGCAAATATCATAACAAACACAAGAATTAACTCGTAAGACTCAATGACCGAGTCCATGTCAAAATGAAAGGTCATTGCATCTGACCATATAAAGTAGCCAGCTATAAGCGCAATGAAAAATACATATATATAGACAAAATAATGCGTTAAATTGCCAGTCATATATTTACGAGTGAGCTTCTCAGAGCCATTTTCACTAATTTCGATCAATCGATTGTAGTATGTGTTAAACGTATACTTTTGAGAAAATATACGATACAGTGGCTTCCAACTTTTTAATGTTTTAAATAAGATAATACCGATAATAATGACACCTAACGTCATCCATAACTCTGCATTAATGCCGTGCCATGCATGAATATGTGGCGTTAATTCACTTGAGGACGGAAATGTAGGATAAATACTTGCCATTGCAGGCTCTAAAATATAGTGGCCGAGCACATTTGGGAAGAAAAAGATACCGACTACTAATAAACATAAAATAATGGGTGAAATTAACATGCCAAATGGGGCTTCGTGTGGTTTTCGATCCATTTTTTCAGGCTGTAGTTTACCCAAAAATGTACGGAAAATTAAAATCATACTATAAACAAAGGTAAAGATACTTGCCACCCATGCTATGAAAGGGAAAAATAAACCTACATCAGCAATAGAGAAAGCTTCTACATCCCTTATAGCCAATACAGCTGCAAAAAACATTTCTTTACTTAGGAAACCATTAAACGGCGGTAATCCTGCCATTGAGAAGCTTCCGATTACTGCAATTGTAAAAGTTACAGGCATCAAAGACATTAAACCACCAAGACGACGGATATCTCGTGTCCCTACTTCATGATCGACAATTCCAACCATCATAAATAAAGCACCTTTGAATGTAGAGTGATTGACAAGATGAAATAGTGCCGCAAAGCTTGCTTGTGTATACACAATCGAGCTTTCTGCATAGCCATAATAATGTCCAACAGACCCAAGGCCAAATAGACTCATAATTAAGCCTAGCTGACTTACTGTAGAAAAGGCTAATAAAGCTTTTAAGTCCGTTTGTCGAACAGCATTAAAGGAGCCCCAGAATAACGTTACTAAACCGATAACGCTCACTAGCCAGAACCAGATTGATTCTCCACCAAAGATTGGAGAAAAACGCGCAACTAAATAAATACCTGCTTTAACCATCGTGGCTGAGTGTAAGTAAGCACTAACTGGAGTTGGCGCTTCCATTGCATCAGGTAACCAGATATGGAATGGAAATTGTGCCGATTTCGTAAAAGCCCCTAATAAAATTAAAATTAGTGCGGGAGTAAATAGTGCATGATCACGTATAACTTCTACATTGGCCACAATTTCACGAACACTAAATGTATTGGAAGCTACATAGAGCATTAAGAAGCCTGCAAGCATTGATAGTCCGCCAAAGACTGTAATCATCATTGCTTTTTTTGCTCCTGCACGTGATGCCTTTCTATGATGCCAAAATGCAATTAATAGGAATGATGACACACTTGTTAATTCCCAAAATGTGTATAATATCATTAAGTTATCTGAAAAAACAACGCCAAGCATAGCGCCCATGAATAGTAATAAATAGCAGTAAAAATGATGAAGAGATTCTTTCGTTGATAAATAAAAAATAGAATATAAAATGACTAAACTACCTACTCCTGTAATCAGCAAGCCAAAAATCATACTGAGTCCATCAAGATAAGTTGTGAAATTTATATTAAAAGAGGGAATCCACTCATATGTATGGATAAACGTCTTACCCTCGGCAATTTGAGGAATATAGCGCGCGAGTAAAACAAACAAGATGAATGGAACGGATAAAACAAACCAGCCAAGATGTGTAACACGCCTTAGTCGCCTATAAAGCAATGGGATTAGAGCAGCACAAACAAATGGCAAAAGTATCGCAATGAGAACTGTAACCAAATGAAAACCTCCTACAATCAAAATCATCTAGCAATTTTTATGGTGAATTGGAATAATAAGTGCTAAGACTTTAGAATTTTGTTTAAGCTAAGTAACATATTAGATATATTCTTGAAATTTTTGTAATTGGAAGGTGCGGGGTATTAAAATGCCTAACAAATGGATCCTTTTTAGTTACTTCGTTACATCTAACCCGATGCAAGCTTAAATAACTTGTGGAAAATCAAATAATTTATACGGTCGCAAATCAATTCAACTCAATTATATCAGCACAATGAAGACACTTGACTATATTTTTAACTCCCTGCATAATAGTGTGGCATATGGAAGCAATTTATCTTTGATGCACATGATGCATAAATTAAATAATTATAAATCATTGATTTAAGCTTTATCCTTCAAGGGTTTTCCAATATATTTTCGTTAACTTTTATACATTTTAAAGTATACAATATAAATGAGCATAATGCACTGTAACAGCATCGAATTTAGCTGTTTTAGGATAATTTTTTCAAAATCAGCAGTGAAATTAATAAAATATCAACAGATAAGAGGTGTACATTTTTTATGAAGCATGTAAAAGGGCGTTTGGATGAAAGTATATTAGTTTGCGTTTACTACGGCTTAAATGGCGAACGTTTAATACGTCGTGGTCACAAGATGGCCTCCATGCTAGATTGCCCACTCTATATTCTTTCAGTCGATTCGCAACCCCTTGATGCATTTGACGCAGAGAAATCTAGTTATATTGAGCAGTGGAAGAAGTTATCAGATGAACTAGAGGTTGAAAAATTCATTTTGCAAGATAATGAAAAACGCCCCATACAGAAAGTAATTGCAGAAGTCGCAAAAAATTATGGAATTTCTCAAATTATCGTAGGGCAAAGCGCTCAAAGCAGGTGGGAGGAAATTACTAAAGGTTCTTTCCTCAACGTTCTGTTAAAAGAAGTTCCTTTTGTGGATTTTCATATTGTTGCTGTTCAACGTCCAACAGATGATGATGCAAATGAAACATACGAAAAAGGAGTACGTGCTTACTTAATTAAAGAGCAGGAAGACTTCAAAGTAGCCTTTACATGCCCTAAATATGTATCGATTGAAGGGATATTTTTCAAGGAAATCGGCACAGATTTTGATAATGGCATTTTCAAGTTCACTTACAACGATAAAATGCATGAAGTCCATATTTCAGAAGGCTATGTGATCGATCAAGAGAAGCTTCCTGCCGAATTTTTAGCCCCATTAAGACAATAAAAAACGCGTCCTAGACGCGTTTTTTTTATTAAACTACAGGAGATGCGGGTTTATCCTTCGGTAAGAAGAAAGCAACTAACAATAATAAAGGTAATAACGAAACAACTATCATTGTAAAATCAATACCCTTATGATCCATTAATACACCGATAACCATCGCACCTATTGCTCCCATACCAAAAGCAAAGCCTGTCGTTAAGCCAGCCATTGTGCCAATTTTTGTAGGGACGAGTTCCTGTGCATAGACCACTGTCACGGAGAAGCTAATCATAATCAATGTACCGATAATGACTAAAAAGATCATAGCAGCCCATAATGGCACATAAGGTAATGCTAAACAAAATGGCATTGGTACTACAACAGAAAGGATGATGACGTTTTTCCTCCCAATCCTGTCAGACAAAGAGCCTCCGAAAAATGTACCTACTACCCCAAATGCCATGAAGAGGAAAATAAGTATTTGCCCTAGTCGTAGACTGACATCATAATGATCCATCAGATAAAAGACGTAAAAGCTTGTTATATTTGTTGTATAAAATGATCGCGCAAAAATAATAGTAAACAATAAAGTTAAAGCAATCCCTACTTGTTTCTTTGTTAAAGGTGGCAATGATGAAACTAAAACACGTTTTTTCTTCGCCTCACGTTCTTGCTCCAATTGTTTCTTATACCATCCTGCAATCTTACTTAATAATATAATTCCAAAAGTTGCCGCCACTAATACGATTGCTGCACCACGCTGACCAAAAATATCAAAAATATAGGCGCTAATCAATGGTGCAAGAGCTTGCCCTGAGTTTCCTCCAACTTGATAAATAGATTGAGCAAGTCCCCTTTTAGAGCCTGCTGCCATAAATGATACTCTAGATCCCTCTGGGTGAAAAATTGCGGAACCAAAGCCTAAAAATAATACTGCAATAAGAATAATCCAATACTGTGTTGTGAACGCAATAATAGCAATGGCTATAAAAGAACTTATCATTCCTATCGGTAACACATATGGCATTGGCTTTTTATCGCTGACAAACCCTACAATAGGCTGTAAGGCAGAAGCAAATATATTTAAGACAAATGATATGAGTCCAATTTGTGTGAAGGTCAGTCCTAACTCACTTTTGAATATCGGAAACATCGCTGGTATTACTGCTTGCATCGTATCATTGATTAGGTGAGCAACACCTATTGCAATCATTATTGGATAGATAGGATTTGCCACATTTAATTGATTATTCATGCTGCCACCTCGCTCTTATAAATTTTGGTTATTTTTGATTGTCGCATACTATCAATCATTTTGCACAAGCTATGTTTCGACAGCTGTAAAAGGAGTTGATATATGCATGGAAAGCTTTATTCATGCTCATTTTTGGGAAATGATTCTTCGAACAACGCTTTCATTTTTTGTCTTACTTATTCTGGCTCGTATCCTTGGGAAGAAGCAATTAGGTCAACTAACGTTCTTCCATTATATTACGGGTATCACATTTGGATCGATTGCCTCAGAAATTGCCTCACAAGAAGAAACGCCTTTTTTAGACGGTATGATTTCCCTTATTTGGTGGAGTGCTTTAACTTATTTAATGACCATTATTACAATTAAGTCTAAAAAGGCACGCGTACTGATTGATGACAAGCCTACGATTGTTGTACAAAATGGTCTTATTTTAGAATCAGCTTTAAAGAAAAATCGTTTGCATATGGACGAACTAACAATGATGCTACGAGAGCAAGCCATTTTCTCTGTACAGGACGTCCAGTACGCATTGCTTGAAACAAACGGGAAGCTTAGTGTGCTGCAAAAAACATCTGAACAAGTTGCTACGAAGCAGGATGTTAAAGCAGATGTTTCGCCACCTACCTATTTACCTACTGAGGTTATTTCTGATGGTCAGCTTATTAAGGAGAATATTGTGGAGCTTGAGTTAACAGAAGACTGGGTAATGAAAAAGTTAAAAAAGCAAAACGTGCAGTCAGTTGAGGATGTCTTTTTTGCACAAGTTCAAACAAATGGTTCCTTATATATCAGCTTAAAAGATAAAGCGAGACATTCAAGCCCATAATTGCTTGTTTGTCTCGTTCTTTTATTAATCAATTTTAACAATATCTAATGGTGTAATAATTCCAATTAATTTTTGATGTGGTTTGCCATGCTCCGTTATTAATAATGCCTCAAAACGCCTACCTCTTTCTACTCCCTGTTTAAATATTTCCTCTGCCTCATAAATCGTAATGTATCTACTGACGAATTTATAATTCACCCTATTTTTCTCATGCATTAAAATATCATACAACGTCGGAATACCTTTCGGTAAATGATCGCCACCCATCTTTGAAGCAAGCCAATTGGTGATTCCTACGGTTGTGATAAGTCCTTTAAATTGTCGATTATAATAGACAGGGAACTGTGTATATTTTCGTTGGCGAATTACTTTTAAGACATGTGCTAGTGAATCATTCTCTTGAAAAACAAAGACTCTCTTTCGAAACATTTGCCCTACAAGCATAGGCTTAGCAAGAGTAGCATCTATGTATTCAATTCTTTCTACAACATCAGTATGTGGTTCTGCAATAACATAGTTTAAAGCCGTACGATGATGTACAATGGCATTTCGCAAATCAGCGTATGAGCGTAAATCATCTTCATATTTTTTCACTAATACCTCTTTTTTCTTCGCTTGATCAATAAGCCGATAAAATGGCATAAAATCCTTTATGCCTACAATATCTCTTAATCTATGGTCTATCCGATTAAACGCTGTCAGAAAACGATCGGAATTTTCAGTTCCCACTTTGTATAAACCTTCTTTCTACATGATCTTTTTATTTTCCGAGTTATTTGACAAATTTCGAGTTACATCCCCATTATATTCCTAAGTTATGGAAATTCCAAGAAAGTAATTTTGTTAGCATTTGTATGTATTTTCCCCCTTGAAAGTTACGTTACGTCATTTTGTATAATGGCAATAACAGGAGAGGGGATGGTTATTTTGCTTACGATTCACACTGTATCAAAACAAACTGGTATATCTGTTCGAACATTACGTTATTATGAGGAGATCGGATTATTACTTCCAACAACAAGGACTGATGGAGGACATAGGATTTATGGTGAGAATGAACTGAAAACACTACAGCAAATCGTATTTTTAAAAGCATTAGGATTTAAATTAAAAGAAATTCAAACACTTCTTCATAATACATGGGATTGGGAAGCTAGCTTAGATCAGCAATTAACTTTTCTAATAGAAGAGCAAAGAAAACTTCAACAGATGGAGAACGCTATACACGGATTAAAGAATGCTTCAGCTATTGAGGGAGGGTTAACTGAGTCTCTTATTCAAAAATTTATTCAGCTTTCCAATCGAGATCAAGGGAACAAGCAAGCATTGTGTAAGCAAATTTTTGCAGCAGCCGAAATAGAACTTCTTCAAAAACTTCCTAATGTCAATCGTAATGACCCCAATACTTTAGAATGGATTGGTTTGTTAGGTCAGTTAGAACAACTTAGTAATGAGAGCCCTGAAGCAGTTTCAGTACAGAACATTATTAAACGAATGATGGAAAAGTCACAAGTAGAATTCGAAGGAAATGAAGAATTTTTAGAAAAAATGTGGGCAATACGTAAGTCTCCTCAAAAATCTGAACAGATTGGATTATATCCCTTAGAGGAGGATTTTCTGCATTTTATCGAACAGGCTTTCCATGTTTATGAAACAAAAAAGGCCTTCGGTGATCCTAAGTATGAGCAATGAAATACTGTTGTTGGTTGGCGCTTTAGCTTTATTAGATATGTTTAGTCCCTCTATTATTGGTGTTACCGTCTATTTATTACTTGTGGCTAAAAAGCACCAATTGCGACTTGTCCTTACCTATTTGATAACTGTTGCACTATTTTACTTTAGCACTGGCATTTTTCTAATGCTGGGTCTAGATGTCATATTTGATCCAATCGCTAATTTGCTAAGCAGCTACTCTGCTCGTTTAACCATGACCATTGTGGGCGGAATTTTATTCATAGGTAGTTGGCTAGTACCAAAGAAAAAGACAACGGGAGCACCTAGACCAAAAACTTTACATGTTAGTGCTATGATAGCCCTAGGTTTCACTACTTCTATTTTAGAAGTTGCAACAGCTCTCCCTTACTTTGCAGCAATTGGCATTTTAACGAGCCATCATTTATCGTTCTATGAATGGTTACCAATATTGGCAGGTTACAATTTGATGATGATTACACCTGGAATCATCCTGCTTTGTTTCCATCTTTTATTCCGTCGATATATGCATCAGCCCTTAAGAAAAATTCAATCACTTTTTGATCAAAGTACAAGTTCTGCCCTTTCATGGATTATGTTTTTTGTTGGCCTAATTTTGTTAATCAATGGTGGCATGATCTAAAATAAAAAAACGGTAAATATCCGTCAAAAAGGGATTTTTACCGTTTTTATTTCTTTATATTTTTGTCATAGGCGCATTTTTCTTCATCATGAGGATCCCAATACTAATACAGAGCATTGTCAGTGCTACAGTAATTATCAGGCTCCACCAGTAATCGGACATCGCCATTGTGCCTCGAGCTAGCAAAGTTCCATAGCTCGCTAATTTCCAAGGAGATATTGTCCAAAAAAGACCCACTATCATATCTACTATTTGTCCTACAAAGATAACCGTAAAGGCACATGTCGTAGCTATAATAGTTTTAAAACTAGCACTCATCATTAAGGTTACAGCGATGACGAATAGTAGCCACACATAATACGTAAAAAAGATTGCAAACAGTGACCCAACTTCTAAAGTTCCGTATAGGATACTAGTGTAGTAGATATTCGCCGCAAAGCCAGCTAAAATACTTACAAAGCCAACTGAGCTCATAACAATAAATTTACTCATAAAATAGGCGCCAAAAGAAATGGGGCGGACATATAATAAGGTAGCCATCCCACTAGCACGTTCTTTACTAATAATACCCACAAAAGTAGCCATCATCACTAACAATCCTATTGTTTGAAACTGTCCTATAGAAGCTTGTATTAAGTCAACTGGCATTAATTCTGGCACTAACATTTCAAAGCCTTCAGGTACGTTCCCAACAGCATTTAAAATATCCATCATATAATAATTTGTCAGCGGGTCACTCATTCCTAGCAGAGCAAACACAAGAGGTATCCATAGAAATTTCCAGCTCCGCCAAGCCTCTCTAAATTCCTTTTTTAGAAGTACACTGAATCCCCTCATGCTTTTTTCGCCACCTTCATGAAAATTTCCTCCAAAGATGCTGTTTGTCTCTCCACTTTTCGTATCGTATATGGGCATATACTTAAACGGTGCAATAACTCCTTCATCGTTGGCTCTTCATTCAAAATATTTATATACACATAGCATCCCTTTACACTTTCTGTTGGGCCTGCAAATAGCCTTGCCTCTTCTTCATTATTAAATTCAACTACATAACTTTGCTCATCAAAACGTTGGCGTACCTCACGTAATGTTCCTTGCTCTACTAGCTTGCCATCCTGCAAGAATAATAACTGATCTGTCATTTCCTCGGCATCATTTAAAATATGTGTTGAATATAAAATAGTTGTCTCTTGTTGCAATCCTTTTAATAAATCGAGGACTTCCCTACGACCAACAGGATCTAATGCTGAAACAGGCTCATCTAATAGCAGTAATTTAGGCTTATGCACAATTGCCTGGGAAATACCTAGACGTTGCTTCATTCCACCAGAAAAAGTAGCAATCTTTTTATGTTGTGCGTTTCCTAGCCCTACAAACTCCAATGTTTTTTGTGCTTCCAATTTAGCCTTTTTTGCTGTGATACCATTCAGCCTCGCAGCCATCTCGGTAAACTCTAATGCACTAAGCCAAGGATGAAACTGAGGATATTGTGGCAAAAACCCTATATTCGCACGTACATCCCCATTCAGCATTCTTACACTCCCAGCAGTAGGTTTTAAAAGACCAGTTAACATGGATAATGTCGTTGTTTTACCAGCACCATTTGGACCAATTAAAGCTGTAGAAGTCTTTTCTTCTAAAGTAAAATGAATATCATCCACAACTTTATGCTCTGCAAATTGCTTTGTTAAACCCGTTACTTGAAGTAATGTTGTCATGACTGCTTTCTCCCTACAATAAAGTACGCAATGGACCCTAATAAATTAGCAAATATAATGATAAATACCCATAAAATTTTAGGACCGTTGGTTGCATGTATTTTACGTAAGTCTATAAGTGCTACAATCATTAAAATAATTTGGACAATGATAAGTGGCGCAATAACAGCCCATGGCACCTTCGCTAATTCCTCCATCATACAGATCACCCCATTAGTTGTTATATATTTACTATAACAATTTTGTTCTAATATGTATAGAACAATTTTATGACAAGGAATAAAAAAGAAGATGCACCATCATCGGTACATCTTCATCTCTAGCTTTGTTTATATAGTTGTTGCAAAGCATCTTCCATTTTTGGTCGAATGGTTACTTGTGGACGAGCTTTTTTTACTGCTGTTTCCGCTTCCTCTAATGAATTAGCCATTCCTAGCTCCATTAACAAGGCTGTTGCGGCAACACCTGCACGACCACCACCACTGCCACAATGGACATATACTTTCTTACCTGCCTCATAGGCTGTAGCAATTTCTTTCGCTACTTGTTGAATGGAAGGTGCTACCTCAATATCTTCATCTGCAATAGGCATATGCTTGTATGCATAAGATACAGCTTCTTGCTCTTGTGATGAAAGCCCCTTAACACGAACATCTATCACTACATCTACTGATTCTTGTGCAAATGCAGCCTCCGCATCCTTTGCACCACCAAAGAATATTTGATCTTTTACTAAAACATCATAGTTTTTTTCCATACTTTACCCACTCCATATGTTTATTTCAGTAAATGCTTAATATCCTCATAATACGGTAGAGCGGTTAATGCCCCTGCTTTCGTAGCAGCAAATGCCCCTAATTTATTTCCAAAGCTTGTACAACGAACTAGTTCTTCTTTCGTCGTAGGTAAGCCATTGTAATGGACATCGCGTAATACACCTGCCATAAATGCATCTCCTGCACCTGTAGTATCCACTGGCACTACTTTCTCAGTAGGTACATGGATAACCTCACCATTCAGCACGGCGTAAGTTCCGTTTTCTCCTACTGTGATTAGAATAATAGGGACAAGATAGCTATTTAGTTGTTCAATACCTTCTTCTAAGCTCGTTGTCTCTGTCAGGAAGAATAATTCATCATCTGTCACCTTTAAAATATCTACATCTTCAAAAAATGACGTTATTGTTTCTCGGCAAATTTCCTCACTACTCCAGCGTAAGGGGCGAATATTCGCATCCATCGCAATAATTGCACCCTTGTCCTTTGCCATTTCTACAGCAGCTCGAGTTGTAGCAAGTGCTGTTGGATGGAACATAGTACCTGAACATACTGTTAAAGCTGAGGCGTGTTTAAAGGCTGCTTCATTTAATTGTGATGGTTCGACTTGTAAGTCCGGTGTTTCATCGACATAATCTTTAAAAATTCGCTCGCACGCTTCTGTTAGATGAACATATACACCACTTACTCGCTTAGCCGGATTAAATATAGCATAATCTAGCTTTACCCCCTCTTGTGCAAGTCCATCACGCACAAATTGAGAACCCTCGTCATCTCCGGTAATTGTAATTAAGGCTGATGGCGCTCCAATACGGCTAATACCAGCTGCAACATTAACCGTTGCGCCACCCATATATTTAGTAAATGATGTGTTTGTTACATCATCAGCAATATAGTCAATAAAAGCATCTCCATAGACTAAAATAAAATCCTTCTCTTGCTTTGTCATGATTGTCCTCCTGAAAGTCTAGTCATTATAGATTAACACGAAAATTGTCATTCTATAAAGGTTTAACTTTGAAGAGCATGTCTGAAAATTTGAGTCATTCTCTATCTTTGTTATACTTGCCTATAGAAAGGTAGGGATTTTCAAGATGAGTATTACAATTCGACAAGCGCAACCAGATGATGCCCATGCTGTTGTGCCTCTAATAATCGATGCAATTGGTGATATTGCAAATCGCTTAACTGGCGAGCAATCGTCCGAAGCCGTTAGTCAAGAGCTGACAATTCTTTTTCAACGTGACGACAATCGACATTCTTATTTAAATACCTTTGTCGCAACTGAAGGTGAGCAAATTTTAGGGATTCTCGTTTATTATTTTGGCGCACAAGCCGTTGATATGGATGCTAACCTTGTTAAATGGCTAGAAGAAAAAAATGCACCGTCTATCATTATTGATCAAGAAGCCCATGAAGATGAGGCCTATATCGATACTGTATGTGTATCACCACAAGCACGAGGCAAAGGAATCGGAACCTTGCTATTACAGTTTGCGGAAGAGCTTACAAAGCAGCGTGGTTATAAAAAGTTATCACTAAATGTTGAAACTCAAAAAGAAGATGCACGCCGTCTTTATGAGCGTTTAGGTTTTGTTATTACCGAGCCATGGTCCATAATTGACGAACCATTTCATCATATGGTGAAACAGTTTTAGGAAGTGAACAACGAAAATATGAAAACAAATTTTCTTTACCCTCTTTTGATCGTTATTGCATCTAGTAGCTATGGTATTTTGTCGACTATTGTCAAAGTAGCCATGCAACATGGCTTTACATCAGCAGAGGCTGTATCAAGTCAATATATTATTGGCTTTATACTCGTAGTAGCTATTTTTATTTTTACAGACAGGAAATTACCAAAGCCCCCCAGAAAAGGCTTAGCTATATTAATTTGTGCTGGTATTTTTACTGGGACGACAGGTATCGTATACGGGGAATCGCTAAAGTATCTTCCCGCTTCTCTTGCAGTAGTCATGCTATTCCAATTTACATGGATTGGTCTGCTGATTGATTGTGCACTACATAAACGTTTACCAAGTCGCCCTGAAGTGATTTCGATCATTATTTTATTTGTAGGAACTATTTTAGCGGCAGGTGTATTAAATGTAGATTTAAGCGGCATCCCTATCCAAGGATGGCTATTCGGCTTTGCGGCAGCCGTCACCTTTGCCTGCTTCATACAATTCAATTCTCGACCTGTCGAAGGCGTTACAACAACATCAAGGGTATTAATCGTTTCCTTTATAGCCCTTATTATGATAAGTATTTTCCTTAGCCCTGAGGTTATTTGGAACGGCAAGTTATTTATGCAAGGCTTATGGAAATTTGGACTAGCCCTTGGTCTTTTCGGTATCATATTACCGATATACTTATTTTCAATAGCCATCCCCCAAATTGGTGGTGCACTTGCTTCAATTTTAAGTGCCATTGAATTACCCGTTGCAGTTACTGTTTCTGTTATTGTGCTACATGAACCTTTAACAGCTATACAAATCATCGGGATTCTTCTCGTTATTGCAGGTATGATGCTACCAACGATTGTTGCACAACGTCGACAAAAAGATAGCTTCTTAGAGGTACATTCTTAAATAGTCAAAAAAACTCCTTGAAAATGGAATACTCCTTTTCAAGGAGTTTTTTTAACTTTACAAAATGCCGTTGCTAATGGATTGGTGCTTCGCTATGATGAAGGTAAGTTTAATTTTTTAATAATTCTAACATTAATGATATCCCTTCGTATTATACTGCAATATGCAAGTAACTTACTTTAAGAAGGGGGAAGTTGATGAAAAAACACCATATTCTTAGTCTTTTCCTTATCTTTCTGCTCTTGGTTTTAACTGCCTGTAACGGCAAGGAACAGCAAAATTCCACAAGTAATTCAGCAAATAACGACAAAAACGCTGATGGCGACAAGACAGAAGTAACAGCTACGACGCCATCAGGAAAACTTGTGATTTACACAGGTCGCGATGAGGAAATGGTGCAAAATGTGATCGATCAGTTTAATGAAAAATATCCAGACATTGAAGTGGAGTTTTTAACAATGGGGGCACAGCAAATTTTGGAGCGCCTCCGTGGTGAAAAGGCCAATCCACAGGCAGACTTTTGGTGGGGTGGTACTCAATCAGCACTCATGGTTGGGGCAAATGAAGACCTACTGCATGCTTGGCAGCCTAGCTTTATCAATGCCATTGATGCTGCCCATAAAGATGCCGATGGACGTTGGTTTGGCGAGATGTTGCTACCAGAAGTCATCATGATTAACAGTGATCTACTGACAAAAGAAACAGGACCACAGGACTGGGATGACCTATTAGATCCTAAATGGAAGGATCAAATTTTAATCCGCGGCGTGCTTGCATCAGGGACAATGCGTACGATTTATTCCTCTATGATTGTACGACAAGATGCCAATTCACCAGATAAAGGCTATGAATGGTTATTGCAATTAGACGCAAATACAAAAGAGTATACACAGGATCCTAATGCTTTGTATTTAAAGCTAACACGTCAAGAAGGCAGTGTCTCCTTATGGAATCTTCAAGATATTTTATTAAAGAAATATACGACAGATTATCCTTTTGATTATATTTATCCAAAAAGTGGAGCACCTATTTTAGTAGATGGTGTAGCCGTTGTAAATAATGCGAAAAACTTAGAGAATGCAAAACTATTTGTAGAATTCCTATTTGAAAAGGAAATGGTGACACAGTTAGCGAATGATTATTATCAAATTCCTACACGTTCTGACATTGATAAAGCCTCTATGCCTGAATGGTATCAGGAGTTAGATTTAAAAACATTCGATATAGATTGGCAGCTAATGTCTGACAAAGAAGCCGAATGGATGGAGTATTGGGATAACAATATTAAAGGGCGCGGCAAATAGTATAACTGGTAAAAATTCGGCTTATGCAGCGAATTTTTACCTTTCTGTATCATCTGGATTCTTTGTTAGAGAGGAGTTTATCATTGAGAAGTGTCAACATCGAAAATGTCTCGAAGCAATTTGGCCAAATGTATGGTGTGAAAGATTTAAACCTGGAAATCAAAGCAGGTGAGTTCTTTACTTTTCTCGGACCTAGTGGCTGCGGCAAGACCACTACTTTAAGAATGATAGCAGGCTTTTATTACCCTTCTAAAGGTAAAATTTTTTTTGATGAGCGAGATGTCTCTCGACTTCAACCAAATAAACGGAATATCGGTATGGTATTTCAAAATTACGCTCTATTCCCTCATATGACGGTTGATGAAAATATTGCCTTTGGTTTACAAGTTCGTAAATTTTCGAAGGCCGAGATTCAATACAAAGTTGATCGAATTAGAGGACAAGTACATTTAGCCGCTTATGGCAACAGAAAAATCAACGAACTATCTGGTGGGCAACAGCAACGAGTTGCTTTAGCTAGAGCACTAGTAATTGAGCCAGACATTTTATTACTCGATGAACCTCTATCCAATCTTGATGCCAAATTGCGTGAGGAAACACGTATTGAAATCAAACGAATTCAATCAGAGCTTGGTGTGACAACGATTTACGTTACGCATGATCAAATGGAGGCAATGGCTATGTCTGATCGAATCATGGTCATGGAGAATGGCCATATCAAGCAGATTGGAACTCCTCAAGAAATATATAATCGGCCTGTAGATCGCTTTGTAGCAAATTTCATTGGCGAAACCAACTTAATCGAAGGCACAATACAAGAAATAAATGACGAAGATATAAAAGTGAAAACAGCCAATGGACATATTTTTACTGGGCGAAAGCAACAAAGCTCTCCAACTTTAACGCATATGATTGGAGACAAAGTATTTATTTCAATTCGTCCGGAATCTATTCATTTAGGTGTTGGTGATAACACCTTAACAGGGAAAATTACCTTCGTTGAATTTACAGGTATAAGCGTGAATTACATTGTGGATTTTACTGCATTTTCACTCAAAGTAATGATTATCAATTCTTATGACCACATAAAAAAGCTCGGTGAAGACATTACAATCAATATTGCGCATGACTCACTATATTTTTTAGGAGAATAGGAGGAAGCCAATATGGAAAAACAATCTATCAATGCCCCTCACGAAAGTATCTGGACACGAATTTTTCAATCCAATTGGTTTGTCTATGTGTTAATAGCGCCACTATTTTTAGTGTTGTTCGCCTACGTGGTTTATCCCTTCTATCAAACGTTTATTCAAAGCTTTGCTGGTGATGAGGCTCTCTTTCATTATAAGAAGTTTTTTAATGTAGCTAGCCCTGCAAACTTAGAGGCTTTATGGACCAGTATCTACATTTCCATTATTAGTGTCATTTGCTGCGCAATTGTTGGGGTAACGATGGCCTTTTTACTTGAACGCTATAACTTCCCAGGTAGACGGATCCTGTCCATTTTAGTATTAGTTCCTATGGCTCTTCCTCCCCTAGTGGGTGTGTTATCCTTTTCTTTCTTGTACGGGGATAGTGGTATTTTCCCTCGAATCTTTCAGCATTTATTTGGTTTAGATCATGTACCATTTTCATTGAAAGGCATTTGGGGAGTTATCGTCGTCCATACATTCACGATGTATACCTACTTTTATTTAACCGCTTCGGCTGCAATTAAGGGGCTAGATCCTGCTCTAGAAGAGGCTGCAACAAGTTTAGGCGCAGGCCGTATTCGCGTATGGACAAAGGTTATTTTGCCGATGCTAACACCTTCCATTGTCGCCTCATCCTTATTAGTGTTTATGATTTCAATGGCTTCTTATACTGCTCCATTAATGTTTGGTGTAGAACGCACAATGACGATGCAAATCTATTTATCTCGAACGAATGGAAATCTTGAGATGGCTGCAACTCAGTCGATGATTTTATCCTTTGTGTCTATTACTTTTTTAATCATTATGCGTTGGTATCAAAATCGGAGAAATTATCAAAATCTCAGTAAGGGAATTAGTGTTCATCGTTCAGAGGTATCCTCTAAGAAAATAAGAGTTTTGGCAACCATCGCCTCTTTTGTTGGCACATTAATATTAATTTTACCGATTTTAGTTCTGATATTGATATCCTTTTCTGTTGACGGTGCTTGGAAGACACAAATTCTTCCAACAGACTATACAATTGATCATTATATTGCCCTTTTTACTGACGAACGCACATGGCGACCTATTTGGAATTCAATACAAATGGGTGTCGTCGCAACAATCGGCAATATTATCTTTGGTGTAGCCGCAGCGTATGCGATGGTTCGCTTAAATTTTAAAGGGAAAACATTACTCGATATTTTGATTATGGTGCCTTGGGCTTTACCAGGGACAGTAGTTGCAGTCAATTTAATCGCTGCCTTTAGTACCGAAAGTATTTTTAGCTTTAATCAAGTATTGATCGGTACATTTTGGATTTTACCATTAGCCTATTTTATTCGACATTTACCACTTGTTTTTCGATCGACATCCGCTTCTCTTGTACAACTAGATCAATCGATTGAAGAGGCATCTCGTGGCTTAGGCGCCAATTGGTGGTATACATTTAGACGTATTGTCGTTCCTTTAACATTCACCGGTATATTAGCAGGGACACTTTTAGCCCTCGTACAAAGCTTCGGTGAGTTTGTTGCATCCATTCTAATTTATAGTACATCCACTATTCCATTGTCTGTAGCAATCTTCCAAAAATTATATGCATTTAAATTTGGGACCGCCTGTGCTTATGGTGTCTTACAAATTTGCTTAATTTTAGTTGTCCTTATTATTTCTGAAAAATTATCAAAGGGCAGTGCTGGTACAGCCATCTAGCTGCCATCTATTAGGGGGCCATTACAATGTTTGAAGATTTTCGCAACAAAACACAGCTTGAGGATGGGATGATCTTTCCTTCTAACATCTATCGAAAAATTGTCTTACAGCCAGCTTATGATGAGGCGAAAAAAAATTTTTTATCCATTATGCTACAAATTAATATTGCACATTTAAAAATGTTAGAAGAACAAGGACTTGTAAAAAAAGATGAAGCGAAACAGATTGGGGCGGCTCTAAAAAAAATAGACTTAAATTATTATCGTTTAGAGGATTACAGTCCCCAATACGAAGATTTATTTTTCCGCATTGAAAATAAATTAATAGAGCTTGCTGGTGATGTTGCTGGAAATCTTCACATTGGTAGAAGTCGGAATGATATGGGCATCGCCATCTATCGAATGACATTAAGAAAAAAATTATTATTATTAATGCGTGAGTTACTAACATTACGTGATGATTTAATTGCTGCTGCAGAGGAACATGTGGATACGATCATGATTGGCTACACACATACTCAGCAGGCTCAGCCTACAACCTTTGCCCATTATTTAAAAGCTGTTATTGATCAGCTTGAGCGTGACTTTGAGCGAATGCAGCATGTCTATAAAACTGTCAATCGTAGTAGTATGGGAGCAGCTGCCTTAACGACGACAGGCTTTAATATTAGTAGAGAACGTATGCGTGAATTACTGGCATTTGATGACATTATCGAAAATGCGTGGGATGCTGTTGCAGGTGCAGACTACATTGCAGAAGCTGCAAGTATTGTACAGCTTGCTGCGCTAAATCTTGGTCGTACATCTCAGGATTTTTTATTATGGGCTACACAGGAGTTTAACGCATTTACTCTAGCAAGTCCGTATGTACAAATTAGCTCTATTATGCCTCAAAAGCGTAATCCTGTTTCCATAGAGCATACACGCTCATTACTATCTGCTGTTGTTGGCGATGCGGGCACAGTATTACAGATGGTACATAATACACCATTCGGAGATATCGTCGATACTGAGGATGACATGCAGCCTTATTTATGGCGTGCCATCGATCGCTTACTAGGTATTTACAAATTATTTGGTTCTCTCGTTGTCACAATGGATGTCAATAAGAAAAAGTTAAGAAGTCGTGCGGAAAATAGCTTTGCCAATGTTACAGAACTTGCTGATACGTTAGTACGTTCGGAAGGAATCTCGTTTCGACAAGCACATAGTATTGTTAGTAAATGTATAAAAGTTTTACTTGCTCATGGCGAGGAATCGCTAGCAAGCCTTACGTGGGGCCTTGCTAATACCCAATCTAAATTAATTACAGGAAAAGAATTAACTATTACAGAAGAGGACTTTTATAAGACATTAAAACCAGAATCTTTCGTTGGTGTACGAACATTACCAGGTGGTCCAGCTCCAGCCACTATGAAAGCAGCTCTAGAACGTTCAAAGATGAATACTCATACCCTTTATGAATGGGTACGCTTAAAGGAAAATGGCATTATCGAAGCGGAAAAAATCTTATCAACATTTCTAGAGGAATGGAATCAATGAAGAAATGGCTTCTGATTGTTGATGGTGGGGCGACAAAAACAGCATGTGCATTAGTTCATGCGGAATCTGGTGACATTCCTTATTCTACATCCACTAAGGGGTCTAATTATCAAGCAATTGGTGTCGAATCCGCTACAGCAATATTACAGGGACTTTTAGCAAATATAAAAACATTTTTGCAAAAATTCCCCCGTTCACAAATTGCTGTAGCAACCTTTGCTTTAGCTGGTATTGATTCTCCTAAAGATCATAAAACGGTAACGGCAATCGTTCACAAGGCTCTTGCGGCCGCACAGCTACAAATTGATACACTGATTATTGAAAATGATGCAGAAGCTACTCTACTTGGTGTGACTGCTGGACAGGCAGGTGCATTACTCATTGCTGGCACTGGAGCCATCGCCTATGCCTATGATGGACAGCAAATTGTTCGTGCTGGGGGATGGGGACATCGAGCTGGGGATGAGGGGAGTGGTTATTGGTTAGGGCAAGAGGTTATAAGGGCTATATTTAAAATGGAAGATGGGCGTGGTCAACCAACCTTATTAAAAGATGCTGTCTATCGTTCTTTAGGTATCCAAGATATAACTGAGCTAGCGGAATGGTTATTTCAGCCTTCTTATACTAATGCACAATTGGCTAAGATGGGCTCCTTTGTGGCTAAAGCAGTCGAACAAGAAGATGCTTGTGCCATTCACATTTCGCAACAAGCTGCTCATGAACTAGCCCTTCTAGCAAGTGCCGTGGTAAAAAAAATTGGCTATCAGAATGGTCCTTTTTCACTTTATTGTAATGGAGGCGCCATTAAGCATAATCCACTCATTTTAAAAACCTTTTCAGAACAAATTGCCTTAACATATCCTCAAATTTCTATTACGCTTTGTCAGCATCAACCTATTACTTATCTGATTGAACGAACAAAAAGGGCCTATGACTGTTTATAAGTCATTGCCCTTTTCTTATACCGAAAAATTAGAGTGCCATTCTCTTTAATTCATTTGTTGTAAAATATAGATAGCCATCCTTCACAAATAAATCTTTCGTTTCCTCTCTATTTAATACCTGCTCCCCACTGCCATCTGGACGAATTTTCGTTAAATATGCCCCTCGTGAATAATTACTAAAATAGAGCCAACCATCCGAATAAACGATGTATTGTGCGCGAGAATCTGTGACACGCTTCGTCTTACCGGTCTTTATATCAAATACATATAGCTTATTATTATCAGAGATATTACTAAAAAATAACTGATCTCCAACCTGTGCTGGAAAATCCATATCATGATAGTTATTATAAAGTGTACTAGTTGCCTTTGGATAGTCTTCAGCTATCCATGAGTGATCTTTCGCCATTGTGCGATCATCTACCAAAAAGTATTGATAACGTATAGCTCCCTTGCGATCAGGTACTGGATCATTCCATGTCGTATCGAGATGATACCATTGACCATCTAGTTTGACTAAATTCCACGCATGTCCCTCTTGACCGACATAACCTACGATATATTTCGTTTCAATGCCCAGTTTTTGAAGCATTGAATGTGCGAGTAAAGCATAGCCTTGACATACCCCTCCATGCTCAGCAAGAACCGTATAAGCACTATGCGGACTTGAATTTGTTTGATCCGTATAAGAAGTATTGGTAACAATATAGTCGTTGACAGCTCGTACCTTTTCTACTTCTGTCATCGATTCTTTACTTATTTTGGCGATAATATCTTGAACATTCATCTCCACATATGCTGCCTGCTCTGGTGTCATTAAATAGCTCTGTTCTCCAAAAACAGTAGCCTTATTCCGTCCATATTCATATCGGATTGAATGTTTACTAATATGCCCATAAACATAGTCATCTCGTTTAATCGCATTGTTGTAGGCCTCTTCTACAATTTGTTCAATTCGTTGGGTATTTCCTTTGTATTGAATTTCAAACTTCGGTGAAAAACTACTATAATATGAATACATCGCATCCGCCATTTCCTTGGCATTCGTCACGACTAACTTCGTTTCTGGTTTCTTAATTGGTGGAGCTGTTGGGGCTACCTCCGCTTCATGTACATCTTCTATGGGTATGGCTGTTTCAATTGAGGCATTGTCTGAAAGTCTAGCAGTAACATCCACAATTTTCTCCTTTGTTGAAAGAAGCATAGTTTCAATTTCATCATTATTTGTCCAATCCACCACCTGCTGTACAACCGCTTTACCAGCAGAATAAATGGGATCAATAAAAATAACAATAATGGCGATAATGGCTAATTTCTTCCACAAATTCCTCACCTCCAACCGTCTTCTTTTCATTATATACAAAAAAAGCACAAAGAACTCACTTAAGGGTCCAATTGCGCTTGCTAATATTTGTATATTTTAAGTTATGATTCTATTCATACTACAAATTCATAACTGTTACCTACTTTTCACAACTAAATTAACTGCTTCCTGAATGGCCTCATTCATTTTTTCGCCATCTCCTTCAGCATTTTGTACACATTCCAATAAATTTGTACTGACAATAACACCAACTGTACGATCTACAGCAGACCTTACTGCTGATAGCTGTGTAATGACTGCCTTACAGTCCTTTTCTTCCTCCATCATTTTCAGAATCCCACGTAGCTGACCTTCCATCCGCTTTACACGATTTTTCACTTGATCTGAATATTCCATTTCCATTGCTCCTTTATTCTAAACTCGCTACGTTCTATATTTATCATTAATCTTTATCCTAGCTTATTATTTCGAATTTAAACCTAGCTATTACTATTCCTTGGTTTTAAATAATTCATAAGCATTCTCGTAATTAACGTTCCTGCATTTGTAATTTCATCGTAATGAATAATCGTATTCTTTTTTACACGTAATTGCCCAATCTCTACCTCAAAAATCGGACACTTTCTTTTAAGTGCTGCAATTAGCATATTTGTATCATAGTCATACTTTTCACCTTTTACTTTCATCAGCCAAGGCAGCTCATTTATCGAAATATATCGCAGACCTGTTTGCGTATCCATTAATTTTCGATGATACAGCAGCTCAAAAAAGAGGCTTGTTGCACGGTTTCCCCAATAAGAAAGAAACGTACTATCAACGGAATGGAAGTTACGTACACCTAATACAATACCTTCAGAAAACACCCTTGTCATTGTTAAAATAAGCTTCACATCTTGTAATGTGTGCTGGCCATGCGCCCCTACTGTAAGGACGCCATGATACATTCTCGATTGTTTCCGTAAATAGGCAAAGGCCGTCTTAAGTGCTCCCCCTTTGCCTATATTGCCATTATGCTGCAGTACCTGGCAACGATCTATTTTCATTAGATCTTCAAAAAGCTCATTATATTTTTGATCACTCCCATCATTGACAATAACTATTTGTGTAATGGTCGTTGCTAATAATTGGTGTACATAAGTAATGAGTGATTGTTGTGGATTATAAGCTGGAATAATAGCTACAATATTTTTCATTATTTCGATCCCCTATCTATAGGTTGACAGGCTCTCCTTAGACGAATTTCCCTTATATCAAATAGTATCATGTAACAGCAACAATTCAACTGATGAATCCCATCAAAACATATCAATAATATCGATATTTCTCCGATTAAACCCTCATATATTATTGTAGGAACAGTAAATTGTTTAACTATCGTGTTATCTCTCTGTCGAATTTTGTCACGATTCATTTAAGAAAAAACAAACTTGGTAAGCAAGAAAAGGGATATGGTGCACAAGATTACCAAGAGCTTCAAAATGGCTGAAAAAATCTCTAGTAGTTATACAATAAACATGAAAACCTACCGCTTCACAAATCGTGACACGGTAGGTTTCATTATTTTTTCATATCCACTTTTTGATTAATCATGAATGTAACGACAATAAATAAAGCGAAGCTAATTAATAGCGTAGTTCCACCTACAATAAAGAAGACTAATGTAAACGTGCTACTAAAATTAAATGGATTTATATTATAAAACCACATGCCTAATGTTAATCCTAAAACACCAAGAATAGCTGTCCATCCATGTATGGTTACTAATTTTTGTGATTTCACTTTGAAAACTCGATAAAAAATACCCCACGCAAACATACTCAGCCAACCAACAAGTAAAATATGTGCATGTATCGGTCTATACTCATAACTACCCGAACCTGACATATGTGAACCTAAGTATGTTCCGATTAAGGCAAAAATGGCTGCTAATCGAATAAGGCGTATACTCCACTTTTGTTCCATACGATAAACTCCCCCTAAGCTTGTTTCAACTAAGTAGCAGTTTATCGTGTGAACATGAACTTTACATGAACTCCTTATGACAAAATGGGTAAATCAATAGTTACCTTTGTACCAGCATCTATTGCACTTTCCATATGGATAGTGCCTCCATGGAGCTCTATAATTTGTTTGACAATCGCCAGTCCTAGCCCCGTTCCTTGCGTGGTTCTAGAGGCGTCACCTCGGTAAAAACGATCATATACTTTAGCTAATTGATCAGCAGTCATGCCTCTACCGTTATCCTCCACAAGGATTTCTAGTGAGGTAGTTTTCTTTTGTAATTGGATTTGTATTTGCCCACCGTTTACATTATATTTAATAGCATTCGTCAACAAATTATCCCACACATTTTGCAAAAGTCCTGCATCGCCATCATAATGAATTGGATCTAGCTTGTATGATATCTGCAGCTGTGCCTCTTCTATTTGCCAACGATATTTTCGTACTGTTTCTTTCAGTTGTTCGTCTAAGCTGTATCGTTCCCGTTTTACCATTCTTGTCGATTGATCCAGCGATGTTAGTAATAATAATTGCTTGGTTAATGTAGATAGACGCTTTGTTTCTAATTCAATGATCCCTGCATATTCCTGTCTTTCCTGCTCAGTTAGCAAAGGATTTTTAAGGAGATCTACATAGCCTTGAATATTTAACAAAGGAGACTGAAAATCATGTGATACATTACTAATAAATTCCTTCCGCAAACGATCATTTTCTTGTAATTTCTCTGTCATCGTATTAAAGCTAGCCGCTAATTGACCGATTTCATCCGCACGATCAATGTCTAAAACAGTGTCAAACTTTTCATGTGCAAGCTGTTGTGTTGCAGCTGTAAGCTTTGTAATTGGACGAATTAATGCTTTAGCAAACATTAGCATAGCTAATAGGCTCAATACGGTCATAACGAGCATTAATCCAGCAAGTATCGTATGCACCTCAGAAAATAATAAACGAATATCAGGTCTTATGAACAATGCGTATGGCCTTTTTTCATATGTAAATGGCACACCA
This sequence comes from Lysinibacillus sp. FSL M8-0134, assembly GCF_038069745.1. NCBI lineage: Bacteria > Bacillati > Bacillota > Bacilli > Caryophanales > Bacillaceae > Lysinibacillus > Lysinibacillus sp. FSL M8-0134. The sequence goes on along the minus strand of NZ_JBBPAJ010000001.1, from coordinate 74,916 downwards.
ATTGTATTAATTAGTTCATTAGCAAAAAAGCCTGTTACAAAAGTTTCCTTTGGAAAATCTCGCATTCCATGATAGACTTCTCCATTTAAAACACGTTCAACAACAGATGCTGACAATGTTTTATCTCGATATTCTCCACCAAAAAATTGCCCTTCCTCACCTGATGTTACATATATTTGATAGCCAACTTTGCCCAGTGTCATCAAGTAATGATCTAAATCCTCTGGCTTGGCCGTTTCAATATATTGCGCAATATCCTGAGCTATAGTAACATTTTTTGCATCATTTTTTTCTTTTACCACTTGATGATAATATGTATTCGTCGCTAAAAAACCAATACATAAGCTACCAATCATGACAAGCATTGTCGTCACTACAAATTTACTGTATAAAGTCTTCATGTTGTTTCCTCTAGCTTGTAGCCCACACCACGCACTGTTGTGATCTCAACAGCAGTGTCATACCTACTTATTCTTTCGCGAATCCGCTTCATATGTGTATTCAGCGTTTGCTCGTCTCCATCATAGTCATAGCCCCATACTTGCTCCATAATATAGCTACGCGTAAACACTTGATGGGGCCGTGACGCCAATAAGGCCAGTAATTCAAATTCCTTTAAAGGAAGAATAAGAGTATCTTCTCCTATTACAACTTCAAAACTTCGGCGATCAATCACTATATTTCCAACTTGAATCGTTATTTGATTTTTCTTATCCAATCTCCGTAATATAGCTGCTATGCGAAATAATAACTCTTTTGGTTCAAAGGGCTTTACAACATAGTCGTCTGATCCTGCTAAAAAGCCTCGCTCTTTATCCTCTAACTCGCCTTTCGCTGTTAATAATAAGACAGGAATGTCATAATCTTGTGTTAAAGTCTCAGTTAGTGTAAAACCATCCATTCCTGGCATCATTACATCTACAACAGCTAAATCAGGTAGACTTCCTTCAAGTAATGCTAGTGCCTGCTCGGCATTTTCTGCACATAACACTTGATAACCTTCCTTTGTTAAATAAATTGTAACTAGTTTTAAAATATGAATATCGTCATCGACTACAAGAATTTTCATCTGCCTACCTCCAGTAATAAGAAAAAATCCGTTCACATGGAACGAATTTTCCCCCTACAAATTACTATTATTTTATAACGAAAAAATTGAAATCAACAGCAATAACACAAAAGGCAGACCAATGAAAATATAACCTCTAGGATTCGCAAGGTTCATCGTCCACCCTACTCCAAAGCGTTTTTCCACAAAAACGGAAGGATCCTGTCGATTAATATAAATTAAGCCACCCTTCCAATACCTATCTTCATCTACATCCATTACTTGTGAATCAATATTTTCTTCATAGCGTACTTTATGTTTATGCTTTTTCACAATATAAATAAATAGTGAACCAAACAGTACAACTAAAAACGAAATAAAGACTGGCAATAGCTTATAGCCTACAGTCATGAAGGGATAGATATTGCTTAGTTGTAACACTGTTAATAAGATGGTTAAAGCATAGCTAATCAACAATATATGCCAGCTCATATATTTTCGAGTTTTTAGCTGGTCCTCTAATGATTGTTCTTTGCGATTGACAGCCAGCTTAATTGCAGAACGTTTAATGGAATCGCTAACTCCCCACATCATACATTGCATCATTAGCATAACAAGCGGCAACGAAATAGCCGTAAAATACGTCTTCTTCCTCCACTCATCCGCTTCTCCACTTGGCCCCCAATGTACAGCTATATCATTCGGCATTTGGTCGTAATGGAGCATTGTGTAAATGATTAAAAATACTGAAATTCCTAAAGGTACAGCAAAAAATGACCAAGGTAGCATTTCATCACGGCTTCGCGCAGTTAAATCAACGGCACGTACTTGCTTAATATTTACGCCCCATTGTTCCTGCTTTTTCAGCCTTGATACCTTTTGATGACTTATCCAGTACAGCACCATACTGACCGTAAGCATGCTAAATAGACAGCTTAATAAAACGATACTTTGAATCGATTCAGAAGGGGCTAACCAATTGTAACTAATAATCATAATGAGTAAGAATACTATTCCAGTGCCCCCCACTAATTGAACATACTGCTTTTTCATTTTAGCTAAGACGGGGTGCATAATATTTTGATCTGGTACAGTGACCCCAAAAACAATAGTATCTCGCACAATATAAGGAACCACCAATTGCAAAGCTAATGTCATGATGTAGATCGTTATAAAAACAACAAGTAGCATTGTGCTACACTCCCTCTGCTGGTATTTGCAATTCAGCGAACACCTTTTTCATCATGTGCTCAATTTGTTCTGCTGTTGCGCCGAGCACCATACCTTCTGCCACAACAGGCTTCAAATTCTTTTCGATTTGTTGTAATTGCTCAGGTGTCAAAGCTCGCTCCTCTGTAGAACTTATAATAGCTCCCGATTTTGGCCGAATAACTATAATACCTTTGGCTTCTAATTCATGATAGCTCTTATTAACAGTATGCATATTTACACCTAAATCAGCAGCTAAACTCCGAACAGATGGTAGGGTATCCCCTGGCTTCATCTCACCTCTTGCAATGCCTTCAATGATTTGACGTGTCACCTGCTCATAAATAGGTACGTCCGATTGTGGCTCTATTTGAATGAACATGTTTATCAGCTCCATATTGTTATATAACTAGTATAACAAATTTCCTACTATTATGCATGATGTACATATCAAATAGGAGAACTCTTGATGGTTTCAATAAATTTTTGTACAAGCAAGTTATGCTTTTCATTGTTCCTCGTACAAATAGCAATTTTATGTTTAATAGCATGGATACCCTTAACATAAACCCTAGCCAATTGCCCATTCTCTACATATTCTCTAACTGCAAGAGAAGAAATAAAGTTCGCTCCATAACCCGCCATGACCGATCGAATTGTTTCATTAATTCCATTAAATTGAAGCGCAATGTTCGGAGGTTTCACCTGATATGTTTGGCATAGTGAAAAAAGATGCTCTCTCATCGAACTTCCTTCCTCTCTCATAATAAACGGCTCCTGAAACATTTCAACTAAGGTAATGTTTTGGTGTGCATAGCGATGAGTTGGAGACACGACAAACCATAATTCATCTTCATAAAGCTCCTCCCACTCTATTTCTTTAGGTCTTTCGGACATTCCTCCCCCGTAAATAGCAATATCCGCTTTATAATGAATAAGTTGTTCAAAGGCATCCTTTGTATTGGTCGTTGTAATCATTAAATTGACATGCTCATTTACAGCCTTGAAGTGAGCAGCCCATTTTGGAATTAGAAAATTTGCTGGCAGGTAGGTAGCGACTATATGTAAATTTCCTGCCTTTGCAAGCCGGTATTCTTCTATAAATGTTTCAATATGATGTTCAAGGGCGATAAGATTTTGAGCTTTCTCCGCTAGTGCCTCACCAAATTCTGTGAGAACTACCCCTCGTCCCTGTTGCTTAAAAAGCTGTACTCCTATTTCATGTTCGAATCGTTTAATTTGACTCGAAACAGCGGGCTGGCTTATACGTAATATTTCTGCAGCTTTTGTGAAACTACCTGTAGTTGCAACTTGATAAAACAATTTTAAGCCATGAATATTCATGATTTTACTCCTACTCATAATCTAAAGTTATACATAAATAATTAGAATATATTTTTATTATGATTCATTCTATCATACACTTTATTTGCAAGCTTGCACGTATAAATTAAAGAAATGAGGACTGTATGATGACAGAGATGAATGTTTGGCAAAATGTAGATCATTATTTTATGGATAAGCTCCTCCCAATAAACAAACATCTTAATGCTGTACTACAGACGAATAAAGCTGCAAGTATTCCAGAGATCGATGTATCTCCTACGCAAGGGAGACTATTATATTTATTAGCCAAAATGAAAGCCGCAGCAAATATTTTAGAAATTGGCACACTTGGTGGTTATAGCAGTATTTGCTTAGCCCAAGCTCTTCCTCGAGAAGGTAAACTAGTTACTTTAGAAATTAATGAAGAGTACGCAAAGGTTGCAAGGAAAAATATCAAGAATGCAGGTTATGAGGAAAAAATTGAGGTTATTGTTGGAAACGCATTAGAAACATTGCCAGAGTTAAAAAATGAAGGGCGCTTATTTGACTTTATTTTTATTGACGCTGATAAACCGAATAACCCCGCTTACTTGAAGTGGGCCATACAATTAGCTCATTTAGGTGCTATAATCGTTGCAGATAATGTAGTACGTGATGGTGCAATAACTGATAAAAATAGTGAGGATGAACGTGTACGCGGTATTCAGCAATTTATGGAACTACTAAAAGAGGAACCTAGAATTGAGGCAACAGCTATACAAACAGTTGGTGTAAAAGGCTATGACGGCTTTGTACTTGCTATCGTAAACTAATATAGAAAAAATCCGCGTTACCATATTAACGCGGATTCCCCTAATAAAAGATGCCTTACAAGCTCCCCATCAAAGCTAGTAAGAGATCTTTCACCCCTTTAAAATCTCTTTACTTTTATTAGTAGACCCCTTTAATTCAATCGTGCTCATCTCTTTAGCCTAAACGGGGGAACAGACCCCGTCACGCTATGTTAGTGGAATTAGGAAAGTTGAAATATGCTGATAGTAGATTTATGTCTTATGCTAATTTTTCATATCCTGGAAGTGTCAAAAATTCCGCAAATTCATCTTGCTCAATTAAGGATTTAAACAGTTCAGCTGCTTCAATGTAGCGACCACTGCTATAAGCTTGTTCCCCAACAGCCTCTTTAATCTTCACAAGCTCTTCTTCCAATATTTCTAGGACAAATGCTAACGTAATACCACGTCCATCATCTAAGATTCCTTTTGGATGACGAATCCATTGCCATACTTGCGTACGAGAAATTTCTGCTGTTGCGGCATCCTCCATCAAGTTGTTAATTGGTGCAGCACCATTACCCCGTAGCCATGAAGCAATATATTGTACACCGACACTACAGTTAATACGAAGACCTTCAAGCGTAATTGTTCCCTCTGGCACCGCTACTAAATCTTCTGCAGTTACGTGTACATCCTCACGTTTTTTATGAATTTGGTTAGGTGTTGTCATAATGGCATCAAACTGCTCCATTGCAGTTGCAACCATACCAGGATGTGCTACCCAAGTACCATCGTGCCCCTCTGTTGCTTCACGACGTTTATCTTCTGCCACTTTCGCAAATGCTATAGCATTCGCCTCATCATCATTTTTAACAGGAATTTGTGCAGCCATTCCCCCCATTGCTGGTGCATTACGCTTATGACATGTTTGTATGCATAAAGACGTATAGGCCTTCATAAACGGTACGGTCATTGTTACTTGCCCACGATCTGGCAAAATAACATCAGCTTGATTGCGAAGACGTTTAATATAACTGAAAATATAATCCCAACGTCCACAATTCAGACCAGCTGAATGTTCGCGTAGCTCATATAAAATTTCATCCATCTCAAACGCCGCTAAAATCGTTTCAATTAGTACAGTAGCTTTTATTGTTCCCTGTGGAATGCCAATATAATCTTGGGCAAATACAAAGACATCATTCCATAGACGAGCCTCTAAATGACTTTCAAGCTTTGGCAGATAGAAATATGGACCAGTACCTTGCGCTAGCGCATTTTTTGCATTATGGAATAGATATAAACCAAAATCAAAGAAGCTACCTGAAATCGGCTCTCCATCGACAAGAACATGTTTCTCAAGCAAGTGTAGACCTCGTGGACGAACTAAAAGCACTGCTGTTTCTTTATTTAATTTATACGTTTTACCATTGGATGCTTGTGAAAATTCTATCGTCTTATTAATAGCATCACGCATATTAATTTGACCACCAATCATATTTTCCCATGTCGGAGAAGAAGCATCCTCGAAACATGCCATAAACATTTTTGCTCCCGAGTTTAAAGCATTAATAACCATCTTACGATCAACAGGTCCTGTAATCTCAACACGGCGATCTTGCAGGTCCTTTGGAAGTGGTGCAATTGTCCAATCACCTTCACGAATATGCTTCGTCTCTGCTAAGAAATCAAGCTTTTCTCCCGCATCAAGTCGTTTTTGGCGTTCTTGACGAGCATCCAACAACTCCTTACGGCGAGTATCAAATTTTTCATGCAGGGCAAGAACAAAATCAAGAGCTTCAGGTGTTAAAATTTCTTTTGTTTGCTCGTTCTGTTCTCCAACAATTTTAAGCTTACCTGTTGTTGCTTGTTCCATTAGTTGTTTACCCACCTTTGCAATTTTAGTTTCGTCATCCTCCGTTTTAGGAGAAACGGAGGAGACTATTCTATGATTATGAATTTAGGAAAACACGTATAAAATGTTACTTAAACAAACTGTTCAGTTTCAGTAGAGCCTGCCATTGCTGTTGTAGAAGAAGTACCACCAGAAATAACTTGAGAAATTTCATCAAAATATCCAGTACCTACTTCGCGTTGATGGCGTGTAGCTGTATACCCTTTGGATTCAGAAGCAAATTCAGCTTGCTGTAGTTTAGAATATGCAGCCATACCATTATCTTTATAATCATGTGCAAGCTCAAACATGGAGTGGTTAAGTGCATGGAAGCCTGCTAACGTAACAAATTGGAATTTGTAACCCAACTTACCAAGTTCTCGTTGGTATTCTGCAATTTCTTCTTCTGAAAGATTTGCTTTCCAGTTGAACGAAGGTGAGCAATTGTACGCAAGCATTTTACCTGGGAATTCAGCATGAATTGCTTCAGCAAATTCACGAGCTTCCTCAAGTGATGGTTTGGAAGTCTCACACCAAATTAAATCTGCATATGGTGCGTAAGCTAATCCACGAGCAATTGCTTGTTTAATACCAGCTTTTGTACGGAAGAAACCTTCTGGTGTACGTTCACCAGTTATGAACTCCGCATCACGTGGGTCAATATCTGAAGTAACCATATCTGCAGCATCTGCATCCGTACGAGCAATTAAAATTGTATCTACACCCATAACATCTGTTGCTAATCGAGCAGCAATTAAATTACGGATAGCATTTTGTGTTGGAAGTAAAACTTTACCGCCTAGATGCCCACATTTCTTTTCTGACGCTAATTGATCTTCTAAGTGAACACCAGCAGCCCCAGCTTCAATCATGCCCTTTACAAGTTCAAACACGTTTAGAGGACCACCAAAACCTGCTTCTGCATCTGCGACGATTGGTGCGAACCAATCAAATTGATCGACACGACCTTCAGCATGATCAATTTGATCGGCGCGTTGTAGTGCTTGATTGATACGTTTTACTACTGCTGGTACAGAGTTAGCAGGGTATAAAGATTGATCAGGATACATTTGTCCAGAAAGGTTTGCATCCGCAGCTACTTGCCAGCCTGATAGATAAATAGCCTTTAATCCGGCTTTTACTTGTTGCACTGCCTGATTACCCGTTAATGCCCCCAATGCATTAATAAACGGTTCCTCATGTAACGAATTCCAAAGTCTAGTAGCGCCTTTTTGGGCTAATGTTTGTTCAAGTACAATTGTGCCCTGTAATTTAACAACCTCTTCAGCTGAATATGTGCGCTCAATACCAGCCCAGCGTGGGTTTTCAGCCCATTGTTTTTCTAAAGCTTCGATTCTTTCTTGACGAGTTGACATATTGAAATTCCACCTTCCCTTTTGTGTACAATATACTCTGTTAAAAAACTTTTAATTCACTGTTCCATAACAGGTTTATTTGTTGTAAATTAATATATAACAGAGTGTTTAAATTTTCACTATTTTTTGATAAAATATCGGAATTTCAGGATAAAACTACCTTTTTAAACGATGAAATTTGGAAGGCTGTTTACAAACAAGGGGGATGTTACAATGAACAATGAGGTAAATTCATTTGCAAAAGATATTTCACAACAATATATTTTAATGATGCAAGACTGGGTACCAGCCGATTCATCCTTTGCAATTGCAGTTGATAATTCTTATATTTACTTTCACTCAGGCCATCAAAATATTCATCTAGAGATCGGACAACAAGTGATGCCAGGGAGTATTGCGGAGCAAGTGCTACGGACTCAGAAAAAAACAGATGCCATATTAGATAATTCCTTATTCGATACGCCATATTACGGTATGGGTTATCCAATATACATTGATCATAAACCAGCTGCACTGGTCGTTGTCTTACCGTCCACCTTCACCAAGAAAAAAACTGAACCATTTCAGTTTTTAACAGGAAAGCAGGAGGAGGAATGGAAGCCAGTAGCAATCGATAGAATATCTCATATAGAAAGCTTGCAGAAAAAAACATGGTTTTATGTAGAAAAAGAACAGTTTAAAACGAATATTACACTCAAAGAACTTCAATTAAGATTACCGACCTACTTTATTCGCATTCATCGTTCCTATATTGTAAATATTTATTTTATAAAAAAAATGGCACGAGACCTAACATCAAACTTTATTGTTACATTAATTGACGGAAGTGAATTACCTGTGAGCCAATCATATATTAATAATCTTAGAAGTGCTCTTGAATTTTAAGGTATCAAAAAAGACCAGAGAAAATATTCTCTGGTCTTTTAATTGCCTAGCGACGTCCTACTCTCACAGGGGGAAGCCCCCAACTACCATCGGCGCTAAAGAGCTTAACTTCCGTGTTCGGTATGGGAACGGGTGTGACCTCTTTGCCATCATCACTAGACTATGTTCGACCTTCAATACACGGCGTATTACTGCGTCAGCTGCTCTCGCTCAATCAGTCACGTACAATAGTACGCTCCCTCAATCACTCGATTGCTTCCTTGTTCTACTTGTGTCTTGAAGCTCTCATTTTTGAAAGTATTGTTCTTTCAAAACTGGATAAACGGCGCATTGACTGCTTCAAACAATTTGGTTAAGTCCTCGATCGATTAGTATTCGTCAGCTCCATGTGTCACCACACTTCCACCTCGAACCTATCTACCTCATCGTCTTTGAGGGATCTTACTTACTTGCGTAATGGGAAATCTCATCTTGAGGGGGGCTTCATGCTTAGATGCTTTCAGCACTTATCCCGTCCACACATAGCTACCCAGCGATGCCTTTGGCAAGACAACTGGTACACCAGCGGTGTGTCCATCCCGGTCCTCTCGTACTAAGGACAGCTCCTCTCAAATTTCCTACGCCCACGACGGATAGGGACCGAACTGTCTCACGACGTTCTGAACCCAGCTCGCGTACCGCTTTAATGGGCGAACAGCCCAACCCTTGGGACCGACTACAGCCCCAGGATGCGATGAGCCGACATCGAGGTGCCAAACCTCCCCGTCGATGTGGACTCTTGGGGGAGATAAGCCTGTTATCCCCGGGGTAGCTTTTATCCGTTGAGCGATGGCCCTTCCATGCGGAACCACCGGATCACTAAGCCCGTCTTTCGACCCTGCTCGACTTGTAGGTCTCGCAGTCAAGCTCCCTTGTGCCTTTACACTCTACGAATGATTTCCAACCATTCTGAGGGAACCTTTGGGCGCCTCCGTTACCTTTTAGGAGGCGACCGCCCCAGTCAAACTGTCCGCCTGACACTGTCTCCTGCCCCGCTAAGGGGCATGGGTTAGAATTTCAATACAACCAGGGTAGTATCCCACCGACGCCTCCTTCGAAGCTGGCGCTCCGAGATCTCTGGCTCCTACCTATCCTGTACAAGTTGTACCAAAATTCAATATCAGGCTACAGTAAAGCTCCACGGGGTCTTTCCGTCCTGTCGCGGGTAACCTGCATCTTCACAGGTACTATAATTTCACCGAGTCTCTCGTTGAGACAGTGCCCAGATCGTTACGCCTTTCGTGCGGGTCGGAACTTACCCGACAAGGAATTTCGCTACCTTAGGACCGTTATAGTTACGGCCGCCGTTTACTGGGGCTTCAATTCGCAGCTTCGCTTGCGCTAACCACTCCTCTTAACCTTCCAGCACCGGGCAGGCGTCAGCCCCTATACGTCACCTTACGGTTTTGCAGAGACCTGTGTTTTTGCTAAACAGTCGCCTGGGCCTATTCACTGCGGCTCTCATGCGCTTGCACGCTCAAGAGCACCCCTTCTCCCGAAGTTACGGGGTCATTTTGCCGAGTTCCTTAACGAGAGTTCTCTCGCACACCTTAGGATTCTCTCCTCGACTACCTGTGTCGGTTTGCGGTACGGGCACCTCTCACCTCGATAGAGGCTTTTCTTGGCAGTGTGAAATCAGGAACTTCGTCCATACGGACTCGCCATCACAGCTCAACGTTACAGTGTGCGGATTTGCCTACACACACGCCTTACTGCTTGGACGCGCATAACCAACAGCGCGCTTACCCTATCCTACTGCGTCCCCCCATTTCTCAAACGGTGAGGAGGTGGTACAGGAATATCAACCTGTTGTCCATCGCCTACGCCTGTCGGCCTCGGCTTAGGTCCCGACTAACCCTGAGCGGACGAGCCTTCCTCAGGAAACCTTAGTCATACGGTGGACGGGATTCTCACCCGTCTTTCGCTACTCATACCGGCATTCTCACTTCTAAGCGCTCCACCAGTCCTTCCGGTCTGACTTCAACGCACTTAGAACGCTCTCCTACCACTGACATCGTAGATGTCAATCCACAGCTTCGGTGAATCGTTTAGCCCCGATACATTTTCGGCGCAGCGTCACTCGACCAGTGAGCTATTACGCACTCTTTAAATGATGGCTGCTTCTAAGCCAACATCCTGGTTGTCTGTGCAACGCCACATCCTTTTCCACTTAACGATTACTTTGGGACCTTAGCTGGTGGTCTGGGCTGTTTCCCTTTTGACTACGGATCTTATCACTCGCAGTCTGACTCCCGTGTATAAATATCTGGCATTCGGAGTTTGTCTGAATTCGGTAAACCGGGATGGCCCCCTAGTCCAAACAGTGCTCTACCTCCAGTATTCTCATCACGAGGCTAGCCCTAAAGCTATTTCGGAGAGAACCAGCTATCTCCAAGTTCGATTGGAATTTCTCCGCTACCCACACCTCATCCCCGCACTTTTCAACGTGCGTGGGTTCGGGCCTCCAGTAAGTGTTACCTTACCTTCACCCTGGACATGGGTAGATCACCTGGTTTCGGGTCTACGACCACGTACTATTTCGCCCTATTCAGACTCGCTTTCGCTGCGGCTCCGCCTTCTAAAGCTTAACCTCGCACGTAATCGTAACTCGCCGGTTCATTCTACAAAAGGCACGCTATCACCCATTAACGGGCTCTAACTACTTGTAGGCACACGGTTTCAGGATCTCTTTCACTCCCCTTCCGGGGTGCTTTTCACCTTTCCCTCACGGTACTGGTTCACTATCGGTCACTAGGTAGTATTTAGCCTTGGGAGATGGTCCTCCCGGATTCCGACGGAATTTCACGTGTTCCGCCGTACTCAGGATCCACTCAGGAGAGAACGAACTTTCGACTACAGGGCTTTTACCTGCTCTGGCGGACCTTTCCAAGTCGCTTCATCTAACTCGCTCTTTTGTAACTCCGTATAGAGTGTCCTACAACCCCAAGAGGCAAGCCTCTTGGTTTGGGCTCTTCCCGTTTCGCTCGCCGCTACTCAGGGAATCGATTTTTCTTTCTCTTCCTCCAGGTACTTAGATGTTTCAGTTCCCTGGGTCTGCCTTCAAGACGCTATGTATTCACGTCAAGATACTACGCGATTAAACGTAGTGGGTTCCCCCATTCGGAAATCTCCGGATCAAAGCTCACTTACAGCTCCCCGAAGCATATCGGTGTTAGTGCCGTCCTTCTTCGGCTCCTAGTGCCAAGGCATTCGCCGTGCGCCCTTAATAACTTAACCAAGTTATTAAGCCTATAAAAAACTTAAAAAATAAATGTGTTTGTTACAATTTCAATGTCGTTTTATCCAGTTTTCAAAGAACAAAATTGGTGGAGCCTAGCGGGATCGAACCGCTGACCTCCTGCGTGCAAGGCAGGCGCTCTCCCAGCTGAGCTAAGGCCCCAAGAGGTATATATGGTGGGCCTAAATGGACTCGAACCATCGACCTCACGCTTATCAGGCGTGCGCTCTAACCAGCTGAGCTATAGGCCCTCTTGGAAGTTTTATAATATTTCATAAACCTTCAAAACTGAACGCAAAACGTAATCTTACAAACCCTAGGTTTGTATTCCGAAATAATCCTTAGAAAGGAGGTGATCCAGCCGCACCTTCCGATACGGCTACCTTGTTACGACTTCACCCCAATCATCTATCCCACCTTCGGCGGCTGGCTCCAAAAGGTTACCTCACCGACTTCGGGTGTTACAAACTCTCGTGGTGTGACGGGCGGTGTGTACAAGGCCCGGGAACGTATTCACCGCGGCATGCTGATCCGCGATTACTAGCGATTCCGGCTTCATGTAGGCGAGTTGCAGCCTACAATCCGAACTGAGAACGACTTTATCGGATTAGCTCCCTCTCGCGAGTTGGCAACCGTTTGTATCGTCCATTGTAGCACGTGTGTAGCCCAGGTCATAAGGGGCATGATGATTTGACGTCATCCCCACCTTCCTCCGGTTTGTCACCGGCAGTCACCTTAGAGTGCCCAACTAAATGATGGCAACTAAGATCAAGGGTTGCGCTCGTTGCGGGACTTAACCCAACATCTCACGACACGAGCTGACGACAACCATGCACCACCTGTCACCGTTGCCCCCGAAGGGGAAACTATATCTCTACAGTGGTCAACGGGATGTCAAGACCTGGTAAGGTTCTTCGCGTTGCTTCGAATTAAACCACATGCTCCACCGCTTGTGCGGGCCCCCGTCAATTCCTTTGAGTTTCAGTCTTGCGACCGTACTCCCCAGGCGGAGTGCTTAATGCGTTAGCTGCAGCACTAAGGGGCGGAAACCCCCTAACACTTAGCACTCATCGTTTACGGCGTGGACTACCAGGGTATCTAATCCTGTTTGCTCCCCACGCTTTCGCGCCTCAGCGTCAGTTACAGACCAGAAAGTCGCCTTCGCCACTGGTGTTCCTCCAAATCTCTACGCATTTCACCGCTACACTTGGAATTCCACTTTCCTCTTCTGCACTCAAGTCCCCCAGTTTCCAATGACCCTCCACGGTTGAGCCGTGGGCTTTCACATCAGACTTAAAGGACCGCCTGCGCGCGCTTTACGCCCAATAATTCCGGACAACGCTTGCCACCTACGTATTACCGCGGCTGCTGGCACGTAGTTAGCCGTGGCTTTCTAATAAGGTACCGTCAAGGTACAGCCAGTTACTACTGTACTTGTTCTTCCCTTACAACAGAGTTTTACGATCCGAAAACCTTCTTCACTCACGCGGCGTTGCTCCATCAGGCTTTCGCCCATTGTGGAAGATTCCCTACTGCTGCCTCCCGTAGGAGTCTGGGCCGTGTCTCAGTCCCAGTGTGGCCGATCACCCTCTCAGGTCGGCTACGCATCGTCGCCTTGGTGAGCCGTTACCTCACCAACTAGCTAATGCGCCGCGGGCCCATCTTATAGCGACAGCCGAAACCGTCTTTCAGTGTTCCACCATGAGGTGGAACAGATTATTCGGTATTAGCCCCGGTTTCCCGGAGTTATCCCAAACTATAAGGTAGGTTGCCCACGTGTTACTCACCCGTCCGCCGCTAACGTCAAAGGAGCAAGCTCCTTCTCTGTTCGCTCGACTTGCATGTATTAGGCACGCCGCCAGCGTTCGTCCTGAGCCAGGATCAAACTCTCCATAAAAGAAATTTGATTAGCTCAAATTGTTTTGCTGGCATCAATTTTGATGTCCAAAATTTTGTTTCGTTCACTAGCCGAAACTAGTTACTTAAAACTTTATTGATTACGTTTTGCTTGTTCAGTTTTCAAGGTTCATTTAATTGAATTGGTGGAGCCTAGCGGGATCGAACCGCTGACCTCCTGCGTGCAAGGCAGGCGCTCTCCCAGCTGAGCTAAGGCCCCATAAATTTAGGAAATGGTCGGGAAGACAGGATTCGAACCTGCGACCCCTTGGTCCCAAACCAAGTGCTCTACCAAGCTGAGCTACTTCCCGTTCGTTCTTTTGGCGCGCCCGACAGGAGTCGAACCCATAACCTTCTGATCCGTAGTCAGACGCTCTATCCAATTGAGCTACGGGCGCATAATAATGGTGCCGAGGACCGGAATCGAACCGGTACGGTAGTCACCTACCGCAGGATTTTAAGTCCTGTGCGTCTGCCAGTTCCGCCACCCCGGCACATTTGGAGCGGAAGACGAGGTTCGAACTCGCGACCCCCACCTTGGCAAGGTGGTGTTCTACCACTGAACTACTTCCGCATGTGCATAAGTTTTTTTATCTGGCAATGAAAATAATGGTGCGGGTGAAGGGAGTCGAACCCCCACGCCTTGCGGCGCTAGATCCTAAGTCTAGTGCGTCTGCCAATTCCGCCACACCCGCTTATTATTATTTCAAAATGGTGAGCCATGAAGGACTCGAACCTTCGACCCTCTGATTAAAAGTCAGATGCTCTACCAACTGAGCTAATGGCTCGAAAAAATGGTGCCGGCTATAGGAATCGAACCCACGACCTACTGATTACAAGTCAGTTGCTCTACCTGCTGAGCTAAACCGGCATATGGTGGAGGATGACGGGCTCGAACCGCCGACCCCCTGCTTGTAAGGCAGGTGCTCTCCCAGCTGAGCTAATCCTCCTGGGTATTATGCCTAGCGACGTCCTACTCTCACAGGGGGAAGCCCCCAACTACCATCGGCGCTAAAGAGCTTAACTTCCGTGTTCGGTATGGGAACGGGTGTGACCTCTTTGCCATCATCACTAGACTATTTGAAAGACAACACCTATTATAACATATTTTATCAAAATTACAAGTATATTATAATATTTTATTCTTTCAAAACTGGATAAACGTGCATTGACTGCTTCAAACAATTTGGTTAAGTCCTCGATCGATTAGTATTCGTCAGCTCCATGTGTCACCACACTTCCACCTCGAACCTATCTACCTCATCGTCTTTGAGGGATCTTACTTACTTGCGTAATGGGAAATCTCATCTTGAGGGGGGCTTCATGCTTAGATGCTTTCAGCACTTATCCCGTCCACACATAGCTACCCAGCGATGCCTTTGGCAAGACAACTGGTACACCAGCGGTGTGTCCATCCCGGTCCTCTCGTACTAAGGACAGCTCCTCTCAAATTTCCTACGCCCACGACGGATAGGGACCGAACTGTCTCACGACGTTCTGAACCCAGCTCGCGTACCGCTTTAATGGGCGAACAGCCCAACCCTTGGGACCGACTACAGCCCCAGGATGCGATGAGCCGACATCGAGGTGCCAAACCTCCCCGTCGATGTGGACTCTTGGGGGAGATAAGCCTGTTATCCCCGGGGTAGCTTTTATCCGTTGAGCGATGGCCCTTCCATGCGGAACCACCGGATCACTAAGCCCGTCTTTCGACCCTGCTCGACTTGTAGGTCTCGCAGTCAAGCTCCCTTGTGCCTTTACACTCTACGAATGATTTCCAACCATTCTGAGGGAACCTTTGGGCGCCTCCGTTACCTTTTAGGAGGCGACCGCCCCAGTCAAACTGTCCGCCTGACACTGTCTCCTGCCCCGCTAAGGGGCATGGGTTAGAATTTCAATACAACCAGGGTAGTATCCCACCGACGCCTCCTTCGAAGCTGGCGCTCCGAGATCTCTGGCTCCTACCTATCCTGTACAAGTTGTACCAAAATTCAATATCAGGCTACAGTAAAGCTCCACGGGGTCTTTCCGTCCTGTCGCGGGTAACCTGCATCTTCACAGGTACTATAATTTCACCGAGTCTCTCGTTGAGACAGTGCCCAGATCGTTACGCCTTTCGTGCGGGTCGGAACTTACCCGACAAGGAATTTCGCTACCTTAGGACCGTTATAGTTACGGCCGCCGTTTACTGGGGCTTCAATTCGCAGCTTCGCTTGCGCTAACCACTCCTCTTAACCTTCCAGCACCGGGCAGGCGTCAGCCCCTATACGTCACCTTACGGTTTTGCAGAGACCTGTGTTTTTGCTAAACAGTCGCCTGGGCCTATTCACTGCGGCTCTCATGCGCTTGCACGCTCAAGAGCACCCCTTCTCCCGAAGTTACGGGGTCATTTTGCCGAGTTCCTTAACGAGAGTTCTCTCGCACACCTTAGGATTCTCTCCTCGACTACCTGTGTCGGTTTGCGGTACGGGCACCTCTCACCTCGATAGAGGCTTTTCTTGGCAGTGTGAAATCAGGAACTTCGTCCATACGGACTCGCCATCACAGCTCAACGTTACAGTGTGCGGATTTGCCTACACACACGCCTTACTGCTTGGACGCGCATAACCAACAGCGCGCTTACCCTATCCTACTGCGTCCCCCCATTTCTCAAACGGTGAGGAGGTGGTACAGGAATATCAACCTGTTGTCCATCGCCTACGCCTGTCGGCCTCGGCTTAGGTCCCGACTAACCCTGAGCGGACGAGCCTTCCTCAGGAAACCTTAGTCATACGGTGGACGGGATTCTCACCCGTCTTTCGCTACTCATACCGGCATTCTCACTTCTAAGCGCTCCACCAGTCCTTCCGGTCTGACTTCAACGCACTTAGAACGCTCTCCTACCACTGACATCGTAGATGTCAATCCACAGCTTCGGTGAATCGTTTAGCCCCGATACATTTTCGGCGCAGCGTCACTCGACCAGTGAGCTATTACGCACTCTTTAAATGATGGCTGCTTCTAAGCCAACATCCTGGTTGTCTGTGCAACGCCACATCCTTTTCCACTTAACGATTACTTTGGGACCTTAGCTGGTGGTCTGGGCTGTTTCCCTTTTGACTACGGATCTTATCACTCGCAGTCTGACTCCCGTGTATAAATATCTGGCATTCGGAGTTTGTCTGAATTCGGTAAACCGGGATGGCCCCCTAGTCCAAACAGTGCTCTACCTCCAGTATTCTCATCACGAGGCTAGCCCTAAAGCTATTTCGGAGAGAACCAGCTATCTCCAAGTTCGATTGGAATTTCTCCGCTACCCACACCTCATCCCCGCACTTTTCAACGTGCGTGGGTTCGGGCCTCCAGTAAGTGTTACCTTACCTTCACCCTGGACATGGGTAGATCACCTGGTTTCGGGTCTACGACCACGTACTATTTCGCCCTATTCAGACTCGCTTTCGCTGCGGCTCCGCCTTCTAAAGCTTAACCTTGCACGTAATCGTAACTCGCCGGTTCATTCTACAAAAGGCACGCTATCACCCATTAACGGGCTCTAACTACTTGTAGGCACACGGTTTCAGGATCTCTTTCACTCCCCTTCCGGGGTGCTTTTCACCTTTCCCTCACGGTACTGGTTCACTATCGGTCACTAGGTAGTATTTAGCCTTGGGAGATGGTCCTCCCGGATTCCGACGGAATTTCACGTGTTCCGCCGTACTCAGGATCCACTCAGGAGAGAACGAACTTTCGACTACAGGGCTTTTACCTGCTCTGGCGGACCTTTCCAAGTCGCTTCATCTAACTCGCTCTTTTGTAACTCCGTATAGAGTGTCCTACAACCCCAAGAGGCAAGCCTCTTGGTTTGGGCTCTTCCCGTTTCGCTCGCCGCTACTCAGGGAATCGATTTTTCTTTCTCTTCCTCCAGGTACTTAGATGTTTCAGTTCCCTGGGTCTGCCTTCAAGACGCTATGTATTCACGTCAAGATACTACGCGATTAAACGTAGTGGGTTCCCCCATTCGGAAATCTCCGGATCAAAGCTCACTTACAGCTCCCCGAAGCATATCGGTGTTAGTGCCGTCCTTCTTCGGCTCCTAGTGCCAAGGCATTCGCCGTGCGCCCTTAATAACTTAACCAAGTTATTAAGCCTATAAAAAACTTAAAAAATAAATGTGTTTGTTACAATTTCAATGTCGTTTTATCCAGTTTTCAAAGAACAAGTTTTGAAGTATTTCATTCGGAAGAATGAACCTTCAAAACTGAACGCAAAACGTAATCTTACAAACCCAAGGTTTGTATTCCGAAATAATCCTTAGAAAGGAGGTGATCCAGCCGCACCTTCCGATACGGCTACCTTGTTACGACTTCACCCCAATCATCTATCCCACCTTCGGCGGCTGGCTCCAAAAGGTTACCTCACCGACTTCGGGTGTTACAAACTCTCGTGGTGTGACGGGCGGTGTGTACAAGGCCCGGGAACGTATTCACCGCGGCATGCTGATCCGCGATTACTAGCGATTCCGGCTTCATGTAGGCGAGTTGCAGCCTACAATCCGAACTGAGAACGACTTTATCGGATTAGCTCCCTCTCGCGAGTTGGCAACCGTTTGTATCGTCCATTGTAGCACGTGTGTAGCCCAGGTCATAAGGGGCATGATGATTTGACGTCATCCCCACCTTCCTCCGGTTTGTCACCGGCAGTCACCTTAGAGTGCCCAACTAAATGATGGCAACTAAGATCAAGGGTTGCGCTCGTTGCGGGACTTAACCCAACATCTCACGACACGAGCTGACGACAACCATGCACCACCTGTCACCGTTGCCCCCGAAGGGGAAACTATATCTCTACAGTGGTCAACGGGATGTCAAGACCTGGTAAGGTTCTTCGCGTTGCTTCGAATTAAACCACATGCTCCACCGCTTGTGCGGGCCCCCGTCAATTCCTTTGAGTTTCAGTCTTGCGACCGTACTCCCCAGGCGGAGTGCTTAATGCGTTAGCTGCAGCACTAAGGGGCGGAAACCCCCTAACACTTAGCACTCATCGTTTACGGCGTGGACTACCAGGGTATCTAATCCTGTTTGCTCCCCACGCTTTCGCGCCTCAGCGTCAGTTACAGACCAGAAAGTCGCCTTCGCCACTGGTGTTCCTCCAAATCTCTACGCATTTCACCGCTACACTTGGAATTCCACTTTCCTCTTCTGCACTCAAGTCCCCCAGTTTCCAATGACCCTCCACGGTTGAGCCGTGGGCTTTCACATCAGACTTAAAGGACCGCCTGCGCGCGCTTTACGCCCAATAATTCCGGACAACGCTTGCCACCTACGTATTACCGCGGCTGCTGGCACGTAGTTAGCCGTGGCTTTCTAATAAGGTACCGTCAAGGTACAGCCAGTTACTACTGTACTTGTTCTTCCCTTACAACAGAGTTTTACGATCCGAAAACCTTCTTCACTCACGCGGCGTTGCTCCATCAGGCTTTCGCCCATTGTGGAAGATTCCCTACTGCTGCCTCCCGTAGGAGTCTGGGCCGTGTCTCAGTCCCAGTGTGGCCGATCACCCTCTCAGGTCGGCTACGCATCGTCGCCTTGGTGAGCCGTTACCTCACCAACTAGCTAATGCGCCGCGGGCCCATCTTATAGCGACAGCCGAAACCGTCTTTCAGTGTTCCACCATGAGGTGGAACAGATTATTCGGTATTAGCCCCGGTTTCCCGGAGTTATCCCAAACTATAAGGTAGGTTGCCCACGTGTTACTCACCCGTCCGCCGCTAACGTCAAAGGAGCAAGCTCCTTCTCTGTTCGCTCGACTTGCATGTATTAGGCACGCCGCCAGCGTTCGTCCTGAGCCAGGATCAAACTCTCCATAAAAGAAATTTGATTAGCTCAAATTGTTTTGCTGGCATCAATTTTGATGTCCAAAATTTTGTTTTGTTCACTAGCCGAAACTAGTTACTTAAAACTTTATTGATTACGTTTTGCTTGTTCAGTTTTCAAGGTTCATTTTGTTAACCATCTCATCGACAGCAACTTTTAAATTATAACATATTTCGTTTTTCGTTGTCAACATCTTTTTTAAAAAGTTTTTAAGTCCGAAGAGACAACTCTTAAACTATATCATAATCATTTTCGTAAGTCAACATCTTTTTCATCTAAATTTCTTTGATGTTGTTTTCTTGCATCGTCTTAACGACAAGTAATAATTTATCATGTTAACTTAGACATCGCAAGTGTTTTTTTAAACAAAATCTACTTTATTTAAAAATAACGAATTAATAAGCTATTTTACGCATTTACGAGAATACGAAAATTATATATTCTCCTTTGCCCACTTAATTATTTGTTTTACTATACATCTCTTTCTTTCAAATCACAACATTTTATCCTACTATTTTTCAAATCAAAAGTGCATTACAGTTTACTATATAAGAAAACCTCTAGAAAACTAAAGGCTTTCGATAGAGCAAATGTTATTGTGTCGTTCATTTCATACAAACTTTTTTCATTCAAGGCAACAACGTATTTACATGTACACGTTTTATATGTACCGTATCGAAAATAAGCGCTAAAGTGCTTTTACTACACTTTAGCGCTTATTTCTATTATGTCCTATTTTAAATCGTCACTTTGAGGATCAACTATATTTAAGCACCATAAGAAATTATCCCAAGCGGAATACCAGCCACTGAAAATTTCCGACGAATCATCCCAACGCACGTCGAATTTCTTCTGACCGTCTATCTCCACTAAATATAATGTAAGGTTTTCGTCTTTCTTAGCCACTACTAATTTCATACCATGCTCAAGTTCTTCTTCAGTAAATGGAACATCAGAAACTGATCGTAATTGTGCCTGTTCAAACACTTGTTTGTTAATAATTTTGTAATTCATTATAAGCCCCCAATAAAATACTTCTTTTTTTACTTAGTAATTTAAAAAACATAGAACTATAAAAGTATAACCTAAATTTAATCAACCTTTAAACAACTTAATTTTTTTCAAAGCATAAAAAAAGAGAACCCACTTATCCCGTGAATTCTCCTCTTTATTTATTTCTTTTGTTTTATTGCTCTATGAAAAAAACCAACTACTTTGTAATATGGCGCATTGTTGGGAACAATAATACGTCACGAATTGATGGTGAATTTGTAAGGAGCATAATTAAACGGTCAATACCGATTCCTAAACCACCTGTTGGAGGCATACCGTATTCCAACGCTTCAATGAAATCATTGTCCATTTCATGTGCCTCATCGTTACCTGCCGCTTTTTCTGCTAATTGTGCTTCAAAACGTTGGCGTTGGTCGATAGGATCATTTAGCTCTGTGAAGGCATTTGCATGCTCACGACGAACGATAAATAACTCAAAGCGATCTGTGAAACGCTCGTCCTCTGGATTTTTCTTCGCTAGAGGAGAGATTTCTACTGGGTGGCCATATACAAATGTAGGTTGTACAAGTGTCTCTTCTACCTTTTGTTCAAAGAATTCATTGATAATATGACCTACTTCATGAACATCTTTTACTTCTACTCCATGCTCTTTAGCAAGTGTTTGAGCTTGTTCTTTTGTCATTGGCTGCCAGAAGTCCACACCAGTTGCCTCTTTTACAGCGTCTACCATATGAACTCGTTTCCATCCTACTGCAAGGTTGATCTCATCTTCTCCATATTGAACCGTTGTTGTACCAAGCACTTCTTGAGCAACATGTGCAATAAGGTTTTCAGTTAGAGACATGATATCTTGATAATCAGCATATGCTTCATATAGCTCAATCATTGTAAACTCTGGATTGTGACGTGTAGAGATTCCTTCGTTACGGAACACACGACCAATTTCGTAAACCTTTTCTAAACCACCAACTATTAAACGTTTTAAATGCAATTCGATGGCGATTCGCATATATAATTCCATATCAAGTGCATTATGATGCGTAATAAATGGACGAGCAGCTGCGCCACCAGCAATTGTATGAAGCATTGGTGTTTCTACTTCTAAATATCCAGCGTTATCTAAATAATTTCGGATTGCACGGATAATTTTAGAACGAGTGATAAACGTTTTTTTGCTATCTTCATTTGTCATTAGATCTAAATAACGTTGGCGATAACGTTGCTCAACATCCTGTAAGCCGTGGAATTTCTCCGGCATAGGACGTAAAGCTTTTGTAAGGAATGTGAAGTCCTCAGCTTTTACTGAAAGCTCTCCAACTTGCGTACGGAATACATTTCCACGTACACCTACGATATCCCCTAAGTCAGCCTGTTTAAACAACTCATATGCTTCTTCACCTACATGATCTTGGCGAACATAAATTTGGATTTGTCCTGCTAAATCTTGAATATGGGCAAAACCAGCTTTTCCTTTACCGCGTTTCGTCATAATACGTCCCGCAATAATCACCTCTTGAAGGTTTTCTTCAAGTTGTTCTTTTGTTTGGTCTGCAAATTGTTCACGTACTTCTGCAGATAAATGTGTACGCTCAAAACGGCTTCCAAATGGATCTTGTCCGTTTTCTAGTATCGTCGTCATTTTTTGGCGTCTCACCAATAGCTGATCATTTAATTCTTCTATATTTGACACTTGTTTCACTCCTTAAGTAAATTGTCCGTGTTTACGTCCATAATATTTCTATTGTACACAATTTTAGTGCTGTAATCATCTCTTTCAGTTTATTTTCAATTCAACACAAGATGATTAATAATTCTAAAAATTAAAGTCAGCACAAAAAGGCGTCTCTTATAATAGTGAGACGCCATAAAAAACTATATTATTAATTCTTTTGCTTCAGGAACAATTAAATTAGATTCGACCTCTTCATATTCCTGTACAAGACTATTTAATAGTACACGAAGATCCGCTGCTGTTTCAGTTTGATTAATCGCATTACGCGCTTTACCATTACCGCGAATTCCTTTTAAGTACCATGAAGCATGTTTACGCATTTCACGTACTGCTATTCCTTCGCCCTTTAACTGGAGTAAACGTTCAAAGTGCAATAGACATACATCTATCTTTTCACGGATACTTGGTTCTTCCTTTAGCTCACCAGTTTCTAGGTATTGAACAGTACGATAAATCATCCATGGATTACCTAATGCTGCACGACCAATCATAACAGCATCTACTCCTGTTGTATCGAGCATCCGTTTAGCATCTTGTGGCGTTTCCACGTCACCATTACCAAGCACAGGAATCTTCACGTTGTCCTTTACTTGGCGAATGATATCCCAATTCGCCTTACCCTCGTACATTTGTACACGAGTACGTCCATGGACTGCTACTGCAGAGGCACCTGCACGCTCAACAGCTTGTGCATTTTCAATGGCAAAAATATGTTCATCATCCCAGCCAATACGCATTTTTACGCTGACAGGTTTTTTAACTGCATCAACAACAGCTGCCACCATTTCATATACTTTATTTGGATCTAATAACAAGCGAGCTCCTGCTTCACATTTTATAATTTTATTAACTGGGCACCCCATGTTGATATCAATAATATCAGCAGTAGTATTTTCATCCACATACTTCGCCGCTTCCACTAAGGTTGCTTTATCTCCACCAAAAATTTGTAGTGACAGAGGATTTTCACGTTCATCGATATAAAGCATACCTAATGTTTTCTCATTTTTTTGGACAATGCCCTTATCACTAATCATTTCGGCATAGACAAGCCCTGCTCCGAACTCTTTAACTGTTAATCGGAAAGCAGAGTTACAAATCCCTGCCATGGGCGCTAAAACTACTCGATTGTCCATAACAATATCGCCAATTTGAAATGGCTTCTCTGTTGTATGACTCAACGTTGTCTTCCTCCTCTAAAGGCTCTTTCCTCTTCTTCGCTATCTATGTTAATGCTGTGCATTAAAATTCATTGATACTGTATTTCTATAGCTTAATGTACCGTCGAAGGTTCTTTAAACGTTTTCCATAAGGTTACACCTTCATTTTCGCAATCCATTTGCTGCAACAGATTATGTGCTTGTTGTAGTTGTTCACCAAGAGGTGATGGTGTAATCTCAACTAAGGGTACTAAGACAAACGCTCGCTCGTACATTCTTGGATGGGGAACAATTAAGCTCTCAGTTTTAATATTTTCGTGATTGTAAAGCAAAATGTCAAGGTCAATGATTCGTGGGCCCCAGCGGAATTCTCTTATACGCCCTAATTCCTGTTCAATTGATTGGCAAATCTCCAACATATCAGCAGATGAGACATTCGTTTTTATATGAACAGCTATATTTAAAAAATCTGCCTGATCTGTGTACCCCACTGCAGCTGTTTCATAAACAGATGAAATACGAACAACCTCAATATTACTTTTTTCCTTTAATAGGGCAACGGCATGCTGAAGATTCTCATATCTCTCTCCCATATTAGTTCCGATAGATAGGTAGACATCCTTCATTAGAAATCACCTCTCGTTACCTCAACAGACACCTCTTTATAATAACCATGAATAGGTGGGTCTGGTTTAATTAGCTCTACTCGAACGCCCTTTACTTTATCAGGGTAGGTTGTTAATACTGCATTCGCTATTTTCACAACAAGAGCTTCAATAAGCTTTAATGGATCGCCCTCTACGATATCACGACATATCGCATATACCTCTGCATAATTGACTGTATAAGAGAGATCATCAGTTTCCCCAGCCTTTGTCATATCTACAGCAAGAGAAACATTTGCTCTGAAGCGTTGACCAAGAGTCGTTTCTGCTGCTAATACACCATGATAGCCGTAAAACTGCATGTCCTTTAAGTGAATATAATCCATCACGCTTCCTCCTTAAACAAACGTTTTCCTACTAAAATATCAGTCATATGCGTCGCACGTGCCATTTCTTTTACATCATGGACTCTTATCATATGACAACCCTTTTCAATACCGTAAACTACTGTTGCAGTAGTCCCTTCTAGACGCTCCTCGACAGGTAGGTTCAAGACATTGCCAATCATTGATTTCCGTGATGTCGCTAATAACACTGGATAGCCCATAGCTACTAAATCCCTTAAATGTTGCATCATAGCAATATTTTGTGCAGTATTTTTAGCAAAGCCGATACCTGGGTCTAAGATGATATGATGATCAGGAACGCCGGCTTGATGTGCAATAGCGATACTTCTTTCTAAATCCGCTTTTGCCGAGGCCCAAAAATCAATACCATAGTCCATATTTTCACGATTGTGCATTAAAATAATGGGAACATGCAAATCTGCAGCAACTTGGGCAATTTCCGGCTCCGCTTTTGCTCCCCATATATCATTAATGATGTGTGCCCCCGCTTCAATTGCGGCACGTGCTACATTTGCTTTATACGTATCAACGGAAATAATCGCCTTTACTTCTTTGGCTAACGCTTGAATAACAGGTACGATCCGTGCAATCTCATCTTCATCTGAAATTCGTTCGTACCCTGGACGAGTAGATTCCCCACCAACGTCAATTATTTTAGCTCCATCAGCAACCATTTTTTTCGCTTGAGCAACAGCAGCTTCAACATTGTTATACTTGCCACCATCTGAGAAGGAATCTGGTGTAACATTTAGAATGCCCATAACAAATGTTTCTTTTGTATAGTCTAATGTAATACCATTAATGGTTAATGGTTTCGTATATTTTTCTAGCATGAAAACGCTCCTTCTATCCTTGCTCCACTTCTTGAACAAATGCTTCATGTAAACACGAATAAATTGGCCCTTTATTGCCTAAAAATTGTAGGTTTTCTAAGCTACTTATAGGCACAAGCTCTTGCACAGAATTGGTAATGAAGCATTCTGTACTTCGTAGTAACTCTTCTTTTGTATAAAAGCCTTCCATCACCTTAAGACCAAGAGCATTGGCCTTCTCTAAGACCCATGCTCGAATAATCCCTGGTAAAATGCCTGTCTCTAAAGAAGGCGTATATAGTATATCATTTTTTACCCAAAAAACATTTGATGTTACCCCTTCAGCTACATAACCCTCTTGCGTTAAAAAGAAACCTTCTTGCTGTGCCAATGACGGCATTTCAAAGCGACCGAGTACGTTATTGCCATAATGATGTGATTTAACACGTAATCCTTGTTCAGGTGTATTGCGTGGAGTTGAAAGCCATTGGGCTATTTTCTCAGTCCCCCGCGGTATGTCCTGAAGTTCTTTACGAAAGATGATGACATTGGGTTGTTTATATTCGGTTGGCTGTAGTCCAATATTATGCTCTCCAGCTGATACATTTAAACGGAAGTAGCCATCTTGCCCGCCTGCAAGTTCATTTAATTGCTGCACTACCTCTAGTAAAACATTTTCAGGATAGGTTAAATGAATGTGGTATTGTGATAATGCAAGCTGTAATCTTTCCATATGTTCTTCCCAGCCAAATACCTGACCTCCATATGTCCGAAACGTTTCAAAAAAACCCAATCCGTACAAAAATCCATGATCAAATGGAGAAATACGCAAATCCCGTGCAGCCACATAGTGCCCATTCATCCAGCATTGCATCTATTTCACCCCTTCGACGTGGGTTTCTATAAATTGGCGAAGGAGTCTTTTACCTTGCTCAGTCATAATGGATTCTGGATGATATTGTACACCCTCAATTGGATATTCTTTATGACGTAGCCCCATAATTTCTCCCTCCTCAGTCCAAGCTGTGATTTCAAGACAAGCTGGTAATGTCTCTTTCTCTACAATAAGGGAGTGGTAGCGAGTCGCCAGGAATGGATTTGGCATGCCTTTATGCAAACCTACTTCAGCGTGGAGTACAGGTGATGTCTTTCCGTGCATTAGACGCTCGGCCCGTATGACATTGCCGCCAAATACCTGTGCAAGCGCCTGATGACCAAGACAAACACCCAAAATCGGAATATTTCCTGCGAAATATTTAATAATGTTCAAGCTTTCACCTGCTTCATTTGGGCTACATGGTCCCGGTGAAATAACAATTATATCTGGTGCTAGTTGTTCTATCTCCTCTACCGTTATAACATCATTGCGCTTCACCACTATCTCATGACCAAATTCACCCAAATATTGGACGATATTATAGATAAAAGAATCATAATTATCAATCATTAAAATCATTTTGCTCGCTCCTCTGCCATTGCCTTTGCCTGCCACATTGCCTTCGCTTTATTTAACGATTCCTGATACTCTCTTTCGGGAACAGAGTCAATGACAATGCCTGCCCCTGCCTGGATATGTGAAACTCCATCTTTTATAAACGCTGTCCGAATGACAATATTAAACTCCATGTCACCTGTAAAGCCGAGCCAACCAATCGAACCTGTATATAAACCACGGCGCACAGGCTCTAGTTCCTCAATAATTTCCATAGTGCGGATCTTCGGAGCTCCTGTAATTGTCCCTCCTGGGAACATTGCACGAATAACATCCGCATTTGTTTTACCTTCCGCTATTTCGCCTCGTACATTCGACACAATATGCATTACATGAGAATAGCGCTCAATGACCATAAACTCGTCCACTTCCACTGTTCCATAGGTTGACACCCGACCTAAATCATTGCGCTCTAAATCCACTAGCATCACATGCTCAGCACGTTCTTTATCATTATCAATTAATTCTTGTGCTAATGCTAAATCTTCCGCCTCTGATTTCCCTCTTGGTCGAGTACCAGCAATTGGCCTTGTAGATAATTCATTTCCATGGCGTTTGACTAATAACTCCGGGGATCCAGAAACAACAGCAAAATCTGGTGCTTCAATATAAGCCATGTACGGTGATGGATTAAATGCTCGTAATGCCTCATAGACATCCATAGCTGAAGCATTTAATTTCTTGGACTGTCGAACAGACAAATTCACTTGAAACACATCACCCTGTGCTATATAGGTTTGTATTTTTTTTACGGCTGCCTCAAAATCTGTTCCAGCAAATGAAACAAGTAGTTCATTTTCATCATTGATAACTTCTACAGCGTTTGTTTTTTCAAATTTTCGCGTAGCTAGTCCATCTTGTGCTGCAACCTGCCAGTTATGAGCCCACTGTTCCAAGTTAACATCACTTTCGTCTATCTTCATAAGCGTCACTATATTGGTCTTCACATCATGCACTGCCCAGCAATCAAATATATAAAAATAGTTGTCTGGTATTTCTAAGTCATTCTTCGCTGTATTAGGAAGCACTTCAATTTTACGTGCATAATCATATGTGACAAATCCAATGGCTCCCCCTTGAAAAACAGGAAGCTCCGCATGATAAGGAATTTTATATTCTGCCACGAGCTCTTCCAGTAAGGCCAGAGATTCACCCTGTAAAACTTCGTGTCTACCATTTCTCCAATTGACTGACAGTCCATCCTCTACCGATTGTGCAATGGCTAATGGATTCCAAGCAGCAATCGTAAAATGTCCACCACGTCCACTTTCTAAAAATACATGTGCTTGTTGTGTCTCTGTTTGTTTCTTGTAGCTATAAAAAAATGAATCTGCATCCATCGTTAATGTTTTCGTAAGTATAGTCTTCAAGTCTTCTTTCCCCTTTAAACATATGATGTGATTCCATCTTAACTTGAATAGTACATAGAAGCGAATATTTTTATAATTTTAATAGTGTCCATTTCTAGGCATTAAAAAGGACCCCTTTTATAAAGGAGTCCTAACATAAAAATTAAAAATTAATCTTCAAATTGGTATAAAGGTGTTGATAGATAACGCTCACCGTTTGAAGGAACAATCGCAAGAACATTTGAACCCTTACCTAAACGTTTTGCTGCTTCAATTGCAGCATAGATAGCAGCACCAGATGAGATACCACATAAAATCCCTTCTTCACGAGCCACTTTACGCGCTACTTCAAAAGCAATCTCATTTTCAACAGGGAATACTGAAGAATAGATGTCAGTATCTAATACTGCTGGAACAAATCCAGCACCAATACCTTGAATTTTATGTGGCCCTGGTTGACCACCAGAAAGTACTGGTGAATCCTTTGGCTCAACTGCAATGATTTCAATGTTTGGATACTTTTCTTTTAATACAGCACCAGCACCCGTAATTGTACCACCCGTACCAACACCAGCTACAAATGCATCTAGTGTTAGACCATCAAATGCTTCTACAATTTCAGGACCAGTTGTTAGACGGTGAATAACAGCGTTCGCTGGGTTTGTAAATTGTTGTGGCAGGAAGTAGCCGTGCTCTGCAGATAATTCCTCTGCTTTAGCGATTGCACCTTTCATACCTGCTGGACCTGGAGTTAACACTAGCTCTGCGCCATAAGCTCGTAAAAGGTTACGACGCTCTAAGCTCATTGTTTCTGGCATAACTAAAATGGCTTTATATCCTTTAGCAGCTGCAATCATTGCAAGACCAATACCTGTATTACCGGATGTCGGCTCAATAATTGTACCGCCAGGTTTTAATGTCCCATCTTTTTCGGCCGCCTCAATCATTGCTAAGGCTAAACGGTCTTTTACTGAACTACCTGGATTAAAATATTCTAATTTTACATATACAGTACCTTCATTTTCACTTGTTGCATGATTTAATTTTACGATTGGTGTTTTACCAACTAATTCAGCTACTGAGTTTGCTATTTTACTCATTTAATAATCCACTCCCAATCCCTACTATTTTTATAGGTTTTACTTATTTTGTATTTTATCAATTTTTCCATTCGATTGTCAATAAATAAACCGTATATTTTCAGAATATTTATCTGATACTTTGTTTTTAAATAAAGATAAAAAGAATCTGCCTCTTTTATTTGGGTTTGTCACTACAAATGCCTGCAAGTTTGATCAGACTCGTTGTACCCACAAAAAATTGCAGACTCTTTTCGTTTATCACTTTTCCTTTTTAGACTCACCATAATACCAAGTAGCATTAAATTCAGACCAAAATGCTTCTGGTGTTACGGATTGTGGTAATTGCTCTAAAGCCAATTCCCGCTCTATATGTTCTTTCACATCGTCATATGTAAAGGATTGTCCTTCTAATACCTCTTGCACTTGAACAATTCCGTAATGACCATTATCTAATTTAAAGGCCTTACTTACCTCTTTTGTCTTAAGAGATTTCACAGCATTAATAATTGCGGGGTCTATATTTTCCTGATTCTCTGTAAGGTAGCCAATATCTCCCCCTAGACTAGCTGAGGCACTATCAACGGAAATTTCACGTGCCAGCACCATAAAATCAGAGCCATTTTTTAATTCACCCAATGCTTCGTCAGCAGCCTTTTTTGAATCGACTTCAATAAAATTGGTACGATAGCTTGTTTTTGTATTATATAATCCTTGATTTTCCTCATAATACTTTTCAACACTTTCTTCTTCTATCACTACGTCCTTTGTGAGTACTTTATCCAATATAAGCTGTGATCGAATTTTTTGGCGTAGCTGCTCTGCTGAAAGATTTTGCATGGCCGTATCAAACTTATCTTGAGCAGAACGCATTAGCGCTAGTTCAAGGTCAATTTCTTTGTCTGTAACTTTTATTTTATATGTTTTAGCCGCCTTTTCCATGACCGATTCATTCACTAAATTTTGGAGTGTTTCTTTACCATATCGTTCTTCCATGGCAATCATCCATTCTTGGCGTGTAATTACATCCCCGTCAATGGTAGCGACCTGCTCATCGCTACCAATTTCCTGACCTTTATTCGGGATCAACCAACTAATGAACCACAAAATATTTCCTAATAACAAAATCGATATAACAGCTAAAGCAGGTTTTGTCTTTAAACGACGTTGCAGTAAAGGCGTTTGGTTTGGTGATACAGTGGTTGAGGGTCTTCGATTACGCGTTGAGCTCATCGATAAACCCTTCTAACTCATCTTTAGAGAAGCTGTATTTTTCTAAGCAGAAATGACACTCTGCTTCAGCTCCGCCATCCTCTTCAATCATTTCTTTAATTTCTGCAGTTCCTAAACCTAAAATTGCTGCACCAAACCGCTCTTTAGAACATTGACATTTAAATTCAATTGGCATGGAATCTAAAATTTGCAGGTGACCATTTCCTAAAACAGCTTCTAGAATTTGCTCTGGCGTAAACCCTTTTTCAATCATTTTTGAAACAGGCTCTATTGTAGCAAGGTGTTGTTCAATTTCTTTGATCGTTTCTTCCTCACAACCAGGCATTAATTGTAAAATAAATCCACCAGCTGCAAGAATAGTGTTGTCTGGATTAACGAGTACACCTAATCCAACAGATGACGGTACTTGCTCAGAAGTAGCAAAATAATAAGTAAAATCTTCAGCAATTTCACCCGAAACAATTGGTGTTTGTCCAGAGAACATATCTCTTAATCCAAGATCTTTTACGATTGTAAGAGCTCCTTCTGTTCCAACACCTGCACGAACATCTAACTTACCATGTTCGTTTAAATCAAAGTGAACATGAGGATTTGTCACAAACCCACGTACTTCACCATGTGCATTACTATCAATCACCATTGGTCCAATTGGGCCATTACCCTCAATTTTTATAGTGATTTTCTCTTCGCCTTTTAACATAGCTCCCATCATGACAGCGGCTGTCATTGAACGACCTAAAGCTGCTGATACAACCGGCCATGTATTATGACGACGTTGTGCTTCTCCTACTGTGGCTGTTGTACGGGCTGCAAATACACGTACTTGACCATTAAAACCTAAACCTCTTACTAAATAATCATTCATAAATAGAATGTCCCTCATTTCCTATTGGTTACGTTTATATAGCTTATATAAACCCTTTAAAGTTAGAAATGGATCCACAACATCAATTATTTGTGTCTCCCCTGCGATCAGATTTGCTAGTCCACCTGTAGCAATCACTAACGGCTCCTCTTTACTTTGTGCTTTCATTCGGTTTACAATGCCCTCCACTTGTCCTACAAAGCCATAAAAAATTCCTGCCTGCATGGCAGAAACGGTCGTTTTCCCGATAATATGTGTAGGTCGAACTATTTCAATACGCGGCAATCTCGCAGCTTGTGTATAAAGAGCCTCTGTAGAAATAGTTATGCCCGGTGCAATAGCACCACCCATGTAATCGCCCTTTTCGTTCAAATAACAATAGGTTGTCGCTGTACCAAAATCAACTATGATACAAGGGGCTTTATATAAATCAAGAGCTGCTATGGCATTCACAATGCGGTCAGACCCTACCTCACGCGGATTTTCGTATTTAATATTTAAACCTGTTTTTACACCAGGACCAACTACCAAAGGCCTTTTTTGAAAATATTTCTGACACATTGCCTCTAATGAAAACATAATTGGTGGCACAACTGAGGATATAATAATGCCTGTAATTTGTTCAAATGAAATGCCTGCGTGATTAAAAAAAGAAAGAACTTGCATAGCATATTCATCTTCTGTTTTATGAAGGTCTGTTACCATACGCCAATGGAAGGCTAATTGATCGTTGTCATTGTAGACACCTAATACAATATTAGAATTCCCTGCATCTAAAACTAAAATCAAGGCTAACACCTCCCATATCGTCATTGTAACTTTCGCCACTCTATTGTTACAACTTTTGTCTAAAAAAAGTGAATATACTTTAGAAAATGATACCACACTTTTTATCTTGATTCAGCAGATGTCCCTCTCGTCTAAATGGTGGAAATGAACGCTTTTTGTTTGATAATCAGTTGTCAAACACACGCAGAAAAACGGAACACCGTCAAAAGCCCACATTTACCTCAATACCTCTTATGAATGTCATAAATTTTGAAGAGTAATCAAAAAACATTGTTCTTTAAAAAGGAGCTTCCTTAAAGTAGGAAGCCCCATTGAAATTATTTGAAATTAAATGTTTCTGGATCTGGACCGCAACGTAATCCATCATTTAACGCATCTAACTGCGCCATTTCCTCATCTGTTAAAGAAAAGTTAAAAACATCTAGATTTTCGACCATACGTGTAGGTGTCATCGTTTTTGGAATCGTAACTACATTATGTTGTACATCATAGCGTAATACAATCTGCGCAGGCGTTTTATCGTATTTAGATGCTAACTCTTGAATTAAGGCTTCCTCTAGTAGGGAACCATTCATCAATGGAGACCACGCCTCCACCTGTATGCCTTTATCCTGACAATAAGCACGAACTTCCTCTTGTGTTAAATGCGGATGGAATTCGATTTGATTAATAACAGGGACAACAGTAGTTTCCTTCAAAAGCTTTTCTAAATGGTGTACGTGGAAATTACTAACCCCAATTGAACGTACTCGATCATCTTGATATATTTTTTCTAGTGCTTTATAAACGTCAATGTAATTTTCGTCAATCCCTGGCCAGTGCACTAAATACAAATCCAAATAGTCTAACCCGATTTTTTCTAAACTACTATCGTAAGCAGCAAGTGTTTCGTCATAGGAAAGACCATCGTTCCAAACTTTTGATGTGATAAATAGTTCATCACGAGTTACTAAACCTTCTTCTATGGCTGCACGTATTCCTCGTCCAACACTTTCTTCATTACGATATACCTGTGCTGTATCAATGCTACGATAACCCTTTGCAATTGCTGTTTTTACAGCTTCAGCTAAGTCATCTCCTTCAGGTACTCTAAAAACGCCATAACCAACTAAAGGCATTTTAAGTCCATTATTCAATGTTACATTTCCCATGCTTAAACACTCCTATCTATAAAATATCCTCTAACGAAGATTCGTATAGAGCTTATCTTTCACTCCTATATCCTAATGCTTATTAGTAATAAAAGGCAAAGAAAAAGACTGCTTACCAAATTAGTAAACAGTCTTCCTACTTTTAATCACGTTTTTCATCGATACCTTTAGGAGCATCATTTTGTTGTTCTTTATTTTCTTTAGCTAAATCAAGAGTTGTTGGATTCGGCTCTTTACTCAGTAGCTCTTTTTCAACAACTGGTTTACCAATTGTATCTAATGTTGGCTTCGCTTCAATTTTCGGCGTATTATCCTCAATTTTTTCTGCAGCCTCTGGCTCTGGTAAAACACCATGGTCACGCAAATGCTCGATTTCCTGTGCATTTAACGTTTCTTTCTCCATTAAAGTATTGGCAATTAAATCAAGCAGCTCACGTTTTTCCGTTAGGATACGTTTTGTACGCTCATATTGAGTATCAATAATTTTTTGCATTTCTTTATCGATTTCATAAGCTACAGAATCAGAGTAGTTTTGGTCTGAATTAAAGTCGCGACCAAGGAATACATTACCGCCCTGACTTGAACCAAATTGCATAGCACCAAGGTTTTCACTCATTCCGTATTCAGTAACCATTGCACGAGCAATGCTTGTAACCTTTTGGAAATCATTATGTGCCCCAGTAGAAACTTCACCAAGAACAATTTCTTCAGCTACACGACCACCAAGGAGACCTGCAATACGATCTAAAAGCTCTTGCTTTGTTGTAAAGAAGCGCTCTTCCTTCGGTAACATAATCGCATACCCACCCGCTTGACCACGCGGAACAATTGTTACTTTGTGTACTGTATCTGCTTCATCAAGCTCAAGACCAACAACTACGTGGCCGGCTTCATGGAAGGATACAAGTTTCTTCTCCTTGGCTGAATATACACGGCTAGCTTTAGCTGGACCAGCGATTACACGGTCAGAAGCTTCATCGATATCTGCCATATTGATGGTGCGTTTACTTTTACGAGCCGCAACAAGCGCTGCTTCGTTTAATAAGTTTTCTAAATCTGCACCTGAGAAACCTGGCGTACGTTGTGCAACTGCTGCTAAATCAACTGTATCTGCTAATGGCTTATTGCGTGCATGTACTTTAAGAATCGCCTCACGTCCTTTTACATCAGGATGTCCTACTGTAATTTGACGGTCAAATCGACCAGGACGTAATAACGCTTTATCTAAAATATCTGGGCGGTTTGTTGCAGCGATAATAATAATACCTTCGTTTGCTCCGAAACCATCCATTTCAACTAACAATTGGTTAAGTGTTTGTTCACGCTCATCATGTCCACCACCAAGACCTGCGCCACGTTGACGACCAACCGCATCAATCTCATCAATAAAGATGATACATGGTGCGTTTTTCTTAGCATTTTCGAATAAATCACGGACACGTGATGCACCGACACCTACAAACATTTCTACGAAATCAGAACCCGAAATTGAGAAGAAAGGAACGCCTGCTTCACCTGCTACTGCACGGGCAAGTAATGTTTTACCTGTACCTGGAGGACCTACAAGTAAGATACCTTTTGGAATACGCGCACCAATTTCAGTAAACTTGCGATGGTCTTTTAAAAATTCTACAACCTCAACAAGCTCTGCTTTCTCTTCATCAGCACCTGCTACATCTGTAAAACGTACTTTTTTCTTTTGATCGTCATAAAGCTTAGCTTTACTTTTACCAAAGCTCATCACTTTATTTCCGCCGCCTTGAGATTGACTCATTAGGAAGAAGAATAAGAAAATGATGATAATGAAAGGAATAATTCCCGTAAAGAATTGAATCCATCCACTTGTTTCTGGTGCTGCTAAATAACTAATATTACTATCTTTATCCCTAGCAGCCTCATCGATACGGTCCATTAAAGATTGGTTATCACGAGGGATATTCGTTGTAAAGCTTTGACCCTTTTCATAACCTTTCAGTGTACCTTCAACGACGTAAACTGATTTATCAGGTTGAATTGTTGCACTTGTTATTTCTTTTTTATCTAGAGCTTCTTGAAACTCATGATAAGATAATTCTTTCGTTGGTGAATTTCCACCATTGAAAGTACCAAAAATACCGATAATCACTAGGAAAATCAGTAGATAGAATATGGTATATCGAAATATTCGATTCATCTCCAGCCTCCTCATTACAAACAGAAAAATTATAAGTAAAATCTTAACATATCATGATTTCATCATACAACGAAAAGCCCTACTTAAAAAATGTTTCGTTCACTTTTTGCCGTTATCAAAACAGTTTTTAGGCCATCTTTATACGTCCCAGCGTAATTGTACCTGTTCCTTGGACTTGATTTAGCTGAACATTGTGTCAAGATTTTGAATTATGTTAAACATAACGAAAAATACGTGACTTGCGCTGGAGGTCTTACTTTAATAGCTGGTCTTTTTGTATCTTAGAAAGAATAAACTTCAGGCTTCAAGATACCAATATAAGGTAAGTTGCGATATTTTTCTGCGTAATCTAAACCATACCCTACAACGAAGCCATCTGGCACTTCAAAGCCAACATAATCAGCAGATAGGTTTACTTTGCGACCTGATGGTTTATCAAGTAATGTAACAATTTTGATGGATTTTGCTTTGCGATATTTAAATAAATCCACTAGATAGCTTAACGTTAAACCACTATCAATAATATCCTCGATGATTAATACGTCACGTCCCTCAACGCTTGTATTTAAATCCTTTAAAATCTTTACTTCACCAGAAGAAACAGTAGCGTTACCATAACTAGAAACATCCATAAAATCTAATTCAATGAAAGAATCGAAACGTTTCATTAAATCAGTCATAAATGGCATTGCCCCTTTAAGAACACCTACAGCTAATGGGAATGCATCTTTGTATTCCGCTGTTAGTTGTGCTCCTAAGTCTGCAATTCTTTCTTGCAATTGTTCTTCTGTAATCATAATTTTTTCGATGTCATTTTGTAACATATCGATTCCTCCTCGTGATGTATCAAAAAATCTTCAACCTATTACGTTGAAATATTTTACAAAGACCTTAGTCTACGATGAGCACTGTATCATCGTTTGGTTGCGGAGTGGTTGAAAAAAATATTCCCATACGCACACCAATTACCGCTACCACCTCATCAGTTTGAGAAATCAGTAACGGCCAGCTATTTCGCTCATTTAAAGGAATCTTTTCATCTATAAAAAGGCGAGATAAGCGTTTTGGCTGATCCATTCCTTTTAACAGCATTTTATCTCCATCCTTCCGTGCTCGAATGTAAAGCGGTAGATGGAGTTTGCTAGCGTTAAAATAAAAAAGTTGTGCAGTATCCGTCAGCAATTCAGACGATAAATCATGCAAATTGACTACGCATAAGCGTTCACCATTTATCAGTGTTGTCCATCCATTAGCAATTGAAATAATCTGTTTCTCAGGAGATGTTTGATCCTCTAATGGTTTATTCTTCTGAATCGTTAATTTCCCGTAACGGCGAACTGCTAGAAAATCTTCAGGCAAGTGAATTTCAGCATACCCTGCTGTTGTATCACAAAGCTTTAAAATTGAAGTCAATAAAGCAAAACTTTGTATCGTATTTGAATCTTTGTAAAGATAGTTTAATAGTATTAAAATGAGCCTCCTTTGTAAAGCAAGTGGTATCAATTGAAAAGCCTCAATTTCTAGGCTATATGTATTTTCGTTACTTCTTATTACGGTTTGAGAAAATACATCTTGGGCTAATGACATTAAAAAGGCGTCGTCTACTTGTAAATGCTTTGTAAAATGGGTGATTTGTTCAGTTACCCGAGGATTTTCCGCCTCCAGTAAAGGCACTACATGATGTCTAAATCGATTGCGTACATAAGTATCTTTGGAATTGCTAGCATCTTCTCGATAATCCAAACCTTTTCTAAGTAAATATTCCCTTATTTCAGACTTTGTAACCGTTAAAAACGGACGAATTAATGATTTTCCTTCAAAAAGTCGTTGGGGACGTATGCCTTGCATACTATTCATTGTTGCGTTTTTCGTAAGGGCCATTAATACTGACTCCAGTTGGTCATCCGCATGATGTGCAGTTACAAGCTTATTTGCATTTATTTTTCCCAAGATTTCTTTGAAATATCGATACCTTTCTCTACGACAAATGAGCTGTGTATTACCATTTTCCTGTGCCATAATTGCAGGTACTGGAATCTCGGTAGCATGTAAGGAAACACCATTGTCGTCACAATACTTTTGGACAAACGCTCTATCTTCAGCTGAAGCTTGTCCTCTCAACATATGGTCAACATGCACTGCTTCTACTTGAATATTCCACTGCTCCTGTGTCTGTACAAAGTAATGGAGTAATGCCATTGAGTCCACTCCACCCGAAACGGCGATGAGAAGATGGTCGCCTTGCTGTAATAATTGCTCTTCTTCAATAAATGTTTTGACCTTTAATTCAAATGACAAACGCTTCTCCTCCCCTTTTCGTTGTTATTGATTATCAGTGACTCATAGAATATTGAGCTGGTCTAAAAACAGACCATGTCGGTACAACATGTGTCACCTCTAACATTAGTACTGTACAATCGTCCTCAATGTCATAATAACTTTGGAATGATTGCATAATCGTAGTTAACTTTTCTTGAATGGTTTTATTTGTACTTGCGACCTGCTGTGCAAAAGCTAAAAACGCCTCCTCCTGCTCACTCCAATCAGCTACGCTTGAAAATAGACCATCTGAATGCATTAAAATGACGTCTCCTGCCTTCAGTTTCCTTTTCTCAGCCTCCACTGCTGAAATTGATAAGAATCCTACAGGTGCTGCATTACTTTCAACTTTCAGTACTTCTTTCCCACGTAAAATATAGGTCGACATTCCTCCAGCCTTCCACGACCACAAATCACCATGCTGTAAATCAACGAGAGCAAAATCAAGTGTTGCGTACATATCATCTTGTTGCTTTAATGACATGACATAATGCAATGTATGCATCGCAGTTTCCGGATTCATATTGTAATTGAGACACTCTCTCATCAAATGTATCAATTTTCTACTTTCATGTTGTGCTTCTTTACTTTGCCCCATACCATCAGACAACAATATCGCAAATAACCCTGGATGCAATTGGAAGAGGGCATGTGAATCCCCAGAGTATAAGGTAGCATTTTTAGACATGCTATATATATCATACTCTACTTCAAAGCTAATAGCTGATCTAAAGCATATTTGTACATGACGAAACGGTATTTCACAGGCTGTTACTTTTTCAATTTCAAAAGGTTCATCAAAAATTTCATAAAGAATTGGCAATATCATACGTTCAGCTAGTGTCGTATCTTCCTCCCAGTTGACCCGTGCTGGCGCTAAAGCACAGACAATTTTTCTTGCTCCTGGCTTATTGCTAAGCACATCAAGTTGAAAACATTCAATATGGGCCTCCTTTAAACGTTCAGCGATGTCTTTTTCAACACTTACAAATGAAATCGTATCCTCCTTCATCTCAGCAATTAACTGGTTTAAATGATTACTCATATCACGAAGTTGCAGAGCAATCATTTTTTTGCCATGGAAATACTGCCCGTTAATCCGTTCTCTATAGAGCTCCGTATCTAACTCCTCAAAAATCTTCGTCGATTTCACACATTTATAGCGTATTTGTTCTTCTACACGGTGGATAGCTGATTCTTTACCTACTCCTTTCATATGAAACCAATCAGTCATCAGCTTGTCCATCCCATTATTTTTAGCTCCCCAGCAATGTTCGTATCTGAAACAACTTAAACAAGTATTCATTGGAGAAACTTCCTTCGCTTCTTCAACCGGTGCCGTCATAAAACGATCAAACACAAGCTCCTTCATGAATTGAACAAAATGCTGAAAATGCTCTAACTTATATGTTACATGATCTGTTAACCAGTTCTGACGTGCCAGTAAAACCTCCTCACGTTGTGGGAAGAGCTTGTCCCTTACCTTATCTGAATATTTTTTAGGAATCATTAGAAAAAGAAGACTACCAATAGCAATAGAGGTAAAATAAACGCTATCTAAAGGCAATGTGGCGTCATAAAATAAAAAGAACACACTTGGTAAAATACTTCCGATGGCAACCCCAAATCTACCACCCTTCGCTCCCATACCCGCACACAGCCCTGTTAAAGTTGCAACTGAGAGCATGCCGGTAAATGAAAGCTTTGCCACACCGATTAGCGTCCCTAGCACAGCCCCGATTACAGTTGCCAAGGGAACACTCCCAACTAATGCACCAAAACAGATAAAGAGTTGCAATAAAAAAATGGGGAGAGAAAAATAGCTAAACACAACTGCTTGCATCCCTGTAAGCATGGCGGCAAACACCACTAATCCAGAACCCAGCTTCTCATATGTCCAATGACTCGTAAACCATTCATACGAGTTAACAAACAGCACTTGCATAAACAGCGTCATAATAAGAGCTAGAGCTACCTCACAGCCTACATAAAATTGTACAAGCACTGGTGGTAAGCCTTGATACATCACTCCTTGCCACATTATTTGTACTAGCAATACAGCTAAAGATACGGCAATGCTTTGTGGCAGCTGCCAGTAACGGAAACGCATAATACATTCATACATAACGATCTGTAAAGCTAGAATAAGGACTTGTCCAAAGCCAAGGAAAAAACAACCAACTAAACTACCAAATAGAACATATTTTGCATACTCCCTATATTTCGTTCGAATGATGGCCCAAAAAGGAACTGAGAACGGTACAGCTGCTTCGAACACAACGGATTGAGCTAGAAAAAAAGCGGTTAAGAAAAATAGAGAGCCTATCAGTATTTGTTTCTTTTTTATACCTATTTTTCGGCCTTCTACATTCGTTGTATTATACCATTCAATACTTGTCATATAACTTTCCCCTTTCCGCACTTTTGGCTATTATAAAAAATTATGTGTGGAAAGATTGTCTGACGTTGACAGAAAAAAATTAAAATATTTCGACTAATAGATATACATAAATACGAGAACTGGCAACAATTTCTTTCACAGTTGCCTTATATTTATGAAAAACGTTGAAAAACCACCTTATTGATACAAAATAATAATGTCTATACTTTTACCCTCACCATACTTAAATGGCATTCTATGTACTATCTCGTACTTCATTAAACTACTGCACCGATACATTTCTACGTAAGAACAAAAAATCCGCTAAAATAACACTTCTACACTAATTTTTATTAATTATATTTTTTATTATTTTTTTAATAAACTTACTTGACACTAACGCAATTGGCTTGTATTATTTAACTTGTTGCTTAACGACATGCGGAAGTAGTTCAGTGGTAGAACACCACCTTGCCAAGGTGGGGGTCGCGAGTTCGAACCTCGTCTTCCGCTCCATTTACTATATTGGCGGCCTAGCTCAGCTGGCTAGAGCGTACGGTTCATACCCGTAAGGTCGGGGGTTCGATCCCCTCGGCCGCCACCATAGTAGGCCCGTTGGTCAAGTGGTTAAGACACCGCCCTTTCACGGCGGTAACACGGGTTCGAATCCCGTACGGGTCATCTCAAATA
This sequence comes from Lysinibacillus sp. FSL M8-0134, assembly GCF_038069745.1. Lineage (NCBI taxonomy): Bacteria > Bacillati > Bacillota > Bacilli > Caryophanales > Bacillaceae > Lysinibacillus > Lysinibacillus sp. FSL M8-0134. The sequence continues at coordinate 34,130 of NZ_JBBPAJ010000001.1, read as the reverse complement.
GGCGTCTCAGAATCTACTTCTGAGGCGCCTATTTTTATTCTAAAAATGTAAGCTATGGACTCCTAGAATTCACTCATTACGTTGAAAATTCTATGTAACAAAGTTTAAAATATGGCATACTGAATAAAAGATTTATTTTTAGGGGGGTTCATTTTCCTTGGGCGCATTAACGAAGGCTGCTTTAATTTGTGGGAGCGGCTCGATGATTATTTTAATTTCAATTCTTATTAATTTACCTTTTTTTGTTCAAATAGCACTATTACTTTGCGGACTTGCGGTAAGTATATATGGTGTTTTTTTACTTGTCAAAATGGTGACCCATCCAGCAGAAAAGGCAATTATCACTCCTGCTGACGAAAAGGATATAACACCTATAAAAAAGAAGAGAAGGCCTTCTTCTACTCTATAGGGACATGAAAAAAGGGATTAGCTATGAACAAGCTAATCCCAACTCTATTTCATACACTTTTTCTACGATTAAAACAGTCAGCAAACTACCCTCTTCTAGCTCCGCGACCTCCGCGTTTTGATTCTGTAGCACGTTTAAGTGTTGCTAGACGTTCATCACTATCTTTTAAGAAGCGTGCCATTTTTTGCTCAAAATTTTCTTTTGGCTGGTGGCGTTCGTTGCGATCATTAGAACGATTCTCACGACGTGGGCGTGCTGGTCGCTCTGGTCTCTCAGCTTGAGGCTTTGCTTTACGGATTGAAAGACCAATCTTTCCGTCCGCTTCAACATTCATCACTTTTACTTCAACTTCATCTCCAACTTTTAGATGCTCATTGATATCTTTTACATAATTGTCAGCAACTTCACTAATGTGAACTAAGCCTGTTTTGCCATCTGGCAGCTCAACGAATGCTCCAAAATTTGTGATTCCTGTTACTTTACCTTGTACCTTGCTGCCTACTTCAATTGACATAAAAAAAATGCTCCTCCTTAAAAATTAAGCGACTCTTTTGAGCCATGTAATCAATTTAATCAAACCTTTTACTACTATAAGCTTCTCTTTTCATTATATATAACAATAAAAGAGTGTCAACAATACATAGCTTTTCAGTCGTCCTTTTTATCTTTCTTATCTGGCATAATGAAAATAACTTCACCTTTTTCGGATAAGTAATACTCTTTTCTTAGTAGTTTCGCGATATATTCATCATCCTGTAATTGTTTGATTTTAAGGTTTAATGTTTCTTGTTCCTCTTTCAATTCAGTGAGATGCTTATTCGCTTCTTCTTTTGATTTCTCTTTTGCCGCTAATGTTTCATTTTGATGTGACAGCACATTTAAGAGAAGAGCGATAATAATGACTGGTACAATCGCAAAAAAGACAATACGACGCATTTTACGTTTACGAGCTTGTTGTTTGCGATTTATAGCTCTATCCGTGTTACGGACATAGTCATTATCAAGCTTTGTGAAGTTCTGTTGTTCATCATTTGATGAATGACGTCTAGTCATGCCCGCACCTCCGAAAATTATTGTTGCTTTTTATTATACTTCAAATATCGTAATTTTTTAAAAAAAGTGTAGGACAAATACGAATAAATTTTGACAAAAGGTCTTATAACAAACATTACTATATTTAATAATAGCTGCAAAATATGTCGAATTACAGTGACAATGAAACGTACAATGAACCAGAAGGGCCTCCATGTTATATTCACCAAAATTCTAGCTACGAAACGTAAAAAAGTTTGAAAAAACGATTGATACAAAAAAATTCCGGCTATTTGCGCTAGCGGGTCATAAGCCCGCCAAGCGCCGTCTTTTAGCCAAAATAATAAATAATATGTCAATCCTCCAAGTAGAATCCATGTTAATATTTCAAAAATCATCATCCACTTGCGAAGGCTTGACCTTTTTGGAGTTGAAAAAACAATAAGTCTTACACTATCAATTATGAAACCAACTGCTATACCGCTCAAAACCATGACAATTAATTGATAAAATTGTTCACTAACAATCATCCAAATAACTTATGAAGGAAACCTTTCGAGAAGCCACTTTCCTCCTCGTCATACTGTAAGGTTTTTACAGTTCCTTCAAGTGTCAATAATCCTTTGTCAACATCTAAATGAACGATATGCAGTTCCTCACCACGAATTAACAAGTGCCCTTGGGACGTCTTAATAAAAAACTCTTCCTGATCAAAGCGTTCAATTGATTTTACAGAAGTCATGTCCATTCTTTTACGATTACGAATCGTTAAAATATGCTCTCCAGATGGAATTGTGTAACGATTACTTTCTTGATGTAGCGTCATTTTCTTCCTCCTTTAGTCGTCCTAGCTTCTGTTCACTTTATGCGGACAACCTTCAAAGCATGACAAACTTTATTTAAGTTGTGCATTACTTTCATCCACAAAAGAAGGGTAGGGCAACATTAGGTAAGTTAGAAAATAAAATTAACGCTATTCTTCATCATCGATAAATTCAGGTTCAACTTTTTCTAGTCTTTCTTCTTTCAAAATTGTAAACATTTTTGCTGCATCTTCTTTTTTCACTGTATCACGTAATTCTTCAACACGAGCTGTTACTATTTTTTGACCAAAACGGATAGCTAGCTCATCCCCAGCTTTTATAGCACTACTAGCTTTTGCTACCTTTCCATTGACTGTAATACGCCCTTGATCTGCCACCTCTTTAGCTAAAGTGCGGCGTTTTATTAAACGGGATACTTTTAAAAATTTATCTAGTCTCATCTTTTTACTCCCTTTCTAATTGCTTTGCTTCATTCCAGAATGCATCTAATTGTTCTAATGTAAAATCAGCAAATGATTTTCCACTAATTTTCACCTGTTCCTCTACATAACCAAATCGTCTAGCAAATTTCTCATTTGCATGTAACATGGCCTCTTCTGGAGACAGCTTGTAAAAACGCGCTAAGTTCACTAATGTAAACAATACATCACCAAACTCATCAAGACGGGAGGCATTTGAGCCTTTTGTCACCTCATGGCGGAATTCCTGCCATTCCTCAGCAAACTTATCCCATGCTCCCTCCACATCAGGCCAATCAAAACCTACTTTGGCAGCTCTTTTTTGGTAGTTATAGGCTGTCTGTAATGAAGAGGATGCTCTATACTCTTCTTTTAATAATGGTTTATCGCTAGTACCCTTTTCCTTAGCTTTGATTACCTCCCAATTGGCAACTACAGCATCAGCATCCTCTACTGCTACATCACCAAAAACATGCGGATGGCGACGAATCATTTTTTCGCTAATTGAAGCTAAAACATCCTCTAGTGTAAAGTAGCCTTGATCTTCACCAATTTGGGCATGTAAAAATATTTGTAATAGCACATCACCAAGTTCCTCAATCATTGCAAAATCATCCTCAGCATCTACAGCAGCCAAGTATTCATGTGCTTCTTCAAGTAAATATTTTTTTAATGACTCATGTGTTTGTTTTTGATCCCAAGGACAGCCATTCGGACCTCTTAGCGTGGCAATAATTTGGCGGAATGTTGTCCAATCTCTCAATGCTTCTTCCTGAGATTTTACAGGCGGAACGTACACTGTTGTTAAATTATTTACTTCGACACTTTGATCGAGCTCATAGAGAGGTACCGTTACAATCTTTTCTTGTGAAGACCCTGCAGCCGTAACAACTGTCACAGGGTACTCATCAGCGTATTTTTCCATCAATGTTAGCTTCACTTCTGAAGCACTAAATGTATCGTATACTTGAGCAATTAAGATATGTTGACGCATGTTGATGTCATGCATTGAAAAACTAGTACCATCAAGTAATTGGAAGCCTTCAATTGGGTCAATTTTTAATGCGCCAAAGATTGGGTCCAGGAAACTTTGACCACCCTCAATGACTAAATTAATTCGACTATTATTAGCCGCTGCAATAAGTAATTGTACTGTTTGTTCTGCAACCAATGGGTGGCCTGGCACAGCATACATAATATCCTCAACAGCAGTAGCTTCAATAAGAGCATCTGCAATTTCTGCATAGACTGGCTGGAATGCATCATGTTTTTCATAAACCTTATCAAAGCTTTCGAATTGTACTCCCTCAGCTTCTAATTCCTTTAATACTGGATGATCCACTGTTCGTACATATAATTTTTTAGCAGCCTTTAATTTTCTATAAACGCCCATTTGCAGCTGATTAAAATCCCCCGCACCTAAGCCTATAATTGTTAATGTATTCAATATTCACACCTACTTCTTTGAATTTAGCCATAATTGGTAGACAGCCATTCTGCGTCCAAACGGCAATAAATACCACTCTTTTTCTACTAACACTCGTTTCTTAGCAATAATCGTTAGCATAGCAAATGCGCCAAAAAATACAGCTGTTAGACCTGCCACCACCGCCATCAAACGTGAAGACATCAAATGGCTTAAAAACGCTGATGCTATTTGTAACCATACGAGTACAACAGCTGCCATACTTAATGATGCCACCCCTACTTTTTTATAAAAGTCTCCTGATGCAAATTGAATACCAGTCAATCCTTTCAAATAAACAATAAGCAAGAAGGCTGTTACTAATAATCCAATATCATTCGCAACAGCTGCACCTAATACACCCAACCAACCAATTAACCGTACATTCAATATGATTTTTAACAAAAAGCCAATGATTAAAAATAATGCTGGCTTTTTTAATTTACCATATCCTTGTAAGATTGCCGTAAATGTAAGAATAATTGACAATGGGACGATTTGGAATACATAGACGATTAAAACTTCTGATAAAGTATTGGTTTTAAAAAGCATTTCATTTATATAAGGCATGACAAGCATTAAACCTAATGAGGCTGACCAGCCAAATAGTATCGATGCTTTGTATGTTAACTGTATAAATGGTATAGCACTTCGCCCCTCTTGTTTTTTCGACAAATGAGCAACAAGTGGCACAATAGCAAGCGACAACGAAGAAGCGATAACAACCCCTAATTGTACTAACGGCTGTCCACGATCATAAATACCTTTCGTTTCCTTCGCTAATGTAGGTGCCATACCATTGTCAATCAATGATGTATAAATCGTAAATGAATCGACCAGCTGGTATCCAAGTAATAGTAGACCACTCATGCTGACACTTAAGCTCAACCATGTTACTTCTTTAATAATTGAAATACTTTTCACCTGATGTAGGTGTTGATTATTTCGAAGTCCAAATCGTTTATAAAAGATATAAGCAAGCAATAACAGGGCCGTAACTTCACCAATTACTGTACCGATAACAGCCATTTTCCCTGCATCATAAAGTGATTTTGTTGTTGTCATTATAATAAAGGTGCCTATTAAAATAACAGTTACTCTAATCGTTTGTTCGAGAACTTGGGCATATGCAATAGGCTCCATAATGGCTCTAGATTGAAAGCCACCTTTCATAATTGCTAGTGCTGGCATAACCAATACTACAAGGGAGCCTGTACGTATTAAAGGTGCCAATTGAACATCACCCATCCACTGGGCTATAATTTCAGCACCTCCAAATAAAATTGCAAAAAATAATAGCGATAATATCGTCAAATATCGGAAAACCACACGCATTATGGTGTTTCGTCGTTTCTGACGTTCTACTGTATCAGCAATGCAATCATTATCTGCAAGCATTTTAGAAATGGCCACAGCAAAGCCACTAGATGTCCAAACAACGAAAATTGATATAACGGGATACACCTGTTGATAGATATAAAAGCCTTCATCTCCAACTAGATTTTGAAAAGGTACACGATAAATTGCACTAAGAACCTTTACAATAAGGGCAGCAACTGTCAATAAAGCTGCACCCTTCATGTAGCTTTTCATGCCAAAACGTTGCGACATAAATTGCCCTCTTTCCTTCTTAACAATGCCCATAGTATAGCATATCTCCAAAGTTTGACGCGCCAGGTAGCACTACTGTTCCTATAATGACTTATTTATGTACGCAAAAAAAGTTATTGTTCAGCCTAAAAGGTCATCGCAATAACTTTTCCATGCATCAACTATTCATTTGTTTAGCTAAGAAGTTGGCAGCTGTTTCCACTACTTTGACTTCTACCTCACCGACAAAGTGTACTTTTGATAAGACAATAATACAGCCTATCGGATCACCGTTCACCATAATAGGTGTCGCACAATACGATTTTACCTGCTCATATTGTCCAGGGACAATTTCAATCGTTGTTTCCATTTTTTCAATTTTTGTTGATCGCTCTTCCATGAAACCTTCCGCAAAGGATGTAATGCGACGATTAATATATTCTTTTTTACCAATCCCTGCTACAGCAATTACTTCATCACGGTCAGTGACAAATGCTGGTGTTCCTAATGTTTCATAAAGTGTCTCAACATATTCTCTTGCAAATTCCCCTAAATCATTGATAGGAGAATATTTTTTTAATATGACTTCACCTTCACGGTCCGTATAAATTTCAAGAGGGTCGCCTTCACGAATACGTAGCGTCCTACGAATTTCTTTTGGAATAACTACACGCCCTAAATCATCAATACGACGAACAATTCCTGTTGCCTTCATTCTAATGCCTCGCTTTCGCTACAATGAAATTTTTATTCAACTATAGTATGGTTTTTATTTAAGTAATCTATGCAAAAACTGATGAAAAAGGATTTCGCAACCAACAATTTTTTTCATAAGCTATTACGTCAATCAACTCCATATTAGTTTGCCCAAGGAATAAGTTTCTATAATTAATTCATAAAAAATGTATATAAAAAGGCCATCTTATCTTTTCCGAAAAAGATAAGACCGGCCTTTTTGCTAGTGCTGTTTTTTTGCTTTATCAATAATTTGCATGAGCTCTTCCAACAAATCAAATGGTTGATATTTTCCACACTTTCGCTCATCTATTGTTAATTTTAACTGCATGCCGTCCATACCAAAACCGACAGCACGTTCAAATTTCATCGATTCTTCAATGATTTTACTGCCATCAACATTGGCTGTTCCCTGTTCAGACAACAGAATTGTAATCAGTTTTTGCTTTTCCTTTACAGATACTACTCCTGCGCCAAGACCCCAAACCTTCATTCGTGCTATTCGCAGTAAACGCTCTGTTTCAATTGGAAGATCGCCAAATCGATCCTCTAATTCCTCCATGATTTCATCATATTCCTCTACTTGATCCATTGCCTTAATGCGTTTATACATTTGGATTTTTTGATATCCATCCGGAATATAGACGTCAGGAATATACGCATCAACACTTAGCAATATTTCGATATCTGGCTTCTCTTCTTTTTTTACACCTGTTTGTCGTTCAGCAATGGCGTCTTGAAGCATTTGAGAATATAAATCAAAGCCGACTGAATCAATAAAGCCATGTTGCTGCGCTCCGAGTAAGTTACCTGCGCCTCGAATAGATAAATCCCGCATGGCAATTTTAAAGCCTGAGCCAAGCTCAGTAAACTCTTTAATTGCCTGTAAACGCTGCTCGGCTACATCTGTCAATACTTTGTCTCGTTGATACATAAAGTACGCATATGCTACCCGATTTGAACGTCCAACCCGTCCACGTAATTGATAAAGCTGGGCCAAGCCCATTCGATCAGCATCATGGACGATTAATGTATTCACATTCGGTATATCAACACCTGTCTCAATAATAGTTGTCGTAACAAGGACATCATAGTCACCCTCTAAAAAGGCTAAAATCACTGATTCCAATTCTGACTCTGTCATTTTTCCATGCGCATGACCTATTCGCGCCTCAGGAACGAGTACCTGAATCTCCTCTACCTTACGGGCCATATCTTCAACTCGATTATATAAATAAAACACTTGTCCGCCACGTGCCATTTCTCTCTCAATTGCTTCTCGCACTAATGCTCCACTATGTTCCATTACATACGTTTGGACTGGGAAACGATTGGCTGGTGGTGTTTCAATAACAGACAAATCCCGAACACCTACCATAGACATATGAAGAGTACGTGGGATTGGTGTAGCCGTTAAAGTTAAGACATCGACATTAGTCTTTAATTGCTTAATTTTTTCCTTATGTGTCACACCAAAACGCTGTTCCTCATCAACAATTAACAAACCAAGATCTTGGAAAATTAAATCTTTAGATAAAATTCGGTGTGTTCCAATAACTATATCGACTTGCCCCTCTTTTAAACCCTTTAATGTTGCAGTTTGCTCTTTTTTAGTGCGGAAACGGGATAATAATCCAACATTAATAGCAAAGTCCTGAAAGCGCTCACGGATTGTTTCATAATGCTGCTGGGCCAAAATAGTAGTAGGGACAAGGAAAGCTACCTGCTTACCATCTTGAATAGCCTTAAATGCTGCGCGAATGGCTACCTCTGTTTTACCATAGCCTACATCACCACATACTAAACGATCCATGGGGCGTTCTCGCTCCATATCTCGCTTTACTTCAACAATAGATCGAAGCTGATCCTCTGTTTCTTCATAAGGGAACATGGCCTCGAAATTACGCTGATCATCATTATCAGGTGTAAAAGCATGCCCTTTCTCTGCTTCTCGCTTGGCATAAAGCTTAATTAAGTCATCAGCAATATCCTGTACAGCAGAGGATACCTTCGCCTTAGTTTTTTTCCACTCTGCTCCACCTAATTTATGTAGCTTTGGTTCACGATCTTCTGATGCCACATATTTTTGGATTAAGTCTATTTGCTCTACAGGTACATACAATTTATCGTCAGCACGGTATCGAATATGCAAATAATCTTTATGTGTACCATTGACCTCTAGCGTTTCCACACCAATATATTTACCAATCCCATGATGAACATGCACAACATAATCACCCGGCTTAATTTCTGTATAGCTCTTAATCCGTTCAGCATTGGTCATTTTTTTTGTTCGCGCTTTTTTCTTTGCCTGCTGCTTAAAGAGCTCATCCTCTGTCACAATTGCTAAGCGCTGCAACGGTAATTCAAAGCCACTCGATAAGCCACCATCAACAATATAAATACCAGGTTCTGCTGGTTCATCTATTGTTGTATGAATATCGTATTCTTCAAGCATTTGCTGAACCCGTTTCACACGTTCTTTATCCCTTGCAACAATTAGTACCGTAAATTTACCAAGGAACCAGCGTTCTACTTCACTTTGTAGCAATGCCATCTGCCCGTGAAATTGCTGCATTGGCTTGCAAGAAAAATTAGTTGTTTTATTAAATGTGATCCCTGAAAATGTTCGTGAAAATAACGAAAACGAAAGCTTTTGTTGTGGCAACATCGCTAGTATTTCTTTTAGCGTGAAGGCGGGTTTGACATCATGAACCATTTTTCCTTCTTCAATTAATGATAAAAACCATTCATCCTCTTCACGTTCCCATGCATCCATAACCTCTTGAATGCGTCCAAGCTCATCGAAAAGCACAATGCCATCCTGTGCAAAGTAATCTCCCAGATAGGCCGTTTTATCGTATAATAATGAACCATATTTGTTGACGTAATCAGGTAAGTTTCCTTGTTGTAACAGTTCAATATCATACTGAATATGCTGATACAGTAACTCCTTAGTTTCCTGCTTTTTGACCTTCTTTAAGCTGGCTGCTAAGGCGGATTCCAAACGACCAGATAGCGACTGTCTTTCTGCTTTAGTCAGAATAACCTCTGCAGCAGGAAGAATACGAATTTTTTGCAATTTATCAATAGAGCGTTGGTCGTCTGCTGAAAATGTCCGTATAGAGTCAACCTCTGTATCAAACAATTCAATACGAATAGGCGATTCTAAATAAGGAGGATAAATATCTAAAATGCCTCCACGCAACGCAAATTCTCCAGGTGTTGTCACCATTGAATTACGAACATAACCCATCTCAACTAATGTTTGTAACCACTTATCAATTTCGATATCATCACCTATAGCTGTTTGTAAAAAATATTGTTGCCAATGTTCCTTTGGCTGCATAATTTTCCTTAAACCTGCTACGGGTATTACATAGATAGCCTTCTCACCTCTAGCTAAACAATCAAGTGTTGCAATTCGCTCTGCACGTAATTCAGGTGATGCCACAGAAAGATCTGCTGCAATGAATTCATCAGCAGGGTAATAATGTACATATTCTTCACCTAATAATCCAGCAAGCTCATCAACCATTTTTTGTGCCTGCAATAGATTAGGAGAAACAATATAGATGGGCTTCTTAACATATTCAAATAACGCATCAACCATTACTGGTCGTGCGCTTCCTGTTAAACCTGTAATAAGCTGTGATGCAGTTTGACCGCTCTGAATTTCCTGTAAAAATGATGTAATATGTTTATCCTGCGACACAAGTTGTCGTAAAACCTCCACAGTCAAAAGCTCCTTTCAGCATAAATTTCTATTTGTATCTTTTTTCAGTATTCTTCTCATACTTCTATAAGGGAAGATACTTGTATTCATTTTTTCAGTGTGATCGCAGAATTTTTCGATCAAGCATGAAAAATTCTATACATAGCACCGAGGCGTAGTCTTTCTATTACTCTAGTGCTATTTTAAATATCTCTATTATTGGCTATTTTATAAAATGGAAAAAGGCCTTGAACACACATGAGTGCGTCAAAGCATCCTTCCAATTATTGAATCCATTTATTGAGTGCGTGATAATCTGGATATTGTCTCAGCGAATCCTCACATTGCTCACAAATGCAGTGCACAGTCGTTTGTCCATGTTGATCTTTCTCAACATAATCATCTGCTTCTCCCAATTCGAAAATATGCAGTTTTCGAATTGTATCATCTGCATCAAATGGTAGTGTCCCTATTTCTACTTCACAATGCCGACATCGGTAGCGAACTGACATCTCCAAATCATCCTCCTTTAAGCAACTTTCTACTTAAAGTATAGACATTTATAAAAAGGATTATGCACTTTCCAATGTCGTCAACATTGCAATCACTTCAAAATTAGAGAATTATTTTGTGCTTGTAGTTAACACTATTCAAAACAAGCATTTAGCTGCGGTTATAGTATAAGGCACATTGTAGCTCATCCTTAAACCATTCCAATTATCCACTGACTTTAACAAAAATTTTTTAGTTGTGTTCCATTTATTTGCTAGTGTTAAAGTGATTCATCACATCAAGAAACGGCTTTGAAAGAGATGCTTCGACTGCATTTACAGATTTTTCGATGGCTTCTTCCATAAGAACCTGATCGTCCTTTGAAAATTTCGCTAAGACATAGTCTGCAACTTTCATGCCCGCAGGTGGACGATTAATTCCTACTCGAATACGATTAAATTCCTGGGTACCTAAATGTTGAATTAAAGATTTAATGCCGTTATGGCCGCCTGCACTACCTTTTTGTCGCAGACGCAATTTTCCTGTTTCTAAATCTAAGTCATCATAAATTACAATTAAATCCTCTACATCAATATCAAAATAATCCATAAGGGGACCAATACATTCCCCTGATAAATTCATATATGTTAAAGGTTTAACAAGTAGAACCTTTCCTTCAGGTCGATGTACAGTTGTGTACATTCCATTAAATTTTGAATTTGTTAAAGGCGTCCCCCATTTTTCTGCTATCGCATCAATTACATCAAAGCCAATATTATGTCTTGTATGCTCATAAGGTTTACCTGGGTTTCCTAAACCAACAATAATTTTCATAAGTACCTCTCTTCTTTCAATCTAATAGTCATTATTTTACCATACAGCACACATAGAAAGCATTTTGTACAATTCTTAAACCGCATAAAAAATAAGGCTAATAAGAAAGCTCAACTTTCTTACTAGCCTTACCTATTATTTATTTTTATTCTTGCTCTTCCACACCGTCTATAGTCTCTTCTTCTACTGAAGCAGGCGCTATAATCGTTACTAATATATAATCATCTTCATCAATAACTTCAACAGGTATATGATCTCGAATATCTTTTACAGTTAAGGATTCTCCAATTTTCAATGTTGAAATATCAACATCAATCGATTCAGGTAACTCTGCTGGTTTTACCTTCACTTTCAATTCTAAGTTAGGCTGCATTAAAATACCGCCCTCACTCACACCGACTGACTGACCCATTAGTTTAATCGGAACATCAGCTTCTAACTCCTCAGCCATATTAATGGCTAAAAAGTCGACATGATTTACTTCATCCTTTAATGAACATTGCTGTATTTCTGACACAACAGCATTCACTTTTTGCCCCTCTAACTCAAGTGAAAACACACTATTTTGTCCATTTCTCTGAATGGACTTAACAAATTCTTTTGCAGAAATAGAAATTGGGGTTGAATCTAATTTATAGCCGTAAATAACCGCAGGAATGGCTCCCCCTTTTCTAAGTTGGGTTAATGTCGAACGATGCCCAGTTTCGCGCTTTTTAACACTTAATACTGTACTCATACTTCTTTATTCCCCTTCCAAGAAAATTATTTACGCCTTATCAACAAGCAATATGTTGTAGGCTATGATAATATTTATCTCTTATTATTTGATAGAGTAAATATTATTAAGTCACATTTTCTATTATACCCCTTTATATGAAGAATCACACAAAAAACACTCGATTATTTATTCCCAAGATGAACTTATGTCCGAATCATTTAACATAAAAAAAACAAATCCATCTAAAAAGATGGATTTGTCTATATTTATTATTAATCAAATAGTGTACTTACAGATTTGTTTTCATAAACGCGAGAAATCGCATCAGCCATCAATTTTGCTACAGAAAGCTCAGTAATTTTCGGAGACTTTTTCTCGTCTGCAAGCTGAATTGTATTTGTCACAACTAACTCTTTAATAGCAGAGTTCTCAATACGTTCGATTGCTGGACCAGATAATACAGGGTGAGAACAGCATGCATAAACTTCCTTTGCACCAGCAGCACGTAATGCGTCAGCACCAATTGTAATCGTACCTGCTGTGTCAATAATATCATCAATCAAGATTGCCACTTTACCATCTACATTACCAACAATGTTCATAACTTCCGCCACATTTGGTTTTGGACGTCGCTTGTCAATAATTGCAATCGGTGCTTTTAAACGTTCAGCCATTTTGCGAGCACGTGTTACCCCACCATGGTCAGGTGAAACAACAACGATTTCTTCTGCTGGAATACCTTTAGATTTGAAGTAATCTGATAATAAAGGTACTGCCATTAAGTGGTCGATTAAGATATCAAAGAAACCTTGAATTTGAGGTGCGTGTAAATCTAGTACGATTACACGTGTTGCACCAGCAGTCTCTAGAAGGTTCGCCACTAATTTAGCTGTAATTGGCTCGCGCGCTTTTGCTTTTCGGTCTTGGCGTGCATAGCCATAATAAGGCATTACAACGTTTACTGTACGAGCAGATGCGCGTTTAACTGCATCCACCATAATTAAAAGCTCCATTAAATGTTCGTTTACAGGTGCAGAAGTAGACTGCACGATAAACACATCACAACCACGAATACTTTCTTCAATGCTAATTTGAATCTCTCCATCACTGAAGTGCTTAACAGAAGATTTTCCTAATTCAACACCCATTTCCTGCGCAATTTCTTGAGCTAATGGATTATTAGAATTAAGAGAAAATATTTTTAATTGTGAGTTTGCATAATGATACGGCATGATGGCCTCCTGTTTAGTTGATAATTATTTTGAATTTAGTTTGCTTACATAATTAGGTTTGTTTTCTTGTCTTGCACGCGCAATTGCAAGTGCATCTTCAGGAACTTCTTTTGTAATTGTAGAACCTGCTGCAATAAATGAACCTTTTCCAACTTTCACTGGTGCTACTAAGTTAGTATTACATCCTACAAATACATCATCTTCAATAATCGTTTTGAACTTATTTTTTCCATCATAGTTTACTGTAATGGAACCACAGCCAATATTGACGTTACTACCGATTTCAGCATCACCAATATAACTTAAATGCGATACTTTCGTGTCATTATCTAGCTTGCTTTTCTTCACTTCTACAAAGTTACCAATTTTCACATGACTACCGATCTCTGAAAGCGGTCGAATATGAGCATATGGTCCAATTGCTGTATCTTCTGCAATAGCGCTTTCACGTACTACAGAGGAATGTACAGTTGTACGATCACCGATACGACTATCTGCAATTTGAGTGTTTGGTCCAATAATGCAATCCTCACCAATAACAGTAGCACCCTCAATCATTGAACCTGGTTGAATGATTGTATCACGACCAATTACTGCATCTGCGCTAATATAAGTTGTTTCTGGGTGGATAATCGTCACACCATTACGCATATGTTTTTCATTAATTCTTGCACGCATTAATGTCTCTGCCTGTGACAAAGCTACACGATCATTGACACCTAACGTTTCTTCAAAATCATCCGTCACATATGCTTCTACAATATCGCCTTGTTTTTGTAAAATTTCAATGACATCAGGTAAATAAAATTCGCCCTGTGCATTATCATTTTTCACAAGCTTTAATGTTTCAAATAACAGTTTGTTATCAAAGCAGTATGTGCCAGTGTTTATTTCTTTTACTAATTGCTGTTCTGCCGATGCGTCCTTTTGCTCAACAATTTGTTCCACCTGTCCGTTCTCGCCACGTAAAATACGACCATAGCCAGTTGGATTTTCAGCAATCGCTGTTAAAATTGTTGCTTTAGCATTTTTAGCTTGGTGATGTTCGAATAAAGCCTGCATTGTTTCAGGTCGAATAAGGGGTGTGTCTCCACAGACAACTAAAGTTGTACCTTCTTCGTTACCTAAAATTTCTTCAGCCTGTTGAACAGCATGTGCTGTCCCTAACTGTTCTGCCTGCAGAACATACTCACTTTTATCTCCTAGCTGTAATTGCACTTTTTCTGCACCATGTCCTACAACCGTTACAATGCGATTTACATCTAACGTTTGAATATGATCCACCACATGTTGTACCATTGGTTTCCCACATACTGGATGGAGCACTTTATATAATTTGGACTTCATACGTGTACCTTGACCTGCAGCCAAAATGACAGCAAAAACATTGCTCATCTGTAAGTCCTCCAATACGCTCATTTTCTCTTATGACTATATAGCAAAATTCATCTATTTTCAAGGCATGTAGAGTTGACAAAAAGATGAATTACAAAAACCACTGCACCATATGCTCGAATGTCATGAAGTATATCCTAAAACTGCTCATATTCTCTTTTTATCAAAATAAAAAGAACCCTTCATACATGAAGAGTTCTTTATATCTTTTCATAGATTCATTTTGTAGCAAATCCCCAGTGAGGTATTTATTTCCTTTTGATTAGACACCAATTCCTTCTAATTCTTCTTCTTTAGTCGTTTCCTCTATTTCACTAGAGTTATGATACTCGTTTAAAATGATCTCCTGAATTTTATTGCGAGTATCCGAATTAATTGGGTGTGCAATATCTCTAAACTCCCCGTCCGGCGTCCTTTTACTTGGCATTGCGACGAATAAACCAGTATTTCCATCAATTACACGAATATCGTGAACAACGAATTCATTGTCAAGTGTAATGGAAGCAATCGCACGCATGCGACCATCCGTCTGTACCCGACGTAATCTCACATCAGTAACTTCCATTTTCTCACCACCTCTCTTCTTAGATGCCTAATTGAAAATATCATATTCTCGATTACCGAATATTTTCCTTTTTATAGTCTATCAAATTTTCTAAAAAATTTGAATACTTATTAGAATAATATTTTTTCTTATATACGGAATTTTTGACAATTGTTTGTCAGTATTAAAAAAGCTCACTAAACAGAACGCGTAGTTCCCTTTAGTGAGCTTATCAATTTATGTTTATTTAACGATAGCAATTACTTCTATTTCTACTTTTACATCTTTCGGAAGTCGAGCTACCTCTACCGCTGAACGAGCTGGTTTATGATCACCAAAATGACTTGCATAAACCTCATTCATAGCTACAAAGTCATTCATATCCTTCATAAAAACAGTTGTCTTTACAACATTTTCTAAAGAAGATCCTGCTTCTGCTAAAACTGCTTTTAAATTAGCGAAAACTTGATTTGTTTGAGCTGTTATATCGCCCTCTACCAATTCCCCTGATGCTGTTAATGGAATTTGCCCTGAGCTATAAAACATTCCGTTAACAATAATTCCTTGTGAGTATGGTCCAATTGCTGCTGGTGCATTTGTTGTTGCTACTACTTTCATTTGTCATGTCCCCTTCTAGAAAAATAGTTACCTTCACTTAATGCAATTGTTCGATCTTTTTCATTAACTTCATGAAGCTTTACAAGTGAATAATAATCATCTACTAAAGTTTCGTCCGCATGTTCAGCCTCTACAAGCACCGCTATACCTGCTAACTGACAATCAAACTCCTCTAATAGATTTTTCATACCGTTCATCGTACCACCGACCTTCATAAAGTCGTCAGTAATTAAAACACGTTGTCCACTTTTCATGCTTCTTTTTGATAATACCATTGTCTGAATTCTTCTGGAAGAACCAGATACATAGTTAATACTTACTGTAGAGCCCTCGGTTACTTTACTATCTCTTCTCACAACAACCACTGGTACATTTAAATGTCTTGCAATCGCGTGAGCAATAGAAATACCCTTTGTTGCTACAGTCATTATGACATCAATTTGTTGATCAGCAAAAGCAGAGGCAAATACCTTCCCTACTCTATTAATTAAATCTGGGTTCCCTAGCAAGTCTGTCATGAATAGGTACCCACCTGGTAATAATCGATCTGAATGTTCAAGCTCTGCCTTTAAATCCTGAATTACTAAACGTACTTCAGTCTCGGACATTTTCGGAATATATTTTACTCCTCCTGCGGCGCCCGGCACTGTCATCAATAACCCGATTCCTTTTTCTTCGAAAGTTTCTTTTACAATCGTTAAATCCTCACTAATGGATGACTTCGCAGATTGATATAATTCTGAAAAATAAGTTAGCGGGATCAGCTGATGTGGATGTTCTAGTAAATAGTACGTCATATCAACTAGTCGTTCACTACGTTTCCATTTCATGCGACCCTCTCCTAAACACGAATATTTATAGGTAAAATTAACACAAATTTGCGTTTCTAAGCAAGTGTATTTCGCTCACCTAAAATCCGAACTGCATAAACTTCCTCACAAAAACCACGTAAACCATTATAGATGCGGCTTACTCGAGCTTCACTATCCACCAGACCAAACACCGTCGGACCGCTTCCGCTCATCAATGTGGCATCTGCACCAAAACGCTTCATTTGTTCCTTTAACATCACAACTTCTGGATGTAACTTAAATGTTACAGTTTCCAGAACATTACCTAATGAAGAGCATAATAGCTCATAATCTTTTGTTTCAATAGCCTGTATCATCTGCTTAGTATTTGGGTGTTCTAAGCCTTCAACCTTCAATCCTCCATATACCTCAGCTGTAGATACACCAATTTTAGGCTTTGCTAAGACCACCCAACAGTTTGGTGGGGCTGGTAATTCCTTTATTTTTTCCCCACGGCCTGTAGCTAATGCTGTGCCGCCATAGACACAAAATGAAACATCAGAGCCAATTTTAGCTCCCAATTCTGCTAATTCATCTATCGATAAACCTAAATCCCACAGCTCATTGAGACCCTTTAAAGTAGCGGCTGCATCACTACTACCGCCCGCTAGCCCTGCTGCAATGGGAATTTCCTTTTCAATTGTAATGGATACACCTTGTCTAATGCCGTATGTATCTTTAATGAGACGCGCTGCCTGATAAGCAAAATTACGATGATCGTTTGGTACAAAATTATCAGTAGAGATTATTTGGATTTCTCCATCTTCTCGAGATTCAAGACTAATACGATCAGCTAAATCGACTGTTGTCATGACCATCTCTACTTCGTGAAAATTATCTGGTCTTTTATAAAGCACATCTAATGTTAAATTGATTTTTGCAGGCGCCTTTACATAAAGCATATTTCTTCCTCCCTTATAGCTACACGTATAAACAGTTCCTTTTTTTCGCGCAAGGTTATTCATTTTATTTTACCATATTGGGCATACGAAAATGGAAAAAAAGAACCGTATACCCTCTTCGGTGTATCGGTTCTCTTTCGTCAGTTGTATTTGTTGTGTCAGTAAGGATTTTCATCCCTGCTGAATGAAACTTTATAAGTCGCCTACTTTAACAAAAATAGCCTACTTACGCTCTTGCTCACTACTTGCCCGTTCAGCCATTTCAATGGCACGTTTAACCATATTACCAGCATCTCGAGCTTTTATGCCGCCCCAGCCTTCCTTTTGCACAACATCATAAAATCCAAGTTCTTTTGCGATCTCTTCTTTTAATCGAGGTGACATGATACCTTTTCTAGGCATATAAACTCCTCCTTTAACAACTGACGAATTTAGTATGCCCGCGAAAACGCAAAACACTCATGTAGTTTTTAACATACATGAGTGTTTTGAAAATATAGAAATAAGTACTAGAAACTATTTTGCGACAGCAGCCTTTGCTTCGTCTAAAAATGTAATCTCTACTGCTTCAGTTAAAATATCTGTGTAACTATACGATACGCGCTTGCACGTATTGTCTTCTTGATCGAGCTCTACTACAAAGATAGCGCGATATGTTTCACGTAATATCCCTGCACACTCAACCGTTTTCTTGCGACCACCGTTTGCTTTTAATTGCAAACGTTTACCCAAATGACAATCCAACGACTTTTTAATGTCCGCTAAAGTTTTTGGCATTTTCGCTTACACCTCACTAATAACTAGTATAAGCGAAACGCCCAAAAATGTCAACAAAATATAATATTTTATCAGCCTCTTATAAAACTTGTCAACTTATTTTTTATAAAAAATATATATTTTTTTACATCAAAGAAAAATTGTTAACAAAAATTTTTACTTTGCAAACACAGGATACAGTGCATCTGCTAATTTTCCAAACTCTTGAATAGAAAGTGTTTCTCCACGACGAGTTGGTTCAATATTAGCTGCCTCTAATGCCTCTAAGATCGAATCCTTATGTGCCTTACCGTTTGGCAACCCTGATTGTAGGTTATTATAAATTGTTTTTCTGCGCTGTACGAATGAAGCACGAGTCACGACAAATAAAAAGTCCTCATCTATTACTTTTACAGGTGGTTCATCATGCTTGATAAGACGAAGTACTGCTGAATCTACATTTGGTTGTGGCATGAAAACTGTTTTTGGCACAGTCATAGCAATATCGGCCTTCACATAATACTGAATCGCAATAGATAATGAACCATATTCCTTCGTTCCTGGCTTAGCCGTTATACGATCAGCTACCTCTTTTTGCATCATAACAACAAAACCGCGAATTGGCAGTCGATCATTGAGCAATTTCATTAAGATTGGTGTAGTGACATAATACGGTAGATTGGCAACGACCATAATATCTTCAATTCCTGGCATTTCATCTGCAATAACCTTCGCGACATCAGCCTTAAGTATGTCAGAATGAATAATAGACACATTATTATATGGACTAAGTGTATCTTCTAGTACCGGTAATAAGCGTTGGTCAATTTCAAAGGAAACAACCTTTTTTGCACTTCTTGCCAGATGCTCTGTTAATGCTCCAATACCAGGACCAACTTCAATTGCACCACTGTTTTCTGTTAAATCTGCATGACTCACTATATTTCTTAAAATGTTAGGGTCAATTAAAAAATTTTGACCTAAACTTTTTTTAAATGAAAATCCATACTTTTTTAAAATTTCTTGAGTACGAATAGGTGTTGCAATATCCTTATGCATTATTTTCCTCCTGATCTAGCTGTGCGACCGCCGCACCAAATTGCTTTTCTGTAATCTGAAACATTTTTAACCTTTTATGAAGCTGTTTACCGTTTGTTGCTCCAATATTTAAGATTTCTCCTAGACGATCACGACGCTGCTTAGATTGAGGGTGCCCAATCAATCGTGCTGTCATTAAATCTTCTAGTGTAATATCATCTTCACTTGGCACATCATGCTGAGGGGTATAAACATGTTGTAGAGCTTCTCTTATATCTTCGTCAGCAGCATGTTCAATCCCTAACCCTTTACCGTTCTTGGCAATCGTTTTGGCTTTTGGTAAAAAGGCATGTTTCACACCTTGAACATGCTCTTCAATAATGGCACGTATTCGACGTCCTGGATAGTCAGGATCCGTAAATACTATAACACCACGTTTTTCTTGGGCATGCTGAATTCGCTTCAATGTTTCCTCAGAGATAGCAGACCCATTTGTTTCTATAGTATCTGCATGTACGGCACGCTTAATAGCAGTCGTATCATCTTTTCCTTCAACAACTATGATTTCTTTTATTTGCAAAAAGGCTCCTCTTTTCTATCTACCTTATCTTCTGACCATTTTACAACTGCATGATACTGTTTGTACAGAAATACAAGGCTGGAACGAGCCTAATATCATTTCAGCTTACAGAGTTTATCATTATACAGTGCTTACAAAATCTTTTGCTAAATAGCTCAAAATGCCTTGCCTTGCTTGTGCCGATTTTTCTGACCAATAGCAGTTAAAGCTAATTGAATTGAGACAGCAAATACGCAGCAAAACCCGTGATTTTTTCTACTATACCTGCCCCTCAAGAACAAAAAATCTTATGTACTTGACTCTTTTCCTTGCATTATCAATTTTCATAGTCAAATTAAAAAGCTTTCCTGCCAGTCAAAACAGGAAAGCTCCATTTGTGAAAAAACATTTTGATTAATTTTACAATTTTTTTAATTTAATACTTTAATACGCACTTTCTTACGTCCCCAGTTACGTGCTTGGGCATCTGTTTGTACAAGTATATCGATCTTATTACCCTTAATTGCGCCACCAGTATCCCCAGCAATAGCTGTACCGTAGCCTTCAACCCATACTTTTGAGCCTAATTTAATAACAGATGGGTCAACTGCAATTACCTTTAATCCAGAATTTGAACGTAAGTTTATACCAGTTGCTGATGTACCTGAACAACCGTCACAATATGGTGTATAAGCTGTTGCCGTTACATAAAATTCTTTGCCGCTAGCTGGCTCTGCTGAACCACGTGATACAGTTTGTGCACTTGCAACAACTGTTTTAGTGCCAACTGCAACGACTTTCTTTTTCGGCTCTTTTAAAACTTTTTCAGATTGTAAATTTTTCGCTACAACCTTACCATTTTCTTTGACAATCTCATACGTACGAGAAACTGAGCCATTCTCGCCTGTTGCCACTACCTTTTGTTTACCCTTTTGCAATGAAGCATCCTGCTTCTTTTCAACTGCGAAATCTAAAGAGTCTTCCACTACATCGATAACCTTTTCTACGCGAACTACTGTGATTTTACTCGCCGGAGTAATAACGTCCTCCAGGTTATTTTCGACACGATCGAATTCATTTAACTGAATTCCTTGTTGTTTTAAAAAGTTAGCGACCGTAGTCGAAGTGGACCATACTTGTCTTTTATTTACGCCATCGACAAGCGCTACTTGAAACGCTTTTTGAATATCGATTTTGTTTTCTGCACCTAGTTCAGTATCTAGACCCTGTGCTAAAGTGTCATGTTCAGATACTTTAATATTTGCTTCCTTCAAAATGTCTTTCACAAGTGTTTCAGTTGTCCAAACTTTTGACTGATTTCCATCAACTGAAATAGTTACTTCTTTTGCCTGTTCCCATTGAATTGCTAATCCATTAACAATTTTGGTGTTCAGAGAGGGTGATATTTTGTCATGCTCTGCTACATCTATATTTTGATCTTGTAATAATTGTTCTACAGTTTTGGCATGTGTTGATACTTCGATTGTTTCTCCGTTTGCTTCAAGCGTTACGGCTTTTTTCGTACCTTGGTAGAGTACGAAAGAGATTACAGATACAAACAGGACAAGTGAAATAATTCTTATCACTGTTTGCTTACTCCTCAATGATCCTAAGAACAAGTTTTTCATGGAATTATTTGACATGAAAAAACGCCTCCTTAATACAAGGTTGGATTATACGGACTAGTTTTGGCACTGTCAACCCGAAAGTATTTCTCTGAAAATTGACTTCTTTGTTTTTGCCAACCATAAACCCTGTATTGGAGGCATCTAAGCTAGTTAATTGTCAATCCCAAAAAATTTTTTCGCATTGTCTGTAGTTGCTTGTCCAATTTCCTCAATTGTCAACCCTTTTAAACGCGCAATTTCCTCCGCAACTAAGGGTACAAATGCTGGTTCATTGCGCTTACCTCGATGTGGATGTGGCGCCAAGTAAGGGGCATCTGTTTCGATCATCAAGTGCTCTAGAGGTATTTCTGTAGCCACTTCCTTTGGCAGACGTGCATTTTTGAATGTTACTGGTCCACCAAGACTAATCATAAAATTCATAGCTATACATTCACGCGCTGTTTCTACACTCCCACTAAAGCAGTGCATAACACCTCCTACTGATGCTGCGTTTTCTTCGCGTAATATTCTTACAACATCTCCTGTTGCATCCCTGTTATGAATAATAATTGGCAAACCGATCTTTTGTGCTAAATGAATCTGTTTGCGGAAAAGTGCTTGTTGAACGTCTTTTGGGGATTTATCCCAATAGTAGTCCAACCCAGTTTCACCAATGCCAACTATTTTTGGATGTGATGCTAACTTTTCAATCCATTCCAAATCTTCTTGCGTACAATCAATGGCATCTACTGGATGCCAGCCAATAACACCGTAAACAAAATCATATTGCTCTATCAATTGCATAGTTCTTTCAATGGTTTTACGGTCAAAACCAATTACAACCATTTTCTCTACTTTAGCTTCAAGGGCTCTATCTATTACCGCCTGAAGGTCTTCATCATACTGATCTGCGTTTAAATGTACATGGCTATCTATAAACATCTTCATTCTCCTAACATCGATTTTATTAAAATTTATTATTTCATATTTTTCGTAAGCATTACAAATTTGTTACAAACTATTTGGTAATGTGACATTACACTTAATCGACAACTCTACTTATAATACAAAATACCTAAAAATCCCTTTATTTCACAACGCACAAACTATTTCAGAATAATAAATAGTCCTTTTTACAACCAGATTTGAAAAGCCTGCCGAATATTTTCTATTCAGCAGGCCTTTCATAGTTTTTTTACTTTACCTTTGCACCATTTTCAAGTTTCGGATCAACTGATGCTAATTTTAAAATTCCATCTTTTTCACCAGCTAAAATCATACCTTGTGACAACTCTCCACGTAATTTAACTGGTTTTAAATTCGCAACGACAATCACCTTTTGACCAATTAATTCATCGGGATTATAGAATTTCGCAATACCTGAAACAACTTGGCGTTGCTCGTATCCTAGATCAACTTGAAGCTTTAATAATTTATCAGCTTTTGGGACGGTTTCACATGCAGTTACAGTTGCCACTCGCAAATCAATTTTCATAAAATCATCAATAGTAATTTCAGGAATATCTGGATGTTCGTTAGACTTGGCAACCTTATTAGTTTCTTCTTCTTGTGGTGTTTTCACAGAACCACGCATTTCCTCACGAATATAAGCAATTTCAACTTCATTTTCCAAGCGTGGGAAAATAGGTATCCCTTTTTCTACCACTTTAATGTTTGCTGGAATAGTATTGCCGAATGTTTCAATTGTATCCCATGCTAAGAATTTGTCATCTAAACCTAACTGATCGATCATACGTTTTGGTGTTGTTGTCATAAATGGTTGTAACATGACAGCTATTTGGTGTAAGCTTTCTGCCAAATTTCGCATAACAGCACCTAGTTTTGGCTTATCCGCTTCTTCTTTTGCTAACACCCAAGGCTGGGTTTCATCTATATATTTATTAGTACGTGAAACTAGTGTCCATAGATCAGCAAGTACGACACTAAATTGCATTTTTTCCATACTTTCTTCATATTTAATACGAACTGACTCAGCTTGTTCTTTTAAACCTGCATCAAATTCTGTTTGTTGAAGATTTTCTGTAGGAATAATGCCATCAAAATATTTATTAATCATGGAAATAGTTCGATTTAATAAATTACCTAAATCATTTGCTAAATCAAAGTTTGTACGTTCGATAAATGATTCTGGAGAAAATACCCCGTCAGAGCCAAATGGCAATTCACGTAAAAGGAAATAACGTGTCGCATCTAGGCCATAACGCTCGATTAGCATTTCTGGATAAATGACATTTCCTTTTGATTTAGACATTTTACCGTCTTTCATCATAATAAAACCATGGGCAAATACCTTTTTTGGTAATGGCAAATCTAATGCCATTAAGAAAATGGGCCAATAAATAGTATGGAAGCGAACAATATCTTTTCCTACTACATGTACATCTGCTGGCCAATATTTGTTGAACAATGTCTCATCATCTGAAAGATATCCTAGAGATGTAATATAATTCGTTAATGCATCCACCCACACATAAATGACATGCTTTGGATCCCCAGGTACTTTAATTCCCCAATCGAAGGAAGTTCTTGATACAGATAAATCTTCAAGTCCTGGTTTAATAAAGTTGTTAATCATTTCATTTTTCCGTGATTCGGGCTCAATGAATTCTAGATTTTCTTCATAATAAGCTAATAAACGATCGGCATATTTCTTCATATTAAAGAAATACGATTCTTCTTTTACTTTGTGCACTGGTCGACCACAGTCTGGACAATTTCCATCAACTAATTGAGTCTCTGTAAAGAATGATTCACACGGTGTACAATACCAGCCCTCATATTCGCCTTTATAAATATCTCCATTATCTAAAAACTTCTGGAAGATCTTTTCGACAGCTTTAGTATGTCGTTCTTGCGTTGTTTGAATAAAGTCATCGTAAGAAATATCCATTAAAGCCCATAGCTTTTTAGCAGCATCTGCGATTTCATTTACATAATCTTGAGGGTGCTTACCTGCCTCTGCTGCTTTTTCCTGTATTTTTTGTCCATGCTCGTCCATACCTGTTAAAAAACGAACATCATAGCCACGTAAACGTTTATAGCGTGCAATAGTATCAGATGCAACTGTTGTATATGCCGTACCAATATGAAATTTCCCACTTGGATAGTAAATGGGTGTTGTTATATAGAATGTTTTTTGTTGTTCACTCACAAGAACTGCCTCCATTGTTCTACAATATACTCTCTATTCTAACGAAGTACGAAATTCGTTTCAATGAAAGTTTATTACATGCGAAAATTGTCGAATAATATATTCAATCCATTAAATGACTTAAATAAGAACCTTTTTTACTATTATAAAAAATATTTATTAAAAACCTTTTAAAATAATTAAAATATCTGCATTCTTCTCAAAAAAATTTTTCTAAAACCATAATATTAGTGTATTAATTAATTGACGTTTATGGCATTACTTGGTATGATAACTATCAGACAAGGAAATAATGTCGAAATTTGACGAAATACAAATATAACTTTTATAAATTAGGAGGAAATCTATTATGAAATCAACAGGGATTGTTCGTAAAGTCGATGAGTTAGGTCGTGTAGTAATTCCTATCGAGTTACGTCGTACGCTAGGTATTGCTGAAAAGGACGCTTTAGAAATCTATGTCGATGATGATAAAATCATCTTAAAAAAATATATGCCTAATATGACATGTGCCGTTACTGGTGAAGTTTCAGATGATAACTTCCGTCTAGTTGGAGGCAAATTAATTTTAAGTCCAGAAGGCGCTGAAATGTTAGTAAAAGAAATCCAAGCTAACTTAAAAAAATAACTTCTTACTCACCTAAATCAACTCAGTGATTTAGGTGTTTCTATTTGTATACAAATTAATATACCCAATTTCTATACCCCTTATAATGTCCATGTCAGACCTTTCTACTCAAGGTTACTATTATTTACAATTCTTATCAATTTAAAATTAGTTATGTCGACGCTTTGTAGCAAGAAGCTTCAAATTAAAATAAAGAGCTACCTAATAAGGTAACCCTTTACTATTATTAACTATGATATTCATTATAAATATCTCTCTTCGCGACTTGTCTTAGCTTGGCTACTTCCTTAATTGCCTCTTTTGATGTAACATTCGATTGATTAATAATGTAATCTACATGTTCCACAACCGACATCGTTTGCCAATAGGCTTCTTCTTCATTTTCCTCTTCGACAGAGCTATTACCTTCAAGGACTATACAAAACTCTCCTCGTATTTCCTCTGTCTGTGACCATTCTACAGCTTCAACCAATGTACCACGTAAAAATTCTTCAAATTTCTTAGTTAGCTCTCGGGCTAAGACAATGCGACGGTTACCGAGTATAGCCTCCATATCTTTTAATGTATCCTTTAAGCGATGTGGTGCCTCATATAATAAAATAGTTTCTTGACGTTTTTTTAGTTGCTCTAATTGCTGCCGACGTTCTTTTTTTCCACGATTCAAAAAGCCATAAAAGAAAAATGGCTGTGGCGTCAATCCAGAAGCAATTAATGCTGATATCGCTGCATTCGGACCTGGTACAGGCACAACAGGAAAGTTTTCAGCAATTGCTTTTTCGACTATATCCGCTCCCGGATCAGAAATACAAGGTAAGCCTGCATCACTTACTAAGGCAATTGTTTTCCCTTCATGTAGTAAAGTTAATAATTTTTCTCCACCTACTGCTAAATTATGTTCATGGTAGCTGATTAATGGGGTTTCAATATCGAAGTAATTACATAGCTTCTTTGTATTTCTTGTATCTTCTGCTGCTATAATATCGGCCTCTTTTAAAATGCGCAATGCACGTACACTCATATCCTCTAAATTCCCAATAGGTGTTCCTACCAGATATAAACAGCCTGTCAAATCGTGTATTGTACTTTTTTGAGATTTCACGATTCACCCCTCCTTATATAATTTATTTTCTGTGTTCTTGTTAATTGCTTAAATGCATATTCAGCACGCATAGCTTCTTGCTTTGTCTCAAACATTTCATTATAAATACATTTCACTGGACCTCTAGCTCTTGTATATTTTGCCCCTTTACCAGCGTTATGTATAGCAACACGTTTTTCTATATTATTTGTATACCCAGCATAAAGTGTTTGATCCGCACACTCTAGTACGTAAAAGTAGTGATTATTGCTCTTTTCCATAAAGGATCTCTCTCACTTCTTCTGTATATTCATTATTGGCATCATAGACATACAAAGGTGGCAAGATTTTTAAATCTGGCTTCCCATCTTTTATTCCTTCTATTAGTAATGTATTGGCTTCTTTACCTTCTTTCGGATAAATGAGTTGCATCCTTTTAGGCTCTAAGCGATTTGCTCGCATCGCTGTAACAATATCTAATAATCGACCTGGACGATGCACAAATGCAGCTTTGCCACCTTGCTTTAATAACTTACTGGCTGATTGAATAGCTTCTTCTAATGTTAAATATAGTTCATGTCTTGCAATGGCATGATGTTCACTGAGATTTTTATCACTTGCCTCATGAGCCAAAAAATAAGGTGGATTGCAGGTAACAACATCATACTTTTCAATGCCTAATTGTTTCGGTATTTCTTTTACATCGCCAAGAATCATTTGAATTTGATGTTCTAATTGATTATAACGGATACTTCTCTCTGCCATATCAAATAAACGTGGCTGAATTTCTACTCCCTTTATTTGTCCCTTTGTACGTGCACTTAAAAAGAGAGGGATTACACCATTCCCTGAACATAAATCAACAATATTCCCCTTATGGTAGGGAATATTAACAAACTTTGAAAGCAATACTGCATCTAATGAAAACGAAAAGACGGAGGGGCTTTGAATAATACGCAAATTCTCAGCCAACAAATAATCTAATCGTTCATCATCCTTTAGCCAGTTTTCCATGCTTATTCCTCCTACTCTACAAAACAAAAGACTGATACCACCTTAGTGGGAATCAGCCTTCTATTACGCATTTTGTTTATTTAAAAATGATAGACAAAACAGACAATCTTCACCTTTACGTGAACTTCCAAAATGAACATGACAAACATGGAAGCCTTCCTGATATAAGCGAGCAAGATTATCATAACCTTCACCTATATCTAACGGACTCTCTTTCTTTACTTCAGCAGCTTGTACGGAGTTTGTATTAGAAAGTAGTTCTTCTAGACGTGTACGAAGATGATGATTTTCTGTCTCAAGCGCTTTATGCTCTTCCATCATTAACGCTACAAATTGTTTCAATGCACCGAATTGCTCCTGCATTGCTTCGAGCTGTTGTTCGAACTCCATAACGGTATCTAAGAAATTACGGTCCTTCACCCAAGCCACCTCGTTAAATTCTCTATCTTAAATAAGATTTTTTTCGCATGCTAGTAGTTCTTCTAGTGTATACTCAACTGTGCGTTCCTGCTCTTGTAAATATACTTGTATCAGTCTTTCTAGCACATTTAACCCTACAACTTTACCGCGGCCATCTGGTGTCATCGTTACCTCACCAATATCTGGCATGCCCTCTTTTGCTTCTTCATATTCATCATTTTCATACTTTAAGCAACACATTAAACGTCCACAAAGACCTGATATTTTCGAAGGATTTAATGATAGGTTTTGATCTTTAGCCATTTTAATAGAAACTGGCTCAAAATCACCTAAAAATGTGGAACAACAAAGCATTCTTCCACACGGGCCAATGCCACCTAATAATTTTGCTTCATCACGCACACCGATTTGGCGAAGTTCGATACGTGTTCTAAAAACCGAAGCTAAATCTTTTACAAGATCCCTAAAGTCAACTCGTCCTTCAGCTGTAAAATAAAAAATAATTTTATTACGATCAAATGTATATTCAACATCTACAAGCTTCATTTCTAGATTATGCTCTATAATTTTAGTACTAGCGAGATCAAATGCACGTTTCGATTCTGCTGCATTTTCCTCAACTTGAATACGATCACGATCATCGGCTGGTCTAAGTACTTGTTTGAGTGGTAATACAACATCATTATCACCTACCACTTTTTGAGGGACAACTACTTTTCCATATTCTACACCGCGTGCTGTCTCTACAATAACATATTGATTATTTTCTAGTAGAAATGATGCCGGATCAAAATAATATATTTTACCCGCCTTCTTAAAGCGGACTCCTACTACATTATACAAATGTATATCCCTCCTGCAGATTTAGCATTAACTGCTCCATCAATAACGTCCTATTCATGTTACGTTGTAAAGAGGCGCGTGCTTGCAAAATAGATTCCAGCTGACTTGATAATCGGTCATAAGTGGAATATAACGCAACTTCTTTAAATAGTGGTAACATGTCTGGATAAGTACAAGCTGCTTCGGGATTAGCTTTTATTGACACTATATCACGGTAAGCAAATAGTAGTAAATCCAATGCTTGCTCCATCTCGCCTTTTTCTTTAAAGTTCGGTAACCAATCTTCATGTACAACGAGCATCGCTTCATGTACATTTTGTTGAATGGCATCTACTAATTTTAACACTGTTTTTCGAGCAAGTGCAAACTGCTCATCATTTGCCAAAAATATGGCCATTTCGAGCTCGTTTGTCATCATGCTTACTGTTGAAGCCATCGAATGCGAAACATTATTTTCTTGTAAATGTTTGAGTAAAACATGTCGCGGCATTTTTTGGAATTTAATATGTTGGCAACGAGAACGGATTGTTGGGAGAATTGACTGCATTTGCTCTGTTAATAAAATTGCAGTTACCTCTCCATCCGGCTCTTCTAAAAATTTAAGTATCATATTTGCTGAAGCTATATTTAGACGGTCTGCATGATGAAGCACATAGATTTTACGTCCTTCTTCTACGCCCAT
The DNA here is from genome assembly GCF_038069745.1 of Lysinibacillus sp. FSL M8-0134. Lineage (NCBI taxonomy): Bacteria > Bacillati > Bacillota > Bacilli > Caryophanales > Bacillaceae > Lysinibacillus > Lysinibacillus sp. FSL M8-0134. Next base: position 4,519 of record NZ_JBBPAJ010000001.1, on the reverse strand, counting down.
CATTTTCATTTCTCCAATGAGTTCTCGCATTTGATCAATTTTTATAAATTGACCATCTGGATAAATATGATGAATATTTGGGTGATTTCCTGAATCAACACGTCTGCAATTTCGACATGTTTCACATGGAACATTTTCACTAGGTTGCTCACATAGCATTAATTTGACAAAAAAGTGCATAATATCAGCCTTGCCTGTCCCTTTTTCGCCTTCAAAAATATATGCATGTGCTAATCTATTTTTGTCAAAAATCGTTTGAAGTTGCTTCATTACGACTGGTTGTAGCGTGAATAGCTCTTCAACATTCTTGGCCATAAATTTAATTTCCTTCCTATATATACAACAAAAGTGTGATTGTTTCCAATCCTTGCTTGCTGTAAAGGAACGTTACTGTAGTCCCTATGTTATTGACAATTTGCCAAAATCAAATTTGAAAAAAAGCCCGCGCCTAATAAGATCGAGACACGGGTTTTACATATATAAATTAATTAGTAAGCCTTTAATCTCACCGATTTTATCGAGGAGGTCAATTGCTTCCTTTTCTTCATCTAAAATATCTTGGGCAAGTTCAACGAGACGCGTATCAATAGTTTCAATAATTTTAAGGCGTCTTCCTTCACCAAAACGATTCCATGTATGTGATTGTTTTAAATCCATACCATGTTCTACTGTCTCTTGTAGAAATCGTTTCACAAGCATTTTAAATCTAGCAAGTTCTCGTAAATTACGTGATCTTGCAACGCGATCTCCTGCACTCGATATATCTCCTAACAAACGTGTTAGTTGTTCTGTTTGCAACTTGTTCCCTTGCTTGACGACCATATCCCCAAATCGGTTATTTTGATTATTATTTTGTAGTGGCTCTTTGCGATTTGTATTTAACCCGACACGTATATCTTGATTAATCTTCAAGGTGGTTTCGCCCCCACTAATCTTTATCTATTTCTCCTTGGCGTGATTGCATGAGGATAAATATGAAGCTTTTCTATTTAGTTTCATATTTATCCTACTTTAATTAAATGACCTCTGGTGGTTTAACATAGGAGGCTAATTTTAAAAATGATGGAATTGTTCAATTGGTAAAACAAACACAGTAGCTCCCCCTACCTCTACCTCCACAGGATAAGGTATATAGGAATCAGCATTTCCTCCTAATGGAGAAACGGGTGCAACCATTTGCTCTCGTGCTCGACAATTATCCCGAATAATATCTAAAAGTTTGGGTATGAGAGAGTCTTCAGTTCCTATCAGAAACGTCGTATTTCCTGAACGTAAAAATCCTCCTGTGCTCGCTAATTTAGTTGCGCGAAACTGATTTTTCGTTAAAGCATTTGATAAGCGGTTGCTATCCTGATCTTGCACTACAGCTACGACTAACTTCATTCGCACTCACCCCTTTTATAAAATTAACCTAGTTAGGTTTAATACTATTCCTAAGCATCAGCATTTATAAACATTTATAATCCACTATAGATATCCGTATGAAGATAAATGAATGGATAGTATCATTATATCACAATGTTGTAGACAACTTCATGCTTTTACTGCATTGCTTTCAATAATAATAACCATACATCTTCAACAACACTTTCAATATCTTGGTCTGCATTCACTACATGGATACGTTCTGGATATCGTTCTACTAATTGTAAATATCCTTCACGTACCTTCTGATGAAATGGCAAACTTTCAACATCTAAACGATTTACTTCCCGATTGTCCGTTGCATAAATACGAGCTAAGCCTACCTCTGGAGCAAGATCAAATAAAATGGTCAAGTCAGGTAATTTTTTACCGATAGCAAATTCATTAATAGATAGAACTTCATCGACACCTATTCCTCTTGCAAAACCCTGATAAGCTAAAGATGAATCAATAAAACGATCACATATGACTAACTTCCCAGCATCTAAAGCAGGTCGTACCTTTTCAAAGTAATGCTGACTTCTTGCAGCAGCATATAATAAGGCTTCTGTCCGTTCGTCCATTGCCGTATGTTCAGGATTTAAAATAATCGTTCTTATTTTCTCCGCAATCTCGATACCACCTGGTTCTCTCGTTGCTAGAACATCAATATTCTTTTCAGTAAGTCGCTTTGCAATCATTTGAATGACTGTTGTTTTTCCTGCCCCCTCTGGACCTTCGAATGTAATAAATAAATTGCTATTCATGTTGTTATTTGCCTCCACTATTTAATGACCTGAATCATTTTTTCTGCTAAACGATGATTTCCTTGGAATGTTGCACCTGCAGCTAGTAATTCTTCCAATTGACTTAGCTTTGCCACTGTTATTTTTTCTCCAGGAACAAGTAACGGTATACCAGGTGGATACGGAATAATCATATTCGTAGATATTCGACCTATTGTACGCATATATGGTAACCATTCTTTTTCTAATGATGCAATCTCACTAAAGGTAAAGGTAGGCTCTGTAATTGGTACAAAATGATAGGCAGTTTGAGAAACTGTTTTGCTATTTATTTTAGCTGTGCCTAATAGCGTTGTTATTGCTTCTTTTATACGGACTCTTATTTCAGCAAACGGGTAGGTATGTCCTTGCTTCAGCAAAGGTAACATAAGTAAGACCTGATTCGCATCAGCTAGCTCCCCATAGACATGTTGTGCCTCTAATGCTTCTTGTAGCTGAAAACCACTATAACCATCGACACGTAACAATAGTTTTAATGGATCATCTACCTCAATTACTTCCAATGAACCAATCGACCTTAAAGCCTCAACCCATTGTTTCTTTTTTTCTATTATATATGCCCCATCACTCTCCATATATGTCTGTACATAGTAGCGAGCATCATCTAATGAAGCCAATAGCACATAAGATGGGCTGCTAGATTGTAACATACGTAAATAGTGATGTATTTTATCGGCATCTATCAATTCTGACTTTACATGCATAAAGGATGCCATTGTCATAGCTGGTAGTGTTTTATGCGCTGATTGTACAACAACATCTGCCCCAAACGACAAAGCAGATGGTTGAAATAGATGACACGCACTAAAATGAGCGCCATGTGCTTCATCCACTAATACAGGGATTCTCTTCTCGTGACAATAAACAATTTGTTGCTGTATTTCATTAGAAGTGACCCCATAATAAGTAGGATATGTTAAAACTACTGCTTTCGCTTCTGAATAATTATCTATTGCTTCTTTGAGATCATGAAAAGTTACATGTGTTGCCGTTAACGTCCGGTCATCCCATATTGGTGACACAAATATAGGCTTTGCTCCAACAAGTTCAATGGCATGAAATATAGATTTATGTGCATTTCGCTGAACAATAATAGTATCACCCTTATGACAAGTGGCATAAATCATTGCTAAATTTCCAACAGTAGAGCCACCTACTAGAAAAAAGCTTTTTTTGGCTCCATATGTATCTGCTAATAAATTTTCTGCTTCTAATATCATTCCCTCTGGATAATGTAAATCATCCAGATCCGTTAATTCAGTTACATCATACCGCATAACATCCTTAAATGCTTGAGGGAGGTGGGACAGCTCGCCATGCTTATGGCCTGGGACGTGAAAGGAAATATTTTGTTGTTTTCGAAAACGTTCTAATCCCTCTATAATTGGCTTTTTCTTATCCAAAACAAACACACCCATTTTCGTTAAGATTCTCATTTAATTATACGGGATTATACCACGATAAAAAAGCAATCCCTCGACAAGGCATTCCATATTTATTTGTTACCTATAGAAATTTCAACAAAATGTCTTATTATCCTCAATGTCGCTGCATTGTTATTGCAGTTGAACCTTTACTCTAATCAACAAAAATATGTACTGATTCCATATAAAAACCGATTATTGTCATTACCTTCAATAATCGGTTCTCTTCTTAAATCAAAATCATAAGCTATTCCTTTGCCACGGTAAACGCCATTTCTTCCACTAATTGTTCTACGAGTCGAGGTACAAAATTATCTAGTATGGGATTCATTATCGCTGCTAGAAAACCGCTAGCCTTCATTGATAAGCTTCCAATTAATAGAAATGATCCATCTGGATTTTGTTTTATTTCAAAGGAACCGTCACCATTAATCGGATCAGATAACCCCTCTAAATCAAAAAGTACTTGATGAACCTCTGATTTTGTCTGAGTAAGTTTCACTTTAACAGCTTTTTGAATAACGCCAAAATCACCTTGGAAGACCCAAATCATATCATTTTTATTTAGTAATTCGTGATGTAAGTAACCTGGTATTAAAACAGCCCAACGTTCCTTATTTAGAATAAAACTCTCTAATTTTTCTTTCTCTACCTCAATATCCTTTCTATATTGCCCTGTTGCCATTACACTGCACCCCTTTGTGAATTTTAATCACTCCATTAAACTTTAGCATTTTATGGGTTTAAAAAGCAATTTCACCAGGTTTTTTATGTAACAGTTATTTGACCCTTACTTGAAAAATATCCTTGTCAAATCAACAATAGGAAATCGGCAACCTCAAGCTCAATATAAAAAAACCACTGATTTCTCAGCGGTTTCTTTTT